>OY282434.1 GCA_958296095.1 uncultured Oligoflexales bacterium
GTGGCGGGTGCTGTTTGCCCCGCTGTTCGTCTTGTGGCGGATGATAGCTGGTGTTTGCGAACGCGTAGCTCGCAACAACAGTGTCCTGTGGCTGGCGTGGCGCAACCTTATCAACCCGCGGCGTGGCTTTGGTCTGTCGGTGATGACCTCTGTCTCCATCGCAGGCGTGACGATTGGGGTGCTGGCACTGACGGTAGTGTTGTCGGTGATGGGGGGATTCGAGCGGGACATGAAGGCGAAGATGCTCAAGGGTTTGCCGCATCTGGAGGTCTATTTGCGTGACAACCCTACGCACGGGTTTAGTCTGCATCGCTATCCGCTCACTTGGTTTCGCCAAGCCTTTCCACAGGCGGCCTTGGTCGAACCATTTATTCAGGTCGATGTAGTGTTGAAACACAGCCGCCATCTCTCCTCTGCGGTGCTGTTCGCTGTTGAACCGATCAAAGGCGGGCAGTTATGGGGATTTAGACAGCGTGACGCGTTGCTAGAGGGAAGTTATCAAGGACTGCGACCACGTGGCACGGCCTTGCCTGGCATTCTGCTGGGCGACGGACTAGCCGTGCAGATGGGTGCGGAAGTTGGCGATGAGATAACTATTCTCAACCCCAACAGTGCCCTTACCGCGGTGGGCGGGCTTTCTACCACGGCACGAGTGTTCACGCTGGTGGGAATCTTCCACACGGGGTTGTTTACCTACGACGGCAAGTGGGCGGTGATCTCGCTGGCCGAGGGACGAAAATTTTTACCTGACTACGATGTTAGCCTTGACGAAGAGCAGTATGTATCGGGGGTGGCGCTGAATTTTCCTGATCCTGAGCGTGTCGACCAAGCGGCGCGGCGTTTGACTCAGACTCCGCTTGAGGGCCTGACCTGGAAAGAGACCAACTCCTCGTTGATTTTTGCCCTGCAACTGGAAAAATTTGCGATGGGGGCAATTCTGATGCTGATTGTGCTCGTCGCGGCCTTCTCAATCAGCGGGACGATGATGATGACCGTCTTCTACCGCCGCCATCAGATTGCCTTGCTGCGGGCGATGGGATTGACAGCTCGCCGCACCTATCGTGTGTTCCTGATGCAGGGGCTGTTGATCGGCACGATCGGCGTGAGCAGCGGCATGCTGGCAGGTGTTGCTATTCTGCTGCTCCTGGCTAATTACCCCATACCCTTGCCGCAGGAAATCTATTATCTTGGCAATGTGCCCGTGCGTTTTCTGTGGTATGACTACCTCGTTATAGGTATCCTCGCGTGGCTGCTGAGCCTGCTTTCGGCGGTCTATCCCGCCGTGGTGGCCACGAAGGAGGTGCCGAGCAGGGGGTTGCGGTTTCAATGAGCTTGGTGCTGAAAAACATCTGCAAGGATTACCTCGTCGTCACCCAACGCGTGCAGGCGTTGAAGGACATCACCATCACCATCGCCAGAGGCAGTCTTGTCGCCGTCACGGGCAAGTCGGGAGCGGGCAAAAGCACCTTGCTGCATGTCATTGGCACGCTGGAACGGCCAACGTCTGGCTCGCTATGCATCGACGGCCGCGATGTCTCGCTCGCTAGCGATGCCGCGGCCTCGGAATTTCGCAACACTGCCATTGGCTTCATCTTCCAAGCCAGCAATCTGCTGCCAGAGTTTAGCGCCTTGGAAAACGTCATGATGCCAGCCCTGATAGGAGGTTGTAGTTATCGCCAAGCTAGGGCTAGAGCCGCACAACTGCTGGAACGCACCGCATTAGGTGCGCGCTTGCATCATCGCCCTGCAGAGCTGTCTGGTGGCGAGCAGCAGCGCACCGCCATCGCCCGTGCCCTCTGCATGAACCCCGCGCTGATTCTCGCCGACGAGCCGACGGGCAACCTCGACAAAAAAACTGGCATCAAGGTGCGTGAGTTACTGCTTGAATTGTGTGCCGCCTTCAAAGCCACCATGCTGCTGGTAACCCATGACCAAGACCTGGCCTCCTGCTTTAAGCAAAGACTGTGCATGGAGGACGGCCGCATTATCGAGCAACAACTATGCTGAAACAAGCGCTTATCGCAACCATCGCCCTGTTGGGCATGGTGGAACTTCACGCCCAAGCGCCGCGCATCACCGCCATCGAGGTGCGTGGCAATGCCAGAGTCGAGACGGAGGCAATCGTCGCCGCCCTCCAATCCCGCCGCGGCCAGCTACTTGATAAAGCAACGGTGCAACAAGATCTGCGCAATCTCTACGAGTTGGGCTACTTCTCCCACATTGGCATTTTTCGCGAGGACCGTGCTACAGGCATAGTGCTCATCGTGCAGGTCGAGGAGAAGCCTGCCATCGTGGCGCTTGAATTCACTGGTTTAGATGCGATTAAAGAGGATGATTTGCGCCCACAATTGCGCACCAAGCTATTTGCCATTGTCGATGAGAGTGCCATTGCCGACGATGTGCAGATGATTGAGCGCCAGTACGCCCAGAAAGGCTATTACTTGGCACAGGTAACGCACACTTTGCGGCCACGTGGCGACAATGGGCGGGTGCTGAGCTTTAATGTGATCGAGAGTCACGAGGTGAAAGTCGGGGCAATCACAGTGCTGGGCAATGCGCACTTCAGCGATCGGGAGTTGATTGATAAGTTTGCTATGCGTCCCGCGGCACGTATGCCCTCCTTTACGGCCGCGGTTAATTTTCAGGAAGGACTGCTGCAGCGTGATCTTGGTTTTCTCACCGCTTTCTACCGTGATCGTGGTTTTGCCGAAGTCAAGGTTGCCCAACCACTGCTGATGTTGAGTCGTGATCGACGTTTGATGGACGTGACCTATCGGGTCGAGGAGGGGGCACAGTATCGGATTGGCTCGGTGGCGCTCTCTGGTGATACATTACCCAACGCGCTGCAGGTGCAGGATAAGTTGTTGTTGCGTGACGGCGATCTGTTTCGTTTTTCGCAGTTTCGGCAGGACATCGAGATGTTGATGGACAGCTGGGGCGATCTTGGTTATGCCTATGCCGATGTCAATCCTAACACCCGTCTCGATCGCACTGAGCAATTGGTGCATATAGATTATGAGATAGCTAAGGGCGAAAAAGTTTACATCGGCAAGATCGACATCATTGGCAATACCAAGACGCGGGATAACGTTATTCGGCGTGAGTTTGAAATTCACGACAGCGAGCTTTACCGTGGCACGAAGCTATCGCGCTCAAAAGCAAATGTTGAGCGGCTGGGTTTTTTTGAAACGGTGCAAATCAGCCGGTCACGGGACGAGAAAGAGCAGGACATCCTCAACCTCAAGGTCAAGGTCAAGGAACGCTCGACAGGTCACCTGCAGGCGGCGTTGATCTTCATGCCTGGCAGTGGTGCAGGGCGTTCGGGTTGGGCAGGGCAAGGCAGCTACGAAGAAAACAATCAATCGGGGCGTGGCTGGGGCACTAACCTCACCGGCAAGTGGGACGGGCGGAGGAACTATACCTTGAGTCTCGGTTTTACCAACCCGCGCTTGTATGATAGCCACTGGTCGCTGGGTGCATCGGCTTTCTATGTGCAGGAGAGCCGCCGTTATGCCAATCGTGAGTTTATCGAGGAATCCCGCAAGGGGGGCACGCTCAGTCTTGGCCGCAAGCTATTCGAGCATGTCTATGCCGCGGCGACGTGGAAATTACAGCAGACGGCACTGCAGAGCGATACGTTTGTGCTGCAAAGGTTTCGTGAAGGGGGAATAGCTTCCAGCCTCAAGCTGTCGTTGTCGCGCAATGCGGTCAATGATTTTCTTGAACCCTCGGACGGCTCGCAGGTTTCGCTGTCGCAAGTTATCTCTGGTGGCCCCCTCCTGCGCGGGGACAAGAAGTTTTTGGAAACCAGTCTCGACGTGGCCTACTATTACCCCGTAGATTTTTTTGAAGATTATCGTACCTACTTCAGGTTGCGGGGACTATTCAGCTATATCTATCCACTTGGTGGTGCCGCGGTGCCTTTTCTTGAGCGCTATCGACTGGGTGGATTTAACGACATGCGTGGCTATCAGTATTGGGAAATCGGGCCGAAGTTTTATGTCATGCGCGACCCAGACAATACTTCTGTTGAATATAACGGTGGTGGTAATCGCAAGCTACTGCTGCAAGCCGAGTATTTTGTGCCATTGATTCAGGAAGCACGCATCAAGGCGCTGGTGTTTGCTGATGTCGGGCGTGTCTACGACGATGACGATAGCTTGTCGTTACGCGATCTCTACAGTGATGTGGGCTTTGGCATCAGGTGGGTTACGCCGATTGCGCCGCTACGTTTTGAGTGGGCTTTTCCTTTTGAGCGGGGAAAACTAGGCGATATGGAATTTATTTTTTATCTAGGATTTTAACATGCATTTATTTTTGTTTGTTGTCACCTGGGCGTTGTTGCCTTCGGTATCTTGGGCTGAGCAGCAGGGCAGTGCCGCGGTCGGGGCACAAAAAAGCTCGCAGGGGGGAAAGCAACAGCAGCGTTTTGGCGTGGTCAATATGCAGCAGGTAATTCTTGCCGTCGGGGAGGGCAAGCAGGCACGCCTCAAGTTGGAGCGGGAGATTAAAGCCAAAGAAAAGCTGCTCAAGCAGTCACGTGAAGAGTTAGAAAAACTCAACAAAGAGTTGCAGGCCCAGGCAGCCTTGCTGAGCGAGACGGCTAAATTTAAAAAACAGCAGAAGTTTCAGGAAAAATTTCTTGGTCTGCGCAATGCCGAGATGGAGTTTCAGGTTGATATCAAGCGTAAGGAGCAGCAGGCGACGCAGAAGATAGCTAGCAAGGTTGCGAAGCTGGTGGAGAAATTTGCCCGTGAACTGCAACTCACCGCGGTATTTGAGACCAATAGTGCGGGCCTGCTTTACCTCAGAAATCCTGTCAACCTGACCCAGCAGGTAATAAAGATGTATGACGAAAAATTCAAAGCCAAGCAAAAGTAACGAGGGGGAATAATGTCTGCTACGGATGACAAGTCTTATCGTCATAGCGGCTATGTGTTGCCTTTAGGCCCGATGGAAATTCGGCGCATGCTGCCGCATCGTTATCCATTTGCGTTGATCGATCGTGTTATCAGCTGCGATGCTCAGCTGGCGGTGGGAATTAAGAATGTTTCGATCGGCGATCTTATTTTGCAAGGCCATTTCCCTGATGCGCCAATTTTTCCCGGTGTATTGATTATTGAGGGTGTCGCGCAGACCGCCGCGGTTTTTGGGCATCTCAATGAATTGGTGAAGACTTCCACTTGTTATCTTACCGAAATCACGAAAGCCCGTTTTCGGCAGCAGGCCGTGCCAGGTGATGTGTTGCGTTATGAGAGTCGTATGGTGAAGCAACGCAAGTTTTTTTTCTGGTTCGAGGCCGAGGCATATATTGAGGAACGGCTCGCGGCAACGCTGAATTTTTCAGCTTACATGGAGTAAGGTGGTGCTGGATCGGGCGCGGTGGCTTGAGCAGGAGGGCGAAGACCGTGGCGATGCGACGCGGGTGCATCCGACTGCGATCGTGCATCGTAAGGCTGAGTTGGGTCAACGTGTGCAGGTCGGGGCCTACAGCATTGTCGGGCCACGGGTGGTCTGTGCCGATGATGTTCAGATTGGCAGTTATGTGTATCTCAGCGGGCGCACTTTTGTCGGGCGGGGCACATCGATTTGGCACTACGGTTCGATCGGGTCAATGCCGCAGGATTTAAAGTATCGCGGCGAAGACACACGTCTGGTCATCGGCGAACGCAACGCTATTCGTGAGTATGTCAACATCTCTATCGGCACGGAGGGCGGCGGTGGCATTACCCGTATCGGTGATGGCAACCTCTTGATGGTGCATGTGCATGTCGCCCACGACTGTATTATTGGCGACAACTGCATCTTTGCCAACAGCGTTAACCTTGCAGGTCATGTTGAGATCGACGACCATGTTGTGCTTGGCGGTATGGGCGCAGTGCATCAATTTTGCCGACTTGGTTCGCACAGCATGATGACAGGCGGGTCGATGACGGGCAAAGACGTGCCTCCATTCTGTCGTGTGCATGGTAGGCCCGCGCACATACTTGGTTTGAACACGATTGGCTTAAAACGTGCGGGCATGTCTGCTGAAGAGCTTGCCGCAATCAAAAAAATGTATCGCCTCATCTACCGCCAACAGCTTACACTCGGCGATGCGTTGCAGGCAATACACCAGCAAGTGCCAGATTTGCCTCCCCGCCAGCTGTTTGTCGACTTTGTCAGTCGTTCGCAACGCGGGATATGCCGCTAAGTTTTTCCCGCTATTGTTGTTAAGCCACCTAACTTAGCACAAATCTCCGTTATCTTGGCACGGCGCAGTGGGGCTGGCCACCTTAGGCCGGGCCTCCGTTATCTTTTGCGCTTGCCGCCGTTATCTTTTGCGCTTGCCGCCGTTATCTTGGCGCGGCACAGACCTGCCGAGAAACTTGGGGGCAAGGACACCACTTAGCACAAGCCTCCGTTGTCTTGGCAGGGAGCAGACCTGCCGAGAAACTCTCCCCGAACGGGTAGTAAGCACATACTCTTGTCTGAAAGCATAATCTAACAGCAATATGGCAGTATTTGCGGTCGAGTTTTCGCACGGTCTCTCCCTGCCGTTCATGGAGCTCTCGGTGGGCAAGAGGTGTGGGCAACCGCGAGAAGGCATGGGGGCAAGAGGCAAGTAGCACAGGCCTCCGTTGTCTTGGCACGGCACAGCCCTACCGAGAAACTCTCCCTGAAATAGGTTGTGGGCACATGCCCTATGCAAGGAAATAATCTGGTTGCAGTATTGGCAATATCTGTGGTCGAGTTTTCGTACGGTCTTGCCGCGCCGTTCATGGAGCTCTCTGATTGCAAGCCTGAACGCAACAGCCGAGAGGTCTGATGGCAGGCAGGCCTGAGGGCAAGCCTGAACGCAGTAACGAGAGGTTTGAGGACATGCAGCGAGCTAGCAAGCGGCAAAGAGCAGCGTAGCGAGCGAAGCGAGCGATACAGAAAGCCGCGTAGCAAGCGGAGAACAGACCCTACTTAGCCCAAACCTCCGTTATCTTGGCACGGTGCAGCCCTACCGAGAAACTCGCCCTTGAGATAGGTGTGGCACATGCCTTGTGCAAAAAATAATCTAACGGCAGTACTGGCAGTGTTTGTGGTCGAGTTTTCGTACGGTCTCACCGTGCCGTTCATAAAGCCCTCGGTCGGCAAGCCTCAACGCGATAGCCGAGAGGTTTGAGAGCAAGCAAAGGGGCTAGCAGGCAAGCCTGAATGCGATAGCAAGAGGTCCGAGGACGAGGAGCGAGCGGGGAGCTAGAAAGCGGCAAAGAGCAGCGTAGCGAGCGAAGCGAGCGTTACAAAAAAGCAGCGTAGCGCTCCACGGCGCAGCGCAGCTAGCCTCTTCGGGATCGAGACCGGAGCAGATGCCATGGGTTTTGGCGCAAATAAAGAAAACCACTTACGCCTGCCAGCACCGCCAGCAGTATGCCATTGCCGAGCACAATCGCCAGCGCTTGTAATTTTCCCGTGAGCATGGGCATGGCTTCGAGATACAGCCGCAACAGTTGTTGTGCCACCGCGCCGATCACTAGCAGTAGCAGGAGGAAAGACGCACTGCGGCGCAGCCTTGCCCACGACCAGCTGATTTTTTCGCGTCGCAAACCCAACGCTAACAACAACGCATTGCCCGTTACCACCACCGCTGTCGTCAAGGCGAGACCACGAAAACCTAACACCTGCACGAGCAAGGCATTGAGGGCGATGTTCACGGCAATCAGGGCAAAGCTGACTTTCATTACGAAGGCGGTGCGGTCGACGGCGTAGTAAACGGAGGTCAACACCTTCATCAGCCCATAACCGACCAGTCCGACGCTATACATAAGCAGGGCGGCACTGCTGTTAGCGGTATCGGCAGGGGTGAAATTTCCCTGCTGGTAGATAAGTTGCGTAATGTAAAAGTGGTTGACGAGCACGAAGACGAAACAGATGCTTAACAGCCACAGCACCAGTTCAATTGCCTGTTGCAGCAGTTGCGAGGCTTGCCGATCAAAGCCCTTGCCGCGTGTTACTGCCGCGGTCAAGGACGGCAATAGTGCCATGCCCAGCGCGACACCAAACAGGGCAATGGGCAAATGCACGAGGCGGAAGGCATAGTAGAGCCACGCCACCGCGCCAGCTTCAAGGGCCGTGGCAAAGTTGGTATTGATGAAGGCGTTGATGGGTGCGGCACTGCTGGCCACCGCCATCGGCAGCATTAGGGTTATGACTCGGCGTAAGTCCGCGCTGAGAGGCAAGATTTTGCCGTGGCTGCGCAAAACCGACAGCACTGCCACCGACAACGAACGCAGCAGAAAGAGGCAGTGCAGCACACCTCCGAGCAGCACACCGACAGCTAGACCGCAGAGTCCTCGCAAGTGCGGTGGCACGGGGAGAAAGTCGAGGTGCGGGAAGAGCCGTGCCAGTCCCAGTGCTCCCCCGATAAAACCAAGATTAAGCAGTAGCGGGGCACAGGCGCTGTGAAAAAATTTGCCTTCTTGGTGCAATGCGCCCATGAATACGGCACTTATTACCGCTAGCAAAATCCAAGGGAAAACGACACGAGTTAACAGCGTGGCATCGGCGAGCAGGGTGGCTTTGCGTTCACCTTCTGCCAGTAAAGTGAACAGCTCAACCAATGCGGGTGCGAAAAATACACCAGCCAGGCTGATGACCAAGCTGGTGACAAAGAAAAATTTCGTCGTCGCCAGCAGCAGTTCGTGACTGCGCGTCGGTGATGTCAGGTGCAGTTCAGTGTAAACTTTGGTGAAGGCTTGACTCAACGCCCCTTCAGCGAGCATATCACGCAGCAGATTAGGCAGGCGCAAGGCAATAACAAAGGCATCAAAACGTGGTGAGGCCCCGAAACTATAGCTCAGCACCGCTTCTCGCGCTAAACCACTGACACGGCTACACAGTGTGCCGAGCGTGAACAGAAGGCTTGACTTGATAAGGTGCCGCGCCACGGCATGTGTCCTTTGATTCTAGCCTGCTAGTGAGGAAAGCTAATTTCCCCCCAGCCCTCAAACTGCCTGCTTGTCGCGGGCGCGTGGGGTGGCAACACCTTTGCGAGCTGCAAAAATTTTATTGGCCACTGCCATGATCATCTCTTCCTCGATGAAGGGCGACATGATGAAGGATTTCAAGCCTAGCATCGGCTCGCCATAGCTGGTCAACTGATAGCAATCGGTCAACGACAACACACCGCCCCCCCGCGCCGCCATCACCTCATCGTGCATCCATTTGAACAAGGCGCGATTGTAGTCGTTATGTTGCAACACCCGATCCCGGTAAGACGCGTCGTTAGTCTCCTGCTCGCGCACACGCAGCACGTCTTCATCGTCAGGGTAAACACGAAAGACAGTGACCGGCCCAACGTTGTCGCGGTTGAGGATAATCACCGAATCTTGACCTAGGAGGTGTTCACGCAGCAGCTGAGTCATCTCCACTAGATGCCCTATCAGCACTTGGAAGCCGAGCTTGCCGAGCAATTTCAGACTGGCAAACGCTGACATCACGCCGCTGCCGCCGCGAGAAGATTCAAGCGTATACATGCCAGGACGATACTCGCCAAACTGGTAGAGATATGGCATCTGCTTTTGCGGGCGAGATAGCAGCGATAGGTCGTTGCGTTCTTTAAACAGCACCATGCTTGAGGTATAGGGAGCGAAGCCAGATTTGTGAAAATCAAAGCCAACACTGTCCGCCAGATGTAGATGACAGATGTCACGCCGTGCGGTGGCTAGCATGCGTAGGGTGCGGGGGCGAAAACCGAGCGGATTGTTCTCAAAATCATAATCGTTGAACACCGACCAAGCCCAGCCAATCACGGCATCGGCATGCACGTGAATGCGATAGGGCAGCTTGAATTCCTCGACCATCTCGTCACGCATTTTGACGATCGCGTCGAGATCGTCGATACCAAAGGCATCGGTTGTGCCCATCGTCGCGATAATAGCAGCCACTCTTGCCCCGCCGTGCAAGGCCGCGTGCAGTTTCTCCCGCAATTCGTCGAGACGCATTGAGTTTCTAGCATCAGTATTGACGGTGATAAGGTTGCTAGCCCCGATACCTAGCCAGCTGGCGACGTTGTAACGGCAGTAGTGACTGGCACTGCTGCCAATCAGAGTCACGTCCTCTCTAACACCCTCGCCGCCGGCTGCAGGCACAGCCTTCTCCAAGCCAACCTTTACGCCATAGAGGGTTGCGCCAGTGCCGCCGAAAGTGAACAGGCCACCACTATGCTCTGGGTTGTAGCCGATCAAGCGTGCCAGCATCGCCCCGACCTCAACTTCGGCCAAGGCTACCCGATGACTGTATTCATCCCAAACGAGGTTGGGGTTATAGACGGAGGTTATCAACATCGCAATCAAGGACGGTATCGTCGGGGGAGGAATCACGTTGTGGTGTGTGCGGGGATGCCCCGGGATTGTCAAGCCTTTGCAGTAGGCAACCAACTCGCTGGTCACCGCCTCAATGCTCATCCCCGTCTCGTTCAAGTTTGACTGCAGGGCGGCCTCATAGTCGAGTTGCGTATATTCACCCAAAATCGGACGGTCGCTCTTCAACGCATCAACCTTGTCTACTGCCTGCATCATGCTATGCACGAAGTAGCTGTCGTGCACCCGATCCGACACAGGACTGGGAAAAGCCAGTCGCACCTTAGACAAAATCTCCCGATAGCAAGACATCACAACACCCCTAAAGCTGTAAGATTACAGATAACTGCGGGCGAACATAGCAGCGCGCTGAGGGAATGGCAAGCCCTGTTTTATTTTTTCCGGGCGGGTTCGTCGCACTCTCTCAACGCAGGCAGAGAGGCTTGGGAGCAAGCCTGAACGCAATAGCGGGAAGGCTTGGGGTCAAGCCCGAACGCAATGGCGAGAGGTCCGAGTGCAAAAAGCGAGCTAGGAAGCGAGCGTTACAAAAAAGCCGCGTAGCGCGTAGCGCGCCACGGCGCAGCGGAGCTAGCCAATGCTTAGCGCAAGTCCCCGTTGTCTTGGCAGGGAGCAGACCTGCCGAGAAACTCCCCACGAATATGTATAAGCACATGCCTTATGCAAAAAATAATCTGGTTGCAGTATTGGCAATATCTGCGGTCGTTTTCGCACGGCCTCGCCCCGCCATTCATGGAGCTCTCGGTGGGCAAGAGGTGGGGTCAACCGCGAGAAGGCTTGGGGGCAAGAGGCAAGTAGCACAGGCCTCCGTTATCTTGGCACGGCACAGACCTGCCGAGAAACTCTCCCTTGAGATAGGTTGTGGGCACATGCTTTATCTAAAAGCATAATTTGACAGCAGTATTGGCAATATCTGTGGGTCGAGTTTTCGCACGGTCTTGCCGTGCCGTTCACAGGGCTCTCGGTAGGCAAGCTTGGACGCAATAACGAGAGGTCTGAGGGCAAGCTTGAACGCAACCGCCGAGAGGCAAAGACCTTCCTTAGCGCAAATCTCCGTTGTCTTGGCACGGCGCAGACCTGGAGCTAGCCAATGCTTAGCGCAAGTCCCCGTTATCTTGGCACGGCACAGACCTGCCGAGAAACTCTCCCTTGAGTTTAGGTGCAAGTACATGCCTTGTGTAAAAGCATAATCTAACGACAATATGGCAGTATCTGTGGTCGAGTTTTCGCACGGTCTTGCCGCGCCGTTCATGTGGCTCTCGGTGGGCAAGCTTGAACGCAATCACGAGGAGTCTGAGGACAAACCTGAACGCAATACAGGGAGATCAGAGCGCAAGCAGCGAGCTAGCAAGCGAGCGATACAAAAAGCAGCGTAGCGAGCGAAGCGAGCTAGAAAGCGAGCGTTACAAAAAGCCGCGTAGCGCAAGGAGCGAGCGGAGCTAGGAAGCGGCAAACAGTCTCGTAAGGCGAGCGATACAAAGAACCGCGTAGCACAGACACCACTTATCGCAAGTCTCCGTTATCTTAGCCCCCGCCTCCGTTGTCTTGGCAGGGAGCAGACCTGCCGAGAAACTCTCCCCGAACGGGTAGTAAGCACATACTCTTGTCTGAAAGCATAATCTAACAGCAATATGGCAGTATTTGCGGTTGAGTTTTCGCACGGTCTCTCCCTGCCGTTCATGTGGCTCTCGGTGGGCAAGCTTGAACGCAATCACGAGGAGTCTGAGGACAAACCTGAACGCAATACAGGGAGATCAGAGCGCAAGCAGCGAGCTAGCAAGCGAGCGATACAAAAAGCAGCGTAGCGAGCGAAGCGAGCTAGGAAGCGAGCGTTACAAAGAGTCGCGTAGCGCGTAGAGCGCCACGGCGCAGCGGAGCTAGCCAATGCTTAGCGCAAGTCCCCGTTATCTTGGCACGGTGCAGCCCTACCGAGAAACTCGCCCTTGAGATAGGTGTGGCACATGCTTTTATCTAAAAAATAAACTCGGTTGCAGTATTGGCAATATCTGCGGTCGAGTTTTCGTACGGCCTCACCGCGCCCTTCATGGGGCTCTCTGAGTGCAAGCCTGAACGCAACCGCCGAGAGGTTTGAGGGCAAGCTTGAACACGACAGCCGAGAGCTTTGGGGACAAGCAGAGAGGGGCCTGAGAACATGCAGCGAGCTAGGAAGCGAGCGATACAAAAAAGCCGCGTAGCGTAGCGTAGCGTAGCGCGTAGCATGCAATAAAGAGCCAAGGCAAGCGCAGCAAATGCTTGCTGAAAGTAGGGAGGTCTAAAGACATAGGCTAAAACAGACGATGACAGTCGCGTAGGAGTGTTTTTATTTGCGCAAGGAGCACCTGTGCGTATTGCAGGTTTCAGCCTCGTCGAACTGATGGTCGCGCTAGGCGTTGTCGGCATACTGGCCGCGATAGCTGTGCCCCGCTACCACTCGTTCGTCGTGCAAGGACGGCGGAGTGAGGCCAAAACCAACCTCGCCCACATTGCTGCGTTACAGACATCGTATAAGGCCGAACATGGCAGTTATTACTACGGGGCGGCGATGTCTGGTACCAACGGCATCGGCTACAAGGATGGACTTGGTAACGTGGGTAAGTGCACTGATCCTGCCGATGGCAGTGACGAAGGTCTGAGCAACTATCTCGGCTTCCGACCTGAGCACTGCCCCGAACTGCGCTACCTCTATCGCTTGCGCAGTGCTAGTACTGCGATCGCGTCCGCAGCTTCCGATGGTAGCAAGCCCATCTTCCCCGATTGCAGCGGGCGAGGTTGCTGGAAGTGTGGCTACAATTCGGGTGATGCACTGCAGCTAAAGATGAGCACGGGCCAACCCGAAGTCTGCCGCAACATCACCGCGTTTTGCCCCCGCGGCGGGGGTGGGTGTGGAGGCGAACCACCCGTCGAGCCCCCGCCATGTGCCTGCAGCTGTAGCTGGACGCTCGGAACAGAGCAAGCCTCCAGTACGGACGCGAGCCTGTACGAATGTCAGGAGCGTACTTCCACCTTGCAAAGGGAAGATAACTTCGCCTGCACCAAAGAGCCCGCGGGCTGCGTGGGCGGATCTCCCTGTGCCGAGGCCACGACTAGGTCGGTGCCCTACGTGGTCACCGTTACCGGCACGAAGCCTATCGATGCCGCGGCACCAACTGCGACCAACCCCTGTAACTGTGCAGGCACACCTGACCCCAGACCTGCCTGTAGTTCCGGCTGTTCTTGCAGCACAGTTCCAGCCTCGTGTCCCGCGGCAGCTCCAGCCTCGATCACGGCTGACTTGGCCACCAATTATGCCTGCGAAAATGTAGTGCTCAACATTGATGTCACCACAACCTGCACTCCTGCCAGTACACCTCCCTGTACTGCACCATATGTCAGTCAATCGACCCGACAATGTTCTTATGCTGGCACTAAGGCGATCACCTGCAGCAATATCTGTGGGGATTGGGGCAGCTGGAGCGATTGGAGCGAGTGCAAGTTGCGTAGCTCAGGAAATTATGAGGAGCAGAGGACAAGAACCAAATCATGTCCAAATCCTTGTCCTAACCTGCCTATAACTGATGCTCACGGCAACGCCGCGGCCTCCTGTGATAGTCGTGATTTGCAACGCCGACCCTGCACACCGCCAGCACAAACGTGTGTCGCAGGCTCTACGCCAGTTGTCTATGTGGGTCAAGCGGTGGGAGCTGCAAGCCAGAACTGCGTAGACAGTCATGGCTATGGCAAGTTTTCAAAAACGGTTGCCGACAATCCCAACGAGTTCACTTGCACCTGTGACACCAGCACCTCCTGCAGCCCTTGTTCCTCGGACAAGATACGCTACTCGACAACAGCCGATCCCTGTAACTGTGTCAACCCTATAGGTGCGCTCGACCACTGTTCCCTGAGCGGTCTTAAACTCGATGATGCGCGCCAATTCATTCACGGGATAACGCCTAATGGTGGAGCCTGCCTAGTTGCCCTCGACGATGATGACGTACAGGCGATGCAAATGGTCAGAGGCAATCAATGTGATGGTATTAATCATCAGCAGGCTTGGGAGGTATTCACTAATCTTACCTCTTTGGACAGCGGTTGCTACAATGCACTAATTAGGCATCTCCTTAATAAGGATCCGCGTCACCCACTCATACAACTACCTAAATATGACGACCTCTTCGAGGCGACTGAATACTGCACAAAGCATGGTGCCGATTATGAGGAGTTCCCTAACTGTCAATCACCATAAACACAAGTGGAGCATGACATGCAGCAACTAATTTTGTATCTCATCCTACTGAGCACTAGTGCTTGCCTCCTTAAAAAACGAGCCTCCAGTGATAAGTTCATCGCCTTTGAACATCAAAATTTCATGAAGCTCGATACCTTGATTAAAAAAGTCCATGATGATGATAAACGCTGGCTTGTTCATTACAGTTATGGCGACAACTGCCCCGCGGAAAAAAAGAATAACGGTGCAGCCTTGACCGCGGCGATCAGCACCGCCTTGCAGACTTGGCTGCGACCATTGCGTGACTACACGAAGAAGCCTCTCATCGCTGACTTCCGCTATAAACTGAGTGCTGACTGGAATGCCGCCGACCTCGGCGTTATATTCCACTGCCACATCGGTGCGGACACCGCCTTCGTGACGGTGGGCGAAACGCCTGGCATCAACATGCGCAGCGACGTGCAGGTGAATCGCAACTTCATGTCAGCGCTCGTGCATGAAATGGGACATGTTTTCGGCTTGGCAGATACCTACCTGTTGCAGAAGGAGATGGGCCGGGGTCTCGACACGGGCGGGATGGATGACACCAAGGGGGCACAGCCAGCCTCGGTGATGGCGGCTAACATGCCTTTGTTTGCAGGCGCACGTAGAGATGACGAACTACGCCAACCCTTACCGCTCGGTGTCGATGACATCAACGGCATTGTCTGGCTCTATAAGCATATTCACGAAGGCCAGCCACTTAAGGACTGCTTTTTCCCTAATTATGAGTTTGAAGACTTTCCCGCTGGCTGCCGTCCGCAACATCCGCTCATCTTTGAGCTTAAGTACGGCAGCACTATCAACAATGCTAGGGAGGTGCACGCTCTGATGATCATCGCCGAGGACGAGCAACTCGCGGTCAACGTGCAGGATGCCAAGGGCATGACGGCATTGCATTATGCGGTGTCGAATGGCTATGCGAAAGTGGTAGAGGCGTTGATCAAGCGGGACGACATCAAGCCGTTTTTGAAAAACAAGAAGGGACAAAGCCCGCTACAACTGGCGCAAAAACTCCAGCGTGATGACCTCGCCCGACTCATCCGCGCCCATCCTCAAGCCTTGTCCGTCAACGCTAAAGGCAAAGCCGCAGTTACGTGGGGTGAACTGAAACGCGGCGATCGCTAACTCCCTTAGGCGTTGCCGCCGCCGCAGCGCAGCACTACCCACCGAAGGGCCACCACCACGGGGGCGGGTCGAGTGGCTCGGCGTTGATAAACCTACGCACGTAGCGGCTGTGGATTGCCCCATTGAGCTGGCGCACTTCTTCGTCGTTGCTGAGCACGACATCACCCCAGACGACACCGAGTAGCTTGCCTGTAGCAAAATCAATCAGTCCTGCACCGCTTGAGCCACTAGCTATATCGCAGCTGTGCGATAGCCCGTGCAGAAAAATATCGGCCTCCATCCGCAGATACCAAGGGAAACGACCCAGCACGTAGCAATCGAGACCCGTAACAGCTTTGTCAAAGACGATACGATTGTGCAATTGGGTCTCATGCACATCCGGATGGTGAATAATAAAGGCCTCCCGCCCTGGCGAGAGCTTGCCTTGCCAAATTTTGAGGGGTTGGTAGCGTCGAGGCAAGGCAGACTTGGTCTGCAACATGAAGACAGCCAGATCGACGTGGCGATCGATGCGCAACGTGCCCGGACGACAGTTAGCCATCAAACGCTCGCTTTCCATCGAGAACACCACCGAAGTCTGCTTGCAACTGACGGCACGCCCTATGCGGTCACGAAAACAGTGGGCATTGGTGATGATCTGGGCCGCCTTGCCCGCGAGACTCACTAAAGTGCCTGAACAAGTGCCGCTGGGGTTAATGATGAACACCGACGCGGCGTTAGCGCGTTGCAGGATGGCTTTGGGGATGTAGCTAGCATTGGCCAGTGAGAAGCGCTCGATGTCCTCAGTGTGAGTAAAAACACGGCGTTGGCGAGGTCCTTCACAAGTGCATCCACTTGATAATAAAGCAATAACTAAACAACCTTTCATCGTGATGGCCACACCTGTGATGCAACTGCATCGAGGCTTCGGCATCCGGCGTAAAAAAAATTAGAAATTTTTGCCGTGCAGCCTAAGGCATCTAAGCTGAACAGCCGATACCCGTCGTAGGTGTAGGTCTAAGGAGGGGACAACATGAGAGCATTAGCGGCACTGCTTGCCGTTCCGTTTTTCTGGCTAGCTTGTCATATCGATCCAAGTTCGGTGGTGAAGGAAGCCAATGACATGACATTGCAGCGGCCTTGGCACGAGCATACGCTTGAAAGTAACAACAAAACAATAGACCTTGGCTTTACGAATGAATACCCTGGATCAGAATTTGGTCGTACGAAAGCTATCTGTGTTGCCTTGGAGGTAGAAGCTGACAGCGACTTGAAAGCAGCCTATGATGCCAGTCAAGGACAACCGGCTGACTCACAACCGCACAAAAACTTTTTGGACTTGCTCTCAACCGCAAAAGCTCTGTGCATATCCCGTTACGAAGACAATCGCAATAGGGGAACGAATCGTGGACCCAAAAAAATACATCGCAATATGTATTCCTACTTTGATGGCACGACTAGTCACCGGGTCTCCTGTTGGGATGACAAAGAAAAAAACAATTTTGCCTGCCGCAATAGCGCCAAGAAAGTACTATATAAGATAAATGATCGCGCCCCCTTCTTAGAGAATGGTAAATTCAAAAGTGTGACTAAAAGCATAGTGGCGATCGGGCATGGATACAGTCAGAGCAGAAAAATGCTGGGCGTGCGTTCTTCTTTACTTACCCGCCAGCAGAGAGCTTTCTTTCCAGAGCGTTCACATGAAAAGTCTGAATACAAATACACCGATGTTACCATTGGTGGCAATCAACAAAAGAATTTCGTTAAGAAGATCCTCAACAAAGACCTGGTGTCGGCAAAGACGGGCGAGCCAATTTTACCTGAGTGCGTAGTTAGTGGCACAGGCAATGATGACATCGCGGTCACTGGTTTTAAGGAAGTGTATGAGTGTGTCGATGAACTCAGCCCCTACAAAGGGTATTGCAAATTTTGGAATAACAACAAAAACATTCTCAACGAGAAGAAAATAAACGCCTGTAAACTAAAAGGTCGAGGTATAATTATCAGGCAAGATGACGGGCAGCTGTTGCGCGTCTCAACTTGCGAACATCATGCAGCCTCCCAGCACTTCTATTGCAGCGGCAAGTTAGAGCACAGTGACCCTCACTACAAGGTGTATTTTGAACGCTATGGTGTCGATCTTTCGCGCGGCGGAGGCGGTGGGAATTGCCCTGCAACACAGACACTCATCAGCGGTCGCGGGGAATCGAATTTTCAGTGGGATAAATCTACTACTGATAATCCCTACCATACAATTGCTACTAGTTTTGCCCAGTGGCCGCATCAGTCAAAAACTAACTGCTTTGCTCTCGATGTAGAACCAGACGGTGCCTTGATGAGAGCGCGGGAAGAGGATCGTAGCAGTCATGCGCAAAGTGCGAGCCAGGAGCACATGCGGCAGATAAGTCTAGCTAAAGTATTGTGCATATCAAAGTACCAGAAATCGGTAAACGGTGAGATCCAATCTCGCAACAGGTATTCCTACTATACGGGTGGGGCTGACGGCAGCAAGCACTTGTCTCATTGTTGGACTAAAAAAAGTGATAAGAATTTTGTCTGTAAAGGCGAGGATAAGGTCGAACATGTCATCGTCCCTAGTGCCGCCGTTGTGTCAGAATTTGGTGGTAGCGGTGTGGGAAGTAAAATTGCAAGAATTGAAGATTATGATGAAGATAAAAAAATTCTGCGCGTGAAGGAGAGGCATCTGGCCAGTAAGCAAAAAGCATTCTTAGCCCATTATGATAGGGAAAAGCCCGAGTTCGATTATCGAGATGTGCTGGTCGAAGATCGCATCCAAAGGCGCTATGTGCAGGTTATCAAGGCGATCAAATCTCGTAAAAATAACAATAATATTTTACCTTGGTGTAGAGGTAGTGATGGGAACATAACAGGCTTTGAAAATAAAAAAGTCTGCGCTTCAGAGTTTAGTGTTTTTAATCACTACTGTAAGGGGAACAACCCTAAAATCGATGTTTGTAAGATGGAAAAGGGACGAGGTATTTTAATCCGAGAAGACAATGGCGATATCCTGCGGGTCACCTCATGCGAATACCAGTCCGAGGTCGATCATTTCTATTGTAGTGGCAAAATTGGCGATGACGGTGAGATGAAAGTGTATTTTGAACGCTACGGTGTCCGCAGAGAAAAAGTCAACATCCACACTGTGGATCGTTGCCCTAACACTGAAACTAAGGTCATCGATGCGCGCGGTAACACTGTAGTAGAACCTCCTCCTGTCGAGCCATCTGTGCCAGCTACTCCACCGCTATGCGATCCTGGCGCGGACATTGTTAACTGCACATGCAACCTTATCACTCATGGGAGACAGTGTTTAAGCACATGCCCCTCAGGTTATGAACCAGATGGTGGCACAGGCTGTAGGGAAGTAGTAACTCCGCCTGTGGTAGAACCTCCGCCTGTGGTAGAACCTCCGCCTGTGGTAGTAACTCCGCCCGTGGTAGAACCTCCGCCTGTGGTAGTAGCTCCGCCAGACTGCAGCAGCAACGGGCAGTACACTACTGATGCTAATGGTAATGCTATTTGCAATTGTGTCAGCCCCAGGCATGAATATAGCGGTCTGTGCTGTGATGCAGGTAAGGAGTATCAAGACGGCCAGTGTGTTACACCTACGACAGTGTGCACAGTAGGTCAATCACCTGCCGCTACTGGCTGTAGATGCGAGGGCAAGATCAACAACGGGATATGCTATACGGATGGCTGTCCCACGGGCACTAACGACGAGGACGGCGATAATGTGTGTAGTCCAAATGCAATCCCTGTGTGTGCGGCGGGTGAGCTTGCCTCTGGCTGTGATTGCCCGACTGAGGGGATGATGGCGACGATGCATGTTCTTAGTGGGCGCTGTTGTCCGATAACTAGCAATGAATATAATGATGGGCAGTGTCAAAATTGCGGTTTCACTGATCCGGAACAGATGCTTAAGAAGACATGTATCGAAGAAAGCTAGTGCAGACAGTTGTGGAGGATAGCAGTGCAGCTCAAATTTGCCATTAACATCTTGTTACTGCTAGCAGTTAGCTGTGGCGAGAAAACTTTTGATGCTGAGCTGCAGCAAGAGCAGCAAGCTGGCGGCACTGGGGATGCAGTTACCAAAATCGTCGCCGAAGACATGTCATCGATCCCAGTCGAGCCAGCAGCAATGTTTGTTCTGAACCCTGTCGGTGCGGAAAGAAGCCGCGAGACGATAAACCTGGCACAAACGCAGGCGGTGACGAAAACTATCCGCATGGAGTCAGAAAGATCTCTAAGACGCAAGAGGCAAACGGCTGCACGTCGCCGCTGGCATGAAAAGAAGGTTACACAGACAGGCAGTCACGGCACACCCATGGAGCAAACGTTTGTGCGTGATCGTCACAAAGGTCTGCTGGATCTGCTGCTAGTCATCGACGATTCAGTATCAATGCAAGATGAGCATGGATATCTGAGCAACGGCTTGAGCAAGCTGCTCAACCAAATCAATAAAAGTAACTGGAAAATTAAGATTGTCGATGTCGATGATAGACGTATCTGTGAGCACACAATTATTACTACAGCTAACCAGGGAGAATACAGCCGCTTCATCAGCAATCTCAGTACCAGTCCCAATATCGAAGAGCGCACCCTGCAGAAGGCAGAAGCGGCCCTGGGAATCGGCGGCAGATGTTCTTCCTCATGGTTACGACCGAAGTCGACATTAGCGGTAGTCATTATCACCGATGAGAACCAACAGTGCTCCAATAGCAGGGCTGCGGACCGCTATGATGGCATCAGCAGTAACAACTCCTTCAGGTGTAGCAATCTAGTCGCCAACTTTATCAGAGACTTCAAAAAGCTGCGAGAACATACAGTCCTATATGGGATTTTTGATAATCGAAAAACCTGTCAGGAACTGCGAGGATTTTACAATAGTCACGATCCTCCTTACACGTGTGCCGGTTATCATTATCACAACCGCAACAACGCAAGATGCGGCTTTATCAATCCATGCTATAAAAGAGATGGCAACTACAAGTATAAAAGTGCTAGTTTTCTCGCGCATGAAAGCAAATTTAACGGGATAGCACGTGTGGATGGCGATCAAGCAGCATATAACAATATCCTCCGCAACATCGCTAGCCAGGTCAAAGCTAAGCTGCAAAATCAGTTTACCTTGCAGGAAGAGCCCGACCCCGATACGGTCACAGTCAATGGGATGATGCGCAGTCATTTTAGCCTTAGCGGCAAGATACTGACCTTCAATCGTAATCCCGGTACCAATATCGTGGTAAAGTACACTCCGCAAAGTGGCGTGAAGCGGTTCATTAGCAGAATCAGCGTCGACGACAACCAAGCCGATCTGAGCACCTTGGAAGTCAGGGTTGCAGGTAAAATTCTAGAGAAAAACACCCACTATACCGTGGCTGGGAATACCGTAACGATAAACAATGCCCCCCAAAATTTCCCCACGGATGCAGTTGCAACTATACGCTGGCATAAGCAGATGCGTTATGAGACCAAGCAAAGAGAGTTTCTTTTTGGTGGCAGGGCTGACATCGCGACCGTGTCTATACCAGGCTACCCAGCTAGCAGTTATAGTGTGACACGCGATTCTAATAATAGAAATATAGTTATTTTTAACTCCGGTCAAGAACCTGATTATGGGGCCGAATTCGTCGTTAACTTCGAGTCTTATGGCAGTGCCAAGCTGACCTACCCCCATAACTACACAGGCACGTATGAGGTTAAAACGGTTAGCTGCTCGCCGGTACCATGCACTCGCAGCGGTGGTGATATTGTTTTTAATTCCGGAGATTTTCAACGCGGCAGAGATGTCATCGTGACACTAACGGTGGAGGGCTTAGAGGCTGATCGCCGTCCTGTGCCGCAGCACTATGTAGCTGATAGTCTAGAATTGACCTTAGGCGGTAATAAATGCACAGCAAAACAATTGGTAATTAACGCGGGCAAGTTGATGTTGACTACGAGTGATGCAACCAACAATGGTTGTGACATGCTTGCTGCTCTCAAAAGCAACCCCAATCAAGATATGGAGCTTTCCTATCTTCTCTTTACTCCGCAACAAGAGATAGAAGTCGGGTTGGATAACCTCATCCCAGAATATGCGGGCTACAGCTCAGAGTACTGGGAAGTTTTTGTCGCGGACCAGCAGCAAGAAGAGGGCAAAGATTACACCGTCAGTGGCAGAAAGATTACCTTCACAGGCGAGCACGCTCCCGACACTAAGGGTGAGGTCAAAATCTTCGTCAAGTATTGACTAACACCCTGATAACATCAGAAAAATCAACTGTCCTTACTGCATCGCAGCTCCGACTACTGTTCGCCCCATATCTAAGTGTGATAAACTAGAAGACAGCAGCTCTCCCCATAACCTAAACAACTATAGGTAGGTAAGCATGGATGCGCTCACGCTCATGGACATGGTTTCAGCGGAAGAACATCCCGATCAGTTCAAAAACTTCAACTGGACGGGATCATTTGAGAGCTACCTTGACATGGTGGGCAACGATCCGCGTATTGCCAGGACCGCGTTTCAACGTATCTACGACATGATTATGAGCTATGGCACGAGCAACTATAAGGAATACAAGAAATCTATCACCCACTACAATTTTTTCGATGACCCAGTTGAAGACGGCAAGGATGCAGTATTTGGTCTTGACGTACACTTGATGAAACTCGTCAATGTTTTCAAAGCTGGAGCACAGCGTTATGGCACAGAAAAACGCGTCATCCTGCTGCACGGCCCTGTGGGTTCATCTAAATCAACCATCACCCGCTTGCTCAAAAAAGGTTTAGAGGCTTACTCCCGCACTGAAGATGGGGCATTATATTCTTACACTTGGCACAATCTTGGTGACATTCTCAAGATGGAAGATGACATGCCTTGTCCCATCAACGAGGAGCCACTGCATTTGATTGCTAGGGATAGACGCAAAGAAGTTGTTGACAAACTTAACACTTCGCTCGATCGCCTCAGTGCAGTCTATGTTGAAGGTGAGAACTGCCCTGCCTGTCGTTACGTCTTCAACGAACTGATGAAACACTACAAAAACAATTGGCGCAAACTAATTACCAATCATATCACGGTGCGGCGTATCACCCTGTCAGAAAAAGACCGCATTGGTATAGGCACGTTTCAACCAAAAGACGAAAAAAATCAAGACTCTACTGAACTGACAGGCGATATTAACTACCGCAAGATTGCCCAGTATGGTTCTGATTCCGATCCGCGTGCTTTCAACTTTGATGGCGAATTCAACGTGGCTAACCGCGGCATGATTGAGTTTATCGAGGTGCTCAAACTTGACGTTGCCTTTCTCTATGATTTGCTTACCGCCAGCCAAGAACATAAAATAAAACCCAAAAAATTCGCCCAAACCGATATTGACGAGATCATCATCGGCCACACTAACGAAGCCGAATATCGTAAGTTACAAAAAAATGAATTTATGGAGGCCTTGCGTGATCGCACGGTCAAGATTGACATCCCCTATATTACCAAACTCAAAGAAGAAATTAAAATTTATCAGAAAGATTTCAACTCCACCTCCGTATCCCATATCCATATTGCCCCGCACACTATTGAAATGGCCGCGATGTGGGCTATTTTGACTCGGCTTGAAGATCCTCGCAAAGCTAACTTAACTCTGATGCAAAAGCTAAAACTTTACGATGGTAAGACCACACAAAAATTCACCGAAGACAACATCAAGGAACTGCGCAAAGAAGCGAGTCGCGAGGGTCTCGAAGGCATCAGCCCTCGCTATGTGCAGGATAAAATTTCCAACGCCCTCGTCATCGACAAAGGTAACGGCTGTATCAATCCCTTCATCGTTCTCAACGAACTAGAATCAGGGCTTAAAGAACATTCTCTGATCAGCAACGACGAAGCTCGCAAGCACTACACCGAACTTCTCGCAGAAGTAAAACGTGAATACGAGGACATTGTTAAGCACGAGGTGCAGCGGGCCGTATCTGCCGATGAGTCAGCCATTTCTAAAATTTGCGCTAACTATATCGACAACCTCAAGGCCTATATCCAAAACGAAAAAGTTAAAAACCCCTATACAGGTGCAGACGAAGAGCCTGACGAAAGGTTGATGCGTTCGATCGAAGAGAAAATCGATATCCCTGACAGTCGCAAAGATGATTTTCGTCGCGAAATTATGAACTATATCGGGGCATTAGCTCTTGAAGGACGATCATTTGATTACAAAACTAACGAACGCTTGCACAAGGCACTAGAACTTAAATTGTTCGAAGATCAAAAAGATACTATTAAGCTGACCACGCTTGTTTCAAATGTTGTTGACAAAGAAACCCAAGATAAGATTTCCGTCGTCAAAGGACGCTTGGTTAAAAATTGCCACTACTGCGAAATATGTGCTAGCGATGCCCTAAATTTCGTTGCCAGTATCTTCGCTCGTGGTGGGGTGACAAAACAAAATAATTAACCCTGTGCTTAGCGTTGCTTCTCGGCGCTAAAACCTAGGCCCTTTGCCCCGAGTTCTTTTCGGCAGCTGTTGATGCCGAGAGCGGCGGGGTTTTAGATGCAGGTAATTAAATAATGAAGATGGATTCAGATTTAAATCGTTTTCACAAAATTGTGCGTGGTAAAATAAAAAAGGAACTGCGCAAATTTATCGCTAACGGAGAGTTACTGGGGCGACAAGGGGGTAAGACGATCAGCATTCCTTTACCCCGTATAGATATTCCCCGCTTTCAATTCGGGCAGCAGCAGCGTGGCCTTGGGCAAGGTGACGGCGAGGTCGGCGATCCATTGCCAGGACAGCCAAGCAGCGGGCAACAACAAGCAGGTGATCGCGAAGGTGAGAAGGCTCTTGAAGTAGAAGTTTCGCTGGAAGAACTTGCCGATATTCTCGGTGAAGAATTATCCCTGCCGCGTCTTGAAGACAAGGGGACAAAAAATATCGAGGCCGTGCAGCATAAGTATACAGGAATTTTCAAGCAGGGGCCTGAGTCATTACGGCACTTCAAACGCACCTTTAGAGAGGCCTTGAAACGTGCAATTATCAGCGGTACCTATAACGAACAGGCACCGACGATTGTTCCTATCAAGGATGATAGGCGTTATCGCTCATTTAGAACCGTGCGCAAACCAGAAACAAACGCCGTGGTTATCTACATGATGGATGTCTCTGGCAGTATGGGTGAAGAACAAAAACAAATCGTGCGCTTGACCGCATTCTGGCTGGACACCTGGTTGACACGGCAATACACTGGTTTAGAGCGCCGCTATATCGTCCATGATGCGGTGGCTCGCGAAGTTGATCAAGATACCTTCTACCGCACTAGAGAATCAGGTGGCACACTGATCAGTTCTGCATATCAGTTAGCCCTTAGCTTGATGGAAAAAGACTATCCGCCCGCAATATGGAACATCTACCTGTTTCATTTTTCCGATGGCGATAACTGGTCTGGTAACGATACCACCGAGTGTCTAAACATTATGAATGGTAATATCCTGCCTAAGGCTAACCTGTTTAGTTATGGTCAAGTCGAATCTCGTTACGGATCAGGGCAGTTTTTGCGTGATCTTGAAAAAAATTTTCACGGCCAAGAAAAAGTTGCACTGGCTAAAATCAAAGATCGGGATGCAATTATCGGGGCATTAAAAGTTTTTCTAGGTAGAGGGCACTAGTGCATGGCTTCGACACAAAACTAACCGATGAAATTAATTTCTTTGTGCAAGAACTCGAACAAGCGGCACGGGATGCAGGGCTTGAACCATGCACAACGATCTTTGAACTCGTCGACTACAAACAACTAAACGAAATCGCGGCCTATCTGGGCTTCCCTACCCGCTATCCGCACTGGCGTTTTGGGATGGAATATGAACGCTTAGCCAAAAGTTACACCTATGGCTTAGCGATTATTTACGAGATGGTTATCAACAACAACCCTTGCTATGCCTACCTGTTACGGGCTAACGATCTCGTTTACCAAAAGACTGTTATTGCCCATGTTTATGGTCATTGTGATTTTTTTCAGAAAAACTACTGGTTTAGCAAAACCAACGGCAAGATGCTCAACCAGATGGCAAATCACGGCACAATTGTGCGCTCTTTGATTAATGAGATAGGGCATGATAAAGTTGAAAGCTTTCTCGACTGCTGCTTGTCACTGGAGAATTTAATCGACATCTACGCCCCTTTTCAAACCAAAACTAAAAAGAAAGATGACCATACTGCCGAAGAGATAAATATCACCGATGACGAGCTGAAGCTCGATGCTAAATCCTACATGGATACGTATGTTAATCCCAAAGAGTACATCGCCCGCAAACGTAAGTTACTGGAAGAAAAACATAGCAAAGATCCCTTGCTTGATTCTAAAACTAACGAACGTGACGTGTTGAATTATTTGCTCTGTCATGCACCACTGCAAGATTGGGAGTGGCAACTGCTTGATATAATTCGTGCCGAGGCTTATTATTTTGCTCCCCAAGCCCAGACAAAAATTCTCAACGAGGGTTGGGCGACATATTGGCACAGTAAGATGATGACCAAGCTTTATCCCTTGTCCGCGGCGGAAATTATTGACTACTGCGATCATTACGCGGGTGTTGTTGCTAGTGTGCCTGGACAGCTTAATCCTTACAAACTCGGCGTTGAACTGCTGCGTCACTGTGAACGACGTTGGGATGAAGGGCGTTTCGGACTTGAGTATCTTAACTGCACTGATCCTAAAGTGCGTAAACTTTGGAATAAAAATACCCAGCAAGGCCAAACAAAACTTTTTGAAATAAGAAAAATACACAACGATGTATCGTTTATCGATGCTTATCTTGACGAAGACTTTTGTTACGAGCAAAAAATGCTCATTTACGATTATGATCGCAATCGGGGCAAATATGTTATTTCATCACGTGAGTTCGCGGAGGTTAAGCGCAAACTACTTGATCAGCTCACTAATGTTGGCAATCCGATTATTGCCGTCAAAGATGGCAATTTTCGTAATCGTAGCGAGTTGTTGCTTGTGCATGAACATAGTGGACAAGATCTTAAACAGGATTTTGCTTTAGAGACGTTGAAAAGTTTATTGCGCTTATGGAAGCGACCAGTGCATTTGGAAACACGCATCGAGGGGGTTTCCAAAAGAATCTCATGCTCTGGTTCTGATCATCAGATAGAGAGAATTTAATTTAGGCTTGATGGAGGCGAGAGTCATGAGATTTAGCGGGGGACGTTGGTGGGGTGTCTTTAGCATTTTGGCATTAACACTGTTGACCGAAAGTTGCATCAAATCAAAACGCGAGCGAGCACAACCAGAATGTCTGCACGGCAAAGATGCCGACGGTCACTGCCGCTCTGCGCCTGCACGGCCAGCAGCAGCTAAGGTTTGCCAGGGTAATTTTGGCATCAAGGAGAGTGGCACAACCTGTATCTTCCACACGGCCGAGCATCCCAACGGTTGTCTTGTATCTGGTTTACACGCCCGTAAAGGCCCAAATCTAGGCTGTGTTGTCTCGGACAGCAATAACCACCACTGCACGCTCGCTAATCTCGATAGAGCTGAGCGGTTGTGCGAAGCGAGTGCGCGGGTGGCATGCGATCCCGCCGCAGTGTCTATTTATCTTGAGGTGCAGGAGAATGGCTTTAAGCCGCACATTGCTTTCGATCAAGGGGAAAAGGTCAAAGCAGGAGCAACGCTTGAGCTTGGCGAACAGCGCTACCGAGGCAGTGATGTCGTTTCATCCGATAGTCTAGTAGATGGCAGGAAAATTTTGAGCATGGACCTGAAGATTCCGTGGACCCTTGACTATACCAAAGAAGATGGTACGGAAGTGCAGGCCGGAGGGGTGGTCAGTGCCAATAACAAATCGAAGGATACTGCCGCACGTGGCGAGATCTGCCCGCTATGACGCGGGCTGGACGCGGCGGCGGGCTGCATGTTCCTCGACCAACAACTGCACCGCCTCGTCTTGTGGCAGGCTTTGCTGGGCGCGCACGCCGTGCCGACGGATAGTGACCGTGTGCGCTTCGACTTCGTGCGCCCCAACGATGAGTTGCACAGGAATTTTACGCAATGCCGCCATTTTTATTTTCTTGGCAAAACTGTTGTTGCTGCTATCAAGCTCGACGCGCAGCATTTTTGCCCGCAAACGTTGCCGTAACGTCTGGGCATAATCTTGAAAACTTGCGGCGACAGGAACGATCATTACCTGCACAGGCGCACACCACAAAGGCAGTGCTCCACCGCAATGTTCCAGCAGGTGACTGATAAGTCGCTCGTGGCTTGATAGTGGGGCACGATGAATTACCAGCGGTGTTTCCTCTTTGTCTTGCTCGTTGCTGAAGGTAAGATTGAAGTTGAGGGGGCTTAAAAAATCTAGCTGAATGGTGGAAAAAGTTTCTTCCCGCCCCATTAAATTTTTAAATTGAAAATCAACCTTCGGCCCATAGAATGCCGCTTCGCCAGGCCCCTCAAAGTAGTCGAGCTGACAAGCACGGCACGCCTCACGCAACAACTGCTGTGCCTGTACCCACGTCTCTTGGTCGCCGAGATACTTGTCCTTTTTGCTAACATCGGCGGTGGAGAGACGCACTCGGAATTTTTCCAGCTGCAGCGTCTGGTAAAGCTCACGGTGCATGGCAATTATATTGGTGAACTCCTCTTGCAGTTGCGACAGGCGCAGATAGATGTGGGCATCGTGAATGGTAAGACACCTGACCCGCAACAGACCTGATAGTTCGCCTGATTGTTCGTAACGGTAGCAAGTGCCAAATTCGGCGAGACGCAGCGGCAACTCCCGATAACTGCGTTTGCGAAAAGCAAAAATTAAATGATGATGGGGGCAGTTCATCGGCTTGAGGAAAAAAGTCTCATTGCCCTCTGCGGTGCGCAAAGGCGGAAACATCGACTCCCGATAGGCAGGCAAGTGCTTGGAACGCAGGTATAGCTCGTCTTTAGCGATGTGCGGCGTTGTAACCCGCTGATAGCCGTGCCGAAACTCGATTTCCTTGGCATAATCCTCTAGCGCGTCTCTGATAACTGTGCCATTAGGCAACCACAAGGGCAGGCCACGTCCGACCTGTGGATCGAAAGTAAAAATTTCCAGCTCTCGTCCCAGCTTCTTATGATCGAACTGCTCAGCACGGGTGCGCTGTGCCAGAAAATCCTGCAGTTCTGCCGCACTATTGAAGGCCAAGCCGTATATCCTCGTCAGCATGCGGCGTTGCTCATCGCCGCGCCAGTAAGCTCCAGCAATGCGATCGAGTTTGAAGGCATCGGCAGGCAACTCGCTGGTTTTAGCGACGTGCGGCCCGGCGCAGAGATCGAGGAAGTGTTCGTTTTCGTAGAAAGAAAAGACCGTTGTGCCCTCCTCTTTCAAGGCGGTGACCTGCTCTTGCTTATAGGGTTCGTGGGCGAGGCGGGCTAAGGCCTGTTCATAGTCGCCTTCAAAATGAGTGAAGCTTTGATTTTGGGCGATAATTTTTTTCATCTGGCGTTCGATTTTTTTTAATTGCGTGGCGGGCAATGCGGCTTCACCGAGATCAAAATCGTAGTAGAAACCGTCTTCGGTAGGCGGCCCGAAGCCGAGCTGGGCCTGAGGGTAGAACTTCTTCACTGCCTGCGCCAGCACGTGTGCCAATGAATGTCGGATGCGGTAGAGACGGTCGTCCACGTAGTGCCCGCTAAAAATCTTTGGCTGAGCCT
Source organism: uncultured Oligoflexales bacterium (assembly GCA_958296095.1). Taxonomy (GTDB): domain Bacteria; phylum Bdellovibrionota_B; class Oligoflexia; order Oligoflexales; family JAPPIL01. Next base: position 29,377 of record OY282434.1, read on the forward strand.
TTTACCACCAGCGCACCGGGTTCGACGGAGCCAGCCCTGCACGCTCCTTCCCTAAGCGGAGAGCTAAAGACATGGCATTGGTCTCGCTTTATGCCCGACATAGCCTGTTGACCCCCCCGCGGTGCTGTGCTCTTGTAGCAGAGAACGGCGTGACTGACAAGACGTGGCTACGACTCCTGACTATACCTGCACACTGCACGGCACCCACCTGCCAGCTCGCATCGATCGGGCGCTGGTGGCAGCCTTGCCTTCGCTCTCACGTCGGTGTATTCGGCGGGCGCTCGATCAGGGTGGCATTTACCTCAATCGCCGTCGTGTGCGTGTTGCCTCACGGCTGGTGTTTGGCGGTGATGCGGTAGAGATTTTTTTGCCGACCACCTCGTCGCGGCAGCCAGCACCCCAGCTGGGCCGGGGCGATATTCTTTACCACGATCCAGACCTCTTGATAATCAACAAGCCACCATGCCTGCTCAGCCAAGCCACCCGCCAGCAAACCGTTGCCCATCTGATCCCTGCCGTGCGCCAGCTCTTGCCTGAGTGCGACACACTGCACATCGTGCACCGTCTCGATGGAGAGACTTCGGGGGCAATCATGCTGGCTCGCAATCGCCCCACCGCGGTTTTTTTGGGACAGCAACTGCGGGAGAGGCGCATCAAAAAACAGTACCTCGCTCTCTGTGCGGGCATCCCTACCTGGACACGCCACACCGAACATAGCCATCTATCGCCCATCGCTAAAGATCTTGGCACGGTTAGCGTTGCTGATCAGGCGCGGGCACACACACGGGAGGCCCGGACACGCTTCACGGTATTGACTAGCGCGTCTGCTTGCCCTGTTGCGCTGTTAAAGTGCGAGCCACACAGCGGACGCAGCCATCAAATTCGGGCGCAATTGCTGCATCTCAACTTGCCGCTGCTGGGCGATAAGAAATACAGCAACACCCGACCGCTATTGCCAGCAAATGCCGCGGCACTTACTAGCGCGCACCATCTGCTGCATGCCCACCGCCTCACCTTGCGTCCTGCACGACGACGTGAGCCGATTAGCGTGCAGGCGCCACTGCCTACTAACTTCCGCAAAATTTTGACTGTGCTGGGAATAAGGGCTGTTTAATCTTTACAAAAAGTTTTTACCTGTGATAACCCCCGTAGGTCGACTAGTAACGAGGAGTTTATAATGCGTCGGTGGGAAACATTAGTGTGGGTGTTTGTAGTTACTTTGCTTACGGCCCAGCTTGGGTGGGCACAGGGAATGAGGCCAGTGCAATACTTGGCACGCAATCCGTTATTGCGGGGGGCGGTGCTGCCACGTTATGACGAGATCAGCCACGAGCATGTCGCCGCGGCGATGGAACACTTGCGCAACTTTGCCGACAAGAAGATCGCGGCGATCGAGCAAGACGACTCGACAGACTTTGCCTCGCTGTTCGATGCGTTGGGCGGCATCAACCTCTACCTCAGTAAAATTTGGCGGCCGATCGAGCATCTGCATATGGTGCGTTCCGACGACGACCTGCGTCCTGTGCACGAGCAAGCTAATCAGCAGATTGAAACCCTCAGGTCGCAGGTGGCACAGAATCCTGTCATTCACCGCAAGTTGTTGGCGTTGGAGAAAGACCAGAGCCTCAGTGCTGTGCAGCGGCACATGGTGAAGTTACGTCTTGATACGGCGCGTGATCTGGGGGTGGCGTTGGCAGGTGAAGCGCAGGCGCGTTTCAATGCTATCAGCGAGGAGTTGGCAGCATTGGCAGCACGTTTCGCCAACAACAGCCTCGATGCGACAAAATCTTTCCAGCTTATCCTGCGTGACGAGAGTGAGATTGTGGGTTTGCCTGCCAGTTTTCTAGCGCGGGCGGCACAAAACTACGCACAGGTGATAGGCGACGCGGCGAGTGCAGAGGCGGGGCCTTGGCTGATAACGCTTGATCTTCCCAGCTACAAGCCATTCATGGAATATAGCGAGCGGCGCGATCTGCGTGAGCAGGTCTACCGTGCTGCCGTCAGCATTGCAGCAGCTGAACCGTTCGACAACACACCAATCATCACGCGTGTCTTGCAGTTGCGCAATGAACAGGCGCGACTGCTTGGCTTTCCCCACCACGCGGCGCGGGTGCTGTCCACCAAGATGGCTGGCAATGTCGCCAGGGTCGAGCAACTGCTAGATGAGTTGCACGCAGCTGGGTATCCGCGTCTTATCGAGGAACGACGGCAGCTACGTGCCTATGCCGCGGCACACGGCAACCACAAGCAATTTGCGGAGTGGGATGTATCTTATTGGGAACGCAGAATGATGGAGGAGCAAATTGATCTCGACCCAGAGTCGCTGCGTCAATACTTCCCGTTGCCGCGTGTGTTCGATGGTTTACGGGGGTTGCTCGGCAAGCTGTTCGGCATCAGTATTGAGGAAAACACTGCTGGAGTGCAGGTCTGGCATCCCGATGTCAAGTTTTATCAGGTGCGCGATGCTGATGGCACACACATTGCCTCGTTTTATTTTGATCCCTACAGCCGTCCGCAGAATAAATCTGGCGGGGCCTGGATGGATAACTGCAATAGTCGTCATGTCAACCCCGCGGGGGGACTGGAAATTCCTGTCTGCCACGTCGTTACTAACTTTTCTCCCCCCACAGGCGATAAGCCTGCGGTGCTCGACATGCTTGAGGTAAGAACTCTGTTTCATGAATTCGGTCATGTGATGCACGAACTGCTGACCACGGTTGATTACGGTGAAGTTGCTGGGACCGTAGGGGTTGAGTGGGACGCGATAGAGATACCGAGCAACCTGTTTGAAAATTTTATCTACCTCGACGAGGTCATGCCTACCATCTCAGGACATGTTGAAAGTGGTGATCCTCTTCCTGCCGAGATGTTGACGCGTCTGCGACAATTGAAACGCTTTCGTGTTGCTAGCCAGCTCCAGCGTCAGATTTTTTATGGTCGTATCGACTTGCAGTTGCACACCGACTTTGATCCTAACACGCAGAGTCCACTGGCATTGATGCGGAAACTGCACACAGAAGCTCTGGCCCAGCCGCCACTCGACGACTACCGCTTTCTCAATAGTTTTCGTCACATTTTTGCAGGCAGCTATCATGTTAACTATTACAGCTACGAGTGGAGTAAAGTGCTGTCCGCCGATGCCTTTGAATTATTCAAAGAAAATGGCTTTGACGCTGAGGGTTTGCGACTTAGCGGGAGCAAATATCGTGACATCGTGCTGGCTGCTGGCGGCAGCAGGCCAGCGGCAGATATTTTTATCGAGTTGCGCGGTCGTCTTCCCTCAACCCAACCGTTAATCGAAAGCTATGGATTGCTGGAAGAATGACCATATCTACAGTTCCTACTGCTGGCGGAACAGATAGAACGCGTTGGATTTAAGCGACTGCGAGATAGGGGTAGAGGTGTGGCTTCCATTGCGGAGAACAGTATCTCTCGGAAGCCACAGTGTTGCTCTGTTAGTCAGCGGGCCAGGTAGCGTACCACAGTGTGCCATCACGATCGAAAGAAATTATATCGTGACTCCCCACTCCATTAAAATCCGTCCTTTTTTCGTCGAAGTATACTGCGGCGGTTTGGTCATCCACCTCAAGGCTACGGTCATGCGGCGGAGGCGTAATATTTATTTTCAAAATGCCATCAGAAGCATCACATTTAATCTTACTGGCCATGTTTGGATTTTTTCTAAGATAGGAACTTAGTCCATAGATATTATAATCTTGTCCATTACTATTGAAGTTGAAGAAGCCACGTCCCTGGTTCAGTATCCCGCTGCAACTTGAGAGGAAAGTGTTGTAGGGGTCAGCACTTGAGCCTGTTGTCGGTAGCGGCGCAGGTTTCTTTTCGCCCGTCATGCCCTTGAACAGATCTTCGGTAATCCAGACAGATTTTTTCTCGCCCTGAGTGGTACTTATGTGTGCCCCGATTTCGGAGGAATAGGTGTCCCCATCAGAAGTAAAGCTTATCTTCGAGTTACCCATAGGATAAGCTGTGTGAGCACGCTTATTGTGATCTATCTGCCACTCGCTACCATCAGGATCTGTGCCGCTACCCTCATCATTTAATTCGATTATTTGTACAGGTTTTTCGAGTTCACTAGGTCGCAAATCCTTGATCTTTAATTCTGTCGGTTTGCGGTCAACATATACCACTTCTACAGCCACCGGAATTTTTTTACCTTGGCCCTCAAAGGCCACCACGTAGTGCTGGGGTCGTTTTGCTCCTTGATTTGATGTCTCCCCAGAAATTTTCACAGTGGAATCTTGCTCTCCCTGATCCACCGTACAGCCGATCAAAAGCACCGTTGTCAATAGCACTAGATGTTTCATTTCTGTTATCCTCTGTTGCAATTAGAAAAAAGACTCACCCACCACATCGGTATTCCGTTTTTTTTGTTGAGTAGAAATTTACAACTATTTGATATTACTTTTGTATTTTTTTAAAGACCTGCGCTGCGCGGCTTTTTTGTAACGCTCGCTGCTGCGCTACGCGCTACGCGGCTCTTCGTAACGCTCGCTTCCTAGCTCGCTTCGCTCGCTACGCTGCTTTTTGTAACGCTCGCCTTACGAGACTGTTTGCTGCTTTCTAGCTCCCTCGCTGCTTATCCTCTAGTCTCTCTGCATCCTCTCGCTGCTTGCGCTCTGATCTCCCTGTATTGCGTTCAAGCTTGCTCACCGAGGGCTCCATGAACGGCAGGGAGAGACCGTGCGCTGCGCTGCGGCTTTTTGTATCGCTCGCTTCCTAGCTCGCTGCATGTTCTCAGATCTCTCGTTATTGCGTTCAGATTATGCTTTTGCACAAGGCATGTACTTGCACCTAACTCAAGGGAGAGTTTCTCGGCAGGTCTGCTCCCTGCCAAGACAACGGAGGCCTGTGCTACTTGCCTCTTGCCTACAGAGAGCTCCATGAACGGCAGGGAGAGACCGTGCGCTGCGCTGCGGCTTTTTGTATCGCTCGCTTCCTAGCTCGCTTCGCTCGCTACGCTGCTTTTTGTAACGCTCGCTTGCTAGCTCGCTGCTTGTTCTCGGATCTCCCTGTATTGCGTTCAGGCTTGCCCCTAGCCCCTCTGCTTGCCCACAGACCTCTCGGATGTTGAGCTGAGGTTTGCCGACCGAGAACTCCATGATGGGCGGGGCGAGGCCGTACGAAAACTCGACCATAAATACTGCCATATTGCCGTCAGATTATGCTTTTGCACAAGGCATGTACTCACAACCTATTTTAGGGAGAGTTTCTCGGTAGGGCTGCGCCTCGCCAAGACAACGGAGGTACGGGCTAAGGAAGGTCTTTGCTTCTCGCTCTTTGCCATTACACCTCTTGCCTACCGAGAGCTCCATGAATGGCACGGCGGTACGCGGCTTTTTTGCTACGCTCGCTTCCTAGCTCATCGCTGCGCTACGGCTCTTTGTAACGCTCGCTCTACGAGGCTTTTTTGCCGCTTTCTCGCTCGCTTCGCTCGCTGGACTTTTTGCCGCTTCCTAGCTCCGCTCGCTGCTTGTTCTCAGACCTCTTGCCATCGCGTTCAGTTTATTTTTTTGCACAAGGCATGTACTTGCACCTAACTCAAGGGAGAGTTTCTCGCTGATCGGCTTTTTTGCCGCTTGCTAGCTCCACTGTGCCGTGCCAAGATAACGGGGGTCTGTGCTAAACATTGCCTAGCTCCACTCGCTGCTTGCTGTAGTGACCCCCTGAAAAAAACCCGATATTCGCGTTATTTAATACCTGGACTACTCGTGCCTCATTCCGGGCCGGAAGGGTGTCCTGTTTCTTAGGGGGTCACGACAGGGGTGACCATAAAAGGAAATCACAGTTTCTTTTTGAGTCGTGTTAGCTCAGCAGGGCTGACACCGACAATCTTGCTGATCTCCTGCTCCGGCATCTTGGCACGAAGCATGGCAAGAACAACCTGTTCCCGTTCCTGTTTACGTCCTCGTTCGAGACCTTGTTCGAGACCTTGTTCGAGACCTTGTTCGAGACCTTGTTCGAGACCTTGTTCGAGACCTTGTTCGAGACCTTGTTCGAGACCTCGTTCTAGCCCTTGTTTGATGCCACGTTGTTCTGCAACATCGGTAGAAACAGCTAACTTCGGCATAACTCTATCCTCCTGTGGAACATGGCTAAAGTATTTTTCCTCAACTTCTTGCAAACGCTCGGCAGTAACGCCGTTACCCTCAACTTCCAGAGCATATTCGATCAGCCAGATGACTTCAAGGGCTTTGCCGATGGCGATTAACTTGTGACAACCAGCAAGTATCGTTTGCAAAATTCCTTCATCGTGCATGTCACACACATGCTTGAAAAGTAAGAGAAAAACTCCATAATTTTCGATAGACAACAGTTTGTCATCGGAAATTTGCCAAAGATGCATTGCGTCTACTCGGTGTGTAACCGAAGGCTCTATGAGGGGTGCCCAGTCGCCCGCGATGACCTGCCAATAATCTCGGATCTGCCAATTTCTCTTCCCTGTATAGAGCATCAGCGGACGAGTTGGCGAGCGCGTTTTCTCGCTAATTCTTAGCATATAGCCAACTATCTGCACGGATGCCATTCGTTCCGGAAAACTTTTGAGTTCAAGGAGAAGATAACCGATGGTGCGTCTGCCATCCGTGTGAACAAGCTCAACACTGTAGACAATGTCCGGTAGAAATTCAGCTTTGATGCCAAGATCGATCAATGTTTGGCTTGCCTCGGTCAACGTCGACCAATCGATAATTGCTAACCATGACGGTGGCAAGAAACGCACAAAGCAAACCCTAGCCAATTCGGGGACTCGTGACAAGATGTGGCGACCATAAAGATCGTGAACTTTGTGAACATTGCCCATGGATAGCAAAGACCTCCTGCTTTGATTATACACTGCAGGTTGTCTCAAAACCACCCAGCGCGGTCGATAGTCATACGAAGTCGAGAGGATTACTGTGGTTGCGATGTGGCGATGTGGCTACCCCACACCTCTTGCCGACCGAGAGCTCCATGAACGGCGCGGCGAGACCGAAGATGAACTTTTCTGTAATATCAAGCCTTACAAACGATTGCGATGGAACTCCCGCTAGCACTCCTCAGAGGCAGGTCTCTGTGAGCAGCGCATGGTTTTGGCCATATCTAGCGGCAAGGTGCTCTCAAAAGCAAGCCCCCCCTCATATGTTCCGGTAAGCTTGAAGTTTAGGTAGAGACTAAACCCGCCATCGTCAAACCTTTTATCGATTTTGACATCCCCCACCTTCATCCCCTTGTAGAGCAGAGAAAAATTCAACGTCGCGGCGAGGACATCGTCGGCATCCGCACCCGTGCCTGTGCCGATGCGCTGCTCACCGTCGGCACTGTAGAGCGCTATGACATTCTCTTCCTCTGTTTTTCTCATTATGGCCGAGAACACGAGTGGATCTTCTGGCTCGTCGTCGAAGGTCAGCGTCAACTCAAAAAAAGCCTCATCACTACCAACCTTGACCACGTACTGAGCTCTGGCATTATTTACTACATTTTCACCTTCATCACCGTCAAAACCCTTAACGCCTACATAGCCATCGAAGTAAACATCATCCGCGGCAAACGCCCGCACGGCAAACAGCAGACAGCACAACACAAGCCCATACCTAAGCACATGATCCTCCTGAAAAAATTAGAAAGCCAACGCCGCGGCACGGTAGTCGTTTCTATTTTTGTTGTCAAGCCCCGCGTGAAGCTTTTGCCGCAAGTTGCGAGGGTACGCAGAGAGGTCTGAGAACAGGCAGAGAGGCTTGGGGGCAAGCTTGAACGCAATAACGAGAGGCAAAAACCTTCCTTAGCCCGTACCGCCGTTATCTTGGCGAGGCGCAGCCCTACCGAGAAACTCCCCACGAATATGCATAAGCACATGCCCTATGCAAAAAAATAGCATGGTTGCAGTATTGGCAATATCTGCGGTCGTTTTCGCACGGCCTCTCCTCGCCGTTCATGGAGCTCTCGGTGGGCAAGAGGTCTAATGGCAAAGAGCGAGGGGCAAAGACCTCCCTTAGCCCGTACCTCCGTTGTCTTGGCGAGGCGCAGCCCTACCGAGAAACCCGACCACAACAGGTATAGGCACATGCTTTATCTAAAAGCATAATCTGACAGCAATATGGCAGTATTTGTGGTCGGGTTTTCGTACGGCCTCGCCCCGCCATTCATGGAGCTCTCGATCGGCAAGAGGTTGGGGCAACCGCGAGAGGTCTGAGGGCAAGCCTGAATGCAATCGCGAGAGGTCTGAGGGCAAGCCTGAACGCAATACAGGGAGATCAGAGCGCAAGGAGCGAGCTAGGAAGCGAGCGTTACTAAAGAGCCGCGTAGCGCGTAGCGTGGCGCGTAGCAGGCCTGTGTTACCAGGTGACGAAGTGTGGCCAGAGTGCGAGAGCCTGGGCGCGGTTAGGGGTGAGCAGGCGCAAGTAGCTGCGCAGGCGACTGGGTCGCAAGGAGGTGCGTGAATACTGCGCTTCCAGACAACGCTTGATGTCGAGGGTGGCGCGCAGGCAGTCTAAAAACGACAGACGACCGTGATCGTAACGATAGAGCGGATACTTGCGTGTCGGGTCGAGTTTGGCTAGTTCTTTCGCCTTGGTGAATGCCGCCGTGAGGTCGCCCAGTGCATCAACGAGTCCCACTTCAAGTGCTTGCTGGCCAGTGAACACACGCCCCCCTGCCAGCTGTTCAAGTCCTGCCATCTCCAGCTTGCGTCCTGCCGCAACTCGTTCTTTGAAGACCTGGTAAATTTCTTGCAAACTTTGTTGCACAAGACGTTGGTCAGCAGAGGTCATGGCTTCACCTGTGTGGTAGAGTGCGCGCCGCTCGGAGGCAGTGACAACGTGGAAACTGATACCATACTCATCTTCAAAACCCGCAAAGTTGGGGAGCATTCCGACCACACCGATTGAGCCAGTTATCGTCGTCGGCTCTGCCAGCAAATAAGTCGCTCCTGCCGCAAGATAGTAGCCACCCGACGCGGCCATCTCTCCCATCGAGACAACGACAGGCTTGCTGGCGGCAAGGCGGGTGACCTCTTTCCAAATCAACTCGGACGCGACGGCAGATCCGCCAGGGCTGTTGACCCGCAGCACCACGGCAGACACGTCTTCGTTTTCACGCATCCATTCCAACTCGGCAATGATACGCCGCGGCAACAACGTATCCCACTCGTTGCCATCCATGAAAATCGGCCCCACCGCCTCGACCACACCGAGACCGCCGCCGTCAGCAGCTGACTCTGCTGCGGCTGCAGCCAGATAAGCGCGGTAGGCGACATGTTCCTCGACTTGCACTTTCTCCTTGAGTGCCGCAAGGACATCGTTGCGATGGCCAAAAGCATCGATCACGCCATGTGCCTGTGCTTCGGTGGCACTGAAGATGGAACGTGCCAACCACGCGCTGATCTCACCAGCATCACGCTGCCGCCCCGCCGCGATGGCATTGACCAAATAGCTGCGCAGGCTTTGTTCAAGACTGCGATACATCTCTAGTGTGGCAGGGCTGGGCTGGTTGCGCACAAACGGCTCGAAGGCAGACTTGTAGTCACCTGTTTGCACAACCTGCACACCCACGCCGAGTTTCTTGAGTGCACTGCCGAAGTAGGTGAGGTGCAGCACAGGGCCAGGAATTTCCAGCATCGTGGCCGGACTAATGACGATATGGTCGGCAGCACTAGCAAGCAAGTAGCCCTTGTCGTCACCCGTGGCTAAAAAACAAACCACCTCCTTGTCGCTGGCGGCGACGAAGTCAGCAATCAAGCCCCGCAAGACGGCAAAATCAACCAACCCACCCTGCAAGCTCTCCTGCAGATCGATTAGCACAGCCTTGATGCGGGTATCGTCGCGCGCCAACGCCAGCACCCTCCTCAAATCGGAGATCCAAGTGTAGCGCAGACGCAGACCAACCCCAGACAACAGCGGGCCGAACCGCCCTGACTTCCAGCGGCGCAACCGACCATCGAGGTTGACAACCAACACCGCATCGCTCTTCGACATAGATGCACGCGGCTGCTTAGTGTCCCACTCACAGCGCGACAAGCTGACCAGCAGCAGTAAAAAAAACATCGTGGTCAGCACGCCTACGCCGATTAAATACGAGCGCAGCAGTGCAAGTAGTGCTCGTCCGAGCCTTGACATTTATTTTTTCTTTATCTCTAGCAGCTCGATCTCAAAGACGAGTGTGGCATCAGGGCCGATCATCTGTCCCGCGCCACGAGTGCCGTAAGCAAGCTGCGAGGGAATGTATAGCATCCACTTCGAGCCAACAGGCATCAACTGCAGAGCTTCCACCCAACCTGCGATCACGCCCGTGACTGGAAACGTCGCAGGTGTCCCTCGTTTGCGCGAACTGTCGAACTCCTTGCCGTCGATCAACGTGCCAACGTAGTGGGTAACGACCGTGTCACCCTGCTTGGGAATTGCACCCTTGCCCTGCACCAGCACCTTGTACTGCAAACCGCTCTTCAGCGTTACCACGCCCTTCTTCTTGGCGTTTGCCGCCAAAAACTCTTCGCCCGCTTTTTTGTTTCTTTCTCCTATCTTTGACAATTCTTTACGCCTTTCTTGCTGAAATTTTTGTAAAACATCAGATATCTCCTTATCTGTCATCAGGATTTCTTTGTCGCCCAGCAAAGCATGCTTAACACCCATGGCGACCGCCTGCACATTGAGATGGAGTTTCTGGTTGGCTAGGTTTTGTCCTGTGCGTACACCGATGGCGTAGCTTGTTTTGTTCTTGTCGCTTTTGAGATCTTTCTTGGCAAAGTCTGCCGCGATGAGCGGCGCGGCGGGCAGCAAGCACAGAGCGGTAAGGGTCAGACGAAACATGGCAATACCTCTTGGTAAGAAAAATTTCCAACGCGGCCTACCAATGTCTCATAGTTGGCAAAATAAAGGAAGAGAAATAGCTGTTCTAGCGGCTCAAACAGCTGGCAACCTGGCACAGGTGCTTGGGCAAATTTTCCAACAGCTTGAGCCGATGGGAGCAGAGCATGCCTCAGCTGTCTAAAAACTCAGCCCTCTGATAAAATAGTAGACATGGGGGGCGAAGCAGAATTACGGCAGCAGTTTATAGTTTGGCTAGAAAACTGCCGCCTGCGACTTGCTGTTGCGGATGGCAGGGAGCAGTTGCGGACGGAGATGGTCGCGATCGCGCAACTGCTGGCTGCACCTAACAAGACGCAGGTGCGAGAACGGGAAGACGCGGATGGGGTCTAGACCGCGGGTCGCGACCTCCGAGTCAAAGGTCAATTTCGAATCGCTGTGGCAGGCATGGCCTGAGCACGGGGGCGGTGTAGCGCGCAGTTTGCCGCAGCTGCTAGGTGATGCGCGGGAACGCAAACTATTCGCCGACCGCCGCTACCTGCCGAACGTTATCGCTCGCCTCCGTGCGAGTCGACAGTTGCGGGTATGGCGCAGAACCGCCTCACAGCCCTTGCCGACACGCGCCCCGCGAGTTCGCAATCGTCGCCAGCAGATCGCGGCCGAACTGGGGTTGATATTTTCTACCTGCACACTGGCACAGGCACGCCGTATCGTTTCTGACTGTGGCCAGGTGGAGAGACAGACAATGCTGGCGGCTTTCTTTGGCTTGAAGCATTGGCGCAACAGCAGGCTTGGTCAAGAGCTTGCGCCCGCATTGCGGAAGATGGGATTATGAGGGACGAGCGCACCAGTCACACTTCCACCCTGCGTGAGTCACATGCCTCCCGTCGGTTGCGCCGCATTTTGACGACCAACTTACGCAAGCGACCCGACGCGCGCCTGGCCTTGCTTCAGGAGCAAGCGAGATTGCATAAGCAGGTGCAGAGGCTGCGCCACCATCGGCTGTGGTTGCAGCTGCAGGTCAGTCTTGATCGTGTGTTGCGGGATGGTGATAGCGTTTAGTGCTGGAGAGAAGTTGGCGACAACTAGAGTCTCAGCGTGGCTGGGACTCCTGATGTACGGCCGTATCTGCCTCGACTAGCGCCGCGGCCTAGTGTTGTGTAGGTTGCGAGATGAGTTTCAAGTGCTTGCCGTGTGCCTGCTCGCTGTCTGTTTCAGCGGCAATTTCGCCTTGGGCAAGATCGAGCGCGCCCTTGATCTTAGCGACCAGGTCGGAGACGAACACTTCGTTTTCGGCAACAGCACTGTCTACAGTTTGTTCACCTAGCAACTCTTTTGCGCTTTTGCCGATCTGCGCAGCATAAACAGCCTGTTTTAACACCGTGTTAGCGATACAGTTGCGCAATTCAAGCAGATCAATGCTGCATTCGGACAGCTTTACCACTGCCTCCTGGTTGGTGAATTCTTGCCACTCGGCATTTTCACCACGTGTGCGCACTTTCCACAGTGGCTCGCCTGTCTCGGTTCTAGACCAGTTCACTTCAAAGTCGCCGCGGCGGTAGACATCGGGAACTACCCAATACTGGGATTCGTTGAGATTAAAGCAACTTAGATGATTAATAAAATTTTTCACAAGACCTCCACAATAACGAATGTAGCCACAATAGCCCTCGTGCTTATCGGTGCAAGAACGATGCCAGCCTACTGCACCCGCACCGCCAGTGCCTCGATATATTGTGCCCACGTGCTGTTTGCTAACCCCAGCTGCCGCAAGCTGTGCTGCACACATGCCATCTGCCGCGCCATTTCGGCTCGTGCCTGTGCCGCGGACATCACTGCCAGCCAGCTCGCCCCCTGCCGTGCATCATCGATGAGGTCATCGCTAATCTGAAACACCAGTCCAATCCGCAAGCCAAGCCTGATAAGCCGTGTAACGAGCTCCGAGGAGGAGATGATTGCTCCTGCGCCACAAGCGGCGGCGATTAACCAGCCGGTCTTAGCGCGCTGCACAGCACACAGTTCGGCGCGTGTCAGCCGCTGTGCGTGCAGATCGCGGTGCTGCCCATAGATCATGCCGCGACTGCCTACGGCGCGGGCGAAGAGGGTCGTGAGACGAACGCGCGTCGGTGCGGGCAAGGGCTCTTCCGCCGCAGTGATACGCGCCTCAGCGTTAAGCAGGTGAAAAGCGTCGCTGAGCAGTGCATCGCCTGCTAGCAGTGCGTCTGCTGTACCAAACTTCTTGTGCACGGCGGCCCGTCCTCGCCGCACATCATCGTCATCCATGCAGGGCAGATCATCGTGCACTAAACTCCACGTGTGTAGCAGTTCGATTGCCAACGCGGGACGCAATGCCGCGTGGAGAGAACCGGCAAGTGCCTGTGTGCTCAGCAATAGCAGTAACGGACGCACTCGCTTGCCGTTGCCGAGCAGAGCATAGCGCACCGCGGCATCTAGTGGTGTCGCACGACTATGGCGCGTGTCGCAGTAAGCTTGTAGATATTCTTGGAAAATAGCCCTGTGATGTTCAAGTTCTACCAACTGCTCGCTCACACCCGATATTAGCGTTTTCTACTAACAATCACCCCTGCCAACTTGCCACCACAAAATCAGCGCGCTCACCTTAAGCACGGTCATTTGACAATTCGATGACGGCATTATAGGTGTTACGCGGTGAATTAAAGGGGGAGGACCGCAAGCTGAGAGAATTTCACCAACTGAAAGGTAACACATGCGCTCAACCTGCCTGCGTCTCGCAGTTTTCATCGCCCTCGTCGTAACTCACACCGAGGCCAGCTCCCTTGCCCTCAAACAACCAGCTGGCGCTAAGCTAAACTCTCTGTTGCAGAGGATGGTTGGCAAGGCTTTGCCTGTCACGGTTTCAGCGGCGCTGCTCTTTGCCCCTCTGCCGCTCGATGCGCTGCCGAGCTCCCTGCCTGAGCTGCGACCTCATGACGATCAGCGGACAATACAAGGGCAAGAGTACGTTGGCAGGGCGGTGTTCTTTGAGCTGGAGGGACGCGGCCAGCGCGGTGTCGTCACCGCGGTTGACGGATTCCAAGCACACATCGTCTCTACCACGGGGCCTGCAGGGAATAACCAGGAGGAGTTCGAGCGCATGGTAATTCCTCTCGAGCAGATAGAGGCCACGCTGGACTTTGATTACAACCTGAGTGGCAACTTCGTCGTCTTTGTGCCTGGGGCCGATACCCAAGGTTTGGCGACCAAAGTGGTTGGTTTTCCGCGCCGAATATCAGTGTCCGAAGATGGCCGACTGGAGATTGACACCGAGGGGGTAAAATCCGTAGAGATAACACTTGGCACGATTGCGGCGACAGCAGACGAGGGACGCTATCTCATCAAGCCCTATCACTTTGCTCCCTTTCCCCCCGACCCGCACAACTATAACAACACCGCCACGACTGCTCCGCATGCGCATCGCGACGCGTCGTCTTCCCCACTGAAAGTGAAACATTTCCACCAGCTGAATACAGGTCTGCATCTCGTGTCGCGGGAAAACATCCTCTCTGGTCTCGAACAGGTGATGCTGGAGGAAACGGAGATCAATGCACCGTTCTTTGCCAAGCTCGCCCACGATGATCACAAGCGGGAGGCAAACTTTGCCGCCCAGCAAGCAGGACAGCCTTTGCCTCATCGAGAGGGTTCGCTGCTACCTGCAATCAGTGCCTATCAGGCGGAAGAGTTTGTCGCCTCTGATTTCGTCGGTAGCATTATCTACTACTACGATGGCGACGGGAACAAGTATCTGGCCCACGCCAGCGCGGCACGTGATGGTCGGGTGGAGGTTCGTCTGCCAGGGGGCCGAGAGACTAGGCTTATCGATGTCGCACAGATCAGGGCGACCTCGGTGTTGGATGGCAACGGTGCGTTAGGCAATGGTATCTCCTTCTTTGGCGCCGAGGCTTTCCCTCTTTACCATTCGGTGCGGTGGCAAGGACAGCGATTGCCAGGTGCTCGCGGCGATTTCTGGGTGGCAGAGGTGCGTAACGGCGCAATCGTTGCATCGCTAGACAACGGCTTGCTAGTGGTGAAAGTCGTCGACTCCTCTGTCAATGGGGTGTATGTCAACTACAATCTGTATGTTGTGCACAGCAAGGACAATATATTTCACTTTGGCAATCATCATCACCGCACTAGAAAGTGAGCGGCACGTGGCAGGACACGGCATGTCTGGGTGCAGTTATTTTGGTTTAGCAGGGGCAAGATGGCAGGTCTCGTAACCAAGCTGCGTTTGCGTTGTCAGCAGTATCCCAAGGTACTGGGCTTGCCAGAAAGCGATGACCCACGGGTGTTGCAGGCGGGGCTTGAGTTGTTGGCGGAAAATGCCGTCAAACAGTTGTATTTGTTTCACGACAGGAAAACATGCACGGAGATCAGCCGCGGTTTTGATGGCATACTGCATCTGCATGATCCGCGCATCGTCTGGTTCAACTTGCGCCATCACCCTGAGGTGGTCGCCGCGGTGCAGGAGAAGTTGGCAGTGAAGGGACGGGCGATGTCCCAGCTGCATGTTGCGGCGTACTTGCTGGCTGCGGGGCAGTTGGACACGGTATGTGCAGGTGCAACGTACACGACTGCAGATGTCATTCGTGCGGCACTTACTTTTTTGGAGCTGTCGGCGAGACGTACGGTCAGTGGTTCTTTTTTGCTGAGTCGGCAACGCTGCAACATGATGTTTGCCGATTGTGCGGTAATCATCGACCCTGACAGCGAGCAGTTGGCGGCAATAGCGACCAGCACGGTGGAAACTTTTCGGCTACTCTTTCCCGACGAAACACCGAAGGTCGCTTTTCTCTCCTTCTCGACCAAGGGCTCGGCACAGCATCCACGCCAACAGAAAGTGCGAGCCGCGTTAGAACTCTTTCAGCGAGAACTACCGCATCTCAGCAGCGACGGTGAGTTGCAGTTTGACGCGGCGGTTGATCCCGCTATCGCATTGCAAAAGTCATCTCAGGCGAAAATCCGAGGCGATGCCAATTGTTTTATTTTTCCCAACCTTGATGCGGGCAATATCGGCTATAAAATTTGCCAGCGCATGGGCAACTTTGCTGCCTTCGGCCCCATCTTGCAGGGATTTACTAAACCGCTGAGCGATCTCTCCCGCGGGGCGAGTAGTTTTGAAATTAAAACTGCCGCTTACATCAGTCTATGCCGCGCCATTTCTGATTAGGAGTGCGACGATGCTTGAGCTAGTGACGGGCGGCTTGGGTTTCATCGGCAGTGTCTATGCGGCTTGTGCGGCGCGGGCCGGTCGGCACTGTCTCGTTGTCGACCACGATGCGGGTAAAAAGCATCTGCTGCGCGCCTTACCGACAGTTGAGGTAATTATCGCTGACCTACTGCAGCGCGAGCAACTCGTTGCGCTTGTCGCCCGATATAAACCGCGGGTCGTGCATCATTTTGCCGCGCACAGTGCGGTGGGCATCGTGCCTGCGGCGGCGTTTGCCGATAATGTCGTTGCCACATCCAACTTGCTGGCGGCCTTGCAAGCCTGTGAGCCTATGCCATCGCTGGTTTTTGCCAGTTCTTGTTCTGTGTATGGCAGCTGCGCACAGCTGACCGACGAGACCGCACCCCTACGTCCTGTTTCTGCCTATGCACGTTCTAAAGCTGACAGCGAGCAGTTGCTGGCCACGGCGGTGCATAACAACAGCCCGCTGGCTGCGACGGTATTGCGTTACTCCAACGTCGCGGGGGCGATTGATGGCTTTGGTGAGCAGCGTGAGCGTGAGACCCACCTTATTCCTAATCTTATCAGCGCCGCTTTGCGTGCTGAGGCGGTGACGATTTTTGGTAATGACTTTCCTACTCCTGATGGCACGTGTCATAGGGATTATGTGCATGTGCATGATGTCGTTGCTGCGCACGAGCTTGCCGCGGCAAATTTATCCAGAGGGCAGTGGGCAAGTTTCAACATCTGTGCAGGTGTGTCGCACTCCAACCTAGAGGTTGTGCGCACAGTCGAGCAGGTAAGCGGCAAACGCTTGCAACTCAACATTGCTGCGCGACGTGAGGGTGATCCTGCCACGGTGCAGCTCAGCAATGCGAAAGCTGCGCGGGGATTGGGTTTTGTGCCGCGTCGTTCGGCTTTAGCAACGATTGTCGGGGATGCGTATCGCTGGTGCTGCAGTTAAGTTGCACGGCGCGAGAGCTGTTATTCTTGCCCGCGGTGATAATTTTTGCTAGCCTGCCGTCCCATGTCTGACTATATCGCACGCCGCAGGGCGATGTTTTCTTTTGTAAAAAGTTTCCCCGATCCGGCCCTTGAGATCACCGAGAAGGTTACTGTGCCTGACTTCAGACCGCACCTGCGTGCCCTGGGACTGCGCACCGCGCATTTTCTGTTGCATGCGGTAGCACGAGCTTCCTTGCAGGTGCCTCAGTTCCGGCTGCGGGAATGGCATGGTGATATTGTTGAGATCAGCAGCGCGCAGCTCTACTGCAGCTATGTGGTGCAAAATCCGCACACCGATCTCAATCACTGCCGCGTGCCGTTTAATTCCGACCTGGCCACGTTTGCGGCGGCAGCCCGAGTGCAAGAACCCTACGCTCAGCAAGCGCGAGATATAATTTTGCCCGCCCCACTGCCCCCCGATCCCGCTAGCATTACTGCGATACTCCTCAGTATCATCCCGTGGCTGCGGGTTGACAGTATCGTGCATGGTGGCTGCAGCCCGATCCCGCTGTTCACCATCGGCAAGTTCAACACCGACACTGCCGACCGACTTGTCTTCAACATTTCCATCTCTGTGCATCACGGTCTTGTCGATGCTCACCACGTCTCTCAGTTTGTTGAACAGTTTTGCCGCAACGTCACTGTAGAGCGGAATGAGTGAGGGGTTGGGGAGGTGTGGGGCTAAGGTGGCTAGCTCCGCTAGCCACCTTAGCCCCACACCTCCGTTGTCTTGGCACGGCGCAGTGGAGCTAGCCGCCTTAGCACAAATCTCCGTTGTCTTGGCGAGGCGCAGCCCTACCGAGAAACTCGCCCCTGAGATAGGTGCAAACACATGCCTTGTGCAAAAAAATAACCTGGTTGCAGTATTGGCAATATTTGAGGTCGAGTTTTCGTACGGCCTCGCCCCGCCGTTCATGGAGCTCTCGGTAGGCAAGAGGTGGGGGCAACTGCCGAGAGGTCTGAGCGCAAGCCTGAACGCAACACAGGGAAATCTGAGAACAAGAAGCGAGCTAGCAAGCGAGCGTTACAAAGAGCATCGCGTAGCGATGAGCTAGCAAGCGAGCGATACAGAAAGCCGTAGCGCAGCGAACGGTCTTGCCGCGCCATTCATGGAGCTCTCGGTGGGCAAGAGGTAGTGGCAACCGCGAAAAGGCCTGATGGCAAGGACACCACTTAGCACAAGCCACCGTTGTCTTGGCACGGCGCAGCCCTACCGAGAAACTCTCCTGAGTGGGTACGGCACATGCTTTATCTAAAAGCATAATCTGAATGCAACCGCGAGAGGCCTGAGTGCAAGGAGCGAGCTAGGAAGCGAGCGATACAGAAAGCCGCAGCGCAGCGAACGGCCTCGCCCCGCCGTTCATAAAGCCCTCGGCAGGCAAGAGGTGTGGGCAACCGCGAGAAACCTGAGGACAGGCATAGGTTCTGATGGCAAGCCTGAACGCAGTAACGAGAGGTCTGAGCGCAAGCAGCGAGCTAGGAAGCGAGCGTTACAAAGAGCCGCGTAGCAAAGACCTTCCTTAGCCCGTGCCTCCGTTGTCTTGGCACGGTGCAGCCCTACCGAGAAACTCGCCCTGAGTGGGTATGGCACACGCTTTATCTAAAAAAATAAACTGACTGCGGTATTGGCAATATCTGTGGTCGAGTTTTCGCACGGTCTTGCCGTGCCGTTCATGGAGCTCTCGGTGGGCAAGTTTGAACGCGATCGCGAGAAACTTGGGGGCAAGCAAAGGGGCTGGCAGGCAAGCTTGAGAACAAGCAGAGAGGGGACTGAGAACAAGGAGCGAGCTAGGAAGCAAGCCTCCACTTAGCCCGTTCCCCCGTTATCTTGGCACGGTGCAGCCCTACCGAGAAACTCGCCCTGAGTGGGTATGGCACATGCTTTATCTAAAAAAATAAACTGACTGCGGTATTGGCAGTATTTGTGGTGCGAGTTTTCGTACGGCCTCACCGTGCCGTTCATGGAGCTCTCGGCAGGCAAAAGGTGGGGGTAACCGCCGAGAGGTCTGAGCGCAAGCCTGAACGCAACACAGGGAAATCTGAGAACAAGAAGCGAGCTAGCAAGCGAGCGTTACAAAGAGCATCGCGTAGCGATGAGCTAGCAAGCGAGCGATACAAAAAGCAGCGTAGCGAGCGAAGCGAGCGTTACAAAGAGCCGCGTAGCGTAGCGCGTAGCGTAGCGCGGTGCAGCGCTCAGCTCGCTGCACCCACATCTCTCTATTTCTTGCCTCCGCTGGCCTGCAGAAGTTCCTTGATGTCGAGGTTACGAGCCAAAGCCAATGGTGTCCTACCTCCATCTTCGGTCTCAGCATTGACATCGGCCCCTGCGTCGATCAGCAGTTGCAATACCGCCAAGGCATTATTACCGAAAGACTCCGCCACCAAGTGAATAGGTCGATAACCGTAATGATCAGCCACTTCAAGATTTGCTCCTGCCTCGATCAGGAGTTCAACCTTTGCCGGGCCATCCTCGTCGTAAGCCTCGACGGTTGCAATTACCGCAAGATGCAACGGAGTTTCGCCATCTTCGCTGATCGCGTCAACATCCGCACCAGCTTCGATCAAGGTTGAGACCTCGGCTAGCGTTCCATCGATAACCGCGGTGTGCAGAGGGGTGGTCGTTCCCACCTTACGTTGTCTTTCTCGCTCGGCATCGCGTTTCCGATCTTCCTGCTCCGCTTCCCACAGCTGGTGAAAAAGCTCACCCTCACCACCGTGTGCCAGCAAAACCTCGTGAACGCTAGTGTCACCAGTACCAAAAGCGCAGCCAACCGCATAGTCGAGTGGAGTAACATAAGTCCCAGGCCTCTTAGCATTGACATCAGCTCCTGCTTCAATCAACACCCTGACCAGTTCGGCATTGCAGTGTCTCCCAGCCGCGATATGCAACACCGACGAACCATCTTTTTCGTAGACAGCATTGACATCTGCGCCAGCCGCGATCAGGAGCTCAGCAATCTCGACATCTTTGACCACCATCAACGCGGTAATACCAGCGATGCTCGCGTTGACATCGACTCCCTCAGCCAACAGAGATTCTACCCGCGCCAGATCACCTTCAGAGATAGCATCGAAGAACGATTCCACATCAGCACTGGCAAACAAAACCGATGCCCAAGTAAACACCAATAGACAACCGACCGAAACCTTACCCATCGCTATAAACCTCCATACATAAAAACGAGATAAAAGACGCGCGCAGGGTAGCTAATACGAGAACACTTGACAAGAAAAAAGCAAGCAGAGTGAGCACAGAACCCTCACTTAGCCCGTGCCCTTTATGGAGATCTCGGCAAGCAAGAGGTGTGGGCAACCGCCGAGAGGCAAAGACCTTCCTTAGCCCCCGCCTCCGTTGTCTTGGCACGGCGCAGTGGAGCTAGCCGCCTTAGCACAAACCTCCGTTGTCTTGGCGAGGCGCAGCCCTACCGAGAAACTCGCCCCTGAGATAGGTGCAAACACATGCCTTGTGCAAAAAAATAACCTGGTTGCAGTATTGGCAATATTTGAGGTCGAGTTTTCGTACGGCCTCGCCCCGCCGTTCATGGAGCTCTCGGTAGGCAAGAGGTGGGGGCAACTGCCGAGAGGTCTGAGCGCAAGCCTGAACGCAACACAGGGAAATCTGAGAACAAGAAGCGAGCTAGCAAGCGAGCGTTACAAAGAGCATCGCGTAGCGATGAGCTAGCAAGCGAGCGGGACAAAAAGCATCGCGCAGCGATGAGCTAGGAAGCGAGCGTTACAAAAAAGCCGTAGCGCAGCGAACGGCCTCGCCCCGCCGTTCATGGAGCTCTCGGCAGGCAAGCCTGAACGCAACCGCCGAGAGGCAAAGACCTTCCTTAGCCCGTGCCTCCGTTGTCTTGGCACGGTGCAGCCCTACCGAGAAACTCGCCCTGAGTGGGTATGGCACACGCTTTATCTAAAAAAATAAACTGACTGCGGTATTGGCAATATCTGTGGTCGAGTTTTCGCACGGTCTTGCCGTGCCGTTCATGGAACTCTCGGTGGGCAAGAGGTGGGGGCAACCGCCGAGAGGTCTGAGCGCAAGCCTGAACGCAACACAGGGAAATCTGAGAACAAGAAGCGAGCTAGCAAGCGAGCGTTACAAAGAGCATCGCGTAGCGATGAGCTAGGAAGCGAGCGTTACAAAGAGCCGCGCGTAGCGCAAGCAGCGAGCTAGGAAGCGAGCGTTACAAAAAAGCCGCGCAGCGTAGCGTAGCGTAGCGTAGCGTAGCGCGCTACGCAGGCAGCAACACGCCTAGCAGCAGGGTAGCAAGCAGTGCGATGACACATATAGTTGCGGTGGCATGCGCTCTGCGCAGGCGGGCGGAGCTAGGAAGCGGCGAGGAGCTAGAAAGCGGCAAAGAGTCAGCGGAGCTAGAAAGCGGCAAAGAGTCAGCGGAGCTAGAAAGCGGCAAAGAGTCAGCGGAGCTAGAAAGCGGCAAAGAGTCAGCGGAGTCAGCGGAGCTAGAAAGCGGCAAGGAGCTAGAAAGCGGCAAAGAGTCAGCGGAGCTAGAAAGCGGCAAAGAGTCAGCGGAGCTAGAAAGCGGCAAAGAGTCAGCGGAGTCAGCGGAGCTAGAAAGCGGCAAGGAGCTAGAAAGCGGCAAAGAACCAGCGGAGCTAGCGGAGTCAGCGGAGCTAGAAAGCGGCAAGGAGCTAGAAAGCGGCAAGGAGCTAGGAAGCGGCAAGGAGCTAGGAAGCGGCAAAGAGCCAGCGGAGCCAGCGGAGCTAGCGGAGTCAGCGGAGCTAGCGGAGTCAGCGGAGTCAGCGGAGCTGGGGACAAAATACATGTTAAGGACGACACGCAGGTAATAGTAGAAAGAAATAGCCGAGCCGATGATGCCAACAATGACAAGTGCGTAGAGCCCTGCCTGCAGGCCTGCTTTGAAGACGAAGAATTTGGCGAAGAAGCCCAGTGTGGGCGGCATGCCCGCGAAAGCAAACATGAAGACAGCCAGAGTTGCCGCGCTGTAGGGGTGGGTCTTGGCAAGAGCATTCAGATCTTCAAGCTGAATGTTGGTGCGAGTTTCGTCTTCCATGCGCATGATCAAGGCAAACGTGCCGATGGCAATAACGCAGTAGGCAATGAGATAGTGCAGCGTGCTGTTCAGCGTCTGGGTGTCGGCGTTGGTGCCGAGGGCAACGAGAGCGATGGCAATATAGCCACCGTGGGCGATGGAAGAATAGGCCAGCATACGCTTGAGGCTGTTTTGCACCAGCGCCAGCACGTTGCCAACCAGCATTGACAGGGCCGCAAACAGGGTCAGCACAGGCAGCCAGAGGGTATTCAGGGCCGTAATATTGTTTAAAAAACGCACAGCAAGCAAGACCGTGACTGCCTTAGCAGTAGTCGCCATGAATGCAGTCACCGCCGTCGGTGCACCTTCGTAAGCATCAGGTGTCCACAGATGGCATGGCACGAGCGCAAGCTTGAAAGCCAACCCGACGATGGCAAACAGACTGCCGACGACAGCAAGGTGGTTATCCGCGGACAACCCCGCGAGCATGGCATTGAGGTCAAGCGTACCGCTCGCGGCATAGAGAAAAGCAAAGCCGAACAGCAGGACGGCGGCGGCAAACGAGCCCAGCACGAAGTATTTGATGGCAGCTTCTTGTGCCGCTTGCGTCGGCTTGATGTAGCCGATCAGGGCATACGTGCCGAGCGAGAAAATTTCCAGCCCGACGAAGATAGTGAGTAAATTGTGACTGGAGACCATCACCATCATGCCGCTGAGGGTGATGAGAAAGATGGAACAGACATCGCCGCGCAAAAACTGCGCCTGCAAGTGTGATTCTTTGCTGAACCACAGAATACAAATGGCTATCGTCAGCACCAAAACTTGTCCAAAACGAGCAATGTTGTCAACGACATAAGCGCCAGCAAAAACTTGATAGTCAGGTGTTGGTAGCAGTAAACACGACACCAATGCCGCGGTGATAAAGGCCAGCGTGCAAATAAAAATTACCGCAGGATGACGCAGTAATTTGCTGACCGCACACAGCAGCAACAGCAGTGAACCCGCGAGCAGCGCGAGGATAGGCAAGGTGTAAACGTAAAATGGCAAGCCCAGCGTGGGGATGTTCACTTACTTTGCTCCACCAAAACGGTCGGTTGACGGGCTGCATCCTTGCTGGTCAGCTGATAGGTGAGAAAATTACGGGCAAGGTGCTTAAGCGAGGGTTTGGTTTTGTGCAAAAACATCTCAGGCAACACGCCTGTAAGCACGATGAGAATAATCAACGGCAACAAATAAGCAATCTCTAGCTTGTTGAGATCTTGGATGTCTTTATGTTTACCTTTGCCAAACAGCAGGCGGCGACATAGCGATAACATGTAGATTGCACCGAGCAGCACGCCGAAGGAGGCACATACCGCGACGAACGGCTGCGCTTCAAACGCACCCAGTAGAATGTAAAATTCGCCAACAAACCCCCCCGTGCCAGGCAAGCCGATAGCGCCGAGTGTCGCAATAATCAGCAGCGTCGCAAAAATTGGCATGGAGCTAGCCAGCCCGCCATAGTCAGCAATCAGACGCGTATGGCAGCGCTCATAAATTGTGCCGATGAGGAAGAACAACGCCCCCGTGCTGAGGCCATGATGGATCATCTGATACAAGGCCCCCGTCAACGCGATCTCGGACAGTTGCCCGCCCCCCAAGCTGAGCGACACCGTGCCCACCACGACAAAGCCGAGATGCGACACCGACGAGTAGGCGATCATTTTTTTCGCATCTTGCTGTGCCCAAGCCGTCAGTGCCCCATAAATAATACCGACAACTCCGAACCCCAGCAGAAAAGGGGCAAAGTCGATCACCGCATAAGGAAAAAGCGGAATGGCAAAACGCATCAAGCCATAGATGCCAAGTTTCAGCAACACTGCCGCGAGCACCACCGAACCCGCCGTCGGTGCTTCGGTATGTGCATCAGGCAACCAAGTATGAAACGGCCACAGCGGAATTTTGATGGCAAAGGCCAGCAGAAAACCGAGAAACAGCAGATACTGCACGGTGTTTGATTCGCGCAGCTGATAGAGGTCAAGCAAGTTGGTGGAAAATACGCCGCTTTCCTGATAGTGCAACCCGTACAGCGCGATAGCCGCAACCAGCATGAACAGCGAACCACAGGCGGTGTAGATAAAAAACTTCGTCGCCGCGTAGATTTTGTTTTTGCCACCCCACATGCCGATAATAAAATACATCGGGATGAGCATTACTTCCCAAAAAACATAGAACAGCAGTAAATCAAAGGCGATCAACGAGCCCAGCATGCCGCTGCTGAGCAACATCAGCAAAGCTAGCAAGGCGCGCGGGTTATGGTGCATGCGCCACAGGCTGAGGACAAGCAATGGCATGAGCAGAGCCGTGAGCACGATGAGCAGTAGGCTCAAGCCATCGACGGCCACGAAATAGCTGATGCCATAGGCAGGAAACCAGCTGTATTTTTCCACAAACTGCAACTCCGCACTCGTGCCATCGAATTGCTGATAGAGGTAGAGCGTGCCGCCCAAAATCAATAGCGAGATAAAGAGCGTGAAAATTTTCGCCGCCCGCTCATGGCGCAACAGGGCAATGCCGCACACCGCAACAGCAGGCAGGATGATGGCCAGAACAGTCAGCAGATGGGTGTCAATAAGTGCAGGCAAGGCCTCTCCTCACAACAGCAGGATAACTGCAGCACTAGCCAATCCCAACACGAAGACCAGCGCGTGGCGGTGCAAATTACCACTCATCTTGTAACTAGTGGCGGCCGCGGCGAACAGCGTCACTTGTCCAAGTCCGTTGACGATGCCGTCGATAGTTTTCACATCAAGCACGCGATGGGCGAATAGCGAGAGATTGCGGGCCGGCGTGACGAAGACCGCGTGGTAGAGTTCGTCGAGCCAGTACTTGTTGAGCGACAGCAGATAGAGCGGGCGCAGCACGCGGGCCAGCAACTGTGCCTGGTGGCCATAGCCGCGGCGGTAAAGCAGCACGGCAAGCGTGGCGGCCGCGAGCATGGCGAGTGTTGACACAGCCATCAATGCCAGTTCAACGCTATGGTCGTGGGTGGCATGTTCGTTCCCCGCGATGATCGGGGCCAGGTAGTGGTGCAAAAAATTACTACCGCCTAGCACTGCAGGAATTCCGAGTGCGCCTGCCGTGACGCTTAACAGGGCGAGAACTGCCAGCGGCAACCACATGATGGCACTGGTTTCTCGTGCGTCACGACTATGGTCATGGCGGGGCGTACCGAGAAAGGCGAGACAGAAGAGCCGCACCATGTAAAAAGCGGTGAAGAAAGCCGCAATTGCCCCGACGGCCCACAGCGTAGGGCTGTGCAGGTAGGTAAGATAGAGAATTTCGTCTTTAGAAAAAAATCCTGACAGGCCCGGAAAACCGATAATGGCTAGCACCCCGATGAGAAAACAGCCGCCAGTAATCTGCATACGTGGCAGCAGTCCGCCCAGGTTGCGCATGTCTTGTTCGTGGTGCGTGGCAACGATGACACTGCCTGCACCGAGAAACAGCAGCGCCTTGAAGCAGGCGTGGGTGATGAGGTGAAAGATCGCCGCACTGTAAGCGCCAACGCCACAAGCCATGACCATGAAGCCTAGTTGACTGACGGTTGAGTAGGCCAGAACCTTTTTGATGTCGTGCTGCGTGACGGCGATGGTTGCCGCCAGCAAGGCCGTAATTGCCCCCACCACGGCGATAATTTCCATTACCACAGGCACTAGTGCATACATAAAGTTGAGGCGGGTAATCATAAAGATCCCCGCGGTAACCATCGTCGCGGCATGAATAAGCGCCGAAACAGGTGTCGGCCCTGCCATGGCATCTGGCAACCAGACGTGCAGCGGCAGTTGGGCTGACTTGCCACAAGCGCCGATGAAGAGACAGAGGGTGATGAGAAAAATTTCGTGCTGATGGATGGCTACTTCTGGGTCACTGAACTGTTGTTGCAACGCGGTGAAGGATACTGTGCCGAAAGTTTTGTAGGTCATAAAGATAGCGAGCAGAAAACCGATGTCACCGATACGATTGACGATGAAGGCTTTCATGCCTGCTTTGGCGTTATTCTGTTCGGTAAACCAGTAGCCGATAAGCAAGTAGCTGCACAGGCCAACACCTTCCCAGCCGATGAACATGACCAGCAGGTTTTCGCTCATGATCAAGAGCAGCATCATGAAGACGAACAAGTTTAGGTAGCAGAAGAAGCGGCTGGTGCGCTTTTCTTCGTGCATATAGCCACCCGCGAAAATGTGAATGAGTGTGCCAATGCCTGTAACAACCAGCAACATCAACAGAGAGAGTTGGTCAATACGCAGTGCTAGCGGTGCGGAAAAATTGCCTGCCTGCAGCCACTCGTAAGCGTTAAGCACTTGTGGGGAGGCGTGGAAAAATTTAACGCACAGCACAACCGCGGCGATGAAGGCAGCCAGCAGCGGCAATACGCCGGTAAGATGCGAGAGGCGGGGAGGCACTTTGCGCAACAGCAAGCCGTTGACAGTCGCACCGAGTAGGGGCAGTAGGATGATGACGAAGAGCAGGTGCAAGTCTTATCCTCGCAGTAGCCGATAAAATTCGCTCTGGATCGTGCCGAACCTGCGAAACAGGGCGATCACCATTGCCAGCCCGACGGCGGCTTCGCACGCGGCAATAGTGATGACAAAGAACACCATCACCTGGCCATCGAGATGGTTGAATTCACGTGCCGCGGCGACGAAGACAAGGTTGACGGAGTTCAGCATCAGTTCTATTGCCATCAGCACGACGATGATATTTTTGCGCAGTAGCAACCCCGCAGTGCCGCAAAGAAACATGAGCAGGGCGAGGCAATAGTAGTGCTCGGCGCTCATGATGGGGTGCTCTTGCGTGGTTTTTTAGCGATAACGACGCTCGCGACCATCGCCAGCAAAATCAAGAAAGAGGCTAGTTCGAACGGCCACAGGTAAGAGGTGAACAGCAGCATGCCCACCGCGGTGGTGTTGCTGGTCTGTGTGGTACTGCCGAGCTGGGCAACGTTGTCCAGCTGTTCGGGTAGAAGTTGCAAGCCGATAAGTCCGAAGACGGCAAGGGTGACGAGCAGGGCGAAGGTTTCGGGGAGACGTAGGCGGCGTTTGTTTTCGTTGGGATCGACGTTGAGCAGCATGATGACGAACAGGAAAAGCACGAGAATTGCACCTGCATAGACGAGCAGTTGAATGGCCGCGACGAAGTGCGCCTGCAACGAGGCGTAGACGCAGGCCAGCAGAAAGAGGTCGAGCACGAGGAACAGGGCACTGATAATAGCCGAACGCGCACTGACGACCATGATCGAGGCAATTAAGATCAAAACTGCGAGTGGGTAAAAGACAAGCGGTGCAGTCATCGGGTCTCTGTGTTGGCAAAATCGAGAGGGAGAAGTATAAACGCGACGGTTGACTGTATCAAGACTTAGTTTCGTGGCGCTCGCCCCATGCACGTCACAGGCAGTCGCGCCGCGCCCTAGACCTGCCAGCCGTGTCCGTCGTCAAAAAAAACACACCCTAATCTTGTCTTGCATACTTTTTTACATTAGTATCGGGGGAAAACGGCGGGGTGATGAGGTGGTAGGCAAGTCTTTGAAGTCAAGCTGGATGCGGCTGTGTAGTGTGCCCAACAATCTGACGCTGCTGCGTATCTTGTGTGTGCCGCTGCTGCTGATCATATTTCCCATCAATCACTATGTCACCGACCTGATATGTGCGGTGTTTTTTTCCCTCGCCGCGCTGACGGATTTTTTCGACGGCTTTTTTGCGCGTCGTTTCAACACCACCTCCAAGCTGGGCGAAATTCTTGATCCCATTGCCGACAAGCTATTGGCGGTCGCGATGTTGCTGCTGTTGTGTAGTGCAGCCCGCTTGCCAGCCTTGCTCGGTGGCTTGCTGATCGTGCGTGAGGTTGCTGTGTGTGGCTTGCGCAGTGTGGCGAGCGAGCGTGGCTTGCAGTTGCCTGTCGATAATCTCGGCAAGTGGAAGACGGCCGCGTTGTGGATTGCAATTTTCTGCTTGATCATCAACAAGACTGTGCTGGGCCTGCCGTTGCGAGTTATCGGCATGGGTAGTATTTGGGTGGCACTGCTGTTGTCGTGGTGGTCTGCATACCACTACTGGCGTTTGTTCTCTCAGAGCAGTGGTCTGGCGGCATCCGCACCTGAGGAGGAAGAGTCGTGAGCGCCAAGCAGTTCGATGTCTTCTGCACCGACCATCCGATGATCGATTACACGATCGAGGTTGAGGAGCATGAACTCGACGAGCTTGGTTTGCCCAAGGGTATTGGCAGTGCCATCGATGGGCGACAGCGGCAGGAGATGCTTGACCGTTTCCGCGGTCGCATCAAGAACACGGTAGTGGGTGGTTCGGGTTTAAACACTATCAAGACATTGGCTGCTTTCGGCAAAAGAACCGCCTTCATCGGCACGATTGGCAATGACGAGGACGGCGCTCGCATTAGTTCGACGCTGGAGGAACTTGGCGTGCATTGCAAGCTGGCAGTGCGGGACAATTACCCGACAGGGGTCTGCATCTGTTTGGTTACCAGCGATGGCGAACGCACGATGGCTGCCGACCTTGGCGAGTCCTTGATTGGGTCGCAGCGTGAGACCGTGCTAGAATACGTCTCGCGTGCTCGTATCTTTCACTTCTGTGGCTACACCTGGCTCAGCCAAACAGGACGAGAGGTAGTCGGCACTGCTATCGCTGGAGGTAAAAGTGCGAGGACCGCGATCTCTTTCGACGTGTCCGACCCCATCGTCGTGCAAAGCCATCGGACCGATTTTGTCAACATTATCAGGGATCATGCTGACATCGTCTTTGCCAACGAAGAAGAAGCCAAATCACTGTTTAACCACAGCCCTCAGGAAGCTGCCTTCAGCATTCAGTCGCTCAACAAATGTGCCGTCATTAAGCTCGGCTCAAAAGGGGCCTTGATTGGCAATAGAGGCGATCAATTCAAAATTGCTCCTATTGCCGTCGACGTTGTTGATACGACAGGCGCAGGAGACATGTTTGCTGCGGGCTTTCTCTACGGCATCACAGGCAACCTGCCGCTGCCCGTCGCAGGCTACTACGGCGCGCTGCTATCCACCGACGTTATCAAACATTACGGGGCGACACTGTCTGACGACATCTATCGCCAGCTTACCTCCAAGCGCCGATTTATCTACCACTGACTTTGACACGAATTATTCAAAAAAATTCATTGACATAAACTAAACTGTGGTTGTAGGTTCGGCGGCAGTGAAGCTTTCAGTTCTGCAAATTTGGGGGGGGTTGATTCGATGCTTAGGGCAGGTGTATCGGCGTATGTGGTAGCTGTGGTGTTGACAACTGGGATCGCAGTTGAGGCACACGGTAGAGGTGTTAGTGTGCTCAAGCGGCAGGGTGCAACACTGTTGAGCAGATGGCAGCAGCGTGTCGGGGTATCGACGCGGGCTAAGTCCTTCTTGTCGCAGATGGGCATGGCCGCGGCTTTTTGCACGGCGTTGGCTTGTGGACAGGCGACGCAACCGCCGGAAATTACGGCAGGCGACGCACCCGCGGTGTCCGAAGCACCCGCGCTACCCGAAGCGCCTGAGCGGCAAACCGCGGCACTCATCACAACCGAACTCTTTGGCAAGGGCTTCGTGGCCTCACGCGGCCTCAACCATGACAGCACAGCAGCCTACGTCAAGCACAAGGAAGAATTGCCGCTGCAGTTTTATGATGGCATGATGGTTCATCAGGTGAAGGATGGCAGGGATTACGCGCGGATAGTTGATCTTGTCGATGGCAAGGTGCTCAAGGTGCGTTACATCGGGGGCCTGCCAGACGGTCTGGATACGGTTGATGTTGAGACCATCTCAGGGGTGTTGGTGGGCAGGCATCCCGATTATGGCAATCGTTATGTCTCATTTGCGGCGGAGTTTGCTCGTCCTGTCAACGATGACAAGAGCCATCTACTGTTGGCAGAGTTGCCCGCGGGGACAATTCTTTACGGTGAACCAAATGTGATCTTCAGCGATGGCGACTACGTGATTAAGACCGTTGGCTTATCTTTCGCTAGTGACAACAAGGCGAGGAAGTTCCCCCAAGAAGTGCGTTTTTTCGTCAACGTCGAGCATCTCGTCACTATCACGCGTCCCGCGTCGCCTTCGCCAGGTAAGAAGCAACAGCGTCGCCGCATGTTCGAGAGAAACAAAGAGCCCTTGTCGGCACATTATCGCGTTGAGGACGGGGGCGTGCCATTGCCTGCCGCGTCCTTGCTCATCTCAGACGAGGGGGTTTTTCTCAGCAGATAATGCCAATAGGCTACCTCTGCTCGTTCTCTGGTTGTGAACAGGCGCGTTATTGCCTGTCGGGGTGAGCTGGCAGTGGCGGCAAAGATAGCCTCGACACGGTATTTACCTTCTGCTAGTCTCTCCAGACGCACGGTGCTCGCCAGCACGAGCAGCGCGGCGAAGATTGGCGCAGCTGCGATATGTCTGCCCATGTTGCCATCCCCCGTCACCGAGGTTTCGGCAGATGGTGGTATGGTATTTACGTTTTTTCTGGCGGAGACCTACTCTTGGGAAAAAGCAAAAAATCCAAGCCCGCGTTTTTTATTTTTGAAAATATTAAATCACTGCTGATACTGGTGCTGATCATCTTTGCCCTCCGCTGGACGGTGGCTTCTCCCTATCACGTGCCTACGCCATCCATGGAGCCGACCATCAAGGTGGGTGATCGCTTACTGGCCTTCAAGCTGTCCTACAATCTGAAGATACCCTTCACCGATATTGCCGTCTACACGTGGAACGAGCCGCAGCGGGGCGACATTATCGTCTTCCGCTATCCTGCCGACCCAGACATCGATTACGTCAAGCGGGTAATAGCCGTCGGTGGCGATCGCATCAGCGTGCAGGATGGTTATATCTTCATCAACGGGGAAAAACGCCCGCGTCAAGATCACAACTTCGACCGCCGCATTCTTGAAGACATCTACGACAGCAGAGAAGAAAAACTCCTGTTTCGTGAGGGAGAGGGAGACACTGAGCATTGGGTGATGTTCAACCGCTTTCCCCGCTACGACATGGCTCGCCATGACAATTGGCCACTCGGCAACGATCACTACGACGTGCCACCAAACTCGGTGTTCGTCATGGGCGACAACCGCCACAACTCCACCGATTCACGTGAATGGCGTGAAGTGCCTCTCTCCTACGTCAAAGGTAAGGCATTGATTGTGCTATGGAGTGTCCACACGCCGGCCAGGGGTTCGTGGTATGACTTTAGTTTTCGCTTTCGCCGCTTCGGTACTGTGTTGCAGTAGGTGGCCAAGACAACTGAGCTACGCGCGACTCTTTGTAACGCTCGCTTCCTAGCTCGCTTCTCGTCCTCGGACCACTCTGCTTGTTCTCAAGCTTGCCTGCCAGCCCCTTTGCTTGCCCCCAAGTTTCTCGCGATCGCGTTCAAACTTGCCCACCGAGAGCTCCATGAACGGCGAGGCGAGGCCGTACGAAAACTCGACCACAGATATTGCCATATTGTCGTTAGATTATGCTTTTAGATAAAGCATGTGCCTGCACCCACTCAGGTCGAGTTTCTCGGTAGGGCTGCGCCGTGCCAAGACAACGGAGGTTTGGGCTAAGTAGGGTCTGTGCCGTGCCAAGATAACGGGGTAGCCACACCTAAACCAACCTCATGGGGAATTGTGGCAGAGGAAAGTAGAATTTGTTACCATATAACGTAGCACTAACAGATGGAATTAATCGTGCCTCTTGTCTTGACTGCGGATGACTCCGCTGCCATTCAGCGCGTTGTGCAGGTGTCGTTGACTCCCTGTGCTGTCGATGTCATCAGTGCCGACAACTTTTCTACCGCTCTGGACAAGACTACCACGCAACAGGTCGATTTGATTATTGCCGACGCAGAGCTGAACGGCATAACGGCCCTGCCCGACTTGCATCGCCTGACCGCTGACGGCAAGATCCCGCTCGTTCTCCTGCTGAGTTCCTACAGCAAAACTGACAAGAGCACGCTGACTGAATTGGGATTTCAACAAGTTCTGCAAAAACCATTTGACAGCAGAGAGCTGTTGCAGTTGGTAGCTTTCAATCTGCAAGTCGATCTTGACGAAGGTCGCAGTGCTGGTTGGCAATCGTTTCCTACAACAACACCCGTGCCGCCACCACCGCTGCCGAAGCCTGCCGCGAGCGCGGCTGAACGTGACGATGGTGTCGATCACAACTTCGCAGCACTGGTCAAGAAGGCGGTGTTCGAGTATTGCCAGAACAACTTTCCCCGCATTGCCAGAGAGATGGTGCTAGCCGAGATTCGCCGTTTGCAAAACGAAAAATCCGATTCCGTCGCCAGCAACTGAGTCGATTGTGCCACGCCAGGGAACGAGTTTGATGTCGGTGATGGTGGCCGTAGCCTTGTCGGGTATCGTTGCCGTTGCCATGATGCGCTTGTTGACCAATCAGGCGCAAACGATGAAGGCACTGGAGTTGCGTGATCAGCGTCTGCAATTGCTCAGGCATTATCGTGATGCAATCACTGCTGGCTTGCTCTTCACAGCCCTCGGACGTTGTGGCGCGGGCAATTTTTGCAGTGCCAACGGTGGGGTGTTGATTCCAAATAGTGGCCTGTATTTGAACGACAACCTCTATGACTATGGCAATACTGTGAGCAGCGGCAAGTGGTGGAAGGTCAGTGCCAAACGTGCGCCCGCCAGCAAATACGGGGGGCAGGCGGCGATCGAACTGACGGTCGAATTTATCCACGCACAGCACCCCGTGGTCAAGACCCAGCTGCGGCCCGTCACTGAGGTAATTCTTTCGCCCCTAGTCCCTTGAGTGCCGTGCGGCGTAGCTCAGTGAAAGTTTTGCTACGCACGACTTTTTGTCCCGTTCGCTTCCTAGCTCATCGCTACGCGATGCGCTACGCTACGCTGCGCTGCGCGGCTCTTCGTATCGCTCGCTTTCTAGCTCGCTTCGCTCGCTACGCTGCTTTTTGTATCGCTCGCTTCCTAGCTCGCTGCATGTTCTCAGGCCACTCTGCACGCCCTCTTTGCTTGCTCTCAGGCTCCTCGGCTATTGCGTTTAGGCTTGCCTACCGAGGGCTTTATGAACGGCAGAGCGAGACCGTGCGAAAACTCGACCACAGATATTGCCATATTGCCGTCAGATTATGCTTTTAGATAAAGCATGTGCCGTACCCACTCAGGAGAGTTTCTCGGCAGGTCTGCGCTCTGCCAAGACAACGGGGGTACGGGCTAAACATTGCCTAGCTCCACTCGCGTGCACTCAGTGCTTGACACTGAGCAACAGTAAAGCGGCCCCATCTCACGGTCAGGGCATGCTCTTCTGCAACTGGCGGTTGGCACTGACAATGCGTTGGGTAGTGGGGGAGCGCTGCAGCAAAATGCTCACCTCTTCTAGCTGGCGGTGGTCGACCCAAGGTGCGACGGTAATTTGCTGCGCGACGCGGTTGGCCTCATAGCTGATGCGCACGACATGCCCGACAGGCACTCCTTTGGGGAAACTGCCCGCCAAACCAGAGGTGACGATGGTGTCGCCGATGCGCAGCTCAGCCTCCTGTGGCATTTGCAGCACACAGTTGCGCAGGTTGCCGTGCAGCATGCCGCGCACGCGGGTGCGTTGCACGATAATGTCGATGTAAAAGCCGCTGTCGATCAACAGTTGCACATCAGCGAAGTTACGTCCGACCCGCAACACCCGTCCAACCACACCCGCCGCACCGATGACGGGCATGCCCACTGCAACTTTTGCCTGCTGGCCACGATTGACACGCACGGCAAGAAAAGGAAACGCCCCTGCTTTGGTGATAACTTCCGCGGCCACCGTGTCAGTCGCATAACTCTGTGACAGACCCAGCAAGGCGCGTAGTCTCCTGCTCTCGGCGTTTTTTTCTTCGTAAAGTTGCAAGCGCGTCCGCAACTCCGCCACTTTGGTTTTGAGGCGAGCATTGTCGGCGGCAACATCACGCAAATCCATGTAGCCATACCAAACACGTGCGACGAAGGATGTGCTGGCATGCAAAGCGTACTCAAACGGGTAAATAATCTCCTGCAGGAACGATGTGACCCGATCTTGATGTGGCTGCATGCTGCTGGAAAAAAATACGAAAGGCACGACTAACAGCACGATCACAAACAACAGCCGAGCAACTTTGGGGGAAGGCAGTGCCACGCTACTGCATCGCCACGTTGTCGAGCACGTCGATTTGATCGAGTGCCTTGCCACTGCCAATCACTACCGCCGATAGCGGATCTTCGGCCACCATGATGGGCAAGCCCGTCTCCTCCTGTAGCAATACGTCGAGGTTGCGGATAAGTGCTCCGCCACCAGCCAGCACGATGCCCTTGTCGACGATGTCGGCAGCCAGCTCTGGTGGTGTCTTCTCCAGCGCGACCCGCACCGCATCGACGATAGTGTTGACCGGTTCGGTGATTGCCTCGCGAATTTCTTCGGAGACGACCTCGATTGTCTTGGGAATGCCTGCCACCAAATCGCGCCCCTTGACGTTCATCTTGTGCACCTTCTCGTCAGGGTAAGCCGTGCCTATCTCAATCTTAATCTGCTCGGCAGTGCGTTCGCCAATCAGCAAGTTGTATTTGCGTTTCAGGTAATTGACGATAGCCTCATCCATCTTGTCGCCGCCCACCCGCACCGACTTGGAGTAAACGATGCCCGCTAACGAGATGACTGCTACCTCGGTCGTGCCGCCGCCGATGTCGATGATCATGTTGCCGCTCGGCTCGGTAATCGGCAGGCCTGCACCTATTGCCGCCGCCATCGGTTCTTCGATGAGGTAGACCTCCCGTGCTCCTGCGGATTCGGCCGACTCCCGCACGGCGCGCTTCTCGACCTCCGTAATGCCATAGGGCACACAGATAATGATGCGTGGCTTGACCATCGTGCGGCGGTTGTGGGCACGCTCGATGAAATAACGCAACATCGCCTCGGTAATCTCAAAATCAGCAATCACGCCGTCCTTCATCGGACGAATGGCCACGATCGAGCCAGGCGTGCGTCCTAGCATGTTCTTGGCCTCCATGCCGACAGCGAGGATGCGTTTGCCGCCCTGCGCGTCGTTGCGCACCGCGACCACCGAGGGCTCGTTGGTAACGATGCCTTTGCCTTTGACGTAAACTAGAGTATTGGCAGTGCCAAGATCGATAGCAAGATCGTTAGAAAACATCCCTGCCAGCCAGTCGAAAATCATTCCCGCGCCCCCTGAGTTACAAACAACTAAAACACCCATCCCCCACGATTATACAGGCATGCCACAAATTCTTCAATTAACACCATCTCAGATACCAGCGCGCCGCTGGGTTTTACAAATGTAAAAACTAAATTTCAGAAAAATAAATCCAAATCTCTGCCTGAGGTTAGATTTATTTTAAAATTGTTTAACTGAGGCATGGGTTAGATTTTTGCCAGCGAATACGATAAGATGGAGCGTGAGGGGATCGCGTTGCAAATATGGCGAGGATAGGCATATATGAGTGAGCCAAAGCCTCCCCGCTCGGCCGTCGATAGTCTGCTGGCGGGCTGTCTGAATAGTTTTGCGGAGATCACGGCACTGTTGCGGGAGGGGCAGTTGTTCGCGGGCTGCACGCTGGAGCAG
Source organism: uncultured Oligoflexales bacterium (assembly GCA_958296095.1). Taxonomy (GTDB): domain Bacteria; phylum Bdellovibrionota_B; class Oligoflexia; order Oligoflexales; family JAPPIL01. The sequence continues at coordinate 64,970 of OY282434.1, forward strand.
AAGCACGCGGGCTTGGCGTGTATGTCTGACGAAGAGACCAGCGTTTGGTTTGTCGGGCGGGAGATATGGGGTTCGCCTGACAAGCTGCAACGTTTGGAGGAAAAGAGCAAGGACTCAGCTTTTTCCTTCTTTTATGTAGTTGCGGAGGAGGACTACGTTAGCCTGCCAGCTGAGCTGCGTACGCCTGTCTACAGCAAGATCATTACGCCAATTTCCGTGCATAACTTTCACGAGATCGTGTCATCGACACAATTTTCCCAGCGTGACATTCGCACTGCGATACGGGAGCAGATGCAGACTAACAAGGACGTGACTGATGTCAAGCATGTCTTGTCGATGTCACGGCAGCTGAACGGCGTGCGTGACGTTCCTAAACTGCTGCATCTGATTCTTGAAAAGGCGCGTGAGATCACGAATGCCGATGCTGGTTCAATCTATGAGGTCGAGTTGCCGACCGACGATGTGCGCGATGGCACAGTTCATTTTCGTTTCACCCAAAATTACTCGGTCAAGCAGGACTTGTCAGCTTTCTCGGTCCCTGTCGATGACAGCTCGGTGGTCGGCAGCTGTGTCATGCGCAAAGAGTCGATCAATGTTGAGGATCTTTACAAACTTGCTGGTAACGGCGAGCCAACTCCTGAAGATCGTGGTTTGCAGCACAACAAGTCATTCGACCAAAAGCTTAACTATCGCTCGCATTCGATGTTGACTACGCCTATTTTTGATATTGCCCGACAGGTCATCGGTGTCATTCAGCTGCTCAACCGCAAGCTTGACTTCCATGCCAAGCTGTTGACTCCCGAAGATTTTGATCAGCAGGTTGTGCCTTTTGATGCCAAAGATATCGAGCATGTTGAGATCGTTGCCCAGCAATCAGGCATTGCCCTTGAGAATGCCAATATGCATAAAGAAATACAGAACTTATTCGATGGTTTTGTCGATGCCTCGATCACCATTATTGAGCAACGTGATCCGACGACTAGCGGGCATTCGCATCGGGTTGCAGCCTTGACCATGGATTTGGCCCGCGTTGTCAACGACATCGACGAGGGCGAGTTTCGCACTACACGTTTCAGTGAAGAGCAGATGCGGGAGCTACGTTATGCCGCGCTGCTGCACGATTTCGGCAAGTTGGGTGTAAGTGAGAATGTGCTGGTTAAAGCCAAGAAGCTCTACCCTTGGCAGATGGACAGCTTGCTCAGGCGGTTTGATTTGATTAGGGCTTCGTATGAGATTGAATATCTCAACAAAATGCTGGAGCTCCATAAGGATGGCAAGGCTACGATTGAAGACCTACGCGAGAAGATATATCTGCGCGACCGCGACAAAAAACTCACGGAGCTAGCGGACTGCTTGGACTTTATCGCTAAGAACAACGAGCCGAGTGTGACGACGGGGCGCAGCGCTAAAGAACGCATTCAGGACATTGGCAATCGCACCTTCATCGACATGCAGGGCAACGAGCAGCGCTTTTTGACTGAGACCGATATGGACTCGCTCTCGGTCACCAAAGGGTCGTTGACTGCGGATGAATTTTACCAAATTCAGGGACATGTTACCCACACATACGAATTTCTGAAGAAAATTCCTTGGAGCAAGGGGCTTGCTTCTATTCCCGACATTGCCGCCAAGCACCACGAAAAACTCGACGGCTCTGGCTACCCCAACAATGTTTCTGCCAGCAATATTCCCATTCAGTCACGCATCATGACCATTGCCGACATCTTCGACGCGTTGACCGCGGCCGATCGTCCTTACAAAAAATCCATCTCCCCCGACAATGCCTTGCACATCATGGGCGATGAGGTCAAACAAGGCAAACTCGACACAGGTCTATTCGATCTGTTTGTCGAATCCAAGAACTACCTACAGCTTATCCAAAAGGTGGATTAGATCCGTGCCAGAGTTTTTCTAAACGTGCCACGCTCGTTACCGATAACCAGGTAGAGCTTATTTTTGCGAGAGGCAAGATATGCAAGTCTTATCGACATTGTTAGTTCTACTGCTGGCAGCTTGTGCTACCACGTCGAGCGACCAGGCAAATAGCAACCTCACGTATGGGATGATCAAGAGCAAGGTTAAGAAAGGTAGGACAACCCAAGCCGAAATTATCAGAATTTTCGGATCGCCCAACATTGTCAGTAAAAACAAAAAGGGCTTGGAGGTCTGGACCTATTCACGGCAGTCGACACGCGCCAAGAGCGGCGGTGGTTTTGGCACATTTGGCATCGTCGGCAGTAGTTCTGCCTACAGCAATACCTCGACCTCGTCTTTTGATTTTATCGTTACCTTCGATAAGAAGGACATAGTCGTCGATTACAGTGTTGTCAGTGCTAAGTTTTAAGAGAGTGAACAAAATGAAAACAGTACTGGGTAGTCTTGCCCTCGTCGTCAGCTTTGCCTGTGAGCACACCCCAGAGTGGACTCCGCAGCAGCGTCGTGCCATGCAAACACGCACCTTCAAGACCCCCTATCGTAGTGTGTTTCTGGCCATCAAGGATATTTTGCAGGACGATGGCTACCAGATTAAGAGCCAAGATTATCGCGGTGGGTTGATAGTGGCGCAAAAAGATATTGACAAGACCAAGAAGCTCTTTGGTTTTTTTGTTATCGAGGGTGATCCTGACGAAGAAACTGGTGCTGCCTATCAAGTTTCCTTCAACCTCGAACGGGTTGGCAAAGGCAACATCGAGACGCGTTTGACCATCTCTGGCATAACGACGCATCGTAACGGACGGCATAGTGCCAAGGAGGTCGTCGAGCCCAAAACTTACCAAGCCATCTACCGCAACCTGCAACTTGAAATTAAACGACGGCAAGCCCGTGGCAAGGGTTGACCTGTGTAGGTGACACGAGTTAGGCTGCTCGGCCTGTTGTTAACGGGGGAGAAGTCATGCAAGCTCGTGCAGGTGGCAGGACCGATCGGCAGTTGCGTCCCTTGCGGATCGCGCCAGTGCCAAACAAGTTCGCCGCAGGTAGTGTGCTGATCGAGTTAGGTGATACTCGCGTCAATTGCACTGCCAGTGTAGACGAAGGTGTGCCCTTTTTTCTGCGCAATAGCTCGCCCGCACAGGGGTGGCTGACGGCAGAGTATGCCATGCTGCCAGCTTCAACTCCTAATCGCGCCCGCCGTGAGCGCAATTTTTTGTCAGGACGCACACAGGAAATTCAACGTCTCATCGGTAGATCGCTGCGCGCCGTGACTGATTTGAGCAAATGTCCCGATCTCACCATAACCATCGACTGCGACGTGCTACTTGCCGACGGCGGCACCCGTACTGCTTCGATTACGGGGGCTTACGTGGCACTGAGGCTAGCAGTGACGCAGCTTTTGCGTCGCGGTAGGCTTAAGCAAGACCCGCTGCATGATGCCGTTGCTGCGGTTTCCGTCGGTGTGCGGGGTGAACGACTGCTGTGCGATCTCGATTACCGTGAAGACTCTGGCATTGATCTTGACATGAACGTGGTCATGACTCCCTCAGGTGGCATCGTTGAAATTCAAGGCACAGCAGAACGTGCTGCGTTCCGCAAAGAGCAGCTGAACGCGATCGTCGACCTCGCGGCCGATGGCCTGCAACCCGTCTTTGTTGCGCAGCGGGAGGCGGTCGAACGCGCCCTTGCCTAGCTGTTGCTGACAGCGTAAAATTACAGGGCCGTACTGTTGCGTTGACATGGAGATGGATGATGACCACAAGACTGTGTGTTAGCTTGAAAATACTAGCTTTTGCTGTTCTGTTTTCCGCCGCACCAATTGCGGCCAAGGACATCGGGCGGTTGAAGGTCGGGGTAATCTTCCCGCTGTCTGGTGCTCTAGCTGCGTACGGCAGCGATGCTGTTGCTGGGTTGAAGATCGCCGCGGCCCAGGAGTTGAGCAGCAGTGGCGCGGCGCGCACAGAGGTTGATCTACTTATCAGGGACAGCGGCTCGAGTGCGAAGGTCGCGGCAGATTTAGCCGAAAATTTAATTAAAGAGCACCATGTGCATGCCTTGATAGGTTCGCTAACCAGTGCGGCAACATTTGCCATCGCTAAAGTTGCCCAACGACAGCAGCGCCTGCACGTTGTGCCGATTTCGACCGCGTCGGCGATTACTAGCATCGGGCCGTATATTTTTCGCAGCTGTGTCGCTAACGGCTATCGAGGCCTCGCGCTAGCTAAGTTTACCCTTGACAATCTCCAAAAGCAGCGCGCCGCGGTGTTGCTGGAGGAAGGCTTCACCTACATGGAAACGATCGCGGCACAGTTTCGGCGTTATTTTCAAAGTCACGGTGGCACAGTGATGGAACAGCTGACTTTCAACGCCAAGACCAGCAAGGCAGTGTTGCGCAAGTTAGCCGCGCAATCACCACAGGTAGTGCTGTTGCCGTCGTCACGGCAGGTAGCACGACGTATCATCGCCCAGGCGCGTCGTTTACGCATGACAGCAACTTTTCTTGGTGTCGGCGACTGGATCGACAAGGGCCGCACCGCACCTGCGACCAAAGACACACATTTTTTCGCGGCACACTTCTCACCTGACGATACCCAACTGGCCGCGGCCAAGTTCACCACACGCTTTAAGTTACAGAATCAGCGCGAGCCGAGTGAATTCGCGGCGATGGCTTACGACTCGCTGGCACTGTTGATCGATGCCGTGCAGCGCGCCCGCTCGACTCGCACTTATCCACTGCGCAACAACCTCGCAGGCACACGCAACTTTCTCGGTTTGGTGGGCAAGATCTCCATCGATCGCCATCGCAATGCGATCAAGCCTGTGTTCGTTGTCGGTCTCGACCGCTCGCTGCACAAGGTTAACCCCGTCTGGCAATAGATCCGCCTGTGTGTCAACGGCAATAAAGCAGGCGAGAGGCTTGATGGCAGGCAGAGAGGGGCCTGATGGCAAGCTTGAATGCAAAAGCGAGAGGTCTGAGAACATGCAAAGGGGCTAGCGAAGCAAGCCCCCTACTTATCACAAATCTCCGTTGTCTTGGCAGGGAGCAGACCTGCCGAGAAACTCTCCCCTGAGATAGGTGCAAGCACATACTCTTGTCTGAAAGCATAACCTAACGGCAATATGGCAGTATTTGTGGTCGAGTTTTCGCACGGTCTCTCCCTGCCGTTCATGGAGCTCTCGGTAGGCAAGAGGTGTGGGTAGCCTCCGAGAGGTCTGAGGGCAAGCTTGAACGCAATAGCCGAGGGGCCTGAGAGCAAGCAGAGAGGACACGCAGAGTGGCCTGAGAACATGCAGCGAGCTAGGAAGCGAGCGATACAAAAAGTCGTGCGCAGCGCAGCTGGGCGAGGCGCAGACCTGCCGAGAAACTCTCCCCTGAGATAGGTGCAAGCACATACTCTTGTCTGAAAGCATAACCTAACGGCAATATGGCAGTATTTGTGGTCGAGTTTTCGCACGGTCTCTCCCTGCCGTTCATGGAGCTCTCGGTAGGCAAGCCTCAACGCAACCGCCGAGAGACCTGAGAACAGGCAGCGAGCGGGGAGCGAGAAAGCGGCAAAAAAGCCGCGTAGCGAGCGATACAAACAGCATCGCACAGCGATGAGCTAGGAAGCGAGCGTTACAAAAAGCCGTAGCGCAGCGAACGGTCTCACCGTGCCGTTCATAAAGCCCTCGGTCAGCAAGCCTCAGCTCAACAGCCAAGAGTTCTGAGAACAAGCCTGAACGCAATGGCAGGAGGCCTGAGGCAAGGACACTACTTAGCACAAGTCTCCGTTGTCTTGGCAAGGCGCAGCCCTACCGAGAAACTCCCCCACGAATATGTATAAGCACATGCCTCGTGCAAAAAATAATCTGGTTGCAGTATTGGCAATATCTGCGGTCGTTTTCGTACGGCCTCGCCCCGCCGTTCATGGAGCTCTCGGTAGGCAAGAGGTGGGGGCAACCGCGAGAAGCCTGAGGACAAGCAGGGAGGCTTGATGGCAGGCAGAGAGGGGCCTGATGGCAAGCTTGAATGCAAAAGCGAGAGGTCTGAGAGCAAGCAGCGAGCTAGGAAGCGAGCGTTACAAAAAGCAGCGTAGCGAGCGAAGCGAGCTAGGAAGCGAGCGTTACAAAAAGCAGCGTAGCGAGCGAAGCGAGCTAGGAAGCGAGCGTTACAAAAAGCAGCGCGCCACGGCGCTCTCGATTTCTTGGAACGACATCCGACCACAAAAACCCGCGGTGTTCGCAGTAGCTTGTTTGCCGCTGAGCTAGATATTCATCCAGGCGTATGGGGGCGTTACGTAAACGAGAGATTTTCCAAAAACAACGAATCAGGCCTAGTGACTGATGCATTACAGGTAGAGGGTAAAAGGCAAATGTTTATCTTTGCCAGAGGCAATGCTAAGCAGAAATAAAACTCCTAGAAGTGAGAGAGCGCGGCAGGCAAAGCATCTCTATTGCTCGTAAAAAACTTCTATTAGCCAGTTGTTATTCGGGCGTATCTGGTGACAGCACCCCTACGACATTGCTGATTTTGCGGGCGGCGGCGATGAGACGTGCTCTGTTGCTGACGATGACCGCGCTGTGTGCCTGTTGCCAGACGGCTAGGTCGGCACGGCTGTCACCGACATAGATGAAGTTGCGGCTACCAAAGGTCTTGCAAAGCAGGGCGGCCTTAGCCTTGTGACGGAGATTGCACACCCCGTCGGAGGCATAGCAGTCGGTGAAAAAGTTGAGGTGAGCGCATACCTGTTGTGCCACTCGTTTGTCGGTGGCAGTGACGAGATAGATAGGGTTGCCCTGTTTTCTGTAGGTCTCGATTAACTGCAGGACGGCGCGGTTGTAGTGCAGGCAGGCAGCGTCCAGTTGCACCCGCCTGGCAAGCTGTTGTTTGAGGTAAGCACGCCCCCGCAATAGCCAAGCGAGCAGCAGTAGGGCTTGCCAACGGTGTTGCCGCACTAGCAGGCGGACCGCGGTGCGAGTTGTGTCACCCGCAATCAATGTGCCATCGAGATCAACACACAGAGGTAGTTGGCTTGTCTGGGGGGCGGCTGTCTTTGGGGACGGGCAGGTGTTGTCTCCGCGGTGTGGCGGCAGTTCAGCCTTAGGTGTTATCATCCTCTTTCCCCCTGCTGCTGTGCACCACACCAACTCATGTGTGGCACAAGCAAACCCCATATCAAGTGCTCGCGGGCTTTCAAGGCATCTGTATGTGCTCGCAGATTAAAAACCACGCGGCTAAACACGCTTAGCAAAAAAGCAAAAACTGACTATACCCTGTTCGCACACGTGGAGAAAGAGCGTTTATGTTTGAGCAGGGCACGATCTTTATCAACGCACTAGATAGCATCGACTGTGCGTGCTTCGATCACGAACATGGTGTCGTAGGGCAGTCGTGGTATCTCGATGTGCAGGCACAGGGGTGCGGCGATAGAAATTATTTTGTCAGTGATTTTAAGAAGTTAAAACAAAAAATACGCACCTTCGTGCGTCGTCGGCTCGATCACCGCTTGCTCGTGCCCTCGCATCCTGCCGTGCGGCGGCGCGGCAAGACCTGGCAACTGGGAGAGGCGGAGCGTGCCTGGACTTACACCTGTCCGCCCACCGCGGTGCTGCAATTGCCAGCATTACGTGCTGACCGAGCTAGCGTGACCCGATGGTTGAATGTTGCATTGCAACAGCATGTCGGCGAGGAACTGCGTATCACTGCGAGCTTGCGAGAAAGTGAGGCTGAGGACGGGCTGTACTTTCGCTACACCCACGGCTTGCCTGGTCATGAAGGCAATTGCCAACGCTTGTTGCACGGACACTTGGGCCGGGTGCGGGTGCAGGAAAATGGCAGTCACTGCCAGCCGCTGGAGGACTATCTGGCTCAAAAAATTTTACCACGCAACATGCACTTTCTTAACTCACAGCACGTTACCGCTCGTGGTGAACGTCTCAGCCTGGCTTATGCAAGCAGTCAAGGTTACTTTGCGGCAACTTTACCGTGCCAGCATGCCATCGTGCTGCCAGCGATGGAGAGCAGTATCGAGGCCATCACCCATTATCTTGCTGCCCAGCTCAGGCAACATGTTACCCCTATTCCTAGTGCTGAAATCATCTGCTACGAAGGGCTAGACAAGGGGGCACGCTGTCTGTTGTAGAGGTGGGGGCAACCGCGAGAAGACTTGGGGGCAAGGACACTACTTATCGCAAGTCTCAGTTATCTTAGCCCCCGCCTCCGTTGTCTTGGCAGGGAGCAGACCTGCCGAGAAACTCTCCCCGAACGGGTAGTAAGCACATACTCTTGTCTGAAAGCATAATCTAACAGCAATATGGCAGTATTTGCGGTCGAGTTTTCGCACGGTCTCTCCCTGCCGTTCATGGAGCTCTTGGTGGGCAAGAGGTGGGGTCAACCGCGAGAAGGCCTGAGGGCAGGCAGAGAGGCTGGCAGGCAAGCGGAGCACGGACACTACTTAGCCCAAACCTCCGTTGTCTTGGCGAGGCGCAGCCCTACCGAGAAACTCCCCACGAATATGTATAAGCACACGCCTCGTGCAAAAAATAATCTGGTTGCAGTATTGGCAATATCTGCGGTCGTTTTCGCACGGCCTCGCCCCGCCGTTCATAAAGCCCTCGGTGGGCAAGCAAGAGGGCAACCGCGAGAAGGCTTGGTACCAAGCTTGAACGCAATTGCAGAGAGGCCTGAGTGCAAGCCCGAACGCAATGGCAGGAGGTCTGAGAACAAAGAGCGAGCTAGGAAGCGAGCGATATAGAAAGCAGCGTAGCGAGCGAAGCGAGCTAGCAAGCGAGCGATACAAAAAAGACGCGTAGCGCACAGCGCAGCGAACGGTCTTGCCGTGCCCTTCACGGAGCTCTTGGTAGGCAAGAGGCGGGGGCAACCGCGAGAAGACTTGGGGGCAAGGACACTACTTAGCACAAGTCTCCGTTGTCTTGGCGAGGCGCAGCCCTACCGAGAAACTCCCCACGAATATGTATAAGCACACGCCTCGTGCAAAAAATAATCTGGTTGCAGTATTGGCAATATCTGCGGTCGTTTTCGTACGGCCTCGCCCCGCCGTTCATGGAGCTCTCGGTGGGCAAGAGGTGGGGGCAACCGCGAGAAGGCCTGGGGGCAAGGACACTACTTATCGCAAGTCTCAGTTATCTTAGCCCCCGCCTCCGTTGTCTTGGCGAGGCGCAGCCCTACCGAGAAACTCTCCTTGAATTAGGTGCAAGCACATGCCTTGTGCAAAAGCATAATCTAACGGCAATATGGCAGTATTTGTGGTCGAGTTTTCGTACGGCCTCGCCTCGCCCTTCATGGAGCTCTCGGTGGGCAAGCCTCAGCTCAACAGCCAAGAGTTCTGAGGACAAGCAGAGAGGGTACGCAGAGTGGTCTGCGCGCAAGCAGCGAGCGGAGCTAGGAAGCGGCAAAGAGCCGCGTAGCCGAGCGATACAAAAAGCAGCGTAGCGAGCGAAGCGAGCGATACAAAGAGTCGCGCGTGCCACTGTGCCAAATGGGTCTGGGGGGACTCGAACCTCCGACCTCGCGCTTATCAGGCGCGTACTCTAACCAGCTGAGCTACAGACCCCGCAGCGCGCGGATCTACAGGAGTCGAAGCAAAAAGTGAAGGCAAAAAGTGACCCAGAAAAAATTCAAAAAAACTGTGACATTGCACCACCGGTATGTTAGCATTAATCAGGCTATCTCTCGAAGAGATATGGTTTTTTTTGGGCTGGCTGCGCCTCTTGGCAGGTCTGTTTAACCGATCTAGACAGCACCTCTTGGGCGTGGCTGCGGTTTTATGTTTCACCAGTTAGGGGAGGTTTTAGCTATGAGAATTTTCATTGCGGTTGCTGCGCTTGTCTTTGCGGCAATGTCGATTACGGCTTATGCGGGTAAGACTCTCGATGCCATCAAGAAACGCGGCCGAGTGCGCTGTGGTGTCAGCAATGGCTTGCCAGGCTTTTCTTCGCCAGACAGTAAGGGTAAGTGGAAAGGCCTCGATGTTGATGTCTGTCGTGCCTTCGCCGCAGCGGTCTTCGGCGACAGCAAGAAGATCGATGTAGTTGGTCTCAGTGCACAACAGCGTTTTACTGCGCTTCAGTCAGGCGAGGTCGATGTCTTGACCCGCAACACGACGCACACGCTCTCGCGTGATACGGCTCTCGGCTTGAACTTCGCTCCAGTCAACTACTATGACGGTCAGGGGTTTTTGGTGCGCAAGGCTTTAGGGGTCAAGAATGCCCGTGGCCTGAACGGTGCATCTATCTGCGTTATTCAGGGAACGACCAACGAGCGCAACTTGTCGGACTATTTCCGCAAGCACAAGATGAAGTATAAGCCAGTGGTGATGGAGAACAACAACGAGTTGTTCAAGGCGTTCATGGCAGGTCGCTGTGATGTCTTCTCGACGGATGCTTCGGGCCTGGCTGCACAGCGTAGCAAAACCAAAAAGCCCAGCGAGTTGGTCATCCTGCCTGACATCATTTCTAAAGAGCCGCTTGCTCCTGCGGTCAGGCATGGCGACGACGAGTGGTTGGATATCGTCAAGTGGACTGTTTATGCGATGATCGCTGCGGAAGAGATGGGCATCACATCCCGCAACGTCAAGCGCATGAAGAAGAGCAGTGATCCGGACGTTCAGCGTCTGTTGGGTGTTATCAAGGGCAACGGTAAAGCCATTGGTCTCACCGAGACCTGGGCTTACAACATCATCAAGCAAGTTGGCAACTACGGGGAATCTTTTGAGCGTAACGTTGGCAAGAACACACCGTTGAAGCTTGCTCGTGGTTTGAATGGCTTGTGGACAACGGGCAAAAACGGCTTGATGTATGCTCCGCCACTGAAGTAACCGACTGTGATTAGCGTCGGGCAGGCAATGTTTCCTTGCACTGCCCGATTTTTTTTGTTAGAGGTGGGCAGCGCATATTATTTTTAGCGGCTGATCAGCGGGGGGCATGATCGTGCACTATGATGCCAGTGGTAAGGGAATAGGCATCTCTTCTCTGTGGCGCGATGTCACGAAGCGCAAGTATACCATTCAGGTGCTGGTGCTCGTCGGTGTCGTCGTGCTTTTCTCTGTGCTGATCAACATTGCCAGCGACTCCTTGCAAAAACAAAACATCGCCTCTGGTTTTGGCTTCTTGGCACGAGAAGCCGCGTTCGAGATTGGCGAGACACTCACCTCGTATTCGGCCGAGAGCACCTTTGGGGAGGCTTTGCTGGCGGGGTTGCTGAACACGATGTTGGTGGCGTTGTTGGGCAATTTTCTCGCGGTTATCTGGGGTGCGGTGGTCGGCATCACCAGCCTCTCGCACAATCTCCTGTTGGCACGCTTGGCACGTATTTACGTCGACACCTTGCGCAATATTCCCCTGCTGTTGCAGCTGTTCTTTTGGTACGCACTGATCACCGAGTTCTTGCCAGCCATTCGCGATGCCTTGAATCCTGTGCCCAATGTTTACTTAAGTCAGCGGGGTATGTTTTTCCCCATGCCAGAATGGGGCGCAACGCACGGGTGGGCATTGGTGGCACTGTTGGTAGGTGGGATTGCCGCGATCTTCCTCTATCGCTGGCAAAAACTCAGGCAGCAGCATACGGGACAGCTGTTTCCCTTTTATCGTGTTGCGGCAGCATTGTTGCTCGTGCCGCCGCTGCTGGCGTGGTTGATCGGTGGTGCGCCTGTAGAACTTGACGTGCCTGTGTTGCAGGGCTTCAACTTCGAGGGTGGCTTGGCACTTACGCCTGAATTTTTAGCGTTGTCGTTAGGCTTGGTGCTGTACACGGGATCGTTCAACGCCGAGATCGTGCGGGCGGGTATTGAGTCGGTCAAGAAGGGGCAGAAGGAGGCCGCGGTTTCGTTGGGCTTGAGCCGTAGCCAAGCGTTGCGGCTAGTCGTGTTGCCACAGGCAGTGCGGGTAATTATTCCGCCGATGACTAGCCAGATGCTCAATTTAACCAAGAACTCATCGTTGGCAGTGGCGATTGGCTATCCTGATTTGGTCAACGTCGCTAACACCTCGATGAACCAAACAGGGCAGGCGATTGAGTGTATCGTAATAATTGTCTTCGTCTACCTCTCGTTCAGCTTAATGACCTCTGCTTTTATGAACTGGTATAACCACATGACACGTCTGGTAGAAAGATGACTGGTGTAGCCCGCAATCGTGTTTTGGATTGGATCAAGACAAACCTTTTTTCTAGTCCGTTCAACATCGTTTTGACATTTTTGCTGTTGTTCGTAGCGACGAAGCTGCTGTGGAATTTTTTAGACTGGGCCGTCTTAAGGGCAGTGTGGGGTGGCGATGCTGAAACCTGCCGTCATGGTGCTGGAGGGGCGTGTTGGGCCTATGTGCGGGATAAGGCACGTTACGTGCTATTCGGGCACTATCCTTATGAACAGCAGTGGCGACCACAGTTGTTCGTGGCAATTTTCTTTTTGCTATCGCTGCTGACGCAGTTCAAGCGTTTTTGGTCGAAGTATTTGACCGCGGCGTGGGTGGTGTTGCCGTTGGGTGCCGCGGGCTTGATGTGGGGTGGTTTTTTTGGCTTGACACACGTTGAGATGGAGGAGTGGGGTGGTTTACCGTTGACGTTAGCGTTGGCTTTCCTAGGAATTTCCGCTTCGTATCCGATTGGTATCGTGTTGGCGTTGGCGCGACGCAGTGAGATGCCGGTAATTCGTGCCTTGAGTGTCATTTACATTGAAGTCATTCGCGGTGTGCCGCTGATCAGTATGTTGTTCATGGCGGCGGTGATGTTTCCATTGTTTCTGCCCGAGGGCATAACGATCAGCAAGGTAGTCCGTGCACAGGTGGCGATTATCATGTTTGCCTCAGCGTATATGGCGGAGGTAGTGCGGGGCGGGCTGCAGTCCTTGGCGAAGGGGCAGTATGAGGCGGCTGATGCCATTGGCTTGAGTTACACCAAAAAGATGGTGTTTGTGGTTTTGCCGCAGGCGTTGAAGGCGGTGATCGCACCGACGGTAAATACCTTTATCGGTCTGTTTAAAGACACATCGCTGGTGTTCATTATTTCGTTGAGCGATTTGATGTTCACAACGCAAGCCTCGCTGCAGGATGCGGATTGGCTGGGCTTTACGGTTGAGGGTTATATCTTTGCCGCTTTTGTTTACTTTGTTTTCTGTTACTTTATCAGCTTCTCCAGCTCGCGCTTGGAGAAGGAGTTGAAGGTTTGAGCTGTTGAGGGGGGGCACGATGCAGCAGGAGTTGAAGAAGGCGGCCGTAGCTAAGGGTGACGTGGCGCGCCAACCTAATCAGCTGAGCGATGAAATTGCAGTCAAGATCAGCGGCTTGCACAAGTGGTTTGCTGGTTTTCATGCGCTGCAAGGCATCTCGTTGTCGGTGCGCAAGGGGGAGACAGTGGTTGTCTGTGGCCCCTCTGGTTCGGGCAAGTCGACCTTGATTCGATGTATCAACCGACTAGAAGTGCATGACAAGGGACGTATCACCGTGGGGGGCACGTTGCTGAGCAACGACATTCGTGCCATCGAACGTGTTAGAGCTGATGTCGGTATGGTCTTCCAGCAGTTTAACCTCTTCCCACACCTGAATGTCCTGTCCAACTTGACGCTCGGCCCCATCTGGGTGAAGAAAACCCCCCGAGCAAAGGCAGAGCAGACTGCCTTGGCAAACTTAAAACGGGTGCGTATTGAGGAGCAGGCTTACAAATATCCCAGCCAGTTGTCGGGCGGGCAACAGCAGCGAGTGGCGATTGCACGCTCGCTATGCATGAACCCTAGCCTGCTGCTATTTGACGAGCCGACCTCAGCGCTTGATCCAGAGATGATCAAAGAGGTGCTAGAGGTAATGACGGAGTTGTCGCATGAGGGCATTACGATGATTGTGGTTACACACGAGATGAATTTTGCCAACATGGTGGCTGACAGAGTTATCTTCATGGATGAAGGCCAAATTATCGAGGAGAACACGCCAGAGGAGTTCTTCGCCAATCCGCAGCACGAACGCAGCAAGCTGTTTTTAAGCCAGATTCTCTAAAAGACGGTGGCATGGTGCGGGTGGATGTGTTATCTCCCCGCGGGGTTGGCTGCTGTATCTTGTGGAGATTCGGGGTGAAGTGTGTTCGCCTGTTGGTGGTTCTGCTGTCTATGACTGGCTCTGTCATCGCTCGGGCTGAGACGGGTGATGAGCGCTTCCGCAATCTGTTGATGATTTCTGGCTACAGCACGGTTATCGGTGCCGCGTTCGGGGCGGCGTTGCTGGCTTTCACTGCCGAACCGGGCGATAACTTGGATTATGTTGCACGCGGGGCGGCGATTGGCTTTCTCGGTGGCATTGCGGTCGGCTCGTTCATGGTGTTTTCGCCGCTGTTCATCGAAGAGCCTTGGTCGCGCAACCTCTCGCCTATGCAACAGTTGGATCTGGTGTCCGATCCGTCGCTGGTCGATGCTCGCTTGACCTTGAGTCCTGTGTTCAGTCGACGCGGGGTGACCGCGCTAGCCGCACGGGTTAGTTTGTGGAGATTCTGAGATCCAAGCGTAAGGGCGAGCGTGGACAAGGCACAGAGTGGCCTGAGGGCAAGGAGCTAGGTTTTCGTGCCTAGGTTCTGTGGTGGCCTGTTTTTAGTAAACATCGAGGTAGGGTATGCGTATTACGGTTGTCGGGAGCTTAATCGTCGCGTTGTTGTTGGCTGTTGCCCCCGTGGGCTATGGGGTATTCCTCGACGGCACGGGACACTACGGTCTACTGGGTGAGCTGCGCAGTCGTCCTGCGTTTAAGGGCAAGCGCTATCAGGCGGTGCGGCAGTCGTTTAGCCTGTTGGGTGAGGCGCGTCACCACGATCGCTTGAGTTTGTTCTTGGAGTTGCGTCTTTTTCCCGACCCACGTGCGGCCTTGCTCGGCGATCGGGCACAACCACAGCGGTGTGCACGTCGCTATGACAAGGATGGTGCGATATTGCCGCGAGACGATTGTCGGGGTGAGCATCAGGACATCGGTGCACCCGCCTACGAGCAGTTGCTGCCGCGTATCACACAGGCGTACGTGCGCTACAGCTTTGAGTACTGCTTGTTGGAGGTGGGGCGCAGGGGGCGTGACTGGGGCTTGGGCATGTTTCTCGATAGCGGTCGCCAGCCGTTTGCTACGCAGCAGTCGGTATTTGATGGCGTGACTTGCCACGTCAATGTTCAGAAAAATCAAGTGCTGGGCTTTTCGGTTGGCTACGATAAGCTGGCCGAGACGGGCACTTATGCTTCTGTTCCCGCGCATTTTCCTACCAAGCAGGAAGAACCTAAGAAGCGGAATTTTGGGACAACAAGCGGCGATGACGACATTCACCAGATATTTTTTACCATCGAATATGACAACCGTGAAGCGGCGGACAACTCAGGTTTATCACGGGTCACAGGTGGTTATTTTGCCAGCATTTTTGCGGAGAACAGCGACATCAGCGTCAAGTTTTTCGACCTCTATATGGCGTTATTTTACCGGGGTTTCAGCGCACAGACCGAGTTCTTGTTCAGGTTGGGAAATTCAGCCGATCCTTCCTGGCACTTGTTGGGCGGCAAGCGTGGCGACATAGGGCAGGAGGTGCGCAACAAGCTAAACGCTATCGCGATCGCAGGCAACCTTGCGTGGGAGTTTTACGAAAGCGGCACCGCAGTTGACAGAACGCAGAGCCGTCAGCGTCCGCAACAAAAACACACGCTGCTGTTTGATTATGTCATCACGCCTGGCGATGTGGACGGTTATTATCGTGATCTGTCGGCGCAGGAAGAAAAGAATGAAGAGCTGCGGCAGGAGTTGGCAGAGAGCAATCGTGACGGCAATGTCAGGGCAATTGCTCTGCACCAGAACTTCAACCCCGCGTTGATTTTTTTCAACGGGGTGCATGATAGCTCGCGGGTGGATGGCGTGTTCGACCCCTATCAGTTGGTTAATGTCTACTTGTTTGCGCTCGGCTATCGTTACGAGAATTTCGTCTGGGGCAATGTTGAGTTGAAGCTTATTACGGGACAACTGCAAAAGGGCATCAATGACACGGCGAAGAAATATTATCGCAACAAAGACACCCGCCCGATCGGCTATTATGGCAGGGATCTTGGTTACGAATTAGATGTCAAATACAGCCATAGCTTCAATCAGGAGCTGGAGCTGGGATTGGCCGCGGCAATAGCTTTCCCCGGCAAGGCCTGGAAGACTTCCCGCGGTGCGCAAAAACAAAACCTTCTGCTACAGACCAGTGCTGCGTTTAAGTTCTAGCTCTATTGCTGTCTTCGCGCTGCTGTCCACGTGCTGTGCCTGTGGATTGAAGACGGCCTTGCAGCACGACGACCGCGAGCTCCGCCCCCAGATAGAGTGGCCACGCTGCCA
This sequence comes from uncultured Oligoflexales bacterium, assembly GCA_958296095.1. Classification (GTDB taxonomy): domain Bacteria; phylum Bdellovibrionota_B; class Oligoflexia; order Oligoflexales; family JAPPIL01. Next base: position 81,218 of record OY282434.1, read on the forward strand.
GTTAGATCCACCCTCATCGTGTCGGGATAATCCCTAGCTGCGCGCTGTGCGCTACGCGCTGTGCGCTACGCGCTGCTTTCTATATCGCTCGCTTTCTAGCTCGCTACGCGCTACGCGCTACGCTACGCTGCTTTTTTATAACGCTCGCTTTCTAGCTCGCTGCTCGTCCTCAGGCCTCTCGGCTGTTGAGTTGAGACTCGCCCACCGAGGGCTTTATGAACGGCACGGTGAGACCGTTCGCTGCGCTGTGCGCTACGCGCTGCTTTCTATATCGCTCGCTTTCTAGCTCGCTGCATGTTCTCAGACCTCTCGTTATTGCGCTCAGGCACGCCCTCAGACCTCTCGGCTGTTGCCCCCACCTCTTGCTTACCGAGGGCTTCATGAACGGCACGGTGAGACCGTGCGAAAACTCGACCACAAATAATGCCAATACTGCAACCAGGTTATTTCTTTGCACAAGGCATGTGCCTATACCTGTTGAGGTCGAGTTTCTCGGCAGGTCTGCACCGTGCCAAGACAACGGAGGTACGGGCTAAGGTGGCTAGCTCCACTGCGCCTCGCCAAGACAACGGAGGTTTGCTACGCGGCTTTTTGTAACGCTCGCTTCCTAGCTCATCGCTGTGCGATGCTGTTTGTATCGCTCGCTTCCTAGCTCATCGCTACGCGATGCTCTTTGTAACGCTCGCTTGCTAGCTCGCTGCTTGTGCTCTAATCTCCCTGTATTGCGTTCAAGTTTGCCTGCTGGCCTCCCTGCTTGCCCTCAGACCTCTCGGCGGTTGCCCCAGACTCTTGCCGATCGAGAGCTCCATGAACGGCGCGGCAAGACCGTTCGCTGCGCTGCGGCTTTTTGTATCGCTCGCTTCCTAGCTCATCGCTGTGCGATGCTGTTTGTATCGCTCGCTTCCTAGCTCGCTGCATGTTCTCAGGCCACTCTGCGCGCCCTCTCTGCTTGCCCTCAGACCTCTTGGCGGTTGCATTCAGGCCTGCCCCCAAACCTCTCGGCTGTCGCGTTGAGGCTTGCCTATCGAGAGCTCCATGAACGGCGGGGCGAGGCCGTTCGCTGCGCTACGGCTTTTTTGTATCGCTCGCTCCCTCGCTCCTTGCGCTGCGCGCTGCTTTTTGTAACGCTCGCTTCCTAGCTCGCTGCATGTTCTCAGACCTCCTGCCATTGCGTTGAGGCTTGCGCTCAGGTCCCCCTGCCTGCCCTCAGACCTCTCGGAGGTTACCTCCACCTCTTGCCGACCAAGAGCTCCATGAACGGCACGGGGAGACCGTTCGCTGCGCTGCGGCTCTTTGTATCGCTCGCTTCCTCGCTCGCTCCTTGCTCTTAGACCTCCCTGTATTGCGTTCGGTTTATTTTTTTTGCACAAGGCATGTGCCTATACCTGTTGAGGTCGGGTTTCTCGGTAGGTCTGCGCCGTGCCCAGCTGCGCTGCGACTCTTTGTAACGCTCGCTTCCTAGCTCGCTGCTTGTCCCCAAACCTCTTGGCTATTGCATTCAGGTTTGCCCTCAGACCTCTTGCTATTGCGATCAGGTTTGTTCTCAAGCCCCTCTCTGCTTGCCCTCAGACCTCTCGCGGTTGCGTTCAGGCTTGACCCCAAGCCTCCCTGCCTGTGCTCATGCAGTAAGCATCGCCAAAAAATTCAGCCAACATATTGGCGAGTTACAAAAAAATACTGAAAAAATCACAAGCATAGCTAAAGCAAAAAAAAAACGGCCGATGTGTCCCTGTGCAGGCGGCTACAGTTGTTTGTAGTTGAGTTTTTTAATTTTTTTAAGGAGAAGCATCATGAAAATCTTGTTTATGACCTGTGTGCTATTGTTCTCGTCGACACCGAGTTTGGCAATAGAGAGAATAGCCGACTACGGGGAAGCAGCGCGGGTGTTTGCCTTTGCTTCGATATTACGCAATGCTCTCGATACCTTTTTGTATGTTATCTCGCATGACTCGTACACAACCACTGATGTTTCGTTAGGTTTAACCTGCATTCTAAAATACGATGAAGTCTACGATGCCGAACGAGACGAAGACATTCCCTCGACATTTTACGGTTGCGAACCGCAGATCTATTCTGCTAGCAATGCCAGTCAAACACTGTTCGATGCCTATCAACAAACGCTTTTATCAGCCGAAGTGTTACGAGAAAAAGTTAGAGGGGTGTATTTTAATACACTTATTTATCGTTCAACCGTCCATGATCAGGAAGCACACAATAAAGCTGCAGCCTGCGGCTCAAGGTACAGACACACAAAAACAGCCAAACTCTGGAAAACATTCCATGATAATTACAAACGTGAACACCAGCTTTATGCCGATGAGCGACGCAAAAAAATTATCAATCGGCATTTCATTGCCTTCAAACGTGGCTATGGCTTGTATGCTTCGCGGCTGAAAAAAATCAGCCAAAATATCGAACGGGAATACGATTGCGATCGTGACGGCCCGGAAGCGACACCGACACCGCCACCGAACGTTGGTGTTGGTAACTGATCATGTTTAGGTTGTGTCTGTGCTCAGCACTGTTGAGTGTAGTTTTTGTTGGTTGTAATAAGAAGCGGGTTGCCGACGAACAGCAGACCGACGACAGTGCTGATGCTGTCCCTACGGAAACACCTGCATCAGAAACTGTAACCGTGGTCGATCCGCTTACCGTGACCAAGACTGAGGTGACCGAGCATAATAACCTGCGTGTCACACTAAAGGTTGCCGAGGGGGTAATTACCGAAGCGAAATGCGAGGTGCTGACCCCGCCCGTAGCTGACAAAGCACCGATGGTGGACAGTTCGGCGACGGGAACGATGCTTATGCGTCTGTTCTGCAAAGACGGTGACGAACAAGACTATCTCAATACTGAACCAGGAGAACCGGATTGCTTCCACCCGGAACTTGATGACTGTAATCCGGGAGACGAGGATTGTGAGTGCGAATACGACTACGATTGCTACGACGACGAATGTCCACGTGAGGTGGCGATCGTTGCGGGTGTGGCAACCCTGTTCAGCCAAGATAACAGTTACGACATCAGCGAATCGGTCTCAATCGACGGCAATTGCCTGCGTTTGCATGTTACCTACGACCACGATAAAGACTCAGCCACCGCGGCCAAACAAGTTACGGGACGAGTGCTGTTAGAGGAGCACGACTCTTTGTAACGCTGCGCTGCGCTACGCTACGCGGCTCTTTGTATCGCTCGCTTTCTAGCTCGCTTCGCTCGCTACGCTGCTTTTTGTCCCGCTCGTCTACGAGGCTTTTTTGTAACGCTCGCTTCCTAGCTCGCTGCTTGCGCTCTAGTCTCTCTGTATTGTGTTTAGGCTTGCACTCAGGCCTCCCTGCCTGTCATCAGACCTCTTGGCGGTTGACTCCACCTCTTGCCCACCGAGAGCTACATGAACGGCAGGGTGAGACCGTTCGCTGCGCTGCGGCTTTCTGTATCGCTCGCTTCCTAGCTCGCTCTTTGCACTCAGACCTCCTGCTATTGCGTTCAAGCTTGTCCTCAGAACCTATGCCTGTCCTCAGGTTTCTCGCGGTTGCCCCCACCTCTTGCCCACCAAGAGCTCCATGAACGGCGAGGCGAGGCCGTACGAAAACTCGCACCACAAATACTGCCAATACTGTCGTTAGATTATTTTTTGCACAAGGTATGTGCCACACCTATTCGGGGGAGAGTTTCTCGGTAGGGCTGCGCCTCGCCAAGATAACGGAGGCTTGTGCCGTGCCCAGCTGCGTGGAGCAGGCCCACCCCTAGCACACGGGAGAAAGTTGGAAAATTCCAAAATAATATTCGTAAGATAAAATTTTTGGCTCAAGCAAAAAAAAACGGCCGATGCACAACATGGAGAATAGTTTTGTGAATTGGCAAATATGGAGGATAGGAGTTATGTTGCGAGTCATGATGTTAATTGGAAGTTTGAGTGCGTGTGTTGGAGACCCTGTATCCGACAGCCATGCTGATTCCGAGCCAGCGGCAGCTGATATGGAAGCGAATGTGGAAACTCACGAGGAGGCGGATGTCATGAAGGATGGGGTGGTAGACAGATTGGATTTGGAGGTAGTCGGACATCACTTAGGCAAGGAGGCCCCAGAACCAGGAGGCATTTGCATCCAGAACGTCGATGTCAATAACGATGGCAAGATAAACGTCAGCGACTTGGTGCTGATTGGTAGAGCCCAAGGACAGACAGCCGGAGATGCCGATGTCATGAATGATGGGGTGGTAGACAGATTGGATTTGGAGGTAGTCGGACATTACTTAGGCAAGGAGGCCCCAGAACCAGGAGACATCTGTTTGCAAAATATCGATATCAATAACGATGAGCAGATAAACGTCAGCGACTTGGTGGCGGTCGCTAGGCATGTCAGCAAATAGACGCAATGAGTTGCCGAGGAATGTAGTCTCTCGTGGTTGTAGTGCAGCCGCCATGCCCTGCCTGCGGTGCGCACGACTGCACGCCCTGTAGCGTTGCACAAAAAACGTGCAGCATTGTGGAGAAACTTGACAAAATGCTCACTGACTGCCACAAGCCGCATAGTCGTTATCTGTTAGTGGCTGGTGGTTCGGGTTACTTCAGGGCAGGTGCTTGAGCAAGAATTTTCTGCGTCATGACAGTTTTTGTCTTCTGCACGGCGCGGGGTTACTGCTGCTGTCGTTGCATGTCGGCAGCAGTGGCTTGGGCTTGGCGGAATTGCTGGCACTGTTGCGTGACTGGCTTGTCTGTCAGCTGGGTGGTGCTTGCATAGCAGTTGACCCGTTGGCGGCGGTGGTGTGGGGGGAGTTGCGTCTACCTCGCACCTTGATCGCCGCGCTGTGTGGCGGAGCACTGGCCGCGGCAGGAGTGGTCAGTCAGGGGTTGTTTCGCAATGCGCTGGCCAGCCCCGCCGTATTGGGCACGTCGAGCGGGGGAGGCTTCGGCGCGGTGCTGGCTTTTTATGGCGGCGCCGCGTTGCATCACTGGTATAGCTTGCCGCTAGCAGCTTTTGTGGGGGCGTTACTGGTTACTGCACTGGTAATTATTCTCGCCCAACGTTGCCTCATCGCTTCAACCGAGCACTTGCTACTGGCAGGCTTCGCCATCAACACCTTCTGCGGGGCCTTGACTTCGTTCGTTATTTTTTTGCTGATTGAAGAACATTACCGCATCAGCAGCGTGCTGCATTGGCTGTTCGGTGGTTTTGATGGCAAGGGCTGGCCACACATCCCGCTGCTGTTGTTGCCCTGCCTAGTGGGAATTATGCTCTGCTATCGTATTTGCGTGCGTCTCGATGCACTGTGCTTGCGGGAGGAGGTGGCACGCTCGCTCGGCATCAACCTCGTGCGCCTGCGGGTGGTCGCCATCGTTGCCATTGCCTTGCTAATCGGCAGCACCGTAGCAGTAGCTGGAGCTCTGCCGTTCGTCGGGTTGATGATACCGCATGTCTGTCGTATGTTTTACGGCGCAGGGCATCGTAACCTGCTCGGCAAAAGTATCCTCAACGGCATGAGCTTCACACTGCTGGTCGATGTGCTGACACGTTGGCTGGGCGGAGTGCGAGAGCTAGACGCGGGGATCATCACTGCCTTGCTGGGCGGACCCTTCTTTCTCTTGGTGCTGCTGCAGCAAAATCGCCACCGGGCCTATGTTGCGGCCCCGCATACGCCACCGTCGCACGTGCATGCTGCTACCCTGTCTCTGTCACCACCACATACGCCTTGCTTAAAATTGGAATTAAAAAATTTACAAGCGACCCTTGGCGCACGAAAAATTTTATCCCCCTTCAGCTGTGTGTTGGCGGGACAGAAATTTATCAGTGTGCTGGGATGCAACGGCGCGGGCAAAACTACTCTGCTGCGGTGCTTGGTTGGCCTTGCGGGCGAGGGACAGGTGTTAATGCAGGGCCAGGCTTTGACAACCATGACGGCAGGGTCACGCGCCCGATTGTTGACTTGGATTCCGGAATCGCAGTTGCCTGTATTTGCTTTCTCTGTCTACGAAGTGGTGCTGCTGGGACGCTATGCCTGGCATCAAGGGACACCGCGGGCACATGACCACGCTCACACTGAAGCAACGCTGCAACTGCTGGGACTGCAAAACTTCCGCGGCCGGGCTGTCAACACGTTGAGTGCAGGTGAGCGGCAGCGAGTGTTGTTGGCACGTGGCCTCAATAGCGGCAGCCCGCTTCTCGTTATCGACGAGCCCACCGCGGCACTCGACCATCAGCAAGAGCAGCTGGTGCTGCGTTGGCTACACCAGCTCACACGGCAAGGATATACGGTGATCGCGGCCCTACACAACTTGCAGCTGGCACAGCATTATAGCGACAGTGTCGTGCACATCGAGGCAGGCGTGGCAAAATTTTTCCCTGATGCACGGCAAGTGTTCACGCACAGAGGTATCAATGCAACCTCCCCCAGCGCTGCTGATCTACTCAGGCACGATGACGCGCGTAGTTCTTTGCGGTGAGGTTGGATTTATAGGGTATTTTTTCTGAGTTGCGCCCGCAAATAAAGAAATATCACTGTCAATCAAGTAATAATTACCACATGTTATGGGCAAAAGTCGGAGTTACATTATAAAAATATACACTTTATTATTGCAAAAAAAAAAACACGCGCTATCATAGGGCTCGGTTGTTTTTTTTAAACCCTTATTTTAGGAGGAAGTTATGAAGGTTCTTATGTTTTTACTTGCTTTGGCAATTTCTGGTGTTGCTAATGCTGATATTCACAGTCCTGACGCGAGCATGCGTCTGTATGGTGAGAGGGCATCAGCAGGCTACTGTGTCTATCTAGAGAGTGATGGACAGATTGAGTTGCTGTCCGAGCGAGGAGCTCTAACCGAGAAGCAACTACGTAAAACTGTTAGCTATGCTGGCTACGCGCGACACCTCTTCATCTGGTTTGTCAGAGCTAACGCAATCAAGAACGGGGAGCTAGACGCAACGGTTGCTCAAATGAACAGCGACGTAGGGTTAGAGGCTCTATGGGCAGAAAAATATCTGCGTCGCGTGCGCGTGGACGCGTTGGTGAGGGCTAGTGGTCAAGACATCGAGCTCAGCGACAGAAAGATTCAAGTCATCGCTGGCAAGATAGCTGCTCAGAAAGTAGAGTCTGGCAACCACGGCGCGTGTGCTCAGTAATAACCAAAGACCACGAGCAACATAGGGATACGGGGATCTGCCTTCGTATCCCTAGCTGTGCTGTGCGCCGTGGCGCGGCTTTTTGTATCGCTCGCTTCCTAGCTCGCTGCTTGCGCTCTGATCTCCCTGTACTGCGTTCAGGCTTGCCCTCAGGCCCCTCTCCCGTTTGCCTCCAGCCTCTCTGCTTGTCCTCAGACCTCTTGGCTGTCGCGTTGAGACTTGCCCACCGAGAGCTCCATGAACGGCAGGGCGAGGCCGTACGAAAACTCGACCATAAATATTGCCAATGCATAGTCAGTCTATTTCTCTGCATAATGCATGTGCTTGCACCTATCTCAGGGGAGAGTTTCTCGGTAGGGCTGCGCCTCGCCAAGACAACGTAGGCCTGTGCTAAATAAGGTCTTTGCCCCCTCGCTCTTTGCCATTAGACCTCTTGCCTACCAAGATCTCCATGAAGGGCGCGGTGAGACCGTGCGCTGCGCTACGGCTTTTTTGTATCGCTCGCTTCCTAGCTCGCTTCGCTCGCTACGCTGCTTTTTGTATCGCTCGCTTCCTAGCTCGCTGCATGTTCTCAGGCCACTCTGCGCGCCCTCTCTGCTTGCGCCCAAGTCTCTCGGCGGTTGCCCACACCTCTTGCCTACCGAGAGCTCCATGAAGGGCGCGGTGAGACCGTGCGAAAACCCGACCATAAATACCGCCATATTACTGTCAGATTATGCTTTTGCACAAGGCATGTGCCTATACCTGTTGAGGTCGGGTTTCTCGGTAGGTCTGCACCGCGCCAAGATAACGGAGGTTTGTGATAAGTAGGTGCGCCGTGCCAAGACAACGGAGGTTTGTGATAAGTAGGTGCGCCGTGCCAAGACAACGGGGGTACGGGCTAAGTGGTGGCTCTGCTCCCAAACCTCTTGCTATTGCACTCAAACTTGCCCTCAGGCCTCTCGGCCGTCACTTCACGGGAAGCAACACACAAAAGCTCTTGAGTAAACTTTCGTTGCGCGGTATTGGGAACTGCCGCGTGGGGGACAGTATGGCTGATTTCAATCTTGTGCCAGTGCCAAAGGTGCTGTTGGTGCAGGCGGGCATTTTCGTCGCCAATGCCGTCATCGTCAGAAAGTTGTTGGTTGAACCCTACTTGAGGCTGAGGGCAAAGCGTCTCGACTATACCGAACGCAAGCAAGCCGCGGCGACGGCACGCTTTGCCGCGCTGGAAAAAGAGTTAGCGGAGTTGCGTGCCCAGCGCAAGAGCAGGCTCGGTGCCCTTGCCCAGTTACGCCGCAAAAAGTACGAGCAGGCACGGGCACGGCGTGAGGAGTTGATCGTCACCGCCACGCGTGAATCAGAGGCTGCCATCAAGGAGGCAAAGGCTAGCTTGCGCAAGGAATTCGAGGCAGCACAAGCCGAGCTCGACACCTCCGTCGGCGACCTGAGTCAGGAAATGTTTGACATCTTGCTGCCCGCAAACGGGGAGAAGCATGCACGGCGTTGAGTTTTTAAGCGGAGTGCTGTTTCCCTTTGTCAATTTTTTTATGTTCCTTGCCGTATTGCTTTACTTTCTCCGCCAGCCGTTGCAGCGGTTTGCCCAGCGGCAACATGAAAATTTTCTCCACAGTGCTCGCACTGCTAGTGCTAAAGCCGCTGAACTAGAGACACTGGAAGCAGAAGTGCAAAGTGCGCGCACACGCCTTGACATAGACCTCCCCGCCCTCGAAGTGCAGACTATCGCCGATGCCGAACAGGAAGCGGCACTGCTGGCAGCAGAGGGTGGCAAGGTCGCAGCACAGATAAGCAGCGAAGTGCAGCAAGTTACCGCCGCCTTTCGCCGCCAACTGCGTGCTGAACTCAAGCGCATTATCTTGCAACGCGTGCAGCAGCAGTTGCACGTGCGTCTGCCGCAACACACCGCGCGCAGCGATGCCCGCGCCGTGCGCGCCCTGCACGCGGGAGCTAAACGATGAACGTCGCGGCCCGCTATGCCCGTGCCCTGTTCGCTCTCGACGGCGATGCTGCAGCACGACAAGAAAAATTAGCGGTCATCAGCGAGGCTTGCACTTCACCCCTAGCACTCACCTTTTGGCAACACCCAGGCGTTAAGCTCAGCGCACGTCAGGAACTCGCTGCCGCAGTTGCAACGCGCGTCGACGCAGACGATAAGCAACTGCACAATTTTTTGCTCCTACTCGTCGAACAACAGCGCCTGCCGCTGCTGCCTGCCATAACCGCACTGCACGCCGAGTTGGTCAAGCAACAGGCAGGCATTGCCGATGTTGTCGTTACTTCTTCGCACCCACTGCAAGAGGAGCAGCAGCAGGAAATTCAAGCGACGATTACTGCCTATTTACAGAAAAAAATAAACATCACCTTCACTGTCGATGCCAGTATTCTGGGCGGCCTCGTCATTGCCTGGGAACATCGGGTGTGGGATTTCAGTCTCAGCACGAAACTGCAAGCACTGGTCAAACATGCAGTAGATTGATGCTCGCCACGTTTTGCACACATCTCTTCCTGCGCGCCCGACGATCAGAGGTAGGGGCAACCGCCGAGAGACTTGGGGCAAGGACACCACTTAGCCCGTGCCTCCGTTGTCTTGGCGAGGCGCAGCCCTACCGAGAAACTCTCCTTTGAGTTAGGTGCAAGTACATACCTTGTGCAAAAAAATAATCTAACTGAGGTATTGGCAGTATTTGTGGTCGAGTTTTCGTACGGCCTCGCCCCGCCCTTCATGGAGCTCTCGGTGGGCAAGCTTGAACGCAACCGCCGAGAGGTCTGAGGGCAAGCAAAGAGACTTGGGGCAAGCTTGAACGCAATAGCACGAGGCCTGAGAACAAGGAGCGAGCTAGCAAGCGAGCGATACAAAAAGCAGCGTAGCGAGCGAAGCGAGCTAGGAAGCGAGCGGGACAAAAAGCATCGCGTAGCGATGAGCTAGGAGGCGAGCGTTACAAAGAAGCCGCGTAGCACAGACCCTACTTAGCACAAACCTCCGTTATCTTGGCACGGCGCAGACCTACCGAGAAACCCGACCTCAACAGGTATAGGCACATGCCTTGTGTAAAAAAATAATCTGAACGCAATAGCAGGAGGTCTGAGTGCAAAGAGCGAGCTAGGAAGCGAGCGATACAAAAAGCCGTAGCGCAGCGAACGGCCTCGCCCCGCCATTCATAAAGCTCTCGGTAGGCAAGCCTCAACGCAACAGCCGAGAGACTTGGGCGCGAGCAAAGAGGGCGCGCAGAGTGGCCTGAGAACATGCAGCGTAGCGAGCGTTACAAAAAGCAGCGCGCCACGGCACAGGGTTTTTTAGCTTTTAGGTTCTAACTGTTTTCTCAATGTTTCCCAAGCGTTATTGATTTCCTGTGTCCTTTTCTTGGCGGCATCTTTGTCACCAGGGTTCTTGTCGGGGTGGTGTTTCTTTACCAACTCTCTGTAAGTACTATAAGCCTCTTCAAATGAAGCATCTCTATCTAGTCCCAGAACCTCGTAGGCTGCATTGCTCACGTCTGTATCCACGGTGGGCTGACTGTATCCGCGAGAAGACCAAGAAAAAAACTTACGATCATAAGCCCCTGCACCAAAATACCGATCGTAATGCTCTCTAAGTACTCCCAATGCCCTGATCAGATCCTCAAGTTCACTAAACTTACCTTGAAGTTTGGCATGCATCGCTTGCTCTAGCACTTCTTGGGCAATCTTTTTGTCGATATCGATGCCTGTGGTCTGGACTAGTTTAAACAAGCTATCGACAAACGATATGTGCCCAGCCTCTACCTCGTACTGCAGTGCATCTTCCAGCGCGGTGCTCATCTCCGACTTCATGCGCACGCCGCGCTCAAGGGCAGTTTCAATAAATTTTTTAGCTTCCTTATAATGGTGCCCCTCGATAAGAACAATACAAATTTTCGTGTGATCAGCACCATACTCAGTAGCAAGATCTACTACACGAACAATATCCATGAGTTCTTTACCACCTATTAAGAGATCTCTACTATTTATTAAGACAGAGGCAAGATGCTCACCAGGTTCGATCGATTCCTGGCGGGCAAATTTGATCCCAGTGGCAACGTAGTGATCAAATAATGCTGTACCCTTAGTAGCAACGGAAGGCTTGTTTACGCTAGTAAGAACAGCAGACACAAAGTCTTTATATTTCACACCACGCTTAATAGCATAGTTGGCTAGTGCTTCTGCGGTCTCGATGTTATTGCTAGCCCACAAATCTCCTAGCCTATTTAAAGTTACATGATGGTGTAGCCATCTATATGTGCTATCGAAATCTGTGCTATTGGAATAATTTTCAGGGTTAATTTTAGACAGGCTGTCTATTACTTTAATCTGATTGTTCTCTACCGCGTCGTCGAGCATTGCATTGACTGTATGGTCGTAAATTATTAAAATCTTTTTCAATGTTTATTTCTACCACACGATCTATGATGTCTGGTCTTCCTTTACTGCCTGCCACTGTCATGATGTCAATGAAATAGAAGCGTCCTCCGATAGACTCTCTCACCAGCCCGTCTGCAAACCATTGCGCAATGTCATCCGCTTGCTCCTCGTTAAAAAATAACTTCAAACCTGCAGCGTCCACATCATTCCGATATGAGTCAGTGTTTATATTTTTTACCGTTGAGGCAGAGTCACCATGTCTTCCCGCCGATTTCAGCACATCATCCGTTGCCCCTTTCCGCAAAAACTTGGAGAACTTATATCCACCCACCGCCAGCAACGCCACCGCACCGATAGTAACCGCGATAGCCTTCCAGTCTCTCATCTCACCTACTTGCGGATCTTCTTCTTTCTCGTTGCCACGCAGTGCAAGAGAAAAGCACAACAATAACGTAAGGATAATCACACTAACCCTATTCATGAAGGTGACCTCTAACTTCATTAATAAAATATCTTACTGGTATATTAATATAAAACAAGATTAAATGCAACTATTACTATGTAACTATCCGTAGTTACTACAAAAATTTAACCTATTTGATTAATATCGGTGTGGCTATCCACACGACAGCTTGTTCAAGAAAATCTTCAAGCGGCCTGATTACTGTCGATCCCTGCTCAAGTTCTTGCTTGGCCAGGAGCAAGGCAGGCACTGCCTAACACATGTCTCCGTTGTCTTGGCACGGCGCTAGCAAGCGGCAAGGAAGCCGCGTGCAACTCTCCCTAAAATAACGCGAATATCGGGTTTTTTCAGGCATAGGCTAGACATCCATCATTTGCTACGCGGCTGTTTGTATCGCTCGCTCTTCGAGGCTTCCTTGCCGCTTTCTTGCTCCGCTCGCTCCTTGCCCCCAAACCTCTCAGCTATTGCGTTCAGTCTTGCCCTCAGGTCTCTCGGCGGTTGCGTTGAGGCTTGCGCTCAGGTCTCTCTGCTTGCCCTCAGGCTTCTCGCGGTTGCCCACACCTCTTGCCTACCGAGAGCTCCATGAACGGCGGGGCGAGGCCGTACGAAAACTCGACCTCAAATATTGCCAATACTGCAACCAGGTTATTTTTTGCACAAGGCATGTGTTTGCACCTATCTCAGGGGCGAGTTTCTCGGTAGGGCTGCGCCTCGCCAAGACAACGGAGACTTGTGCTAAACAGGTGCGCCGTGCCAAGATAACGGAGCTACGCTTGGCTTTTTTGTATCGCTCGCTTCCTAGCTCGCTTCGCTCGCTACGCTGCTTTTTGTATCGCTCGCTTCCTAGCTCGCTGCATGTTCTCAGGCCACTCTGCGCGCCCTCCCTGCTTGTCCCCAAACCTCTCGCTCTTTGCCCCCAGACTCTTGCCTACCGAGAGCTCCATGAACGGCACGGGTAGACCGTTCGCTGCGCTACGGCTTTTTGTATCGCTCGCTTCCTAGCTCGCTGCATGCGCTCAGGCCTCTCGCGATTGCATTCAGATTATTTCTTTGCACAAGGCATGTGCCTACACCTGTTGAGGTCGGGTTTCTCGGCAGGTCTGTGCCGTGCCAAGACAACGGAGGCCTGTGTGACTTAACCCGCACGCCGCGCGATACGTGCTCGCCAGTTGGCTACCAGTGGATGGTTGGGAGCATGCTTGCTGACTGTTTCTAGTTCTTCAAGCGCAGCATCGAGATCACCTCGCTTGTAGAACTGCTTCACAATCTCAATACGAGTGCGAAGGAGAAGAGCGCGTTTGCGTGGTAGGCTCTTGTCGTCCGCAGGCAGTTTGCGCAACTCAACCTCGCGCACCGCGACCGACTTGCGGTAGGCGGTGATTGCCTTGTCGGAATTGCCCCCACGTGCATACGTGTCAGCGAGACTGGAGTGAATGTTGGCATTGTGCGGCAAGCCTGCAGCAGCACGCTCAAGGTGCACCACCCCTTCGTCCTCACGCCCATCGACCATCAGCATCTGCCCGATGCCGAGCGAAATAAAAGATGAATCAGCAGGCGTTGCCTTCTCCTGCAAGCCTTGCAAAAAATTCAGCCCCCCTTCTACATTGCCCTGTTCCGCATAGATAGCTGCCAGCTCCGCCAACACCAAGCGGTTCGAGGGATTCACCCGCAAAGAACGCTCCAACCACGGTACCGCTGCCGCCGCGTTGCGGTAATCGATCAGGTGCACCATGCTGATCTCAATCAAGGCACGTTCATTCTTGGGGTCTTGGCTGAGAATGCGCTCCAAAATGACCAGCGCATCCTCAGGATTGCCACTGTCAATGAGCTCCACGGCCTTTTCAAGCTCGCCATCGTCTTTATCTGTCTTCGTCTCCGTCGTGTCACTTGCCTCTGCCTCTGCCACCACAGTCTCTGTCTCAGCCATGTCACTTGCAACAGGCAAACGCTCCTCAACGGCTTCGTCACGCAACGGACGCGAGCGTGTCTTTTTGCGCAACAGCTGTGTCTCATCAGATGCAAACCTCTGCTCGACAGGTTGTTCGTCCTCTGGTGCGAAGTAGACCAACAGAGCAACGAACACTGCCAGCGCCGCGACCAGCAACACCAACGACCCTAGAAATTTGACTTCGTTGCGACCCTTGTCCATCTGTCAGCCCCCAATAATTAACCCAGAACCGCCTCCGCCCATGCGTTCAAGGATGGAAGCAGATCTGGAGATAAAATCCTTCATCATGTCCGCGGGCAAACGCTCATGCTGCAAGCAGGCGAGATCATAAATCTGATTGACCATCAGTGCTACATCCTTCTCTTTCTGCGGCAAGGCTGCCACTGATAGCATTTTTTTAATTGCCCCGTTACTCTGATTGACTACCAACGTGTGCTCGTTCCTCAACGGGCTGTGGTATTCCTGCCGCTCCAGCCGCGCCATCTCCGCAAAGCGACGCGCGTCCTCATCAAAAATCAACATCGCAGGCACATCCGCCGATTTGAACTTTTCCACCTTCACCTTGACCCGCGGTCGCGTCAACGACTTGCGAAACAGATCGCCGATCTTTTCGCTCTCATCCTTGTTGTCGTGCGGGTCGACGATCTTGCTCGTCGTCTTAGTGAGATTGGCAGTGATGTCGCTGTCAATGCGCTTGAAGCTGTATTTGCGGCTACTGCGCTGCTCAACAAAGGACATAAAGTGCCCATCGATCAGCGTGTTGGCGACCAGCACATCGATGCCCTCGTGCTCAAACATCTGCACGTACGCGGCCTGTGTGTTTACATCGCTGGCATAAACGATCTTGCCATCTGTTTTGTTTTGGTTTTTCTCCAAGTATGCATCAAGGGTGAAAAATTCTCCCTTGGTCGTCTGGTAAATGACGTGCGGCAACAGCTTGTCGTGAAAAGTCTCGTCCCGCAACATGCCGTACTTGACCAAGGTATGCATGTCAGGCCAGTATTTTTGAAAATCCTCCGCCGCCGTCTTCGCCATGCCCGCCAAACGATCCGCGACCTTCTTGGCCACATGCTGCGAAATCTTGCGCACCTGCTGATCGTGCTGCAGATGACTGCGGGAAACATTGAGGGGCAAATCGGGACAGTCAAGCGCGCCTTTCAACAGCAGCAGATATTCAGGGATCAACTCCTTGACATTGTCAGCCACAAATACCTGATTGCAGTAAAGCTTGACCTCGCCCTGCGCCGCGTTCAATTCGTGCTGCACGCGGGGAAAATAAAGTATCCCCTGCAGCACAAATGGATAATCGACGTTGAAATGCATCCAGAACAGTGGATCAGGACTAGTCGGAAACAGCTTGTGGAAAAAATCGAGATAGTCCTTGTCACCCAACTGCGAGGGTGATTTCGTCCACAACGGTGCGGGATCGTTGACCGTCTTGCCGCCCAGTCGTATCGGATATTTGATGAAGGCACAGTACTTCCGCAGGATGTCCTGCAACGTCGTCTCCTGCAACATCTCAAGCGACTCAGCGCTGAGGTGCAGGATGACCGAGGTGCCGTGCTCCTGGCGCGTAGATGGTGACAGGCTGAAGTTGATCGAGCCATCACACGACCAACGCACCGCCTCCGTGTTCTGACGACAGGAAAGCGTGTCGATCTCTACCCGCTCCGCCACCATGAAACTAGAATAAAAACCCAGGCCAAAATGACCGATGACCTGCTGATTTGCCTCTTTATCCTGATACTTGGCGACGAAATCCTGCAACCCCGAAAAAGCCACCTGATTGATGTAACGCCTGATCTCGTCCGCGGTCATGCCTATACCCGTATCGGTAACCGTCAGCGTCTTGGCCTCACGATCGCAGGTTATCGTGATGGCGAACTCGACCAGCTCCCGCGTCTCCTCGCCCAGCATGCTCAACTTGTGCAACTTGTGCATCGCATCGGCGGCATTAGCAACCAGCTCCCGCAGGAAAATCTCCTTCTCGGAATACAGCCACTTCTTGATAATCGGCAGGATATTCTCCGCATCAATAGAAATCCGCCCGCTCTCGGTACTCATGTTCTCTTCGCTCTTTCCTCTGTTATTTCAGACAGTTACAGGGCCAGGAAGGCCCTCACCAACACAGCCGCGGCTATAGTAGCATATTATAGCGACTTTGGCAAGTTAAGGTGCAGGTGCGCGCCGACGAGCCGCCAGCCAGTCGTCGGGGTGAGTTACTTGGTGATATGACGCACGTAGAGGTTGTTGTCGTTAAGATGCGGAGCGATGTCCTTAGCACTCATTTGCCGTGGATCGAGGTAAACATGCATAGCGTTGCGGGTGTTTTTCCTGACCACCAACATGCCGTAAAGCTTGCCATAAGGCATGTGGTCTTTGGGGAGGACAAACTCCTTGCCGATACCCAACTGACTGCTGACCTCAGCGCTAACTACCTGCCGCAGGTAGTTCAGACCAGCATCCGCCTCAGGCTTGTAGACCTCAGTGCTAACCTCAACCTCTATGGTGCGAGTACGCCAGCCATTGTCGAGATTGGAGTGCTCCCCAAACGTGATACTGCCCTTGAGATACCTGCTCAAGGCCACCGCGGGCTTGTCTTCCTTGCAGCTCTGACTGAGAAAATCATGTTTGAGACTGAAAGTTGGCTCTTCTTTGGCAAAAACTATCTGTAGCTGATGTGCAACTAGCCCTCCAGATACTGCACTGCTATTCTGACAATTCGGCAGCCAAGTGCCCTCAGGCTCGATGCTAAACTTATCGCTGCTAGCACCAGAACTAGTATCCCGGTCCCGCACTGGGGCAGGAACACAAGCTGCCAGCGTCACCATCGCGACCATGCAAAGGATGTAGTTTTTCACGAGAACTTCCTACGTGTCTGTTAATAGTGGTATCAGAAAACGATGATCCCCGCAGAGATTCAACGCGTTAACATACTGAAGCAGCACCGCACGGGGGGAAAAACCTACCGCCACCGCCGCGGCCTGCATCATCGCGGCATCGTTAGCCCCATCACCAACGACCGCCACCTCGTGCAAGCCGATGCCAAGCTCGCGGCACTTGCTCTCTACCCAGGCGCGCTTGCCCTCACCATCAATTATACCATGTCCATCTTCCGCTGTCAGATACCCATCGACAAACTTAACACGACTACCCTCACAGTCATCAAATTCAAGCATTTTGCTCACCTCTTTAACCACAGGGTAAAATCCAGATGAGATAAGAAAAACTTTCATATTGAATTTTTTCAACTCGAGCAGCGCAGCCCGAATACCTGTATTGAAATGCAAGTCATGGTGTAGGGCGGCAACCTGCTCCTCTCTAACCATACTGAGCATCTTGAGACGGCGCGCATAAACTTCCTGATAGGACAGAATACCCGCCATGCCTTGATCGGTGAGCCTCGCGATCTCATCCTTCTTGTCAGCGAGTTGTGCCAGTGTGACGATCGATTCTTCCCGCACCACCGTGCGATCCATGTCGAAAAACACGGCCTTGACGTGCGTCTGCGTATCTCTGAAGCCACAGGTGATGTTATGCAGGTGGCAGTGCTGCCAAAAACCAAATGGCAAGGTGCGCAGCTGTTCAGCAGGGACGATAGCAACTAACAGCGGTGGTGAGTTGGTTTCCTCCCACTTGCTCAGCTTGAGAAAATCGCGCATAATGCGTGCGTTATCAGTAACAACCCGTGTTTGTGCCATCGGCACACCCCCCACATGCTAAATTCAATCCCGCGTGCTACAATAATAAGTATAATGCCCGTACTTACACCGAGCGAGGATAACATGACACAAAAAAACAACATTTTGATCGTTGTCGTCTCTGTTTGCAGCGCGCTTGCACTCAGCGCCTGTGTGACCAAGAAGAAGAAAAAAGAGGAAGAATCCACGGGTATCTACAACGTGGCACATTGCAAAACCCAAAGGAAAGACTACGATAGCGTGAGCGGGGTATGTACTGTGCCCACCCTTGCCTTCTGCGCCAAAGAGCTAGAGATGGTGGCAGGTTTAAGCGCCTGTCAAGTGCCTGCCAGCCAAAGCGACTGCGATGCTATCGGTAAAGAATTGAGCAAGACCTTGAGTTGGGAGAACAACAAGTGCAAGGTGGCAACCAGCACAGCTGGTCAAGGCAAGATAGACAGCAGCATCAGGATTGCCTGGAACGGCAAGACCACCGTGCAAGGAGCACGAAATGCGTTCGTCAATATTGGTAGTGTCACAGTTAGACCATCAAAAAACGACTACCACCAGGTAAGCATGCTAAAAAAGAGCGGCTCAACCTGTGAACTGCGCCGCGCGGCAGCAAGCGGCAGCAACTTCAAGGTGGATGCAAAAGGCCCTGCGTCTACCTGCGAAGGCAAGATTATCGTCATCAATACCAAAACAGGCGACTACAATGTCAAAGAATTCTCGGTGAAGATCAACTGACCCATCTTTAATCGTTCTCTTCCCCGCTTTGCCCTGCTACAGTGCAGCCTCATGGGGGTAGGCATGACACTCGCAGGGATGACATAGATGACAGCAGTCAAGGTCACCGTTCTTGGCAGCGGCACTTCAACAGGGGTGCCGGTGATTGGCTGCGATTGCGAGGTCTGTCACAGCCAGCAGCCCGAAAACAACCGCAGCCGTGCCTCGTTGTTGCTCAACCATGCGGGGCGCAACATCGTCATCGATACGGCCCCTGAATTCAGACTGCAGATGTTGCGGGCGCGGGTAAAAACGCTCGCGGCAGTGCTGTATACGCATATTCATGCTGACCACTGCCATGGTTTCGACGATTTGCGTATGTTTGCCTTCCGCGACAAGGACACGTCCATTCCCTGCTACATGCACACAGACTTCATCGCGGCTTTCAAGCAACGCTTCAGCTATGCCTTTGATAGCCGCACCCAATACTATGGCACACTACCGCAGATAGACTTACAGCCCTTGCCAGACAAGCCGTTCACGGTCGCAGGGCTGCAGGTTGAAGGTGTGCGCCTGCCTCACGGGGCGGTTATGACTAGCGCTTTCCGCATGGGAAAATTCGCCTACGCGACAGATTTCAAAACCTTTGCTCCCGAACTGATTGCTAATTGGAAAGACAAGATCGACACGATGGTCATCAGTGGGGTACGCTTTCGCCCGCACAAAACCCACAGCTCTGTGCAGGAGTCGGTTGCCATCCTGCAAGCCCTCAACGTGCGCCGCGGCTTTATCAGCCACCTGTCACACGAGGTAGATTACCACAAGCACCGCCGCGAACTGCCAGCAGGCATCAACTTCTCCTACGACGGATTGAGTTTTGTGGTGTAGTCAACCCGTGCCTCGATTACCCAATCGCGGTCGAGCGGCAACAGACGCACATTACGCAAGGAGACGGGGGAATTGAGCTCTGCCCCCCAGTGCCGTGCCTGCGTGTGCAGACGTGGGGTTTGGAAGAGGTGCACCTTATCAACCAGCCCCGCAGCAAGGAAGGAAGCCCACAGCTGTCCTCCTCCTTCTAGCAGCAGAGAGCGAATGCCATGCTCACGATAGAGAATTTGCAATAGTTGCAAGGTATCAAACTTGCTGTCGGCCTGAGGTGGTAAAGGCAGCAGCAACGTCTCTGACGGCAGCAGTGCCGCGCTGCGTTCGGCTTCCGTGTCAGGCACGATGACGATGACGGTGTGTGGCTCGCTCTCAAGCACCTGCAAATCAGCTTGCAACGCGGCGGCATCGGCAAGCACCACTCGCCGTGGTGTGCGTCGCGCAGGAAACGGCACGCGCACGTCCAAGCGTGGGTTGTCAAGCTTCAGCGTGCCCGCACCAACGAGGATCGCGTCGTAACGCTGGCGCAAAAAATGCCCATACTGCTGAGCACGCGCACAGCTGAGGTGCAGGCGCGGTTGGCCGGGCCGCGCCGCGAAACTGCCATCAAGACCTGCGGCAATCTTGGCGGCTACGAAAGGACGCTGGTGCTCACCTGACTTCTTGCCGCGAGCTAGTTCCTTGCCGCGAGCTAGTTCGTTCGCAGCCTGAAAAAAATATGCCTCATCCAACCACTGCAGATCACGATGCTCATATTTGCGACAGACGACACCAGCCTGCAGCAGCTCAGCCAAACTCCCTACCCGCGGGTTGGGGTCGTCTGCACCGAAATGCACCTCCTGCACGCCGTGCCGCAACAACAACTCGCTACAAGGAGGGGTTTTGCCACGATGTGTGCAAGGCTGCAAAGTCACGAAAATCCGCGCCCCCTGCAAACACCCGCCCCCGCCGCGCACCAACGCCTGTGCGACCGCTTCCGCCTCCGCGTGCATCGCCCCATAACGACGATGCGCCCCAACTGCCAGCAAGCATCCTCGTGCATCGGTGATGACACAGCCAACGAGTGGGTTAGGGGAAACATGCCCCAGGCCTGCGAACGCGGCGCGATAAGCGAGTGCGTGACACTGATCGTCACACAGTGGTGTGCCGAAGGTCAGTGGTTGCGGGGTTAACAGGAATTCGTCTTCAGGCACACCTACATACATGGCTACGCTACGCTACGCGGCTCTTTGTATCGCTCGCTTCCTAGCTCGCTGCATGTTCTCAGGCCACTCGTTATTGCGTTCATGCTTGTTATCAAGCCTTCTCGCGGTTACGTTTAGTCTTGCCCACCGAGAGCCACATGAACGGCACGGCAAGACCGTACGAAAACTCGACCATAAATACTGCCAATATCACAGTTAGATTATTTTTTTAGATAAAGCATGTGCACATACCCAATCAGGGAGAGTTGCATGCGGCTTCCTTGCCGCTTGCTAGCTCCGCTTCGCTCGCTACGCTGCTTTTTTGTAACGCTCGCTTCGCTCGCTACGCGGCTTTTTGTAACGCTCGCTTCCTAGCTCGCTGCATGTTCTCAGGCCACTCTGCGCGCCCTCTCTGCTTGCGCCCAAGTCTCTCGGCGGTTGCCCACACCTCTTGCCCACCGAGAGCTTTATGAATGGCGGGGCGAGGCCGTACGAAAACTCGACCACAAATACTGCCATATTGCTGTCAGATTATGCGCTTAGATAAAAGTGTGTGCCTATACCCGCTCATGGCGAGTTTCTCGGTAGGGCTGCGCCTCGCCAAGATAACGGAGGTTTGTGCTAAGTGGTGTCCTTGCCCCAAGTCTCTCGGCGGTTGCCTACACCTCTTGCCCACCGAGAGCCACGTGAACGGCAGGGCGAGACCGTACGAAAACTCGACCACAAATACTGCCATATTGCCGTCAGATTATGCTTTTAGATAAAGCATGTGCCGTACCCACTCAGGAGAGTTTCTCGGTAGGTCTGCTCCCTGCCAAGATAACGGAGGTCTGTGCTAAGCAAGGTCTGCTCCCTGCCAAGACAACGGAGGCTGGGGCTAAGTAGTGTCATTGCTCCCCGCTTGCCATCAAGCCCCTCTACTTGCCCTCAAACCTCGCTACTTGAAGAACGTCCAGTAGAAGGAAATGACGAAGCCGAGCAGGGCGTGGAATTCCATCAAGGCCAACGAGATGATAAACGGCATGAACACCTGATCCTTGGCAGTCGGGTTGCGAGCAATGCCTTCCATCGCTGCCGAAGCTGTTCGCCCCTGAGCCGAGGCCGCCCCGAAGGTAGCTAGACCGATGGCCAGCGCCGCGCCGATAGCAATTAAACCACTGCTACTCACCGCACCATCATCGGCGGCATAAGCGACCGCCCCGCAGCCCAACAACACCGCTACCACTGCCGCCTTGACAAAAAACGCAAAACTCATTTCCACATACCCTGTCAATTAATGATAAAAAAATCAATGATCGTGCGAGACCGCCATCGAGATATAAATACTAGTCAGCAATGTAAAGACAAAACTTTGCAAACACGCGACCAGCAGACCGAAAAACAACAGCGCCGCGGGCACTAGCACATACGTCAAACCCGTGAAGACGTTGAGCAGCAAGTGATCAGCGAAAATATTGACCATCAACCGCAACGATAGCGACACGGGGCGAGAGAGGTGGCTGAAAATCTCGATGACAAAAAATAACGGTGCTATGAACAGCAGCGGCCCGAAAAACTGCCGAGCATAAGACCAGCCGTGCTCACGCAAGCCCGCGTAGTTGTAAATTAAAAAGGCAATCAAACCCAACGCGACCGTTGTGCTCATGCTCTCCGTCGCTGGTGGCAAGCCTGGCACTAGACCAGAGAGATTGCAGACGAGAATAAAGAGGAAGAACGAGGCGAGCATCGGAAAAAAATCAGCGAAGTACTTTGCCCCGCAAGCATCGCGGGCCAAGCCGTGCAAGAAATCAAGTACAGCATCGACGGCACTGACGAGCGAAAAGCGTGCACTCGGTGCCAGCCGTGACTCACTGGCCAGCAGGTGCACCACCCGTGCCCGATAAGCCAACCCCAACAGCAAGCAAACCAGCAAGCCAAGCACCGCACCCGCAGTTGGCAGCCACACCGCATCAAGGCCTAGCTGTTCGACCACCAACCACTGGTAGAAGTTAACCGTTGCCGGCAATCCCGCTGCTGCCGCCTCAGCGGACGCGGGAACTGCGCCTAAGGCCAGCGATAACTTTTTCACCAACGCTCACGCGGATGCCGATAGCACTCGCGGCTAGTCAGATACCTGCCGCTAACGACGTTGAAGACACGATAAGAGTCCGACAAGCTGTTAAAAGACCAGCCGACGCGTGCAACTTTCCATATGGCATGATCGCTATCGAAGCCGCGCCGCAGAACGGTATAGCGATGCTTGACACTTTGGATCAACACCCTGAGCTGCACACACTCTCCCCCTTCCTCGATCACCCGCATTAACCTGTTAGTCAGGCTCACCAGCCGTGCCGCGGGAATGCGCGAGCGCTTGTAGCTGGCTTCTTCCATGACATCGTTCTGAAAATCTCCCGCCTCCATCGCTAGATGCGTAGCTGCACTCAACAGCCGCACCTCGTCGGTATCTTGCGGAGGGGCGGGATCGACGGGCGGTGGATAATCGGCTAGAGCCAACGTAGCACTGCTCAGTGTAGCCAAAAGAAATAGAAAAGCTCGCATAACCAATTCCTCTTTCTCTCGTGAACGAAAAACTCCCCGCGGCAACTCCACCGCCGGAAAACGCCGCAGCGTAGCAATCGCAGGTGCACGTTGCAAGTTTTAATTTATGTGCTGCTGTGCTAGACGGAGCGGTAACAGCTTGAGGTTACCGATGCTGCAGGCCAATCTGCTCGCTTTTCACCTTATCGCCATCGTCTGCTGGTTCGCAGGTCTGCTCTACAGCGGGCGACTGTTGATTTACGCGCAAGAAGCACAGCTACGCCCGGACGCGGAACGTAAACTGCTGCACGACCAATATGTGCTAATGAAACGGCGGCTGTGGTTTGGCATTACCACTCCTGCCATGCTGGCGACGGTAGGGCTCGGCATCGTGCTAATGTTGCGCATCAATGTCCACCACCTGCCGTGGTTTATGCTGAAGATGACACTCATCCTGCTACTGCTCGCCTATCACTTCTGCTGTCAGGCAATCATCACAGCACAGGCACGGGGGCGGTATCGCTTTACCTCACGCCAACTGCGGGTTTGGAACGAAGTGGGCACGACCCTGCTGCTGTTCATCGTTCTGCTGGTCAAGCATAAGAGCATTCAGCCCGCGCTAATCAGCACCGTCATTGCCTGCAGCGTGCTCGGCGTGATGTTTGCCATCGTCTCGGCTTTGCGGCGCAAAAAGGCACATTAAGCGCTGTTCCACCGCTCGGCTTTTTGCTATGCTCACGGCAATGCTTGAGTTAGGAACAAGGATACAGTCAAACCGCCGCAGCAGCGAGGCCGAACGCGAGTATCTACGTCTCATCGGCATCCAACGCTGTCTTGCCCGTCGTCAACAAGGGGAGAGCAAACCACCTCCCCGCTTTATCTCCCAAAAATACGTGCCCTATGTCTTTACTATCACCATGGCACTTGGTATGGAGTTCTGCATGTCGCTGTACTTCACATCGCTCTTCTCTGGTTTCGGGGGCAACTCTGTAACAGCTTGGCTGAAGACGTTCGCTGATAACTTTTTTACCAACTGGTTAAAAATGTTTACCATCGGTCTGCTGGCCGCGTTGCCTGCGTCATTCATCGTTACCACGTGTGCACGGCGCATCATCAAAAAAATTTTTCGATTTAGATCTTGAGGAAAAGAAATGCCTGCTACACAAGAACTTAAAATTTATCTCGCCGGCCCTGAAGTCTTTCTGCCCAACCCCCTCGCCAAAGGTGCGGACAAGCGCGCCGCCATCGCGCGTTTCAATGACGAGGTCTTGCCCGACCAAAACTTTCGCTTCAGCGGCCTTTATCCGATGAGCGCTGAGTCCAATTACTTCACAGAAGACCCCCCCGCCACCGCCATGCTGATTTTTCGCAAGGCTGTTGATCTCATGGACGCAGCCGATCTTATCATCGCTAACGTCACCCGTTTTCGCGGGCCTAGTGCCGATGTCGGCACGGCGTTTGAGATGGGCTATATGCATGCTCAACACAAGCCCGTCTTCGCCTACTACAGTATGCAAGAAACCTACTTCACCGCCGACCAGTGCGAGAGCACCGTGCTCGACCGCACCAATCCCGATTCCGATGCCCACACGACTCACGTCGCCAAGGTTCGAGCCTTCGCCGCGGGCTACCTCGTCGATCGCACTACCTCTAAAGAGCGTGACAACTACACCCACATGATTGAAAATTTTGGCCTCACCGACAACCTCATGATCGTTGGCGCAGTGCGATCTGCCACCGGCGGACAGCAGGGCTATGCTCCCGCGGCTAGCTTCGAGGCGGCACTGCAGGAAGCCGCTGCATATTACAGCAAGGAACAAGTGCACAACAGACCGCAAAGTCGTGAAGAAGCTGTGCATGTCTGACAGGCAGATTTTGTGCTACGCTCGCTACGCTGCTTTTTGTATCGCTCGCTTCCTAGCTCGCTGCATGTTATCAGATCTCCCTGTATTGCGTTCAGGCTTGCCTGCTAGCCCCTTTGCTTGCCCTCAGACCTCTCGGATGTGAGCTGAGGTTTGCCTATCGAGAGCCACATGAACGGCACGGCAAGACCGTGCGAAAACTCGACCACAGATACTGCCATATTGTCGTTAGATTATGCTTTTGCACAAGGCATGTACTTGCACCTAACTCAAGGGAGAGTTTCTCGGCAGGTCTGTGCCGTGCCAAGACAACGGAGATTTGCGCTAAGTGGTATCCTTGCTCCCAAGCCTTCTCGTTATTGCGTTCAATCTTGCCCACCAAGAGCTCCATGAATGGCGGGGCGAGGCCGTACGAAAACGACCGCAGGTATTGCCAATACTGCAACCAGATTATTTTTTTGCATAAGGCATGTGCTTCTACATATTCGTGGGGAGTTTCTCGGTAGGGCTGCGCCGTGCCAAGACAACGGAGGTTTGGGATAAGTATGGTCCTTGCCCCCAAGTTTCTCGGTAGGGCTGTGCCGTGGCACGCGGCTTTTTTGTATCGCTCGCCTTACGAGACTGTTTGCCGCTTTCTAGCTCCCTCGCTGCATGTTCTCGGAACTCTTGCTATCGCGTTCAGGCTTGTCCCCAAGCCTCTCGGCTATTGCGTTCAAGCTTGCCTACCGAGAGCTCCATGAAGGGCGCGGCGAGGCCGTACGAAAACCCGACCATAAATACTGCCATATTGCTGTGAGATTATGCTTTTAGATAAAGCATGTGCCTATACCTGTTGTGGTCGGGTTTCTCGGTAGGGCTGCGCCTCGCCAAGACAACGGAGATTTGTGCTAAGTGGTGTCCTTGCCCCCAAGTTTCTCGGTAGGTCTGCGCCTCGCCAAGATAACGGAGGCTTGTGCTACGCATGGCTTTTTTTGCCGCTTCCTAGCTCCGCTATGCTGTGCCAAGATAACGGAGGCTTGTGCCAAGATAACGGAGGTACCCGCTAAGGTTGGGTCCTGCTGGGTCACGTCATTGCCAATCGTTGCCCATAAATACCCGCGGTTGCAGCTCAGTCGATAAATCAGAGACCGCAATAAAGCCAAAGCCTGACTGGGCAAATTCGCCGTTGATAGTGACCAATAGCACCTCGCCTTGACCGAGGGTACGCACTGGAGCTGAAGAAGCGTCAGGCTGAGCATAGACATTCACCTCTCCCATGGTATAGCGCACGACTGCACTCCCGCCGCCAAAATCAGGGGCCGGCATGTCGCTACCGCTATCCATGTTTACCCCAGGTACTCCAACCTCTTCGTTATTCAGCAGGGGATTTTCCTCCGCGACGCTGCTGTTTTCACCGCCGATCTGGTTGTCAAAGGAAGCACCTTCGTTGTTGGTTAGATTGTCTTCCTGACCGAGACCTAGATCCTGGTTAGAGATGTTGTTATCGGCCCCAATGTTGTCGCCTGTTTCACCACTAACCTCTAATTCTTCCTCGTCTCCCTGAAACCAAGAACACGATGACATTCCAACTGCCAGTGCTAGTGCCAATAGTGCCCTGAACATATTTACCTCTCCCTCAAAACGATGACCTTCACCCTCTCCATCGTCACTTGTGCCGCAAGACTTAATTTTTTCTTACGCCCACGGCGACGCGGGCAAGGCTCTGCCGATTTATTGCTTTATTTTCAAATTGTTATGATTAAATTTAGGACATCCGCACCAATCTCTTTAAATTTTGCAAACAATAAGATACTGTCGCCAATTGTATAAATTTTTTAGAAAGGGCAGGTTATGAAATTTATTTGTTTGGTGACGCTGTCGCTTGGTAGTGCATGTGGAACTCTTCCGTGGGCAAAGCGTGATACGCAAACAGTTGCCCAGCTGCAGAGTGTGGGATTGGGTAGGGCCTATCTCATCTATCACCGCAAGGCTATCCATCATGCCAGCGGGATCGCCCGTACGACCTCGGTGTCGAAGTTAGGGCAGCGAGTTAATGCCATCCATGCCGCGGTTCTTGCGGGGCGGCGACACCTTGAGGCAACCGTTGCCCAGACGGACGACGCACGTGCAATACTAGAGCTCAATGCTGATTTTCAGCGGCTCAGTCTCAGCCTCAAGCGCAGTCTGTCTTATCGCGCTAACGATGTAGCACCGCTACTGACGACCGGCTTTGGCCGTGCTCAAGCTACGCTGGTTGAAACTACCCTGAAGCAGTTGCAGGAAATCGACCTGCTGCTGTCCACTCCCCTGCGCGGCACGGAAAAAGTGCTGGATAACTAGGTATCTTTCAGGGCTCGCTTGATATCGAGGTCGGCTTGGCGGCGACGGGCGGTTTCGCGCTTGTCGTAGAGCTTCTTGCCTTTAGCAAGTGCGATCTCAACCTTGATGTGCGCGCCCTTGAAATATACCCGCAACGGGACGATGGTTAGGCCGCGCTCTTGTGCCATCTGGCGTAGGCGGATAGTCTCGCGTTTCTTGAGCAAAAGTTTGCGGCGGCGCTTGTCTTCGTGGTTGGCGCGATTACCGAAGCTGTAGGGGCTAATGTGCATTTCCATCAGGAAAGCCTCGTCGTTGTCGTCAACGTCCACCCAGCTGTCCTTGAGGTTGCCCCGTCCCGCCCGTAGAGATTTGACCTCCGTGCCTTGCAAGACAATTCCTGCTTCCAGTCGATCCATGATATGGTAGTCGTGGAAGGCTTTGCGGTGGTTGATTAAGGTTTTATCGCGCATCGTGAACTATCTCACCCTAGGCAGACCGATCGACCGTGCCGACTGTGGCAAACGGCTCGATGTCTATCTGGCACAGAAATTTCGTTTTCTCAACCGCTCGCAGTGGCAACGGCGCATCACCACCGCGGCACTGCTCGTTAACGCCCGCCGCCCCAAAGCCTCGCACCGCCTCAGGCTCAACGACCGCATCACTTTCAGCTACCCTGCACCACCCCCGCCGCTGACCCTGCCCATCATCTACCAGGATGAGTATTTTACCGCCGTGCACAAGCCTAGCGGCATACCCTGCCAACCCAACGGTCGGGCCCGCTTGCACAACTTGAAGCGGGCCGTGCAACGGCAGTTGGGTAAAAATTTCAGCCCTGTGCATCGTCTCGACCTCGAAACCAGCGGCATCGTTATCTGCAGTGCTGAGCGTTCGGTGCGCGCCGCATTGTTGCACATGTTCTGTCAACATGCCATCGCCAAGCAGTATCTCGCCATCGTCTCGCCTCCACCAACCTGGCAACAGCACGAGATCAACGCCCCCCTCGGCAAGCCTAGTGCCAGCGCCATCCGCATCAAGCACTGGGTCAGTGCCGACGGCAAGCCCGCCGTCACCCGCTGCACTGTGCTTGCACGCCGAGCCAACTCAGCCCTGCTACTAGTCGAGCCGACCAGCGGCCGCACCCACCAGATCCGCGTGCATCTCGCTTACTGCGGCCATCCCATCCTCGGTGATAAACTTTACCACCCCGATGAACGGGTGTTCTTGGACTTTTTTGCCCATGGCCTCACCCCTTATGTGCTCAACGCCGTGCGCTACTCCCGTCTCTGCCTGCACAACAGCCGCCTGCGCTTCACCCACCCTTGCACCCAGCAGACGCTCGCCCTGCACAGTCCCTTTCCGCCAGAATTACAGCGGTTTTGGCAGGCACAGGCCACATAAATTTTCAGGCGGAAATCAACAGTCGCAAGAAGGTCAGCACATCTTGCTGTTCCGACAAACGCCAAGCCGCTTTGGTTTCTTCCATGCCGACCTTGATGCTGAGATCGTGCGGACGCAGGGCGATAAACAGCTCCTCGTCGGTCTGGTCATCACCTAGTGCCACAATCGACGCATCGGCCGCATCCATGCAGTTTTTGATAAACCAGCCCGTGAACGCACCTTTGCTGGCTTCAATCGCCTTCGCCTCCACTATTCTTTTGCCGCTGGCAACGACCGCGGGAAAATTGGCTAAACCGAATTCAAGCTCTTCGGTCAGCTTGCGCGCCTGATAGGTGGCATAGAGCACGGGGGAATTGCGATAGTGCCAGCAGAGCGAGTAGGCTTTTTTTTCAATAAAACTGCTCGGCACTCGCTGTCGATAGTATTCCATCATCTGCAAAGCTAGCGGCAACCAGCTGTCCTGTGGTGAGCTAACCAATGAATGCCAGCATTCTTGCTGGCGATCGTAATACTCGGCCCCATGCTCCGCCGCGAGCATGAAGGTTTGGGAGGCAAACTGCTGCCACAGAAAATTACGATCTCGTCCACTAACGATGACGACTGCAAAACCTTGTTGGGCTTGCAGGGTTGTCAAAGCTTGCAGGGTCTCAGCCGCGATGGCAGCCTGTTCGGGACGCGGTTGAATGGGCACCAGCGTGCCATCAAAATCGACAAACAAAAAACGCTGACGATGGGCTTTTATTTTTTTAATTTTTTCTAGCAGCGGGCTGTTTTTGCGTAGCGGAAAATTTATATCTTCGACCAGCTTGACACTGCGCCTGGCACTCTTCAACAGGTCGGTCATGAACGAATCGGCCCATTCCCCGCCCGTGTAATCTTGGAGATAATCCAGCATCTGCGCGTTGCGAGCCGCAATTATCTCGTGGTCTTCCTGCAAGGCATGCTGCAGTTGGGCTGCAGATTTTTCGACATGCCACGGGTTGATGGCGATGGCGTTGGGCATTATTGACACTGCTCCCGCAAATTCACTCAGCAACACCTGCCCTGGCTGCGCGGGCATCTGTGCGGCAACATACTCAAGGGCGACGAGGTTCATCCCATCACGTTTGCTGGTAATCAAGAGGGCATCCGATAGCTGACACAGGGCTAGGAGCTCGTGGAACTGCATCGAATTATAGATGTAGTAGATCGGCACGTAATCGGCTTTACCCCAGTAGCCGTTGATGTAGCCAATCCGTCCCTCGATATTTTCTTTCAGCTGCTGGTAGGCAGGCACATCCGTACGGCTGGGCACGATTACCTGTATCAGCGAAACCTTGCTACGATAGTCGGGATAGCCCTGCAAAAAAGCGTGAAAAATATCAAGCTTGAGATCGATGCCCTTGATATAGTCAAGCCGATCAACACCGAGGATTATTTTTTTGTCACGAAAACGTCGCCGATAGTTGGCGCAAATTTCCTTCACCCGCTTGCTACGTGCTGCCTTGTTGATCGCCGCCGTAGGGATACTGACGGGATAGACACCGAGATCAACACTGCGCCCCTTGAAATGAATGCGATTGAAACTGCTATTGATGCCCAGCACATAATGCAGCGTCTGGGTAAAGTGCATCAGGTAACTATAGTCGTGAAAACCAATCAGATCGAAGTTGAGCAAGGCACGCAGGATGGCGCTGCGAAACGGCAGTTGCCGAAAAATTTCATAGCTGGGGAAGGGCACATGGAGGAAAAAACCCACCCCCTGCCGTTGGCGCTTGAGACGCAGTTGTGCGGCAACCAGCATGAGATGGAAGTCATGCACCCAGATAAGATCATCGTTAGCACTGGTCAGCTTCAACAGGGTGGTGGCGACGAGACGATTGACCTTTTGATATTTCTGCCAGGCATCAAAATCCCAGCTGACACTGTGGGTTTCGTAATGCAGCAACGGCCATAGCACACCATTGCAGAACTTATTGTAGTACGGGTCATAGAGCTCGGCGGCAACTGTCAGCGGCACAACCTCGATGCGGTCGCTGATCTTCAACGACGCGGCGATCTCCTTGGCATCCCACGACTCGGTGGTTAACCCTAGCCACAGGATAGGACGTTGATAATTGACCCCCAACAACGACGATACCAGCCCGCCGCTGGAGATGACAAACTTGCGCTTACGGGTATCGTAGTGGGCTGGCAACCTGTTGCTAACAACGACCCATCTTTTGCCGCGCTCTGCCAGCGGGGGTTGCGATTTAGAGGGCGGGGGTTGCGATTTAGAGGGCGGTGCTTGCCACATAAAAACTCCGGGCGGGGGCTATAGCTTGGCTTTGTTGCCGCGGCCGATAACAGGAAGAAACAACAGCGCCCCCACGCCTACGATAATACTTATAAACTGCGAGGTCGAGAGCTGGTTGTCGATTACCCAGCCGCGGTAATCACCCCGCAGATATTCGTTGGCAAAACGCAATAGCGCATAACCACCTGCACCGCACAATCCTGTCGCACCTACGCCGAAGACGCGCCTAAGCGGCTTGTAGCTATAACAGCAGAGCAAGAACAGCAGCAAGCAGTAGGCCGCTTCAAACAACTGTGTCGGGTAACGGGCCTGACCGTCGCCAAGGTTAGGGAAGACCACTCCCCACATACTATCGGTGACAATGCCATAGTCGTCGCCGTTTAAAAAACAACCGATGCGTCCAATACACACCGCCAGCAAGAAGGCGGGCACGAAGCAGTCGAGCACTTCACCCAGCGGCAGTTTCTTGGCCCAGACGTAAAGCCAACCGCAGCCAAACGCGACTATTACCCCACCATAAAGTGTCAACGACCCCAAGCTAACCAAGCGTGCGGCACAATTCACCAGCCCCTGACACTGCTCTTCAATAACAATCGACAACCCGCGTGCACCTAGATAACTGCTGACATAACAGATGAGATAGAGGTTGATAATGTCTTTATTACTGCTGTGCGCACACCTATGTGGTTGTAACTGGAGCAGCACCCACAGTGCTACCAATGCCGCCAACAAAAAACATACATACCACGTCGGCAACACAAAACCCTGCCAGTCGATGAGAATGGGATACACAGCACCTTCCTTCGCACTATCCCAAGATAGGTTTATCCCAGCTCGCCTGTGGCGCGCGCACTGAGACACTCCAGTGCGGCACGGACACCGTCGCCCAGCACGAAGTTGTGTTGGCATTCGTGCAGGGCAAGCTCAATCGCACTGATGGCGGTAAGCAGGTCGAAAGAATCGACAAAGCCGAGGTGCGCAATGCGCAACAGTTGTGCCTGCATCTCACCCTGCCCTGGGGCGAACTGCATGCGGTAGTTTTGTTGTAGTTGCGCACACAGCTTAACGGCATCGACAGGTGTGCGCAGGGCGGTGACGGAGTTAGCTGGATGCTGGCGGGCAAAAGGTTCAAGCTTGAGAGCAGCGCCCGCGGCACGACAAGCACGTGCTAAGGCGGCGTGGCGTTGTTGCAACAGCTCAGTGCCAGTGTCGAGCAAGAGGTCGAGCACATAGTCGAGGGCAATGACGGTGTTGATTGCGGGGGTGAAGCGTGACTTGCCTTCGGATTGCGCCTGCTGCTCAGCCTGGAGATCGAGGTAAAAGCGCGGGCGGGACGAAAAGCTTCGTTGGGCACGCTCCGAAAGAAAGACATAGGCAAGTCCTGGTGGCAAACCAAAACCCTTGTGGGAAGCGGCAACGACACAATCGATCCCCCACGTGTCCATGTACAGCGTGTGGGCAACGAGACTGGAAATGGCATCGACGATAATCAAACACTCAGGATTATGCTTGTGCACCAGCGCGGCGATCTCAGCCACAGGATAGTAGACTGCGGTCGAAGTTTCGCAGGCCTGCAAGCATAAAACCTTACAGCCCGCGGCCGGGCCACGCAGCAAGTCTTCTAGCTGTTCCAAGTCAGGCGCCTCTCCCCAAGCAAAAGTGTTGCTGATAACCTCGCAGTCAAAAGCCTGTGCCACTTTTTGCCAGCGCGCCCCGAATTTCCCGCCGTTGAGCACTAGCACCCGCGCTCGCGGTGCGGTAAGACTTACCAGTGCCGCTTCCATCGCCCCGCTGCCAGAAGTTGCTAGCAACACGGGCAACGACTTGCTATCGACCAAGCGCGCCAGCTTATGGCGACAGTTTTGCCAGCGCCTAATAAAATCTGCCTGCCGATGATAGCAGCTGTCACCGAGACGCTGTTCGACCTCACGCAATAGCGGTGTCGGCCCCGGACAAAACAGACGCTGACGATAACTAAATAGCATGTGTCATTGAATTAGATTTCCCCTCAAGCAGTGACGACAAAATTTAAAATTTTATTTTTAACAAATATCTTTTTAATAACTTGGCGCTCACCCAGTGCATTACGCACGCTGTTGTTGGCAAGTGCGAGTTTTTCG
The DNA here is from genome assembly GCA_958296095.1 of uncultured Oligoflexales bacterium. Lineage (GTDB taxonomy): Bacteria > Bdellovibrionota_B > Oligoflexia > Oligoflexales > JAPPIL01. The sequence continues at coordinate 114,063 of OY282434.1, forward strand.
ACATTGTCTTGCGCACAATCCTGGTCAACTTGCAAGGCAAGACGATGCTTACCGTTGATCTGCACGGAGAGGGTGACTTGCTCTTCGCTGACCAAGGCGGGGTCAAAGGCAGGCCAGGCGGCTTGTGACAGCGACTGATCGTGCCCTAGTCGTTGCCATAGTTCTTCGCAGATGTGCGGAGCATACGGGGCCAGCAGCAGCAGGAATTTCTCCATCTCGGTGCGGGACAGCGTGTGCTTGGCGCGGGTGGCAACGTTCATGAACTCCATCATGTGGGCGATGGCGGTGTTGAAACGCAGCTTCTCGGTATCATCCGTCACGTTACGGATTAATCTGTGCAACGCCCGCTGGAGAGCGACATCGTGAGCATTGTCGGCCGCGGCAAGCACGGTGGTAGTGAAAAAACGCCACACCTTTTTCAGAAAACGCTGACAGCCGATAATGCCGTTGGTCTGCCATGGCTTGGTGGCTTCCAGCGGCCCCATGAACATCTCGTAGAGCCGCAGCGAGTCCGCCCCCCACTGGGCAATGACATCATCAGGATTGATAACGTTACCGCGACTCTTAGACATTTTCTCGCCGTTCGTGCCCAAGATAGTGCCTTGATTAACCAGCCGCTGAAACGGCTCAGCGGTCGAGACGTAGCCGAGATCAAAGAGCACCTTATGCCAAAAGCGGGCGTACAGCAGATGCAACACCGCATGCTCCACGCCGCCGACGTAAAGATCGACAGGCATCCAGCGCCGTTCCTGGTCTTTATCCCAGGCCTGCTGTGAGTTGTGCGGGTCGATGAAACGCAAGTAGTACCAGCATGACCCGGCCCACTGTGGCATCGTATTGCTTTCCCGTCGCCCGTGCCGCCCGTCCTGGCTGGCATAGAGCATGAACTCGCCACAACGTGACAGGGGTGACTCGCCCGTCTCGCCCGGTCGAAAATCACGCAAGTCAGGCAATAGCACAGGCAATTCACTCTCTTCCACCAACACTGCCTGGCCTTCGTGGTCATGAAACAGCGGAAATGGCTCGCCCCAATAGCGTTGCCGGGCAAACAGCCAGTCACGCAACTTGTAGTTGACCGTGCGCCGCCCGCACTTGTGTTGCTCCAGCCAATCGACCATTGCCGCCACTGCCGCCTCCGAGGACAGTCCGTCGAGAAACTGCGAGTTGATGCACATCCCCGCGCCGGTCCACGCCGCTTGCAGGGTGTCAACTTCTCCGCCGCTGATGACACAACGAATAGGCAAGCCATGGGCAAGAGCAAACTGATGGTCACGCACATCGTGCGCAGGCACGCCCATAATTGCCCCATGCCCGTAAGACATCAGCACGTAGCTGGCGATGTAGATAGGCACACGCTCGCCGTTGACAGGGTTCAAGGCATAGCCACCGCTGAACACCCCCTGCTTATCACCTGCTGCGGCACGCTCACGTTCGGAGGTGCGCAAGGCTGCCTGCACATAGGTCTCGACCGCATGGTGCTGTGCCTCCGAACAGACGTGTTTCACCAGCGGATGCTCTGGAGCAAGCACGCAAAAAGTTGCTCCAAACAAAGTATCAGGACGGGTCGAGAACACGGTGAAGCTTGTCGCCCTGCTATCTGCGAGCTTGAATTCAATCTCGGCCCCATGGCTCTTGCCAATCCAGTGGCGTTGCATCTCCTTGACTGATTCAGGCCAGTCGAGGGTGTCGAGATCAGTGAGCAGGCGTTCAGCGTAATTGGTAATCTTCAACATCCACTGCCGCATGGGTTTTTTGATGACGGCAAAGCCACCTACCTCTGACTTGCCGTCGATGACTTCTTCGTTGGCCAGCACTGTGCCTAACTCAGGGCAGAAGTTGACAAACTCTTCTGACTGATAGGCGAGACCTTGCTTGAACAGCTGCTGAAAAATCCACTGCGTCCAGCGATAATAGGCGGGATCGGTAGTGTTGATCTCCCGTTCCCAGTCATAAGAAAAACCCAGGGCGGTCAATTGTTCGCGAAAGCGCTTGACGTTACGAGCTGTTGTTGCCGCGGGGTGCGTGCCGGTCTTGATGGCATACTGCTCGGCAGGCAAGCCAAAAGCATCCCAGCCCATCGGGTGCAAGACGTTGAAACCGCGCATGCGTTTGAAGCGAGCCACAATATCGGTAGCGGTGTAGCCTTCGACGTGACCGACGTGCAGTCCGTCACCAGAGGGATAGGGGAACATGTCGAGCACGTAGAACTTCGGCTTGTCCTGTGCCGCGGCAGTGCGAAACGTGTTCTGCTGTTGCCAGTACTGCTGCCACTTGCGTTCAAGCCGCGCCGGACTATAGTCTTCCAAACTTGCCATCCTGTGTTGTTAGAGCGTCGGGTTGTTGCCTTGCAATTGCAACCAGCTGATGAAAAAATCCACAACCAAGATTGCCACCAGAGACACCACCACCGCCCGCGTCGTCGCCTTGCCAACTCCCTTGGCGCCGCCCTGCGCATAAAAACCACAGTAGCAGCCGACGGAAGAAAAAATTGCCCCGAACACCAGCGACTTCTCCATGCCTTGTCGCACATCTAGAGGCCCGACGATCCACGGAATGTTATCAAAAAAGACCCCGACATCAACATCAAAAACATACACCCCGACAAGGAAAGAGACGACGATACCACTGACGATGAACACCCCCGTCAAAAACGGCATCATGATGATTGAGGCCAGGATACGGGGCGAAATGAGATAGCCGATAGGATCGATAGCCATTGACTTCAAGGCATCTATCTGCTCGTTGATGCGCATGGTGGCGATTTCGGAGGCCATGGCTGAGCCTGCTCGGGCGGTAACCAGAAACGAACCCACCACTGGCGCAAGTTCTTTAGACAAGGCAAAAGCTGCGGCTGCACCGATCATCGACTCAGCCCCGAAGGTGCGAAAAATTTCGCCCAGTTGCAAACCAAACACGGCCCCGACAATACCACCCGCGAAGGCGATAATGCCCAAGCTACGATTGCCGACAAATTCCATCTGCTTGAGCAGTAGGTAGAAACTAAGCGGCGGGGCAACCATCTGCTTTAGGCTCTGCCCCATGAAGTGCATGGCGCGTGACACAAATAACTCTCTTGCTCACTGCCTGCTATTTTACCGTAGTGGTTATTTTTTTTAAACCTGAGTCCAGCAACAAAATTATCGCGGCGGGCGATGCCAGTGCATCAGCTGTTTACTTTGTGGTCGCCGATGCTATGGTGGTCGCCGTAATTGGGTAGCTGGTGGGAGGCACTCTGGTATGCAGGTTCTGTCGGTGGTGGTGCTAGTTGCGACGCTGGTTGGCTGTGCGGAGGAGCACTGTAATGTGGGCGAGGTGCAAGCGGGCCGTTATCGTGTCCTGCCCAACAAGGCGGTGCAGCAACTAGCGTTGATGACGTTTGACGAAGCGCAGTGGCTGTTGATTACCACGCATCGACAGATCTATCTTCACAAGCTGCGCACCCAGGAGCTACAGCCACGCGTGGAATTGATAGAGAAGAGTATCCAAGAGGTGACAGATGAGCTCAATGCGTACGCGGAAGAGCTGGCCTTGCTCACTGATCAGTATGATGAAGTTGGCTGGTTTGGACGCGCCTGCAGATCGGTGCTCGATTGGTCAGCGGAGTTGTGGTGGCGTTGTAAATTTGAGTTCCTGCGCTGGTCGTCAGGGAGCGGGGCCAAAAAAACCTCGGCAGATCTGCACGAGATCGCTAGCGAGAAGACGACGATGACCGAGGAAGGACTTGTCCAGTTTACAAACCTGCCTGAGGCCGCTAGCGAGGAGACGGCGGTGACCGAGGAGGTGTTTGCCATGTCTATGGGGATGCTGGAACATCATCGGAACTACAGCGAGGCTCGACATATCCAGGCGAAAGCAGCGCTGCTCCGAACAGAAGAAGATAGCTCCGATAGCTTGAGCAGCGACGATAGCTTCTATCGCCTCTATCTTGCCAATTGGAGCGACGATAACTTGGAGCTACTATTGGCGCAAATCGCTGAGCAGACATATAAAGAATGAGAGAAGCTACGCACGGCTTTTTGTATCGCTCGCTTCGCTCGCTACGCTGCTTTTTGTATCGCTCGCTTCCTAGCTCCGCTCGCTGCTTGTCCTCAGACCTCTCGGCGTGCCCTCGCTGCTTGCCCTCAGACCTCTTGGCGGTTGCATTCAGGCCTGCCCCCAAACCTCTCGGCTGTCGCGTTGAGGCTTGCCTATCGAGAGCTCCATGAACGGCGGGGCAAGACCGTTCGCTGCGCTGCGGCTTTTTGTATCGCTCGCTTCCTAGCTCGCTGCATGTTCTCAGACCTCTTGCTATCGCGTTCAGATTATTTTTTTGCACAGGGCATGTACTTGCACCTAACTCAAGGGAGAGTTTCTCGCTGATCGGCTTTTTTGCCGCTTGCTAGCTCCACTGCGCCTCGCCAAGACAACGGAGGTTTGCTACGCGGCTTTTTGTAACGCTCGCTTCCTAGCTCATCGCTGTGCGATGCTTTTTGTAACGCTCGCTTCCTAGCTCGCTCCTTGCGCTCAGACCACTCTGCGTGTCCTCTCTGCTTGTCATCAGACCTCTCGGCGGTTGTCCCCACCTCTTGCCTACCAAGAGCTTTGTGAACGGCAGGGAGAGACCGTGCGAAAACTCGACCACAGATATTGCCAATACTGCCGTCGGATTATTTTTTCGCATAGGGCATGTGTTTACACTCAACTCAAGGAGAGTTTCTCGGCAGGTCTATGCCGTGCCAAGACAACGGAGGCACGGGCTAAGTGGTATCTTTGCCCTCAGGCTTCTTGCTATTGCGATCAGGCTTGTCCTCAGGTCTTCTCGCGGTTGCCCACACCTCTTGCCTACCGAGGGCTTTATGAACGGCAGAGCGAGACCGTTCGCTGCGCACGACTTTTTGTATCGCTCGCTTCCTAGCTCGCTCTTTGCACTCAGGCCTCTCGCTATTGCGTTCAGTTTATTTCTTTGCACAAGGCATGTGCCTATACCTGTTGAGGTCGGGTGTCTCGGCAGGTCTGCGCTCTGCCAAGATAACGGAGGTTTGTGCTACTTGCCTCTTGCCCCCAAGTCTCTCGGCGGTTGCGTTCAAGCTTGCCAGATAGTCCGCGAGCTCCCTATCGGTGATCCTCCCCCAACTCTCGCTCAAATTATCATTCAATTTAGATAGTTGTGAAGAATTTTAAAAAAAACTTCATTTGCAACTAAAGCAAAAAAAAAACGGTCGATGATGTTTGAGGAAACTGTCTTTAATTTTTTGATTGGGGAGGATGAGATGAGCTATTTAAGCTCGACGTTGATTATCTTGTTGGGTGTGCTTGTGGTCACAGGTGGGTGTCTTCGTCCACCGGGAGATGAGTCGGGTGGGGGAGATGTGGCAGATGTCCGGAAGGCTGCGCTAGATGACTCTGCCATCCTAGATGACTCTGCCATCGAAGACGGCACTCCTCTGACACAAATCGCAGTAAAGTCTAGATGCACGAACGAAGGAAAAAGCTGCCTACGACTTAGAGATGCGAAGTTGCTTTGTAGTATAAATAGAGACGATCAGGGCAAGCTAGATTTACACGGCCACGCTATTTTCAGTGTGACAAGAACTCTGCTAACTTTATACAAGAGTAGGATTGACGTAGATGAGGCACTTTTGTGGCACAACCCTGCGCTTACTGTCGAAGATATTACAAAGTCATCTCCCAAACTTTATCTTATATGTTTAAACTCCATATTCGGTTTGCCCGGCAAAAGAACGGGAGTAGCAAAGAGGATAATAGACGAGAATAATCAATTCACTGAGCGTATTGATATAAATTATAATGTGCTAAACAGGGGGGCATGCTATTTGCCTAAGTGGAATTTCACATGGGGCGAATTAGCCAGTGAGATTAAAGTCGGACGCTGTAATAAGATCGCGGATGATAAATACAAGGACTGGAAAAACAGAATAGAGATTACTTTCCACAAACTCAAAAGTTAGCCGTGCTGTTCCTCGCCGTGCTACGCCGCTCTTTATAACGCTCGCTTCCTAGCTCGCTTCGCTTGCTACGCTGCTTTTTGTAACGCTCGCTTCCTAGCTCGCTCCTTGCGCTCAGACCACTCTGCGTGTCCTCTCTGCTTGTCATCAGACCTCTCGGCGGTTGTCCCCACCTCTTGCCTACCAAGAGCTTTGTGAACGGCAGGGAGAGACCGTTCGCTGCGCTGCGGCTTTCTGTATCGCTCGCTTCCTAGCTCGCTCTTTGCACTCAGGCCTCTCGCTATTGCGTTCAGTTTATTTCTTTGCACAAGGCATGTGCCTATACCTGTTGAGGTCGGGTTTCTCGGCAGGTCTGCTCCCTGCCAAGACAACGGAGGCGGGGGCTAAGATAACGGAGACTTGCGATAAGTGGTGTCCTTGCCCCAAACCTCTCGGCTGTTGCCCCCACCCTCTTGCCTGCTAGCCTGCAAGTCACTCACGCAAGCGGGCATTGAGCTGTTCCTGTAGCCAAGCGAGCAGTGCAGCTATCTCTTGGTCAACCTCCGCATCGGTCAAGGTCTTATCAGGAGAAGCGAAAGAAAAACTGAAAGCCAAGCTCTTTTGGTCGGGGCCGAGTGCAGCATCGGTAAAAATATCAAACAAGCGAAAAGCCGCGAGGTGCTTTTTGGTGGGAAAATTCTGCAAGGCCGCGGCAACCTCACGATAGGACACATGCTGTGCTAACACAAAGGCAAGATCACGCTGCACGGGCGGATACTTGCTGCTGTAATCGCCAATTTTGCGGCGTTGCTGGGCGAGACGATAAATGTTGTCGCTCAATAATTCAAAAAACAATATCTTGCCGTCGAGTTTAAAAGCCCCCAAAACCTGCGGATGCAATTCACCCAAACAGCCAAGATAACGGTCGTCGCTATGCACATATAGTGCCGCAAAGGGATTGAAGAACGGCACATCATGACTTTGCACCGCACTGATGGTCAGCTGTTGCTCGCTTAGACCAAAACTATACAACAACCTTAGCAGGAGTTTTTTGCCCAGATAAACATCAGGCTGCACCTCTTGATGCTGCCAGCTAGCAAACTGATACGGGGTGTCGATAATCGCCGCCACTAGGTTGTGCTCACGCGGTCGCACCGCCGTGTTGTCGTGGCTGACATGCAGCCCCTGCTGCTGGAGATAACGATAGTGCTCATGCTGCGCCTCGATGCGCAAGTCAGCACGAAAATAGCCCCGCCCCAGCTCAAACAAACGTGTGCCCTTGTGGCGATGCTTGCGGTTGTTGATGATAGTGCGCAGCAAATTCGGCAGCAAAGTTGTCTGCATCGCTTGCAACTGGTCGTTGATAGGATTGTGCAAGTGCAGCGACGGATAGAGCGGATGCGTGTCCGCGATCATCAACTTGCTGTAATCACGCGGCGCGGTCATGGCAAAGTTAACCGTCTCCTGCAAGCCCAGCGTGGCACAGGTCACCTTGAGGCGATTTTGAAAAATTGCTAACCTATCATCAACACCGAGTGACTGCTGCACTAGTGGCAAGGCACTGGCAATCTTATCGAGACCGTGCAAACGCCCGACCTCCTCGATCAAGTCGATTTCACGGTTAACATCGTGCCGAAAGGAAGGCACTTCCCACAACAAACGGGCATCAGTGCGATCAAGCAGCGTGAAAGATAACCGCGTCAGATAATGCTGGCAGTCACCCTGCGTCAAGGCAGGCAGTCCCAACATCTTGCGCGTGCGCGCTAAGCGCAAAGCGATCTTGCGCCGCGGCTGGGGCGCGGGGTAAATATCACCCGCTTGCTCGCTCATCGTCTGCAACACTCCCTCAGGCAAGCTCTGGCTAAGCAAATAGCGCGTGCGCATAGCAATCTGTGCCAACGGCTCGGCATCGACCTGGCGCGCAAAGCGATGCGCCGACTCGGTAGTCAATGCCAGTCGCTTGGCCGTCTTGCGCACACTGCGGGCATCAAAGTTAGCAATCTCGATCACCAACGCTCGTGTATCTGGCATTACCGCAGTATGCGCACCACCGATAATACCTGCCAAGCCAATGACCTGCTCCGCATCGCAGACAAGTATGTCGCCGCGCTGTAATTGTCGCGGCTTGGCATCGAGAGCGGTAAAAGTTGTCTCGTGCTGTGCTTGGCACACTTTGATAACGCCACCGCCAATCGTGGCCGCATCGTAAGCGTGCAGCGGCTGGCCGTACTCAAGCATGACGTAGTTGGTAATATCGACGATGGCATTCACGGGACGAATGCCAGAGACGCGCAAACGTCTTTGCATGTAGTAGGGAGACTCAGGCATATCACTAAGCTCGGCATGTAGCGTGCAAAAACGATAACAACCGCTGTCCGCCTCGATTTCAACCCGCACCCGCGCCTCTGCTGCTGCACAGGGCACGGCTTCGCCCACAGGCGGATTGAGTGGCAGCTGTAACTTAGCCGCTAATTCACGCGCAATACCGAGATAGCTGAGGCAATCACCGCGGTTCGGCGTAATGCTGAGGTCAAGGATGCGATCCTGCGTCGGATAAATGCTGTCAAGGCGCGTGCCAATCGCTAACGTCGCATCGAGTGGCAAGATGCCATCATGCTCATCACCCAAGCCCAACTCACGCTCACTGCAAATCATGCCGTGCGAGACCGTGCCGCGTATCCTCGCCGCCGTCAGCTCTCGCCCCTCAATCAGCGCGCCTGGCTGTGCCACCGCCACCTTCATGCCTGCCTGCACGTTGTCTGCGCCGCATATGATGTCTTTTGTTCCCTCGCCGCTGTCTACGCCGCACAGGGTCAGGCGATCGCTGTGTGGATGAGGCACGGCACTGAGCACCTTGCCCACCACGACCCGTGCATCTATGGAGGCTAGTGTTTGCACGCCCTCGACCTCAAGACCCAGCATGGTCAAGGTGTCAGCCAGTTCGGGGGCACTATAGGCACGGATGTCAACGTAATCCTGTAGCCATGCAAGTGAAATGAGCACGATGTCTTCCTATGCAAAGATGGGCAAACGCGCGTTGAACTCTGGTGGTGCAGCAAACAACGTGCGCAAATCGTTGATGCCGTAATACAGCATTGCCATACGATCGAGACCAAAGCCAAAGGCAAAGCCGCTGTAACGCTCGCTGTCGATGTCCATCGCCTCAAAAACGTTGGGGTGAATCATGCCGCATCCCCCCACCTCAAGCCAGCCGCTGTGCTTGCAGACACGACAGCCCACGCGCGCCTCGGGCGGTGGCTCTTTGCCTGCTGCTAGCTTCTGTGCGTCACAGGCAACACAGCCGATGTCCACCTCCGCACCCGGCTCGACAAAGGGAAAATAGCTGGGACGAAAACGGGTGCGTAAACCGTCGCCATAAATGGCACGCAAAAACGTGTCAATCGTGCCTTTCAAATGCGCAAAGCTGATGGCTTCATCGACAACAAAGCCCTCGATCTGATGAAACATCGGCGTATGCGTGAGATCAAAATCGCAGCGAAAACAACGCCCCATCGAAATCACTCGCAGGGGAGGACGATGCTCGCTCAGTGCATGCACCTGCACGTTAGAGGTGTGCGTGCGCAACAACAAACGCTCCTCCTCGTCCTTGCTGGCCAGATAAAAAGTATCCTGCATATCTCGTGCTGGATGATGTGCGGGGATGTTCAGTTTGTTGAAATTAAAATCTTCGTAATCAACATCTGGGCCTTCAAGCACACTAAAGCTAAGCTTGGTAAAGATATCATGCAGTTTTTGCCGCATCAATGACACGGGGTGCAGTGTCCCGCGTTCGTCCCGATCGATGACGGGCAGGTCGATGTCGGCGCGCTCCTCACGCAGCTTGGCCTCGATCGCGGCGCGCTGCAAATCTCGCCGCCTGCTGTTGAGTTGCTGTTGGCTGAATTTTTGTAGCTCGTTGACCGCGGCTCCGAAGTGCTTGCGTTCTTCACCCTCTAGGGTGGTAATCTTGGCGCGCAAGCCTGCCAGCTGTCCCTTCCGCCCCATGAAGGCAACCCGCACCTCCTCCAAAGCTCGCACCTCACTGGCCTCAGCACAACCGCGCGCAAAAGCGGCGCGACACTCGGCTACAGCACTGAGCAGTTCTTGCAGGGACAACTCTGGTTACCTCTCTCTCATTCCACCTGACCAGGCACGCTGCCTAGCTCCGCTCCGCTTGCTTACCGAGAGCACCATGAATCAACACCATCCAAGTATGCAGCAGCCACACTAAGAAAGAAAGTGCAAAGGCGTGACTCAAGTTTGCTACGTTTTTTGCCGACACACGGCAGGGGAGGGGCGGTAGGCATGAGTCTGCTGAGAGAAGTTGTTGATGAAGCTAACAAGTTGAGAACGCAGCGCATTACCTTGAGAGAAGGGAAGCGCCCGTCTTTTTTTACCATCAAGGGCGCGGTTGAGCCGAGAAAGTTTGACCCCCTGACACCTGCTGACATTGATCAGCTTTTTGGCAGTATCTTTGCAGGAGCGGGTGATCTTTTGCGCCATCAACGCCATTCACGTAAATTTAAAATTCTAGAACTCGGTGAGGTAGACTGTATTGGTTTAACCGATTTGCGTCAGATCAATATTTACCTGGCCAGAGGTGCAGCACTCTATACGCTCGACTACGCGCAGTTTTTTCACAAGTCCTCGGTGGACGATAAGCAAGGACAGATGGCCAGTGACGCAGAACAGCAAGAACAGGAAGGAGAAAGTGCGAGCTTTAGTAGCACCAGCAATTCTATGATCGATGCCATGGTTAGCTTTGTGGACAAGCCAGTCGCCAGTCAAAAGGATGCCGCTGACAATCCCCCCAGCGATCAACCCAGCACTCCAGCCCCAGCGCTACCACAGAGCGGCACATCTGACAGTGGCAAGCCTGAATTCAGCCTCGACATTCCCTCTATCAGTAATAACCCCGCGGCTGCACCCCAGCCCAACACCAGTGCCCCAGCAAGTGGCACAGCACCAGTGCGGGGCGTATTCCAAGCTCCCTCTCTCAGCGATAAGCCCGCGGCCGCGCCTCAGCTCGCCAGCCCTTCAGTATCACCGCAGGAGAAAAATGGCACAGATGTGTTTCAGTCTGCCGTGCCGCTAAAGGCGGAGGGAGATGTGCTGGCCGCCGCGGTAAGCCCTGAGCAAGAGCGCGGCGCGGCGCCACCTGCGGATGTTAGCGACATGCTGCACGGTCAAACTGCGGGCACAGCAGGGCCGGAGGAAACAGGGGTGCACACGTCTATGCATAGAGTGGCAAAGCAGATCGATCAGGTGGTTACCGAGAGTGCCGCGATTACGGAAGATGGCAAGAGCCAGTTTACGGCCCCCGCTCAAGCGCAGGCAGATAGACATATTCCTCCTGCGCACACGTTGACAGGCACAAGCGTAGTAAGCGAGGGCGACCAGGCCATCGACGAACTCTTGCGGGAGATGATGACCCAGGAGGCAAGTGATCTGCACCTGAGCTGCAACCACCCTGTCATGATGCGGATCGGTGGGCAGCTGGAGAAAGTCAAGGCCAGCGATAACATTACCCCCGAAACCTTGCACAGCTGGCTCACTCCCATCACCCCCGCGGCGGGTGCGGTGAGATTGGCACAGAGTGGTGACGTTAATTTTACTTACGAGTTAAAGGACGTAGGCAGGTTTAGGGTTAATGTTTTGAAAGATTTACGCGGCATTGGCGCGGTGTTGCGCTATGTGCCTGCCGTACTCAAAACTTTAGAGGAGCTCGATGCCCCGGAGATTGTCAGAAAATTCTGCTATCTGTCGAAAGGTTTGGTCATCATCAACGGCCCTGCCGGGAGCGGTCGATCGACGACGATGGCCGCGATGATCGATACGATCAACTCTACCCGCAAAGCACATCTACTCTCGATCGAAGACCCGATTGAATTTGTGCATGCGCAGAAAAATTCTCTCATCCGTCAACGAGAAGTTGGCACCCACACAGGCTCAGTGCAGGAGGGTTTGCGGGCGGCGTTGCGGGAAGACCCTGATGTTATTTGCACGGGCGAACTCAGCGATGCTGCGGTGATGTCGATGGCGATGAAATATGCCGAAGCGGGACGGCTGGTTTACAGCATGATGCACACGAGAAACAGCGTGTCGGCAATCGACAGCATCATCAACCAGTTCACCCCCGCGCATCAAAACCAGGCGCGGCATCTGCTCGCCAACACCCTGCGGGGTGTTATCTGCCAGATACTTGTGCGCGAGAAAAGCGGTGGTCAAGTCGCGGCATGGGAGGCTCTGATTGTCTCTGACGAAGCCGCGGCGATGATAAAAACGGGGCGGACACAACAGCTCACTGCACACATGATTGCCCATCGCGTCAAGGGCAACATTCTCCTCAACGACAGCCTTCTCAAGCTGGTCAACGAGGGGACGGTAAGCTTCAACAATGCCATCACTGCCGCGGCTGACAAGCGGGCTCTCCACGCTCTGGCCTATCGTCGGGGGATAAAATTATCGGCCTAGTGTACGCTACACGGCTCTTCGTATCGCTCGCTTCGCTCGCTACGCTGCTTTTTGTATCGCTCGCTCTACGAGGCTTTTTTGCCGCTTTCTCGCTCCCTCGCTGCATGTTCTCCAGCCTCTCGTTATTTCGTTTAGGCTTGCTTACCGAGAGCTCCATGAACGGCGCGGCGAGGCCGTACGAAAACCCGACCATAAATACTGCCATATTGCTGTGAGATTATGCTTTTAGATAAAGCATGTGCCTATACCTGTTGTGGTCGGGTTGCACGCGGCTTCCTTGCCGCTTGCTAGCTCCAGGGCTGCGCCGTGCCAAGACAACGGAGGTACGGGCTAAGTAGGGCCTGTTCTCCACTCGCGGTTGCCTACACCTCTTGCCTACCGAGAGCTCTATGAACGGCACGGTGAGACCGTTCGCTGCGCTACGGCTTTTTTGTATCGCTCGCTTCCTAGCTCATCGCTACGCGATGCTTTTTGTAACGCTCGCTTCCTAGCTCGCTGCATGCGTTCAGACCACCCTGCAGTTGCGTTCAAGCTTGCCCCAAGTCTCTTTGCTTGTTCTCAAACCTCTCGCGGTTACGTTCAATCTTGCCCATCAAGAGCCACATGAACGGCAGGGAGAGACCGTGCGAAAACTCGACCACAAATACTGCCATATTGCCGTTAGGTTATGCTTTCAGACAAGAGTATGTGCTTGCACCTATCTCAGGGGAGAGTTTCTCGGCAGGTCTGCTCCCTGCCAAGACAACGGGGACTTGCGCTAAGGGACTAGCTTCGCTTGGGTTTGCATCAGAACCCCTTGCTTGCCCACCGAGAGCTCCATGAACGGCGAGGCGAGGCCGTACGAAAACCCGACCATAAATACTGCCATATTGCTGTGAGATTATGCTTTTAGATAAAGCATGTGCCCATACCTGTCGAGGTCGGGTTGCACGCGGCTTCCTTGCCGCTTGCTAGCTCCAGGGCTGCGCCGTGCCAAGACAACGGAGGTACGGGCTAAGTAGGGCCTGTTCTCCACTCGCGGTTGCCTACACCTCTTGCCTACCGAGAGCTCTATGAACGGCACGGTGAGACCGTTCGCTGCGCTACGGCTTTTTTGTATCGCTCGCTTCCTAGCTCATCGCTACGCGATGCTTTTTGTAACGCTCGCTTCCTAGCTCGCTGCATGCGTTCAGACCACCCTGCAGTTGCGTTCAAGCTTGCCCCAAGTCTCTTTGCTTGTTCTCAAACCTCTCGCGGTTACGTTCAATCTTGCCCATCAAGAGCCACATGAACGGCGAGGCGAGGCCGTACGAAAACCCGACCATAAATACTGCCATATTGCTGTTAGGTTATGCTTTCAGACAAGAGTATGTGCTTGCACCTATCTCAGGGGAGAGTTTCTCGGCAGGTCTGCTCCCTGCCAAGACAACGGGGACTTGCGCTAAGGGACTAGCTTCGCTTGGGTTTGCATCAGAACCCCTTGCTTGCCCACCGAGAGCTCCATGAACGGCGAGGCGAGGCCGTACGAAAACCCGACCATAAATACTGCCATATTGCTGTGAGATTATGCTTTTAGATAAAGCATGTGCCCATACCTGTTGAGGTCGGGTTGCACGCGGCTTCCTTGCCGCTTGCTAGCTCCAGGGCTGCGCCGTGCCAAGACAACGGAGGTACGGGCTAAGTAGGGCCTGTTCTCCACTCGCGGTTGCCTACACCTCTTGCCGATCGAGAGCTCTATGAACGGCACGGCACCACGCATATCCCGCCGCGCACATTGCTATAACTTATCCCGCCTCCTGCACAAGCGGTAGAGTGACGGTGAAGACGGTCCCACGTGGCTCGTTAGCACTGACACCGATATGTCCCTGATGCGCGGTGACGATCTCGCTGGCAATGGTGAGGCCGATGCCGGTGCCGTGGCGGTCGCTCTTGGTGGTGAAAAAGGAGGCGAAAATCTTGGTGCGCAGTTCTTCCTCCACACCGGTGCCGCTATCGGCGAGGCTAACTGCAATCTGCCCATCTGCCTGTGTGCTCCGAATAGTCAAGCGTCGCCCACTCAGGCCTGCCATCGCATCGCAGGCATTGCTGATGATATTGCTGAACACCTGCTCCAGCTGTTGCTTGCGTCCTTGCAACACCCAGTCGGCTGGCACGTCGCAGTCTACCGTTACATCACACTCACGAATCTTGGCATCAAGCATCTCCAGCGATTCGCCCACCACCGCGGCGAGGTTAACCTCCTGCAGCGCCTCGTCCGCCCCCGAAACCCGCACCTGCAACAGACGTGTGGTGTAGCGTTCAACCTTTTCGACCGCACGTCGCACTGCCACCGCTGCACTCATTACCTGTGCGTCACGACGACAATGCTCCGACTCTAATACGCAGTCGGTAAAACCTTTCAACACCGTCAAGGGACTGCGAATGTCGTGCACGATGCCTGCAGAAAATCTGCCCATCTCCGAAAAGCGACTGGCCTGCAACAGCTGAAGCTTCAACTCCCGCTGCTCAGTGACATCATGCAACATAGAAATAGTTTCGACAAAGTTGCCCTCGCGGTCGAATAGGGCGAAAGATTTCATCCTGATGCTAAGCAACGTCCCGCTTTTGGTTTTTATTTTAGTGAAAACTTCCATCCGCCCCAACGCCAACAAACGCTTGAAACCACGCTGGGTTTCTTCCCTGTCGACATACAGATCATAGATGCTCAAGCCTATCAGCTCATCTATGCTGTAGCCGTAAAGTTGCGCCGCACGAGCATTGGCTGCGATTACCCGTCCCTCGGCATCGACCGAATGCATCGCCTCAGGCAAATCGGCAAAGATGTCGGCAACCACATCCCCTACCAACGCGCCACCCTCAGCACGCATGGTTAGGTTTTTAGTGCGCAACGCGGCAATGAACGTCGCAAAAGATTGTGACACGCTTGCCTCCTCTCATTAGTTCAGTGGACACCGTGCTTGAGGTGACTGGTCTGTGCCGCATCCTCGCGGTCGAGATCGGGATGCTTGGTGTTTTCGTCTTTAACGCTGGTCACACCACCTTCCAGCACAGAACGCTGCGACAAGTAGTCTTTGGTGTAAACCCACTTCTCGCCTGCCGCCCCTGCCATGGTATACTCAGGCCCCAAACGAATAGCATCGACAGGACAGGCTTCCTCACACATGCCACAAAAAACACAGCGCAAGATGTCAATCTCAAAGCGGGACGGATACTTCTCAATCGAGCCGTCAGGATGCTCCGCGGCTTCGATGTGAATGCAGTCCGCGGGACAAGCCGTGGCACACAAAAAACACGCCGTGCAGCGGATCTCGCCATCGTCACGCAAGGTCAAGAAATGCTTGCCCTTGAAACGCTCCCCATAATCTGCTGGCTGCTCAGGCCATTCCAACGTGTTGCTCGCCTCTCGTTTGAAAAGCTGCCGCAGAAAAATTCCCATCGTCAACCGCATCCCCTTGCCTATCTCGGCAACATAACCTGCAACCTGAAAGAAGATATTGCGATCGGCAGGCGGTCGCTTCACCCTAACTACTGCCATGTTCATCCTCCTGCGCCTTACAGCAGGCGGCAAGTTTTTCCACCAGCGCGGTGATGCTCATAATCTCCGCACTGACAGGGCTAGTTGCCGCGTGCAGTTGCCGTTCCACCCCCGCATAATTGCGATATGTGCCACGCTGTTCAGCGAAACACGTCAAGGCTAGCACCTGCTGATAGCGATAGTCGAGCACCTGCTTGGCACTCGCCCACAGCGATACCCAGGGCAATTCTTGCAACTTCTGCAGATCCGTCTCAATGTCAGCAAACGTTGCCAACACCTGCGGTGCCAGCGCGATCACGAGGTCATAGTTGCCCGCCGCCAACGTATCAAACTCATTGCCCTGCTGTTTATCAATGCCGAACTCGGCCAGCACTTCTAGTAGACCACGACTGTTGGGGTTTTGGTCACCACGCCACAAAACGCCGTCGAACTTCTCCGTGTCCTCCTGCCGACTGCGCCACTGATGCACATTGCGTATGCCAAGCTTGCCGACAAAAAAAGCCAACAAGGCACGATAGTCTTCCACCGTATACTGCGGCGTGACTAGCAGTGCGACCTGCTGCGCCTGCTGCAATTGCTCGGCTAAGGCCTGCACGATATGTGCCGTGTCCGTCTTTAGCATCGGCTTGTGCGCGTCTTCTGCCGCGCTATAGGCACTGAGCAAGCGCTGCTCGACGTTGAGGTGCATATACATGCCGCGGCCAAAATTACACATCCAATGGGCGTTAACCTCCGAAAAGCGCGGCTTGATACGATAGTAGCGTTTCAAATCGGCGTTGAAGGCTAGATCAATGGCACAACCCGTCGCACATCCAGGGCAGACAGTTTGTGCTTCTTGTGTAAACCACACGCGCTTTTTGAAACGAAAATCCTTGGAGGTAAATGCACCCACCGGGCAGATGTCGACGAGATTAGTAGTGTAGTTATGCTCAATGCGTTTATTCTGATATGTGCCGATGATGGCACGATCGCCGCGGTCAAAAATCCCTAGCCCGCCGCTCTTGGTCACCTCGTCTTCAAAACGCACACAACGTGAGCAGAGAATACAGCGCTCGGTATCGAGCACGAGGTCTACACCGACATCGAGTTTTTTTGGTTTCAACACCTTAGCCTGCGTCATCTGCGCCTGATACTTGCCGACCTGCATGTAATAGTCCTGCAAACCACACTCACCGGCTTGGTCGCATATCGGGCAGTCGAGCGGATGATTGATGAGGTGAAATTCCAACGCCCACTTGTGTGCTTCCTGCACCGGCTCGCTGTCGGTGCGCACCTGCATGCCTGCGGTGACAGGCAGGTTGCAAGCGATCTCTAACTTCGGTCGTCCTTCAACTTCAACCATGCAAAAGCGACACACACCTGCAATCGACAGACCAGGATGCCAGCAAAAATGCGGGATATAGATGTCATGCTGCTGGGCTAATTCCATCACCGTCTGTCCTTGCTCAGCGGTAAATTCCTCCTCGTTGATCGTTATCGCAATACTCATCAGCCTGCCTTTGCTTGCAGATAGTTTTTAAGTTCGTCCTGATACTTCTGCACGATGGCCTGCGTCGGCATCGCCGCGGCATCGGACAGGGCACAGATCGTGCGTCCCATCATCTGCTGCGAGATGTTATGCATCAACGGCAAATCGCTCTCCTTGCCCTCACCCTTGACGTAAGCGTGCATAATGTTGGCCAGCCAACCTGTGCCTTCACGACAGGGAGTGCACTGCCCGCAACTCTCGTGATGAAAAAAATCGACGACAACCTTCAGCAGTTCCACCATCGGCTGTTCCGCGTCGACAATAATGACCGCCCCCGAACCAAGCATACTGCCCTTTGCCGCTAAATCTTCGTAGTCGAGGGTTGCATCCTGCAGTTCAGCAGGCGTGAGAATGGGTGCAGAGGCCCCGCCGGGAATACAGCCCTTGAGCTCACGTCCTGCAGCCATGCCACCGGCCTCCTCGGCAAAAAATTTCATGAACGGATAACCGAGTGGCAACTCATACACGCCTGGCTTTTGCACATGTCCTGAGATGCAGAATAGTTTCGTGCCCGCGCTCTTCTCCGTGCCAATCTTGCGATACGCCTCGGCCCCGTGAGTGATAATCCAGGGCACGGCAGCTAGTGTTTCGGTGTTGTTGACGATGGTCGGACAGCCGAGATAGCCCGACACCGCGGGAAACGGTGGTTTCAACTTGGGTTGCCCCTTCTTGCCTTCCAACGAGGATAGCAGCCCCGTCTCTTCGCCGCAGATGTAAGCACCTGCACCCTCGTAATGGTCGAGATCAAAATCAAAACCGCTGGCGAGGATGTTTTTGCCCAAATAGCCTGCAGCATAGGCTTCGTCGATGGCGGTGCGCAGCCAGGCAATCTCCTCAAAAAATTCATAGCGGGTGTATATATAGCCCTTGTTTGCCCCGAACGCCCGCGCCGAGATGGCCATGCCTTCGACCAGCATGTGGGGACTGAGCTCACAGATGTAGCGATCCTTGAACGTCCCTGGCTCGCCCTCATCGTTGTTGCAGACGAGATACTTGGGCATGTCGCTGTCCTGTGGCACGAAGCTCCACTTTAATCCAGTGGGAAAGCCAGCCCCGCCCCGCCCCCGCAAGCCCGAAGCTTTGACGATGGCAGTAATTTCTGACGGAGGCAATGCCAAGGCTTTGCGCAGCGCTTGATAGCCACCTCCTGCCTCGTAACATGTGAGAGTGCGACTGTCGGGCACACCCTCAAAGGCGGTGAGAATCTTGACTTTGGTCAAGTTATCAGGCATCGCTTGCTCGCTGTAAATAGTCGTCGATTATCCCGTCGAGATTATCGCAGGTGACACGCAAATGCCGCTCGTCATTGACCAGCATGGCAGGCGCGCCATCGCAGACACCGAGACAGGGCACTGGTTCAACGCTCAACGTGCCTGCCGCACATCCCGCGGCCTTTGCTTTTAGCTTGGCGATGAGCTGCTGCGACGCGAACATCCGACATACTATGTTATCACAAAACTGCACGTGATAGCGGGACGGCTGTTGCTGGCGATAGCGCGAGTAGAAGCTAATGACCTCCTGCACCTGCAGCCGCGGCAGATCGAATTCATCCTCCAGTGCTTGCACCTGTGCTGGGGAGACGAAACCGTACTGCTGGTGTATGTCGTTCAAAATCGGCAAAATAGCCGACCGCCGCGTCTCAAAACGCTCAAGATGGTGCTTGATCTTGGCTTGCAGTGCCACGTCAAAAGTAGATGATGAAGCCATGTGCTGGTCGATCTCGCTGCGAAGTCTGCGAACACCTATTGTGCCTTTTTTGTCGCTGAACTGCAAGCGCCAACCGAGCAGGCTCGATATTGCCGCTACCCAAAATCTGCCCCAGCACGGCTACAACTTACTTCCCCAGCCGCAGTTTGCAAAGTTTCAAAAATTACTTGCGGCATTTTTTGGGGTGGGTTAGTCGGGGCTGTTTGTTTAACCTAAGTTTAGGAGTTTGTGATGAGGTATGTAGCAGTGCTGTCGTTGGTATGGCTGAGCGTTAGCACTCAGCCTGTGCAAGGTAATAGTTTCAAGGCCATCAAGGGTAAGGTCAGCGGTGTCGCTGCCCGCTTGCTGCCGCAGGCGGTGGCACTGTCCTTCGGGGTATCGTTGCTGTTTGCGCCGCTGGCTAATGTCGATGCGGCAGGAGCTGGGACGCAAGACCGGCCTGTGGTTCAAGAACCAAGCCATGCACCAAAATTGGACGGGGCCGTGCGCAAAACCGATCTGCAACTCAAGGTGGACCGGGCAAGGTTCAGAACCGATTATCGACTCGCGGCGGCCGAGGCAGCGCGCATGACCAATCTGCAACTCAAGGATGAGATTGATGCACTGGGGGTTGGCGTAACCGTGGATGAGCGCGGTGAGCTGACGCGCACGCCTACTAACCCCTATGCCGACCTGCTGCCTAGCCGCGAGGAAAGAATCAACTGGGAAGATTTCGATGCTGAGCTGGACGATATTCTGGATGATGCAGTGCGCAAAACCGATCTGCAACTCAAGGCGGACCGGGCAAGGTTCAGAACCGATTATCGACTCGCGGCGGCCGAGGCAGCGCGCATGACCAATCTGCAACTCAAGGATGAGATTGATGCACTGGGGGTTGGCGTAACCGTGGATGAGCGCGGTGAGCTGACGCGCACGCCTACTAACCCTTATGCCGACCTGCTGCCCAGCCGCGAGGGCGGAGAGCGTCTGCGACTGCTGACGATATTGACTTACCTGGAGACCATCGATGAGTCGTCGCTCTTCAGGCGCGGTGCAGGTGTGGGTCGTCGTGTTTCGATGTTGATAGAGATGAGCGATGCGTACAAAATGACGGACAAGCCAGAATTGCGAGAATACTTTTCAAAAAGTTGGTCAGACCTTGTCCGTAACGAACTTCTGCTGATCCCGTATCTGTTTAAAGACAAGGCTGTTGCTTTGAGGGCAACGAGCGCAATAACGAGAGGAGAGCCGCTCAGTGTGGCGGCGCAGAAAATCAAACTAGCAGTGACAAAACATCGGAATTTACTGAACAAACTCTTACAAGGAGACATTTCCCCAGAAGAATATGAGCGAGACTATGCTGGTGTTGAGGATAAAATTATTTCAGCCGTGCGAGAGTACGCGGCAACCAAGGCAGCAACCAAGAAGCCGCTCCGCCGGGCTTTAAGAGCTGGCGGCCCCCATATACGCACAGGATGGTAACACAGTCTTTCTCCCCTCAGCTGTCCTGGGGGGAGAAACTAATGACTTCCCCAGCCGCAGTTTGCAAAGTTTCAAAAATTACTTGCGGCATTGGGGTGGGTTAGTCGGGGCTGTTTGTTTAACCTAAGTTTAGGAGTTTGTGATGAGGTATGTAGCAGTGCTGTCGTTGGTATGGCTGAGCGTTAGCACTCAGCCTGTGCAAGGTAAGGGTCTCAAGGCCATCAAGGGTAAAGTCAGCGATGTCGCGGCCCGCTGGATGTCGCGGGCGGTGGCACTGCCCCTCGGAGCATCGTTGTTGTTTGCGCCGCTGGCTAATGTCGATGCGGCAGGAGCTGGGACGCAAGATCGACCTGTAGTTCAAGATCAAAGCCATGCACCAATCAAGGCGGACAGGGCAAGGCTCAGAACCGATTTTCGACTCGCGGCGGCCGAGGCAGCGCGCATGACCGATCAGCAGCTCAAGGATGCGATGGAGGCACTGGGGGTTCTTGATGCGGACATGGCAGCGCGCATGACCGATCAGCAACTCAAGGATGAGATGGAGGCACTAGGGGTTGGCGTAACCGTGGATAAGCGCGGTGAGCAGACGCACCCGCGTACTAACCCACCGTCATCACCAATTTCACCACCCAAGAATAGTGAGCAGACGCACCCGCGTACTAACCCTCATGTGCCCGTTGATATACTCGCCCTTAGTTATGAACGCGGGCTGACGCGCCCGCGTACTAACCCCTATCTTTTAGATGATTTTTATCGATATAATGTCTTTGGCGAGATGAGGAACACGCGTACTGACCCCTATGCCGACCTGCTGCCCATCAGCGAGGGCGGAGAGAGTCTGCGACTGCTGATGATATTGACTCATCTGGGGGTCATCGATGAGCGGGCGCTCTTCGGGAGCGCTTTGGGTCGTCGTGTCGCGGGGGTGTGGTCGATAGACGATATGAACAAAATACCGGTTAAGCCCGAATTGCGAGAATACTTTTTTAAAAGTTGGCTAGACCTTGTCCGTAACGAACTTGTGCAAGACACGCTTGTTAGCAGAGCAGTTCAGCTTGATGTATTAGTTCCACAGGAATTTGTCGCGTCTGCATCAAGGAGTGCCGCAGCGCGGAAAATCAAACTAGCAGTAACAAACCATCGGAATTTACTGAACAAACTCTTACAAGGAGACCTCTCCCTAGAAGAATATGAGCGAGACTATGCTGGTATCAAGGAGAAAATTTTTTCAGCCGAGCGAGAGTCGTATGGAGTAATCCGGGCATCAAGGGCTGACAGTCCCCATATAGGCACGGGATGGTAACACAGTCTTTCTCCCCTCGGCTGTCCTGAGGGGAGAAGCTAATGACTTCCTGCACCTGCAGCTGGTCGAATTCATCCTCCAATGCCTGCACCTGTGCAGGGGAGGCGAAGCGAGCGTTACAAAGAGCCGTAGCGCAGCGAACGGCCTCTCCCCGCCCTTCATGGAGCTCTCGGTAGGCAAGCCTGAACATAACCGCAAGAAGTCTGATGACGAGCCCAAACGCAGTAACAAGAGGTCTGAGAACAAGGAGCGAGCGGGGAGCTAGCAAGCGGCAAAAAAGCCTCGAAGAGCGAGCGATACAAACAGCATCGCGCAGCGATGAGCTAGGAAGCGAGCGATACAAAAGGCCGCAGCGCGATCAGTTAACGTGTATTTTGCGTTTGATTTCAGCTAATTGTTTTTTGGAGATATTGGCAACTGCACAGATGCCATCTTCGCTCAATTCACCAGATTCTAGGAGACGTATCGCGACCTGCTCGATACCCCGTTCGATACCCCGTTCGATACCCTGCTCGATACCCCGTTCGATACCCTGCTCGATACCCCGCTCGATACCCTGCTCGACACCTTCTGCGCGGCCCCGCTGAAAGCCCTGATAATCGGCTTCCTCGAAGCCAAATCTGATTTCTTCCATAATCTTTACCTCCACGTTAGGGAAACTATCTGCCTCGATAGCAGCTAAGCCCTGCCTATCATATTTCTTATCGGCACGGCAAATATAGGACATGAGCATTGACGATAAGGTCTTTCTATCTCCAGCTGTTAGCAGATACAGAGCACCGAATACCATCGTCATGACCTGATGGGTGAGCTTGCGGATGTATTTCATCGCGAGCAAGCAGGCGGCACTGGTAATCTCTGGACGGCGCAGTTGTTCGGGCTGTAAGGCAGGTAAATCAACACTCTTGACGAAAAAATTGCCAAAAATCCGTGCTAGTTTTGCGATAATTTCTGGTGGCACTTTGTTTTTTAGCAAATAATCCAGATAGTTATCGGGGGTAGTGATCTTGCTCAACCCTTGATTGACCACGACCCCGAAAACAAGACCCTCGGTGCGATCCATCTCCCGTAAGCAGTATTTTCGCAACTGTTTGATGGCTTGGTTAGCTCCGCTGGTCTTGTGCTCAAAGAAGACACCGAAGTGCACCTGGCATTGTAGATAATTTTTTAACGGCAACTTGAAATGCAAATCACCGTAACCCTCCTGGTCAGTGCTGGGATTGAGGGTCGAATCCTTTGCCGTCAACCCTCCGTTATCTTGGCATGGCGCAGACCTACCGAGAAACTCGACCTGAGCATGTATAAGCACATGCTTTGCCTAAAAAATAATCTGGTTGCAGTATTGGCAATATTTGTGGTCGAGTTTTCGTACGGTCTCACCGTGCCATTCATGTAACTCTCGCTCGGCAAGAGGTGGGGACAACCGCGAGAAGCCTGAGGACAAGCAGAGTGGTCTGAGGCAAAAAGCGAGCTAGCAAGCGAGCGATACAAAAAGCAGCGCAAGCAGCGAGGGTACGCAGAGAGACTAGAGGATAAGCAGCGAGCTAGGAAGCGAGCGTTATGAAGAGCCGCAGCGCAGCGTAGCGGAGCAACATATTTGGCGAGAAAATTAAGACCTGCGATTTCCTGATGTAGCTTTTGGTGAAATAAAAACTTATGCCTAAAAGACATGTTTAATTAGGTGGATATGTGAAACCCGATATTGTCCTTATTTAGCGCAAATCTTCGCTGTCTTGGCACGTGCCACCGTTATCTTGGCGAGGCGCAGTGGAGCTAGCCACCTTAGCACGTGCCACCGTTATCTTGGCACGGCGCAGCCCTACCGAGAAACTCCCCACGAATATGTACAAGCACATGCCTTATGCAAAAAATAATCTGACTGTGGT
Source organism: uncultured Oligoflexales bacterium (assembly GCA_958296095.1). GTDB lineage: Bacteria > Bdellovibrionota_B > Oligoflexia > Oligoflexales > JAPPIL01. The sequence goes on from OY282434.1 coordinate 137,860, forward strand.
ATTGGCAATATCTGCGGTCGTTTTCGCACGGCCTCGCCGTGCCGTTCATGGAGCTCTCGGTGGGCAAGAAGTGGGGGCAACCGCCGAGAGGTTTGAGTGCAAGCTTGAACGCAATGGCAGGAGGCAAAGACCTTCCTTAGCCCAAATCTCCGTTGTCTTGGCACGGCACAGACCTGCCGAGAAACTTTCCTTGAGTTAAGTGAAAGCACATACCTTGTGCGAAAAAATAAACTGGTGGCAATATGGCAGTATCTGTGGTCGAGTTTTCGCACGGTCTTGCCGTGCCGTTCATGGAGCTCTCGGTGGGCAAGAAGTGGGGGCAACCGCCGAGAGGTCTGAGACAAGCTTGAACGCAATACAGGGAGATCAGAGCGCAAGCAGCGAGCTAGGAAGCGAGCGTTACAAAGAGCCTCGTAGACGAGCGTTACAAAAAAGCCGCGCCACGGCGCAGCGCAGCGCAGCGAACGGTCTCTCCCCGCCCTTCATGGGGCTCTCGGTAGGCAAGCCTGAATGCAACCGCGAGAGGTCTGAGCGCAAGGAGCGAGGGAGCGAGAAAGCGGCAAAAAAGCCTCGTAGAGCGAGCGATATAAAAAGCCGCTCCGCCGGGCATCAAGGGCTGACAGTCCCCATATACGCACAGGAGATGGTAACACAGTCTTTCTCCCCTCAGCTGTCCTGGGGGGAGGAGCTCGGCAGGAGCCAGAGCCTAGCCTTCGACTTACCTGTTAACGATATGAATAGTACCCGTTTTCTCTCCTGGTCTGAAGGTGCACCTAGCGGTGTATGGGAGTTCGAGTCCGAAGGCGTTCTTGGCATCAAAGTTGAGGTGCACGATAACGGCTCCAGTGATTGTTACAGTGTTGACGGCTGATCCCAGAAAATAGTGAATATCTACCGTTGAGGGGAACGTTGCTTTTTGTTTAATGTATTGGCCACAGAGACTTATCGCGGCACCTCTGTCCCATGCTCTCTCTCTTTGCGAAATGGCTTTAGCTTTTCTGTTGTTGAGTTGTCTTTCATTGAAGTAGAATCTCTCACTGTTTTCACAGTCAACCCAGATGACGATGTTACTGGGACTCCCTCTGCCGCTGAGTTCGGACAGCACCACTTTGTCGCATTTGCTGGAGCGTGCTGCTTTTTCTGCGGCTATTTTACGCAGCTTCTCTATCTTTGCCACTCCTCGCTGGCCGTATTCAGCAAATGTCTTAGGGAAGTGTGCTTTGTTGTAGGGAATTAGGACACTTGGTGAGATTTTTGACTTGGCATAGATTGTATGGTTGGCGGCAAAGGAGGCTAGCATTGCAATGGTCGCTGTTATGTGGCTCACTTTACCCTACGCGTTGGTTGACTTTCTTGTCTATTAAGTGTATCGGAACTTTCCCTCTTTTCATTAAGTTTTTTCCCGAGTTCCGCCCGCAGTCGTCGCTAAGGCTTGAGGTGTTTCTCTTGGACTACAGTCGCACATGTTCTAGGCAGATATTTAGCGCTTGATGAAGCCGTGCTGCTGGTGAATGTCGTTCAAAAACGGCACGCGCCACCTAGCCTTCCTGGATGTCAGCACCGAGACGCTGAAGTTTTGTGACAATACCACCATAGCCCCGTTCGATTTGGGTGGCGTTGTCGATGTGGCTGGTGCCCTTAGCGACCAGCGCGGCCATCAGCAGTGCCATGCCGGCCCGCACGTCGGGCGAGGTCAAATGTGCCGCTGACAGGCGAGTCGGGCCGTTGACTACGACGCGGTGCGGATCGCACAGGACGATGTTTGCACCCATAGCTAGCAGGCTGTCGATGAAGAACATCCGCCCCTCGAACATTTTTTCAAAAAAAATCACCGTGCCATGCGCTTGCGTCGCCGCGACGATAGCCACCGACATCAAATCCGTGGGAAAAGCAGGCCACGGCCCGCTGCAAATCAAAGGCAATCTATTGCCGATGTCCTTTCTGATTTGTAGCGCGGAACTGCTAACCTTCACCGTGCGGTGCTCGCGATCGCCCTCGACCTTGATGCCAAGTCGTGCCAGAATTTTTAAAACAAAACGCAAGTCATCCAGCTCAACACCCTGTATCTCAAGTGCACCACCGCCAATCGCACCGAGACAGATAAAACTGCCGACCTCCATGTAATCTGGAGCTATCGTATGTGTCGTGCCCCGCAAACGCGCTACACCTTTGATGACCAAGCGATTTGAACCAATCCCACTGATGTTCGCACCCATCGCGTTCAGCAAGCGGCACAAGCCTACTACGTGCGGTTCACACGCACAGTGTTGAATTGTCGTCTCGCCTTCGCCCAACACCGCGAGCAGAATGATGTTCTCCGTTGCCGTCACCGAAGGCTCGTCGAGCAAAATTTCACACCCCCTGATATGCTCGATGCAGCCCTCGATATGTCGATCGAGGGTGAGCTTACCCCCCAATGCAGTGATACCTTCCCAATGAGTGTCGATACGTCGTGCACCGATAACATCCCCCCCCGGCAAGGGCAGTGATACTCGCCCACAACGAGCCAACAACGGCGCTAACAACAAGATCGAAGCTCTAATCTTGGCACACAGGTCATCGCGCGGCGCAAATCCTCGCACCTCACGTGCTTGGCAAACCAACGTGTTGGCATCCCGCCACACGATATGCACGCCGAGATCTTTGAGAATTTCAACCAACACCAGCACATCACCGATGCGCGGCACCCGCTCTAGCACGACTTCTTCATCGGTAAGCAACGTTGCAGCAAGACAAGGCAAGATTTCGTTCTTGTTGCCCGACGGTGTTAGCACACCACTCAACGGCCGTCCGCCCGTGATGTCAAAGAAACTTGCCATCACCACCCCCAAACCAGCAAACGCAGGCGATTAGCTATTGTCAAGTTGGGTGCGGATACGTTGAGCTTGGGCGGCAAATGCTGGTGGCACATGGGTGCCGAAGGTGCTGAAGTAGCTAGCGATGGCGGTAAGTTCATCTTGCCAACCCTGCCTATCGATAGCAAACAATTCTCGCTTGGTTGCATCGGACACGTCCAGCCCCTCACAATCGATGTCGGTTGCGTTAGGCAGATAGCCGATCGGCGTATTAACAGCATCGACCTCGTTGCGGCAACGGTTGAGCACCCACTGCAGGACCCGCAAATTATCACCAAAGCCGGGCCAAAGGAACTTGCCGCTATCATCACACCGAAACCAATTGACCTGGAAAATACGCGGCAACTGCGTCGCCTGCTGCTGAAGACTCAACCAGTGTGACCAGTAGTCGCCCATATTGTAGCCACAAAACGGCAGCATTGCCATCGGATCACGCCGCACAACACCGACCTTACCTGTTGCCGCGGCAGTGGTCTCGGAAGAAAGCGTCGCACCCATATAGACCCCGTGAGACCAGTCGAAAGCCTCGACCACAAGGGGATTTAGAGTTGAACGCCGCCCGCCAAAAATAATCGCACTGAGCGGCACACCCTGCTTGCCTTCCGCCGCAGGCGAATAGCTGGGGCACTGCTTGGAGGCGACGGTAAAGCGGGCGTTAGGGTGGGCTGCAGGAGCATCGCCGCGGTGTGGCTCGCCCTTCCAGTTGGTGTGCGGCTTGCCACTGAGCTTGCCTTCCCACCAAGGTTCTTTGTCCGCGGTGAGGGCAACGTTGGTGTAAATGGTGTCGTGATCGATCATACTCAAGGCATTGGGATTGCTGTGCTCGTTAGTGCCAGGCACAACGCCGAAAAAGCCTGCTTCGGGATTGATTGCCCACAAGCGGCCGTCATCACCGACATGTATCCAGGCAATGTCATCGCCGACCGTCCACACCTTGTAGTCCTGCCGATACTTGTCGGGCGGAATCAACATGGCGAGGTTGGTCTTGCCACAGGCTGACGGAAAAGCCGCGGCGACATAGTGTGTCTCCCCTCTATGCTCGATGCCAGCGATCAACATGTGCTCTGCCAACCATCCCTGCCGCCGTGCCTGACTGCTGGCGATGCGCAGTGCGTGGCATTTTTTGCCCAACAAGGCATTGCCGCCGTAGCCAGAGCCAACACTCTTGATCAGCAGTTCTTCAGGGAAGTGCATAATGAAGCGTTTCTGCGGATCGAGATCAGCGACAGAGTGCAAGCCTCTGACCACCTCAGCCTCACCCCGCTTGATACGTGCCAATGCCTGCTCGCCCATGCGCGTCATGATACGCATGTTGGCCACGACGTAGGGACTGTCGGTAATCTCCATCCCCAGCCTCGCGTAAGGCGAATCGATCGGCCCCATGCAGTAGGGGATGACATACATCGTCCGCCCCTGCATGCAATTGCGGAACAATGCGTCCACCTTGGCATGGGCTTGCTGCGGGTCGAGCCAGTTGTTGTTGGGGCCTGCATCATCACGGTCACGCGGACAGACAAAGGTCTGCTGCTCGGTGCGCGCCACGTCACTGGGATGCGAGCGATGCAGATAACAGTTGCGGTATTTATCGTTGAGCGACAGCAACGAGCCGTCCTTAAGCATGGTGGCGATAATGTGATCGTATTCCTGTTGTGAACCGTCACACCACTTGACCGATGCGGGAGAAGTCAGCTGTGCGCTCTCCTTCACCCAGTTTTCAATTGTGTTGAAGTGCATAAAATCACCTGTAATTACCGTTGATCGAAACACTTTAGCACTCTACCAGAAAAAAACAGCCCTTGCCAAAAAAATAACCACCTGTGCTATATCTTGGCGCGGTGGCTGAACGCAGCATGAGGAGACGCGCATGACCACGACAAAATCAGACATTCAACGGGTAGCATTGGTAACAGGCGCATCGCGCGGCATCGGCGCAGCTTGTGCCACGGCTCTACATCTCGATGGCTATCGTGTGGCAGTGCACTATCGGCGTGACGAGCAGTTGGCACAGGCCTTGTGTGCCGAACTGCCGGGCGCGATTGCCTTTCAAGCTGACCTCGCGCAAGAGACGGCGGCCGAGGCATTGGTCAAAAGCGTCAGGAGCGAGCTAGGACGTATTGACGTGTTGGTCAACAACGCGGGGCTGGTCAAAGATCAAATTCTGCCCTTTGCCAAAGCTGAAGATTTTGGCGCGTTGATTGCCGTCAATCTGCGTTCCACTTTCTTGCTGTCAAAGCTGGCAGCACGCACGATGATCAAGAACAAGTGGGGACGCATCGTCAACATCACTTCGGTAGTCGGGCATAGTGGCAACTTCGGACAAAGCCTATATGCTGCGACCAAGAGTGCCATCACGGGTTTTACCCTGAGCATTGCCCAGGACTTGGCACAATTCAACATCCTCTGCAACTGTGTGGCACCGGGCTTGATTGACAGCGAAATGACGACTCGCCTCTCGGACAAGGTCATCGCCGCCATCAAGGAACGCATTCCCCTGAAAAAATTTGGCCAGCCGCAGGATGTTGCCCAGGCAGTAGCTTTTCTCGCCTCGCCTGCATCGGCATATATCACGGGCACGACCTTGCACGTTAACGGGGGGATGTTTGCCGGCTGATGATTGCTGAACGCCATGCAGTGATAACCGCGATGGGGCACTGGTTTCCCCCCCACACTATCGACAACGATTTTTTTGCCTCGCTCGGTATCGGCTCTTCCAGCGCTTGGATCGAGGCTCGTACGGGGATTAAGACACGCCGTTCGGTGCTTACACAGCAGCAGATTCGGGCGATAAAAGACACCCCGCTGGCGCTCGCCGAAATCCGCCGTGGCAGTTGTGAGTGGGACATCGCCAGTTTTGCCCAGGCGGCCTTTGCCTGCTTGCAAAAAAGAAAAAGAGTAAAGACATGGCGAGGAGAATGGCTCGTTATCTGCGGCACATCCGTGCCAGATTGGGACATACCCGCCAATGCCTGTGTTATCGCGGCTAAACTCGGACTAAAGGGCGTAGCTGTGGACATCAACTCGGCCTGCAGCTCGTTCGTGGTCGACCTGCACTTTGCCCGTCGTATGTTGCATGACGACCGCAATCGCAAAATATTGATCTGCAACCCAGAGCGTTATTCGCTGCGCATGGACTACTCCGATCGCGGCAGTTGTGTGCTGTTTGGTGATGGCAGTGCTTGTGCAGTATTGGAGAGTGGCGGGGAAGGGTTGGCGGTGATCGACACGGAAATCTATTCGCACCCAGCCGACTGCGATAAGGTTGTCATTCCCAGCGGCAGAACCTTTGCTCAGCAAGGCAAGGCGGTGCAGAAGTTTGCCATTTCCAAAACCATCTCCGCCGCCCAAGCCATCCTCAAACGCAATGCTTTGAGCATCGCCAACATCGACTACTTCATCGGGCATCAAGCTAACCATCGCATGCTGCAAGCAGTCGTCACTAAACTCGGCTTGCACGCGGGTCAACATCTCTGCAACGTCGTCGACTTCGGCAATCAAGGTGCGGCAGGAGCGCCAGATGTGTTGTCGCAAAACTGGTCTCGCTGGCGCGAAGGCGACACTATCCTGCTAGTCGTTGTCGGTTCTGGCTTGACGTGGGGTGCGACTATTCTACGCAAGGTGTAAAATTGTTCACTGGTCTGATTACCAACACCACAACCGTGGTTGGCATCGATCGCCAGGCTGACGGGGGCTTGCACCTAACCGTTGCCGCCTTCGGTGAGCAATTGCGGCGTGGTGACAGCATTGCTCTCGACGGCTGTTGTTTGACGGTGGTGGCAGGCACAGCTGAAAAAATTTCTTTTGACCTCAGCCAAGCAACACAACAGCGCACCACGCTCGCCACCCTCAAGCAAGGACAGCGACTCAATGTCGAGCTGCCACTACGTTGGGGCGATCGTCTCCACGGCCATCTGGTTAGTGGTCATGTCGATGCGGTGGCAGAAGTCAAGGCAATCACATCCACACCCGCACACGGATTTGATCTCACCGTCACCGTGCCACACGGACACGCGGCACAGATACTTCCTCAAGCTGCGGTGGCCTTGAACGGAGTCAGCTTAACTATCGCCACAGTGCATAACGACGCACAGGGACAGCCACAGACGCTGGCGGTGTGCTTAATTCCAGAAACTTGCCGACGCACCAATCTCGCCGCCCTCACGCCCGGACAACAGGTGAATTTTGAGAGCGATATGCTGGGTAAATACGCCACCAACCACGCGGCGGCACGCTGCGCTACGCACGGCTTTTTGTAACGCTCGCTTCCTAGCTCGCTTCGCTCGCTACGCTGCTTTTTGTATCGCTCGCTTCCTAGCTCGCTGCATGTTCTCAGATCTCTCGGCTGTCGCGTTGAGACTTGCCCACCGAGAGCTCCATGAAGGGCGAGGCGAGGCCGTATGAAAACTCGACCGCAAATACTGCCAATACTGCAACCAGGTTATTTCTTTGCACGAGGCATGTGTCCATACCTGTTGAGGTCGAGTTTATCGGTAGGGCTGCGCCTCGCCAAGACAACGGAGGTTTGTGCTAAGATAACGGAGATTTGCGATAAGATAACGGGGGTCTGTGCCAAGATAACGGAGGCACGCGGCTTTCTATATCGCTCGCTCTACGCGGCTTTTTTGCCGCTTCCTAGTTCCCTCGCTCTTTGTTACCAGGCTTCTCGCGGTTGCCCCTGCAAAAAGGGAGGCAAGGACTGGTAGGGGCTAAAGTGCGTGCCCTGCAATCTCTATGCCCAAACCAGGTGCAGTGCCTGACCAAAGAGGAACAAGCTCCATTTCGTGCAGAAGGCGGGAAAAAATTAGAGATAACTATAGAAAGAGTAAAAATAGACGAAGTTAATCTTGAAACATCTTAAAAATGGGGACGACAAGATGAAATTTACGCTCGGTCTGCTTGTTGTCTTGCGAGTGATCATGCAACTGTTGCCCTTCATCAAGCGCGTCGCTGAAGAATACAAGCCTACCCTTAGCAGCTGGCGCAGCAAATACAAGGGGGTGAAAATATTTGCCCGCTTTTTCTACCGCCGCGGCGTCGGCAAAGGCCAGCGACAGGGACGACAGCAGGAACGAGCACATATTGCCCGCCGCCTGCTAAAGCTGGGCGTTGACCCTGCTACCGTCCGCAAAGCCACGGGGTTAACACGACGAGAGCTTCAGCAGCTCAGTGTGTCGGACTGAACGCTGCTGCGATCCACCTCTCGCAGACAATAGCTACGTAGCTGTTGCGCTGCCTTCAAGGCGTTGTTGTGATTTGACCAGCGGTCACCGCGGCAATTTCATCAAATATGCGTTGGTAATCCTGTTCAACGTCCACCGATCCTAGATAATCAACCAGCTGTTGCTCCGAACCGCTGAGGCGATAATTCTCGAAATCATGCCAATCAATCTTCACATTTACCTTTTGCTCAAACCTATCGTACTTAGTCTTGAAATAGGTAGCATCATCCTCGCTCTCTTTTTTGAGTAACGGGTTGATCTCCGCGACGGGTGCTCGTTCTGACCGTTGTGAGTATGGATTATTGTATAGATGACCAGACTTGTCTGTTAAACCGTAAAAACGATACCGTCGTTGCAAGGATGCACCTTCGCCACGCAGATGACCACTACTTCGCAACGCTTCTTCAATATCTGGCATGGTGCATAGGTAAGAGGAATTGCACAGCGAAAATCTTTTGTAATTGGGCGGAAACACATCGATAGCCACGATTGCCAACCATGACCCTTCCCGTAGCCAAGATTTATTGCACCTCGCTTTGTCATGCTGATCGTAGGAATCGGTCGCGATCAAACCGTTCGCTAACTGGCGATATTCAGCAGACGGGTCATCGCCATATTCTTCCCGCACCGCGCCGCTACTGAGCCGAGTATAACGAACCTCTCTCCCGATAACATCGGTGATCGTTCCCGGCTGCGGCAAAGTAGACTCCCACGTCAGTTGACTGGCAAAAATATCGGTCAAACCAGTCATCACCGAAGACAGCAGACTGTAGGCGGCAATGCCACCTGCCAAGCCAACTTTAGGTGCGTTCGGATCAGCCTGAGGACTCCGTTCAATGATTGCCTGCTGCAGCGCATCTTCGAGGGCCTTGTCGGGACTAGGTTGCGAAGTTTTCCTGACGATCGGCTGAACACAGAGTTCACCTAACACGGCAATTTGATAATCGCGAGCCGCGATCTTCGGCAGTAATCCTTTCACCCAGCGCACCATCTTCTCGGTTAGTCGCCGGTCTCGATCCGCATAAGACTGATGCGCGCTTAAATGACCGAGGGCTGGACGAAAAACCAACAGCACATCCAACGGTGTGCCCCGAACCGCGTCCTGATTCCTGCGGATAGATTCAACTTCTGATGAATTCTCCCCCACAGAACACGCCGCCAACATCATACCCATGGCAAATAGCCTTACCATCATATCGATCCTTTCGTTGAGAATAACAAGCCAAGGTTATACGGCGTATCGGTGCATTTTTTATTTCTCTTAAGTTTAAATTTGTAATCTGTGGATAGTGCTCGCCTGAGGCCAATAACCTTCGGTAACCCACTGATATTTTTATAATTTAAAAAATATAATGGCAAAAAAATACCGAACTGCCATATGGAGAGATGTGTTTAGTTAGTTACGCTAATTTTAATTGAGGTGATGGGAATGAGTGTCGGAGAAACACTGGTCAACTTGCTAGAGAGATTGCTACTAGCTTATCGCCTATGGCAGCTGGAGCTGGCGGCTTTATCGCGGCCTGAGCTGATAGTCTTGGTCGTTGTTATCGGGGTGCTGGCAACGCTGTTATATTACATATGGGAGTGGCGTGTCTCTGTTCTTAATGCTATCGCTAGTTGTTTTAGGATGTTGCTAGAGGCTATGACATCTCCCATGGAACTTCTACACGGGCTATTTTTTCCGAGTTACGCACGAGATTGACTTAGCCACGGTTACGGCCTTGTGCGCGCTACGCTGCGCCGTGGCGCGCTGCTTTTTGTATCGCTCGCTTCCTAGCTCGCTTCGCTCGCTACGCTGCTTTTTGTATCGCTCGCCTTACGAGACTTTTTTGCCGCTTTCTCGCTCCCTCGCTGCATGTTCTCAGATCTCCCTGTATTGCGCTGAGGCTTGCCTACCGAGATCCCCATGAACGGCGAGGCGAGGCCGTACGAAAACTCGACCGCAAACATTGCCAATATTGCAACCAGATTATGCTTTTGCACAAGGCATGTGCTTGCACCTAATTCAAGGAGAGTTTCTCGGTAGGGCTGCACCTCGCCAAGACAACGGAGGTACGGGCTAAGTGGTGTCCTTGCCCTCAAACCTCTCGGCTGTTGCCCCCACCTCTTGCCCACCGAGAGCTTTGTGAACGGCAGGGAGAGACCGTACGCTGCGCTGCGCCGTGGCGCGCGGCTTTTTGTAACGCTCGCCTTACGAGACTGTTTGCCGCTTTCTCGCTCCCTCGCTGCTTGCGCTACGCTGCTTTTTGTATCGCTCGCTTCCTAGCTCGCTTCGCTCGCTACGCTGCTTTTTGTATCGCTCGCTTCCTAGCTCGCTGCATGTTCTCGGAACTCTCGGCGGTTACGTTCATGCTTGCCTACCGAGAGCTCCATGAACGGCGAGGTGAGGCCGTACGAAAACTCGACCGCAAACATTGCCAATATTGCAACCAGATTATGCTTTTGCACAAGGCATGTGCTTGCACCTAATTCAAGGAGAGTTTCTCGGTAGGGCTGCACCTCGCCAAGACAACGGAGGTACGGGCTAAGTGGTGTCCTTGCCCTCAAACCTCTCGGCTGTTGCCCCCACCTCTTGCCCACCGAGAGCTTTGTGAACGGCAGGGCGAGACCGTACGCTGCGCTGCGCCGTGGCGCGCGGCTTTTTGTAACGCTCGCCTTACGAGACTGTTTGCCGCTTTCTCGCTCCCTCGCTGCTTGCGCTACGCTGCTTTTTGTATCGCTCGCTTCCTAGCTCGCTGCTTGCGCTCTGATCTCCCTGTATTGCGTTCAGGTTTGACTGCTAGCCCCTTTGCTTGTTCTCAAACCTCTCGGCGATTGCGTTCAAGCTTGCCCACCGAGAGCTCCATGAATGGCGCGGCGAGGCCGTACGAAAACTCGACCGCAGATATTGCCAATATTGCAACCGAGTTTATTTTTTAGATAAAAGCATGTGCCACACCTATCTCAGGGCGAGTTTCTCGGTAGGGCTGCGCCGTGCCAAGATAACGGAGGTACGGGCTAAGGAAGGTCTTTGCCTCTTGCTATCGCGTTCAAGCTTGCCCCCACCTCTTGCCTACCGAGAGCTCCCCGCATGCCGTGTGCGCCGTACCCAAAACAACCTATAACCCACTGATATTTTTATAATTTAAAAAAAGCTAATGGCAAAAAAATACCGAACTGCCATACGGGGAGATGTGTTTAGTTGGTTACGCTAATTTTAACTGAGGGTGATGGGATGAATGACGGAGAAGCACTGGTCAACTTGCTAGAGAGATTGCTACTAGCTTATCGCCTATGGCAGCTGGAGCTGGCGGTTTTATCGCAGCCTGAGCTGATAGTCTTGGTCGTTGTTATCGGGGTGCTGGCAACGTCGGTATACGTCTATCGGTGGGTTACTTCTTGGCTTAAGAGTGCTGTCAGGGGCTATCCTTGGGACTACTGTTGGGACTACTGTTGGGACTACTGTTGGGACTAGTGTTAGTAGCTATTATCAGCGTTGGTGCTGCCAGACACCGCTAGGTTACAGCCTTGTGGGGAGCTGTTCCCTGCGCAGACGGTGACAAGCGCGCTGCCGTTCAGCCTGCGTCCGGACCGAGGTCGCTGATGCGCCAGCCGCGCGCTAAAAGCTTGGCGCGTGCCGTTGCCGCTGACTCGTTCCAGTGCGAGTCACCGCCATCCAACACCACCTCCTGTCGCGCTGACGTGTCTGCCGCACGCCTAAGCAGTTCACTCCAGTTGTGGGTTGGCAAGCTAACCCCGATGAACATGCCCTCCATCGTCATCACTGCGCCAATCTCCCACTCCGACATGTCTGGCTCAGCCGCAACTGCATTCCGAAACATGTTCTTCATGCTGACCACCCGTGCCACATCCCAACAACTGACATCAGGGTTGGCGATGGCGGCCCCATAAAACATGTTGCTCATGTCGGTAACGCTCGACGTGTTCCAACAACTGACATCAGGGTCAGCGCGCACCGCGTTGCCGAACATCTCGCTCATGTCGGTAACGCTCGATGTGTTCCAACTGCCCGTCGCGGGACGCGCAGCCGCGGCCCCGTAAAACATGCCCGCCATGCGTGCCACCGAAGATGTATCCCAACCCCCGGTATCGGGATCAGCTGCGGCTGCCTCAGCGAACATGCGGCTCATGTCTCGCACCGCGGCAGTGTCCCAATCGGCAACCTGCGGCTGTGCCTCCTGTGCTCCTGCAAACATGTAGCTCATGTCGGTAACTTTTGCCGTATCCCAGTCCCGACCATCGGGCAAGGCCTGCACCGCGGCATCAAACATCGAGCCCATGTCGGTCACCGCGGCAACGTTGCCGCCCACCACGGTGGTTAAGTTAGCACAAGAGGCAAAAGCTCCGAACAGGCTCTTCCAACCAACATCACCGAGATTGTGCACCGTCAACAGGTTGTCTCTGCTGTCCGAAATGCGCCAAAAGCTCCATGCCTCCAACAAGCCGCTAATCGCCACCACGTAAGTGCCACCCTCTTCGTAGACATGCCGTGCCTCAAGCGCGTCATGGGAGTTGACCTGCCCCTCGCGGCCATCGCCCCAATCCACTTGGAAACGGTAGGCGAAGCCCTCTGGCAACGGCAACACCAGCTCCTCCCCAGCCTGCACCTGCCACTCGGTGACGTAGGCATTGGCAAGCCCTTCACCTGAGCTGGGGTCAATTTCAACCACCAACCTGTCGCTTTCGTCAGCAAACCCGCACGCCACGAAGATAGCCGCCACCATCAGGACAACAGCACAGCCACGCATCAAGTCTTCCGTATGTGATTAGTTTTACTACCCTACATGTTAAGCTACTGCAAAAAAATCAGCAAGGGGGATGTTCTTGCTGTCACCAAGTTTCCCCACCGTGGCACATCGCCGTGACTGGTGACGAGGACGAATGCTAATCTGCCTTACGCGTATCTTTGCACGCCACGCCATAACGCTTTGCCATCCTGCGAATGTGGGCATCGCAGCTGCCACAGTTGTCGCCCGCTCCAGTGCGACGCTTCAGCTCTGCCAACGACTCGCCCCCCTGTAGACGTAGCCTGATGTCACTTTCTGTCAGTGCGGAACATAGGCACACATACATGCTCCACCTCCTTATCAAGACTGTGCTGACCCGGATTCCCCCGCCCGCATCAATCATACATCCTCCGTATCGGCAGCTAAAGCAGAAAATTGAGAATGATTTTCAATATCAGTATGGTTGCCGCGGCTGCTGCCGCATTTTTGCCCGCGGGTGGGAACGTTTGCGGGCTGCGATTTACGTGACTATGCCCCCCCTCAAGAGCTGTTTGAGCCTTGTGCCGCACTATTTTTTTCGCGGCCCAAAACTGAGTCAGTGGCTTATTTTTTATAACTATTTGTAATCACAAAACTTTTTGCTGTATGCCTCGTTCGCTGAGCTACACAACTCAGTGGCTTTTCGTTTTCTGACCCCCTAACATCGATGGCAACGTTAATTTCATTTGGAGGATTTTGGTCATGAGAAGATTGTTTTTAGGCCTGCTGGCACTGGCAACACTGCTTGCCTGCGGTGAGCGTCTGTCACCTTCGCAGGTGCAGGGGATCGATGACATCGATACCATCAGAGTCAGGTGTGTGACGGGTGCGTCCGAGGAGGTGACGTTGCCTGATCTACAGGCAGGGCGAGTCTGCAATGCCCGCACGTTTATGAACTTCTGCCGCGAGCGTTTCAGCACCGAAACGAGCGAGGAGCAGAAAGAACAAATCCGCCACACGGTAGCCGTCTTGCGCAACCATGTCGGCGGCAACACCTGCAAGGAGACGTTCGAGAAACTGCGCAAGTTGACCTTCATTGCTCTACATGAGCGTGGCATCGTGGATGTCTCGCCTTTCAAGGGGCTGACCCATTTGCGGCATCTCGATCTGTCGGGCAATGCCATCACCGACATCACACCCCTGCAGAGCTTGCCACAGTTGGTAGTGCTGGCGGTCAATGCCAATCGTCTGGAGACGCTGCCTGTCATCGACATGCCGAAGCTGCGCCGCCTCTACCTAAGCAACAACTCGGTCACCGATCTGCAGTGGGTGCGAGGGATGCTCAATCTGCGGCGGTTGGTGCTCGACAATACGGCACACACCGCGGCCGGTTACGAGGGGATTGCCAGCCTTGATGGGTTGCAATACTTAAAGCGGCTCGACCACATCGAGGTGGCAGGCGTGCAGTTGCGCAATGCCGAGCAGGTCGGAGGGCTGACCTTAATTCGCACCCTCAACCTACAGCACAACATGTTGACGCAGGTCCCGTCGCTGAAGGCGACCAAGTATCTGCGGGAGGTTGACCTCAGCCATAACCAGTTGGACGCGATCGATTTCATCACTACCAACCGCTCCTTGCAGGCGGTCAACTTCAACCACAACCAGATCGAAGAGCTAACCCCATTGCAGAGCAAACCTACCCTGCGACGGGCACTATTCAGTAACAACCGCATCACCGACATCTCGCCGTTGCAGGCACTGTATGATCTTGAAACGGTTGACTTCAGTGCCAATGCAATAGGTGACCTTACCCCTCTTCAACGCCTGCATCAGTTGTCACTCACGGGGGTCGAATTTGCCGACAACCCCGTCGCCTCTGACATCAGCGCCGCTACCTGTCCTGTCGAAGCTGTCTCCAGCGAACTACGGGACTACTGCCGCCGCCTAGTCAGCAGCGCCAACTGACAGATCCCGCCTCCTCCCTCTGTATCCCCTGTTCGTCCTGAGCGGGGGGTACAGCTTACTGGAGTAGGGCATCGACGGAGATGGGACAGATGGGCAGGATCAGTTCCTTGACCGCAATCGAGAGGTTTCTTATTTCTAGCTGTGCGCCCTCGTGATCGCGCAACTTGACAAAGTTAACGACGGCTTCGAGGGATGCGGTCCAAATCAGGGTGTTCATAAATCCGAGCGGCAGCACCATACGTGCCTGCTCACGGCACACACCCAGTGCCAGCAGTTTTTGGTAGGCGGCGAAGCTGTGCTCAAGGCTATCTTGGTAGACATGCAGCGCGGCATCGTTGTCTTCGACCTGTGCTTGCTGTTGCGAGGCTTGGAGATTTTGGCGGTGTTGAGGACGAAAACCCTTGACCTGGTGGAATTTTGGCTCGTACTGCACATAGCGTCCCGAAATTTCGTTCCAGACCGTTGCTGCTTCCCGAAATTCACCACTGGTATAGGCACAACCGACTTGGTGTTTGTAGAGCTGACGGCAGACAACCTCAGAGGTGTGGACGCGAAAACTAAACTGCACGTGCCGAAAAGGACTCATGTGCTTGTGCTTAGCGAGGTAGCGAATCAAACGTTGATCGGTGTCATCGAGCCGATCCTTGCGCTTACCGAAGGAGACCCGCGCGGCATTTACTACTGCGAGGTCACCCTTGCCCATGTAATCGACCAGCTCGACGTAACCATCGTCGACGGGGAGACGACGCAGAAACGATGCAGAAACCCGGCCCACAAGTCGCCCCTAATTACAATAATAAGGTGGGGGGTTGTCACACGACAGGGCAAAAATTTCAACAGACAAATTTATTGGCAGGGGGTTGACAGAGATAATTTAGGCATTAAATTTTCGCTGGCGGAAGGACAATAGCAGTTGAACACGGAGGAGACGGATGGGCAAGATTATCGGCATTGACTTGGGCACAACCAACTCGGTAGTCGCAGTCATGGAACAGGGCGAAGCAAAGATAGTCCCTAACGCGGAAGGGCAACGCACCACACCGAGCGTGGTTGCCTACGCTAAGAACAACGAGGTATTGGTCGGGGCAACGGCACGCCGCCAAGCGGTGACCAATCCTGACAACACCGTTTATTCGTCAAAGCGCTTCATCGGCTGCACCTTCGGCGAGGTGAGCGAAGAGGTTAAACGAGTGCCTTACAAGGTAGAGCGTGGCCCTCAGAGCGAGGCGGTTTTCGTCATGAATGGCAGGAAGTGCAGCCCACAAGAAATTGCCGCCAAAGTGCTCGGCAAACTCAAAAGTGCGGCAGAAGATTATCTCGGCAGCTCGGTCAGCGACGCGGTGATTACCGTGCCTGCATATTTCAACGACAGCCAGCGTCAGGCAACCAAGGATGCGGGGCGGATTGCGGGGCTAGACGTAAAACGCATTGTTGCTGAACCGACCGCGGCCGCGCTTGCCTACGGACTTGACAAAAAGAAAAACGAAAAGATTGCCGTATTCGATTTCGGGGGCGGCACGTTTGACATTTCGATTCTCGAAGTCGGCGACAGCGTTGTCGAGGTGTTGGCAACTAAAGGCGACACCCATCTCGGTGGCGACAACATCGATGAGCAGTTGATCAGTTATTTCTGCACAACCTTCAAAAATGACACGGGCATCGACATCGCCAACGATCCCATGGCCATGCAACGTCTCAAGGAGGCGGCTGAGAAAGCCAAGATCGAATTATCTGCAGCACAGACAACGGAGATTAACTTGCCGTTTTTGACTGCTGACCAGTCGGGGCCTAAGCACATGAACATCAACCTTACCCGGTCCAAGTTTGAGCAGTTGGTAGGTGATATTATCAGCAAGACGATTGCACCATGCCGTGAAGTAATAAAAGCCGCAGGGGTGACGGTAGATGAAATCAACGAGGTCGTGCTCGTCGGTGGCTCAACCCGCATTCCGCTGGTGCAGAGTGAGGTTAAAGAATTTTTCCAGCGTGAACCAAATCGCTCTGTCAACCCTGACGAAGTTGTGGCTGTCGGGGCGGCGGTGCAAGCTGGTATTCTCGGCGGCGACATCAAAGACGTGTTGCTGCTCGACGTTACGCCAATTTCCTATGGCATCGAGACGCTGGGCGGTGTCTTCACGCGTTTGATCGAAGGCAACACTACTATTCCCACCAAAAAGTCACAGGTTTTTTCTACTGCCGCGGACAATCAGTCGTCGGTAGAGATTGTCGTGTTGCAGGGTGAACGGCAGATGGCAACGGACAACAAGCAGATTGGCAAGTTCAATCTGACAGAGATTCCCCCCGCCCCGCGTGGCGTGCCACAAATAGAGGTAGCGTTTGACATCGATGCCAACGGCATTATCAACGTCTCCGCCAAAGATCTCGGCACAGGACGAGAGCAGAAGATCGTCATCGAGTCTTCCACGCGTCTTTCTGACGAGGAAATTGCCCGCATGAAAGAAGACGCGCAACTGCACGCCGAAGCCGACCGCCAGAAAAAAGAACTGGTTGAGAGCCGCAACGAGTTCGACTCTCTCATCTTTCAGGCAGAGAAACTGCTGCGTGAAAACGGCGAGAAGCTTCCCGCCGCAGCCAAGACCGAACTTGAGCAGGAAATCAGCGCGGCGAAGGGCAAGTTAACCAGCGAAGATGTGGAAACGCTGAAGGGGGCGAAGACCGCACTGGAACAAAAAATTCATCAACTGTCCAATCAGATTTATCAGCAAGCGACCAACGACACCGCCGCAGACAAAACCGATACTAAGAAACCTCCGCAGGCAGATGTAGTTGATGCCGAGTTCGAGGAGAGCCCGCCACAGCAGTGACCAGAACTGTGCGGTGAGGGGGAAGTCCAGGTGGTTGTTTTTTGTGGGTGATCTTGTCAGCTGGCGGCTGGGCCTCACGGCAATAGTTGGGTAAGTTGCTGCCAAACTTTTCGCAAGACTATCTCGCTCACTGCCTGTGGTTCGGGGTTGGCACGTGGCAGTGCTTCAACGTCGTGCAGCAGTATCCATAGCTTGTTGCCACGGCGTTTCTTGTCTTGGGCAAAGTAGTGTTGCAACTTTTTCCACAGCGTGTCCGTGTTGAGATCATCGCCGAGTGCCCGCGCCAATGTCGATTGTGACAGCAGCGCACGACAGTTACTGAGGGCAGCAAGTTGCGGAATTTTTTGTATCTTGCCTAAGGCCTGGCTCAGCAGCAGGGCGTAAAATATACCGATGCCAACGGCATATCCGTGTCGCAGCGGGCTACCGTTATCTTGGGCGACAGCCTCAAGTGCATGGGCAAGGGTGTGGCCGAAATTTAAAACCTGGCGCTCGCCGCGTTCGTAAGGGTCACGCTGCACGATGGCGGTTTTAATGTATGCTGTTTTTTGCAGCAGCGCCCGCGGCCAGGGGCGCGGTGGTCGTGCCAAGCACTGCAGCCAGGCAAGCAGCAGTTCCTCGTCGCCGGCAATCAAGGCATGCTTTACGCCTTCCCAACCGCCCGCTTGTAACTCTGTGGGTGGCAGAGTTTGCAACCAGGCGGGGCAGATTACTACGTGCTCAGCCCAGTGGTAAGTGCCGAGTTGGTTCTTGCCCCAGGGAGGGAAGTTAACCCCGTTCTTGCCCCCGTGGGCGGCATCAATCATGGCCAGCAAAGTTGTCGGTATCAGCACTATCTTTGCGCCACAGAGTGCCGCGGCAAAGGCAGCCACGTCGAGCGTAATGCCACCACCGATGATCGTCCACTGTGGCGGCGAACCTTGCTCGCGCCACTGTCGTAAAAGCTCAGCCACCATGGCGAGACTCTTGTGCGCCTCTGTTGCAACTAAGGTCACCTGTGCTGGCGCGGCGAGCGCATGCAGTTGCGCGACCTGCTGATCACAAACGATATACCTGTTCGTAAGGTAGGCTTGAAGGTCGCTCAGCTGCGC
The DNA here is from genome assembly GCA_958296095.1 of uncultured Oligoflexales bacterium. GTDB lineage: Bacteria > Bdellovibrionota_B > Oligoflexia > Oligoflexales > JAPPIL01. Next base: position 156,518 of record OY282434.1, read on the forward strand.
GACGATACTAAGCCGCGTGCGTAACGCAGGCAACGGTTGCACCTTGTCGTGCGGCACAACGCCACGCTTGTAATAGCGGGCCGCGGTAACGAAAGCTGTGCCCACGGGTGCATGCCAGTCACCGTAACGGGGCAGTTGGCAGGCAAAGGCATGCTGCAGCACGGCGAGCGTCCCCTCCGCCCAACCGAGTTGCTGTTCGAGGCCGCGCTCAGTGGCACTGCTGCGCGGCAGATCGTGCCATCTCACAAGACGATGTAGCCGTAAAGTAACTTGATAAGTCCACGCCCGACACGCAGAAAATCCTTGGCTTGTAGTGGGTTACCTTCAAAATCAACAAAAAAATCTGGCACAACAAAGGCGTACGGCTGCACATATTCGGTCTCGTGGTAGTAGGGTTCAAACTGATCACGGCTGTGCGGATGGTCGGTGCGTGGCTCAACATTACGCCACCAACGCAGGAAGACGGCATCGTGAGCCGCGGTGGTGCTGGCATCAAAAATATCGAGTTGCTGGTCACGAAACGAGCCAAACATCGTCATCCCATCTTTGTTGGCCGAACCAACGATGACATGTTTGCCATCCACCGATAACGTTTTCGAATGATTTTTTTGCGGAATGTTCCCAACCCATTGGGTTTTTTTCCAGCGCACTTCAATGCCACGGTTGATAAGCAAATCAAGATAGAGCAGGTTGGGAATGCCATCTGGCTCAGTTTCTAACGCATGTTCAAGAATTATCTTGATATCAAGTTGCGGACGTTTAGTCTTGACATTCAGCAGGGCGGTGACAATTTCGCTATCAAAACAAAACTGCTCGTTGATGTAAATGTTGCGCTTGGCGTGCAGGATCGCCTGAATATTCTGGTCGACAATGTTAGTAGTGCTTGAATCAACACTGTTGAAGCCAGTGCGCACCAACGTGCCCGCGTTGGGCAAGGCGGGCCAGCTGAGTCGCTGCTGACGTTGCGGCACGAGTTGGGCATTACGAGCCAGCAAATCAAAATCCTGCAAGATCGCACTGATTTTGACATCGAGCGAGGCCTGACGTTGCGTGCCCGAGTAAAGACGATCGATATAGCTCTCCTGCCCAGCAATCACACCTGCCTTGAACTGCTGTGCCATCACGTGCTTCAAGCCAAGTCGCATATCGTGATAAAAGTCATCTTGCACCACCGCGGCGGCCGCCCCCTCAACCACGACCGCATCGTCGTAAAAGTAAGCCCCAGTGCGATCCGACCAGTTCTTGGAGGAAACGATGGCACGCGGGCGAGAACTTTTAGCATCGACAACCATCAGCTTGCTGTGGTCTGAAACGGCGTGCACCGACAGATCAAGCATTGCCTGAATACCGCTGGCCTCCACCAGCTCAGCGTCAATGACTTGCCTGACGAAGGTTGGCAGGCCCGAAGTATGCTCGTGTAGCCAGGCGGCGCTGACAATCAGACGTTGCGGGAAGAGATACGACCAAGCTAGCAAGTAATTAAACACTGGCATCAGTTCGGCAATTGCACCGAAGTGATTAACGACATCGCGCAAAATGAAAATTTTCAGTTTTTTGTTCTCATGCAAACGCTTAATCAAGTGTTTGGCAAGGGATACGCCTATCACTCCCCCCAAGGAAAATACGTCGATAAAGATAGTTTCCTCGGCACTGTCGATAAGTTTTAAAACTTCGTGGTAGACCCCATGCGGCTGACTCCAAGCCAGGTCACGGCGGTGCGGATCACGACTACCGATAAGTTTAAAACCATCTTCGTTGAATACAGCCTGATAGCCTTTTTGCTTGATAAGGTTATACATCGCCGGCAAACTGCCACGCCCACCCTCTGTAAAAGGATAATTTTTTTCTAACAACTGGCTACCAGCATGCAATGACTGCCCCAAGGCTACGTCAGTGCGGGCCGTCGTCACGTAGCGCGTGCGGCTGCCAGCAATCCAACCTGTTTCCGACGCGGCATGCCCCGCGTGAAATGGAAAAGTTTGTGCAGTATTCAAACTAAAGTAGGGACGAGGTTTACCGCCATACGGCACGGCACTCGACAGTCGTGTATAGATGTGATGGCGTGGGTGACGCACTAGAGTAAAGTCCTGTTCAAGGCACGCGGCAATGTCCACCCAGGCACGGCGGGCAAAGCAACCTGCAAGCTTTTCTAACTCAGGCTCGTAATCTCTAAAATGCTTTAGATAACCTGCAGCTAGGCGTTGAAACTTTTTTTCGTAACGTGGATCATTGGACAACTCCAACAACGATACGGCCAGGTCGAGATAATAGTATGTCAACAGCCACTTCACCTGTGCCACGCGCTGCTGCCGCTTTGCCCAACACAACGCACCGAGCACATTGCGAGAATGAAAATAAACGCCGAGTCGCTGTTCACACTCTTGCACCTCAGCACGGTTAACCTCAGCATTGAGCCATAGACGCAAGCGGTACTGCACCTCACGATCACGAAACCAAGCTCTCGTCGCTTGCTTGGCTTGCACCAGCAAGTTGCGTGCCTGCAAACGCCAGGTCAAGTCAACGTGCGCCGCTGCGGCAGCGCGTGGCATTGCGCCGAGGGTGATAACGAAGGCAAACATGAGTTGTAGCTTTTTCACAATGAAGACCCTTCTGCTGGTGTTGGACTGAATAACTGCTGCACCGCCTTGAGTGTGTTGTCACTGACAAATTTACTAGCACTGTCTGAGGTAAGCACGTTGTTGAGTAATTTACCTTGTGCCGCGTCGATCTCTCGGTTGATAGAAGCTTTTAATTTCTGGTCGACCTTGGCAATTTTGAAATTACCGAAATCGGCGGAACGCAGCGAGCCAAGCTGAAAGCCAAGGCTGAATGCAGAGTGCACCTTTTCGGCCCGCAGAGTTAGCAGCGAGACGCTAATTTTTTGCACACGAAGTTTAACCTGTAGCGGAGAAAATTTTTGTATACGGCCCGCGAGGTAGGGTGCGTAGTGGTGCTGGTCGTCAGATATAAACTCCATACCCTTGACTGAGACGAAGTTGCCGAAGGTAATGTCGAGGCGGGGATGCTGCTTGCCTCCTAGTGGGGCATACACACTCAACAGGGCGGTAGGAAAGCGAAACTTATCACCTGAGGGCACGACAAAATTGCGGAAAGCAACGGGTGGCTCTTCCCGCACGAAAGGCATTGTCCGCGGGAAAAGGTTGAAAAGAATATCGGTGCGCAATGCCGCCGCGCGCTCGTTCAACTCAAGGTGTAGCCTTGCTGCCAGCAGTGTAGGCACACGTTGTTTTTTGTCGTGGCGGTAAAAAATCAGGGCGCGGTAAAGGTCGATCTCTTTAGAAATGTGGCGTTGGGCATCGCGGCTGTCTTCGGAACGCAAGCTGACTGTGCCGTTCCTGACCATGCTAATTTTTTGCCGGCCGTAGTAGAGGTCTGCATCAGTCTGGCGATAAGGCGCGAGAAACAGGGTATAGGCTAGCTTACGCGCCGGAATTTTTTGCACCAGATGGCGCAGCTGCTGCCGTGACACATCGCCAAGCTGTTGCAAGGCACTGGTCACAAACTGGCGGATCAATATCAAGGCATCGCCACGCTCTGCCGTGGTGATACTGTAGAGCAGCGGCAAAAAAGATTTGGTCAGCAGGGCATTGACCTTCTCCCGCGCCACAAAGTCCGCCGCGCGCAACGCCATCAGCGGCTGCATGACATCGGTGTTGGGGGTAATCGGCACTAGCCGATCACGCACACTGATGAGGCGGAAAGGAAAATCCTGCTCCAACGCATAGCGCGCGGTAAAAAATCGCTCGTAGCTGTTCCGCAACTGCTCAAAGCCAGATTCAGCAGCATAGGCACAGAGCGAGACCAGCGCCAACCATAGCACACAAAAGACACGCATCGACAACACTCTCCCACCGTTGTTAGATGCACGGCTCTCTAGCAAGCGCGGGGGCACGTGTCAAGGTTGATTGCGAGGTTGGCTTAGATCTCCCTACAGCTCTCTGCAAAGACGAGAATCACCGCGCTTATCTGGAAGGTGGGATGTTGCCGCCGTGCACACGGATGTCGAACAGGCGGTAGATAAAATAGCTAACTTTGTCGAGATCATTCCCGACCGTTTTGGCATTGTAGTCCTCTCCGAGACGAGCAGTAATTTCTTTGATATTGGTAGTTGTCGGCGCAAAGATGTCTTGTAGTTCAGAGCTGATGCGCAACAGTTCCTCAATATGTTCGCTGCTGAGATCGTCCATATCCGTAACTGTGCCGACCTCTCTCAGCCACTTAGTGAAATTCTCATGACTACCGAATAACTCTTCCGCCAGCGCGAGGCGCTTGGTAATGTGCAGTTCACGTAGGTTGTCGGGGTAAGCCTCGATGGCCGCGCCAATCTTGCCTAAGTCGAAGCCCTGATAGCTAACATCAATCCCGTCCGCCAGTATGCTTGCCTGGTTGCCCAAATTTTTTAGCTGATGGTAACTCCACGCTTTGCGTAAATGGCGCACAAAAAACAACGCATATACGGTCAGCATGCTACCTTGTAATAACGCGTCACTACGCACTCGTGCCAGCTGCCCTAACTGATGCAAGACATGCAGCAGATCGCGTGACTGCTGCATAACCAGTGAGTCGTGCATTGCCTGCACATGTTTTTGTAAGGTAAAGACATCGACGAGCGATTTCTGCCGCCAAGCAACATAGCCTGTCGCCGCGGCCCCGCCAGCCAGTGCGCCAAAATACAACACCTGCCCTTTGCTAAAGCGAAAAAAATGATGCAACGCGGCATACGACAAACCCACACCGCCTGCGATAATGAAACCATTATCACGCCTTACCGCTGCGGTGCGTTTTTTGAGAAGACCGTACTCGTTGTTGACCAAATCAAGATAGTAGTTGATAACGTCGAAAAAGCGCGGGTAGTTGATCAAAAATTCAGCCACTACTTGGCGATGATACTTGAGCAGGAAATACAGCAGTGCTTTTCTGTCACGCCCTTCAGCTAACAGCTTGAGTTTTTCAAAACGATCCGTGAACAGTTCGGCTATCTTGGCGAATAAACCACGCACCGTCTCAACATCGACCGGCTTGAGTCGTGCTAAGGTGTGGTTGCTGAAAGGTGTAGGTGTCGCTAACAGCTTGCGGTGTTGCCGTTCAGCCAGCATCAGCAATAACCCCCCGTAAGGTTCAGCCAATAATTCCTCATAGGTGTGCAGATAATCTCGCAGCGCCTGCTGATAGACCGCGGTATTGCTCGCTAAAAAACGCGATGTCGCCACATGATTCAAATGCTCAACCTTAGCGTTGAGACGATCGACGGCCATATTCAAAACCGCGACCACCGACTCGATTGTTTCCCAGCCCTCGTGACCTAGCTGCTGGGGACAGTTGGCCTCAACACGGGTGCAGAGCTCCCAACGCAAGAATGGAAAATATTTCTGATACACACGCACAGCACGCCACAGGTGGGCGGTGGCGGCATCCCTCAGTAAATCGTAGTAATGCCTCGCCGTATCGCTTGTCATAACCAGATAGCGATGATCGACAGCTCGTATCGCATCGAGCATCAGGCGATAGTAGTTCCAATCGGACAGTTGTTGGCCGCGAGCCTTGATGTTGATTTGGAAAAAGTTGAGATAAAGTAGCAGCTTAGCGTGCAGGCGATGCAAGGTCTTGTCTTCACCCTGTGCCTCTGCTGCCTCCCGTTCGTAAAAATAACTGCGGGTGTCTGTCTCCAACTTCGCCACCTGCACCTCATCAAACACAGTCCGCGCCGCAAAGATAGCCGCATAACGCGCCAGCAATGTTTCCCGCCGAGCCGACATGCTCTCGCTGTTAGCGGCGACAACACCACTGGAGAATATTAGTGCGACAACGATAAGTCTCATGACATATACAAGCAAGTTAACGATAATGTTCCTCAAGTCGTTCGGGCAACTGCAAACTGACGGCCGGATGCTTATCTTTGTTCATAAAATCAAACAGATAGCTCCGCTCAGGGCTTGCCGTCACCCCCTTGACCAGATAATACTCTTCTTTGCCGTGCACTGCACCATTTTTGTACGCACCACTCGCATCTTTACTCTTGACCCATACCCACTGTCCGAACAAGCTGTTGAAATTATGCAGCACTAGCATCAAACCCTTGCGTCCTTCGAGGGCACGGCTCACCTCCCGCAAAAACTGCACCCTGAGGTTGGAGAGCGTTGAGATGTAAGCCGCCCCGAATACCGACATGCCCATGATGTTGCGCAGCGCCTCACGGGTAGTCTTCTTGCCCCTGCGGAGTTGGTTAAGTTCGATAAGTGATACCGCGGGGAATATCCCGATAAAACCAACGCCTAGGGTGCGATAAAATTGTGTTTTAAAAATTCCTGCTCGCTGCCTTAGGCTTAAGTGCATTTGGTTCTGGCGTGTTTTTTTAAAAAGTCCTGCGAAGATGGTCTTTGTTTCACCAAAATTAATCCAACTTAGCATGAACGAGAAAAAAATACTGGAAATATAATCGACTGCCACCCTATCGAGATTATACTTGATATCGTTGCCGTATAGTCGCCACTCGGCAAAGGTTAGGTGTGTCAACGAGACCACCGTTGAAGAAGCAAGATAGGGAATAAAATCACTATGCTGCGTGCGTTTGCGGATTGCCGCGGCAAGTTTTTCTTTGGAGATGAGCTGAAAGAGCGTCTTGTCCAACACCCGTCGTGGTAAACGCCATTCACGGCTGAGAAAACGCAAGGCACGATTAATGTGTGGATTGCGGCTGTAGTATTCAAGATGTTCACCCAACAGCACAGCTTTAAAGACGCGTGCCTTACTACCGACGCTGCGCCGTAACCAATAGGTTGCGCGCTCATGGCGTTGACGCAAAGACATAGCCAGGGGGTTTTTCTCTCCCAATACGCGTGCATGCAGTCTGCCCAAAACGTTGGTCAGCTTGTTGAGAAAAAATAAATCCACGCCCAGCAACAGTCCACTAAGCGTAAGGCTTAACGCGTCTTTATCCCTGAGCTTTTGCGCGGCATGGACTTCTTCCCAGCTGTACTGAGTCAGACCGTTGCCAAAGTAGCCATCTAGTACGTCTGCCGTTGTGTGGCGATTGCGTCGCAGGTCGTTGAGTTCGTTCCACGTCAACAGCGATCCACCCACAAGCCAGGCGAGCGCCGCCGCCAGAGGTTTTTTGTTGAGCAATGGCGGCAGGTTAACCGAAGCAAGGAGACCTACTCCGCCCAAGCCTGCGGCCGTGTAATCACTGAGCCGACGCAGACGACGGCGGCGCTGCTCGGTTGTCGTTGCCTGGGCGCGAAAATCTTCTTCAACTTGGGCAAAATCAATCACGGGCGACAGATACCCGAACTGCTGCTGGGCGCGCTGCCAAAGTTCGGCATCGTTACCTAGCTGGCGCAGGCTTTTGCTGTTGTGCGCATCAAAGTGAACTTCGTCGCCCAAGCGATGCAACATGGCTGTGTTTGCTGCCAAGGCTTTCAGCATAGCCAAGTCGATATAATTGTTGATAGCGGGAAAAACGGTGCGAAAATCACGCCGTTGTGACAAATCTGCTAAAGCCTCATGCAGGCGACGTTCAAAGTTGGCTGGCCAGGGTAGACGGCGATAGTTTGGTGTTGGTAGAAGTTTTTGTTTGTGGGCCGGAAAGTCAATTTTCTCTAACTGCCGATAGATTAGTTTATACAAATAATCGCTGCGAGAGTCATACCGCACCTGCGTAATAAGGATACGATAGCGATCGATCAGCAGGCTGCGATACCAGGTCAATGTCGAGATAATTTTTTCGCTTTCGGCGCGTAGTTTATCAGTGCAGTTTTTGCGTCCGACATGTTGATAAACGATATACGCCGCGTCCTGGTTGGCACATTCATCGAGTGGCATAATTTTTTTGTAGCGCCATACGTCATGTGCAAACCAGCGAATGTAGCGATCGAGCTTAGTCAGTAAGGCGCTGACATGAATGAGACCAAAGACCAATTTAATGCGTTCGTCTTCGTCATAAGTTACTTCTTTGGTGTAGAGATCAAAAATTGCCTTATGCAACTCGTAGAGGGGACTGCGCACGAATGAGGCAAGACCTTCGTTGTTGAGCATCTCGGCATCTATATTCATACTCTTTGCGTCGCAGTTTTCGAGATAAAGATTACAGGTGCGTTGCCGAAACTGGAAGGTCAGGTTTTTGTTCATGGCTGATTTGCGGGCGCGCGCTGTGCCACCAATAAAACGCTTCAGTTCTTTTCTAGTTTGCAACAGCTCCAGCATTCTGGTGTTACGCAAAACATAGAAGGCGTTGGCTACCATGTCGTCGGCATCGAAGGCGCGGTGATAACGATCGAGCACCAGCATTTCTTGCTGACTAGGGACGATAAGAATTTCTTGATAAACTTCGGACAGGGGTGGTGGTTGAGATTGCTGCGCCGCACAGACCGCGGCAAAGGCAATTTGCGAGATTATTAGAAAAAAAACAAAGCGGCACGCCAAGCATCCCCCTCATTCACAGCTCGGTCGGCAGCCTAGCACACGCAGGCATAAAATTCAAGGCACACAGGACGTGGCGGAGCTAGCTGGACGCGGCACTGCACCATGCACGTAACGCAACGACAGATGGCAAGGATATGGCTGAGCTAGCTGGACGCGGCGGCGGCAGCAGCACGGCGGCGACGCACCACGCGCAGGACGACGATATAGGTAGGGATGGCGGAGATGAGGCCGAGCACTATCCCTCCGATCCACATGGGCATGGCAACATGCATGCCGATGCTGAACATGCCTGTCAGTCCTCGCCAGGCCGATTCGAGTAGACCTTCGCCGTTCTGGATGGAGTCGATCAGCTCTTGCACCGTCGTCTCGAACTTGTTGAAGTGCATTTCACGACGGCTGAGCAGCAGCACCCCTAGCCAATACATGCAGTAATACAGGGGGATCATGGTCAGCGGGTTGGAAATCCACACCATCGCACAGGCAATGGGCACGTTGAACTTCAGCTTCGGAATGGCTGCGATCAGCACCACCATCGCCATCTGCACCCCTACCGTCGGAGTTAAGCCGACGACCACCCCGATCGCTGCTCCCCGCGCCAGGCGCTCTGGGCTGTCCTTTGCCTTCAGCAGCGCCGCGATCTTCCTCCGCCAAAATGCAAAGACATTCGTAGTTAAGCCGCCAACAGCTCTGCTCGCTGCCCCCCGCTCCAAGCGCTCTGGGCTGTCCTTTGCCTTCAGCAGCGCCGCGATCTTCCTCCGCCAAAATGCAGAGACATTCGTAGTTAAGCCACCGACAACCCTGCTCGCTGCCCCCCGCTCCGACAGTAGCGGCACGATCCTTTCCCGCCAAAATGCAGAGACATTCGTAGTTAAGCCACCGACAACCCTGCTCGCTGCCCCCCGCTCCAGGCGCTCTGGGCTGTCCTTTGCCTTTGCCTTCAGTAGCGGTACGATTCTTTCCCGCCAAAATGCAAAGACATTCGTAGTTAAGCCGCCAACAGCTCTGCTCGCTGCTCCCCGCGCCAGGCGCTCTGGGCTGTCCTTTGCCTTCAGCAGCGCCGCGATCTTCCTCCGCCAAAATGCAAAGACATTCATAAAAACAATCGGTTAGACGAAATTTCAGCGATCCCTTCGATTATACCGCAACGCCGCAAGAATAAAATTACTGGCGGTGAAATTTTTTTGAAAAAAAATTATCAGAAAATTTTTCGCTGAAAATCGCAAAAATTTATCTGATTTTCTGTAATTTTGCTCAATGCCATAAAATTACACGTGATTTTTCTACACATGTATTCAGAAAATAGCAAACGAATTAATTGGCTGCACGGCCAAAGTACTTTTATGCATTGACAACCGCGATTTAGTGTTGTAGCTATCGGAACTACCGAGCTGGTTTTCTTTCGCATCGGGTCGTTTCGGCTGCGGGGCTTCTGTCGGCCAGCTCATTGTTAATGAAAGGTCATACTAACATGGTTTTCTCAAGCTCTACCGTTGCAAGATATTTTTTTCACTCCTGTTTTTTACTTTCTTCTGCATGCACGGTCTTATCCACATTAAATGTTATCAAACCTTTATTATTTTCACGTTAGGCGGTCTGAGCTTGAGCGTGTCGGGGTTTTCTTGGCTGAGGCTAGGAAGACCCCGTTTCGCGTCGTCAGCACGCGCCCTATGCCGTATTTATTCTGATTGCAGGCGTAGCAGTAGTCGGGCGGTTTCACGTCCCTGTTTGACGGCATAGTTAGTGCCGCGGTCCTGCGGGTAGATCTGTGCCATGCTGGCGATGTGGAAATTGGCCAGCGGTGTCTGGGTCGATGGGCGTAGGCGGCTGTAGTGGCATTCGACCACTGGCTGGGCGTAGGCGGCGCGCCAGACATGGGATTGCAGGAGGCAAGCGTCGTTAAATCGGGGGAACATGCGACGCAGATGCCCCAAGCTGAAGCGCACGATCTCGGCATCTTTCTGGGTGTAGAAGGGGTCGTTAGGGGGCAAGTAGCGTGATAGGTAGACGATGTGGCGTTGTTGGTAACTTGTGGCAGGCTCGAAGTTAGTGTGTTCAATCACGCCGACGAAGGGGAAGCTGGGGTCGTTGACGTTGATCCAGTAGAGATCGGAGAGGCTGCGGTTGAGTTCTAGCACGATGCAGATGTTGGCGAGGTAGGTGATGCGGCGTAGACGTTGTTCGTAGGTATGTGGCACGTGTTCGTGCAGCAGGTCGGCAATGATGGGCAGCGCGGGGGTGGCGATGACGTGGGTGGCACTAAAACTGGCGTTGTCGGTGAGTACGGCTTGCACCTGTCCGTTGGTCACCAGCAGGCGGCGGACAGGGGTGCTGGTTTTGATTTCACCACCTTTTGCTTGAATGGCCGCGGCAAGTGTGGCGGAAAGCGTGGCAAAACCACCGCGCAGGTAGGCGAGTTGTTCGCGTCCATCCTTACGGCGGCTGCCGCCACGTAATTTGAGCTTGTTCCACAGCCAGACGGCGGCAATCTTGTCCGCTTCCGCCCCAAATTTGCCGCGCAGCAGTGGTTGCCAAACAACTTGGTAGACGCGCTCACCGCTCGTCTGCCTTATCCAGTCGGCGGCGGTCAGGCCTTCGAGTTTGCGCCAATTTCTGATCAGCTGCATACGTGGCACAAGCAGTCCCAAGCGCAGGCGGTCACACAGTGGCAGCGCGTGGAAGCGCAGCAGGTCGAGGGGTGAGGAGAGACGAAAAAAGTTATGGGCGTAATACATGCCCGTGCGAGTGGCACGCAGTTCAAGCCTGTCTTGTAGTTCCAGTTCGGTGATGAGTTGCATGATGTGGGTGTCGCTGGTGAACCAGTGGTGGTAAAATTTTTCCAGCCGTGTGTTGCCGACAGCAAAGCTACCTGCCAGTCCGCCAACCTCCTCATCTTGCTCGAGCACGGTAACCTTGATGCCGTGCTGCGCCAGCTCCCACGCGGCAGCAAGACCACAGAAGCCCGCACCAATAATAACAACCATACCTAGCGCCGTGGCGCGCCGCTCTTTGTAACGCTCGCTTCCTAGCTCGCTCCTTGCACTCAGGCCTCTCGCTATCGCGTTCAAGCTTGCTCCCTAACCTCTTTGTTTGCCCTCAGGCCTCTCGTTATTGCGTTCAGGCTTGCTCCCTAACCTCTTTGTTTGCCCTCAGGCCTCTCGCTATCGCGTTCAGGCTTGCTCCCTAACCTCTTTGTTTGCCCTCAGGCCTCTCGTTATTGCGTTCAGGCTTGCTCCCTAACCTCTTTGTTTGCCCTCAGGCCTCTCTGCCTGCCCCAAGCCGCCTCCAAAAATTCAGCCAACATATTGGTAAGTTACAAAAAAATACAGACAAAACCACAAGCAAAGCTAAAGCAAAAAAAAACGACCGATGCCCCCTGCAGCTGAGGTGTTTAAATTTTACCGAAAGGATCTACCAGATGAAACATGGATGGTTGATTTTTCTGCTGACGCTCGGTTGTGGGGAGGGGAAGAAAACTCCAGATCCAGCTGCTACGCCGACCAACACTCCGACGGATGCCGAAAATAAAGAATTACGCGACAAGATAACTTCTCTGAAAAGCGAGATGGAAAAACTTTCAGCATCGGGCCCGACTACCACCATAAGCGACGGCGAGGGTTGGCTGATCGCCGTGCGTGGGGCTAGTAACACAGGTGGCGTAAAACTAAACGAACGGTTCATGGTGCGGCTTGACATAGATGGTGAACTTAATAGACAGATGGAGATGACTCTGCATGATTGTGCTGGCTTTCGTCTGCTTGGTGAAACTAGCACCGATAGTGGTCTCGAGGGCGAGCCGCTATGGGGCAGTGAAGTCGATGGCAGGGTGGGTAGTCTCTTGGATATGTACGTCTATCGTGTCGACGGCGGCACCGCGGCACCCACGACTGCCTGTAAATTGCGTGCTCGTGTTGTCTTGCCTGACACTGGTAAATATGGCACGACCAAAGAGAAGGACATCACCATCAGCAGTGCTACCACCAACCTCAGCGAGGCGACTTTCAAGACTACAGGTGGCAAGGTTAACTTGTCACTGACGACACACAACCTGCGGCGGGCCGATGGCTATTATACAGTGTTTATCGTGGGCAGGATTGAGACATGGGAAGGTGGAAGCTCATACCATTCACATTCGAAAGCCTTTGTCTGGCTGAAACGACTGCCTGACAATGGCAAGGTTGTCAATGCTCCTCTCTGCGACATAGAGCATGAAGTTGGTTATGAATTTGATGTGGGCTGTCCCACTAATCATCAGCTTAACAGCCTACCCGCAGGTAAATACCTCATATTAGCCGCACAGTTCAGTGAGGGAGATGATATTAGTAGTCATCGCAATGAGGCTTTCCTGGAGGTCGAGGTCGAATAACTATTTCCGGGGCGTGCGGCTTTTTGTAACGCTCGCTCTACGGCACGCGGCTTTTTTGCATCGCTCGCTCTACGAGGCTTTTTTGCCGCTTTCTCGCTCCCTCATCGCTACGCTGCTTTTTGTATTGCTCGCTTCCTAGCTCGCTTCGCTCGCTACGCGGCTCTTTGTAACGCTCGCTTTCTAGCTCGCTTCGCTCGCTACGCTGCTTTTTTGTAACGCTCGCTTCCTAGCTCGCTTCGCTCGCTACGCTGCTTTTTGTATCGCTCGCTTCCTAGCTCGCTGCATGTTCTCAGGCCACTCTGCGCGCCCCCTCTGCTTGCGCCCAAGTCTCTCGGCGCTTGCCCACACCTCTTGCTCACCGAGAGCTCCATGAACGGCACGGCAAGACCGTGCGAAAACTCGACCGCAAATATTGCCAATACCTCAGTTAGTTTATTTTTTTGCACAAGGCATGTACTTGCACTTAACTCAAGGGAGAGTTTCTCGGTAGGGCTGCACCGTGGCGCGCTACGCGCTACGCGGCTTTTTATAACGCTCGCTTCCTAGCTCGCTGCTTGTGCTCAGATCTCTTGCTATCGCGTTCAGGCTTGCCTGCTAGCCCCTTTGCCTGTCATCAGAGCTCTCGGCAGTTGCCCCCACCTTTTGCCTACCGAGGGCTTTATGAACGGCGAGGCGGTAAATCAAATTTGGACGGCTGCCACTGGATAGTAAGGCAGGCTGGTTTGGGGTAACTCGTGCAGGTGTGAAGTTGTGTTGCGATACAACTGCTGCACGAAGGCGGTGTTCACATCATGGCCTGGTTGTGAGAGGGTGAACTCCCCCGTCACGAAAATCCCTAGCAAGCTCAAGTCACCAAGAAAGTCGAGGAGCTTGTGGCGGGCAAACTCGCGTTCGACGCGCAACCCTTCGGGGTTGATGATTTCGCACTCGTTAACTACCACTGCGTTTTGCAGCGAGCCACCGCGTGCCAGACCCCTGCTGCGCATTGCTGCCACGTCGGTGAGACGACAGAAGGTGCGTGCCTGACAGATGTCCATGAAATCATCCAGCCCATAACGAAAACTAACCTCCTGCGTGCCAATCACCGCGTTGTCAAAACTAATGCGACAGTGAAAGGACAGGCTCTCCGCTGGGGCAAGCTCGATACTGCTGTTGCCTTGCTGGTAGCGCAGCGGTCGCCGCACCCCGTAACCCTTGCGCGCCTCAGGCAACGCCCTGAGGCCACAGGCATGAATCTTGTCCACAAAAGGCAAGGCACTGCCATCCAAAATAGGAATTTCACCACCACCAACCTCAATCAGCAGGTTGTCGATGCCAAGACCAAACAAGGCCGCCAGCAAATGCTCGACGGTCATGATCTCGTTGCCTGCTGAACCACCTAGCGCCGTGCACAGGTTGGTAGACAAAACATGCTCAACGTCGGCACGAAAGGTGGGTTGGTCAGGACGGTCGAGGTTGCGCAACACGATACCAGTATGTGCCGAGGCAGGCGACAGCACTACATGGCACTGCTGTCCCGTATGCAGACCCATGCCGCTAAAGCTGATCTCGCCGTTGATGGTTGTTTGCTTGGTCACTCTGGCCGCTCTGCACCGAACGATAGTGGGATTATACGGTTTTTGTATTTTTTTGCAAACATACGATGACAGGATTCACGCCGAAGCCTGCAACTCTGCGAGGCGTTTTTTAAGGTCGTTCCGCAGTTGCCGCACACGGGCACGATGTGCCTGCTGCGTCGCTCTGTTCTCCAACTTTCGCAACCAATCCAGCACTGTCTGCAGGTCATCCCGCTGCAGACAGATGCTGATAACCTTATCGATGATTTCTATCTGATCTGGGTCTTTTTCAAATGCTTGCTCGTATTCCTGCAGGGCCGCATCAAGATGGCCGCACTTTTCTTGCAAGGCGGCGATACGGATATGCAGTTGCGCCTGTGCCGCGGGATGTCGCGCGGCAGTGAGCTTTTGCTTTAGTATCTGCACACACTCACGATCGTTGCCCAAACGCAAATGAATGTCATAGAGAATTGTTGATTGGTCCAACGGACTGTCGGCACAGTGCTTCTTCATAATCCGCAACGCCTCCTGTGGGTCGTTCTTGGAGTAAAGATGCACCGCAGCCAGCTCCTGTGCCGAGCGGTAGGCATCGGAAAGGTTACCCCAGCGCATGATTTTGCGCAGCGCATCGATCACCCGCTCCCAGTCAAAGTTCTGGGAATGCAGCACCTTGTAATACTTGAGGGCAAGGATGTTTTTGGGCTCGATCTTGAGCAACTCACTGTAATACTTTTGCAAAAGTTGCTCGTCGGGGATTTTCTTCTCGTAGAGGGAGCAGATCTTCTCCATGCACTTCACCCGATCTGGCTGGGCACGGAACTCCATACACACCGCCTTGAGCACGTCAGCCTCTAGATGCCAGTCGCCTTCGGTGGCGGACAAGATGTTGAGGCGAAACCAAGTGAAATCAACCCCAAAACGCTTGACGATCTCCCGTGCTCGTTTTGCTACCCGCTCGTGATCAGCGAGATATTTAATCTCAATCCCGATCTTGTGCAGGAAAATTTCAAGAGCATCCTGTGATCCGTCTTTGAGCCTGTTGTCCAACAGCCGAAAAAGCGGTTGCCAGCACTCCAGATCGGTCAGCAATTGCTGTGCCTCATGCTGCTGGGTTAGGGTGAGCTTGTCGCCCGCGTTGATGGCTGCGACCGTTCGCGGCACTGCCGCTGAATTCATTGTGTTGCCCCTTTCTTCAAGCCAGCGATGATGATCTCGGTCACTGACTTGGCGGTGTGGTCATAGTCAAAGACCGCGGCATCAAACAAAAACTGTAGGCTGAAGCCATCGATGGTAGCCACGATGTAGGAGGCGTATATTCTCGGATCAAGCTCTCGAAACACTCCTTGCCTAATGCCATTGCTGATCACCTCTGCCGCGGCACTGCGGAACTTCTCGTAATGACGGGCGACGACCCGCCGCACAGCTTCCTTCTGGTTGATCTGGGTCCAGAAGTCCATATTGACCTGATAGTATTCCTTCTTGGTGCGGAGCACATCAAAGCAGACGGTGATGAATGTCTCTAGCTTGTGCAGTGGATCGGAGACCGCGCTCATGTTCTCGATCAACATGTTCTCAATATCGATGGCACTGCGGTCAAGGATGGCCATCATTAAGTCGTCCTTATTGAGGAAGTAGTAGTGAATTATGCCCTTGCTCACCCCTGCAGTCGTCGCCACATCCTGCATGGAGAAGTTGTGGTAGCCATGCGTGACGATGCAATCAATCGTAGCCTTGATGATCTGTTCTCTGCGCTGTGATGAGCCTCTGGTCCTTGCCATCTCACACCCCGTTCCTGATACTATCCTACCACTATCCGATAAAACAACATATAGTCGAACTACCACAATTTGTGTCTTCTCCGCATCGCTACGCGTTGAGTTTGAGCTGATGTTGCCTGCCAAATACACCATGCTGCTGCTTCTGTCCACGCTCAGTGCCTGTGCACAGTCGCTGCGCAATGGCAAACTGCTCGTCACCGCCCCGCACGCCGCGACGTTTGAAATCTTCAGGGTCATGTCCACCTCGCCGCTGCGCTTTGTGGCTGAACGGACGGCCCGATTTAATTCCCCTGCAGTGCTTGTCCCCGCACGCTATCTGCTGCTCGGCGACTGCTCGCATACCTTCGTTACCGTCAAAGCTGCGACCACCACGCATCTGCAGGCTTACCACCTCGTCTTCACGCCCCCCCACAAGGCAGAGGCGAAGGCGGCCTTCTCCGTGCAGTGCCAGCGCTTTGCCACAACTTCCTCTCGCCAACACCTGCACAACAAGTTTTCACTACTACTGCTCACGCCGCGCAAAAAACTGCTGGTCGGCACGACCCCACTCAACGTCGTCTACCATCACAGCACGCAACGCCAGTTTGCTCTTGCCGCCCTGCAAGTTGCCCCCGCGCCACACGATATGCGCTTCTTCGTCTTCCCACGGCACGGCCTGTTGTCGGCTACCGACTCGCAGCTTAGCGGTCGTTGGCTTTACCTGTTGCCAGGCGAATATGTGGTTGAATTCAACGGCATGCGCACCGCGATCAATTTGCAACAAGGTGAAGAGAAAGTTATTCACCCCGCCACTCTATATATAGACGCGCCTCAAGCTGCGCCGCGTGCCATCGCCCACATCAACGGCAACAGAGTTGTGCCTCTCAATGAACCACTGCCACTGCCCGCGGGTCGTGTTAGCTTGCGCCTCATGCCCGATAGCCAACCACTAGCCCTCACCCTGCGCCGCGGCGCGCGCACAGTTATCAATGCTCGCCGCCTGCAAGTCACCCCTGCCTGCCAGGCACGCGGGGTTTGCACCAACACCACGACAGTATCTCTCTACCGTGATAAAGCCGACACGCCGTTTTTGACCACCACGGCAGGCGAGATTTTTTTCACGGGCAGGACCGTGCGGCTAGGAATTGAGGGGACACCCCGCCTGACCCACCTGTTGCCCGACCAGCTGCGCCAGGTTGAATTGCAACTCGGTAGGCTGCAACTCCAGCCGCGGCGCATGGACAGCACTACCCAGTTCAGCGACCTGCTGCGCCTTGAAGCTATCACGCGGCCGTTGCAAGGGCACAGCGATGACCTCAGCCTGACCAGATCCACCGAGCTTCAGCTGTTGCCCGGTCGCTATCGCCTCGTCCATTATATCAGTTCTGCCAACCCCGCCGTGCCGCGGCAAAGACGCAGCACCACCTTCACCATTCACCCGCAGCGCACCCACCGTCTGACGGTGTCAGTGTTCAAACTCAAGCTGGTAGCGAGGAAGTGATGTGTTTGGGTGATTGCAATGATGGTGTGATTGACTATAATGCGAACGCCCGCTGAATGCTTGTAGGATGTCAAGATGAAAAGAAAACGCGTGCTGGTTGCGATGTCAGGGGGGGTTGATTCCTCCGTCGCCGCACTGTTGCTCTGTCGGCAGGGCTACGAGGTAATCGGGATAACTATGCAACTTTGGCACGGCGGCACGAGTGGCAAGGGTTGTTGTTCGCACACCGACATCACCGATGCTCGGCTGGTCGCTGATCGGCTTGGCATTCCACACTATGTCTTGAACTACGAGCGGGAATTTCGCACGCAGGTGGTCGACTATTTTGCTGCTGAATATTTTCAAGGTCGCACCCCCAATCCTTGTGTGATGTGCAACAGCAAGCTGAAATTCGGACACCTGATGCAAAAGGCGGATGCCCTGCAAGCAGACTTGGTGGCGACGGGGCACTATGCCAGTTTGCAGACGCGGGAGGGTGAATTGGTGCTATGCCGTGCCGCTGATCAGGACAAGGACCAGAGTTATTTTCTCTTCGGCTTACGGCGGGAGTGGTTGCCGCGGCTGTTGTTTCCGCTGCAATCGTTGAGCAAGACCTCCGTGCGTGCACTCGGTCGTGAGGCGGGACTGATCAATGCCGACAAGCGCGAGTCGCAGGATATTTGCTTTGTCGGCAAGAAAAACTACGCCTCGTTCTTACAGAAGAACTATCGGGTACCCGCGGCCCGCGGCAATTTCAAGACTGCGAGTGGGGAAGTGTTGGGCCAGCATCAGGGATTGCATCGCTATACCGTCGGCCAGCGCAAAGGTTTAGGTTTGGCACTCGACAAACGCCAATATGTGACTGCCATCGACAGCCGCAGTGGTGACGTGACCGTCGGGGACAGCGAGGCCTTGCAGCGACGTGAACTTAGCCTGAGCAACGTACGCTGGCTAAGCGCTCGTCCTGTCGAGGGCGACGCGGAGGTCGTCACTCGTTATCACGGTGCGGCGGTCGGCTGTAGCGTTGAGCACACCAGCCGCACAGGTTGCTTGCTGCATCTCAATGCACCCTTGACTGCACCACCGGGGCAGGCGGCAGTGCTTTACCACGGCGCACAAGTGCTGGGTGGTGGCTTCATTGCCGCGGCAAAAAGTTAGCGCAACTATAGCAAGGCAAGGGATCACGAGCGCAGATCTTGTCAAGCAAGAGGGGTCGATGCATCGTCAGCACCGCACACTACGCGGCAAAACAGTTTCCATCGTCGGCCGTCCTAACGTGGGCAAGTCGTCGCTGTTCAACCGTCTCATCGGTTACCGCAAGGCCATCGTCTACGATCAGCCAGGCGTAACTGTCGATCGTAACTGTGCCGTGGCCGCGGTTTCGCCTTTTCTCTGTGTCGACACGGTTGGTTTCAGTAGCGAAAATGACATTGTCGCCAGCGATCTCTATCTCGTGCTGTTCGATGCTCACTGCGGTCTACATAAGGATGACTGGGCGTTGCTGGAAGGCTTACGCAGGCGCGGGCTGTCGTATATCTGTGCCGTCAACAAGGTCGATCATCGTGAGGATGAACCTCACTGCTTGCCTTTTTACGAACTGGGGGTGAAAAAACTCTATGCTATCAGCGCCTTGCGACGACGTGGGTTAGAACGCTTGCATGCGGCGATCACGGCCGCGTTGCATATTGCCCCTACCACCCGCAGTAAACCGTCGCGTAATGTTATCAGGATTGCGGTGGTCGGTAGACAGAACGCGGGGAAATCACTGTTGCTGAACAGGTTGGCAGGCATGACTGTGGCCACCGTCAGTGCAGTGGCGGGCACGACCAGGGATAGTATTGATTGGCACTACCGTTTTGCCAGCAACTCCTACACGATGACCGATACCGCAGGTTTGCGCCGCAAGGTGCGCCTGACACGGGACAAGCTTGAATTTTTGAGTATGACCCGCACCTTACAGACCATCAACGCGGCGCAGGTGGTCATCGTCGTCGTCGATGTCGTGCAGGGTGTGGTGGAGCAAGATGTGCGGCTGGTGGCACGGGCGCTGGAGCATTGCAGGCCTGTGCTGGTTGTGCTTAACAAGTGGGACTTGTGCGATGATCGTTCGCCTGCGGCACATGATCGCATCTGTCAGAGCCTAACTGCAGCATTGCCGTGGGCTGATTACGTGCCGGTTGTTACGACTTCAGCACTGACTAACTTTCGCATCAGCGCCATCAAGCAGTGGGTGGCACGCTTGTGCGACGATTTTCAAAAAAGAATTCCTACCGCCGCACTTAACCGCGCCTTTGCTGACATTACCGCCCGCCATACGCACCGCCTCTGTCATGGCAAAAGGCTGCGGTTTTATTACGCGGTGCAAGCAGAGACCAAACCCCCCACCTTCGTCATCAAGTGCAACGCGCCTGATGCCGTCGAAGCTTCATACCAACGCTATCTCGCCAATCGGCTGCGGCGTGAACTGGGCTTTCGCTGCGTGCCGGTGCGGGTAATCTATCGGCGGTGATAATGGCATGGATAAGGCTTCTTGACGCGGGGTGCGGTTGTGGCAATGCCTGCCGCGCGGCGGGCAGAAAAGGCTCGCCCCATACTTGTGGATGGGGTAAGGAGGTGAGCGGCAGATGAGATAACGTGTGAACAGCTATCTTGACAGCCTCTCTCCTCTCGATGGGCGCTATGCCGCGGTCACTGCGCCGTTGCGTGAGTTTTTCAGTGAGCGTGCACTCATCGACCAGCGCCTGCGCCTTGAGTGCCTGTGGTTGTTGCACCTCAACGGTCGTGTGGGCGGTATCCTGACCACCGTGCAAGCACGCGCAGTGCAAGCGTTAGCGCAACATCCTCCGCCTGAGGCGGCGGCGGAAATTAAAAAAATCGAACAGCGTACCGCGCATGACGTGAAGGCGGTGGAGTATTTTTTGCGGGCGCATTTTGAACGGCAGTTCCCCGCTAACGATTTTGTCAGTTATCTACACTTCGGCTTGACTTCTGAAGACATCAACAACCTCGCCTTTGCCACGCTGTTCAAGGCGGCCTTGCAACGTTGTCTGTTGCCGCGCTGGCAAGGGGTGGTCGAAACTTTGCAGAAACTAGCACTTGCTTGGGCGGAAGTAGTTATCCCTGCGCACACGCACGGTCAGCCTGCTAGTCCGACGACTATGGGTAAGGAGTTGGCTGTTTTCTGTATGCGTTTGCGGCGGCAATTGCGTTTGCTGCACAATCTGCCACTGTATGGCAAGCTCAACGGCGCGACTGGCAACTATCATGCGTTGCACATTGCTTTTCCGCATCTCGATTGGCCTGCCATCAGTCGTGCTTTCGTCGAAGAGACGGTGGGGATAGCCTTCAATCCGCTGACAACGCAGATCGAAGACCACGATGCCTTGATTGCTATCTGTGATCGCCTTAGCCACATCCATGCCATCACCAAAGGTCTGTGTCAGGACTTGTGGGCTTATGTTTCGTTCTCGTGGTTCAAGTTAAAGACGACCGATGACGAAGTTGGTTCTTCGGTGATGCCACAGAAGGTGAACCCGATTGATTTTGAAAACGCCGAAGGCAATCTTGGTCTTGCCAATGCCTCAGCGCGGCATTTCAGCGAAAAATTGGCAGTGTCACGCCTGCAGCGCGATCTCAGCGACTCAACCGTCCTGCGGGCAGTAGGCACGATGTTGGGGCATAGTTTGATCGCTTGCACTTCAGTGTTGCGTGGCATGGCACGGCTGGAACTTAACCACGTGGCAGTCGAGCAGGCGCTTGCACGAGACTGGGGTGTGCTCGGCGAGGCGGTGCAGACGATTATGCGTAAAAATAATCTCCGCGATGCCTACGAAGAGGTGAAAAAAATTAGCCGCGGGCAAACATTGACCGCAGCCCAGTATCGTGCTTACGTCGCCTCACTGACCAACCTCCCTCCCGCTGATCGCGAGAAATTACAGCACCTAACCCCAGCCACGTACACAGGGCATGCCAAAGAACTGGCCAGGACCGTGGCTGAATTTTAGAAGCCAAGAGCTCCATGAAGGGCGGGGCTAAAAAATTCAGCCAACATATTGGTGGTTTACAAAAAAATACGGACAAAATTACAAACCAAGCTAAAGCAAAAAAAAAACGGCCGATGTCTCCTGCAGCTGAGTTGTTTAAATTTTACCGAAAGGATCTACCTGATGAAACATGGATGGTTGATTTTTCTGCTGACGATCAGTTGTGGAGAGAAAAGGAAAACTCCAGATCCGGCTGCTACGCCAACTCCGACCAACACTCCTACAGATGCCGAAAATGAAGAATTACGCAACGAGATAACCTCCCTGAAAAGCAAAATGGAAAAACTTTCAGCATCGGGACCGACCACCACCGTAAGCGACGGCAGCGATGGTTGGCTGATCAACGTGCGTGGGGCTAGCAATACAGACGGCATAAAACTAAACGAACCGTTCGAGGTGCGGCTTGACATAGCTGGTGAACTTAACGAACAGATGCGCATAACTCTGCATGATTGCGCTGGCTTTCGTCTGTTTGGCGAAAGTAGTAGTACTGATGAAGATGGCAACCAGCTAGGGGGCAACACTGTCAATGGCAGGGTGGGTAGCTTCTTGAATGTGTGGATCTATCGTATCGACGGCGGCACCGCGGCACCCACGACTGCCTGTAAATTGCGTGCTCGTGTTGTCGAGCCTGACACTGGTGAATATGGCACGACCAAAGATAAGAACATTACCATCGGCAGTGCGACTACCTACCTCAGCGATGCGACTTTCATCAGGTCTAGAGCTAGCCGAGGAGGAATTGAAATCTTATCACTAACGACACACGGCCTGCGGGTGGCCGATGGTTACTATATAAGGTTCCTCATAAGCAGGATTGAGACACGGGGTGCTGATGGAGTCGTATTCCACCAGAAAGGCTTTGTCTGGCTGAAACGGCTGCCTGACAATGGCAAGGTTGTCAATGATATTCCCTGCGACATAGGGCAGCAAGATAATTATAATTATGAGCATGAAGATGATGAAGAGGGCTGTCCCGTGGGGCATCTGCTTGTCCCCCTGCCCGCGGGTAAATACCTTATATCCGCCTTTCAGGAAAGTAAGGTAGATCGTGGTTATCTCAAGTATGCTTTCCTGGAGGTCGAGGTCGAGTAACTGTTTCCGGGGTGCGCACCGCGCTACGCTGCGCTACGCTGCGCTACGCTGCGCTACGCTGCGCTGCGCCGTGGCGCGCTGCTCTTTGTAACGCTCGCCTTACGAGGCTTTTTTGCCGCTTTCTAGCTCCCTCGCTCCTTGCGCTACGCGGCTCTTCGTAACGCTCGCTCTACGAGGCTTTTTTGCCGCTTCCTCGCTCCCTCGCTGCTTGCGCTCAGATCTCTCGTTACTGCGTTCGGGCTCGTCATCAGACTTCTCGGCTATTGCGTTCAGGCTTGCCCACCGAGAGCTCCATGAACGGCGAGGTGAGGCCGTACGAAAACTCGACCACAAATACTGCCATATTGCTGTCAGATTATGCTTTTAGATAAAAGCATGTGCCACACCTACTTCAGGGGAGAGTTTCTCGGTAGGGCTGCGCCTCGCCAAGACAACGGAGATTTGTGCTAAGTGGTATCCTTGCCCCCAGGTCTCTCGGCGATTGCGTTCAGGCTTGCCCCCAAGCCTCCCTGCATGTGCCACACCTACTTCAGGGGAGAGTTTCTCGGTAGGGCTGCGCCTCGCCAAGACAACGGTGGCACGTGCTAAGGAAGGTCTTTGCTTCTCGCCATTGCGTTCAGGCTTGTTCTCAGGTCTTCTCGCGGTTTCGTTCAGGCTTGCCTACCGAGAGCTCCATGAACGGCAGGGAGAGACCGTGCGAAAACTCGACCGCAAATACTGCCATATTGCTGTTAGATTATGCTTTCAGACAAGAGCATGTGCTTACTACCCGTTCGGGGAGAGTTTCTCGGCAGGTCTGCTCCCTGCCAAGACAACGGAGGCGGGGGCTAAGATAACGGAGACTTGCGATAAGTGGTGTCCTTGCCATCAGACCTCTTGGCGGTTGCCCCCACCTCTTGCCTACCGAGCAGTGCACCTCCATTCTGGCAGATTGGGCACGGACAGGGTATCTTGTAGATATGGGTATTAAGGAGGAGTGAGGTAGTGGGCAAGGCGACAGAAACTTCCGCACCGCATGCAGGTGCCAAGATTGACGATGATTATCGACGCAACTATCTCGAAGCACTGCGCCGCGAGCTGGTCGATATTGTGCAGGATAAGCTTTCGCCGCTGGCGTTGAAGTACGGCTACACCCAGGTACCGCTGGAAAGCAACATCAAGTGGAAGCCAGTCGTGCTGCTGATCGGCAACTATTCTTCGGGCAAATCAACACTGATCAACGAACTGGTCGGGGCCGACATTCAGGCAACAGGGCAAGCTCCGACGGATGACTCGTTCACCGTCATCACGGCACATCCTGCCTCCACCCAGCAGGAAGAGGTGGTAATGCGTGATGGGCAGGTATTGCTTAACGATCCGCAATATCCCTTTGAGGGCTTTCGCACCTTCGGTAAACGCTTCTCCGCCCATTTTCGCCTCAAACTACTCAAGACGAAGAACCTCCACAATCTTGCCCTGATCGATACGCCTGGCATGCTTGACAGCGTCTCCGAAAAGGATCGTGGCTATGACTACCAAGAGGTAATTGGCGATCTAGCCCAGATTGCTGATTTAGTTTTGATTATCTTCGACCCCCACAAGGCAGGCACGGTCCGTGAAGTCTACCAGAGTTTGCGGGAAACCTTGCCGCGCAAAAGTTTTGAGGATCGGGTAATGTTCGTGCTCAATCGTGTCGACGAATGCGCGGGCATGGACGATTTGCTGCGAGTTTACGGCACACTGTGCTGGAACTTGTCACAGATGACGGGACGTAAGGACATTCCTGCCATCCACATCACCTGGTCGGACAGCATCTACAACACCCGTCAACACGGAGCGGAAAAGGACTTCATGCAGTTACTGCACAACCAACGCGCCGCTATCAAGGCGGGTATTTTTTCCGCCCCACGCCATCGCCTCGACAACCTCGCTGGCTATATTGAACTGCACAGTGAACGCATTGCCATGCTGATCACTGCTCTGCTGAGCTTTGTGCGCCGTCGCCGCAAACTGACACTCAAAAATATCGGCTTGGCACTGTTGCCTGCCGCGCTACTCACGCTGCTGTGCTTCTTGCCACTGCAAGGTATCGACTACCTAACCCTAAGCGCACTGCTGGCCTTGATTTTTTTGGTCAGTAGTGGGGGGTCGTTGTGGTTTATCGACAGGTGGCTCGTGGCGCGCTTCCGTCGCAAGTTGGCAGAGCAGCCCGATACATTGGTATCGCTCAACGACCAAGGGGAAACTGATCGCTGGGAAGCCGTGCGAGAGGCAGTGCAACATCACCTGCGCAACGAAGCCGCTTGCAGCTACGGTCTGCTCAAGAAGGAACTCAAGCAAATCAAGCAGGTGCGCAACTACAGTGCGGCGGAAGTGCGCAAAGCAATTGCCGAATACGAAAATATCCGGGTTTGAATTCGTCAGAGGTCTTGTCTATTGGCTTTGAAAAGGTTAAGTGACCGATGCGTTTGCGTGAGACGCTGAGTGGGTGTGGTCGCAGTGAGAAACTTCATCGTATGTCTCTATAGAGTTAACAAGGACTTGCTGCTGAGCATGCTATTGCTCTTGCTGGGGCTGCTGCTCGGCCCGCTGGTTTACTTGTGCGGCTCGACCCTGCCCGAGCGGAGTTGGAGCTGCCTGCGGGTGTTGCTGGCACGAGGCCTGCTCGCACGCTTCGTTAGAATAGCGCTAGAGTGGCGGCTAGGTAACTTTGCCCCCGCGGTTTCGCAGTTGGAAGCTGTCGTTGCCACGTTGGAAGATTCTATAAGCACACAAGCACGCGGCAAGAAGAAAACCCGCGGCAAGCAACCTGAGCCTAGCGAACAGCCGCGCGGCAAGCAGCCTGAACGTAGCGGACAGCAGGGCCGTGCCATGGTGCTGCAAGATCTCTACACGCTGCTGGCACGCATGTATCTGCACCGCGGCCACATTGATGCAGCTTTGTTACTGGTTGTGCGGGTGCGCAAGGTTCTAGGCATCGACAGGTTGCCAGCACTGCCTGAACTTGACGTGAGGACTGCACATCTGGTCAGGGTGAGCATGGCCGCGGGCAAGTTGCTCGACGGCAACAGCCTCGCGACACTGGTGGTGAAGACGGCGATGCTGGAACCACAGGATGGCAAGTCAAAGCAAGTGCCGCGAGGTGAACACGCGGGACAACGCAGGGATGCGAAGGTTATTCCGTTTCCGAGCTGTAACCCCAGATAAGGAGGAGCGATGGCGATCAAGGTAGGCATCAACGGTTTCGGTCGTATCGGGCGCGGCATCTTGCGCGCGGCTCACGGCCAGCAGGATATCGAGATCGTGCACATCAACGACTTGAGCGACCCTGCAATCACTGCCCATCTGCTCAAATATGACAGCGTGCATGGACGTTTTGCGGGCACGGTGGCTGTGCAAGAAGGGGGGCTGGCGGTGAACGGAAAAGCGATCACCGTGTCGGCTCAACGCGAGCCTGCGGCGATCGATTGGCGTGGCAGTAGCGTTGAGATTGTTTTTGAGTGCAGCGGTATCTTTCGCCAGCGCGCCCAAGCAGAACAGCACCTTGCGGGCGGTGCACAAAAAGTTTTGATTTCCGCCCCCGCGAAGGGAGAAGACATAACCGTCGTCTATGGTGTGAACAGCAGTCTCCTCGACCCCCAGCAACATCGCATAGTCTCTAACGGCAGCTGCACGACCAACTGCCTCGCCCCAGTAGCGAAAGTACTGCACGAACATCTGCGCATCAACAGAGGCATGATGACGACGGTGCACTCTTACACCAACGATCAGAACACGCTCGACCTGCCGCACAAGGACTTGCGTCGTGCTCGTGCTGCAGCGATGAACATGATACCGACATCGACAGGTGCCGCGCAAGCGATCGGCTTGGTAATCCCTGAGCTGCGGGGCAAAATCGATGGCCTGGCAGTCAGAGTGCCAACGCCAAACGTGTCGCTAACCGATGTTGTGTTTGAGGTTGAGGAGGCAACGACAGCAGAGGCAGTCAACGCCATGCTGGTGGAAGCGGCACAAGGCGAATTGCGCGGCGTATTGGAGTGCGCTGATGAGCCGCTAGTGTCGGGCGATTTCAACGGGCATCCAGCCTCGGCGATCGTCGACTTGCCTGCCACTAAGGTGCTAGATGGGCATATGGTGAAGGTGTTGGCCTGGTATGATAACGAGACTGGTTTCAGCCATCGCATGCTTGACATCGCACGCTTGTTGATGGGGTAATGTGTGGCGAGAGAAATTACCATCAGCAACGCTAACATCCCTGCACTGACACGCAAGGAAGTCAGCGACCTGCTCAGCAGCACTAAAGACCTGCAAGGCAAAGACATGCGTCGCAGCATTCTGACCCGCATGGACTTTTCCAACTGCAACTTGCGTCACGCTAATTTTTCCTACGCCAATCTCAAGGAGGCAAACTTCACCAAGGCCGACCTCTACGGAGCATCGCTGTGGAATGCCAATCTTGAAGGAGCTGATTTCACCAGTGCTAACCTCGAAGAAGCCGACCTCGACTATGCCAAGCTACGAGGAGCAATCCTGTATAAGGCCAACCTGCGTCGTGCCGAGCTGCCTGTCGATCTCGTGCCCAGAGAAGAGATCATGGCGGCAGTGCGTAGCGGACGTAAGGTAGGGAACAAAAGAGGCGGTTGAATTTTGCCCTGACCGCCGTTATCTTGGCACGGCGCAGTGGAGCTAGCCACCTTAGCCCGTACCTCCGTTATCTTGGCACGGCGCAGACCTGGAGCTAGCCACTTTAGCCCCAGCCTCCGTTATCTTGGCACGGCGCAGTGGAGCTAGCCACCTTAGCCCGTACCTCCGTTATCTTGGCGAGGCGCAGCCCTACCGATAAACTCGCCCTGAGATAGGTGCAAGGACATGCCTTGTGCGAAAAAATAAACTGAACGCAATATGGCAATGTTTATGGTCGAGTTTTCGTACGGCCTCGCCCCGCCATTCATGGAGTTCTCGGTAGGCAAGCCTGAACGCAACAGCCGAGAGGTCTGATGGTAGGCAGGGAGGCCTGAGTGCAAGCCTAAACGCAATAACGAGAGGTCTGAGAACATGCAGCGAGCTAGGAAGCGAGCGTTACAAAAAAGCAGCGTAGCGAGCGAAGCGAGCTAGAAAGCGAGCGTTACAAAAAGCCGCGCGCCACGGCGCAGCGCAGCGAACGGTCTCTCCCTGCCGTTCATGGAGCTCTCTGTAGGCAAGAGGTGTGGCAACAGCCGAGAGGTTTGAGCACAAGCAGAGAGACCTAAGGGCAAGCTTGAACGCAATAGCGAGTGGTCTGAGGCAAGGAGCGAGCTAGCAAGCGAGCGTTACAAAGAGCATCGCGTAGCGATGAGCTAGGAAGCGAGCGATATAGAAAGCAGCGTAGCGAGCGAAGCGAGCTAGAAAGCGAGCGTTACAAAAAAGCCGCGTAGCGCGTAGCGCGCCACGGCGCAGCGCAGCTGGGTGCGGCGGGGCGGTGTGCCGTGTCTAATGCAGCTTAATCGCCAAAATTGAACAGTCGTCTGATTCTGCCGCGGTGCTAATTCGGGTGATCACACGGTGCAGGTAGGGGGCAAAGTTTTTGGAAAAATCCCTGTCTCTGTTGAGCAACACCGCCGAGATCAGCAGACGCGGCAACCCCGTTCTAAGGTCATCGGCATCCGTCTCCGCAGCAATCATGCGTCTATCCAGCAAGCCATCGGAGACATAGACGAGAATGTCGCCGCTCTGGTAATTCACCGTGTAAGGCTCGGCTTTTGCCGCGATTTCGAAAGCTGAGATGACTGCGGTGCGCAGCGACACGAACACGGTGCTAGCTGCTTCGCGGTGAATTTTTTCCACGGTGGGCAACTCTGTATCCGTGTTGCGCAGGAGATAGAACGCGTCGCTACCTGCGAACAGCGTGCCAAGAGTTTTCTTCACAGGATCGACCAGCGTCGATGTCAACGTGTAGTAGCTGAAGCTCGTCAAGTCGCCTTGCTGCACCACTGTTTCCAGCACGCCGAGTGCATCGATGAGACCTCGCTGGCCGCGGTAAACAGCATCGAGCAGCGGAGCAACTGCGGGACTGCGCATAATTTTTTGCAGCATGAAAGAAGTCGTAGCAGCACTCCTGTCATGTCCCATCACGTCGCCAAAACGAATCAGCAAACGCCCATCGCTGAGCGGGGTGGTGTCGATAAAATCACCCGATGCTTGTCCACCCCGCCCGCCACGAAAAGAATACGAGAACGATCCGAAAGCAAAAGATTCCGCTTCCACCAGCGATTCCTGCAGCAATCGGACTTGCTCAGAATAAAGCTGTGCCTCTGGCATGCGTGTCGTGTGCTGGGTGAACGTGGCAACTACTCTTTGCAGCGATTGCCGTAGCGAGTCGGGTAGCCGTGCCTGCACATGCGGCGATAAATGCAAGCGTGCCGCAGATGCTGGCTGGGCAACGACCACCCACGCGCTAAGCAACACCACCACTGCTCGTGCCAAATTAACCACCCCCCACTGCTGATCTGAACTGCGGCGCACTATGGCATATAGGTGCAGGGCATGTCAAATAATTCATCACCACTAACAACTCGGACACAAGTGTGCTTGTGTTGAACACCCTACTTGGGCTAAGCTTTGCACCACACAAAAAGTTGCTATGAGGAGCGAGACATGAGCTTAAGTTGTGGGATCGTCGGCCTGCCTAACGTTGGCAAATCGACACTGTTCAATGCCTTGACCGCGGCGGCGGTGGAGGCTGCCAACTATCCCTTCTGCACCATCGACCCCAATGTTGGCATGGTTGCTGTGCCCGATGCGCGTCTGCAGAAGATTGCCACGCACATCGAAACTCGCAAGATTGTGCCGACGACGGTTGAGTTTCACGATATCGCAGGGCTGGTGCGGGGCGCGGCACGGGGCGAAGGGCTAGGCAATAAGTTTCTCGGTCACATTCGTAGCGTCGATGCCATCGTGCATGTGCTGCGCTGTTTTAGTGCCTCGGATGTCGTGCATACCGAGACCACGGTCAATCCACAGCGAGACTTGGAGACGGTCGAAGCAGAACTGATTATCAGGGATAACGAGACCGTCAACACCGCACTGGCAAGGTATCGCAAACTTGCCAAGAGCGGCAATAAGAGTGCGCTCGCCGCCCAGCAGATGTTGGAAAAACTCGAACAACACCTGCAAAACCTACACACGGCCCGCACCTTCACCCCACCTCGGACGGACAAGGAGCTAGACATCGTCCTGCACGCGTTGCACTTGCTGACCGCAAAGGCGGTGCTCTACGTCTGCAACGTCGACGACGCGCAGCCTGCCACCACCTCCCCGCAGGTGCAGCAGGTGCAGGACTACGCAAGGCGCACGCAGGCACAGGCGATCACCCTCTGTGCGCGTATTGAAGCCGAACTGGCACAGCTGGAAGCCGCTGAGCAGCGAGAATTTCTCAGTGCACTCGGTCTACAGGAATCAGGCTTACAGCGCATGATCGCGGCCGCCTACCGCTTACTCGGACTACAGACCTACTTCACCGCGGGGCTGAAAGAAATCAAGGCGTGGACGATCGCCGCGGGCACACGCGCGCCTGCGGCGGCGGGCAAAATTCACTCGGACTTTGAACGTGGCTTCATCTGTGCTGAGGTCTTCACCCTGTCAGATCTGCAAAAAGCTGGCAACAAAGCAAAGCTTAAGGAAATGGGTCTGATCCGCACCGAAGGCAAGGATTATGTCGTGCAGGATGGTGATATAATCGAGTTTCGCTTCAATGTTTAGTGGTTTAATTTTTTGTGCTAGAAGACGAGCAGCGGCTTTGGATAGGAGACAGGTATGGGTATGTTGGCAAGTAAACGTGGCATCGTCATGGGCGTAGCCAATGCCCGCTCGATCGCAGCAGGCATTGCTGCAGTGGCGCGGCGAGAAGGTGCAGAGCTTGGTTTTTCCTACCTCCCCGACGCGGCTGGCAGTGAGAAGATGCAGCAGCGGGTGAACAAGGCTGTCAATCATCTGCGTCCGCACTTTGTCTATCCCTGCGATGTTGGCGATGATGACAGTATCGCTAGTTTTTTTGCCAAAGTGCAGGAGGAATGGCATACGCTTGATTTCCTGGTGCATGCGATTGCCTTTGCCCCCCTCGCAGATATTCGCTGTGCGACAGTGGACGCAAGCCGTAGTGGTTTTCGCACTGCGGCGGACATCAGTGCCTACAGTCTTATCGCCGTCGCCCGTGCTGCGGCACCCTTGCTGGCAGACGGGGGCGCAGTGGTAACCCTGACCTACTATGGCGGGGAAAAAGTTATCGCGGGCTATAACATGATGGGGGTGTGCAAAGCCGCTCTTGATAGTGCGGTGCGCTACCTCGCCGCGGAGTTGGGGCCGCGCGGTATTCGTGTCAACAACATCAGCCCCGGGCCTTTGAAAACGCTGTCAGCTTCAGCCATCGCTAGTTTCAGCGAGATGCAGCGACGCAACGCGGCTGTGACCCCCCTCACCCGCACTTTGAGCAGTGAGGATGTCGGGCACACCGCCGCGTTCTTGCTCAGCGATTACGCGTCTGCAATCAGTGGCGAGTTGATTCACGTCGACAACGGCTTCCACGTGCTCGGCGCGACACCAGCCTCAGAGACGTAACATCGTGGGATTGTTTTCGCCGGTAACATCATTGCCGGTCACTTCCACCTGACGACGAGGCAGGGGTGGTGCGACAGCAAAACCACGACTGGTTAGTTCGTTAATACGATTGCGCAGCGTGCGCAGGCTGATGCCCAGTGTCCGCGCCGCGTGGGTACGATTGCCATTGTGATGTTTCAGAGTTTGCAGGATAAACTGCGTCTCCAAATCCCTGATGGCAATCCCGATCGGCAACTTTTGAATCCACTCCAGCGAATCTAGGTTTTCTACAGCTGTCATGACCACACTCTCCCTGATTAAATTTTTCCGAGAACAACTCTTCACTGGAAGCATGAGCAAAAAACATGCCATCTCCGTAACGACAGGGAACAGGACGGATGTGCGCCAAAATTCTAACTCAAAACAGCATCGGCAAGTTGACGGCGGTGTCAATTTTTTGTCGGCTACTGTGCAACTGACAACGGCGGCAAGAGTTGCAATTGTGGCACATCCTTGCCTCGCACGACGACCAGCTCGGCGCACCTAAATTGTGCCAGGGGCAGCGCACCGCAGCCAAGGCCCCTGAACGAAAACCACCAGGCGGTGGCAGCTAAAAAAAACTAATTCAACAGCCGTGCCTTCTTGCCTGTGGAGGGCGGAGTGTCTTTCTTCTTGGCGGCGGCCAGGCCATAAGCTTTGCGCACCTGGTCGCTTAGTTTATGCAGCAGGGCGGGATGTTCTTCGAGAAATTTCTTGGCGTTTTCCCGCCCCTGCCCCAGCTTCTGTTCGCCATAGGAAAACCAGGGGCCGCTCTTGGCAATTATCTCTTTGGTTACAGCAAGATCGATCACATCACCGATGGTGGAGATCCCGCGACCGAAGGTGATGTCAAACTGGGCTTCCCGAAATGGCGTAGCCACTTTGTTCTTGACCACCTTCACCCGTGTGCGGTTGCCGAGCAGTTCTTCACCCTGCTTGATCGAACCAATCCGACGAATGTCAAGACGCACGCTGGTGTAAAATTTCAAGGCATTACCACCTGTCGTCGTTTCTGGATTGCCGAACATTACCCCGATCTTCATGCGCATTTGGTTGATGAAGATAATCGTGCAACTCGAACGTGATACCGTTGCCGTCAGTTTGCGCAATGCTTGTGACATCAGACGTGCCTGCAAACCGACGTGATGATCGCCCATGTTGCCTTCGATCTCGGCTTTGGGAGTCAGTGCGGCGACCGAGTCAATGATAATTAAATCGACCGAGCCTGAATTGACCAGCATGTCGACGATCTCCAACGCCTGCTCGCCTGTGTCTGGTTGTGAAACTAGCAAGGCTTCGAGATCGACTCCGATCTTTTTGGCATAACCGATGTCAAGTGCATGTTCAGCATCGACAAACGCGGCAACTCCGCCCTTCCTCTGGGCTTCCGCGACAATGTGCAGTGTCAAGGTGGTTTTGCCACTCGATTCAGGCCCAAAGACTTCGATGATGCGACCACGTGGAATACCACCCACGCCGAGGGCGATGTCCAGCGACAACGAACCTGTGGGGATCACCTCGATGTCTTCGATGTTCATGGTATCGCCCAGACGCATGATCGAGCCCTTGCCAAACTGTTTCTCGATGGTGGCCACTGCATGGCTGAGCGCCTTGCTCTGCGCCACAGTTGTTGCCTTGTTCTGCGTCGCGGCTGTCTCCTTGTTCATAACTACTTCTCCGCATTAAGTTTACTATCGCTATCATCAGCATCATCCAACACGCCGATGGTCAAGAGTGTTCCTCCAGCAACTGCCAGCGGTGCAAGCACAAATTGCAGCGCGGGAATAATCAGCCACAAACCAAAACCTGTGACCCGCCAAAAATTTTTAAAGACGAAGCGCAGCCGCCGTCTGAAACTCCAGCCACGTCGTGCCAGCGGATAGTCACAAAAATCCCAGCCGAGCAAAAATGCAGGAATAAACAACGCCAGCACATTCAAACCAGGAATGACCAGTGCCAGCAGGGTGAGGGCCAGAATAAAGCTCACCTTCTTTACTTCCTCGACCATCGTCCGCAATGTTTGCAGCCACGAAATTTCCGCAACTTTGCCGTAACGCTCGCGCTCCACCGCACAGGATACGATTTCGTAAAAAGGTGCAGCCAGCACACAGCTGACCAGCAGTGGCGGCACGAAACTCGATAGAAACAAAATCACCGCCAGCAGTGCATACAAAACCCAGTAGAGTGGCACAAGCAGCCACGTGTCGGGACGCGCAAACATAATGCCGTCCATGATGGCGAAAAAATTACCGATAAGTAAACCCAGCATGAAAATTAGAGTGAGCAAGCCCAGCAACGTGGGTATGGACAGCACGAAAATATAGCGTGGGTGTTGCCGCAGCCAACGCACCCCTGCGAGGTATGTCTTGATGCCACTGAGAACAGCCGTGGGTGAATTGTTCACGACAACCTTTCCAGGTTTGGACGAGACGACGAGGGGCAATATGCTACACTTCGGTAACTAGAAATGCTACAGTTTTCAACACCACGCTTGCTGCGCAAGCACAGCACAGGAGGTTAAGCTTGACCGAAGCACATGTTTTTCAGCAACACATCACACGTCTGCGCAAAACGACTGCCGCAACACTAGAGGCGGAAAACTACGATGCGCTGGCTATCTACGCGGGCACGGCCCAGCAATACTTCGCCGACGATCGAGACATTGCCTTCAAACCGACCCCGCACTTCAGCCACTGGTGTCCGCTGCGCACTACAGGGCACACGTTGCTAGTGCGTGGTGACGAGCGGCCTGTGCTTTTTCTGCGTGATCAGCCGAACTACTGGATTGATGACGAGGTGGTGCTTGACCCTTTTTGGGCTGACAACTTTACCATCGCCAGCAGCGACGATCTCGTTGCCACACTGCGTAAATCGCATACGGCCTGGATCGGGCCTGAGGTCGAGTGGCTACCCCAGCACATTGACCGCAATCCTGAACCTTTGCGATCCCGTCTTGACGCGGTTCGCAGTCTCAAGAGCGAGTATGAGATCGCCTGCATCAGTGCCGCTAACCGCATTGCCAGACGCGGCCACGCATGCCTACACGAGTGCTTCGTCGCTGGGGAATCGGAATTTGCCATGCACCTCGCCTACCTGCAAGCTACCCGACAGACAGACGACGAACTGCCCTATCCGACGATCATTGCCCTCGACGACAAGGCTGCCGTGCTGCATTACCAACACAAGCGTCGTGATCTGCGTAACGGCAAGGTGCTACTGGCTGACTGCGGGGCCAGCGTGCGTGGCTATGCCGCTGATGTAACCCGCACGTGGACAAGCAAAGCCGCCCCTCCCCTCTTCGTCGAGTTGCTGCAGGCAATGGAACGTGTTCAGCAAGAGCTGTGTGCGGCCGCGAGGAGTGATGTGCCCTTCTACGATCTGCATTATCAGGCACACGAGAAGATTGCGACCCTGCTGATCGAGACCCAGCTGTTGCGTGACGTGAGCTGTGATGAGGCGATTGCTGGTGGTTTGAGCAAAATTTTCTTTCCCCACGGACTCGGACACCTGCTCGGTCTGCAAACCCACGATGTCGGGGGCGAACGCCTCCCCTGCCCCTATGCCAAGCCGCTGCTGCCTGTGTTCGCCAACATGCGCTTCAAGGGCAAGCTTGCGGTTGATGAGGTCATCACCATCGAGCCAGGCATCTACTTCATCCCTATGCTGCTCGACCAACAGCGGGATAATCCCCGACTCAACCACCCCCTGATCGATACCCTGCGTCCCTGCGGTGGGATTAGAATTGAAGACAACTTGCACATCAAAGAAGACACTGCTGTCAATTTAACAAGACTAGATTAATATATGGCATTAAAATTAATTATATGATACTATGATTGTGCTATATGTGTATACGAAGGTGTGCTTAGATGCTTCACTGGATAAAATCAATAAAAATCAGCATGTTACTGTCGTTGGGGATCGTGGCCAGCAACTGCGGTGCTCCGCACGGTGGAACGCAGGCGGTCGCGGACTACGGCAAGGCCTTGGGCTTGGTGAAGACCGAGATCGAGGTTGAAGACAGGACGGTGGAGGCGTGGCAGTTTATGCTCTGCGATCGCTTCGAACTGCTGCATGCGGATAACATCGCGTCACTGCTGGCAAATCCGGAGGTTTGCTACAACCCGCTGGTCGATGCAGAGGGCGGGGCGGCAGTATTTATCTCGCCGCCTGAGACGGGTGCGGCGCGCACGAAGACCGCGGCTCTCTGGGTGGTCAAGGGGTTGGTAGTCGCAGGTGGGGGCGTGCTGGCCTTCTTCAGTATCAAATTTGGTTTTAAGACGTGGAAGTGGTTCACCAATATGGAAACGTATATTCGCTACAGTCAGAGCCTGAAACGGGAGCTCGCGGCACAAGCACGGGATGCTAAGGGGCTGGAAAAGAAAAATCGTTTGCTGGCTTGGATTACTGGCGGCGGCATGCTTGGGATTGTGGCAGGGGTTTTCCTCGTCGGCGATGGTGCGTTCACGATGCTAGGGCAAGTGTGGAATATCAACAAGACCTACTTCAACAAGGGCAAAAAGGCGGTGCTGGAGTGGGGCCGGCCCGAACAGACTTATATCAACGACTACCCCTATCTGGTTAACGATGCCTGGCAGGATACCAAGAAGACAGATTCGATCGACAGGCTACTAGTCGGTATCAAGAACACGCTGAAGTGCGAATTCAGCCCTCGCTACATTGAGGAAAATCCGCTGCGCGCCCCTTGAGGCACTACCAACAAGCGTCTGCCGTTCATGGAGCTCTCGGTGGGCAAGACTCAACTCAACAGCAGAGAGGCCTGATGGTAGGCCTGAACGCAATAGCAAGAGATATGAGAACATGCAGCGAGCTAGGAAGCGAGCGATACAAAGAGCCGCGTAGCGCAAGCAGCGAGCTAGGAAGCGAGCGTTACAAAAAGCCGCGTAGCAAAAACCTTCCTTAGCCCGTACCTCCGTTGTCTTGGCGAGGTGCAGCCCTACCGAGAAACTCGCCCTTGAGATAGGTGTGGCACATGCCTTGTGCAAAAGCATAATCTGAATGCAATAGCAAGAGGTCTGAGTGCAAGGAGCGAGCTAGGAAGCGAGCGATACAGAAAGCCGTAGCGCAGCGAACGGCCTCACCTCGCCGTTCATGGAGATCTCGGTAGGCAAGCTTGAACGCAATAGCCGAGAGGTTTGGGAGCAAGCTTGAACGCAATGACGAGAGGTCTGAGGGTAGGCCTGAACGCAATAGCAAGAGATATGAGAACATGCAGCGAGCTAGGAAGCGAGCGTTACAATAGGAAGCGAGCGATACAAACAGCATCGCGCAGCGATGAGCTAGGAAGCGAGCGTTACAAAAAGCCGCGTAGCGTAGCGCGCAGCGAGCGTTACAAAAAGCAGCGCGCAGCGCAAGGAGCGAGGTTACTAGTCAGGCTTTTGCAACAAATCGCTGGGCAGCAAGGCATGCTGCCCTAGTCTCGCGCGCAGCCATTTGGCTCGTGCCACCAGCTGGGTGTAGGCGTGGCAAAACGCAGGTGTTATGGCACGCCAAGCAAGCAGGTGGGCGGCGATCAGACCACACAAAACATCGCCACTACCTGCCTTGGCGAGGCTGTTGTCGCCGCCATCGCAGACATAGACAGGCTCGTCGGTCTGCGGCGTGAAGAGCAGCGGACAAGCGCTTTTGTAGACGAGGTGCAGGCCCTGTGCAACAGCAAGGCGTTTTACCGCGCTGCATAGCTCAAGGGTATCGGGAGGGGGTGTTTTTGCTGTCGCCAGACGTGCCCATTCGCCCGGATGAGGTGTGAGTAAGATGCCCTGTTGAGCTTTGCGCTCTAGCACTCCAGTCACGGCCGCGGCATCGATGATGACAAAGCCACCATCGGCGGTATATTTTTGTAAAAATTTCCACAGCTGAGCATCGATGACGCTATCAACCGTGCCCGGCCCGATGACGATGACCTGCACCCGTCGAGCCGCGACATACTTTGCCAACGCGCGGCTGTCCACCACACCGCGGCGAAAGAAGTATTCGTACATCAGCTCCAACGGCAAGCCTGGCGGCATTTCTCCGCCGTGCTGGTCGAGAGCCACCGATACCAGCCCTGCGCCGGCCCGCAAGGCAGCCAACCCGCTCAGCAGCGGCGCACCATACTTACCTTGACTGCCACCGATAATCAGCACGTGGCCACGCTGATACTTGTGTGCCGTGCGCGGCAAGGCAGCAAAGGGCTCAGCTGACTGCAGTGGTTCGGGGTTGACCCAGTGCAGTTGGGGGGGATGCTCGTGCAGCGCTGCTTGCACACAGTGTGGCGGAAAACCAACGTCAGCAACATGCACTGTGCCACAGTGTTCACGACTGGCAGTCAACACGTGGGCGGCTTTGCGGGCACCAAAAGTCAGTGTTAGGTCTGCTCGCAGGGCCGCGCCTATGCTGGTGTTGCCGTCCGTGGCCAATCCACTCGGCATATCGATCGCCAGCACTTTGGCCTGAGGCATGGCATTGACCGCCGCGATAATTTCTTGCACCGTGCCCTGTGCTTCGCCCCGCCAACCCAAGCCTGCAATACCATCGATGACAAAAGTTTTTTGCTCAGCAAATTTTGCCAACAGGCCTGGGCGGTAAAGCAGAGCTTTTGCTTGAGTTACTGCTGTATAAATGCGCAATTGCTGTGCTGCCAGTTCGCGGCGCGGGTTAGCATTGAGCAGTACTACCTCTGGCTGGTAGGCGTGCAATAAACGCGCTGCCACCAGCGCATCGCCACCGTTGTTGCCGCTGCCAACGAGGACGATAATTTTGCGCGACGCAGCCCCATGATGCAGTGCTTGCGCATGAATTGCGGCCCCAGCACGTTCCATCAACAGCAGTGCCGGTACCAGTGCACCGCTAGCGGCATCTACCGCCATAGCTAGTTGCTGTGACCAGATAGGTTGGGTAGAAATACCGTGCTCAGGGTGCATGACGCAGCAAGTGTTCAAAGATGTAGCGCACCAGCATGTCGGTGCTGAATCTTTGGCCAGCCGCGTTGTGCCAATATAGCAGACCCATGCTGCTGAAGCGCGGGCGAAAGCTTGCCTGCTCCTGTTCCTGCTCGACGAACGCGGCAATGGTAGTAAGACTCAAGTTCAGCTGCCCTTCATGATAGGCAAGCCGTGCCGTCGCACAAGCAAAGACAATCTCGGCAGCATCATCGGCACGCAGAAAAACCTTTATGTTGCGAGCACCGCGGTGGTGAAAATTAAAAATCGCGGCACAGCGTTGCAGTTCTTCCCACAATTCGCGCACCGCGGCAGCAGTAACACGCTCTCGTCCCGCACTGGCCTTAGCCTGGTCTGGACGCGCCGCCAACTGCTGCAGCCACAAGTCAGTGCTGCGCATCGCCCGGCCCCTCGCGGCTTGCCCCTCCGCTCGTCTCGCGCGGCTGGCAACCACTGAGCGTGGGAAAGCCAGCCTCAAACAATGCACATACCTGTGCGGTCGTGCGTTCAAGTGCCACGGCTTCTTCTGACAGGCGTTGCGCCAACTCACGCTCGATAGCCCGAAAGATTGCGGCGATAATCGTGCGCAGGAGATCCTTGTCGCTGCCCTTGTCTTCCACCTGATCGAACACGCGGCTAAGCCAGCCGTGCACATAGCGATACTTGACCGCGGGCGAAGGTGTCTCGTCCCAGCTGTGCAGCACGAAGCTAACTATGCGGTGCAGATGATGTGCGAGCACAGCACCGATAGTGTGCGTATCGCTGAAGTTAGGTCGCACACAGGAGGAAGAGGTGGCTGTGCCTGCATAAAAACCAGCCATAATATCGGGGGTAATAGTCTTGGGGCTGCGATCGGCAAAGACAGGGTTGGCGATGTCACGGTTATAGCCAAAGCATGGGTAAGAGATAATGTCCGAGGGATTCTCGCCCTCAGCATAGAAGGCATAGAGGTCAGCCCAACCTTCGAGGAAGGCTTCGAGGCTGCGTTTGGGCACGTTATCTGGCAGCCTGTGATGGTGACCTCCGTCCGCAGCAAGAGTTGTTGCCCACTTGGGACGACCAGCAAATTGTGCATGATGCGCAAACTCATGCGCGATGATGAAGGGCGACTCCCACAGACCGCGCCCGTGAAAGTTATCGTGATCTGGCAGCACTGTCAGTGACTTGCTGGCAGGATAGTAGACGATGTTGCGATACATCAGTCGCTGCTGCAGTTCGCCTTTTTTGTCGGTGTAGATGGTGCGGAAGAAAGGCATTACCAGCAACGACATGCTGGGCACATCCTGCCCTGTGCTGTTGACAAAGAAACGCTGGGCTTTCTGCAAATGCAGCGCGGTGACCAGTGCGACATGTTCAAAACTCTCTCGCGGATAATCCTGCTCGGTAGCGCAAATACGCAACATCCCGCCGCTTGCGTTTACCTTTGACCACTGCGCGGGACGAAAATCACGATCGAGGCAGTAGTTTCCCCGCTGCCGATAGAAGTGACAGCGACGCTGGTAAGTTTGTCCATAAAAAGTGTTATCGATCAGGGGAGTGCGGAGCGACTGCTGCGTAGCATCGAGGTGGAGTGGTTGCGCATAGTCGGTAAGGTAAACCTGCATCGGTGTGGGCTCAGCGCTGGCAGGCTCGGCTTGGCAGGTGTGGTCGTGAAGAAAATAACGCTCGGATACCACAGGCGGCAGTTCTGGCAGCGGCTCAGGCACAGGCGGTGGCGGTTTTTGACACGAGCACAGCACAGCTGCGATAATAGT
Organism: uncultured Oligoflexales bacterium; assembly: GCA_958296095.1. GTDB lineage: Bacteria > Bdellovibrionota_B > Oligoflexia > Oligoflexales > JAPPIL01. The sequence goes on from OY282434.1 coordinate 196,535, forward strand.
GCTTGACAGTGAAAAGCGATTGACATGCTCGATGGCAGGGAAGATAATCAGCGCTCAACTCGGCATCTGGTTGATCCCAAAGCGTCCGTCATGGACACAGACACATCATAACACAAGGAGAGACACGTGGCACGAGTATCTATTGAAGACTGCCTCGCCAGCATCGAAAACCGTTTCGTGCTAGTTGCAGTTGCCTCGCATCGCACCCGCCGTCTGATGGGTGGTGCAGACCAGCTGGTCAATTCCAAAAACAAGGAAGCGGTCACGGCCCTGCGTGAAATTGCCGAAGGGCGTGTCTTGCCTAACGCACCGCCGCAGGAATCCGAAGATAAGCTCGCCTAAGGGGCGTCTCGCTGCGCTACGCTACGGCTTTTTGTAACGCTCGCTCTCCGAGGCTTCCTTGCCGCTTCCTAGCTCCGCTCGCTGCTTGCGCAGCGCAGCGCAACGCGGTTATCGCGGTTGCGATCGTTGCCGCAGTTGTGGGGGGCGGAGTTCTGCTAAAACGCTTAATGCGACAAGCGGACGATGTCACTGCTGCCGTGGGCGATGTTACTGCCGCGCTCGATAAGCTGGGATGGCAAGCTGATCTTGCACCTGAGGACCTGAAGAAGCAATCTGACTATATTCTCCAGCTACGTAAGGAGAAGTTTCAGCCAGACAAGTCCTATAGGTACCATGGCACAGAGTCCTTCGATGAACTTCTTGGACTTGCACGTGGTGCAGAGGCCGCGCTCGAGGAATTAAAGGCGGCGCCTAGCGATATCGATCTGCAACTAAAATTTCACCGGCAACTCGATCTTTTGTTGACTAGACACAGGCGTCCTCTTCCGTCTGGTGACGAAGCTGAAGAATATAGGCGTATTGTGAAGGTTATGGAATCAGGATATAAAGATCCTGTCATCAGTGCCATTAGAATAAAAATGGAAATCCTCTACGAGTACCCGAACCCCAAAACGATCTATGGTGAGGATATTATTAAGTTTTATGCTGCTGATGACTATGCTAATCATCTTGAACACAGCAGGATACCTTCTGCTTTTGGCTATTACCGTCGTGTTAAAACAAGTGACAAGGCAATACTATGGCATGACTATAATAAATTTACCGATAAAGAAATAAAAAATCGAGCTAAGTTAATCGATAAAATAACAAGAGACCAAGCTAAGTCAGGTGGCGTAGAAGACACTGACTGGTAAGAAATGCTGGAAGGCCGCAAGATCAGACCAGAGCGCGGCAGCGCAGCTCCGTTTCCCTGCTGTTACCGAGAAGGCGGTTGGACGTGACACTTGCCCAGGTGCTTTTCTTTAACCTGCACCTGCTGCAACTCAGCCATCATGTTGCGCACTCGTTGGGGTTTAAGCTCAACCTGCTCAGCATTCTCGTTCAACAAGGCACGAAGCCTGCGCGCTTTTATGAACCCTTCAACCCGACCGAGAGCAGACACTGGAGATCTAGCCAAGAGAAACACCGTTTTTTGGCTTTCACCGAGATTGAGGGCAGCATAGGTATCATACTGCTTAAGACTCCAATAACTGTGGTAAAAATAGCCCGTTCTGACTATCTTGCGGATCTGTGCGCCATCGAGGCTACCTGCTGAGGTGAGAAGCTCAATCTCGCCTTCGCCACGCTGCGCGAGCACACACCAACCCTGTTCGTTTTTCGTGCCCAGGCCCAAGAACCCTGCTGGCACTGCCACATCTACCTTGTAGGCATACAGACGCACTCCCTCCGTGACGAGGTCGGCGGTGTCACCGTGCGGCGGGCTGCCGCAAGCGAAGGTGGACAGGAGAAGCATGGTGGCGGGAACGTTGCGCTTAAAAAACTTCATGAAAACACTCCAAAACTATCTGATAATACCAACGAGCGCCGAAATTATATAAAAATATATATGTTGTCAAGAGAGGGGGAGGAATTATGAGAGAGTAGCTGGCATGTTGCCACCCAGCATCGCCTCAACGCGGTCAAAGCTGATCTCGGTGTCTGGTGCGTGATTTTGATCCTGCAAGAAGTTGATCAGAGCGTTTTTCTGGGCGAGCAGATAGTCGACATGCTGATCGATCGTCGGGCGGGCTTGTAGAATAAGCACGGTGCACACTCGCGTTTGGCCGATGCGGTGAATGCGATCAACTGCCTGTTGATAATCAACGGTAGAAAAATTGCGGTCGAAAAAAATACACAACGACGATGCCGTCAAGGTTAAACCAAGTCCTGCGGCTTGGGGATTGCCGATGAATAGCCGACAGGCAGGATCGTTGTTGAAAGTTTGCACCGCGTAGTCGCGCTGGGCATTGCTGGTCTTGCCGTAGCACAGGACCGGGTTATAGCTCGCGTAGCGTTCAGCAAACAGCTCGATGTTTTTGACAAAAAAACTCCAGACGATGACCTTGCGTTCTTGCTCCAGGCAGTAAGTTTCGAGCAAGTCATCTAGGGCATTGAGCTTGCCTGATTCCGTTGCTGGCAAGGGACGCAGCTGTTGCCAAAATTTCAGCTGACGTTGGTAATGGCTGTTGCCAGGCTTGGCCGCGAGGTGGGCGGTCAGGCGTTCGATTTGCCGCGCAGGATCGACTAGTGCAGGGTTGGATGAGACTTGCAAGGCATAGAGCATCTTGGTGAGAATGTTGTCGAGTGACAAGCTCTGCTCTGGTTCACGCAAATTCATGACGATGCCTTTGCAAATTTGGTGATAAAACTTTTCTTGTTGGCGAGTCATGTTGACGGGTATTTTTTGCACCACTCGCGGGGGCAGGTCTAGACACTGTTCCTTCGTGCGTCGCAACATGACGGTGTTCAATCTGTCTTTAAGCTCGTCGAGATTCTTGTAGCTGACAATTTTTTTGACATAGCGATAGCCATACTTGAAATCCCGCTCGATGCAATAGCGCTTTTTGAAATTGTTGTAACTGCCGAGCAATTGTCCGCCGTCGAGGAAGTTGACCTGATTCCACACATCTTCAGGCTTGTTGGCGACGAACGTGCCCGACAAAAGATACTTGCGCTGGGCAAAACGACCCAGATCAATGCATGATAGCGATTGCTGTGCCTGCTTGTTTTTGATTTTGTGTGACTCATCACAGACCATCACAAAACGTCGAGTTTTGAACATTGCCAGCACCTGCTCTCGTTCAACCCGCAGGCCCTCATAGTTGATAATCAACCACTTGCGCGCTGTCAGCAGCTGCAACTGACGTTTGTTGCGATTGCCCTCAACGATAACGATGTCGCGGTCGGCAGTGTGGGTAAACTTTTTAATTTCGTAGAACCAGTTGAGTTTCAACGAGCGCGGACAGACAACGAGCACTTCTTCAATCAGACCTTCAGCTAAAAAACGCTGGCAAGCAAGGATTGCCTGCATAGTCTTGCCCAGCCCCATCTCGTCGCCGAGCACACCGATACTGTTGTTGATAAAAAAATCAATGCCTATCTTCTGATGTTCGTAGAGGGTAAAATTAGCCATCAGCTTGGCTCACAATTTGCGCGGCAATGTCCATAAACACAGCATCGACCAGCAACTGCGGCTGGCCCGCATCGCAATGCTGTAAAATCTCCGTCCGAAACGGCACTGTGCCGAGCAGTTTCAAGCCTGTGCGCTGGGCATACTTCTGCCCTCCCCGTGCTCCGAATGGCATGTCTTGGTGCTGGCAATGCGGACAACGATAGCTGGACATGTTCTCGATCATGCCGATAATATTTATCTGCAGCTTAACGAACATTTTGACCGCTTTTTGCATATCAAGCAAGGCTAAATCTTGTGGTGTGGTAACGATGACAGCACCGTGCAAGGGTAAGGATTCCAGCATCGTCAGTTGCACATCGCCTGTGCCTGGAGGTAAGTCAATTACCAGCCAGTCTACGTTTTGCCACGCCACCTGATAGCAGAGCTGGCGAAAAGTTTTGCTGAGCAGCGGCCCGCGCCAAATTGCGGGTGTGTCGGGGTCAGTGAGATAGCCGAACGACATCGTTTGCACCTCGTGGGCGACGATGGGACATAGTTTGCCATCGGCAGTGCTCTGCAAGGGGCCGCGGCTGCCAAACAGTGTTGGCAACGAAGGGCCGTAGATATCGGCATCGAGCAAGCCAACCCTGGCCCCGCTGCGGGTAAGGGCAAGTGCCAGCGCCGTGCTGATGGTCGATTTGCCCACCCCACCCTTGCCAGAGGCGACCGCGATAACACGTGTTACCTGGGCAATCGCTCGCGGCTTGCGGGTCACTGCCAACGCCTGTGTCGTCTCAGAAGATTGCGGCATTGGCACATAGCTGGGATCAAGACGATGAAACTGCACATCGATGTGTGCCGTCTCGGTACGCAATTCTTGCAACAAGGCATCTCTTAACAGCAGGCGTTGATCGAGAGTTAGCTCCCCCGCCTGCAACACGATAGTCAAGGTGTCTGTGTCGCTGACGACATCACAGAGCATGGCCCTGAGCTGGGACGTGTCATCTGGTAAGGCACACCGTGCTGCACAACGCTGAAGCACTGCCAGCACTGGAGTTAGGTAGCGATCGAGGTTTGAAGTTGGTGTCATGCTCTGCTCTCCGTTCTTTGCTTTGCTGCGCTGAGGCTTTTTTGCCGCTTTCTCGCTCCCTCTGCTCTCCGTTTGCTTCGCTTCGCTGCGCCGTTATCTTGGCACGGCGCAGCGGCGCTAGCAAGCGGCAAAAAAGCCTCGGAGAACAAGCAAGACTTAACACAAACCTCCGTTGTCTTGGCGAGGCGCAGCCCTACCGAGAAACTCGACCTGAGCATGTATAAGCGCATACTTTATCTAAAAGCATAATCTGACGGCAATATGGCAATATCTGTGGTCGAGTTTTCGTACGGCCTCGCCGCGCCATTCATGGAGCTCTCGGTAGGCAAGCCTGAACGCAATAGCCGAGAAGTCTGATGACGAGCCCGAACGCAGTAACGAGAGGTCTGAGAACAAGCAGAGAGAGGATGCAGAGAGACTAGAGGATAAGCAGCGAGGGAGCGAGAAAGCGGCAAACAGTCTCGTAAGGCGAGCGATACAAAAAGCCTCGTAGCAAGGACACCACTTAACACAAACCTCCGTTGTCTTGGCGAGGCGCAGCCCTACCGAGAAACTCGACCTGAGCATGTATAAGCGCATACTTTATCTAAAAGCATAATCTGACGGCAATATGGCAATATCTGTGGTCGAGTTTTCGTACGGCCTCGCCGCGCCATTCATGGAGCTCTCGGTAGGCAAGCCTGAACGCAATAGCCGAGAAGTCTGATGACGAGCCCGAACGCAGTAACGAGAGGTCTGAGAACAAGCAGAGAGAGGATGCAGAGAGACTAGAGGATAAGCAGCGAGGGAGCGAGAAAGCGGCAAACAGTCTCGTAAGGCGAGCGATACAAAAAGCCTCGTAGCAAGGACACCACTTAGCCCAAACCTCCGTTGTCTTGGCAGGGAGCAGACCTGCCGAGAAACTCTCCCCTGAGATAGGTGCAAGCACATACTCTTGTCTGAAAGCATAACCTAACGGCAATATGGCAGTATTTGTGGTCGAGTTTTCGCACGGTCTCTCCCTGCCGTTCATGGAGCTCTCTGTGGGCAAGCTTGAACGCAATAACGAGAGATCTGAGCACGAGCAGCGAGCTGGGAAGCGAGCGATACAAAAGGCCGCGTAGCAAAGACCTTCCTTAGCACAAATCTCCGTTGTCTTGGCACGGCGCAGCCCTACCGAGAAACTCCCCACGAATATGTGCAAGCACATGCCCTGTGCGAAAAAATAATCTGTTTGCAGTATTGGCAATATCTGCGGTCGTTTTCGCACGGCCTCGCCGTGCCGTTCATGGAGCTCTCGGTAGGCAAGAGGTGGAGGCAACCGCCGAGAGACTTGGGGCAAGGACACCACTTAGCACAAGTCTCCGTTGTCTTGGCAGAGCGCAGACCTGCCGAGAAACTCTCCTGAGTGGGTACGGCACATGCTTTATCTAAAAGCATAATCTGACGGCAATATGGCAATATCTGTGGTCGAGTTTTCGCACGGTCTCGCTCTGCCGTTCATAAAGCCCTCGGTAGGCAAGAGGTGGAGGCAACCGCCGAGAGACTTGGGCGCAAGCAGAGAGGGCGCGCAGAGTGGCCTGAGAGCATGCAGCGAGCTAGCAAGCGAGCGATATAAAAAGCATCGCGTAGCGATGAGCTAGGAAGCGAGCGATACAAAAAGCAGCGTAGCGAGCGAAGCGAGCTAGGAAGCGAGCGTCACAAAAAGCCGCGCATGATTAGTTTTTTCTGCAATCATACCGTATACTGGGGGGCATGGTTTTCCTGCCACTACTGTTGTTTTTAGCTCTGTTCGTGCTGATCAGCACGCGTCAGCGCGGCGACCAGCAAGCGTTGGCAACGCTGGCAGGGACGGTTAGGTCGATTACTGCCGCGGCCCTGAGCAACGATCTCGCCCAGCTCAGTGCCCCGACGACCACAACGGCCCATGCCTGCCGGTATGTGAGGGAATTGGCACAAACATATCTCTATCGTGGCGAACTGTGCGTTGAGGCCCTGCGTATGTTACAGCAGGCGATCAGTGCGGCATGTGAACAGCAGCGTTTACAGGGACAACTGCGGCTGCTGTTCATGACCCGTGTGGGTGGTGTGATCGTCTTCAGCATGCTGGGTAATTTTTTGCTGACCCACCTGATTGCTACCGCGCCGCACTCGTATCTTGTCCCCGCAGTTGGTAGTGCCGTCCTGCTGGCGGGGGTGTGGGGGTTGGAGAAGACCCTGCCAGCGTCGTGGTTTTGGCGACAGCACGACCTCAGTCCACACGGACAACACTGGACAAAGGCACTGTTCGATCGCCACGACCACAGTTTTCACCCGACACTGCAGCAGATACAGCGGCGTGAGATTACCCTGGGCATCGACCTAAGCGCGGAGAAAACCGCCTTTCTCACTCACTGGCAACACGAACAGCAGGACGCGGAAAAAGCAACCTTGCGCAAGCATCAGGATTTTTTCCCTATTCTGGAACTGCTGGTCTTCGGCACTCTGGCCGCGCTGCATCTGTCACCCGTCTTGCGTCGGCTGTTCGCCCTGCTCAGTGCCTAGAAAGGCACGTCGTCGAGACCGCCGCTGCCGTTGCTCGTGCCTAGGTTAGCCGCCGCGGCCTCGTGTGCTGGGGGTGAGCTAGATCTACGTTCGTCCTGTGCTTCGGATGGCTTGCTGCCGAGAAACTGCACATTGGATGCCACCACCTCGGTGGCGTAGCGTTTTTGCCCACTCTGATCTTCCCACGAACGCGTCTGCAAGCGCCCCTCGATGAAGACAGGACTACCTTTGCGCAAATACTTGCAGCAGTTCTCAGCCTGCCGCCCCCAGACGACGACTCGATGCCAGTCGGTAACGCTCTGCTTGCCGCCGTCATTCGTATTGCGGAACTCGGTGGTTGCCACACTGATGTTGGTCAGCGGAGTCTGGCTCTGAGTATAGCGCAACTCAGGCTCTTGACCCAAATTTCCAATAAGTTGGACACGATTGTAAGATGCCATTGCATGCCTCACCTGGTTAAAAACTACAGCGGCGGATGGTAGCAAGTCAGAAAAGAAATGTCCACCGCTTGTGTCAGCAGTGGCGAGGGAGGAGGCATGCGCGGAGGCAGTGCTGGTGCAGCTCAAATCCTCAAGCCCAAACCACCCCACATGGAGAAGAAGTTGTGATAGCCCTGCGAAGTAGCGAGCAGGGTGAAATTGCGCAGCTCAAGTTTGATGAATATGTGTTTCAGAAAGTGGTACTTCTGTCCAACGCCTAAACTGATAAAAGGATTAGTCAGCTGTTCGGCATCAGGCCGTCCGTTCACACCCCAAAGGTGTGGCTCTCCTAGCGTAGCTCCGTTTGCGCGCATTGCCTCTTCCGTCTTATCTGAGTCATTTGTTGTGCTTTTGTTGCGAGCATTCTTTTTGTTCTTGAGTGTTTCGCTGAGCGAATAGAAGGTAGACATGGCTATGCCGCCACCGATGCTCAAGAAAATATCCATGTGACTGGTGCGCGGCAGGAAAGAAAAAATCTGCTTACCATAGACTGGCGACCAAACTGCGCTGAGCGAGAAAAGGTTGTCGACCTCCATGATGGGCATGTAGGCGGGGCCAATGTTTACCATGTCCGGGAGATTGCTTGCTTTATTGCCAAGATCGCCCGCGTAGCATTTGCCACCGAGCGGCTTGGCACCTGTGGCACGAAAATCGTTGTAAAAGCTTTCGATGCAGGTGCGCTCAGCTCTATCTTGGTTCATCGACATCGCGCCTTCGAGCGCCAACCCCCATTCTTCCGAGAAGTGATAGCTAAGACCACCGTGCAGCAGCATCGTATCGACAAACGACTGGTTCAGAATTAAGCCAAAGTTGGCATTTACCTCAATACGTCTTTTTTTAGGGAAGAGTTTGCGCAGCACTACAGCTTGACCTTCAGTTGCCTTGTGATAGCCTCTATGCTTCTTCCCCCAGACAGGGGCAGATAGACACAGCAGCAGCAGCGCCAGTAACAGTCTGGGCAAAACGGTCTCCGTCGCGATCGCAGTTCAAGCACCTGCTTAGTATTCTAAATTTATTTGTAACATTCCGCCAGCAACGTGCTTGGCTGTCTTAACCACTGGACATACAAACAACTGTATAAATAAGGTGTTACAAACATTGCTAATGAAATTCCGTAACACGCCGATCAAGAGGGGTGACGGGAACTGTTTGGCTGCAATGGAGGTGACACGTGGCAACGCAAATGTCGAAAATGGAACAATCACTGGTTGAACTGGGAGCTGAGGTGTTCAAGCTCAGGCACGAGCTCGCAGAAATGCAGGATTTCCATGCCTGTGTCGTGGGGACGTTGAACGGACTCCGTCTGCTGCTGGAGGATAGGGGGGCTATCACCCTTGCCGACCTCGAGGCGGCCGCGGCCAACGTCGGTCTGCTCAGCCAAGGGCCCGAGCCGCTTGAACAGCAGCTCGAAATCGTCGATCAGGAAATTCTTGCCCGCAAGCGGCTATCCCACTGAGACAAGGGCCAATACTTCTCTCGTTGGCACTACTCACAAGCCTTTTCAGCTGTCACCCACGCGGCAACTTTTGGCTCAGTCAAGCCACCGAGCTTTGCTGCGCCGGTGTGATCGCCGCTTAGGTATGCCCACAGCTTGTCGGCATCGAGCTTGTCGTGCTCTTCGACCTCCTCTAGCATGCTGGCTCTGTTGCTGGCGGCTTTGGTAGAGTCCGCCTTGAGTGCAAACCCACCAGGGGCAGTTGCACTAGAATGACAGCTTACGCTATCGCAACTGTCCGCTTTGACGTGTGGTTGAATGTTGCTGGTAAACGCGGTAACCGCCGCAGGGCAGTCGTCCGTTGTCTCGGTTGCCTCTGTAGTATCAGTTGTCTCGGTTGTCTCGTTTTTCTCGCCGCACTGCCACAACCATAGTGCCGCGACCATTGCTACTGCTACCCTAATCATTTCCCCTCCCTCAGTTGGTAAAAAACATTGCCTAGCTCGCACGGCTCTTGGTGCGCCTAGCCCTCTAGCTACAAGCTTTCTCGGCTGCCACCCAGGCCGTGATACCCGCCTCCGTAATATGTCCCGCGGCAACCTGATCTGCACCGGGGTGTAATACTTCGTCAGTAACAAATTCGAGCAGCACACGATCTTTAATCAGCCAGTTGTTCCGATGGCTACGCATGCGGGCACGATTGATGGTAACGGTATCGCTGTTCTCTTCTCTCTTCAGTAGCTCAAGTCCAGCACCGGCAGGATTCGCTGCCGCACCATGGCAATCTCCGCCGCTACACGATGCATCGATGCCAGGTTGAATATGCTCCTCAAACATGTCAAGTGCTAGCTGCGGGCACTCATCCTCGCGCGGTTCTTCCACGCTTGGTGGCGGTGCGCTTGCCGACGACGGGGTATCATTGGCCTTGTCGCTGCTGCACTGCCAGATAAACCACAGCAAACCTACGCACAAGATGCGTGCCATCGACATACCCCACATTGGCTAAGAATAACTGCAGTCCATGTTAACATGCAGACGATTGAAATTCCAGAACTAGTTCGCTATAATCACAGCTACTTTTGTTTTTTTGCGGTGGGCATTGCTGTGCGTTACTGGTTAATGAAATGCGAGCCGTCGGTTTACTCGATCGACGACCTACGAAAGGACAAGAGCACCATCTGGGAAGGGGTGCGCAATTATCAGGCACGTAACATATTGCGCGACGATGTCAAGTTGCACGACAAGGTGCTCTTCTATCATTCCAGTGCCAACCCTGCAGGGGTTGCAGGCACGGCGGTGGTCAGCAGGGAGTCTTTCCCCGATCCAACCGCGTTCGACCCTGCCTCACAGTACTACGATCGCCAATCGAGCGTCTATGAACCACGTTGGTTCAGCATCGAGGTGACCTTCGTTGCCAAGTTGCCCGTCTTTGTCCCGTTGGCACTTCTGAAGACCACCCGCGGCTTGGAGAACATGCTGGTCATCAAAAAAGGCATGCGACTGTCGGTGCAGCCATGTAACGCCAAAGAATACAACATTATCGTCAAGCTCGGACAGGGCTGAGTTTTTCTAGACGTTGACTGTGGGCAGCGCAAAACTTTCTTCCCTCCCTGCGGAAGATTTAATACGACACTTGACAGCCAACAACACGATCGTGTAGCAGTGCCCTTCTGCATGATGATTGAGGTGTGGTGTGTTGCGGTTATCGTTGCTGTTGATGCTGAGCTGCCTTGCCTGGCAGGCAGAGGGTGAGCCGTGGCTAGGCATCAGATTTGCCCAGAACTGTGCTGGTTGTCACGCACCGGGGCGGATTAACTTGCCGCCGATGGATCGCCGCTGCACGCTGTCGTGTCAGGGTTGTCACGTCAATCCTAACGGGGGTGGGCTGCGTAATTTTTATGGCAAGTGGAACGAAGAGCGCTGGCTGCGTTCTTTTGTGATTGAGGCCTTGCGACCTGCTTCTTCGTTTGCGCCCGTCAACAAGCAACACTATCACACGGCTCTGCCACCTACTGCCGATAACAAGGAGATGATTCGTAAACAGGGGCATCCCTTGGTCGTTGCCCCGCAACAGCTGCTGGAGGACGAGAAGCCTTACGCTCGTGATGGTTTGGAATTCAAGACGGCACGGGATGATTTTCAGTTCTTACAACAGATTCCGCAGGAAGATCCTTACCGTTTACATGATGCCAGCAAAATCGATGGCGGGGTGGAATTGCGCTATCAGTATTTGACTAAACTCAAAGACTCAACTGAACCGCTGTCCTTCTTAATGTCTGCCGATGTCGGTCTCCGCTGGCGACCCCTGCATCGCAATTTACATCTTGTTTACGAGGGGCGTATGCTTGGCAGTCCACACGTGGACGAACTTATCAAGCAGATCGATAAAGCTTGGACACGCAGTCTTTATGTGATGCTCGACAATTTGCCCTTCAACGTCTATGTCATGTATGGGCTGTATCGTCCGCTATTTGGCGGTAACCCGATGCCCGACCACCGCGCCCTACCGCAACGCCTGACTGCCGAAGCCCTGCAGGGAGGCAGTGCCTATACCTTGCAATATCAAACATTGAGCATCGGCACTGCACCCAACGTGCCTTACGCCAATGTGCATGTCATCACGGGTCGCAGGCGGCGTTTTGTCCATGACAAAGACGATACGACCCGCGGTGTCGCGGCCAATGTTGGCTTGCGTTTTGTCACCCTCGGCATCAATACGACCTACTCCTTTTGGTTCACACGAGACAAGAACAATACGCAACGCTCGCTGCTACACTCTGCGTCTCTAGGGATGCAGTTGTGGCGGACGACGGCAATATTGGAGGCGTTGCAGTTACGGCGCAAAAACCCCACCACTAAAGATCGCGGCGAAGTCGTTACGCTTGACATGCACACCCAACTGTGGCGGCAATTCTACTTGACGACGCAATACTCTTGGGCAAACGTTACCGCTGATCTCAGTGCGGGTCGTTCGCAACAGTATCGCGTCGGCTTGCGTGCCTTTCCGCTTGCAGGTGTTGATGTTAGCTTCAACTACGAGTTTGACATCAACGACCCTAAAGGGGGAAAAAGCGAAAAAACCCACTCGCTGTCCTCACAAGCGCATTTCTACCTGTAGCGCGCTACGCGCTACGCGCTACGCTACGCTACGCTACGCTACGCTGCGCTGCGCTGCGCTGCGCTGCGCTACGCTACGCTGCGCTGCGCTACGCTGCGCTGCGCTACGCTACGCTACGCTACGCTGCGCTGCGCTACGCTGCGCTGCGCGGCTTTTTTGTAACGCTCGCTTCCTAGCTCGCTGCTTATCCTCTAGTCTCTCTGCATCCTCTCGCTGCTTGTTCTCATACCTCTCGCTATTGCGTTCAGGTTTGTCCTCAGACCTCTCTGCTGTTGAGTTGAGACTCGCCTATCGAGGGCTTTATGAACGGCAGAGCGAGACCGTGCGAAAACTCGACCACAGATATTGCCATATTGTCGTCAGACTATGCCTTTAGATAAAGCACGTGCCGTACCCACTCAGGAGAGTTTCTCGGCAGGTCTGCGCTCTGCCAAGATAACGGAGATTTGTGCTAAGTGGTGTCCTTGCCCCAAGCCTTCTCGCGGTTGCCCCCACTTCTTGCTTCCCGAGGGCTCCATGAACGGCGGGGCGAGGCCGTTCGCTGCGCTGTGCGCTATGCGCTGCTTTCTATATCGCTCGCTTTCTAGCTCGCTGCATGTTCTCAGACCTCTCGGAGGTTACCCCCACCTCTTGCTCACAGAGAGCTCCATGAACGGCACGGCAAGACCGAGCGAAAACTCGACCGCAAATATTGCCATATTGCCGTTAGTTTATTTTTTTGCACAAGGCATGTACTTGCACCTAAATCAAGGGAGAGTTTCTCGGCAGGTCTGTGCCGTGCCAAGATAACGGGGGAACGGGCTAAGGGACTAGCTCCGCTTGGGTTCGCCACGAATACCCCTGCTTGCCCACCTTGAGTTCTGATGAGGTATTTGTTAGAATAACGGCTTGTTCAGCTATAAAGTTCATCTATGACTACTTCACTTGTTACTATTGCTGCCCTCGATGCTAAGCTTAGTGGACGCTACCGCAAAAAGTTCACGGTATCGCCGTTTTTGACCCGTAGAGTGGTCAGCTTTCAGGCAAACAGAGGTAGGCCCTGTCACCGCTGGTATAGATTTAAGGAATCTTTTTCTGCCGACCTTGTTGAGCATCTTCTGCACAAATACAGGGTCAGGGGCAGAATTTTAGACCCTTTTGCGGGAGTTGGCACAGCTCTGTTTGCTGCTAGTCGGCTTGGCATCGCTAGTGATGGCATCGAGTTATTGCCTGTAGGTCGGGAAATTATTCGCACTAGGCTTGCTCTGCACGAGGGTCTCTCCGACTCGGATCGTGCAACCCTGCACTACTGGGCCGACGCTTGCCCTTGGCAACGCGGTGAGGCAAAATTGCGCTTGAATGTCCTACGCATTACGCAGGGGGCTTATCCGTCCGCAACGATTGATGCCATCGAGCGTTACTTGGCAGCTATGCACACAGAAAATAGAAAAGTTTTTGTGGTGCTTAGATTTGCATTGTTGTGTGTGTTGGAATCGGTCAGCTATACGCGCAAGGATGGACAGTATTTGCGTTGGGATTATCGTGCGGGGCGGAGGCGTGGTGCTACTCGCTTTGACAAAGGGGCAATCGGGGAGTTTTTGCCTGCTATTAAAGCAAAAATTGAAGAGATACTTTCAGACACTGCATTCACCGAGAAAAACTATGATGATACCACGACAAGTAAGATAACATTAAGAGACGGATCATGTCTTGACATTATGCCTAAATTGTCGAGTAATTCATACGATGCTATATTAACATCTCCACCCTATTGCAATCGCTACGACTACACGAGAACCTATGCACTTGAGCTGGCCTTGCTTGGCCTGAGTGATGCTGAAGTCAGTGCGTTAAGACAAAAGATGTTGAGCTGTACGGTGGAAAATCGCACCAAAGATTTACAGAATGATACCTACATAAAATTTGCAAAAATTTCTAATTCGGATGAGCTACTGGCGAGTATTTTGCATCGCTTAGAGGCTGAAAAAAAACACGGCAACTTAAACAACAACGGCATACCGAGAATGATCAGAGGCTACTTCAATGAAATGTCGTGCGTGCTGGGAGAGTGTTACCGTGTGCTGAAACCAGATGCACGTTTGATCATGATTAATGATAATGTTCGCTATGCGGGTATCAGCATCTCTGTTGACCTTATTCTTTCCAGCATCGCTGAAAAAATAGGCTTTGTAACTGAAAAAATACTCGTGGTGCCCACCCAAAAAGGCAACAGCAGTCAGCAGATGGGAACACACGGCTGTGTGCCTCTTCGTAAGTGCGTCTACGTGTGGAGGAAAAGAAGCTATGACATATAGCCAACATCTATCCACTAGCTCGGACTTAATCACTACACGAGAAAAAATCCGAGCTGGTTTCGTTGCCTTAGCCCTGGAAAAAAACCGTATTGCCACCCCTATTATAGCGCAAGCAAGAGCACTTAAGGCATCTGCAATGCAGGCAAGAAAAGCATCTGACTTAATTAAGGCTAGCAGACTGAAGCCCTTGTTGTTAGCTGCCGCAGGTGTTTCCAACAAAGCTGCGGGACATATGCTTGAAGACGATAAAACCGAAACGATAACGAGATTTATTCGCAATTTTCTTGAGCCAGCAGGAGCTAATTTTGTTGAAGAATTGGTTTATCGATTTCTGCTCACTCGGGGTGACACTTTAGGTGGGTCTGTGCGTAACATCGGCGGTGCATTGGCGCAAAAGAAGTTTACCGAGATGATCACTTTGGCTCTAAATGCTACTAAAGTCTCTTACATATTTCTTACCAAAAGAAACAAAGTGTTGTGCACCTCTGACTCAGATAGTGAAAGTGCTTTGGCAGATGTGAAGGCAATAAGTTGGTTTCATGATAAATTGAACAGAACAATTGTTTACAACGCAACAGTTCCCATCGTTAGAAAAAATATAGATATTTGTGTGTTAGACTGTTCCTACCGAGAGCTAGCTGTGTCTAGCAAGATAGCAGGAAAATACCTTGCACTTGGAGAACTAAAGGGAGGCATAGATCCAGCTGGTGCAGATGAGCATTGGAAGACTGCCAATACTGCGCTGTCACGGATAAGAACTGGCTTTGCACAGGAAAACATTTATCCTCACTTATTTTTTGTTGGGGCAGTGATTGTTAGTGACATGGCAACGGAAATATGGTCGCAACTTGAGACTGGCAGTTTGAAGAACGCAGCTAATTTGACTCGCGCTAACCAAGTGGAATCTCTATGTCGTTGGTTGTGTAGTTTGTAAGTTACTTTAGTTTGTGCGTAAGCTCTCATTACAAGCTCACACATGCTATCACTACGACAGAGAAGCAAGAAAAATTGCCGCAGTTGTTGGGGCAGTGTGCCAATGTCTCACTGATTAAACCCAGTTGTGTCGAGGGTATGGAAGGATACATAGTTGGCTAGGAAAGCAAGTGCAATCGTTTCCATGGGGCCGTGACGGTTTTTACCGATGATGACTTCGGCTTTGCCGGCTGCTTCGGAGGACTTGTGATAGTACTCGTCACGATAGATAAACAGCACGAGGTCGGCATCTTGTTCCATCGAGCCAGATTCGCGCAAGTCGCTCATGCGCGGGCGTTTATCGGGACGGGCATCAGGGCCGCGGTTTAGCTGTGCTAACGAGATGACAGGCACACTTAATTCTTTTGCCAATGCTTTCAAGCTGCGCGAAATTTCGGAAATTTCTCGCTCGCGATTTTCGTAGCGGCTCTCAACATTACGCCCCACTAACTGCAGATAGTCGATGACGATTAAGCCAAGTCCATGCTCACGTTGAAAGCGCCGACAACGCGAACGCAATTCCATCATCGTAATCGCAGGCGTGTCGTCGATGCTAAGCTGTGCAGGCAAGTCGTGCAGTTGCCGCATGCCCTGCATCAGCAGATCCTGCTCGTTGGAGTTTAAATTACCACGCCGCATTTTTGCCGCGTCAATTTTCGCTTCCGAGGCTAGTAAACGCATGATCAACTGATTTTTTGACATTTCCAGCGAAAAAACCACAGTAGGAAAACCCTTACGTGCCGCGGCAACAGCCCAATTCAAGGCTAGCGCGGTCTTGCCCATGCCCGGCCGCGCCGCGAGAATTATCAGATCACTTGCCTGCCACCCTCCCGTCACCGCATCGAGGTCTTTGAAGCCAGTCGGCACACCTGTCAGCTTATCGCCCAGTCCGATGCGGCTTTCCAATTCCTCCATCACGGCAGTGACAACATCGCTGGCGGGGATCAAGCCACTCTGTTCCTGCACAGCAGTTGCTTGCAGGAGTTCTTTTTCAATCTGTTCTAAAAATTCATCGTCATGCCCGTCATAGTGCAGCGCTTTTTTGATGACATCTTGACAGCTTTTGATAATTTTACGGCGCACATAGCACTGCTTAACGATGTGGGCATAATCATCTATGTGCAAGGTGACAGGACAGCTGTCGACTAGTTCTGACAGATAGGCAACTGAAATTTTACCACGATAACCGGCCAGCTCGGCAACAGTAATGATATCGGCGGCGCGGCCATCACGATCGAGTTCGGCGATGACGGCATAGATTACCTGATGTTTCTCAAGATAAAAATGCTCTTGCCGCAAGATGTTGGAGACGCTGATAAAGTTAGGAGGCTCGTTGAGGATCGCTCCGAGCACCGCTTTCTCGGCATCCACCGAGTGAGGGGGGACAGCCGCGGACATGCTCTAGTCATCCCCCTCAAGCTGCCACGACCCAGATTTTGAATTTCGCGGTCAGTTGAGGGTGCAGCTTTACCTCTGCTTCGTAAATTCCCGTCTTCCTGATCTCTTCAGTAAGCACAATGTCCTTACGAGAAACTTCAATACCTTCGGCTTTGATCATTTTTTCCAACTCGCCTGTGGTTACCGTGCCGAAAATGCGCTCGCCTTCTCCTACCTGTCGGGCGACGGTGAGCGACAACTTGCCCAGCTGTGCCGCGGTAGCCTTTGCCATGTTCAGTAGTTTCTCCTGTTGGCGGACGATGACCCGACGATGGTGCTCATTGATCGCCTTGTTTCTCCTGCTAGCCAACACTGCCAAACGTGACGGCAAAAGAAAATTGCGGGCGTATCCACCCTTTACCACCACCTCTGCTCCCCTGCTACCCAAGCCAGTAACGTCTTCCGTAAGAATCACTCGCATCGCATCTCTCCCTACTCGCGCGGTCGTTCCATCTGCTCGTCCCCCTCGCCAGCCGCAGGCTCACTGTCGCTAACGGCTGGGCGCGGCGGTGATGCATCGACAACCTCATCCGCAGGCGCGTCCGCAGCTGCCTGGTTGTCAGGCAACGATTCCTCAACCGCGGGCGAGGTGCTGCTGGCAACTGTCGCGTCGCGGCTTGGAGGCACATCGTTGCCCTGAGTCGCCGACTGAGTCGCAGACGACGATGTCGTGTCGCTCTCGACGGTGCTGGCGGCTTGTGTTGCCGTGTCGCTCTCGACGGTGCTGGCGGCTTGTGTTGCCGCGCTGCGTGTTTGTTCCGCGGCAACCTCTGCTTTCACCGCGGCGGCCTTACGCCGATCCATGCCAACTATAAGGTGACGCAAGATCTTATCGTCAAAGCGAATTTGATGTTCCATGTCCTTGACTATCTTCGGGTCAGCGGAAATGTCGTAGTTGACAAAGTAGCCACGGAAGCACTTCTTGATCGGGTAGGAGAAGCGCTTCGTCCCCACGGCCTCTTTTTTGAGCACGCGGCCATCACGCGCGGCAATTTTTTGCTCGTAGTGTGCCAGCACTGCACCGACATCTTCTTCGGACAGATCAGGCCTAACGATCATGGTGAACTCGTATTCCCTCAACATTGCACCTTCTCCTCTGGTCGGCGGTTCAGAGCCTGTGTTTTGCTAAAAATCTGCCGCAACCGCAGCAGCACCTGCTCATACATATCTGTGCGCAAAACCTCCAGCTCCGCGGCGCTGAATTTTCCCAGCACCCAATCCTCCCCTGAATGCTGCACCTCTGGCGGGCGGGCTACCCCTAACTTGATGCGGTGAAAATCTTGGCTGTGCAGATGGTCGATGATGCTCTGCACCCCGTTATGTCCACCGCTGCTGCCAGCCGTTTTGCACTTAACCCGTCCTGCAGGCACGTCTAGGTCGTCATGCAAGACTACCACGTCGTCATGCTTGAGGCGGAAAAAATTCACCGCCGCGGCCACCGCCTGACCGCTGTGGTTCATCCATGTCTGCGGCTTCAGCAAAAGACACCTCGCGCCCAGCACCTCACCTTGCGCCTGCAACGCCTGCAGTTTTTTCTTCTCGGCCCACGCCCAGCCAGACGCTGTTGCCAGCAAGTCAAGACAGATAAAACCTGCATTGTGGCGGGTAAAGGCGTAGCGCGGCGCGGGATTACCTAGCCCGACGAGCAGTTTCACCGTTCATACATGATATCAACGTGCAATGGCGTGCGTTTCACTGCATCGATTTGCACATCATGCAACCGCGCCCGCTGCTCTTCACCGTCCAACTGCAGCACAAAACGCTTGCCTCCCTGCCACACCTTGCCCAGCAACTTGGGGTCAAGCTCGATCGCCGTGCTCTTGCCCTGTGCGAGAATCACACCTGGCAACTTGTTCGCACGCCGCAGCTTGCGAGCATAACCCTTGCCCGTCTTCTCACGCCGCGTTGCCGCAATCGTCAGCTGTTCCGCTGCCTCGCTCTGTTCCACTGTAACCATCCTCGTGGCGATTCATCCCGCCAAACGCACAAGCGGGGGCTTATAGCCGATTGCCGCGCTTGTTTCAACCCCTCTTTCACGACCGAGGGGCGATTGTATCTACCCACACTACTCAGGCTAGACTTTTAGCTTGCCGATGCCACAGCAGGAGGTAGGAGTTATGCGACTGTTGGCGGTGTTGCTGGCGGTAGGCGCGTGCGTCGATGTAGGTGACCAGCAATCTGCGCGGGAAAAATTTATCACGTTCATTAAGAATCGGGGGCAGGCTGGCTATCGATTGTCGTTGATGCACAAGGTGCATAACCAGACCATAGCTATCAGGTACGGTTTCGTCCCCGAATGTGCAGGCAAATACTCCCATGCCCAGGTAAAGCGTGATGTTGAACAGGCCTTGCGCCTGTGGTTACAACCCTTGCGAGATTGGCCCGCACTTGCCGCCGCGCCCAAGACCTTTGTCGATAATTTTAGCTTTGTGCGAGAAGAGACCAGCCCTCATCCGGATCCTAACAAAAATCGCTATGTATTCACTCTTTCGCTAGGCAGCGATCTGGACATCATCTTCTATTGTCGTTCAGGCTTGCGATCGTTCGTCTCCATCGCTAGCAATCAGATGCGAATACACCTGTATGATGAGGGGGTGAGATATTCGCAAGCGACATTGGTGCACGAAGTAGGACATGTGTTTGGTCTCGGTGACACCTACGTCGATGCTGCGGTTGTGGATGGCAAGATAGCTAGATATAACAAAAGCGATTGTGGTTCACCGGGCACGGTTGGCTGTCAACCGTTGTCGGTCATGAGCGACATTCGCTGGATCCTGGCAGGTAACAGCAGGCCACAGTTACTGGCAGATGATATCGCCGGCATAAGGTGGATATATCGTTACATTCATGGCGATGGCGATAAGCAATGCCCGCGTGGCTATGTTGCGGAGAGTAGCACCGATGGTTGTGTGCCTGAAGACCTGCTGGCCTTTGCTTTGCGACAAGGAGACTACGACAGTGCTATTGCCCTGATGCTTGAGCAAAATATTCCCCTCGACCTTCAGGACCAAGGCGGCAACACCATACTGCACTATGCCGCCCGACGCGTTGCCAATCACGGTGGCCACATATATGCTAAGGCTGTCGAAGCGGGAGCCTCTCCCGACTTGAAGAACAACAGCGGCGAAACTCCACGGGGGATCTTGTTCTCGGCTTTAAAAGAAGCGATGTCCCGAGGCAATATCGGCATTGCCCAAGAACTCATCGCCCGTGCCATCGACTGATCGTTGCCATCAACGCAACGAGGGTGCTACGTGCGACAGCTCCTTTCTCTCGCTAGCGATGTCGTGGGCAGTTTTTCCCTTGTGGTTGCGTATCGTTTTATCGATTTTAGGCAGGCTCAACAGATACCTCAGCCCCTCGGCATCGCCATATCTTGCCGCCAGATGCAGGGGGGTGTCGCCGAGGTAGTTGGGTGCATCGATGTTGAAGGCGGCCTGTTCAAGCAAGAACTGCATCGTCTGCACATTTTTTTTCATGGCCGCCGCATAGTGCAGGAGAGTCATGTCATTGCGGTCCCGCGCCAGCCGATTAAACCCTTGAGCCGCAAGCCGTTGTCGCATCGCCAAGCGGTGTTCGTTGTCGGCAGCAGGGGCTCTCACGACCGCGCTAGTGTTTTCGACCACTGCATCTGAGCAAGATGTTGCAGGTAGGGGAGCTGCCAGTGGTGCATTGTGGAAATGACAGTTGATCGTGTTGTTAGCATGCTCGTAGGATAGCTGTAAATCACTTAGCTGCAGGGTGGAAATGCTGTCACCACCACTGCCCGTATCGAAAAAAACAGCACGCAGTTGCCGCACGTTATCGTTGTTCGTCAGCGGGAGCGTGGTCAGCTGTTCTTCTATGTGCAAGTTAGCCAGCTTTTGGCGTGACTGCTTGAAGACTATTTGGCTGTTCTCGATAACCAAGCTTAGGTTGCCGCGGTTGCCAGCCTCCTTCTTCTCCTCCGCGGTCTGGTCACGGAGGTTGCAGGCAGAGAGGAGCAGCGCTGACATTATCAGCAACATCATGAGCACCCTCCCGTACCCGATTGCATTTTTAATAACTTAGGCATGGCAACGTCTTTGATCATTCTAGCGCCGTTAGCATCGCGCGCAAAGTCATCCGCGCCAAGTCTGTGGCTGAGTTGCGTTTCGGTGAGGGTTGCCTGCCAACAGTGCTCCTGCCCCTCGAGACGGTAACGCAGAGTCACCGGTAGCTGGAGAGTAAAGCTGTTGTCAGCCTGTGCCGTAAACGCAAAACTACCGTAGGTTATTCTTGCCGTCATGCTGGTCTGGTAGGCAGTATCCCACGGGTGTAACAGAAACCCTACGCGGTAACCGTTGGCATCGACAAAATACACATACGGCTGCGGTAGACTAGACGTGCCCGCATCAGTATCGGCTGCATCGGTATTGCCTGCACTCTCGCTATCTGCATTCTCACGGTCTGTATTGTCTGCATCGTCGCTATCTGTATCTGTATTGCCTGTGTCTGTATTGCCTGCATTCTCACTGTCTGTATCTGTACTGTCTGCATTCTCACTGTCTGTGTCTGTATTGTCTGCATTTTCACTGTCTGTGTCTGTATTGCCTGCATCGTCGCTATCTGTATCTGTATTGCCTGTATCTGTACTGTCTGCATTCCATCTGTCTGCACCCTTATTGCCTGCACCCTCGCCGTCTGCATCTGTATTGCCTGCATCCGGACAGACACCGTCTGCATAGCTTGCACATGGGTTCGGGCGCGTGGCTTCCTCCTTCGACAAGCAGGCCCCCACCAGTAGCATTATGACCAAGTGTATCCGCATAGCATGACCCCTCAGCTGCATCTCACTATTCGGCAGATGGAGAAAAAATTACAGCAGCCGCGCTGCTTGCCTCTACCGCATCTGCTCGCGATGTTAGGAGAGTAGTGCAGGGTAAGCGCTGTGCCGCGTGGCGAGATGGTTATTTTCTAAAAACCCAAAAAATACATTGACAGCCGCGACACCTTTCTCTAGATTCTGCCCTTCGCCTAAGTCACGCTTGGAGACCGCGGCGTGGGGCGGCGCGCCCGTTCCACTTCCCGTGTTTTGCGTGTTCGGTGCTGTCGTTGCTGGTTGGTGTTGCGGTGGATGTAGAGGGACAGAAGATTAGGATAAAGCTCAGGGGCTACGATCATAGCTTGGTCGATCAGTCCGCGGCTGAGATCGTCGAACGAGCTCAACGCACAGGGGCACAGGTGGCAGGGCCGATTCCATTGCCAACCGCGATCAGCCGCTACACGGTGCTGCGCAGTCCGCATGGTGACAAGAAGTCACGGGAGCAGTTTGAGGTGCGAGTGCATAAACGCCTGCTCGACATCTTGAGCCCTAAACAGCAGACGGTTGATGCCCTGATGAAACTTGACCTCGCTTCAGGTGTAGATGTGGAAGTAAAACTACAGTAGATGATATATGGATGACATCGCGGCAACAACTACCACTGCAACGCTAGAGTTGTGCGGCCTCGTTGGACGCAAGGCAGGCATGACTCGCGTTCCGCACGAAGGTGAGCTGGCGGCAGTAACGCTGATCAAAGTTGAGACACAGAAGGTCATCGCGGTCGCGAACGCAGCCCGCAACGGTTATCATGCCCTCAAGGTCGGCTATGACGTGCGCAAGGAGAAGCACCTGCGCCAGCCCGATCGCGGCCGCCTGCGCAAGGCAGGTATCAGCGAGAACTTCGCGCGCAGCAAGGAGTTTCGCAGCAGCAAGCCGTTGCCAGACGATTGTGTGGGCACCGCGCTAGGTGTCGAGATGCTCAAGGACGTAGGGTGGCTTGATGTGCAAGGCATCGTCAAGGGGCGTGGTTTTCAGGGTGTGGTTAAACGTTGGGGACACAAGACAGGACGGAGAACGCACGGTTCGCGTTTTCACCGACGGCCTGGCTCACTGGGTGGACGTGCCGCGCCAGCTCGCGTCTTCAAGAACAAAAAACTTCCTGGACAGATGGGCAACGTCAACTGCACGGTGCAGAATCTGCAGGTGTTGGCAGTCGATGCTGAGCAGCGAGTCGTGGCGGTGAGGGGGGCAGTGCCCGGTCAGCGCGGCGGCTTTGTCATTATCAAACCAGCTATCAAAGCGAGACGGGCATGAGCCTCGCGGTCAGCGTCAAGGACATCAATGGCACGGAGGTGCGTCAACTGGAGCTGGCGGCGGAGGTCTTTGCCGTTAAACCCAACCCTGGTTTGATCCACAGCGTCGTCGTCGGTCTGCGCGCCAACCAACGGCAAGGCACACACGCCACCAAAACACGCGCCCTAGTCAGTGGCAGTGGCCGAAAACCTATGCGCCAAAAAGGCACTGGCAACGCTCGCCAAGGCTCAAACCGCTCGCCGCTGATGCGTGGTGGTGCGATTGTGCATGGGCCTCAGCCCCGTTCCTATCGCCACACCCTGCCGCGCAAGATGAAAAACCTCGCGCTGAAAGTCATGCTCTCCGATCGTTTGCGCAGCGGCGATCTGCATGTCATCGATGCCATTCCGCTACAGGAATACAAGACCAAGAAGATCTGTGCTCTGCTACAAGCTTTTGGCACGCACAAGACCCTGCTATCCGACGATCGCCAGGACGACTATCTCTATAGGTCGGCGCGCAACATCTATCGCACCGAGGTTATCAATCCCCGTGAAATAAACGCCTTGCATGTTGCTGCGCACGACAGTTTGATTGTCAGTGCCGCGGCCTTGCAGGTCATTACCGCCCGCCTCACTAACCAGCCAGCGGCGCAGGAGGCTTCGGCATGAACCGTTTTGCGGTGCTTGAAAAACCCATCGTTTCCGAGAAGAGTGGCAGATTGCGTGAGAGCATCAACAAATATGCGTTCAAGGTGGCGCGGCGTGCTAGCAAAAACGATATTAAGCGTGCCGTTGAGGAATTGTTTGATGTCAAGGTGGTGGGTGTCAACAGTTGTATTGTGCGCGGTGCAATCAAGCGACGCGGCATGCATGTCGGCAAGCGTAAGAATTACAAAAAAGCGTATGTCACTCTGGAGCAGGGGCAGACGATCGCCATGTTTGAGGATAACTAGCATGGGCAAGCGCGGCGCATCGAGTGTCGATTATCGTCCGTTGAGCAAGGTGGCGGCTTTCAAACCGTTGCTGGCCAAGCTCAACAAAAAATCAGGTCGTAATAGCAATGGGCGGGTGACGGTGCGGCATCGTGGTGGGCGGCACAAGCGTCTCTATCGGATAATTGATTTTAAACGCAACAAGTTCGAGGTGCCAGGCAAGGTCGAAGCACTCGAATACGATCCCAATCGCACCGCCTTCATCGCTCGCATTCTCTACCGCGATGGCGAACGCCGTTATATTCTTGCGCCGATGAAATTGCGAGTCGGCATGATCGTCGTTTCTTCGCCCGAAGCTCCCATTAAGGCAGGCAATGCCTTGCCCTTGAGTCGGATTCCTTTCGGCACGGTCATCCACAATATCGAGATGAAACCAGGCAAAGGTGGGCAACTCGGTCGCAGTGCAGGTGCTTCTTGCCAGTTGGTCGGGCGTGTTGATGGTAATGCCCAGTTGAAATTGGTGAGCGGCGAGATGCGTCGGGTCTCAGAGGCTTGCCTCGCAACCGTCGGCACGGTCAGTAATAGTGAGCACAGCAATATCAACTATGGCAAGGCAGGGCGCAGGCGGTGGCTTGGACATCGGCCGAAGGTGCGGGGAGTGGCGATGAACCCTATCGATCACCCGCATGGCGGTGGCGAGGGTAAAACTTCCGGCGGTCGGCATCCTGTCACCCCGTGGTCGAAGCCAACCAAAGGTTACAAGACGCGGCGCAACAAGCGTACTACCAAGGATATAATTCGTAGAAGAGGAGCTAAGTAGTGCCACGTTCGGTAAAAAAAGACCCCTTTGTCGCCGATTATCTGCTCACGAAAGCGGAGCGGGCACGTCAGGACAAGAAGCCCATCAAGACTTGGAGTCGGCGCTCGACGATCATTCCCAGTTTTGTGGGCTTGACTTTTGCGGTGCACAATGGCAGAAAGTTCATCCCCGTCTACGTCACGGAGAACATGGTAGGACACAAGCTGGGTGAATTTTCTCCAACACGCACCTATCATGGTCACGGCGACGACAAGACCAAGAAAGGTAAGAGGTAGGCTATGCCGACAGCATACACGGCTAAGTTGCGCAATTTCCGCGTCGCACCACGCAAGGCACGCTTGGTTGCTGACCTCGTGCGAGGCGAGCCGGTGCAGCTAGCACAAGAGCGGTTGCGCACGACACACAAGAAGAGCGCACCCGTCATCGCTAAGCTGTTGGACGCGGCTCTAGCCAATTTACGCGGCACGGCAACGATCGATGAGGGGCGGCTGGTGGTGAAAGAAATTTACGTCGATAAAGGCTCGACGATGCGGCGTTTTATCCCGCGGGCGCGGGGACGTGCCTCACCGATAAAGAAACGCACCTCGCACATCGTCTTGAAACTAGAGGAGTTGTAATGGGGCAGAAGGTCAACCCTATCGGTTTTCGGCTGGGCATCAATAGCAACTGGTTTTCCCGCTGGTTTGCCGATCGCAACTATGCTGAACTGCTGAAAGAGGACATGTGTATTCGTGCCTTTATCGAGAAGAAATATGCCATGACTGGCATCGACCGCGTAGAAATCGAGCGCGCCGCGAAGAGCTTGAAAGTCAATATCTACAGCAGTAGGCCTGGCATTATCATCGGCAAAAAAGGTGCAGGTGCAGAAGGTCTGAAGGCCGAGCTGACTAAGCTAAGTCGGGTGCGTTCAGGTGAGCCGGTTCTCAACGTCTTCGAAGTCAAGAAACCCAACCTGTCGGCCCGCTTAGTGGCGGATAACATTCGCCAGCAGTTGGTGCGCAGGATCTCGTTTCGACGGGCGATGAAGAAAGCCCTGGCCAACACTATCAAGGCTGGCGCACGCGGGGTGAAGATTACCTGCCGCGGTCGACTCGGTGGCGCGGAGATGTCGCGGGTTGAGCAGTATAAAGAAGGACGTGTGCCACTGCATACCATGCGTGCCGACATCGACTATGGCACGGCAGAGGCGTTGACCACCTACGGCTTGATTGGCATCAAGGTGTGGATTTTCCGTGACGAGGTCTTGCATTAAGCCGTGAGGTGTTGCTGTGCTCGCTCCTAAAAAAATGAAATTTCGCAAGATGCACAAGATGCGTATCAAGGGTGGCAGTAAGGGCGGCACGGTCTTGGCTTTTGGCAGTTATGGGCTGGTGGCAACCGAGTCAGGCTATATTACGGCACGGCAGATTGAGGCGGCTAGGATTGCCATGACGCGGCATATTCGGCGGGGCGGCAAGGTGTGGATTAAGGTTTTTCCCCACAAGCCAGTGACCAAGAAAGCGGCGGAGACCCGTATGGGTAGCGGTAAGGGCGCGGTCGATCACTATGTTGCGCCAGTTGCCGCAGGGCTGATTCTCTATGAGATGGCTGAGGTCAGTGCTGACATCGCCGCGCGTGCTTTGACCCTGGCCGCGTCAAAATTGCCTTTCAAGACACGTCTATTAATGCGTAACACAGATGTATGGGAGCAAGCACGTGGATCTATCTAAATTGACAGCAGAAGAACTCAGGCAGATGAGCCCTGCCGACATCCGAGAGCTAGAGGAGAAGTTGCGGGAGCATATGAATAAGGCTCTGTTGGGTGCGCCGCTCGACAAGGAGGGGGGGGAGAACGCCAGCAAGAAGAGCAAACTGCAGCGGGCACTGGCACGCTTGCTGACTATTCGCGCTGAGGTGCGGATAGAGCCGTCAGCGGGGAGCCCAACAAAGGAAACAAAGGAGTCGCCGAGTGCCTAGTGACACAGTCAAGGCCCTGAAGGGAGTAGTGGTCAGCGCCGCGTTGCAGAAGACCCGCACCTTGAAAATTGAGCGTCTGGTCAAGCATGCCACGTATCGCAAATATATCAAGCGCACGACGAAGATTATCTTTCACGATGAAGATAACAAGTCGCAAGTCGGTGATGAGGTGCTGATACGTCCTTGTCGACCACGGAGCAAGCGCAAGAGTTTTAGTTTGTTGGAAATTATCAAGGCCGCGCCATGATCCAGATGGAAAGCATGCTACAGAGCGGGGACAATTCGGGGGCACGGCGCTTGAAGTGTTTTAAAATTCCGGGTGGTACCAACCGACGCTATGCCGCGCCTGGCGACATTATTATCGTCTCGGTGCGGGAGGTATTGCCGGGCAGCAAGACCAAGAAGGGTAGTGTGCATCGTGCCGTAGTCGTGCGCACCAGGAAGGGTGTGCAGCGCAAGGATGGCACAACGATTAGGTTTGATGAAAATGCTTGCGTGCTGGTCACCAAGGACAATGAACCGGTGGGAACGCGTATTTTCGGGCCTGTGGCACGTGAAATTCGCAACCGTGGCTTTATCAGAATTGCATCGCTAGCTCCGGAGGTAGTGTAGATGGCAAAGCCAGCCGCGCACGTCCCTGTGCTTAAGCAAGCCTACACGCAGTTTCGCCGTGAGTTGCAGCAGGAACTGGGTTTGAAGAACGTCATGCAAGTGCCGCGCCTGCAGAAGATCGTCGTCAACATCGGCAAGGGTGAAGCGGCGCAGAACATCAAGGCACTCGATAGCTCGCTGCAGGAGTTAGCACGCATTACGGGTCAGAAGGCGGCCGTGCGCCGTGCCAAGAAGAGCATTGCTGGTTTCAAAATTCGTGATGGCATGCCGATCGGTTGCCTGGTGACTTTGCGCCGTGACCGCATGTATGAGTTTCTCTATCGCCTGATCAACATTGCCGTGCCACGTATTCGTGACTTTCGCGGCTATCCTCCCAAGTCGTTCGATGGGCGGGGCAACTACTCGTTAGGCATTACCGAGCAGATCATATTTCCTGAAGTCGATTACGATAAGGTCGAAAAAATCAGCGGTCTGTCGATAACTATTGTTACTTCCGCCGAGAACGATATAACTGCGAAAGCTCTGCTCGGCCGGTTTAAATTTCCGTTCAAGAAGAATTGAGAGGCAACCTTTGGCGCGTAAATCTTTGATTGCAAAGGCAAGCCGTAAACCGAAGTTTTCTTCCCGTGCCTACACCCGCTGTAGTCGTTGTGGGCGCTCGAAGGCGGTCTATCGCAAATTTTTGATCTGCCGCATCTGTTTTCGCCTGATGGCACTGAGTGGACTGTTGCCCGGTGTCAAGAAAGCATCGTGGTGAGAGGTGAGCTGTGAATACTGACCCGATCGCTGATTTTCTTACTCGTCTTCGCAACGGGCAACGCGCCTGCAACGAGATGGTGAATGTGCCTGCTTCACGCATTAAGATTGCCATTGCCCACCTTCTCAAGCAGGAGGGCTTTATCAAAAACTATCGCTGCATTCGTGACAACAAGCAGGGCTGGTTAAAGGTTACGCTGAAGTATCGCGACCCACTGCATGGTGTGATCAGGGAAATCAAACGCCTTAGCAGTCCTGGTTGTCGGCGCTACGTGGGCAGCAAGGACATTCCGTTGGTGAAAAACGGCTTCGGGATCGTGGTGCTGTCGACTTCGCAGGGGATTATGACCGATCGTGAAGCACGGCGACGTGGCACCGGAGGGGAGTTGTTGTGCTCGGTGTATTGAGGAGGTCGAGATGTCACGTGTAGGTGACATGCCCATCGCTTTGCCGCCTGTGGTTGATTTCAAAATCAGCGACGGTGTCGTCGAGGTTAAAGGCCCTAAGGGTGAGTTGCGCCAAAAGATTCATCCCCGCACACTGGTAACTCGTGAGGGCGATAAGGTGCTCGTCACTCTGCGTAAGCAGGTGAAGGAGAACAAGAAGTTTCACGGCTTGATGCGCACCTTGATCAACAACATGGTGGTCGGCGTTACCGAAGGCTTCACTAAAGAGCTGTTGATGGTCGGGGTCGGTTATCGTGCCAACATGAAGGGCGAGGTGTTGAATTTGAGTCTGGGCTACAGTCACCCGATCGAATTTACGCCGCTGGCAGGCATAACGGTGCAGGTAGGCAAGCAGAACAATATCGTCATCAGCGGGGCCAACAAAGAACATGTCGGACGCACGGCAGCAATTATCCGAGATTTTCGCAAACCAGAGCCATACCACGGCAAAGGCGTGCGCTACAAAGATGAGGTCATTGCCACTAAGGTTGGCAAGTCGGGAGCTAAGAAGTAGGAAAGAATTGTGAAAAAACAGACACTTAAGTTGAGACTGTGGCTGCGTCGGAAGAAGCGCATTCGCAAAAAAATCCACGGCACCGCGGCACGTCCACGTCTGTCGGTGTTTCGTTCGGCGCGGCATGTCTATGCCCAGGTGATCGACGATGTGAAGCAACATACGCTGGTGGCGGTGAGTTCGTTCGGCAAAGACGGCCTGGCACGGGCGAACATCACCAACTGCAAAGCGCTGGGGCAGAAGCTGGCCGCGGCGTGTTTGGCGAAGGAGGTGCAGACAGTGGTGTTTGATCGTAACGGCTGCAATTATCACGGTCGCCTGAAAGCGTTGGCAGAGGGTGTGCGTGAGGGGGGAGTGAAGTTTTGACCGACAAGAATCCGTTTGGGGTTGGTGGCGAGCCTGTCGCGGAGGGGCTGCAGGATAGAGTTATCCACGTCGCGCGTGTCGCTAAGGTTGTGAAAGGCGGTCGCCGTTTTAGTTTCAGTGCTTCGGTAGTCGTAGGCGACGGGGTCAGCAGAGTTGGCCATGGTTTGGGCAAAGCGACCGAAGTGCCTGAGGCAATTCGCAAGGGCGCAGAGCAGGCACGTAAGAACTTGACCGAGATTGCTATCGTCGATGGCACGATACCCTTTTCCGCTATCGGCTGTCACGGCTCGTCACGGGTGTTGATGTATCCAGGCCGTAGGGGGAAGGGCATTATTGCGGGCGGCGCGGTGCGGGTCATCGTTGAGTTGGCAGGAATTTCCGACATCGTCTGCAAGGTGCATGGCACGAAAAATTTTCACAACGTCATCAGAGCTACGATGGACGGCTTGACACAGATGATCTCCATTGCCGAGTATGCTGCGTTTCGGGACAAGTCGGTCGAGTATTTTGCGCAGGGTATCGGGTGAGGCAACATGAGTAAGATCTTGATTCGCCAGCGACGCAGCTTGATCGGGCAGCCGCAGAAAATGCGACGTGTCGTGCGATCGCTCGGCTTGCGGCGCATCAGACACAGTGTCGTCAAGAAAGACACCAACTGCATACGTGGCATGATCAACAAGGCGACGCACTTGCTCGACTATGAGTTGCTGCGTGACGAAGATGCACGAGGCACATCGTGATAACCTTGCAATCATTACGCCCTAACGCAGGCTCGCGGCGCGCCCGCAAACGACTGGGGCGTGGCATCGGCTCAGGCACGGGCAAGACTGCAGGCAAGGGACATAAGGGACAGACCGCGCGGCGTGGTGGGCAGATTGCTTGTGGTTTTGAGGGGGGGCAGACTCCGCTCTATCGACGGTTGCCCAAGCGTGGTTTTCGCAACATCTTCAGAACCGCTTACGAGGTGGTGGCAGTGGAGAAGCTCAACTGTTTTGAAGCTGGAGCCGAGATTGACGGGGCACGCTTGAAGGCGCGGGGCTTGGTGTCATTGACCAAGAACAAGAAACTAAAAATTCTGGCTGGTGGTAAGCTTGATCGCAGTTTGATCGTTTCAGCGCATAAGTTTAGCCAGGGAGCGCGGCAGGCGATTACCGCCGCGGGTGGACAGTGTCGGGAGTTGTCGTGAAGGGGTATCTGTGAATCTTGTCAGCAGTCTGCCCGCGGGGAAATTAAACCATCTGCAGCGCAAAATTCTGTTCACGCTGGGCTATCTCGCCGTCTACCGTGTCGGGGTGCATATTCCCATTCCTGGCGTGGATACGGTGGCACTGGCAGAGTTCTTCGATCAGCAAGGCGGCAACCTCCTCGGCATGTTCAACATGTTTTCGGGCGGGGCCTTGGAACGCTTTAGTATCTTCGCCTTAGGGGTAATGCCCTATATCTCCGCTTCTATTATTTCGCAGTTGCTGACCGTGGTTGTGCCGCAGCTGGAAGCCTTGTCGAAAGAAGGCGATGCGGGGCGCAAAAAAATCAGCCAATACACCCGCTATGGCACGATTGTCTTGGCGGTGATTCAGGGCTTTATGATTGCTAACACCTTGGAAGGCTCGAATTTTCTCGGCCGCAGCTTGGTCATCAGCGGTGGTCTCGGCTGGAAGCTAAACACAACGCTGTCGTTGACGGCGGGCACAGCTTTTGTGATGTGGTTGGGTGAGCAGATTACGCAACGGGGCGTGGGCAATGGTATCTCGCTGATAATTTTTGCCGGGATTGTGGCAGGCTTGCCAGGCTTGATTGGCAGTACCTACACGCAATATACGAGCGCACAGCTAGATTTGTTCCGCATCGTGATTATCGTCTTCGTC
Organism: uncultured Oligoflexales bacterium; assembly: GCA_958296095.1. GTDB lineage: Bacteria > Bdellovibrionota_B > Oligoflexia > Oligoflexales > JAPPIL01. The sequence goes on from OY282434.1 coordinate 227,661, forward strand.
GTTATCGCGGTAGTTGCAGGCGTGGTCTATGTTGAGCAGGCAGCACGGCAAATACCTGTGCAGTATGCTAAACGGCAGGTGGGGCGACGTATCTATGGGGGTCAGAATACCCACTTGCCCGTGCGGGTTAACCCTGCGGGTGTCATTCCGCCAATTTTTGCCAGCTCCATGTTGCAGTTTCCGGTGACGATGGGCGCGCTGTATCCTGAGTCGTGGATGGGTGATTTTCTGAACAGTGTCTTCGGCCCCGGTGAATGGCTCTACAACTCAGTCTATGTGTCGTTGATAATTTTCTTCACTTTTTTCTACACCTCCATCACCTTCAAGTCCGATGACATCGCGGAAAATTTAAAAAAATACGGTGGCTTCGTGCCCGGCATCCGACCGGGGGGGCGCACGGCGGAGTATATCAACAGAGTGGTTACACGGCTGGTCTTGTGGGGATCGATCTATCTGTCGGCAGTCTGTGTGTTGCCGGTGATTTTAACGGGGAAATTCAGCATTCAGTTTTTCTTTGGTGGCACGAGTTTGTTGATCGTCGTGGGGGTAGCACTGGATACCTTCAGGCAGATTGAATCGCAGCGGCAGTCTTTGCGCTACGATGCTTTTCTGAAGAAGAACACCATCCGCTCACGTGGAGGGCGGTTGTGATCTATCTCCTCAGCGGCCCGCCAGGCTCGGGCAAGGGGACGCAGTCGGATATGTTGGTGCAGAGTATGCAGTTTAAAAAATTATCGACGGGCGATGCCTTACGTGCCGCGGCAAAGATGGGCACAGAGGTGGGGCGGCAGGCAGAGGCGCTCATGGCGCGCGGTGAGCTGGTGCCTGATTTTGTGTTGTTTGAGATTGTCAAGGCCGCGCTGCGAGATTTTGGCACGGCACGGGTGGTGCTCGATGGTTATCCGCGCACACAGCAGCAAGCACATGACCTAGAGACATTGCAGGCGGAATTTCCTGTAGCAATGTTTATTCTCCTGCGGATCGGTGATAGGGAGATAGTGGCACGCATCGCGGGACGCAGAGTGTGCTCGCAGTGTCAAGCTGTCTACCACGTGCAAAGCCGTCCACCGCGGCAGGCGGGCGTGTGTGACGCGTGTGGTGCCGCGTTGGAGCAGCGCAGCGATGATATGGATGAGAAGATTGCGCGGCGCTTGCAGGTTTACCGTAAGGAGACCGAGCCTTTGTTGGATTTTTATGCACAGCGGCAGTTGCTGCGGGAAATAGATGCGGCACAGGCAGAGGGGGCGGTGTTTGTGCGCTTGCAGGCTTTGATTGGCGAGGGTGGCGATGCCTAAAGAGGGCGCGCTTGAAGTTGACGGTGTGGTCAAGGAGTCATTGCCTAATGCGATGTTCAAGGTCAAGCTGGACAACGGACATGATATTCTGGCACATATCAGCGGCAAGATGCGTATGCATTTCATCAAAATTTTGCCGGGCGATCGCGTTAAGCTGGAGGTTTCGCCGTACGATTTGAAGCGAGGGCGTATTGTCTATCGAGAGAAGAAACAGCGGGGGGTGTAGATGAAGGTGCAGGCGAGCGTGAAACCGATTTGCGAGAAGTGCAAGGTGGTGAAACGGCGGGGCGTGTTGCGGGTAATCTGCGTGGTCAAAAAACACAAGCAGCGGCAAGGATAGCATTGTGGCAAGGATTGCAGGCGTTGACCTGCCAGGTAACAAGAAGGTCGCCATTGCCTTGACGGGCATTTATGGCATTGGACGCAAGACGGCGGTGCAGGTAGCAGAGAAGGCCAATGTCGCGGCAGACAAGCAGGCAGGTGAGTTGAGTGCCGACGAAATCAACGCCCTGCGGCGGGTTATCGACCGCGATTGTATGGTTGAAGGTGACCTGCGTCGTGAGATTTCCATCAACATCAAGCGGTTGGTGGATATGGGCAGTTATCGTGGCTTGCGGCATCGACGACGCTTGCCGGTGCGGGGGCAGCGCACCAAGACTAATGCCCGTACTCGTAAGGGGCCGCGCAAGACAGTGGCAGGCAAGAAAAAAGCACCGGGAGCTAAATAGGAGTGGCTGAGTGGTAGCGAAAGCAAGTAGCGGTAGACGCAGGCGAGCGAAACGCAACGTGCCGATTGGGGTGACGCATGTTTATGCGACGTTCAACAACACGATGATTACCATCACCGATGTCAACGGGGCGGTAGTGTGCTGGGCATCGGCGGGCACAAAAGGCTTCAAAGGCTCGCGCAAGAGCACGCCCTTCGCAGCACAGACCGCGGCGGAAGACGTGGCGCGCCGGGCGATGGATTGTGGCATGAAGAGCGTCGCGGTGTTGGTCAGAGGGCCTGGCGCGGGGCGTGAAAGTGCGGTGCGAGCGATTGCCGCGGCTGGTTTGAAGATTAACTTGATCAAGGACGTGACCCCGATTCCCCATAACGGCTGTCGTCCGCCGAAGAGGAGGCGAGTGTAATGGCGCGTTATCGGGGTGCGGTATGCCGTTTTTGTCGGCGTAGTGGTCAGAAGTTGTTCTTGAAGGGTGATCGCTGTCAGACCGACAAGTGTGCCTACGAGCGGCGAGCTTATCCGCCAGGTCTGCATGGGCGGGCGCGGCGACAGAAAACCTCCGAGTATGGCACCCAGTTGCGGGAGAAACAAAAAGTGCGGCAGGTATATGGCTTGCTTGAGAACCAATTTAGCAATACATTCGCGCGTTCGACGCGTGAGCGGGGCATTGTCTCGGAGGTGTTTTTCAAAAATTTAGAGTGTCGCCTCGACAACATCGTCTATCGGATGGGGTTCGCTCGCAGTCGTAACGAAGCGCGCCAGCTGGTACGGCAGAAGCACATTGAACTGAACGGCAAGACTGTCAATATCCCCGCCTTGCAGGTGAAGGTCGGCGACGAGATTGCGGTGCGGGAGAAAAGCAAGAAGATGGATATGCTGAAGCTAGCCGCCGATTTATTCAACAGGCGACCTGCACTCAGCTGGTGTGTGACGGATCAAGATAAAAAGTGTGGTAAAATGAAATCGTTACCTGTGCGCGACGAACTTGGCTTGAACGTTAAGGAGAGGCTCGTCGTCGAGCTTTACAGTAAATAGGAAAGGAAATATGCAACGCAACTGGCTGGAACTGATCAAGCCACGGTCTATTGAGGCCGAGGTTCTCAACGATACGTATGGCAAGTTTGTCGCTAAGCCGCTGGAGCGCGGCTATGGCACTACGATCGGCAATTCGCTGCGTCGTATTCTCATCTCTGGCATCAACGGGGCGGCGATTACCGCGGTGCGTATTCCGGGGGTTGAGCATGAGTTCTCGACTTTGCAGGGGGTCAGGGAGGACGTAACCGACATTATCCTCAACCTCAAGCAGGTTAACTTGCGCTATCTGGGGGAGAAGCCAGTGACGGTGTCTCTCAAAGGCGGTGCCAACAGCGTCTTGCGAGCTGGAGACATCGAGAGTAGCGGTGATGTGGGAATTCTCAACCCCGAGCAGTTGATCGCCACCGTGGGCGGAGATGGCAGTTTGGAGATGGAGATGGTGGTCAAGGTTGGCCGCGGTTATTTTTCCTCCGACCGCAACCGCGACGAAGAGCTGCCGCTGGGGATGATTGCCATCGACTCGATTTTTGCGCCCGTGCGGCGGGTAGCAGTGGGTGTTTCCAACACTCGTGTCGGCCAGATGACCGATTACGATCGTCTGACCTTGGAGGTGTGGACGAACGGGGCGGTGCGTCCTGACGATGCCGTTGCCTATGCAGCGAAGATTTTGAAAGAGCAGTTGACTTGCTTCATCAACTTCGACGAGGCGGAAGAGGACGATACCTACGATGAGGATGCCGAGCGGCAATCGGCCTTGAACGAGAATCTATTCAAGGCGGTCGATTCGCTGGAGTTGAGCGTGCGGGCGGCGAACTGTCTGGAGAATGCCGACATCAAGTACATCGGCGAATTGGTGACGCGTTCGGAGACGGATATGCTCAAAACCAAAAATTTCGGGCGTAAGTCGTTGAATGAGATCAAGGATATTTTGAGCGAGATGGGCTTGTCACTCGGCATGACCATCGACGGATTTGATGCGGACAAGTTTCGCCAAGATATGGATAATCAACAAAAGCATTGAGCAAGCATGAAGCATCTCCATGGACATCGTAAGCTAGGACGCGCTACGGCGCATCGGCGGGCTATGTTGGGCAACTTGAGCACGGCGTTGATCATGCACGAGAGCATTAAGACGACCTTGCCGCGGGCGAAAGCGTTGCGTGCCGTGGTTGAGCGCTGCATCACCTGGGGCAAACGTGGCACGTTGGCAGCACGACGACGCGCGGCAGCACTGCTGCACGGGCGTGAGGCGGTCAGCAAGCTATGTGATGAGCTAGCCCCGCGTTTCAAGGAACGGCCAGGTGGCTATACCCGCATTTTTCGTAGCGGCTTGCGTGCTGGTGATGGGGCGCAGATGGCAATCATCGAGTTTGTCGATTTTAGTTGGCAAGAGGAGGAAAGCGAAGATGCTTAGGTTGGCTTTCACTGCGGCACTCTTGCTGTTAGGCGGCTGTGAGCAGACGCGTGTCACGTTGCAGCACCTTGATCTGTGGGGGTTTCGTCTCTTCGGGCAGTCGCTGTTGTCAGACACTGGTTATGTGCGCATCAAAGAAGTGCATCTCAATAATCGGGTGTTGCTGGGCAAGCCTGTGATCGTCGCGGGCGCATTACAGAAGGTAGGGGCACAGCGCACATATTTGGTAATGACCGACAGTAGTGCCAAGCTGGTGGTCGATCTGACCAAGCTGGCGGCGGCGGAACGCGAGCAACTGGACGATGATGGTGCACAGGGATCGGTACGCCTGAAGGTGTTCGGCGTGGTTGGCATCAGTAACAGAGGGCATCCACACCTTCTCGCCAAAGCCCTGCGACCCTTAGGCAATACTTGACTGCACGGTGGTAGAGGGGGGCGAGCCAACAGGGTGCGCCAGCGGCACGGACATCGATCGCGGTGTCGTATCCCAGTGCTGGCGGAAGATCTATGTACGGGTCTGGTCGCCTGAACGCGACGTGGTGGTGTTGGGCAATGGCGGCCGCGCTGAGTCGGCCTGCTATCAAGAGCGCTGTGCGGCACAAGGCGTGCCTGTTCTGCGTCGCAAGGGAGGTGGCGAGGCGGTTGTGTTGCACCCGCACTGTATCGTCGTCAGCATGGGCTTATGGGTCAGGCAGTACTTCCACAATGCGCACTACTTCGCATGTATCAATGCCGCGTTAATTGAGATCCTCGCCTCTTATCACACGGCCTGGGCAGATTTGCGGCAACGTGGCATCAGCGACATTGCTTGGGGCGAGCGCAAGATAGGTGGCACGTCGATCTTTCGCAGTCGCAACTATCTCCTGTATCAGGCTTCGCTGCTCTACCGTACGCAGGTAGGCAAGATAAGCGCGCTGTTGCCGCATCCGCCCCGTGAGCCAGACTATCGCGGGGGACGCACGCACGCGCAGTTTCTGTGCGGTCTGGCTGACCTCGCACCTGACAGCAGTCAAGACGCAGTCAGTGCGGCTTTGCGTGAAGCCCTGCCAGGTGCGATCGCGGGCTCGCTGGCCACGGAACTGATCGAGCCGCCCGCCGAGCAGTGCGAAGGACTGTTGCAACGTGCTGTGGTCGGGGAAGCGAGGAGGTTGAATTAGTTTTCGGGCACTTGTTCTGCTATTGATTATGCTGATCGGCATCACTTTCTGTCTCGTCAGGCATGTTCAGCTTCTTGCTACGCACGGCTTTTTGTATCGCTCGCTTCCTAGCTCGCTTCGCTCGCTACGCTGCGCCGTGCCAAGACAACGGAGATTTGTGCTAAGGGAGGTCTTTGCTGCTTCCTAGCTCTTTCCGTGGGGTAGGGCTGGTTCAGCATAATCCTAAAAATCTAATATAATCAAGAACTTAAATTAATTTCTAAAGCAAAAAAAAACGACCGAAGGTCATGTATAGCTGTGGTTATTTGTAAATTTTAATTTGGAGTTAGTCGTGCAGTATACCAAAAAACATCTGGGCTTGCAGTTCGTCGTCTTTTGCCTGGTGCTAGCCTTGGCAGGTGGTTGCAAAACGATGGGCAGTAGGACTCTCGATGATCAAGAGGAGAAGCCGTCGCGGGCTAAGCGCGCGGCAGTCATCGCCGTAGCTGTGCTGGGTGTAGCCGCGGGAGTTTTTGGTGGAGTTGCGCTGGCAAAACGTCTGCGGCACCCTGATCTTGGCAAGCAGTTTGACAAGCAGTTAGATGATTTCAGGCAGCTGACCAAAAAGGCTGCAGAGAATCCTGATGATGAGCAAGCTACTAAGGAAGTGCATGAGGTCGCGAAGCGCATTAAAGCTACAATTGAAGAGGCAGGTAGTGATGAGCTTGCTAGAAGATTCGAGATAAGCGTTACAGAAGCACCTACATATATTAGGGCTGATTACCTACTAAAAAATCTACAAGAAGCGAGCACTTCCGCGGCTCGGCAAGAGGCAAAAGAAGCAATCGAAGAATTGATTGAAGAACTAAATAAAGATCTAGATAAACTGCGTGCCGGGGGCGGTAAGTTTGATATAGATATAGATTACCTAGTTGAGGAAATCGTTAGATCTGATCTGCCTGACCCTAGGAAAACTTACGATAAACTTGAGGACTATGTTGCTGCCCACAAAAATGCTACAGGAGCTAAGCCAGAAGCTGAGCTACGCGAGCTGTGGGATAACTATGACAGTGTTTTTGCGACGCGGGTAGAGGAATTTAGAAAAAATTCAAGAAATAATGCGATAGATGCGTTTGAAGAAAGGCTCCTGAAAAAATTACGCCAAGCAGTGCAATAACGAGCTACTCGTGCACAGCTGCAATACAGGGAGATCAGAGCGCAAGCAGCGAGGGAGCGAGAAAGCGGCAAACAGTCTCGTAAGGCGAGCGTTACAAAAAGCCGTGCGTAGCGCAGCGCGCAGCGCAGCGCGCCACGGCGCTAGAAAGCGGCCTGACCCGTGATGTCCTGACCGAGAATGAGCAGATGGATGTCGCGTGTGCCTTCGTAGGTTGAAACAGTCTCGAGATTGCACATGTGCCGCATCGTCGCATACTCATCCATGATACCGCTTGCACCGAGCAGATCACGACAGGTGCGGGCAACATGCAGTGCCGTCGCGACATTCGCCTGCTTTGCCATACTGACCTGTGCGAAGCGCAACTGCCCGCTGCTTTTCAGCTGTCCTATGCGCAAAGCCAGCAGTTGAGCCTGGGTAATGGCGGTCAGCAGCAAGGCGAGCTTGCGTTGCACGAGTTGTTTGGCTGCCAGTGTCGTGCCGAACAGTTTGCGCTCACCCACAGAGGCCAGCACCTCCTCGTAGCAGGCTTCCGCCGCGCCGATTACCCCCCAAGCAATCCCGTAACGTGCCTGGGTGAGACAGCTCAATGCCGCCTTCATGCCGACGGCCTGGGGTAACATGTTGTCGGCGCTAACGAAGACATTGTCAAAATATAGCTCGGAAGTCACCGACACCCGCAACGATAGCTTGCCCCGCATCGTCTTGACGGTCATACCTTTGCTGTCACAAGGCACGATAAAGCCACGCACCTCCGTGCCCAATTTCGCCCAGACGATGGCAATCTGTGCCATGCTGCCGTTGGTAATCCACATCTTTGCCCCGTTGAGCAGATAGCCGTTTTTATGGGCAACCGCTCTCGTTTGCATAGCCTCTGGATCAGAACCGCCATACTGTTCGGTCAAGCCGAAACAGCCGACAGCTGCACCACTCTGCAATCGCGGCAGCCACCGTTGCTTTTGTTCTTGGCTGCCAAAGGCGTGAATGGGATACATGACCAGTGCGCCCTGCACCGAGGCAAAACTCCTGAGACCCGAATCCGCCCGCTCAAGTTCACGCATGACCAAGCCATAGGCGATGTCGTCCATGCCTGCCAGGCCATAGCCGTGCAAATTTGCGCCGAGCAACCCCAACGCGCCCATGCTTGCTACAACTTCTTGGGGAAACTGCTCTTGCCGCCAACAATCACGCAACCGCGGCTGGACTTCCTTTTGCACGAAATCCCTGACCGTCTCGCTGACCAGCTGCTGTTCGTCGCTGAACAACTCGGTAATGTTCAGAAAATCTGTCGCCGACACAACTAACCTGCCACTTCTGGTGGCACAGACACCTCTTGGCGCAGCAGTGCTTGGGCGAGGGTTTTGCCTTGGGGGTCGATGCGCAGGGATCTCGTGCCGCCGCCGCCGAGAGCTTGGGTGAGGATGAAGTTAAAGCCCTGCAATCGCGGCAAAGCATAACGCCTGACTTCGCCGTGACAGAGATCGCGAAAATAGTTTTTGACCCGCGACGCGGTAAGATAGCTGTCGAGAAAATTATACGCCGCCGCGCTGCGTGCCAACACCCCAATGTTGGCCGCGTCGCTCTTGTCACCGCTACGTGCCAAGCAAATACGGCTGAGCGGCATGCGCACCCCTGTCGCGGGCCGCAGGTCGACATCATGCAGCTGTGTCGCGATTTGGGGGGCGGGAAAAGATGGCACACGGCCTGCCGCGTCAGGCATGTCGATGACGATGGTGGTATCGCCCTGTTGGCCGTATAGGGCGAGCTTAGCCGGCACGGCATCTTTCGGCAACAGTGCCGGCCAATAGCTGATAATTTCCTGCACACGTGGTGCACCACCGATGGTGGCAACACCCGGCGGACCGCTTAAAATCAACGCGGGCACCAGCTTGATGAATTTTTGTAATTTTTCCCGGCTGGCGGCCCGGGCACTCAAGCGCAACAAAATCTCGTCGCCCTCTGTGGTCGCGGCCAGCGAACGATGGCAAGCATCTTGTCCACAGTACTCGATTAACATTTCCTCCAACTCGTCGGCGGCAATGCGTTGCTGAAAAATTTCCGCAAACTTGCGTGCCTTGGCCAAAGCCTGCGGGCCGCTGACGACAATGCTGCCACTGGCTTTGCAGCCATCGCGGTAGCACATCGACACTTTGTGGGTGGTCGTCGGTGCGCGACCACGGGCATTGCTAACCAGCACACAATCCTCGCCCTGTTGTGTGAGTTCAAGCGTGCTGAAATCACAGATGACATCTGGCGTGATATAGTTGTGCGGGTCGCCCATTTCATAGACGAGCTGTTCACGCACGGTATCGACCGACACTAGCCCGCCGCTGTCAGGATGTTTGGTAAGCATGAACGTGCCATCGGCAAACATTTCTACGATCGGATAACCCATGGCCTTAAAATTTTTGACTAACTGCCAGTCGGTGAAATTACCGCCCGTCACCTGACAGCCACATTCAAGCAGATGCCCTGCAATTATTCCCGCGGCAAGCTTATCCCAATCCTGCGGCGACCAATTGAACGCATGCCGCAGGGCCGCCAAGGTGATACCGGTGTCGGTAACCCGCCCGCAGATAACGATGTTGGGGTTGCTCTGCAAGGCCGCGACCACTGGCTGCGCACCGAAATAGACGTTGGCCGCCGCCAGTTTGTCTGCCACCTGGGTGAAAGGTCTACCGTCTTCCATGTTGGTAAATGTAACACCCTGTGCATGCAGATCATGCACTCGATCGAGAATGCCATCGCCATGCACGATGGCAATGTTAAGTTTGACCCCTATGGTGTTAGCGAGTTCGGCGATGGCCTTGGCACAGGCGAAGGGATTAACCCCGCCAGCATTGGTAATCACGCAGATCTTTTTGCTGACCAGCTCCGCCAGCACGGGTTCGAGCATGGTAATAAAATCAGTCGCGTAACCACGGGTGGGGTCGCGGTTTTTCTGTTTCTGCATGATCGACATCGTCACTTCGGCGAGAAAATCCATGCTGATATAGTCGAGTTTGCCGCCCGTCACTTGTCGGTGCAAGGCCTCAGGATCATCACCCCAATAGCCGCTAGCATTACCAATTCTAACGCTACGCTGTTCCATAACGGCCGTATTATAGCGCAAAAAGTGCTGACAAGAAACAACATTGATGCGCTGCACGGACCGCGGGATGCCGCGTAGTCAGCGTTGTGGTTGAGCATCTCTGCCGCTGCCAGCTCAACTTACATGGCACTTTCAAGCGTGTATTGTTTTTTCACGGCTTGGAAAAGATTGGCACTGCTGAGTGATACACCGAGGGGCAAGGAGGGCGACACCAACCTCTGGGTGGCACGCAGGGGGAAACGAACTTTCTTCTGTTGTCCTGGGGCAATTAGGGCTAGGCGCTGTTGGGCTTTGAGGAGATGCAGCTGACGACCAGCCAGGTTAAGCACCTTGATGGTCAGATCTTTGGCAACGATCGAGCCGTGGTTGGAAATAGCCACCACGACATCCCCGTATTCGCCCGCTTCAAGTTTGCCGTTGGGCAACCCTCCCTGTTCATCTTCAAGACTGATGACCATATCCAGCACGGGCGGCTGCGGTGGCAAGACTTTGAGATAAAAGTGCTGCACGCTGTGTTGCTGCACGATGCCATCGAGAGCCGCGCCGACGGCAAGTTGATAGACCGCGGGGCGCGTGGCCGCAGGAATTTTAAAATTAAGCACAGCACTTTGCCGCGCGTTAACCTTGCCTAGCAAGTATTCCTCACTTTTAAAATTATGAAACTCAGCCCGCACAAACAGCGACACCCTCGCCAGCGGAGTAGGGAGAAGATTACGCAAGGCATAGGCAACCTCAAGCGTTTCGCCCGCCATGATCTCTGGGGTCGAGCTAGTGAGTTTTAGCGCTAAACTCTGCTCAGGCTGTATGGCTGCCGCATCGCGCCAGTCGATGTGATGTCGTTGCTGCAGCCAGCGTTCGACTTCGGCGTTGTCATGCTGTAATTTTTTTCGCACCTGGGGTGGTAGCTGCCGATAACGCGTGGTTGAAAAAACACTGCCGTAGCGGTGGTGGGGCAAAATTTGCGCTAACCAGATCAAGGATAAGTCAAGCTCGTTATCCTCGCGGCGCTGTTCTTCGTAATCATCGGCTTCGCTATCATCATGAAGATAAAGTGCACGCCTAAGATTTTGCGCCCGGGCTGCGGGCTGCATATCGTTGCGATAGCGGTAAGCACCGAGCAAGTTACTGTTGTCGTCCTGGCGTGTCACCGGTTGCAACCAGATATGTGGATAGATGCCAGTGTCTTGAATGCTACGTCCTGTAGGGGTAAAGTAGCGGGCAATAGTCAGCTTCAGTGCCTGCCCGTAGGGTAGTTCAAAGATCGTTTGCACCGAACCTTTGCCAAAACTTGGCTGTCCGACGACGAAGGCCCGGTCTTGATCCTGCAACGCCCCCGCGACAATTTCACTGGCAGAGGCGGAATCCGCATCGATCAAAACTATCAGCGGGTAATCCGTTTCGCCCCGTGTATAACTGGCATGCTCGATTTCCTCCCGCCGTCCGGTGGTACTGAGAATACGTCCGTGACTGATGAACAAGTCTGCCACCTGCACGGCTTGATCGAGTAAACCGCCAGGGTTGCCGCGCAAATCGAGCACCACGCCATAACGACTAGGCACATGCTGTTTAAAGGCGTTGAGAGCCGCCTCTATCTCTGTGGCTGTGCGGGTGGCAAAGTTTTCAGCCTGAATATACAGCACGGGAAAGTTGCCGGCCCGCAAACGCCTAGTGCTGATTGAATCGACCTGCACCACCTCACGACGAATTTGTACCTGCCGCGGAGACATGTCGCCACTACGCAATAGCGAAAGATTGATGCGTGTATCTGGATCACCTCGCATGTGCTTGACGAGTTGGTCGAGTGAAAACTCGAAAGTGCTGCGCCCGTCGATGTCGATGATGCGATCTCTTTTTCGGATGCCAGCACGTGATGCAGGGCTGTTGGGCAACGGCTTGATCACGGTCAACAGTTCATCACGGATACCGACGAGAATGCCAATGCCACCAAACTCGCCCTCTGTGCCTTGTTTAAGCTCACTGTATTCATCGCTGGTCAGCAAGGCGCTGTGGCTATCAAGTCCCGCTAACAGTTCGTTGAGCAGATGATAGACACCTTCGTCCGCTTCCTGCAGGTCGTAACGCTGGGCAAACTCTGCGTTTTGGCTCAGCCAGGCGGCAATGGCAAGCAGTGTCTGGCTGAAGTGCTGGATGCCTGTCACCGTGGGCACTTCTAGGGCGCGCCCGCCATCGTGCAGTTGCCAGTGTCCGCTAGAACTGCGTGCAACACTAACAACCTGTATCTCCAGCAGTTTTTCCATCACCAGCCCTAGCAGCGCGTTAGCTTCCACCTGAGCCTGATCGACATAGTAGCCCTGCATAATCGCCGCACTAGTGTCTGCCAAGAGCCGCAACCGCTCAACGTCGTTGAAGGCCGCCTGTGGTCGCTGGATACCGTGCTGGCTCTCAATATATATTCTGTAAAAACCATAGGTTACATAAGATAAAATGACAATCGAGACTGATGCAGTAAATGTTTTGAGAAATTTAGAATTTTTTGTTGCGGTTGCCTTCATGCTTCTTTGATCGGTAACAACTGTTATTTTCTTAATTTCTAATGAGAAAAATTCCCCGATTAGGGGCAAACTTGGAAAAAATAAGGCTATTTAATCTATTTTCGCCTAAAGTTTTATTAATTATTGTCGATTAATAAAGTGGAGACTGGAGTAGCCTGTTTTGCGTAACTTGTATTTAACATTGGCATTAATTGCCGCCTGGGGGGGAACGCTTAGGGCCGAGGCTGACTTGCGGCTGGAGGAGCGGCTGTGGCTGGCTAAGGGCGAGGATTTGCACGCTCTGGAGGCAGATGTTGTCCGAGAAATACAGCGTAATCCCCAATCCGTGCATCATCACTACCTGCTGACCAACGTCTACTTGCGTCGTTTTATGCTGCAGCCCGCGCAGGGCAAGCTGTTAGAACAGGCGCTGCGGTTGGCACGGCAGACGGTGGCACTCGATAGCAATTCCGAACTTGGCTACCTAGCCTTGGCGGGTATTTATGACGACGTTGGCAAGGTTGCCGAGGCTCAAGAAGTTTTTCGCATATTTACCTATCGTGCCACGATTAAGCGCAGTTGGCGGTATTTTTTGGCTAAGGCGAAAATTTTTATCAGCGCGGATACGCTGGACAATTCCCTGACGTTGCTGCGTAAGGCCTTGCACAGTGAGGGTGTCTTGCACGCGGTCGTTATCCCTCAGGTCATCGCCATGATCGATGCCAAGCATGCGGGCGACCGAGACGCGATCGTTGCTGATATTGAGCAATGGCGGGCGCAACTTCCGCATCACCTGTTCGACCAATATCTCGCCTCACTACACATGCATGCTGAGGGTTATCAGAAGGCGTGGCAGATTTACCGCGACTTGCTCCGCCACCAGCCACACAATCATGCCTGGCGACGCAACCAGGCGATCATCGCTTACATGTATATGGGCAAAGAGGAAGAGGCACGGCAAGAGTTTATTGACTTGCTGGCGGCGGCAGAGAACAGTTCACCCATTGAGGCCGCGGTTGTCAACATGCATCTCGGCATCATTGCCTTGCGGCAGGGCGATGCGGCACAAGCAAGTCGAGCTTTTTTGGCGGCGATCGCGCACCATGCCGACAACGACACGCTGCTTGGCTTTATCGTCGAAGCATATCGGGGTGAAGCACAGTTTCACCAGTTGGCTAGTTTTCTCGAACAGCTAAATGTGGAGCGACCAGGCAATGCTGTCTACTACGGGCTGCTCGGTGATGTCTGGGTCGAATATATCGGCGACTATCGGCGCGCTGCCATTGCTTACGAAAATGCGATTGTGCTCGACCCCTACGACAGCAGATTTTACAGCGCACTGGGCATGGCACGCTATCGTTTGCGAGAGTTTGAGCAGGCCTTGCAGATGTTTGGTAAAGCCCGTTCCCTCGATACCCTCAATGCCACCGCGTTCTACAACGAAGCCTGTGTCTATGCCTTACTCAGTCGTGACGCGGAAGCGATTTATTCGCTGCAAAAAGCCATCGAACTTGATGCAACTCTACGTGAGCATGCCCGTGAAGATGCGGATTTTGACAAAATCAGAACGCTGCCAGCTTTTATCAACATGGTTAATTAACGCGAATATCGGTTTTTTTTTCAGGGGGTCACTACACGCAGCGCTGCGGCTCTTTGTATCGCTCGTCTACGAGGCTTTTTTGTAACGCTCGCTTCCTAGCTCGCTGCATGTCCTCAGACCTTTTGCTATAGCGTTCAGGCTTGCCCTCAGGCCTCTTTCTATCGCGTTCAAGCTTGCTCACCGAGAGCTCCATGAACGGCAGGGAGAGACCGTGCGAAAACTCGACCACAAATACTGCCATATTGCCGTTAGGTTATGCTTTCAGACAAGAGTATGTGCTTGCCACCTATCTCAGGGGAGAGTTTCTCGGCAGGTCTGCTCCCTGCCAAGATAACGGAGATTTGCGCTAAGACAACGGAGGTACGCACGGCTTTCTGTATCGCTCGCTCTACGGCACGCGGCTCTATTGTATCGCTCGCCTTACGAGACTGTTTGCCGCTTTCTCGCTCCCTCGCTTCGCTCGCTACGCTGCTTTTTGTATCGCTCGCTGCGCTCGCTACGCCTGCTTCCTTGCCGCTTCCTAGCTCCCCGCTCGCTGCATGTTCTCAGGCCACTCTGCGCGCCCCCTCTGCTCGCTCCCAAGCCTTCTCGCGGTTGCCCACACCTCTTGCCTACCGAGAGCTCCATGAACGGCACGGCAAGACCGTTCGCTGCGCTGCGGCTTTTTGTAACGCTCGCTTCCTAGCTCGCTCCTTGCACTCAGACCTCTTGCTATTGCATTCAGATTATTTCTTTGCATAGGGCATGTGCTTACACTTAACTCAAGGAGAGTTTCTCGGCAGGTCTGTGCCGTGCCAAGATAACGGAGGCACGGGCTAAGGAAGGTCTTTGCTTCTCGTTATTGCGTTGAGGCTTGCCCCTTGCTATTACGTTCAGGCTTGAACCCAAGCCTCCCTGAGCTCGAAAGCGTTGTGCTCAACGCCTTCGCATTAGAGAGGCCTCAAAGTTATTTTTTATAGAAGTACAGCCAGTGCGCGGCACCGCGATCATCGAGATTGACCTTCACCAACGCCTTGACGGGCAGGTCGTAGGCAAGGACAGAAACAGATTCGCCCGCGCTTGCACCCCAAGTTATGTCATCACCACTATATCGCGACCATTCGTTGCCCTCGGTCACGCTGTTGAAAAAAACTTGCGCACCTTGGCTGGTAAAATTCTCTGCCTTGCTCCAGTCTAGTTTGATCTTGCCGCCTTGCCCAGACAGAGATGCACCCGCCAGCTGCGGAACAGTCGTTGCCTCGATGAGGTTGATCTTCAGACCCTTGGCAAATCCCGGTGAAACCGCGACGGTAATCGAGGTAGGATCACTCCCTTGGGTGTTCTTGCTGCCGCCTTGCTTGTCTACACACTCAGACAGCTTCACACTGGCATCCAGCTTGACCACAGCTAGGCCCGATATTCTGCCTTTCACGGGCTTGATAACCTCGCCTGCGGTAAGAACTTCCCGAACGGTGTTCTTCTTGGCATCGTAGTAAATCAAAGTCAGCTTACGATTACAGAGTTCGTCTGGTTGCACCTTCAAATCGACCTTAGATACGATAGAAAAGGCCTGCCCGACAACGGCTTGTGTCCGCGCCGTCGGCAATTCATCACCGTCTTGGTTTTGGTCGGGCTCAGGCAATGCGATCATGGCCTCGATGCCTACCTCAAACTCAAGCGTGTCAGACACATCTTGACCTGCAATCTTTGCGCTCAACGTTGCCGTGCAGCTGCCATCGAAGTTCTCGCCCTCAACCTTGATCGTGTCGAAGTTCACCTTGCCCTTAGCGGCTTTCTTTTCTTGTTTATCGATCTCGTGTTCACCGCATTTTATGACCAGCAACACCGTGGCTACAGCCGCGTCGCCCTCGCCAACAGTCTTCCCATCTGCCACAATCTGCGCACTAACATCGAGCTGTGTGCCGATCGTTACGTTTTCACTGATACCATCCAGCTGCAGCTTGTAATCTCCCACCGCACCTTGTTCTTCATCATCGCTACAAAAAACCAACAGCGCCGCGACTGCGACCATGCTGACAACTGCGCCCCCAGACTTCATCGCCTTCCCCCCGTTTTCACCAAAAATGCTAAACTAACTCTGCCTACCATCGTGACACAGGGCATGTAGCGGGTCAATACTTCCGAGAAAAAATTGCGCCATACAGCTGCGAGTAGGCGCGCGTGTGTCTCTAGCTACCAGTCATTTTTTTGCAAAATTTTTAACTGGCTTTGTCAATATGAGTGTTGCGCCCACAAAATTTCAGCACTTCTTGCTTGATATTGTGGAAACGCAAATTTTCTGATTCATGCTGCAAGATCGGCTGCCAGATGGCATAGGCCTGCTCTTCATCGCCGCGCTGGTAGGCAAGCAAGCCTTTGAGATACAGCACTTCATCATCGGCTTTGCTGCTGTCGATGCGCTGCAGATAGCTGTGGGCGGTGTCCATACGTCCCTGCCGCAACCAGGCATGACCGAGAATGCGCAAGGCCCTCTCCGTATTGGTAAACGAACGCTTCAACGACAGCTGGGCGTATTCAATGGCAGTGGGCAACTCTCGGTGCTGCCAGACGTAGCAGTCAGCCAGCTCCAGATAAATGTCGCCCTGCAACTCAGGGGCGAGATCGGAACGCTGCAGAGCAAGATTGAGCCACATACAAGCAACCTCATGCTGCCAGCACTCCTTGCCAAAAATACCTAGTGCGTAGTAGATCAAGGCACTGTCGTAGTTCGTATTCAGTAGTCTGGTAAAATCGCGCAAGGCGTGATCAGGACTGAAGGCACATCCGACCATGATTAAACTGCGCAAAGCCTCTTCGCTCCTCTGATACAAAAAATACAAGCGGGCACGGGCATAGGCAAGATAGTATAGCTTGTGGGCGAGAAGTTGCTTGGTCGCTTCTGAAAATTCATGGGGCTCAAATTCAAAGCTTTCGTTCAAATTGACAACGCTGGGGTCAAGGCTTTTTATTTTCTGCTGCTCGTAATAGAGATGGGTGAGATAATAGATTTCGCCGATGAGCGATGATACGTGCCAAGGGTTAAGATTGAGGGCTTTCTTAATCGCATCGGTGGCGTGCTCAAAATCTTTCTGGGCGGCAAACCCCGCGGCTTGCAGTGAGTGCAGTTCAACCTGTCGTTCGGGTGACAATTTATCCACGGCTTTGATCTCTGCCAACACTTCCTGTCCTGCGGCGACGGCCTCGTTTTTTAGCAAGAATGCGGCCCAGGTAAGTTTGGCTGCACTGCCATGTCTATCGAGTTCATACATGCGTCGTAGGTAAAAGCGGGTTTTCTTTTTGGATTTCATTTCGGCGTAAAACAGCCCCATCTGGCGATGCACGTCGGCATCACTGTCAAAGCGGGCTAGCATGGAGTGCATTAGGTTAAGTAGGTCGAGACGATCGGCGGAAAGTCTCACCATCTGCTGCATTTTTTCACGACAGGCGAGATAGTCTTCAACATCGACCTGCTGGGTGCGCAAACGGGCAATAAGCAACCACCGTCTGAGATTTTCGTTGTCGGGATGCTCTTCGTATACTTGCGAGAAGAGTTTGACGGCATCTTCCGCATGTCCCGCACTGAGGTAAAAACTGCCAATTTCCTGTATCAGTTCGTTGTCGGGATGGTGGCCACCCCGTTTCAACAGCTCTGCATAGATGTCAAAGACCCGCTCGTGCTGGGCAAACTCCTTACACACCGCGGCGACGAACAGCAGAGCATCATCACTGCTGTTGGCATCGTTGATCAGGCTATCGATCTGGACATGTGCCTGCTTTGTGTCACGTTTAGCCTGCCCCTGGTCACCACGGGCGGCGGCGATACGGGCACAGCTCAAGCGGTGGTAGAGCAGAATTTCTGGAGGGCAGGTGTGCTGCGATTCCTGCCACCACTGCACAAGACAGGCGATAGCTTTTTGGGCTTCGTCATACTTGCCTTGGGCAAAAAAATCGCCGTAAAGACGACGGTGGGTGTCAAAATTGCCGTAAACATTGTAGGGGGCAATCTGTTCAAACAGGTGAAAAAAGGAGTCACCTTCTTGCCAAGCCTGCTTTTGGTAGTAGATTTGGCTTAAGCCGAAGTAGCTAGGATACCAGTCAGGATCGAGCTCTAGGCTCTTCTCATAACTAGACACCGCCCGCTCATGATCGCCCATGCGCTCCTGATTAAAAGCAATTCCGTACCAGGCAAAAGCCGACTCGCCATGTTTTTTGATCAACGCCCGACAGCGCTTTATCAACGTCTGGGGCGGACGCTTACCAATAAACTGCTCGATCATCAATTCCCCCGCCGCCTGCACTAGCGGGTTTTCCTGCTGGTGATAAAAATGCCGCACCTCATCTATCGCACCGAGCTTGACCTCCAACTCAACATAGCGTAGATGCAGCAGTAAACTCGTCTTGTGCTCAGCCAATAAGCGGGACAGGATCTCCTTCGCCGCCGCATAACTATGTATAAAAATCAGCTTGTTAGCCTCTTCCAAAGCTTGCTGAAAGGGCATCAACTGTGAGCCTTTTCTTATTTTCTGCAAAATATTTTTCCTAGCCAATTAAGTTAATTTTTCTTTTGTGATAAACATCGGCTTAAAATTTATGAAATTTAGCCTGCATCTTGTTTTTCTCTGGGGAGGAAATTTTGCCGTGCTAGGTTATGACCACCGAATTTATGCCGCCCTGCACACGGCGGCTCAATAAATTTTGGCATGCAGTTGTGCCAATACGTAATCTTCTTTGAAATGCAACAGCTTCCAGTCTTTTGTCTCGCGGCTGAAGGCGAGCCAGTTGATACCAGGGTAAAGATGTGCGAAGGAGATGTAGAGCTGGCGGCGAGTATCGCTGATGGTGCGCAGCATGTTCATGTTGAGGCAGTCGATAAAGCGACTGCTATGCTGATGCCAGCGTCCTTCGTGGTAAACATGGGCGATGACTTGCTCGCGGTTGAGGCGGTAGCTGGCTGCTGACAGGAAGGCTTTGAGTAATGCCAGTTTGCGTTCTGCATGACGAAAGCTCAAGGCCTCGCCATCGCAGTAAAAGTAGTGCCCTCGAATCCACAGTGAGGGAATTTTCAGGCGGCGGTTGTCTAGCGATGCCGATGATTCTTGCAGGTTAGCAAGGCTGGTGGTTACGGTTCTCTCTGCAGAATGCAGCCATGGTTGCTTTTCCATGTTTCTCCTCGTGGTGGTGAATGATGGTGCAACTAGGAGAGCATAGCGCCGCGCCGATTGCTACTACCTATGGCAAAAAATTTCGCTAAAGCAGTTAGGGCAAGCGTTTGCGGGGGGAGGATTTTTTTGTGTGGCAGGGCAGAGCTTCCATTTTTAGTAGATTTTCGTGCCGCTGAAGAGAAAATAGTGCTGTTTAGAGCGATCTAATTGCGGTAAAATAGCGCGCAGAATTAGCAGGGCATAGCATTATGCAGGGTCAGTTTTATCGTGAGGTAGGCAAGCGTTTGGAACACGCAATCTCTGACATTGCCCCCTTAGCGGGGGATGGCTCTGAGCGCCGCTACTATCGTGTCCACACCGACCCACGGCGCACCTTCGTGTTGATGGCGCTAGCTCCTGACGATGCGGTGAAGCTAGCCGCAGGTTGTTACGAGTGGACGGACATTGCCGCGGTGCTTGATGCCGCGGGGATTGCCTACCCACGCATCATCACCACACTTCCCGATGGGTTGATCATTGAGGATTGTGGCGATCAAACGCTGGAGAAGGCCTTGGCTGGCAACGATCGCACGCGGTTGTTTGCACGTTGTTTTGACATCGCCGCGGATTTTTTGACGATTGCCAAGGACAGCGGTAGCGTGTGGACGCAGCGTTGTTTTACCCAGGAGGCATATCTGCAGGAGTTGCACTTCTTCCGCCGCATGTTTCTGGAACGCGCTATGCAGCGGTCGCTTTCGGTGGCGGACAGTGCGGCACTGCAACGTGATTTTGTTGCAATCAGTAGCTTCTTGGCACAGTATTCCAACTTCTTCGTGCATAAGGATTTTCATTCCCGCAATCTAATGGTCGCTGACGATCGTGTCTTGGTGATAGATTTTCAGGATGCCTGTATCGGCTCACCGCTTTACGACCTTATCTCGCTCTGCTTCGACAGTTATATGCCGTTATCACTGACAACACGCCTAGAGCTCTTTGCCGCAGGACGACGTAGGATTGAGTCGGGGTTACCTGCCGCGGCGGTTACGAGCAACGATGACCACTGGGCCGCATTACTACTACAACGCCAACTCAAAGCCATCGGTAGTTTTGCTAAACTCACCCTCGTCACCCACAAAGGCGAGTACTTGCGCTATGTGCAGCCAGCCCTGGCGACCTTCCCCCGCGATATGGTGGCCTCATCTCGCTGGCCGTTTCTTTCCGACACCTTGTTGACCATAATTTCTGAAAATTTCTAGCTGCGCGCTACGCATGACTTTTTGTAACGCTCGCTGCTCTTTGTAACGCTCGCTACGCTGCTCTTTGTAACGCTCGCTACGCTGCTCTTTGTAACGCTCGCTGCGCTCGCTACGCTGCTCTTTGTAACGCTCGCTTCCTAGCTCGCTGCTTGTTCTCAGGCCACTCTGCGCGCCCTCTCTGCTTGCGCCCAAGTCTCTCGGCGGTTGCCCCCACCTCTTGCCTACCGAGAGCCCTATGAAGGGCAGAGCGAGACCGTGCGAAAACTCGACCACAGATATTGCCATATTGCTGTCAGATTATGCTTTTAGATAAAGCATGTGCCTGCACCCACTCAGGAAGAGTTTCTCGGCAGGTCTGCGCCGTGGCGCGCTACGCGCTACGCGGCTCTTTGTAACGCTCGCTTGCTAGCTCGCTCTTTGTTCTCAGGCCCCGTGCTATTGCGTTCAGTTTATTTCTTTGCATAGGGCATGTGCCTATACCTGTTGAGGTCGGGTTTCTCGGTAGGGCTGCGACGTGGCAAGATAACGGAGATTTGCGCTAAGTGGGGTCCTTGCCCCCAAGTTTCTCGGTAGGTCTGCCCCGTGCCCAGCTGCGCTGCGCGATGCTTTTTGTATCGCTCGCTTCCTAGCTCGCTGCATGTCCTCAGACCTTTTGCTATAGCGTTCGGGCTTGCCACCTAGCCCCTTTGCCTGCCCTCAGACCTTTCGGAGGTTACCTCCACCTCTTGCCTACCGAGAGCCCCATGAAGGGCACGGCAAGACCGTGCGAAAACTCGACCATAGATATTGCCATATTGTTGTCAGATTATGCTTTTAGATAAAGCATGTGCCTATACCTGTTGAGGTCGGGTTTCTCGGTAGGGCTGCGCCTCGCCAAGATAACGGTGGCATGGGCTAAGTGAGGTCTGTGTCTCTCGTTATTGCATTCAAGCTTGCTCTCAAGCCTTCTCGCGGTTGCCCCCCCATCCGCCACCACCTGGTGTGGCTATGGTCAGGCGATCGCCCTTTTGCACTCTCGTTGTGGCAACACTGCCGAGCAGTTCCTCACCGCCCGCGGCACGTGTCAATACATTGCACCCTGCCAGACCCGCCTGCCCGCCCTGCAATCCCTGTGGTTGCGTCTCACGGCGTTGCGAAAGAATGTTCACTTCCATGTCCTGCAAAAATTCAAAACAACGCCTAATACCATCCCCGCCGCGATATTTTCCCGCACCACCGCTGCCGTGGCGCACAGCATTGCTGCGCACGAGTAGTGGATAGAGCAGTTCAATGATTTCTGGGTCGGTGATCGATGAGTTAGTCATGTGCACCTGCGTTGCGTCACGTCCGTGTTGATCTCGGCTTGCACCCCCACCGCCACCGATAGTTTCATAATACTGGAAGTTAGCATTGCCCATACTGAAGTTGTTCATCGTTCCTTGCGCGTGGGCGCAGAAGCCAAACACCTCGAACAGCAGGTCGCACAGCGATTGGCTGGTTTCAACGTTACCCGCAACCACCGCCGCGTCGGGAGGTGGATTGACGAGGCTCTGTGGAGGTAAGATGAGTTCCAGCTCACGCCCCAAGCCATCGTTGAGAGGCACATCGCTAGCCAGCAGACAACGCAATACATATAGGCAGGCGGATTTAACCACTGCAGGGGGTGTGTTGAAATTGCCTGTATCGGCAGGACAGCTGCCACTGAAATCAAGCCGCACGCGCGGCGACTCAGGTTTGCTGAACGCGACCGTCAGCCAGCGTTGTCTATCCATCTGCACCGTTGCCTGTCGTGCAGGTAGCTGTGCCATCACTGCGCGCACTTTTGCCGTCGTGTAGCTCAGCAGTTCCTCCGCCAGAGACAGCACAGTGGGCAGGCTAGCACTGGCGATCAACTTTTCCAGCCCCTGCCTCCCTCGCGTGTTGGCGGCTAGCTGGGCACGTAGATCATGCAGGTTTTGCTGCAGATTGCGCACTGGGTAGGGGGAGCGTTGCAACAAAGTAGTTATCTCCTGCTCCAAAAACACCTGGTTGGCGACAATCTTGCCCAGCGGAATGACCACACCGTCTTCCACCAATGTCTTGCTGTTGCTCGGCATTGAGCTGGGCGCGATGCCACCGATATCGCTGTGATGGCCGCGACTGGCAACGAAGAAGGCCAGCTCGGTGTTGGCAAGCACAGGCGTAATTACCGTAATGTCGGGCAGATGTGTGCCTCCCTGCAGGGGATGGTTCGTAATCCAAGCCTCGCCGTGATGCAGTTCATGGGACGGGACGTGGGCAACCAAGTAGCGCACGCATTCACCCATCGAGCCGAGATGCACAGGAATGTGTGGCGCACTGGTCAGCAGTTCACCGCGGGCTGTAAATATTGCACAAGAATAGTCGAGCCGTTCCTTGATGGTTACCGAATGGGCGGCATGTTTGAGCACAAAACCCATCTCCACCGCGATGGCATGCACCTTCTGGTAAAAAACTTCCCGTGCCGTCGTTGCTAGTTGGGCCGCTGGTGGGCGAGTGCGCTGCATATGCTCCAGTGTCCAGCCGAGCGTGGTGGAAAAAGTCCCTTGCCAGCCCGCATCGACGACAATGGTCGTATGGGCATCGGCAATCAACGCCGGCCCTACAACTACAGCATTTGCCCGTGTTCCTGCCGAATGGTGCAGTGGCACAGTCGTCATGCCCGCTTCAGGGAGATAGAGCTGCACCTCTGTTCTGGTTGGCTCGACCACGTTATCATGCTGGGTAAGGCAAAGATGTTGCGGATAAGGTCGTGGCTGTTTTGCCGCAATGGTCACATTTTCGATGACCAAATCACCCTGTGCCTTAACTCCGAACAGCTGGCGATACTGGCGATGAAATACCGCGGCAATTTTATCAAGCTGTGTTGCTTTGACCGCGATGAGGTGGTCGCTGTCGCGGCAGCGCATTTCCAGAGTGAAGACATCTTGCCGTGTGGTCGGGGGTAATTTTATCTTGTCTGCCAATGCCGCACACACGTCATCCAATTGATCTTGGGCAAGCTCGCGCAAACTGCGATGCAGTCGTTGGGTGATACGTTCGGTCTCCTCTGCCAAGCCGATGCCGAGTGCGGAGAGCACACTGGCTAGCGGGTGAACAATTATCCTGCCGATCCCTAAGCGAGCGGCGACGGCACAGCTTAACTGCGCCCCGGCCCCGCCAAAACAGAACAAGGTAAACTGCCGACAGTCGCTGCCGTTTTCAATGCAGACCTGCCGCACTGCCAAGGCCATTTTTTCCACCGCAATGTCGATGAACCCCTGAGCCAGCTGGGCGGGATCGCCCTGTTGTGTTTTTGCCAGCTGAGCAAAGGCACGTTGCACCGCCAGCAAATCGAGACCTTGATTGTGGGTTGTGCCACAGACGGGCGGGAAAAATTCTGCCTGCATGCGTCCTAACAGCAGGTTGGCATCGGTCAGGGTCAAGACCTGCCCGCCGTTGCGATAACAGATCGGGCCTGGCACTGCGCCCGCCGACTCAGGTCCGACTAGCTGTCGCCCGTGGTCGAAGGTCAGCAGCGAACCTCCACCCGCGGCGATCGTGTGTATCGCCAGACGTGGTGTTTGCAGCAGAAAGCCCTGAAACAAGCCTTCGTGTTGCAGGCGGTAGTCGCCGTCGTAAAGGGCAATGTCGGTCGATGTGCCACCCATATCGAAAGTTATCGCCTGCTCAATGCCGTGTGCCGCGCAAATTTTTGCCGCCCCGACCACCCCTCCCGCGGGTCCCGATAGCAGCGCGCTGTGGCCGCGAAAATCTTGCCTAGGACGCAGGCCACCCCACGACTGCATGAACAGCAGTTCATCCGTGGCAACTGTTTCCTGCAGCTGCTGCGTGTAGTGCTGCAAGCAGGGTGTCAAACTGGCCGCGATAGTCGTTGTCTCGGTGCGGGCGATATAGCGGATACGCGGTGAAACCTGATGACTCAAGGCAACGGTGGTAAAACCGAGCCGTTGGGCTATTTTTTCTACGGCCAATTCGTGTTGCGGGTTGCGGTAGGCATGTAGAAAACTTACTGCCAAGGCCTTGATGCCCTGTGCGCACCAGCGTGCCAACGTCGCCTGCACCATGTCTGGGTCGAGCGGAGTGAGCACTTTGCCATGGGCATCGATGCGTTCCGTCGCCTCACCGACTGCTTCGTAAAGCGGCGCGGTTTTCTGCGGCGACAAGCTGTAAATATCGGGGCGGTTCTGGTACCTGATTGCCAACACGTCACGCCACCCTTGCGTGACCAGCAGCGCGCTGCGTGCCCCCTTCCGCTCCAGCAGGGCATTGGTGGCGAGGGTTGTGCCTACCCGCAATTCACGGCAATGCCTGGTGCCGCTGATGGCTTGTATTCCCGCGGCAACGACCTCGCTGTCACTATGCTGTGCCGACAGCATCTTGTGTACATGCACCTGTCCTTGCGGGGAAACTGCGACAAAATCGGTGAACGTGCCACCGCGGTCAACCCAGACAGACCAACCTGAGCGTTGCACTAGTTGTCCTTAACAAAACGCATCAACATCTGCATGTCCTCCCACACGGCACGTTTTTGGGCGGGGTTGCGCAGCAGATAGGCGGGGTGGTAGGTGCAGAGCAGCGGCAGTCCTTGCCAACGATGCCAGCGGCCGCGCAACTTGCCGATGCTTTGCTCGCAGGCCAGTAGTGTTTGTGCCGCAACTGCACCGAGCGCGCAGAGGGCGCGTGGCTGAATAATTTGCAGTTGCTTGAGCAAGAACGGAGTGCAGTTGCTGATCTCTGACGGCAAGGGATTGCGGTTGCGGGGTGGGCGACATTTCAAAATGTTAGCGATGTAAACATCCTGCCGCGTCCAGTTGCAGGCCTCGAGAATGCGGTCGAGCAATTGTCCGGCCCTGCCGACAAACGGCTCGCCCTGTCGATCTTCATCGGCGCCAGGAGCTTCGCCGATAAAGCATACTTCTGGAGCGGGATGGCCGACACCGAACACCGTCTTGTGCCGGTGCCGCGCTAATTCCCCACAGCTGGTGCAGACGGCAACTTTCTCTTGCACCAGTTGCAACGCCTCCTGCTTTTCCGCCGCACAGACGTTTGCTTGTGGGTCGGAGAGCGCAGCAAAATAATGTGCCTCATCCCGCGGCGGCTCGTTCAATGCTCTCTCCGTAACGACAACAGCACATCGCCGCGCCGCACAGCATCGCCAACTTTGACGTTAAGGGCCGCAACTACACCACGGCCCTCAGCTTGCACGACATTTTCCATCTTCATGGCCTCAATAATCAGCAGCGCGTTACCCTCTTGCACCTCAGCATCTTTGGTCACCAAAACCTTGATGATCTTGCCTGTCAAGGGAGATACGACCTCGTTGGCCTGCATGCTATCCGCTCTCGGTGTTGACACAGCCACCGCTGCAAGTCCAACTTCAGCGTGGCAGCTCTGCACCTGGCCAGCCCGCGTCGCATACAGCACCTGCACTTCACAACGCCCGTGCGCTAACGATGACCGTGCCTGTGCCAACAGCGTCAAATTTTCTTCAAGGCACAAGCCGCCACCGATGTCACGCAACAACAGCAGATGCCGTCCTTGCCACACACAATCCACTCGCGTCGCGCCGCGCTCAGGCTCACGCTCTAGCTCCCTGCTGCTTGCCGCGGGCTGGCCGCTCAAGCTGTCTTGCTGGTGGCTCACGGCGCGCTCAATTTCCGCAGTGAAGGGCACACCTTGGCTGAGCTGGGGCGGCAAGCTGCAATGCTGTGTCTTGTCTGCGCTAATTTGCACCTGCCACCTCACGCGGCACCTCCGTTCACCAACACGGCCAGCAGTGCCGCGTGCTGATCGTGGCTAAAATTGCGGGTTGCCATGGTGTCGAGAAATGTCGTGTCAAAATTACCTTGGCGAAACTCTTCCTGCTCGAGCAGCAGACGATGATAGGCGGCAGTTGTCGGCACACCTTCGATGTGTAATTCCTGCAAGGCACGGCAGGCACGGGCAATGGCTTCATCGCGATCACGTCCTTGACAGATAATTTTAGCCAGCAGCGAGTCAAATTCCGCCGGCACACGATAGCCGCGATAGATGTGCGAGTCGACCCGCACGAATGCTCCTGCGGGCCACGCTAGTTCGGTAATGCGGCCCGGGCATGGCAAGAAATTACGCTGGGCATCTTCGCAGTTGATACGCACTTCGATGGCGTGACCGTGCAAGGTGATGTCTTCTTGGGCGAGGGTTAATTTTTCGCCTGCAGCCACGGCGATCTGCTCCTTGATCAAGTCGATGCCCGTTACCATTTCGCTGACAGGATGCTCAACTTGAATGCGGGTGTTGACTTCCATGAAGTAGCATTCGTCGGGGCTGGCACAGATAAATTCAACCGTGCCCACGCCGCGATAATTGACCGCCCGCGCCGCTTGCACCGCTAGTGTGCCGAGCTTTGTTCGTTGCGCGGTGTTGAGATAACAGCTCGGTGCTTCCTCTAAAATTTTTTGGTAACGACGTTGCAGGGAGCAGTCACGTTCGTAAAGGTGCACGACGTTGCCGTGGTGGTCGGCAAGAATTTGCACTTCGATGTGCCGCGGGCGGGGCAATTTTTTTTCCCACAGCAAGGTGTTGTCGCCGAAATAATTTTGGGCGGCACGTTGACAGGCGGCAAACGCGGCAGGCAATTCATCCGCGCCGTTGACGGCACGAATGCCCTTACCCCCTCCGCCGAGAGCAGCTTTCAGCAAGATCGGATAGGCATCGGGAGGTACGTCGATTTCTTCAACCTGTTGCAGGGCCTGAGCAGTGCCGGGCACGGTCGGGATACCATGTGCCGCCAATGCTTGCTTGGCACGGAGCTTGTCGCCCAGTAATCGCACGACCTCAGCGCTAGGGCCGATGAAAATTAACCCTGCGTCTTCTACGGCCTGCACGAAATCACCGTTTTCGGACAGGAAGCCATAGCCTGGGTGCACGGCATCGCAACCGCTGCGTTTAGCAACCTCGACGAGCAGGGTGTGGTGCAAGTAGGTCTCTGCTAAGCTCGCCCCCTGAAGATGCACAGCAAAGTCACAGCAAAAGCGGTGCATGCTGTCAGCATCGGCATGGTTGTAGACCGCGACTGTCTCGATGCCTAGTTCTTGAGCCGAGCGCGCCACACGCACGGCAATCTCGCCGCGGTTGGCGATGAGAATACGTTTGATAATAGCTGTGCCTTTCCGCCTGCTTCTATGAGCAACGTGGCATTTACCAAAAAACAAGTCTGTCAACAACGGCATTATCAGGTGGCCCGATTGAGTTGTTAACGCCACAAAAATCAGTGTGCACTAGCTCGATTATTCTCCACAATCAGAGAAAAGTCTGGTGGCGACGATGTGGTTTAATGGTTGGACGGGGGGTTTTCTCGCGGGAGTAGTGTTGGCAAAAATTTTCCCCCTGCCCCTGCTGCCATGGCCTGTGTTGGTATTTGGCTTGTCTTTGTTGGTGTTGCCTGCCTGCCGCTGGCGGCTGTGGTTGTGGGTTATATGTGGTTTTGGCGGGGGCAGTTTCCACAGTGCACCTTTTCCCCAACAACCGCTGACAGTTGTGCACAGCACTCAGCACAACCCGCTGCAATTTTTTTTCAGCGACATCATCGTTGCTGATGGCTCACATAAGCGCTGGCAAGTGCGTGGCCATCCTGACAGCCAGGGCCGGGTGGCCGACGTTGATGCTAAGCAGCACTATTTTGTTTTTGCCCGTCCGCCGCGCATGCGTGCACAGGACACGGACTTAGCCCCAGCTGTCGTGCTAACACCACGCCTGCACCTGCTGCACAACACCGATAATCTGCAAGAACCAGTGCGCAGTTGGATTGCCAGCATTACGCTCGGCACCAGCAAGCAGATGCCCAGCTCGCTGCGCGATTCATTCCGCCTGCTAGGGCTGTTCCACATTCTCGTCATCAGCGGGCTGCATATCACCATCCTTGCCGTCGGCGCTAAAAGAAGCATCGACCTGGCCCTGCGCACTTTCTACATCGTGCGTCTACTAACTCCGATGACGTGGCTCTGGCTCACAAAAATCACTAGCTTGCTCAGTTGCCTGCTGATTCTCCTCTATGGCTGCATGGTGGGCTTCTCCCCGCCAGCACAACGTGCGGTGCTTATCTTCATCGTGCATCAAGGCTATGCGTTATGGGAGAACCGTTCCACTATGACCCAGAAAATCAAGCTGGGGCTTTTTCTGCAGATGTGCCTCTTCCCCATCGGTTTTCTGTGCGATTCGCTACTGCTCAGCTGGGGGGCTTACCTGATCGTGCTGCACTGCTTTCAGGAGGTTAAGTATGCGAAATCGCTAGGTGGCAAGCTCGCCGCCCTGCTGCGCGGGCAGTTGGTCATTAGTGGCCTTATTATCTGTTTTTTCAAGGAGTTAAGCCTGCTGGCAATCCCGCTCAACCTCCTGCTGTTGCCACTCACACCCTACGTTGTCATGAGCGGCTTCCTGCTCCTGCTATTGCCGCCACACACGACGATGGCACTTTGGATCGAGCAGTCGCATCTGTTCTTTCTGCAACAAATTGCAACTCTAGCCGAAATAGCTTCTACTTACAGCTGGTTAACTATCAACATCGGCAACAGCGTGCCGCTACAGGTTGCTCTGTTTGTCGTTTTGGTCATTATGGTGTTAAGTCGAACTGCATTTGTGACGAAAAGGTGAGAGGAGCGATGTTAGGAGGGACAATTGAACCGTGCAAACAATTGGGAAGGTCGAAGGATTCTTGTTGTTGATGACTCGAAGGTGGTCAGGGATTCCGTGAGCAGAATTTACACCGAGGCAGGCTTGAGTGTCTGTGGCGAGGTGGAAAATGGAGTGCTGGCACTGGAATTCTTGGAAAAAAACCAGGTGGATCTGCTCAGCCTCGACGTGATCATGCCGGAGATGAATGGCATTGATTGCTTGCGTAGGGTTACGAGTATGGGCCTGCCGCTACAGACGATTTTTCTCAGCTGCCTGTTCGACGACCGCAGGGTAGTGGCACGGCTACAGGAGGAATTCCCTGAGGTAGCTTTCCTGAGCAAGCCACTGACCTGGGAAGGCCTCGAACAAGCGCGGCAATACCTCTCTGGAGCAGGACGCGTGGGGATGTCGCTGAGCGCTTGATGCTGAGCTTGGGTAAGTAGGGAGCTAGCAAGCGGCAAAAAGTCCAGCGAGCGTAGCGAGCTAGCAAGCGGCAAAAAGTCCAGCGAGCGTAGCGAGAGGGGCCTGAGGGCAAGCCTGAACGCAGTAACGAGAGGTCTGAGGACAGGGAGCGAGCTAGGAAGCGAGCGATACAAAAAGTCGTGCGCAGCGCAGCTGGGCACGGTGCAGCCCTACCGAGAAACTCGCCCTAAAATAGGTTGTGAGCACATGCCTTGTGCAAAAAAATAGCCTGGTTGCAGTGTTGGCAGTATTTATGGTCGAGTTTTCGTACGGCCTCACCGTGCCGTTCATGGAGCTCTCGGTGAGCAAGAGGTGTGGGCAGCCGCCAAGAGACTTGGGTCAAGCCTGAACGCAATACAGGGAGACCTGAGCGCAAGCAGCGAGCTAGAAAGCGAGCGTTATAAAAAAGCAGCGTAGCGTAGCGCGTAGCGCAAGCAGCGAGCTAGAAAGCGAGCGGGACAAAAAAGCAGCGTAGCGCAGCGCAGCGTAGCGTAGCGTAGCGCAGCGTAGCGCAGCGCGCAGCGCGCAGCGCAGCCTCAACCTTGTGCTGTAGGATGAATTGCACTACAACGCCGCGGTGGTTGTGAGGTTGGCAGGGTGCACCTCACCCGCACCCCAGATAGAGAGGCTTGCGATTTCCACTCAACCCCCCCTCTATATCGTTTTTGGTGCTGGCATCTCAGGCCGTGCTGCCACCCGCTGGCTGCTGCATCACGACAAGGAAGTGCTGCTATATGACGAGAACGCCGCCCAGCTCACTGCTGCCACGCCGTCAGCGCCATCGCAGGCAGGCTTGCACCTCACCGCACATGCGAATCGTGTGCACCGGGCCTTGTCACATTGTCTTGAGCTAATCGTCAGCCCTGGTGTTGACCGCAGCCATCCGCTGCTGGCGGCAGCACGGGCACAGGGAGTCCGGATTTGCTCTGAAGTCGAGTTGGGCTTGCGCACCTATCGTGGCAAAATCGCCGCGGTGACAGGCACTAATGGCAAGTCTACCGTCTGCGCCATGTTGCAGCACATCTTGCAACGCCTGTCTTTGCCGAGTGCACTGGGTGGCAATATCGGCACGGCGGTGACCGAAGTACTGCTGCCTACACGCCCACCGCCGCCGCGGCTCGTCGTTGAGCTGTCTTCGTTCCAGCTTGAACACACGCAACTGCCAGCGCTTGACGTGGCGATCTTCACCAACTTTACCCCCTCGCATCTCGCACGACATGGCAGCATTGCCGCTTACTTTGCGGCGAAACAAAAACTTTTCACAGCCCTTACCGCCCGCGGGCTGGCTATCTGTGACACGAGCGTTCACGCCAAACTGACAACTCTTCCTCCCAACCTCTGTGTTGTCAGGGAAGACGCACTGACCGCGGTAGAAAAATTTCCGGGCGACGGTGTAGCACTGTCAATTAACTCGCCGCACGACAGGCGCAATGCAGTGATGGCACTGCTGGCAGCACAACGGCTGAGCGGTTTGCCACTGCTGCAACTCGTGCCTCACCTCAGGACCTGGCAGGGATTGCCATATCGTCTGCAATTAGTCGGACATCTCGACGGGCAGGCGGTCATCAACGATTCCAAGGCCACCGACATCGCCGCCACCCTTGCCGCGTTGCAGGCGCAGACCGAACCCGTGCTGCTGATCTTCGGGGGCACAGTCGAGGCATCTCAGCAATTGCTCACCCAGCGCCCAAAAATTGCGGGCCTGCTGGTCTTCGGTGCCGCGCGCCAAGAGCTACATGCACGGCTGCACACACACTTCCACGTGCAACAGTATCCCGATCTGGCGGCATTGCTGGCACGACTACAGCGTGTAAACCTGCGCGTGCCGCTGCTGTTTTCACCTGCCTGTGTCAGCCAGCCAGAGTTTGCTAACTTTGCCGTGCGTGGCAAAATCTTTGATGACACCCTAGGCAAGATGGCAAAATTTAAGCCAACTTCTCCTCCAAAAGTGGTTTGACAACTTAGGCTGCCCTGCATAGCATGCCCGCCCCAAGTGTTTTATACAGGTTGGCATGATGGCAAAGGTGGCGATTATCGGCGGCACAGGTCTCTACGCCATGGAGGGCTTGCAGATCAAGGAACAGCTGGCCGTCGACACTCCTTTTGGTGCACCTAGCGCGGCATTGCAGCGAGGCGAGCTCGACGGGCAGGAGCTGTTGTTTTTGCCACGGCACGGCGAGGGGCATCGCTTATTGCCGACGGAAATTAATTTTCGAGCCAATATCTATGCCCTGAAAATGCACGGTGTCGAGCAGGTAATTGCCGTCAGTGCCGTTGGCAGCATGAAGGAAGAACTCGCCCCGCGGCACTTCGTTGTCCCTGAGCAACTCTTCGACAACACGAGACAGCGGGCGGCAACTTTTTTCGGTGACGGTATCGCCGCTCACGTCAGTATGGCACATCCGTTCTGTGTGCGCTTGAGCAAACATCTCCATCATGCCGCGCAAGCAAGTGGCGCGGCCGCTCACTATGGCGGCACTTACATCTGCATAGAGGGGCCGACTTTCTCCTCGCAGGCAGAATCGCAACTATACCGACAGCTCGGTTTTGACATTATCGGCATGACCGCGGCCACCGAGACCAAGTTAGCACGAGAAGCCGAGATGTGTTATGCACTGCTCGCCTGTGTTACCGATTATGATTGCTGGCATCCCGATCACGACAAAGTGACCACCGCCGCGGTTTTGAACTGCTTGCGCGCTAACACTGCCGATGCGCGTCGGATCGTCGGCGCGGCTTTGCCACAGGTTGCCTCACAGGCACGTCACTGTGCTTGTGGCACGACGCTGCAAACTGCCATCGCCACGGCCCCGCAGCACATCAGCGCCGCGGCTAAACAGCGCTTGCAGGTGCTTAGGGGCGGGGTGCTTGATTGCAGGGCATGATGGAGAGACATGGCTAACCTGGTATTGAAACACTACTGGCGTTCGAGTTGTTCGTGGCGGGTGCGTTGGGCACTGGCACTGAAAGGCTTGGCTTATCAAAGTGAACACATCGATCTGCTGCAGGGCGAGCAGCAGCGGGCAAGCTTCCGTCGTCAAAATCCGCAAGCACTCGTGCCCGTGCTGGTGGTCGATGGCGTGCCTTATTATGAATCACTGGCAATTATCGAGTGGCTGGACGAGCGTTATCCACATACCCCACTGCTGCCGTCAACGCCTGCTGAACGCATCCAAGCCCGCCAACTAGCCTACATGGTGAGCTGTGGCATTCAACCGCTGCAGAACATGAACGCCCAACGCTACTACTCCAACGACCCGCAAGCACGCTCGCGCTATGCACGCCACTACATCGAACGCGGCTTCGAGGCTTACGAGCAACGCCTGCAACAACTCGGTGCGGGGACGTTCTGTCTCGGCGGACAGATCACGATCGCTGATATATGTTTAATTCCACAAGTTTACAATGCACAGCGCTTTGCCTGCAACCTGCGGCAGTTCCCCCTCATCGCCAGCATCTATCGCCGCGGTCGGCAAACACCTGCCTGCCGCGCCAGCGCTCCCGAAGCCTGCAAGCCATAGATGGGGCGGGTGCGGGGAGTGCGTCCTAGCCGATACTCTTTTCGAGTTTCATCTCCAGCAATTTGACAGCTTCGACGCTGAATTCAAGCGGCAGTTTGCGAAAAATTTCCTCGCAAAAACCGTTGAGCAGCAAGCTGATCGCGGCTTCCTCCTTGATACCGCGGGCTCGCAGATAAAGGAGTTGCTCGTGGCTCAAGCGGGAGGTGCTCGCCTCGTGCTCGACGATAGCACTGTCGTTCTGCACCTCGATGTAGGGGAAAGTATTGGCGGCGGCAGTATCGCCCACTAACATCGAATCGCACTGCGAGTAGTTGCGTGCGCCATCGGCATTACGCCCCATCTTGACGAGGCCGCGATAGCTGTTGCGTGAGTGCTCGGCACTGATGCCTTTGGAAATTATTTTACTGCGGGTATTCTTGCCAATGTGCAGCATCTTCGTCCCCGTGTCAGCCTGCATGCGCCCGTTGGTGAGCGCGACTGAGTAGAATTCACCCTGACTGTCGTCTCCTTGCAGAATGACACTCGGATACTTCCACGTAATTGCCGAACCTGTCTCTACCTGACACCAAGAAATCCTCGCCCCCCGCTCCTTGCACAAGCCGCGCTTGGTGACGAAGTTGTAGATACCACCCTTGCCTTCCTTGTCGCCTGCATACCAGTTCTGCACCGTCGAGTAGCGAATTTCAGCACCCTCTAACGCAATCAACTCGACCACCGCAGCATGCAGTTGGTTCTCGTCTCGCATCGGGGCCGTGCAGCCTTCGAGGTAGGTGACCTGACTGCCTTTGTCGGCGATAATCAAGGTGCGCTCAAACTGCCCCGTATCCATGGCATTGATGCGAAAATAAGTTGAAAGATCGAGCGGGCATTTGACCCCCGCAGGCACATAGACAAACGAACCATCGGTAAACACCGCGGCATTGAGGGCGGCGAAAAAATTATCGCGATAGGGCACAACCGAGCCGAGATACTTTTTGATCAGTTGTGGATGCTTTGCCAACGCCTCGCCGAAAGAACAGAAGACCACACCGTGCTTAGCCAGCTCTTCTTGATGGGTCGTGCCAACTGAAACGCTATCAAAAACAGCATCGACGGCTACCCCCAGCAAGCGTTTCTGCTCGCCCAACGGCACACCCAGCCGCTCGAAAGTGTCGAGAATTTCCTGGTCAACCTCGTCAAGGCTTTGGTAACGACCCTGCTTGCTCTTCGGTGCAGAATAGTAGCGCATAGCCTCGTAATCGATGGGAGCATAATCGACTGCTGCCCAGTGCGGTTCTCGCATCTTCAGCCAGTGTCGATAGGCCTGCAGGCGGAAATCGAGCACGAACTGCGGCTCACCACGCAGCTCGCTGATTTCTTTGATAATATCAGCATCAAGCCCCTTGCGAAAATCCACCGCCTCGACCGCGGTGCTGAAGCCATAGCGGTAGTCCTCTTTGGCACTGGCGGCGACGGTTTTTTTGGTAAGTGTGCTCATGTCACCAGACTAGGCATGCCCCCCATCGTGCTCCGGCCCCAACGCCAGCACGACAGGCACATGGTCGGAGGGTTTCAGATCACCCCGCCGCTTGCGTTCATCACGCCCAATCCAGGCATCACGGCAGTACGGCAGCAGTGATGAAGATACCAGCGTGAAATCAATACGGAAACCCTTATTTAGGGGAAAGCTGAGGTGGCGGTAATCCCACCAGCTGTAGAGCACTGCTTGCGGGTACTTATGCCGCAAAAAATCGTGATAGCCAAGGGCACAGATGCTCTGCCACGCGTCACGTTCAGGTTGCGAGCAGAGAATCTTACCAGCGCGCAGTTTCGGGTCATGCACATCAATATCGGCAGGGGCAACGTTGAAATCGCCTGTCAATACAACCTTGTCTCGTTCGGGATTGAATTTCTCCTGCAAATAGCGACGTGCCTGTGCATACCAGTTGAGCTTGTAGGTGTACTTGTCACTGCCCACCTCGTTGCCGTTGGGGGCATAGAGCGAGACGATGTGCAGTCCGTCGATCTCAATCTGCAGCCAGCGGGCGGCACTATCGCCCGCGACCAGACTCAGCTCGTGCACCGCAGACGGCTCACGGCGCGAGATGATTGCCACGCCGTTATACTGTCGCTGTCCCAAGACGGCACTGTGATAGCCTGCCGCCTCAAAATCTGGGCGCGGGAAGTTGTCCGTGGTGCACTTCAGTTCCTGCAGGCATAGCACGTCAGGGGCGGTGCGCTGGCAGAAATCGAGCACCTGTGCGGCACGTATCTTGATTGAATTGACATTCCAGGTGGCGATAGTAAATGCTTCCATAGCTTGACAACACTACCCATTGCTATTAGGGCGCGCAAGTATTACAACGCGGTCGGTTGTGTTTACCTAGGAGAGAAAATAGTGAAAATTTTAATCGTTGTGTTTGGCTACCTCGTTTTGTCCCTGCCAAGTCAGGGCCGTGTGCGCCCGTATCTGCAAGATCTGGTTAAGGAGCATGGCTTGACCGAGTTAGCTGCTACATACATGTGGCGGCGTTATTTTACCAACAAGGCGGCCCTCGTGTCCTTCGATGACTACGTGGCTGAGCAGCTGAACGTGAAAGATTTGGTGAAGATGGAGCAAGCTGGTCGCAGGGAAGAGGTCGCCAGGCTGGCATCCGATCAGCTTAGCCAGTGGCTGCAAGAGTTCTATCCACCCCCGACGGAAGCGCGCCTGCTGGAGGTGTTAGGTGAAGATCCCGTACTGCGATCGCGCCTGACGGCCCTCACCCTGATCATGAGTCGGCTAAAGAGCGGAAATCAGTGGATGCCTGATGCCGAGGTTTTCGCGCGTAGCCTGGGTGTGGCTCTGTTTATCCAAGCGATCGATGCAGACATGACGAGCAAGGCACTGCAGCGGCAGCTGAATAGCTTCATCGAGGGCAACACGCTGGATATTACCTACGTGGGTGACGGTAGATTTGACTTCGTGCCTGTGAAGAGGAAGACCGCAGAATACCAGGGGCGGGAGGACTATCTGTTACGCGCCAACCATGTCATGCCGACGCGGTTGTTTGGGAGTGAAGTGCTGAGCGAGCTGTGGGCGCACGGTTACGTCGGCGACCAGGCTAATTTGATAAAGCTGTTTCCCGTGACGGTAGCACGAGAAGTTACCGAACAAGGCGTGTCACCTAGCGAAGATGGCAACATCTCTGGCTACGATCCCGCAGTTTACATCGACATACTGATCGAGCGGGGTATTATCGGCGATTTCTCGCCCAGCGTCTTTCAAATAGAAGCTTCGGTTGAGCTTGAAGATCGTATTGCTGAAGAACTTGGTCTAGGTCTGGATAGTAAAGAATTCGAGCAGGTGATAGACATTCTCCATGACAGCAGTGAGCCCGCTAGTTTTTTTCAAATTGTGCAGTTGTCACGGCTTGGCTATAGCCTGGAAGAGATAGCTCAGTTGAGCTACTATGCCCGCGAGGCGGTGATCGTTAGTGGCTATGGTGATCGTGCCTCCTTCGTCAACGCCCACGGCACTGACATGGAGGCTCTTAACGAATCGGAGGGGGAGACAGGGCCGCTAGTTTTTTATCTGCTGCGAGAGGGCTATGTGCGGGACGTGAAAGACATCAATCCCCATCGGCAACCATCTCCTAAAGAGGTCCAGCACTTGGTCACCGAGAACGAGTGGTGGGCTTCGCTCATATCTGGAAGGGTTGGGTTCGCGATTGTCGAGTCAGAAACTACTAAGGAACTGAGGCTCGTTCTCGCCAGAGTGGATGGCGCAACACCGTAACTAAACAGACGAGGAGAGCAACATGCAGGGAATTTGGACCGCGATCGTCACACCTTTCACCCGCTACGGTGAATTCGACGCACGTGCCTTCGATGCCTTGATCGACGATCAAAAAGCGAGCGGCATTCGTGGGGTGGTCGTCATCGGCAGCACGGGAGAAGGCTTAACACTGACAGTGCAGGAAAAACTCGCGCTATTGCGGCGCGCGGTTGGTCGTGGCAAGCCAGAGTTGGAAATCATGAGCGGCACAGGTACGCTGAGCACCGCACAGACGGTTGAGTTTGCCAAGCTTGCGGTCGATAGCGGCGCGGACAGCCTGCTGATTGTCACTCCACCCTATAGCAAGCCGAGCACTGCAGGTCTGTTGCAGCACTTTCAAGCCGTGGCTGAATCGGTGTCGGTGCCGATCTGCCTCTATCATATTCCAGGGCGCACGGGACAGAAGCTAACCATCGAGCAGTTTCAGCGGCTGAGCGAGATACCTACGCTGACTGCCATCAAGGAAGCTGGCTCGGACATGGCTTTTTACACCGAAATCGTGCTGGCGACGGGTAAGACCGTACTCAGCGGCGATGACTTGAGTTTTCTGCCTAGCATGGCCGCGGGCGGCGAAGGCTGTGTCAGTGTGCTGGCAAACATCCTGCCGCGGGAAATGCAGGCGATGTATGACGCTTATCGCCAAGGTAACAACTCCCAGGCCCTCGCCTACCATCAATGCCTGTTCCCCTTGATGCAGGCACTGTTCATCGAATCCAACCCCGCACCGATCAAGGCACTGCTGGCGAAAGAGCACGCGGCCATGGAGGATGTCTTGCGCCTACCGCTAGCATCACTTAGCGATGCCAGTGCACCGACGCTAGAAAAAATATATCGCACTGCCAAGCAGCAGCTGCAAAGCTTGGCGGCCAGTTTTGGCAACTGAGGCGAGCAGGCTGTGGATTTACGGACGCAGTGGACGCATGGGTAAAGTGCTGGCACGCTGCGTGCAGGCCGAGCGCGACTGGCATCTGTGTGGGGGCACGACTTCGGCGGGTGACTGCGATGCACAGAACCAGCCACTGGCTCTGCAAGATGCGGCGGTCGAGGTCATCATCGATTTTTCTTCGCCCACGGGCAATGCCGCGTTGTGTGCGGTGTTGCGACGCGCGCGGCTGCGTGACAAGTTGGTGCTGATTGCTACCACCGGTCTTGACCAGCAACTGCTGGCCGAGTGGCGTGAGCTTACGGACAAACTAGGACTGCGGGTGTTGCTCGCCCCCAACACTAGCATCGGCGTGGCCTTGTTGGTCAACGCAGCGCTGTCGATCATGCGCACGTGTGGCACTGAGTTTGACATCGAGTTGAGTGAAGCACATCATCGCGACAAGCGAGATGCACCGAGCGGCACGGCACTCTACATTGCACAGCGCCTCTGCCAGCAGGATAGTCGCTACGTCGTTCGCAGCCAGCGGCAAGGCCCGCGGCAAGCGCACGAAATCGGCATTAGTGCGGTGCGCGGCGGCAAAATTTACGGCGAGCATCGGCTAGCCTTTCTCGGTGATGACGAGGAAATTACGATCACGCATAGAGCCCTATCACGGGAGCTTTTTGCCAAGGGTGCATTGCATCTGGCGACGTGGCTGGCTAGCCGCGGCCGCGGGTTCTATACGCTGGAGGATGTTAAGCTCTGAGGTATCACTGTGGGGATGGGAGGCTGTGTCCCCCGCGTACGGAGCGCGCGCGTCCGCGGGCGACACAGCCTCACAATATATTCTCGCCAATCGCGACGTTACCATCAGATTATGGTGGACTGGGTGTGCCGCTGGCAAGCCCTGACCGGCCAGTTAAATTTGTCGCGGCATCTATTGGCAATAAAAGTAAAAAAAGCAAAAGATGCATTGATAACAATTAGTTACAGAACTGTCGCCCCGTAGCCCTCAGCTGCGCAGCAAAAACTGTAGCCGCTAGAACCCTTGCTGTGTAAGGGATACCGCCCGTGCACTTTTTGCAAAAAAAATTACCGCGCTGCGACTTTTTGTATCGCTCGCTACGCTCGCTACGCTGCTTTTTTGTAACGCTCGCTTTCTAGCTCATCGCTGCGCGATGCTTTTTGTAACGCTCGCTTCCTAGCTCGCTCCTTGCCCTCAGGCCTCTTGCTATTGCATTCAGGCTTGCCCTCAGGCTTCTCGCGGTTGCCCCCACCTCTTGCCGACCGAGAGCTCCATGAACGGCAGGGAGAGACCGTGTGAAAACTCGACCATAAATACTGCCATATTGCCGTTAGGTTATGCTTTCAGACAAGAGTATGTGCTTGCACCTATCTCAGGGGAGAGTTTCTCGCTGATCGGCTTTTTTGCCGCTTGCTAGCTCCACTGCTCCCTGCCAAGACAACGGAGGTACAGGCTAAGGTGGCTAGCTCGCTCTTTTCCTGCCAGCTTCTTTGCTTGCCATCAGGCATCTCGCGGTTGCCCACACCTCTTGCCTGCCGAGAGCTCCATGAACGGCGAGGCGAGGCCGTACGAAAACCCGACCATAAATACTGCCATATTGCTGTGAGATTATGCTTTTAGATAAAGCATGTGCCTATACCTGTTGTGGTCGGGTTTCTCGGTAGGGCTGCGCCTCGCCAAGACAACGGAGGTTTGGGCTAAGTAGTGATTGTGCTGTGCTAGCTCCGCTGCGCCTCGCCAAGACAACGGAGGTTTGGGCTAAGTAGTGATTGTGCTGTGCTAGCTCCGCTGCGCCTCGCCAAGACAACGGAGACTTGCGTTAAGTGATGGCCGTGCCACGTATGAAAAAATCAAGCCCTACCAATTATGCTGGCTGAGCGAAAGCGCTTGCCAAAGGTGCTTATGCTTGCTAGAGCGGCGCGTTGCGTCAGCAACAGCAACTACAACGGAGGTAGGAACGATGATTGCAGAAGGTGACCAAGCTCCCGCGGTGGCGGTGTCCAGCGATGACGGCAAAGTGCTCGACCTCGCCAGCTATCGTGACAAGCGCAACGTGGTGCTATATTTTTATCCGAAGGACAACACCCCTGGCTGCACAAAAGAGTCGGTTAATTTTCAGGCTGAGCTCGAAAAAATTCGTGAACTTGACGGCGAGGTGGTAGGCGTAAGCCCCGACAGTGTGGCATCACACCAGCGCTTTAAGGATAAGTACGGCTTTTCCTTTCCCCTGCTGGCTGATGTCGATAAGGAGGTCTGCCGCAGTTTCGGGGTCTGGACGCAGAAGAGCATGTTTGGCAAAAAATACTATGGCGTGCAGCGAGCTACCTTTATCATCGGCAAGGATGGCATCGTCAAGAAGGTGTGGCCTAAGGTCAGCGTCAGCGGGCATGCCGCGGAAGTGATTGCCGCCTTGCAACAGCTGTAAAATTTCACCCCTTGAGCAGCGGCAAGATTTTGCCCAGTACGGCATTGTCGTAGGCGTGGGTGTCGATGCGTTGCACGGGCCGCACCCCCTGCACCGATGAGGATAGGAAGGCGGCGGTGAAATTGGGAATCTCGTCAGCGGGGATGGCACGCTGAGTGACCTCGATGCCGTGCGAGATAAGTGCTGCCGTGACGCGCTGCGCCGTCAAGCCCGCCAGTAGTCCTGTTTCTGGATGCGGTGTGTGGCAGCTGAGCTGGTTGGTTACGAAAAAAATGTTGGCAGTCGATGCTTCTGCTATGTGCCCCTGCGCGTTCAGCCACAGCACGTCGTCGTAGCCAGCCTCTTGTGCCGCGGCAACCGCAACGATGGTCTCAAGATAGCTGGGTGTCTTTGCTGCTAACAGTTCGCTGTTAGCACGCGGCGCGGTCTGCAACGCACAGCTATGACCCTCAGCCGCGGGCGGTAACTGCAAACAGTAGATGATCTTCTGCACCGCACTGGCAGGACGCACCATACCAAGTCCCGTGCCCGCGGCGACCACTAGGCGTAGATAGCTGCGCCCTGTCGGTAAGCGTGCCGCGAGGTCGTGCAGTTCCGCGCTCAGCTCCGCCGCGCGCCAAGGCAATTGCAGACGAATCAGCTCCGCCGAGCGATACAGGCGCTCGATGTGAGCACTGCAGTAGAGCGGGCGACCGTTATAGCCTGCTAGCACCTCAAACACACCATCGCCGTGCAGATAGACGCGATCAAACACCGAAACCCGTGCTTTTTTCGCCGCGGAGACAATGCCGTTGATTGATACGTAACCCTCGATAGACACCTGGCCGTGCATGAAGCGAGCACCCCCGCGGCCTTGTATAGCATCGTTTGCTGGCGGGGGTAAACTTTTGTCGCACCTGTGAGAAACATTCGTCTGTGCCGCTAGACTTGTAGTTGACCACCTGCCGCTGAACAGGGTAGAATGGCGCACTCGGTTTGGGGTGGGGATAAACTACAGAAAGGTATGTGATGCAGATGTTGATAAAGGTGTTGTGGTTGGTGTTGTTGTGCGTCAGTGGCCCGGCTGTGGTGGCGAAGGAAAGCGATCGCTTGATCATTGTTTCGCCCAACCGCAAATCCATCCAACGTGAGTTCATCCCACTGTTCAAGAAAGATTACCAGCAGCGTTACGGCAAGAAGATCGTCGTTGAGTGGATCGATCAAGGTGGCACAAACGATAACGTGCGTTTTATCCGCACCAAGTTTGCCAAGAAGCCTGACAGTGTGGGGATGGATGTTTTTTGGGGTGGAGGAGAGATAGTTTATTCCATGCTGGCGAGAGAAAAACTACTGGCGGCGTACCGACCATCGGAACAGATTCGCAAGGCAATTCCGCACAAGCTGGCAGGTATGTTGATGTATGACAAGGATCTTAGGTGGCATGGGACGGCACTGTCTACGTTCGGAATTTTTTACAACAAGAAGTTGCTAGAACTAGAAAAACTGCCTATGCCACGTGTTTGGGCTGACCTCACGCACCCTAAGTACTACAACCTAGTCTCGGTTACCGACCCGCGGCGTTCGGGCAGCACGTCGCAGATGATGGAAATTATCATGCATAGTGTGGGTTGGGATGAGGGCTGGCATTTGTTGGCAGGCTTAGCGGCAAACACGAACCGCTTCACGCATTCTAGCAGTGACCCGATCAAGGCGGTGGTGGCAGGCGATGCCGCGGCGGCGCTAGCGATTGATTTCTATGCCAATGCCCGCATCAGTAGCATCGGCAGTGATAAGCTTGGCTACGTCTTGCCTGAAGGTCAAACGACGATGGACTGCGACCCTGTTGCCATTTTGCGGGGCGCGCCTAATCGTCAGGCCGCGGAGCGCTTTGTGGAATTTATGTTGCGTGCTGATGTGCAGCGGCGATTTATCTTGCCCAAAGGGGCAAAGGGCGGGCCGAGTTTTTCCTATCTGGGACGCATCGCGGTCAATCCCAACAGCTACAAAGGTGTGGATAGGAAGCAGCTGCTGGTCATCAATCCCTACGAATTGAAGGATAAGGATATTACTACTCTCGATCGAGAAAAGGCGATTAAGGCAGTGCTGGTGCGCAAAGACTTGGTCGGTGCACTGCACGTTGATACGCATCGGGAGCTGCGCAGAATCTGGCGAGAGGCATCCCGCAACGGCAATACCGACCTGCTGCGCCAGTTGAGCCGTCCGCCACTGACCGAGAAGGAATTTATGCAGCTACCTGACAAGTGGCACGACCCTGTGTTCCGCAACAAGAAGATCAACGCCTGGCTGCAATACGCCCGCCAGAAATACAAACGCCTTGAGAAGTTGGCACAGCTAAAAAAGAAGAAATAGCCTGTTTGGGTGTGATGATGCGATCGGCTATAATGGATAGCGTGGGATGAATTGCACAGCACCTGGCTGGGTGCGAGGGATGGTTGTTATGCGTGGGTGGTTTTGTGCGGTGTTGCTGTGGGTGGTGGCTAGCGCAGGTCTTGCTTACGATCTGCCGCGGCACGGTAGCACCAAGAGAAGTACTTCAGCACTACAGGAACTGCAAAAAATTTCGCGGGAGATTGCCGTAATCGCCCAGCGAGCGCGTAAGGCCATCGTCTACGTATCCACCTCCAAGACGATCGAGATGCCTTTCGGCTACTCCGATCCGCTCGAATTTTTCTTCGGCCCCAACTATCGGCGGCGCAATCAAGATCGCCCTAAACGCAAGCGTGAAGGTCTTGGCTCTGGTTTTTTCGTTGATCTCAAGCGTGGCTACATTTTGACCAACAACCATGTCGTGGCTGAGGCTGATGAGATTAGCCTCAAGTTAGCCAACGACGAGATTTACGACGGTAACGTCGTCGGTCGGGACAGCAACACCGATGTCGCGGTGGTTGAGATTAAGGACAAGAACTTTAACCGCCGTAGCCTGCAAGCGTTGGTGTTAGGTGATTCCAGCAAGTTGGTAGTCGGTGATCTTGCCTTCGCGCTCGGCGCACCGTTTGGTTTGGAGGCCAGCCTGTCGTTCGGCATCGTCTCTGCGATGGGACGGGGCAATCTCAACATCACCCGCATGGGCAACTTCATCCAGACTGACGCGGCTATCAATCCTGGCAACAGTGGCGGCCCGCTGCTGAACGATGCAGGTTTGGTAGTTGGTCTCAACACCGCGATCTATTCCCGCTCTGGCGGTTATAACGGCATTGGCTTTGCCGTGCCCTCCAATCTCGTGCGCCGCGTTGCCGAACAACTGATCAATGATGGACGGGTGCAACGAGGCTATCTTGGGGTGCAGTTGCAGGCTATCAATCCCGATTTGCACAAGAGCTTGCGTTTGCCGTCCGACATCAAGGGAGCATTGGTGTCGCAGGTGATGCGCGGCGAGCCTGCGGATAAGGCTGGTTTTCAGGCGGGCGATGTGATCACTACGGTCAACAATCGTAAGATCGATAGCGTGCCCGAACTGATTAGCATTATCGGCCTGATAAAGCCAGGTGTGCGGGCGAAGGTGGGGATCTATCGTGGTGCTCGCCCTAAGACGATCTACGTTACCATCGGGGCCTATCGGGACGATAAACACCCGCGTCGCAGTGCTCATAGCAGCAGCGGTGGTGGTGGCAGCGGAGTGTTTGGCATGACACTCAGTCGGGTCAGCGACCGTCTTCGCAAGCAGTTTGGTTTTGAGAGTCGGCATGGCTTGGTAGTAGTAGATGTGGACAGCAATTCGCCCGCCAGCAGGTCAGGGTTACAGCCTGGCGACGTGCTGCTCAGCATCAACGGGGTAAAAATCAAGGACGTGAGTTCTCTCCGCAAGCGGGTCAAGGCTGCTAGCCGCCCACATATCCGCATCGAACGGCAGGGACAGTTTCTCTTCGTGGCTTTACGCAAAAAATGAGCGCTTCGTTAGCTCGCACCCTGCTAAACGTTGAGTGGGCTGCGCTGCGAGACAGTCTTGTAGCAGGCAGGGGGAACGAGCCTCCTGCCGCGCGTAGCCCGTTATTCAGCACCCATGGTGTCGTGCATGCTTTTCTGGGGAGAGGTGGTGACGGGGCTAGTTTTCAGCACGTCAAGCAGGTGCATGGCACGAACATCGTTAGCGCGGGAACGGGTATACTCACTGGGGAGCGTCCCCGAGCCGACGGGGTATATACCACACAGCGTGGTTGCCGCGTGGCGGTGAAGACAGCTGACTGCGTCCCCATTCTCTGTTGTGATCGTGAGGCAAGGCATTTTGCGCTGGCGGTGCATGCGGGGCGGCGTGGCTTGTTGGCGGGCATCGTGGCACGGGCGGTCGATTGTCTGGCCGCGCAAGGGCTTAACTATCGGGATATGCTGTGGGCGATTGGCCCTGCCATCGGGGGGGCGGCCTACGAAGTCGGCTCTGCAGAGATGAAGGCGTTGCACGACGTGAGTGTGGGCTTGAGCCGCGAGCAGGTGGCCTGGTGTCTCGGCAAGGGGCACAGCGATCGTTGGTACCTCGACTTGCAGTTGGTGGCAGTGCTGCAACTGTTGAATTGTGGCATTGTTGCCGCGCAGGTGAGCGTCGTCAGGATATGCACCTATAGTGCCGCGGAGTTTTTCTACAGCTTTCGTTTTGATAAGGGATATCTCGGATCGAATTGGAGCTACGTAGCTCTGGCATGAAGCAAAGTAAAAACGTCTACGCGGTAGTGTTGGCAGGTGGTAGCGGAACACGCCTCTGGCCTGAGTCGC
Source organism: uncultured Oligoflexales bacterium (assembly GCA_958296095.1). GTDB lineage: Bacteria > Bdellovibrionota_B > Oligoflexia > Oligoflexales > JAPPIL01. The sequence continues at coordinate 272,449 of OY282434.1, forward strand.
GCCGCGCGCGCCCCAAGCAGTTCTGCCGTATTGGTAGCGACAAGACCTTGCTGGAACTGACGTTGGCACGTCTCGATGGCTTTGTGCCCGCGATGCGACGAGTGGTGGTCACGCAGCAGGCACACTACGAACACACAGTTGAGGTGGTGCGGGCGGAAGAGACGGGTGCGCTGGCGGCAGAGATTGTCACTGAACCTGTAGGGCGGGGGACGCTTGCCGCGGCGGGCTTGGCAACCCTACAGCTGTTGGCACGTGACCCGAAAGCTATCATTATCTCAATGCATGCCGACGCGTTCATCAGAGATGTGCCCGCGTTACAGCGAGCGCTGGCGGTGGCAGTGGTAGCGGCACAGCAGGACTACATCGTGTTGCTCGGTGCTAAGCCACGCTACGCAGCGACGAATTACGACTATATGGTGCGCGGTGCGCCGATTGAGGACTTGCAGGGTGTTTACCGTGCGCGTTTCCTCTATCGTCCCACCCCGCGGGAAGCCGCGGCGTATGTGCAGGCGGATGGTTATTTTTGGAATAGTGGCATCTTTGTCTGGCGTGCCGTGCTTTTTCGGCAGGAACTGCATGCACTGCAACCGCATGTTGCCGAGGTGTTATCTGCGTGTCTGTCTGAAGGTGGCAAAGACAGTGCGAGGTTGCACGAACACTATGCACGACTGGAAGAGACATCTATCGATGGCGGAGTTATTGCCCTCAGCCGCCGCTGCACGATGTTGCCGCTCGATTGTGGTTGGCTGGACATCGGCAGTTGGGACGCACTGGCGCAGGTTTTCGATACCGATAAGGATGGTAATCTTGCCTTGGGCAAGGTCTTGATGCGTGCTTGTCGTGGTACGACGGTAAAGACGAGCGGTGTGCAGGTGGTGACGCTAGGTTTGACGGATGTGGTCGTCGTTGTTACGGCTGACGCGGTGCTGGTGTGTGCAAAAGAACGCGCGCAGGAGGTACGCGAGCTGGTTGCCACGCACGACCTTTTGTAACGCTCGCTTCGCTCGCTACGCTACGCTACGCTACTCTTTGTAACGCTCGCTTGCTAGCTCGCTTCGCTCGCTACGCTGCTTTTTGTATCGCTCGCTTCCTAGCTCGCTCTTTGTTCTCAGGCCTCCTGCCATTTCGTTCAAGCTTGTCATCAGGTCCCTCTCTGCCTGCCCCCAGGTCTCTTTGCTTGTCCTCAGAACTCTCGGCAGGTTGCGTTCAAGCTTGCCTACCGAGAGCTCCATGAATGGCGGGGCAAGGCCGTTCGCTGCGCTGCGGCTCTTTGTAACGCTCGCTTGCTAGCTCGCTACGCGCTACGCGCTACGCTACGCTGCTTTTTTATAACGCTCGCTTTCTAGCTCGCTGCTTGCGCTCAGGTCTCCCTGTATTGCGTTCAGGCTTGCCTACCGAGAGCTCCATGAATGGCGCGGGGAGACCGTGCGAAAACGACCGCAGATATTGCCAATACTGCAACCAGGTTATTTTTTGCACAAGGCATGTGCCGTACCCACTCAGGAGAGTTTCTCGGCAGGTCTGCGCTCTGCCAAGATAACGGAGACATGTGCTAAGTAACGCGAATATCGGGTTTTTTTCAGACATAGGCTAGACATCCATCATTTGCTACGCGGCTTTTTTGTAACGCTCGCCTTACGAGACTGTTTGCCGCTTCCTAGCTCCCTCGCTGCTTGTGCTCAGACCTCTTGCTCTTGCATTCAAGCTTGCCCTCAGGCCCCTCTCCCGCTTGCCCTCAAATCTCTCGGCGGTTGCCCCCACCTCTTGCCTACCGAGAGCCACATGAATGGCACGGTGAGACCGTGCGAAAACTCGACCGTAAATATTGTCATATTGCCACCAGATTACCGGGTTAAGATAGAGTATGTTCTCATACCTAATTCGTGGGGAGTTTCTCGGCAGGGCTGCCCCGTGCCAAGACAACGGAGATTTGCGATAAGTAGGGTCTTTGCCTCTCGCTATTGCGTTCAGGCCTGCCCTAAGCCTCCTGCCATTGCATTCAGGCTTGCCCAAGCCTCTCAAACCTCTTGCTCCTGGCCGAGCAAGAACTTGAGCAAATGCCGATCAATTTTGGCGGTGTGCTTCGTAAAAATCACTAGTGTAACCAGGCAGATAACGCTTGATAGCATCCATTGCGGGGGTGATGGTCGTGCTTCTAGTTGCAAGTAGCTGGCGGGCATTGTCAAGCCACTGTCGATGGTGACGAATATCGATGGCGAAAGAGTGGTGCTTGAGTAGCGGCAGTGCCAGTGCATGCACACCGATGAGGTGTAGCTGTCGCTGTTCGTCACGCCACCATACAGGGCCGCCAGAATCACCGAAATTGATGCGTTTGGCGGCATCGGAGAACTCGAAGATGTCGGTCTGCTGAAAATCCTTGCCGATCTTGATTCCAGCTTGGCGCAACCTACCGCTTGCCTGATGGTTGTTGCCAATGCCGTAACCAGCTAGGTGGGCAACCTTGCCACTGAGATCAAGTGACCGCGGCGGAATAAGGTAATTGATGGCATAGGGCAAAGCAAACGCCCGCTCCAGCTCAAGCACAGCCAGATCTTTCAGGATAAAGCGACGCGGCTTGAAGAAGAGCAGCTTTTCGGCAATTACCCGCAGTGCTCCGCCGCTGAAGAAAGATACGCCGGTCGCTTCCCTAAGATACGAAAGTGGTAACACGTAGGCAACCGCACGTCGTTGCGCATAGAACTCTTGCCCCCGTGCCAATTGAATTTTTTTGTCGTAGCCAAGTGTGACCCGTGCTCGCTGAGTGCCCACCATGCAGTGTGCCGCGAGCAAGACATGCCTCGGCGTGAGTAGCGTGCCAGAGCAGCTAGACCAGCGGTAGGTGGTAGCACCAATTGCCACCCGTAGTGTGACATACACCGTGTAACGATTGATGTCGTCTGCACCGCTAACCGCCGTGCCACCATTGATTTGCACCCGCGCCTGTTGCGGCAGGCCACATGCCAAGGCCCAGAGCAGTGATGATAATAACGTTTTCACTTGCGACCCTCCTGTTGAGCCGTCGAAGGACAGGGCGACGAACTTTCTGAAACTAGCCAAGACAGTACCCGCGGTAACTGAGTGACGACGGCATCGTTCCTGTGTGTTGCATCTGCAAGTAGCTGCTCAATGCTGGCACGAGCTATTTTCTCCCCCTCGGCCCGGGCGGCGATAGCTTTGTGCGTAGACAACGCCGAGGTCCCACACGATAACAGCGCCACGCCCGCGGCCAAAAGCTTCTGGCGTAAAATCGGCAGACTTGCCACCGCGGCCACGCACACTGGTAGCGGATAGAGTAGCGATGGAGCAGTGTTGTAAGCACGACTCGTATAAGTGGATTCCAACAGCAGTGCCTTGCGGAGATCGTCGATCGCAATAGAGTGCGTCGTCAACGCTGTGGCGCGCGCCAAGATGGCTGCAGGGTTGTGCTGCAAAGCTCTGGGAGTTAGCTCATGCTTGTACACACAATACTGCGCATTTGCTTGCTGCGTGGCAAAAATAACGTCAACCGTGCCACCGTTATTGAGTTTGCCGCTGAGGCGGTGCTCATCGCCAGCAGGAGCAACCGCACAAGCAGACGATAAAGCTAAGGCGATGGCGAAACTTCTATGCATAGCCGTTATAATACTACCTCTAAAATTAACCTGCCTAACAAACGAAGGCCACGTTATAGCAAAGAGATAGCTATGCAACAACTACTTTAATTACGCAACGCTTAACTTAGTCATACCATGATGTAACTAAATACATCTTTGCTGAGGATGACGTGGCACATGCAGCAATTTTAGTAAAAATGATAGCAAGTTGGGTCATATTGCGTCAGTAACGACGCGATACCCGACAAGCTGGCAGGACTGCCGCTGTTGTGCCCTCGTGTAGCTCGCCGTGCCGAAGAAGGCTAAGCCCTAGGCGGATCTCACCTGGCGAGCGGAGGGCAGGGCTATTATCTCCCGACCGCTTTATCCATCTCTATGGCCTTAATATTGGCGGCGATGCGTTGAATATCGGCATCACTCATCTCTTGCTGCGCATGGAGTTTTTTCTGCAGCTCATGCAAATACTGCTGTTCGGCAGGCAGCAGCCCGACCTTCTCGCCGCGCAAATCATCGTAACGCTGTAGTGCGTGCATAGCGGCGCGATAATCCTGAGTCCGAGACTTCAACACCGACAAATTGTAGAGCACGGTAGGATTTTTTTTGCGGCTGGCCAACAGACGCTGATATTTCTCCTCTGCCGCTTGATAATTTTTTTGCAATGCATCGACCACCGCCAGGTGCAGCAAGGCATCAGGATGATCAGCAATTTTAGCTAGCACCTGCTGAAAATAAGTTCGTGCCCGATCAAGTTGCCGAAAACGCAGAGCAATCAAGCCTGCATTCATCAGCAAAGATGGGGCTTGTGGATGGCGGTGCAGAGCCTTTTGTAAAATGCGGAACGCTTCGCTGTAATTTTCCTGAGCGATAGCAACCTGTGCTCCCAAGTTAGCAGCCATCGCGGAATCGGCATTGCCAAGTTGTTTGATGGCGATACGCACCAGCCCATACTTTTTCTGTTTCAAAAGATTTTTAATCAAAATAAGCCGTGCCTGTTGTGAAGTCAGGTCAAGCTTAAGCACCTGCCGGCTGAAACGAGCACTGTCAGCATATTCTCCCAACAAAAAACTTACCTGTGCCAGGTTAAGCAAAATTTTTACACTGTGCGGCTGTTGGCGGTGTGCCGCGAGCAATTTCTGCTGGGTTTTATGCAGAGCCTCCTTGCGCGCTGATCTTGTCACAGGCTGCTCTTCATGCGTATAAAGATAGTAGACGGCGTTTTTCTTATCAACCTCCTTGACATACTCAACCGTCTGGCAGGCACTCAGCAAAACAGCCGCAGTCAACAACATCCTCATGGCTTGTTGCTCCTCCAATAAACATGTTAACGCAATAGAATTCCCGTGCTATCACTCAAATGCATCTTATGTGTCAAGTATAGTGGCGTATTAATTTTCTCAGTAAGCGGCGGATACTTGTCTGGATACATGCTCGTAATCTTAGCATAAGACTTCAACATCCAGTGGCTAAAAACATTCTCCTGCTGTGCCTTGCGCCAGGCAGCATGATAATACTTGTAAGCTTCGTTTCGTAACGGAAAGGCAGCTTTTTCCATACGACTACGGTAGGCATCGACCTCCTGTTGCGATGCGCCCACCAGCTTAGGTGCATTGAAGATCATCGTAGCAAAGTTTTCATGCATTTCACCCAACTTGTAGAGCGAAGCCGTTTGCCACACAGGGTCGCCAATCTTGATAATTTTTTCAAACTCTGCCACCAGCTGGAGCAACTTTCTCTGTTTCTCTTTGACAATCACATCAACATGCAACGAGTCATCGATAGCCATAACCAGAAACTCATGCAGAGGCTTTAGCACCAGCTTGAAACGTAACGCCGCGATAATACCACGAAATGTGCCATCTCTAGCATGGACATGCAGTTTCTCAATGGCGTGACGCAAGCGATCTTCATGCCCATTATCGTAGAGGGTGCTGAAGAATTCGAGATCAAAATTCACCGCAGTCAAGCGTGGATTATCAAGTAGATACCGATAAATGTGCCAGGCTTTATCGTGGTGGCCAGCCTTAACATGAATGGCAGCAAGTGTTGTGTAGAAATCCTGAGGCAGGTTTGCGGTAAATTTTTTGCGAATATAATCCGCAGTCTGCATAGCTTCATGGAGCAGGTCTTGATAAAAATAATAGCGCATGGCTTTGGTTAAGGCACGATAGTTGTGCTTACTGTTAGTAAATCGGGTGCCGAATGTGTAGTAGTAGCGTGCCGCAACAGCAAACAAGCCTGCTTGTTCATGTGTATGGGCAAGGCTTAGCAGTGCTTCGCGGCTAAATTCGGACTGGGGATAGTTGTCTACCAATAGGTTATGGCTGTCTATGGCCGCGTCGTTTTCACCGGCACGATAATAGTTCTCACCCGCAAGAAACAGCGCTTCATCAGCATGCTTACCCTCTTGGAAAAGTTTTTGATAATGCAAGAACTGTGCGGCGGCGGCACGATAGCGTCCGGCTTTTTGTAGTTGCTGCGCCAGGAAATAGTTAGCACGATGGTAGGCATCGTTGAGCAGCTTGGTGGCATTGTCAGTCATATGCGGGTGAAGATTGCGGTTGCCATCCACCCAAGCAATGACCGCATGCCAATCCTTGCTCTTGGCCATTAACTTAAGGGCAATCCGCACAGCTTGTTCAGCCTCTTCGCCTTCGGGAAAAGTTACTAGCAAAGTTTGTAAACGCTTTTTGGCGCGATCAACATTTTTTAGCTTAAGTTCCATACGCGCTGCGGTTAACAAAAAATTACGAGACTCAATTGCTTCTGGAAACAGATGGAGATAGTTATCGATGGTTTTCTTGTATTTTAGTTTTAGGTGGGCACTCTCGGATTTAGTGAAGTCGTCCCCTGCCGCGAGCAACTTGCGCATTGATTTAATGGCATTGAGAGCCGCAACTTTTGTCAGTGGCTCATCGCGCTCGCCACGATTAGAGATAACCAGATAGTGCTGCGCGGAGCGTTCAAGATAATTAAATTCATAAAGAATTTCTGCCAACAAAAATCTTGCTTGCAGGTAGTTCTCGCGCTCAGGAAAAGTTTGCAAATATACCTGAATGGTAGAGCGTGCATGTTTGCGAGCATCTCGGTAGCGTGGATTAGTGCCTAATTCATAGAGATGCCGAGAATATTTCCACACACTCTCGCTGAGTGCTGACAAACGTTGTGAAGTTTTTGCATGTTCTTTGTGACGCAGATACCAAGTCGAATTTTTTTGCACAAAGTACTCAGGAATTTTTTGTATATAACTAACAAGCTGCTGATGCTCACCGCTAGTGAAGAGCAAGGCCAACAACCGCTGCAAGTGGTCGGGAGCTTCAGGCAGGTGTGCTGTTGCTTTCAGCAGTCTTTTGTAAACGGCAATGGCTGCTGTTTTTTGGTTTTGTGCGCTGTAAAGCTCTGCCGTGCGCTGTAGAGTAAAGTACCATGCCTGCTTTTTGTTAAGAGCAATGAAGAACTTTTTTGCCGCATTGATGTCTTTCAACTCACTCCATATATGCGCGAGATCAGATACTGCATCTTTGTGCAAGGCCAGCAGTGCTGGGTGCTTACTGTTGCGGGTCATAGTAATGGATTTTTTGAAAGTCTTGATAGCACGCGGCAGATATTTACGTTCTTTGTTGCGTAAATAAAAGTAGTTCCAGCCTAGCTTGTAGCTGGCGAACGGATAAGCACTGTGTTTACGCGGCATCATTGCCTTGCGGTAGTGCTTTTGTGCCGAGCCATATTTACCGGCGGCAAACAAGTGCTCGGCCTGCGCCAGATGCACATACGGGATAATACTGCTATTGTTCATTTGCTGGAGCAACTTGCGGTAATAGAAGTGGGCATTGTCGTTGCCGAGTCGAGAAAGAGTTAGGGCCAGTTGCAAGGTGGCTTTGCGTGCCAACACTCTGCTGCCGCGCATTTTTACCGCGCGGCGTAGGGCATTGGCAGCACTGACCAAAGTGCGACGTGGCAGCTTAGTCTTTTGTAGGTGAATGCGGGCCAACTTGAGCAGCAGTTTTTGCTTTTGCACTGGCGGGATGCCACTAACGTTGAGAATAGATTCGATAGTAGCCACCATCTTGTCGGGGTCGTCGACCTGGTCACGGCTTGGTTGCATCCCGTTAAAGTAGGCCATGAAGCGCTCAAAATCTGGCCTTATCTCCTTGAGATCAGCTAGTAAATTCTCCGCCAAGCAAATTTGCGCCAGCAAAACTAGCACCACGCCTTTGCTAAACATCACCTGTTCTCCCTGTTTAAAATTCTGACAGCTGCCTGTAGAAAGTTTCGACAATCACCCGTAAAAGTTTAGCATAGCCCGACTAAAAAAATCTCTTCGCTCGTGCAACTAGTTGATATTATTAATGGAGGTGTTGATGTTGGCATTTGGTCTGCTTCTTGCTCCTATCCTGTCAGACAATAACTTTCACTTGACGAGGACGCATGATGAAAACGATGAAGACAGTCTTGGCGGTAGCCGTAGCACTTGGCATGAGCAGTTACGCTCTAGGAAAATCCGTAGCGGTAAAACGCAAGGACTTCGGGTATTTAGTACTCGGCACAATTGTTACTGTCAGCAAAGGTAGTAGCGTGGCACTATTGAAGCATCGTGCCTCAGGTAAAACACGAGCAGTGCGAGTCGGCAGCATTATCGAGTCAGACCTATTGTTGAGTGCTATTGGTAAAAAAATGGTGAAAGTTACCCAGAAGGGCAAAACCTATTCTGTTAGAGTCGGGAGTTCCGCCGAGTTCAGCCGCGTTAACACCCGTAATATTGCCGCCCGGCAAGAAGGTCTACAGCGCCGTAAGGGGAACGTCACCGTCAGTGCTTCTTACAAGGATCACCTGATCAAGAACGAACTAAACAAAATTCTCATGCAAGCTGCGGCAGAGCCTGCCATCAAAGATGGCAAGGTAGTCGGCTTCACGTTATGGGCGATCGAAAAAGGCAGTATTTATGAAAAACTTGGTTTCAGGAACGGCGATACGGTAACCAACATCAACGGCAACTCACTCGTCGATGCTGGGCAGGCAGTCAAGGTGTTGGTATCATTGAAAAATGCTAAAAACCTTGCCCTCAGCTATACTCGCAATGGCATTGAGCAGCAGATGCAGGTGCGAGTGCAATAACCAACTAGAGTCTCGGTGGCTCGTCAGCGATAGGATTCCCAAGAATTTTTACGAGTTCTTGGGAATTCGTGCGTCTGGGCAAAATTAGAGCAGTTGCGAAAGCTTAGTGACGACAAAATCTGGCACTGCCGTGGGATGATTCATGCGGCAGGCAGACTTGTCACCTGCATAGAGCACCGACAACAAGCCGTTGCGGTTGGCACTGTCAATGTCGTTGCGGTAATCGTTGCCAACATAGAGGGTCTTGGCGGGATCGATGTCCAGCTCGGCAAGTTGTTGCTTCGCTTCAGTGAAAAAATAATCATCAGGCTTGGCATAACCGTGCTGAAACGAATAGAAGGTCAAGCGCGGTTCAAACCACGGGATGGTGGCCGTGGCAAAGCTCAACTCGCAGTCGAGAAAGTAGCTGACGATTATCGGCGTGTAGAATTGTGCGTTAGAAATCACCCCCAGCGGGATATTCTGCGCCGCTAAACCCTTGATGGTTGCCAGCAGGTCGGGCTGCGGCCAAACCCGATGCGTGGCGATGGCATAGAGGAAAGCAAACAACTCTACCTGCTGCAGGTGCTTGGCGCTACCGAGCGAGAGTTCCTGCTGTAAAACTTGTGCCCAGACGTTGCGAAAATCAACCTCCGTCGGCTTCTGCTCCCGTGTCTGCTGCGTTGTAAGGTGGTGCTGCAGCTGGCGATAGAACGCCTCCCTGAGCGCATGGCAGTGATGCAGGGCCGGCGGGGTGATGTCAGGGAAGACATCGACACAGATGTCGGCAATCGCACTTGCCTGTGCCGCGGCCGTCGTCACCCGTGAGGTCAGCATCGTGCCGTAGACATCAAACAGCACTGCCTCGTAGGCACGCGGTGGCCGAGCCTCAATCTGCACTGGTAAGACCGTCAATGGCTGCAGCCGCTGCAGCCAACGTTGAGCTACCGCGATGCGGCTGTCTGGTGTCACTGCACAACTCCTCTAACCCGAGCCCCTAGCATAATTATAGCACAATTTGCTCTTGCGCTGCGCGATGCTTTTTGTAACGCTCGCTTCCTAGCTCGCTACGCGCTACGCTACGCTGCTTTTTTGTAACGCTCGCTTTCTAGCTCGCTGCTTGCGCTCAGGTCTCCCTGTATTGCGTTCAGGCTTGCCTACCAAGAGCTCCATGAATGGCGCGGGGAGACCGTGCGAAAACCCGACCATAAATACTGCCATATTACTGTCAGATTATGCTCTTGCACAAGGCATGTGCCTATACCTGTTGAGGTCGGGTTTCTCGGTAGGGCTGCGCCGTGGCGCGCTACGCGCTACGCGGCTTTTTTGTGACGCTCGCTTCCTAGCTCGCTTCGCTCGCTACGCTGCTTTTTGTATCGCTCGTCTACGAGGCTTTTTTGTAACGCTCGCTTCCTAGCTCATCGCTGCGCGATGCTTTTTGTAACGCTCGCTTCCTAGCTCGCTGCTTATCCTCTAGTCTCTCTGCATCCTCTCTCTGCTTGTTCTCAGACCTCTCGTTACTGCGTTCGTGCTCGTCATCAGACTTCTCGGCTATTGCGTTCAGGCTTGTCTACCGAGAGCTCCATGAATGGCGCGGTGAGACCGTGCGAAAACCCGACCATAAATACTGCCATATTACTGTCAGATTATGCTCTTGCACAAGGCATGTGCCTATACCTGTTGAGGTCGGGTTTCTCGGTAGGGCTGCGCCGCGCCAAGATAACGGAGGTACGTGCTAAGGAAGGTCTGTACCTCTCGCGATTGCGCTCAGGCTTGCTCTCAGGCCCCTCGGCGGTTACCCCCACCTCTTGCCCACCGAAATCTCCATGAACGGCGGGGCGAGGCCGTACGAAAACTCGACCATAAATACTGCCATATTGTCGTTAGATTATGCTTTTGCATAAGGCATGTACTTGCACCTATTCGGGGGGAGAGTTTCTCGGTAGGGCTGCGCCTCGCCAAGATAACGGAGGTTTGTGCTAAGTGGTGTCCTTGCCCCAAGTCTCTCAGCGGTTACCCCCACCTCTTGCCTACCGAGAGCTCCATGAACGGCAGGGAGAGACCGTGCGAAAACTCGACCACAAATATTGCCATATTGCCGTTAGGTTATGCTTTCAGACAAGAGTATGTGCTTACTACCCGTTCGGGGAGAGTTTCTCGCTGATCGGCTTTTTTGCCGCTTGCTAGCTCCACTGCTCCCTGCCAAGACAACGGAGGCGGGGGCTACTTGCCTCTTGCCCTCAGGCTTCTCGCAGTTGCGTTTAGGCTTGCTCACCGAGGGCTTTATGAACGGCAGGCCAAGAAGTTCAGCCAACATATTGGCAAGTTACAAAAAAATACGGACAAAACCACAAACGAAGCTAAAGCAAGAAAAAAAAACGGTCGATGCGTTGTGCAGTCTGAGTGAGATGGGCTTGCAGTATTTTTGTAAATTTTTGGAGGTGAGCGATGAGAATGTTAGTTGGTATCATGTTTATTTCTGCATGTTACGCAGATCAGGCGAGCGATCCTGCCAGCACGGCAGCAGCGGGCGAGTCCGGCGCGGGTGAAACTCACTACTGCCATGCTGGCATGAAGCTAAAAGAACGCGTACGGCGCAAAGATGGGGAACTTGGCGCTACCAATATGACCTCCACTGTGGATGTCAGGGTTGTGGTTAGTGGCGGGGAAGCTAGTGTCGAGCTAGGAGCAGAGAACTCAGAGGGTGTGTACAAGTGTGTGAGGTACCGAGGAATTCCTCTGGTAGACGATTATACCCCCGACATCACAGGGGTTAAGGGATTCACCAGCCGTGGCTTCGGCATCGAAGTTTATGAAGATTCGGGCTGGGGAGGTAATCCTGTCGTTATGGGGTGGGCGCAAACTAATGCCGCGGGGCGACGTAAGTTCGGGGCGGATGTGCTCAGTGTAGATGTTGGTCACGGACTCTATGCAAGCAAAGCTGGTGAATCCGTCTATTCTGGGGCCGACGCGTGCCCGACAACTTCAGGGGATGCGGGGTCTGCTGCAAAAGACTGCGTAGAGTATCTCTATCAGGCAGGAGACGATGGTGAGCACAGCTGGGAGCCTGCGCCCACCGTGGTAGAATGACAGCAGGCAAAGCATGACGGCGGTGCGATTCATCCTCAACCTTGTGCTGTAGGGTGAATTGCACTACAACGCCGCCCAGCCCCTTGCCCGCCGAGAGCTCCATGAAGGACACGGCGGCACGCGGCTCTTTGTATCGCTCGCTTCCTAGCTCGCTTCGCTCGCTACGCTGCTTTTTGTATCGCTCGCTTCCTAGCTCATCGCTGCGCGATGCTTTTTGTAACGCTCGCTTCCTAGCTCGCTGCTTATCCTCTAGTCTCTCTGCATCCTCTCTCTGCTTGTTCTCAGACCTCTCGTTATTGCGTTCGGGCTCGTCATCAGACTTCTCGGCTATTGCGTTCAGGCTTGCCTACCGAGAGCTCCATGAATGGCGCGGTGAGACCGTGCGAAAACCCGACCATAAATACTGCCATATTACTGTCAGATTATGCTCTTGCACAAGGCATGTGCCTATACCTGTTGAGGTCGGGTTTCTCGGTAGGGCTGCGCCGCGCCAAGATAACGGAGGTACGTGCTAAGGAAGGTCTGTACCTCTCGCGATTGCGCTCAGGCTTGCTCTCAGGCCCCTCGGCGGTTACCCCCACCTCTTGCCCACCGAAATCTCCATGAACGGCGGGGCGAGGCCGTACGAAAACTCGACCATAAATACTGCCATATTGTCGTTAGATTATGCTTTTGCATAAGGCATGTACTTGCACCTATTCGGGGGGAGAGTTTCTCGGTAGGGCTGCGCCTCGCCAAGATAACGGAGGTTTGTGCTAAGTGGTGTCCTTGCCCCAAGTCTCTCAGCGCTTACCCCCACCATGAACGGCACGGGGAGACCGTTCGCTGCGCTACGGCTTTCTGCAACGCTCGCTTGCTAGCTCATCGCTGCGCGATGCTTTTTGTAACGCTCGCTTCCTAGCTCGCTTCGCTCGCTACGCTGCTTTCTGTATCGCTCGCTTTCTAGCTCGCTCCTTGTTCTCAGGCTTCTCAGCTGCTGCGTTCAAGCTTGCTTACCGAGAGCTCCATGAACGGCACGGCAAGACCGTGCGAAAACTCGACCCACAGATATTGCCAATACTGCTGTCAAATTATGCTTTTAGATAAAGCATGTGCTCACAACCTATCTCAAGTGCGAGTTTCTCGGTAGGGCTGCACCGTGCCCAGCTGCGCTGGCAGCTCTTTGTAACGCTCGCTTCCTAGCTCGCTGCTTGCGCTCAGATCTCCCTGTATTGCGTTCAGGTTTGCCCTCAGGCCTCTCTGCTTGCCTGCTAACCTCTGTGTTACGGGTGGCGGTAAATTATTGTAATCATTACAATTTATAAAAATTTTCCCGCAAACATCTCAAGCATATGGGCCAGTGTGCCGATAGCGGCGGTGTGATGTCGTCTTTTCTGTGGGGCAGCAAGGAGGATGGAAGTGCGGGCGAATGTCTTAGTGGTGTGCTGGTTGGCGATGGCTCTGTCTGCTTGTCGAGGTGACCCGCTAGTGTCGGGGGAGCGGTTTGAGTTCACCGCAAAGGATGCCGCGCTAGATTATTGTGATGAAGATGATGGTGTGGAGAAAAGTTTTACCCTGACGGGCGAAGTCATCGTCTATGACGAGAGCGGTGTGCAACAACACACTGGCACGGTTGCAGAGTTCGGGTTGGGCACCAAGCTGACCTGCACGAATGGCAAGCCTACCAGCATTGCTCTGACACCAGTGGGTGATACAGGTCAGAGTGGCAGGGTAACCTACAGCCATGACGACAGCGGCACAAAAGTCACGGTTACAGCCGCGCTCGATCTCAGCCTAAAAAACGCCACCCTGACCTCCGACCCCCCTGTCGTGCACGAAACGAACCGCGTCCACAAGTGGTTTGGCTACGATGATGCCACCCCCTGGCAAGTGCGAGTTGTGCTGCAGAAGCGCGCTTATCTTGATGACACGTTCGCACCTGATTTTGCAGTTTCAACTTATGCCTTGAACAAGGTAGCCTTCAGCGACAGCATGGACAAGAGGCATGTCAACCTGCGTCTGCGCTTGCGTACAGGTAGTTAGAGAGCTATAGTCCCGCCCGCATGTTCATCCCTGGTGCAACAGGAGACCGCATGGAAAAGGTGACGGCTGCAGTCAGTTTTCCGTCCCAAGAAGAGGCCGTGCTAGATTTTTGGCAGCGGGAGCGGCTGTTCGCACGTGTGCAGGAGCAGCGCCGCGGCGGCCCTGAGTATCTGTTCTACGACGGCCCGCCGTTCGCCAATGGTTTGCCTCACTATGGACATATTCTAGCCAATACCATCAAGGATGTCGTGCCGCGTTACTGGACGATGCGCGGCTTTTACGTCGAGCGGCGTTTCGGCTGGGACTGTCATGGTCTGCCGGTCGAATATGAAATTGAAAAACGAGAAGGCTTCAAAGGTCGGCAGGACATCTTGCGCCTGGGGGTAGAGCGCTTCAACAGCATGTGCCGTGAGTCGGTCATGCACTACGCCCGCGCTTGGCAACGCACCATCACTCGTCTCGGACGCTGGGTTGATTGGGATAACCAGTATCGCACGATGGATTTGAGTTTTATGGAGTCAGTGTGGCATGTCTGCAAAACGCTGGCGGCGAAGGGCTTGCTCTATCGGGGACACAAGGTAGTGCCCTACTCGCCTCGGATCACCGCGGTGCTGTCCAACTTCGAGGCCAATCAAAATTACCAAGAAGTGCAAGACCCCGCTATCGTCGTAAAACTGCGGGCCGTGGATGAAGACGCATACTTTTTAATTTGGACAACCACCCCGTGGACACTGGTCTCCAACCTCGCCCTGGCCGTTGCTGCCGACATGCCGCTAGTGAAAATTACCGACCGCACTCGTAACGAACGTTTTTACCTCGCCGCCTCACGTCTGGCAGCCTTTTATCCGCAAGCTGACGACTATGTGATCGAGCAAAAACTGCTGGGCCGCGAGCTGGTAGGGCGCAAGTATCAACCCCTCTACGACTGTGCTGCCACTACTGCCAATGCCTTTCAAGTGCTAGCAGCCGACTTTGTCAGCGACGACGAAGGCACAGGCATCGTCCATCTAGCCGCGGCATTCGGCGAAGATGACTATCGTGTATGTCGTGCCAATGGCATTGACATTTTCGATCCGCTCGACGACGAGGGCTGCTTTATTGCCGACCGCGTCGATAAGGAGCTAGCTAATCTCTACGTCAAGGATGCCGATCGGGTTATCATCGCCAGCTTGAAAAACCGCGGCCACCTCGTGCGGCATGACACCGTCGTGCATCGCTATCCTTTTTGTGAGCGCACCGACACGCCGTTAATTTATCGTGCCGTGCCTGCCTGGTATGTCGCGGTGGAAAAATTCCGCGACCGTCTCTGCGTCCACAACGACAACATCAACTGGGTGCCCGCCCACCTCAAACACGGACGGGTTGGCAATTGGCTACAGAACGTGCAGGACTGGGCCATCAGCCGCAATCGTTTTTGGGGGACGCCGCTGCCTATCTGGACTTGTGCGCAAGAAAATTGCAACGGTATGCAGGTAGTAGGCTCGGTGGCGGAATTAGAACAGCTCAGCGGGGTGCGCGTTTCCGATCTGCACAAGCATAGCGTCGATAAGCTACACATCGCTTGTCCCCAGTGCCACACGGCGATGACGCGGGTGGAAGAAGTGCTCGACTGCTGGTTTGAATCTGGCTCGATGCCTTGTGCACAACAGCACTATCCTTTCAGCCACAAGACCACCCCACCGCCAGCTGATTTTATTGCCGAAGGTCTCGACCAAACCCGCGGCTGGTTTTACACCCTAAATGTGCTTGCTACCGCCCTGTTCGACCAGCCTGCCTTTCGTAACGTGGTTGTCAACGGCACAATTCTCGATGCCCAGGGCAAAAAAATGTCCAAGCGACATCGCAATTATACCGCCCCCGAGGCCTTGATTGACAAGTATGGCTCGGACAGTGTGCGCCTTTATCTGTTGAACTCGCCCTTGCTGCGGGCTGAAGATTTGCGCTTTTCCGATCAGGGTGTGATCGATACCACCCGTGCCATACTGTTGCCGCTGTGGAATGCGTGGAGCTTCTTGTCAACCTATGCCGCGGCGGAAGACTGGCAACCACCTGCAGCTTTGCTGACCAGCGCGCCACAGAGCAGTAATGCCCTCGACCATTGGATTATCTCGCAGTTGCAGACCCTGTTGCGTAACGTGCATACCCAGATGGAAGCTTACCGCCTCAATCAAGCCGTGCCGTGTCTGGTTGAATTTATCGACCTGCTCACCAACTGGTATATTCGCCTCAACCGGCGGCGTTTTTGGGCTAGCGGTGAGTGCATCGATACCGCGGCCTTTAGCACGCTGTATTATGTCTTGCTTAATTTCAGTAAAATCCTCGCACCCTTTGCCCCTTTTATCAGCGAGCGCATTTATCGTGGCTTAACCACAGGCCTGCCCGCGGCGCGGGACTCAGTGCACCTGTGTGATGTGCCGCTCGGTGACCGTGCCTTGCAACAAGCCGCGTTGGAAGAACAGCTGGCACTAGTGCGTGCCGTCATCGAACTCGGCCGCAAATTGCGGGCACAGTGCCGTCTTAAGACACGACAGGTGCTGGCCTCACTGCTGGTCATTACCGCCCGACAACGCGATGCCCGTGCCATCGATAGCTTTGCGGCATTGATCGCGGCAGAACTGAACGTCAAAAAAATAAATTTTTCCACCGCGGAAGAAAAATATGTCAATCTCAATATTAAACCTGACCTCAAAAAACTCGGGCCGCGGCTCGGCGCACGGCTACGACAGTTGCAAAAAAAATTAGCGCAAGCCAATCGTTCACAGGCCGAGCTGCGCGATTTCTGGCAAGAGGTAGTAGCAGGAAAATTCCGTCTCGATGACGAGCAGTTGACGGCGGCTGATTTTTTGCTGCAACGCACACCCCTCGACAACACGACGGCCGCGACTGCTGGCGAGGTAACGATCCTGATGGACACGCACCTGACGGCTGAGTTGCTGGCCGAGGGGCAAGCGCGGGAAGTCGTCAATCGTCTGCAAAAGTTTCGCAAAGAGTGTGACTTGCAGGTGGCGGAGCGTATCGTCGTGGCTTTGCAAGCCGAGGGGGAATTAGCAGCGGCGGTTAGAACCTGGCACGGTTATATTTGCCACGAGACCTTGAGCACTGAGCTGACGTTGGTGGCAGCCGCGCCAGCCGAGCATCGCTTCACAGCAGAATTTGACATCGGCGGGCATAGATTGCAGGTCTATATTTTGTCCGTGTCGGCCCCTGGGCAGGGAGGGTAGTTTGTGGCGCGCCGAACTCAGTGGCCGCGCGCGTTTTTTGTCAGCCAGGTCTCTGACATCATGGTTTAAATTGTGCGTGCAGGTCTGTTGGTTGTTCTTATTGCTTACGACCCAGGGCTGTTATGTATTGAAACTCGCTTATGAGCAAACAGCCTTGCTGGTGTCGCGTGACGATATTGGCGAGCTTCTGGTTGATGAAGACACGCCCGCTAATTTGAAAAAAAAATTACAACTGGTCACGGAAATTCTAACTTTCGCCCAAAAAGAGGGACTGAAGGTTGAGGATGCCTATTCGCACTATATTGCAGTTGAGCGTGAATCCATCTCGTATGTGGTGTTCGCGGCCCAGGCGACGCGCTTGGAGTTAGTGCAGTGGTGGTATCCAGTGGTGGGTAAATTGCCCTATCGTGGTTATTTTAGCGTCGCCGAGCGGGAGGCGCAGGCGGAAAAATTAGTAGCCCAAGGCTATGATGTGGCGCGTTCTGATGTCGATGCCTATTCGAGTCTCGGTTGGTTTTCGGACCCTATTTATAGCACGATGTTGACGCGGCGGCGGTCGTCGTTGGCACACTTGTTGTTTCACGAGCTGGTGCATCGCACCTATTGGCTGAAGGATGCCAGTGCCTTCAACGAGAGTCTGGCAGAGTTTGTCGCTGATCGCATGACCACGGCATGGTTGCAGGGACGCGGCGCGGCCGAGGAAATTGTTTATCGGCAACGTTATTGGGTCGATCGGCGCAAGTACTTGCAGTGGTTGGGTAATTTGAAAACCGCCTTACAAGCAGTTTACCAGCAAAAAGAAAATGTGCTAGAAAAAAAGACCGCAGTTTTTGCAAAATTTCTCGCTAACCGGCCCGACTTTCAGGTGGTTGATTTCATCGGCAAACGTGAGTGGAACAACGCCAGGGTGATGGTAGCAAAGATGTATAATTTTGATCTAGAAAAATTTAAAAAAGTTTACGCATGTCTCGATGCCCGCGAAAAATTTAGCACTGCGGTGCAGTTCTTGTCGTACCTAGAGAAGCACATAACTGCGGTCGAGCCACAAGAAAAATTTTATCAACTATGTAGCTGAGTTGTGGGGAGGCCCGGCCGCGGCAATGCAGGACGATAGGGTGATAGCGCTGGAAGATTTTCGTGCCCTGATCGCGGCGCGTGAGTTCACCCGTTTGCGAGTCATGGTGCAGCACCTGCCGCCGCCCGATCTGGCGGAAATTATCAGCGGGTTGGAGCAAGATCGCGAGTTTACCATTGTCTTTCGTTTGGTGCGGCGTTCGCAACGACACCTGTTGTTTGCGGCACTGGCGAAGGACAGTCAGGAGCGGCTGCTCGATCAGTTCCCTGATGTCATGATTGCCGCGTTTCTTGAGGCAATGAACCCCGACGATCGCACCAAGTTGTTGGAAGACCTGTCACCTGAAATTCAGCAGCGGCTTATCGCCCAGCTGAGTAGCAGCGAACGGCAGGTGACACGCATGTTGCTCGCCTATCCAGAAGACTCGGTCGGGCGGATGATGACGACGGATTACGTGGCCGTGCAGAGTGGTTTTGATGTGGCCACGGCACTCGAAGAGGTGCGTTGGGTGGCGGCGGGCTTGCCACGTGAAGCACTACGCAACGTATTGGTGACGGATAGCAAAGGTGGCTATCTTGGCTCGGTCGGGCTGGTCGAATTGGTGACCCACCCAACCACAGCCTTGGTGGCGGAAGTTATGCAGAGCGATATTGGTGCATTGCATGTCAACGATGATCGTGAGGTCGCGGTAGTGCAATTTCGCAAATATGATTGTGATTGCATGGCCGTGGTTGATGGTGAAGAAAAATTATGCGGCGTAGTCACTGCCGATGATGTGCTCGATGTGGCTGAGGAAGAGGCGACTGAAGACATGCAACAGTTCGGCGGACAGGCCACACTTGATGATGCTTATTTTAGCACGCCGCTGTTTACTTTGATGCGCAAGCGCGCGGGTTGGTTGGCGCTGTTATTCGTCGGGGAGTTGTTTACGGGCACGGCGTTGAAGTTTTACGATGGCGTAATTGTGCAACTAGGGTTCTTAATTTATTTCATTCCGCTAGTAATTTCAACAGGTGGCAATGCGGGCACGCAGGCCGCGGCTTTGATTATCAGAGGCATTGCCATTCGTGAAATGCGCACGGCAGATTGGTTTAAAGTTTTTCGCCGCGAGATCATTATCGGCCTCAGTCTCGGTGCATTTCTCGGTGGCATGGGCTATGTGCGGGCTATGACCTGGGGTTATGATAGGAAGGTCAGCATTGCCATCATGCTAACCATCATGAGTGTGGTCATATTCGGGGCCCTGCTGGGGGCAATGTTGCCGTTTCTGTTCAAAAAACTCAAACTCGATCCTGCCGTCGTTTCGTCGCCCTTCATCGCGTCATTGGTTGACCTGTTCGGCATTGTCGCGCTGATCAACATTGCTCGGCTGATGGTTGGTTGAGGAATTTGCCTGAGTTGCAGCGCGGCAATCAGGCTGTTTGTATTGAAAAAGCAACGAACTAGCGCAACTTTTAACTCATCTCTTGACATAACTTTAATTAGTGTGATACAGACGGAGGCTGGCTACTAGTTGCCTATACTGTATAAAATCTTCTATTGATATGATCGGTCTTGTTCTTGAATATTTAAGCAAACAATTGAAAGGATGCAATATGAGGTTGTTGATAGCGATGATTTTGAGCGTTGTCGCGCTGGCGGCGGTGGCACAGGGTCTGGCGAGTCCGGTGGCACAGGGTCTGGCGAGTGCGGTGGTGCGGCGTGCCGCGGCTACCGATATGCTCTACGTTGCTTCTAGCGTCTTCGTAATACCCGCGCTGCGCATCCCCACCTTTCACGGCGGCCAGCCTCAGAACAATGCTCAGGCCAAGCGCCATGTCGATGCTTTCATGCTTGAGTTGAAGACCGCGGCAGCCGAATCTCCGCGTCTGCTCCACGACTACATTGCCCTGTTGCACAACCACGAGGTTGATATTGATCATCTTGTGGACGAGCTTTACCAAGAGATGCAACGAGTTGCGGATCAATATGTAGCTCGTCAGAAGAGCACGTATTTGGGTGCGTTTCAATGGTTCTGGGGTAGCCATACGCACCATAGCCTGGCCAAGCTCGACGACGCAGGGAGAAAACGCGTGTTGCGGCAAGCGTTGCAAAATGTGGCAGATACGCACCGCAGGCTAAATTTACGGGAACGGGGTGGTGTTTTTATGACGGATGTGTATAGGAGTTTGCAAGCGCGCATGAATGATGCAGAAAGTCAGTCAAATGAAGATACTATTGCTTTTTACGAGGCGTTCCCTCAGCTCAACGTGCCTCTGCTGGAAAACGAAACAGCTCTCGTGCAAGAAATGCTACCCGAGACAAAACTTAGCCCCGACCAAGTTTTAAATAAACTTGAACTAGAAATGCATAAATCTCTAGGCGAAAATGACAACATTGAGTTGCATCACCAAGTGCATCTCGACAATATTTTAAGTCGCGACGCACTTGCTAAAATGATAAAAAATTACTACAAGGTAGGAAAAGTTTACGAGACAATACCTGGCGGTCCGGCCCACCTATTGGAGCTTAACTTAGCCAACCCCCGCAACAGTGTGGTGCTACAAACGCTTGATGTGGACACCTGGTGGAATATAACTTGGGCACAGCTGCGTGAGGAGCAGACACTCCTGATGGCTTTGGGTAGGTTGATGCAGGCGATGAATTTAGATTGGCCCGCGTTAGGCAAGCTCATCTATCCACAAGATGAACAGGCCGCGGCACGACTCATCACTAGGATCGCCAAAGAGCGTATGGATGTAGAACCTATCATTGCCGCGTTGCAAGCGCATCGTGCCACCCTGCAGGATGACGAGTTGGCAGCCCACATAGATACATTCGTCGCCGACCTGCCCCATCTTGCTGAAGGAAGCTATCTCTTAGGCAGCGCGGCATATCTGTTGCAAGATGGACTGCTGACCCAAGATAACCAACCTACGGCTGGACTAGAAGGCGCATCACCCCGTGCCATACTGAAAAATGCCATCGATCGAGCTACCAAGGATAGTGGGCGCTGGGGTTACCTCAACACTAAAAACATACTGAACCACTCGGCCTGGTATCTACCGTCTGCTTACCTGGCGGGACGCTTATCGGGGTTTGGCTTGAGTGAAACACAACTGCGGCAGCAAGTCTTCACCGCATCTGGGTATGATAAATTACAACATGGGCGAGCCTTTAGTGCTCAAGAGATAGAGGCAGTACGACAACTCGTCAGCCCAGAAAAAGTCGAGGCTTTGTTGCATCCATACGCGAGCAATGACAAGAAAAATGTTATCGAACGCGTCCAGGTCTTACCACTCGCGCTGCAGTTGGAAACTTTTGTGCAGACACTGGCAACACAGATAAATTCTGACGGGCCGTTTGTGCAAGCGCTGGATGATTTGGTGCAGGCAGACGGGGTATATGCCCCCCTAGCGCTGACGCTACGACAACTGCACAAGCCGCAAAGAACAGCCAATAAAAAGGGCAAGCGTAAGAGAAAGATCAAAACACCGTTGAGGGAAGTGCGCCTGGAGCTGGTTAAAATTGCCGCTGAGACGGGCGCGGCACAGAAAAAATATTTTGTTGCTGAAGAAAAACTGCAAGATCACCAGACGACTGCACAACAAGAAGAAATGCTAGCAAGACAAGAGCAGTTGCGCGCAAAACAAGACGCGCAAGAAAAAGCACGACGACAGCGGGCACAGCGTGTATCAAGCTTGGCAAATAAGATCGGTCGACAACCAATGCCGCTCAACACCCCTATATGGTTGCGTCTGCGGGCTTTGCTGGCTTACCTAGAGATCGACAGCCAAGCACTGGTGCATCTGGCGGCAATGAAAACTGTCGGCGCCGAGCGTTTTTACAGGCTAATTGATCCAGATGCTGAGACAATACCGACTGAAGAAGAATTAAACAGCATCAGCGAAGCCTTAAGCAAGCATACCTTGAGTCGTGAAAAAAGACACATGATACCTTCTAAGCAAAGGGAGCTGTTGTTAGAAAATATGGTGATAGAAATCGAGGCAATATCTAACTTAGTTGAGGTTATCGCCCAGTGGGGGAAAAATTAATGCGCGCTCTGCTTGCCAACAAACTAAATATGTTGTTGCCGCTGGTGATCTTGGTCGCTGACCACAGCAGTGCCCGTGCACTTCAGCCTGCGGTGAAAAGAATGCTGGCACGTGACTTGCTTGTCGCGGTTGAATCTGTGCGCATGATACCTAACGTGCATGTTTCTGCACCCAAAGATCTGTCGCGTCACCTGCTCGACCATCACCAGCAGGCCTTGGCGCTAAGAATGCAAGAACAGTTAAGATCACGCGATGATATTATGCACGACTATCTTAATGTTTGGCAAGACCCCGCCGCGACAAAAGTCACTGAGCTGGCTACCGCGGTTTACTCTGTAGTCAAAGATACTGCTGATACTCACGTAGAAAAACACAGTCAAAATAATCACTACAGCCCCTCTTGGCATTGGGGCGCGCATACTGGTGATGCCCTAAACACGCTGGGCGATACTGACAGAGCACGTCTGCTTGAACAAAGAATCACTGCCATCATGCAGGTCCGTAATGCAACCGGAGCCCACCAAGATAGTGGTGTTGACGTGCTACAAATTTACCGACAGCTAGCCACCAAGCTTAGCGGTGAAGCACTATTGATAATGGAAGACATAGCCATGGCGTTGGTAAATTTCCCCCAGCTGAACTTCAAAGTTCCGCCGGAGCTTGCCGAACAAATGTATATCTATATGGATAGCGACGGGGTTAACCTTACTGAATTCAGCGCCGCGTTCAATAAGCATCTATTAACCACGCTAGTAGCGCAAGACAACACTATCCCACTACGGATTAAGTCAAAGACCATCAACATACTCAGTCTTAATGATGACCCCACGCCCCAACCTTGGATCTCCTTTAGTGTCGGGAACATCATGCATAATGGGATGTGGTATTACCCCGCGCTTGAACTAGCGCAGCTTATGTTTGATAAAGGGGTAACGGAAAAGCAATTGCGTGAGCATGTTTTCACGCCGACAATTTTTGCTAAATTATTGGCTAATGAGACGATCACTGAGCCAGAACTAGCGGCTTGGCAACAGTCCCTGTCTAGAGAAGAACTAACGTCTTTACTCACACAGCTCGGTGTAGCCGCACCCAGCGCGCAAGCGTTGGTAGACGCAACAGCATCCCTGCTTACGGTGTTGCAGCTGGAAGGCTTTACTCGTGCAACCGCAGCTGGCATGGACTCTAATGCTAAATTTATCACACAGCTTAGAGATATGGTGGCTGCTGACAGCATGTATGCCCCGCTTGCCAGAGAGATATTGACAGACGCAAATGCATTTAAACCCCAGCGAGGTAAGCGTAAGCGCCGCAAACACAACAAGTCGCAAACCTCAGCGCTATCAACATTACGCCAGGAATTGCAGGCTGTTGAGGCTAAGATGTTCGTGGCCAGAAAGAACTATCTTAGCACCAGCAGAGACTATCTGCTCTATAGTTTTGTCGTCAACGGGGATGCCACCCTGTTCAAAATTGGTCAAGCAAACTTCAGAGACTATGTCGCTGATGGCAAAAACGCCGACGTTGAACTGCTGGTAGCACAAGAATTGGTGGGGATGGTTGCGACCCGACAGGCTGAGCAGATCGAGATTGTGACTCTGATGCAGCGTGACGGCATGTCTGCCTCAGCCCTGTTGGCGGTCATGCTTGAATTTTACGGGGCACGTGGCAGTAACGAACTGCGTGCTGCCACTGCGGCTGAGCTCGATGGCATTGCCGCGGCGGGACCGGAGGGGTGGCTGAAACTATTGACAGGGCCGCGTTCAGGCACCCAGCTGACCCAATTAATCTTGCCCGCACTGGAGGAGGCAGATGCACGCATCAACGTTCACAAACACATACCACGTACAGAAGTACCCCGTCGTGATCAGCCAGTCATGCAGGAAAAAAACACGGCCCCAGAGCAGCCCGCGCCTGCAGAACAAAAACTTGCCCGCCGCGTTACAAAGCTAGCAGCACGGATAGGACGAGCAGAATTGCCACCCGATATCCCGATGTGGTTGCGTTTGCGCGCCCTTATCAACTATGCAGATACTACCGCGGCGGAGTTGGTTGGCAGGGCAACCATGCACAACATCGACTCCGCCCGCCTGACGGACCTGCTCTCGCCTGAGAGTGAGGCCCTACCGACCTATGCTGAATTGCAGACCTTGCGCACGACTTTGTTGGCACTGCACACCCCGAAAAAGAAAAAACGCAGACAGGAAGGCCGTTTCGTGCGCCGTGCTCGTAACGAGAGTTTGCAAAATATAGAAAAAGAGATAAATGCGCAGCTGAGACTTGTTGGCAAACCTTAAAGTTAGTGAGAGATGCCTAACCTAAGCCAAATCGAGCAAGCCAGGCGTGACTACAACATCGACGAGTGGGGGGCGGGCTATTTTGGCATCGACGATCGTGGCTTCGTGGAGTGCTATCCGACTGGTAGACGCGCACAGGCAGTGGTGCTGCACGATGTCGTCACGCGGGCGCGGCAGCGTGGCATTCACCCGCCGTTGATTATCCGCTTCCCGCAAGTTATCGCCTCGCAGCTACTGCGGCTGGAGCAGGCTTTCCAGCGGGCAATTCGTGAGTTTGACTATCGGGGGCGGCACTTCGGGGTCTTCCCGTTCAAGGTCAATCAGCGGCGGGAGTTCATCGATGCCGTCATTGAGTGTGGGGCGCAATACGATTATGGCTTGGAGGTAGGCAGCAAGTCGGAGTTGATTGCCGCGATCAGCTACCCACTGTCGGCGCGGGCCTTGCTGGTGTGCAATGGCTTCAAGGACGAGGAGTTCGTCACCATGGCATGCTTGGCCGCCGAGATGGGCAAGAATGTGGTGCTGGTCATCGAAGGCCCTGACGAACTGCAGATCTTGCTGAACAAGTTGCGGCAGCAGCGGGTTACGGCACAGATTGGCATTCGCACTCGCCTGTATAGCAAGGGGTCGGGTAAGTGGGAAAACAGCTCTGGCTCTGGTTCAAAATTTGGCCTGACCATCATTGAACTGCTTGATTGCCTGAAAACCCTGCAACAAGAAGGGCATACCGATAAGGTGACGATGCTGCATCTACACATCGGTTCACAGATTACGGAAATTAAAAAATTCAAAACGGCACTGAAGGAAGCGGCGCGCATCTACAGCAAAATTGTGCGTATGGGCTTCACGGCGGTCAAGTATCTAGATATCGGTGGTGGCGTGGGGGTTGACTATGATGGCAGCAAGACCTCGTCGCAGTTCAGTGCCAACTATGTGTTGCAGGAGTTTGTCAATGATGCCGTCTACGTTATCGGGCAAGTGTGCCGTGATGAGAACGTGGCCACGCCTGATATTGTTACGGAGAGTGGCAGAATTATTGCCGCCTACCATTCGTTGGTGGTCACCGACATTCGTGAGGTGCAAGCTCCGTCGGCGGCGAGTGCCAATTGGACGCAGGTCGATCACCGCGAGACAGAGCGTTGTTTGGTAGAGCTGCGCTATATTTACGACAATATTAACGCCAAGAACTACGCCGAGTATTACCACGATGCCATCGAGTATCACGAAGAACTCGCGACGCTGTTCAACCTGGGTTATCTCGATCTCGAAGCACGCGGTTGCGGTGAGGAACTGTTTCAAGAAATTTGCCGTAAGGCCTTGTCTTTTTCCGTGCGGCAGAAATACTCCGTGGCTGAATTTAAATTTTTGCGGCAGCGTTTTGTCAGCAAGTATCTCGCTAATTTTTCCGTCTTCCAATCCATTCCTGATGCCTGGTCGATCGGGCAGCTCTTTCCCGTCATGCCTCTGTCGCGCCATCATGAATGTCCGACGCACGAGGCTAACATCGTTGATATTACCTGTGATTCCGATGGCTGCCTCGCCCAGTTTATCGACTGCAAGGCCATCAAATCCGTGCTCGGCTTGCATTCGCCCTCAAGTGACCCCTATTATCTTGGTTTTTTTCTCGTCGGTGCCTACCAAGAGAGTCTCGCCAGTGAGCACAACCTGTTCGGTGCTACCCATGAGGTTGAGGTTAGCGTCGCGCCCGATGGCAGCTATGATATTGCCAAAATAACCGCAGGTGACACGATTACCGAACTGCTTGAAAGCCGCAACTACCATCGCAAAACGCTGGTTGCCAGTTTCCTCAAGCAGGTTGAGAGATTACAGTCTAACGGCACTCTCGACCCCAGCCGCGGCAGTGAAATTATCCGCGACCTCAAGACCTGCATGAAATCATACCCTTACCTCAGTAGTTGAGTTAGTTAGCCCCTGCCGCCGTTGTCTTGGCGAGGCGCAGACCTGGAGCTAGCAAGCGGCAAGGAAGCCGCGTGCAACCCGACCTCAACAGGTATAGGCACATGCCTTGTGCAAAAAAATAAACTGAACGCAATAGCAGGAGATCAGAGCACAAGAA
Organism: uncultured Oligoflexales bacterium; assembly: GCA_958296095.1. Classification (GTDB taxonomy): domain Bacteria; phylum Bdellovibrionota_B; class Oligoflexia; order Oligoflexales; family JAPPIL01. Next base: position 298,946 of record OY282434.1, read on the forward strand.
GCGAGCTAGCAAGCGAGCGATATAGAAAGCCGCAGCGCAGCGAACGGTCTCCCCGTGCCATTCATGGAGCTCTTGGTGGGCAAGAGGTGGGGGCAACCGCGAGAAGGCTTGGGGGCAAGGACACCACTTAGCACAAGTCTCCGTTGTCTTGGCACGGCACAGACCTACCGAGAAACTCTCCCCTGAGATAGGTGCAAGCACATGCCTTGTGCAAAAAAATAATCTGAATGCAATCGCGAGAGGTCTGAGGACAGGGAGCGAGCTAGGAAGCGAGCGTTACAAAGAGCCGCAGCGCAGCGAACGGTCTCTCCCTGCCGTTCATGGAGCTCTTGGTGGGCAAGCCTAAACGTAACCGCCGAGGGGCTAAAGGACAAGCCTGATCGCAATACAGGGAGATCTGATGACAAAGAGCGAGCTAGGAAGCGAGCGTTACAAAAAAGCAGCGTAGCGAGCGAAGCGAGCTAGGAAGCGAGCGTTACAAAAAGCAGCGTAGCGAGCGAAGCGAGCGGAGCTAGGAAGCGGCAAAGAGCAGCGTAGCGAGCGTTAGTTAGCTCAGATTGACGTTGTGGTAAATTTCCTGCACATCGTCGAGGTCTTCAAGCTGAGCGACGAGTTTGGTAATCGTCTCCGCCTGCGCGGTGCTGACAGTGATAGGGTCTTTGGCAACATAGACCAGCGCGCCAAGCTGCGGGGGCACGTTAAAATTTTCCAGTGCCTGCTGTAGTGCCGCGAAAGTTTTGGGATCGCAACTCACTGCCAACCTATCGGCGGCTTCTTCGACATCGTCAGCGCCATGTTCGACCGCGGCATCCACAAACTTATCGTAATCCTTGATCTCGCGGCGTGGATAGACGAGCAAGCCAACCCGCTCAAACATCCACGCCACCGCGCCATCGTTGCCAAGATTACCGCCGTGGCGGGTGAAGACATGACGCACCTCGCCGACGGTGCGGTTGGTGTTGTCGGTCAAGCACTGCACGATAAAGGCACTGCCTGCCGTGGCAAAGGCTTCGTAAATTTTTTCACTGTAGTTGCTGCCATCCTGTTCACCCGCGGCTTTCTTGATGGCACGGTTGATGTTGTCGCTGGGCATGTTCGCGGCCCGTGCCTTAGCCAACACTAAACGCAAACGGGGATTGCTATCAGCATCCTCGCCGCCCAGCCGCACGGCCACAGCCAGCTCTCGGGAAATTTTAGAAAATATTTTGCTGCGTCTGACATCCTGTGCACCCTTGCGATGCTGAATGTTCTTCCACTTGCTATGCCCCGCCATTAGCTCAACACTCCCTGTAGGGGCTGACAACGACCACAGCTAACTACAACCTGCTGAAATGCAATCATGGCGCGACCTCCTGCTGGTCTAAACCGCCGTGAAAATTACGATCCCCATAGGCATGATCGACTTTGTTGACGGCGGGCCAGAACTTGTGAGTGCGCAAATAGGTGAGCGGATAAAAGGCAACCTGTTTGCTGTACGGGCGTGTCCAGCTGTCCACCATACAATCAGCCAGTGTGTGTGGTGCGTGCACCAACGGGTTATCGTCCCGCGGTAACTCGCCCGCGGCAATGGCATTAATTTCACCACGAATAGCAATCATTGCCGCACAAAAGCGCTCAATTTCAGCTAGGCTCTCACTCTCGGTCGGTTCGATCATCAACGTCTGTGCTACGGGCCAAGACATCGTCGGACTGTGAAAACCATAATCCATCAAACGCCGCGCAATATCGCTGACATCGAGCCCTATGGTCTTAAACGGACGACAGTCAACGATACACTCGTGAGCGACGAGACCGTTACGCCCCCGAAATAAAATGTCGTAGTGCGGGGTGAGGCGCAGGGCGAGGTAATTGGCGTTGAGAATGGCAATCTGTGTCGCTCGCCGCAAGCCTGCGCTACCCATGAGTTGCAAGTAGGCCCACGAAATCATGAAAATACCCGCACTGCCATGGGGGGCCGAAGCTAGCGCGTGGCTGGCTTTATCCCCCGTCGCCAAGGGGTCACCAGGCAGATAGGCAGCAAGATGCTCCGCCGCCGCAACAGGCCCGACCCCAGGCCCGCCGCCGCCGTGGGGAATACAGAACGTCTTGTGCAAATTGAGGTGCAACACGTCTGCACCAAAATCGCCAGGGCGCGCCAAGCCTACCAAGGCATTCATGTTCGCCCCGTCGAGATAGACCTGCCCGCCATGCGTATGCACGATGTCACACACGGCGACGATATTGTCGTCAAAAACTCCATGCGTCGAAGGGTAGGTAATCATCAAAGCCGCCAGCTGGTCGTGATACTGCTCCGTCTTGGCACGCAAATCAGCCGCGTCGATGCTGCCATCGCGGTCACAAGCGACTGCGACCGTGCGCAAGCCTGCCATCGCCGCGCTGGCAGGATTCGTGCCATGGGCCGAGGCGGGAATTAAGCACACCTCACGTTGCCCTTGCCCCTGTGCCGCATGATAATTCCTAATCGCCAACAAGCCTGCTAATTCCCCCTGTGAACCAGCATTAGGTTGCAAGGAAACCGCAGGCAAGCCGCTGATCTCTGCGAGCATCTGTTGCAGTTCGGCGATGAGTTGCCGATAACCTTGCGTCTGCTGGGCCGGGGCGTAGGGATGCAGGGCACTGAACTGCGGCCAACTGACAGGTTGTAGTTCTGCCGCACTGTTCAGCTTCATCGTGCATGAACCGAGCGGAATCATCGACTGCACCAAGGAGATGTCCTTGCTGACGAGGCGATTGACAAAACGCACAAACTCCGTCTCGGTCTGATAGTTGTTGAACACGGCATGCGTCATAAAATCCTGCGCCCGCCACTGCTGTGCCGCACTCTCGCGCGCGGCTTGCTGTTGCAAGTCTTGCCAATTGAGCTCGGACTGGGGGGCGAACAATGCCACCAGCTCCTGCACATCTGCGACGGTGGTCAAGGCATTGAGCGTGATGCCGATTTTATGTTCAACATCGGTGCGCAAATTTATCCGCTGCTGCTGGGCACGTTGCAAGACTGCTTGGCGTGACGCGTCAGGCATGGCAATGGTCAAGGTGTCAAAACAACTGGCATTGCTGATAGTGAGCGGCCCTAACTTCTGGCCACGTGCTAGCTCCAGTAAAGCCCTACGCAGCAGTAGGGTTAGCTCATTGATGCGCGTGGCTTCGGTGCGCAAACGCGCCGCGCCCTGATAGACGGCATAGAGCGCGGCAACCACGGCAGGCAGTACCTGGGCGGTGCAGATGTTGCTAGTCGCCTTCTCGCGTCGAATGTGCTGTTCCCGCGTCTGTAGCGCCATACGCAAGGCCGGGCCACCGCGCTTGTCTTTGGTTACGCCGATAAGCCGGCCCGGGACGCTACGCAGCAATGTTTTGCGGGTTGCCAAGTAGGCAGCATGCGGCCCGCCAAAGAACAGCGGCAAGCCAAAGCGTTGCGTCGATCCAATCGCAATGTCTGTGCCACAAGCAGCGGGTGGTGGCAGCAAGGTTAGGGCAAAGAGGTCGGCACTGGTAATGGCAAGTGCCTCGACTGCGTGCAGCGCCTTGTTGAAGTTTGACAAATTGGGAATTGTGCCGTCAGCACAGGGATATTGTAAAATGCCGCCGCAAAAAGTTGCATCAAGACTTACCTGCGTATGCTCGCCGATGATCAGCTCGATGCCGCGTGGTGCAGCTCTGGTTTGTAGCACCGCCAGTGTTTGCGGAAAAAGCTGGCTGTCGGCAAAGAACTTGCGCCGCCGCTGGCGATGGTGAGTGAAGGCCATGTTCATTGCCTCCGCCGCGGCAGAGCTCTCATCGAGCAGCGAAGCGTTGGCGATTTCCAAGGCCGTTAGATCCATCACTAGTTGCTGAAAAATTAGCAATGCTTCAAGCCTGCCTTGTGATAACTCCGCCTGATAGGGTGTGTAGGCCGTATACCAGCGCGGGTCTTCGAGCACGTTGCGGGTGATAACCGCGGGGGTAACGACAGGGTTGTAGCCCAAGCCAATATAAGTCTTGGCACAGACGTTGCGGTCAGCGATGGTGCGCAGAGCCTCGTGCAACTGTGCTTCCGACAAAGGCGCAGTCTCAGCCAAGGGCGTGCCGAGCAGCGCCGCGGGCAGTGCGGCACGGCTAAGCTCGTCGAGCGAGGCATAGTGCAATGCCGTGAGCATTTTCTTGATCTCCGCCGCACCGACACCGATATGACGACTGCTGAAGTCGTGATGGTGTGGCATCAGCCTTCTTCCTGCACGAGATATTTCTGGTAGCTGAGGGCATCGAGTAAGTTGCCTGTATCGGCAGCAGTTGCTTTGACTTTGATCAACCAGCCCTTGCCATACGGGTCGTCCTGCACAATCTCCGGATCTTGCATCACCTCCTCGTTGACGGCGAGGATTTCTCCATTGCGAGGCATGTAGAGGTCGGAGACGGTCTTGACCGATTCGACCGTGCCGAAAGATTCTCGAGCCGCAAAGTTGTCGCCGACAGCAGGCAGTTCCAGATAGACGATGTCGCCCAACTGCTCAACCGCATAGGCACTGATACCCACGCTAAACTCATCGCTGTCGTCGGAAAGCCATTCGTGATCCTTGGTGAAAAAGAGATGGCGGGGAAATTCCATAACTACTGCTCCTTAGTCTTCGTCTTATAATGAGGTTTGTCAACTATGACGGCCTCGTAGTGTTGGCCACGTATCGCGACACAAAATTCATCACCGCTCTGCATCGCCATATTCGTCAACAGTGCCAGCCCACCACAGCCTCCCACACTAGGCAAAATCGAGCCACTCGTCACCCGTCCGTGTTTTTTCTTGCCTACCACAATCTCCATGCCCGCACGAGGATAGCCTCGTGCACGCATTCGAAACGCGACCAGCTGCCGTTTTCTGCCTGCTTGTTTTGATTTTAGCAAAGGTATTTTACCAATGAAATCCTTGGCATTGAGTTTTACCGCCCACCCTAGTCCTGCCTCGTAGGGATTGATGTCGGCATCGATGTCGTTGCCATAGAGGGGAAAACAGGCTTCGAGTCGCAACGTATCCCTGGCGGCAAAACCAATCGCCGTCAACTCATCACCACCTGCCAGCAATGCCTGCCACACCGATGCAGCAAGCTTGCGCGGCACGTATAACTCGTAGCCATGTTCGCCCGTGTAGCCTGTGCGTGCCACGTAGAAGGACGGGCTGGAATCTCGCACGGCAGCAATGCCCATACGTGCTAGCGGGGGGCAGTCGCCATGTATGTGCAGCGCCGCCAGATACTGGTCGCTGGCAGGGCCTTGCAGGGCGAATTGGCAATAGTCCTGCGAGCAGTCACTGACTGCGGTGGTGGCGAGATCATGGTGCGAAGATATATGCTCAAAACACTTGCGGGTATTGGCAGCATTAACGCACAACAAAAAGTGCGTTGCCGTGAGGCGGTAGAGGATAAGATCGTCGATGAACCCGCCGCGCGCGTTGAGCATGGCGGTATACTGACCTTGCCCGTTCTGCAGTCGTTCAACATCGTTGATCGTCAATCGTTGTAGCAGTGCCAAGGCCCCTTTGCCCTCGACCACCAGCTCACCCATGTGGCTGACATCAAACAGGCCACAGTGCTGTCGCACCTGACGGTGCTCGTCCAACGCGGAACGATAGCGCAAGGGTACCTGCCAGTCGCCGAACGCCACCATCCTCGCACCCAGCTCAAGATGTAGATCGTGCAGAGGCAGCCGCAAGCCGACCTCCTATTTGCTATTAGAGATTAGTTCCACCTGCCAAGATACTACGACAGCCGCCTGACAGGAATAAAAATGTGCCAAGTGGCAAAACTTTATCCCGACTTCTGCTTGCCTATGCTCGTCCCTCCCGCTAGCGACCTGACCCTAGCACAATGCTTTAATCTCGCGCAAAATTTGGCTCAGGGCATGCTCCTGCAACGCAAGGTGTGAAGGTCATCTTACCAAAGCGCGCTAAGCCGCCACGCGGTTTCAAGCTTACCCACATCTTTTTGATATTTGCGTTGTGGTCGAAATCAACCTGTGCCAGGGTGAATACTCGCTTGTGTTTGGCAGCAGTAGTAAGAATCTTGTATCTGAAGGCCACGCCGCGGCGTTTGCTGTCTTCGGCAAAGACAAGGAGCACAAGTCGTTCCCTAGTATTTTTCTGCGCGACGTAGAAAAAGGGCATCCTGAAAGGCTCGTAGAGCGACAAGATATCCTCCGCCAGCAGCAGCCGTAATTGTTTGAAGTCAGCCAAGCTCTCGACCAGGGCCACAAAGCTAGCATCGTCCTGCGCCTGACTGTCAAAGTTAAGGTTCAATGCTGTTGGTGCTGAAGCGGACACTGGCAATAAAGCCAACGCCGCATGATAGGTGTCCACTGCTTGCTGGAGGATGTCGGCATTAAATCGAGCCGCTGGGCGGCGTGGCTGGTGCGCAATCCTTCTCGTCTGCAGCATGACGTGGCGGCGCTCTATTGCTCCCGAAACCGCCTGGCGGTCAAAAAATCTGCGCCCCGCAAACTTGACTTCAACCTGAGCCGCGAGATTTTCAAATCTGTAGTCATCGCTGGCAGCAACATGTAACCTGGAAAAGCCCCGATACATGCTATCACCCAATTCCACCAGCGCCTGCTCACTGGCAACAATCTTCGGCAATATTTCATTTATCTGGCTGAGCCTCTGGCTCCGGACCGCGGCCAACCAGCTGAGACGGAGTGGCAAGGTAAAACCATCATACGGCTGGTCTTGTAGCGCATAGCTTCTATCCGCAACGTAACGGTGATAAGAGGATGAGGCTGGATCGAAATACTTGCCTCCCTTTGCCGTCGGTTCAATATAGCCCGTAATTCTGAACATACCCCCGTCCTCGATCGCCTGCACATGCATGTGGGCAAGCTTGCCCTTTGTCGTTACCGCAATCTGCCAACTCAACGTGTGCACCTGTCCTGCGAAGATGTTCCTGTCCATATCTTCAGCTTGGACCACGGCAGGCCGCGTCGGCTGCACGAGCAGGTCACTCTCTTCGGCGTGGGGAGCAGAGGCAAGCGTTAGCAGGGCACTACCGTAAACGGCAGCCTTCACCCAGGTCGGGACGCGCGGTCTGCTAGCCAGACTGTGCAGACGATGGCGCAGTATCCCGACCTTGCTCGCACTCCGCGACGACAGTGCCAGGGTAAAATTTGGCTGCAGCACGACGAACAGCAACAAGCAATACCTGACCACGACATCCTCCCGTACGACGCTAATGCAGATCGAAAAGTTGGGTCGGCATACACCACGTGAAAAAATCCTGCAACGACTTTCTTAGGGCGTATCTTCTCGCCCAAACATTTTTACATTGACAGGCATAAAAATATCGCCTAGATCCGCGGCGCGCCTGCAAGTTGTGCAACTGGAGAGCTGACCATGCTGACCTTTGACTAGTCGATGACGCGACGACGACCCGTCTATACACGGGGTGGCGACCAGGGACAGACATCCCTGGCGACGGGCACGCGGGTGAGCAAGGACAATGCCTTGGTCTGCGCTTATGGCAGCGTCGACGAGCTCAATGCCTATGTTGGTCTGCTGCACGACGGTCTGCAGGCGAACGACGCGGCTAGGTGGCAGACACTGACCGCGGCACTGCGTCGTATCCAGCACGAACTGTTCCGCCTGGGCACGGAAATCGCGGCGTTGCCACGCTTACAAGCACACCTGAGATCGCTCACCGCTGCCGATACCCAGCGCTTGGAAACAGAAATCGACACGCTCAGTGCCGCGCTGCCCGTGTTGCGCAACTTCATCCTGCCGCGTGGCCAGCTGCTCGTTTCGCAAGCACATGTCTGCCGTACCGTCTGTCGGCGGGCGGAACGTGAGCTGTGTGCTTTGCTGCGCGGCGAACACCAGCCCCGTCCTGAACTTATCTCCTACCTCAACCGTCTCAGCGATTGGTTTTTCACCCTCGCCCGCCATCTGCTGCATGCACTAGAGATAGCCGAAGAACTGTGGACACTGCGTTAACCCGATCTGCTGTCAAGTTTTATGTTCACCGCCCCCGCTAAGTTTTTACCAACTATCTGCCGATCGTACGCGTAGCGATGTCGGTTGAGGTGCTGAGATGGGGAAAATTTACCCACTGCTCCTAGCGTCTGTGCTGCTAGCATTCTGTGGTAAGCAGACAGGCCTCAGTGGGGTAAGTGATGACATAAGCGGTGAACATATGACCGAGACGTTTGCCGTTAATGTCGCGGCTAGTGATAAGCTGGATATTCTGCTGGTCGTCGACGGTTCTGACTCGATGCGCGAGGAGCGGGCTAAGATTGCCCGTAAGCTCGAACCGTTGCTGGAGTACGTCAAGGAACGTGATTGGCAAATTGGTATCGCCAGCACCGACATGGTCAGCTGTTTTGCCGCCATCATCAATGCCAAAACCCCTGATTATCAAGATGTCTATCGTCAGGCTATCGACACCATCAAGCCAGCTAACGCTGAACAGGCAGTCTACATGGTGATCAGAGGCTTACGAGGCATGCCCGTAGTCGATGCTAACAACACTTGCGATGACAATAAACCTCAACGTCTTGTGCGTGAAAATTCAGCCATAGGCATTCTAATCATCACCGATGAAGATCATCAATGCGCCGAGATTCTTAAGCAGACTGCGGCAGAAGGTTGCGAAATACAGGATCTTTACGACAACATAAAGTTGAGAGGAATTCCCAACGTAACTGTCAGGGTGTACGGATTTTTGGATGAAACTGATAAATTCCTTGCCTGGCGTGACGAGAGTGGCGAATCGGTTTTTACTCGTCATGAACCGTATAACACGGACGACTATGATACCCTGCTCAAGGCGATTTCCAGCGATCTCAGTGCCATCGTGCAATACAAGTATAAACTACAAGAAAAGCACGACGGTGAGGCGGCCACGGTTGTAATTAGCGACGATAGCGGCACAACCAGAACTCTCGGTCAAAGTGAATACGGCATCGTTGATAAAAAACTTTTCATTCTCACCACCTTGCCCACTAACACGAGCAGTATCGAAGTTACCTACAGCTATCAGCCTTAGGGATTGTCCGTTTTTTGCCTGAAATACTGGATTTGTGGGTAGGCAGATAGCCGCCGTTGCGATATTGAGCGTTAGTCAAATTAATTCTTCGGGCCGCTGACCCGATACTGTGGGTAGATTATTACAAACATTCCGAGGGCGATAGTCATGAACATCTGCACGAACCTGGCAAGAGCGGTAGCGGGCAAAAGTTTACAGTTCGTAGTTGTGGGAGCTTTTTTGGCACTCCTTAGCGCTTGTGGTATGGGGGATAATGAAAGCTCGGAAGAAGATTCTTCGCAGCCAGCAGGCGACCATGCTTTGAGTGATGCCGATACCAAGCCTCCCCAAAATAACGCAGAGGATCAACGTAAGATTGCTTACTGGAAATTTACGGCTAAGGGTAGCAGTTATGCCAGAGGTGATCCAAGCATACGCACCAGTATGGATATCGCGGTGGCAGTGATTGCATCAGCTGAAGACATGCCTCTGTTCGCGGTCATCAATCGCTTGAGCGATAATGAATTGGCAGGTTGCAACAAACTAGATGCCAACAAGCTTGAACTCAAGCATATTGATCTCCAACAATGGGGGGATACTGCTCCTAATCCCCTGCCACTGCCAAAGTATAGACAAACACACGAGCTCCACGCAGATTTAGAGAAAACATCAGTATTGAAGTCTACTGCAGAGGAAAAACTATCTCACCTTATCGTGTTCCATCTTTTTAGCACTGAGGATCTGTTGACGGGTCCTACACCATATCGGCGTTTTATGTATAACTTCAGCTACTATATCAGTGTCGAAGGGACAACTCGTGACAGCTTTTCACTGGACATGTCGCAGGGAGAAAGCTTGGCGGGGAAACTTTTGACCACCGAAGATGACCGCATGAAATACTTTCCAAAAAACTGTCTGCAAGAATTAAACGTGTGGCCTCTACCTAGCCAGGAACTAGCTGTCGAGGAGGATCTAGTAACCATTCTCCCTGAATAGCACCAGTATCAGGGTGTTACAAAAATGGAATGGGTATGCACGATGTAATTTTTTTCCGTCGTGATGGCATAATGGGGTATGACATCTTCTTCGCTGACTAACAGAGCAACAAAAACCCAGCAGTATGGTTTCCGAGAGACACCCGCGGTGTTCTCTGCAATGGCAGCCACCCTAAGCCGAAGATCAGCCGACCATTGTCCAGGCAAAAGATCGGTATATTTGTTTATAAAAGGAGCTCACAGTCTTTTTTTGAGTCGTGCAAGCTCAGCAGGGCTGACACCGACAATCTTGCTGATCTCCTGCGCCGTGGCGCGCGGCTTTTTGTAACGCTCGCTTCCTAGCTCGCTGCGCTCGCTACGCTGCTTTTTGTATCGCTCGTCTACGAGGCTTTTTTGTATCGCTCGCTTTCTAGCTCGCTCCTTGTTCTCAGACCTCTCGCCATTGCGTTCAAGCTTGCCCTCAGACCTCTCGGCAGTTACGTTCAGGCTTGCTTTCAGACCCCTCGTCATTGCGTTCAAGCTTGCTCCCCAGCCTCTCTGCTTGTCCTCAGATCTCTCGGCGGTTGCCCCCACCTCTTGCCCACCGAGAGCTTTGTGAACGGCAGGGAGAGACCGTGCGAAAACTCGACCACAAATACTGCCATATTGCCGTTAGGTTATGCTTTCAGACAAGAGTATGTGCTTGCATCTATCTCAGGGGAGAGTTTCTCGCTGATCGGCTTTTTTGCCGCTTGCTAGCTCCACTGCTCCCTGCCAAGACAACGGAGGTATGGGCTAAGAATGGTCTTTGTCTCTCGTTACTGCGTTCGGGCTCGTCCTCAGACCTCTCGTGGTTACGTTCAATCTTGCCTACCAGCCTCTTTGCCATCAGACCTCATTGCTCTTGCGTTCAGGCTTGCCGACCGAGGGCTTTATGAACGGCGAGGCGAGGCCGTTCGCTGCGCTGCGGCTTTTTTGTGACGCTCGCTTCCTAGCTCGCTTCGCTCGCTACGCTGCTTTTTGTATCGCTCGCTTGCTAGCTCGCTGCATGTTCTCAGGCCACTCTGCGCGCCCTCTCTGCTTGCGCTCATGCCTCTCGGCGGCTGCCCCCACCTCTTGCCTACCAAGAGCTTTGTGAACGGCAGGGAGAGACCGTGCGAAAACTCGACCACAAATACTGCCATATTGCTGTCAGATTATGCTTTCAGACAAGAGTATGTGCTTGCACCTATCTCAGGGGAGAGTTTCTCGCTGATCGGCTTTTTTGCCGCTTGCTAGCTCCACTGCTCCCTGCCAAGACAACGGAGGTATGGGCTAAGAATGGTCTTTGTCTCTCGTTACTGCGTTCGGGCTCGTCCTCAGACCTCTCGTGGTTACGTTCAATCTTGCCTACCAGCCTCTTTGCCCTCAGACCTCATTGCTCTTGCGTTCAGGCTTGCCGACCGAGGGCTTTATGAACGGCGAGGCGAGGCCGTACGAAAACTCGACCACAGACATTGCCAATACTGCAACCAGGTTATTTTTTTGCACAAGGCATGTGCTCACAACCTACTTTGGGTCGAGTTTATCGGTAGGGCTGCGCCTCGCCAAGACAACGGAGATACGGGCTAAGGAAGGTCTTTGCCTCTCGGCCATTGCATTCAGGCTTGCCCTCAGACCTCCCGCGATTGCGTTCAAGCTTGTCGCCTAGCGCAGTTGATTTTTGAGATCACGCAGTTCTTGTTCGAGTGCCCGCACTTTTTTCGCGAGGGCGGGCAGGTTCTTATACACGGCCTGTTGCCGTCGCCACTCAGCGCCAGGCAGGGCCGGAGCGCCTGCGTACTGGCCCGACACTGAGGGGCTTTTGTTGAGGCCACCGCGTGAGCCTAGCACGACATGCGCCGGAATGGTGAGGCTGTTGGCAATGCCTGCCTGTGCCGCCATGATTAGGTTACGACCAACCTTCGTGCTGCCTGCGATGCCTGATTGTGCCGCAATGAGACTGAACTGGCCGAGATCGACGTTGTGCCCAATATGCACCTGCGCGTCGAGTTTACAGCCAGCTCTGATACGGGTCTCGGCGAAGGTCGCCCGTGCAATCGTATTCAACGCCCCGATTTCGCAGTTGTCCTCGATGACGATCCGCCCGCAATGAGGGATTTTGACCGCCTCCATGCCTGTCTGGGCAAAACCAAAGCCGTCGTTGCCAATCACCGCCCCCGCGTTGATGACGATGCGGTTGCCCATCTCGCAGTTGTCGAAGACGGTAACGTTGGGGTAGAGGGTGCAATTTTCCCCGATCGTCACCCCTGCACCGATGAAGCAGTGCGGGTAGATAACGCTGCCCGCGCCGATGCGGCTGCCCTTGTCGATGAACACATACGGGTAGACGATAGCCTGCGCATCGACTTCAGCCTGTGGGTGAATATGCGTGAGCTGACGGTGAGCTGGATACTCCCTGTCGCTAGCATTGAGCTGCGTGGCCAGCTCTGCCATCGCGACATAGGGGTTGGCGGTAATGATCTGGGGCACATTCAGTTCAGGCACTGCTTCAGCGACCAGGATGGCACTGGCGGCAGTAGTGCGCGCCTTGTCGAGATGGGCCGGGTTGGTGAGAAAGCTTAATTCACCGCTGACTGCCAGATCGAGCGGGGCAACTCGCATAATCTCAAGGGCCAGGACTGCTTCGTCCGTAACTGCCAGTTTTCCCGCCGTTTTTTGTAAAATTTCCCCTATCTGCATCGCCTGCACTTCCCCAATTGTCGAAAGACTGGTCACCCTATGCTAACTTTTGACAGCCTGGTCTACTAACAGACGATTGCTTTTCATAGCAAAATCTTGTAGTTTGTGCGGTTTGCGCCGTTGTCTGGGTGTTGGCCCGCTTCTTGAATCATTGAGTGTAGGTGTGCATGTGTGTCGGTAGGCATACGACCCCGCGCTTGCGCTGGGGACGTGGTAAGCCCTTGTTTTCTAAACCGTGTTTGCACACAAGGTTGTGGCGACAGCGTCGCAATGTTCGTTAACCCGCTGTGTTCTAACTGTTGACAGTTGCGCACAGAGTTGAGAATTGGAGCTTGATTTGTCAAAAGACACTACCAACAACACCAGCGCTAGCGACTTGAAGGCGGCAGAGGCACAAGCCAAAGCCAAGCCCAAGACACAAGCTAAAGTCAAGGCGCAGGCTAAAGCCAAGGCGCAAGCCAAACCCAAGGTGCAAGCCAAGGCACAGGCCAAACCCAAGACTGCGGTAGCGAAAAAGAAAACTGCGGCTAAAACGATCGCAACAAGAAAGAGAACGCCAGCCAAGCCTACAGCAAAGAGGCCAGCGGCAGCCAAGTCTGCGCTCGCGAAAAAGAAAACTGCACTCAAGGCAACGGCGGCAAAGGCCAAGGCAACGGTAGCCAAGGGCAAAGTGACACCGCGCCCGAAGGCAGGCAGTGCCGCTGAACGCGCGTTGGTCGATGAAATTATCAGCGAGTTGCGTTCGATCGCCGCGGAGCGCAAAGCCTTGGGTAAAGGTGAGATGCAGAAAGTCATTGCCCGCCACGACCTCGATGCCGTGCAGCGAGTGCGCATCACTAGGCAGGTGATACGACTGCTGTCCACGCACGTGCGCAGCAAGGCAGACGACGGTTTGCCCATCGATGACAAGGCATCTGGTGACGAGATTTTGCTTGACACTGGCTTTTTCAACGAGAGCAGCGAGGACTATACGAGTGGGCACGAGGCGTTAGCGACTACCGATGCTAATCTCGCCCGTTCTGCCGATCCCGTAAAAATTTATTTGCGCAAGATGGGCGGCGCGGCGCTGCTCAGCCGTGAGGCCGAGGTTGAGATTGCCAAACGCATTGAGGAAAAAGAGAATGCCATTCTGCGCAGCATCATCGATATCCCAATCTCCTACAGGGTGATCGTGTTGGCCGCACAGCGTTTCGTGCATGGGGAAATCAACATGCGCGGCTTCATCAAGGCTTTCGACGACGATGAGGGTTCTGACAACGAGGAAGGCTATTCGGAGAAGATCCGAGAAGCGACCAGCGCCTTCTTGCAGCACGATGCTGAATTAGAAAAGCTACGTGCCACGGCACAGGGCGATGCTCCTAGCGCTGAGGCACAGCAGAGCTTTGAGACCAAGCGCGAGGATGTCTTCCGTGAACTGAAGGACTTGAACATCAACCGCAAGCTGATGACTTCTGCCATCAATGCAATCGCTGCCCATGCTGCCGCGGTGCAGGAAAAAAAGAAAGACATCAACTACTATGCTGGTCGTTGTAAGCTGCCTGCGGCAGATCTACGTGCCTATCTCGCGGAAAATCCTGACCGACCACTCGACTGCGTCGCAGCAAGAGACTGGAAACGTATTACACGGGCTTTCATCGCGGCATACGACGGCTATCGTGAGGACATTCGTGATGTCGGACTTGACGGTGAGGCTATCGTTACCGCCCATCGCACCTTCGTCGATTTGCAACACAAGGCGGAATTAGCCAAGCGAGAGTTGGTTGAAGCTAATCTGCGCCTCGTCGTCTCGATTGCCAAAAAATACACCAACCGCGGCTTGCAATTCCTCGATCTCATTCAGGAAGGCAACATCGGCTTGATGAAAGCCGTGGAGAAATTCGAGTATCGTCGTGGTTACAAGTTTTCCACCTATGCTACGTGGTGGATCAGGCAAGCGATCACACGTGCCATCGCTGACCAAGCCCGCACCATTCGTGTGCCAGTGCATATGATTGAGTCGATCAACAAATTGATCCGCACCAATCGTGCTCTAGTGCAGGAAATGGGACGTGAGCCTGCACCAGAAGAACTCTCCGCCCGCATGGACTTGCCCGTCGAAAAGGTGCGCAAGGTGATGAAAATTGCCATCGAGCCGATTTCGCTGGAAACACCAATTGGCGAGGAAGAGGATAGCCATCTGGGTGATTTTCTGGAGAACAAATCGGTAGCACTACCGACGGAATCGATTGTCTCTAGCAGTCTGGCTGAGCAGACCCAGAAAACACTGGCAACGCTAACCTCACGAGAAGAAAAAATTCTGCGCATGCGTTTCGGTATCGGTGAGAAAAGCGACCACACGCTAGAGCAGGTAGGGCAGAGCTTCAACGTCACCCGCGAGCGAGTGCGCCAGATTGAAGCCAAAGCGTTGAAGAAGCTGCGCCATCCGTCACGTAGCAAAAAACTGAAAACATTTGTTGAATCTTGAAGTTAATGGAGTACACAATAATGCGAACAGCTGTAACTGTAATTTCTATAGCAACCCTCGTTGGTTGTGTTGTAGAACCGTCGCAACAGCAGATGCTAACTGCCGCGAGCCTGACCCTGAAGATGGAAGAAACTCAGGTCGATGGCGAGCCTGCGGCAGTATTAATGCTGTGCGAAAACGGAAAATGCTTCAACCCTCTACGGAATAAAAGCGGTGGAGATTACCATTTTAAGAACCATGCTGATCTCTATAACCAGAAGGCCCGCGAAGCAGGTAAGGGACAGAAAATAAAAATGGCATTGCTCGGTATTACAACGATAGCTACCGCGGCAGGTGGTTTCATCTACATCAAGTCCGATGCCATGCGACGTATCGTCACTGAGGCGGCTGAAAAAATTAAAAAGCTGGATGATGAGATTGCCGCAGCAACCAAAAAACTGAATAATAAGAAGCGCAAAAATATTTCCGCAGACACTGACGACATACGAGCTAAGTTGGCCAAGCTAGGTAAAGAGAAAGGCGAGCAAGAAGCTACAAAGAAAAGACTTGAAAAAAGAGATAGCTGGGTCACCCCTACCTACTGGGCAGCGTTGGGAATTTCCGGGTTGGGCACGAGTGCACTAGCCTTTGCCCCAGATATTGGGGAAGACAACTTGTGGCAAGATAACAAAGATGCGCTGGCCGACCTGTTTATTCATGGCAGTGCGGTGAAGGTTACTAAGGACGAACTTATTGATTTGTTCGCTATTCTAGTCAAGCAAGTGCCTGCGACGATTGATGTTGCAGTGCAGAGCTATCTTTTTAGCATTTAATTATAAGAGAGGGGACTGTCTGTGAAAATATTATCGATGCAAGGTGTTATGATGCGAACTTGGGCAAGAATACTGTTGACGTTGCTCACTTCCGCTTGTGCTGTAGGCGGAGCGAGCGATATGCAAAGCAATAAAAAAGACCAGCACTGGCTTAGCTTACAGTTACAAGAGCAGTACGTCAACGGTCAGACACAGGCGGAGTTGGTGCTCTGTCAGCGGCACAATTGCTTGAATCCATTGCGTAATCGCGATGGCAGTGCCTTTTATTTTCAAGATCATGCCGAAGCTTACAATACCTTTACCCAGAAGAGCGGTACGGGCGAGACAGTAAAACATGCTCTGCTCGGCATCGCTGCGCTGGCGAGCGCCGCAGGGACTGTCTTGCTTATTAGACATGGACTGATAGCTAGGAAGCTGGACAAGCACTTTCCGATTGTCGATGCGGCTGGCGAAAAGGTAAAATTCAAACTTTTCGGAAGCAAAGACACTGGTAACGTGAAATATCACGTCTCAGCGGGTGATGACACGCTTTCTGCTGAACAAGCCAAAGCCCTCAATGACAAGAGTAACAAGGCGCTTGGCGCAGGATTTGTGGCGGCATCGATTGGCACGGTCGCCTGGATGACTGCGTTTGCAGGGGAACTAGCCACTAGCCGTCACTGGCGGCGCAAGCAAGCAGACTTCAAAAGACTATTCGTGCAGGGAGAACGTATTGCTGTCAACAAGCAACAGCTGGCGACCTTGCTGGAAGTCATGAACAAGAAACTGGGAGTGCAAACTGCCCCTGAGGTCGCACGTTTTCTCTATACGAAGTGAGCACCACAGGGCTGAGCTGGCGGGATATGCACGATATACAACTGCAGCCGCTCATTACCAGAGCACTAGAAGAGGATTGGGGCTACGGTGATTGGCCTACCGACATCTGTATTCCCCCAGACGCACACACCCAGGCTCAAATTATTGCTAAAGAACCGCTGGTGGTAGCTTGTATTGAGCTGGTCACGGCGGTTTTTGCTGCGATAGACAACACCTTAAAAGTTGCCCTGCGCGTCAGCAATGGCACTGCCGCAAACGCTGGCGAGGTGCTGGCGGTGCTCGACGGTCGCGCCCGCGCTATTCTCAAAGGGGAACGTGTGGCCTTGAATTTTCTCGCCCACCTGTGTGGCATTGCTACCTCAACCGCACAGTATGTGGCCAAGATTGCCGACCATAAGGCACAGTTGCTCGATACGCGCAACACTACACCGTGCTTACGCCTGCTGGAGAAAACCGCGGCGGCTATTGGTGGAGCACGTCATCATCGTCTCGGTCTCTGCGATGGCGTGGTTATCAGGGAAAATCATATTCGTGCCGCAGGTGGCATCAAGCCCGCGCTGGCGCTGTTGCAGGAAAGCTTATCCCCGACACTGAAGGTGGAAGTTGAGATTACCCATCTCGACCAGTTGCAGGAAGCACTTGATGCTGGTGCGGATCTGATCGTGCTTGACAACTTGAGCTGTGCCGAAACGGCGCTGGCCGTGCGTCTAGTGCAGGGGCGGGTGCTGCTGGAAGCGACAGGCAATATCGCCCTAGCTGACGTTGAAAAAATAGCCGCAACTGGTGTTGATTTCATTTCTAGTAGTGCTATTATGCGCTCATCTCGCTGGTCAGACGTGGGGCTTGTTTGCAGCGATGCGCGGGGATAGGCTTGAGGTTCTTGCCGTTGGGGGCCGCGCCAGGTCTTTATTGGGGAATTCTACTTTGTTGGTAAAACGATGTGTCTTGGGGGTATTGCTCCCCCTCGTCTGCGTCTCGCTGCCGCTGCAGGCACAGACTTATTCTCAACAGCACAAGGAGTTGGTGGCCACACGCTATCGGCAGGAAGTCGGCAAGTTTAACTGGTATTACCGTGCCGCGCTGCTGGCCACCGCACGCAGCACACAGGCCGCGGTGCTCAAGGGGTGTATGCATGAAGACGGCAGTTTTTGCGATGACGAGCAGTTGCATCAGGTTTTGCAACAAGAGATAGGCGCGGTCACGAATATCGCCGGTGCGATCGCCACCTATAGCATGGCCTTGTCGTTTATTGTGCTCTCGGCCTATGCAGGCTCTAAATTCAACGAACTGCTCGCCTCTCGCAAGAGCATTACCGATGCCCAGCGAGATTTTGTGCGGGTGTTTATTCCCATTCTCACCGGCTTTGGTGTTTTTTCGGTCGGTGCGCCGTTATGGGACCCACTCAAGTCGTTCGTGCGGCGGTGGGCTTTTGCCAGCAATCAGCGTTCGGGCAAAGAAGATGCTTTCGCGGGCAAGCATCCTAACCGTCCTGTGCTTGAAGCTTATTGGCAGCAAATACAAAAGTATTTTAGCATCAACGCCCAGATCAGCCGCAATACGCTCAGTGCTTTCTTGATGCTGGTAACTTCTAGCCTCCAAGATGCTCGTCGTGCCTACGATGAACAGCGCTTTGACTACGCGGCGGCGCAGTACGCGAAGGTGATGGTGCAGATGCGCTTTCTTTATTCGGAATTGACCCCTGGTAATCCGATTCTAGCCGCGACGATACACAGCTATCTGCGTGGCGTTGCTCCGCCCCAGGAGTTTCTTGACGACATCTTGTCGATCACGACCGAGCTTGACCCGCTCAAAGACAAGCTAGGTGGCCATGACTACTATGTGCGCTGTATCCGGGCATGGTTTGATGCCGACTACGAACCGGATTTACCACTGCACTAGGTTCTTTTCTCCTTGCCATTGCCATGCCCATGTGGTAGCCGCGCCGTGGCATCGCTAATTATCGACAGGGGGTATTCATGCTTTACAGGGCGTGCTGCGCGTTACTGCTGTTAAGTTGGCAGCAGCTGCTGGTGGCAGGAGTTGTCGGCAATTTTGACGGGGTGCGCAATCTGCCCGGTTACATTTCGCTGCAACGCGGTGATGACGTGTATCGTGATCCGATCAAACGACCGCAGCGGCGTGGGGCTAAGGTCGAGCATCGCACGGCCTCACGCATCTTGCGCGAGGACTATCTCCGTGATGATGGCACTATCGATACTGCTGCCATCGAGGCGAAGATCCTCGCCATCAAGAGGCACGAAAACATCGCCTTCATGACCTACTGTGTAAGGAAATCGAGCCAGACAGTGCGACATGTGGAGTGGTGTCGAAGTCGTGCCGACGAGAAAATCTTGAAGAGGTGGAAAAAGTACAAGCTCGCGGCGTTCTATGCCTTCGCGGTGGGAGAGTTGCAAAAAGCTCGGGCGCTTGCCGCAGGCGTGCGGCGTGATAATATCAACCACGCGTCAAGTCAACCTTTCTTGGAGCACCTGTTTCAGGGACTGGAAACCTTCGCGAGTATTCTTGACATGGACCCGCTCGGGGGCGATTGGATTGATGGGATACTCTATGGTCTTGATTTCAGTAATGTGCGGGTGAACTTTGAGATTGAACCTGCCAACCTGGTTATTCCTGCGGCGATGAAGGCCAGGCATGCTGAATTGCGCCAGCAGGTGTTCTTCTCCCCGCGCCAGCTAACGCGTTTTGCGCAGCGTGAGGGGCTTGACATCTCCTCTCTCAATCCGCTGAATTCTGGCTTTTGGCGTGCGCCGCATTCCATCCGCGCCTTTGACACCCGCAACTACAACGGGCAGAGCGGATTTCCTGAGGGCATTACCAACCCGCACACAGAAATTTCTCTGCTCTATGACTGGGGTGGTAGGTTCACAGGACGCACTCCGAAGATGCGGGTGAGATATGGCAAAGCCCAGTACAAGATGAAATACTTGGCCGAAGCGATGAATAGTGAACATGCGCTTTCGCTCAGCAATATTCACAGGTATTGGCGCAAAACCTCGCCTGAGGTCAACGCTGAGACGGTGGCCAATAGCCTCGCCGCGGCATTGGGTTTCACCGTCGATCCGACTTTTTTCAAGCGCAGTGTTAAGCTTTACCTGCCGCTCGCAGACCCAACTTCGGCGGAGGAATTTGACCAAGCTTATCAGCGCTTGTTAGCAGATCATCAGCGTTGGCGTGGCCATAGACCAGAGAAAGCTCTGGCAGATATAAACCAGGACGCGCAGGGACGCTGGTATATTCGCATGCGTTCAGTGCAGTTGGAACGCCGCTCTGATGCTGACTCTGACCTCAGCGTCGGCTCTTTCATCAAGGCCTCCTTCAGCCGACCGTTCAAGCGCGAGTTCCGTGCCTTTGCCCTGTTCTTAGCTTGGGTTTCAGATCAGGATGTCAAGGATGACAATGCCAGCCTGGTCTTGGTGGGCAATGCCGAGGGGCGCAAGGTCGCTTACAGTGCCGCCGACATGGGTGGCGTGCTCGGCAGTTGGTTTGCTAAGGATTCACCGAACTTTCTCGGTCGTGACCTGGTTGATAGGGTGCGGCGCAAACCTGATGGCACGATTTACGAAGTTGTGCTCAATTACTTCACGCCCTTCAAAAATTCTGCCTTGAATGTGATGAGTCTCAGCGATGCGAAGTGGATGACACGGCTAATGGCGCAACTTTCACCCGCGCAAATCAAAAACGCTTTTCTTGCCGCAGGCTACTCTGACATGATCGCTGAGTACTTTACCCAGATAATGTTGCGACGGCGGGATCAACTCGTGGCAGTATTTGGCTTGCTGGGACAAACGATCACCGATGCTGCGGGAACAGAGATTTTGCTAAAACGTGAGAGCAAGATGACCGACCCTGCCACCTATGCGGTTGAGGGTTACGAGCAGTATTTCAAAGACGGCTATTTGCACGATCCAGAGGGAGAAGTATCCAGCAATCCTGGCGATTTTATCCGACGTTACTACGACCGCAACATCATCCACGCGACGCCCGGCACTTTGCAGAGAGTGTTGTGGGACGCGGTGGATGCGTGGTGGAAAATCAACGCAGTGTCGGCGCTCAGCAAACGTCTGCATAAATTAAAGATAACCAATCGCACCTTTGGTTTGCCGTTGTTGGCAGGTGATTTTTGTGAAAACGAGTGTTTCTATGATGGCTTACGAGTGGGGATAACTAACTTTCTGCCCCAGCGTTTTCTGCTCAGAAACCCTTATGGTGATCGCGAAAAGCCGCTGTTGCTCGTCGATGTCTATCGTTTTGGTTTTCTACTCGGTGCAGACATCGGCAAGGACTTTCCCACCCGCTTCGGCATTGATAGTGAGTTGGACGATGACTTGCCCCAGCTACGCTACCAGAAGGTCTATGAGTTTATCAAAGCCAAGCCGCTGGGCAGCATCGTCGATAGTGTCAAAAATTTAGGCAAGCTATCGCCCCTACAGATTTTAAAACACGATAGAATTCACCAGCAGTTTATCGAGCAATTGCAGTCTGGCGAAACCCTCATTGCTAGCACCTACTTGAGCCGCGGGGCGGGCTTGGTGGTAGGTAAGTATCCGTTTCTCGGTCAGCCGATAGTCAGTGCTGGGGTTGACCTTAGCCACGTTGTCGTCAGCCGCAAAGCCTTAGCACGCAGCGAAGATAAGTTTTTGCTACAGTTTTCGGACCTAAAGGCAACAAAATTATGGGCCGGGGTAAAAGGCGATCTGCTGCTGGCAGATTTCCCCATCGTCAGTTGGAAAATGGAAAAACTATCTAAGATGGATCTAGTCTTTGAATTTCCAGCTTCAGCACAGCAGTTGCTCGAAGTAGGCCTGGCCGCGGCAACACCTTCGGATGATATGGCTGATTTTGCTGTAGTTGAACGCTCCATAGAAGGTGTTAAGCGTAAGTTCAGCCATATTCTGAAGCCAGCACGATTTTTTTTCGATGAGGTGAATGCCGAAACGATAAAAATGAGTGGCACAGAGGGGGTTAGCGAGCTGCACGTCGCGACAGTCAGCCAAGAAAAAGAATCCTCGTACTTGCCTACCTACAGTACCCACAATACTATGCTAGAAAGTTTTATCACTCAGGACGAGCGGGTGTTTATCAGTCTGCGCATGAACTTTAAGAATGCCTACGGTAAACGCAAGCACTTCAAGTGGGTCTACCAACACATGATGCCGTTGCTGGGCAAGCGGTTTGTTTTGTTTACGCCAGAAGATGTCAACTATTATCTTGATTATTTTAAATTTATAGGTGAGGTCTACATCCTGCCTGCGGGTGTCGACAAGATCATGGCTTACCGTAACGTGCCGCGGTCTGATTTTTGTGTCGCCTATGCCAACGCTGCGGATAAACTACATCCACGACAATGGTGTGAGCAGCTGTTCAACAACGAACTGGGTATCCTTACTGGACGGGGGCGTTTACGAGACCGGACTGAGCTTAGGTTCAGAAATTTTCTCAACCGCTATGTCAAAGCCGCACGTAGTTGGTTGCGGCAGCCGACAGATGACATGTCTGAAGAAAAACGTGATGGCATACTGCGTGACAGGGCACACGCGATCGCTAAAATGTTCAGTGTCGGAGGCTTCGATGCCGCGGTGTGGAAAATGCTACAGCGCATCGCGGGTGAAGAAAATATCTACCGCAACGGGATACTCACCTCCCGCACGGGTGGCTTACCGGCCCAGAGCAAGGTGATTGAAATGCCAGAACAACTGCGAGGCGAGGCGGGGGCACGGGTGTTGTCCGCCTACAAAAACATCAAGCAGTCGGTGCAAATTTCTACCGACCCGCTCTTCAGTGAGTTGGAGGATGTCTTCTACGAACCGATGGGAGAAGATCGCTGAGTAACGCTCGCTTCGCTCGCTACGCGGCTCTTTAGTAACGCTCGCTTCCTAGCTCGCTTCGCTCGCTACGCTGCTTTTTGTCCCGCTCGCTTCCTAGCTCGCTGCATGTTCTCAGGCCACTCTGCGCGCCCTCTCTGCTTGCACCCAAGTCTCTCGGCGGTTGCCCCCACCTCTTGCCTACCAAGAGCTTTGTGAACGGCAGGGAGAGACCGTACGCTGCGCTGCGGCTTTCTGTATCGCTCGCTTCCTAGCTCGCTTCGCTCGCTACGCTGCTTTTTGTCCCGCTCGCTTTCTAGCTCGCTGCATGTTCTCAGGCCACTCTGCGCGCCCTCTCTGCTTGCGCCCAAGTCTCTCGGCGGTTACCCCCACCTCTTGCCTACCAAGAGCTCCATGAACGGCACGGCAAGACCGTACGCTGCGCTGCGGCTTTCTGTATCGCTCGCTTCCTAGCTCGCTTCGCTCGCTACGCTGCTTTTTGTCCCGCTCGCTTTCTAGCTCGCTGCATGTTCTCAGGCCACTCTGCGCGCCCTCTCTGCTTGCGCCCAAGTCTCTCGGCGGTTGTCCCCACCTCTTGCCCACAGAGAGCTTTATGAATGGCGAGGCGAGGCCGTACGCTGCGCTGCGGCTTTCTGTATCGCTCGCTTTCTAGCTCGCTTCGCTCGCTACGCTGCTTTTTGTCCCGCTCGCTTTCTAGCTCGCTGCATGTTCTCAGGCCACTCTGCGCGCCCTCTCTGCTTGCGCCCAAGTCTCTCGGCGGTTACCACCACCTCTTGCCTACCAAGAGCTCCATGAACGGCACGGCAAGACCGTACGCTGCGCTGCGGCTTTCTGTATCGCTCGCTTCCTAGCTCGCTGCATGTTCTCGGACCTCTCGTTATTGCGTTCAGTTTATTTTTTTGCACAAGGCATGTGCCACACCTATCTCAAGGGCGAGTTTCTCGGTAGGGCTGCGCCTCGCCCAGCTGCGCTGCGACTCTTTGTAACGCTCGCTTTCTAGCTCGCTCCTCATCCCCAAGACTCTTGCTATCGCGTTCAGGCCCGCCCTCAGGCCTCTCTGCCTGCCCAGGTCTTCTCGCGGTTGCGCTGAGGCTTGCCTACCGAGGGCTTTATGAACGGCAGAGCGAGACCGTGCGCTGCGCTGCGGCTTTCTGTATCGCTCGCTTCCTAGCTCGCTGCATGTTCTCGGACCTCTCGTTATTGCGTTCAGTTTATTTTTTTGCACAAGGCATGTGCCACACCTATCTCAAGGGCGAGTTTCTCGGTAGGTCTGCGCCGTGGCTCGCTTCGCTCGCTACGCTGCTTTTTGTCCCGCTCGCTTTCTAGCTCGCTGCTTGCGCTCAGACCACTTGCTATTGCGTTCAGGCTTGTCCTCAGACCTCTCGGCTGTTGAGCTGAGGCTTGCCTACCGAGAGCTCCATGAACGGCGAGGTGAGGCCGTACGAAAACTCGACCATAAATACTGCCATATTGCAACCAGATTATGCTTTTGCATAAGGCATGTACTTGCACATATTCGGGGGGAGAGTTTTTCGGTAGGGCTGCGCCTCGCCAAGATAACGGAGGTTTGTGCCAAGTGGTGTCTGTGCTCGTGTGCGCTGCGTGTAGTGACCCCTTGAAAAAAACCCGATATTGGTGCTGAGTAGCCTGACTATTCTTTCAGCCACTCCAGCAGCTGCGATTGCGCGTCGTCGTCGAGCTTATCGAGCACGTCGCTGTTATGGGTGTCGTTCTCACCCTCAAGGATGGCTTTGATGGTATTGGTCTTGTCCATCACGCTCTTGTAGCTAGACAGATCAAAGTCGTCGGCGGGATTGTCACTACCATGACAGCCGGCTTTTTCGCAGTTGTTGACCATGATCGGTCTGATGCTGTGCGTGAACACATCCTTGTGGATGTCATCGCTCCAGCAGGAGGGGTCGTCATCCTTGGCTAAACGCAACTCTGCCAAGGCGAAGGATAGCTTGTTGTTGGCACTAAAATCATCGGGCACGATGCTAGTGCCAGTCGCGTGGATAATGTGCCCCGTAGGTCGCTTAGCCGTCGATTTCACCGCACAGGCAATATCGTTGTAGGCCGCGTTCTTGCTGTTCCACTTGTCGTTGATAAGAGGTTTGATCCCCTTGATATAGATGTCGGTTTTGTCGGTATAAACGCTGAGATTAGCCAAGCTATACCTCTTGATACTGCTATCGGGTAACACCCTGACTGACAACATGATACTACCCCCGCTATACTCTTCGCCGATAAATTTACCAATGTCCCACTGCATCTTCTGCGTCCGCACTGGGAAACTAATCTGCTGTGTTTTATCGCCGATGTCGTCATCACCCCCGGTGGCCGACCGTATTTCTTGCCACTTGGTCAATGCCGCCCTCACCTGCTCGCCCGTGGCGGCACAATCACCGCAATTATGTTTTTGTTGGACAATTCTTTTAAGAAAATTTGATTGCTCGATGTTGTCAAAATCAACATTGCTGAGTGCAGCATCATGAGCAGTTGCCGTGTCTTCTACCATGAATGGCGGGGCTTGGGTTTTGCCATGACATCCAGCACAGAGGCTCAGGGCCGGACGCACGTGCTCATCGAAAGCCGCGTGCGAGAGCTCAGTCAAGTCACCTTGTGTGTCCTGACTGCTGAGGCTGTGACTGTCGAGCGGTGGCGCGGAGCAGCAGCACAGCAGCAGGGCAAGTAGGGTTCTGGGAAAAAATCTGCACACCATGCCCACCCCACCTGCTATGAGCTGCTCATGAACAGATACTCATCGAGTTCGCTCGTATTGACAGGAGCACCCTGCATGACGGTAAAAATCTTTTGCTCCAGCCCTTGCCAAGCCAGCCAGTTGGCGACCACCACCTGTGCTTGTGCTCTTGGACTGCTGCTGATTTTAGCGTGGCTGGCCGGAGTAAGATTGACCGTGCCCTTGTCCTCATCCTGGTATGCACCTAACTGCTGGCGTTGGGACTCGCCGAAGCTCAACTGCGGTCTACCACTTGGATCATAGACGAGCACAAACGCGGCTGAACGCACTTCACTATCACCGCTCCACACGAACTTTTCGACTCCGCCCTTACTGGTCTTTTGGGTGCCGGAGGCGGGATCGACCCCACCGTCGGTATAAATATGAATCATTAGCTTGCGTTGCAGATTAGCCGCCATCTGCAGCATCATGCCGATCGTTCTACCCGCTTCGTAATCTTTGCTATCGGCAGTTGTCGCCGAACCGTTGTGGTAATCGTAGCCGGGCAGGCTGACGGTGCCCGACCCCGCATAGCCTTTCAAGACGAGGTAAGCAATTTCAACTGCGGCTTCGGTGACGTTGCTGGGCAGAGTGACCGTATTGTCATTTCTGGGATCAAGATCAATTTCTTGCGGCGTTAGCAAGTCTTTTGCCTTTAGGTAACCGCATTTGATCATCTCGGCACTCTGCTCGGGCATCCCTAGTTGCACGAACCGCTCCAACTGCGCCGAGCTCATCTTGTTGATGGCCGCAAGCACCTGCTGCACTCTCTGTGGCTGATGTTGCCAGACGTTGCCGAGCTTGATAATTTCACTAGCACTGGCAATGTCAAAAATTTTAACCGGCATAACACTGTGCATAAAGGGCGTGATGGAATTGCCCCCCGAACTGCCTGCACCACCTTCATCGCTACCCACTAACGGAGCAATCAAACCACTTGAGCCTGCCAAGAAGACCCCAGGCGCAGAGGCCAATTCGTTGTTACTGGTGTCATCAGCTGCTTTAGTGCAAATAACTACACCCGTTGTTTTAGCCTGCACTTCTTTGCCTGTCGTATCCTTAATGCCCTTCAACATGGCGCTATTTGCGTGCATGGGTAGACCCAGCGAGGTATCGATGCGCTGGCTTGCTTGTGGTCTAATCTCGTTGGGCAGGCCCAGCCCCTCATAGTTGTCCAGCAATTCCCCGTCTTCTTTGTAAACGATGACATTGTTGCCGGCGATGCTAGCACCACCCTTGAGGTCGAGGCCGATGAACGCAGGCGTGTCACTAGCAGAGGCCTCAGGACAGTTGCTGCTGGCTAAGGCACGACCGTTGAGCAACAGTGTCGCGAGACTGGGCACACATAGATACCCACAGGCGTGCTCAATAGTCGCGTTTAAAAAATTTCGTCGTGTCAGTTCATGCATGCTAAAAAATCCTCCGCCTCAATGGAACACCATCTGTGCACTGGCGAGCGCGGCACTGCACGCGCCCATCAACACTTCCTGATTGCTGGCTTGCTTGTGCCCCTTCTCCTCTTGGGTGCTGATCAAGTTTGCCATCAGGGTAGCTAAATCGCTCTGCGTTGTCGCCGCCTCAGGTCGCACTGTCTGCGTGCCATGAAAATGATTGACAAAAGCCGCGGCAATGGAATTCTGCAGCGATGTGTCGATAGTTGCAGGGCGCTGCGACATTTTGATGTCATTGAGCTGTGCTGCCACGGTTGGTAATTTCTGCACCCGTGCCTGTTTACCGTTATCGTTGTCTTGCATCAGTTGCTGACAGTATGCGCTAGCCAGCTTAAAAATGCCGACCTGCGTTGAAGCTGTCAGCGATAAAATATGGCTGCTTTTCGGCAAAAGGTCTTTCACCCCACTACACCACAGCTGGTTAACTGCACCCTTGCCCACCAAAGTGTAGCCCTTGCCATGATGCCCATGTTTCCTCTTACAACTCGTTGCCGCAGATGCCATCAGTTGACCGTGTGATGCCTGCACATCTTGCTCGGCAACGCTGGCTACCGTCTTGCTGTGCATGATGGCGTTTATTTCACGAAAATTGCGCAAGCCAAAGCGGAACCTGATCTTACTGGCATCGACCTCAGCTATACTATTGGCAGTCTCCTGATCCTCCTCGTCGCTGCTGAGCGCGAAAGGCGAGGTGTTACAGGCTATAGCACCATAAGCTAGCAAAATAACCAATATAGCCTGCATCAATCTTCCCCCGGCAAACATGCAGCCGCGGTCGCGGCAAAAAGTTTTTTCATACTGTAGCTATTGCTTTTAAACGTGCTCGCAAGACTATCACGCAGTGTTTTTTCTTTGCCTGTTTCAGGTGTAAGTAGGCACACTTGCTCATAAACATGGGTTGCCATGCAGGTGCTAAAGGCCTGACTGTCGGTTAGCATCTTGCCATAATCCTTGGCCCCGTTGCCGCTGGTCTGTGACCCCCAGCCCAAGGCTGTATTCTGCCCCGTAGTCCAAAGATTGACGAAAGAATCATCGACAGGTTGATGCCCTTGTGGGTAGACATAAAAGTTTCTGCTAATCTTGCTTTGCACATTTGTTTGATAAAGTATTTTCTTTTG
This sequence comes from uncultured Oligoflexales bacterium, assembly GCA_958296095.1. Classification (GTDB taxonomy): domain Bacteria; phylum Bdellovibrionota_B; class Oligoflexia; order Oligoflexales; family JAPPIL01. The sequence continues at coordinate 326,857 of OY282434.1, forward strand.
TGGTTGGAAGTCGTAGTAAACGCTCCAGCCACTCAACGCATCCATGCCACTGTGACAGCCTTTACAGCGATTGTTGAATAGATTGGCATCGTTCCCCGGTGCCCGACTGACATCAGGTCGCACCTTCTCATCCGAGATAGTCGGATCATGCAAGGCCTCCATATCGTGGCAGAGAAAATACTTGAGGGTAAAAGCCGTTGCCCGCCGATTTGTCCCAGCTTGAAAGTAGGCTTGGCCAAAAGCTCGCGTCGAGATAATGCCTGCCTGGGCTTCCGCGGGTAAGTGCTTTATCTGGGTAAAAACTTCCGACTGCTTTTTCTTGACCAGCTCACGTTGCAAGTCGCGGCTCTGCAAGTTGATGTAGAGGCTATTGTCATCAGCACGATAAGCTCCAGCACTATCGCTGCCCGTGTAAAGATAATCGCCCGACAGCACCTCGTTGAAGGGCACATTATCCCGCACCATGCCGATCATGGTTGCCACCATGTCGTTTAAGTCAATATCGATGCTAGCACCTGTATTTGACCAGGCGCCAAACATATTGCGTAGCTTGACGTTGTAAAAATCAGACTGCTCGGTTGCCAGTGCCGCGGCCTCCTGCTTTTGTCCCGCTTTAAGCAGTTCAACCATCTTGCTGCGCGTGGCCTCATCAGGCGGCACACCGGCGATGCGGGTGTGCAACAACACTGCCATATCTCCGTGCTCAGGCGCGGCAGCAGAACCAGCGACTCCCACTCCGGCTGGCAAGCTGGACAAGGCAAACAACAGGATGGTGGGATACGAATTTATCCACATGGTTTCCTCACACAAACCCCGACTCGCACCCCTTATCGGCAGACCGTTGGGGATGTTTAGCAAATAAATCTCTAAAGATGTCTATTTGCTTGTTTTTATACGCATAAAAATGCCAAAGGCGTGGAAGATAAGTGCAAAAAGAAACATCGACAGCAGCAGTCCCATCAACAGGGAGAGCGGGTCGAGATCGAGGCTAGGCTGGCCGAGTGCTTTCAACAGCAGCAGTGGCCCCATGGCAATACTGCCCGCGCCGATGCCCACCGCTTGCCATAGCTTGAGGCGAGCTGACAGGCGTGAGTAGGGCAGGGTCAGAGCAAACAAAATATGCACGAGACCACATAAGGTGCTGTGTCCGTGGGCGCTGCGGACGAGGGTGTGTTGCCAGGCGGCGAGGTGCTGGGGTGCAGTGACATACAGGGTGGTCATTTGGTTGACGATGAACGTGCCCAGCGACGCGCTGAGAAAGACGAGCACGAAGCCGATAACCATGTTGATGAGGGATAAGCGACTCACTAACTAAGCTCTGGTTCGGGAATTTTGTTGATCGTGGCAGGCACACTCTCGATGGCAGGCGTGGCTGGCTGGTCTCTGCTCACCGGCACTTCCAGTTCTTTGAAGGCTAGCAACTTGGGCATGACGCGGCTATCCCATGAACTGTTGGCCTTATTGTAGCGCTCGACGGTCTGATGCAGTGACTTGCCCATGGCGACGTAGTGCTCGGCAAACACGGCAAGACGATCGTGCAACTCCTTGCCTAGTTTACTGATGTCACGGGCTTTATCTACTACTCGCACCTGCTTCCAGGTCAGGGCGATGGCTTTCAGCAAGGCTAGCAAAGTCGGAGGCGTAACGACGATGACCTTCTTGCTGAGTGCCCACTCGATCAAGTCAGCGTCGCGTTCTAGTGCGGGCAAAAAAGCAAACTCCGGCAGCACCATCACCACGAGATCGGTAGCGTTCAGCAACTGCCAGTACTCCTTGCTCGACAGGTCTTTGACGTGGGTTCTGATCTGCTCGACGTGACGTGCAAATGCTTGTGTCCTCCGCTCCTCGTTGTCAGCCTCGAAGGCCTCCATCAGTGCCGCCAGCGATATTTTAGAATCGAGAATGACACGGCGGTCCTCGGGCATATTGACGATGACATCGGTGCGCAAACGCTGTCCAGCGGCCTGGAAGCTGTCCTGCACGCTGTAATCGATATTCTTGCGCAAGCCCGACAACTCCAGCACCCGTTCCAGCTGTATTTCACCCCAACGTCCCCGCACACTCGGCTTACATAGTGCACTCTTCAGTGCTTCTGCTTCTTTGCTGAGCAGACGGCTGCCTTCGATCATCTTGGTCATCTGTTCTTTGAACATCGTCGCGTGGGCAACGCTATCGCGGTCGAGGTGCTCGATCTTCTCTCTCAGCGGACGCACAATCCTATCGATCTCCTCTTGCCCCAGCTTGAACAGCTTGTCGGCATTGTGTTGAAAATTATCCCCCTGTGACTTCAGGGTATCGGCCGACAGGGCGCGGAAAGCATCCTTGAAGCGCGCTTCCAGCGTATCACGTTCGTTTAGCTGTCGTTGGGCGTTATCGAGCTTGGCCTGCAGGGTGCTCTTCTCCGCCACCAACGCCTGTATGTGCTGCTGCTGCTTGTCGCGCTGCTCCTTAGCCTCGGTCTTGTCTCGCTCGGTGCGCAAATTCAAGTCACGTGCTGCGGCCAGGCTCTCCTTCAAGCTGATGCACTCATCTCGCACCCGACTGAGCGGCTCAAGTTTGTCTTGCAGGCGCGTGATATTGTGTTGGCTGTGGTCAAGCTGGCTCTGCAAGGCGGCATTGACCGCGGTCAGCTTGGCTAAGCGTGCGGGGCTGTCCGACTTGCGCCACAAGGCCAGTGCCGCCACCAATATCAGCAGCATGGCAATGACTATGAGCAACAATGCAGTCATCGTCTCCACGCGGTCACTCCTTCGTTACTTACGCCATCATTATCGCATAGACAGGCAGTTTTCGTAATCTGAAAATTATATTGACAGCCTGCATCATCTTGAGATAAGGGAGCGCCAACGTCGTCTGCGATCAAATTTAGGGAGGGGCTCATGTTGGTGCGTGGCGCGGTGTCTGCTGTCATAGTAGTGTTGTTGGCGTTGCCTGTTCAGGCGTTGAGTGTTGCTCACCATCCATCGGGCTGGGGGCAGAGGTTCAAAAGTTTCTTCGAGCTGCGGGACACGAGTGCACCGAGGCTGTTGAAACAATTGAGCGTGGGCGTTGCCCTTATCGCGGCACTCGGCTATTCGACGGTGTTCTATGGGCAGGTGCTGCATGATTTCGTCGGTGATAATCGTGCCGTGCACTCCGATACGATGCTCAACACGATCATTAGGTTTGACGATGATATTATCGGGCGCACCTTCCACTTCACCGCTAATGGTCGTCACTACAAGGCTGAGGCGGTAGCCTGGAATCCCCCCTACAACAGGATGCTGCTCTATTCTGACTACGCCGATGAGCATATTCTCGTTCCAGTAGAAAACCTGCTCGGCAAGGCTATCATGTGGCACGAGCATGATTACGCCCAAATAAGCTTCATCGACCCAGACTACAACAGCCATCTTTTACATGGCAAAGTGCTAAAAGTTTTTGACAGCGACTACTACTACACCGTAGCCGAGGCGCAGGAGAATCGTAGTGGCATCGTTACCCCTCTTGACGAACGCCGCCTAGTCTTTGTGGCCAAGAAACTCATCACCACGATCGCGCTCTATACACACTGAGGCTGGTTATTTTTTCCCTATATGTTGACACGCTCTCAAGCGTCGTGCTGTAATCGTATAGGGGTTTGCTGAATTGTTTTCGCACCGCGAGTGGCTCTCTAGAGGGCGGCTGTACGCAGCGCGCGCGGGCTATATGTTAGCAGCTCAAAACTATTTTTTGCAAAGGAGATGATGATGTTGAGATTTTCCATTATTCTGTTTTTAGTTATCGCGGGCTACAGTTATCAGGCGCAGGCGCTAAGCGTCAGTGTGACGGGCGATAAGGATCGGGGCGACTGTCCCTACGCCGATGGCAAGGTAACCATCACCGTTACTAATTTGCCATCCACTCCAACCAGCAACACTATGGATCTGGAAATTCACTGTGCGAGTCTTACTCAAGATCCGGATAACCCCTACGGAACTAAGGACAACCGCTGGACCGGTAAAGCCAATATTACTAACGGGGAGGTCGAGCACGAGGTGACACTGTCCGACACCACAGTGCCTATCCAAGTCAAAGATAAGTGCGAAGCCCGGGCTAAGGTTACGGGCACTGATGGTAATAATGGTGGCATATCAGATGAATTCACAATTGCTTACAAGCAGATTGGCGGCTGGCCTGAGCTTCAAGTTGAAGGCAGCAGTGGTATCACTGGCGGCAAAGAATTCAAAATTAGCAACTTCTCCGTTAACGACGAGGTACCTTTTTACGACTTGCTTTTGCGTGAGTGCACCGCGGCCCACGACCCCTGGATGTTTTGGCGGGAAGATAAAGGTAATGGCGACAGCGATCTACACCGAGTTTATCCAACCTCGACCACCAATTCCGAACAAAAAGCAATTCCCCTGGATAAAGACACAGACAACGATAATGCGTGTTTAGGTGCGTTTGATGGTGAGCTCAAACTCGTCACTATCGGTGCTGACCACAGCGGCTGTAGAATCAAGGTGGTAAAGGAAGGTGTCAATGGTGACAATTTCACCGAACAAGGCGCACCGCATCTGAGTGCGGCCGCTGAGGTAACCGTCAGCAACGGCAAAGTGATGGTGCACACCGGTGCAAAACCTGAAGGTAAGTATGGTGATGCTATCGAGGTCTATGTTTCGACCAATCGTGGCGCTACCTGGCAACGATCTACCATGATTATGAACTGGACCAGCCAATCCGATGACAGCGGTATTCCAGCCGCGGCAAGCAGTAGCGACAATACTCGCAACATGGCGGTAATCAGGATTATCAATGCTCTTGACTCCGATGGACCTGTTAACGAAGCAGCTTGGTATCGCCTGATAAAGGGAAAAGCCCCAGCAGCTATGTGAGACATGCAGCGGCTGAGCGGGGCTTTTTGTCCCGCTCGCTGCTTGCGCTCAGGCCTCTCGGTTGTTGCGTTGAGGCTTGCCTACCGAGGGCTTTATGAACGGCACGGGGAGACCGTTCGCTGCGCTACGGCTTTCTATATCGCTCGCTTCCTAGCTCGCTCCTTGCACTCAGACCTCTCGCTATTGCATTCAGTTTATTTTTTTGCACAAGGCATGTGCCATACCCGCTCAGGTCGAGTTTCTCGGTAGGTCTGCGCCGTGCCAAGATAACGGAGGTCTGTGCTAAGTGGTGTCCTTGCCCTCAGGCCTCCTGCCATTGCGTTCAGGCTTGCCCTCAGGCCTCTCGTTATTGCGTTCAGGCTTGCTGACCGAGGGCTTTATGAACGGCACGGTGAGACCGTACGCTGCGCTGCGGCTTTTTGTATCGCTCGCTTCCTAGCTCGCTCTTTGCACTCAGACCTCCTGCTACTGCGTTCAGATTATGCTTTTAGATAAAGCATGTGCCATACCCGCTCAGGTCGAGTTTCTCGGCAGGTCTGTGCCGTGCCAAGATAACGGAGGTACGGGCTAAGTAGTGTCTGCGCCGTGCCCAGCTGCGCGATGCTTTTTGTCCCGCTCGCTTTCTCGCTCCCTCGCTGCATGTCCTCAGACCTCTTGCTATTGCGTTCAGGCTTGCCTGCTAAGCTCTCTGCCTGCCCCAAGGTTTGCCGTTATCCATTTCATTCCAAGTAATTCTTGTGGTTTTTCAATATGTATTTTTGGAAAATATGATTTTATGGCTAAAATTCTTGTCTAGTTAATTTGCCTAAACAACCCCCACGGCGCGATCATATAGATATATAGAGGGGCGTAATCTTGAAGAAAAAATCAACGACCGAGGAAGCACCGTCAGGTAAGCAAGCCAATCTGCACGATAGCTTTTTTAAGAAAATTTTCAAACAACCCAAATATCTCAAGGAGTTGTTGCGTGCGATTTTTCCTCCCGAAGCGATCGCGAGCACTCACTTGGACGATATAGTTATTCAAGACGGAGAATTGCTCACTCATGCTGGCAGGCAATTGCGAGCCGACCTCATCGCCTCGTTGCCCTTGAGGGTCGATGCAGGTGATGTAAATGTCACGCTTTCCTTTATTTTTGAGCACAAAAGCTACAAAGATCCCGATGTTCTCATCCAGATCATGGAATACTATATTGAACTATACCGCGAGCAAATCCAACAATGGCGAAAGGACAGAGCTGGGAAGCGGCAGGGAACGAGAAAGCGCAACATCACCGCTCCCATGGTGCTGTTGTGTTGCAAGGATAAGGATTTTTGTCCTGCTTCCGATTATCTGCAATGGGTATTTAGAGACGAAGACATACCCGAATCGGCAAAGATTTTTGCTCCCTGGTTACCAAAGCTGTTCGGTAGCATTGTTAATTTCCGGCATTTACCTGCCAGCGAAGCATCGACAGTCACAGACAGCCTTGCTATTATCGCCTATGGCATGGGCGAGTTGTGGGATGCGAACGATGACACACTGGCGTATCTTTTTGATAAGGCACAATATGTGCCACGTTCGGAGGCGGAGTACCTGCTCACTATGCTAAGGGATTATTATGGGGATGCCGATAATAACATTGAGCGGCAGGATTTTAGCCGGGTTGAGCGTGAACGCTGGCCAGAGCTTAAGGAGGAGGAGAGACTTATGCCAACGATAGATTTTGGGATTGAGAGAGCCACGCGGCTGGGTATCAAGCAGGGCATCAAGCAGGGACTCGATCAGGGCATCAAGCGGGGACGGCAGGATGAACGTCGCCAATTCGTTATCCGTCTGTTGAAATCTGGCGAGCTAAACGATGAAAGCATATGTCGAATTGCCCAGGTTTCCGAGGAGCAACTCCTTGAAATAAAAGACAAAATATCTAAAAACTAGCAAACTTACTACCGCTCGCTGCTTGCGCTACGCTACGCTGCTCTTTGTATCGCTCGCCTTACGAGACTGTTTGCCGCTTTCTAGCTCCCTCGCTCTTTGTTCTTAGGCATCTTGCTATTAACTTCAAGCTTGTCCTCAGACTTCTCGGCTGTTGCTGCCCCCACCTCTTGCCTATCGAGAGCTTCATGAACGGCGCGGCAAGACCGTTCGCTGCGCTACGGCTTTCTATATCGCTCGCTTCCTAGCTCGCTCCTTGCACTCAGACCTCTCGCTATTGCATTCAGTTTATTTCTTTGCATAGGGCATGTGCTTGCACCTATCTCAGGTGAGAGTTTCTCGGCAGGTCTGTGCCGTGCCAAGATAGCGGAGGTCTGTGCTAAGTAGTGATTGTGCTCCGCTTGCTACTTGTCCTCAAACCTCTTGCTATTGCGTTCAGGCTTGCCTGCTAAGCTCTCTGCCTGCCCCAAGGTTTGCCGTTATCCATTTCATTCCAAGTAATTCTTGTGGTTTTTCAATATGTATTTTTGGAAAATATGATTTTATGGCTAAAATTCTTGTCTAGTTAATTTGCCTAAACAACCCCCACGGCGCGATCATATAGATATATAGAGGGGCGTAATCTTGAAGAAAAAATCAACGACCGAGGAAGCACCGTCAGGTAAGCAAGCCAATCTGCACGATAGCTTTTTTAAGAAAATTTTCAAACAACCCAAATATCTCAAGGAGTTGTTGCGTGCGATTTTTCCTCCCGAAGCGATCGCGAGCACTCACTTGGACGATATAGTTATTCAAGACGGAGAATTGCTCACCCATGCTGGCAGGCAATTGCGAGCCGACCTCATCGCCTCGTTGCCCTTGAGGGTCGATGCAGGTGATGTAAATGTCACGCTTTCCTTTATTTTTGAGCACAAAAGCTACAAAGATCCCGATGTTCTCATCCAGATCATGGAATACTATATTGAACTATACCGCGAGCAAATCCAACAATGGCGAAAGGACAGAGCTGGGAAGCGGCAGGGAACGAGAAAGCGCAACATCACCGCGCCCATGGTGCTGTTGTGTTGCAAGGATAAGGATTTTTGTCCCGCTTCCGATTATCTGCAATGGGTATTTAGAGACGAAGACATACCCGAATCGGCAAAGATTTTTGCTCCCTGGTTACCAAAGCTGTTCGGTAGCATCGTTAATTTCCGGCAGTTACCTGCCAGCGAAGCATCGACAGTCACAGACAGCCTTGCTATTATCGCCTATGGCATGGGCGAGTTGTGGGATGCGAACGATGACACACTGGCGTATCTTTTTGATAAGGCACAATATGTGCCACGTTCGGAGGCGGAGTACCTGCTCACTATGCTAAGGGATTATTATGGGGATGCCGATAATAATATTGAACGGCAGGATTTTAGCCGGGTTGAGCGTGAACGCTGGCCAGAGCTTAAGGAGGAGGAGAGACTTATGCCAACGATAGATTTTGGGATTGAGAGAGCCACGCGGCTGGGCATCAAGCAGGGCATCAAGCAGGGACTCGATCAGGGCATCAAGCGGGGACTCGATCAGGGCATCAAGCGGGGACTCGATCAGGGCATCAAGCGGGGACGGCAGGATGAACGTCGCCAATTCGTTATCCGTCTGTTGAAATCTGGCGAGCTAAACGATGAAAGCATATGTCGAATTGCCCAGGTTTCCGAGGAGCAACTCCTTGAAATAAAAGACAAAATATCTAAAAACTAGCAAACTTACTACCACTCGCTACGCTACGCGCTGCGCTACGCTGCTTTTTTGTAACGCTCGCTTGCTAGCTCGCTTCGCTCGCTACGCGGCTCTTTGTATCGCTCGCTCTACGAGGCTTTTTTGCCGCTTTCTAGCTCCCTCGCTCCTTGCGCTACGCGATGCTTTCTGTATCGCTCGCTTTCTAGCTCGCTCTTTGTTCTCAGGCATCTTGCTATTGACTTCAAGCTTGTCCTCAGACTTCTCGGCTGTTGCCCCCACCTCTTGCCTATCGAGAGCTTCATGAACGGCGCGGCAAGACCGTTCGCTGCGCTACGGCTTTCTATATCGCTCGCTTCCTAGCTCGCTCCTTGCACTCAGACCTCTCGCTATTGCATTCAGTTTATTTCTTTGCATAGGGCATGTGCTTGCACCTATCTCAGGTGAGAGTTTCTCGGCAGGTCTGTGCCGTGCCCAGCTGCGCTGCGCACGACTTTTTGTATCGCTCGCTTTCTAGCTCGCTCTTTGTTATCAGGCATCTTGCTATCGCATTCAGGCTTGCCTGCTAAGCTCTCTGCCTGCTCCAAGGTTTGCCGTTATCCATTTCATTCCAAGTAATTCTTGTGGTTTTTCAATATGTATTTTTGGAAAATATGATTTTATGGCTAAAATTCTTGTCTAGTTAATTTGCCTAAACAACCCCCACGGCGCGATCATATAGATATATAGAGGGGCGTAATCTTGAAGAAAAAATCAACGACCGAGGAAGCACCGTCAGGTAAGCAAGCCAATCTGCACGATAGCTTTTTTAAGAAAATTTTCAAACAACCCAAATATCTCAAGGAGTTGTTGCGTGCGATTTTTCCTCCCGAAGCGATCGCGAGCACTCACTTGGACGATATAGTTATTCAAGACGGAGAATTGCTCACTCATGCTGGCAGGCAATTGCGAGCCGACCTCATCGCCTCGTTGCCCTTGAGGGTCGATGCAGGTGATGTAAATGTCACGCTTTCCTTTATTTTTGAGCACAAAAGCTACAAAGATCCCGATGTTCTCATCCAGATCATGGAATACTATATTGAACTATACCGCGAGCAAATCCAACAATGGCGAAAGGACAGAGCTGGGAAGCGGCAGGGAACGAGAAAGCGCAACATCACCGCTCCCATGGTGCTGTTGTGTTGCAAGGATAAGGATTTTTGTCCCGCTTCCGATTATCTGCAGTGGGTGTTTAGAGACGAAAACATACCCGAATCGGCAAAGATTTTTGCTCCCTGGTTACCAAAGCTGTTCGGTAGCATTGTTAATTTCCGGCAGTTACCTGCCAGCGAAGCATCGACAGTCACAGACAGCCTTGCTATTATCGCCTATGGCATGGGCGAGTTGTGGGATGCGAACGATGACACACTGGCGTATCTTTTTGATAAGGCACAATATGTGCCACGTTCGGAGGCGGAGTACCTGCTCACTATGCTAAGGGATTATTATGGGGATGCCGATAATAACATTGAGCGGCAGGATTTTAGCCGGGTTGAGCGTGAACGCTGGCCAGAGCTTAAGGAGGAGGAGAGACTTATGCCAACGATAGATTTTGGGATTGAGAGAGCCACGCGGCTGGGCATCAAGCAGGGCATGCAACGGGGTGTCAAGCGGGGACGGCAGGATGAACGTCGCCAATTCGTTATCCGTCTGTTGAAATCTGGCGAGCTAAACGATGAAAGCATATGTCGAATTGCCCAGGTTTCCAAGGAGCAACTCCTTGAAATAAAAGACAAAATATCTAAAAACTAGCAAACTTACTACCGCTCGCTACGCTACGCTACGCTACGCGCTGCGCTACGCTGCTTTTTTGTAACGCTCGCTTCCTAGCTCATCGCTACGCGATGCTGTTTGTATCGCTCGCTTGCTAGCTCATCGCTGCGCGATGCTTTTTGTATCGCTCGCTTGCTAGCTCGCTCCTTGTTCTCAGGCTCCTCGCTATTGCGTTCAGGCTTGCCTGCTAAGCTCTCTGCCTGCCCCAAGGTTTGCCGTTATCCATTTCATTCCAAGTAATTCTTGTGGTTTTTCAATATGTATTTTTGGAAAATATGATTTTATGGCTAAAATTCTTGTCTAGTTAATTTGCCTAAACAACCCCCACGGCGCGATCATATAGATATATAGAGGGGCGTAATCTTGAAGAAAAAATCAACGACCGAGGAAGCACCGTCAGGTAAGCAAGCCAATCTGCACGATAGCTTTTTTAAGAAAATTTTCAAACAACCCAAATATCTCAAGGAGTTGTTGCGTGCGATTTTTCCTCCCGAAGCGATCGCGAGCACTCACTTGGACGATATAGTTATTCAAGACGGAGAATTGCTCACCCATGCTGGCAGGCAATTGCGAGCCGACCTCATCGCCTCGTTGCCCTTGAGGGTCGATGCAGGTGATGTAAATGTCACGCTTTCCTTTATTTTTGAGCACAAAAGCTACAAAGATCCCGATGTTCTCATCCAGATCATGGAATACTATATTGAACTATACCGCGAGCAAATCCAACAATGGCGAAAGGACAGAGCTGGGAAGCGGCAGGGAACGAGAAAGCGCAACATCACCGCTCCCATGGTGCTGTTGTGTTGCAAGGATAAGGATTTTTGTCCCGCTTCCGATTATCTGCAGTGGGTGTTTAGAGACGAAAACATACCCGAATCGGCAAAGATTTTTGCTCCCTGGTTACCAAAGCTGTTCGGTAGCATTGTTAATTTCCGGCAGTTACCTGCCAGCGAAGCATCGACAGTCACAGACAGCCTTGCTATTATCGCCTATGGCATGGGCGAGTTGTGGGATGCGAACGATGACACACTGGCGTATCTTTTTGATAAGGCACAATATGTGCCACGTTCGGAGGCGGAGTACCTGCTCACTATGCTAAGGGATTATTATGGGGATGCCGATAATAACATTGAGCGGCAGGATTTTAGCCGGGTTGAGCGTGAACGCTGGCCAGAGCTTAAGGAGGAGGAGAGACTTATGCCAACGATAGATTTTGGGATTGAGAGAGCCACGCGGCTGGGCATCAAGCAGGGCATCAAGCAGGGACTCGATCAGGGCATCAAGCGGGGACTCGATCAGGGCATCAAGCGGGGACGGCAGGATGAACGTCGCCAATTCGTTATCCGTCTGTTGAAATCTGGCGAGCTAAACGATGAAAGCATATGTCGAATTGCCCAGGTTTCCGAGGAGCAACTCCTTGAAATAAAAGACAAAATATCTAAAAACTAGCAAACTTACTACCACTCGCTACGCTACGCGCTACGCTACGCTGCTTTTTGTATCGCTCGCTTCCTAGCTCATCGCTGCGCGATGCTTTTTGTAACGCTCGCTTCGCTCGCTACGCTGCTTTTTAGTAACGCTCGCTTGCTAGCTCGCTTCGCTCGCTACGCTGCTTTTTAGTAACGCTCGCTTCCTAGCTCGCTTCGCTCGCTACGCTGCTTTTTAGTAACGCTCGCTTCCTAGCTCGCTCCTTGTTCTCAGGCTCCTCGCTATTGCGTTCAGGCTTGCACTCAGAACCTATGCCCGTCCTCAGGTTTATCGCTGTTGCCACACCTTTTGCCCACCAAGAGCTCTATGAACGGCGAGGCGAGGCCGTTCACTTGCGCTGCGCCGTGGCGCGCTACGCGCTACGCGGCTTTTTTGTAACGCTCGCTTCCTAGCTCGCTTTTTGCACTCGGACCTCTCGCCATTGCGTTTGGGCTCGTCATCAGACTTCTTGCGGTTACGTTCATGCTTGCCCACCGAGAGCCACATGAACGGCGCGGCAAGACCGTACGCTGCGCTGCGGCTTTTTGTATCGCTCGCTTCCTAGCTCGCTCTTTGCACTCAGACCTCCTGCTACTGCGTTCAGATTATGCTTTTAGATAAAGCATGTGCCATACCCGCTCAGGTCGAGTTTCTCGGCAGGTCTGTGCCGTGCCAAGATAACGGGGACTTGCGCTAAGCATTGGCTAGCTCCGCTGCGCTCTGCCAAGATAACGGAGGTATAGGATAAGGAAGGTCTTTGCCTCTCGTTATTGCATTCAAGCCTGCCCCCGAGCCTTCTCGGCGGTTGCCCCCACCTCCTAACAGCTGATTCTTCCTGCTTTAGCAAACGGCTTGCTGATTTTGCCTCCGATATCTCCATATTCATCCGGTGACAGATTTATTCTTATGCTATACTTGTCAAACTTGCACCTGATTGCCTTACCGTAGTCCACGCAAACATCATAGCCGATGATGTTAAACCAACCTGCTCTTGGAATAAGATCCCGCTTGCCGTTTTCCTTCTTGGCAGACAGGGTAAACTTCTGCATTTCGTTGTAGGGATCAGAGTCCAGTAGCCAGCCGCCAGTTTGCATAGGAGCACCGCACCTTAACCCACCCTCTTCTGCTGCTTCAATAGCAGCCTTCAACTCACTGTTCGTGGCGCAGTAGTATTTGCCCTGATAGACATCGTCTCCGTGGTAACACACCCGCTCCTTGCCTGCCTCAGTACTCATAGCCTGCCAAGAAAAGCACCAAACACCAAGCAACACACCCAATCTCCGCAACAACATGACAACACCTCCTGCGTTGAATAAAGATGAAAGACACAAGTTCCTGATCAGGAAACCGGCCACCACCTAGCACAACTGGATTAGCAAAGCAAGCCCCCTGATCAGCATGAATCTGAAAAGCAACTCCACAGAGAGGCTTTAGAGAAGCTAATCCTCCTGAAGCCGATTCTCGTCCATCTCATTGAAAATTAAGGATAAACTTTCATAATATAAAAATAGCTCAAGAAAATATGCACTCGTGCCGATGCGCGTGCCGGAGTTGGATAGCAGTGAAAGCCGTACATGTCATTTTGCTCGCCCTCACCTATGGGTGTGGGGGGCAGCAGTCTTCGTTTGGGGAACATGCCAGCCAAGACGAAAGCGGGAGAGAAAGTGCTGACGGAAGCAGAGCTAGCGCTGCCGCGGACAAATCCGACCTTGTCGATGCCGCACTGGCAAGTAGCTATGCGACCTGGACTGATGAGTTCCAACAGAGTGGAAAACCCTTACTGGACATCCTGTTGGTGATAGACAACTCAGGCTCAATGAGTGGCTACCAAGGGAAGCTGGCGGCCAATTTAGCCGCGCTATTGCACTACGTCAGGCACAGTGATTGGCAGATTGCCGTCATCGGCACGAAGCCAAGAAACTGCCTGAGCGAGCGCATAACGAAGAATACGCCCGACTTTCAAAGTGCGTACAGCCAGTTAGTGACAATCGGCGCGGGCGGTAACGGGGAGTACTATTTCTACAAGGCAATACATGGCCTGAAAGGATGGTGTCGCGACACGACTAGTGCGTGGCTGCGGGATAGCTCGACCGTCGCGGTGCTGATCGTTGGCGACCAACACAACGAGTGTCACGGGGACAGCAATGACGGGGCACCCCTGCCGTCTAGTGCAGCCTGCGAAGGCCGCGACCTAGCCGCCTACCTCAAGAGCATCAGACCCGAAGCTAAGGCCAAGGTGTATGGGATCGTGCCCTCAGCGGGACGCTTCAATAGCTACGATCCTAATGCGCTCAGCATCTTTCACGCCTATGGTCACGTCTCAGGCAGCTATGACGACACGCTGCAAAAAATTTCACGCAGCGTGCATGCCATGCTTGACACTTTTACTCTAGCAAAAGTTCCCCGCGGTAGTGCAGAGGTTAGAGTCAACGGCGAGACACTGGCCACTGCGCAGTACACGATCGATGCCGCTGAACGGCAGCTGTCATTCGATCAGGGCTATGTGCCTCCCGAGGCGGCCGCCATCGAAGTTACCTACGACTACTTCGTCGATTGAGCGCGAGCATGCTGTGCCAATGCAGCACAACGTTGTGCCTGTTGCTGGTTGTCGGTCTGGGTGAAGCCTAGGGCGAAGTGTTCGTATACCTGCCATGGCAGCACTCCCTGCCCTAGCACTTGCCACGCCAAAGCCCCAAGTTCAGTGTGGCAGCCTTGATGACCGAGTGCACCGCTGAATTCAATCAAAAACTCGCCCTGTCGCTCACCGCTGGCGAAAACCCGCCGGTAGAGTGCCAGTGCCGTGGCAACATCGCCCGTCAGTTGTGCATATAGACTGCCACCTCGCCAGGCTTGCAGTTCCTCCGCTAAGGCCAACAACGCCTTGGCATCACACAGCTGCTGCAATGCCAGCCACAGCTGCACTGCGTCGCGCGCCACCTGCAACCCTGCTCGCAGCCACTGCTGGGCGGCATGTTGATTGCCCTCGGTGCGCAGGATGGCGGCAAGGTTGCTATGCACCGCGATTTCGTCAGGACACAGGCGATGGGCATGGCTGAAGTTTTTTTTGGCTGCCAACATGTCGCCTGCTGCCATGTACGACACCCCGCGCCAAAAAACATACTCAAAGTCATCCCCCCTCTCTTGCGTCTGCATTGCCAGCAGTTTCAGTGCCAACAGAGGCAACCGCAAGTCAACCAGCTCTGCGACAAGCGCCAAGAGATGTCGCGGCTCGTGCTTGTTTTGCCCTAGACAGGCCGTGAGGATGTGCTCAAACTCGTGCTGACACGACAGGGACAGCTTGCCAGACTCACTACCGAGTAAGTGGCACAGCTCAGGGCCTAACGGGTAATGGCGCTCGGTCACACTCAACCCAAACAACGGGGTCGGCTTCCCCCATTGTCTCCTCCATCTCTTGCTTGCAGTTTAAGCGCAAAAAGCGCACAATAGAGGCTTGCTAGTATCACACAGGATCGGCTGACGATAGCCATGACCACAGCCCATAACGAAGCAGTTCTCGCGGTGCTGCGTGACAAGCACGGCAGTGAGTTAGACTTTAGTCGTGCCTACGACGAGGACTGTGTGACACTCAACAACCCTGAGGCACTGCTAGCCGTCGTCGGCGAGTTACACAGTAGTTTTCCGTTTTTGCTCGATGTCTGTGGGGTTGATTATCTGCCGCGCCTGCCGCGCTTTGAGGTTGTCTATCACTTTGCCGATCCTGCTCAACAGTGCCGCTTACGCCTGAAAGTGCCACTGGCAGAAGGTGCAGAGCTGGTTTCGGTTACCGACATTTATCGCAGTGCCAACTGGTTTGAGCGCGAAGCTTACGACATGTTCGGGGTGAAATTCCGTGGCCATCCTGATCTGCGGCGCATTCTCTGTCACGAAGATTTCGTCGGTCATCCCTTGCGCAAAGACTATCCCGCCGACAAGAACCAAGCCTTGACGACTCCCTTGCAGCATGTTTACGAGCGGGAGGAGGAGCGTTTGCGCACGGCCGCGGCAGGGGATGATAAGGATTACCTCGCCGATCGGGTGTTGATCAACATCGGCCCGGCCCATCCTGCGACGCATGGCACACTGCGCTTCATGGCGGTGCTGAGCGGTGAAACGATCGAGAAGATGGACATCGAGATCGGTTATCTACACCGTTGTTTTGAGAAAATGTGTGAGACACATGACTACAACCAGATAATTCCGTACACCGATCGCCTCAACTACTGCTCCGCCCCCATGAACAACAACACCTGGTGTCGCGCCATCGAAAAGCTACTCGGTGTTGAAGTCCCGCCACGGGCGCAGGTAATGCGGGTCATTCTCGATGAATTTTCCCGCTGCATCGATCATTTCGTCTGTGTCTCAACCAACGCCGTCGATCTCGGTGCATTGACCAACTTTTGGCTCGGCTTTCAGGCACGGGAGCGTGTCTACCATCTCTTTGAACGCCTCTGCGGCGCGCGGCTCACCGTGTCGCTGGCCCGAGTGGGTGGCATGGGATTTGATCTGCCGGACGGCTGGGTTGCCTTGGCACGGGAGACCTTGAAGGCTATCGATCAATCGCAGCGTGAACTGGACAGCTTGTTGACCAACAACCGCATCTTCAAGCAGCGCATGGTAGGCACAGCAGAGATCAGCCCGCGTGACGCGATCAACTGGGGCTTCACTGGCCCCTGCTTGCGGGCGACAGGTGTGCCGCTTGATTTGCGAGTGGCTGAGCCTTACTGTGGTTACGAGCAGTTTGAATTTGACGTACCTGTGGGGGAGCGAGGCGACTCTTACGATCGTTATGCGGTGCGTATGGCAGAGATTCGTGAGTCGATGCGCATCATCACCCAAGCGTTAGACAATATTCCCTCCGGCCCCATAGCCATAGATGACCCAGCTATCTCGTTGCCGGCCCGCCAAGATATCTACGGCAACATCGAAGGCTTGATGAACCAGTTTATGCTCGTCATTCATGGCGTGCGCCCACCACGAGGTGAGGTGTATTGCAGTTCTGAAGCCGCTAACGGCGAGCTGGGCTTTTACGTCGTCAGTGATGGCAGTGGCAAGCCTTGGCGGGTCAAGTGTCGTCCACCCTGCTTTGCAATTTTTCAAGCTTTTCCGCACATGTGCAAGGGTCAGATGATTGCCGATGCCATCGCCGCCCTTGGCAGCATCAATATTATTGCGGGCGAACTCGATCGCTAACTTTTCACAAATAAACCTTGCATATTTTTTGCATCAAACATAGCTTCGCCGCGACTATCATTTAGTTCTGCTGCCGTGTGAATTGTTGGCGCGGTATTGCTCAGGGGGAGGGCATGATGTCGAGGTGGTGTTGGTGCGTGTTGGTGTTATCTTGGTTGGCCAGTCAAAATCAAGCCGTGGGCAAGTCGGCTTTGCGTCGTGCGGTGACGCACAAGGTGGTGGCCGCGGTGTCGTCGCTGGCGTTGATCGGCGCGGCATCGTTGGCGGCGCCGCGACTGGAGCTTGATTTCCGTTACGATGAGAAAAAATTGCCGTCTGGCGAAATTGTGCAGGCGCTCAACGAAGAGGAGGTGGCACGAGAATGGCGGCGGGTGCGCATCAATCCTCTGCCGCATCAGAAATCGGTCTTCTATCTTCTCATCGATGGCTTCGACATCGGCTGGCGGGTGATGCACATCGAGTATATCGGCGACACCAAGCGGGGCGAGCCACTGTTCGTCGGGCCGCGTGCTTATCTGATGGGTGGGGTAGACCGAAACGGCGAGCCGAAGTTTTTGTGGCACTGGACACAGTCTTCGCTGGTGGGGCACGATGGCCTGATCAAGCAAAATGTCGAGGTCGAGGAGGTTGCGCATTTTGGGCATCCGTATCACAAGAGCTATGACCAAACGTTGATAACGATCAAAGACGTTGACCTCAGCGAGTATGAACCGCTCAGCCTTGCCGTTCAGCCTGAACCAGGTACAGAATTAACCATGCTGTCCTATATCGTTAGGGACAAAAATTTGCTCAACTTTTTCGATTATCCGCTCGAACAGCGCAACTGCCGTGCCCTCAGCTTCGATGCGGAGAACTTGATGGTTGTGCATAGCTGCCATATTCCCGCCACTCCCGCAGTGGTGGCTGCACCGATCTTTGCTGACGCTACACTGGTCGCACTCTATTACGGCGTTACGGGTGAAGATGAGGCCTATGGTGCGCCTCTGCTGCCCGACCTGCTGGACTACATGGCAAAGACGCTCGCGGTCCGGGCTCAAGGCAAGATGGTAACTATGTGGGGAGAGATCAAGAAAGAAGCGGTGCGCAGGCACGGGTTCTAGCTGCATGCCTGTGCTGTGCCTCTAGCGGTGGCAACTCCACGCACCTAAGCTAAGGCGTGCTGTTCTTGACCAGGCTATGGATAACTGCTGCCATGCTGACGACAGCGCGGCGATCACCTTGGCTGGTGAAACTAACCCGCACGGCATTGCCAGCCACACTCTCTTCGTAGCCCATCGCCATGAGCACACGGCTGCTGCGGGCGATACCTGACGAGCAGGCACTGCCACTGGAAACGGCAAATCCCGCGAGGTCAAGGGCTAACACCAGATCTTCACCCCGCACACCCTCGATGTGGAAGCTAACCGTGTTCGGCAAGCAGTGCTCTTGGCTGCCATGCACCACGAAGGCGGGGATGTCAGCCAGTTCGGTGCATAGCACGGTCTTGAGTTGGTGCACATGTTGTTGCCAGCGCGGTAGCTGTTCCTCCAGTGCGGCAATGACGAGGCCGAAGGAGATGATGCCGCTGAGGTTTTCCGTACCGGCGCGCCGCTGCTGTTCTTGTGAGCCGCCACTTATTTGGGCCGGCAAGACATGGCTGTCCTTAACGTAGAGACCGCCGCAACCTTTCAGTGCACCCAGCTTGTGCGCGGAGAAGGCCGCACTGTCGATGGCAGTGTCGTTGAAAAAACCCCGCAAATCGAGCTTGCCCAGCGTCTGCACTGCGTCGCAATGCACGTGTGCTTGTGGTTGTAGCTCCTTCACCCGTTGGGCAAGTGCCACGACATCGTTGATGACTCCCGTCTCGCTGTTGGCATGGGTCAGGCAGACGAGCACCGTGTCCGTGCTCAGCAGCTGCGAGAGCTCGGCCTGTTGCACAATCCCGTCACGATCGAGCGGAAGTTTATCGACGCGGCACAATCCCTGTTCCTGCAGGCGTGTCGCGGTAGTGCGCACCGAGGGATGATCGCCCGCGGTGTAGACGATGTGTGGTGCTTTGCCCGCGTCTAGGCAAGCGCGCATGACGAGGTTATTGCTCTCCGTCCCGCCAGAGGTGAAGATAAACTGATCGGGAGTTATCTTGAGGTAGTTGCAGATGTCGCGGCGTGACTCTTCCAATGCAATACGTGCCTTGCGTCCAAGGGCATGCACGCTCGAGGGGTTGCCGTCCGCCGCCAGCAGGCGTTTGCAAACCTGATTGAGGTGGCGAGCGGTGACAGGCAAGCCTGCATTGGCATCGGCATAGAGGGTCGTGTTCATCGTGGTTCTGCCGGCAGCGCGAGAATGTCTTTCTTGCGCAGACGTTGTGGTGCAGGCACAGGGCGGGCAACAGGCAGCAAGCGAGCACAGACTAGAGCTTCACGCATGGTTGCCACGGGGTAAAAGGCAAGCGCACGCAGCACTGTGTTGGGCACTTCCAACAGATCGCGCAAGTTGGCACGCGGCAAGATGATTTCTTTTTTGCGGTAGCGAAAGGCCGCGAGCACCTTCTCTTTAACCCCCCCGATGGGTAACACCTGACCACGCAGGGTAATCTCCCCGCTGACTGCGAGACTTGCTCTTATTTTACGGCGAGTCAGCAGGCTGGTCAAGGCCAGCAACACCGCCAAGCCCGCACTAGGGCCATCTTTCGGGGTCGCACCATCAGGCAGATGCACATGCAGGCGCGAGTTTTCCAGTCGGTCGGCCTCGATGCCAAGCTCTTCCGCCAGCGCGGTAATTACCGAACGTGCCATCGTCACGCTCTCCTGCATCACCTTGCCTGGCAGTCCTGTCAGTAGCAGGCCGCCGTTTTTGTCTGCCATCTGCATCGTCTCGACATACATGATTTCGCCCCCGCAGGCAGTGCAGCTAAGCCCCACGGCTACGCCTGGCGGCAGGGTCAAGTCGTTCGGCTCATCATGATAGGGCGGCTTGCCGAGATGTTCGCTGATGCTGGCAGTGCTGAGCGAGGCGGGAATTTCTTGATGCAGGGCAACGTGTCGCCTGATTACCTTACGCCCGATGTCTTCTATCTTGCGTTGCAGTTGGCGCACACCTGCTTCCTGAGTGTAGTGCTTGATGATGGCGAGCAGTGCTTCCTTGTCGAAATTGAAACGGCGCGGGGCGATCTGTAATTTTTTTCTGATTTGCGGCAGCAGATGCTTCTGGGCAATTTTTATTTTTTCCTGATCGCTGTAGGAAGACAGTTCAACGACTTCCAGGCGACTCAACAGCGGGGCCGGGATTGTGCTGCTGTCGTTGGCGGTGGCAACAAACAAAATACGGGACAGATCGAACGGCACGTCGAGATAGAGATCTTTGAAATTTTTATTCTGCTGGTAATCGAGCACTTCCAGCAGTGCCGCCTGCACATCGTTATGCTTGTCGCGCTCGCCCAGCTTGTCGAGCTCGTCGAGCAAAATCACAGCGCTGCTGTCGCCAACCTGTTTGATAGCTTGAATGATACGCCCTGGCATTGCACCCACGTAGGTGCGGCGCAAACCACGAATCTCAATCTCCTCCTTCATGCCCCCCAGCGAAATCTTGACCAGCTTGCGCTGCAGGGCATCGGCGATCGACTTGGCCAGCGAGGTTTTGCCCACACCGGGCGGGCCGACGAACAGCAGTATCTGCCCCTCAATCTTTTTTTTGTGAATAATCACCGCCAGATGTTCGAGAATACGCTCCTTGATGGCAGTAAGCCCGAAATGGTTTTTGTTCAGTATCTTCATGGCATTAGCGAGATCGGGGAGCACGAACGGCTTGCTGTGCCACGGCATATCTTTCAACCAGCTGAGGTATTGGTGCGAGATCATGTATTCACTTGAACCATAGGGTGCGAGGTCAATTTTTTCCAACTCGCTGAAGACGATTGCCCGCACGCGGGGAGGCAGGTCAGCACGCTGCACCGCGGTAGTCAGGCTCTTGACCTCCGAACTCTGCTCATCGAGATCCGCAAGTTCGTCCTGCAGGGTCTTAATCTGCTCCCTGATGAAATTAGCCCGCTCGACGGCAGTAATCTGTTCCTCGACCTGTCTTTGAATGTCGGATGAATACTTCAGCAGTTCGATCTCACGGTTGAGATACCTGCTCACCAAGGCGAGGCGAGCGGTGAGCTGTGGCAAGGACAGTAGCGGCAACTGTTCCTCGTAGGTCATGGTCAGGTGCGGCGCAATCAAATCACAGAGACGGTAGGGATCTTCGGTGCTGCTCGACAGCAGGGCACGGGTCTTGCTGTCAATATTTTTGTTTAATTTCAACAGCTGTGACAGCGCGGCACGCAAACTGCTGATCTGGCGCAAAACACGGTGGGACGAGACCCTAGCACTAGGCTCGATTGGCTTCACCACCGAATGATAGCCGCCGTCCTCCTTGCGTGCCAGCGATGCAACTAGCATACGACGCACGCCCCGCACGAGGTAGCCCTTCTCGCCGTTGTCGAGGTTGAGCGACTTAAGCAGCTTGGCCTCAATACCGACCTGACAGAAGTCGGGGGAACGTGTGTCCCGCTCGGTCAGAGAGATGAACACGAAGCCATCGCGCTTCGCTTTGCGCAAATTATGGCGCAACCACAGGCGTGACTGCACGTCGAGATCGTCACTGGCCAGTGTTGCCTGTCCTGAAGGGAACACGATACGCTTCTTGATCGCACAAGCATTTAATTTTATTGCATCCTTCTCGGCAGGCGGCTCTTTCAAGGCCGTGGCCGTTTCAAGATGGAAAGACTTCAAATACTTCGAGACGGTATACATGGCATCACATCTGGGACAGGCAGGGGACATAGCCCGACAGGTGCTAAAGATACCCGCCGAGCATTTTTGTTGTCAAGATGGATCTCCGCCTCGCGACCGCACGAAACGCCTTCCCTCAAGCAAATGGCGAGCTTACAGGTTCAGATTGGAAGCCGACTGAATCATTTCCTGCCGCCAGCGCAGCCGAATCTTGACGAACTCGTATTCCTTGTTGGCCTGCTTCTGGTTGATCAGGTTGCCGAGTGGCACGCGGCGTTGACCATCGATACTCATCGAGTCGAAGTCATAGCTCTTCTTGTCCTTGTTGATCTTCGCCTCCATGACTAGGTTGCCTTTACCCAGCGACCGGCGGCGTTTCTTGCTCCTTGCCTCAAGTCCAACAGGCAGTGCCAACAAGAACGCGGCGACGAGCGCCAGCTTGATAGAGATGCTCATAGTTCCTTTCCCACTGGTTAAGGGGTTATACTATAAGTATCGGCAGACGGTGCGTTTTCTTGAGGAGATTTTGCCTCCCGCGCACGCGCCCTAAGCCAATACGCTACCTCTAACTATAATTATAGCAGTGTTTATGGCACGTCTGCTCGTCATCGGCATTATCGTTATGCCACAACTCGCCGCCGTCATACCCAAGACCCAGCTATGGCTGCGCCTGGGAGAAGCGGTCGAAAGACTGCGCATCGATCCGCACGGGCGTTATCTCGCCTATCAAGTGACCGCCCAAAACAAACTCAAGGTCTTGAATTTACAAAATAAATTTATTTTTGAGGTATCGACAAACTACGTCGGCAACGCACTTTTCTGGGCACCGGGTGGCCATCGTCTGTTTTATCGCGAACTGCAGCTCAGCGAAGGCAAAAACCCAAAAATTTCCAGCAATATCAAGGCGTTTGACGTTGCACAGGGCAAGTCACACTTGATTGAAAGTTTACCCTCGAGCAGCGGCTTGCTAACCTTCGACCCGCGGGATTTGACCTTCCAGATAATGTATGCCAAGGGCATCAAGGTCAAAAAAATCTACTATCCCTCCAATCGCTTGGCAAAGTGGCAAATCGGACGACGCACGCAAGGCGGCAAATGGCTGGCAACCCAGCGGGGGATGTTGCTGGTGGAAAGTGATGGGCGTTCCTACACCAAGCTTGCCGACGACAACACAGGGCTAGACTCCTTTGCTATTGCGCCGCGTGGCGATGCCGTATTGTGGGGCACGCAGGGCGGTAGAATTTATCTGCAACGGGAGGGCGAGAAGGTGAGTTTTATTGCCCGCGGGCGTGATCCGAGCTGGCATCCGCAGGGGCAGCACTTCGTCTATGCGAAAGCCGTTTTCGTCGGTCACCAGCTGGTCGATTACGATTTGCGTTTGCGAGACTATCGTGGCCAAGAACGTGCCCTGACCCGCACCCGCTCCGCACGTGAACGCTGGCCGGTGTGGAGAGAGGGTGGGCAGCAGATTCTTTTTACCAGAGAAAAGACGATGGATATCTTTGCCCTGCATCTGCGACCACGCGTAGCTGCACGCGCGGCAGGGCGAGAGCAGAAGCGCAGGGCACGCTAGCAGGCATCTTACGCCTTGCCTGCACAGGCCCGCACCGTGAAATTTTTGCCATCGACATCGCTGGCCACGTAAAGTAGCCTCTCGGCGCGCGGCCTTTCGACGCATGCCGTGTCTGGGTAGCCTGAGGACAAAGCCGAGGGATATTTCCCCACGCACAATCGGCCCCGTAGCTCAATTGGATAGAGCAAGACCTTCCTAAGGTCGAGGTTGCAGGTTCGAGTCCTGCTGGGGTCGCTGGCTGTGGATGAGTCAATTTCGGGCGGAAGTCGGAATAAAAGATGTGGCTTTCTGCTGTCAATTGTATTGAGTGACAGCTATAATCTACTATGTGGGTAGTTTTCTGAAATTGAGGCGTGAGGCAGGAGACACAGGCATAGTTTCTGTGGCTGACGCTAGGGAGATGGGTATTTCACCCAGAGTTCTTCACTACTTGTGTGTGCAGGGTCGGATCAGACGCGTGAGCCGTGGGTTTTATGATGTGCGCGACGAAGTTGAACTAAGCTTGGAGTCTTTGCTCAAAGAAACTCTGCTACAAATCGGTGAGGCAGTTGTTTGTTTGCAATCGGCACTTCAGCTTTACGATCTAACCGACGAAGTTCCAGAATATCTCGAATTTTTTGCTCCAAGAGCAAGAGTTTCGAGAAGAAAGATAGACTCTGTCAAAATACACAGTACACGCCACCCCCTAACATATCTCGATACAAATATCGTCTCAGATATTGTGGTAACGAGTCTTGAACAGACACTAGTCGATATGTTCCGATTTGGTTACCCAATGTCGCGTGTGCTTGAGGTTATCGATTTAGCTCGACGCAAGCAAATGGCTGTTAAGGTTGGAGTGATACGTAGACAAGCTGATATTTTTCGAGCCAAGGGAAAAATCCGCCTGTTGCTAGATGGGATACTGTGACGGCCTTCCCGCCGATCCTCTGGCCTCGAAATTCTTACTGCGTGCCGCACCTGTGGCTCTCAAAACGGGATTGCGCTCCCGGCGGTCGATTTGTTCTTGTTATAAAAATAACCGTTACCCCCTATTATCTTGACATTTATTTTTATTTTGCTATAGATACAGCGTGTTTTTTTTGAACTACTTTTTTAAAGGAGTGATAGTTATGAAGTTTTTTCTTGTTTTTTTACTAGCTCTGTCTCCGCTCGCTGGACGAGCAAATGGGGCTATTACATATTCTCTCGACAAAGCGATGAAATACAAAGATGCAATACGCTACGTGTTTAGTAGAACTGATAACCTTATTTATACCGAAAATGACGTGAGGATTATGGCTCGTTTACTTAAGCGTCCAACTCATGCACATCAAAAATATCTTGATCTTAGAACAACGTCAAATCCTCCTAATAGGAAAAGAATTGATTTTTTTATTTATACTAGCGATCACGTGCAATTTAAGGTAATCGAAACGCCTGCTTCAGCTAAAATCCTTGATGCTGGTAGCTTCCGATCAGAGTTAGGAAAAGAAGGATATAGGTGGTTAGACCCTAATTTTCATGACTACCCCACCATCATCAAAGCTATGTTCCAGGATTTGCGCGGTGCCGCGTTGCCAGAAGCAAGTTTAGTTAAACTTGAAGAAAGGTTATTAAATAAAGAGGTGTTAGATATTCCAATACAGAACGCTTTAGATTATGGACCTATGCTCCTACAAAAAACCAGAGTGCCGAAAGAATTCGATCGTTTAGATCGTGCCGTGTTGTTTCGTGCAGAAAACTTACCTAACGGCCCCTATGACGACTGGTATGCTTTTAAAGAAATTGATGGTAACCTTGAAGAAATTAAAATGGAAAGCAACCTTAGACACAGTTTAGTAATTCGCTTAATAGACAAAAATGGCCTATACATAGATGTGCCTACGTCTAATAAGAAGGTAAAGAAGGCTATAGATCGCATCATTAGCGACATGCAGTGACCTGCAAATAACTAAATCATCTCGCCAATCCCGTGCCATAAATCCCTTATGGGAAACATGTTGGATTTAACCGTGTAGCAATAGTGGGGATAGCCACACGCTCAAAACAGCATCTGGAGATTGCGCGAACACTTCGCGAGCAGGAGGGTCACGGTCATCGATCCGCCGCTGATGGAACGCTCGGCATTCTCGGTACTGTTCGCTTTCGGCGGCGATTTGCACTCTATGCCCGAACAAGGTCGCATGGACAAGGCAATCGCGAATGCCCGTGGTTTCGCCATGGCTGTGTATAATCATCTGTTAACCAAGCGTCAGGAGGATGCCCATGAGTCAGCTAGAAGACCAAGAGTTCAAGATCGACAACGACCAACTAGCGGTGGCCAAATCCCAGACCAAGCCAGCCAGCATCCAACAGCTCAATAACCTCGATGCGGTTGCTGACGATCAGGGTTTTGCCAGTCGTGGCGGTCGCGAACGTAGCCCGCGCACCGGTCAAATACACGCCAAGGTTCTACCGCAAATCTCTGCCGATATTTCCCGTTAGTCCGCGATGCGTGGCGTGCAACAAGGTGTGCTGATCGAGGAAGCTTGGGAGCTATACAAACAGCGGGGCAACGGTGCTCCCGGTGCTCGCTCGCCCAGCACCTAATGCGATAGTAAGAATATGGGCGATTGCCCTTGCTTTATTCGTTTTTGCCATTATATTCAGCCAGGGTATAGACTGGAGGTTGGTGTGGATTCTGTTGACCCAAACTATGAGTACTTCATCAAAAATTTTGACGCGTTGCGTGGCAAATACGGTGATAAGTTTGTCGTTATAGCCAACTGTAAGGTAGTTTCAGATCATGATACCCGCGAGACAGCCCTGAAGTCGGCTATGAAAAAGTTTCAACCGGGGGAATTCATCATACAACATGTGGGTGATGGCGATGAAGTGTGGCTATCCCCACTATTGCTACACTTAGCCGGTTAAATCCAACGTGTTGCCCATATGGTAACGATCCAAAGGGTGACTTGTTAGCTGAAGCGACATTAGCTTACCGATCGGTACATAAGGTATGCCGTTTTTACAGGGACAACATCCATTTATGATGGAATAAGATACTCATATTATCAAATATCATTACGTGCATTCACGTAGGAAGCTGGATAATTCCTCAAATGCTTCGCCGATATTTGTTTTCAGATTGCACTCCTTAGCCATTCTTGTAAATGGCGTTACCCAACTTCTGGGTGGCAACTCAAGTTTATTTGGCACAGGGTGCGTGCCTCTAAACTCAAAAATAATCTGTATGGCTGCTTTGACCCTGCAAGCGTTCAGCTTTCCCGTTCTGATTAGAAGAACCATATCGACAAGGTCTTTGCTCCTAGAGTTATCTTGCTTCACACGAGGCCGCGTATAAGCATGAAGTTTCTCAGCAAGGTGCTGCTCTAGTGAAATTGCTGTTGCTTCCCTTGTATGCAGCCCCGCAAAAGCTAGCCAATCTTCACCTTTAACAGAGTCAAGGGGTTCGATGATGGGGTTGCCAATGCCTACGTCCAGATGAAAGCTGGCAAACACACGGCCATCAACTTGAGCTATAACGGGAAATCGTGCCCCCCCGTAAGGAGTGGCGATGATGTTCATTTTTGATGATTTAATTTCAAATGAAAAGAAATCCTCCAGGCCGATAGAGCAGTATTTTCGTAGTTTTTCCAGTATTAGGGCGTTGCGTAACTCAGGGTCTTCAGAAATAATATTACGCTCTCTTAAGTCCAGATCAATATCTTTCGTGGCACGAGAACTATTCAGCCTAAGCTCCAAAGCATAACCACCCTTAAGCACCCATGGGCTAGCTTCTTCAGAGAACAGACGGACAACCAGCCTATCGAAAGCTATTTGCCGACGCATCCGCTGTATGTCCTGCTTGCCTGACTTTGCTTTCGTCTTCAGACGATCGGAAAGGGACAGCAATAAAGCATCAGCGGTCAGATACTTTCTACTCATCATAGAATGCGCTCCTGATTTTTTTCTCATCGTTAGAACTGATCAGCCCCCTCTCAGATGCCTCTTGCACAGCCTGCCAAATCAGAGCTTCTTCGAGGTGCTTGGCTCTTGCTACGTCCAGCAAAGTTTTCAACGGTGTGGTAACGTCAAAGCCACGCGTGGGGCGAATGTCAGAAGCGTTAAGACTTCCCCGCCACAGGATAAGAATATCTGGTATGGCATTGAAACGCCGAAACTCTTTGCTAACCGTCATGTGTAGCTTTGCTGGCATGAGATCACTGAGATCGTAGATCCTAAGTGCTGTATCATGTGAATAAACCCCTTGTGGCTGCTCATCTCTGTTTCTAGCCCAAAGATGCCAGAGAACAAGTTGGGCATCCTCATCATCCTGCGGAAACATAGGCAAGCGGTAGATGCCTCGCATTTCTCGAATCCAGTTACCCTTGCTCACGTGGTATGGATGATTGTTGCGCTGATAACCAGCTGCTTCGGCTTGCTTAGTCGTGAACATGCCCTGTTGCCTAACTGCGTATTTGTAGAGTTTTTCTCTTGCTGACAAACCCTTCCTCACATAATAGACATATCCATTATGTTAATTATACACCAGAACTACTTCTCTCTGGAACTGCCTTTTTGCAAATTTCACATACATACCATATAAATTATGTCTTTTATGCCGAACCTTTCATATAAAACATAATTTATATGATAATTATACAAGATTTGGGGATCAGGCCTCTGCTGGCTACTCGGAGGAATTCTGTTTGATGGTGGCGATGGTGCGCTACGCGCTACGCGGCTTTTTTGTAACGCTCGCTCCGCTCACTACGCTGCTCTTTTGCCGCTTTCTAGCTCCGCTCGCTTCGCTCGCTACGCTGCTTTTTGTATCGCTCGCTTCCTAGCTCGCTGCATGTTCTCAGGCCACTCTGCGCGCCCTCTCTGCCTGCCCCAAGTCTCTCGGCGGTTGCGTTGAGGCTTGCTCTCAGGCTCCTCGGCTGTTGCGTGCAGGCTTGCCCACCGAGAGCTCCATGAACGGCACGGGGAGACCGTTCGCTGCGCTGCGGCCTTTTGTATCGCTCGCTTCCTAGCTCGCTGCTTGCTCTCAGACCACTCGCTATTGCGTTCAGATTATTTTTTTGCATAAAGCATGTGCTTATTCATGCTCAGGTCGAGTTTCTCGGCAGGTCTGTGCCGTGCCAAGACAACGGAGACTTGTGCTAAGTAGTGATTGTGCTCCATTTGCTCTTTGCCCCCAAGCCTCCCTGCTTGTGCTCATACAGTAAGCATCGCCAAAAAATTCAGCCAACATATTGGCAAGTTACAAAAAAATGCGGAAATCACGTGTTGTAGCAGTAACTGACATCGGCAGGCAGAACGTAGGCTAGGAACTGTCCCCCGTAGTAGGATGCAATCACTTGCTGCAGTGCCACGTGCACGTCGCTGCTAGCACTGTAAGGCACGGCAATGCTGACACTTCCCTCTTCACGTTCAATGCGATAGCGGTTGTGTTGGGTGTTGACCCTGAGGTTGATCTCGCCTTCGGCAAATAGCGCTTGCAACCGCCGTAGACAGCGGTTGAGCGTACGCAACATCCGTTGTTGGCGGTGCAGATTTTGAGCATTGGAGAGAAAAGCGAGATAGGCAATGCGGTAATCACTTTGCCCGCGCAAATCCGCGGGAGTTTGTCGGGCGCGCTGCACGTTCCGTTTTACCACCTGGCCTAATTGCCACGCGGGATAAAGTGCTGCCAGTGTCGTCACACTATAGCCGAGATGCATGCCCAGCACCCGCTTTGACCACAGCGCCCGCACGTCAAGGCCACGCAAGCGCCACAACCCTCGGCTCAACAGCAGCGCGGCCGCGAGCGTAACACCACCGCTGAGTGCTTGCCGCACGCGTCGCTGTCGCTGCTCAGTGCGCCGCAATTGCTCCAGCAAACCGCGCCCTGCGTTGTCCAACTGCAACTCCTGCCACCTGCCAGCATCGAGTCCTAGGACGCGCAGCACGTCACTAGCCCGACGTTGCTCCGCCACACCATACTGCCGTGCCGTCGGCATGCGCTGAGCTAATTCCAGCAACTGCTGCAAGCGCACATCTTCGAGCCACAACGCTTGCAACACAGATCGCACGAGCAGGTGGGTAAGGGTCATGCCATGCTCTTGTGGCGCGACGAGATGCGCCTGCAGGCTAGCGTTTTCGCCGCGCCAATTTATGTGCCTAGACAGGAGTGCGCGCAGCCTGCGTCGGTCTAGATGTTGTGGCCAAGGCTGGTGGTCTTGCTGCAGTGCCAACGCCATCGCAGCCTGGAGCAGGTCGGCAGGCAGGATACGTTCCTGCGTCGCCCACACGTCGGGGGGCAAGGTGAGGGGCGGGGGTAATGCGAGCACAGCAGGCAAGCGGCGCGGCGGCAGGGCGAGCAGTGCGTGGAGCAGGAAGCGGTGGTAGTGGCTGGCGGCAAGGCTAGCGTTGAGTTGAGCTTGGTAGAGATGTAGCCAGAGGCTGAATTCAGGGCGGGGATTGTCGGTGCGCCCTAGATAGTGCGTCTCGAAATCCACCGCCAGGGCTTGATGGCAGAAAAATACGCAGAGCAGGCAAGCGCGGCTGAAAAAATCCCGCATTATTTTTCCTGCACGAGGTAGAGCAGCATTTGATCCGAGTACTGCATTGCCTGTAGCCATCTTTGGCGCGGGGCAGCAAAAGCCTGCTCGGTGATGAGATAAGCGACAGACAATGGCAGTAGCAACGGCAGCAAGCGTCGGGGTAATTTCCGCGTGCGCAGTAGTTTTTTAAATCCTGCTTTCCAGCTTATGGCCGCGGTGAAGGCCAGCAACGTTGCTTGAGTTACCTGCGTGTGCTGTAGCAGGCGGTGGCTGTGTCGGGCGATGCGGGCTTCCAACTCCTGCAAGGGCCGCCCGTAGTAGAGCAAGGCACGACGCAGTAGCGCGAGGCTGCCGAAAAAATCACGGGGCTCGGTGATGCTGAACAGCACGCGCACGGCTTGTTGCATGTCAAAGACGGCGAGGGCCGCGGCACGCGGGGCTGCGAGGGGCAGTATAACATTGACATACGTATAGGCACGCGGCAGATGTGCGAGGGCCGTGAAGACAAAGGGGTTGTGGCGCAAAAAAGTGATGTTGGCACAACGTGTCTCGCGGACGCTACAGTCAGGTTGTTGCCAGCGGGCGTGTGCGAGTTCAAAGACATCGATATGCAGAAACTCCTGTAGCGCTGGTCGGGTGGCACTGAAGGCTTGCCAAAACTGCAGGCGTTGCAGCAACTGTGGTAGGTCGGCGGAATTTTCCAGTTGCTTGACGATCTGTGCACTGCGGTATTCGAGCTCGAGCTGTGCATCTTTGTCATGACGCTGTTGCAGCAAGGTCGGCAAGACCTCTGCGGTGGCGACCGTATCGGCAAGCGCGGCGGAAGCAAAGAACTGCTGAGCTTTGACACTGACCGCGGTAGCTAGCAGCGCGGTGAGAAAAAAAACCTTGAGAACCATCTTACCCCTCCTGTTCTAAATAAATATTTTCACTCTGCAATAAATAAGAACCAAGTGACACGAAAGCGAAACGAAAGATCATCGTCAGTTCGATGCGTTCCACCAGCAACTTGGCCAGCGGGCGTTGCGCGGCTGGTAGTTGTTCAAGATGCTGGCGAATTTTTTCTCCGTGCGCGGCGATGGCAACCCGCGCGTTTTCTTGAGCCTTGTGGTCAAGCAGAAAACTTTCCTCACGGCGTAGGCTGAGGTCGGCATAGTAGTTTTTCAACGCGGCAAGAAGATCGGCAAGCGCACCACTGGGGTTGTTTGGCAATACTGCCTGCAATAGCAGGTGCAGATCGTCAATCTCGTGATCAAAGGCGAGGAAGGGGCTACTAGGCAAGCGCTTCAGCGAACCAATGCTGTGCTTATCGGTGAGGTATATCTTGCTAAACTCTTGCCGTGTCTTGGCGTTGTAGCGGGCAATAAAATGTTGGCGTTGCTGCTCAAATACTTCTCCGTAAGCCCGTCCCCACTGCTCGAACATGGCGATGAAATCCGTTCGTTCTGTCTGTATACGCTGGAGTAGGGCGAGCGTGCCGTGTGGATACTGCTGGCGTTTTGACGGCGGAATGATGGCAGGGAAGTGCTGGTGGGCGATAGTTTTGCCGTAAAAGCTGTAATTGAAAAAATCGAGCTGGCGAAAACCATAGAGCATGTCTTTGATCATTCTAGTTTTGCTACGTTGGAACTCACTGCTGTGCGGTGCGGCATGCCAGTTATGATTGTTGTAGAGAAACTGCACGTCGTGGTAGTCACCGCCTTTGAGCAGCCAACGATAGAAGGATAGGCGTTGATAGAAGCGGCGATCTTGGCGGATGAGTTCATCGTGCCAGCTACGCAGGTTCATCAGCAGTTTGAGAACGAACAGCATGCGGTAATCGAACCAACTCTGCGACAGCTGGTCGAGCTGGGTGCGCAACTCTTGCAGCTCAGGCGTGGAACTAAAGCTAGCAGGCGGCAAAGAAGCCGCATCCGCGTCCGCGTCCGAGTCCGCGTCAGCACCAACACGGGCGAAATAGCTCGCGCAGAGGTCCCTGATAGTGGCGTTCAATTTGGCAATGCGTTGGGCATAGATAAACTGCCACAGCGGTTGTTCGAGCAGGGCGGTATAGAGGTGATCGAATTCGATGAACAGTGCCATGTCGAGCACGTGCAGCACAAGTCCGACCGTCGCGCCCGTAAAGGCGAGATACTTGCCTTTCAGTTTGAAGCGCGGCAACATGATGGTTATTTTTTTTAATTTTATCGGCTGATGTCTGTATTTAGCGAGATCAGCAGGGGTAATTGTGCCACCTTTCTTACCGATAATGTCTTCTACGTAGAGCCCCTGTCCATCGTAGGAGGCGCGCAGCACTAGGTCATCGCTAGCCAGCGGGCGACTGGCGATGACACGATAGATGGTGCTTTTAATTTTTTCCTGCCAGGGCCTACGCAAGCCTGCCACATAACCTTGACTGATGGCCGCGGCGAGCAGGGTAGTCGTGCCGATGCCACGGGAAATCCAGCGATCGGTAGAGAGAAAATTTTCCCGCAAGAGATTATTTAAATTGTGCTTAAAAGTATCTGCGTTGTCTGCGGCTTGGAGTTTGTGGAAATGCGGCGAGTAGATAATTTCAAACAGCAGATGCAGAACCGTCGATGCCCCTGCGAGGGCAATGTAGCCGCCCGTTTTGTCGATGAAATTAAGATGGCGATTAGTGTGCGGGTTGGATCTCAACGGATACAGGCTGCGGCTGATCGTGTAGCGAGACATGTCAAAGATCATGAAAGCAATGTAGGTCAGCGGCTGGCCGAGCGAGACAAAGTATTCCTGTAACTTCATCGGGTCGTCGAGCAGTTGGGAATTGATGCCTTCAGCTACACCTACACCAGCAAGAAAAGTCGCGACGTTCAGCGGCGATATGAGCACTTCACCAAACGGTGGCTTGGGTGGCAGGTTGGCATCAAGACCACCCAGACGTGCCTCGCTGCGTGCTAACAGCGCATCGACGTGCTGGCCCGCCTGCAACGGCACGGCACAAAACAGCAGCAAAGCCACACAGCTCGTTGCCCGCATGTGCGTCCCCCCTCTTCGTCGACCCCAACTGGCTTTGCCTGCGACGCGGCCGACTTACACTAGGAACTTTTGGGGGAACATAGACGAGTCTTGGCGCTAAGTAAAGCCGTTTTTGGAATTAAACCTACGCACAGGCGTGGTGCGCGTCGGTGGGCACTTGCAGTAGGCCCGTCGATAGTGCCGCTAATCGTGCGAAAATATGCGGTGCATAAAACTGTCGTGTTTACGGCTGGGGTCATCGCCGAGGGTGGCGAATTTTTCCAACAGTTCACGCTGTTCCCGCTTGAGTTTGCGGGGCACTACTACCTTTAGTTCAACGATCAAATCACCATGTCTTGACCCTCCCAAGACGGGCACGCCTTGACCACGAATTCTTATTTGGTCGCCGTGCTGTGTACCTGCAGGCACAGTGATGTTCTCAACTCCGGTCAACGTCTTCACCTGCATCTTGCCACCGAGGGCAGCGTGGGCAATGCCAATATCCTCGCTAACGAACAGATTGTGGTCGCGCCGCCGATAGCGTTTGCTAGCCCCGATCCGCAACAGCACATGCAGGTCACCGTTAGCCCCGCCACCACGTCCGCCATCACCTGCACCACCGACCCGTAAACGCATGCCATCGTCGATGCCTGGCGGAATTTTGACCGTGATGTGCTTTTCCTCCGAGACATGTCCTTTACCGCGGCAGCGCGAGCAGGGATCGTTGATGACTGCTCCCACACCACCACAAGCACTGCAAGGTGTGGCAATACTGAAGAAACCC
Source organism: uncultured Oligoflexales bacterium (assembly GCA_958296095.1). Taxonomy (GTDB): domain Bacteria; phylum Bdellovibrionota_B; class Oligoflexia; order Oligoflexales; family JAPPIL01. Next base: position 360,399 of record OY282434.1, read on the forward strand.
TGCGTCTTGCGCATTTGGCCACTGCCATGACACGCCGCACAGCTCGCAGGCTTTGCCCCATCTCGACAACGTGTGCCGTGGCAACGCGTGCAGGTAATCTGGCGACGATAGGCGACTTGCTTCTGCACGCCAAACACCGCGTCACGAAAATCGATGTGCAACTCATACTCAAGATCCGCACCTTTCCTGACGGCACTACCTCGACCTCGACGCTGTCCGAAAGAAGAACCAAACGCTGAGCCAAAACCAAAAAAATCCTCAAAAATATCGCTGAAGCTGGAAAAAACATCGCTGACATCTTGAAAGCCTTGCCCCGACATGCCCGCATGCCCAAACTGGTCATAGCGTGCTCGCTTATTGCGATCGCTCAACACCTCGTAAGCTTCTGCACACTGCTTGAACAGTTCCTCTGCCTTCGGGTCGGAATTGCGGTCGGGGTGATATTCAAGCGCCTTCTTGCGATATGCCGACTTGATGGTGCTCTCGTCCGCACTGCGGTCAACCCCTAATAACTCGTAATAATCATGCTTGCTCATGCTCACCCGCTCTCACTCATATTCATGTCGTTGCTCTGGAAACGAGCCATCTTTTACCTCACCAACAAAATTTTGCACGGCATTTTGCACCCGCGCCGCCAGATTTTCGTATTTCTTGAGAAAACGCGGCGTAAATTCAGCATCACAACCGAGCAGATCGTGCAACACCAACACCTGCCCATCACACTGCCGTCCCGCGCCAATGCCGATCACTGGCACTGCTGACACCGCACTTATCTCTGCCGCCAACACCGCGGGCACTAGTTCCAGCACCAACGCAAACACACCTGCATCCTGCAACGCCCGCGCATCCGCACGCAACCGCTGAGCTGCATCTTCGCCCCGCCCCTGCACGACATGTCCGCCAATACGATGCACGCTCTGCGGCGTAAATCCGAGATGCCCCATCACCGCCACGCCGCCCTGCACCAAGGCTTGCACCTGTGGGCAAATTTCCCGTCCACCCTCCAGTTTAACAGCTTTAGCCCCCGCCTGCACCAGACGGCGAGCAGTGCGCAACGTCTCTCCTACCTCAGCGTGATAGGTAAGGAACGGCATATCCGCACACAGCAGTGGCACAGTCAAGCCTCGTGCTACCGCCCGCACGTGATGCAACATATCGCTGAGCCGCACCTGTGTCGTGTCCTCGTAGCCAAGCATCACGTTACCGAGACTGTCGCCTACCAATACTACGTCAATGCCGCAACGATCGAGCAGGCGGGCAAACGTATAGTCGTAGCAGGTAAGCATGGTAATCTTCACCCCGTTACGTTTGCGCGCGGTGAGATCTCTGACATTCACCGTGGGCATGCGCCTTCCTCCCGCAGCAAAGCCGCCGTGGCTGAATTACAGTGCTGAAAATCAGCCCGTGGTCCGTTAAAAACAATCTCTCCCCCCTGCTCTGCCGCATGAGGCCCCAGTTCCACGATCCAATCAGCACAGTCGATGAGTTGCAGATGGTGGTCGATGATGATCACCGTGTGCCCCGCGACAATCAGCAGTTCGACTTGCCGCAAGAACACCGCTAAATCTTGATCGGCAAGCCCTGCAGAAGGTTCGTCAAAGATAACCACCGTCGCGGCCTGCTCCGCCAAAAACATTCTGACCAGCCGCAAACGCTGCATCTCTCCCCCCGACAGCGTGCTCAAGGCCTGCCCTAGGGTTAGATAACCGAGTCCCAACGCAATACCTTGATCGAGCACCGCGGTCATGCTCTCCCGCAACTGCAAGAACTCCCGTGCTTCCAGCAAGGTCATGGCTAACACGGCACTGATGTTTTTGCCCTGCAAACGCACACTCAACACCTCGTCCCGAAACTGCTGCCCGCGACAGACAGGGCACTGTTCTCGCACCGTGCCGAGCTGGGCAAGATCGTTCTCCCTGAATCCTAGCCCCTCGCAGGCTGAGCAGCGCCCCTGCTTGGTGTTGAAGCTAAACCAGGCCTTGCCGAAACCCCGCCGCCGGGCCGTGGCAAGAGCCGCGAATCGCTCCCGCAACTGCGTGAAGATACCAAGAAAAGTGGCAACACTGGCACGTCTATGCTTCGTGCTTAATCCCTGGTTGAGCATGATAACTGCACCGACACGAGCTTGGCAGGCAACCTGCTGCGCCCGCGGGTGGCTGTCGGGCGGCAGTGCTTGCCCCAATTGGCTGGCGAGCAGAGGGTAGAGGGTGTGCTGTATCAAGCTTGACTTCCCACAACCGCTGACCCCACATACACAGGTCAGCCGCTGTAATGGTATCCTGGCCGTTATGTTCTTCAGGTTATGCGTGCGCGCCCCTGTGACGGTGATGAATCTAAGCTCAGATCTCGCCGTGTCAAGCCTGGCACGCTTGATTTCGACTGGAGCACTATGCCAGTCACGGGGTGAACCTGCGTAGACGACCTGCCCGCCACTCGCTCCCGCCGCCGGGCCGATGACGATCAGGTGATCCGCCTGTCGCACAAAATAACGGTCATGCTCGACGACGACGACCGTGTTGCCGCACCGCTGCAGCTCCCGCAGTAACTTAAACATGCCCCGACTGTCTGCAGCATGTAAACCACTGGTCGGTTCATCCAGACAGTAGAGCGTGTCGACGAGTTCCGTGCCCAGGCATAGTGCCAACCTGGCTCGCTGCAATTCACCCTGCGATAGCGATACCGCTTCCCGTGCCAGCGTCAGGTAGTCTATTTGTAGGCGGCGCAAATAGCGCAGGCGTTGCTGCAATTCCTCATAAATACCATTACGATCGCACCAGTGTGTTGCCAACCACCGCTCTAGGGCTTGCACCGTCAGACGCTGCATCGTGCCAAAAGTTTTCCCATGCAGGCGATAAGCACGGTGACGCGGGTGCAGGCGTTCGCCGTTACACGCTGGACAGCCGCGGCCCTGACAAGCTGGACACGCACCTAGTGGGTGATAGGGCGAAAAGTGCAGCGGCACAGGCGAGTCGATGCACACGCCGCAGTCGAGGCATTCGTTGTTGGCAGTGAGGGTAAAGCTGTCTCCCGTGTCGCTCAGCACGAAGACACGCCCGTGGCTAAGGCGATAGCTGGTGCTGACCGCTTCCTGCAACCGAGCACTACTGCTTGCCTCAGCCCGCACCCGCGCCGTAACGACGTAGTAGGCATCGCTGGCGGCAGGATCGGGCACAGTGATGCGTTCGCCCTGTGCGTCGACGATGCGGTGCAGGCCCTGCTCCCGTAGATGCGTGAGCAGCAGTTGCCGATCGCCACGCTGGAAACGCAGTGGTGCGGCAACGACGATGTTGGCGGCGGCGCAGCGCGCAACTATAGTGTGTGCCGCGGCAGCAGGTGTGGCGGGAGCAAGCTGTTGCCCGCAGCGATAGCAATGCAGTTGTGCATGTTGGCAGAACAGCAGCCGCAAGAAATCGCTGACCTCGGTCAATGAACCGAGCGTCGCCTGCGGGTTTTTCTTGCTGTACTGCTGGCGCACCGCGATCGATGGTGGCAGGTTGTGCGCCGCGGTGAGGCGTGCTTCGCATTGCAGGCGCAGCACGCGTCCCTCCTGACGCGAGAGGCTAGCGGTGAAACGCCGCTGTGCTTCCTGATGCAGGGTGGAAAACACCAGCGAGCTTTTGCCCGACCCCGATACGCCTGTCACACAGGTGAGGCGTTGCAGGGGTATGTGCACGGAAATGTTCTTGCAATTGTTGGTGCGCACACCCCTCAACTGCATCCAAGTATTTTCTGACACGTGCGCTCGGTTTGCGGTTAAAATAGAGATAACGGCCACGCAATTGTGCGCAGATTTTTGGTGATATGTAAAGAGGGGGGCATGATTTTCAAAACCATCTTGACGTTCGTGTGTTTTCTTGCCGCCTTGGTTGCCCTGTTCTATCTGACCATGAAGGGCAAGGAAGGTGGTATCTTCGCCGCCCTGAGTGGCGACGACAGGCCACCACCTGTTTTCTATCGCAGTATCGGCGGAGGATTGGATGAACAGCGGCGCGTCAAGCCCGCTAAGCAGGTGGCACAGGTCTACACGCTGGAATTGACCACAGCACACTCAAAGGGCGAGGCCGATCTGTTGATCGCAAAGCTCTTGAAAAACAAGGTCAGGGCGTTTTACAGTGAGATCAGGCGAGGGGACACCACCGTCTGGAGCATTCGCAAAGGGATCTTTTCATCGTTACAGGATGCACGCTCTGCCTCTCGGACGCTGTTAGCGGAACTGAAGCTGAGCAACAAAGTGGTTGAGCTTAACTAGGGAACGCAAATGAACCGAGACAAGTCACGCCGCGCGGCGGTGGCCGCGGGACAGGTGCTGGTCGGCGGGGTCAATTCTCCCGTGCGCTCTTTCGCCGCAGTGGGAGGTGAGCCACTCTGTCTGGGGCGCGGTCAAGGTGCGTATGTTGAGGACATCGACGGCAATCGCTACCTCGACTATGTGTGCAGTTATGGCGCAACGCTGCTCGGTCATGCCCCCGCGGCGGTGGTCGAGTGTGTCGCACAGGTAGCACGTGATGGCTTGACTTTCGGTGCGCCAACGGTGCGTGAGACACAGCTGGCGGAGAAGATTCAAACGGCACTGCCTGCAATGCAAAAGTTGCGTTTCGTCAATAGCGGCACGGAAGCCTGCATGACGGCCTTGCGCTTGGCACGTGCTTATACGGGACGCAACAAGATCATCAAATGCCGCGGCTGTTATCACGGGCATGCCGACCTGCTGTTGGTGCAAGCAGGTTCTGGTGCACTGACACACGGTGTAGCCAGCAGTGCGGGAGTGCCTGCCGCGGTGGTGCAGGATACACTGCTCGTGCCCTACAACGACAGTGCGGCACTAGCCCAAGTGTTGGCACAGCATGAGGGTGAGGTTGCGGCACTAATCATCGAGCCGATCGTCGGCAACTGCGGGTTTATTCGTCCACGCGACGGTTATCTCGCCGCGGTGCAGGAGCTGTGTTCACAACATGGCGCGCTGTTGATTGGCGACGAGGTAATGACGGGCTTTCGGGTCGCCTGGGGTGGAGTGCAGACCTTGACTGGGGTTATCCCTGACCTGACGGTGTTGGGCAAGGTCATCGGCGGTGGCTTGCCACTAGCGGCATTGGGCGGCAGAGAAGACATCATGCAGATGCTCGCGCCCTGCGGCCCGGTCTACCAGGCAGGGACACTGTCGGGCAATCCGCTCGCGGTCGCCTGTGGTTTGAAGACATTGGAAATTTTGGAACGCACCCGCCCTTATGCCCAGCTGGGCGCATTGACGCAACGCTTGACGCGCGGGGCGACGATGTTGGCGCAGGAGTACGGTGTGCCTCTGACAGCCGATGCTGAAGGTGGCATGTTCGGGCTGTTTTTCACACCAGCGCGGGTTTATGATAGCGGGCAGGCGCAGGCTAGCGATCAGCACTTGTTTCGGCGCTTTTTCCACGCCATGCTGGCGCGGGGGGTGAATTTTTCTCCTTCGCCCTTTGAGGCAGGCTTCATTTCAACAGCACATCAGGAGACGGACATCGACAGCACTCTGCAGCGGTTTGAGCTTTTCCTGCAAACACTGGCAGAGACGCAGTGAACGACGGTAGAGACAACGACGGCAAACTGACGATTGGCTGGCTTGACTACTGGAATCTGCTCCCCATGCGCTTGGAATTGCAGCGGGTGTGGGGGAAGGAACTGCGCTTGGTCTGTGGCACGCCGCGGCACATCAACCGCCGTCTGTTGGCACACGAGGTTGCCATTGCGCCAGCCTCTAGTGTATGCCTGCTCAGCAACCTCCAGCTCGACATGGCGCTGCCATTGGGGCTAGCTTGCGATGGGCGGGTGCAGAGTGTCTATCTTGGCTTCAATGCTGGACAGCAGGAACTCTACCAAGCCATCGTCGCCCGCAACGCCACGCTCGCCCGTCTCTGTCGGGAAGCGGTGTCTGCTTATGGACATGACCTGCGTGGCCTGGCACGAGCTATACGCATGCAGGCGGCGACCAGCAGCTCGCCTATGCCACTGCCGCTGTTCAAGCTGTCACCGCACTCAGCCACCAGCAATGCCTTACTGCATGTCTTCTATCAGCTGTGGTTTGGAGAGGAAAACTACCGCTACTTCGCTGAGCATGTTCCCTATGAACATGACGCACAGGTGCAGCTGTTAATTGGCAACGAGGCTTTGCAAGCGACGGCTAGGTTTACCGAAACGCTCGATCTTGGCAAAATGTGGAAAGACGTGACAGGCTTGCCGTTCGTGTTTGCCGTCTGGCAGGCTCATACCCCCCTGTCGGAGACGTGGCGACACAGGTTGCTGCATGCCGCGGCACTCGCCGCCGCCCGCATGCGGGTCGAGCCGAGCGACTATCTCGCCCAAGTGGACAACTGTGGTGCTGTCGATCTTGCCGACTACTGGCAACATGTCTACTACACGCTGCGCGGCCGAGAATTGAAAAGCCTTTACCTGTTCCTCAATCTCTCCCGCCTGCTCACTGCCCAGCACGAAGCCGACGAATCCATCTCCACTCGCCTCGTGCGTTGGGAAGAACAAGCCAGCTATGCCTACTGAGCCGCCCCTGTAGAAGCTTGAACCAAAAGAACATGTAAAAATTTCTAAAGTTGTCGTGCCTGTATCCCGATGCGTGATGTAACGGCTAAAGGAAGGACAGTGAATGATAGTCACAACGATCGCAAGAGCAGAGCAGAGCAGAGCAGAGCAGAGCAGAGCAGAGCAGAGCAGAGCAGAGCAGAGCAGAGCAGAGCAGAGCAGAGCAGAGCAGAGCAGAGCAGAGCAGAGCAGAGCAGAGCAGAGCAGAGCAGAGCAGAGCAGAGCAGAGCAGAGCAGAGCAGAGCAGAGCAGAGCAGAGCAGAGCAGAGCAGAGCAGAGCAGAGCAGAGCAGAGCAGAGCAGAGCAGAGCAGAGCAGAGCAGAGCAGAGCAGAGCACTATAGTACCTAACCTATTAAGATCAAGCCTTAAATTTATTCTCATCCCCGTTTTTTGTTCGGTGTTGAGTGGCTGTGATGGCCCTGAGTTTTCGGACAGCGATGCTGCCGATACTGAGCGCAGGCATAGCGGTCTGCTTGAGATTGTCAAGGTAACCCCTGGCGACACCGCGTCGTCTCTCGAGGTCAAGGTCACGGTTTTATATGACGGCAACGAAGTCACCGCGGGCGATGCATTTTTTGACGCTGAGGCCGAGATAAGTCTAGCGTGGCAGTGCCAAAAAAAGTCAGCCATGTTCAACGATAAAGGTGAGCCCGACTATAGACCAGCTGGCGATGGAGAAATAAAGATCAGCCTCGCCAAGGGTAGCGGCAGCAGTAGCCACACATTCAACGACTTACCCCTGCCCTCCGCTGACTTCGATTTAGAATGTTGGCTAGCAGCCAACTCAGTTGAAATTATCCCCGCGGCTGACGACGATAGGACGCGGGCCGAGGCGCTGAGTGAGCAGTCTCACAGAGAGGAATTTTGGAAAAAAGCAGATGGGAAACACCAGGCTGGGGAAGAAGATAGCGGCGCGGTACGGAGGTTCACGATCAAATACACCGCGGAGGGGGTTATTACGGCGAAACTTGCGGTAACCAAAATAACCGCGGGCAGTAGTGCTACTCTCGTTGATGCAAAAGTAGCAATCGTTAAAGGCGACGGGAGCGCACTTAAACAGGGGGATGATGCCTTTGATCTGGATTTTGATCTCGTCATACAGTGGCTCTGTAGCCCCGGAAGAGGGAGTCCTATGTCAACTATCGAGGTGGGGAAGAACAAGGGCGAGGCCACCGCGACGATGCAATTGTTAGGCCGACCAGCAGACAAGACGATCACCTGCGACTTGAGCTCATACTCTGGAATTCCTTCCCGAACAGAGGGTATCGATGGCAAGGTCACCACCACTACAACGAGTGGAGATGCAGTCTCAATAGGTGTGCGTAAAATTGTCATCGGTGCACGTTCGTACGCAGTAAGCCGTGAATTGAGCTTCACCATCACCAGCCAGGAGGACGGCAAGCCGCTCGTTTACGACGTTGTTGACAAGGATTCAGCTGCAGCAATTAACCGCGTCGATATGCACCTCAGCAGTGGATCTCGTGACGACTGTGATGATGCTACGCTGGTGCATCTAGCAGCAGACAAGGGCTCGGTAGAATATGGCAAATGGGTTGATGGAGTTAGCGGCAAAAGCGATGGGCGTGTTTTCATAGTTGGTGCGGGCAACCACTGTGTCCTGATGGCCGCGGTGGGCGAAGATCTTGACAGGCAACATGGCGAGTCCAGTCGTTTCAATGTTTTCACACGCGCGTCGTTCACCCTAAACAGGTCGGCACAAGTTACCCCCAATGGTGCGTCTTACACAGGCAAGCTACGGGTTTTCACCTTCGACACGACAGGAAGCAGTGAACTCGTCGGTTATCTCGATGCACGCGGCATTAGTGGTGCGACAAAATTAAAAACATCTGCAGCTACTGATGCAGGGGTTAAAGGCTCGCTAGCGGCGGGGGAATACATAGTTTTTGTCGAAAATGCCGCGCAGACAAGTGTGCATCTAGTCGTGGTAAACTAGCAAGACAGCTAGTAGTAGGAGGAATAAAAATGCAATTGCACTTGGTAATTATGACGATAGTAGCTGCGTTGTTTAGCAGTGGATGCAGTGACGGCGAGCCGATGCCAGCAGAAGCATCATGTATAGAACAGGGTTTGATCGACTACCGCGGTAACTGCAGGGTAGCTGATTATGCGCTAAGGATAAACTCTAAAGCTGGTGACACATCACTTACCATTGAGGTCGTAAGAAGAATAGACGAGGGAGAAGGTAGCTTCTACGAGCGGGCGGTAAAAAGAGGTGAACTTGCTTATGACAGAGCCGTTGCGGTCGACTTAAGCTGGGATTGTGACGATGATGGCAGTGGTCAGGTTAAGGCGACTATTGCCGCTAACGCAGCTAAAGGCGAAGCCGCGCTGAGCGGGCTTAACGTGGTAAAGTATGCCTCGTGCAAAGTTACCGCGACAGCTGTCGTCCCCTACTTTCATCACATCGACAAAGAAGAGCGCACTATCTCAGTAAGGTTCGAAGACGAGTTTGGTTTTGGCGCTAACGAAGAAGGGAAACATAATATTAAGCTAGAATTTTCCAACATAACCCCTGGCGATCTAGATTCTAGCGTCGATGTTAAGGTGTCACTTCTCGACAATGACGGCCAGCTCATCAAAAAGGGCAGTGCTTTTTTTGATAACCGCGTGACTGCGGACATAAACTGGTCTTGTGGCGACCACAATAGCCTAGTGCAGTACGTCATCGCCGCAGGGCAGGCCGAAGGCACGGTGCGCATAAATCTAGGCTTCGCCCACACTGCGGGTGAGCCAGCCATCGAATGTTCAGCCACCGCAAGTGCTTGGCATGGTAATGTATATTTGACCAGTGCTGCCACACCTTTTGTTTTCGGCAATTTACAGCTGACAGTAGCAGTCGTTGAGGCAGCACTCAGCCAAGCACTCGTCTACCGAGTGTCAGAAGATAATGCGAGCCTGGCAGGAAAGGTGAGCTTGCGCTTGTCGTGTCAAAAACGGCCAGGCAGCTCAGTGCTCGTGCATTTTCCCGCGGCAGGCACTGCCATCACCTATGGACGAACCTCTGATAACCTCGCCAGTAACAGCGATGGTCGTCTTTTTCTGCTACGACCAGATATGGGACTACCAACATGCGGAGGCTCAAAGTTGTATGCCACCACAGGTAGCGGAAGTAGCAAGAAGATAGGAGAGAGTGCAGAATTAACCATCGCCGCAGCACCATCCCCTCCCTTCCATCTCACTGTGAACAAAAGCGTTGTTACTAACCTCAATGGCTACCGCGGCAAAGTTTGGGTGTTTCTCTACGACAGGACTAAAACCAGCAGTGAACTCGTCGGTTATGCTGATGCTGACGGCGTGAAAACCCGACTCAAAGCTTCGGCCGCGGCTGATGCGGATTACGCAACACTCGCTAACAATAATAAATACATCGTCTTCGCTGAGGTAGATGGCGAGTTACAGGTATTCTTAATGTAGGGAGCTGGACATGGAACAAGCTAGGGTAAGCACTGGCCGACAAGCATGGCACGGTATTATGCGGTTGCTCATCGTCGCGGCTTGCTTGGTTGCCTGCAAAGGCGAGCCGCCTGCGGCACAGGTGCTTGATTCTCCCGTAGATGAGGCGGCAACCGGGCAGCTTAGATGGCTGTTCTTCAAGCTCATCGGCAGAGAGCCTGGGCTGAATGAAAAATCATCCACCTTCGGTGATGATACGTACGCGAACTTGAAGACAAAAACATATGCAGAGCAGATCGCGGCTATCTTGGGCTCAGATACGTTTTATCAGGAGGGGTTCTGGCACTTTCATGAGGATCGCCTGCTGTTAGGAGCAGAAACAGCATACACCGATGCATTTGATCGTGCCTCACTCAAGCTGGAGATGGCAGATGTGGCACGTTCAGATAACTACTGGGATATCTTCACCTATCGTGATCGTTATCTGCCCCTAAATATGATAAAACTCAGGAACTGTACAAAATACCTCACTGACGATAATGCTACTACACGTACACGTAGCAAGTGTGCCAGTTTCTTGCAAGCAGTGCTACATCCTGAAGCTGAGCACCGCTCTGACCCGGATCCGTCCAATAACAACGCCTGCCTTGGGTATCCTGAAGACGGAGAATATAGGTACAAGGCACGCAAGTTCACCAGCATCTACAAAGATCGTTGCTGTGCTAGTATTGCTGCACAAGACACGGAATTTTGTCAACGCATAGACGGTGACTATACCACCCTGTTTGAGGAAGGTTTTTGCTCGACAGCCGACAAGCAAGATAACAACAGCCACTGCGTTGAAAAAGAAAAAGACCCTGCTGGTGGCGCAGTACAACAAGGTGCTAGTAGTAAAGAGCAGCAAGAAAAACCATCTTATAGCCCAAAGTTTGATTGGGATGAGATCCAGATTGATACAGCCCTGCTACTCTATAGCTCGCTACACTTGTCAGAGGGTAGTACGACACCTATCGAGGTGGCCGCGCCAAGCGACGGTAAGCTATCGGGAGAGACTTATAAGGGCTTCCTCAAGGTGATGTTCCCCGCAGAGCTGCAGGGCTTGCATGCCAGTCCCCTGTGGCTATCGACACACTATATATCGGATAACAACCAGCATCTGCACCGCGCCAGAATTATCTACCACAGCTGGTTTTGTGAGGGCATCTCTCCCGATCAAGCGACGGCAGATGGGGGTGGCCCAAAGGGTGATGATGTTGACGAGTTTGTTGCCCAATACTTTCCCAAGAACGATAAGCATGCACAGAGTCACAAAAGCTGTTACGATTGCCACAAGATGGTGCAACCACTAGCTAATTATTTTGGCAAAATGAGTGTCGGACAGAAGTACGAAGATGGTGGCGCGCAGGTGCAGCTAAATGCCGCAAGATTTTTCCAAGAAGACACTGGAGGCAAGTTGCCGTTACGGGAAAATATTGGCACCGGCTACTACAATCTTTACGAGGAAAAATTTTATGGCGATGGCGATGGCGATGACTATGGGCACAATGTGGGTGGCATGGCGGGCTTGGCAAAGCTGCTGAGCCAGCTCCCCAAAGTTAAAAGCTGTGTGGTCAAGTATACCTGGAACAGGATATTTGGTTGTCAAGCAGCACTCAGTGAAAAGGAAATCAGTGATGCAACCTTGCATCTCACTAGCTATCAGAACCTGCTGACATATTTGCTGAACACTGACAAGGCGAGAGCCTATTTCATTCCGGACGGGGAAGACAATAAGTGGAATGGTGAGGATGCCCTTATGGCGATGGTTAAAGAAGAACGAGCCGCACAACAAAGTTTAGATTGCCAGTACAACTCACCTAAGGGTGCCAGTAACCTTGTTTCTATTGACAGCCTTGGTAAGGGTATAGTCGGGAGCAGTACTATTGAGGGCGACAAGCGTAATAACGAGGGTGTGTGTGCGCGCTGCCACTATGGTAATAAAAGTCTTAGTTCTGGAAAACTTTTCATGACAGACCCCGATGCAAGCAAAGAAATCTTCAATGAAGACATCTCCCCTGACTTCCTAACGACCATTTACCGCCGCACCAACAGCACAGAGTTTGGGATACTGATGCCGATGGGTGGTTACCCAGAAAATGCATATCCAGGAGCACGCCAAATTTTTAAATGTTTCATCGAGAGAAAAGCCGAGGAAAAGGGCGTAAAATTGCCTGAGCTAAGTAGCAGCTGTGCAACGATCGATCACCAGAAAATACATAGGATGACAACGCCATGAAACTACAGGTCACCATCATAGTGCTGCTGTGCAGCGCGTGCTTTCGTGGGGAGGAAGAGATTACCCAGGTTAAATCGGGGGCCGGAGCAGATGAAGTAAGGACGTGGTATAAGACTCCGACGCAAATAGAGAACACCGTAGAAAAATCCTGGGGGATGAATATATCTGATGGCAAACACGAGTACATCACAAAACTCGGCCCCCTATATGGTGGCACCGACAAGCTACTGATGAAAGCGACTCTCGAAAGACCTACTAGCGGTTATGTGCTGGCACTGGATCTCGTCTCAGCTTGGTTGAGCCGCCTACTCATAGATAAAGAAGCATCCGAAAATAGTAATAATAGCAGGAGCTTCTTATTCAGCGGTGGAATTGACACGGAGGAAAACCCCGACCATGGCTGTGCTGAGGATGCCTGCTATAGGGATGACAACCAGCAGTGGTGCGACTGTGACGACGGGATAACACTGGGGATGTATTATAAAAAAGGCAACCAAGCTTACAAAAAAGCGGCAGAGACAGATGATACAGATAAAGATACAGAGCTTACAGAGTTTAGCTATGAAGAGCGCAAACGCCTGATGCACAATATTCAAGACATCGGTGACTTCTTGAATATGGCGATAGATGAGAAGCTCCCTATCCCCGATAAAGGCATGCATGCGGCACAATATTTATTAGATGAGGTTTTTATCCCTAACCTCGGTCCGCGTGAAGGTGTCCCTCGTCCACAGTGTTCCGACTGTGATACAGGGGGTAACTCCAAAGATCCCCTGGCAAGCGATCACCAGGCTTGGGTTAAGGTGGTTTACACGCTCATGCTGAGTGGCCCCTTCTATATCAATTTACAAATGGTTGAAAAGGAAAACTAAGATGAAATTTTCTCGACGCGAGCTCATCGCCCATTTAAGAAATATTATCGGCACTGCGGGCGCTTACCCGCTCATTACTTCGCCGCTGTTAGGGCAGGCTGGTGAGACTAGCACAGCTAATGATGATGAGCACTTTTTTATTTTTGTTGAGCTGAAAGGTGGTGTGCATCACACCGTCACCACCGATTATCCGAGCATTGATACTATCAACAAGATTAAGGATAGTCATAACCGCGCCGTGATGACGTTTCCTCTTGGCGATCAGTACAGTAGTTTTTTGTCTGGCGATCAGACAACTCCCGCACAACAGCAACGTCTGCGGAATGATATTGAAGCTGCCCTTACGGGGGGTAAGAATAAATGGGCCGACTCAATTGAGCTTAATGGTTACTTCTGTGCCTTGCCTTACGATAAAGCAAAAGCAGATGACTACTACTATCAATCTCCATCTGACAGCAGCATTCGCTTAGGCCCTGCGGCACTCTCCCTAGCTGAGCATGCAGCAAAAATGAGCGTGTTGCGTGGTGTATTTATGACCGGCACGTTTCATGGCTTGGCAAACGAAGAAATTTATAGCGGCAGCAGCGATCGCAAAGGTTCACATGTGGCGGGAGTGTTAGCCCAGCAGTTAGAAACAAAATATGGAGCAAGGCCGCTCGATAATCTTGTGCTTGGCCGTGCTGCCTATGTTACTGCCAATGAAGGCAATCCCAAACCAGCGGTGCAAGTGCCCTTTGCAACCATCAGAGCGCTAGCAGATAAGGGCGCAGGCGATATAGGCTTAAAATTCGAATATGCTGAGCACATCGCACGTGCCTTGCAAGCTAAGTACGGGCTAGGCGAGGGGCAAAGCGCTATTCTCGACGAGTACTTAGCCTCGTTTAAGATGGCGGGGAATGCGAAAGAAAATCTGAAAAAATTGAACTTTACGCCTAAAGCTGGTGATGCCAGATCTATCGAGCTCAATCTCCTGGCGCAACTTGAAACGTGCCGGTTACTTATTAAGAGCGGCATGTCACGGGTGCTTACCGTCTGTGTCGGTCAAAGCCAGGGTTTTGGTGGTTTCGATGCACACAGATACTACTATCATGATCCACAATATGCAGACGATATGAGCTATTTCAAACTTACCCAGCTGACGATGGCAGATCTTGCCGCGTTCATTACCAAGATGGAGAATGAACAGTACGATGAAAATCGCAAATGGAAAGATGTTTTGACTATCGTGGTCAGTAGCGAGTTCGGTAGGTCAAACAACTTTAACGACAGCGATAATCGGGTGGGTCAGTTTGGCAACGGGCACTACTATTTCAACAATAACTACATTTTTTATGGGAAAAATGTGCAGGCAGGGAGATGGCTAGGAGCAAGTGATCCGATTACGCGCTACCCCCACGTGGCTGATTTTACGAAACTCAACAGTGGCCGCGACGAAGAGCTACTCGCAGCTTTTGCCGATCCCCTCGATAAGCTGGTGAACATCGGGGACGGCAGCTTAGACTTAGGACAAAAGATTGCACTAAAAGAAGGCTATGAATCGGGTCCCCTGCAGATTGATGCGGACACCATGGAGAGTGCTAGTTATCTACATCAGCCAGGCACGACCAACAGAGCCCTGATGGCCAGGGATGTCGTGCGCACCATCATGGATATCGCTGGTGTTGAGAGTAGCTTCGGGAACTACTACGTAGATGATTTCTACAAAACCGCACAGGTTATCAAGGCCCTGGTCTCCAAGGGATAGGCTTGGGGGCAAGCTTGAACGCAATAACGAGGGGCAAAGACCCTTCTTAGCACAAACCTCCGTTGTCTTGGCGAGGCGCAGACCTACCGAGAAACTCTCCTTGAGTTAAGTGAAAGCACATACCTTGTGCGAAAAAATAAACTGAATGCAATATCGATAGGCCTGAGAACAAGGAGCGAGCTAGCAAGCGAGCGTTACAAAAAAGCCGCAGCGCAGCGAACGGTCTCTCCGTGCCGTTCATGGATCTCTCTGTGAGCAAGAGGTGGGAGCAACCGCGAGAAGCCTGAGAACAAGCAGAGAGGGGCCTGATGGCAAGCTTGAACGCAATCGCGAGATGCCTGAGGACAAAAAGCGAGCTAGAAAGCGAGCGTTACAAAAAGCCGCGCGCCACGGCGCAGCGCAGCGAACGGTCTTGCCGTGCCGTTCATGGAGCTCTTGGTAGGCAATGAGGTGTGGGCAACCGCCGAGAGGTCTGGGAGCAAGCAGAGAGGGGCCTGATGACAAGCTTGAACGCAATCGCGAGATGCCTGAGGACAAAAAGCGAGCTAGAAAGCGAGCGTTACAAAAAGCCGCGCGCCACGGCGCAGCGCAGCGAACGGTCTTGCCGTGCCGTTCATGGAACTCTCGGTGAGCAAGCTTGAACGCAATAACGAGAGATCTGAGAACAAGCCTCAACGCAACCGCGAGAGGTCTGAGGGCAAGCAAAGAGGCTTGAGGTCAAGCTTGAACGCAATGGCAGGATGCCTGAGAACATGCAGCGAGCTAGAAAGCGAGCGATACAGAAAGCATCGCGTAGCGATGAGCTAGGAAGCGAGCGATACAGAAAGCCGCAGCGCAGCGAACGGTCTTGCCCTGCCGTTCATGGAGCTTTCGGTAGGCAAGCATGAACGTAACCGCAAGAAGTCTGATGACGAGCTCGAACGCAACCGCAGGAGGTCTGAGAACAAGCAGCGAGCTAGGAAGCGAGCGATACAAAAAGCAGCGTAGCGAGCGAAGCGAGCTAGAAAGCGAGCGGGACAAAAAGCAGCGTAGCGAGCGAAGCGAGCGTGAACGCAATAACGAGAGATCTGAGAACAAGCCTCAACGCAACCGCGAGAGGTCTGAGGGCAAGCAAAGAGGCTTGAGGTCAAGCTTGAACGCAATGGCAGGATGCCTGAGAACATGCAGCGAGCTAGAAAGCGAGCGATACAGAAAGCATCGCGTAGCGATGAGCTAGGAAGCGAGCGATACAGAAAGCCGCAGCGCAGCGAACGGTCTCTCCGTGCCGTTCATGTGGCTCTCGGTGGGCAAGTCTCAACGCGACAGCCAAGAGGTTTGAGGATAGGCAGAGTGGTCTGATGACAAGCTTGAACGCAATCGCGAGATGCCTGAGGACAAAAAGCGAGCTAGAAAGCGAGCGGGACAAAAAGCAGCGTAGCGAGCGAAGCGAGCTAGGAAGCGAGCGATACAAAAAGCAGCGTAGCGAGCGAAGCGAGCTAGAAAGCGAGCGATACAAAAAGCAGCGCGTAGCGAGCGAAGCGAGCTAGTAAGCGAGCGATACAAAAAAGCCGCGTTAAGACTGAGCTTTTCCTCATTAAGTAAGTGAATGACATAAGACTGTGCGAGCTCTAAATTTTTTAATTTTGCCGCCAACAGTCTATCAAAATCTTTGTGCCTGTTCGCCATAACTCCTCCAGTATAGTTTGGCTTTTTTAATATCGCGTCGTTGTGATTTTCTATCCCCGCCCGCAAGTAAGATAACCATGTCGCTATACTACGCTATTTGGAGTAGTTCTCAACCGCTATTCTTTGGGTGTGGATGGTGGCGATCAGGCGTTTTGCGCCTGGGGAGGGTAAGGTGATTGCGAGATTAGGCAATATCGAGGCTCTTGCCTAGTTTAACATCCAGCGATCGTAGTGTTTTATCTATCATAACCGTGTCTTACAAAAGATATTGGAGCAGCAGGCTCTAAATGCCGATGCCATAGACAGGGGGGTGCATGGTTAGCAACAACAAAAAACCGCGGCAAGCTTTCAGTCTTGTCGAACTGATGGTGGCGGTTGGCATTGTCTCTATCCTTACCTCGCTGGGGTTGTCGCGCTATCAAGCCTTCGTCGCTAGGGGGCGGATGGCAGAGGCAAAGGTCAATCTCGGCCACATAGCTTCCTTACAGGGCATCTATCGTGCTGAGTGGAATGAATATGCTGAGGGCGTTAGCGTGGGTAAGGTCGGGGGAACGCATAAGTGCAGCGATAACGATTTCAAAAACAAGCTTGGCTTCGCTCCCGATGGCTGTGAGAGCTTGCGCTATGGCTATGAATCAAGTGGCAAGACTACTTTCACTGCTGAAGCTAAAGCCGAAGCAGGTGATATCTATACCAACTGCAACCGCACTGAAAAGGATACGTGGGAAGTCACGAGCACTACGCTGAAAGTTAAGCAGACGGTCAACATCGTCAAGTACTGTGACTAGGCCGCAGCTCTGCAGGTAGAGCTAGGACATTTCTCAGCGGCTAAAACAAATGACTGCCACTGCTCGGCCCGGCCAGAATTCGCATTCGTAGGCACTGGTTTGGCAGCAGGGTGATTGAGGACTGACAGCCCCCGCGCCCGTGCGGCATAAGAAGATGTCGGCCTTGCCAGGCCAAGCGCTGCAGCTGAAACCTGCATCACAACATTGGCTGGCCGCGCTGCTCGTAGATGGCTCTGCGGGTGGTTCTGCGGGCGGCTCTACAGGTGGTTCAATCGACTTCTCTTGGCAGACATCATTGCGTCCTTGTCCAGCACTGGCACACCACTGCCCGTCATCTCTGCTGTAGCAGGAAGTGCGGTAGCGTGCTGAGGGGTTGGCGTAACTAGAACCACAGTGGTGGTATACGCACCCCGTCAAGCAAGCATCAGCACAAGGCTTATCAGCACAAGTTGTCGTTGTTGGATCTGTTGGCGGTGGTGGATCTGTTGTCGGCGGCGGATCTGTTGTTGGCGGTGGCGGATTCGTTGGCGGTGGCGCACCAGGTACGCAGCCAGGCGGCGACCCCTCATACTTGTAGTCGTCGAAATGACAATCGGACAGACTTTCAACGCTTTGGGTATGATGTTTTTTGTATAACCAGACCAGTCCCCTGATGTCGTCGGTAGACAACTCAATCCCCTTGCCCGGAGAAAAACTCTGGTGGTCTCCTGCCATTATGGATGCAGGCTGGCTACCCTTGCGCCCTGCACCAGCTGCACCTTCGTAAGTGTCAGCCAACCCAAAGCCGTGACCTGCCTCATGCACGAGGACGAACATGAAGAGTGCATCCGTCAAAAAATCTTCCTTGCTCTCACCCACATTGTAGACGGTAAGGATAGGTTTCTGACTAGGCAAGAGCGGCGGTATCGGCTGTCCTGCATCCACGAACGTATAGCGATAATCCCCCAGCTTGTCACCCGCACCACTGCTCGAGAAAACGACTCTGAACAGTACCTTAGCCCATGGAATATGATTAGGATACTCCCCCTCCCTATGGTGATAAAATTTGAAGTCATCGACGATGTTGTCTAGCCCCATTTCCCGCAGCGGTTGCAGCCACAGCCGTAGTGCCACAGCAATGGCTGGCTCGAAGTTTCTTTCCACCCCTGATGAGTAGGGGATGTGCCAGGGTGACTCGTGCACATGATCGATAAGCATATTGATGTGGTCGTATCTACCACCACCATCGTGTTCAAGTGTTATAAACGATGGTGTTGAAGACGGGTTCTCGCGGCCACAAGCCAAGACAGCTACCACGACAAAAACGAACCTAACTACCCGTTGCATCATCTTTACTCCGTCCGTGCCCTCTTATCGGCAGTTTTTGCTGCGACGCTTAGCTTGCCGCCCAGCTGCGCTGCGCTGCGCTACGCTACGCGGCTTTTTTGTAACGCTCGCTACGCGGCTTTTTGTATCGCTCGCCTTACGAGACTGTTTGCCGCTTTCTAGCTCCCTCGCTCCTTGCGCTACGCGGCTTTTTGTATCGCTCGCTTCCTAGCTCGCTTCGCTCGCTACGCTGCTTTTTGTAACGCTCGCTTGCTAGCTCGCTCCTTGCCCTCGTACCTCTCGCTATTGCGTTCAAGCTTGTCATCAGGTCACTCTCTGCTTGTTTCCAAGTTTCTCGCGGTTGAGTTCAAGCTTGCCTACCGAGAGCTTCATGAACGGCACGGCAAGACCGTTCGCTGCGCTGCGGCTTTCTGTAACGCTCGCTTCCTAGCTCGCTGCTTGCGCTCAGACCTCTCGCGATTGCATTCAGATTATTTTTTTGCACAAGGCATGTACTTGCACCTAACTCAACGGAGAGTTTCTCGGCAGGTCTGTGCCGTGCCAAGACAACGGAGATTTGTGCTAAGGAAGGTCTTTGCCTCTCGCTCTTGCATTCAGGCTTGCTCCCAAGCCTTCTAGCGGTGCCCACACCTCTTGCCCACCGAGATCTCCATGAACGGCGGGGCGAGGCCGTACGCTGCGCTGCGGCTTTCCGTATCGCTCGCTTCCTAGCTCGCTGCATGTCCTCAGACCTTTTGCTATCGCGTTCAGATTATTTTTTTGCACAAGGCATGTACTTGCACCTAACTCAAGGGAGAGTTTCTCGGTAGGGCTGCGCCGTGCCAAGATAACGGAGGCGGGGGCTAAGATAACGGAGACTTGCGATAAGTGGTGTCCTTGCCATCAGGCCTTTTCGCAGTTGCCCCCACCTCTTGCCCCCCGAGAGCTTTGTGAACGGCAGGGAGAGACCGTACGAAAACTCGCACCACAAATACTGCCATATTGCCGTTAGGTTATGCTTTCAGACAAGAGTATGTGCTTGCACCTATCTCAGGGGAGAGTTTATCGGCAGGTCTGCTCCCTGCCAAGACAACGGAGGTACGGGGTAAGTAGTGTCCTTGCCCCCAAGCCTTCTTGCGGTTGCCCCCACTGGGGCTATTTCCTCTATTGGTACACTTAGCTGGTTAAATCCAACGTGTTTCTCACGGGGTCACTACAAGAGTGACCATAAAAGGAGCTCACAGTCTTTTTTTGAGTCGTGTTAGCTCAGCAGGGCTGACACCGACAATCTTGCTGATCTCCTGCTCTGGCATCTTGGCACGAAGCATGGCAAGAACAACCTGTTCCCGTTCCTGCTTACGTCCCCGTTCTAGCCCTTGTTCTAGCCCTTGTTCTAGCCCTTGTTCTAGCCCTTGTTCTAGCCCTTGTTCTAGCCCTTGTTCTAGCCCTTGTTTGATGCCACGTTGCTCTGCAACATCGGTAGAAACAGCTAACTTCGGCATAACTCTATCCTCCTGTGGGACATGGTTAAAGTATTTTTCCTCAACTTCTTGCAAACGCTCGGCAGTAACGCCGTTACCCTCAACTTCCAGAGCATATTCGATCAGCCAGATGACTTCAAGGGCTTTGCCGATGGCGATTAACTTGTGATAACCTAGCTCCTTGCCGCTTTCTAGCTCCTTCACCAAGTATCGTTTGCAAAATTCCTTCATCGTGCATGTCACACACATGCTTGAACAGTAAGAGAAAAATTCCATAATTTTCGATAGACAACAGTTTTTCATCGGAAATTTGCCAAAGATGCATTGCGTCTACTCGCTGCGCGATGCTTTTTGTATCGCTCGCTTCCTAGCTCGCTCTTTGTCATCAGATCTCCCTGTATTGCGATCAGGCTTGTTCTCAAACCTCTCGGCTGTTGCCCACACCTCTTGCCTACCGAGATCTCCATGAACGGCACGGTGAGACCGTGCGAAAACTCGACCACAAATACTGCCATGTTGCCGTCGGATTATGCGATCAGATAAAAGTACGTGCTTACACATGCTCAGGTCGAGTTTCTCGGCAGGGCTGTGCCGTGGCGCGCTACGCGCTACGCGGCTTTTTATAACGCTCGCTTCCTAGCTCGCTGCTTGTGCTCAGATCTCTTGCTATCGCGTTCAGGCTTGCCTCAGAACCTATGCCTGTCCTCAGGTTTCTCGCGGTTGCCCCACCTCTTGCCCACCGAGAGCTCCATGAATGGCACGGGGAGACCGTGCGAAAACTCGACCACAAATATTGCCATATTGCCGTCAGATTATGTTCTTAGATAAAAGTATGTGCTTACAATCTACTTCAGGGAGAGTTTCTCGGCAGGTCTGCGCGCTGCCAAGACAACGGAGGTACGGGCTAAGCATTGGCTAGCTCTGCTGCGCTGCTTGTTCTCAGGCCATTCTGCGTGCCCTCGCTGCTTGCCCTCAGGTTTTCCCGCTGTTGCGTTGAGGCTTGCCTCGGTCAACGTCGACCAATCGATAATTGCTAACCACGACGGTGGCAAGAAACGCACAAAGCAAACCCTAGCCAATTCGGGGATTCGTGACAAGATGTGGCGACCATAAAGATCGTGAACTTTGTGAACATTGCCCATGGATAGCAAAGACCTCCTGCTTTGATTATACCCTGCAGGTTGTCTCAAAGCTACCCAGAGCGGTCGATGTGCATGGCGGTCAACCTAGTTCGTAGTTGATGGCTCGTTACAGCACAACCTTTCCGTGCCACAGTTCACGCAGAAAATCTTGCCAGAACATCGCCACCATGTCGCCGTGTTTGCGGTTCACGGGATCACAGCTGACGAGGTAGAATTTTTTAACGATGCCTTCCTCTGCCAAGGCCTGCAGGTTCTTGCTGTCGCGGTTGCTGGTTTTTCGGCTGGCTACAACTTCGATGGCAACCGCATCATCGACGATAAAATCCACCTCGTGCGTGCCTTTCTGGGTTCGCCAAAAATTCAGCGGATAATGCTTGCGGGTGTAGGCGAGATAGGCTCGGAGTTCCATCCAGATAAATTGCGCAAAGGCTTTGCCAAAACGATCGCTATGGCGTTCAATAGTTTTTGTGCCGCTAAGCATGCGGCTAACGCCCGTATCGAACAGATAAAATTTCGCGGTTGTGGTTGCTTTGCGGCGTTGCGATTTTCGCCAAGCCTCAACAACCACCCCCATGAGGCTATCTTCGAGAATACGCACATACTCTCTGATGGTGGTCGCAGGCACTTGGCAATCGTTGCCGATGTTCGCAAAATTGATCACCTCACCACTGACCAACCCCATGGTCTGTAGAAAACGGGCAAACGGTGGCAAATTACGGATCAAACCTTCGGCCCTGAGCTCTTCTTGCAAATATACGGTTAGATAGGCCCTGAGCTCTTCGTCGGGATTGTCGCTGGTATACACCCCTGGCAAACCGCCATACTGCAGATAGCGCGGGAGATCGAAGTCGGTGATCTCATCACTGGTCAGTGGATAGAGGTGTGCCAACCAGGCCCGACCAGCGAGAAGATTGACCCCCCCTCGCCGTAACTTGACCAGACTACTGCCGGTCAGCAAGAAACGCAGGCCGCGGCTTTCGATCAAACGATGCACTTCGTTGAGCAGGAGCGGGGCACGTTGAATTGCATCTATGACTACCGGCCCCCTGCCATCGCCGACTGCCATCGCCAATACCCCGACCGGATCCGCACTGGCCCGCAACAACATCTCAGCATCCAAGAGATCGATGACCGTGGCCTGGTCTCGGAACTGCTGGGCAATCAAGGTAGATTTTCCGCTGGCCCGCGGCCCGAAAAGAAAAAAAGACTTTCGCTTCAGCAGATCAGGCAGGTTTAGTCGGCGTTGAACAAACATACTCAGAGTATCGCACAAAAATCTACAATTGTATCGTCAATTTTTCCGCAAAATTAACATTAGCGTCGCTGATTTTTCCAATTACCTGTAATAATTGACGTTGTTCGCGTTTTTTCAGGTGCTCACGGACTGAGCTACTCGGTAATTTTTATTTGCGCAGCATAACGATACGGTTGCTGTTGGTGCCGCGGTCGTTGTTATCTAGGCCCCCATAGTTGGCGGTCTTGGTGAAGTGTTGGCTGTTTATCAGTATTTCTGCATCGACAGGTGTAGCCCCTTTAGAAAACATCAAAGTAAAATCAATAAGTTGTAAATTAAAACTCAAAAAAAAAACGGAGCACCGATGAGCAACTATGAAGGGATGATCAACTTTTTTAGGAGCAATACCTGTGAAAACATTTATTAAAATTGCCTTCTCGTTATTTTGGGGTGCTCTAGCGCAATGTCAACAAGATGAGCCAGGCTCGGAATCAAAGTTTGTGCCTCTTTCTTCTGATATGTACTCTTCTTCTCAACTTTTGATAAGCAAGGTGCACCAAAATAAGTGGATGATCCACTATGGATATTCAGATAACGATCGCTGTAATAAGGCATTTGACATTGATCGTAATAGAGAGTTACAAAATAAGATGTCTGAGGCACTGAGGATATGGCTAGCTCCGCTCAAAGACGTTACTAGCAAGCCTGTGGTTGACAAATTTGAGTATAAAACATCGCGCATGGAACCGGCACCCCAGATGTATGGAGAATATTTACATGGAATGTCGAAACCTTTCTCTTTTAAAGAAGAAGATGTTCCTGATTTCGCAGTAGCCTTTACGTGCGACACAGGTAGATCACATTATAGTAACATCGACTGGAAGAAGGCAGATGGAAGTGAAGGGGGATCTGTCGGTTATATAAGGATGTTTATGCCAGAGCAGGAGGATAAAAAAAATGTGGCAGGTGCATATAATTTCCGAACGCTGGTGCATGAATTTGGTCACGCCTTTGGTTTAGCAGATACCTACTTGAAGGATACAGAGTTGGACAAGTTGATAGGTAGATATATTCCAAGTGAGGATGGTCTTACCAGAATAATTGCTAATCAACCAACATCTATTATGAGTTGTCGTGCAAACTTGCTTGCTCCTGGGCAAGA
Organism: uncultured Oligoflexales bacterium; assembly: GCA_958296095.1. GTDB lineage: Bacteria > Bdellovibrionota_B > Oligoflexia > Oligoflexales > JAPPIL01. Next base: position 384,049 of record OY282434.1, read on the forward strand.
TATTTTTAGAGATGAAGGGTTACCTGAAGATGACAGGAAAGGTGTACAGTGGCTCTATCGTTACTATGTGAGCAAGGATATAGGCCGAGAAGACTGTCCTCAAGATTTCGTTTATGAAGAGAGCACAAAAGGATGCAGACCGAAGAATACCCTTATATTTGCTGTCAAACATAGCGCGAGCCATGTAGAATTAAGATGGATAATACATAACCTAAAAGAGAATAATAATTTGATAAAGATTACCGAAAAAGACGATACTTCACATACCGCTTTGCACTACGCGGCGTTGCGGATCGGCTTACATGACGATAGCAGTGCGTACGATTTTCTAGTAGAGAAGTCACGTTCAGTTGCAGGCTTTGACCCGAATGTTCACGATATTACTACTATTAAAAATGATATTGGCATTACTCCCGAACAAATAAAGAAAGCTGCCGAGAACGAGAACAAGACAGAATTTAATGCACTGTATGACAAAATTACGAATCTAATAAACTCAAAACAATCCTCCGCGGGAAAGCTGAAGGTTAGCACACCGAATAAATCGAATGCCATCCACTTTGCCAGTGCCGCCAGTGGTAACTACAAAATAAAGCTGACCAACACAAGCACGGAGGATATAGAGTGGAGGATCGATGCTGAAAGCGCGGCCAGCTGGCTGAAGGTCGGTAAAACAAAAAATGATTTGCAGGTCGTCCCTGCTAACACCTTGCTCAGCGGAACATTGCTTGCGGGAGAAGAGACCTCTGTTCGGATCGAGTTAGCCGATAAGCATAAGACCGATTACGAAGTCGGCAAAAAAACCGTACAGCTAAAGGTTTACAATATCAGCGGTGGTCATGATCCTGTGCCTATTGCGGTCAATATGCACGTTCCTAAAGTGCAGTTGCATGCCTCGTACTACATCAATAGAATGCCAGAGGTGAAACTCAGCGCAGACAACCCAAGAGGTAGAATAGAGTTACACAACATAGACGGTGCAAATTGGGCGGTAAGGTATCAGTTTAAACATATGTCTGAGCACGAGGCATCCAAAGCATTCCACAATATTGTTAGCTATAGAGAGGGTAAAACTACAGACGGCAAGCACACCAAGTTTATCGAGTTTAGCGCAGATAAGGCCAAGTTAGCGGAGCAAGCAGATGGCTACAAATCTGCGATGTTTTATACGGTGGTCACCAACACGAGCAGTGCCGCGGATGTGAATTATACCCAGGCAAATAGATGCCCCCTGCGGGAAGCTAATAAGCCGATACCGCTTACGAAGACATCATTAACACCTGAGTTCACCACCGATGTCTGCTATGCTTTTGCCGTAACGTTGACGAAATAGTGTGACCCCAGCGCGTAGGCTGAGCTAGTCGGTAATCTCTGGCGCATAATCGGCGGAGGTCGTTAGCAACAGGGGCTCGTGCCTCGATCAAGGTCGTGCCTGCCGCAGCCACCTGTATCGTCGATTTTTCCGCAAAATTAACATTAGTATCGCTGATTTTTCCAATTGCCTGTAATAGCCTAGGTTGTTCGCGTTTTTTGCCGAGGAGCGGGATCGGCGACCAGCAGGGCCTGAAAATAAATTGACATGTGCATTGCCATGTTTCGGGCCGCGTGTGCTATGGTGCTGCGTCGGGGGGAGGGTATGTTGCGGAAAGTCGTGGCGTGCCTCTCGTCGGGGGAAAGCGAACCTCCTGCCCCTGAACGCGCCGAAGCTGATGTGTGGCTGGAGGAGTGGAGAGTAGGCTGTGTCGCAACGCATACTCAAGTTTAGCATCTTCTGCACCGGTGTCACTGGCATCACCGCTGAATACATCATGGCCACCCTAGCCAGCTGGTGTCTCGGCAATGCCGTCACCCAATGGACACTGGTCATTTCTCTGATGCTGTTCGCTATGGGCATCGGTAGCCAGCTCAGTCGCACCTACGAAAAAAACCTCTTTGATATTTTCATCTACATTGAATTCACTCTCGCCTTGCTCGTCTCTTTGAGCACCATCGCTATCTACACCCTGTTTGGCATCACCGAACACCTGGCCTTCTTTATCTACTTGCTCGCCTTCTTGATCGGCTTACTCGTTGGCCTCGAACTGCCACTGGCGACACGCCTCAACGCCGACAACGAAAAATTAAAAACCAACCTCAGTGCCATGCTCAGTCGTGACTACTTCGGTGCCCTCGTTGGCGGTATCTTCTTTGCCTTCCTCGCCCTGCCATATATCGGCCTGCCCCGCAGTGCCGCCATCGTTGGGGCAATCAACTGCGGTGCGGCGATCCTGCTCGGTCTGCACAGCTTTACCAAACTACAACGTCGCAAAACTTTCATCGTCTGCGGCGGCATCGTCGTTGCCACTATCATCGCCGCGTTTATGTTCGGTGATGCACTCGTCTTGATCAACGAACAGCGCCGCTATCGTGATAAGATAGTCTTCAGCACGACTACACGTTACCAAAAAATCGTCATCACTAAATTTCGCCACCATCACTGGCTCTACCTCGACGGCAATCTCCAATTTGCCACCAGCGATGAACACCGTTACCACGAACCGCTCGTGCATCCTGCCATGTTGCTGGCCGCCCCAGCAACTAGAGTGCTGCTACTCGGCGGCGGTGATGGATTGGCCGCGAGAGAGGTTCTGCGCCACAAAAAATTGCAAAGACTAACTGTCGTTGATATCGACCCCCAAATGACTGAACTAGCCCGCACCCACCCGTTGCTGGTAGACACCAACGCCTCTGCTTTTCACCATCCCAAAGTTAACATTATTAACACCGATGCCTTCGCTTTTTTACAAAAGGACACCCAGCAGTATGATGTCATCATTGCCGATTTTCCCGATCCGCGCTCCGCCGACCTCGCGCGCCTCTACAGCCGCCAGCTTTTTCTCTCTGCTTTTCACCGCCTGCGCCACAACGGGGTCTTTGTTACCCAAGCAGGCAGTCCCCTCTTTGCCCGCCGTGCTTTTCTCGCCGTGCTCAAAACCCTGCGCACCCTTTACCCCGCCTTGCCTTTACACACAGCTATTGCCAGCATGGGCGATCGCGGCTGGGTGCTCGCCGTCAAGAACAAACGCCTCAACACGACGCAACTGCATGCCCATGTCGCCGCGCTGGACTTCTCCCATCTACCCTTGCGCTATCTCGACCACGACACCCTCAACACCATGCTTGGTGAACAGGGCCGGCATTTCTACGCTGGCTACCACAGCATACAGGTCAACAGCCTGAGCAGCCTGTCGCTGTATCGCTATTACCAAAAGGGCGTGTGGGAACTCTATTAGGGTGGGGGTTGCAGAGTAGAGAAGCTGTGCCCTAGTGCACGCCTCTCCTGCTGGAGTGCGAAGATAGCAGGCAACAGTTCACGCTTGCGCGGTTCATCAGCACGGTGTAGGTCTTTTTGCAGTAGTAAAATCTGTTCTTTTAATTTTTTCCTTTTGCGCAACTGCATCAAGATAGCTAACGCCTGAGGATGGTTGGTGCTATACAGCGTAGGGCTGGCACGCACCTTGGTGAGCGTGGCTTTGACCTCGTCGGCAAGCTCGTCTTCGGGAAGTGCACGGTCCTCGCAGTTAAGCGCACCCTGTTGCAAGTTGTTCAGCATTGCCGCCAACAGCGTTTGCCACTCAGGGGCAAGCTCAAGTTCCTGCTGCACAAATGCTTGCAAGGCATCAACAGCAAGCGTCGACGGCTGCGCGTAGTAGAGATGCCCGACAAATTCCAACATCCACATCGATACCGAGCTGGATTTGGTGTCAGACTGGGGTGCAGATGCTTGCTGCGTCCTGGTCTTACGCAGTTCTTGGGCGAGAGTAGCGCGAGGAATGCCACTATACTCAGCGATCTGCGCAATCAACGTATCACGCTGCATGTCATCTTTAATTTCACGCAATAGTGGCAAAATCTCGGTGCGCAACACCTGGGGATAATTGCGCACGTCCTGGTCACGCAGTTTGCCGATGATGCTAAACTCAACCACGTCTTCCGCCCCGTCGAGCAACTGTTGCAATGCCTCCGTGCCCTGCTCTTTGAGCAAACTATCGGGGTCGTGACCTTGTGCCAGCGGCGCGGCCTTGATGCTGAGGTGAGGAAAAGCAAATGTCAGTGGTAGGCCCTGCCGAGCCGCCTCAAGACCAGCACGATCACCATCGAAGAGCAGAATCACTTTGTCGATGTGCCGTGGCAATAGGCGCATCTGCGCTGCGGTGAGTGCTGTTCCCATGCAGGCAACGCAGTGTTTGATGCCTGCGCGTTGCAGTGCCAACCAATCGAAGTAGCCTTCGACCACGATGGCGGTCTTTTGTGCGGCAATTGCCTGTGCTGCATGCCATAGCCCGAACAGTACTCTGGACTTGTGAAATAGTTCGTTCTCGCGACTGTTCAAATACTTGATACGACTGTGGCGATCGAGCGTGCGTCCACCAAAGCCGACCACCTGCCCGCGAGCATCGTAAATGGGGAACATGATGCGGTTGCGGAAAAAATCACCCTTGTCACTCACTAGCGAGGCCGCGACCGCCGTCGCACTGGCTACCCCCTGCCTGTGCAGCTGCTCCCGCAAGGCGAAGGGGGCTGGCAAGGCATAGCCGATTTTGCTGTCGGCAATCTCCGCGTCGCTCACGTCACGTCCCCGCAGATAGGCACAGGCCTGCTGTCCGGCGGCGGTTTTAAGATTGTGGTGAAAGATGTCCCGCGCCTTGAGCAGCGCCTCATGCATGGCTTGGCGGGGGGCAGATTTTTTCTTGTCTTTCCTCAAACCGTCGGTATCAATGCCGTATTTTGCACCGAGAAGATGCACTGCGTCGAGAAAACTGCTGTCGCTGGTTTTGCGCACAAAATCAATCACATCGCCCGATGCCTTGCAGCCGAAGCAGAAGTAACGATCGTCAAACACCGTAAAGCTTGGTGTTTTTTCTTCGTGAAAAGGACACAAGCCGAGATAGCGCCCGCCAGTTTTTTTCAAGTTGACTGATTGACCAATTAAATCGGCAAGCTGTGCCTTGTCGCGAATGGCATTTTTTATTTCAGCGAAGCCCATCCTAGTGTTATACACCATGACGGACGACGTACTCAATCCGTCCGGTTTTTTTAGCTTTGGGGTAGCATCTATGCCTTCGTTTGATTTTGTTGCCGAGGTTGACTTGCAGTTGGTCGACGATGCAGTCAATCAGGTTGCACGGGAAGTCTCGCAGCGTTTTGATTTTCGTGGCAGCCGTGCGGCGATCAGCTTCACGCGTCAGGAAAAAAAAGTCTATCTGGTGGCTGACGACGATTACAAGCTGCGGGCCTTGCGCCAGTTACTGGAGCAGAAACTAGCCAAACGCGATGTCGATCTGCGTTGCTTGATCTACAGTGAGGAAGAGGCGGGTTCACACGGGGTGCTCAAGCAGAACGCCACGCTCAAAGACGGCTTGAGCAAGGAGGAGGTCAAGCAGATTACCAAACTGCTTAAGGAGACTCGCATGAAGATTCAAACACAAGCGCAGGACAATCAGCTGCGTGTCAGCGGCAAAAAAATCGACGACCTGCAAGCGGCCATCGAGCTGATCAAGACGGCGAGGCTCGCCTTCCCCGTGCGTGCCATCAATATGCGCAGCTAGCCAAGCTTACACGCAATCGCGAGAAGGCTTGGGGGCAAGCAGGGGTCTTCGTGGCAAGCCTGAACGCGATAGCAAGAGGTCTGAGAACAAGCAGAGAGAGGATGCAGAGAGACTAGAGGATAAGCAGCGAGCTAGGAAGCGAGCGTTACAAAAAAGCAGCGCCACGGCGCTCTCGGTCGGCAAGCCTGAACGCAATAACGAGAGGTCTGAGGGCAGGTAGGCCTGAGGGCAAGCCTGAACGCGATAGCAAAAGGTCTGAGAACAAGGAGCGAGCTAGGAAGCGAGCGTTAAAGAAAGCATCGCGCAGCGATGAGCTAGGAAGCGAGCGTCACAAAAAAGCCGTAGCGGAGCGAACGGCCTCGCCGCGCCGTTCATGGAGCTCTCGGTAGGCAAGCCTGAACGTAACCGCCGAGAGATCTGAGGGCAAAGAGGCTGGTAGGCAAGATTGAACGTAACCACGAGAGGTCTGAGGACATGCAGCGAGCTAGAAAGCGAGCGTTAAAGAAAGCATCGCGCAGCGATGAGCTAGGAAGCGAGCGATACAAAAAGCAGCGTAGCGAGCGAAGCGAGCTAGAAAGCGAGCGGAACAAAAAGCATCGCGTAGCGAGCGAAGCGAGCGATACAAAAAGCCGCGCGCAGCGCAAGGAGCGAGCGGAGCTAGGAAGCGGCAAAGAGCCGCGTAGCCGAGCGTTACAAAGAGTCGTGCTCCTCTAAAAGCACTCGTCCCGTGACTTGTTTGACCGCGGTGGCTGGGTTTGCATCGTGGTCGTAGGTAACATGCAAACGCAGGCAATTGCCGTCGGGTCCGACCCATTGACGGACATCGTAACCGTCGTCGTCCTGGCTGAACAGAGTTGCCACACCGTTAACGACTGTCACATTGTTTGGTGGACAATCGTCTATATCGGAGCCACAATTGTAGGTGCAATCACAGTCTTCTTCTTCTTCCTCGGTGCAGGGGATATCATCAATAAAATTGTGACAATAAGGTTCGGTAGTTAGATAGTTTTGTCCTTTTCCTTCTTTGCAGGACAGGCGCATAACCATCATTCCTGTTGCTGAACTGTCCACCATCGGTGCTTTGTCAGCTACGGGCGGGGCCAACACCTCGCATTTCGCTTCGGTAACTACCCCCTCGGCAACTCTTAATGTGACCCGCAGATCGTCTTGCTTGGTCACTTCAGTTTTAGTGATCGTCAAGGGATCGACCACGGCTGTCGTTTCCTCGGGCGCAGGTGTTTTCGTAGAGACGGCATCAGCACTGTCGTCGGTCGGTTGTTCGTCGGCAACCTTTTTTTTGCTGCAACCAACAAAGATGACACTCAACAGTGCTGAACATAGACACAACCTAAACATGCTCAGTTACCAACGTTTGGTGGCGGTGGCGGTGATGCTTCCGGGCCGTCACGATCGCAATCATATTCGCGTTCGATATTTTGGCTGATTTTTCGTAGCCGTGAAGCATACAAGCCATAGCCACGTTTGAAGGCAATGAAATGCCGATTGATAATTTTTTTGCGGCGCTCATCGGCATAAAGCTGGTGTTCACGTTTGTAATTATCGTGGAATTTTTTCCAGAGTTTGGCTGTCTTTGTGTGCATGAACCTGGCACTGCAAGCCTTAGCTTTATTGTATGTCGCCTGATCAACACCTGTTGAGCGATAAGTAACTGTGGCAAGATACACCCCTTTAATTTTTTCTCGTAATATTTCAGCAGATAAAAGTGTTTGTTGGTAGGCATCGAACAGTGTTTGACTGGCATTGCTAGCAGAATAGATCTGCGGTTCGCAACCGTAAAATGTCGAGGGAATGTCTTCGTCTCGTTCGGCATCGTAGACTTCATCGTATTTTAGAATGCAGGTTAAACCTAACGAAACATCAGTGGTTGTGTACGAGTCATGCGAGATAACATACAAAAAGGTATCGAGAGCATTGCGTAATATCGAAGCAAAGGCAAACACCCGCGCTGCTTCCCCGTAGTCGGCTATTCTCTCTATTGCCAAACTCGGTGTCGACGAGAACAATAGCACACAGGTCATAAACAAGATTTTCATGATGCTTCTCCTTAAAAAAATTAAAAAACTCAACTACAAACAACTGTAGCCGCCTGCACAGGGACACATCGGCCGTTTTTTTTTTGCTTTAGCTATGCTTGTGATTTTTTCAGTATTTTTTTGTAACTCGCCAATATGTTGGCTGAATTTTTTGGCGATGCTTACTGCATGAGCACAGGCAGGGAGGCTTGGGGTCAAGCCTCAACGCAACCGCCGAGAGGTCTGAGGGCAGGCTTGAACGCAATAGCAAGATGCCTGAGAACAAAGAGCGAGCTAGGAAGCGAGCGTTACAAAAAGCCGCGTAGCAAACCTCCGTTATCTTGGCACGGCGCAGACCTACCGAGAAACCCGACCTCAACAGGTATAGGCACATGCCTTGTGCAAAAAAAATAAACCGAACGCAATACAGGGAGGTCTAAGAGCAAGGAGCGAGCGAGGAAGCGAGCGATACAAAGAGCCGCAGCGCAGCGAACGGTCTCCCCGTGCCGTTCATGGAGCTCTCGGTAGGCAAGAGGCTTGAGGGCGAGCAGCGAGCGGAACAAATACACTACTTAGCCCAAACCTCCGTTATCTTGGCACGGCACAGACCTACCGAGAAACTCCCCACGAATATGTACAAGCACATGCCTTGTGCGAAAAAATAAACTGGTGGCAATATGGTAGTATCTGTGGTCGAGTTTTCGCACGGTCTACCCGTGCCGTTCATGGAGCTCTCGGTAGGCAGGGATCAACGCAACTTCCGAGATGTCTGAGAGCAAGCCTGAACACAATAACGAGAGGTCTGAGCGCAAGCAGCGAGCTAGGAAGCGAGCGTTACAAAAAAGCCTCGTAGACGAGCGATACAAAGAGCCGCAGCGCAGCGTAGCGAGCGAAGCGAGCGATACAAAGAGCAGCGTAGCGAGCGAAGCGAGCGTTACAAAGAGCCGCGTGCCGTAGAGCGAGCATTATCAATTCAGTTTAGGACATGAAGGGATTGGGTGATGGAGCTTCAAAATTAGGGAAAAACTCCTTGACTGCCGCTTCATCCTTAAACACATCATCGAAACAACGCAATAGCATGCCGCCCACCAAAGCGTCCGAGGTATAAGGTGCGATAGCGGCGTTGGGCGCACCTTGTGCATCCTGTGAGCCAAAGGCCGTGTAGTTGTCAGCCAGCGCGCCGATGCGCCCTGCGGCGGGAACTTTGCCATTGATAAACATCATGCTCATAATCTGATGATGGTCTGTGCCCTTCGTCGCCAGCGAAACCTCGTTAATGCCACTTGCCTGCCTGATTTTTAGTTTGCTTGTGCCAGCACTCTTGCCGTTGTAAGCCGTTCTGGTAAAATCGTGCGAAATAATCACCATCACGTCATCTTGCCATCCCTGTGCCACAACCCAATTCCAGAAAAGCCGCACCGCGGCGAACAAAATACTGCCAAAACGCGGCGTACTGACTGAAGAACCGCCCCCATGTTTATCGTGGTCACCAAAAGACAGCAGCATGCCCTTCGCACGCCGACTGCCTACCAAGCCTGCCGCCAGTTGTAAGTTGTCAATGAGCTGCTGGCTGGCTTTATTGGCAAGTAAACGAGAGGGCATGTCACAGACCGCACCACCGGGCAGGGTTGTGTCATTGAGCAGTGCTTTTAGCTTGTCTATATGCAGTGCCGTCTCAATGCCACTCCGTAGGGGACTGCCTTGAGCTAATTCTGGTGCACCCGCGACGAGGTTTTCAATATAGTAGTTTACACTTTTGCGGGCCGCGTCATACCTGCCGCCAATGCCGCTGTTGATGCTGTTTAGTGTTTGCCAAAACTGGCGCGCCGCGTCCTCGGCATGCGGAATATCCGCGGGATCGGAGAGCATGGTATGTGCGTCATCAAGACTGGTGGCATTGATCAGTGCGACATTGCTGTTACGAACACCCTTGTTGTTGAAGATGCCAGAGTAAATAATTTCATGCGATGACGCGGCACTACTGGCGGCGACGACATTGACAAAGTCATCACTACCACGCAGTGCTTGGGCTAAATTAGCCACCCAACTGCCGCTGCCGCTACCCAGCCTGCTGCCTGTGATTTGCAACGCCGCGGCATCGTGATGCGACAATGAGCGCGAGTTGCCCATCGTCACACAAAGATGATCTTGCAGTGGTTGTAAGACCTTCGAGTATTCGTTGAAAATTAAACTCTTGCCCTGATCCTGATAATGGATATTGACGTTGTGGTTGATCGACTTAGCGACTTTCTCGTGCTCAAACAACCCCTGTGGCCAAGCCCCGACTTGGGGCAAACTACTATCGCTGCCGTCGATGACCACTTCTCTAGGCGGCAACATACCTGTGGTCAGTCCATCTGCCGAACCAAAGTGAATATACAGCATGAACTTGTCATGCTTGCCTGCCGCAGTGCCATCGCTGCGCATCGACTGTAGCATGGCAGTCTGTTCCTCATCACAAGCAGACAGACAGCTGCCGAGTGCAGGCAGGGCGAGAGCGTGCTTGTGCAGCAGCTCTAACAATTTACGTCTGGAAATCCTGTCATCCATGGCTCATTCTTCACCGCAAGTAAACACGTGTATCCTGACCAACTGCCATACATAGCAGCACGTATTGTTGCCGCACTTCTTCTTGCAGCGCGTCCGTGTCACTGTTGCTCTGCTTGAAAGTGCTCAAGTTTTTCTGCATCAAGGTCGCGTAATCACTGGCGCCGCGATGTTCTCCCGCACTGCTCTGATAACCAAACATGTGACTCATAATGGCCGACACATCGGCCGACTGCGGTGCACCATAACGCTTGATCAGCACATGTTCGGCAAATGTGTCACCCTCGGTGGCCGTGCGCAAGGCTGGTGCTTCCTTGGTTGCCAACTGTTGGCACTGCGACAGCAGCACGACACGCAATGTTCTGACGTAAGCTTGATCCAAACGGCGTTTTGTCATGCCATTGAGCAGTGCAGGAGTTTCGCCGACATAACTGATCGTGCCGAGATCCTTGCGTTGGCCTGGGGTAAAGACATCCGTGTTGATGTCAAAAAAACGCTGAAAAGTCGCAGTCAAGGGCACGGCATCGAAGACGATGACAGACTGCGCGATACCAGCTTCCGCCGCCGCATCCGCAGTCTTGTCTGGAGCCGCAGCCGTAGAATCTGCCGCGGCCGATTGTCGCTCAGTGTGCAGGGAATCTGCACAAGCAAGTTGCCAGGCACAGAGCCATAGTATCATCAGCTCAGGTCGCATCAGCACCTTCCGTAAAAACTTCTGAAGCAATTATTTTTTCCATAACTTTCCACAGCTTCTCGCCATTGTCGCGGTAAGCTTGCAGATACTGTGGCAACAGTTGTTTTATTTCTTCGTCATTCGGGGGACGACGCAGAAGGAATTCAAACGCATGTCTAACTGCACATTGCTTGAAAACCTTGCCAGCCTCGCCCGCTAAAATATTGGCTAAGCCAACCACATCATCACCTTCAACGGGGTCACAATCCGAACAACCTGTGTCCCTATAGCTCTGCTTTCTGATGGGTTTAGCCGTCAGGTGGTTGTAAAAGTAAATACTGTCATTGCCTGTGTCAGGCCAGCGATAGAAAAAGCGTGACAGCGGTTCAAGATAAATGTGACAACCTTTGCAGTAGGCACGTTCTTCAGGAACACGAGTGTCGTCAGGATCAGCCGTTGCCCCAGGCGGATCAATAAACTCACGGCACAGCAGGGCACTGCGGGCTTTGTTAGCCTTGGCGCGCCAACCGTTGGTGGCACGATGAAAGGCAGGCATAGTCAGCACGCCAGCATGCTGGTCCCCGCCCCGCGCAATCCAATGCCAACCAGCGGCGCGCAAACAACGATGGTCTTGACCACAATGCGTGTCGAACAGAGAACGCAAGTTGGGATAACCGTTGAGCGTGCTTTTTTCTAACTGCAACCCTCCTGCCGTTTTTTTGCGGTAAGACTTGGTAATGATCTCGCCAAAATTGTGCAAAAAATGCAGGTAGTGACCGTTAACCACGCCTTTACTGCTGGTCAAAACCTCGCTATATTTTTTGTCTTCACGCACAATCTTCGCCATCATACGGCCAGGCTCTCTTGCCAGCGCGGCAGCAACACTGCGGCGATAAAAGTTACTAGGATCGCGATCTTGAGAGGCAAGTACATAGGGGAAGCACTTGTGCAAATTTTCGCCGCAAAACCGCGCTTCAATCGTCGCGGGGCAGGCTTCGACTGTCGTCGTCATATCCCAATACGGTCGCACCTCTATCGTGGCAACGTTACTTCGCTGGCAAAATTCCGCCTGCCGCCATGCCTCCTGCAACGCTCGCCACGCCTCTTGATTGGTTGTGCCTGCAACCCCGTCCGCTATTTTTTGCTTGAGAACATCGTAGCCTTTGGTGCCAGCTTCATTGAAGGCATTGGTATCAAACAACTTCATGTGGTAGTGACCGTCCCTGAAGTAGAGATGACGACTGACACTGTCCCAGTCGGGTCGATTGCGATGATAATCCGCGGGGGCGCGCAACAGATTGCCGTAGTAAGTGATGAGATCGCCAGCATTGTAAACTGTCTGCCAATCAAAGACGTTACGCTTGCCTCCTATCTGGCGATACTTGAAGTGCACTTTGCTCGTGCTGACGACGCTGCGACCACTAGTGTCGATGGGATGCACGTAAAGGTTGACCACGTCGACTGGTGTGGTGATCAGTAGTTTTTCCTGAAAAAATTGCGCCAACTGCCGCTCGAAAGCCTCCGTATCACGCAACTCTTGGGCAAGTTGCACCAATGTCTTCGTCCCCTCGTCATACTGCTTGCGCATCGCCGCCGACGGCAATTGTCCCGTCAACACCAGTGTCAAGCGTTCCAGCTTGAGCATGTCCTCTGACCACGCCAGCAACAACGGCACAACGATGAAAATAAGCACACGCATAGCGCCCGCCTATCGGTAAAAACTGCGCTAAACTTGAGTTTTTCAAAATTAAAAATTGGCGTAAGGCGATAGCTTGCCGCGCAATTAAGATGTCATGACAGCTGGTTAGCTGATACAGGGGGGTAACTACAGGGGTAAATTTACAAACGACGCAAGTTTAGCTACCATAACGCTATGATGGAGAAGATCGACCCTTTACGCACGACCTTAGCCACGGTGTTGCAGCCAGCGTTAGCGCAACTCAGCCTGTCGCTCAGCCTCGCCGAGATCGCGGCGCGGCTCGACTTACCGCCCGACAGCAAGCTAGGGCACTATGCTTTTCCTTGTTTTCGTTTCGCCGCCCAGCTGCGTCAAGCCCCCGCACAGATTGCCGCCAGTCTCGCGCAGCACTTCGTGTCGGCAAAACTGCCGTGGCTGCACAAGACAGAGGTCAAGGGCGGCTTTCTCAATTTTTTTATCGACCCGACCCATCTCGCGGCATTGACATTGCCTCAGATTTTGCGCGGCGATTACTTTGCAGGCACGAAGGTTGCGGCAGTGCAGACGATCATGATTGAATTTTCGCAGCCGAACACACACAAGATCTTCCACGTCGGCCACACTCGCAATGTCTGTCTCGGAGATGCTCTCGCCCGCATATTGCGTTATCTCGGTCATCGGGTCATCACCGCCAACTACATCGGCGACGAAGGCGCGCACATTGCTAAATGTCTCTGGCAACTTGATCGCAGCGGGGAGACTGCCCCTGCACAGCATCGCTCGGAATGGCTGGGGCGGCATTATGTGCTGGCCACGCAGCAGTTGCGCCAGGACGATGTTGCCCAACGGCAGCAGTTGTCGCATATCCTGCAGCAGATGGAGACACGACAGGGCAAGTTTTACCAGCTGTGGCAGGAGACACGGCAGTACTGTCTTGCCGACTTTGAGGCTATCTACCAGTGGCTGGGGACGGAGTTCGATGTCTGCTACTACGAATCCGAAGTTACCCCGCAGGCAAAAGCAATTTTGCAAAAATATATCGACAACGGCACGTTTACCTTGTCCGCAGGCGCTTACGGAGCTGAGCTGGGTGAACTGGGCTTTTTTATGGTGCTGAAGTCGGATGGCAATACGCTTTACGCCACCAAAGACCTCGCCCTTGCCTATCGCAAGTTTCAGCAATACCCACTCGATCGCTCGCTTTACGTGGTTGGAGCAGAGCAGGCACATTATTTTCGCCAGCTGTTTGCCACGCTGGAACTAATGGGATTTGGCGGGCAGGACAAGAACACGCACCTCAGCTACGGCTTGGTGCGCCTGAAAGAAGGCAAGATGTCCTCTCGCCGCGGCAATATCGTGCCGTTTAGCATGCTACGAGAACAGTTGAGCCGTGCCCTTGCTCCTTATCTTGATAAATACAGTTGGGATGCAGAACTTACCGCCCAAACCCTGCAGCGCCTGGCGTGTGGCACTATCAAATACGGCATGCTGCAATCCGACCCACAGAAAGAAATAATCTTCGATCTGCCTGCCTGGTTGCGTTTCGACGGCAACACGGGTCTCTACTTGATGTATGCCTGTGCTCGGATCAACTCCATCATCGCCCAAGCAACTATCTCGGCCTCCTGTGAGCACCTGCACCTGCTGGGCGAAGAGGATGAGCGGGACTTGATTTACCAACTCTACCGCTTCCACAGTGCGTTGCAGCTCGCCGCCACGTCGCTGAAACCCTCAGTGCTGACCACCTACCTGTATACGCTCGCAAAAACTTTCAGCAAGTACTACAGCGAACATTCCGTGTTGCAGGCAAGCTCGCAACAGCTGAGCGCCGCTCGCCTGGCTCTGGTCAGCTGCTGTGCCCGCGTTCTGACCAAAGGCTTGGAGTTGCTCGGCATCGAGCCGCCCGTCAAAATGTAAGTTGCGGTGTGGCTTTAACCCGTCGGCATCGGAACGAAAAAAAACCTCAACTATTCGCTGAATTTACCGATGGGTGAACGACGGGAGTGTTAAGCATCGGGGGGTTAAAGTGAGAGCATGCCTTTTGTTGATGAGTTTGGTGGCGGTTGCCTGTTCAAAGAGCAGTCCTAATACTGGGGGAGATGATGATGCAACAGAAGCCCCAAAGGTCTGGCTAGACGCGGGGCTACCCACAGGCCAGTCGAGTGTGGATAGCTTGGACTTAACGGTAATGAGCAATGCTACAGCAACGGAATACCAGTATGCCCTGTTCAGCGACGCTGCGGTGACCTGCGATGCCGCCACGTATGGGGGGTTCAAGAACGTTAACATCAACCTCACCGAAATCAACCTCGGTGACAATGGCAAGAAGATCATCTGTATCAGAGGTAGAGACGCACAGGGGACGGTGCAAGCTGAGCCCGAGCGCTACGACTGGACGAAAGTCGATGGCATTGTTGAGGAAGAGAAGACTGGAGAGACACCTCATGCGGAGCTGGACGTAGAAATCATGGCTGCCGATGGCAGGGAAAAGATAGAAAGCGCAGTGACAGGCAATGACATCACGACTGAGTACGAGTACGTGCTCATCGAGGCTAAAGACAAGGAAGGTTATAACTGTGAAGACATCGCCACCGATGCTGCTCACGAGTATGGGACACCAGCCAAGCCTATCGGAGATAAGCTTGAGATAGAAGGTCTCGCGAACGGCAAGTATTACACCCTCTGTCTGCGGGGTTTGGATAAGGACGGCAACAGGCAGAGCGAGGCGACACACCGCACTTGGAAAAAGATAGATGCCACGACAACCGAACCGACCAACGTGGAGGATAAGCCGAGGATCGGTCTGATCAATGCATCGCTCCCCTTCATCAGTGGCAGCGGTGGGGCAATAGTAATCACGGTGAAAAACGTTGATGAAGGCAAATTGCAGTGGCAAGCTACAAGTCCAGAGCCGGTCTCGTGGCTAGAGGCAAAGGTAGGAAGCGGAGGGAGCTATGTGGCACTGCCAGCGGGCGAATTTGCTAGTGGTGAAATCGAGGCTGAGGGTAGTGCACTTGTTTACTTCAGGCTGGCCAAAGGTAAGGGGACTGACTACGGCGAGCCTAGCAAGCGTGAGCACGAAATCACCTTCGTCAATAAAGACAGCACATACGAGATTAAAGTCATGGCTACACTCAAAATTCCCCGCTTAGAAGTTCCAATGAGTAGTGGCAAGCCAGCAACTACGTATGTGAAGCTTAGTCGTGGTAGCCGCAACCCTGTCAAGGTGTACGCCAAGAACCTCAACGAGTTACCAGGCCCGCAGGCGCTGAAGATCGAGGTCGTGCCAGGCTTTCGGACTGGTGCAGACATCACGTTCGCGGATAAAAAAGCCACGTATGATAAATTTACGCAACTGGTGTCGCTCAGCGAGCCTAAACTCGAAAGCGAGGTGGAAAACAAGGGGGAGAGATATGTTGAGCTGGCGGTAAAACCTGATGGCAAGCAGAGTTGTGCCACGGTGCAGCAAACATTGTTCATCTACAGCAATGGCGATAGCGAGGGTGCGAGTAACTGCAGTATTCAGGCAGAGAAAGAATATTTCGGCCTCGGTGGTGGTGGTGCGAGCTGGACTACCAGCCGCTGCATGCGGGTCGTGGTGACATTCAATGACTTTGACCTCAACAAAGACGGCAAGATCAATATCCTCGATCTGGTTGCCGTCTCCAGCAAGATCGGTAGCTCCACGAGTGCTGCCGATGTTGACGGCAGCGGCACAGTCGATAAGGCTGATGTGGAGATCGTATCTGCATGTTTCGGTCGCTAGCTGCCCCGCAGGATATAGTGAAACGAGCCAGTGATGGTGAGTTGCTCGCGTTTGAAGCCTTTGGGCAGGGGTGAGAAGGGCGACGCGAGGCGGACGGCATCGACGATCGCGACATCTAGCAGGCGATACCCTGACGATCGGGTAACCTTGATCTTTGAAGCCGTGCCATCGGCTGCGATAGCAAAACGCAAGCGCACAATCCCCTGCTGTCCCCGCCGCACGGCTTGTGCAGGATAGCTCCAGGCCAACTCGATCGCTTTACGCAAACCACTGAAGTAGCCGATATAGCGATATTCGCTGGTGCTGATGTCGATCACGCTGCTGCGAGCGAGGTTATCGGTAATAAAATCCTGATAGCCATTGGTAGCTAGGCTACGCTGGGATTCTTGCAGAAACTGCGCGTACGTTAGCCGCGGTGCCGCATCTTTGTGCTGTGCAGGGCGGGGAATAGTCTTTTGGGGGCGGGGAATACTCTTTTGGGGGGTAAGCTGGCCTGCGGTCGTGTGTCGTGGTGCAGTTTTTGTCTCAACTTCAGCATGATGGTTAGTGTGACCGAGGTAACGTGCTTGCGGCGGTGGTGCGGTCTCCTCCTGCTCAGCTTCGAGGATACGTTGTGGCTGAGGTGTGGGCTCAACTCGCACCTGCAACACGGTGGTGGCGGGCACGGTTTTGCGGGCAGCGGGCCGCGGCTGTGCTGCGAACGAGGCAAATACCATCCATAACAGCAGGTGGATGGCGACCGACATGGTGATGATGACGACAGCTTGCCGCACGGTAACTTCTCTCCAGTCCGTCTTAATCCCACAAAAACAGGGTTACCGACTTGCACCCTTTATGATACTGGTAAGATCGGTAGATGTAACGTGAATGTTTACTTATTTGTTGCTATGCACCTGTATTTGTTAATTTTTTCTTGCGCGCTCGGCGGTTGTTTTGCCAAAAATTTTGATCCTGCTAATCCTGATGCGGTCTTCGCCGCGGCGCGCGGCAGCTTTGACGATAAGGATTATGAGTTAGCCATTACCAGTCTAGGCAGTTTTAAATCTCGTTTTCCCTACAACAAGCTGGCAGCTGTAGCCGAGTTGCTGATTGCGGACGCACTCTACGCCTTGGCGCGTTATCCAGAGGCACTGCTAGCCTATCAGCGTTTCGTGCGTTTGCGACCACACCATCCCCGCCGTGCCTACGCGATGTTTCAGGTGGGGCAGTCACACTGGGTGGAAGCTCCGACCGCGGTCGATCGAGAACAGAACTACACCCATCAGGCCTTGGCTGCCTGGCGCACCTTGCTAACCGCGTATCCTGCCAGTGCCGAAGCAGGACAGGCGCGGCAGTTGATTGAGCAAGGCGAACGGCGACTGGCGGGCAGTTCTATCTCTATCGCTGACTTTTACTGTGCACAGGGCATCTACCACTCCTGTGCGTGGCGACACATCCAGTTGGCAAAGAAGTGGGTGCGTTTTGCCGACCTTGCCGCGGCCTCGCGGCGCAAAGCTGCCGATGCACTGGAGAAGGTGTTGGAGCAGAAAAAAACATCACCTGCTGACAGTTCTAACGTGCTGCTCAAAAATTACAGCCATGCCGATATTGCGGCCCTGATAGGTGAGTTGCGGCAGTGATATATTGCTGACGAACGGGGCTTGCCAAACGAATATGAACGGTGTAACTACCCAGCCCAAGGGGCGCGTAGCTCAGCTGGTTAGAGCACCAGCCTTACAAGCTGGGGGTCTCAGGTTCGACTCCTGATGCGCCCACCAAATCTACCGAGGGACATATTGTGTCCACCCCCCTGCCAGGGGATGCGGGCATTTCGTTGCTGTAAGGTTACAGACATGCGAGAACATCTCAACGTTACCATTTGGGGGATACGTTGGATTTAACTGGCTAAGCGTACCGATAGTGGGGGTAGCCACACTACCGAGAAACTTGATGGCAAGCAAAGAGGCTAGGATAGAGAGACTGGGGAACAAGGAGCGAGCTAGGAAGCGAGCGTTACAAAAAAGCCTCGTAGCGCAGCTGGGCACGGCGCAGACCTTACTTATCGCAAGTCTCCGTTGTCTTGGCGAGGCGCAGACCTACCGAGAAACTCCCCACGAATATGTATAAGCACATGCCTTGTGCAAAAAAATAACCTGGTTGCAGTATTGGCAATATCTGCGGTCGTTTTCGCACGGTCTCGCCCCGCCCTTCATGGAGCTCTCGGTAGGCAAGAGGTGTGGGCAACAGCCGAGAGACTTGGGGGCAAGGACACTACTTAGCCCGTATCCCCGTTGTCTTGGCGCGGCGCAGACCTGCCGAGAAACTCTCCCATAAGAGAGGTGCAAGTACATGCCTTATGCAAAAGCATAATCTAACGACAATATGGCAATGTTTGTGGTCGAGTTTTCGTACGGTCTCCCCGTGCCGTTCATGTGGCTCTCGGTAAGCAAGCATGAACGTAACTGCCGAGAGGTTTGGGGACAAGCAAAGGGGCTAGCAGGCAAACCTGAACGCAATAGCAAGATGCCTGAGGCAAAGAGCGAGCTAGGAAGCGAGCGATACAAAGAGCAGCGTAGCGAGCGCAGCGAGCGTTACAAAAAAGCCTCGTAGACGAGCGATACAAAGAGCAGCGTAGCGAGCGCAGCGAGCGATACAAAAAAGCCGCGTAGACGAGCGATACAAAAAGCAGCGTAGCGAGCGCAGCGAGCGTTACAAAAAGTCGTACGTAGCAAAACAGGAAGATTTACCGTTATCCATTTCATTCCAAGTAATATCTGTGATTTTTCAATGTATATTTTGGTAAAATAGAATTTTACGGCTAAAATTCTTGTTTGATTAGGTAGATACGAGAAACCAGATATTCGCGTTAACTATACCTCCTTACCTGTTTTGTTATTCCGTACCTCGCTAGCTCGTGTTTGGGATACATGCCCCTAGACAAGCCCTCTCTGACCATCTGGTAGATGAATTCCTCTGAAACTGTATCAGAAGAAAGAACGTCGGAGAGAGTTCTTACAGGAGTAGTTACCCGGTAACCCGCTCCTTCCCGCCACTCTTCGGATCTGAGTGTTCCTCTGTGGAGAACAAGAACCTCTGGGATTGCCGCGCCTCTCCTGAAACTTGGCGGCACAGTCATGTGTAGCTTAGGTGGGTCAAGGTCCGAGAGATCGTAAATGTTCAGTGCCGTCTCGTGCGAATACACACCTTGTAGCTTGCCCTCTCTGTTGCATGACCAGAGCGACCACACGGCATACTGCATGGATGGCTCAATAGGGAACTGCACCAGTCGGTAGATGCCCCTGTGTGCTTTTTCCCAGTAGCCAGCCTTTACATGGTAGGGGTGGTTACGGGCATCAAAACCAGCCTCTACTGCCTGTTTTGCGGTAAAAACCCCACTCTGTTCGCAGGCAATCTCATAAAGAGCGGTGTGTTGCTTCCGTCTTGTTGCATAACCCATGTCTCCATTTTAGTCGGGCAAGGTTGCTCAGGTCAATCATAAAACTATTAATTATTAAGAGTTTTATGCAACCTCCCGCAGAGAAGGGCGTTGCCATGCTTCAGAAATGCCACGCAGGACCAGCCTGCTATCATGAGCAGTGGGATTAAAGCATCAGGCTAAGCACGTTTGCGTTTGAGATTTTGCGTTTGAGCTTTGTCAGGTCAGCACGTTTGAGGCCCGTTGTGCGCTGCGCGCGGCTTTCTATATCGCTCGCTTCCTAGCTCGCTTCTCGTCTCCAAGCCTATCGGTGTTGCGTTCAAGCTTGCCACCGAGCCCCTCTCCTGCCTGCGCCTTCTTAAAACCCTGCTCAAGCCAGCCCTCTCGACCAATCTTGATGGTGGGCATTATTCTGTCCTCTACTTTGTTGATACAACCAGCCTCGATTTCCTCTAGCAGATCCATGTCGAATTTGCCATCGGCTTTGCCCTCAGCTTCGCCCTCTTGACCAATTTTGATGGTGCGCATTAGTCTGTCCTTTACTTTGTTGATACAACCAGCCTCGATTTCCTCTAGCAGATCCATATCGAATTTGCCATCGGATTCGGCAAGGCAGTGGGCTACCTGCCCCGTTAATCTCACTCTGTCTTCCGCAGGCAGGGCAAGACTGGCAACGAAAAATTCCCCGATCGCCTCTCTATTCAACTGTTGCAGGCCACGCATGCCGAGGAGATAGGGATGCGAGCTGGGAAACACAGTCTGTAGTGTCTCGGCAGTTTGCTCGGCAAAATCGAATAGCAAGAAGCCAAAATTGAGGCTGACCTCGCTGCGCTGCGCGGCTCTTTGTAACGCTCGCCTTACGAGGCTTTTTTGCCGCTTTCTCGCGCCGTGGCGCGCTGCTCCTTGTAACGCTGGCTTCCTAGCTCGCTGCTTGCGCTCTGATCTCCCTGTATCGCGTTCAGGCTTGCAACCCAGCCTCTGTGCTTGTCATCAACCGTTCTGCGTCAGGGTCGTGCCTGGCGATCGGGGTGGTAATCGACCAAGACGGTGTCGGGATGGACAATATCGCAGCTGTCGCCAAAGGCATGCACCGTAAGCAATCCCTCCCGCACCGCCGCCTCCTCCGCACCATCGCCAGCCTTCATGTAGGCCATACAACCAAAAATGCGTCGGCCCGCGCTACTAGGCAGGTTAATGTGCGGTGACACAGCTTGCCAGCAATCATAGTCACGCAGGTATTTCTTCAGAAAATAGTTAACATTACTAGTTACTAGCGTCGTCTTGGTTTCAACGATGACGAGATCACGCTCGCCGCTGACGATAATGTCGATCTGGCCATTTTCGAATTTGCCCTGCTTGTCCTGACAACGCACGGCGACGTTGGGCAATGCGTCGTTGAGGTCGAGGTCGCCGTGGCGATTGAGGGTCTCAAGAATGCCCGACTCAATCACAAATTCTGCCAGCTGCCCCCACCTCTCGGCGGTATTCCTTGCGTTCCTGCTCCCGCTTGGCTTCGTATTCCTTGCGTTCCTGCTCCCGCTTGGCTTCGTATTCCTTGCGTTCCTGCTCCCGCTTGGCTTCGTATTCCTTGCGTTCCTGCTCCCGCTTGGCTTCGTATTCCTTGCGCTCCTTCTCCCGCTTGGCTTCGTATTCCTTGCGTTTCCGCTCCCGCTTGGCTTCGTATTCCTTGCGCTCAGCGATCCGATCCTGGCGCTCTTTCTCTAGCTTGGCATCGTGTTCCTTGCGCTCGGCGATCCGCTCCTGGCGGTCATTCTCCAGAGCCGCCTCAACGCGATCGGTGAACGCAGCCAGTTTGCTATCAATATACGAGGGCTTCTTGTCCGTGCTCATCGCTAACTATCCTCACTCAAGTTCCATCTGCTAATATATCACGACGATGCGAATCATGCTACGCACGGCTCTTTGCACGCGGCTTTTTGTATCGCTCGCTCTACGAGGAGCAAAAGGCTGACCACTTCAGACACAGAAGAAGAGATTGACAAAAAATATTTCATAATATCAATGTGTTACACCACAAAGCGGCGAGAATCGTTTTCGGGATAAATACAGGGGGTTGACAAGATCAGCAGTTAGGCGTACGCAGGTTGTCTTAACTTTTTGGAGAGCATGAAATGCTTAGGGTTTGTCATCGTAGATTCTCTTCTCTTCTCTTCTCTTCTCTTCTCTTCTCTTCTCTTCTCTTCTCTTCTCTTCTTTTGCCAGAGACGCGCGTATTCGCTAATGGGCTAGAGAAAGCTAAGGCAAGTGTTAACATTAAATTTGGCAAACATGTCGAGGTCTATGTGCGCCTGGCTTTGGAGCAGGCGTTGCCTGATGCACTACCGCCTACTCGTAGTTTCCGCGAAAACCTCATGCTTAGAATGGGCGAACCTGTACCCGAACATCTGATAGATTCAGCTTACTGGAGAAGATTCGCAAAAGAGTTTGGGGGAGCGACGGTAAGGGGTTGGTTGGACGAACCGTCATTTACTATTAGATCCTATCAGCTGGAGTGGCTTGTGGGTTATTTCTACAATCAAAGTGGGTTATCTGATAGAGATCCTTACTTGTGGGGACAACTGTTACGACACTGGCGGGCTTCGGCTGGATTCTCTGAACCAGATAGTTATCCTGATCAACAGCTGGTTGGAGACCTTGCCGAACACCGTGACCTGATTGTCGAAAGAAAGTACGAAGTAGTATCTTCTCGTGCTATGATGCATGATGCCTTGGAACAGGCAAAATTACCAGGTTTGTCTCATTCGCGACCGGCGGAGCTGTTGGTGGCGCTGTCCATAGATCATTCCCCGTCTGGTGAGTTTAAATTCGCATTAGTGCCTCGTACCCTCGATCTTATCGTTCGTCACCTGGCCGGTGAATTCGTAGTCGACCAGGCGATCATAAAATCGTTTTTCATAGCGTTGGATGTACATACAGACTACGGCTCCCAGATAGATCTCTGGGCTTTGCGAGACAAAGTAGACAATGCTATCGTTTTTGAGAGACTTCTCCACAGGTATCAGCTGGCGAAAAAAGCAAACCATGACCTGTCCGAGGTTGATCCCAAAATAAGAGAGGTCCTCGATCTGTATTGATTTGTGACCACAGCACGCCTGACTCTCGACACCCCCCTTTAAGGCAGGATGAGGGGGGTTGCTGAGAGAATTTTTAGGGGGCTAAGGTATCACGGTGTTGGTGACCGACAATCAGATGGCGACTTAGGCCAGCATTCGGTTTGAATGTCGCCAGGGTGCTTGTCCTCATTTTTCCCCATATCATCTGGTGTTTTACCCACCCACACTTCATCAAACCCGTCCGTGTCGCTCACGTGTATATCCAAAAGTTTATCCTCGTGGCATCTGAAGGTATAAGTCCTGCCATCTGCGTCACTCACATATTCCTGGTATAGGGTTGCCTCCACTGGCCATGGAGGCAGTGCATCCTGTCCCCCATCTCCCCATAGGTCCACAAGCGGTACAGAATTTCCACCATCTTTCTTTTCCATATAACGCAACACTTCCATATCCTTTTTTCCGTCATTCTCTACACATATCTGAACAGCCATGCCTAGTCGATCCTGACAAATTGTCGCCGGTATCCTGAAGTTGATCGGGACTCTATAATGCTCATTCGCATCATCGTCATATGGGTAAAATACATGTTGCTCGAAATCATAGTCTACGCAGTCTTCATAGGGTACCGCATTTTTACTGCTTACCTTTACTTCCGCTGCTTCGTTGCCCTCCTCAACCTGACAGCCGATCATTGTCATAATTGCCAAAGCGCTAACCGCTATGATTCTCATCACTCACCTCCAAAAAAATACTAGCACACCGTGTCTAGACCACACGACGTATCGACCGTTTTTTTTTTGCTTTAGCTTTGCTTGTGATTTTATCAGTATTTTTTTGTAACTTGCCAATACCTTGGCTGAATTTTTTGCTACACGCTGCGCTGCGGCTCTTTGTAACGCTCGTCTACGAGGCTTTTTTGCAACGCTCGCCTTACGAGACTGTTTGCCGCTTCCTAGCTCCCTCGCTGCATGTTCTCGGAACTCTTGGCTGTCGCGTTGAGGCTTGCCGACCGAGAGCTCCATGAACGGCGCGGTGAGGCCGTTCGCTGCGCTGCGGCTTTTTGTAACGCTCGCTTGCTAGCTCGCTCTTTGCACTCAGACCTCCTGCTATTGCGTTCAGATTATGCTTTTAGATAGAAGTATGTGCCACACCTATTCGGGGGGAGAGTTTCTCGGTAGGGCTGCGCCTCGCCCAGCTGCGCTGCGCACGACTTTTTGTATCGCTCGCTTCCTAGCTCGCTGCATGCTCTCAGGCCACTCTGCGCGCCCTCTCTGCTTGTCCTCAGGTTTCTCGCGGTTGCCCCCACCTCTTGCTCACAGAGAGCCACATGAACGGCGCGGCAAGACCGTGCGAAAACTCGACCACAGATATTGCCAATACTGCCGTCGGATTATTCTTTCGCATAGGGCATGTGCTTACACTTAACTCAAGGAGAGTTTCTCGGCAGGTCTGTGCCGTGCCAAGATAACGGAGACTTGTGCCAAGACAACGGAGGAAGGGGCTAAGCAGTGTCTGCCTCGCCAAGATAACGGAGATTTGTGCTAAGTGGTGTCCCTGCCCTCAGGTCCCCCTGCCTGTCATCAAGCTTGCCCCAAGTCTCTTTGCTTGTTCTCAAACCTCTCGCTACCACCACTGAGCCAAAAAATTATGCTCCACCCGTGGGACGTTCTTGAGCAATGCAGACAACACGATCGTTGGCCACGAGCGGAAAAGTTTCGCTGGGGGCGAGATGGTTGGCATTGCCACGTCGAATTCCCAGCAGACAGATGTTGCTGTAGTGCTGTTTCACATCCTGCCACGTGCGTGCCTGTGGCGGTGTTTTGATAAGGTAGAGCTGGTTGCCGCTCAGGTTGGTGGTAAGTTCATGCACGATCGACAACACCCCAGGGTCGAGCAGTTCTTGCACGATGATCTTTTCCCGCATTCCCTCCAGACACACGGTGTGGGTGCTGCCAGCTTTATCTAGTAGTTGATGGTAGTCGGGATCGGCGCACTCAACAATTATCGGCACGGATGGTGCAACCGCACGGATGGCCAGCACCGCGGCGATATTTTTGAGGTCGGAATCAGCCTCGTTCAACTCTGGCTGCCGCAAGACGATAATGGCATTGGCATGCGGGACATTGGCTTTGAGTAGCGTTTCACGCAAAGCGGGATCGCCGCGGATAAAATGCACCGCGAGGGAAGTGCTTATTTCTCGCACCCGGTCATCGATCAGGACGACGCGGTCATAGAACTTGGCATGATCCTTGTTCAGTTCGGCGATAATGCTACTGATTCTCGCTTCACCAACATACCTGACGATAACGAGATGATTGCGATCCTGCATGCTCTTCAACCCCATTCTTCTGGTGCGGTTTATTTCAAATAATTTCGTCGAAATATCGGACAGCACGTAGCCGACGAAAACCACCCCTAGCAAAATCGTCGGGTAACCCACCAACATGCGGGTCAGTTCTGAACGTGGTGTAATATCCCCGTAGCCAACCGTTGTCATGGTAACTATTGCCCACCACAGCGCGTCGCTCAGGCTGACACTGGCATTGACCTGCCGTTCAAACAGGTAAAAGCCAAATGTCGCGTAAGAGAAAATAAATACCGACAGCACCACAAACGCAACACGACGGCTGCGGGTGAAAGCTCGATAGCGGCGGAGAAAAACTCTGAAAAAAAGCAGCACGCCCCCTTACCTACCTGCATTTCACGGGTATCTGTTTGGGTGAAAAAACTCGTCTACCTGCCTAGTAGTTGCGCTTGTCGTTGATTTGCCAGCGATAGAAAAAATCAATCGCACGGCTAAAACGCAAGGCAAGCTTAGCACGTCCGTTGAGGTTGTCGCGCAGCTTTTGGGTGAGTTGCTTGGCTGCCGCCGTCTTGGCCGACAGATAGCCGAGCAGGTAGTCGCCCGCACCGCCTTTGCCCAGCACTTTGCGCCCGTGCCTGTCAAAATCCTTGTAATACCACAGCAGAATTTTGTTCAGCACCACCTTGCCTCGTGCCGCATCCCAAGACAGCTGCTTGCCAGCATTGACGAATTCACGCATGTTCTCTTCGAGCATCTGCTCAACCGTTGCCGCGGTATATGCTTGTGGGCGTAGCCTCGGACAGCTGAGCGCCGCACAATTGACCGCGACGTGAATACGAGGATCGAGCACCTTCATCTCCAGCGCCGCCAGCTTGCCCTCTGCCTTACCTCGCAGCAGGTTATGTTCAATATCGTCAAGGTTGACTGCCTGCCCAGCAAGATTGACACGGTAATCACCGCTCCAGATGTTGCCGCCACTGGTGCGCAACGCGTTGATCTCAAGTTGGAGAAATTTTTGTGAGGTCAAGGCGATTTTCTGCTCTTCTGCGTAGCGCAAGATACATTCAATCATAAAAGCGTTGTAAAGGTTGATATAGACGGCCTTCTTCGCCGTCTCAGACAACTGCCCGACAGCAAGTCGCTGATGGCTGGCGAGGAAAGCCTTGAGCTGTTGTCGCTGGCGAGCAAAGCCCTGATAGGACACCGCCCCGCGCTGATCGACATGCTTGCTGACCAGTGCCTGCCACGCACCAGCCAAGTCCTTACCCGCCGCGGCAGGCGCACGCACCGCACAGATGAACAAGCAGGTGACAACGACACAAGCAGTACGCACAGCTCAGCTACCGCGGGCTTTGCCAATGGCGGTGATCTCGACCTCGGAACATGGCTGTTTCCAACCTCTGGTGCGCTTGTAATTCTTGCGACGCTTGTATTTGAAGACAATTACCTTTGGCTGACGGCGGTGCTGGACAATCTTGCCTCGCACCTCAACGTCTTGCAGATAGGGAGCACCGCAAGCGCTGTTCTCGCCATCCTGGTGTAGCAGCACTACCCCCAAAGTGATCTCGCTGCCCTCGTTAGCTGCCAGACGATCGACGACGATACGATCGCCCACTGCCACTCGGTATTGATGCCCGCCGCTCCTCACTACCGCATACATAGTCTCGTAATCCTCCAGCCACAAACCGAGCGACCCTAGCACAGGCGAAACGAGATGTCACCCCCCCTTTCTCTGGGGCGAAAACGAGGCTGTGCACACACTAGCGAGACAAAAGGTCAAAACCCTCGAACTCGACTTCAACCCCCAGCTTGCTAGCCAGCAGATCGAGTCGATCGCTGAACACCCCAGACAGATAGGTCAGTGCCGCTACCGTTAGGATGGCCGCGAAGGTTGAGACAAGCACATACTCCAACGTCGCCCCGCCACTGTTAGCGCCTGGCAAAATTCTCATGTCGTCCTCAGCCGATTACTTTTATCCACAGTAGCAGGAAATCGAGCCAACGACCACTGAGGTTTATTTTCTTGCTGCAGGCATAGACGACGGATTGGTGCACACATCGGCACACGTTAGCGACTAAATGCGCCGCCGTGCGATGGCTACGTCTCGATCCGATTCTTGCAACCACGAAGACAATACTTTCTTGTCGATTTCGTCCATATTGACCGTTTGGGCTAGCACAAGTTTCTTGCGGCTCTTCCCACACTGGACATCGATCCTAACGACTTTGGCAAGAATACGAAAATGTTCTGGCGGCTCAACTCGGTGATAATTAACTAGCTTTCTTTTTCTCTGCCAAAAATCTGGGAGAAACACATTGATGCGCAGCAGCGTGCCGCGGGCATAATCTGAAGAGGATGCAAACTCAATGCCATGCATGGTAAGATGGGTGCTATGCGATTTCACCGTTTCTTGCTGGTCGAGACTGTAGGCACTGATCTCTAGCGGTATGCGTCGTTCCGCCGTTGCCTTGACCGTCCTTTCATCGAAGACCTTGCCAATCTCCACTTTCGGCAAATCATTACTTACTTTTCTGCGCAGTTGATTTTCTATCATAGCTCCCCCTCTACTCTAACAGTGAAATGCCTAGCTTTGACTGCAATCTATCCAAAGCCTGCGTGTGAATTTGGCTAACGCGTGATTCCGTAACATTGAGTATTTTGCCAATTTCTTTCAGATTCAGCTCTTCGTAATAGTAGAGTGAGATTACCAATTTTTGCTTGTCTGGCAAAGCTTCGATGGTGTCCTTCAGGGTTTTTTTCAAGTTTTTAATTTTAAGATGAATGAAAGGATTTTTCGGAGCTTCGTTATCCATACATTCGAGTAGGTTGCGTTGATCGAGTTGACTAGAACCTGCCACCTCGTCGATTGGCACTAGCATTACCGTGCGCACTCTTGCCAACATGCGATGGTATCTATCCAGCGGGATACCCAAATCCTTGGAAATTTCCCGCTCGCTGACGGCACGGCCGCGTTCTTGTTCCAAGCGGGCGCTGGTTTTCTCGATTTTTTTTGCCTTATCTCGCACCGAACGTGGCACCCAATCTTGCGAACGCAACTCATCGAGGATTGCACCCCGAATACGAAACTCCGCATAGGTGCGAAATTTATTGTCGCGACTCGGATCGTATTTATCAATCGCATCCATCAAGCCGATGATCCCCGAACTGACGAGATCGTCGATGTCGATGTTCGGTGGCAGCCTGAGGGCAATGCGCTGCGCGATAAATCTAATTAGCGGAGCATAATCCGTGATCAGCTGGTCACGGAGTTTGTTGCTAATGCTCTTTGAATCTAACTTGTAACGCTTTACCAGAGCCCGCAACTTGCCCCTCATCACTATGTTATCAATTTCCTAGCTGCTGCGGAGAGAATAACAGCTACCTACCCTGTCGGCTAATCTCCCCACAAGCCTTAGCAAAAAGATTTGGCTTATTTTTTTGCAAATAAAATCAACCTGCTATCTCCACAGCTAAAGTAAAATTTAGCTGGCTGTCGTGTCTTTTGTCAGCCCGACACCGTTCTGTGCCACTGCTGCTGGGGGCCGCTCAGCCGCTACCCGCGGCAGTGTTTCACGATAATGCTGGCCACGCTGCATCGCTTTCTGGGCGCTGAGATTGCTCTCGTTCAGGTAAATGTCATGATCAAGTTGTGTTGGTTGCAATAGCTGCGCAGCCACTCCACTCGGTCTTTTGTCATCCGCCGCACTCACCCTGAAGTCGGTCGTGGTCACTAGTTCGACGCGGCGCTCGGAAACGCTAAACAGCAGTCGTTGCCCATAGACCTCAACCAAAGCCAAATGATGCTGCGCTGACAACGGCAACTGCCCGATACTGCGTAGCACAGAGCTCTGCACGCGGCCCTGGCTACGTCGTGCCCGCCAAACAAAGATGCGCTTCAAGCCAAGCAAGCACAACATCAGTATCAGCACCGCGACCAGCACGATTGCCGCCAGTTGTATTTTTCCCAGCCAGCCGCGCCCAGGCACCGCGAGGTACGTGTCTTTGTTGACCAGCACAGGTTGTAGCTTGTTGTGATCGACGAAGACGATGATCTGCTGACCGGCGACCTCGATCGTCGTTGCTTTTTGCAGCAAGTTGCCCTTTGTGCTGGTGAAGATACGCAGCGAAGTCGTCTGTGCGTCGAGCTGCAGCGTTAGTAGTTTGAGAACGTAGGGACTATTGACAGGGTGAAACTTTCCCGCATCACGCGCGACAGTGTTGGGTAGCTTCAGTTCTAGCAGGTTGCCACGACTCTGCACCACCACGTCTCGCCACGCGGGAGCACGATTGAGATCGAGCGTGATCAGCGTGGAACTGCCGATAACACTGCCATTTACGCCAGTCAGAGCAAGTGGCTCAGCCCGGGCCCAGCTCGGCAGTACACAGATCAGGATGGCGAGAAGACGACAGCCAGGCACAACATGCCCTCCGACAGTTAGGAAACACGAGCACACAGAAACCTGTTCAAGAAGTGTGCCGAATATTTTTTCAGAAAAATAACTTCCCTCGCTTTGAAACGTAAAATTATTTTTTTTGCAGGTGAACGCTGCTGGAACTGCTTATCGGAGACGGGCATGCAGTCAGGAAATTGACTCAACTGTCAGTGCCTCGACAGGGAAAGTGTCCCGCGTGGTTAAGTTCACACTGTTAAATTTTTACCATCCGTGTTAGACCCTGCCTGTTTTGAGCGAGGTGAAAGCGATGCACCGGTCTCTCTGGCTGTTGGTGCTGTGTGCCTGTCTTGATCAGTACGATCCCCGTCCGCAGTGGGAAAGGTTCGCTGCCGAGCGCCAGCTTGCCCACCGCACTTACCCTGTGCTGGCTGAAGACGGCACCCTGCCACAACTGGCCCCGCCGCGTGACCCTGTCGAGGTTGTGCAGGAGAAGTATGCGACTTTCTGCGGTAACTGTCATGGAGCAAAGGGTGGGGGTGATGGAGTTGGCGGCATAGCACTGGACCCCAAGCCGCGCAATTTTCGCGACCCTATCTGGCAACAGAACACGACCGACGACCGCATCTTCTCGGTCATCAAGAACGGCGGCCCCGCGGTTGGCTTGAGTGGCACGATGGCCGCTTTCGGTGCGATGTTCAGTGATGAGGAGATTGAGTTGCTCATCGCCACAATCAGAAAATTCTCGGCACAGTAGCGGAACTAGGAAGCGGCTAGAAGTTAAAAACTAGCCTAGCGAGTGGAGCGAGGAAGCGGCAAAAAGTCCAGCGAGCGTAGCGAGCGAGAAAGCGGCAAAAAGTCGCGACACGAGTGGAGCTAGAAAGCGGCAAAAGGTCCAGCGAGTGGAGCTAGAAAGCGGCAAGGAGTCGCGACACGAGTGGAGCGAGTGGAGGCCAACATGCTTGATGTCTTGAGTGGTGGCTTTAAGAAGGCGACGGAAAAACTGCGAGGTTATACGAGCTTCACCGACGATAACCTCGGTGAGGCGCTGGAGTTGGTGCGCAGTAGCCTGCTCGATGCCGATGTTGAATACGGTGTGGCACGAGATTTTCTGGCTCGCGTCAAGGAGAAGGCGCGGGGCGAGAAGGTGCGGCTACGCGGCGGTAAAGGCGCAAAACGCATGCAGGTTAGCACCTCTGATCACTTCGTGCGGATATGCCACGACGAACTCGTCAATCTGATGGGGCCGGCTGATTCCTCCTTCAATTTTCCGCGGCAGCGGGCGGCAGTGATCATGATGGTTGGCTTGCAGGGCACAGGCAAAACCACCACCACGGGCAAGTTGGCACGTTTCCTGCGTTCCGAACGTAAGCGTAAGCCTTTGCTGGTTGCAGCTGACATCTATCGTCCCGCGGCACGTGAACAGTTGCAGGTGCTAGGGCAACGCATCTCCGTGCCTGTCTTCAGTCGCCCTGAACTCGATGCCGTGGCAGTCTGCCAGGCGGCACAGGCGGAAGCAGAAACGCTCGGCTGTGATACGTTGTTGATCGACACCGCGGGTCGTCTTACCATCGACACGGAACTGATGGCAGAATTGCAGAGCATTAAGCAGGCGGTTACGCCCTCCGACATTGTGCTCGTCTGCGATGCGATGATGGGACAGGATGCGGTTACTACGGCGCGCAGTTTTCATGACAGCCTGGGCTTGTCAGGCGCAATCATGACCAAGATCGATGGTGATGCCCGCGGTGGTGCCGCGCTCAGTATTAAGGAAGTGACGGGCGTGGCGATAAAATTTTTGGGGATGGGTGAGGATCTAGAAAGGTTGGAAAAGTTTCGCCCCCAGGGTTTGGCCGGGCGCATTCTCGGTCTCGGCGATGTCGTCGGGCTGATGGAAGACTTTGAGCGGGTTGTCGATGACGATCACGAAGAAGAAGCCTTACGCATGATGCAGGGCAAGTTCAACCTGAAGGATTTTTGCGAGCAAATTGACATGTTGCGAAAGATGGGGTCGATGCAGGACTTGATGGATAAAATGCCCATCCAAAAGATGATCCCACAGGGGGCAAAAGTTGACGAGCACGCCTTGACCCGCGCGCAGGTGATGATTACTTCGATGACCGAGAAGGAACGGCTGTTGCCCGACATCATCAACCCTTCCCGTGTCAAACGCATTGCCGCGGGCAGCGGCCGCTCACTGCAAGATGTCAACAGCATGTTGCAACAGTTTCGCCAGATGCGTCAAATGGTCGGCAATGTCGGCAAAAATATGGGTCTGGCAGGTAAAATTCCTGGTGTTTCCCAGCTAGCCAAGATGAAACAGATGAAGGACATGGCTTCCGACCCCAAACAAATGCAAGCCTTTATGCAACAGACCGCGGCCAACGCCGCCAACCCTACGACAGCGCCACGCCCCCCTAAAACTCCAAAGGTTGTCGACCGCACCAAGCTGAAAAAACTGCGCCGTGCCGCCAAAAACGCCCGCCGCAAGAACAGGAAGAAATAAGTATGGCGGCAGTGAAGGCAAGAAAAAAAATTCACATAGAGACTTGGGACAGCCTTGAGCGAAACAAGGAGACAGCTGGCAGCCCTAGACGGAGACAATCATGGCGGCAGTGAAGGCAAGAAAAAAAATTCATATAGAAACTTGGGACAGCCTTGAGCGAAACAAGGAGACAGCTGGCAGCCCTCGACGGAGACAATCATGGCGGCAGTGAAGGCAAGAAAAAAAATTCACATAGAAACGTGGGGCTGCCAAATGAATGTGGCGGATAGCGAGCGTATCTTGCAGCTGATGACGGATTATACGCGGGCGCAGTCCGAGCACGATGCGCAGCTCATTGTCTTGAACACCTGCCATATCAGGGAGAAGGCCAAGCACAAGGTAATCAGTCGTCTCGGTCGATTGCGCAAGCTCAAGCGAGTGCGACGTGACTTGAAGATCGCCGTGGTTGGATGTGTAGCACAGGCGGAGGGCAAGCGTTTGCAGCGGGAAGTGCCAGACATCGATTATGTGCTCGGCCCCGCACAAATTGAACAGCTGCCGCAGTTGGTTAAGGAACAGCAGCAGGGCACGGCATTGGGGTTTGCCACCAAAAAGATTGCTACTGACACAGAAGCAGGACCGACGTTGACGGGACAGTTTGAAATCTCGCGCTTTATCAACATCATGCAGGGTTGCAACAACTACTGCACCTTCTGTGTTGTGCCGTTTACCCGCGGGCCTGAACGGTCACAGCCACGAGAACGTATCCTCGCCCAAGCTCAGCAACTAGTGCATAGCGGTGTGAGGGAAATTACCTTGTTAGGGCAGAACGTCAACAGCTATGGACAAGACCTATACCCTAAGGGCAATCCGTTCGTCGACCTGCTGCGTGATGTGTGTGCTATCGATGGCTTGCAACGCCTGCGCTATACTACCTCCAATCCGCACGATTTTACTCCTGCCTTGAGTGCCTTGTTTGCGCAGCAGCCGAAACTCGGACGTTATGTGCATCTGCCCGTGCAAAGTGGTAGCGATCGTGTGCTGCAACTGATGAAACGCAAAGTGAATGTTGCTCGCATCCTCGCCATCGCGGCGGCATTGCGTGCCCACGCGGCGGATTTTGCTATCTCCACCGATGTTATTGTCGGTTTTCCCGGTGAAACCGACGAGGATTTTGAGCAGACGCTGGCATTGCTGGCTGAGCTGCGCTGCAGTTTTGTTTTTTCCTTCAAGTATTCACCCCGCAACAACACGCCTGCACGACGCTTTCGTGCACAGATTCCCGAAGCAGTCAAGAAGCAACGCCTTGCCCGCTTGCAGCAGTTACAGCACAACATTACCACCGCCTTGAACCTTGCTGAAATCGGTCAACAACGCCAAGTGCTGGTGCATTATCGCAGCCGCAAAGCAGGCCATATCTACTATGGCAGAACCGTGCATTTCCGTCCTGTGCGTCTCGTTTCAGAACATGACATCGTCGGACAGATGCATGCGGTGCAGATTACCGATGCCAATGCCACCGCCCTGTGTGGCAAGCTGTTGTAACGCTCGCTTCGCTCGCTACGCTGCTTTTTGTATCGCTCGCTTCCTAGCTCGCTTCGCTGCGCTACGGCTTTCTGTATCGCTCGCTTCCTAGCTCGCTTCGCTCGCTACGCTGCTTTTTGTTCCGCTCGCTTCCTAGCTCGCTGCTTATCCTCTAGTCTCTCTGCATCCTCTCTCTGCTTGTTCTCAGACCTCTTGCTATCGCGTTCAAGCTTGCTCAGGCCCCTCTCCCGCTTGCCCCCAAGCCTTCTCGTTATTGCGTTCAATCTTGCCCACCAAGAGCTCCATGAATGGCGGGGCGAGGCCGTACGAAAACGACCGCAGGTATTGACAATACTGCAACCAGATTATTTTTTTGCATAAGGCATGTGCTTCTACATATTCGTGGGGAGTTTCTCGGTAGGGCTGCGCCGTGCCAAGACAACGGAGGTTTGTGCCAAGATAACGGAGGCACGTGGGGGGATCTTTGCCGCTTGCTAGCTCCAGCGAAACCCGATATTCGCGTTGTACAGTAAGCAGCTGTAGAATTTTTTGAAACTCACGCTATCATCCTGTATAATGGTCGAAAGATAGGAGTGCAGTATGCAAGACTTAGCCCGTGTCGGCGGCCGCGCCTCGGTGGGTGATTTTCTTACTCCTGAACAGATTGTGGCTGACTATGAGCTCGCTTATACCAGCAGAGCGGCGAGTTTATTAGGGCGCAAGGAAGTGTTGGGGGGAAGGGCTAAGTTCGGTATTTTCGGTGATGGCAAAGAGACGGCACAGGTGGTGCTGGCGCGATTTTTCTCGCAGGGTGATTGGCGTTCGGGCTATTACCGCGATCAAACCCTGATGTTTGCGTTGCGGTTGAGCAGTGTGCAGCAGTTTTTCGCGCAGCTGTATGCCGACACTGATGCAGAGGCTGAGCCAGCTTCGGCTGGACGGCAGATGGTGTGCCACTTTGCAACCCGCACGCACGATGCTACGGGCAAGGCGTTGGCACAGACAGAGAGATACAACAGCGCGGCTGACCTATCACCTGTCGCAGCACAGATGGGGCGAGCGGTAGGTCTTGCCTATGCCTCGCGTCTGTATCGTGAGGTTGAGGCGTTGCGGGATCAGACAGATTTTTCTCGTAATGGCGATGAGATTGCTTTTGCGACAATCGGTGATGCGAGCACGAGCGAGGGGATTTTTTGGGAAGCCTTGAACGCCGCGGGTGTTTTGCAAATTCCACTCGTCACCCTAGTTTGGGATGACAATTACGGCATATCTGTGCCCATTGCCCAGCAGACCACCAAGCAGTCTATTAGCACTGCGTTAGCGGGTTTTAGCAGCACCGACACCCAGCTCGGTGTGGACATCTATCAGGTGGCGGGCTGGGATTACAACGCACTCTATCTCACCTTGCAGCAAGCCATACCACGGGTGCGCCAGACACACACGCCCGCGTTGCTGCATATCAGTGAATTAACACAGCCACAGGGGCATTCGACTAGTGGCAGTCATGAACGCTACAAGAGTGCTGAACGCCTGAGCTACGAAAAAGACAGAGATTGCTTGCGCATGATGCGGCAGTGGCTGTTGGAGCAGGGCATTGCCTCTGCGTCGGAACTTGAGCGACGCGAACAGCAGGCCGTAGAGTTTGTCGAGCAAGCACGGAATGCCGCGTGGGAGAACTACCGCCGTCCGCACGAAACTGGCAAGCAAGAGTTGTTGGCACTCTATCGCCAGTTGCCAGACGAGGTGCAGCGCGTGGCGATCCAGCAGTTGCAAGCGTTACCCAATGTGACCCAGCGTGATCTCGCCCGGTCGTTGCACAGCACATTGTTGCAGGCGAAAGACACTAGCAGTGAGGTTGTGGCACAGTTGCGGACTCGTTATTGGCAACATGACCAGCAGCTGCGGCAGCACTACAGTGCGCATCTGCACTGTGCATATGGCTCGGCGTTGGCGGTGCCAGAGGTTAAGCCTGAGTTTGCTGGGGATAGCGAACCTGTCGATGGGCGCGTCATTATTTTGCGCTGTTTTGAAAATCTCTTGCAGCATGACCCACGTTTTTTTGCTCTCGGCGAGGACATTGGCAAGCTTGGTGGTGTCAATCTCTGTTTTCAGGGTTTGCAGGAACAGTTTGGCGCGGCGCGGGTGACGGACACGGGCATTCGGGAAGCAACGATTCTGGGGCAAGGCATTGGTGCGGCTTTGCGTGGTTTACGTCCATTGGTTGACATTCAGTATTTGGATTATCTGCTCTACTGTTTGCAGCTCTTGTCCGATGACCTTGCCTGTTTGCATTACCGCAGTGCGGGTGCGCAATGTGCACCTGTCATCGTTCGCACTAAGGGACATCGCTTGGAAGGCATTTGGCACACGGGTTCAATGTTAGGCATGGTCATCCACGCCGTGCGCGGCATGCATGTCTGTGTGCCGCGCAACATGACGCAGGCGGCGGGCATGTATAACACCTTAGCACGGGGGAACGATCCCGCCATCGTCGTTGAGGTGCTGAATGGCTACCGCCGTAAGGAGCGGCTGCCGTGCAATTATCGTGAATTTACCGTGCCACTCGGTGTGCCAGAAATTCTGCGGGCGGGCAAAGATTTGACCCTGTTGACCTACGGGGCCTGTGTTGAGATTGCACAGCGTGCGTGTGTAACTTTAGCCCAGCTTGGCATTGAGGTTGAGTTGATCGACGCACAGTGCCTGCTGCCGTTCGATGTGCGAGGTGTGGTTGTCGCATCGCTGCGCAAGACCAACGCCCTGCTGGTTGTTGATGAAGACGTACCTGGCGGTGCGGCCGCTTTCATGTTGCAGCAAGTGCTGGAAGCAGGTGGCGGTTATGATTGGCTCGATTTGCCGCCGCGCACGCTCACTGCTGCTGCACATCGCACGCCGTATGGCTCGGACGGGGACTACTACAGCAAGCCCAATGCCGAGCAGCTGTGCACTACAGCCTACGAGCTGATGCGGCAACGCGACCCACGTCGTTATCCCGAATTTCTTGGCTGAGCGCGGCTCTTTGCTACGCGCCACAGTGCAGGCTTTATGCAAAAGCATAATCTGAACGCAATGGCGAGAGGTCTGAGCGCAAGTCTGAACGCAATAGCCGAGAAGTCTGAGGGCAAGCCTGAACGCAAGAGCAAGAGGTCTGAGCGCAAGCAGCGAGCGGGGAGCTAGAAAGCGGCAAAAAGCAGCGTAGCGAGCGAAGCGAGCGATACAGAAAGCCGCGTGGCGAGCGATACAGCTTGACAGACAGTTTGATGGTATTATAGGGGGGGCGGGGAAATAATCACCGAGGTATGTTACATACAAGGGATGGCTATTCATGATGCAATGTTCAAAGTTTTCCGCCAGACACGCTTTCTTGTCGGGTTGTTGAAGCTTATCTTTCCCAACGATGTCTTTGAGCTGATCGATCCAAGCAAAATCAAACTCAGGGAAAGCTCGTCGGCGGGGCCACGCCAGCAGGATCAGCATGCCGATCTGGTCGTCGAGGTCGGTCTGCGTGGGTTTACCGAACCGCTGGTTATTTATCTGATTCTTGAGCACAAGAGTGTCAACAATCCCGAAGCGATTCTGCAGGTGTTGGGCTACTATGCGGAGTTGTGCAAAGAAACGAAGGGCATCGTTGTGCCCGCTATCATCGTCTGTTGCAAAGACAAGAAGAGCAACGTCCCTAGCGATTACCTGACGATGGCGATGCGAAAATTAAAGAATATCCCGCTCCCCCTACAGAGATATCTCAAACCCCGGGCGAATTTTTTCAGCATAGTCTGCAACATTTGGGATATTAGCGATGAAAAGTTACTGTCGGGCGATGCGGCGGGCATCATCCTCTATGCGATGCGCAATTTTTGGTACGCTACTGACGATCATGTTGCTGAAATAATTGATAAAAGCAGGGGTATTGATCGTGAGGACGCAAAGTTGCTTTTGAGTAAGCTCATGAGTTATTACAAAAATACCGATAAGGTGCTGGGGCACGAGGAGTTTGACAGGGTTGAACGTCAACGTTGGCCTCAGCTGCGAGAGGAGGATCGACTCATGCCAGAAATATTGCTAGGTTACGACCGTTATTTTGCTGATGGCTTGACCAAGGGCAGGACTGAGGGCAAGACTGAGGAGCGTTCTGCGGTGGCAATTCGGCTACTGAAAGCTGGGGTGAATGAGGGCATCGTTCGCCAGACGACTAAAATCAGCAAAAAAGAATTGACCCAGCTGAAAAAATCTCTGTAACCCTTGCCTGACATCCTCAAGGCCTGAGGACAAGCCTGAACGCGATAACGAGAGGCAAAGACCTTCCTTAGCCCGTACCTCCGTTGTCTTGGCACATATCTCCGTTGTCTTGGCGAGGCGCAGCCCTACCGAGAAACTCGACCTGAGATAGGTGCAAGGACATGCCTTGTGCGAAAAAATAAACTGAACGCAATATGGCAATGTTTATGGTCGAGTTTTCGTACGGCCTCGCCTCGCCGTTCATGGAGCTCTCGGTGGGCAAGAGGTGGTGGCAACCGCCGAGAGACTTGGGCGCAAGCAGAGAGGGCGCGCAGAGTGGCCTGAGAACATGCAGCGAGCTAGGAAGCGAGCGTTGCAAAAAAGCCGCGTAGCGTAGCGTAGCGCGCCACGGCGCAGCTTGGTGAAAATTTAGTCGTGAATGGTAACCGATGATGTGCGGCCATCCCAAACTATGTGCCAGCCTGCTAAAATATCTCGGCCCATTACTAACGCTAATATCGGGATAACGCGGCACACGCTGGTGCTTCAACCGGGGGTCAGTATTGATGTCGGCACAATCCTTAACCCCCATCATTTTGATGCTTACTGCATGACCACAGGAATACAACCCCGACCTTGAGTGTACCCTAGTAAATTTATGGAGATGGGTTTGTCCCGTCCAAAACGGGTTTTTCCAGCCATTTGGGACTGCTGGTAAACTGATCTCGTGGCACATTGATGACTAAGTCTATCGGTTTACCATCACGCACTACTCGTATCTCGATCTTCGACTCGTTGCGCAGCGAATTCAACAGCTCGATCGCCTGCTCGGTGTCGGTCACCAAAATACCGTTGATCGCTTCTAGCACATCGCCATTTTGCAAGCCGAATAACTTCCTAATCCCATACGTGCGCGTCCGTGGGAGCGGGGAATAAGCGTACGCGGTGATGCTCTTCGGAAGGGCAAGCAGCA
Source organism: uncultured Oligoflexales bacterium (assembly GCA_958296095.1). Taxonomy (GTDB): domain Bacteria; phylum Bdellovibrionota_B; class Oligoflexia; order Oligoflexales; family JAPPIL01. Next base: position 422,714 of record OY282434.1, read on the forward strand.
GAACTCGGCCCTTATTATGACCAATCCCTTCCTCGTAACTTTCGTGCTTGAGAGATATCCCGTAGTCAAGGTCCTTGTCTATGACCTGCAACACGACACCCTCTCGCCTCTCAAGTCCAGCAGCTCGCTCTGCCTCGCTGCGTAATGTTATTTCTATCCGGTACCCCGGTTTCGCACTCACACCCGGATAAATACTCCAAGAGAAGTTAATCGTGCGACCGTCGTCGAGAAGGGCGGTGTAGGTGTAGTAACGGCCAAGCTCGAAGCAAGCCATGCACTTGATAGAGTTAAACCCTGACAGGAAGTACACATACATGCCCTCCTGGCCAGAGCTGTCGCGCCAACTGCCGCGGCCTTGAGTGACCGCGGCCATCTCGACCTTCTCTTCTCCGAGGGGCTGGATGATTGATGATCTGTCCCTTGGTAGGGTTGGCAACCTCAAGGGCGGCCTCATCTCCTCGAGGGGATTGGTCTGCATACACCCCCAGGCGGGCAGCGCCCACGTCCCCAACAATGCTGCGGTCAAAAGCAGCTTAAACATGATAACCTCCTTGAATAGAATAAAAACAACGACCTCCCTTACACAACAAAAATCTGGAGTTTGTCAAGTATAATAAATTAAAATTTTAATACAAACGGTGGCAATCCACCTCAATACCATTTAAACAGCAGCTTGGCACAGAGCGATGCTATTACCGTGTAGGCACACATCAGCAGCAGTTGTGGCAGCAAGGCAGTGAGGCTCGTAGCATCGACGGCGATGCCTCGCAATCCTTCTGCCAGCGGTGTAAGCGGCAGCCACGAACAGATAGCGGCTAGCCATCGCGGTAACCAGGCGGTGTCGAACCACACCCCTGAGAACAGAGCCAGCGGTAACGTAATCAGGTTGATGAGGCTGTAGCAGGTTGAAATGTTACGCCCTCTGCTACTCAACAACGTGGCCAACGCGGTGAAGGTTGTTGTGCCTATGATAGCATAGACGATAAAACTGAAAGGGTTGCCTTTGATGGTAAAATCAAACAGCAGCATGCCAGACAGCACGATAATGGCAATTTCCACCAGCAATACCAGCAGGCGACCGATGATATGCGACAAGATGAAAACCAGCGGCGGCATCGGCGTAACCCGATAGCGCTTGAGCAGATTTTCACGGCGATTGGAGACGATCGTCATACCCACGCCGTAAAAACTCGAACTCATGATGCTGAAAGCCAGCAGGCCCGGGATGAAAAAATCAACGTAGCGTATGCGGGGCGGGGCCGGCTTGATAGTCGTTGGCACAGCATCTCGCCGCTGAAAAAAATGCTGTATCCTGTTGTCAACATAGAGTTTTGCTCCCATGCTTTCCTGATTTTTGGCATCGAGATAGTAGTAGACCTGCTTGCCTTCAGCCTGCACCACTGTCAGCACCTCGCCCTTGCCCGCGGCTTGCAGGAGTTCATCCAGTTCTCCCTCACGTAACTGCAGAGCAGAGTCAGCTTGTAACGCGGCAACTACCGCGGGGTTGCTGCCCTGCACGACACCGACGGCGTAACGATATGTGTCAGAGGGACTGAAGATCGTGCCGAGAATAGCAATCCACAATGGCGGCATGATGATGACGAACAGAATTGCCGACGGTTCACGCAGAAACTCTCGCCAGCGGCAGAGAATGTTTTCACGCAGGGCATGCCACCAAAGCTGGGTACGGCTAACTTTCATGGCAGCTTCTTGCCTGTCAATTGAAAAAAAACATCCTCCAAGGTGCTCTTTCTGAATTCCATCGACTGGATGATGATGCCCAGCCGATCGCACAGCGCAATCAAGTACTTGATGGCCTTGAAAGTCTCCGACGTTTTCAACTCGTAGCTTTGCGCGGCTAGTTCACGTGCAGGAGGAAAGCTGTGCTGTAACGACTCAAGATCACTTGCAGGCAAGGGCTGGTCGAGTTGCACACTGATGACATCCTCTTCGCAGTAACGCTGAATCAACTGCCGCGGCCCGCCTTGTGCCACGATCTCCCCCCGCTCGATGATGGCAATCTCATCCGCCAGCCGCGCCGCTTCCTCCATGTGGTGGGTGGTCAGAAAAATACTCCTGCCGCGCTGTTTCAAGTCCTCGATAATTTCCCAAACGTTCTTGCGAGACAGCGGGTCAAGCCCTGTCGTTGGCTCGTCGAGGAACAGCAAATCTGGATCGCCGACCAACGCGGCACCTAGATAAGCTCGCTGCCGTTCTCCCCCCGAAAGCTGTTCTAAACGCTTGTTGCGCTTGGCAGTCAATGCCATCAGTTCCAGCACAGTAGCAACATCAAGACTAGCCGCGTAGAAACTGGCAAACAGGGAGAGTGTCTCGCCTACCGTAAACTTCTGATAAAGCCGTGTCTCTTGTGACAGCACGCCGATGTTTTCCAGCAGGTCGCGCTTGTTGGGTACGGTGGCGTGAAAAGGCTGACCGAGAATTTCAATCTCACCGCAGTCGGGTGCAATAACGCCAACCAGCATCTCGCAGATGGTCGTCTTACCAGCCCCGTTGCGACCCAGCAAGGCAAAGCACTTCCCCTGTGCGAGGCTGAGATCAACTTTGCTTACTGCTTGAACATCAGCAAATTTTTTTGAGATACTGAAGGCACTGAGCGCAGGTTTTGACAATGCAAATCCCTCTCGTAAGGCGGCGAGCATAACCTTTGAGCATGGCTAAGGCAACACCATCGCAGCAAACTGACAGCTATGACATCATCATCGTCGGCGCGGGGCTCAGCGGCTTGCTCCTCGCGACAAAGCTGGCGCAGGCTCTGCCTAGTGCCCGCATCGCCGTGTTGGAGAAGGAAGCAAACATCGGCGGGCGACTATGCGGCAACGTTCCGCACTTGCAGCTCGTCAGCCGTGCGCTGGCTGATTGCTGGGCACAGACATGTGCGTTAGTGGGAAAAACAGAGCCCTTGGAACTATCGGCACTACATCAGCATAACCGCATCGCACTAGTCATCGCCGCCGCAAAGACCATCAACATAGCTCACCACGAGCTGTTCAGCACGGCAACTGTGCAACAACTCGGCGGTCGGGCGCTTGCCGCAGTCTGGGAAAAATTTTGCGTCGAGAGGCGGACGGAAAAATTAAAAAAAACGCTGAAAAATTTTGACCTGCCACTAGCCACACGGCTCGATAAACTCGCGGTAATGTTAGCCTTGCCTCGCCTATCCACCCTGAGCGTTGCCCGGCTGCAACAAAAACTCGCCGCCCAGCGAGCAGGCAAGCTGTTTTCCACCGACTGGCGACAGGTATTGACAGCCAATGAACACATCGTCGTTAAGACGGAGTGTCAAGTCGTTGCCGCCCAACGCCAGCACAATCGTTGGCAATTGCAGAGTGCCCAAGGCAACCATCGCAGCCAGGCGCTGGTGGTGGCCCACCCGCCATGGAGTGCTGACCAGTGGTTAGCAGCAGCGTACTGGCCTGCACAGTTGGCTCGAGCCGTGCGCAAAACCAAACCACATAGTGTGGTCTGCCTCGTCACCACACAGATTGATGCAGCAGAGATGCCCTCGGAACTGTGGGTCGCAGGCACGCATGTCTTGCGCACCACACGGGGGGAACTGGCTCTAGCACAGGTGCTGTCCTACGAGAGCCAGCTATCTGCGCCTGCCGTAACCGCCGCGGTCGGCAAACTAAAGCGAGCGTTGCGCACCTTAAATAATATTTACTCGACCGCCGCCGCATCACGCTTAATCGCGCTCGTCCCCGCGGCTTACTGTCTGCCCTTGGGCGCAGCTCAGGCCACGACAACAGGGCTTTTCTTCTGCGGTGATTCTTGCGGCAAAAGTGAAAACGGCGATGACAATATCATTGCTTCAGTGCAGGGCGTTAGCGAAGACGTGGTAAATTTTTTGTCGCGCTGAGACGCGCATGCCGTGGCACGCTCCGCCACGCGGCTTTTTTGTATCGCTCGCTCTACGATGCTTTTTTGCCGCTTTCTCGCTCGCTACGCTCGCTGGACTTTTTGCCGCTTTCTCGCTTCGCTGACTCTTTGCCGCTTTCTAGCTCCTGTATTTACATGGTGTTATGCGGATATATGGATGAAATTAAAAAATAATAAAATAATATATTGCAAAAAAAAACGATATGAGATAGTCAATTATGTGGTTTTTTTGTAATACTTTTTAAGAGGTGTAACGATGAAAGTTTTCGCAACATTATTAGCTATGTTATTGGCGACAGGGATGAACAATGTAGCCATAGCTAACACTGACCCGCCGCTTGTCACTGTGGATGATGATAAAAATCCTGACGAAGGGTCGCCTATCTCCAAAAATAAAGCGGTTATAGGAGTTGTTATTGTCGGTGCTGTAGTTATTGCCGTCCTTGGTGGTAGGGCCTTAGCAAAACGTATGAAAGGATCGGCAAAGAAGATAGCTACAGAGGGTGGTAATCTTCAAGGTAGTGAGGTTATTGAAGAATCAGAAATAACTGCTTTTAACGAGCTGTTAGATGATCACAAGCGGCTGAGCAAAAAGTTTTTAGAGAATCCTGATGATGAGCAAGCTCTTAAGGAAGTGACTGAGGCCGCGGAGCGCATTGACGCTATGGTTAAAGAGGCAGGCAGTGATGAACGTGCCAGAAGATTAGCGGTGATCAGTATAGAAGCGACGGCAGATGCCGAGGGTGATCCGCTACTAAAAAATCTACAAGAAGCGAACACTCCCGCGGCTCAGCAAGAGGCTAAAGAAGCAATCGAAGAAGCGATTGAAGGAGTAAGTGAAGGGCTAGCTCAGCTGCGTGCCAGGGATCACAGTGAATTGGCTCTAGATGACCTGGCTAAGCAAATCGTTGAATCTAATCTGCCTGACCCTAGGAAGACTTACGATAACTTTGAAGCCTATGCCGCTGCCCACAAAAATGCTGCAGGCACTAAATCAGAAGCTGAGCTACGTGAGCAGTGGGATAATTATGACGAGATTTTTGCGACGCGGGTAGAGGAACTTACAAAAAACTTAGCAAATGATTCTATAGAGATATTTGAAAGGAGCTTGAATAAATTACGCTCAGCTACAGAGGGTAGTAATCTCCAAGGTAGTGAGGTTATTGAAGAATCAGAAATAACTGCTTTTAACGAGCTGTTAGATGATCACAAGCGGCTGGGCAAAAAGTTTTTAGAGAATCCTGATGATGAGCAAGCTCTTAAGGAAGTGACTGAGGCCGCGGAGCGCATTGAAGCTATGGTTAAAGAGGCAGGCAGTGATGAACTTGCTAGAAGAGCAACGATGCCCACTCTAGAAGCGATGGCAGATGCCGAAGCTGATCCGCTACTAAAAAATCTACAAGAAGCGAACACTCCCGCGGCTCGGCAAGAGGCTAAAGAAGCAATCGAAGAAGCGATTGAAGGAGTAAATGAAGGGCTAGCTCAGCTGCGTGCCGGGGATTATAGTGAATTGGATCTAGATGACCTGGCTAAGCAAATCGTTGAATCTAATCTGCCTGACCCTAGGAAGACTTACGATAACTTTGAAGCCTATGCCGCTGCCCACAAAAATGCTGCAGGCACTAAATCAGAAGCTGAGCTACGTGAGCAGTGGGATAATTATGACGAGATTTTTGCGACGCGGGTAGAGGAACTTACAAAAAACTTAGCAAATGATTCTATAGAGATATTTGAAAGGAGCTTGAATAAATTACGCTCAGCTACAGAGGGTAGTAATCTCCAAGGTACTAAGGTCACTGAGGTTACCGACAGCACTAAGGTCACCAACGAGCCAAAAACAACTAAAGTAGATACAGACGATCCAAGTGATGATCTAGGTGAGGTTGCCGACAGCAGTAAGGTTACTGAAAAGACAGAAATAACTGCTTTTAACGAGCAGTTAGATGATTTCAAGCGGCTGACCAAAAAGTCTGAAGATAATCCTGGCGATGAGCAAGCTAAAAAGGAAATGGAGGAGGCCGCGGAACGCATTGGAGCTACAATTGAAGAGACAGGCAGTGATGAGCTTGCTAGAAGATTCATGATGAGCCTTGTGGAAGATGGTGTAGATGTTGGGGTTGATGAGCTAATAAAAGATCTACAAGAAGCGAACACTCCCGCGGCTCGGCGAAATGCCAAAGAGGCAATCAAAAAATCGATTGAAGGTATAAATGAAGAGCTAGCTGAGCTGCGTGCCGGGGATTATGGTGAGCTTGGTATAGATGACATAGCTGAGGGAGGCGTTAAACTTACTCTACCTGATCCTAGGAAAACTTACGATAAACTTGAGGACTATATCGCTGCCCACAAAAATGCTACAGGAGCTAAATCAGAAGCTGAGCTACGCGAGCTGTGGGATAACTATGACAGTATTTTTGCGACGCGGGTAGAGGAATCTAGAAAAAATGTAACAAATGATATGATAGAGATGCTTGAAAGGCTCTTGAATAAATTACGCTCAGCAGTGCAGTAACGAGCTACGCTGCGCAGCGCTGCGCAGCGCTGCGCAGCGGCTTTCTGTATCGCTCGCTTCCTAGCTCGCTTCGCTCGCTACGCTGCTTTTTGTATCGCTCGCTTCCTAGCTCGCTGCATGTTCTCAGGCCACTCTGCGCGCCCTCTCTGCCTGCCTCAGACTTCTCGGCTATTGCGTTCAGGCTTGCCCACCGAGAGCTCCATGAAGGGCGCGGTGAGACCGTGCGAAAACTCGCACCACAAATACTGCCATATTGCCGTTAGATTATGCTTTTAGATAAAAGTATGTGCCACACCTATTCGGGGGCGAGTTTCTCGGCAGGTCTGCACCGCGCCAAGATAACGGAGGTACGGGCTAAACAAGGTATGCCGTGCCAAGATAACGGAGGTTTGGGCTAAGGAAAGTCTTTGCCTCTCGTCATTGCGTTCATGCTTGTCCTCAGACCTCTTGGCGATTGCCCTCAGACCACCACAGATATTAGGTCAGGTGGGGATGTTTTGCAGGCGTTCTTCCTCTGGCACGGTCTGTTCATACCAGCGCACGAAGGCACGCCCGTCGATAGACAGGAAACCGCCGACGTTCTCATGCTCTTGGGAGGTAGTGTGAAGGTCGTGCTGCTCCAGAAAGCCTCGTAGTTTCTCCATTTCCTTGCTCTGGTGGTGGAGGTAGAGAAATCTCACCCGAAAATCCTGCTCAATGTCGCGCACCAGCAGATGGACATAGTCGAGATTGTTAGCGTAGTAGACGACTTTGCCTGCCATGCTCAGTGCCTGTGGCGGCTGGATGGGCATGGCCACGCTGTCGGAGAACAGCACATCCTCGTATCGGGCATGCTCCCGCACGTAATCGCCCATCACTAGGTAGCCGAAGTCAGGCGCACGAAAGAAGTGGGTCACAGGGCGGCGGTCGTAGATTTGCAGATAAACATAGAAGATCGCGCCCGCCAATGCCAATGCCGTCACTGCATAGATATCCACCTTGTCCGCCAGCCGTGCTACTACCAGGCGGGATGACTTGCCGCGCAACTGCAAAATTAAGAGCGGCAACACCACAAAACTTAACGACAGTGCGCTGCTAAATTTCAACGCCGAGAAGACATGATGCCAAGCATGCTGCAGAAAAAACAACGTGTATAGCAAACAGGGCACAAACAACAGCACATACGACGAGATGACGACGCGGTCAAATTTTACAGCACTGGTGGTTGTAGTGATTTTGCGCCCCCGCCAAACGACATAGGCGGTCATATAAATCAGCAGCACCCCTGTTAAACCATAACCCTCCTGCAACCAACCGTAGAGAGCATACCTCAGGTAGTGGATGTAATTTTCGGGATGATCACCAATGCCAGTTCTAAATTGCATTGCGGTGACGAGGTCATAGTTGGTGGCGCGGCCATCGGCTAGCGTAGTAAAAAAGGACTGCTGGCTAAAGTACGACACCTGCCAAATCCACAAGCCCAACGCTACTGCGACAGGGGCAAAGAAGACAACACTGCGCCCAACAAAGCGTAGCGCGGTGTTGAACGTGCGCGGCCAAACCATATCCTGCTGCAGGAGGCGCAACACAAAGACAGTCAAGGCGACAAACAAGAACAGCCAATCGGTGAACATGCCATAGAATAACAGCAGCGGTTGCAGAATTTGCACGATGATACCGACGGCGCGGGAGCTCTTTGTCATGCGGAGTATTTCGAGAAAAACAAAAGCTACATAGGGCAACAACACTGCCGAATCGAAAGTGTACAGCATGTGATGCCAATACATGCTATGGGCGTTGTGAAATTGAATTAGCGCGGGGGTACAGGCAAGCACCGCGGCATTAAAGTAGTCGAAGTTGATGTGCCGCAAAATTAGGAAGACAATGAGACACAGCAGCGTCGCCAAGAGCAGATGTGAGAGGTAGTTGATGGAGGTGAGGGCAAGCAGTTGTTTGCCTCGCTGGTCAGCAAAGTTACTGACCAAACCACTGCCATCTATAGCGAGAAAAAGTAGATATATAGACAGTATTGCCCCAGGGGGATAGGCTGGGTAGAAAAAACGCTGGTCAAAATCACGAAATTCAACCGAGCGCGGGGCATCGAAAAGCGCAAAGCGTAAATTCCACGCACCTTCCTGCCACCAGTTGTTGACAAAAACCAGCGTGCTCGCAGTGTGCCATTCGTATCTGGTCTTGCAACCTTCGCAGAGCTGCAGCGTGCCTTTAGAATAGGTGGCATGGAGGTTGCGTTCACGCAGTTCTATGCTGTTAAAGAATAGCAGAGCCGTAAAGAAAGCGATTAACAGCAAGCATAACGCCGCCCTGTTATTCGGATTGAGGTCACCGAAGGAAATCATGTCGCCCTGTGTGCTGGTTAGACAGTGGATGCTTTTGTTGCGATTTTACCATCCTCTGTGCGTTCAGGCAAACCGCCAACCACAATCTCGGCGATGTCCTTCACCTCGACTTTGTCCTGTCCACCTAGGGCCGCAACCCCGTCACGCACCATCGTCATGCAGAACGGGCACGAAGTCGCGGCCGTTTGCGCACCACTGGCAATGATCTCTTGGGCGCGGTTTTCGTTGATGCGGGTGCCGCTGGTCTCCTCCAACCACATGCGTCCGCCGCCAGCACCACAGCAGAAACCAGCCTTGCCTGAGCGCGGCAATTCGACGTAGTTGTCACGTGGCAAGGCCGTGCGCGGCTCGGCGACCACATCGTTGTGTCGGGCTAGATAGCAGGAGTCATGCAAGGTCACCTTGCCTAGTGTGGCACTGGCTTCCTTGTCCATAGTTATTTTTTTGTCGGCCACTAACTTGGCAATAAGCTGGCTGTGATGCAACACCTCCTGGGCTTGAAAGCCATAGTCGGGATATTCGTTCTTCAGCGTGTTGAAGCAATGCGGGCAACCCGTAATTATTTTTTTGACGTGGTATTTTTTGAAATTTTCTATGTTCTCCTCAATCTGCATGTTAGCCAGATACTCGTTACCCAAGCGTCGTGCGGTATCGCCGCTGCATTTTTCTTCGCAGCCGAGAATGGCAAAGGACACCCCCGCCTGCTGCAGAATTTTAACGATGGCACGGGAGACTTTCTTGTAGCGGGCATCAAACGACCCTGCACAGCCAACCCAAAACAGATAATCGGCCCGCTGCACATCCTTTAGCTGTTTCACATCCAGACCTTTTGACCACTCGGCCCGAGTGGCACTGCTGAAAGCCCACGGGGTAGAGTTAGTTTCAAGATTGCGAAAAGTGTCGGTCAGCTGCGGGGGAAAGTTGCCCTCCGTCAAGGTCAAGTAGCGACGCATATCGACGATGGGGGCAATATGTTCAATATCCAGCGGACAGGCAGTAACACATGCACCACAGGTCGTGCAGGCCCACAGCTCATCGTGGGTGACGATTTCGCCTAGCAGTGGACGTGGCTCTGCCTGCTTGGTGTCGAGTGCCGCGTCCTTGAGGTGGTGAATCATGGTGCGGGGATCGAGCGTCTTACCCGTGGCTGCCGCGGGACACTGCTCCGTGCAACGCCCACATTCAACGCAAGTGAAACCGTCGAGCAGCTGTTTCCAAGTCAACTCTTGCACCTTGCTCGTGCCAAAGCTTTCCGCCTCTGGGTCAATTTTCAGGGGACGTAACCGCCCGCTGCTGTGCCTGCTTTTGAAAAACATGTTTGCCCATACCCAGAGCAAGTGCTGGTGCTTAGAGAAAGGCAAGTAGATGATAAACGCAAACAACACCCCACAGTGTGCCCACCACAAACTGCGATAGGCGAGTTGCACCCCCTCAGGCGACAACGACGTGTGCAACGGCTGGGTAAGATAGTAGGCGAAGAACAGAGCATCCCCGTGCTCAGCGTGCAAGCCGAGCACCAACAGAGCCGTGCCTACCAACGCAAAAATCAAGCCGAGAATTATGAAAGCATCGATGCGTGAGGCGCGGGCCAGATCCTGCAAGCGTGGCGGGGGAAAAAAAATCCGCCGTGCCACTGCATAGCCGACCGCCGCGGCGACGAGCGTATTACCCCAGTCCTGACTGACGAGAAAAAAGCGATACAGCAGCCCCTCGCCCAACAGCGCCCGCATGTCATAGCCAATGATGCCTTGTGCTAGCGTTTCCAATGTGCCCCAGGTTACCACCAAGAATCCGTAAAAAATAAAATAGTGCATGACCGCGGCCTTCTTGTCGGTCAGCATCTTGGGCTGGAGCAAGCCATTGGCAAGCATATACTTGAGGCGGCTAAAGGGCGCATCACGACGCACATCCTCGTCACCTTTGCCGAGTTGCATGAACCTGAGGTTGCCGCGCAAGCGATAGCAGAACACCGCTAACGTCGACAACAGGAGGACAATAAAAACATAGTTCTGGATCAGCATCACATTACCTCGTAATACCTAAGATAGGCTTCGTGCTGAACACGGGCGGATTGCGCCGCGCTGCACACGTCAATTACCTGCTTTATATAGTCGAGATAACGCGGGTCGGTCAGTGCCTTACGCATAGCCCGTGCCGCACCGTGCTGGCCGCGATACTCGGCTACCAGCTGGTGCAAACGGGCGCGCAACAGCTCGCGCATACGGCGGCACACCTGTCGTGCTGCGATTGCCGTCTGCCCCCGTGCCACAACCTGACGACGCAGTTCATGCCTGCTGCTGGCAAATTTCACATCCCGGCCCGTTGTCACCTGATAACCCTGCGCAGGTAAGCATCTAATAAATGTCTGTGTTTTTCAAGTAGATTTGAATGGCGAATTGCTTCAAGAATGTCTTCACGGTAACGCTTGTTGACGCGATAATCGCGCTGCAACTCAATATAACCACCGATCACTGGCTGCCCGTGATAACGATCACCAGAAATTTTGCGCCGTCGCGGCCGTCGCATAGGTAGACGTTGCCGCGTCGCGGTGCGCGTATGACGCAATAGACGACCAGCAAGATCGGCATGCGATTCTGCCATGACAAACTCCTGCGTCTCACCACTGGTGACCGTGCCCTGCATCGCCTGCACCGCATTTTGCAATCGCTGTGCCGCCAGCGGCGAGATCGCTTGCAACTGCTGCACTAATGGCTTTGCCGCACTGATATTGGTGTTTTGCCGCATGCGGGTAGCCGCCCAGCCCTGCTGTAATTCTGCGCGGCGGCGCACCGCGGCCTTGTCAAGATAAGTCGAGATGCGTGTTTGCCGCTGTTGCATTTCCCGCAAATCATCTCGTGCCGCTTGCAATACCTGCTGTGCTTGCTGCACCAACTGCTCGTAGTGTGCATCTTCAGCCGCTTCCAACTCCTCTAGCCAAGCCCGATATGCACCCACCAAGGCGGTCAATTCATCCCGCGCCGCGGTGGCAGCGAGAGCTGGCAATCGTGCCAATCCCTTGCGCAACGGCGCCTGGGCCGCCATCGTCTCCCAACTTGGCGGTTGCCTTGCTGCAGGCAGCGCGGTGACTCGCACTTGCCAACGTTGGCGGCGTTCCACTAAAAACCTGTCCAGACGCTGCACATACTTGCCCACGTCGCGATCGCCGCGAGCAATTATCCACGACAAGTGCCGTGCCGCGGTAAAAAAATCACGATCCCGCTCACGATCGTTGAGAACTTCATGTTCCAGCAAAAATTCGTTTAATCTTTCTAGAGTTGAGGCGAGCTCGCGTCGGCGTTGCAGGTCTTTGTTGGCTGCCAATTCGGCTAGCATACGGGTCATCGTTAAGCGATCGCGCCCGTCGAAAAACGGCGAGGTGTTGGCATTATCAACGGCATCGCGCATCGTCTGGTTGATTGCGGTCATGGCCAGACCGCTATGTGGTTGGGCTAATTTCTCGTCAAGCATTGTCTTGACTTCCTTTAGTTTTTCTAGCGTGCGGCGGTAACGTCCCCAGGCACTGATGGCATTGATGAGCAGCGGGGCACTGTGGCCAGTTGTGCCGTTGCGGTCGGTTGCTGCCGCGACGAGTTCGAGCTCGGCAAAATCGCTTTCCATATAGGGTTCGGGCACGAAGCTGTAGGCGGTGGTGTGCTTGTGCCGTGCGCTAACGATGGTGTTGACCAGTTCCTCGAATGTGCCCCCTCTCGTCGTGATGAGCAGTTTAATGTTGGCTAGGGGTGCGGCCGCGGTGACGCTGATCTGCAGCGGCAGAGGCACTTCGTCAGCATGGGGGTCGTTGATTGTCTGCTGGGGAGCGAGTTGGACTTGTGGTGCACGACCTGCGTCGACGGTGATGTGTGCCAGTGCCGCGCCCGCGGTGATGGAGTTGATGTGCAAGGTGCTACTGCGATCAACGCTGAGGGTAACGGCATAGTGGCCAGGCTCTGGAGGTTGTGGCCTCAGCTGCACCTCTTGCCACACTTCGCCTGCCGTGCGCAACCGCATCACGGGGTTCTGGGTCAGGCTGGTGTCGATCACCTCAATCAGAGCCAATTCATGTTGGGACAAGGCTACCTGCGGCGGAAGATTGGCCTGTAACTCGAAACGCTGGGCACGTGCAGGTAACACGGTCAACGTTGCCTGTGGCGGCGCGAGCACGGCAAAGTAGCGATAGGCAGGCAACAGCTGTTGTCGTGACAAGTCACCACTCCAGGCGACTGCCACACAAGCTAGCAACAGTACCGCCGCCCGGCCCGCGGCATGAAGCAGGCGCTGGGTTTCAAAACGCACAATTTTTCTTTGCCACTGTTGCAAAGGGGTTTTCCAGCTCTTGGCCGCGGTGGCATCGCTGAGCATGACGTAGGGGGCCGGGGTCGTCGTGGCATAGTTGTGATCGAGGCTCAGCAGCAGCGCGGTGCTGGTAATCTTGTCATCGCGGCGACGACAACAGCCTAACGTCAGCAGAAAAATCAGCGCACCCAACAGTGTCTGCACGAACGCTGAAGGGGCGTGCAGCACCTGTGCCAATGCCCCCACCAACACCGCGGCGAGCACGCTGCTGGCAAGATGCAGCACCCAGCTCAAGATGTAGGCTGTGAGTTTGATGCGATTGAGTTGCTGGATTTTTTTGTCAAGCATGGTGGTCTGGTCTTGTTAGTTCTACACTTACAAAGTTAGTTCAATTCAGCCTTTTTTTGTCAAGTTTTTGTTCATCCAAGCCTCTAGCCCGCCCGTTATCTCAGGCCATAGAGCCACAGGAGGAGGTAAGCTAGGCGCGGCTCAGGGGGAAATCAAGCTCGACCAGGTCGAGGTGTTGTCATTGACGGTAGTAGAGGACTGTGCTAGCATCGCCGCGCTTTTCACGGGGTGGGTTGAATGGGGCTACTTCACCAGCATGGTTCTGGGCCGCACAGCCATAGCGAGGGTTCGCCGCATGTCACGCTAGGTGGCTTTGTGCCAGACACCGCGGCCTTTAAGAATGTTGGTATCGCTTTCGCACTGACGCTCATCTGCACCGTGGTGGAACTGGTGGGCGGGGTTTGGGCTGATAGCACCGCCGTCATCTCCGCCGCGGTACATGCCGTGGGTGATAGTATTACGCTGGCATTAGCTTGGCTACTTGAGCGTGTTGCCCTGCGTCAATCAAACGCCCGCTATTCTTATGGTTATCGTCGCCTGTCGCTGTTGTCGGCAGTTATCAGTGGGGTCATCATCATTGTCGCGAGCGTCGGAGTGCTGCTGCATATTATCCCCGACCTGACTGGCATTGAAATTTTTCCCCTCGGCGGTGGAGACGCACATCGTGGGCACGATCATTCGCCCCACAGCGGCGGCATGTTTGCACTGGCCTTACTCGGTATTGTCGTCAACGTTGCCGCGGCCCTAGTGCTGAAGCGAGGCCGCACCGCTAACGAAAAAATGCTAATCTGGCACATGATCTCGCACACGCTCAGCTGGGTGTCGATACTGATAGTGGCATTGGTGCTGATGTTTTTTGACCCGCCCTTGCTCGATCCCATCCTCTCGGTAGGTATTATCGTCTTCACTATGCATGCGGTGGGCACTAACCTTTGGGAAGCAATCAAGCTCTTTCTCCAGGCAGTCCCTGGCGGTGTAGATATGGACGACCTCTACGCTGAAGTCAAAAAACGCGTCGACGGTGTCGTCGATATGCATGATGTGCGCATCTGGTCTCTCGACGGTACTGCACATGTTTTCAGTGCGCATGTTGTCGTTAGGGAAAACACCAGCATCGAAAAAATTACCACGATCAAGAAAAAAATCCGCGCCATCATCTCCGAACTCGGTGTGGGCGAATTTTATACGACGATCGAATCTGAGAGTTCCAACGAGGTCTGTCTTGCTAAAATCTGGGGTAAAACTTAGCTATGGCAGGCGCTTGTGGGGGAACGAGCATGCTTGCCTGCCACTCATCTCCAATCGATGATGACTTTGCCGCTCTTGCCACTACGCATCTGTTCAAACGCAGTGCGAAATTCTTGCAGTGGGTAGCGATGCGTAATTACCTTGGCAATGTCGAGACCGCTCTGCAACATGCTGGTTACCTTATACCAGGTGTCGAACATCTTACGCCCGTAGATCCCACGCATAGTGATACCTTTTAGGATGATGTCGTTCCAATCGATGTTGAGGGGCTGGGTAAAAATACCTAGCAGCGACACCTTTGCCCCGTGATTGAGACAGCCAAGCATCTGCCGTAGTGCGGCCTCGTTGCCGGACATCTCAAAACCGATGTCGAAGCCTTCTTGCATGCCGAGCTGTTGCATAACGGTCTTCATCTCAACCTGTGCAGCGTTGACAGCCAGCGTCGCGCCCATTGCTTTTGCCAACTGTATGCGTTGAGGATTGACATCGGTGGTAACAACATGCCGTGCACCGACGTGACGGGCGATAGCGGTGACCATCAAGCCAATCGGCCCCGCACCTGTGACCAGCACGTCTTCGCCGACAAGATCGAATTCAAGCGCGGTGTGTGCCGCGTTGCCGAGCGGATCGTAGATGGCAGCAACCTCTGTGTCGATGCCCGCGGCGATGCGATAGACGTTAGGACGTGGCAAGAGGATGAAATCAGCGAAGGCCCCGGCCCGCTCGACCCCTACCCCACGGGGCTTGATGCAGAGATGCCGCTTGCCCGCCAAGCAATTACGACAACGCGCACAGGTAATATGCCCTTCGCCTGTGACCCGCGTGCCAATCTCAAGATCGTCGACCCCTGCACCACATGCGGCAACCTCGCCCACGAACTCATGCCCAACCACCAGCGGGAGGGGTAGAGTTTTCTGTGCCCAGGCATCCCAGTTCCAGATATGCACATCTGTGCCGCAGATGGCAGCCTTGTGCACCTTGACCAACACTTCCTGTGCCGCGGGGGCAGCGGGCCGGGGGACTTCTTGCAATTGCAAGCCAACCTCAGCCCTCTCCTTTACCAGGGCGCGCATCTTTTGCATCTTGCACCTGCCTTACTGTAAGATAGAACAGGCTAGTGAAGCCTGTGGTGCAAGTCAAGTAACTGTTGCTGCGGTGACATGCACATCTATAAGTCGCGGCGCTATCGATGGATTGAGTTGTGGTTGCGGTGGCAACAGCACGCAGGAGTGCGGTGGCTGTTGCAGCTGTTGGCCTGTTGTTACCATCTGGTGCTGGTGTTGCGGTTGTCCGCCTATCGCTTGTTGCCGCGGCACAGACTGCCTGCCACAACTATCTCTGTCGGCAACATCGCCAGTGGTGGCACTGGCAAGACTCCCATTGTCATCGCCATCGGACTGCAGCTAGCAGCACGAGGCGAGCGAGTGGCGGTGCTCAGCCGCGGTTACGGCAGTAGCCTGCGTCGCCATGAGTTTGTCGTCTTGCGCAACGGCGAGATAGTGTTGGGCAACGCTGCGGTGCGGGCGCTCGACGAACCACGCCTGCTCGCACACGCGCTGCCACAAGCAGTGGTGATTGCCGCCCCGCGTCGCTACGCGGCTTGGCAAGCTTACCTGGCTGCGACGCAGGACGAGCACCCCACCTGCTTCTTGCTCGACGATGGTTTTCAGCATGTGCAGATCAAGCGTGACCTCGACATCGTGTTGCTCGATGCCGTGCAGCCGTTTAGCGATGAACGCCTGCTGCCAGCTGGCAAGCTGCGCGAGCCGAGCTCTGCTTTATGCCGTGCCGACCTCGTCTTGTTTACGCGCGCAACTGCCACCACCCCTAGTGCTTCGCAGTTGCAACGGGTGCAACAACAAGTGCCGCGCACGGTGCGGGTAAAATTCACCAGCTCTGCACTACAACCTGCACCGACGACCAGCGCGGCGTTCAGCGAGGCCTTGAACCCCGTGCTACTCATCTGCGGTGTGGCCTCGCCCGTGCAGGTGCTCAAGGCAGTGCAGCGGCTTGGCGCGCAGGTGCGTATAGCCCTCTATCTGGCTGACCATGAAGCTGTCGATCGCACCGAGGTCTGCCGTCTCGCTCGCCATGTCAATGCTCTCGTTATGACGGCCAAGGATTATTGGCGTGATTATGATTTTTACACACAGCAGTCGTTGCCAGTGTATATCGTTACCCTGACGACTGATTTTGATTTTACTGATTGGCTGCGGTGATTTGCCCACAGCACCAGGCTGCGGGCTGCCGTGCTCGCTTTTTAGGGAAGCATGCCGCTACCACAGCCTACGAGGGCAACGTGCGGCGGGCTTGCTCAGCGAGCTTTTTCAGCAACGTCGAGACGCAGTAAGAGAAACTGCGCACTGGTGATGGGTTGGCTTGTCGCGCTGGCGCGGGCGTGAGCAGCCCTCTGCCGAGCAAATTGATTTTGATAAGGGTGTCATTTCTTGTCATTTTTGTTAATCCTATAACTTCTCAATACCGACTTGTTAGTTGCTGCACGTTGTTTGTGCATCCTTTCCTGATTGCGACGATTAGCAAGCATTACCTGATCCAGTTCATCCTGCACCGCATCTTTTTGGCGCGGTGTCTGACTAGAGAAGTCAACCGAGATTACCAGCCCCTGCTTGCGGTCACGCTCATTACCTAAAATCATAACCATCCTCAAACTATTTGCATTGATCCACAGCGTTATCTACCGCCTACAGCATTGATAAAGCAATTTACATTCCAATACAGCATATTTTAATAAAAATACTGTAACATACCGATAATTTTAGTAAAATTATATTGAAAGCCGCACAACAAAAACTTCAAAAGTGTAAATACGTTTGACAATTGCATCAAATTTTAGCCACAAGTGACTGACGATTAGGGTGGAGACGTTTTTCTTCCCTGTAGGAGGTGGATCGGTTAAAATTAGAGTGGGGGTGGTTCCGATCTGTGGAATACGTGGAAACGGTGGTTGAACTGAGCGGGGGATGGTGACGATGGAAGCACCGATGAAGGAACTGGTTGAGTATATTGCCAGGTCACTGGTGGACGAGGTGGGCAGGATTGAGATCAAGGAAATCTGCGGTAGTCAAACCAACATTATTGAGCTGAAGGTCGCGCAGGAGGACATCGGCAAAGTGATCGGTAGGCAGGGCCGCACTGCCGACGCAATAAGGACGATTCTCAAGTGCGCCGCGGCTAAGCTCTCCAAACGCTACATCCTGCAAATTATCGACGACGGCGGCTAGCTCGTTCAGTGGTGGCGGTTGCCCAACAACCTAAGCTTGCAGGATGGCGGCGAAATCATGTAGGGTTGCGCCCCTCGCAGGTGAGAGGAGGTTGATTGTGGCAGTTCCTAAGGTAAGAACCTCGCGTTCGCGTCGCAACACGCGACGCGCGCATCATTTTTTGCGTCCACGTGGCTACTCGCCCTGTCCTAACTGTCGGGCGGTGCGCTTGCCGCACTGTGTGTGTCCGTCCTGTGGTCATTACCGCGGGCGACAGGTGATGGCGGCAGGGGCGAAGGCGAAGACCGCGGCGGATAATTTTGAGCAACCCAGCTGAGTGTGGTGATGGCTTCCGATGGTCGTGGCACGGTGCTGGCGATGTATCCCGGTCAGGGAGCGCAATACACTGGCATGTGTCGGCGGTTGCTGGCTGATTTTCCCTACACCGCACAGACCTTTGAGCACATTGAAGACTTGATGCAGATGCGCATCAGGCACATGTGTCTGGTGGGTGACCGTGAGCAGTTGATGCAGACGGTGAACACCCAACCCTGTCTGTTTGCGGCCAGCATGGCTTATCATGCCGTGCTCCAGCGCGAAGCGGACTTTCGTCCGGCCCTGCATGCAGGGCACAGTTTGGGCGAGTTCAGTGCGCTAGCGGCTAGCGGTAAGTTATCACTTGCAACTGCCAGCCGACTGGTCAGAGTGCGCGGACAGGTAATGCAGGCTCTCGTCGGCAAGGGCGAGATGCTGGCAGTGCTAGGGGCGAAGCTAGAGACAGTTGCCGCGCTAGTGCAGCGTGTGGGCGAGGCCAGCGGCGAAGTAGTGGATATTGCCAACCACAACAGTCCCCAGCAGGTGGTGATTGCTGGCACGGTCGCGGGCGTGCGCGCGCTCGATGAGCAGTTGCAAGCGGAGGGCATCAAACGCATCAAAGTTCCTGTCAGTGCGCCTTTCCACTCACGTCTGATGTTGCCCGCCGAGCAGCAGATGGAAAAGTTAATCATGGCGGCGGCATTTGTTAGCAACGATAGTCTGGTCATTGCCAACTACCGCGGCGAAATTACCCCCTATCAGCCTGACTTCCTCGTTAAGCAAATCAGCAATCCGGTCCGCTGGGTAGCTAGCATTGAAGCTGCAATTGCCTTTGGCTGTGACATCTGTGTTGAAGTAGGCTCTGGTCGCATCCTCTCAGGTCTGCTGCGTCGCTTTCCTACCTGGCATGGCAAGTGCTATCCGCTTGAGGATGACCTACGCACATTCTTGCAGGTGGTCGGCTGACTATAGTTGCCCTTAATTTTTCAGTTAAATAATTCTTCCCCTGAGCCGATTAGCGCGCAGGAGGCGTTATGAGAGGCATAACTATAACTGTGACATGTACTGCACTGCTACTAGTATCGTGCAAGGACAAGCATTCTGGTGGGCTGAGTATGCCTGCATCCTTAGCCGGAGACGATTACCGCTACTATGCCTTCAAATTAAAAGCCTACCGCGACCAGCACGGACGAGAGGTAGAAAACCTACTAGACAAGCAGCGCCGCAACCTTAACATTGCGGTAAAATTTTCATCGGGCAAAGACGACATCGAGGCACACCGCGACAACCCCTTCATAGCCGTCAGAAACATGGACGACCCTGCCGACTGCTACCAAGTTGAATCGCGCTACGATCGCGATGCTGATCCGCCTATTTACGAAAAGGGCAAGGCTAACGCTAACTATAGGCAGCGTTTAGATTTCCATGCCCTCAGTCCTAGTGGTCGTGAAGGCGAAGTAAAACAGTTTAGCTTTCGGTGGTTCTGGGGGAAAAAGTTTGCCAGTTACGGCACGATGCGAAGATTTCAAATAAAACAGACACGTCCAGACAAACGCAGTATTTTTTTCCTCCAACAAGAACAGCTAAAGCTACCGCCTGACAAAATTAAACAGCAATTCTTCAACCCCCAGGCAGACAAAACTTGTGCGCAAGCTATCGCCCGCAAAGACATCAACCGCCCCCCCGTGCAAGGCATCTACCACCACACTCTGGTATTAAAAAAATTTAAAGGTGCAGGCAAAAACAAAAAACCACTCGATGAAGATATGAAGATTGCCCTCAGGCTCGATCTCAGCGCCACTAAAGGTGGCAGCCAATACGCCAACGTAATTGTTAAAGACATCGCTAACCCCTCGTCCTGCTACACGTTTGGCCGCCATGCCAAAACCATCGACTGGCAAGCATACAACGGCCAGCGCTACAGCAAACATATTGAGATAACCAAAAAATTTGGCGACAGCGATCGCTACTACATGATTATCTGGTTGCTCGACCAAGAAAAAAATGCCCAGATAGCCTACTTCTACCTCGACGAACGCGCTGGCGGCCCCTACTACGAGTACGCGGCTACCAGCCCCGCGCTCAGCTCGGCGAGTAGCCACTTCCCTAGTGCCAATCCTGCGGCAGGCTGCACCACCCCTACACCTAAACAGCGCTAAAAACGAGCAAGTCTGAGACTAAGCTCCCTGCCTGGCGCGGCCAAAAAATTTAGCCAACATATTGGTGAATTACAAAAAAACACGGACAAAACCACAAGCGAAGCTAAAGCAAAAAAAAAAGGCCGACAAGCTACCAGGAAGCGCTGTGGTTGTTCAATAAAAACAAGGGAGATAAAAAATGAAATGGTTAGCGATGATGTTGCTGAGTAGCGTTGGTTTAGCATCTGGCAACGAGGGCATACGACTGATGCCGAAATTTCCTGGTAGCGACAGGGTGTTTGTTTATGGCTTCGCGTTGCATCAGGCTATCGACAAGCTTCAGGTAGCTATTATCCAGGATATCCATAACGATGCAGAGATTCGATTTGGAGTTCTTTGTCAGTTTGCTTTTGATCCGAACGAGAAGATTGGACTTACACATTGTTTAACTGACCCTAGTACAGGTTATGTAAGCGGAAGAGCCAGCGCGGCCTTGATAAGAGCTTTCAAAAAATCTTTGCGTGGATCTGATCGTCTTAAACGCGAAATAGGGGGCACACTTAACGCGCTCCTAGCTGGTACGGCTTATGATCCTGAGGATGATACAACGCAAGAGGCCCAACAGGAAGCCCTCAACAAACGCGTCGCCTGTGCGATTCGGTCGAGTAGTAAGCGGGATCTACGTAGATACTGGAATAGGTTCTCGACGAACTACACGGCTGAGTTCGGGGATTTTGCCGATCCAGCCCGCCGAAAAACGCTCAGGCTTTATTTCGAGGCGGTCTCCCGCACTTATGGCATGTATGCGGCGCGCATGAAAAAAATATCTCGACAGATAGAATTGGAATATGACTGTGATGGCGATGGTGGAACTTGATAATATGTTACGAATTACCATCTGGGCTGGATGTTTGCTTTTGCTTGCCTCTGCCTGTAGCAAGAAGAACGGTGTAGCTGAAGAAAAAGCGGATGATGATCCTCCTACTTCGCAGGATGCTAGACCTGAGCGGGAAGAGACTGTCGAAAAGATTGAGGGCGAACTGATCGACCCGCTCGATCTTAGCAAAAAGGAAACAGTCACTGAGCATGATCCAGAAGATGGCGAGGATGGTTTACGGCTGACTTTTTGGATTAAGAACGGTGCGATAGCTGTCGCAAAGGCGGAAATTCTGCAAGCGGGCACTGCGGACAAAATAAAAACCGATGCCACAGGGGTGGTGGTCTTTCGCGTCGCTTGCCACGATAGTATCAAAACTCAGTACCTAGACACGCACACAACCTGCACCGAGGATGAAATAGAGGATGGCTTATGTGATATAGGCTGTATCGCCGATGACTGTCCGCGCCAGGTAGCAGTCACCGCTGGTGTGGCGACATTATTCGCGGTAGACAACAACTTTCCACCGGTCACTGAGGAGCTCTCCATCGATGCCAACTGTTTGGTGTTGTTCGGCGACTACTATGTTGATGCCAACGCCGATCCCTCGCCTCTGAAAAGCGCAGAGGTGCCAGTTGAACTCGTGGAGGGATCGATGTAGGGCTGCGTGCATCTGCCTTAACAAGAGGTCTGAGGACAAGCTTGAACGCAAGAGCCGAGAGACTTGAGGACATGCAGCGAGGGGCCTGAGGGCAAGCAGCGAGCTAGCCAATGCTTAGCGCAAACCTCCGTTGTCTTGGCACAAGTCTCCGTTGTCTTGGCACAAACCTCCGTTGTCTTGGCACGGCGCAGACCTGGAGCTAGCAAGCGGCAAGGAAGCCGCGTGCAACCCGACCTCAACAGGTATAGGCACATGCTTTATCTAAAAGCATAATCTGAACGCAATAACGAGAGGCCTGAGAACAAAGAGCGAGCTAGGAAGCGAGCGATACAGAAAGCCGTAGCGCAGCGAACGGCCTCGCCGCGCCGTTCATAAAGCTCTCGGTAGGCAAGAGGTGGTGGCAACAGCCGAGAGACTTGAGGGCAAGCTTGAACGCAATGGCGAGAGGTCTGAGGGCAGGCCTGAACGCAAGAGCGAGAGGCAAAGATCTTCCTTAGCACAAATCTCCGTTGTCTTGGCACGGCACAGACCTACCGAGAAACTCTCCCTTGAGTTAGGTGCAAGTACATGCCTTGTGCAAAAGCATAATCTAACGACAATATGGCAATATCTGTGGTCGAGTTTTCGCACGGTCTTGCCGCGCTGTTCATGAAGCTCTCGGTCGGCAAGCCTGAACGCAATAACGAGAGGTCTGATGACAAGCAGAGAGGCTAACAAGCAAGCCTCGACGCAATACAGGGAGGTCTGAGTGCAAAAAGCGAGCTAGCAAGCGAGCGTTACAAAGAGCAGCGTAGCGCAGCGCATAGCGCACAGCGCGCCACGGCGCAGCGGAGCTAGAAAGCGGCAAACAGTCTCGTAAGGCGAGCGATACAAAGAGCCGCGTAGCGCAAGCAGCGAGCGGAGCTAGAAAGCGGCAAACAGTCTCGTAAGGCGAGCGTTACAAAAAAGCAGCGTAGCGTAGCGCGTAGCGCGTAGCGCGTAGCGAGCGAAGCGAGCGATACAAAGAGCCGTGCGCGCCGCGCAAGCTTCGTAAAAAAAACTTTGCGTTTAGCTGGGAAAATGATATAAAGGTTATAACAAATACAGAATGTTAGCAAACATGAGGGGGAGCAGCCGATGTCGGTATTTACGTCGTTAGCGAGAGGTGTGTGTCTGTTGTCCGTGTGGCTAGGAGTGATGTTGTCCAGCTGTCAGCCACTGCCAACGGGTGAGACTGAGGCGATTAGCACCCGACCACAGACGTGGACGAAGTTTGTGGCGATCGTCAGACTGAAGGGCAAGCCGTTGCTGGCAACGCTCAAGGTTGAAGATGACGGACGTGCAGTGATCGATGCCGAGCACAAGGAAGCATTGCTGGCGGAGCAGGAGCGAGTCATCGCTGAGTTGAAGCTATTGTCGGACGAGATGACCGTGCTTTACCGCTACCGCCTGGTACTCAATGCTCTAGCGATCGTTGCTCCAGAGTCGATTAGAGAGCAGATCGAGGGATTGGACGGGGTGATGATGGTTGCCAACGAAACCATCTTCCAGCCACCCAACCCCTACATTGAGGTTGCTGAGAATGACGAGGCCAACAACGAGAGCAAGCCACTGACAGTAGACTCGGCTGCGTTTATCGGCAGTCATGTCGTGCATGAGAAATTACGCACACCAAACCGCGACGGCGTGCCAGTACCCGTGCGAGGTGAGGGTGTGCGAGTAGCAATCATCGACTCGGGGATTGATTATACACACAAGGCTTTCGGTGGTTCGGGCCTCGTCGATGATTATCGCAACAACGATGCAGCAGTGATTGAGCCAGATACTTTTCCCACTCGCAAAGTTGTCGCGGGGATTGATCTTGTCGGCACTGGCTATAATCCCAGTGAGGGCAGCATCGAAAAACACATTCCCCACGGCGATCCTGACCCGCTCGACGAATCTATGCATGGCACGCATGTGGCGGGCATCGTAGCTGGCATCGGCGACGGGGTGAACACTCATGATGGTGTCGCTCCTGATGCGTCGTTGATAGCGATCAAGGTCTTTGCAGGCGGATCGACGAGCGACACGGTAATCATCCGGGCACTTGAGTATGCACTCGATCCCAACGGAGACTTTGACCTCAGCGATGGTGCTCAGGTTGCCAACCTCTCACTCGGTTCTGGTTTTGGTGCGCCCAACTCTCTTTACGTCAACGCAGTCAACAACGCGCTGCGAGGCGGAATGGTAGTAGTTGCTGCCGCGGGTAATTTCGGTGCCTACGACTATGTTGTCAGTGAGCCTTCGACCGCGGACTCCGCCATCTCAGTCGCCGCATCGATCGACGATGCCGAACACAACTGGAAGAGACCCGCGATCAAATTCAGTGGCGACGACAGCAGCAAGATCACGGCAGAGGCGGTGGAGAGTCCTATGGGCAAGCCGATCGCCGATATCGGCGAACTAGTTGCCCCTATCTATCATATCGGGCTTGCCGATCAAGACTTGACCGCTGAGCAAAAGGAACAACTGCACGGTAAGGTGGCACTCATCGATCGTGGTCTCGTAACCTTCGTAGCCAAGATAAACCGCGCCGTCGCCGCAGGTGCGGTGGGTGTGGTGATGGTCAACAACGTCGATGGCACACCGATTAGGATGGGGGGCGTGGCAGAGTATCAGATTCCTGCGGTGATGATCACCAAACGCGCAGGCACGAAAGTCAAAACAGCACTGCAAGAGGGCATGGTAAGCGTTACTTTCAAGGACGGGGTCTTTATTGAAAGACGAGAGCTGATCGATTCGCTGGCGAGTTTTTCTTCCTACGGACCACGCACTTTTGATTCGCTGCTCAAGCCAGAGATCGCGGCACCTGGGGTGTCAATAACCTCTGCCTTCTCAGGGCGCGGTAATCGTGGCATCCAAGTTAGCGGCACGTCGATGTCAACCCCGCACATCAGCGGTGTGGCGGCCTTGATTCATCAGTATCGCACCGCAGTCGAGCCAGCATTGATTAAAAACATGCTGATTGCCAGCAGCAAACTCATGCGCTCACCTGGCGGCAAACGCTATCGAACCTATCAGCAGGGTGGCGGTCGTGTCGATGCTTGGCAGGCAGTTACAGCTGAGGTTATTTTTCAACCCGCGACCTTATCATTGGGACGGGTGCTAGTTTCCGCCAACAAAAAAATTGCAGGAAATTTTACCCTGCGAAATCTTGGCGAGAAAGCAATCACTCTCACCCTACACGCTGACGCAGCACCAAGCCTAGCGTTTTCCATGCCGTCACAGGTCACGCTAGCTGCTGCAGGGCAGACACAAGTTGACTTTGAACTCCTCGTCACCGCCGCCAAGCTGAAGCAGCCTTATGCCAATCTGGACGGCTACATCGAGGCACGTAGTGGAGAGCAGGTGGTGGCGCGGTTGCCACTGCTCTTAGGGGTGCAGCGGCTAGCACAAGTAAAGGCACAGCAGACCTTAATTTACGCCAATTCAGAGGATGATGCTTATCGGGCGGTGATTGACGTGGAACTTGCCAACGATGGTGCGATCGACGGCAAGGTGTTGCTCTTCAATTTGCTTAATCATGACAAGCGCATGGCAACTGCACGGCGTGATCTGCTCCGCAGAGAGGACAACACCTGTGATCTGCAGTCGGCTGGTTACCGTGTCGTCAAGCAAATGCAGGGGCAACGGCAAGAAGCCATGTTGCAGTTTGCTGCCAAGTTCTATCACCCGCGCACAACGTGGAACTACTGCGGTCTGTCGGTGCAGTTTGACGCGGATGGTGATGGCGTTGCCGATCAAGAGTTGGTTGGCGACTCACTCGACTCTATCCGTAACAGCACATCGCACAATGCCAACAAGTTTATCGCTTTCCTCACCGATGCCCACAAGATGCGCGCCATCCGCAAATCACACGAGCTGAGAGGAACGCCTGAGAACTACACTGGAGCAGTTGTGTCGTCTTTGCCGCTCAACATCTACAACCATTCAACGCTGATGGTGGCTTCGGCACGCTTGCGCGATATTGTTACTAATGACGAGGGCGACTTGCGCATTCGTCTCGCCGCGGAGGGGCTTACTGACCCTGATTACCTCGCCAATCACCAGCAGGGATGGCACACCATTACCCCGACAATCGATGGTATGGGGTTCTGGGGTATGCCTGACAGCACTGTGATTGCCAAAGGTAGCACTAGCAAGGTTACGCTGAGCAAAGGCGGTGATCCCGCGACACAGCTGATTGCTTATTTTCCGCACAACGCGTCCACCTTCTCGCCTCTGCGTGAGGATCGACAGAGCAGTGTGCTTAGCCTGAACTATCAGCCCTAGTGTGGGGGTTGGTTTGCTGATTCAAACCTCTACGACGTTGCTAGTGACGAAGGTCTTTTTGCCGACGTAGAGGTTTACCTGTCGTCTGAACATGATGCGCACGGTGTTGTTTACTTGGGCAATAGTTTGGTTGGCAAAATCAGTGCTGTGTAGTTGCTCTCGCAGTGCGTCCTTGACACGTTGTCGCAGCGCGGCGATTCCGTCGTCTTCGATGATACCTGTCATGTTGCTGATGTGAGGGGGTAGCAGCCAATTACGGTTGCGTTTGTCGATGACACCGACGACCTCACACAAGCCACTTTCGCCCAGCCGCACCCTAGACTTCATGGTGCGAAAGGACAACGGCACGAGCGATTCAGCATCGATGTAGAGATCGTCGACCGGTTCGGATGCCAGTGGTTTCAGCCCTGCCTGACTGAGTTCGAACAGGTCACCGTTAGTGGGCATGAAGACCTGTGCCTCACAGTTAAGTTTTTGCACGCCGTCGAGATGGCTGTAGTTGCCGTGCACAGGCATAAGAGTTTTAGGGGCCAGCACCTCGATGAGATTCTTGATGTCCTGACTGTGGGCATGACCGCTGACGTGGATGCCACGATCCTCACGCACACTGACCACTCGTGCACCGCGTTCCTTGATGCGCTCGCACAGCTTGATAATCGCTAGTTCATTGCCAGGAATGGGACGGGAAGAAAACAACACGAGGTCGTCCGCCCCCAAAGCACAGGCACGGACGCGATCGCTGACGATGCTCGCCAGAGTAGAGAAACGTTCGCCCTGACAACCAGACACCAGCACTACGGCCTGGTCCGCGGCAATCCTGCGCGTCGTTTTCGTGATGACTGTCACTCGATAGCGATCGGCATCGTATAGCCCAAGTCGTGCACCGATTTCCAGCGAGGTCTCGATCGCTCTACTGCAGGCGTAAACCCTTTTGCCCAGTTCCTGCGCGATCTCGATAACCTGCAACAAACGCCACAGGTTGCTGGCAAAGGTAGTGAGGAAGATGCGTGGATGGTCACCGCGGAGATATGCGCGCAGCGGCTCCCGCACGGTCTTCTCACTGAGTGAATCGCCAGGCGCGGCGGAGTTAGTGCTGTCCACCAACAGCAAATCGATAGGACGCAGACGTTGCAGCGCCTTGACCTCAGTTGGCTGTTCATAGGGTGGATCTGGGTCGAATTTAAAATCACCTGAATGAAAAATGCGCAACTTCGGCGTGCTGATCAGCAACGAGCAGGTCATCGGAATCGAGTGGTTCATCGTTAACCACTCAACGCACAGTTCGTCGGCAAAAGTGATCTTATCGCCGCCTTTGACAACGTGTGTTTTACTTTTGAACGACAGCCGGTACTTTTCAAATTTTATCTTGATAAGCTCCATCGTCCACGCCGTCGTGTACAGCGGTGCAGGCCAGTCCTCATAAAACAGCGGCAGCGCCCCGATATGGTCTTCGTGCCCATGCGTCAGCAGGTAGGCGGTCGGTGCACCGTAAGCCGCGAACACCTGATCGAAATTGGCAATCAAGCCCATGATGCCAGGTTGCCACACCTCCGCGAACTTGACTCCACAGTCAACGACGTAGACAGAACCTTTATACATGTAGAGAGTTAAGTTCTTGCCGAACTCGCCACAACCACCGATGGGGGTTATGCGCATGCTATCATCAGTCACTACAGCAGTCCATGCTCACCTCAAGCCGATGGTTTATACAGGAAGCGGCTGAACGTGTGCAAGCTTCATCACAAAAAAACTAAACCACACCCCGCAAGCGTTCCAACACCTGCGCGGGCGCACACTCATAAGATTTGAAGCGCATCGTGTGTGTGCCTCGTCCTTGGGTCACAGAGCGCAAACTGGTGGCATAACCGAACAGCTCCGCCAGCGGTGCAGAGCAGGTCAGTGCTTGTAGATGTCCCGCCATCTCGATGTTGGCAATCTTGGCACGGCGGCTGTTAAAATCGGCGATGACATTGGAGACGTAATCATCAGGCACCGAAACATCGACGGTCATGATTGGCTCTAGCAACAACGACTTGCCCTCGCACAATAGCTTCCGCATGAGCATCCCCGCGACGATGGTGAAAGCACTCTCGTCGGAAAAATCAGGGTGGAAACTGCCCCCCGTTACTTGCACCTGCAAACCGATGACAGGATAACCAGCTAAGGCACCCGCTTGTAAGGTGTTCCTGATCCCCGCGTCGATGGCGGCGTGAAAACTGGACGGCAGGGTCTCTTCTTCAATCGTGTAGATAATTTCTAGCTCCTGCTCAGGCGATACGGGTGTCAGTGCTAGCCGCAAGTGCGCATACTTGTTCAACCCTGCACCTTCACGCTGGTATTTTTCTTCGCCCGCAACTGGTTGTGCCAGTGTCTCGCGATAGGCGACCTGTGGTGTGCCAGTGTTGACTGCAAGTTTGAATTCACGCCGCAGGCGATCAACGATGACTTCAAGGTGCAACTCACCCATGCCACTGATTAAATTTTGCCCCGTCTCCTTGTCGGTGTGATAATCGAACGATGGGTCTTCTGTCTTCAGGCGTTCGAGCCCTTGGAACAGGCGGCTGTTGTCGGCACTCGTCTCGGGCTCAATCGCTACCGAGATGACTGTCTCTGGGAAAGACACTGACTCGTAGCGAATCGGGTGTTGAGGATCGCACAGCGTATCGCCCGTATGCACGTCCTTCAAACCGTTGACGGCGTAGATTTGCCCCGCACTGCCCTCCCGCACTTCTTGGCGGGTGTTGGAGTGCATGCGAAGAATTTTCTGCACCCGTTCTTTCTTGCCGCTGCGACTGTTCAACACCACCCGCCCTACTTGGAAGCTACCCGAATACACCCGCAGATACATCAGTTGCCCTGCAAACGGATCGGAAATTATCTTGAAGATAAGGGCCGAAAACGGCGCGTCGACGGTGCGCTCCCTCGTCACGCGAGCCTCACGCTGGTCAGCACTGTAGCCCTCTACCGACGGGGTATCGCGCGGCGAAGGCAAGTAGGCGATCACCGCGTCGAGCAGTTGTTGCACGCCTTTATTTTTGAAAGCACTGCCACACACCACGGGCACGACATGCAAAGCCAGCACGGCCTTGCGCACCGCTTGTTGCAGGTAGGTGGCGGAAATTTCTTGTCCCTCGACGAAGCGTTCCATCAGTTCGTCGTCGAATTCACACAGGTTCTCAACCACCTGTTCCCGCTGCGCCCTGATGACGGGGGCAATCGCATCTGGCACGGATAGAATTTTAAAATCTACCCCTAGCCCAGTATCGTCTTCTTGCCAAACATAGGCTTGTTCGGTGATGAGATCGACAACCCCTGTAAACGCATCCTCTTTGCCAAGTGGATACTGCATAACGAGGGGATTGGCGTTGAGTTTTTGGCGAATTGAAGCGACTGAGCCGTTGAAATCCGCCCCGATGCGATCCATCTTGTTGATGAACACTAGTCTCGGAATACGATAGCGATTGGCTTGATACCAGACCGTCTCCGACTGTGGTTCAACCCCTGCGACCGAATCAAATACCGCAATCACACCATCGAGCACCCGCAACGAACGCTCAACCTCGATGGTAAAGTCAACGTGCCCAGGCGTGTCGATAATGTTGATTTGATGGCCTTTCCAGAAACAAGTCGTCGCCGCGGCGGTGATGGTGATGCCCCGCTCTTGCTCCTGCACCATCCAGTCCATGGTCGCCGAGCCGTCATGCACCTCGCCAATTTTGTGAATCTTGCCACTGTAGTAAAGGATGCGCTCAGTGGTAGTGGTCTTGCCCGCGTCGATGTGTGCCATCAACCCGATGTTGCGCATACACTCCTGTGGCTTGCTTCGCTCGCTCATCGCTGCGCCTTGTCTCTGCGAAAGAGTTTTACCTGTTATTCTAGCATGACTTCAGGACTGAGGCAGTAGCAAAAGCATAACCTGTTGCTGGGAGGAAAATCTTTGCGCTTACCAGCGGTAGTGGGCAAAGGCTCGGTTGGCTTCCGCCATCTTATGAACCTCTTCTTTTCTCCTGATGGTCGTGCCGCGGCGATGGGCAGCATCAATCAGTTCAGCCGAGAGCTTTTCCATGATACTACGCCCCGTGCGCTTGCGGGCGAAACCGATCAGCCATCTAATGGCCAGCGCGCGGCGACGGTCAGGCTTGACCTCGATGGGAATCTGGTAATTCGAGCCGCCGACCCGTCGTGACTTGACTTCCAGCACGGGCTTGGCATTTTCCACCGCGGCTTCAAACAGTTGCAACGCCGTCTCAAAGCCTTCTAGGCCACGCTTCTCAATCAGGCCTAGTGCACCGTAGAAAGCCTTCTCCGCACAGGACTTCTTGCCATCCCGCATCATGCAGTTGATGAACTTCGCCACCAGTTCCTGCTTGTATTTGGGATCGGGCAAAATCTCCCGTTTTTCCGCCACCCTGCGCCGTGCCACGTGCTTTAACCTTTCGCTCGTTTAGTGCCGTATTTGCTACGCCCTCGGTTGCGCTTTTCAACCCCTGAGGTGTCCATCGACCCCCGTACGACGTGATAGCGCACACCTGGCAAGTCCTTGACCTTACCGCCACGAATCAACACCACCGAGTGCTCTTGTAAATTGTGCCCCTCACCACCGATATAAGAGGTCACCTCGGTGCCGTTCGACAGGCGCACCCTGGCCACCTTGCGCAGAGCTGAATTCGGCTTCTTCGGCGTGGTCGTGTAAACCCGCACGCACACCCCTCGCTTCTGGGGACAGCGCTCCAGCGCGGGGCACTTAGCACGTGCCTTCGACTGCTTGCGTCCTCGACTGATGATCTGATTGATGGTTGGCACTCGTCGCCCTCGTTTCAGGGGGAAGGATCTACTAGAGTGCGATGGAAGTTGCAATAGATTTTTTGATGGATGCGCCGTGGCGCGCTACGCGCTGCGCTACGCGCTGCTTTTTTGTATCGCTCGCTTCGCTGCTTTTTTGTAACGCTCGCTTCGCTCGCTACGCGGCTTTTTTGTAACGCTCGCTTCCTAGCTCGCTGCTTGCACTCTGATCTCTCGTTACTGCGTTCGGGCTCGTCATCAGACTTCTCGGCTATTGCGTTCAGGCTTGCCTACCGAGAGCTTTATGAACGGCGCGGCGAGGCCGTACGAAAACGACCGCAGATATTGCCAATACTGCAACCAGATTATTTTTTTGCATAAGGCATGTGCTTATACATATTCGTGGGGAGTTTCTCGGTAGGGCTGCGCCGTGCCAAGATAACGGAGGCACGGGCTAAGTAGGGTCTGTGCTACGCGACTCTTTGCCATTAGACCTCTTGCCCGACCAAGAGTTCCATGAACGGCATGGCAAGGGCGAGCGCGGCGGTTAGAAATTGCCGCGGGGCACACTGGTTTTTCCACCCTGGTGCGATGAGGGGGCTAAGCATGTTCTGCCGCGTTGTCAATCATCGTGTTTTGTGAGATAATGAGAGGTTGGGGGGGTGCTCGTGATTTGTGATTTCAGTTACTACGAATACAAGTATTTTGTTGCTAACGAGCGGCTCGGCTATATCAGCACGTTGCTGGAATCTTTCGCGGGGGATAGCGACCCCTTTCCGTCTGGCTGTGTCGACTCAATCTACTACGACACTGTCGACGCACGTTGCTACTACGAGTGTTTGAATGGCGACAGCGTTAAGCGCAAGTTTCGCATTCGTGGTTATGGTGATAATGTCTACCAACAGCTACACCAAAAAGAAAAGCTCCTGTCAGGAGTGGGTAAATTCAAAACTGCCCTACAACCGCGGCGTCTTGTCGGCGAACAGCCACCGCCATGGGATAGTCTTTGTCCGGCGCGACCTGACGACGCATCTTTTCACAAAATAAAATCGCTCGGCTCACAGTATGGCACACTGCTGCCTGCCGTGCGGGTGCGCTACCAGCGGCAACGCTATCGCCTGTTCGATTTTCGTCTCACGCTCGACACTAACATCGAGGTGTTCGGTTACGGCGATGGCATTACGACCGCACTTGGGTACGAAGTCTTGCCTTATCACGTGTTAGAGGTTAAAACTCGCGGTAACAGACCCAAGCTACCGTTTATGGGCTTAGTGAAGCTGCCGCAGATATCCTTCTCCAAATTTTATTTGGGGCTGACGGCTTTGCGCTTTTGATAGGGAGATGCACACGTGGAAAGCCTGTTCGACGTTTTTAGCAAGCAGGAGTTGTGGGAGCCGATTGCCGACAACCTCGATCTCGTCTCGTATCTCTATACCTTACTGATCTCGTTGACTTTTGGGATTGTCCTGTCGGTCGTCTATCATCTCTACTTTCAGGACAACGAGCCCCAAGATGCTAGTTTGTCACGCAGTTTGGTGTTGCTGACACCGTCTTTGACCACAATTTTTTGGATCATTCAGTTCAGCATCCCCATGTCGCTAGGTTTGCTCGGTACCCTGTCGTTTGTGCGTTTTCGCACGCCAGTCAAGCGTTCCGAAGATGTAGCTTTTATCGTCATTGCCCTAACCGTGGCAATTTCCTGTGCGATCGCCAAGTATCTCGTCGGCGCAATTTTTATCGTGCTGTTGGTAATTTATGCCATTGTGCGCAATTCTTTTGTCATGCGGGGGGCGTTTAGAAAACGCTTTGCCGTCCTCACGCTTAACACTACCCAGCAGTTACCGCTGCACGATCTACAGAGCAAGGTCAACGGCATCTGTCGGCAGAGTGACTTCGTCAGTGCCCGCACCTACGATGGTATTACTTCTTTTGTGTTCAACATCCCGCACTTTAGCGAGCACATGCACGAGCAGCTGATCGCGGCACTCTCGCAACGTGATCGACAGGCGCGGCTCAATGTCTTTTTCCCCAATGAACGTCTCGGTACCTGAACCCGACCGCGCTGCACGCCGCAGGGCCAGGCTCGTGCTGCGACTGGCAATAGTTGTCGCGGGGTTAGCACTTATCGCCTTGCTGGTACTGCTGCGCGGTGGCAATAAACTCAGGCACGACAACAGTGGCAAGTTGCGAATCTTGCGCTCGTTTAGTGTGCCCCTGCGTGAAATTTCGGGCTTGAGCAGGTCGGGGTCGCACATTTTTGCCGTTGGTGACGCTGAGCCATTGCTAGGGGTGTTACAGCTCGCGGGTGATGAACTCAAGCTGTTGCGGACGGTTAATTTCACCGCCCCCCTATGGCACAATTATTTTCTCTGTGCTCGTCCGCACAACAGTATCTGCCGTTCGCTGGCCAACGTTATCAACAAGCAGTGGGAGGGTCTTTACTACGAAGCCACCACCAACACTATACATGTTCTGCAGGAAAGCACTGGTGCGATTTTTGTGTTCAATCGCGCCATGGATCGTATCTTGTCGCGCACCAAGCTCGACTTTTTTCCCGATCGTTACGAAAAATCAGCGCGCACTAATAATTCACTCGGCGAAGGTTTTGTGCCCTTGGCAAACGGACGGGTACTGGTAGCCAAAGAAAAACACCCCGCCGCCATCATTGAGTTTGGTGCCCGCGACGACACGGCACAGGGCTATGATCCCCGCCGCCCGCCGCCCGCCCAAGCTTACACCGAGACGGTGCGCACGCTTTATCCGCTGCACTACTGGCACTTGCCCGACGCTACTGACCAGCACTGTGACCTGAGCGACATTACGCACGACAAAGAGGGGACGCTATACGCCATCAGTCAGGTTTGCCGCCGTATCTATGAGTTTGCCAGGCTCGATCCAGGCGACCAGCAGGTGCAGATCGTGCACAGCTGGAACGTCAGCGACAGCATCAAGGCCCCCGAAGCTCTGGTCGTCCTTGCCCCTCAGGTGTTTCTGCTCGCTTCAGATGTGAAAACCTTGCGCCACAACCTCTGGCTACTGGCCTCACCTGAGCACCAGCCCCGCACCACCACCGTCGCGCGAGATGACAGAGCTACGCACGACTCTTTGTAACGCTCGCTGCGCTCGCTACGCGCTACGCTACGCGGCTCTTTAGTAACGCTCGCTTGCTAGCTCGCTCCTTGCACTCAGACCTCTCGTTATTGCGTTCGGGCTTGCCCTCAGGCCTGCCTGCCCTCGGACCTCTCGGCTCTTGCCCTCAAGCTTGCCTACCGAGAGCTTCATGAAGGGCGGGGCGAGACCGTTCGCTGCGCTACGGCTTTTTGTATCGCTCGCTTCCTAGCTCGCTCCTTGCACTCAGGCCTCTCGCGATTGCATTCAAATTATTTCTTTGCATAGGGCATGTCCTTGCACCTATCTCAAGGGCGAGTTTCTCGGTAGGGCTGCACCGTGCCAAGACAACGGAGATTTGTGTTAAGGAAGGTCTTTGCCTCTCGTTATTGCATTTAGGCTTGGCCCCAAGCCTTCTCGCGGTTGCCCCCACCTCTTGCCTACCGAGAGCTTTATGAACGGCGCGGTGAGATCGTGCGAAAACTCGACCACAAATATTGTCATATTGCCGTCAGATTATGCTTTTGCACAAGGCATGTACTTGCACCTATTCGGGGGGAGAGTTTCTCGGTAGGGCTGCGCCTCGCCCAGCTGCGCTGCGCACGACTTTTTGTATCGCTCGCTTCCTAGCTCGCTCCTCGTCCTCGGACCTCTTGCTATCGCATTCAAGCTTGCCCTCAGAACCTATGCCTGTCCTCAGGTTTCTCGCGGTTGCCCCCACCTCTTGCCTACCGAGGGCTTTATGAACGGCGCGGCGAGGCCGTACGAAAACCCGACCATAAATACTGCCATATTGCTGTGAGATTATGCTTTTAGATAAAGCATGTGCCTATACCTGTTGTGGTCGGGTTTCTCGGTAGGTCTGTGCCGTGCCAAGACAACGGAGGTCTGTGCCATGCCAAGATAACGGAGATTTGTGCTAAGGAAGGTCTTTGCCTCTCGCTATTGCGTTCAGGCTTGCCTGCCAGCAAACATCAGTTGCTATTCCGTGGCAACTAGCTTAGCTTCGATGCCAAGCTCACTGTGTGATAACGATCCAAATACAAACACGGAAGGCACATCATGTCAAAACGCGCTCTACACAATGCCCTGTTCATGGCGGCATTTACCCGCAACGTAAAATTAGCCACAGAACTGCTCAAGTTCTTGCTCGGCCAGGAGCGAGCTGCACAGTTTAACTTCCGCACACTTAAATTCGAGACGACGGTGTTTACTGATGCCGAGGGTAACGAACGCCGTGCAGATGCCATCGTCTCCGTCATGACCAAAGAAGGGAAGCGAGTGCTGTTCTTAATCGAGCACAAGAGCACGAAGAGCAAGCATATCTTCCAGCAACTGCTTTCCTACCAAACCGTTCTTTACGCAGAGGCTGCCGACGAGGTTGTGCCGATCGTTGTTTCCACGGCGAAGAGCAAGTGGCACTTGCCGCGAGCTTTCCGGGCCGCACACAGCAATGTCTGTGGTGAGGTCAGCCTCAATTTTGGCTACTTGCTATTCGATTTTGCTGAGCAAACTGCCGAGACACTACAGACTGTGTTTCCCAGCTCGCATCCCTATCTCCTCGGCATGCGTAGCCTGCAACAGTTGAATAGAGAGGTGATCGGGGAATTTCTCGTCGGCAGTCTTGCTCTGCCTGCGGAAGAGAGGATAAGATTGACGGGGCAGGTGACCAACTGTCTTGTCGAATCCGATGGCGGTTTCGACATGGGTCTGCTAGAGGAAATCGAGGCTGGTTGTATCAACAAAGTGGAGGATAGACTGATGCGCACCATCAAAATTGGTCAAGAGGGCTGGCTTGAGCAGGGCTTTAAGAAGGGACTAGCCGAAGGCGAAGCCAAGGGCAAAGCCGAGGGCGAAGCCAAGGGCGAAGCCAAGGGGCTGGCCAAGGTAGCATTGCGCATGCTTGAGGAGGGCATGAGCATTGAGGTCATTTGCCGCACGACAGGCCTCAAGCGCGCTGACCTGACCAAGCTCAAACGCAAACGTGCCTAGCGCCGTGGCGCGCTACGCGCTACGCGCTGCGCTACGCGGCTTTTTTGTAACGCTCGCTTTCTAGCTCGCTCCTTGCACTCAGACCTCTCGTTATTGCGTTCGGGCTTGCCCTCAGGCCTGCCTGCCCTCGGACCTCTCGGCTGTTGCGTTCAGGCTTGCCTACCGAGAGCTCCATGAAGGGCGGGGCGAGGCCGTTCGCTGCGCTACGGCTTTTTTGTATCGCTCGCTTTCTAGCTCGCTCCTTGCACTCAGGCCTCTTGCCATCGCGTTCAGATTATTTTTTTGCACAAGGCATGTGTTCACAACCTATTTCAGGGCGAGTTTCTCGGTAGGTCTGCGCCGTGCCAAGATAACGGAGGTTTGGGCTAAGGAGGGTCTTTGCCACTCGCGGTTGCGTTGAGGCTTGACCCTAAGCATCTCTTGCCCAACCGAAAGCTCCATGAATGGCACGGTGAGATCGTGCCAAGACAGCCAGGTGGCTGCTCAGCAGGCCCCCTAGCTCATTGCGTATCGCCTAGCTGTTCGGCAAGATAGTTCTCAACGCCACAACCCTTGATGATGTCGAGCTGTGCTTCCAGCCAGTCGATATGCTCCTCCTCGTCCTTGAGAATGCTCTCTAGCAACTCCCGACTACCGTGGTCGGACGCGTCATAGCAGGTCTTGATACCCTTCTTGAGAAAAGCGACCGCGGCCAGCT
Source organism: uncultured Oligoflexales bacterium (assembly GCA_958296095.1). GTDB lineage: Bacteria > Bdellovibrionota_B > Oligoflexia > Oligoflexales > JAPPIL01. The sequence goes on from OY282434.1 coordinate 459,432, forward strand.
CTCGCTGCAAGTCGAGCTTCAGCATCTCAGAGACACTCTCGCCGATGGTGAGCTCATTCAAGGCTTGCAGGTTAGGCAGGCCTTCAAGAAACAGAATACGATCGGTCACCGCCCGCGCATGCTTCATCTCGTCGATCGATTCCGACATGATCTTCGCGTTTAGCCGCTCGTAGCCCCAGTTCTTGCACATACGGGCATGCAAAAAATACTGGTTGATGGCGGACAACTCCTCCTTCAACAGCTCGTTGAGCAGTTTGATAATGTTCGAATCACCCTTCACGACATACCCCTAAGCTAAATTAACCAAGCGCCAACATTAGAACATTTTTTGTGCGCCTGTGCAAGCGAGATACAGGAGGCATTGAGGCGTTGAGCAAAAAATAGCACGGCAACGCGCGGCAAGACTCAGTTGTAGGAGACCGACGGCCGCAGCAACGTGCCTCTAACCTGTAGGGGAATGTTGCCATCGCTTGTGCCTTTCAACATCGCCTCGATCAAAAAACCGAACTGACTCTTCAACGCCCCCTTAATCTGCACAGGAATAGAGAGGTTCATGACCGAACTCGGCAAGGGAGTTTTTAGAAGCAAATCACCGCTGACCCGCATACTAATGTCTTGCGAAGAAAATTCCGAACCTTCCTGAATTTTTAAACTGCCGCCACTGAGGCTGGCCTTGATCAGGGCTTTCTCAAATATCTGGTCATCGATAGTAAAGTCCGGCGCATTCATCGCCAGAGCAAACTCATCAATGCTGAGGTTGAGACTGCCATCCGATGCCGTCGGGTCTTCCAGGTCGAGGGCCAGGGCAATGTCGGCATTGAGGCGGCCCCGCACCTCCATCTGCTCCAGCAAAGGCGCAACTAAAGGATTGATCCCAGGCTGGGATGCATAGGAACTTAAAGCAAACGCGGTCAAATCATTGAGGCCGTAATTTTTGGCTTTGACGGTAATTTTATCGGGCAGCGGCTGTCTGCCGCTCGTGGCATCGGCAATGAGTGTAAACAAGCCAAAACCTGCCGCGACCTCAAGAGGATTTTTTTGGGCATCCTGCACCTCAAGCACACCGCGTAAACGCCCCACCAACAGAGGCCAGGTGCTAAGCGATACCTCGATAGCGGCAAAGTTTACCTCTTGACCCGTCGGCGCTTTCAAGCGCACCCCCTGCGCCTCCATCCCCAGCAACAGCGAAGGTGACAAGTTATGGACGGAAATATTTAAGCCCGTGGCGGCATTGAGCTTCATCACCAGACTCTCCTTGAGGATATTAAACGGGAAAGTCAGATAGACGAAAAACAAAAAACTCACCACGAACAAAACAACATAGCCAATATACTGCAATGGCTTGCTAATCAACTTAGGCCCTCCTGTACCAGTTAATGACAGCCGAAGCATCGAAATACAGCTTCGTGCCGTAAATGCCACGAATAGTTAGGTCCGAGATACGCAAAAACTTGCGCTCCCTCTCCACTTTAACCAAGAATTTTAATAATTTCGGAATTGACACCCGTGGTAGACGCACTTCAATCTTGCGTTGCTCCAAAAATTTACCCATCGGATTATCGGAAGAGAACGCCGCGCTCGCCTCGGATAATCCCTCGATCTTGATGCTCAAGCTGCGGGCGAATTTCTCCAACAGTGGCTTCATCTTCAAGCCCTGAGTGCGGCGGGTCACATCCTTGACGATGACATTGAATTTGCCATTAGCCCGCCCGAAGTCGGCCTTCTGTTCCTGCAGGGTATTGAGCGCGGCAAAACTGTCGTTGAGACGTGTCTCTAGTGCCCCGATTTGGGCGATGTAAAAGAAAACGGCAAAGGCAATGAAACAGACAATGGCTGCGACAATGCCAGCCAGTACAAAATTCTTTTGGCGCGGCTCCATCTTGTAGAAGCTGTCCATGACAAAATCAAGCCGCTCGTTGTTCGCACCCAACACCCGATGCTTGACAAACGTTAACCGTGCGTCGATTTTATCCATTACTGCACTTAGCACTGCCATCGCCTAGCCCTCATAATTAGCTTGGAAGGTGAACTCAATTATCTTGCCATCAGTGCCAGGCTTTGCCTGCGAGCTTTTCTCTTTGACCTCAGACAAAACTTGCACTTGTTTTAAATTTTCCAGCGTCTTTGCTACGGCATCATAACCGTTGGTTTCGCCCTTCAACGTCAGCCTGCCGCCGCCGCGATTATTAGCATTAAACTGATACAGGGTGACATTCAATTGCAAATTCTTCGGCAGCTTCTCACTGATGGCTTTCAACACCAACAACGAGCCACTAGTAGTATTTAATCGTAAAAAATTATCTGCCGATGTTGTCATACTCTGCAACGAGCCGCTGAATTTTTTCTTGGCATCACGTTGCAAGCGCTCAAAAGTTACACTCTTGTTGCGATATTTTTTCTTCAAATCAGGAAAGGCCGTGACCAGCTCTTTTTGATAACGATCCTTGATGCGATCAATCTGCTGGTCGTAGAAGAAATACTTCACGCCATAACTGACACACAACACAATCAAAGCCAAGGCCATTAGCTTGAACACGTTGCTGGTGTATTTTAGCACCGACTCGTAATCCTGCACAAAAGCAAACTCACCGCGGCGCAAATTAATCTGCGTGTGCCGCTTCACTGCCGTCACCGCCCGCATACCGATCGACACACTCTGGGGCATAATAGCCATGTGGTCGTGCAAATGCGGGCTGATCTTAAGCTCCGTCTCATCGAGGCGGTTCATCTTCACTTCAAGCTCAAGCTGATCTTCAAGATAACGATCGAGGCAGCGGGTGCGACTCGTGCCTCCCGACAGATAGATAGTGCTGACGGCCTGCTCGTCCGAGGTCTTAAAGGCATAGAGCGTGCGCCCCAGCTCCTTCACTAGGGTGTTGGCGGCCAGCGTGATGCGTTCGGCAATAGCATAGTCCTCTTCGCTCAAACTCTTACCCTGATCGTCTTCGCAAAAAACTTGGCTGACACGATGCTTGAACAGCTGGGCTTGATTGAAATCAACCTCCATGTCTCGGGCCAAAAACTCGGTGATATACTTGCCGCCAAGATTGATCGAACGAAACATGCGCAGAATGCCATGGTTGACGATGCAGACAGAGGTTTTCTCATGGCCAATGTCAACCACTGCCGTGACTTTCTCGGTATTGCCACAGATATAAGGGGCGAGATTGTAGAAAGACAAGCTGTCAATATCAATCAACTTGGGATCAATTTCTAAACGCTGCAAATGTTCAAGAAAACTTTTGAGAAAATTTTTGCGGGTCATTGCCACCAGCGCGATAGTCTTGCCGCCAACCTCGCCCAAAATCTGGTGGTCGATAATCATCTCGTCAAGATTGAAGGGCACGATGTCTTCAATCTCGGCATAAATCGCCGTCTCGATTTTTTTGACATCAGAAAAATTGAATGACAGGATACGACTGGAAATATACTGCCCTGGCATGGCGGTAATGATGCGGTCAGCTGCGAGTTCGTTCTCTTTGAACAACTGCTCCATACTCGCGGGAATGACTGCATCGGGGGGCACTTCGTCAATTTGCGGAATAGTGTTTTCGTAAAAATTGGCAATCTCATACGACTTGAAGGTGTTGACAATCTCAACCGCCTTCACCGAATAACTACCGATGTCAAGACCTATTACGCGTTGCATACTTGCCTCATGACATTTTCCAAAATAACAATTGATACGAAGACGGGGCGCGCTGCTTAGCCTGCACCAGGCCTCGCTTGATTACCGCCTGCAAGCTTTTCTCTTGAAAGCCGGCCCGCCCTTTAACTTCAATCCTGTAAACAGGCGAGCTTTCTGCAAACCACTCGGCTTTGTTCAGCGTGCCCTTACCGCCAATCGTTTGGGGCAAGCACAGCACGTCACGCAGCACTTGCTGTTTGCTTTCACCTAGGGGGGCTTTATTGGCTCTGGCTTTTGCTACGACTAGATCAAAAGTCTCACCACATTGGGTGCGTGATTCTGGCACTAGGCAAGCAAGCAGTTCACGTGACACGGTGTTGATATTGATATGCGCACGGTCGTTGATATCGCTGCCGGGTTTTTTGAAGGGGTAGACGGTCAGATAGGGTGAAAATACTGCGTGCAGGTCGTCGTCCCAGGTGTCGATTAGTTTAAGTTCGGCTAGCGTGTCGAACTGTGAGTTTTTGGTTTTGTAGGGCGGACTGAGACGTTGATAGGGGTCGGACTCGTCGCTCAAGCCTGACTTGGGATCGGCACGGGAATCGCTGTCCACCCAATCTTTAATTTTGGCAATCAGAACCTCGTGATTGATGTTCTTGGCATCCAGATATGCTTTTTCGATAGGGCAGCTGAATAGCGCGTTAAGCATGCCACGCATTTGTTTGCACTGCGTCGTCACCCCGCCTGCCGCGCAGTAGTTGACGTTAATCTTGGCGGCTTCGTCACTGACGGTGATAGTGAATTCCCCCTGAAACAGCTGCAGCTGTGCCATGACATCGCTATCGGAAATAGCGTTGAGGTTGAACATTTCCTGCATTGAGGCCAGCATCTCGACGGTCTCCGCGCCAATGGGAATATCGTTGACCATGCCCCAGATGTCGCCCAGTCCGTCTTGAGGAGGGGTCTTCATCTGCGACTGCTTGAACAGATCGATGCCGTAGTCGATGGACAGTAAGAACAGAGCAAGGTTGTAGCCTGATTTGCTCAGATACTCAGCCACTATATTATCTCGTGCCGCGGTCGCTAATTCCAGATTAACCTGAGAGCTGACGATCATGTCGGCAGTAAACACCATCATTAACGAGATGATCATCACGGCAACGATGATTGCCACGCCCCGTCGCCGTTGACGCGGTGTGGACTGGGCCTCAGCCTCAGCTACGGGAAAGCCCCAGTGTGTTTGGGGTTTGCGCCTCAATACCATTGCAACGGTGCTCCTATGCGCTTCACCTGCGCAAAATTAGTGGCAAAATGATTGAACACCGCCGTCTTCAAGCTTACCACCGCGGCTTCTTCCCAGCGCCCCCCATCCAACTCGGTCGACTCGTAGGCTTCTAGCTCAATGCGCACCATATGGGGGATCTTGTTGCGATGCTCGCCACGATTGCTATGCCAGCTGTTTTCTGACCACTTCGTGCCATTCCACGGAATAAGCCGCAGTGACTTGATCGCTCGTGCTAACATTACCGTCTCCACCTGGTCACGAAAACTCTCGGGCACCCGTGCCGTCTCACCCCGATACAGATGTGTCGGTAGTTGCCCATCTTCACCCTTACGCACCTCATAGATAACATAAGTCAGGTCCGACTCCTTGCTGTTTACCTTCTTCGGACGATGGGTGGCGGTAGTTAAGTATAATCGGTCGCTGTTGTCATGTCTTTCGATTCTAAAAATTGCTTTTGTGCGTCTATCAAAATCTGTTTTGCTAACCATGAAGCCATGTGCCAGGTCACGGGAAAGTTTTTCCAGTGCGACTTGCAAGCGGTGGTTAACGTTACCTGCTTCGGACACGCCTGCTTTGACGGCACTGGAATTTTTCAGCAGCATGGCTACCCCGCTCATCAGGGAGGCAAGAATTGCCAGGGAGAGGATGACTTCTAGTAGGGTAAAGGCCTGCCTGCCGGCCCCTGCTTGATGGGGCGCGGGTGGATGCTGGTAATCAGACTGCGGCAGAGACATCATCGACCTCGCTTAGGGGCGGAAGCGGGTTTGCCTGTGCGGGTGCTTTTTTTCTTGCCTTTCTTGCTTTTCTTGCTTTTCTTGGGCTTGGTGGCCTGCGAGGCCGCTTGTAGGGTGGCAACGGTCGCGTCAATTTGTTTCTGGTTAGTCAGCAACATGGTCAGGGTGGTGCTTTCTCTCACTGCACCTTCGCCCCAGAAGACTTCGACGTGGGCAATTTTGAGCAGGTGTTCGCCGAAGATCTGTTTAACCTGTTGCTTGATCAGGTCCGCAGTTGGATCGGGTTGGTCATCGTCACCACCGCCAGTGAGCATATTCATCAGGGGTAGTTTCCATTCGCGAATTTCAAGATTGTAGCTAAACTTTTCCTCGTCGGCGAAGGGTTTTTCTTTGACGGCAACACCTTCGAGTTCTTTGAGTTCCTTGTTGTACCAGTAGTATTCAACTTGCGCCATCACGCGTCGTGCCAACCACATGCTTTTGGTGAGGTTTTGTCCATAGTCGGAAAAGTACAGCGCTTGTCCTTGCACGGTGGCGACCTGCAAGATTAAAACGGTCAGCAGACCGAGTGCCACCATTGTTTCAATCAGCGTAAAGCTCCGCAGTGCGGCGTTGTCAGCTCTATTAACTTTCCGCGTCAAATTCTTCTCGTCCTGAAATAACTTCGGCTGTGCCTTCGTAGGGATTGGTGCGCACGGTGTAGGGTGGCACGCTGCGATCGACGCTGGTATCGTCTTGCATTACCGCTATTTGAATGACGGCGGCTTCGACATAACCGTCGGGGAAAAAATACAAAAACGCCTGCACCGGGCCTTCATCGTCTTCGTTGCTTTGTTTGCGCACATGGTGTTCGGCTTGCATGGCTTGCACGGAGAGCAGTGGCAACAGGGTGCGTTTTTGCCATTCGAGGTTTTTGACCATCGACCAGCGCACGCGTTGCAGGCGTTTCTTGCTGGCAGTCACTGGCGTCAGCAGCACTACTTCTTGTTCTGCGTCGTGGTCGAACAGGGGGTTATCCATCATGTCTTCGTAGTTTTTAAAATTTTCTTCAAAGGCAAAGCGGGCTTCTTCCTCCTCTTCTTTGGTGAGGTCACGGTCGAGGCCTGCGACGCTCAGGAAGACATCGTTACGATCAGCCACCTCAAGCCAGTAGTCGCCGCCGCCGACTGTAAAGACCAGGCGATGCACCTTGCCTGTCAGCACGGCAACATCCCACGCACTTCTGATGTCAACTGCCAGCCTGTTCAGCGTGCTGGAAATTTCTAGACCACTGAAAATTCTAAACTGCGGCAAAGCGAAGCTATACACCCCCGCGATCAGGGCGACGACGATAATGATTTCAAGCAGTGTGAAGCCACGTTCAGACATCGTCGCCTGCACCACCACCGCCAGCTGCGTCTTCAGGCCAGATGACATCGTCGTCCGTGCCCATTTGAAAATCGGGGCCTGCTGACATTATTTTAATGTTGCGACCGTCCGATTCGTATTCAAACTCAGCGTCCCAGGGGTCCATGAGCTTGTTGGCGTTGTCGATGTAAGGGCCGCGCCAGCGTTTATCGCCTGGATTTTCCAGCAGCACTTGCAGGCCCGTATCGGTGGTGGGGTATTTTTTCATGTGGACACGATACAGCTGTAGTGCTTGGCGGATGTTGCCGATAGCTAGTTTGGTTTGGTCGACTTTGGCAGTGTCGGCTTGTTGAGTGAGGTTGGTAATCAGGTATACCCCTAGTGTGCCGAGCAGGGCGACGACGATGATAATTTCTAACAGCGTCATCCCCGCGAGCTTATTGCCCCGCTTGGCTAGCGTGACTCGTTCAGCGTGACTATGCAATGCTTGACTGATCATGGCTGTGACTCTCCTTGGTTAGCGAACAGAACTCATTACGGATAACATGGGCACGAGCAGGGCAACGATTACTACGCTGGCCACGCATGCCATGACAATTATCATCATTGGTTCGATCAATGAGATCATTGACTCGATTTTGCGTTCCACCTCCGTATCGTAGGCCTTGGCTACGTGGGTCAACATGCCTTCGAGATCGCCCGTTTTTTCGCCCGTGCGGATCATGTGGGTGACGAGGGGGGGGAAGTGGACACTGCGTTCGATGCAGTTACCCAGACTGTCACCTTCTTGCACGGAAGTCTTGGCATCTTCGAGCACACTCGCGATAACGGTATTGGCAATGGTATTTTTGGTAATTTCTAGTGCAGAGATAATGGGCACGCCAGAATTAAGCAGGGTTGAGAGGGTCTTGGTAAATTTGGAAACGTTGATTCTGACGATGAGCGAGCCGAGGATGGGAAAGGTCAGGGCCCAGAGATCGACTTTGTGTCCGCCTTTTTCGGAAGCTACCCATTTTTTGAGGACGAAGAACAGCACCACGCTAACGATGATGAGCGGCAGCCAGCGTTCTTGCAAAAATTCTGAAAAAGCGATTAGCTTTTCGGTGTACCAGGGCAGGGTGACTTTGAGGCTGTTGAAGACTTTTTGTAGGCCCGGTACGACGCTGATGAACAGGTAGGCAATGATGGCCAGCGACGCAACGATCATGATTGCAGGATAGGATAGGGCGCTAAAAACTTTGCCCTTGATGGCAACTTGGTATTCCTGATAATCGGCGAGGCGTTCAAGCACTAGGCCGAGTTTGCCTGAGGTTTCTCCCGCCTGCACCATGTTGATGTAGAGGCGGTTGAAAATGCGAGGGTAGAGAGACAGAGCCTCGGCGAGCGATTTGCCTTCGGAGATGCTGTCTTTCAGCGACGACAGGGTGTTACGCAGTTCGAGGTTGTCGACCTGTGATGTCAAGGCCGATAGGCATTCGTCCAGTGGCACTTGGGCGTTTTGCAGGGTGGCGAATTGGCGTGTCATGATGGACAGGTCGAGCAGGGAGACGCGTTTGGCAAACAGTGCCGAGCGAGATTTTTTGGGGTCGGTAACGGCTTCTTTGAGTTCGGAGATGATTATTTTGTCACGTTGGCGCAAGCGAGCCCGTGCCGCACGCGGGGTGTCGGCATCGATTGAGCCTTTCTTGGCCGCACCGCTCTGGGCATCATAGCCCTTGTAGTTGTATAGAACCATGCCTGCCTAACCCTTCGCTACCCTCCCCCTGGGGGGGCAGCACCAAAGTCTCGCCTGCTTGCTGCACAGACCTAGCATATTAATCATCGATACGATCCGTTTGTGTGCGTTGAATAGCTTCGTCAAGCGAAGTCAGCCCGTCGATAGCTTTGGCCAGGGCTGAGTCGCGCAGGGTTATCATGCCGTTCTCGAGTGCGGCTTTCTTGATAATTTTTGCGTCTTGGTGCTCGATAATTGTTTGGCGCATTTTGTCGTCGATGACGAGCAGTTCGTGAATACCGAGTCGGTCACGGTAAGATTGGTTGAAGCACTGGTCGCAACCAGGCCCGGCCCGGTAGAGTTTGCGACCATCGACTCGCTCAGCCAGATGGCCGAGTGTTTTCAGGTCTTGTTTGGTGGGAGTATAGGCTTCACGACAGGACTGGCATAGCTTACGCACTAGTCGTGTGGCCATGACACCTAGTAGGGCTGAGGTAATTTGAAACGGCTGGATGTCAAAATCCATCAGTCGGGTGACGGTCGCCGCGGCATCGTTGGTGTGCAGGGTCGAGAACACGAGGTGACCTGTCAGTGATGATTGCACCGCGATACTAGCAGTCTCTGCATCACGAATTTCACCGATCATGATGACATCAGGGTCTTGGCGTAGAATTGAGCGCAAGCCGTCGCTAAAGTTCAGGCCGATTTTTTCTTTGACTTCCATCTGCCCCACCCCTGCAAGCTGGTATTCGATGGGGTCTTCGATGGTGAGGATGTTGATGTCAGAAGTGTTGATATGCATCATGGAGGCGTACAGCAGGGTGGTTTTACCTGAACCTGTCGGCCCTGTGACGAGGATAATGCCGTGTTTTTTCTCGATCAGTGCCGTCCAGATAGAGTGCACCTCGTCGGCGATGTTCATTTGCTTGAGGCTCTTTGCCCCTGAGGACTTGTCGAGCAGGCGCATGACGATACGTTCACCATAAGCGGTGGGCAACACGGAGAGGCGCACGTCGATGTCTTTGCCCGCGACACGAATGCTGATACGTCCGTCTTGGGGGACGCGTTTTTCAGCGATGTTGAGCTTGCCGATGATTTTGATGCGTGAGGCCAACGAACCAGAATGTCGCTTGGGCACTTGCATCTTGTCTTGCAGTGAGCCGTCGACTCGGAAACGCACAATAATGTCGTTCTCGTACGGCTCGATGTGAATATCAGAGGCGCGTTCTTTGACCGCACGAGCCAGCAAGCCATTGACGAGACGGATGATAGGTTTCTCGTCGTCGGATGATTCCAGTAAGTCGCGGGTTTGTTCAAGCGAGTCGTCCTCCCCAACTTCGGGGACATTGAGTTCCTCGATGACTTTTTGTGAGGCATCGTTGGAACGTTCGTAGACACGGTTGATGCTGTTTTGAATGACAGTCGGCGAACAGACAATTAAATTTATGTTAGTCGATAAAATCAAACGCAGGTCGTCGATGGGAAAAATATTGAGCGGGTCACTGACAGCCACCCCGACGTTGAATTCATCGCGGGCGATGGGCAGCAGTTGGTTGTCACGGCAAAACTGAATGGGGATGTTTTCTACCAGTGACGGGTCAATATCGTTGACGGGCAAACGGTCGTAGTAAGGGAGGCTGAGCTGAAAGGCGAGCGAGCGCAGCATTTCTTCTTCGGACAGGTATTCTTTTTTGATGAGAATCTGACCGATCTTTTGGTGTTTGAGATCCATTTCTTGGCTTTTCAAGGCTTCGCTGAGCTGCTCTTCCGTGATGGCTGTTGATTCAAGCAGAATTTCGCCGAGACTTTTGCGTTGAATCTTGCGAAACGGGGCCGTGGGCAAACTCCGCCATTTGGGGGGACTAGCTGTGTCCGTCGCCTGGCCCGCGTCAGGTGCTCCGCCTACTTCGGTGTCGTGCGGCAACGCGGCAGATGTTTTCTCGTTAGCCGATGTGGACATCGCCCCTCCTTTGCTATGGCCGCGTCGGCGGCTTAAGTGCTGTGATCATCTTCGCCCCTTCACTTACTATGGCACAGGCCGTGTCTGCGGCTGCTCAGCATCTGTGCCTGCACCTGGTGCCTTGTCGGCCTTGTCCTTGTCTTCCACTGCTTCAGCTTCAACCTCGGTGTCGTCCGTCGTCTCGCTCGCTGGCGGCGGCGGCGGTGGCGGAGCAACGGGTGATTCAACCACAGGTGGCTCGGCAGGTGGCGGAGCTGCGGGTGGTTCAGCAGGCGATTCAACCACAGGCGGCTCGGCAACCCGTTGTGCTTCTGGCTCTAAACGCAAAGGATGACCGCTGTTGCTCTCGTCACGAATTATCTCATACAGCTCGCGCCGCATCTCCTCTAACTTGCGCCGTTCCATTTCGTCAACGGTATCGGAATGATACTCGCCATCCTCAAGTCGAGGCAACAGCGAGTAGAAATCATCGTCAGGATCGGTGTCGGCCCCTACATTATCGAGGAACGTATCTCGCTCCTTGATCTTGCGGCGATAAATTTCCGCCAAATCACCTGCCCCATGCACGATATGCGGCCTAAGAAAAATTACCAGACTGGTCTTGACGTTGTTCAAACTGCTGTTGCGAAATAGCCAACCCAGCACTGGAATGTCGCCAAACAGCGGCACTTTTTGAAACGTCTCGATCTCGCGGGTTTGCATAAGTCCAGAGATAACGACGGTCTGGCCATTTTTGACGGTCACCAGTTGCGAAGTTTTGCGCTTGTTGATGTTAGGCAAGCCCTGATCAGAAATGCGGGTGCCGAAGGTGTTGGCTTCGAGGTCGATTTTCAGGGTCACGTAGTTGGAGTGGCTGATGTTGGGTTTAATCTTGAGGCTGAGGTTAGCGTTTTCTTTTTCGAGTTTCTGTGTTTCAGCTCCTGTCGTGGGATTAGTGCTGGTGGTGGTGAACAAGCGGGTCTCACCACTGCTAATCGTGGCCACTTCGTTGTTGGAAGTCAAAATCTGCGGTGTCGCGAGAATCTTGGTATTGGCATCGTTCTTGATCAGGTTGATCATTGCCGCGGGGGCTATTTCACCCAAGCCTGGCACATTGACCTTCGTGCCCGACAAGATCCCGATGGTCAGGTCTTTGGCAAAGCTTTCCTTTAATTTGCCCAGTTCTTGCGCGGCAACGGTCGCGGCTGCGCCTTCAGCCTCACTTGTCTTGGCCAGTGCGCCACCGATGGCCAGACTGGTTGCTCCTGCACCCGACCACGTGCCGATGACCTTCGTGCCCTCGCTCTTGCCGGCCCCGCCGAAGATACTCATACCCGCGGCAAACGAATCCTCGATGTTGATGTCTAGGATGTCAGCCTCGACGTAAACTTGGCTGCGGCGCATGTCGAGTTTGCGAATAATGGCGTTCAGGGCCTGATAGGCACTGCGACTGCCAGTAATCAGCAGCGAGTTAGACGGCTCGTAAGCGGTAATCTTGACGTTGTCGTCGAGCTGTGCCACCGCGGCCAACGAAGATGTGCGTCTTTTGCTGGGTACCCGCCGTGCCGAGCGCCTGTTGCGTCCGGTCAGGGCGGACAGCGTGCCTGCCAGTGCTTTGGCATCGGCATAGTCGAGCGGGCGCACATGGATCGTTGCTTGCCGAGAGGGGTCGTCCAGTTCGATGTCGAACTTCCTGACCATATTCTTCACGTCTTTGATCGTGCGCGGCGGCCCGAAGATAATGACCGAGTTGGAACGTTCGTCGACGAGAATCTTGTATTCCTGCGAACTGGAACTGCGCAGACGCTTGCTACGTGACGAGCTAGTCACCAGCTGGCGGACTTTTTCTGCCACCGCTTTGGCATCGGAAAAACGTATAGGGATAATCTCCAGCCGCGGCTGTTGTGTCTGCACGTCGAGCAGGTTGACGATGTCGAGCACGCGCCGCACCTTGTAGCCCGTATCACTGATAATCAAGGTATTAGTCGGCTCGTAGGCAATCATCGAGTTGGAGGAGACGATGCGTGAGAGCGTCGTCTGAATGCTTTTGGCGTTGATGTAGCTCAGCGGTACCATCTGGGTAATTATTTCATCGGTGCGGGGTGTCCACTTTGCACCGAGAAAGGTCTTCAGGTTGCCCTTCACCGCCGTGCGAATAGGCATAATCTTGATTACCCGCCCTGTCTCAACGGTGGTCAAGCCGAGAATGTTCAGCGCCGACAGAAAAGCTTGGTAGGCTTCTTCTTTAGTAACCTGACGCGGCGATATGATCTGCACCTTGCCCGTTACCTGTCGATCGAGGATGACGTTTTTGCCGGTCCACAGTGCGACTGCCTTAATAATGTCCTTGATTTCGGTTGGTTCAGGAAAATCGATGTTGACTAGTTCCTCGCCCTGCGGCAAGGCCTCAGCCCCACGTGGTTCGTCGTCCTCTTCGATCTCGACCGTTGCCAGCGGTGGCTCTTCAGCATAAAGCTGAGCACAAGGAACGAACAACAACAGCACTGCTAAAAAAAATCTAGTGATTATCATAAAGCCACTCACCCCCCGTCATTTTATCACGACACTGATCGTCTGCGGTTTATTTTTGCGCATAATGTTGAAAACAATCTCCTGATCTTCCTGAAATGTCTGATACAGAGCGAAACCCTGCTCCGCCTGCTCCAAACTAATATCGTTGACCTTCTGGATAATGTCGCCGTTACGCAAGCCGATTTTGTTGAACAGCGTGCCATTTCTGATGGCAAATATCTTGAACCCGTTAATACCTTCACCGCTGGTGTTGGGGATAAGCCTTGCCGACTTGAGCACTTGACTGAAGCCTGGTCCAAGCTGCGCCTCAACCCAAGCGCTGTCAAGCACGACCGCACCGCCGCGATTATTGCCGCCGCTTTCTTTGCGTTTGGCTGGTTTCTTGCTGGGCTGGAAGCCCTTAGTGCGACCAGCAATATTGGCTGGTTTTTCGATTTTGTAACACTCACGGCTACCACCGTTATCGATAATCATCTGCTCACGCTCGATGGCGACAATGCTAACATCCTCGTAACCGATGATCGTGTCACCGACACGATAGGTATCGGACTGGGAGTAACTTGCCTCCCGCACCGAGACGACCGAGTTGTCACCGCCGAGATAGATCGTCCCCATCACCTTGATCTTCAACGTGGGCTTATTGCACTGCCCGGCTAGAGTGCTCTCCTGTGCGTCACTATCGGCAAGTTCTTTCTGGTCGGGAACTTCGCCCGCCGAGTTGAAGATGTTGCGTTTGAGCACGGCCTTACGCACATCACGGTAGTTGAGTTTTTTAGCGGTATCTACCTGTGTCCCGTCTTTGCTGCGTCCTGAGGCTCGCTTGCTAAAAAAACCTTCGCCCATCAGAAAGTGTGTGCTCAGCGAAGCAAACACCGTTGCCATGAGCCAGGCCGTTAGCACGGTAAAAAATAGCCGCACCACCATCTTGAGGCGTTCGCCTGCCAACCACTTGCGAAATTTTTTCAGGTCGATGTTCACTGCACATTGATGACGAAGTTTATCGGTTTACCACCACGCACTACTCGTATCTCGATCTCCGACTCGTTGCGCAGCGAATTCAACAGCTTGATCGCTTGCGCGGTGTCGGTCAGCAAAATACCGTTGATCTCTTCTACCACATCGCCATTTTGCAAGCCTGACTTCTGGTAGATAGAATTTTCCCGAATACGGCTAAGCTGGAAGCCACGCAACTTACCTCCGACGAGGTTGGGTGAAGCTTTGGCATCCTGCAATACCTTGGTGAAATCAGGCCCTAACAGCCTGGTCTTGTAATCCTTGGACATGTTGATGTCGCCACCCTTGCGCTCGAAGCCCTCTTCACGGAACTCCTTCGCCGCGGGTGCGGTAGCGATGGCTGCATACTTGCGTTTGGCTCGCTGTTTGGAGACCTTGCGCCTGGTCCTGACCAGTTCTTGCTTGTCGATCTCGATGTATTCCAGCTGTCCCCCGTTATCGAGGATGATCTTCTCCTTATGGACTTCCATCAACACGGCACGGCCAATCACCAAGTCGCCGTTCATAAAACTACCCGTCTTACGCTTGCCTTTGAATTCAACGATGGCAATGCCGTTGTGCGGGTCGCCTGAGTAAATCGTGCCGGTTAATTTCAGCGGCAGATTTGACTTGATCACCTCGGCAACAGGAGCTTTGTCCTTGCCCTCGTCCAAGTCCTCCAGTCCCTCAGCTTGGAAAAGATTGCGCTGCATGATCTTGTTCACGTCCTCGCTGTCCAAGCTGCGATTGTTTTCTTGCAAGGAAAAATTGCCCGTGCCATTACCGCGGCGGTTTTTTGTTTCGGGAAAAAACAACCACGCGGCACTCATCGACAGTGCCGTTGCACACACGAAACTGCTGCCCACTACCCAAGCCAGTGACTTCCACGGCAGTCCTTTGAGTTTTTCCAGACTTTTATCTGCCTGCATCACGCCTCTGTGCGATTGCGTTTTTGATCATCAAGGCGCAAAACTCAGCCGTCGCGCCACCACTGTCGATAGTTATGTCGGCTTTTGCAAAAAAATCTGAACGCACGGCACGCATTTTCTCCACCCTACCCATTAATTCTAACAGAATTTCTTCGTCACTGCTGCCCTCAAGCGCGGGACTCAACAGAGGACTGGCTCGCAAGCGTTCCCGATCGGACAACAGTCGCTGGCAGATGACCCGCGGTGTCGCAGTCAGATGTACCGTCACCCCTAGGTGTGCCAACTTTAGCCAGTTATCGCGGTGACAGGGCATACCGCCGCCAGTGGCGATGACACAGTGCTTGACCGCGCCCAGCGCATCGAGCAGTCCTACCTCCAGATCACGAAAATGCTGTTCACCGTGCCGCGCAAACAACGCCACAATCCCTTGCCTCTCCTCACGCACGATGTAGGCATCGGTATCGACCACCCCATAGCCGAGCAGATGGGCCAGCAACGGTGCAACACTAGACTTGCCTGTGGCAGATTCTCCTACTAGAATTACGTTTCTTTCCAAATTTTGCCTTGCGATAAATAATTACAGCTCATAACGCCGCAACTCCGTCAGTGGTTCACTCGCTACGTAGCGGTTATGTTCGTGCCGCACCTGTGAAGCAATGACCTGCGGGTCATGCATATAAAAGATAAGCCAGCCTGCGGTGACTGCTTTATTGTAGAGCTGGCGTTTCTCGTCGATGACCAACTCGGCAAAACGGTCATAGCCTGCAGTAATCGGCAAATGCACCCACGCGACCCCAGGGATGAGATCGCCCGCAAAGAAAATTTTGCGCTGTCGCCCACGAAAGACGGTATGCATCTGGCCCGGTGTGTGCCCATCACTGAAGATGAATGCCAACTGTGTCTCCAGCACGCCGTCGAGTTGCTCGCCTTCTACCGTCACCAGTCTGCCGCTGGCAGTGAGCTTGTCGATCATGCTGTCGATGAAGGAAGCACGGTCACGCGGGTGCGGGGCGGCAGCACGCGCCAGTGCCTTGCTGCCGACGACGTAACGGGCACGGGGAAAATTGAGACTGCCATCCTCTGCTAGCAAACCGCCGACATGATCGAAGTGCAGGTGCGAGAGCACGACGTAATCAATGTCAGCCGTGTCGACACCGAGCGCGGCGAGGCTAGTCAGCAGCTTGTTTTCCTCAGGATCGCAGACACCATAACGCTGTGCCAGCTTTGCCGAGAAAAAATTGCCGATGCCACACTCACACAGCAGCTTGGTATCACCACACTCAATCAACAAGCCGCGGGTTGCCAGCTCAATTCTACCTAGTTCGTCGGGCCGACACCACCTCGACCACACGGCCCGCGGGGCGTTGCCGAACATCGCGCCGCCATCGAGATACTGACGATTGCCTTCAACCACCGAGACTAGCACAGGCTCTGCCTGCATCATGCACTCCCCATAATCTTGCCGATAAACCGATTTGGCCACGTGCTCGCTAGCGAACGCGGCACGCGCACTATCACACAAGAACATCTTACAGGGAATACCAAAGTATTGCTGCACGGCGCGGAGGGGAATTAGCAAGCGGCAAAAAAAAACCGCGCAGCGAGAAACTCGCCCTGAGATAGGTGCAAGCACAGGCAGGGAGGCTTGGGGGCAAGCCTGAGTGCAATAGCAAGATGCCTGAGGACGAGGAGCGAGGGAGGCTGGGGAGCGATACAAAAGGCCGCAGCGCAGCTCCGTTGTCTTGGCACGGTGCAGCCCTACCGAGAAACTCGCCCTGAGTGGGTATGGCACATGCTTTATCTAAAAAAATAAACTGACTGCGGTATTGGCAGTATTTGTGGTGCGAGTTTTCGTACGGCCTCACCGCGCCGTTCATGTGGCTCTCGGTGGGCAAGCATGAACGTAACCGCAAGAAGTCTGATGACGAGCCCAAACGCAATGGCGAGAGGTTTGAGGGCAAGCCTGAGTGCAATAACGAGAGGCAAAGACCTTCCTTAGCCCGTATCTCCGTTGTCTTGGCGAGGCGCAGTGGAGCTAGCAAGCGGCAAAAAAAACCGCGCAGCGAGAAACTCCCCACGAATATGTATAAGCACAGGCAGGGAGGCTTGGTGGCAAGCCTAAACGCAATAACGAGAGGTCTGAGGACGAGGAGCGAGCTAGAAAGCGAGCGGGACAAAAAGCAGCGTAGTGAGCGATACAAAGAGTCGTGCGTAGCCAAACACCTTTGCCGCATGCTACCTTATCTATAGAGGCAACATACGAGGAATAATCATGACAAGACGGCGCAGTGGAGCTAGAAAGCGGCAAGAAAGCCGCTGCAACTCTCGCCCCTCCTATCCACACGACAGCCTGTTCAAGAAAATCTTCAAGCGGCCTGATTACTGTCGATCCCTGCTCAAGGTTCTCCTTACCCCCAGCTTCTATGCCCTCTTTGACTGGGGACGACTGAAAATCATGGAAAGCGTGGCCACGAGCGCTAGGGGACAGGAACGCCGAGCTGACATTGTGGTGGCAGTGCCTCTGTGGGGTGGAAAATTCCCCGTCATCATGACCATCATCTTGGAACACAAGAGCTATCGTGACAACAACGCTATCCGCCAGATGTTGGGCTACTACAACGCCATCGCCCAAGAGACGGGTGGCATTATCCTGTCTATCATCGTTACCTGCTGCCAAGACAAGCGGGCCATGGTTCACTCTGACTACCTCAGCTGGGCATTACAACAGCAGGGTGCATCCGCAGAACTGAAGCGGAAATTCAAGCGCTTGCCCAATTTTCACAGTCTGCTGGTTAACTTTCACGCCTTGTCCTATCGTCGTATGCGGCGAGGCGGGGAGGCGGTCAGTTTAGCGCTGTTCGGCATGCGCAACTACTGGGACTTGGACGAGGAGGTGGTGGTCAAGATTCTCAAAAAGGCACATCTGCTACCGCAGCAGGAGAGGGGGTTTGTGTTGAGTGTGTTAATGGATTACTATGAGTGTGCCGATAAGGCTTACGGCAGGGAGGGGTTTGCGCAGGTGGAGCGCAAGCGTTTTCCACGGCTGAAGGAGGAGGAAAGGTTAATGCCGACGATAGAATTTGGCTTCGACAGGGCAAAACAACAGGGCCTGCGACAAGGACTCCGCAAGGGCAAGCAGCAGGGTATTGAACAGGGTATTGAACAGGGTATTGAACAGGGTAGGTTGGATACAGCCAAACGCCTCTTACTGGCAGGTGTCGATGAGGAGATAATTTGTCAGGCGGCGCAGCTCCCCGCGCAGGTGCTGGCTCAGATTAAGCGCAAGCTCGACCAGAATTAAGCCTGACTGGCTAGAGCCTGAGTTCCGCCCGAAATATTTTTTTCCCTTACCACAGTTCTAGAACCGCCATTTTCTGTCAGTACTGTGTGAGTGTTGAGTGTGTTAATGGATTACTATGAGTGTGCCGATAAGGCTTACGGCAGGGAGGGGTTTGGGAACAAGCCCGAATGCAATAGCAAGAGGTCTGAGGACAAAAAGCGAGCTAGCAAGCGAGCGATACAGAAAGCCGCGTGGCGCGTAGCGCAGTTTTTGGGCAACATGCTAATGGATTATTGTGATGCGGCCGATAGGGGGGTGA
Source organism: uncultured Oligoflexales bacterium (assembly GCA_958296095.1). Lineage (GTDB taxonomy): Bacteria > Bdellovibrionota_B > Oligoflexia > Oligoflexales > JAPPIL01. Next base: position 478,132 of record OY282434.1, read on the forward strand.
AGCGCCAGGATTTTGATCGTGTTGATCGTAAGCGCTGGCCGCACAAGCGAGAGGAGGAGCGATTCGTGCCAACGATGTATTTTGGACTGGAGAGAGCTGAGCGACGCGGCTTGCAGAAGGGCGAACAGCTGGGCTTGCAGAAGGGCGAACAGCTGGGATTGCAGAAGGGCGTTGAACAAAATCGGGTGGAGACTGCTCAGCTAATGCTCAGCGATGGCATGCCTGAAGATCAGGTGTGTAAATTTCTGAAATTGACCAAGAAAGAGCTGACGGCAATCAAGCGAAAATTAAAAAATTAAAGATTTCAGCCAATTTTTCCAAACATGCCCCTGCCATTCATGGAGCTCTCGGTGGGCAAGAGGTGGAGGCAACCGCCGAGAGACCTGAGGACAGGCATAGGTTCTGAGGACAAACCTGAATGCAATCGCGAGAGGTCCGAGAACAAGGAGCGAGCTAGGAAGCGAGCGTTACAAAAAGCATCGCGTAGCGATGAGCTAGGAAGCGAGCGATACAAAAAGCCGCAGCGCAGCGAACGGTCTTGCCGTGCCGTTCATGGAGCTCTCGGTCGGCAAGAGGTTGGGGCAACAGCGAGAAGGCTTGGGAGCAAACCTCAACGCAATAGCGAGAGGCAAAGACCTTCCTTAGCACGAACCTCCGTTGTCTTGGCGAGGCGCAGCCCTACCGAGAAACCCGACCTCAACAGGTATAGGCACATGCCTTGTGCAAAAAAAATAAACTAACGGCAATACGGCAGTGTTTGTGGTCGGGTTTTCGCACGGCCTCGCCCCGCCATTCATGGAGCTCTCGGTCGGCAAGCTTGAACGCAACCGCCGAGAGTCTTGAGGGCGAGCATAGAGGGCGCGCAGAGTGGCCTGAGAACATGCAGCGAGCTAGTAAGCGAGCGATACAAAAAGCAGCGTAGCGAGCGAAGCGAGCTAGGAAGCGAGCGATACAAAAAGCCGCGTATATCAAGGAAGAATTTGGTGAAAGTTAGTGTTTAGCGATTTTATTCTTTATTTCTGCGAGTTGTTCTTCAGTAATATTAGCAAGTTGGCAAATTACTGGGTCATCTAGCTTGCCATACTTTAGCATGCTAATGATGACACTCTCCCGCCCTTTCTTGACCCCCTGTTGCATGCCCTGCTCAATGCCTTCTAGGCGTGCACCCTCAAAACCGAATTCAATACTTGACATGATACGTTCCTCATCTGGTAAATCGGGAAAACAATCTGCCTCGATGGCAGACAGCCTCTTCCTATCATACCTCCCATCGGCAAGTCCAAGGTAAGATATTAGTTTAGCCGATAAACTCTTGCGATCTTCAGTAGATAGCGCATAGCAAGAGTGAAAAATTTTCGCCACAACTTTGGTGCTCAGATGCCAGATGTGTTTCATTCCCAGCAGGCAAAGGCTGGTCGTGAGTCCGCACAGTTGTTCATCGGACAACTTAGGCAGATTTACCACCAGGATTGGGTCATCTGCAACATAGCGGCGCAGTCCGTGAATAGTTTCCAAGGGATGCCGATTTTTAAATTTTAGCTCAAGTTGTTTCTTAGCTATATCAACGGGCTTTTTGGTTTGCAGAACGAGGATGCCTAAGACAAAACCGTCGGTGCGTGCTGTGCGCTGTGCGCTGCTTTTTTGTAACGCTCGCTTTCTAGCTCGCTCTTTGCCTTCAGGTATAGTGACACCATGAGAAACAGGACATTGCCGGTGGTGTGCTCAAAGATAACCCCAAAATATACTGGGGAATCGGGCTCTTTTTTGAAGGGCACAGAAAAATTCAGATCACAAAATTTTTCTGTGCCAGTATCGGGATCGATGCTTGCCTCCTTACTGGGGATGAGTTTGTCAATATCGAACAGTTCATAATCTTCGGGAAATAATGCCAACCGGAGAAGATCTTGGGCATAACGCGGATCGCTATAGATTTTCTTGAAAAATTTATCATGCAAATGATGCTTGTTTAGTGGGGTTTTATCGTTGTCGGGCATGGTTGCTGTCCGTTGCTAATGCGGTTACCTGTCTCTGGTAATTATAATAACATAATTTAGCGCAAATCTCCGTTGTCTTAGCCCAAACCTCCGTTGTCTTAGCCCAAACCTCCGTTGTCTTGCCGTGCCGTTCATGGAGCTCTCGGTAGGCAAGCCTCAGCTCAACAGCCGAGAGGTTTGAGGACAAGCAGAGGGGCTAGCAGGCAAACTTGAACGCGATACAGGGAGATCTGAGGACATGCAGCGAGCTAGGAAGCGAGCGATACAAAAAGCAGCGTAGCGAGCGAAGCGAGCTAGGAAGCGAGCGATACAAAAAGCAGCGTAGCGAGCGAAGCGAGCTAGGAAGCGAGCGTTACAAAAAGCATCGCGCAGCGATGAGCTAGGAAGCGAGCGTTACAAAGAGTCGCGTAGCGATCAGAGCTTGCCGCGTTTCATTTCACCCCAGGTGACGGGCTTTTTGCCTTTAGCGTCCACAGACCAGGGTACGGTGGGATGCTTGGCGGTAGGGTGTTCCTTGATCAACTTGGCAAGATGGGCTTGCTTTAGCACCCGGGCCAGTTCAGCAGGAGTACGGCCGTGCTGGTCGAGCAGGTTGACCTTGAGGCCCGCTTTGGCCAGCAGTGCCTTCACCATCTTGCTGTCGGCGCGCCGCACCGCGTGGTGCAGTGCCGTCATGCCGTGTGCATCGCGGGCGTTGAGCTTCACGTTAGGGTCACCGCCCAGGATCATGGTCACGGTCTCAAAGGTGCCATGCTTGGCCTCGAAAATTAGCGGGTAGCGATGATGGCATCTGCCATCCCGCTCGGAACGAATATAGTCGGGGAAAAAACAATCGCCCGCGGGATGGTCTTCGTGCAAATACTTGTATGCCCAGATGAGGCCATACTTGTCATCCTGGCCGAGATCTAACGGTGATTTGTTGTCCGGCAAGAAGCCACTCGCCATGAGCGAAGCCGGTTGCTTACCCATAGTATAAGCTAACCCGCCAGTGCTCACCACCTCACCGCGCGCATAGGTATCGTCCAGCCCTAAGGCATGGCCAAGCTCGTGCATGAGCGCATGGACGAAATACCGATCGACACCTCGGTCTCGTTCTTTTACGCACAGCTCAGGCGAGATGTCACCGACTCTTCGTATCGCGAAGGAGTTCCCCTCACCCACACAGTTGACCGTGACGCGTAGCTCTAGATCTGCCAGAGCCTTGCGGTCATCACCACACTCAGCCACATCCGCTAGCTTTACCAGGGGAAAATCAGCAGGGAACTGCCTGGCGGGATAGCGCTGCCGCAGCGGTTGCAGCCAGGCCTGCAGCGCCGCGGTAATCGAGGCTTTTAGCTTATCTGCCTGCTGGCGGACGGCCGCGGGGCAGTCGTGGGTGAAATTATAGCCGACCCGCCACTGCGGCTTATCTATATCATCCAATAATACCTTGACTGCTTTGAGTGTTCTTACGGCGAACTTGCTCTGTGTCGGCGGACTCTTCCTGACGATACAGGCGCTTGCTACCAGCATGACAAGGATAAGTTTTTTCATCAGGAACAGGTCCAGGTTACTGTGAAGATCGCGTTAGGATCAGAGCATCCCTGCGCACCATAGCTGTTATCTAGAAGGAGGCCTATGAATGTTTTCACACTCGCATTACCGGGATAGGGGTTGCCCCCACACTGGAGTTTTTTGTACACTCTCTCCCATGTTCTAGCGTGAGTTCCTAAATCCCAATTTTCATCGATAGCCTCTTTAAGAGCCTCCCATCCTCTCACATCGGCATTCGTCCACCCCATATTGCCAACAGTACCTTTAAAATTATCTTCATAAATTGAGCTAAAGCAGAGCTGTGCTGTCTGCGTTCCATCTATGACTTCGCATTTGCATTCAGACGCATCCCATCTATGGTTGGTCGCATCGTCGCATGCATCTTTAGCTATGTTATCTGGGTCGCATTCACATTTGCAGGTAGGAGCATCATGCCACACCTTGTGACCCCGGCAATCAGTAGGCCCGGTAGCTGGGATTGGCTGGCCGGTCTCCTTGTCGGTGCACTGCGGTGTACGTGGAGGAATCTCCTTACACTCACAAGCATATGAGCCGTCGCGATCAGGATCTGCTAAGAAAACGTATTCATGCTCTGTATCAGCAGTATCCGTGTCATCACACAAGCCTTTAGCAGCCGACGTAGTCTCGTTGTCAAACTCCCCGCCAACACAGAGGTGGGTAGGGCAGGTGCATGGTCTACGTTCTTCTTTACCCGTGCGGCAGATAACCTGACGATTCGGGCAGGGGTTATTGCAGGTGCGGGTGGCGCTACCAGCTTCCTGACACACTCCAGAGCTAACCTCCGAACAGTTTCCCCAGACTGTGGGTCCCCATTGGGTACAGATACCGTCACTCTCACTGTCGCAGGTCAAATTCTTATTGCCGAATACGTTTCCACCGACAGTTTCGGTGGTCGGTGCACAGGGGGGATCGGGAGTGTAGGTAGTGGTAACCGTCTTTTCACAGGCGTAGCTATTGCATATCCACTTGTTATCCAGATCGATCGTCGTATCTACCAGATTACAATCACCTTCGCTGCTGGTGTCTTTCGTGCAACCACCAACACAGCAAGGTCTGGTGTCGCTAGGTTCGCACGGGCATGCGTTGTTCGGAACACCAGGAGTACCGATGCAAATCGGAGCGGTGCCGCCCTGAGTTACCCGTGTCGTTTGTTCGGTGGTGGAAGCTCGACAGGTAATGGTGGGGCATGCTGGCGGCGGATTCCAACTTTGTGTAACGTTGGCTGTCTGTCTTAAAGAAGTCTCACTGCTACAGCGTGCCGAATAATCCGGTGTCCAGGCAGAGGTACTGCTCGTCGGCTGGCACATGCCGCATGATGGAGTGCAGCACACTGGCCAGGGCGCGGGTACTTGCCCCGGTGGGCATGGCGTGGGGGGGCACGGTGGCGGTGTCACTCCTCCTCCTCCTCCTCCTCCTCCTGCTCCTACAGGGCAGTATTTGGTGACGTTGCGACAGACTACCGGCCGGTTATTACCGCTCAGCGCTAGTGTCAACGCGTCACCGGACGTGTAGCCGCATTCGGCCGCTCCGCCGCCGCGACAGTCAGGATAGATGTGCTTACCATCCCTATCGGAAGCCGCGGACGCGATGGCAGTGCCCGCAGTGAAGCGGTAGAAATAGCGCAACTCACCCACCGCCTCAGGATAGAAGCCGAGGTAGTTGCACAACCCCTTATCTTCATCGAGTTCGGGATCGCAAGAGTGAAAGCCACGATTGCTTCGAGGCGCGCCTTCCCGATAGCCGATGCCATTCGAGCCAGTCATCGCCGGCCCCATGTAGTAGGAATAGTGATCAACCTTATAGGCTGTCTGCAAAGAACTCAGATGCGATAGGTTGCTCTTTGCCTCGCCCCTGCGTGCCTGCACCATAAACTCCTGATAACGAGGCCAGGCCAGCGTTACCAAAACGCCGACGATGCCGACCGCAACTATCAGCTCAACCAAGCTAAATGCAGATTCTTGGATCACGACCGTCCCCACCGGCAAAGCTACATACTCACTAGCGTGATCGACCATATGTCCTCCTTACTTTAGCATTGGCAAGTTGTTGTAAAAAATTTACCCGCTTAGGGACGCTGTTAGGCGGGGACAGTTGAGCTTGCCACCTGCTTGGCGAGATTTTGCTGAGGCGGATGATGCCTAGAGCATGCGCCACCCGACGATTTCCCCAGCCCAGCACGGGGCCGTGCCGTATGCCCACCTTTTGGGCTATCCGCTAAAGGCGTTGCCATTAGTGCCACCATCGAGATAACGGATGAGGTTATTCACATCACCTGTGGAAAAATTGCCAGTGATTTTCCTCTCTGGGGGCAACTATTTGATATTGTTGTTTAAAAAAGTATTTTTGATGCTGTGCAAAATATTGTTTTGCTAAAGTGAAAGTCCTGCCTGCATCTCAACCGCAATCTGTTTCCAGCACGGCACAGATGGCTGCCGTCGCGCCACACAGCGCCTGCACAAAGGCCAGCTGCTGCTCACGGCGCGCACGATCTATGTGCTTAGCGGCGTGAGCTTGCCACCAGGCAGTGATGCTGTCGGCATCGACCACCGCCACCCACCCTGCGTCGTGTAATAACTTTGCCTCGCTACTGTTGGTGAAATTTTTGCCCATCGCCGTCGGCAGGCCGTGAAAGACTGGCTCAAGCACATTATGCACTTTGCCCTGCATGCCACCCCCGACGAGCGCGAGGTCGGCAAGTGCATACAACTCCGTCAAACAGCCGAGCGTGTCGATGATTATCACATCGGCGTTGGCAAACGGCAATGACAGCTGGGTATAGCGGCGCACGCTAAATTTTTGCTGCTGGCACAGGCTCTCGATCCAGCTGACCATCTGTGCTTGGGGTGTGTGGGGGGCAATTAGCACCTGCCACCGATCGCGACACGACCGATATGCGGCGAGCACGGCGTTTATCTCTGCCTCCCACGCACTGCCGATCAACAGTCGTTGCCGCGGGGCGTGCTCTTGCAACAGCAGGAAAGCCGTATCGTTCAGCTTCTCCTCTGCCACCCGTTGCGCGGCACGGTCGTATTTGCTGTCCCCTGCGACAAGCAGGCGTGCCTGCGGCACAGAAAAACTATGCTGTGCAGTAACCCGATCGAGTTCCGCGACGACAAAAATTTTATGGAAAAAGCCTAACAGCCAGCCGCGCAGATGACGGTAACGCCTGTGTGGAAAAGATGCGTCAACCAAATACAGGGTGCTCCAACAGCGCGCGGCAGCTAGGAACGCAGGCCAGAGCTCATGGCGGATGACGATGACGGCTCGCGGCCGACAGGCGGCAAAACACAGCCACCACAACCAAAACAAATCTGGCGGGGCGAGCAAACAGCGGGCTGGTTCTCGTCGCAACTGTGCGAAACGATAGCCAGAGGGGGAAAAGAACAGCAGCGTCTTATCTTGCCGCTTGCCTTGGAGCTTATCTAGCAGTGGCACAGCCTGTTCGTATTCACCCGCCGAGCTACAAAAAAACAGCCAGCCGCCGGTATTTTTTTGGTGACACCAGCATTGCCAACAGAAATACAAAAAATTGCGCCATCGCCCTTGCAGGTATTTTTTGGTGGGAAAATGGAATAGTGCCAACGCATACAAGAACGGCAGGCACAACAGCACTAGCAACGACCAGCAGTTGACCACCAACAACCTGAACATACTCAGTCGCTCTCAACCCCCCCGTGCTGGCAACATCTGATACAGGACTGCTCCGCTTCCGCCTGAGGCAATCGAGCCTCGGTTCAAGCATGATGGCCAGTTCGTATCTTCTTTTCAGCTTTCCTACCAGCTAAATCCTAGCTGCATGGAGAAGCGAATGCGATGTGCGTCTGTCGCACAAGCACCTGCGGCTATAGTGAGGTTGGCACTGCCAAAATCCACCACATTGCGGCCACTGGGTCCCGCATCGGTGGTAACACAGATATGCCTGTTGCTCAGATGGCTCTTGCTCAAGACAAGCTTAGCCCTCTTGGCAGCAAATGAGCGCAAAACCTCTCGATCGGTCTTGCACTCCAGTTCAATTTTGCCGCGGCTGAGGTCGGCAACGGTCTTATCGCCATCCTTGCACATACTACTCCTCTTCACTTGCGGTGACCCCGTCTCTGTCTTCGCCTCAACCAGAAAGCCATCTTTACAACCCCCAGCCCTAATCTCGCACTTGAGCCAGTACTTGCTACCACCACCTTGGCTGTAAAGGCAGCCATACCCATCTCCGCAACTTGCACTGACACCGACAGCTGCTAACGACACGCTATCTTCGAGCGGGTCAGGTGGGGTCTCGATCCTCGTGGCTTCGCCAGAGTTAGTCTCATCGGAAAATTTGGTGGTATCCGTAGTTGCCGTCTTGCCTGGCTCTGGAATACGTGGATCTGTTACTGGTTTCACGAGGACACTTGGATCAACATTACACCTACTGTGCAGTGCCCTTTCCACGGGATCAAACGAGGCACACGTGCTGTCGGCAGGCTCGGACGCGCTAGGGTCGCTCTGTGTCGGCAGACGTGGCGCTCTTTTGTCGGGACGTTCGAGGCAACTGCTCAGCAGCACAACGATGATTGCAAAACTACTCGTAAACTTGAGCACGGTGACCCACCTCCAAGCGCACTATCGGCGGGTCAGGACAAAACTTTAGCTAGGCAGAAAAAACGCAACTCAAACGCAGCTCAGGCGCCGTAGACGCTTTGCGTCCAGTTGCTGTCTAGTCGTGCTACCCACGGCGGTTCTTGCTTGGCAAAGAATGCCGCGATGCCTGCTTCCGCTTCTTCGGAGGCACGGGCTGCGGTGAGGGTGGTGATGGCCGCGGCGGCATGTTTTTCCTGCTGCTGAGGGCATATCTCGGCCAGCAGTTTTTTGAAACCCGCTTGTGCTTGAGGTGCACACTGCAACAGCGCGTTGATTTCTGTAGGCAGTTCTTTCTTGAAATCATCACACGGAATGACCTTTGTCACTAAGCCTTGCTGCGCGGCTTCCTCGGCACTAAAGACCTCCCCGGTCAAACTTGCACGTGCCAGAAAAGTGCGCGGCACTTTGTGCACTAGGTAGGGTAGGATCAAGGCGGGCACTAGTCCGATGCGGGCTTCACTCAAGCAAAAACGCGCCGTCGAGCTCGCCAAGGCATAGTCACAGCAAGCTACCAGCCCGACTGCACCACCGAAGGCGGCACCGTTGACCAACGCTACCACTGGCATGGGCAAGGCGGCCAGGCGAGCAAAGAACTGCGCCAACAGTTTTGCTTCCACAACATTCTGCTGACCCGTTGCTCCGCTTTCTTTCATCCACCGCAAGTCGGCCCCAGCACAAAAATTGCGGCCGCTGCCAGTGATGAGCAACAAGCGATGCTGGCTTTCGCTAATGACATCTAGTGCTCTGTTTAGTTCCCGTAGCATCGAGGGGCTCATGGCATTGGCGGCGTGGGGGCGATTGAGCACTAGCTCCGCGAAAGTTCCTCCACCCACCTCAAACACACGGCAGATGACCTCGGAATAGTCGTGCATCGTTCACCTCCTCGTATCACCGCGCTAAAAACCACGGCTACCAGACGCGCTGGGCATATCCGAAAAAAATTACGTGGGCAAGCGAAAAGCACATAGCCAGAAAAATGTGCAGAGGTTAGCAGGCAAGTAGGGGGGCAGGCAGGGGGCCTGAGGGCAAGCTTGAACGCGATAGCAAGAGGTTTGGGGGCAAGGACACCACTTAGCACAAATCTCCGTTGTCTTGGCACGGCGAAGACCTGCCGAGAAACTCGCCCTGAGTGGATGTAGTCACAGACTTTTATCTGAAAGCATAATCTGACAGAAATATGGCAATATTTGTGGTCGAGTTTTCGCACGGTCTCCCCGTGCCCTTCATGGAGCTCTTGGTAGGCAAACCTCAGCTCAACATCCGAGAGGTCTGAGGGCAAGCAAAGGGGCTTGGGGGCAAGCCTCAACGCAATACAGGAAGGTCCGAGGACGAGCAGCGAGGGAGCTAGGAAGCGGCAAAAAAGCCTCGTAAGGCGAGCGATACAAAAAGCAGCGTAGCGAGCGAAGCGAGCTAGGAAGCGAGCGATACAAAGAGCCGCGTAGCGCAAGGAGCGAGCGGAGCACAATCACTACTTAGCACAGACCTCCGTTGTCTTGGCGAGGCGCAGCCCTACCGAGAAACTCTCCTTGAGTTAGGTGCAAGTACATGCCTTGTGCAAAAAAATAAACCGAACGCAATACAGGGAGGTCTAAGAGCAAGCAGCGAGCTAGGAAGCGAGCGATACAAAAAAGCCGTAGCGCAGCGCACGGCCTCGCCTCGCCATTCATGGAGCTCTCGGTAGGCAAGAGGTGTGGGCAACCGCGAGAAGGCTTGGGGGCAAGCAGAGAGGGCGCGCAGAGTGGCCTGAGAACATGCAGCGAGCTAGGAAGCGAGCGATACAAAAAGCAGCGTAGCGAGCGAAGCGAGCTAGGAAGCGAGCGTTACAAAAAGCATCGCGTAGCGATGAGCTAGAAAGCGAGCGATACAAAAAGCCGCGTAGCGCAAGCAGCGAGCTAGAAAGCGAGCATTACAAAGAGTCGTGCGCAGCTCCGTTATCTTGGCACGGCGCACCTACTTACACAAGTCTCCGTTATCTTGGCACGGCGCAGACCTACTGAGAAACTCGCCCTGAGATAGGTGCAAGGACATGCCTTGTGCGAAAAAATAAACTGAACGCGATAGCAAGAGGTCTGAGCGCAAGCAGCGAGCTAGGAAGCGAGCGATACAAAAAAGCCGTAGCGCAGCGCACGGCCTCGCCCCGCCATTCATAAAGCTCTCGGTAGGCAAGCCTGAACGCAATAGCCGAGAAGTCTGAGGGCAAGCAGAGAGGGCGCGCAGAGTGGCCTGAGAACATGCAGCGAGCGGGGAGATAGAAAGCGGCAAAAAAGCAGCGTAGCGAGCGAAGCGAGCGATACAAACAGCATCGCGCAGCGATGAGCTAGAAAGCGAGCGATATAGAAAGCAGCGCGTAGCGCACAGCGCGCAGAACTCAGGAGGCCTGATGATGGGTGGGCAGCTCCCCATCGGCTGTGATTGTCTCAACTCGCTCAGCAAATTCAAACGGTTGGCTGTCGGCGCGCCGCGACAAGATCGCGCGCAGTTTCGCCCACCACAGCTGGGCAAGAACCGCCACCAGTGTCAGTAGCGTAATCAGAAGAAAATTGTCCGTGCTGAGGGCGAATATACCGAGGGTGAGTAACGACAGCAGCGTGAAACGATGCAGGCGCACGAGCAGGCGCGGTTGCCATGACATGATAGTAAGTGCGGTAACCACATGCCCGCGGAAGTTGAATTTGGATGTTCCACCACCTCGCGGGCGGCGAGAGGCAGTCAACGCGTCACGACTGAAGGGCGAAGCATTGAGCAGCGCACCGAGATAATCGATGTAGCTCGATGCCGCAACATAAGCCAGCACTGGCGTGCGCATGACACAGAACTGGTTGGCACGCGCACTACGGCCTGTGCCTAGCCACATCAACAGTTGGAAGGCGGCATAGCAAAAACGAAACGTCCACGGCTCACGGCGTTTGCCCCGCAAGGCGAAGACGATATCGGCGCGGTCGCTACGTGCTACCAGCGCGGCGATGAATTGTGGGTCATCCTGTCCATCTGCGTCCATTACCAGCGTCAAACGCGGTGACCATTGCCTGGCCAACTTGAAGCCTTTCAGCAAAGCAATACTCATGCCATGCCGTTCTGTTAATCTAACCAAGGTCAAGCTAACCCCTGCTGGCGACTGGGCACGAAACCAATCCTTGAGCAGATCAATGCCGTTATCCTGCGAAAAATCATCAACGATCAGCAACACGACGCGTGTCAGGGATGGGATCTCAGCTAGTGTCGCACACAATTCAGCCACAACATTGACGATGTTTGCGGCCTCGTCGCACACTGGCAACACAGCACAGAGGTCGATTTGGGTTTCTTGCATGTGCAGCTCCTGCTGACAAAACTCGCACGCTTGCCTGCAACACTAGTCATGCGTTGTGAAACAGATCTCGCACCGCCCGCCCTGAGGGGTCGGCACGTGCCGCGAAACGCTCGTCCCACTCTAGTGCCACAGCTGATGAGCAGGCAATGCTGAGCTCGTGTGGCACACAATCAAGGGTATGTTCAGCAAAAAATTGCGCATAAATCTGTCGATACAGATATTCTTCTTTGGTGCGCGGCGTTTTTTGGGGAAAGGCTTGGTCACGGGCGGCAAACTGCTGCTCGCTTATCTTGGCCGCGGCGTGTTCTTGCAAGGCCTCGATCCAGCGATACCCGACACCATCGGAAAACTGCTCTTTCTGTCGCCAGACGATGGCATGCGGCAGGTAATCGATAAATGCCTGCCGTAATATGTGTTTCTCTATGCGCGTGTTGCTCGGCATTTTCGTCTGTGGATGCATGTTCATGGCACGATTAAGAAAATCAACGTCGAGGAAGGGCACACGTGCCTCAACACCCCAGGCCGCCATCGCTTTGTTGGCTCGCAGGCAGTCGTAAAGATGTAGGGCTTTGATTTTGCGCAAAGTTTCGAGGTGAAACTCACGGGAATTAGGGGCTTTGTGAAAATACAGATACCCACCAAAAACTTCATCCGCACCTTCGCCCGACAGCACCATCTTGATGCCCATGGCTTTGATTTTGCGTGCCATCAAATACATCGGCACCGCCGCCCGCACCGTCGTGGTATCGAATGTCTCCAGGTGGTAGATAACATCCTCAAGTGCATCTAAGCCCTCCTGCACGCTAAAGGTGAAGGCATGATGGGCTGTACCAATATGCTCTGCCACCACCCGTGCAGCCTCAAGATCAGGGGCATCAGGCAGGCCGATGGTGAACGAATGCAATCGTGGCCACCAGGCCGCACTGCCGTCTTCAACGCGCTTGGCAGCAGCACGTGCCGCGATCGCGGCGATAATCGATGAATCAACCCCACCAGAGATGAGCAGACCAAAAGGCACATCGCACATCAGTTGGCGACGCACGGCATCCTCAAGTGCAGTGCGCAAACGCTTGATCGTGGTGTATTTTTGTACTAGGGAAAAGTCACGCCGCATCCAACCTGGCTTGAACCAACAACGCAACTCACCGTCGAGCATATAGTGCCCAGGAGGAAACTCCTGCACCGTGGTGCAGACCTCAGCGATCGCTTTCAATTCCGAAGCGGCATAGAGGTTACCTGCGTCATCATGCCCGTAATAGAGTGGCACGACCCCGATTGCATCTCGGGCCACGAGGTAACTGTTACGGGCGCGATCGTAGAGCACGAAAGCAAAAATACCGTTCAGAGCCTGAAAAAAATCAACGCCTTGCTCCTCATAGAGATAGATCAAGACCTCGCAATCGGAAGCAGTCTTAAAGTTGTGCGTCGCGCTCAAAAAAGTACGGAGTTCTTGGTGATTGTAGATCTCGCCGTTGACACACAACACCTTACCGCTATCACTATGCAATGGTTGTGCACCACTCTCGACATCGACGATCGCGAGCCGCTCATGTGCCAGCACCGCATGCGCATCGGCATAAACACCACTCCAATCAGGCCCGCGGTGTCGCACCCGCCGCACAAGTTGCAAGGCACGCGCCCGCAAAGCCTGAGGCTCACCCTTGATGGCTAAAATTGCTACTATCGCGCACATATCTAAAAGTGTATGGTATAATTTTGATTTTGGCGAATTGTTTTTTGACGGTGGTGGGATGAAAAACGTCGCGATCTACTACCGCGTTTCCACTGAGCGGCAGGATTTGCGCAGTCAGAAAGAGGCCGTCGAGAGTTGGCTGGCTAAGCGAGATACAGAGCCTGGCAAGGTTTACCTTTTCAAGGACGAAGGCTATTCAGGCAGCACCCAACAGCGTCCTGCTTACCGCGACATGATGAAGCTTGCCATCAGCGGCCGCATCGACACCATCGTTGTCTATCGCCTCGACCGCTTCAGCCGCAGTGCCAACAATGCCATCCGCACTTTGCTGGAGCTTGACGACTATGGCGTAGCTTTTGTCAGCGTCACTCAGCCCGTGTTGAACCTCGGCCACGACAATCCCTTTCGCCGCACCATGCTGGCCGCCTTCGCCGAAATTGCCGAGATTGAACGTGAAACCATCGTCGCGCGGATCAAGTCAGGCCTACAGGCCGCCCGCAAACGCGGTGTCAAACTCGGCCGACCACGCAAGGCAACGGCGGCAGTGCTCAGCCAGGCACGTGAACTCCAAGGACAGGGGTTATCCTACGGCGAAATTGCCCGTCGTGTTAAGCTGAGCAAAGGCATGGTCCACAACATGCTCAACGCAAAATAAAGGTTTGTAAGCCGCGGCCGATATGGTGTCATAGGTAAGTAACCCTCAGACTTAAGAGTAGCACCGTGCCTTTTCGTGCCGTCTTGTTGGCCATCAGTGTGCCTTTGTTTACCGCAGTTGCATCGGCGGCACACACCAGTGCCCCGCAACTCGATCCCGACCTGCAGCGCTGGCTGCACACCCTTAAACATGCCCCTAGTCCTCAGGCTAATCCCAGCCGTGATTTGGGCGGGCAGGAGACGGTCGCGGCCTATCTTGCCTTACGAAAAGCGCAGAAACTTACCGAAAAAGAAAGCCTAAGTGCATCTTTTTTGCAAAAATTAAAACAGCATCAGGTTGTGCCTGCCATGACCCCTTATTTTTTTGAAGAGATAGCTGAGCTAGATAAATATCAACAGCTTTTCCAATTTGACAACTTGACCAAGCTGTTCTCAACTCGCAGCTGTCCGGCCCGCAGAATTTTGCGGGAAGCGCTTGCCACCAAGGAAAAACTCACCCCCGCGGAGTTGCAGCAGACGATTCCCTGGATCGCATCTTTCCAGACCCGCAAGTTTAAATACTATACTTTTATGAAAATTTTACGCATACTACACAAAAACAAAACAAAATTTCCCGCCCAGCTCATGCCATATTTGCATGAGTTTCCTAATCTCAAAATTGCTTTTCACAGCATCATGCCACGCACGACTATCGCCACTGTGCCACGTATTACTTATTTGTTGCGAGATAAAAAATGCGCGTCTGCGTACGCTGTTTTGCGTAAGAGCAAATTACAGCTGGGAAAATTCAAAGAGCTAGCCCTGCGGGTGGCTAAATGCTACCGACGGCATCGGCGTTTTAGTCAACTTAAATTTTGGCGCACTTTGCGGGGCTTGATGCACAAAAAATACGAGTTTGCTGGCTGGGCGGCGGCGACGATAAGAATGGCTGAACTGCATCGCTATCGGGATCGTTTTCAACAGGCCACAGGTCTGTTACAGCAGGTGCTGCGTAAGGCCAAGCGGCAGAATGCTCGTGCTGAACTTGACGCGGCATTGTTTGCCTTGGCACAGGTAAAGGAGCATCAGAAATTTTCTGTGCAGGCGCGGCGGCTTTATCGTCAGCACACTGAGCAGTTTCCGCATAGTTCACAGCACGAGACGGCCCTGAAGTCGTTGGCGTTGTCATTGCTCGTTGAATCGCAGTGGGAACAGGCTGAGCCAGTGCTGGCACGTTTGCGCCAGCGTCAGGAGGCGTTGCCACGTGATAAGCGGCGGGAAAGTCTGTTCGGCTTTGCTCTGTTGTGGCAGGGGCGGGCGGCACTGGAACTTGGCAATATCAATGCGGCCAAGGCGGCCTGGTCGCGTTTACGGCGGGAGTTTTTTTCCAGCTATCATGGGGCCTTGGCGCATCACCTGGTGGAGAAGATAAGTGATCAGGAAATTCCTATTGCGCCTCTGTCACAAGCTGTTTTTGAAGAGCGGATGCTTTACGATCCGTTCGATCGTCAGACACAGGTGCAGGTGGCACGCTCCCTTTATTTGCTGCGTCTCGGACTGAGCAAGGAGGCTGTATGTGAAATTAAAGAACAGCCCGCGACGGGCAATGCCCAGATGTATGTCAAGGCCTTGCTACTGCATGCTGCGGGTGATTGGTCGGCAGCGATTGAAACCTACAGTGCTATCGATAGAAGTTATCGGGAGCTGTTGCCTGCAGGTAGTGAGAAAATTCTTTTTCCCAAGCGCTTTGAAAATGAAATTTTTACCTATGCACGCAAAGTTAACGTTGATCCGTTCTTGGCGATGGCTTTAATTCGGCAGGAGAGTGTCTTCAATCCACGAGCACGTTCGTCTGCTGATGCACGTGGCCTGATGCAAATTATGCCACGCACGGCGCGCTACGAGGCTTTGCGTCTGAAAAAATCATACATCTCGGCCCACGAAAAAAACCGCATCAAGCAGGCGGTGCGCAGTTCCAAAAACAATCTCTTCGATGTCTCCACCAACGTGCTGTTGGGGGTGCATTACCTCCATCGACTGTTGGATAAATACAAAGACACGGTGCATACCTTGTCCTCCTACAATGCAGGCATGACCCCCGTCAATCGCTGGCTGAAAAGTTTTCCCGATACCGACCCGATGCTGTTTATTGACAAAATCCCGTGGCGGGAAACACGCAACTACGTCAAGCTCGTGTTGCGCAATTACTTCTACTACAAGCGCTGGTACCTGCACGACGAAGACAGCCGTTACGACTACCTGGCCCCTGTGGTCAGGGTTGCCTTGAAATTGCCGTAATAAAAACCCAGCCCGCAGCCTCAAAGCCGATAGGCGTAGACATTACGCATACTGGTGCTGAAGAAAATCATGCCATGGCGCAAGATGGGCGGAGCAAAGATCGAGCTGCCGAGATTTTCTTGCCAGACACGGCTACCGTGTCTGATGCGGAGTTTGGTGATGAAGCCATCGCTGCCGCTCACATAGAGGTGCATGGCACGATGTGGAACGATGAAGGTTGGTGACCAGCCGAGTACTTTGTGCCAGCGCACGCCACCATCGCGGTTGTCGAGGGCCACGATTTCGCCTTTGGTGAGGCCGATATAGCAGCGGTTGCCGCGACAGACGGAGGTAGTGATAGCGGAGAGTTGTTGTTGCCACTGGAGTTGGCTGCTGTCGTGGCGAGGGTCGAGTGCCGCGCTGAGTCCTGCCGCGGTGGTGAAAACCAACCTCGACGGGGTGGGCAGTGCTAGCTGTCCGACGATGCCGTGGAAGCGACCTGTAGCTGGGGCCGGCGACCAGTAGCGTAGTTGCTTGCCGCTGTGCAAGTCGAGGGCG
Source organism: uncultured Oligoflexales bacterium (assembly GCA_958296095.1). Lineage (GTDB taxonomy): Bacteria > Bdellovibrionota_B > Oligoflexia > Oligoflexales > JAPPIL01. The sequence continues at coordinate 494,765 of OY282434.1, forward strand.
ACGATGTTGCCACTAGCCGTGCCGTAGTAGACGGTTTTGCCTGCAATAAGAGGTGGCGCGGCCCCCCTGACGATGACATCGGTGTTGCTTTCGCTGTCGTAAAGCCACAGGGTTTTGCCACTGGCGGCATCGATGGCGTAGAGATGTTGGGAGGCGGTCGCGGCGACGATAATTGCCGAAGCAATGGCCAGTGGTCGCGACACGTAGCTGTTCAGCTGTGCCTGCCAGCGTGGTTTGCCGTTGGCATGGTCTAGCTTGAGCAGTTGGCCTGATTGCTGTGCTAGGTAGATAGATCCCCCGATCACCACGGGAGGCACGGTAAGTGGCTGAGTTGTGGGGAAAGACCAGTGGCGTTGGCCTGCATGGGTGCGGGCGACGATCTGGTTGTGGTCACCATCGCCGATAATTTTGTCCGCTGCGAAGGCTATGCCAGCACTGTTCAGCGCGGCAATGGGCTTGGTGCGGTCGAGTGCCGCGGCCATTTTTAGCATCAGCACACGGTGGGGGTGATGCACAAAACGCTGCACGTGGGGGCGGCGATCGTGAGGTGCAACCGCAAACACAGGGCAGGCGAATACAGGGCAGGCTACGATAAGAATGGCAGCTAAGGGTCTCAATTTAGCAGTACCTTGATCGCTCTTGCCTTGAGCGCGGCACGGCTGTCAGCAAAATCTTTGATAATTTCCTCGCAGACCGCGCGGGCGGCACTGCTTTGCTGCTGTGCCAGCAGCAGACGGGCTTTGATGAGCAGTGTTTCGGGTTTGAAATCTTTAGGGGCAAGTCGGTAGATCTGCTCAATCTCTGCCAAAGCTTGCTCGATGTCACCTCGTTCTTCCAGCAGCTTGACGTGCAGCAGACGTGCCTGCACTTGGTAGAAATCGTTTCTGGTTGAGTGCTTGAGTAGGGTGGTCAGCAGTTGCTGAGCCGTGTCGTACTGCTTGCGGGTGATGGCTATGCCAATGGCAGACATGGCCGCCGCCCAGCCTTCGGGTGAGGTTTGGTGCGCAGCGAAAAACTCACGATACTGCTCGGCTGAGCGGCTGTGATCAGCTTGGATTGATTTGAGCTGGGCTTCCAGTTCGGCTAACTGCGCCGCGGGCACAGGCTCTTCTGCTGGCGTGGCAGGCTTGTCCTTTGGGTTCGGCTTTAGCGCCGTGATTTTTTCCTGCAATGCACTCCTGCGCTCAGCGGCAGCCCGCTGTTCGTCATCGTAGACGCGGTTGATGACGGCAAGTGTAGCCAAGCGCGTGTCTTTCTGGCGGCTCAGGTATAGCTGGCCGATAACGACCGCGATGATCACCACTGCCAATGGCACGATCACGATCGCAATTTGCCGGGCATTGTGCTTCACCCAGTGGGACAGCCGCAGGAAACTGCGCTGGAAGGCATCGATCTTGCTTAAGTCTGGTTTTTTCTGCTTGCTCATCCTGCTCCACCCTCGCGGGGAGGCATTCTAAAGCCGATCGTATAGTTTGGGAAGAGGAAATTTCCCCACGCAGGGGATATGGTTGGTAAGCGGGGATTGCGGCAGTTGCATCGGTAAAGAAAAGGATGAGCTACAACTGATAAGAAATTCAGGAAGAACCTTTGATGGCCAGCTGCGAACAGTTGGCCAAAGTGGACAACCACGTTCATCCCCGCGACCGCTCTGTCGTGCGGCTAGTAGGGTAGGTGCACTACCCGTGCCAAATAATTTTCCCTGTAATTTCAACGAGTGCATTGTGCGGCAGCTGTCTATGATCTTCGCACTGCTGATATTTTGCCTAATTTTTGGTCACTACCTCTTCGCCCAAATAAGTGTAGGTGACCGCAACTGAGGTCACGTCACCCATCTCGTCGAGCAAACCCTCGTATATGCTCAGCGTGTTGTCTGCTATCTCATAGTCGTCATCGCTCAGTGTTATCTGCCGCTTGTCGGCAGTAGTGACGACCACCTCGGCTGCGCCGCCGCTATACTCTTGTTGCAGGGTGAAAGTACTCTGCAAGATGGCCGCGACGTTCTTGGAGATGTCCTGCAGCACGGCACGGTAGTCTTCGCTGAGTGGCTTCCACGCGGTGAAGAGCGAGCCGTTATCGCCCCCTTCCAGCACTATCTGGCTGAGCAAATTCGCCCGCTGATCTTCGTCGTCGCTCAGAATGCCGTAAATTTTGGCGGTAACTTGTGGCTGCCTGAGGTTGCGCAGTTCTTCATAAAAATTCTGCAACGAGTAGGCCGTTTCATCGGAACAGGACTCAACGTCTAGGTTGCACTGGTGATGATCTTCGTTGGTAACGATAAGCACTACGGCGATAGAATTCATCCTCAGCCAGTTGCGGCCTGCATTGCCTTGCAAAGCACGGGAGGCGTTATACAGCGTCCGCTCAACGTTGAGATCACTGCTGTGCCCGCTGTCAGGGTTCTTGATCTGCTCGGCAAACTCCTGCCCTTGATCGGTAGAAGTAATGAAGGGTTGCCGTAGCAGGCTGTCTCGCGCACTGGAGATGACCCCGATACGCCAGTCGCTGTTAGCAAGTCCCTCGTAGCTGAACAGATGCAGTAGATTAGCGGCAAGATCGTCACGGTAGGCTTGCATCGATTCCGAGTCGTCGATTACCATCAAGATGTCGAGCTTGCGGTTCTCGACCCTGCTAGGCACAAAACTTTCCTCCAGACTCAGCTCAACACTGCCATCATCGCGCACCAGATTCAAATTCTGTTCACTCGACGACTTCGCGGCCTGCTGCAGAGCATCATCGCTGTTGCTGGCCGTGGAAAACGACACCTCCATTGCACTACAGGCTGCCACGCTGACTGCCACCCATGCTAACACTAATCTCGCCATCACATTCCCCTTACCTAGTGTAAAAACGACCCGCACCTCCCTATCGACACTTCTTTGGTGGAACTATAGAAATATCTCAATAATAAAACAATTATACATGGTTACAAAATTAGACGGACGTATCATAAGCATATATGTTAACATTGAGTCATGGGCGACATGTTTGTGAATGGTGGGCGTGGTTTCTTGCTAAAGCTCGGTGTGATCTCGCCGCCACAGCTATTTGGGGCTGGTGGGCGTAGCTTCTTGCTCACCGCGGTCATGATCTTGGCTGGTTGTGGCACGGAGGAAGTGCCTAATGAGACCCTGAATCTAGTGTGTGGCAAAGAGCCGTGTGGCAACATCTACACGAAGGACTTGTTGCGGAGAGATGCTGCCACGATAGACAGTTTGCGTGAGTACGTGTTGAACAAGAAGGTCAGCAAGCCCACCCCCTTCAAGCGGGAAAACGACGGTCGTGGTGACATCAACGACTTGATGCGGGGCTTGGAAATTGTCCAACAACTCCATGGGGTCAATCCGATTTTTGCGCTGGCGTTGTCAATTCATGAGTCGGGCTGGGGTAGAAACAGTCAAGGGCGTATCAAGCACAACCTCTGGGGTTGGAACAGCGGCTACTGCACGGCTGACGGCTGCGGCGATAGTTTTGATAAAGCGACAGGTTTTGGCTCGTATAGCAATGGCTTCAACACCGTATTCAGAAGCATCAGGCGCAACTACTTGACGGAACGTGATCCCGCGTCGGGCAAGAGCGGCAGATATTACTACCGCTGTGGGGACGGCAAACACGTGAGTTGTGTCGACAATGACACCAAAGACGCCAAAGCTTGTGGCATAAGTTTGGCTGGCATGAACTGCCGTTATGCGGCAGATGACAAGTGGGCAAATAAAATTCGCGCCCATATGAACAATATTACCGCTTACGTCAGTGAGCGTGATGACTATGAGCCTATCTCCTGCGGCAGCACTGAGGAGTGAGCACGATCCCAACTTTACGCGAATATCGGGTTTCGCATATCTGCCTAACCAGACAAGAATTTTAGCCGTACGCTACGCCTCGCCAAGATAACGGGGGAACGGGCTAAGGAAGGTCTTTGCCCTCGGGCCTTTCGGCTGTTGCGTTGAGGCTTGCTCACCGAAAGCTTTATGAACGGCGGGGCGAGGCCGTACGCTGCGCTACGGCTTTCTGTATCGCTCGCTTGCTAGCTCGCTTCGCTCGCTACGCTGCTTTTTGTATCGCTCGCTTCCTAGCTCGCTGCATGTTCTCAGGCCACTCTGCGCGCCCTCTCTGCCTGCCCTCAGACCTCTCGGCGGTTGCGTTCAGGCTTGCCATCAGGCCCCTCTCCTGTTTGCCTCCAGCCTCTCTGCCTGCCCTCAAACCTCTCGGCTATTGCGTTCAAGCTTGCTCACAGAGAGCCCCATGAAGGGCACGGTGAGACCGTGCGAAAACCCGACCACAAACACTGCCGTATTGCTGTCAGATTATGCTTTTAGATAAAGCATGTGCTCATATCTGTTGAGGTCGAGTTTATCGGTAGGGCTGCACCGTGCCAAGACAACGGAGATTTGCGCTAAGGGACTAGCTCTGCTTGGGTTAGCCTCAGAACCCCATGCTTGCCTACCGAGAGCCCCATGAATGGCGAGGCGAGGCCGTTCGCTGCGCTACGCCGTGGCGCGCGGCTTTTTGTAACGCTCGCTCTACGAGGCTTTTTTGCCGCTTTCTCGCTCCCTCGCTCCTTGTCCTCATACATCTCGCGATTGCATTCAGATTATTTTTTTTGCACAAGGCATGTGCCTATACCTGTTGAGGTCGGGTTTCTCGGTAGGTCTGCGCCGCGCCAAGATAACGGGGTAGCGGGCTAAGGAAGGTCTTTGCCCCTCGCCATTGCGTTCAGGCTTGCCCCCAAGCCTTCTCGCGGTTGTGTTTAGGCTTGCTTACCGAGAGCTCCATGAAGGGCGGGGTGAGCGGGTAGCTCTGCTGGCTCACCCGCATTATCTGTGTCCAACGATGTCTGAAGGTGCTATGTGACTTGCCGATCGGTTTAGCCCCCGCTTTTGCACGAGTTGCCATGCCAACATCAAACTATATTCTCTCGATCGATCAAGGCACGACCAGCACAACCGCCATGCTCGTCGACCAGCAGGGTGGCGTTGTCGCGCAAGCGCGTGCCGAGTTACAGCTGGATTATCCTCGCTCAGGCTGGGTGGAATGTGATCCAGAACAGATTTGGCAAACTACGCAGCAGACCATCGCTAGGGTGTTGCGCCAGACAGCTGCAAGAGCAGGCATCATGGCACTCGCTATCACCAACCAGCGTGAAACCAGCATTGTTTGGGATCGCCGCACAGGGAAAGCCATTCACCCTGCCATCGTCTGGCAGTGTCGGCGCACAGCAGACATGTGTGCAACTCTCAAGCAGCGTGGGGTTGAAGAGCTGGTGCGGGCAAAAACAGGGCTGGTGCTAGACCCATATTTTTCCGCCACCAAGATCGCTTGGCTGCTCGATCAGGTGGAGGGGGCGCGGGCACGAGCTGAACGCGGCGAGCTGGCGTTTGGCACGGTGGATACGTGGTTGTTATGGCGCTTGACTGCAGGAAAGGTGCATAAGACCGATTATACCAACGCCTCGCGCACTCTCCTGTTCAACATCGACACCCTGCGATGGGACGAAGATTTGCTGCATAGCCTGCGAGTTCCTGCCGCACTACTGCCAGAAGTATCATCCTCGATGGCTATCTTTGGCATGATTGAGGCAGGGCCGCTGGGGGGAATTCCTGTGGCGGGAATAGCTGGCGATCAGCAGGCGGCTATGTTCGGACAACTCTGCCTGCGGGCGGGGATGGCGAAAAATACCTATGGCACTGGCTGCTTTCTCGTCCTCCACACTGGCTCGCAGCGGGTATGCTCGCGGCGCGGACTGCTGACGACACTGGTCTGCCAGCCGTCCTCGACTCCTGCTTATGCACTGGAGGGCAGTGTCTTCGTCGCGGGGGCTGCTGTGCAGTGGTTGCGGGATGGTCTGGGCCTTATCAAGACTTCTGCTGAAGCGGAAACGGCGGCGCGGCAAGTCGACGACAGCCATGGAGTTACCGTCGTGCCAGCCTTCACGGGGCTTGGCGCACCGTATTGGGACGCGGCGGCAAGAGGGGCAATCTTCGGTCTCACCCGCGGCACGCGGCGGGAACATGTTATCCGTGCCACGCTGGAGGCAATTGCCCTGCAAGTTGCGGACGTTGCTGAAGCTATGGCAACCGACACGGGGACACAGATTCAGTGCCTACGTGTGGATGGTGGTGCGGCGGTAAATGATTTCTTGATGCAGTTTCAAGCTGATATTCTGGGGGTGGAAGTAGAACGGCCGCGCTGTATTGAGACGACTGCACTAGGAGCCGCGTATCTAGCGGGCCTAACCACGGGTATGTGGCAAGATGTTGCCGAGCTCGAAGCTCAGCGCACGGGCATGCGACTGTTTTCGCCGCAGATGGGGGCTGAGGCACGTGCCAACAAACTCGCGCAGTGGAAGACTGCCGTGCAACGGGTGCGTTAGAGGCTGTCAAGGCTCGCTGCGCAGGTAAAGCTTGGTGTTCTCATCAGGATGCGCTAAGTATTGGTCGCGCCACTGCTCATCTGCCATCGCCGAGCTGGCAGTGAAGCGGTGTTGCTTGGAGATGCGATGATTTCTCGGATCAACCCCGCTGACGAAGGCCGCGACGACGGGAATTGCCGCAACCCCCAGATAGATGACCAGCAAGCCTTTGTTGACGAGCATGCGTGGAGAACGGTGATTGAGCAGCAAGGCACGACTGCTCAACAATGCCAACACGCATATTGCTGCAATGCTGCCCCGCATCAGCAAGTCGTTGTGCATACCAAAACGCACGGAGATAAGAGCCACGAGCGACATAAAGATGGTGAGCAGCAAGCCTTGGTTGCGGCGCGGGTTGCACGCCAAGATGAGTGCCACCGCTAGAGCAAATTCCAGCAAAGCGAACAGCAGCAAGCTAGACAGGGTGACGGTCGGCATGGCCAGGGTGAAGGGAATCTGCCCTGCACCGCGGCTGAAGTAAAACAACAGCGGCACGAGCAGCAGCGGAGCAAGGACGAGGTTGGGCAAGGTCAGTGCCGTGCGATAGCCCTCCTTGCACAGTGCCCAGAGAAAGAACGGGGCTAGTCCGATAGCTGCAAACGGCGACCACAACGCTACCGCCGCGAGCAGTAGCGCGCCGTAGCGCACCGCGAGATGGCGTTCCGCCAGCACCAGACACGCACCGAGCCACGCGGGAATGGCATGCTGAGGCACCCACGTAACGCCAAACAAATTCGGTGCAATCTGCCCCCAGACCGACCACCACTGTAGCCAGTGCGGGCTAAGTGGTTCGCTGGCTAGGTTCTTAACAGACAACGCACCGATGAGATCCAGCCCAGAAAAAAAGAAGAACACCAGCGTGGCCAACGACAAGTGCCACCACTTGCGCAGGTCCCGCAAACCCAGCAACAGCGCTAAACAAGTGCCCAGCAAGGTCCATAGAAACATCGTCGGAGTCAATGCCACCGTGCCGACCCAGCGCGCCATCAGCGCAGGCACAAGATACCAGCCCAAACCATAGCGCAGAAAATACTCTTGCCCTGCCAGCTCGATGTGTGGTGGCCACGTATGGTCGATCAGCAGGTTGAAAATCGCAAAGTGCTTCTGCCAATCCCAGTAGTTGAATGGCGACCAGATGCCACCGTAGACAAGACCCGTAACGACAACCAACATAGGCCAATAGCGATACAGCGGCTGCGGTAAAGGCGTGGCGCGCTGCTTATGCGTGTGCCACACACAGCACACCAAAGCTATCAACAGCAGCGCAGACAGGGACGTGCACCACGAGTTCAGGAAGGTGAACAGGAAAATAAACAGCGGGGTGCTCAGATAAGCGACGGCAATTGGGAACACACAACACTCCGCAAATTTTGTATCCTCTCAACCATATTATACTGATTTTACTGCATAATACTACGCTGCGCGGAGCGCTGCATACGTAACGCCTCAAGTGCGGGGCGCAGGGTCTTTGTTACTTGACGGATCTAGCCACCATAGCATAGCACTGCATGTCAGCGGTTTTTATATGGAGTATAATATGAAACTAATGCTTCTAGGTGTCGTTGCCTTGGTCTTGCCGCTGTTGGCAGAAGGTGGCCTCACCTACGAGGGTAGGGGGAATTTCCTTGAATTCAGAAGAGCCGAGCCATAGTTGGAATGTCAGAAACTCGCTTGTCCAGATGCATGGGATGGAGCAGGCTTGCCGCTTGCTTCTTGCCGATCTTGATCGAGAGTTGGTAGATCGAGATTCTTTTGCAATCAAAAAGGGGCCACGGAGCATTGGGATAGCAGTGGCGACCACAGTTATGTGTGCCCTGTTGTGCGAATATGCAATAAAAACTCTTCAGGCATCACTGCGGGGTGGGAGTTGCGGCAAGGGGCACAATCTCCTGGAGCTGTATGACAAGCTGAAAGAAGACTACGAAAAAAATTCAGGCAAAAACCTAGACAAGGACATACTTGGGGAAATCCAATCTGCGGAAGCCTGTTGTCCAAGCGAGTGGCAACCCACCAACGGCGACGTGAAAGCCGCTGTTGAGCTGGGGGCCACAAATTTCAATGACTGGAGATATGGGTATCCAGAGACCGGCGAACTCAAAGATGGCATACCAAAGGGATTGTTTACTGTTGCCAAGGGACTGGAACTTATCTGCCGCCGTGCCCAGCTGCGCTGCGGCTCTTTGTAACGCTCGCTTTCTAGCTCGCTGCTTATCCTCTAGTCTCTCTGCATCCTCTCTCTGCTTGTTCTCAGATCTCCCTGTATTGCGTTCAAGCTTGCCCACCGAGAGCTCCATGAAGGGCGCGGCGAGGCCGTACGAAAACTCGACCACAAACACTGCCAACACTACAACCAGATTATTTCTTTGCACAAGGCATGTCCTTGCACCTATATCAGGGGAGAGTTTCTCGGTAGGTCTGCGCCGTGCCAAGACAACGGAGATTTGTGCTAAGTGGTGTATTTGTTTCGCTCGCTGCTCGCCCCCCAGACTCTTGCCGACCGAGAGCTCCATGAACGGCGGGGAGAGACCGTACGCTGCGCTGCGGCTTTCTGTATCGCTCGCTTCCTAGCTCGCTGCATGTTCTCGGACCTCTCGTTATTGCGTTCAGTTTATTTTTTTGCACAAGGCATGTGCCACACCTATCTCAAGGGCGAGTTTCTCGGCAGGTCTGCTCCCTGCCAAGACAACGGGGACTTGCGCTAAGACAACGGAGATTTGCGCTAAATTATGTTATTATAATTACCAGAGACAGGTAACCGCATTAGCAACGGACAGCAACCATGCCCGGCAACGATAAAACCCCACTAAACAAGCATCATTTGCATGATAAATTTTTCAAGAAAATCTATAGCGATCCGCGTTATGCCCAAGATCTTCTCCGGTTGGCATTATTTCCCGAAGATTATGAACTGTTCGATATTGACAAACTCACTCCCAGTAAGGAAGCAAGCATCGATCCCGATACTGGCACAGAAAAATTTTGTGATTTGAATTTTTCTGTGCCCTTCAAAAAAGAGCCAGATTCTCCAGTATATTTTGGGGTTATCTTTGAGCACACCACCGGCAATGTCCTGTTTCTCATGGTGTCACTATACCTGAGAACAAAGAGCGAGCTAGGAAGCGAGCGTTACAAAAAAGCAGCGCACAGCGCACAGCGCGCACCAATGGTTTTGTCATAGGCATCCTCGTTCTGCAAACCAAAAAACCCGTCGATATAGCCAAGAACCAGCTTGAGCTAAAATTTAAAAATCGGCATCCCTTGGAAACTATTCACGGACTGCGCCGCTATGTTGCAGATGACCCAATCCTGGTGGTAAATCTGCCTAAGTTGTCCGATGAACAACTGTGCGGCCTCACGACCAGCCCTTGCCTGCTGGGAATGAAACACATCTGGCATCTGAGCACCAAAATTGTGGCGAAAATTTTTCACTCTTGCTATGCGCTATCCACTGAAAATCGCAAGAGTTTGTCGGCTAAACTAATATCTTACCTTGGACTTGCCGATGGGAGGTATGATAGGAAGAGGCTGTCTGCCATCGAGGCAGATTGTTTTCCCGATTTACCAGATGAGGAACGTATCATGTCAAGTATCGAATTCGGTTTCGAGGGTGCACGCCTAGAAGGCATTGAGCAGGGGAAAAAGCAGGGCATGCGGCAGGGGGTCAAGAAAGGGCGGGAGAGTGTCATCATTAGCATGCTAAAGTATGGCAAGCTCGATGACTCAGCTATTTGCCAACTTGCTAATATTACTGAAGAACAACTAACGAAAATAAAGAATAAAATCGCTAAACACTAACTTTCACCAAATTTTTTCTTGATAATTGCTGATTGCTGCGCACGACTTTTTGTAACGCTCGCTTGCTAGCTCATCGCTACGCGATGCTTTTTGTCCCGCTCGCTTCCTAGCTCGCTGCTTGTGCTCAGACCTCTCGTTACTGCGTTCGGGCTTGCCATCAGGCCCCTCTCTGCTTGTTCTCAGATCTCTCGGCGGTTGCCCCCACCTCTTGCCTACCGAGAGCTCCATGAAGGGCGGGGCGAGGCCGTACGAAAACTCGACCATAAACATTGCCATATTGCGTTCAGTTTATTTTTTTGCACAAGGCATGTGCCATACCCACTCAGGTCGAGTTTCTCGGTAGGGCTGCGCCTCGCCAAGATAACGGAGGTACGGGCTAAGGTGGCTAGCTCCTTGCGCTACGCGACTTTTTGTAACGCTCGCTTGCTAGCTCATCGCTACGCGATGCTTTTTGTCCCGCTCGCTTCCTAGCTCGCTTCGCTCGCTACGCTGCTTTTTGTATCGCTCGCTTCCTAGCTCGCTTCGCTCGCTACGCTGCTTTTTTTTAACGCTCGCTTTCTAGCTCGCTTCGCTCGCTACGCTGCTTTTTGTAACGCTCGCTTCCTAGCTCGCTGCTTGCGCTCAGGCCTCTTGCTATTGCGCTACGCGGCTCTTTGTAACGCTCGCTCCTCGTCATCAGACCTCTCGTTATTGCGTTCAGGCTTGTTATCAGGCCCCTCTGCCTGCCAAGATAACGGAGGCTCGTGGGGGGCAATCTGTCACGTTAAAAAAAGTTTGCCTGCCGTGACAAAATGGTGTAGGCATGGCATCTGCCGCATCATCATAATATGAGGCGTGTTTCTAAATAAAAGTAATTGGTAAATTTAAAGGTAGCGTTAGCAGGGAGCGATCTTTGGGCGTGTTCGGGCTGATTTTAAATAAAAGCAAGAAAACCGCGCACTTATTGGTACTGCTAGGTCTGCTGGCAACGCCCGCGACGGGGGAAGACGAACGACCTGCTTCGTCCCTGACCGAGGCTATGGCTAGCGGCGATGCGCTCAGGATCGAATCACACCAAGCCTTGCGTAGCCTGAAGTATCCGCACACCATCAACACCGCAGTGGTGTCTCCTGACCCGGAACTGCTGGACAGCATGACCGATCGTCTGCTGCGCTGGAAAGCTGACCTCGAAGCGGTCTTAGGCGGAGTTTCTGCCTCAGGCAGTGCGGCCCTTGACGAGGAGCGCAAGGCTTACCTGATTAATCTCTACTTCGGCTTGCTAGCGAATCTAATCCAGATGCAGCATAGCGTCACTCAGCATAGCGTCACTCAGCGTAGCGATTGGCGCACTGCGAGCGAGCGGTTTACCTTGACCGTGCCGCTTGAGCTCACCTGGTCGAGTAGCCAAACCCTAGCACGCCTGTTCGCCCAGCAGGTGCAAGTTGAGCGGTCGCTAGACGAGGGGCAGGCACGCTTGCGGCTGAAAAATGCCTTCGTCGATGGCTTGCAGATCGCCGCGCTAGCGTTGTATGCCAACCGCACCAATCATCTTGCTGCAGTCAAGTATCTCACCTATGCCACGCTCTACAAACAGCTGGTGCAGAACGAACACTATCGCGGCACTCGCACCGAACAGTTGCCTGACTTGCCGTCGACGGCGGACGCTGGTTATGATCTCGGCTTGCGCGACAGTATTATCGCTGACCAACGCCGCACTCATGCCGACCGCTTCTTGTACGCGGCACTGCTGCAAGCCTTGCCAAGCTTGCGTGTGCCTGAGGGGGGGCTGCAACAGCCACTCATTGCCAACTGGCATCTCTATGAGCAACTGCAAGCGGCTCACCCCGATATGACCGTGTTCACGACGCAATTGCTAGCACAGCAGATGCACACTCTGCTGGATGACAAGCAGCGCGAGGCAATAGCGATCAACGATAGCGAAGATATGCACCGCTTCATGCTGTTGGCGGAGCAACTCTATCTACCCCTGGTGCTAGAAAAGGAACTGCGCCGTGTTACCTTGCCTCTCGATGGCAGTGATGACGCGGGGCGTGTCTTGCACCAGCTGTTGGTGCGATCCCGTTTCAGCGCCTTGTTGAATGCGTTAGCGCCACTGCGCCTCAGGCGAGACAAGGTCAAGCCACTGCTGGCTAGCTTGCAGGCGCGACAAACGACCCTGATGGCGATGAGCAGCACGCAGGAGGTCACCCGCTGGTTTGAGGCGGCCCATAAACTCGTGCCAGAGCTGCAACAGCAGGCGCGCCTGGCGTTGACACGCGAACTGCTCTATGCGGCCTGGAAGGTCGATACTGCCGAACATGATGGCCGCGAGCCGCTTAATATGCAAGTCCTGCGCCGCTCGCTGTTGCGCAGCCTCTATATCACTGACTTCAGCGGTGAATTTCAGCAATCGCTTGCCGCCGTGTTACAGGCAAGAGGCTATTCGCAAAGCCGCACGGTGTTTTTCAACGAGCTGGCGCGCCATCTGCAACGTCTTAGCCCCGCGCACCCCCCCAGCGCCCAGGGTTTGCGCCTTACCAGCCAAGATGACATCGTGCGCACCTATATCAATCCCGCCCTCGCGGCCGCACGCACACTAGAGCATGATGCGGCGCACGCGGTGCAGCGCAAGACCGTGCTGCATCACATTACGCAGATCAAGGCACTGCTCCAGCACGGTCACTGGTTTGGCTACTTTACTGTCAAGGCTGACACGCTGCCGAGCCTCGACGACTTGCCGTTGAGCGAGCGACAACGGGACGACTACTGGCGTGAGCTGCGCTTCGCCCATTTCGATCGCTTCCCGTTTCTGCTGCTGCCAGTGCTCGCCAGTAAAGACAAGCAACTGCCGATGACGGGGAGCAGTGCTGAAGCCTACGTTGAGAAAAAACAGCCGTTGTATAAAATTTTCGCGGCTAAGTTGCAGGAGCGTGATTTGCGCAGCATCGAGGACGACACCATCGCCAACTTCTGGCCGCTGGTAGCAGAAGCACTGGACAACCAGCGCCGTCGCATTATCGTGGCCTTACAAAAAATCGACACCGCGGATTCGGTGCAAGACATCAAGCATCTCGCCGCTAATTCGCCAGCAATTGCGACTGGCATGAAAGAATTCGCCATGCTCTATCCTCAGCACGAAGAATTTGCGCACCGCTACCATCAGCCCTCAAAGTTACAGCACAGTTGGGAACGCATTGACTTTACCTATATCGGTAATTTTTTCACGGTCATTATCGGCTGGCACCTCGGCGGTTGGTTATTGCGCAAGTCAGTGCCGACCAGCTATCTGCTGCGCTATCTCAACCCTACCTTCGCGGCAATTATGCCCTATACCAATGCGTTGATGATGGCATTTTGGTATGTAATTTTGGTCGATTACTTTGGCATCAAGATTTGGCAAACTTTTGTCAGCAAGCCGCGCAAACTTGGTGAATTGCAGCAATACTACTATCTCGGCAATCAACACGACCAGTTTGTCAACCACACCTACCTCGATTATCTCAACATGGAGAAGACTTCCCACATCCTCAACTATGGCTTTGAGGCGGCCATGCTGGGTCTTTTTGTTGGCTGGGGTGCCTACCAGCACCTATTGCCACACCTGCTACCCAATATAAAAAATGCACGCTTGCAACGCCTGTTCTCGCGGGTTGGGTTTAGAAGTGAGAGTGGCAAACCGCTCAGCGAGGCGGAAGTCTTTGAACGCCGTGGCGAAATTTTTAACCGTGAAGAAATCAATCGGCGGGTTGCCGCAGAGATCGCTAGGGTAGACGCAGCACAGCAAGCGGGGCGAATTTCTAAAGGCTATGCTCGACAGGAAAAGCATCAGATAGAGCTGGCCCGCGACAAGATTTTCGTCTCGATGGCCAAGAAAGAACGTGCCATCCGCGTGGCTGAGATTGAACATACCCATGATTTTCGCGCCCTGGGCCTGGCACAGCCTGCCTTTCGTAGTGAAGAAGTCCACAAGGCCTACCAAGACTTGCTGTTCTCTTTAAGCGGCAAAAAGGATTTGTTGTCCAGCTTCGCCTTGCGTGATGCCAACACTGCGTTACATAACATTCAAATGTCGTTAGTGCGCCGCCTTAAGTTTCAGCTCATTCGTTCCCGTGCCGATATGCAGGCTAAAATTCGTGAGTTGAGCACTGAGCACAGCCGCGCGCTGGAACTGTTCAACATCGCCCCCAATCGCAGCACGACCTTCAGTCAGCGTCAACTGAAGAAAATAGAAGCAGAAATCAATCGGCGCTTTCCCAAGGCACAACAAGTCGACACCAACCACAGCTATCGTGAATTTAAAAATGCCCACGACGCCATCATCAGGGCGAAGCAAGATCTAGATGACTTTCGCATCGCTAATGGCTGGCATAGCGCCATGTTTGAAGCGATTATCGACAGTCGTCTTGGCAGTGCAGGGCTGAATTCAGAAGCAGATCTGGCCGGGCTAAGAAGGATGTTAGAACTGCTCGACATTAAACTAACTGATGTAAGAGCAAGTACCGCTGAAGTTAAGGAAAACAGGATCATCCTTGATCTAAAACCAGACTGGAAGGAGCTGGTAGAGGCGCGGTTCACCAAGTTAGGTGGGGATAAAAAGCAAGAGCTAAAAACGGCAAGAGATGCATTAGTGAACGACAAAAACAAGTCTGCCATACAAGAACTGCTGAAGCGAGCGCATTACGAAAACTTCTATCGTGTGCTCAAACTCGAGCCTAAACTAGCCGAGACCTATAGCGAGAAGGACATCCAAAAAGCCTATCGCGTGGTGGCAATACGCACTCACCCTGACAAACACCAAGGTAAGCCTAAAGAGGAATACGAAGCCATAGAGGCCGAATTCAAAGCCGCTACTAAGGCGTACGAGTTATTGACAAAATCCCCGACCAGACGCAGTATCGATGCCTATCTGCGTCAGTATCTGCACGGAGAAGGATCATGAGCAGGCTTTTCCTCAGCGTGTTGCTGTCGTTGATCACCGCCAGTGTCGTGGCGCAAGACACTATCGTGCATCACCGCGATGCGACGCAAAACAAAGCCTTGATCACTGCCTATGTCAGTGCCTTCGCCGCCAACGATGAGACGCAGACCTTTTGGTTGCAGCGACAGATTATCACACGCCTGTTCGAGGGCTACGATAGAGAGGCTTACACTGCCACGCTGCACTACTTGCACAGCCTTGAGCATATTCATCCCGACGCGGTGCTGGCTTTGAGTGACAGCTTGCAAGCTTATTGGGATAGCAACTACCTCCAGAGTTATCTCGTCGGCAGCGCCGCTGAATATGGCAAACTGAAATTCCTCGCCACCCTTGGTCTGATTGGTGGTGGACTGGGCTTGATAAAAAATCCGCTGGCCTCATTTGCCGCGTTGCAGAGTTTGAATTTTTTGTTGCCGCTCGCGGGAGGGGTGGGAACTTACTATGTGGTTGAATTTTTTCGCCAGCCACTGCCCGATGTGCCGCCTGAACCGCAGCAGGTATTAAGCTTTGCCAGCGGGGCGCGCTACTTTTCTTACGCCCAAAAGCGCAACGACTATCTCTATCGCCTGTTCAGTGTAGGTATTGGACTGGGGTCGGGGGAATTTATTTTCAAGGCACTCAGCAATGATTTCAAACTGCGGCGCGGTGGGGAG
This sequence comes from uncultured Oligoflexales bacterium, assembly GCA_958296095.1. Taxonomy (GTDB): domain Bacteria; phylum Bdellovibrionota_B; class Oligoflexia; order Oligoflexales; family JAPPIL01. The sequence continues at coordinate 510,579 of OY282434.1, forward strand.
GCAAGCAAAGGCGCGGACGCAGCATCTAACCCTAGGGGGGTTGTTCACTACGACGCAAAGAAGGCAAAGGAGGCTACCGAGGAGGCGCTGCGCAAGCAGACACGGCGTAAGGGGGGATCGCTGTTCAGGCCACAGGCCAGTGTTTCTTATTTTGCTCGTGCCGCGGGGGCAATATTAGGCATCTATCTGCTGCAAAAAGGCACGTATCACGTGGTGCGGGCGGTGGAACTGCGCCGAACTGAGCGCCAGCTGTTGGCGGCGCAAGAAAATTTTAACGCGGCACGGCACAACGGTGACCAGCAGGCCCTGATCGACACCGCGAAAAAACTAGTCACGACGACGCTGCAGTTGGTGACGCTCTACGAATTGCCCCAGCTGCATGCCATGGTTGAATTTGAGCAGAAGTTTTCGCAGCAGGCAAGCCAACTGAGCCAAGCCACCGACGTGGAACTGCGCAAGAGTTTGCAGGATCTGACCTCGAAGCTAGCTAAGTCTTTGCAAGCCAAATTGACGCGGGCATTAGCACAAAAAAACTACCACTACGATCGTGTGCCATTGCTGCATGCCTTGGCGCGCTCGAGTTATGCACAGCTCAGTCGTGACAACAGGGATAGTCGGGTCGCGGAGCTGCTGCAAGAATTTGAGCAGGAACATGCTGAAGCAGTGCTGCTCAATGCCATGTCCGATGACACCGCTGAGTTGGATAAAAAATTTACCGCCTGGGTGGAGTCGTCGCGCCGCGATCGCTATGCAGTGGCACAGCAGAGCTTAGCGGCAGGCAAACTGCAACGCAACATCGAGCTGTTGTTTCAGGTGGCGGCGTTGTTCAAGGCTAGTGCTGCCACCGATGATTTTGCTTTTTTGCAACACTTTCATCAGCAGTTGTTGGCGAAATTTCAAAACATGCTGCTGATGTATCGCAATTTTGACGCGATCATCGACCACCAGGCCGTGTGGCAGATAAAATTTTCTGCCACCGAGCTGGGTGCAGCGCTCGATCTTTATCTCGACTACCATCAGGCTGACAGCCGCGTCACCGCGGCACCGCGGCAACAGGGGCATAAGGTGCTGACTTCAACACGTGGCTTTGCGCGTTTTCTGGCAGAATACATCGCCGCCCTACCGACCAAATCTTACCACCAGCTACTGCTACGTATGCTAGATATCTATCGTCAGCAGCCCCAGCATCGTGCGGCACTGACAATCTTGCTGCAGGATATCGAGGAAGAGGCTGACTTGCACGACAGTTATTATGACTCGATCTGGCTGTCAACGTTGGAGGGCAGTTTTATCGGGGCGGGGCTGTTAATGGTGGCGCGCATGGCTGCCAAGCTGGCACATGTGCTAGGTGCTGAAGTCAGCAAGCCGCATTTTCGCTGGATTGCCAAGCTGTTGGGCACGGGTGGAACGGTGATCAATCCTGAAAAGATCGCGACCAGACAGCACTGGAGCCAACTCGGCAAAGTCGCGGTGGTGGGTGCCGTGGCCGGCTATGTTTACTATTTTGCCCGCAAACTGCGCACGCACAAGTTGTCGCCACAAGCCACACTGTTCGAGCTGCAGAAAGCAATTACCCTTGAACTCGCCTACAGTTCTTGTGTGCTGGCACAGGAAGTGCAAGCCCGCGTCAAAGAGCGCGCAGTGCTAGAGACCTATAGTGCCGAGCAGATGCAGCAGGAGCGCACCTCCCTCTCAGCTCTGGCGGCGCGCTTGCAGGCACTCGCGGTGCAGATCAATCACCTCAACGAGAGCAGTCCGAGTTTGCGCGGCAACCATCACGTGCCCTTGCCACCTGCTTATCTGGACAACGCGGTGGAGCAGTGCCAACCCACAGTGATGGCGGAACAGCAGACGGTGGTCAGCATTGCCCCGTTGGCACAGGATCTCGACAACACGGCAAGACAGCTGCGGGACTGGCAGCGAGCCTTGGATGCGGTTGAATATCGTCGTCTGTCATCAGACAGTTGAAAGGCCTGGTTGATGATTGCAATAGTATTTGTAATATCAGGCATCAACATCAAGAAAATAATTGTTGACCGCACATATATGTGGTGATAGCTATCCCGATTGGTAATGGATATGTAAGCATAATTATGAAATTTATTTTACAGGAGAGTTGGCAATGAGAGTTTTGACGATGGCATTGGTCTTGGCCCTGTGGCAGGGCGATGCGGCGCGTGCTAGTGGCCAGGCGGCGAGTTTGGCGCGGCGGCAGTTAGTTAAGCGACTTGATAGCTTCCTGCTCAAGCAGGCATTGGCAGGCATGAACGTGGGCGGCAGTAGAGTCATCCTTGGCATCGACTTGGGGACGACCAATTCGGCTGCGGCGATCTTAGACGGTAACGTCCCGCGCATAATTCCTAACCATGAAGGGGATAACATCACGCCGAGTGTCGTTGATTTTAGCGAAGGCGGTGGAGTCGGCGAGGCTGCTTTGAAGGCACTGGAATTTTTCCCAGCACATGTGATTAACTCCATCAAGCGCCTCATGGGGCTTACCTATGCGGAGGCGAAAGAGAAAGGTCTCGTCGATAACCTGGCCTATACAGTCGTCAGTGGCGATAAGGGTATGGCCGAGATTGAAATTGAGGGTAAGCGGTATAAGCCGCAGGTAGTCGCCGCCCGGATATTGAAAAAACTCAAAGATGATGCGGAGCGCAGCCTCGGCAGGGAGATAACAGAAGCTGTGGTCACGGTACCCGCGCGTTTTGACGACCGCCAAAAAAAAGCCACTGCGGAGGCGGTGGCAATTGCGGGCTTGGATTTGGTGCGGCTGGTGGCTGAGCCGACCGCGGCTTTCCTCGCTCATGTTGGGCAGGTCGAGGGTGGGGAGATGAAAGTCCTCGTCTACGATCTTGGTGGTGGCACGTTTGACGTTTCCATTCTTGACTTTGCTCAGCTGGACGAAAACAACTCAATGAGTGAGGTAGTTACTACTGAGGGCAATCCCCTACTAGGTGGCGATGACTTTGACAATAGGATCGTCAATTATCTGCTCGAGCGTATAAAAACTAAAGATGGTGTTGATCTCAGTGGTGATCGGGAGGCCTTGGCAGAACTGAAAACCGAAGCCATTGATGCCAAGGAAGCTCTTTCAGGGAGCGAGAGCGCCACGATTAGGCTCAGAAAACTGGGCGCCCAGTCTCTTACTGTCAGCGAAACCCTTACCCGCGCGCGCTTTGAGGGGTTGATCAGCGATCTCGTTGCGCAAACGATTGCGATGACTGAGAAAGCGTTGGGTAACGATAATCTGACGGTAGATGATATTGATCGGGTGCTGATGGTCGGTGGCTCAACTCGTGTCGCAGCAGTCAGCAAAGCGGTGGAAGATCTGTTCGGGGCCGAGAAGGTAAGCCGTGCAGACAACCCCGATGAGGTGGTTGCACTCGGTGCCGCGGTGCAGGCAGCTGTGGTGGGCGGCAACGTTAGTGGTGTGACGCTCATCGACAGAACTTCGCTGGATCTTGGCATTGAAGTGAAGGGCGGTCTCTTTGCGGAGATAATTCCGAAGGACGAGGCAATTCCCACGACAAAAAGTGAAACTTTTACCACTGACAGCGATAATCAGTCTGCGGTGACAATTTCCATCTATGAGGGCGAAGCAAAAACACCGGCAGGCAAGCCAAACTTGGTGCAATACAGCCACAGGATCGGTGAATTTACGCTGGACGGTATTCCCCCCGCCCCGCGTGGTGTGCCACAGATAAAGGTAGAGTTTTCGGTAGATGCCAGTAAGATGGTCAAAGTTACCGCCCATAATACAGGCACGAACAAGAAGAAGGATCTTGAGATAGCTATCGATGCGATGAGTGATGAAAACATTAAAGAGATGCAGGCGATGATGGAGGCGAATGCGGGCGATATTGAGGCAAAATCTAATCTCGCCGAAGCCAAGAACAGGCTCGATGGTCTTTTGGTGCAGGCAGAGACGCTGCTGCGCATCAACGGCGACGAGCTGTCAACAGAATCCAAGACCAGTCTAGGTGTGGCTATTGAGGCCGCCAAAAAGAATCTCAATAGTGACGACATCGAGGCCGTTGAGAATTCCATCAAGGGCTTCCAGACAGAAATCTATGCGGTGAACACCGAGCTCTACGGCGAAGCTGATCCTGGCAGCTAAGTCTTTTTGCCCATTGCCGTCGAAACCGCTTGACCATTTGCTGATAGTCAGGCGGTTTTGCGCGTCTAGTTTTTGCCCTTAGCTAGTTGACTTAAAAGACCAGATAGAGCATCGGCATCAATACCAGCGAGTAGAAATTGTCCTCATTATCTTGGCTACTGTCTTTATCTTTTTTGACTGCCGAGAGTTTACCGTCTTCGTAAAAACGCGTTTCATTCTTTTCACTTATATCAAACGTATCCATAAGAGGCATACTGGCGTTCAAACCTATGCCCAACCGTGACCAAAAAAAATCACGGCGTAGCGCGACATGCCCCGATATTTCCTTCCAGCTAATTTCAGCTTCGCCCTCGTATTTTCTTCCATCTACAGTTCTATGCCAATCTACTTTTAAGGTTGCAAAGGTCAACCCTACTCCAGCTCCCAATTTAAAATAATCGGCTACATTGACATACAGCGACGGCCCGACAACAAATTCGTAGAGATCATGGTCATCATCTGGCGGCTCATCTTGCACGGCACTGTCTGCGTATTTATAGGTGATAAACTTATCACGCCAGGAGAAATTTCCCCATACTGCTAGTGATATCCGCTTGTTGAAGGCGATCTCCGCTTCCAGACCCGCGGCAATAGGAAAAAACTGCGCGATATCCATGGTGACTGCACCGATGTTATTGATTGCCTCGAGCCCGTCTCGTACTTGCTTGGTAAAAAAACGGTAGCTCGGTGTGTAGAGTACGCGCAAGCTAAAGGGATGGCTTGAGCTAGGGGCCACCCTGGTTTTTTTACGCAGTTTTTTGCGGGACAGGCGTCGCGCCGCTTTGGTTTTGGCATCTCTGCGTGCTAGCGCGGGATGTTGATTTTGTTCAGCTGAGCTGTGTTGCGGAAGAGCAAGCAAAACAAACCCCACTATCAGCTGCCAGCAAAACCGCATCTGTGTCATGGCAATCCCCTGGCTGAGCAAACAACCCCAGGGTCGGCATTTTGGGGCAAAACTTTAGAGAATGGCAATAGTTCCTATTTTGCAGGGTCGACTCCAATCTCGTCCGGTCACAACTACTGCGTATCTTCTGTGGGGTAAATGTGCTTTTCTTTTTCAATTTCGTAGTCTTGGTCGTAATAGTACTTCTTCACTGTAACGATACTTTTGTCCACCGTATATGTTGCTGCCGTGCCGATATGCTGTCCTGACCCCCCGCCGTCTTTCTCGTGCCACTGATCAAAATATTCTACCGACAACTCCTTGTCACCATAATCGTGGGCTTTGCCGCTTACTACTACCTCGACGGTGTCGCAAAAAATATCCCGAGTTTAAGAGAGTAGGGTGACACGCACCGCCCTCCAGTGAGGAATTTCGGTAGACGAGAAGTGACCTAACGCTAGATTTTTAAAAATTTTGCGCATTTTTTAGCAGATACTGAACTGTAGACGCACCGATGCAATGCCCGCAGATGCGCGGGAGGCGAGTTGACCTGTTACAGGCCCTGCAATTGTCGGCTGATATTTGGTGGAGATAATATGCGGATGTTATCCTTGCGGTGTGTTACGCCGAGAACATCGTAGATTCGTCGCTGTTCCTCAGTCAATCGCTTGGGAAAAAGATAAAGGTAATTGTCGTTATAACACTTGTTCACCATGATAAACGATTTGCCCGTCGAGGCAAGTTCCTGACATTTATTGATGGACAGCCGATCTTTAGCCTCTAACTTGGCATTGACTTTCGCCTGCATAAATTTCGTTATTGCCAACGCCAGATAACAAATCAGAAAATGCGCCTCTATGCGGTTACGAGTCCAGTGACGTATTGGTCGCAACTTGAGATCGGATTTCAAAATACGAAACGCATCCTCGATCTTCCACAACTCACGATAACGACTGAACACCTGTTTGGCATGACAAGGAGCGTGATTGGTGACCATGCCATACAACCCGTCCCAACATGCATCTTCGGCAACTTTAGCCGCATCAATTTTCAATTCTTTGTTCCGAGTATCGAGATACTTGTTGCGCACTAACTTCGATACCTTGACCTGACCGTCAGGATTTTTGGCAAAAATTTTCGCCAAAGTTTCTTCCCGAACTCGGCGATCACGTTCAGCACGTTTGGGACAATAGCCGACCACTATCCGCCGCCCTTTCCCTTCCCAAGCGTAGCTTTTAGCCCATTCCTTGTCCTCGCCGAGCCGAGCCAAAGCGGCATCTATGTCATTGAAAATACAGGCTTGCTTTTCCTTGGGCAACTGCCGAAGCTTGGAGGCGATGACATATTTGAGATTTATCTTTTCATTTTCCAGATGGGAAAAAATCTTGCCGTTGGACATACCTCGATCAGCCGCCAAGCTTGCCCCTTGCAGGGCGGGATGCTCTGCCAACACTTCGCTAGTATGGTCGATCAGCGTTCGACATTCAGCCGTGTTGCCAGGAAAAAGTTTATAACTTATCGGGAAGCTTTCATCTGTCGTTATCAGAGACATAACGAGCTGTGATTCTGCCGACTTGTTATCTTTGCTGTAGCCCGGTTGACGAAAGCCATCCTTAACAAAACTCTCGAAATATGTGGTGGTCACATCGATCAACAGGTTCTTAATTTCAGCATTGTGCCAACGCTTGCTCTCGGCAAAGACAAGACGCATGACTTCGTCCTTGACCTCTACTAGCTTGTCCATCGCTTGATAATACTTGTGCAGCGGAAAATCGATGTCATAGTCGTTGGCAAGTTTTTTCGCAATCGCCACCTTGCTACAGTCTGGATGGGCTATGCGGCTGAGCACCAGTGCCTTGATGATCTTGTTAAACTTATCGTCATCGCTGCTAGCCTGAATAATTTTGTCCAAGCCCAAGTCGTCGTAAACCTTGCCGTAAATATCATAGATACCCGTGATGACATCCTCCGTGGCTTCGAGTTCTACCGCCTTGAGACCCTTGGGGGTGGGACTTTTTTTCGCCACTGGAGCTGACTCCTTCCGCAGAGAAGCGAGTTCCTTTTTAGCACGTCGCCTGAGCGAAGCAAGCGCTTTTGGCCCCCTGGCGGTGCCGATCGTCTTGAGATATTTGTGGCGCGGCACCTTCACCTTGCCGCCGTCCTTCGGAGCAACCCGAACCGACTGAACGATGTACAACGTCTGTGACTCGCCTCTTTTGACAGCCTTGATGTGCATGGCGGGCAACCTAGCACTATGGCTAGGAAAAAGCTAGCCCTATCGATATAAAGACGTAACCCTACGCGCTAAGGTCGGGATCTTGCACGGCACTGTCTGCGTATTTATAGGTGATAAACTTATCACGCCAGGAGAAATTTCCCCATACTGCTAGTGATATCCGCTTGTTGAAGGCGATCTCCGCTTCCAGACCCGCGGCAATAGGAAAAAACTGCGCGATATCCATGGTGACTGCACCGATGTTATTGATTGCCTCGAGCCCGTCTCGTACTTGCTTGGTAAAAAAACGGTAGCTCGGTGTGTAGAGTACGCGCAAGCTAAAGGGATGGCTTGAGCTAGGGGCCACCCTGGTTTTTTTACGCAGTTTTTTGCGGGACAGGCGTCGCGCCGCTTTGGTTTTGGCATCTCTGCGTGCTAGCGCGGGATGTTGATTTTGTTCAGCTGAGCTGTGTTGCGGAAGAGCAAGCAAAACAAACCCCACTATCAGCTGCCAGCAAAACCGCATCTGTGTCATGGCAATCCCCTGGCTGAGCAAACAACCCCAGGGTCGGCATTTTGGGGCAAAACTTTAGAGAATGGCAATAGTTCCTATTTTGCAGGGTCGACTCCAATCTCGTCCGGTCACAACTACTGCGTATCTTCTGTGGGGTAAATGTGCTTTTCTTTTTCAATTTCGTAGTCTTGGTCGTAATAGTACTTCTTCACTGTAACGATACTTTTGTCCACCGTATATGTTGCTGCCGTGCCGATATGCTGTCCTGACCCCCCGCCGTCTTTCTCGTGCCACTGATCAAAATATTCTACCGACAACTCCTTGTCACCATAATCGTGGGCTTTGCCGCTTACTACTACCTCGACGGTGTCGCAAAAAATATTCAATGTCCCGTGGTCTCCATAGTTTTTCTGCCGTTCGCTCCCCATGTTTAGTCGCAACTCACCCGTGGGCCTACCGTTATCCAATAGTACGTCCTCGCAACTCACCCCTATCGCCTTCATGAAGCGCACCGCAGTTCTAGTTACCGTGACCGGGAACGTACAGATCGATTCTGCCACCAGTTTTCCGCTTGGCACAAGCCTGTAGCTACTCGTATCGTAGAGATACTTGACCCAGCTGTCTGCAGCTGTCGTGCCACGCTTCCACTCCGTTAATTTACGGCAATGATTCTTTAGGTAGGAGAAATCCTGATCCTCCGCTACGTCCTCTGCGCAGACCTCTTCGCCTGCATCCACCTTGACACCCGCGGCTGGCTCCGCACCGTCGGAACGGCAGGCAGACAGGCTGAAGCTGATGAGTAGACACAGTGTCTCTACTGCCAATAAAACAGCAAGGCACCCCCGTAGAGGTGCTCGCCTGTTTTGTCGAGGATTAATCGGCATTATCTTTCCTTCTTTAATCACTACCAATCACCAAACTTTTTCTGTTCTTTCTGTTCTTGTCACTTCTCCTGTGCTTTGCTCTCGTTCAATTTCAACTTCCTCTCTGAACCATGGTTCTTGCCCACCTCTATCATCATATGGTTTTTTATAGAATGTTCTTGTCAGGCCAAGAAAGTCGTCGTTAGCACCGATGCCGTAAACTAAATTTAGTCCTACCTCACGTTTTGTTTCGATATTCAAACCGCCTTTGACTCTTTCGACCACATCCTCGAGGGCCCCCTTAGCCTGATGCTTATACCCGTTGCCCTCCACGTAATCGGCTGTGATATACATGAGCTTTCTAGCCTGTACATTATTACCCAATATGTTGTTCAGTTGATCTTCAAGGTCATCATCGTAGTGCCCTAAGGTATTGTCATCATTAGCCAATTTTTTTAATGCTGTTTTTGTATCTTCGTCCTTGACGTTTACATCCAGCAGCACATCCAACAGCGCCTGAGGATAGAAAGGAATATCATCCTTAATTCTTATCACCAGCTGCTCGTCATGCCCGGAGCCTTGCGACTCGATTAGTATCTTCTTGGTATCGCAATACACGTTGAAGACATTATACAGACCTTTACCCTCTGTTATCTCACCTATCTCAGGAGGTCCCAGTGTCAGTTCCAGCTCGCCGGTAGCCATGCCTCCAGCCATCACGTAGTCACACGTTACTCCTCTCTCCTTCATGAGACGAGCCCCGCTTGCCGTTATCGTGACCGGAATTTCGCACTTGTCATAACCCGTCGTTCTACTATGAGTATAGGTATAGTTTGTCTCGGCCAAAGTATTGCCCACCATCGTGGGTATACCGATACCAAGCTCGCTACAATGCGTCTCGACATGCTTTTTTGCCGTCCGCTGGGTAACCGCGTTCTTACCGTGCGCACCACCCTTAACATCTCCATCCTGTTCTGTTACGTGACACGCAGCCAGCATTCCCATCACCACCAGGGCAACGATCGATGACACAGCCGGTCCCACACACATTCCTGAAAATTTCATCACTCACCTCCAAAAATTTATCCAAATACTCCCAGCACCCAGTGCTCAGACTACGCAACGTATCGACCGTTTTTTTTTTTTTGCTTTAGCTTTGCTTGCGGTTTTGTCAGTATTTTTTTGTAACCCACTAATATGTTAGCCAAGTTTTTTTCGGCTGGTCACGGAATTGACTCAGGCATGGCGCCAGTTTTTCGGCAAGGTGCGTCGCCCCCATCATCGGCACAGCACTCAGGGGGTGGTGCTCGCGGTGTAGTGACCCCCTGAAAAAAATCCGATATTCGCGTTATATAGATATTCTAGTTGTGGCAACTTTTGCTAACCAGCTAAAATCATCACAGAAAAAATAACAACTAAGCAAGTCGGAGAAAATAACCGATGGTCTCGCTAGTAGCAGTAACTAATAATAAGAGAGGGTTGTTTTGAAACAAAGCCTGTTGTGCGTGATGCTCTATGGAAGTGTTATCTGTTGCCAGCAAAACATCGCGACTTCGGAGAGCAAAGCAACTAACTACAGCAATTCGCCGGTCGCACAGTTGTCTAAGTTGTTTTCGGCACTTGTCGGTCGGCAATTAAGCAGCGACGACACTAATATATACGACAAAGATCAGCCCGATAAGGGATTGCTCGAAAAAAAATACGAAGATCAAGTAAACAGTATCTTGAACTCGGAACAGTTCAGCAATGCTGGTTTCTATCATTTTCATAAACAACGCCTGCTATTATTTCCTGATTTTTTAAGAGTTTCGGCAATCTCTCGTGAAGATGAGCTGGCTTTGCAACTGGAATTGCGCGACTTAGCAAAGAATTCAAAGAACTACTGGGATATTTTATCCTATCGAAATCGCTGGATGCCTATTGGTGATAATAGATTGCATCTTGATGCGTGTTCTTCATATCTGCAAGGTAGATCAGATAATGATGAGAAGATTGCCTGCATAAATTATCTAAAATCGATCTTGCATCCCAGCGTCGCTGACCCGAATAATTGTCGTCAAGTTTCGGTAGAAGGGAGATATGAATACCGAAAATTTTCTGAGGAATATAAAGGGCGTTGTTGTGAGATTAGCATCGCAGAGAGGCATCGTAATTTTTGCACCACTGTCGATAGCCGTTATAACGAGCTGTTTGGCAAAGATTTCTGTGCCATAGCGGGAATTATCAAAGATGATAGCGATTTGACTTGCACAATCTCAGATACACCTAGACCACGAGAGGAACAAGAATCGATAGAAGAGATAAAAGAATCTCCAAGTGCATCTGCTTGGGCAAATAATCCCCAGAAAATTACCACCGCGCTTAATACCTATCTGTCGCTGTTTTTAGGGCAAAGGATCGACGAGTGGTTTAGTGCAGATATAGGTAGTAAGCCAAAAGTAGAGAGATCGTTGCTCAGGGTTTTGGATGTACCTGGAGAGGTGCAGGGTATTCATGCCAGTCCATTATGGTTATGGACACATCAGACCTCTGTGCAAAATCAACAACTGCATCGGGCGCGAGTCATATATCATAGCTGGTTTTGTGAAGAAATTTCGCCCGATCAAGCAACCAAAAGCGGACAGGGAATCACTGATAAGGGCGATTTTGTTGAATTCTTTGCTAAGGAAGACAAACATACCAACGATAACAATTGCTTCAGTTGTCATAAATATGTGCAACCTCTCGCTAATTATTTCGGTAAACTTGCCGGTATAGATTCTAACGAGTTTGATTTATTTAGATATGGTATGTTGGCCAGGTTTTTTGCGCAACCTGAGGAAGCCTTTGATCGTCCGGGTGGTTATTTAATTACCGAGGAAAATTTTTTCGGAGGGGACGGTAACAGTAAGGGGATGGCAGGTCTGGCTGAGTTGTTATCGACATTGCCAAGAGTTAAAAGCTGTCTGGTAAAATCTGCCTGGAACAGCATGCTTGGTTCTGATCTGCCGCAACTATTCCCTAAGGAGATCGCTGCGGCTGTGCAAGCCTTTGAGGCAGAGAACGATTTTCGGGCAATGCTAAAGCACCTCTTATTGACAGAAAAAGCCAAGACCTACTTCACGGTAGGTAGCGCGGGACTTGCCGAATACACGCGACAAGATCGCTGTGCAGAGATTCGTAGCGAGGCAAGAAATCAAAAGATTTTCATCGGTAATGTGTTGCGTGCACACTGTCTAACATGCCACAATTCAACTACTGTAAAAAGTAATCTACAAATTTTTCAAGATAATTCAGTATTTGCAGAATCTGGCGACGTGCAGGATGCTCGCTTATCTCGAGAATTTATATTTGCTAACGATTGTATAGGTGGGTCATGTTTGCTCAGGGCCTATGCCAGATTAGCAGAAGGATCTATGCCTCAGGGTGGCTTCGGTGAAAACGGTGACCTCAAAAAGGAACTCGTTACCTGTTACCTAGCAGAAGAAATAAAAAAGGCGGGGCTGGATATTCCTGTAAAAGCTAAGGCCAACAAGCTACATATGATAGGAGAAATGCCGTGAAAATATTTTTCTCGCTCATATTTCTGGTTGCTTGTCAGATGGAAAATAGTGCCCTGAAGTCCGCAGGTGGGGCGAGCAATCAACTCAGCTGGTTCAAAACACCGGATGAGATATGGAATACCATAGATAGTTGGAAGCTTGATATTATCTCTACAGATCGTCAGACCTATTATCGAACGCTAGGTGAACTATATGGATTAACCAATCTCAAACAACAAGAGAGCTTGCTGGTTGAACCCAATGGTACGTATCTGTTGGCTCTGGATGTCCTCTCAACTTGGCTGAGTGATGAGCTAATCGAAAAACAAGAGCATGAGGATGAAAATTTTATGTTTAGAGGTGGCCTGTTCACCAGCGAAAACCCTAACGATGTTTGTGACGAGGAAGATCCTAACTACTGCTATAAAAATAACCAAAAAGACTGGTGCGATTGCCGAGATGGGGTGAAGCTTGGCAAATATGCAAAAAATACAACTTTGCATACTGAAGCAGAGCATAAAAAAAGAATTATGCACAACATTCAAGATGTCGGAGATTTTCTGGGTGTCCCGATCGATAACCTTCTCATCACCAAAAACGAGCGGCATGCGGCGTTATATCTGTACGAAGAAGTGTTTCTGCCGAAGCTAGAGCAAAAAGAAGATAACAAGCCAAAAAGTAATAACGAGCAGAAAAAAATGTCTGAAAACTCAGGTGATTTTAACTCAGATAACTCTCACTCGGCTGATCGGAATGCCTGGTTAGCGGTGGTACATGCAATTTTAATGAGTGGGCCGTTTTACATGAACATCGATACCAGGGAGTAACTGCAATGAAGTTTTCGCGGCGTGATTTTATAAGCCATCTGCGTAATATTCTGGGCACGGCCAGTGTTTATCCGTTTATCCCGCACCGGCAATTACTGGCGCAAGATAACCCAGAGCACTATTTTATTTTTGTGGAATTGAAAGGTGGAGTACATCATACACTTATCGCAGATTTTCCAGATATAGGTGCAATCAATGCCCTAGCTAAAAAACATCCGAACGCGGTGATGCGCTTTCCTCTACGTGCTGATGATATGGGATTTTTTGGTAATAAAGAAAATTATGCTAATGGCGCGCTGCGCGGAGATCTTAAAAAATTTATCGATCTACTAAAAATTGGTCTGAAATCAGGAGGAGAGACAGTCGATCCGCATAAGATTATGCGTAATCCGGCCGCACATCGCCAGAACGGTTATTTCTGCGCGTTGCCGACGACAGATGGTGTCGGACAGATCTATATGAACGAGGGGAAGAAACGTCTCGGTCCTGCAGGTCTGTCATTACAAGAACATCGCAACTATTTGAGCGTCTTGCGCGGGGTTTATATGCTCGGTAATTTTCATGGTATTGCCAACAGAGAAATCTTTAGCGGTAGTTCCGACGGTAGCGGGCCGCACGTAGCAGGAGTGTTAGCGAAGTTACTCGTCGAAGATAAAAAGCTCGCCAGCCGACCGTTGGATAATATCGTGATCGATGGGGCAACCTATAGCTTTGGCTCAGAAGCTGGAAATATCAAAGCCCCGATCAAGTTATCTCTCGACGCACTTGCTAAAGTTGCTGGGGAAGCGAGCACAGGCGGTCTCAGTCTCGATCCGGCTAAGATACTGGCGGTTGCTTTGCAAGAAAAATATCGGGCCAAGCATTCTGCTGAACTAACGGCAATCATCGATAAATATATTCAAGCATTTGCCGATACTAAAGAGATAAAACGCAAGGTAGGGAACGCGATTCCAGGGGATAAAAACGGCTTCGCTAAGCAGTTGCATACCTGTTTGAATCTTTTTGCCAGCGGCCTCAGTCGGGTAGCAACGGTATGTGTTGGCGACAATGCGAATTTTGGCAGATTTGATTCACATAGCGCACTTTATCATAGTGTTTCTTACGAAGGAAAATATTCAGAAGAATCGTATTACACAAAAATAAAAGATGACATGCAGGGGTTGGCGACATTTATTTCTGATTTGAGTGTCCATGCCTTGGCAAGCCAGGTAACGGTAGTTATCAGTTCTGAATTTGGCAGATCAAACAATTTTGCCGGTAATCTGGATAGTGATGCGGATGGCTTGGGGATGTTTGGTAATGATCACTATTACTTCAACAATAATTATATCTTATTTGGCAAGAATGTCGCGCGTGGACAGTGGCTTGGCGAAAGCGATCCGATTACCCGTTACCCGCAAGTCTGTGATTTTGCCAAGCTAGCCAATGATTACAACAATGCCTTTACCAGCCCTATTTCAGTGAGCAATGTCGAGAACGACAAACCAAAATATGGCGAGAAGATCGTTCTTCGTGATGGTTTTAGCGGTGGGGCGTTACGGTTATCCGACGATCGATCTTTCTTGGATACTGGTGTTGTCCATCGCACTAGCAACCCGAACCACCGGGCTATTATGGCTAAAGATGTGGTGCGCACCATCATGAAGATTGCAGGTCTAGATAATAAATTTTGGGAATATTATCCTGGTGATGCTTACCGCGAAGCAAAGATCATCGAGAATCTCCTCGCCTAACAGGAAATTATCACCAAATCAAGTTAGCCCGTACCCCCGTTGTCTTGGCACAAGTCTCCGTTATCTTGGCGAGGCGCAGAAGAGAGGGCACGCAGAGTGAGCACAGGCCCTACTTAGCCCCAGCCTCCGTTGTCTTGACACGGGGCAGCGGAGCTAGCCAATGCTTAGCGCAAGTCCCAGTTATCTTGGCACGGGGCAGACCTGCCGAGAAACTTGGGGGCAAGGACACCACTTAGCACAAGCCTCCGTTATCTTGGCACGGGGCAGACCTACCGAGAAACCCGACCTCAACAGGTATAGGCACATGCCCTGTGCAAAAAAATAAACTAACGGCAATACGGCAATATTTGTGGTCGGGTTTTCGCACGGTCTCCCCGTGCCCTTCATGGAGCTCTTGGTGGGCAAACCTCAGCTCAACATCCGAGAGGTCTGAGGGCAAGCAAAGGGGCTTGGGGGCAAGCAGAGAGGGCGCGCAGAGTGGCCTGAGAACATGCAGCGAGCTAGGAAGCGAGCGATACAAAAAAGCCGCGTAGCGCGTAGCGCGCCACGGCGTAGCGCAGCGAACGGTCTTGCCGCGCCCTTCATGGAGCTCTCGGTAGGCAAGAGGTGGTGGCAACCGCCGAGAGGCAAAGACCTTCCTTAGCCCGTATCTCCGTTATCTTGGCAGAGCGCAGCCCTACCGAGAAACTCTCCTTGAGTTAGGTGCAAGCACATGCCCTGTGCAAAAAATAGTCTGGTTGCAGTGTTGGCAATATTTATGGTCGAGTTTTCGTACGGCCTCGCTCTGCCGTTCATAAAGCCCTCGGTAGGCAAGAGGTGTGGGCAACCGCCGAGAGGTCTGAGGGCAGGCAGAGAGGGCGCGCAGAGTGGCCTGAGAACATGCAGCGAGCTAGGAAGCGAGCGATACAAAAAGCCGCGTAGCATTGCGTGCGGAACGCGGCCAAAAAATTCAGCCAAGATATTGGCTAGTTACAAAAAAACACGGACAAAATCACAAGCGAAGTTAAAGCAAAAAAAAACGGTCGATACGTAGTCAAAGTGAGATGGACTTGGTAATATTTTTTGGAGGTGATTGTTATGAGAGCACTGTTACTACTATCACTAATGCTAGGTTGCTTGCAGATTGGGCCAACCGCGCAGGAGAAGGGTTCTGAAAAAAAGAATGACGAGTTTCTATCTAATCTTATAGGTGGGCACGCGGGATCACAAGAAGAATTCGATCGGAAGTATTTTAATGGAGCTATGACGGTGGGGATTAATTGGCGGGGTAATATACATAGGTACTACTACAAGCATGGCAAGTGCTATCTGCGTGTTTATGTAGATGATGGCGCCAGCAAATATCTGCATGACCACAAAAACTTTATCCAGAAGAGTGCGGATGGTAGGATGGTCATCGGCGGCGCAAAACACAAAATCTACCCTAAATGTGTCGACAGCCCCTTGAGTGCAGGAAGAAAGCAGATCATTAAGTTCTTCAGCGATGATAGCAGCAAGCCTCTATTTGATGAACCACAATGGCAACTTCCTCCAGATGGATTTGAATTCAGCCGGCTATACCTCTCTGGCAAAGGAGTCGAGCTGACCATCCTTATGGCACTTGTTTATTATGATGAGACCCCCGAATCTCTAGATGACGAAGAAGAGAGACCAACAGGCGGAGAGAGCTGCCGACTCACTGCCGATGCAGGTGGAAATATTAAAGACCTTAAGTGTGAAAGCTTAAGATCAGTGCCCCGCGTGTTTTTGGATTTTTGAAAACGTGGTGCAGCAAAGAGCTAGCCACCTTAGCCCGTACCTCCGTTATCTTTGGCGCGTGCCCCCGTTGTCTTGGCACGTGCCACTGTTGTCTTGGTACGTGCCACTGTTGTCTTGACACAAATCTCCGTTATCTTGGCACGGCACAAGTCTCCGTTATCTTGGCGCGGCTCACCTATTAGCCCGTACCTCCGTTATCTTGGCGAGGCACAGCCCTGCCGAGAAACTCGACCTGAGCATGTATAAGCACATGCTTTATCTAAAAGCATAATCTGACAACAATACGGCAATATTTGTGGTCGGGTTTTCGCACGGTCTCCCCGTGCCCTTCATGTGGTTCTCGGTGGGCAAGCCTGAACGCAAGAGCGAGGGGTCTGAGAACAAGCAGCGAGCTAGCAAGCGAGCGTTACAAAGAGCAGCGTAGCGAGCGAAGCGAGCTAGC
The DNA here is from genome assembly GCA_958296095.1 of uncultured Oligoflexales bacterium. Classification (GTDB taxonomy): domain Bacteria; phylum Bdellovibrionota_B; class Oligoflexia; order Oligoflexales; family JAPPIL01. The sequence continues at coordinate 527,494 of OY282434.1, forward strand.
AAGCGAGCGATACAGAAAGCAGCGTAGCGAGCGAAGCGAGCTAGAAAGCGAGCGTTATAAAGAGCGGCGTAGCGTAGCGCAGCGCAGCACGAGCATACACAGCATGGTTAGCAAAGGGTGTTTGCAGAGTAGCACGAAGGCTAGTGGCACGAGTAGCAAGATGCGAGTCAAGACCTGTAGGAGCTGGTTGTCAGCAATCATGGCGGCAACAGGCGGGGATTGACGGTAGTAGAAGGCGGTGAAGGCTCGTCCCCAGTCGTTGCTAAGGAGAAAATTGTCACGCCACCAGCGTAGTTCGGCGACGGCACGTGACGATCCCGACGCGGCAGTGGCGATGAAGCAGCGCAAGTCCTCACGTTTAGCGTTATCTGCACCGCTGAGCTCCAGTAGTGTTTTGTTTTCCACCGGCATGGCAGTGAGACACTGGCTGCGTTTTATCCCGTCGGGGTGGTACTGCAAGATGACCCTGTAGGTGACACCTGGCTGCAAATCGTTGATGATGCCAGTGCCGCCTTGCAGAAATTTTGATTTTTGTAGGGTGTCGATGGCTTTGATTTTATCGAGATCAAAGTAGATGTCTTCTGTATTACCGCAATCTAGGCTGCAGTCGGGCATGAGCTGGCACGTGCCGGAGCTGAGGGGCACGTCCCCCCCTTCGGCGGCAGGGCGAAAGATCATCGCGGCATCAGTCATATCGGTTGCCGTATCGCTCGCCGTGGCAACGATGGCCAGCACTCCCGCAGGCGGAAACTCGCCTTGAGCATTGCTGTAGTCCACCGTCTCTGGCACGTTCCAGTCGATGTGCAGGCGATGGTGGCGAGGGGTAAGCTTGACCTGTTGCGGGGCTTCGGCGGGCACACCGTCGAGGCGTGGAAAGTCTTGCACCTGCTCGAGCAGTGCCTTGCCGTATTCCTCGCCTTCCCAGTGATGATAGGAGACGGCGAGTTGCAGTGCGGGAGGTGTGCCTTGCAGCAGATCGCTGAGTTGGTGGCCTGAGCGTGCCTTGAGCACAAAACGCCAGACGACCGTGAGGTTGCCACTGTCGTTGCTGCGCTTCTCTCGCGTCACGGCCTTGTACCAGAAGTGCGGATGGTAGTCCGCGTTGTCTGGCAACTCAGCCGCGTTGTGCAGGGGTAAGTCGGCATCTTCGCTGTCAGGCAAGCTTAAATATAGCCGCTGCCACTCGTCTTCCTCTCCGTCGCGTTTGTCGTAGTCGTGAGGCAACACGTCGTCGATGGTCACCGTGACAGGCAGGTGGTCGAACGCGGCGTGGCGCGGCAAGGTGGTTTTCTCTACCTCGATGGCCAACTCGGCCCGTCCCGTAGTCGCACTGGCAACGAGTAGCACGGCAAGATAGAGTCTAAGATACACGGGCGATCTCAAGCTCAAGTCCATCGTAGCCAGAAATAATGCGCGGCCCGCCTGCCTGCACCTGCTCCCAGCGTTGACGATGGCGGGGGTAGGTTGCAGCCGCATATTGATGTGCACGGGCAAGCTTATCTCGCAAACGCTGATCGTCGGCGGCGGGGTTGTGATGCACCATAACTATAGTCTTGATCATCTCCTGAAAAGCCAGGTCGATACCGAGTGTGGGGCTGGAGTGCCCCCAATCGTATTTTTCTGCCATCTCGTTTGAGTCATACTGGCTGTCAAACAGCAGTGCGTCGAGGGCTTGGTAGAGCTTGCGGTCTGCTCCTAGCTCGTCGGCAGTGCGGCGTTTGAGCTCGTTGTCGACGGCAATGCCGACCGCGGCAGTCGGGCTATCAAAACGGTAGCCATAAGATCCGCCAGGATGGTCGAGCAGAAACGGGGTTACGGTCAGGTCGTTAAATCTGTGCGGCTGGTGCAGACGCAGCTGGTGGAAGTTGACCGCTGCGCTGAGTTCTTCCCAACGCACGGGGAAGTTAACACCGTTGAACTTGATGCGCAGATAGTCGGGAGCATGGTCATGTACGTGATAGATGTTGATTTCGCACCCCCTATCATATACCTGCGGGAAAAATGGCAGGCCGAGGATGTGATCCCAGTGCAGATGACTGAGTAAGAAGGTGAAGCTTCTATTGCCTGCTGCTCGCTGCTCCTCGGCAAAGGCAACCAGACCTGTGCCAAGGTCGACGATATAACTGTCGCCGCGGTGACGTATCTCGGTGCAGGTGGTGTTCCCCCCGCAGGTCAACGGTACACAGCCGTCGTCGGCTATGAACGTCTGCAACTCGCCAATCTCTTTGATGCCACGTTCCAACGCGAGCTGCAGCAGGTGCTGAAGTGCGTCCTTGAAACCCTGATGCGTCAACGCACGTGGCAGCGAGCCACGCGTTCCCCACAACTTGATGTGCATGCGTATTCCTGCTTGCCAAACACAGCCTCTCAACAATGGTCACAAATTTACCAGGTTATGTCTACAGTTCATTTGTTGCCACCAGGGCGTGGTAACAAAGGCGATGCATCACGGTAAGGTCGTGACACATCGCCGCGGCAGTTGCCCAAGGGAGGGTGGGCAACTCCTATGCTTTACGGTCTATTCCTGCGCAGTGAGTTGAGCAGGGTGCTTTGGAAGTTGCGAGCGAAGTTTTGGTCAATACCGTTTTCGCCAGCAACACGTTCCATATAAACCACAGAGATGAACTTTGCATAGCTGCCACAGCTGCCTGCACTGCAGCCAACCGTGTGGTGATTATCGTTGATGCGAGTCACTGCTGTGAAGCCACCGACTTGAAAAAAACCACCAGACAAGCCGCCGAGTTTTACTGTGCAGACATAGGTGTCACGTACAGTTAGTTCATCCGCTAACCAGAAGCCCTGTGCCATGGGCACACCATGAAAACGGCTGATAGGCTTGATGGCACGTGAAGGATGACACAGATCGTCGAATCTGTTTCTGATCATCTCTTCCTCTTTGGGGCCGTAAGTTTGCACTAACAAGCGTGATTGTGGTCTACCGCCAACCTGCATGCCGCTGAAGTGATTGTCAGAAGCTACCTCAATGTGATTGCGAGCATAGTTGCTGCTGAACATATTGAAGAAAGAGCCTACGTCGATAAAAGAACGACAGTAGTTGTAGACCCTACCGCTCGGATTTTTCAGCGCGACGACGCTTTGTGAGAAAGTGCTGCAACCGTTACCACCAAGTGCTTGTAGCGGGTAGCTGCCAAGATAGTTGTAGTCTTGTCCTTGTTGCAGACGCACAAGCTCAATGCCAGCACCTTGATAGTTGTTGTTGCTAGCATACTGCGTGATATGCATGCCTTCGGGTACCTGAAACTCGTAGGCAACACCGATTTGAAACACAGGTGGCTGCACTAAGCCTGACACGCTAGTGCCTGTATCCGTGCCATGCACATACCTGAATGGTACTGGTGTCACATCGACACGATTGTCAGCCGTGATTGCTCGCACTTGCAATTCCAACTGCTCACCAACACTCATTGGAATTCGCAACGGATTACCCGCGCAAGCACTCCAGATTTGTTCATCGCGTGCGTTGCTGCCACCAGTCAGCTTGATCCGACATTGGAAGCTTGCTCCCTCAACGTTAGAATCATAGCCTATCTCTAGTTGGCCTAGCTCAGGACGAAACTGCTGGTGCGTGATGCGAGTTTCGATTTCCATGTCCTCGCCTGCTTCAGGGTTAGGGCAACCCCACATAAATAGCAACGCCGTTAACAACAAAAATTTCATGACATACTCCTTACTAATAATACTAAAAACATTGTTAATTCAGTCTGTCCTCTATTTGTAAATGATTAGAGAGCAGAAATCAACCTATTTTTAATAAAACATTGATAATACAGGGTAGTTTTTATGCAGAAGTGGGTGACCCTAGGGCCGACACTGACCGGCACGCCGCCTGTTGAGGTAGGAAAAAGCGTTTCCATCGTGGCTCGCAGGTATGGTATCGATCCTGCGGGGTTCTACTACTGGCGTAAACAGGTTGAGGAGAGATCACGGGTGGCAGTTCAATCTAGAGGTAGTGTCGTTCCCGCTACCAAGTATCGGGCACTTAAGAAGCGGGCCGAAAAGCTGCAGCGCCTTCTCGTTCGGAGGGCTGAAAAGTATGCGAAGCTTGAGCATAAGCATGCGCGGATCAAGATGGATTGCGACATGCTTAGAGATGCCGTTCGTACTTATGGTAAAAAAACTGATATCGCAGTCAAAATTGCAGGAGTTAGAAAGCGGGAGAGTGGCCTGAGGACAAAGAGCGAGCTAGGAAGCGGCAAGGAGCTAGAAAGCGGCAAGAAGTCAGCGAAGCTAGCAAGCGGCAAGAAGTCAGCGAAGCCAGCGAAGTCAGCGAAGTCGGCGGAGCTAGAAAGCGGCAAGGAGCTAGAAAGCGGCAAAGAGTCAGCGAAGCCAGCGAAGTCAGCGAAGTCGGCGGAGCTAGAAAGCGGCAAGGAGCTAGAAAGCGGCAAAGAGTCAGCGAAGCCAGCGAAGTCAGCGAAGTCAGCGAAGCTAGCAAGCGGCAAGGAGCTAGAAAGCGGCAAAGAGCCGCGCCACGGAGCTAGGAAGCGGCAAGAAGTCAGCGGAGCTAGGAAATATCCTATAGCCCGTATTGCTAGAGCTTTTAAGATATCGAGACCGAATCTCCATCGGCGACTGAAGGGTGGTGGTAGTGCACCGAGGCGACCGAGGCCTAAGAAGGCTGACGAAGCCTTGGTTCTGCAAAAAATCTACGATGTTGTTTTGGATCATGCTACGTACGGTTACCGACGAGTAACAGCCTTGCTCAGGCATGTATCACCCAATAAAATCAACCACAAACGAGTCTATCGGCTAATGAAGGAGAACAACCTCCTGCTGGACAAGCCGCGTCGCAATTCCAACAGGGCACGCTAAGCGGAGGGAGATTAACTACTTGCTGTCTTTAGCAGCAGGGCTTGTTGATAGTGCAGGGAGGGTGGTGGGGACTAGCTTTGCTCCTGCCAGTAGTCGGAGGTAATCGCCAGCAACCTTTAGTGCTTCCTGTAGATAGGCATCTTCTTGCAGGGTGACGTGTGGGTCGCTCGTGTTGGGCGTGGGGGTGTTGACAGTTGGTGTGTCTTGCTCCGTTTTTGTCTTCGGTTGTTCTTCTGGCTTGGCCTTTAAACTGACACGGGTGCGTTCCTCGGTCTGCTGCTTGAACTTGGCGATGTTGTCGATAATGGTTTGAAATTGCGGGGCATTTTTGACTCGCTGGGCACTCGCCGCCGCCAGCTGGGGCACGTAGGGTAGTGTGCGTTTCAGCGGCGTGTATTTAGTGCGCTTGATACGTTCCCATTCAAGGGCATAGTCGTAGAATTTTTCTCCCATTTCTAGTTCGTTAGCGATTGAAGGGAGCACTATGTCTGATTCTACCCCTTGCAGTTGCGTGCTTGAGCCTGAAGGACGATAAAACTTGGAAATAGTAACCTTCACTGCACCGATAGCACGGCTGACTTCGGAAAGACTCTGCACCGTGCCCTTGCCAAAAGTGTGCGTATCACCGACGATGATGCCGCGTTGGTGATCTTGCACCGCCCCCGCGACAATCTCACTAGCACTGGCCGAGTGGCGATTGGCTAGCACGACCAGCGGGCCGTTATACCAAGTCACGTTGTCCTCATCGCGGTGGATTTTGGGAGAACGCCCTGTTGCCTTGACCTGCACGATGGGGCCCGAGGGGATGAACAACCCGGCAACGTTGATGGCTTCGTCAAGACTGCCACCACCATTGCTGCGCAAATCGAGCACTAGTGCATCTATTTTTTGTTTTTTCAACTTGACCAACTCACGTTGCAAGTCACGGGACGAACTCTTGAAATCGCTGCGCTTGTTCTGCCGTCCCTCAAAGTCAATATAAAAGGAAGGTAGATCAATCACGGCAATGCTATATAGCTTGCTCTTGCGCTTGTCTGCGCCCCTAAGCTGATAAATGCGGGAACTGACCTCCTGATCCTTGAGCTTAATCTTTTCTCGGACAATCGTCACCGGCAGACGCTGAGTGCCCTTCTCAACCTCACGCAAAATAGTCAAGCGCACTTTCGTGCCGCGCTCACCCCGAATGAGCTTCACTACCTCACGCAAATCCATGTCAATAATGTCAGTGTGGTCACCCTTTGCCTGAGCTACGCTGATAATCTTGTCGTTCTCTTGCACCAGTCCTGATTTTTCCGCCGCGCCACCTGGCACTAGCGACTGAATGACCGTAAAGCCGTCTTCGCTACGCAGCACCGCGCCAATGCCCTCTAACGACAGCCGCGTTCTAATTTGAAAATCTTCTAGCTGCTCCGCGGCCAGGTAATCCGAATGTGGGTCAAGTGCAGTTGCAAAAGAACTCAAGAACGAGGCATAGGCATCGTCGCTGTCCAGCTCTTTGTGCCGTAATGCCACCAGATGATAGCGTTTGGTAAGTTTGCGCCGTGCCTTATCAATATCGGCAAGCGGGCCTTTAAGTTGCAACAACTGAAATTTTATGCGCTTGCGCCAGCGGGCGCGCAGTTCACGTTGATTCTTGGCGTAGGATATTTTCTGGCGATCGATAAGCATGTATTCGTCGATGCTGAAGTCGTGTTTGGCATTGATTATTTTGTTGATGTTGCTGTTCACCTGGTGAAAGCGCAGCGAGAACGTGTTAACGATGTCATCGAGCGCCTGACAGCGACCCTTGAGAATCTGGTCATCGAGTGCCGTGCGGTATTTTTTGGTAAGCTTGTCCACGTCCTTCTGTAACAGGTAGGCCTTGCCCGGATCCCAACTGCGCAGAAAATTGCGCAGCGTGCGCTGTGATAGTTTGTCATCGAAGCGCTCGAACTTGAAGTGCATCTTCAGATACAAGGCAATCATGTGCTTGAGCTGTGAGCAGTTGAGGGCAAAAGCACTCTGACTGCAGAAAAACAGCATCAGGCAGCAGAGGCGTATAAGGTTCATCATGCTTGTCTCTCTTCATGAGGTTGGTTTGCACCTAACTGATCGGCAGAACACAGGCAGTTCCCCAACAAAAAATTACGCCCGCGGCATAGTAGCATGTTTTTACTCCCCTTTGGGTGTTTATTTGCCGTAGAGCTAATCACAGTCAGGATTAGTGCCACTAAAGTGCTGCGTGGCGATCTGTGCTTGGGAGGGGTTGGAGCGTTCGAGGGGGTTTTCTGTAGGCATAGCGATAAAACTGAGCGGGTGGCTGTGGGTGCTTTCGGGTAAATAGATGACAAACCTGTACAGATGGTGCTTGGCTTGGTTGGGATTATATCTCCACTTGAGTGAGAATTCCTGACCATCTGCGTTGCGTAGGCGATCATTTATGATGATGTGGTGTCCACTGGGGCTATTGTGATGTGTGACCCTGAGCTCTGTCAGACGTTCACAGTTGTTGTAATCGGCTGCGTCTCTGATGACGATGATGGCCTCGTCTTCGCCTGCCAAAACCTTGACGGCCAGATGTATCTTGAGCGGTGCACCGTCCTCCTGATGACGATGATGGCCTCGTCTTCGCCTGCCAAAACCTTGACGGCCAGATGTATCTTGAGCGGTGCACCGTCCTCGGTAGTGACCACTCGTCCATGTTCGTGCGCGGTCATGACTTGCCAGTAGTAGAATGCACGCGGTTTGTATTCAGGCAGCTCAGGCAGTCTGAGCCCAGGCTGGAGTGACGGGGCAAACGCCCCCGCCGAGGAAGAGACACATATAATAAGGGTCAAGAAAAGCAATCGCATGACATACCTCAGGGTAAATTATTCGACATCACAGTGATAATTAGCTAGTGTAACCCTTTCGCCCGCGCTAGGCAAACATGGACTGGCGGCAGCGCTTTCGTAATGAGTCAACGCGATGACCGACACACCCGCAGAATTGCTGCAGGCACAGCTGCAGCGCGGTATTTTCTCCCATGTCTATGCCAGCTGTGGTCTGCTGCGAGAGCCGCAACCGCGCTACACCTTTACCCATCAGCCCGATGCTTGTCTGGTTTTCGACCTTGCTAGTCTCACTAAAGCGTTGGTGACTCTACCGCTATGTGTTAACGCCGCCCAGTCAGGCTCGCTATGTCTCGATGCCCCTATCGCGACCCTGTTGCAAGACAGCGACCACAAGCTGTGCGACACGCTGGCACAGTTGAGCCTTGCCGACCTGCTTGCGCACCGCAGTGGCTTACCTGCCTGGCGCAATTTCTGGATTGGCACACTGGATAAGGCACGCACCCTCTCGGCGGCGGAAATCATTGCCATGCTCAACCGCAGTGCGACACAGTTGCAGGCGCGGCAACCGCGCTACAGCGATCTCAACTTCATGCTTGCTGGTCTCTGCTTGGAAATTCAGCAAAAAAAATCACTAGGTGCTTTGTTGGCAGAATTTTGCCACACACAGCTGCGTTTTGTGCCACAGCAGCACTTTGGTTTTTGTCCCGCGGCACGGGCGCGGGCGATTCCTACCGCCTACTGCCACATCCGAGAGCGTTGGCTGCAAGGTGAGGTGCATGACGAAAACTGCGCCGCCTGTGGAGGAATCAGCGGCCACGCAGGTCTGTTTGGCCGCGGTGAGGATCTGGTTGCCTACCTGTGTGCCTTGTACGCGCATGGTGTTGGTCAGGAAATTTTGCGCCAGAACACTGCCATGCTCGCCACCACGACGCATACTTGCCTGTTCGGGATGCAGCGCGGTGCGGAGGGAGTGTTGTCAAGCCAAGGTATGTTGCTCGGGCATCTCGGCTTCACGGGCACGTCCTTTTGGCTCGATACGCAACGCGGCAGCTATAGTGTGCTGCTGACCAACCGCACGATTAACGCGCGCCTGGTGCCAAGTTTTAATGCGCTGCGGCGACGTGTGTTCGTGGCCATGCAGTCTCAGTGTTTTTGATCGGCAAGGTCGTGCCGTGCTGCACGTCGATGTCACCATGTGCAGGTAGAGACTTGTTGTGGGTAACGCGTCCCTGCTATAATTGCAGGTATGGAGATAGAGGCAAGCGACGGCAGTCAACACGATGCGCGCGGCTACAAACTCGATGCTACCGCGATCGAAGCTCTTTCCGCGGGTATTGGCATTGGCAGCCTTGTTAACAAGAAAAAACGCCCGCCAATGCCGCAGCAACGTTCTGCTCCTGCCGCGGCCCAGGTTGCCAGCAAAGGGCGGCCGGCCCGCACCGCACCCAAGGTGCACTGGAGTTTTTTTTGGAGTGTGTTGGCCTGGGGTTGTGACCTGCTCATCATCGGCGCTTCGTTGTTGGCGGCAACCACTGCAGCCCACTACGCTACTACTGATAGTCTTCCCGCGCCTGCCGATGTGTTGTTTGCATTGAGCGAACGCTTCACCCTGCACGAAGTCGCCATCGCCAGCGCGGCATTGCTGAGCGCCTACTTTATTCTTTTTAAGTTGCTGACAGGGTTTACTCTGGGTGAAGTTATTCTTGGTGCAAAACGAAAATGATTTTTATTTTTTTTAAAAAACAAGAGAGATTTCCACGAAGTTAACGTCGTCATCCAAAAAATTCCTAAAACGATAATTCTGTTTAAAAAAATAGCTAGATAGCTTGACGCTTGTTTTTAGCCAAGTTAAAATTGAAGTAAATGGCATGTGTTTATCTGGTGATGGCTGTGGGGCCGGAGGTCTCTAAGCTTGATCCGCCTAATAGGGGGGGAGGGGTGATGAAGATTGCCAAAGCCGCCAAGTTTCCTCATTCAGTGCAGCTGTTTAAATTCTGTCAGAGGGTGCTCAGTCAGCGCAAACAATACAAGGTACATGATCAGGAAGTCGGCGCTATTCTCGGCTTCAATCCTTCTGATTGTAGTCACTGGAAGCGGGGCAAAAAAAACGTGCGTTCGGTGTTTGCACTGGAGAAGCTTGCGGTTACGCTGAGGGTTGAGGTTGCCTTGATTTACGACATCGTCAGTGGCGGTGTGGGTCTTGATGAGGCGCTTTACGAATATAATCAGGCACATAGCTACCGTGACGGTTTCAAGGAGATTGCCACGCTTGATGCCCAGCGGGTGCAGATAGTGCGGCAGCGGTGCACGAACTTTGTTGCGTCTCTGCACAAGCAGTGTGAGTTTGTTGTGCCACCGTTGTATTTACCAGAGGTGTTGCGCTTTTTTTCTTTCGTTAGTGCACAGTCAGCTGGTATCGTCGACCGCTTGAGTCGTATCCTGCGGGTGAAGTCAGGCCAATACTGCATTCAGTTTAAGAAGGGCGATCTCAAACCACAGACGCGGATGAGTGTGGTGTCGGATTTGGCGCGGGTGCTGTTGCAAGGTGAGCGGGGGCGTTTCCCTGAACTGGGCAAGATCGACGCAGATTTGGTTAAGTTCGAGCAACATCTGTTCGTATTGGAGTTGTTGGCTCCGCGCTATATGTTACGACGTGAGTTGGGCGAGCTTGATTCGCGGCGCAACATGATTAGCGAGTTAGCGACTTTGTTTTGGGTGCCTAAGTCCTTGATTGGGTTTCAGTTGCAGGATATTTTGCGCACGCGTTCGCTGGAGAGGGGACGAGAGGCTACGCCTGAAGCGGGGCAAGCTGCGACTCGACAGCTGCAGTTTTAACGACGCTGGTAATTGCGCTGGTTATACATTAAGATACTTGTTGCTGCGGTAACTTGTGGGTGGTGTTGATGAGTAGACTTAATGTGTTGTTGGTGGTGTTGTTGGCGGCTGGTGCGGGGGCCTGTGTCACCAAAGGGCGCAATTTCCCCGCCGATCTTAGTTGGATCAAGAAGGAAAAGACCCATCAACGGGAAGTGCTGATGATGCTGGGCACGCCTTTCATGGTGGGCAATTCTAGCGGCGTGCAGACTTGGAGCTATGGTCTTTACCACTATCGCATTGTAGGGCGCAGCTATGTCAGGGAACTTAAATTTTTCTGGAATGATGACAAGACGGTGCGGGAGTATTCGTTTCAATCTAGTTTTCCCGATGATTTGGAGCGAGCTGGCTTGCGCAAGAAGCGAGCTGTTCCGCCGCGGCAGAGTTACCAGCAGCCGCGTCAGCACCAGCAGCAACCTCTTTCTTCCTAGTGGGATGCGTCTGTGTTCGCGAGTCTAGGGCGTGGTTTAGCCAAATTTTGCGTGGCAATTTTTCTGCTCGGTGTCGCAGGTTTTTTTGCTGTTGTCGGCCTGGGCTTGGTCATCTGGGTGCAGATGCACGTCGGTGATACCAGCGAGTTGCAGAAGTCTACTATTCTGGCTCGCATGAACGAAGAGACGACGATTTATTTTGCCGATGGCGAGCGTCCTATCGGCAGTTTTTTTGCGGGATTGCATCGTCGTTATGTGCAGATACGTGATGTGCCTGCTTATGTCATCAATGCCGTCATCGCCTCCGAGGACAAGAATTTTTATCAGCACCGCGGGATTGATCTGGTTGCGATTGCTAAGGCGTTCGTTGAGGGGGTCGAGCAAGGGCGTTTTCGGCGGGGTGGCTCAACCATCACCCAACAGACGGTAAAGAATATACTCGGTCGTTGGGAGCGTTCTTTTGCCCGCAAATTTCGTGAGATCATCGCCGCCTTGCAACTCGAACGCATGTATGACAAGCGGCAGATTATGGAGTTCTACCTCAACCAGTTTCATGTCGCCGCCAACGGCAATGGCATCGGCATTGCGGCGCGCTACTACTTCAACAAGGAGGTGCAGGAGTTGAACCTCGTCGAAGCGGCGTTCATCGCTGGTTCGGTCAAAGGGCCTAGCAAGTATAACCCCTTCATCAAGTACACCAAGGCGGCACGGCAGCAGGCACGTGAGCACGCTTTTGAGCGCAAAAACTACGTGTTGCGGCGCATGTATGAGCAGGGTTGGATTGGGCAGCAGGAGTTTGAGGAGGCGTTGCGCCAGCCTATTCCTTACCGCCGCGGCAAGTTTCGTAGCGGCGAGGTGTCACTGGTGTCCACCATCCGCAAGCAGTTTCGGCATCGTGAGTTGCTCGATGCGCTTGGCCTGGACAATGCCGCCCAGCTAAATCACGCTGGTTTGCGTATCATTACGACCATCGACAGTATTTTGCAGGAGACGGCACAGCTTGCCATGCGGCGCAATTTATCGCGGTTGGAGACAATTCTGAAAGGCTTTCAGCCCGAGGACCGGTCACGTTTTAAAGTGTTGCGTCGTTTGGAATTGGAGCAGTTTTGTTATGGCAAGGTGATCGACATCGTTAGCAAAAAGGGCGAGGAGGAGATTAGCCTTGATTTTGGCTTGGCCAAAGGCACAATTCCGCGTGAATCTTTGGTGCGCTATGCGCGCTTGCTTGATTTGCCCAACGGCCACAAGGAGGGCTATCATTTTCATCTGCGGCAATTATTGCAGACGCTACGCAAGGGCGATGTGCTGTTCGTCGAGGTTAAGGCTTACGATGAGAGCTCGCATGAGGCCGTGGTCGAGCTACACAAGTATCCACTTATCAACGGTGGCTTGATTGCCATCGACAAAGGTAATGTGCGGGCGGTGGTGTCGGGTTTCGACACTATCGGTTTCAATCGTGCGCTGGCCGCCAAGCGTCCGCCTGGCTCGGTCTTTAAGGCAATAGTCTACTATGCCGCCCTGCAGTTGGGGTGGTCGGTGCTCGATCAACTCGACAACGAGCGCCAGATTTTCCCCTATCAAGGTAGCTTCTATGCGCCGCGTCCCGATCATCCGAGTCCTTACCAGGATGTCTCGATGCTGTGGGCGGGGATCATGTCAGAGAATTTGGCCTCGGTATCCCTGGCGTATAACCTCGTGTCAAAACTAAATTTCAAACAGTTCAAGCAATTGATGGCTTTTCTTGACCTCATGCCCAAGTCGGGCGAGCCGACGAAGATTTATCATCGGCGAGTAACGAAGGCATTAGGTGTGCGTTTAGAGCCGAACGGCATCAAGATGTTTCAGCTGGATAATGCTATTCGTGATCTGGCCCCCGATCTTGTTTTTGCTGAACAGGAGAAGGTGCAACGACGATTGAAAAAAATCTGGTGGGGTGAAGACTATCAGCGTGGTTTAGCAGAGCTTTTTTCTGAAGAGAATGAAGAGATGAGTGTGCGAGAGCGCAAACGTCGTATCAACTTGCTGGCTAACAACTTGACACGTCTCAATGCCGCGGCACAGGCTTTGCGGGAAGACTGGCAAGCGATCACCGACGCAATCGCAGCCGCAGGTGGTGCTTCGGTGCGGGATGCGGCTCTGCGTGAGCGCTTAGCCCGTTTTCGGGTGTTGCCATCACGTGGTGCACGGCCTGAGCTGGGCTATTTTTTGCCGTTGCACATTGAAGATTACGCTGACGACAAAGTAACTATTGAGGAATTGGAATACCACCGCCGTGTCGCGGGACGACGCTTGCATCGGCAGGACGTGCAGGCAGTTTGGGGTGGGGGTGACCCGACGCGCAGTGCTGCAGGCATTACACCCCGTGATGTGCGTCTCGACGGGTATTTGGCAGTGCATCTGTTGGAAAAACTCAATGCCGCGGTTGATAGTAATTACCAGAAAGTGATGGCACAGGAGAGCCGCTACGACTTGTATCGCTACTATCAGCATCGTGATTTTCGCATTGCGGCAGGCCTGAACTACTTGCTGGCATTGAGCAAGCGCATGGGGGTAGCTTCGCCACTTGAGCCAGTGTTGTCGTATCCGCTAGGCACTAACGATGTGACGACGGCGGAGGTTTCCAAGCTGTATCAGACTTTCATTGATGGCAAGATCTATCGTTTTTACGAAAATGGCTCTGACAATCAACTCAACTTCATTCAACGCATTGAAGATCGTTTGGGGGCGGTGCTGTATGAGGCAAAACCGACGGTGACGACGATCTCATCACGGGCGAACTCCGATCAGATGCGGGAAATCTTAAGCAAGGTAGTGACACATGGCACGGGGCGCAGAGCACGGGGTGAGTTGCACGTAGTGCTCGACGCAGACAGCGATAAGGACAAGGTGATCGATAAAAATAAAAAACAGAAAGATGGCAAGATTTATGTGAGAATACCAGCATTTGGTAAAACAGGGACGACCAACGATTTTACTACGAGTTACTTTGCCGGTTTTTTCCCTTATCCTGTGCAACGTCACAAACCACTTGATCCGTCGCACAGTTACGTTATCTCGTCCTATCTCGGTTACGACCTCAATGAGACCATGCGGCATGGTCGTATCAGGGTCTATGGTGGTGTAGGTGCATTGCCATTGTGGACAGACTTTGCCAAAGAAATTATTGCCAAGAAGGACTACCGCAGCTATCTCGATCAACTCGATCTTGATATTTTGACCAAGAAAGAGTGGCCTTATGTGCGCACCAAAAAACTCGCGGCGGTGAAGGTTGACTTGCCGCGTGGTTTGATTTTGCGTTCGGCCCGCAAAGGCGATGTTGAGCTTTATGGCACGACCGACATTGCTCGCACGGGCGAAGTTTACCGCAGCGAATTTGAGTTGGGCAACAGTGTGCGTTCGCTGGTGCATATTCCCGCCACCATCAAACGTCGCACGTGGCATTCCAAACGCCGCTTCGTCCCTTTTACTCGCGTTAGGCTGTCACAAGAAAAACAAATCAACAACGGGTCTTAACCCACCCTGTTAGATAACGTGAATATCGGATTTTTTTCAGGGGGTCACTACACTTAGCCCGTACCTCCGTTGTCTTGGCACGTGCCACTGTTGTCTTGGCACAAATCTCCGTTGTCTTGGCACGGCACAGCCCTGCCGAGAAACTCGACCTGAGATAGGTGCAAGGACATGCCTTGTGCGAAAAAATAAACTGAATGCAATCGCGAGAGGCACAGACCTTCCTTAGCACAAATCTCCGTTATCTTAGCCCCCGCCTCCGTTGTCTTGGCACGGCACAGACCTGCCGAGAAACTCTCCCCTGAGATAGGTGCAAGTACATGCCTTGTGCGAAAAAATAATCTGTTTGCAGTATTGGCAATATCTATGGTCGAGTTTTCGCACGGTCTTGCCGCGCCGTTCATGTGGCTCTCGGTGGGCAAGAGGTGGGGGCAACCGCCGAGAGACTTGGGGGCAAGGACACCACTTGGCCCAAACCTCCGTTGTCTTGGCACGGCACAGCCCTGCCGAGAAACTCGACCTGAGCATGTATAAGCACATGCTTTACCTAAAAGCATAATCTGACCGCAAAATGGCAGTATTTGTGGTCGAGTTTTCGCACGGTCTTGCCGCGCCGTTCATGTGGCTCTCGGTAGGCAGGCATGAACGCAATAGCCGAGAAGTCTGAGGGCAGGCAGAGAGGGCGCGCAGAGTGGCCTGAGAACATGCAGCGAGCTAGGAAGCGAGCGATACAGAAAGCCGCGTAGCGCGTAGCGCGCCATTCGCGTTAGATATCAAAAAGCCAGTGCTGCGGTACCGAGGAAGCCTTTTAGGTCGTTGTCGGTGAAGGAAAATCCAGCCCCGAAGAAGTAATTGAGGTTGTTGCGCAAGGAATTGCTGCCTTTGGCAAGGCGAGTAGGGTCGTCGATGCCTGCCACCAGGGTAAGATGGCGTAAAAACACGAGCTTGGCATAGGCTTTGAAGTGTGCCACCTTGCGCACTTCACTGCCCTCGCTGTTCCAGTCGAAGGCTTCCAGTGTCAAACGTAGACGGTCGTCGAGCAGATATAGGTCGGAGGCAAGCCCGCCCTTAGATTCAAACAGACCAAAGCGCAGGGCAACATCGTACCAGCGGCGGGCAAATTGCACGTTGAAACGCAAAGCCTTGTCGTCGGTAATGGTCTCCTTCTGATATGAAACATGCTCACTGCCATCCTGCTGCGGGGTCGTGTCCTTGCGGGTGACGGTAACCCGCTCGCCGAGATCAGTCACCCCGAAGAGGTAATACTTGTCCTGTCGGGTTCTAAACAGCAAGTTGAAGTAGTGCTGCGAACTGTTATTGGTACGCATCTCGCTATGATAATCGACCTCGACCTGCAACTTGCTCGCGGGCGACAGCACTTCACTGACACTGTCAAGCGTCTGTTCGATTTTGTTGATCGTCTCATCGTCGCTGAGCAACTTGCCTAGTGTGCCCTTGCCCTCTTGGAGGTTGGTTGAGACCAACTTGATGTTGCCTGCCGTTTCTCTGATGTCAGCCATCGAGTCGTCGAACTTGGTCAGGATAGAGTTGAATTTTTGTCGCCCCTCTTCGCCTAACACCGTCTTCAAGGAAGTGCTGACCTCTTCTAGATTGACGAGAATCTGTTCGAGATTATCCCCACTACTGGCTACCACTCGCTCCACCCCCGCGGCGGCACGTTGCAAGTGTGACACCGTTGCCGCGACCTCACCGCGGTTCTCCTTCACTACGCTGCGCAAATCAGCCAGCAAGCCAGACATGTCCTCGAAAATCTTCTTGATAGTATCCTGACCCTGTTCGGTGGCAAGAGAACCAGCTAGCGACTGGGTAATTTTCTTGATGTCTTTGGCAATGCGTCCCATGTAGGCGACAACTTCTTCAGCACTGAGGCTGTCACTAGAACTAGCCAATTCCGCGCCGTCTGCCGCCATCTCGGTCAAGGGTGAGCGCACGATTTCAACATACTTGTCCCCCAACAAGCCCCGACTTCTTATTTCAACCACCGATTCGATAGGAACATCAACATCCGCTTGGATTTCGAGCATGATTTTGGTTCTATTGGTCAACAGGATAATCTTCGCTACCCGCCCTACTGTCACGCCATTAGTCCTGACATGCGTTTTCTCAACAATACCCTCAGCATTATCGGTGACTGTGTAGTAGGTCTTGTAATCGCCGCCGCGGAAACTGTCTGGATTTAAAAAGAAAAAGATAACGATGATGGCAGCACTCGCCAGCAAGATGAAAATGCCAACTCTGAACTCAACTCCAAATGGCCTCATCGCCATACTCCTATCGGTCACGTCTCTATTTCGGAAAGCTTTCCTTTAGCCTTGATGAATATTTATTTAACAGTATAAAAAATTAGCCATCTTTGCCTAGACGAAACAGGAAATTAAATAAATTGCATCGGCCCCTCAACTCGACCCGCCATGAACTGCCCGACGACCGGATCACGGGTATTGCGGAAGGTTGCAGGGTCACCTTCCAGCACAGCTTTGCCCTTGTAGATCATGATAATCTGGTCAGCAGTGGCGAGAGTTGCCTTGATGTCGTGCGAAATTACTACCGAGGTCACCTCTGGCAGTTCAGTGTTGATCTTGACGATGAGGTTGTCGATCATCTCGGCGATAAGTGGGTCCATGCCTGTAGTTGGCTCGTCGTAGAGCAACACATGTGGATCGTTAACGAGGGCACGAGCTAGCCCGGTGCGTTTTTGCTCGCCTGTCGAGAGTTCGCTCGGATAGCGTTGCAGCACGTCGCCAAGTCCCACACGGGCGAGGCTTTCTTCGGCTTTGGCGCGCATTGCCTGGCGGCTCAAGCTGGTATGCTCACGCAAGGGGAAGATGACGTTATCGAGCACGCTCATACTGTCAAAAAGTGCCGAGTGCTGGAACAGCATGCCGAATTTTTTGCGGTGCTGGCGCATTCGTGCCGTATTGAAGGTAGTAATTTCCTCGTCGTCAACGATGATGCGCCCGCTATCAGGACGCAGTAAACCAATGATATGCTTGATGGTGACAGACTTGCCTTCCCCTGACCTGCCGATGATGAAGGTTATTTTGTTTTTAGGAATTTGCAGGCAGATTTCGTCGAGCACGGTGGTGTTGCCAAATTTTTTGGAAATGTTCTCGAAAGCTATCATGACCGCCTTAGGTGGAAACTTGAATCCACGTAATTAAGACATCGAGACAGAGCACGCTCAACAGATTGGTAACCACACCGGTAGTGGTCGCCTCGCCGATGCCACGTGCGCCACCCCGTGCATGTAAGCCACAGTTGCAGGCGACGGTCGCGATAACCAGGCCGAAGAAAACTGCCTTGACCAGACCCGCGATGACATCTTGCATGACGATAAACTCCAGAACTTTTTCGCGAAAAATTCCTTCCGAGACATCAAAAATAAACAGCGCCGACACATAAGAACCGATCATGCCGAGCAAAATAAAAAAAATGCACAATAATGGCATCATCACTGTTGAGGCAATCAGTAGTGGCTTCACCAGATAGCTGAGGGGGTTAACCCCCATCGCTTCCATCGCATCAATTTGCTCGTTGACTTTCATCGCCGCGAGCTCCGCCGTAATCGCTGAGCCAGCTCGCCCAGCAATCAAAAAGGCGGTGATCAACGGGGCTAGCTCGCGTGTCAAAGCCAGGCCCGTGGCACTGCCGGTCAGGCTTTCGGCACTGAAAATACTGAAGATACTGCCGACTTGCAGGCCAAAGACGGCACCGACGAAGAAGCCTGTGATGACTATAATCAGCAGCGACTTGATGCCGATGAACTCCAGCTGAATGAAAATACGATCAAGCCGCAGCGGGCGGCGGCAGACCTCTGCCAGTGCCTGGCGCAAAAAAATCAGAAACGCACCCAGCCCGATGATGCGCCGCAAAAAAAACGCACCCAGCAACGTCACCGGTTGCGCCAACACCCGCACCACCTACCTAGTCCTGTTGCTTGTCAGTGCTGCTGCCATTCTTATCAGGCAATGCGGTGGTGTCTTTGTCCTTGTCCTTGATGCCCTTGCGGAAGTTCTTGATGCTTTCACCAACTGCACCGCCAAGCTTCGGTAGCTGCTTAGCCCCAAACAACAGCACCACCACACCAAAGATAACGAGCAGTTCAGGAATGCCGGGAATACCCATCTCTATCCTCTCAATTGTCCTTCCATCCTAGCACAGAGATAGCCATATTACCACCTCGCGCAGCTCCGTTATCTTGGCACGTCGCAGACCTGGAGCTAGAAAGCGGCAAAAAGTCCAGCGAGCGTAGCGAGCGAGGAAGCGGCAAAAAGTCCAGCGAGCGTAGCGAGCGAGGAAGCGGCAAAAAGTCCAGCGAGCGTAGCGAGCGAGGAAGCGGCAAAAAGTCCAGCGAGCGTAGCGAGCGAGGAAGCGGCAAAAAGTCCAGCGAGCGTAGCGAGCGAGGAAGCGGCAAAAAGTCCAGCGAGCGTAGCGAGCGAGGAAGCGGCAAGGAAGCCGCGTGCAACCCGACCTCAACAGGTATGGGCACATGCCTTGTGCAAAGAAATAATCTGATGACAAGCTTGAACGCAATAACGAGAGGTCTGAGTGAAAGCAGCGAGCGGAACAAATACACCACTTAGCACAAATCTCCGTTATCTTGGCACGGCACAGCCCTGCCGAGAAACTCGACCTCAACAGGTATAGGCACATGCCTTGTGCAAAAAATAATCTGAACGCAATAGCAAGAGGTCTGAGTGCAAAGAGCGAGCTAGGAAGCGAGCGATACAGAAAGCCGCAGCGCAGCGCACGGTCTTTCCCTGCCGTTCATGGAGCTCTTGGTGGGCAAGTCTCAACGTGACAGCCAAGAGACTTGGGCGCAAGCAGAGATGGCGCGCAGAGTGGCCTGAGAACAAGGAGCGAGGGAGCTAGGAAGCGGCAAGAAAGCCTCGTAGAGCGAGCGATACAAAAAGCAGCGTAGCGAGCGAAGCGAGCTAGGAAGCGAGCGATACGGAAAGCAGCGCAGCGAGCACCTTGGCAAAATAGGATTTTACGGCTAAAATCCTTGTCTGGTTAGGTAGATATGCGAAACCCGATAACGTCTCTATTTTATTATATAATAAACAAAAACAATAAAAATTGCAATAGTATATTAATTATTTAAAGACAAACATTTGTTGCTCGTCGTGACCGAAATAGTGTATAGTGCTAGCCTTGTCATATTCGGGACCTACATGGCACGCAATCTCCCCGCAGTGATGAAATCCAACCAAAGTCTGGTCAAGCTGACCCCGCTACAGCTGTATTTGCGTGAAATTAACCAGTATGCGCTGCTGTCGGCGGAGGAGGAGCATCGGCTGGCAGTAGCGCACTTTGAGCAGGGGGACATCGAGGCGGCACACCGCCTGATTACAGCTAATCTGCGTCTGGTAGTCAAGATTGCCAACGATTTCAAGCAGACACAGTCCAACCTGCTCGATTTGATTCAGGAAGGCAACTATGGCTTAATGCAGGCGGTCAAAAAATTTAATCCCTACAAGGGGGTGAAGCTGTCGAGTTACTCGGCTTGGTGGATAAGAGCCTTTATTCTGAAGTTTATCATGGACAACCGCAGTCAGGTGAGAATCGGCACGACCAGGGCACAGCGCAAGCTCTTTTTCAACCTGCGCCGAGAAGCTGAGCGTCTGTTGCAGGCCTACGATCGGGTTGATCCCAAGATGATTGCCGCCAATCTGCAAGTGCGAGAGAAGGATGTCATTGAGATGCAGCAGCGCATCGACAACCCCGATGTCTCGCTCGATGCAGCAGCACGGGATGACGATGGCAATCGTAACTTGCTAAATCTGTTGCCACAGGCTAGTGAGAACCTCGAAGAGGTGGTGGCCTCCGCGCAGTTGCGGGAAAAGTTCGGCCATGCACTGGCTGAATTCAGAACTACGCTCGATGCTCGCGAGCTGGCGGTATTGGACGAGCGGGTGCTCAGCGATGCGCCCTTGACCCTGCAGGCACTGGCAGACCGCTATGGTGTAACACGAGAACGAGCACGGCAGTTGGAAGCACGCCTGCTGAAGAATTTGCGTAAGTTTGTCGCCACACGAGGCGTTATCGATGTCGATATACAAGGAGAACGGCAATGAGTTGGAACTTTTTATCTACCACTGCGTTGGCCGAAGCCGCGGCCCCACCACCGGGGCCTTCTTTCATGGAGATGCTGATCCTGCCACTGGGATTGCTGGTCGTGATGTATTTTTTCATCATTCGCCCGCAAGCGAGGAAATCACGTGAACACCAGCAGCTGTTACAAAGTCTAAAAGTTGGTGACGAAGTAGTGACCAGCGGTGGCATTATTGGTAAAATAAAATCAATAGCCGATTCGTTTGTGACCCTGGAGTCGATGAACAGCACGTTCAAGATCGTCACCAGCAACATCGCTGGCTACACCAAAAAGCAGGAGCTCAAGACAAACTGACCGACAGATGGAGATGGGCGACGCATACGCTACTGATAACGCTACTGCTGGCACTAGCGACGGCTGCACAGGCGGTCGGTATTCCCGATGAATACCGGGCCAGCGGTGGTTACAGCATCGGCTTGAGCCATGCCGCAATGGTCGCGGACAACGGCGTGGCCGCGGTAGTGCTTAACCCTGCGATGGTGGCGCTCGCCCGTGACTACCGCATCTCGCTCGGCTACAACTGGCCTGCAACAGGGCGTGGCTTCTATCAGGTCGGCATCGTCGATGGCAAGACGGCGAAGATCGCCGCGGGTGTGCTCTATACAGGCTTTCACGAAAAATTCGACGGGCATGGCTTCCTGCATACCGAGCTCGACTCGCCTATCGAGCGACGTGGTAGTGTGGCCCTCTCTGGCATGCTGGGCAAGATAGCACTGGGTGTCAGTGGGCAGTATATCGAGGGCTTTCAGTTTAACGAAGCGGTGCACGGTTTGCCCGCCCTGACCTCGACCACACATCGCTACGACTCAACCACATACGATAAGCACACTGGCATTACCGCGGGTCTCGGTGCAGCCATCGCCCTTACTCCGACCCTGCGCGTCGGTGCAGCTGTCAACAATCTCGCCAACCGCAAGGTCAGAGACTTTGCCCCCCGCACCATCCGTGCTGGTGTAGCTTGGCTGGTCACGCCGCGTGGCGACATTGCAGTGCATCTCGATTATCGCGAGCGACAACGAGTTGCCCTGTTTGAGCAAGGGCGTAGCGAGCCCGAACGCCGTGCCATTGCCTCCTGCTCGGTGCGCGTCTACGATGCCGTGCGGGTTCTTGCTGCCTATGGACAATCGCTGGTCGACAAGAGCGGTGAGTTTGCCGCGGGTCTGACGCTGGTCAACAACAAGGTTTCACTTTCCTATGGCTTTCGCCGTCATTGGCCGCGCAACACCACCACCCAAGCGGTAAGTCTCGGTCTCACGGTAGCGATCTAGCCCCTGCATCGCACCATAATATCTTCCAGAAAATACGAGGACATTGCCCATCTTCTGAGCTTTCCGCTAAAGACGTTGCCACTACAGAGACCGTCAGGACGAAAGGCGGAGTTACTCACATACCCTGTGGAAAATTACCACTGATTTTTGCCGCTTTTTCTAACTAGCTGAAATTAAAGTATAAAACTATGAAAGCGCCAAATTTTATAAATATAAATTTACGAATTGCCGATAAGATAGGTGGGGTAGTGTGCAATAGGAAGTTTAGTGACAGTAAAGATAAAATTACTAATATGCTCTATTTTATCTTTGACGCTATCTAGTCGTCTGGCAGCCTTCGTGCGCAGTGACATGCCTTGGTTGTGGAAGGATAAACCCGTCAATGACCATGCGGTGCTCGCTTTACACCCCTACCAGAGAGATAGCTTGCCACCGCGCTACGCACTCTATGAGCATGGTCTCCTCGATCTGCAGGGATATGGTGAGCTGTTGTTGCGCGAGCAGGGGCTTGACAATGCTCTGCAAATTGTCGCGCAGCGGCGTGACAAGCAGCGGGTCGATTATCGCTATCGCTTGCAGGGACATGATGTCTGCGACTTGACCACGGCGTTGACACATTTGCATAATGGGGGTGTCTACCAGCGCGGGCGTTATCCGCGGGCCGTGTGGGACGGCAGCGCCTTCGTGTGGCCAGCACGTGAACTAGCTCGCCAGTTGATCACGGCAGTGTTCGCCCCACAGGTGCTCCGCATCGATGCAGTGACGCGCTGTTTGTTGGCGACGTTGCAGGGCTACGTGCCTGTTTACGATTTCAACGTGCGGGTGGGTGCATTACCGTATCGGGTGCGCACGGATGGTAACGAGGTGCTGGATGTGCAGCGGCAGTTTTACGACTTGCAGGGGGAGTTCCACGTTTACCCAGAAAACTCGGAGCGCGGCAGTAAGCAGCAATTTTTCATTGACATCCAAGAGCGCGGTATCATGACCAACGAACGCTTTAAGGCCGCGGCCATAAGTGAGGATGGTCAAAGAACTTGGCAACTGTCAGAACCAAGCAATATTTTCAACTATCCCGACACGGATAAAAGGATGGCACAGGTCAGTGCTTTTGCGCATGCAAATTTAATGTTTGAGTGGTTTTATGAGCACGGCTTCCGCTGGTATGGCCGCGACCGTGTTGTCCTGCTGGTGCATGCCAATTATGACCCCATACGCAATATCAGGAATCCCAACAACGCCTTCTATGCTCCTCCCCTACCTCATGGGGACGGCACTATGTCGACCCCGTTTATTTTTGTTGGCGACGGTGACGGGCGCAGCTTGCAAAACTTGGCCCTGGACGGTGATGTTATCGCCCATGAATTCGGGCATCACGTCATCTACCAGTATCTGCCTGCCACCAATGGCGAAGCTGGAGCTATTCACGAAGGCTTGGCTGACTACTTCACGTTTGCTAGAACTGGCAATCCCTGTTTGGCGGAAAGCATTTGCCTGCCTGGTTCACAGATGTGCCAGCGGGATAGATGTATGCGCTTTGCAGATCACGGCTACAGTTGGCGTGATTTATATGGGTTTGGAATCCACATCGAGGGGCAAGTGCTGTCCGCGATGCTGTGGGATTTGCGCACTGAATTTGCTCTGCCTGCTGATGAAGTGAACAGGCTTGCTCTCAATGCGGTGCGCCACTTTACGCCACAGACACGGTTGCGTGATTTTATCGATTCCTTGCTGATGGCAGACTATAACCTCACTGGCGGACGCAACTGTGCAACTATCATAGATGCCGCACTCAGCCGTGGCTTGCAAAATTTCGTCTCCGTCGGGATCGAGTGCGCCGATGGGAAAACGGCGGCAACGCTGATCGAAGAGGCAGGTGGCGGGAGCGATAGCGAGAGTGAAGTCAAGAGCGAGGGTGAGAGGGCGAGGAAGGATAGCGCTTCAAGGAGTGGTTTCACGAGTCGCCAAGGCGGCTGCGGCACAATCTTAGCCTCGTCATCAGGATCGCCGTATGTTTTAATGATACTGCTGTTGCCGCTGCTGTTTTGCTGTGTGAGGCATGCCTGTGTCCTACATCGATATCCACACCCATCTAACCCACGAACGCTTCGCGGCCGACCTTGACACGGTGATTGCCAATGCGATCGCACGGGGGCTGAGCCACATCGTCGTCAACGGTCTTGAGCCACGCTCTAACCGCACTATTCTCGCCATGGCACAGCAGTACGAGGTTGTGCAGCCCGCACTCGGTATCTACCCTGTTATCTTGCCTGACACGGTCGAGCCTTTCTCCACCGCAGACGAGATCACCTTCATCGCCACCCAAGCTGCCCAAGGCAAGCTGCTCGCCATCGGCGAATGCGGCCTCGATGGACACCTTGTAGGCGAAGAAACTTTCGCAGCCCAAGAGCGAGTCTTTCTGCATCTGTGCGAAGTTGCCATGCAACACGATCTGCCTGTCATCGTGCATAGCCGCAAGCGTGAACGCCGAGTGGCGGAAATGCTCATCCATCACGGTGTGTCCCGCGTTAACCTGCACTGCTTCTGTGGCAAAGTAAAACTAGCGCAACGCCTCGCTGAAGAGCAGGGTTATTATTTTTCTATCCCCGCTAACTCACGTGTCAATCAAGGTTTTCAACGCATGCTTGCCACCCTGCCCCTCGACCGCATCCTGACCGAAACCGATGCCCCCTGGCTCGCCCCTGTGCGCGGCGAACGCAACGAACCACAAAACGTCGCGCTGACCATCGAACACTTTGCTATCATCCGCAATCTCAGCCAAGAAGAGGCATGTCAGCAAGTTTACCGCAACTTCTGCAACCTAGTTAAACTGCCGATTATCACGTCCTGATCTTTATTTTCTGAAATAGCTATTGTTTTTTGAAAAAATAAAACATAGCGTCGCCGCAGATAAAGTTCTGTCTATTCTTACGTCAACGCAAAGTGGGGGGGAGTTATGCGTTTGGTGAGCTTAGTCGCGGCTCTGTTAGTTATCACGATTGGCATGTGTCCAAACGTGGGTAGTGCCATGGTCAGCAAGGCGGTCGCGCCGGTCGGCACAGGCATAAAGCTGCCGCAGAGGATAGCAAAACATCTGGCAATGGCGGCGGGGTTAATTTTGTTAGCAAGCCCGCTGAGGCTACCTGAAGAGGTCAGCAACAGGCAGGGTGCGGTTGTGTTCGCAGCCGAAGAGGGCGAGAAAGAAGATGTTTGGCACAAGTTACGCACCAAGCCAGCTGCACATCAGCGTGCGGTGTTTTACCTCGTGGTCGACCTGTTTGAACACTGGCGGGTGGCTCATGTCGGCTATGTCGGTGAAGACCATGACGGCGAGCCGTTGTTCGTCGGTTTGCGCAATCACATTCTCCATGGCAACAATCCAGTATTCGATTTTGCCCTGACTTCATTGGTCGGTCATGATGGTTTGGTGCAAGAGAACGTCGACATCGAGGAAGTCGCTTCTTTTCCCAGCAGTGCAGCTGTGCCCTATTTTGATATCACGCTGCTGAAAATACACAGGCTGGACATGTCCGACTACGAGCCTCTTACCCTTGCCAACGGTGCTGCACAGGGCAGCGCGTTGCAAATGCTGTCCTATCGTGTCGATCTCGCGACTGACCTGCTGCATTTTTTTTCCTACCCACTCCGCTATCGTGCTTGTCAGGCGGGAGCGGTAGTCATGCAGGCCGAGCACCCTGTGCTGCTGCATACCTGTAGCATACCTTACTCGCCCGCAGTGGCAGGCTCACCGCTATTTAATGATGGCGATACGCCCGCGCTGATTGCTGTGTATGCTGGCACTTACAAGGATGGCTTTGACTATGCTGTGCCCTTGCCGCTCGAATTGACGCAGCTTTTCAACGGCACACTTGCAGTTGTTGCAGCAGATAAAATGACAACCTCGTGGGGGGCGCTGAAGCGGTCGCGTTGAGCCGTGCCTGCTACGCTGCGCGCTACGCGCTACGCGGCTTTTTTGTAACTCTCGCTTCCTAGCTCGCTTCGCTCGCTACGCTGCTTTTTGTATCGCTCGCTTCCTAGCTCGCTGCATGTTCTCAGGCCACTCTGCGCGCCATCTCTGCTTGCGCCCAAGTCTCTTGGCTGTCACGTTGAGACTCGCCTACCAAGAGCCCCATGAACGGCGGGGCGAGGCCGTACGAAAACTCGACCGCAAATACTGCCAATACTGCAACCAGATTATTTTTTTGCATAGGGCATGTGCTTGCACCTAACTCAAGGAGAGTTTCTCGGTAGGGCTGCGCCTCGCCAAGATAACGGAGGTTTGTGGTAAGTAAGGTCTTTGCCTCTCGGCGGTTACCCCCACCTCTTGCCTACCGAGAGCTCTATGAACGGCGCGGCAAGACCGTTCGCTGCGCTGCGGCGTGGCGCGCTACGCGCTACGCGGCTTTTTTGTAACGCTCGCTTCCTAGCTCGCTCCTTGCTCTCAGACCTCTCGCTCTTGCGTTCAGGCTTGTCATCAGATTATTTCTTTCGCACAAGGCATGTGCCTATACCTGTTGGGGTCGAGTTTCTCGCTGCGCTGCGGCTCTTTTGTATCGCTCGCTTCCTAGCTCGCTTCGCTCGCTACGCTGCTTTTTGTATCGCTCGCTTCCTAGCTCGCTGCATGTTCTCAGGCCACTCTGCGCGCCATCTCTGCTTGCGCCCAAGTCTCTTGGCTGTCACGTTGAGACTCGCCTACCAAGAGCCCCATGAACGGCGGGGCGAGGCCGTACGAAAACTCGACCGCAAATACTGCCAATACTGCAACCAGATTATTTTTTTGCATAGGGCATGTGCTTGCACCTAACTCAAGGAGAGTTTCTCGGTAGGGCTGCGCCTCGCCAAGATAACGGAGGTTTGTGGTAAGTAAGGTCTTTGCTCCCAAGTCTCTCGGCTGTTGTCACACCTCTTGCCCACCGAGAGCTCCATGAAGGGCGCGGCGAGTGTAGCAATCCCATGAGAAGCAGCACAACTTGTTGCACCCCCGCACCCCCAAAAACGAAGGTGTCGGTGTAAGTGTCGGTGTAAGTGGTGTTTTCAGAAGATAACATACTGTAATTATTGACCCTACAATTTTAGCGAGGCCAAGATGAATTTCTATTGTCGGTGTAAAGTGTCGCGTGGTAGGCAAGCGGGGTAGGTGATAGTGCCCTATCCTAGAACAAGCGCACCCTGGAAAAATAGTGGCTAAATGTGTAAAATGGTGTACAGGGGTGAACGCTGGGGGTGACGATATGAGCAACCTTGTAAAGAACATCGACAGGCTCATCAGAGCAAGGGGGTTTACGGATGACGAACTCAGGCAAAGGGCAAAGCTATCCACGGACTCATACGAGGCGATAAAAAGCGGGGAACTACCCTCGACCATGAAGGGGTTGAAATCTATGGCCAAAGTGTTGGATGTCCCCGTAGCCCACTTGTTTGAATCTGTTCGTCCCCTTCGCTGTGTTAAGTTTTGTTCCAACGGAGACTTGGGAGATCACGATCAGATTTTAGCCGAGACTAGCCGGTGGTTCTACCGCTTTAGCGAGCTGGAACACATGCTGAATGATCAACTGCCCCTCAAGTTAGCGGGAGTGCCCCCAGGCGATCCCCGTAAAGCAGCCCGGTCGGCACGAGAGACTCTTGGCCTGGATGAGTCAGAGCCAATTGATAATATCTGTGGGTTACTTGAGTCTGCTGGAATTAAGATGAGGGGGATAGCCGCCCCGGCAGATGGTTTTTTTGGTTTGTCGGTCGCCGACACAGAAGAAGGAGATGCTATTGTTGTCAATACTTGGAGCAATATTTCTGTAGAAGGATGGATTTTTACTGCCGCATATGAGCTTGGTCATCTGGTCTTGCACAGATCAGAATATGGCCCTAAGCAAACGAAAAAAAATGAGGAGCATGGAAAAGAAGCTAGCAGTTTTGCTAGACACTTCCTCCTACCTGACGTTGCCCTTGAGAAGGAATGGAAGCCATCAGGTGATTTGTCCTTCCTTGAGCAGGTTCTGCGAATAAAGAAAAAATTCAAAGTAAGCTATCGAACTGTACTATCTAGTCTGCACGAAAAATACCCCAACCGGAATGTTTGGGGACGATTTCACTTTGAGTATAAGTGCGATCGCGGGGAAGCCCTCCCTCGCAACACTGAACCAGATCCGTTACCCGAAGAAGATTTTCGGGTGAAAGACCGTGATGGAATGTATTCGGATCGTTTACAAGAACTTGTCTATAAGGCTGTTGAGCAGGAGCACATCACCGTGAGCCGTGCTGCGGCAATTTTAGGCATCCCCTTACGCAAAATGCACAGTTTGCTTGTAGCCAAGGCTAATTCTAAATAATGACAGATAAAACTAAGCTACTTTTAGATTCCAATGTAGTGATCAACTATGACAATGCCGATATTTTGTGTGTCTTGAGTTTGGTTAACAAGCATATCGGGCAGGTTTATATTTTAACCGCGGTCCTCGAAGAGGTGGGGGACCTATCAGATGTTGACTGTGCTCGGCGAGGTTTTGAGGTTATCGAGACCACGCCGTCAGAAATGATCCTTGCCGGCAAACTACAAGTGGGCAGTGGGCCAGCTGAGGTGGACGACCAATGTCTAGCGGTAGCACAGAAACGCAGTTACATTTGTGTAACCAACGACAGGGTGTTACGAAGGTCTTGTGATAACCACGGAGTCAATTGTCGCGGCGGGCTGGGCCTGCTGATTCTTCTCTGTGAAAAGCAACAGATAACTACCAACCAAGCGAAAGAATATGCCGATAAACTCAGCAAAACCACCCGTCGTCTTGGTAAAGACGTGAAGCAGAAATTTCACGAAAGATTGAAACAGCTGGCGAACCGACCACGTAATACCGCAGAGTTGCCGACAACCTCAGTTTGACTAGTCCGTTGCTGCGGCATAAACCACCCTGGTCAAGTAATCTGGTTGGTGCGTTGTCTGTAAAGCCCCCAAGCTTCCTCGATCAGCACAACTTGTTGTACCCCCCGCACATGAAAAAATGCCAAAAAACATTTGCCACCCCACCATTGGTAAGCCTGCCTGTCTGTGGTAGGTTAAGGAAAGTTACCTAATCATGTGGTGCATCCAGTGAACCGCTGCTCGCTTGTCATCGCTGCGTTTTTCGTTAGACTTTTATTAACAATTGCACCAATCTTCGCTGTTTCTATGCAGTTATACCCCCCCCCCCCCCAGTTATACTAACTACTTAAAACAATTTAAATACAGCCACACCCTTAACTATCAAGCTAAGCCTGCCGCCGAGTTGCGCCCATGAACAGCTCCTCCGCGCGCCCGGCATACAAGCGCACTATATTCTGCCTGCTCATCATCACCTTATTCACTACTTTCTGTTGGGCGCGCAGTGTGCAGCTCAGACAACCGTGGATTGTGCCAACTTTTCTAAGCGACTCCCCCCACCGGGGAACTGCGGGCACACAGTTGGCAGCTGTAAATAACTGGCTGCAGGAAGGCTTCTTTAAACTGCGCTTCAGTGCTTACAGGTATCCGCATTCAGTTGAAACTTCTACTATCGACAAGCGTGGCTTCTATGCTTCATATCTGCCTGGCTCTCAATACCCATTGTATTTTTTGTTCAAGTTGCTTGATTTAACAGAAATTGTCCCAGATATTTATGAAAAACGCGGCATGCAGTTATTGATCGTGATTTTCTGGAATTATCTACTACAATTCTTGCTGGCATTGATGCTGTGTATATCAGCGTTCGTTGTCTGCCGCAAGCTGGGCTTCGACAACTTAAACGCCACCCTGCTGGCGCTAGTGCCTGCAATTATTCAATTTCATAACGCCGTCAGTCTCTATTGGCATCACCTGTCATTATTTCATGATATATCTGTCTTGCTGCCGTTCGCGTCGTTTGTTTTTCTGGAAATATTACGCACCACCTCTACTTCACCCTGTGTTCTACTAATCATTAGAGTAGCACAACCGCTGCTGATATTTGTCGGGATGCTAGTTAGCTGGGTTTTCATCTTTATTGTCTTAACTACCTATATCATACGTATCCTCAGCAAAGAAATTAATCTCCCGATTTCTTTACGACAGGGGATGCAGTGGCTAAAGCAAAGCTTTTTGTTTTTTATCCCATCGGTGGCCGCGGTAGCTTTTTGGGTATACCAAATAGCCAGCCATATGCAGCGCGTCCCCCAGGCCGATCTTGCTACCATGGCTACCTCTGGCGACCGCTTAGACCTCGTGACCAACTTTATGTTTCGGACCGGCTTTGCTGACGGCTTTGAACATATTTTATATTATTTAAAAAACTCACTATTTTCACTCTTGCTCAATGGCTATGGCGTTGGCGGTGTAATAATGCTTTACGCAGTACTTTACATGACAGCACGCAGATGTAAATTTATGCAAAATAAGGCTGGCACAGCCAATCTTGCCATGAAATCATACCTGATGTTTTTTATTCCCTGTATAGCCTGCTATTTATTTTTCGTCCAAAATTATGGAGACCATCTATTCTCCCCTATTTTACTAAGCCCCGCACTGTCGTTAGGTTTTGTCTTTGCTCCAATCTTTATCCTCCAGATGATGAAGAAAAATTACCTGATGGCCGCGGCAGTACTAGTCAACAAAAAAAGCCTAACGCTAGTAGCACTGTTAAGCCTTAGCTCTTCTATCGTGTATGGATATAGCCAGATTTATAGCAAAAAACCCATCACCAAGTTCTTCTCGCCACCGGCATTTTATCATACCACAATTGGTGCTTTTGTCAGCAAAAACACCGATTACCAAGATGTGTTGTTTTCTCAAGATTATCATAATGACCTCAGTAGCCATGATCTTTCGGTAACTCATTTTCACAATAAACTAATGCATTTTGCCGCTAATCTTGACTGGGTCTACTACAAAACAAAATCAATCGCAGGTGATCATACTATCAAAATCTTTTATTTCAGTTACAGAAAACAGGCAATGCAACAGCTAGCTGACTTTCTCGCCCAGCATGACATCCACACCCATCAGCTTGAAAAAGAAAAGGTCGGCACACTGCTATCTTTTGACGGCCAACAGTTTCGCATCTGGTACGAACAGGCGCACGAGTGCGGCACATATCCCCAGCGTTGTCAGGCCGAGAGTAGTGGCTTGAACCTAGATTTGTCCGGACATAGGAGATTGCTCAAGTGGTAGTCTCGCCTGAAAAGGCTGTCAATTATATGCACCGCTGCTCTCTATCTTGCCAGGATAATTGGCTGCGACGCTATCGTTTTAGTCTCGTCAGCAACTTTTTACCCCTCCCCACCAAGCACCAAAGCCTCCTAGATTTTGGTTGCGGTGACGGGTTGTTTCTGAAACATTTGCTCGAACATAACCACTCTCTGTCCATGACCGGTTATGACCCCTATTATGCAAATGATGAAAATAATATTACTGGGGCAGTGAAAATTTTCAAATCGCTCAACGACATCGGCCCGCAGCAGTTTGATGTTGTGTGTGCTCTTGAAGTCATCGAACATATAAAAAACGATGCAGAGGCATTACAACAGCTACACAAGCTGCTGAAGCCACGCGGCACGCTTTTGTTAACAGTGCCAGCTTATCAACTTATATATTCACGTCGTGATGTCGCCAGTGGACACTACCGTCGTTACTCGCGCAGTTCGCTTAGCCAATTGCTAACTAAGACGGGGTTCGCAGTGTTTCACTACACGCACTTCCTCTCTTTCTTAATCCCAGTTGCATTCGCATTAAAATATTATCTGCTAATTAGGCACATGTGGCGTAAAGATGATATTCAGAACATACCTATCGATCCCATGAAGATTTTCTCTACGCTAGCCCGTATAGAACATAAATTTATGCGCGCGCATGGTTTTAGCCTGCCCTGTGGCATGTCTATTTTAGTGGCAGCACGTAAAGAACAGATTTAGCAGATGTTTGTGTTCGCCCTTGCTTACCTATCTCTGCCGGTATTTATGTTTCTATTGGCTGCCTTCAGTCTTCCCTTCACACTATTGAGTGCTGTGGCACTAGTCGCGCTCGTCTTTTGTCTGTTCAACTCCTGGCAAAGAGGCCAAACTCGGCCACCCCGGAGCAAAATTAAAAACTACGCACCCCTGTTGCTAACCGCCCTCGTTGTCACATATTTTTGCACGGTGTCACCCTTCGATATTTGGGATTGGGAAAAGCACTATGCGATTTTGAATGCGTTGATACAAAATCCGTGGCCACCTGTGATTGAACTTAATGAGCAAACATATTTTCTGCGCTACTTCACCGCTTGGCATGTTTTACCGGCACTGTTCGCTAAAATTTTCGGAACACAATACTTGACCGCAGTGCTGTTTATTTGGACGGCAACAGGAGTTTTTATCGCCTTGGCTCTTGCTTTTAGCTATCTACGTAAGCCAAGCCACCTTTTCTTGGCCGCCCTAGTATTTTTCTTTTTTGCTGGTCTTGATCTTATCGGTGCGTGGCTGCATGGCTATGTGCCGCCACTTTTTATGCACTGGCCAAATATATGGATCAGTTGGGGAGAAATGTGGCCAGCCCTGACCGGTCTTGCTTGGACACCGCAGCATGTTGTGGGGGGCTGGATAGGCACAAGTTTGTTCGTATACAATCGCCGTCTGGCAGTAAAATATAGCGCGGTGATAATTGTCATGGTCTCCATGTGGTCAGCTTTTCCCGCCATTGGCCTTATCCCCATCGCCCTATGGGCAGCACGCCAAGAAGGTTATAGAACCGCCTGCACCCCACAAAACTTGCTCACCGCTCCGCTCGCCGCCATCTCTATTGCCCTCTACCTGTTGCAGGGCGCAGGAGATGTGCCGTTTATGTTTGTTTGGCAACACCACGGCTTCTCTCTATATGGCTTTGTGCTGTTCTGTATATTCGAGTTCTTGTTGATTTTAGGCATACTTTACTTGCTGCTGAAAAAGGAAAGAGGCTTGATTGTCACCCTAGCCAGCTTTCTTTTTGGTCTCTGTTTGATTCGCTACGGAGACTACAACGATCTGCTCATGCGCGGTGCTATTCCATCAATATGCATCATGTCGATGCTGGCATTTAGAGCCCTGCTAACAAGCAAAGATTTCTGGCGAGAGATTGTTATCGTCTACTTATTCGTGGGTGCATTTCCCGTCGCCATAGCCTTCATCCTCGGCGTTAGCCCCGCCTCAGGCCGAGTCGACAAGCAGACAGATTTCAAAAAACTGACGACGCTTTACCCCTACGAAAAAGAGGAATATCGACACGTAACCTTTAACTATCTGGCGAGAACAGGAGATGCCATAAACCTCTTCGCAGTTCCCCTCATGCGTGGACTGCCAGATACGCAGGCAGGCAAGGAGCGAGAAAGCGGCAAAAAGTCCAGCGAGCGTAGCGAGCGAGAAAGCGGCAAAAAGTCCAGCGAGCGTAGCGAGCGAGAAAGCGGCAAAAAGTCCAGCGAGCGTAGCGAGCGAGAAAGCGGCAAAAAGTCCAGCGAGCGGAGCGGTTAGGGTAAATTATTTTTCAAGGCGTGATACTCAGCCACAGTATTTTGCACAATTTCGTTTATGCTCAACACTTTGGTGATGCCTCCGACACCCTGACCGGCCGCGAAGACCGTCTGGTAGGAAATTTTTTTCGCCGCAGGCTGGGCGTAGAGGGCTCGGCGCGTCCGGTATAGTGCCACTAAGCTGCGCAGTTTTTTGTTTTTTGCCACTAGCAGGTCGAACCAACTCGGCTCGATGCCATGCTCAAGCAAGGCCGCGGTTTTGATAAAATTACCGGGGTAACCATCTACCCGTGCGGTGGTGACGATGTCCTCGGCTGAGGCGTTGATAATGGCGCGGTAGTAATCAGCACTGACCTCCGCCTCGACGCTGGCGATAAAACGAGTGCCCAGGTAAGCTCCCGCCGCACCGAGAGCCAGTGCTGCCAGCAGGCCGCGCCCGTCGATGATACTGCCTGCGGCGAGCACCGGGCGATCGCTCAGCGCGGTAAGCGCAGGCAACAACGCAAACGCGGCAATGTTGCCACCATGCCCACCTGCACCGCTGGCGACGGCAACGAGACCATCTGCACCCGCGTCGAGAGCTTTGCGGGCATGATGCAGGTTAATTACATCGCAGAAGACACGCACGCCTGCGGCATGGGCTTTTTTTATGACTGCCGTCGGATTGCCCAGCGACGCGATAATCAACGGCACGCGTTGAGCCAGCGCAGTATTGAGCTGGGCATCGAGCTGGGGATTGTTCTTGATAATTAAATTTACCCCAAAGGCTGAGCAGTGCTTGAGTTCTTGCAGTGCCGCGGCGAAGCGTGTCAGCGGTCGATAGTTGAGTGCGGGAAAGGCTCCGACAGCTCCCGCGGCCGCTGCGGCTTGCACCATGCGGGTGTTGCTGACCAAAAACATAGGGGCACAGACCAGCGGATAGCGCAAGCCGAACATGGCAGTGAGGGGGGTGTTTATCGCCGCGGCGGACATTGCTCCTCTGACTGCGCGGCGCGCCACGCTTCAACTTGCTGGTGATTGCCCGACAACAGCGCGGCGGGCACGGGCAAGCCTTCAAATACACGCGGCCGCGTGTAGAGAGGCACATGCCTCTGTTCGTTATCACAGGCATCGTTATAGGCACTGCCTTGATTGCCGAGCACCCCAGGCATGAGGCGCAAAATCGCATCGACCATCAGCAGGGCGGGCAACTCACCGCCAGCGACGACGAAATTGCCTATCGAGTAGCTGGCATCGACGAAATTATCCGCTACCCGTTGATCAACACCACTGAAGCGCCCGCAGATAAACAGCAGCGCCTGTTGTTCGTCGGCATAATGCTGGGCCGCACGGTAGTCCCAAGGCTGGGCACGTGGACTGGTCAGGATAACCTCGACCTCCTCAGGTAATGAACGCATAGCCTGCACAATCGGCTCAACCCGCAACACCGCCCCCTCGCCCCCTCCATAGGGGCTGTCATCGACCGAACCGCGTCGATCAACGGCAAAGTCACGCAGATTGATGGCCTTAACGGCAGCAATGTCCTTGTCAGCCGCGGCCTTCAACACCCCACAACGGTTGTAAGCCGCGACCAAGTGCGGATGCACCGTGAGCAAATAAAAATTGCGGGTCATGGCACGTCAGTACGCGGCTTTTTGTAACGCTCGCTTGCTGGCTCGCTGCTTGTGCTCAGACCTCTCGCGGTTGCCTCAGCCTCTTGCTGAGTCGTGTCTTGTGCCTCAAGCTTTGTCTCAACCGCATCATCTGGCACGGCGGTCTCGTTCTCTGGCAGGGTCGTGTCTTGTGCTTCAAGCTTTGTCTCAACCGCATCATCTGGCACGGCGGTCTCGTTCTCTGGCAGGGTCGTGTCTTGTGCCTCAAGCTTTGTCTCAACCGCATCATCTGGCACGGCGGTACGCGGCTTTTTGTAACGCTCGCTTGCTGGCTCGCTGCTTGTGCTCAGACCTCTCGCGGTTGCCTCAGCCTCTTGCTGAGTCGCATCCTGTGCTTCAGCCTCTGGCTTCGCCGTCACGCTTTCTTCCTGCTTGCCACGAGATAGCGCGATCTTCTTGATACGCGTTAAGTTGCGCACCGCGTCGGAAACTTGCGCCCCGTTACGATAATAGTGCTGCAATCTCGGTGCATTAATCTCAATCACAGACGGTTCACGGTTGGGGTCGTAATAGCCAAGCTTCTCCTTGAAACGCCCATCCCGTGGGCTTCTGATGTCGGTAGCAACGATGTGATAGAAGGGACGGGATTTGCGCCCGTGCCGCTGCAACCTAAGCATGAGTGTCATCGCACAGTCCCTGTGGTGGATAGAAAGCCATCTGGCGGGGGGATTTAATCGGCAAGCACTATCAAAAGCAAGGGAAAATTTAAACTACCAAGGAAAATAGCACCAGACTTACGCAGGTGAAGACAGGCAGTGCGCCCCAGTCGCGAGCCCAACTTTAACGCGTCCCCCCGCGCACCAAGCGGGAAAAACTCCGCGCTGAGGTAGCTGTTGTCTTCAGTCGGCCCCTCGGCTATATCTGCCGCGACAACGCGGGGCGTGGCCGTGAAAATCGGGGTTATCGACATCGGCACGAACTCTTGCCATCTGCTGGTAGCAGACATCGGGCGGCAGGGCAAAATTACGGTGCTAGATACCGACAAGATCCCGTTGCGACTCGGTCGGCATCTCGGTGTTCAGGGCGAGCTGTCGGCGGAGGGCATTGCCAGCACGAAGGTCGCGGTCGCACGCATGCAGGAGATTTGCAGGGGTTATCGGGCGGAAGTGAAAGCCGTTGCCACGCACGCGGTGCGCAGTGCAGTCAATCAACACGAGCTGATTCAGGCAGTGCAGGACAGCTGTGGGGTATTGATCGAGCCCATCGACGGCATCGAGGAGGCGCGGCTGATTTTTCTCGGCATGCGTTTCGGCCTATCGCTCGCTCAGCGCAGCTGTCTAGGCATTGACATCGGGGGTGGCTCGACGGAGATCATATGTGGCACTGATAACAGCATCGACTACGCCACATCGCTGAAACTCGGCGCGGTGACGATGAGCATGCGCTTTCTCAGTGACGAGCCGACCGCCTATGAGATCGTGGAGCTGCGGGAATTCATTACCACCGAGCTTGAGTCCAACATCGTGTCACATTCGCAGCTGGAATTTACCACTGCCATCGTGTCGTCAGGGACCGGCAAGGCCTTGGCGGCTATCGACTACTATCTGCGTAGTGGCAAGACGCTGAAGGATGAGAACGGCTACGTGCTGGCACATGCAGACCTGATGCGGATTATGGCGCAGATGGAAGCCTTGCGCACCCCCGCGGCCATCAAGCAAGCCTTTGCCCTCGATCTTGCCCGTGCTGAAATCATCCTTGCAGGTGGTTTGATTCTCAAAAAAATTTCCAAGTGGTTCAAGATCAGAGAGTGGAAAATTTCTACTTGCTGCCTGCGTGAAGGCATCGTCGTCGATACTTACGAGCACTGTAGTGATCATTATGACACACGTTGGCAGGGGGTGCAGGCAGTCTGCCAAAAATTCAAATGCGATCAGCGCCAAGCTCGCCGAGTATTGAACTTCGCCCTCAATGTCTTGCAAAATCTGCCGCGTCGCATCTTGCCTGACACAGAGATCACGCAATTGCGCGAGCTGTTATCGGCGGCGGCCTGGCTACACGAAGTTGGCAAAGTTATCGGTCACGAGCGTTATCATCGCCATTCGTACTATATTATCTTGCACAGCGCGCTGCTTGGCTTCAATCAACGCGAAAAAGAAATCATCGCGCGGGTTGCACGTCATCACCGCAAAAGTCCGCCTGACAAAATCGCCCACCTCTCCCAGACCGACAATGCCATCATTCGCCTGCTGGCCGCGATACTGCGCATCGCTGTCGCAGGTTTTCGCCGCCGCCGCAACACTTTTCTGGGGGTGAAAATCAGTGATCAAGGCATCTTGACTTTTGTTTTTTATTATACCGATAAAAACTTCCCCGCCGTTGAAATGTTTAACCTCCGCAATGAGCAAAAGCATGTCGAAGAGACGTTGCGCACCGCGGTATCTTTTGCCATGCAACGTCGTGAACGTAACTGAACGCATGCTCGTTATTTATGGCGAAGACGACTATTTGCGTCGTCAAGCTGAGCAGGAGGTCAGGGCTAATTTTAGCGAGGTTACCAGTCTTGATGTGCAACAGTTACGGCCCGACGAACTTGTTGCGCTTGTCTGTCAACGTGATCTCTTTCAGCCCGACATGCGGCTGTATGTCGTGCGCAGCAAGGACGAGCAGCGCAGCTTGTGGAAGGTATTGCTGGCTGTGCAGGGGAAATTTTGCCAGGCCTTGCTGTTCAATTGTCGCAAAAAATCGCTCTCGGCCGCGGCACAAAAAACTTTCAAGCTACTTAAAGCTAAGCTCATCGCCTGTCCAGCACCGCGCCCGCACGAGTATCCCGCCCGTCTACAACGTATCTGTGCCCAACACGGCTTACAACTCGACCGCGGCGGGCGGCAACTGTTACTAGAACATGGCGGTTTACACCTCGATGCCCTTGCCAACGAGGTGCAAAAGCTGGCGTTAATTTTTGGCCAAGAGCACCTCAATGCCACTGACATTGCCCCACATCTCGGTCTGTTGCGAGAGGATCGGAGCTTTGCCATTATCGATCTGTTGTTGAACAAACAATATAGTCGTGCACAACTGGTGGTAGAAAAACTTTTGCAACACGGCGAAAGTGCGTTGGCGATTCTGGGAGTGCTGGCTTACTTTTTGCGTAACGTCGTTTTGGCAAGCGAAGGGCAACTCAAACTCGCACCGCGACAGGTAGCCCACTACCGCAACTTGGCCCGCGACTGGCCGCGCCCTGCCTGTCTTGACCTGCTGGCTCATTGTCAGCAAGCCGATATGGATTTGAAAACTTCACGTCTGCGTCCTGAACTCGTGCTCGGCAGTGTTTTGCTGAGGTTGCCGCGACTGACTACAGATGCTAGAATGTACGCAGGCCATTCGCCACGTAACCACTAGCAGCACGGGGTAATTTGAGTGATAGTGATGAACCTGGCTGTAATGACATGCCTGCTCTTTGTAACGCTCGCCTTACGAGGCTGTTTGCCGCTTTCTCGCTCCGCTCGCTGCATGTTCTCATACCACTATGCGTGCCCCCCTGCCGCGGCCAAAAAAATCAGTCAACATATTGGCAAGTTACAAAAAAATACGGACAAAACAACAAACGCGGCTAAAGCAAAAAAAACGGCCGATGCGTTGCGTAGTCAAAGCACAGTGGGCTGGAAGTATTTTTGGAGGTGGGTGATGAAAACACTGATCTTTTTTGCGGCAGTCATGCTGGCTGGGTGCAAGATGGCTTTTTTGCTAAACACTGGAGGTAGAAAATGTTGATCAAGTTGTTGTTGCTTGTGATGATTAGCGGCTGTGCGACGATGTTTACCAACGCACCGCGGCGGGTCATCGTCAGATCAGACGATCCTGCGGCAAAGATATTTCTCGACGACCGATACCTAGGCAAAGGCTCGGCAACCGCCAAGATAAAACCTTACGGTAACTATGTGTTGATTGCGAAGAAAGCGGGCTGTTCATCGTTTTCGCATCCGGTGAGCAAGAAGGTGTTTCTAGGCTGGTTTCTGCTGGGCAATTGTCTCCTTAACTGGTGCTCAGGGATTTTGATTGATTTGCTGACCGGGGCCCACATCGGTCTGGATCAGGAGCACTATCTCGTTAACCCATCGTGTGAGTGATGGGGTACGATTGGTTGGCACTCTGGAAATAATTCCAAGACCTGGTGGCTAAAGAAACCCAGCCGGCTGCCGATCCCCACGACATGGGTATCTCACCTGATAGCCAGCGTCTCAAGAAACCTTTGCCAGCTGGCGCACGTGTATCTTGCCGTGATGCAGTTGGGCTCGGCAAAACTATACAGGATGGAGTGATTAATTCTTGAATGGTTGTGCTGACTAATGTACGGTGTCCACATGGTCTTGTAGTCCAAAATGGATAAATATTGATCGACGGCAAAATCGGACTCGGTAAGCCCAAAATTGAGATGAAGCCCGCAGCCAAGCGCAATCTGGCTGCCTCTCCACGTCGATTTGTTAGGTCTACGAGCGAAATAGCTCTCACGAGCTTGACTAAGGCGTTCCCGCCAGTGCCCACTATGCAAGCAGGGATGCGCAAACAAGTGCTGTTGGAGGCAGAAATTCGTAGACAACGGCAACTGCAGGCAGTGATACCGAAAACGACACTTACAGCAATGAAATTCGCTGATATGCTTGAAGCAATCGCAGTATCAAGAGATATGCTTGAAGCAATGAAATTCGCTGAACAGCAGCCCCCCTTGCTCTCCGCATGGAAAGTTCAACAAGCCTTGTGGAAGGAGCAAACCGCCTTACTGCAGGAATTCAGAATTATTGACATGCCTCATTTCGTTGGGTGGCCTCCTGACAGCGAGCCTGTCGCTATCGTTAGATGTGTCGTTCATGGCTTGCGAGACGACAAGGCAGTTGGAGATGAGCTAGAAAAAATAGTTGGAGACGACCTGCCCGCAGAACTACACAAGCAGCTTGGCATTAAGGTGCTGAAAACTGACAAGAACCTGCATCTTCATCGCGACGATGAAAATGGCGAAATTGATCTTGCTGTCTACTGTGATGGTGATGTAATTTTCATCGTTGAAGTCAAGAAAACTATTGATAAGAAAAAAATTGCCCATTTTTTAAATAAAAATGCCCGTCTTTTTATTGAGAGCAAATGCACACTCAGTAATGAGAAAATATTTGGATTAATTGCTTATGCTAACAGCAGCGGTGATGCTGTTTCTTTTGCCAAAAAACAGGGTCTACTTGTTTGTAGGATTGCTGCCGAAAGTGAACTTGTATTGGCTGATCCTCCCAGCCTACAACAACTTTGTGATCTACGCTCTACTAATCTCGACAAGCCAAAGACACCACAGAAGCACCACAAGAAAAAACTCGACAAGCCAGACACACCCCACGAATGGATCAACTGCCAAAAAAATAGAGATGGGACAGCACTCTCTTTCAAGGTTACAGCCCGTCCGACAAGGTCGTGTCGAAATTATCTGAAAAAATTTCTTGACAGATATGATAATGTCTGCCCTTGGCTCTTCCCCTCCTGCTCAATAGCTGAGGAAGTAGCAGGCGGTTACATCATACCTCTAGAAAAATTTGTCACAGATGCTCTACTCGGCTGGGAAAATGTTATTGTCTGTGATGGTGCAATTACCCCCTTCAGTGTGGAGAACGCAGCTAGATTGTTTAAGGATTTTCCACGTCTATACTATGATCTTGTTCTTCGGACATATAAGTTGTGGTGCAATAACTCTACGGATGAGGCTGTTCAGTAAAAGTTGAGGCTAATTCTGGTCCTAACCCCCTAAGTTGACACACTTGCTTAATTTATTCTGATGTGTAATTTATTGACCTCTAGGAGGAAGCAAAGAAGCGCGAAAGGTTCAGTGAGGTGGAGATCATCAGGGTATTGAAGCGTCCGGAGGCGGGGGAACATCTCCAACCCCTCAGCCGCGAGCTCGGTATTCATCAGAATACCATCTATGCTTGGCGAGCCAAGTATGGTGGCATGGAGGTAAGTGAGTTAGCCACTCTCAAGGAGCTCCGCGATGAGAATCGAAAGCTTAAGAGGGAGGTGGCAGACCTCACTCTCGACAATCAGATGTTAAAGGACATCAATTCTCGAAAGTGGTAACCCGACAGGCGAGCAAAGACATGGTTCATTATTTGCAAAATAAATATAACGGGGCTTCGGAGAGACGCACCTATCGGGCAGTAGGCATGTCCTTGACGACGTTCAGATACGCCAGTCATAGCCAAGACGACCAAGAGCTGGAGGCAAGAATCAAGCAACTAGCTG
The DNA here is from genome assembly GCA_958296095.1 of uncultured Oligoflexales bacterium. Lineage (GTDB taxonomy): Bacteria > Bdellovibrionota_B > Oligoflexia > Oligoflexales > JAPPIL01. Next base: position 568,677 of record OY282434.1, read on the forward strand.
ATGATAATCCTCGGTATGGTTGTCCAAGAATCCACCGAACGTTTAGGAAGGAGGGTCGCCATATCAATCACAAGAAAACCGCCCGTATCTACTACAAGGTTTTGGGGCTGGCACACAGAAGGCGAATCAAGAAGAAGCTCCGCTCTTGCCAAGCCAGAGGCAATAGTGGAGATAGCCACAACCGATAGCCTAGAACAATGCCAAGGTACCTCCCACGCCAGTGAAGGCGAGATGAGATGCTTACGAATTTGCTCTTTGCCCCCACACACGCTAATATCTAACTGATAAACACTTGCAATTTATCTCGGAGAAGCCGATGCCGAAAAAATCCTCGCTCCACGATAAGGTTTTCAAACTCCTCAAGGATAAGGAACTGGCAGCGCAAGTCCTGAACGTATTATTGCCACCAAAGATCAGCTCCCTGTTCGATTGGCAGACCTTGGATGTCACCGACACGGCCGCAGTTCTGGGGAACAAAAGCCTATATGCCGATTTTATTATCAAGGTCGCCTTGCTCGACGGTGAGCAGGTTATGTTCTACACTATCTTGGAGCACAAGAGTTACGACGACCCCGATGCCATCGTGCAGATCATGAGTTATTATGCCGCGCTCTGCAAACGCACCAAGTGTGCTGTCGTGCCGATGATCCTGCTCTGCTGTGCTGACCCGAACGTCGTTATACAGGAGAGTTATCTGCAGTGGGCCTGGCGAAAACACGACACCTCTTCACCCGCTATGCAAAAACTGCTCAGCTGGTTGCCTGATTTTACGCTGAAGGTTTTTTACCCCAGTAAATTTACTCACTCCCGTCTCTGGCGGGGAGGTGTGCCCGCAGGCATCGTTCTCTACGGTTTAGTCAATTTCTGGCAAGCAACCGAGGACGATGTTGCTAAAATTATCGAGAAAAGTCGGGAAATTAAAGACACCAGACATCGGTATATCATTGACAGTCTCATTGATTATTACGAAAATACCGATAAGAAGCTTGGTTGGCAGGCCTTCGATCGCATCGAGCGAGAACGCTGGCCCGAATTACCAGAAGAGGAGTTACTAATGCCAGATATATTACTAGGTTATGAAAGAGTGGGAGCGGAAAACTTTGCCCGCGGGCGGGTTGAGGGGGTTGTCAAGGGGCGCGAAGAAGGCATCTCTGTCGGGCGCGAAGAAGGCATCTCTGTCGGGCGCGAAGAGGGCATCTCTGTCGGGCGCGAAGAAGGTATCTCTGTCGGGCGCGAAGAAGGTATCTCTGTCGGGCGGGAGAGCCTCATCCTAAATATGCTGAAGTCGGGCAAGTTGAACGACACGATGATCCGTGAGGTTACTGGCATCTCGAAAAAAGAATTGGCAACTTTGAAAAGAAAATTGAAAAATTAGCTAGATACCAGCCGCAGGGAGTGGAGAACGAATCTATGCTTCTCGGTTGTCAGAATTTGGCAGGGTCGACTCCACGGCTGTTGCCCCCACCTCTTGCTCACCGAGAGCTCCATGAACGGCGGGGCGAGGCCGTTCGCTGCGCTACGGCTTTTTGTAACGCTCGCTTCCTAGCTCGCTTCGCTCGCTACGCTGCTTTTTGTATCGCTCGCTTCCTAGCTCGCTTCGCTCGCTACGCTACTTTTTTGTAACGCTCGCTTCCTAGCTCGCTTCGCTCGCTACGCTACTTTTTGTATCGCTCGCTTCCTAGCTCGCTGCATGTTCTCAGGCCACTCTGCGCGCCCTCTCTGCTTGCTCCCAAGTCTCTCGGCGGTTGCCACCACCTCTTGCCTACCGAGAGCTCCATGAAGGGCGGGGCGAGGCCGCACGAAAACTCGCGCCACAAATACTGCCAACACTGCAACCAGGCTATTTTTTTACACAAGGCATGTGCTCACAACCTATTTTAGGGCGAGTTTCTCGGTAGGGCTGCGCCTCGCCAAGACAACGGAGGTACGGGCTAATAGGTATGCCGTGCCAAGACAACGGAGGCACGGGCTAAGGCAGATGCACGCTTCAGTGATGCCCTACATCAATTACTCCGTGTCGTCCACGAGCTCGACCGGCACCTTTGCGCTTTTCAGTGGTGGGGGATCAGCGTTGGCATCAGCATAGTAGTCGCCGAACAACACCAAACAGTTGGCATCGATGGAGAGCTCCTCAGTGACCGGCGGAAAGTTGTTGTCCACCGCAAACAACGTCGCCACACCAGCGGTGACTGCTACCTGGCGCGGACACTTATCGAAACAGTCTATATCACATTCACCGTCATCTATTTCATCCTCGGTGCAGGTTGTGTGCGTGTCTAGGTACTGAGTTTTGATACTGCTCTGGCAGGCGACGCGAAAGACCACCACCCCTGTGGCATCGGTCTTTATTTCGTCCGCAGTGCCCGCTTGCAGAATTTCCGCCTTTGCGACAGCTATCGCACCGTTCTTAATCCAAAAAGTCAGCCGTAAACCATCCTCGCCATCTTCTGGATCATGCTCAGTGACCGTTTCTTCTTTGCTAAGATCGAGCGGGTCGGTCAGTTCGTTCTCAATCTTTTCGGCAGTCTTTTCACGCTCAGGTCTAGCATCCTGCGAAGTAGGAGGATCATCATCCGCTTTTTCTTCAGCTACACCGTTCTTCTTGCTACAGGCAGAGGCAAGCAAAAGCAAACATCCAACCCAGACGCTAATTCGTAACATCTTATCAAGTTCCACCATCGCCATCACAGTCATATTCCAATTCGATCTGTCGAGATATTTTTTTCATGCGCGCCGCATACATGCCATAAGTGCGGGAGACCGCCTCGAAATAGAGCCTGAGCGTTTTTCGGCGGGCTGGATCTTCAAACTGCCTGAACTCAGCCGTAAAGTTATCTGAGAGCCTCCTCCAGTATCTACGTAGCTCCCGCTTACTACTCGACCGCACCACACAGGCCACGTGTTTGTTGAGTGCCTCTTGCGTCAAACGAGCCGGATCAAGTAGGAGAGCATTAACTACACCTCCTATTTCGCCTTTAAGTTGATCAGATACGCGCAGAGATTGTTTGAAGGCACTTATCAAGGCCGCGTTGGCATTTCCGCTTATATAAGCGTCACTAGGATAAGCTAAACAACGCGTTATCTTGCTACGATTATCCAAGGCAAACTGACAAATAACTCCCAATTGGGCGGCCCTATTATTATATACGTCATGGACAACAGCCCACTGAAACTTATCGATAGCCTGATGCAATGCTAAGCCATAAACAAACACCCTATCGCTACCAGGAAATTTCGGTAACAGTCGTATGCCCTCGTTGCCAGATGCTAAACCAACGCTACTCAGCAACATCATCGCTAACCATTTCATTTTTTATCTCCCTTGTTTTATTGAACAACTACACAACTATAGTGCTTCCTGGTAGCTTGTCGGCCGTTTTTTTTTTGCTTTAGCTTCGCTTGTGGTTTTGTCCGTATTTTTTTGCAATTCACCAATATGTTGGCTAAATTTTTTGGCCGCGCCAGGCAGGGAGCTCTCGGTAGGCAAGAGGTGTGGGCAACCGCGAGAAGGCTTGGTGGCAAGCAGAGGGGCTAAAGGACAAGCCTCAGCGCGATAGCAAGAAGTCTGAGGACGAGCAGCGAGCTAGGAAGCGAGCGTTATAAAGAGCCGTAGCGTAGCGAGTGAGCTGGGTGTGCTTAGGCAGTCTTGCCGCGCAACGACTCAGCCACAGCTTGGTGGACGATTTTGCCGTGGGCCGTGTTCAAACCTTTGCGCAGCGGCTTGCTGTGCTGCAAGGCGGACTCAAAGCCAAGCTTGGCCAGCATGTGCACGTAGGCGAAAGTAACGTTGGTGATAGCATAGGTGCTAGTGCGAGGCACGATGCCAGGCATGTTGCTGATGGCACAGTGCACGATGCCGTTGTGAGTGAAGCTGGGTTCAGCGTGTGAGGTTGGATGCGAAGTCTCAATACAGCCACCCTGATCGATGGAGATGTCTACAACAACCGAGCCCGTTTCCATCGTATCAATCATCTCCGCGGTGACCAGCTGGGGCGCTTTTGCCCCTGTAAGCAGCACCGAGCCGATGAGCAGATCGCAGTTACGCACGGCCGCGGCGATGTTGTCTGTGTTTGAGATTAATGTATTGATATTATTGCCGTAAATATCATCAAGGACGGCTAAGCGACGCTGATTGACATCCAGCACGTTAACTTGCGCCCCCATGCCGACCGCGATTTTGACCGCGTTGCTACCCGCGGTGCCGCCGCCGATAATGCTGACACGACCACGCGGCACGCCCGGCACCCCACTGAGCATGATGCCTTTGCCGCCCCCGCCCTTCTCCAGCAAGCGTGCGCCGAGCTGCACCGACATGCGCCCTGCCACTTCGCTCATCGGAATTAGCAAGGGCAACGAGCCATCGTCGAGTTCAATCGTCTCGTAGGCAATGGCCTTGACGTTTTTTTGCAGCAACGCCTCTGTCAAACGTGGTTCTGCCGACAGATGCAGGTAGGTGAACAGTATCTGCCCCTCCTGCAGGCGATCGTATTCTAGTGCTACAGGTTCTTTGACTTTGACAATCATCTCAGCCCGTCGCCAGACCTCCACCGCGGCCGCGACAATTTCCGCCCCTGCCTGTGCATACTGCGCATCGCCGATACCTGAGGCAAGGCCTGCGTCTTTTTCAATCAACACGCGATGCCCAGCCTTGACCAGCGCGGCCACATCGCCAGCCACCATTGCTACGCGGTGCTCGCTCTCCTTTACCTCACGGGGAACGCCAATTATCATCCCTTATCTCCCTGCTCATTGCGTCGATGCCGCGACAGTATAGCCTAACCTCGCGCTTTTTCAAAGATCAGCGACATGCAGGCGGCGTGGAAGTCAGCAGCATGGATGTATTTATTTTTAAAAAATCATGCTGTTCAGATCTTGACAGCACTCTGCTCTTCGTGTACACCGAGTCGGTCTTGTTGTGCGAAGCCGGTGGCCAGCAAGAAGTTGGCGGCGTTCCAGTGGGTAGATGATGGCGAAGAAGGCGACTGGTTTCATCAAGTTACAGATTTCCGCAGGCAAGGCAGGCCCTGCGCCACCGATCGGCCCCGCGCTCGGACAGCGGGGTGTCAACATCATGGCGTTCTGCAAGGACTTCAACGCCCGCACCCAGAAGCAGGAAGGCGAAATCCTGCCGACGGTCATCACCGTTTACTCCGACAAGTCTTTCAGCTTCGTCACCAAGAGCCCGCCTGCGTCGGAACTGCTCAAGAAGGCCGCGGGCTTGGCGAAAGGCTCGGCCGCGCCAGGTAAAGACAGCTGTGGGAAGGTGAGCAAGGCACAGGTTTTGGAGATTGCTCGCCGTAAGCGGGATGATTTGAACGCCTGTGATGACGAGGGTGCGGCACGTATCGTCGCGGGCACGGCGCGCAGTATGGGACTGGAAATCTTCGAGTAGCCGGAGACAGCATGGCAAGGTCAAAAAAATACCGGCAGGTCGCCAAGGCCATTGAGGCTAGCCGTCTTTACGAGCTTGAAGAGGCGGTCGAGTTGGTCAAGCAAGTTTCCTGCACCACCTTCGATGGCAGTGTTGATCTCGCCGTTAATCTCGGTGTTGACCCGCGTCACGCCGATCAGAACGTGCGCGGGGCGGTGTCATTGCCCCACGGCTTGGGACGCCAGGTGCGGGTGCTTGTTTTTGCCAAAGGGGAGAAGGCCGCGGAAGCGGAGCAAAACGAAGCTGACTACGTCGGTGGCGACGACCTCGCCGAAAAAATAAACGGTGGCTGGCTCGATTTTGACCGCGTCGTTGCTACTCCCGACATGATGAAGCTGGTTGGTAAACTCGGTCGGGTGCTAGGCCCGCGCGGCCTGATGCCCAATCCGAAACTCGGCACAGTGACCTTCGAGGTAGCCAAAGCCATTCGGGAGCTAAAGGCAGGGCGAGCCGAGTTCAAGTGCGATAAGGCAGGTATCATTCACGCCTCAGCTGGACGGGTTGGTTTTCCGCCCGCCGAGTTGGTTGCCAACATCACTGCCATCATCGATGAACTGCTGCGACTGAGACCTGCGGCAGCGAAGGCAACGTATCTGAAACGCATCGCCATTGCCCCGACGATGGGGCCAGGCATTGCCATCAACCCGCTACGCTTCAGGAGGTAGGCGTGAACACAGCCGAGAAGAGAGAGCTAGTTGGGCAGTTGGGTGAACGCATGCAGCGTGCTCGTGCCTGTGTGCTGGCGGAATACAGGCGCTTGACCGTTGCCGACCTCACTAGTCTGCGGCGTAGCCTCGATGCCCATGGGGCGGAATTCAAAATTGCCAAGAACCGCCTGACGAAGATTGCCGTCAAGGACCACCCTGACTTCGCCCCGCTCAGCGAGCATCTGCGCGGCCCGACAGGCATTGCCTGGCTTTACCGCGACCTTGCCCAAGGCATTAAGCAGGTGCTAGATTTTCAAAAGGAGCACGAGGAATTCAAAATAAAAATCGCCGTCATGCATGGCACTTCGCTCACTCCCGCGGAGATGAAGGAGATAGCGAGCCTGCCAAGCAAAGAGGTGCTGCTGGCACGTCTTATCGGCACATTGATCGCACCCCATCAGCGGCTGATGGGTGTATTGCAAGGAGTGCCGCGGGCATTGGTAGTGCTGTTGGCGGCTTTGCAGGCGAAGAAGGAAAAGTCGGGTTGAATATGCAGCAGTGTCGCGCTCTACAGCTGGAGCTGCGGTATCGGTGTGTCTTTACAATATAGAGGAGTCTGAGCATGGCGGAAGTATCTAAAGAGCAGGTGGTTACCTTTTTGGAAGGCCTGACCCTACTTGAAGCGGCACAGCTGGTGAAAGAGCTGGAGGAGAAGTTCGGAGTCAGTGCGCAAGCACCAGTGGCAGCCGTCGCCGCGGGCGCTGCGGGTGGTGAAGACGCGGCCGCCGTTGAGGAGAAGACTGAGTTCACAGTTGTGCTAAAATCTTTTGGCGAGAAGAAAATCAACGTCATCAAGGAAGTGCGCACCATCACGGCGCTAGGCTTGAAGGAAGCCAAGGAGTTGGTCGAAGGTGCACCCAAGAATGTGCGTGAGGGCGTGAGTAAGGAGGAGGCTGATAAGATCAAGGCCGCGCTAGAAAAGGCTGGGGCCGAGGTTGAAGTAAAATAACCAGCCTGCGAACCTCAATACCAGGGATCGGTCGCACGCACAGCAGGGTGCGCGCGTGGCGAGGGGGTACTCGCTCGGGGAGGGTAGTGTCGCTTTTATAGTTGCAACCGTGCAAACTTTTCGGGTTCAGGTTAAAATAGTCTTGAGGAATTCCTTTGTCTGAGAACAGGAGCAGAAAATATATGGCTTCTTTGGGAGCGAGTTATGTGCGTCCGCGTAAAGTCTACAGCGCCATCCCCGACCTTGCTGACATACCGTACTTGATCGAGATCCAAAAGGACAGCTACGATGCTTTCCTGCAGATGGATGTGCCCCATGAGCAGCGTATTGACACGGGTCTGCAGGCGGTGTTCAATTCCGTCTTTCCCATTCGTGATTTTGCCGAGACGGCATCGGTAGAGTACGTCAGCTACAACTTCGAGCACCCCAAGTACTCAGTGGCTGACTGTCGTCAACGGGGCATGAGCTACGCGGCGCCGTTGAAGGTCGTCATTCGTCTCGTCATCTGGGATACCGACAAAGAATCGAAGGTGCGCAGTATCCGCGATGTCAAAGAGCAGGAAGTCTACTTCGGCGAAATTCCGCTGATGACTGATAACGGCACGTTCATCATCAACGGCATCGAGCGGGTTGTCGTCTCGCAGTTGCATCGTTCCTCGGGTGTCTTCTTCGACCACAGCCGTGTCACCGGTTCGTCATCGGGGCGGGTTAGTTACTCGGCCCGCATTATCCCTTACCGCGGCAGTTGGCTCGATTTTGAATTTGATAACAAAGACATTCTCCATGTGCGTATTGACCGGCGTCGGAAGATTCACGTCACTACCCTGCTGAAGGCGATGGGCTACAACGATGCCCAGCTACTCGATCGTTTTTATCAGCGTGAGTTGGTTCGCATTCACGATGGCAAGTTTGAACGCAAGCTGAACTTCGAGTTAATTCGCGGCCAGCGAGCGACCAGCGATATTGTCGACCCCGAAACGGGGCGGGTGTTCGTCAAACGTAATCGCCGCATTGCCCTCGAAGCTATCAAGCAAATGCGCACCGCGGGAGTAGAGTATCAGCCGATCGAGCGGTCGGAGTTGGATGGCAAGATTGTGGTGGAAGAAATTCGCACTGCGAAGGGCGAGTTAGTCGCTGCCGTCAACGAGGAATTGAACGAGAACGTCCTGAAGCGTGTCATCCAAGGCGGTGTGACCGAGTTCTCTATCCTGTTCATCGATGGCACGAACGTCGACGCGTCTTTCCGCAACACCTTGCTGACTGATCGCGTTGATGGCAAGGAAGAGGCGTTGCTAGAAATTTACAAACGCCTGCGCCCTGGCGATCCTCCCACCGCGGAGGCGGCAACGATCGTCTTCAACAATTTATTTTTCAATCCTGATCGCTATGACTTGAGTACCGTCGGGCGGATGAAAATCAACGAGCGGCTCGGTCTTGACATTCCGCTGGAAAAACGCACGCTCGATGAGAAAGATATTTTTGCCACCATCGCCTACTTGCTAAAACTCAAACTCGGCAACGGCGAAATAGACGACATCGATAATCTCGGCAATCGTCGGGTGCGAGCTGTTGGCGAACTACTAGAAAACCAATACCGTATCGGCTTGCTGCGTATTGAGCGGGCGGTGCGCGAGCGTTTGCAGTTGCACGATGTTGATTCGCTGCTGCCGCACGACTTTATCAACAACAAGCCAGCCTCGGCAGTGGTGCGGGAATTTTTTGGCGGCTCGCAGCTCAGCCAGTTCATGGATCAAACCAACCCGCTGTCCGAAGTCACGCACAAGCGTCGTCTCTCGGCGTTAGGGCCTGGCGGTCTCAGTCGTGAACGGGCCGGGTTTGAAGTGCGTGATGTGCATCCGACGCATTACGGACGCATCTGTCCTGTCGAGACACCTGAGGGTCCCAATATCGGTCTTATCTCCTCACTGGCGACGTACGCACGAGTCAATCGCTTCGGCTTTATCGAAACCCCGTATCACAAACTGCGCACCGAAGACGGCAAAATACAGATCAAGTACTACACGGCCACCGAAGAACATGATGACCATGTCGTGGCTCAATCTTCTATCACCGGTGATGTGTCACCCGATACTTTGATCGGGGCGCGGCGCAGTGGTGAGGGCGAAATTGTGCGAGCCGACGAGGCCGACATTGCGGATGTCTCGACTTCACAGCTGGTGTCGGTGGCAGCATCGTTAATTCCTTTTTTGCAAAACGACGATGCTAACCGTGCCTTGATGGGTTCTAACATGCAACGCCAGGCTGTGCCGTTGCTGAAAACCCGCGCCCCGCTGGTGGGCACAGGTATGGAGCGGGTGGTGGCGCGCGATTCGGGGGCATCGGTGGTGGCTCGACGGGACGGAGAAGTCGTGGCTGTCGACGCACAGCGCATCGTCGTTAGGACGGACAACGAAGGCTCTGATTCGACCGAAGTGGGCACAGAGGTAGACATCTACAACCTCGAAAAATACAAACGCTCCAACCTCGACACCTGCATCAACCAAAAGCCCATTGTGCAGCGCGGCGAGCGAGTGTTCAAGGGTGACATTATCGGCGATGGTTTTGCTACCGAGATGGGTGAGTTAGCGTTGGGGCAGAACGTCGTGGTTGCCTTCATGCCTTGGAATGGCTACAATTTTGAGGACTCTATCCTTATCTCCGAGCGGGTGGTCAAGGAAGACCTCTACACTAGTATCCATATTCAGGAGTTTGAGTGCATTTCACGGGATACCAAACTCGGACAGGAGGAGATTACCGCAGACATTCCCAACGTGGGTGAAGATGCGCTGTGCGATCTTGACGAGTCGGGCATTATTCGTGTCGGTGCAGAAGTCGAGCCTAACGATTTGCTGGTGGGCAAGATAACCCCGAAGGGTGAGACACAGCTGTCGCCAGAGGAGAAACTTCTGCGCGCGATTTTCGGTGAGAAGGCAGGCGATGTGCGTGATACTTCGTTGCGCGTGCCACCGGGCGTCAACGGCACCGTCATCGGGGCGAAGGTTTTCTCCCGTGAGGGCGCGGATAAGAGCGATCGCAGTGTTCTGCTGGAAGAGGCAGAGATTGCGCGGCTTAACAAGAATGAGAAGGACAAGATTGACATTATCAAGAACTCGGCGCAGGCACGCATCATTGCGGCAGCCAAGGGTGATCAGCTAGCCGCCGACCTAGGTGGCCGCGACAACAAGATCATCGCGACCAAGGGTGAGCATATCGATCCCGCGCTGCTCGACAAGGTTGGCTATCTCAATTGGGAGAAGATCACGGTTGGCAATGCCGACAGGAACGCTAAAATTCAAAAGACCGTGCAGAGTTTAAAGGAAAAGATCAATCTGATTCGTTTTGAAACCGAAGAAGACCGCAAGAAAATCAAAAAAGGCGATGAACTTCCACCGGGCGTAATCTGCATGGTGAAGATCTACATTGCCATCAAACGCAAGCTGTCGGTGGGTGACAAGATGGCAGGTCGGCATGGCAACAAGGGGGTTGTGTCCCGCATCATGCCAGAGGAGGACATGCCCTATCTGGCGGACGGGCGACCTGTCGATGTCGTGCTCAATCCGCTGGGTGTGCCGTCGCGCATGAACGTGGGACAAATTCTCGAAACACATCTCGGCTGGGCGGCGAAGAATCTCGGCGAGAAACTCAACCTTATGCTGGAGGACTGCAAGCGCCAGGAGTTGGAGAAGTTCGCCTTTGCTGTGTGGGAAAACGACGAGGTGATCTGCGAGTTCATCAAGCAAAGCGATGACGAGTCCTTGAAGGCTTTTATCCACAAGTATCGTGAGGGCACGCATTTTGCCAACCCAGTCTTTGACGGCGCACGCGAGCAGGAGATCAGGCATGCACTGGAGTTGGCGGATCAGAGTGTCGATGGGCAGGTCGATCTTTACGATGGCTTGACGGGACAAAAATTCGACAAGCAGGTGACGGTCGGGGTGATGTATATGCTGAAGCTACACCACCTTGTCGATGAGAAGATTCACGCCCGCTCGATCGGCCCCTATTCGTTGGTGACGCAGCAACCGCTAGGCGGCAAGGCACAGTTCGGCGGGCAGCGTCTCGGTGAGATGGAGGTATGGGCGATGGAAGCTTATGGCGCGGCGCACACCTTGCAGGAGTTTTTGACGGTGAAGTCAGATGATGTGCTCGGCCGTACTCGCATGTATGAGTCGATTGTCAAGGGGCAGAACCTCATGACCCCAGGATTGCCAGAAAGTTTCAACGTCTTGATCAAAGAATTGCAGAGCCTCGGTCTGGAGGTGAAACTCATTCGTGGCGACGAACAGCTTGAGTTGGATGTTCTCGACACATAATGCCATTAACCGTGAATGCCTAAGATTTCTGGGTTTGGAGTTGCTTTGAAAGACTTGCTCAATTTTTTTGAAAAACCTACCAATCCTTTGTCCTTCAATGCCATTCGCATTGCCATTGCTTCACCTGAAAAGGTGCGCAGCTGGTCGTATGGCGAGGTAAAAAAACCAGAGACGATCAACTACCGCACCTTTAAGCCAGAGCGGGGGGGGTTGTTCTGTGCCAAAATTTTCGGCCCTGTGCGAGACTTTGAGTGTATTTGCGGCAAGTATAAACGCATGAAGCACCGTGGCATCGTCTGCGACAAGTGTGGGGTTGAGGTCATCCACTCCAAAGTGCGGCGAGAGCGGTTGGGGCACATCAATCTGGCTACACCGGTGGCGCATATTTGGTTTTTGAAATCGTTGCCATCACGGATCGGTGGGGTGCTCGATATTCAACTGAAGGACATCGAGCGCATTCTCTACAGCGAGGCGTGGGTGGTGCTCGATGCAGGCGATACTGAACGCACGGGCTTGGCGGTAGGGCAGGTGCTCGACGAGGAGGAATACGAGGACTTGCTCAAGGATCTTGGCAACGGCGCGTTTCGAGTCAGCGGTGGGGCCGAGGCGTTGCAGGAACTCCTGTCGAACTTGCGCATCGAGCAGATTGCCGACGAGTTGCGGGAAGGCATCAAGACCGCGACTTCGGAGACACAAAAGAAAAAACTGCAAAAACGTCTGAAGATCGTTGAGGCTTTGAACAAGTATGACGACGATGGCAATTTACTGGTGCGGCCTGAGTGGATGATGTTGAACGTTATCCCTGTCTTGCCCCCTGATTTGCGTCCGCTCGTGCCCCTTGAAGGGGGGCGTTTTGCGACTTCGGATCTCAACGACCTCTATCGGCGGGTAATTAACCGCAACAATCGTCTGCTGCGCCTGATCGGCTTGAATGCACCTGATATCATTGTGCGCAACGAGAAGCGCATGTTGCAAGAGGCGGTCGATGCGCTGTTCGACAATGGTCGGCGTGGCAAGATGTTTACGGGGCCAAACAAGCGTCCACTGCGTTCGCTGTCGGACATGCTAAAAGGCAAGCAAGGACGCTTTCGCCAGAATTTGCTCGGTAAGCGGGTCGACTATTCGGGACGTTCAGCGATTGTCGTCGGGCCTGATTTGAAACTGCACCAGTGTGGCTTGCCGAAGAAGATAGCCATCGAGCTGTTTAAACCCTTCCTTTACAACAAGCTAGAAGAGCACGGCATTGTTTCGACCATCAAGAGTGCACGCAAGTTGGTGGAGAAGGAACATCCTGAGGTGTGGGATATTCTTGAAGAAATTACGCGGGAGCACCCTGTCTTGCTCAACCGCGCGCCAACGCTGCATCGGCTTGGTATTCAAGCGTTTGAGCCTGTGTTGATCGAGGGCAAGGCGATTCAGTTACACCCGCTGGTATGTTTTGCTTTCAACGCTGACTTCGACGGTGACCAGATGGCGGTGCATGTGCCCTTATCGATCGAGGCACAGATGGAAGCACGGGTATTGATGATGTCCACCAATAACATCTTAAGTCCTGCATCGGGTTCGCCCGTGATTGTGCCATCGCAGGACATCGTGCTGGGTATTTACTATTTGACCCGTGAGGATATTGCCGCACGGGGCGCGGGACGCATTTTTTCCAGCCCCTCGGAAGTGCGGGTGGCCTATGACCACGATCAAATCGACTTGCAAGCACCGATCAAGGTGCGATTCAGAAATGCGACACTGGCGACGACGGTAGGCCGCATTTTATTGTCGGAGATTTTGCCGCCCGAAGTTGATTTTCGTCACATCAACAAGACCATGGGCAAGAAGGAGCTGGCGTATCTGATCGACGTGACCTTCCGCCGTTGCGGACACAAGAAGACGGTGATGCTTGCCGATGCCTTGCGCTCCAATGGTTTCCGCTACTCAACAACGGCGGGGCTGTCGATTTCAATCAACGACATGGTAATTCCTGACGAGAAGGAGAGACTGCTCGGCGAGGCCTACAACGAGGTTAAAAACATCAAGGAGCAGTATTCGGAAGGTTTGTTGACGGAGGGTGAGCGTTACAACAAGGTCATCGATATTTGGGCAAAGGTGACCGAGAACATTGCCAACTCGATGTTCAGCAACATCGCCTTGACCGAGCACACCGACCCTGAAGGTGAGAAGCATAAAGTGCCGAGTGCCAATTCTATTTTTATGATGGCGGATTCGGGAGCGCGTGGTTCGGCGCAGCAGATCAGGCAGTTGGCAGGCATGCGGGGTTTGATGTCGAAACCTTCGGGTGAGATTATTGAAACCCCGATTACGGCTAACTTTCGGGAGGGCTTGAGTGTGTTGGAGTACTTTACTTCCACGCACGGAGCACGCAAAGGCTTGGCCGACACTGCCTTGAAGACCGCGGGATCGGGTTACTTGACTCGGCGGCTCGTCGATGTGGCTCAAGATGCAATCATTGCCGAATACGATTGTGGCACGAACAATGGTGTGGACATCATACCCGTACGTGAGGGCGGTGAAATCCGCGAACCGCTGGGGCAGAAGTTGTTAGGGCGCGCCATGTGCGCGGACGTGAAAGACCCTAGCACCGGTGAGGTGATTATCGCGGCAGGCGGAATGGCGGGCGAAGCGGACGCGGCGCGGGTTGATGCCTGTCAGGTGGAGGTTGCCACTATTCGTTCGGTGTTGACCTGTGAATTGCAACGAGGTGCGTGTGCGAAATGTTATGGGCGTGATCTCGGTTCGGGACGCTTGATTAATGTGGGCGAGGCGATTGGGGTAATTGCGGCGCAGTCGATTGGCGAACCGGGCACACAGTTGACGATGCGCACCTTTCACTTTGGGGGCACGGCAACGCACAAAGTTGAGACGAATACGTTGGAGGCACGTTTTTCTGGCAAGGTGAGTTTTCACAACCTCATGACAGTGAAGAACAGGGACGGGGTTTTGATTGCCATCAGTCGCAACGGTGAAATTCGTATTGTCGGTGAGAATAATGAGGTTAAGGAAGAGTTCCCCATTATCTATGGTTCGGCGGTGTTTATCGACGCGGGCAAAGAAGTCATGCCAGGCGTGAAGTTAGCGGAGTGGGACCCGTTTGCCTTGCCGATTGTGGCGGAAGTTGTCGGACGTATCCGCTATCGTGATTTGCTTGAGGGTCAGACGGTTGAGGAGCGTGTCGATGAGGTGACGTTCTTGACTCGCAAGGTAGTGATTGAATCCCGCAGCGGCGGGTCGTTGAAGCCAGCCTTGGAGATCGTCGATGCCGAAGGCAAGGTGCTGTCGATCGATGAACGCAAGGACGCCCGCTATGCCTTGCCGATGGGGGTGACGGTGAGTGTTGAGGATGGCGAGGAGGTAATGCCTGGCGATGTGTTGGGTCGTATTCCGCGTGAGGTTACCCGCACGAGAGACATCACTGGTGGTTTGCCGCGGGTGGCTGAGTTGTTCGAGGCGCGCCGACCGAAAGAGCCATCGACTATGGCAAAGGGTAATGGCACGGTGTCTTTTGGCGATGACGTGAAAGGCAAGCGACAGTTAATTATCACCGATGACGACGGGGTAGAGGAAGTTTACTCCGTGCCGAAAGGCAAGCATGTCTTTGTCACCGACGGCGACTATGTGCGCAAGGGCGAGGTTGTTTCCGATGGCGGGATTAACCCGCACGATATTCTTAAAATCAAAGGCGAGCTCGAGTTGGCACGCTATCTTGTCGATGAAATTCAGGAGGTCTATCGCTTGCAAGGGGTGCGCATCAACGACAAGCACATTGAAGTCATCGTGCGGCAGATGTTGCGACGCAGTAAGGTTCTTGATCCTGGCGATTCACGCTTTCTTGAGGGTGAGCAGGTGGGACGGGCTGAATTGCAGGAGGCCAATGTCCACCTGGAGGCAGAGGGCAAGCAGTTGGTTAAATCCGAGCCAGTGCTGCTGGGCATTACGAAAGCGTCGCTAGCAACAGAAAGTTTCATCTCGGCGGCATCGTTTCAGGAGACCACTCGCATCTTGACCGATGCCAGTCTCAACTCCAAAACCGACTCGTTGCGTGGCTTGAAGGAGAATGTCATCATGGGGCGTTTAATCCCCGCGGGTACTGGCGCTGAATTCTATAAGGGCATCACTTCGCGCCTACAGCCAGAACAGGTGGAAGAACAGGCAAGCGCGCCGCCAGAAACCACCAGCAGCGATACGGAAGCATTGGCACAGCCAGCAGCACCATGATGTGCCTATTTGCATTCACGGTGTGGAGGCCTGAACGCAATAGCCGAGAGGTTTGGGGGCAGGCAGAGGGGCTTGATAACAAGCATGAACGCAATAACGAGTGGCCTGATGACAAGCCTGAATGCAATATAGGGAGATCAGAGTGCAAGCAGCGAGCTAGGAAGCGAGCGATACAGAAAGCCGCAGCGCAGCGTAGCTGGGCGAGGCGCAGCCCTACCGAGAAACTCTCCCTGAGCATGTATAGGCACATGCTTTATGCAAAAAAAATAATCTGAATGCAATAGCAAGAGGTCTGAGTGCAAGGAGCGAGCTAGGAAGCGAGCGATACAGAAAGCCGCAGCGCAGCGAACGGTCTCGCCCTGCCGTTCATAAAGCCCTCGGTAGGCAAGAGGTGTGGGCAACCGCCGAGAGGTTTGGGGGCAAGCCTGAACGCAACAGCCGAGAGGCAAAGACCCTTCTTAGCCCGCACCTCCGTTGTCTTGGCACGGTGAGACCTGCCGAGAAACTTCTCCCCCGAATTAGGTATGAGAACATACTCTATCTTAACCCGGTAATCTGGTGGCAATATGACAATATTTACGGTCGAGTTTTCGCACGGTCTCACCGTGCCCTTCATAGGGCTCTCGGTTGGCAAGCTTGAACGCAATAACGAGAGGTCTGGGGGCAAGCGGGAGAGGGGCCTGAGGGCAAGCCTGAATGCAATCGCGAGAGGCCTGAGTGCAAGGAGCGAGCGGAGCTAGGAAGCGGCAAAGAGCCGCGTAGCCGAGCGATACAAAAAAGCAGCGTAGCGAGCGAAGCGAGCTAGCAAGCGAGCGATACAAAAAGAAGCGTAGCGAGCGAAGCGAGCTAGGAAGTGAGCTAGGAAGCGAGCGTTACAAAGAGCCGCGCACGGCGCGCACGGCGCGCACTGTCATAAATTTATCGCCCATCCCTAAGGTTTAGTACTCAGCCACCGATGTGTGTGGAGGAGGTAGGATTGACCTGATGATTATGTTACCAGCCACTAGATTATTTTTTCTGCTGCTCGCTTGTGCGTCGCTTACTGTTACCTGCACGAGCGCAATCAACCTAGGAACAGGCCCCACACAGGCAAGAATTGTAGCTCTGGGTAAAACTGCTGACGAGGTCAGCGCTACTCCTGCCGCCGCGCCAGTCGTGCAAGTCTCACTGGTGGAACTTGATAAGCATAAGCAAGCTCCTCGCCAGGCTAACAAGTCGGTAGGCACATATGTGACTTTTTCCAGCAATAAGCGGGTGCAGCTGAGGAGCATACGCTACAGCGAAGATGAGAACAATCCTGCCGCGGCAAACAAAGATAGAGATGATAAAGATGAGTTCCCGATACAGTTCCGCGTGTCTATGAAGTTAACCTATGCGGGCGCGGATTATTGCTACACGGCAGTAGTGAAATGGCCCCAGATGCCGCAGGGAAGTCCCGTGCCGATGGTGAGAGGTTATTGTTGATATGAAAGCACTGCTACTACTATCACTGGTGCTGGGCTGCTTGCAGACCGGGCCAACCGCGCAGGAAAAGGGTCTTGGAGGAAAGAATGATGGGCTTCTTATTATCACTAAGCGTAGGGCAGCCTCGGTAGAAATAAAAGGCACTAGCGGTAGAGTGCCAGCAGAAATTACTTCGCTGGGGGGTAGGGGCAGGGAAAGTTGGCGAACTCCTAACCTAGAGGTCACGCCGTTGATGTCCTCCGAGGATCTGAAGCAGGTCGAGTTAGACGTGAACGAAACATTTCACCATGGCCAAGTTGGTTGGGAAGATATGAGTTTCGGTTTTGCTATCTCTAAATCTGGAGATGCAACCAAAATCTACGAGTGCAGACTAGGAAAAACTTCACTAAGGCAGGCAATTCCGTTTGATTTAAAAGACGATTGTCGAAGTTACCCCAATTTTCCATTAGGTGACCGCGGTCATTCAGTAGAAGAATTCCGGCGTGGGTCTATTCATGCAGCTATGACTGTGGGGATTAATTGGGACGGTAATATACACAGGTACGTACACGTGGTTAGTAATTGCTATCTGGTATTCTATGTAGATGATGGCGCCAGCAAATATCTGCATAACCACAAAAACTTCCTCCAGAAGAGTGAAAGTGATAAGATGGTTATCGGCGGCGCAAAACACAAAATCTATCCTAAATGTGTCGACAGCCCCTTTAGTTTAGGAAGTGGGAAGTTCACTAAGTTCTTCAGCGATGATAGCGGCAAGCCTCTATTTGAACCACAATGGCAGAGCACTCCAGATGGATTTGACGACAGCCGGCTATACCTCTCGGGCCAGGGGGGTGAGCTGAGCATCGTTATGGCACTCGTTCACGCTGATGGTGACGACAATGACTTCGACGATGACCATACCCGCCTAGGCGGAGAGGGCTGCCGACTCACTGCCGATGCAGGTGGAAATATTAAAGACCTTAAGTGTGAAAGAATATCAGCGCCCCGCAAGTATTCGCATAATTGAAAACGTGGTGCAAGCCTGAACGCAATAGCCGAGAGGTTTGGGGGCAGGCAGAGGGGCTTGATAACAAGCATGAACGCAATAACGAGTGGCCTGATGACAAGCCTGAATGCAATATAGGGAGATCAGAGTGCAAGCAGCGAGCTAGGAAGCGAGCGATACAGAAAGCCGCAGCGCAGCGTAGCTGGGCGAGGCGCAGCCCTACCGAGAAACTCTCCCTGAGCATGTATAGGCACATGCTTTATGCAAAAAAAATAATCTGAATGCAATAGCAAGAGGTCTGAGTGCAAGGAGCGAGCTAGGAAGCGAGCGATACAGAAAGCCGCAGCGCAGCGAACGGTCTCGCCCTGCCGTTCATAAAGCCCTCGGTAGGCAAGAGGTGTGGGCAACCGCCGAGAGGTTTGGGGGCAAGCCTGAACGCAACAGCCGAGAGGCAAAGACCCTTCTTAGCCCGCACCTCCGTTGTCTTGGCACGGTGAGACCTGCCGAGAAACTTCTCCCCCGAATTAGGTATGAGAACATACTCTATCTTAACCCGGTAATCTGGTGGCAATATGACAATATTTACGGTCGAGTTTTCGCACGGTCTCACCGTGCCCTTCATAGGGCTCTCGGTTGGCAAGCTTGAACGCAATAACGAGAGGTCTGGGGGCAAGCGGGAGAGGGGCCTGAGGGCAAGCCTGAATGCAATCGCGAGAGGCCTGAGTGCAAGGAGCGAGCGGAGCTAGGAAGCGGCAAAGAGCCGCGTAGCCGAGCGATACAAAAAGCAGCGTAGCGAGCGAAGCGAGCTAGCAAGCGAGCGATACAAAAAGAAGCGTAGCGAGCGAAGCGAGCTAGGAAGTGAGCTAGGAAGCGAGCGTTACAAAGAGCCGCGCACGGCGCGCACGGCGCGCACTGTCATAAATTTATCGCCCATCCCTAAGGTTTAGTACTCAGCCACCGATGTGTGTGGAGGAGGTAGGATTGACCTGATGATTATGTTACCAGCCACTAGATTATTTTTTCTGCTGCTCGCTTGTGCGTCGCTTACTGTTACCTGCACGAGCGCAATCAACCTAGGAACAGGCCCCACACAGGCAAGAATTGTAGCTCTGGGTAAAACTGCTGACGAGGTCAGCGCTACTCCTGCCGCCGCGCCAGTCGTGCAAGTCTCACTGGTGGAACTTGATAAGCATAAGCAAGCTCCTCGCCAGGCTAACAAGTCGGTAGGCACATATGTGACTTTTTCCAGCAATAAGCGGGTGCAGCTGAGGAGCATACGCTACAGCGAAGATGAGAACAATCCTGCCGCGGCAAACAAAGATAGAGATGATAAAGATGAGTTCCCGATACAGTTCCGCGTGTCTATGAAGTTAACCTATGCGGGCGCGGATTATTGCTACACGGCAGTAGTGAAATGGCCCCAGATGCCGCAGGGAAGTCCCGTGCCGATGGTGAGAGGTTATTGTTGATATGAAAGCACTGCTACTACTATCACTGGTGCTGGGCTGCTTGCAGACCGGGCCAACCGCGCAGGAAAAGGGTCTTGGAGGAAAGAATGATGGGCTTCTTATTATCACTAAGCGTAGGGCAGCCTCGGTAGAAATAAAAGGCACTAGCGGTAGAGTGCCAGCAGAAATTACTTCGCTGGGGGGTAGGGGCAGGGAAAGTTGGCGAACTCCTAACCTAGAGGTCACGCCGTTGATGTCCTCCGAGGATCTGAAGCAGGTCGAGTTAGACGTGAACGAAACATTTCACCATGGCCAAGTTGGTTGGGAAGATATGAGTTTCGGTTTTGCTATCTCTAAATCTGGAGATGCAACCAAAATCTACGAGTGCAGACTAGGAAAAACTTCACTAAGGCAGGCAATTCCGTTTGATTTAAAAGACGATTGTCGAAGTTACCCCAATTTTCCATTAGGTGACCGCGGTCATTCAGTAGAAGAATTCCGGCGTGGGTCTATTCATGCAGCTATGACTGTGGGGATTAATTGGGACGGTAATATACACAGGTACGTACACGTGGTTAGTAATTGCTATCTGGTATTCTATGTAGATGATGGCGCCAGCAAATATCTGCATAACCACAAAAACTTCCTCCAGAAGAGTGAAAGTGATAAGATGGTTATCGGCGGCGCAAAACACAAAATCTATCCTAAATGTGTCGACAGCCCCTTTAGTTTAGGAAGTGGGAAGTTCACTAAGTTCTTCAGCGATGATAGCGGCAAGCCTCTATTTGAACCACAATGGCAGAGCACTCCAGATGGATTTGACGACAGCCGGCTATACCTCTCGGGCCAGGGGGGTGAGCTGAGCATCGTTATGGCACTCGTTCACGCTGATGGTGACGACAATGACTTCGACGATGACCATACCCGCCTAGGCGGAGAGGGCTGCCGACTCACTGCCGATGCAGGTGGAAATATTAAAGACCTTAAGTGTGAAAGAATATCAGCGCCCCGCAAGTATTCGCATAATTGAAAACGTGGTGCAAGCCTGAACGCAATAGCCGAGAGGTTTGGGGGCAGGCAGAGGGGCTTGATAACAAGCATGAACGCAATAACGAGTGGCCTGATGACAAGCCTGAATGCAATATAGGGAGATCAGAGTGCAAGCAGCGAGCTAGGAAGCGAGCGATACAGAAAGCCGCAGCG
Organism: uncultured Oligoflexales bacterium; assembly: GCA_958296095.1. Classification (GTDB taxonomy): domain Bacteria; phylum Bdellovibrionota_B; class Oligoflexia; order Oligoflexales; family JAPPIL01. The sequence goes on from OY282434.1 coordinate 589,407, forward strand.
CAGCGTAGCTGGGCGAGGCGCAGCCCTACCGAGAAACTCTCCCTGAGCATGTATAGGCACATGCTTTATGCAAAAAAAATAATCTGAATGCAATAGCAAGAGGTCTGAGTGCAAGGAGCGAGCTAGGAAGCGAGCGATACAGAAAGCCGCAGCGCAGCGAACGGTCTCGCCCTGCCGTTCATAAAGCCCTCGGTAGGCAAGAGGTGTGGGCAACCGCCGAGAGGTTTGGGGGCAAGCCTGAACGCAACAGCCGAGAGGCAAAGACCCTTCTTAGCCCGCACCTCCGTTGTCTTGGCACGGTGAGACCTGCCGAGAAACTTCTCCCCCGAATTAGGTATGAGAACATACTCTATCTTAACCCGGTAATCTGGTGGCAATATGACAATATTTACGGTCGAGTTTTCGCACGGTCTCACCGTGCCCTTCATAGGGCTCTCGGTTGGCAAGCTTGAACGCAATAACGAGAGGTCTGGGGGCAAGCGGGAGAGGGGCCTGAGGGCAAGCCTGAATGCAATCGCGAGAGGCCTGAGTGCAAGGAGCGAGCGGAGCTAGGAAGCGGCAAAGAGCCGCGTAGCCGAGCGATACAAAAAAGCAGCGTAGCGAGCGCAGCGAGCGTTACAAAAAGCCGCGCACGGTGCGCACGCCGCGCACGGCGCGCACGGCAGGGACAAGCAAAACTAGCCAGGCGATGGCACACACCAAGAACAGCGCGCGGGTCAGCAAATCATTTTGATAGTAGTAGGTAACTTCGTGTTGTCCCGCAGGCAATGGCACTGCCATTAAGTTGGGGGCGATGGCATGCACTGCCGTCGGCTCGCCGTTGATCGTCGCCTGCCAGCCAGGATGATAGGAAGCCTTGAGGACCAAGTATGCAGGTGCGTCGAGCTCTACCTCAGCCTGATAGCTTTGATCGCCGACTTTTTCTTTGATCGTGGCCGTGTAGTGTAGCACCTTACCGAGCACCTTGGTGTTGAACTGCTCGGCATCGATAGCTTCCGCATCAGCCTGTAGGTAGTGCTGGGGTTGGCCATTTTCAAAGGCAATAAAAGGCATGTCGTCGGGCGCTGTGTGCGTCAGACGTGGCAAGGTTCTGTGATGGTAAAAACGCGCTGTGTGCTGGCGTAAATATTCCACCGCCGCGCGACTGGTGAAGGCAGTCACGGCAAAATTGCTCCGCACCACGTCAAAGTAACCGTAAGCACGCGTTACCCCGTAAACATGAATAGCGCCGAAACTTTGCCACAAACTAAAACCCTCGCGCAGGTGCGGTGGTATTTTTCTGTCATAGCTGACCAGATAGCGGATATTGAACAGTTCGTATGACAAGGGGGAAAAATCAAACACCGTCGTATAGTAAGAGGACAGCGAATCACGAATACCGCGTGCGTAAGTAGTTAGCTGGGAGCGATCGGCTAACAGCGGTAAAAAATTTCTAAAAAAATGGCTGTTCGTGCCGAAGCGCGTATGCGCAAGAAATCTGGCGTGCGGTTTATTTTGCAAAAACTCTGCCGTCGCGGCGAAATCAGCACTGATGTCATTGGTGCGAAAAGTTTTGCGCGTCAGAACAAGATGCTGCAAGGACAGCAGGAAGACAAGGAAAGAAACGATAATGACCAAGTCGACCCCAATCCCCTTTATATTGAGCAGTAGAGCCAGCAAACGTGCCGTCTTCCGCAACAGATAGCTCGCCCCCCAGGCAATGATCAATGCACCTCCTAGCTGCATGATGACCGTATAGCGGCGGAAGGGGATTTCTTGAAAAAATGGGATCGCCCGACCTAGCAAGCTGTCGCCCGGTGCATACAATAGCATGATGAGACCGAACAGAAAAAAACACAACGCCCACAACCGCAAGCGCGTCTGTGTGCGCAGAATTACCAACACACCGATACCGAACAACAGCGTCAGGAAGGGGAAGGAACGTCTGTAGTCAAAAAAATTACCTTCGACAAGATACTTGATAGTTTGCGAAAAGCCATCGCCATAGATAGGATGATCGATGAGCGCAATTTTTGCTAGATAGGCATTGTTGTCAAACCAGCCCACAATCCAGTAGGAAAATAGCAGGATGATGACGGCCTGACTGACGAGATATTGAGGCCAACATGTGCGGCGCAGCACCAAAAACCACAAGCCACCAAGACCCGCAAAAAAACCGAGCAGGTTGTGAATTGAACACAACAAGCTGTGGGCGAGGATGGTAATCAACATGCTGCCGGGTGTCGATAAAATTAAGAAGCGATAATAGCAGGCAATGACGAACGGAAACAGCGGCAGTGCCCACAGCTGGGTGTAAAGACCCATGCCCATGGTCGTGCCCGCATGCAAACCGAACATCGTGTAATCAGCCATGAACACAGGCATCAAAGCAAAACATAACGAGGTCAAGCGCGGTAAACGCAACCATCGGGCACTGACATACCAACACAACGGCACGCTAGCATGCAGTAGTATTATGGAGGCGTTGTAAACGTGCAGCGGTTGCCAGAAGGCCTGCGTCAAGGCCACCAAGGCCCCCATAAAGAGATAGGGCAAGGCGTTGTAACCTGTGAAGAGGGGATAACCGAGATTTGATTGCGGAAACCAAAAGGCATCGAAACGCCCCTCACGCATCATCGCTGCAACTTTAGTAATCTCGGCAAGATGTGAAGAGTTGTCAGCCCCGTAGGCCGCGCCAGCAAAAATAAACTGCCGCAGTCCGACATACCAGTAGATGAAAAAAATTACCGCCAACGCGGTAAAAACCAGCCAGGGCGGGATGTCGCTATCTTCTTCGGCAGTGACAAGTTTTAGTTTTTCCCAGAGGTTGCCAACGGTCATGTCAAGCATCGTGTGCCCTGACAGCAAAATCAGTCATGCGGTAGATAACTAGACCGTCAACCGCCAACAAACCATCGCCATACAAGATGCGGCGTTGGGCATCTATCTTGGTAATTTCAAGTTGGGTGGTCATTTGTTTCTGGTGCGGCACTACTTGGCCGCGATAACTCCACACATGTTGTTGCTGCAATGCCATAATGCTACTAGTGCCCCAGTGTTCTCGTGCCAGCAGCGCGAACAGTTGCAACAACGACTCCAGACCGAGTGAACCAGGCACGACAGGGTCTTGGTAAAAATGCGCGTGGAAAAACCAGGCCTTGGCATCAACACGCTTGCTCCCCCGCACACAACCTAGCTGGTGCTGGCCACCGTGCAGGTCAAAGCAATCAATTGTATCGATCATCCTCAGGTCATTATCCACCAAATCATGTGGATAGGGAAAGCTTTTTTGTTGCGGCAAGTCTGCTAATTGTGCGCCCCGAATACCTGTCTGTGCCGCCAATGCTGCTTTAGTGAAAAATCCAAAGCCTGTCGTTGCCGTGTAGATTTTTGGGGCGGCGGCAGTGCTGATGTCGAGGTCGAAGTTACAGAGAATCATGCCCATCGAACGGTGGAGGCGAGTCAGACGCACCTGTGTGCGCAGTGTGCCTGCGCGGCGGGGGACCGGGTGATGTTGGCGAGCACAGCCGTCGAGGTTGCGGAAGGCCAGGTCCTGCTCGGATTGCAGCGCACAACCGATGTAGGCTGCCAGCCAGCCGCAGGGTTGCAAGCCTATTTCAAGCAAAATGCAAAACGGCAGGTGACCGTCTTTGCTGAAGTAGTTGAGGTCGGGAGGCAGGTCATATTCAGCTGTGCAGCTGGCGGGCGCGGTAAAGCTGGCTGGCTGTGGTGTGGCGGCGGTGATGCGGTCGAGAAACTTGTAGGGTGGGCGGGGCAGGCGGGCTACTTTGCGTTTAGTGCTGAACGCGGCGTAACGTGCACCGAAACAGCGGGCGGGATCGCCGCTAGCAAACTCTAGGATCTGGGCGTTGCTGCAAATGATTTTTTGCTTTGCCAATGGTGTGGTCTTTTTCTCCCCAGTCGGCAGTGCTACGGCCTGCATGCCTGTATGCTGCAACGACATGTCGGTAAAGGCGACGGCGCACTTGCCATCGACGAAGAGGTAGGCATCGGCAATACAGAATGGTGAAGGGCTGTCACCGCTGGCCTTGAGGTGAATTGCGCAGCGCAGGGTTTTGTTTTTATCGGTAACTTGGCCGCGACATCTTAACGTGGTCTTGAGACCGGCCACGGCATCACAGCGATAGTCGCGCGCCGCCGCCACCCAGCCACGCCGCAGGGTGTAAACGCGCAGGGTTTGCAGGGCGCATTCATACATCAGAGTGCCCGGCATAACGCGATCATCGACGAAGTGGCAGACAAGAAACCAGGCATCGGGCACGATGTCGAGTTCGCTGATGACAAGACCCTGGCCATAGTCACCGCCTGCCGCTTGCAGCGTGATGATACGGTCGATAAGTTGCATCTGGGGCAGATGACAGGGGTCTGTAAGTTGCAGCTGAGTAAAGGGTGCACCAAAGCATGTCGCCAATCGTCCCTCTCGCAAGCAGGCAAGCTGCTGCGCGGTGTAGGTTTCATTGCCCTGCCAGCTCAGCGGCCAGTTCGCGCTATGTTTGCTCAGGTCGGTAGTGCGAGGTCGCCGCGCAGGGATGCCACGACCTGCGGCGAGTTGGGCGGCGGTGAAAAAGCCCGCGCAACCGTTTTCCATACGCAGCAGCAGTTTGCCATTGATGGTGGCGGTGAAGCGAAAATTAAAAAACCAGCTGTTGCCGTGTTGGAAGAAGCGGTCGATGTCGATGTCGTAGATGATAGTTGCTGGTGGACTTGGCAGTGGCTGGGCACAGGTTATCTGGGCATCGAGCAGACGGTAAACAGCCTGCCCCTGATTGATAAAGTCGATGCCGAGTTGTGAGCAGAGCAGTAAATCCGCTTGGCCTGCTTCAACCGCGATACTCAAGGGCATAACGTTGTGGTCAAGATACCAGGCCCCGGCCCGGACATCGTGGGCCGTTTGAATTTTGCCGTGCGCATTAGCGATGCTGGATGTGTGCTCTTGTCCTTCGCAGTGGAGGACGCGGTGGCAGAGTAGAAGAGGTTCGTCGGGCAAACGCACACGGACTGGGTAGCTGTCGTAAGCGGCAAACTCTTTGCCCAGCACGGTAGAGGCTTGACCGCGGGCAAAGGCAAGACACTGTTGGTAACTGTAGCTTTTGCGCCCTCGAACAGTGAGGGGGGTAATTTTCATCGCCAGCTGGGGGGTGTTTTTTTCTGGCGTGCGGGTGGCTAGCAATTGTGCTGTAGGTGGAGAGTCCGCGTGGCGAGCGGCACGAGGGCGAGGTTGCACGCTGAGGGTGCGGGTGTAGCCATCGCGGTCTCGCAGGTTGACTTGCACGGCTTTGCCTTGCATCGCCAGCATGATGCCGTAGAGCAGTTCAAGCAGTCCGTGGGCGTAGCCGCAGTGTCCGATGTGGCGGGTGATAATGTCGGTTGAGGTGCTGGCCGCGGCACGGCTGTCGTCTAGCACTGCCAGTATGGTGTTGCCGTCGCGTTGGGCGCAGCTTAGGGGTTTTAGGACGAGGGCGCTCGCGGCATCGCCATAGCCTTGTCGGTGGGGGCCGCGGGCGTAGACGTTGACGGGATGGCTGGCGAAGTCAACTGCACCGACGATGGCAGTAGGGATGTCCTTGGCGTGCAGCGCGGTGTGGGCGAGTTCGAGGGCTTTGATGCCGCTGCTGGCATCGCTTGATAGGGTGAAAGCGGGGCCGTGGCAGGCGAAGGTGCGGGCGATACGACTGGCGACGATGCTACCGAGGGCACCGAGTGTGCGTCCATAAGTCAGGGCAGGCCATTGCACGCGCTGCTGTGGCTGTTGCCAGCGCACGTAAAAGTGCCCGGTGTTGCAGTCGAGTCCGAGACCGATAAACACTCCGGTCGCGGCAGGCACTGCACCTGCCATGTCTGCTGCCGCGGTGGCGGTGTTGAGCATTAGCAACTGCTGCGGCAGCATTTCCAGCATCTGTGTAGGTGGCAAACGGTAGCGGGTGATGGGGGCATAGATGGTGTCGATAAATTTTTGGTGGTGGGTGAATTTTTTGGCGGTGAAGATTTTATCATACAGTTGTTGCACGTCAGTCAGTGTGCCACAGTGTGCCGCGATGCCGATGACCGCGAGCGGCTCGCGCTGCTTAGCTCGCCGTGAAGAGGTCGAAGCCTCGTGCCGCGGGGCGCTTAGTCGTGCTGGGGCGAGTTCTTTGCCATACTCCTCAACGATGAGGTGGGCGTTGATGCCGCCGAAACCGAAGCCACTCAACGCCGCGCACCGAGGTGTGGCTTTTTCCCACCGCGTCGGGGTGTCGCTGAAGGTGAAGGGTGTGTCGCTGAGTTGAGGCACAGGGTTGTGTGCACCGATGTTGGGAGGGATGCAGTTGTGGCGTAAGGCGAGCAGGATTTTTGCCAGACCTGCTGCACCTGCTGCGGTTAGCAGGTGACCGATGTTGCCTTTGACTGTGCCGAGCACGCAGAGCTTGTCGGCGCGCGTGGTGGAGAAAAGTTTTTGCAGGCTGCTGATTTCAACCGCATCGCCGCGGGGCGCACCTGTGGCATGGCATTCAATATAATCTACGTCGCTAGGCGCTAAGCCACTGCTGCGATAGGCGGCGTGCATAGCTTGCAGTTGTCCGTCGCGGCTGGGGGCGAGAATATTGCCGCAGGTGTCGTTGCTAAGTCCTACGGCGCGCAGCAGGGCATGAATGCGATCACCATCCGTGAGTGCGGTGTTGAGACGTTTGAGCACGAAAATACCTGCACCTTCACCGACGACCAAACCGTCAGCGTTACGGGTGAATGGCAGGCAACGGCCGCTGGGCGACAGGGCTTGCAGTTGAGAGAAACCCATTTGCGGATAGAGACCATCGGCTCGCAGCACACCGCCACAGATGACGGCAGAGGCACGGTGGGCACACAGATCGTCCGCGGCTAGTTTCAGGGCATAAAGGGTTGAGGCACAGGCGGCATCGAGACAGAAGCGGTCACCGTGGAGATCGAAATGCTGGCGAATGGCATGTGCGGGTAAGTCAGCGCTGAAGCGGTTGCCTGGGTCGATGGGGTTGTTTGAGTGCTTGTCGGGAAAATAGCACTGCTCGGTAAGTTTTGAGCTGTGTTCGGTGGGGAGTAGGACATGTCCGATGATAACGTTAGTGGTGTGGCGATCGATGTTGCCTGGCCACGAGTGGGTATCGTCGAGTGCTTGCTGGGTGGCAGCAAGTGTCAGGGTGATGACAGGGTCACCGCCGAATTTATCGGCAGCACTGGCATTGGTGAGCAAGGTGTCGTCGAGCAGGCAGGCGTGGGGCGAGATAATTTTATCGAGCTCGATATGGTCAGGGTGGTGAAAATGTGACCGCGGGCGACCACTACGGTCAGGGGGAATGGGGCGCGCGGTGGTGCGCTGGTCCTGCAGCAGTTGCCAGAAGGCCTCGAGGTCAGGACAGGCGGGGAAGATACCACCCATGCCGACGATGGCAATTTCTGTGCTGTTGTCGTGCATACCTTTAGTTGGCACGGGTGCGTTTTTCCTGGGTGACAATCATCTCGATGGCATCGAGACGGGCGAGCAGTTGTGTGTTGTCGGTAAGCTCAGCCTCGAGCAACACATGGGCGTTACGGCGGGCGATCATGCGCACGCTAACTAGGCCTTGTGATGGCAGCGTCGTGCTGAAGAGGCGATAGCCACCGATGGCTGCGGGCAAGCTGAACAGCTTGAAGCGCCGCTGAATGTGAACGATGGCCAGCTGCAGGGCAGCTTCGAGCAGGGCGATTTCATTATCGAGGTTAGGGGAGACAGCGAAGGCGGCACTGCTACTCTGCTGGTGTGGCGCAGAAATTTTGGTCAGCAGCTGCAAACGTTGACCGTGAAATAAAATTTTAGCGTAAGTGTCGGCGATGTCGCTCAGGTCGGGGCGTACTGGCACGCGTGTGCTCGGTGTGGGCGGTGCAGCATCGTGCATGGCTAGAGCTTGGTAGCAGACGCGGTCACCCTTATGCAAACTGACGCGGCATGCATCTTGGGTGTGTTGTGCGTGTTGGCTAAGCTGCACGCTGTCGGCTGGCGAAAAGCTAACGCCGTGCAGCACTTGAAAGGCGGTCAAGTGCCGCTGCGGGCGGGCGGTGGTGTGTTCAGCCAAGTTGCGCAGCTGTGTCAGGGCGAGGGCCGCGGGCACGACGACGCGGTTGTGCAGCAGGTGGTCGTGCAGCAGAGGGAAGGTGGAGATGTTGAGGTCGAGCACTGTTGCGGGTGTTACTTTTTTTTTTCGGTTTGGCAGAAGTCGACAATATCATGCAACGAGGTGGCGGTGACAAGTTGGTCGGCGGCAGTTTCGAGTTGTGGATGCCTGTCTTTGAGGGCGGAGAGAATTTCAACGCGTTTGATGGAATCGATGCCGAGATCTTCTTCTATCTTCATGTCCAGTGTAATCATGTCTTCGGGGTAGCCTGTCTTTTGGGCAACGACGGTGAGTAGCGAGGTGCGCAGGCTGTCGTGATCAGGGGCGGCGTGATCAGAGGCAATCGCGGCGTGACCGTTGAGTTGTGTGTTTGCTAGGGGAGGCACAGCTTCGTTGTCGGACACGGGAGTGACGAGGTGATCTCGTGCATTATCGCTGGCTGTCGCGGGCACAACTTTGTCGCTGGGCACGGGAGTAACGAGGTGGTCTTGTGCATCACCGCTGGCTGTCGGGTGCTGGCTGACGATGTTGGTCAAAGTTCGCAGCGATGTGCTCTGGGTGTCGAGAAATTTAGCGTGGAGATCGGCACTGCGTGCCTGTATGTGCTGCACAGCTGCGATGGCCGCTTGGGCAACGGAGCTGGTGCTATCGGTGGTGTTTGCTGTTGCTGGTGTTTCTGACATGGGCACGCTGTATTCGTCATCGACGCGGCCGCCATTATCCGCAGTTGCTGTCGACAAGTCAACGTCTTTAATGTTTGCCCCGTTGATGGTGACGGTAAAATTTGTGTGGCAGGTGTCGGGTGGCGCGGGGCGCGGCGGAGGGGGGTTGCGGACGGGGCTTTCTTCGAGCAGGCAGTGGAAGTTGCTGCCGCCAAAACCGAACGAGCTCACTCCTGCACGGCGCGGGTGTTGGGGGTTAGCTTCCCACGTGCAGCTTGTGGTGCTGAGGTAAAAGGGGGAGTTGGGGTCGGCAAGCAGTGGATGCGGCTCGTCGCAGTTGATGGTGGGTGGCAGTGTTTTGTGGTGCAGGGCGAGGGTGGCTTTGATGAGGCCAGCGATGCCTGCGGCGGCTTTGGTGTGGCCAATTTGTGATTTTACCGAGCCGAGTGCACACCATTTCTTTTTGTCCGCGCGGCGGAAGACTTCGTGCAGTGCTTGCAGTTCGGTGTGATCGCCAACACGAGTGCCAGTGCCGTGTCCTTCAAGCAATTCGATCGAGGTAGGGTCAATATCGTGGCAGGCGTTGCGGATTGCTAACACTTGCCCCGCACTGCTTGGTTCGTAGATGGCATGGCCGCGTCCGTCACTGGCACTGCCGATACTCCTGATGATCGCGTAGATGCGGTCTTTGGCAGCGACAGCATCGTCGTAACGTTTGAGGATCAATGCACCTGCACCTTCGCCGAGTGTTGTGCCATCAGCGCGGCGGTCGTAGGCTTTGGCTTTACCGTCGGCAGCGAGAGTTTGTGTGCGGGCGAAGCACATGTACATGAAGATGTTGTTGAAGGTATCGATCCCACCACAGAGGGCAAGGTCGCAGTTATGGCTCTGTAGTTCGAGGCAGGCAAGGCGAAGCGCCGCGAGGGAACTGGCACAGGCGGCATCGACGGCGCAGTTAGTGCCGTGCAGGTCGAAGCGATTGGCAATGCGACCGGCGATAACATTACCGAGTAGTCCAGGAAAGGAGGCTTCTTGCCAACTGACATAGGAGTTGGCAATGTCGGCAATAATCTGTGCTGCAGTCTCGTCAGCAATGCCTGCCTTGTGCAAAGCCCGTCGCCAGTGGGGGTGGCCGAGACGTGCTCCCAGTGGAATGACCAGTTCTTGCGCTCCTGTCGCGCCAAAGATGACGCTGGCGCGGTTGCGATCAAAATCTCGTGCCGTGCCGTAACCAGCATCATGCAATGCGTCCCTTGCCACCATCAGACCGAGCAGTTGGGCGGTGTCGATGGCGGTGAGATTGCGAGGGGCAATACCGAAGGCGCGCGGGTCGAACGACAGCGAGGGCAGGAAACCGCCTTTGGTTGTGTAGACATGATCGGCTTTGTTGGGGTCGGCGGAAAAATAATCCTCGGCTCGCCAGTGGGTGGGCGGCAACGCGGTGATGGCATCGACCTTGTTAGTGATGTTGTCCCAGTAGGCGTTCAGGTCGGCCGCTTGCGGGAACACACCCGCCATACCGACGATGGCAATCTTCTCGTTCACGACGCGGCACTGTAGCCCAGCTGTGGTTTTTTGCCAAGATGCTGGTGTCGGTTGATGTTGATGCTTGCGCCGCCGAGCAAAAAACAACGAGGCAAAGCCGACCAGGGGGCGCGAGAAGTCACGGATGCACCCCCCTCTGGGTGGGGGAGGTAGTTTGCCACCACGCGCACCTCAGGTGCCAAACAGTCACCACTTGACGAGTGGTGGTAAGGAGACAAGGATGGCTTCGACATCGCCGCCGCTTTGCAAGCCGAAGTGTGTGCCGCGGTCGTAGACGAGGTTGAATTCGACATAACGACCACGCCAGCGCAGTTGCCCGTCGCGCTGTTGTTCGTCATAAGGTGTGTCTTTGCGGCGCAGCAGAATCTGCGGGTAGATTTCGGCGTAGGCGAAGGCGAGGTTGTGCACGAAGGTGAGCAAGCGCTCGAAATCATCGCTGAGGTAATCGAAAAACACACCGCCAACACCGCGTGGTGAATTGCGGTGTTTGATGAAAAAGTATTCATCGCACCAGCGAGAAAATTTTGCGTATGCACCTGTCTCAAACGTTGCGCAGACTTTTTGCAGGCAGGCATGAAAGTCTTGGCGGTCTTCGTCGTAGACGATAAAGGGGGTAAGGTCGGCCCCGCCGCCGAACCAAAACTTGTCGCCGACTTCCAGTAAACGTACGTTCATGTGCCCGATGGGAGCGTGAGGATTGCGCATGTGACAGATGGTGGACACACCCGTGGCGAAGAAGGGCTTGTCGTGGTGCTCGCTTTCGAGACGAGGATAGCGATCGCCTGTGACTCGGGAGCAATTAACACCTGCTTTCTCAATCACTTCACCTCGCACGACGAGGCTGGTACCCCCGCCAGCCCCCGATGTTTGCTTCTGCCAGCGATGTGGAACAGCACGTGCCTCGCCATCGATCGCCTCAAAGCAGGCGACAAGCTTGGCCTGTATCTCGCTAAAAAGCTGATATGCCTTGTCTTTTTGTGATTCCAGCAACACTTTAGGCCTCCGCCGAGAGGTGGCTGATCCTAGTAACCTACCACCCACTATAACGCAACCACCACCTCGACCTTGAAATCACTGCGCCGTGGCGCGCTACGCTACGCGGCTTTTTATAACGCTCGCTGCGCTGCGCTTCGCTGCGCTACGCTGCGCTGCGCGGCTTTCTATATCGCTCGCTTTCTAGCTCGCTGCGTGTCCTCAGGCCCCTCTCTGTATTGCGTAGAGGCTTGCCCCCTAGCCCCTTTGCTTGCCCCCAAGCCTTCTCGCGGTTGAGTTGAAGCTTGCCCTCCGAGGGCTTTATGAACGGCGCGGTGAGGCCGTTCGCTGCGCTGCGGCTCTTTGTCCCGCTCGCTTCCTAGCTCGCTGCTTGCACTCAGACCTCTTGATATCGCGTTCAGATTATGCTTTTGCACAAGGCATGTGCCATACCCGCTCATGGCGAGTTTCTCGGTAGGGCTGCGCCTCGCCAAGACAACGGAGACTTGTGCCAAGATAACGGAGACTTGTGCCAAGACAACGGAGGCTTGTGCCGTGCCAAGACAACGGAGATTTGCGCTAAATTATGTTATTATAATTACCAGAGACAGGTAAGCGCATTAGCAACGGACAGCAACCATGCCCGACAACGATAAAACCCCACTAAACAAGCATCGCGCCGTGGCGCGCGGCTCTTTGTATCGCTCGCTTCCTAGCTCGCTGCTTGTTCTCAGACCACTTTGCATGCCCAAGATCTTCTCCGGTTGGCATTATTTCCCGAAGATTATGAACTGTTCGATATTGACAAACTCATCCCCAGTAAGGAGGCAAGCATCGATCCCGATACTGGCACAGAAAAATTTTGTGATCTGAATTTTTCTGTGCCCTTCAAAAAAGAGCCCGATTCCCCAGTATATTTTGGGGTTATCTTTGAGCACACCACCGGCAATGTCCTGTTTCTCATGGTGTCACTATACCTGAAGGCAAAGAGCGAGCTAGAAAGCGAGCGTTACAAAAAAGCAGCGCACAGCGCACAGCGCGCACTAATGGTTTTGTCATAGGCATCCTCGTTCTGCAAACCAAAAAACCCGTCGATATAGCCAAGAGCCAGCTTGAGCTAAAATTTAAAAATCGGCATCCCTTGGAAACTATTCACGGACTGCGCCGCTATGTTGCAGATGACCCAATCCTGGTGGTAAATCTGCCTAAGTTGTCCGATGAGCAACTGTGCGGACTCACGACCAGCCCTTGCCTGCTGGGAATGAAACACATCTGGCATCTGAGCACCAAAATTGTGGCGAAAATTTTTCACTCTTGCTATGCGCTATCCACCGAAAATCGCAAGAGTTTATCGGCTAAACTAATATCTTACCTTGGACTTGCCGATGGGAGGTATGATAGGAAGAGGCTGTCTGCCATCGAGGCAGATTGTTTTCCCGATTTACCAGATGAGGAACGTATCATGTCAAGTATCGAATTCGGTTTCGAGGGTGCACGCCTAGAAGGCATTGAGCAGGGGAAAAAGCAAGGCATACAGCAGGGTATCCGGCAGGGTATCGAGCAGGGTATCGAGCAGGGTATGCAACAGGGGGTCAAGCAGGGTATGCAACAGGGGGTCAAGCAGGGTATGCAACAGGGGGTCAAGCAAGGGCGTGCCCAGGAGCGCGAGGATGTCATCATTAGTATGTTAAAGTATGGCAAGCTCGATGACCCAGTAATTTGCCAACTTGCTAATATTACTGAAGAACAACTCGCAGAAATAAAGAATAAAATCGCCAAACACTAACTTTCACCAAATTCTTCCTTGATAATTGCTGATTGCTACGCACTACGCTACGCGGCTTTTTTGTAACGCTCGTCTACGAGTCTTTTTGTAACGCTCGCCTTACGAAGCTTTTTGCCGCTTCCTAGCTCCCTCGCTGCTTGCGCTCTGATCTCCCTGTATTGCGTTCAGGTTTGCTCCCAAGCCCCTTTGCTTGTCCTCAGACCTCTCGGCGGTTACGTTCATGCTTGCCCACCGAGAGCCACATGAACGGCGCGGCAAGACCGTGCGAAAACTCGACCACAAATACTGCCATATTGCCGTTAGGTTATGCTTTCAGACAAGAGTATGTGCTTGCACCTATCTCAGGGGAGAGTTTCTCGGCAGGTCTGCTCCCTGCCAAGACAACGGAGGTACGGGTTAAGTAGTGTCCTTGCCCCCAAGCCTTCTTGCGGTTGCCCCCACTGGGGCTATTTCCTCTATTGGTACACTTAGCTGGTTAAATCCAACGTGTTTCTCACGGGGTCACTACAAGAGTGACCATAAAAGGAAATCACAGTCTTTTTTTGAGTCGTGTTAGATCAGCGAGGCTGACACCAACAATCTTGCAAATCTCCTGCTCCGGCATCTTGGCACGAAGCATGGCAAGAACAACCTGTTCCCGTTCCTGTTTACGTCCCCGTTCTAGCCCTTGTTCTAGCCCTTGTTTGATACCACGTTGTTCTGCAACATCGGTAGAAACAGCTAACTTCGGCATAACTCTATCCTCCTGTGGAACATGGCTAAAGTATTTTTCCTCAACTTCTTGCAAACGCTCGGCAGTAACGCCGTTACCCTCAACTTCCAGAGCATATTCGATCAGCCAGATGACTTCAAGGGCTTTGCCGATGGCGATTAACTTGTGATAACCTAGCTCCTTGCCGCTTTCTAGCTCCTTCACCAAGTATCGTTTGCAAAATTCCTTCATCGTGCATGTCACACACATGCTTGAACAGTAAGAGAAAAATTCCATAATTTTCGATAGACAACAGTTTGTCATCCGCGGCTCTTTGTATCGCTCGCTTTCTAGCTCGCTCCTTGTTCTCAGACCTCTCGCCATTGCGTTCAAGCTTGCCCTCAGACCTCTCGGCGATTACGTTCAGGCTTGCCCACCAAGAGCTCCATGAACGGCGCGGCAAGACCGTTCGCTCCGCTGCGCCGTGGCGCGCGGCTTTTTTGTAACGCTCGCTTCCTAGCTCGCTGCTCGTCCTCAGGCATCTCGCTTTTGCATTCAAGCCTGCCCTCAAGTCTTCTCGCGGTTGCCCACACCTCTTGCCCTCCGAGGGCTTTATGAACGGCGAGGCGAGGCCGTACGAAAACTCGACCACAGATATTGCCATATTGCCGTCAGATTATGCTTTTAGATAAAGCCTGCGCTTATACATGCTCAGGTCGAGTTTCTCGGTAGGGCTGCGCCTCGCCAAGATAACGGAGACTTGTGCTAAGTAGTGCCTGCGCTCGTGTCGCTTCCTAGCTCCGCTCGCAACCCCACCTAGAGTTAGCTTTGTGGCGGGGCAATTATTTTTCATGCCACAGGGCTGACTTGGCGCAATCTTAAAAGTCTAATATAATCAAGTACTTAACTTAATTTCTAAAGCAAAAAAAAACGACCGAAGGTCATGTGTAGCCGCGGTGTTGGTAAATTTTAATTAGGGAGTAGTCGTGCAGTATACAAGCAAACAGCTGGGCTTGCAGTTCGTCGTCTTTTGCCTGGTGCTGGCTTTGACGGGTGGTTGCAAAACGATGGGCAGTAGAACTCTCGATGATCAAGAGGAGAAGCCATCGCGGGCTAAGCGCGCGGGAGTCATCGCCATAGCGGTGCTAGGTGTCGCCGCGGGAGTTTTTGGTGGGGTTAAGCTAGCAAAAGCTATGCTGAGATCGAATTTTGACGATGCGTTAGCTGATTACAAGCAGCTACTCAAGAAGAGTATGCGTAATCCTGATGATAAGCAAGTTGCTCAGCAATTGGAGATAGCTAAGAAGGACGTTGTTTATACAATTGAAATGGGAGGCAATACTAAAGAATATCTGGGAAAATTTAGGACAGTAGAAAGCGAGCTAATGCAAAAATCTAAGCGCTACAAAAAGCTTAAGATAAGAAACATAGAAGGAGAGTTAGGCCAGCTTGAGGCCGGTAAGCTTGATGTGGATGTGCTTTCTAAGATAAGAAGTAATATTTATAAGAAGATACCAGACCCTAGAAAGAGCTACTCTGTATTCGATGAGTATGTTATTGCCACCAAGAAGAGCTTACTCAAAGAAGGGATGTCCCAGCGACAAATCGACGATCTCATGGGACGTGATCTACCAAAAAATGTGCTGGAAGATATGCGTGTGCTGTGGGACAATCACGATAGGTTAGTTGATGATCAGCTGCGTATAGAAAAAAGTCGTACTATAGAAAAGTTAAAAGAATCTTTAAAGAATGAATTGAAACACTTACGCCAGCTGGATAGCTAAAGGGAAGTCTAGCCTCTCGTACCAGGCTCAAGAATCCCAAATTGCGCCAAAGGCAGGCACACCGCGACTCTCTAACGCATGCACAACTTGCCAGGTGGCTTTTTTGTTGGCAATGCAGATAACCGCCTCAGCACCACACTGTTGATATGCCTGCCACGCGAGTTTGACTAAATCAGGCTTGCCTGCCGCGCTCGTATTCCAGATCAAGGCTTGAGGTTGTACGGCGAGAATTTCATCGACCAAGTCATCACCGTAAGTCGCGCGCGGCTTGCGGGTTGCCCACACCAAATGTGCCGCAACTTTTTGACTCAACAGATGCGGTAAACACGGCCCCACACCACTGCCAGTAGCAACCCACAGCACGCGGCGAAAAAGTTTTTCAATATTGCCTACACCCGCAGTCGGCACCCCTTTTATCCAGACATGCTTCGGTTGGCGATCGATGAAACGTCCAGTCCAATCACCGGCACGGGAGACAGTGAGACGAAAGCCCCGACCTTGCGGACTGGGCACATTGGCAAAGGCATGCCACTCCCACAACGGGCTAAGGCTAATGTCGGTCGAAGAACCAGCAAACGGTGTTATGCCGTAATCAAAACGCAATAAGGCAACATGCCGCGACGGAGTTGTTATCCCTACTTTCACGCGGCGCAAACGCAGCCAGGGCAAGGCTGTGTGCCAACTCAACCACAGCAATGCCAGCGGTAAATGCCAGGCTAAAGCACCTTGCACCTGCCAAAAAATATAGGTTTCTGCCCACAACAGCAGCAGAGCTGACCAATTGCCAAATCGTGCGCTGCGCTCAAACACGTTGTGCCACTTGGTGCGCAAGGCAGGCAGAGCCACAACGCTTACCACCAACACTATCGATACATGCAGGCAGGTGAGATAAAACAGCGCCCGCAGTTGATAATTGCTATGCAGCACGACACAGAGATAAGCTAACCACAGCAGGCCACAGCCATAAGCTCCGACATGCACCCCGCCGCAGTGATAGACTTTGCCCCCCATGCGCCTTAGCGCCAGCGGCACACTGTGTGGCAAGGCAGTGAAGATGCGGAACAGAAAATTAATCACATACTGCTGTCTGATTAACAGTGCGAGGGCAAAATTAACCAGAATAATGTTGAACAGTGTTTCAATCTCTGTTGGCCGTGCATGCCAGCAGTAGAGTAGGTTGCAGGCGATAACCAGCAGTGCTAACAAATTATACGGCATTAAATAAGGATGATGCCACACATGTCGCCAGCGGCTCGCACGCGGCAAGGCTAGGTGCGTATCTTGAGGTATTGGCGCGGCTTGTTTGTTTGGCATTGTAACCTTTCTTCTTGCCCCTACATGCGTATCGTCAGCGCGAGCGTGCGCCGATCGACTTTACCACGTGCTGTACAGGGGAATTGTTGGCAGACATGAATGGCGGCGGGCAAACAAAAGTATGGCAGGCGATGGGCGAGTTCTTCCTGCATTTTCTGTGTGGCAACGCGGGCCGCGGTGACGAAGGTTATGATTTGCCCGTCGAGGTACAGTGAGACCGCCTGTTCGCACAATGCCTCACGCTCTAAAATACAGGCGATGGCATCTAATTCAACGCGAAAGCCTTTAACCTTAACCTGATGGTCGAGTCGCCCGCAGTGTTCAATTTCACCGTTGTCCATCCAGCGACCGAGATCGCGGCTTCTGAACATCAGCGTGCCATCGTTACGAAACGGATCAGGTAACCAACGCTGTTGTGTAAGTGTTTTGTTGTTAAGGTAACCGCGGGTCACACCATCACCGCCAACCCAAATTTCGCCCACCGTGCCCACAGGACAAGGGCGGTGCTGCGAGTCGAGAATATAGGCCGAGGTGTTGGGTAGCGGGGTGCCGATGGTAACCGCCTCCCCGACACGATGACGTTTGGCAGTGTTGATAATCGTTATCTCGGTAGGGCCACAGCTGTTGTAAAAATTGCAAAACTTCGCCCAGCGGTCGGCAAGTGCTGTCGGGCAAGGCTCGCCTGCAACCGCGACGGTCTTGATGTGTTGGCAGGCGTTGCTATCGAGACGGCTTAAGATGCTGGGAGTAGCGATAACGGTGTCGGCTCGAGCCACTGCTGCGGCAATGCTTTCGCCGCGGATGACCAGCGTTGCACCATGACAGAGGGCAAGAAAAATTTCCCACACCGCCATGTCAAAGGCAATGTTCATAATTTGCGTAATGCGTGTGCCCGGACCGACATGGAGACGACCGGGGGCGAGGGCGATAAGATTGCAAATATTGTGATGGGTGACGGCAACGGCATTAGGTTCACCTGTCGTGCCCGAAGTAAACAGGATAACACTGTCTCGCTGGGGATCAAAAGAA
Source organism: uncultured Oligoflexales bacterium (assembly GCA_958296095.1). Classification (GTDB taxonomy): domain Bacteria; phylum Bdellovibrionota_B; class Oligoflexia; order Oligoflexales; family JAPPIL01. The sequence goes on from OY282434.1 coordinate 607,292, forward strand.
GACCTCAAGCAGGGCGTTGCCCCTACCCCAGGCAAACGATCGAGCGCGAGGCAGTCACAGCCGTGCGGCACACGTGCTTGCAGATGGCTGAGCGTTAACACCATATGTATGCCACTGACCGCGACGACATGCTGCAGGTGTGCGGGTGGTGAAATTCTCGCGTCCTGTGGCACGTACGTTGCACCGCATTTTAAAATTGCCACGATGCCAATAACCATCTCCAGCGAGCGTTCGATAAAAAGCCCGACCCGCGTGCCTTCCCGCACACCGCGCTGCTGCAACAGCACGGCCAATTGCTGCGCGCGGCGATCGAGCTGCTGGTAGCTGAGCCGCTGCTCGCCATACTCCACTGCCAGCACGTGCGGATTGAGTTGCACCTGCAAGGCAAAGGCGTGATCGAGTTGTTGGAAGGGCAGTGGCATTGCACTCCCGTGACTGAATTGTGTGCGCTGCTCTCGTTGCTGTAGCGCGGCTGAACCAGGCATGGCATTCTCCTCGTCTAGCTGTGTTTTGATCAATTATCGGTAATTTGTGCAGGGGAGAAAATTGCAAAATAGTGAACGCTATGCGCGAAAAAATTGAACATGGAGATGGCACAGCAGCTTTGCCACACCGCCTCGCCGTTCATGGAGCTCTTGGTGGGCAAGAGGTGGGGGTAACCGCTGAGAGGTTTGAGGACAAGCGGAGAGGGCACGCAGAGAGGTCTGAAGGCAAGCAGCGAGCTAGGAAGCGAGCGTTACAAAAAGCATCGCGTAGCGATGAGCTAGAAAGCGAGCGTTACAAAGAGCCGCGTAGCGATGAGCTAGGAAGCGAGCGTTACAAAAAGCATCGCACAGCGATGAGGGAGCGAGAAAGCGGCAAACAGTCTCGTAAGGCGAGCGTTACAAAAAAGCCGCGTACCGCCGTGCCGTTCATGGAGCTCTCGGTAGGCAAGAGGTGGGGGTAACCGCTGAGAGACTTGGGGCAAGGACACCACTTAGCCCGTACCTCCGTTATCTTGGCACGGCGCAGCCCTACCGAGAAACTCTCCCTTGAGATAGGTGCAAACACATGCCTTGTGCGGAAAAATAAACTGAATGCAATATCGAGAGGCCTGAGAACAAGGAGCGAGCTAGCAAGCGAGCGATACAAAAAAGCCGTAGCGCAGCGTACGGTCTTGCCGTGCCCTTCATGGAGCTCTCGGTGGGCAAGTCTCAACGCGACAGCCGAGAGGTTTGAGGACAAGCAAAGGGGCTAGGTGGCAAGCCCGAACGCAAGAGCGAGAGGTCTGAGGACAAAGAGCTAGCGGAGAACAGCCACTACTTAGCCCGTACCGCCGTTGTCTTGGCACGGTGCAGACCTACCGAGAAACTCTCCCCCGAGATGGGTGCAAGCACATGCCTTGTGCAAAAAATAATCTGAACGCGATAGCAAGAGGTCTGAGAACATGCAGCGAGCTAGGAAGCGAGCGATACAAAAAGCCGCAGCGCAGCGAACGGTCTCACCGCGCCCTTCATGGAGCTCTCGGTAGGCAAGAGGTGTGGGCAACCGCGAGAAGACTTGGGGGCAAGCCCGAACGCAAGAGCGAGAGGCCTGAGAACAAGCAGAGAGAGGATGCAGAGAGACTAGAGGATAAGCAGCGAGCTAGGAAGCGAGCGTTACAAAAAAGCAGCGTAGCGCAGCGCGTAGCGTAGCGAGCGTAGCGTAGCGAGCGCAGCGAGCGATACAAAAACCCCATATTCGCGTTATCTACTGCCATTTTCTGGCTGGTGTTAAATTTAAAAAAAACGTATGTTGCTGGGGATAAAACTGCGTCCAGGTTGCATACAGTTCTCTTGGGGAGGGGCTTTGTGAACACGGAGCTGTTGCGGCACACCGAAAAGCTCTATTATTTTTACGAAGCGGCACTCATCGGTAGTTTTCAGGCAACGGCGCGCAAGCTGGGTACGACCGCCTCGACAGTGTCCTATGCGGTCGTGCGTCTGGAAGAGGTGCTAGGCAGGTTGTTGTTTACCCGCAGCCGCGCGGGTCTCAGTCTGACCGAGACGGGACAAGCGCTGTATGTGTTCTGCAAAAAATTTTTCCGTGAGTTGGACGATATACATGTGGCCGCCACTTCCAAACGCAAGCAGCCACAACGGGTGCGTTTCGGCACGTTCGCCTCAATCGCCATCTACTTCGCTCCCATTCTTTGTCGGGAATTGCAAGATGACGATAGTGTTGCCTTGTCGATTATGACAGGACGCAGCGCCCATCTGCTGGAAGCCTTGCTCAACAGGGACATTCACTTGGCACTGACGGTTGAGGTATGCAAGCATCCTGATTTAATCTCGCACGAGCTGTATCACGACCACTACGCCTTTTATGCGCGGCCAGAGATTTTGCCAGAGGCGCTTAGCGAAGCTTGGCTGACCCAGCAATCGCTGCTGTTCATGCCCGATGCCAGCGACCAAGAAGGCAAGATTCTGTCCAACTATGTGCATAGCTGGGATTGTGGTTTTCGTGAGCACTTTGAGCTGGATTCGCTGGAAGTAGTGTCCGAATTCACTCGCAAAGGCTTGGGTATCGGCATCTTGCCCACCAACGTTGCCAGTTTGCACAGCAGGCAACTGACCATAGTGCATCTGCCGTGTGTCCCGATCTATTTTGGCCAACACCGCTTCTTCCTGTCGTGGCGCAACGATCTTGACCTCAACCAAAAGATCGTCCTGCGTGTCCTACGCCTGGCCCGCGACGCGGCCGACAAGTTGCGCGGCAGCGAATAGTCGTTAGTCGCACAGCTGCCGCTGCTAGCAGGCATACTGCTCTTTTGCGCCCCTGACATTTTCAAAAAAAACTCAAATTGGGTAAAATAGAGGGTAAGGTGCTCCGATGGAGAAGATGGAGAAGGCGGGTTGCACCACCTAGGTTGGGGGAGCTAGATGTGAAAGGGCAGGCTATCGTTTACTTTCTAACTATTTTTTTGCTGTCTACCACGACCAGCGCGCTGGCCAAGCCACAGCTGCTAGCTAGCGTCGAGGTGGAACAGCTAATGCGTAATAGCTTCAGTATGCGCACCCTGCTGGCGGCTGAGGCACAGCCAGCTCGTACGGCGAAAGCAGACACGACCTTGATGGTGCGGAGTGCGGCGGGAGCGGTTAGTTTTACCCCTTCCCAGCTAGTGCTTACGGCAGGGCAAAGGTTGACAGTGCAGTTGCACGGGGTAGCAGCTGAGGGTGTGGAAGTTTACCCGCGCCACCCAGATATAGTCGCGTGGGGCGCGGCGGACAGCAGTCTTGCCGCACGGCAGGCGGGCGACACCGAGGTTATCTTCATTATCGCCAAGACGCTCTACATCTTGCCCTTGCAGGTGCAAGCCGCAGCGGTGGCTAAGCTGGAGGTTAAGCCTGCGCCAGAGGTTGAGCCTGTGGTTGAGCCTGTGCTGGAGGTTGAGCCTCCTGTAGCACAGCGCGCATCTGCCGCGCCGCGGCAGGCAACCAGCAAAGGGCGTTTCCAACTGGAGCAGGCACGGACGGCCCCCCGCAGTGTGGAAATTCAAGTCGTCGATGAACGCACGACGGCTGAGGCTCGTTATCCTGTCAGTGGCATGCAGGTGAGTTTGCTCGGCTCGCCCACCCAACTGCACACCGATGCGCGGGGAATAGTGCGCCTTACCGATGTGCCAGATGCGGCACGGCTGTTGTTTAGACTGCATGATCCGCAGGGGCGTTATGTGCCTGCCTTGCAGGAAGTTTTCGTGCAGCAGCCACAAGCTCGCTATCAACTGACGGTGCAGCGCGATATATCTTTCACCACCATGCAGACGATCGTCGGACGCAGTCAAGATGCACGGCTGGCATCGCTGTGCGCGGTGATCGAGGGCGGGAGCAGCGAGTCGGGTTTCAAGATTGAGAGCGATGTGCCTGCAGATGGTGCTTATTACTTCAACCAACTACAACTGCTCGCACCACGACAGCAAGCAACAGGCAGTAACAATCGTTTTTGTCTGTTCAACATCGATCCGGGGCCTTTGACACTTTTTGTCAACGATGCAGATGGTCAGCGGCGGGCGGTGTTCACGGTTGGGCTGGCGGCAGGGCATCATAGTGAAGAGGTCTTTCGGTTGACCGAGGGGCCGCCGTATCGCAGTTGGCTGGCAGTCGCTAACGACATGCATCGTCCGCTGCATGGTCAAGACACTGGGGATATTGTCGATTTTGTGCAGATGCGCATCATCGGTGATAGTCGTTATTGGGCGAAAGTCGAGCCGGGCCTGCTGGAGACTGCGCAAGCACCTGATTGGCATCGTGGGCGCAGCTATGCGGTTACTCGTGATGCTGAATTTGAAGACACGCTTTATCAGTTTACCGATCGAGTCGGACTTGTGCCGCTGTTGATTCGTGGTTTCATCGAAAACACCGCCTTGCTGGCGGAAGCAGTGCATGATGCCACGCTCGGCAGTGTTGTCATTGAGCATGGTGCACGGCAGGGCGAAGACGCGGCGGCGGTATCGTTGCGTCTGGTCGGCACGGATGGCGAGGAAGTGCGGGCGACGTGGGCGGTGCAGGAGGACGGTGTAACGCGCAGTGTCTTCCTCAATCTCGGCTACGGCGTATATCAGGCAATCGCCCAGAACTCAGCTGGTAATTGGTTAGCAGCAGGGACGGTGGTGGTTTACAACGAGACCGTGTCTTTCTTGCGCACGGGCGCGACGGTCGTTTACGGGAAGGCACTATAGTTCCACGCGTCAAAATGGTAGCACCTGCGTTTGCGGTACCTGAGGTTGAACTGCATGACCGTGTGCAGCAGTTGCGTGCCTGTGGCATCGATATCAGTGCTGCTCCGCCTGTGTTCGCTGACGAGGAGGCCAAGGGTGCGCACCTGATTGCCGCGCTGTGTGCTGACGACGACGCGGATCTTCTCTGTGTCCGTGGTGGTTATGGCACGTCCGATCTTTTGCCGCGTATTCCCTACGAACGTTTACGACACAGGAAGCGGGTGATCGGCTACTCGGACATTTCGGCTCTGCACAGTGCGTTGTGGACGCGTTGTGGTTTTGTCGGCATCAGTGCCGCGATGCCGGGCAGTGCCGCGTGGGGTGATGTGCATAGTGAGGCGATGCAGATATTACTGGGCATCATGCACGGCACGCGCCGTGAGGGTGGTATGGCAGTGACCGCGCTGGGCGATTACAGTGCTAGAGAGATTGAGGGCACGCTGTTTGGCGGATGTTTTTCGGTATTGACGAATTTACTGGCGACACCTTACCTACCTCGCTCGTTGTCAGGCTATATTTTATTTTTTGAGGACATCAACGAGAGCGTGTGGAAGTTGTTGCGTTACCTCAATCAATGGCAATTCAGCGGCATGCTAGAGGGTGTGCAAGCAATTGTGTTGGGGCGCTTCGACCAGTTGGAAGGCGATCTCGTGCACTTGCATCGGCAGTGGCAGGCAAGGGTTGCCTGTCCTGTTTACACGACGGGTGATTTCGGGCATAGTGTCCCGACCTCGCCGCTCCCTATCGGGGGTAGGGGGGTCATTCGTAGGGGGAAGCTCGTTTGGACCTTGGCAAATTAGCCCTACCACAGAGTCGTATCGACGCGGCGTTGTATTTCATCGGCATCGCGGGCACTGGCATGGCTGCCGCCGCGGGTTATTTCAGGGAGTTCGGCTTTGCCGTGTTCGGCAGTGACAACGCGGTCTATCCGCCCGTCAGCGACATGCTGGAGGAGGCGGGGATTGCTTTTTTTGAAGGTTATTCTGCTTCGCACTTGATCGATGTCAACCCCTACATGGTTGTCATTGGCAATCGCATTGCGGAAGACAACCCAGAAGTCGAGTATGCCATCAGCAACAACATTCCTTACACCAGTTTCCCGCAACTGATCGGTGACACGGTGTTGAAAGACAGGAGTTCGGTGGTTGTGGCAGGCACGCATGGCAAGACAACGACCACGGCGCTGTTGTCGCACCTGTTAACGACACTGAACAAAGACCCCAGCTACCTCGTCGGTGGTGTGCCCCTCAATACGTCGCGCAGTTTTCGGGTCGGCAAAGGCGAGCTATTCTGCGTTGAGGGCGACGAGTATGGCAGTGCGTTTTTTTCACAGGGGGCGAAGTTTCTCTTCTATCGTCCCAAGTATCTACTGCTCAATGCCATTGAACTCGACCACGTCGATGTCTATCGTGATGTGCAGGAGTTGCTCGATCAGTTTGCGCGCTTGATTGCGATGGTGGAAGATCCAGCGCGTATCGTTGCCAATATCGACTGTCCTAACGTCGCGACCTTGCTCGAGCAGCATGAGATCAAGTGTATCACGGTTTCGCCTTACAAGCGCAACGAGATGGCAGACGTGATCGTGCTTAATCATCCGCCCCGCAGTCGTCGCCTGGAGGTGCAGCTGCGGGCGTTTGGCAAATTACACCTGAGCACATCGCTGTTTGGTGCGCACAACGCCGCCAACATGGCAATGGCATTGGGGGGTTTGATTGCGCTTGATTGCAAGAACCTGCCCTCGATCAAGTATGGCTTCGCGTCCTTCAAGGGCGTTAAAAAACGCCTCCAGCATTTGTTTAAACAAAGTGGCATCGACTGCTATGAAGACTTTGCCCATCACCCGACCGCGGTGCAGTCGGTGTTGACGGCATTGCGGGAGAAGCATCCCGACCGTCGGCTAATAGCGGTGTTTGATTGCAAGAGTGCGTCGAGCAAGCGCAACATCTTCTTTGCGGATTACGTGCGCAGTCTCGGCTTGGCCGACCTCGTGGCTTTGCGGCGTTGTGATGTCGATCCTCGTATTCGGGTGGCGGAGCGCATGGATACGATGGCGTTGGCGAGCGAAATGGGTGAGAAGGCACATGCTTGTAGTGACGATGAGGACTTGCGGCACTGGCTGGAGAGCAAGCTGCAGCGCGATGACGTGCTGATGTTGATGTCTTGTGCTAGCTATGGTGACCTGCCGCAGCACTTACGACAGCGGGCAAAAAAGCTGGCGAACAAGAAAGCTCGGAGTGGTGATCATCACGGCTTTGTTGGCTAACGTCTCGATTTATTTCGTTTTCTCAAAAGTTGCCCTTATCTTGTCGATTGATTGTGGGTATAATCAGAAGTAGGTGTGGTCTTGAACTTACAACACGAGGAGAATGAGCAAGTGAACAGCAAAGCAACGATGCAACCGCGGCCTGGCAGTGAGGCGCAAAGCGGAAGGACAGTGATGGGAAGGTGGATAGTGATGCTGGCGGTGCTGGGGTTGTTGTCTGCCTGTGCTGGGGACAAAGCGCCTGAGGAGCCAGTGCAGGTTGAGACGGCTGCTCCGCCACCACCGCAGGAGGAATTGCCGAGTGACTATAGTGTTGATAGTGGCGGCGGTGACATGTCGATATCGGAGCGTACGATTTACTTCGCTTTCGATGACTACTCGTTGAATGCGCAGTCGCAGACGAATATCGACGAGGTTGCCAAATACATGAACAACAACAGCGATGTGCAGATCAAGCTGGAGGGGCATTGCGATGAGCGTGGCTCGACCGAGTACAACTTGGCGTTGGGTCAGCGTCGTGCACAGTCGGTTAAAGATTATTTAGTGCAACTGGGTATTGACGAAAATCGTCTGCCAACTGTAAGTTACGGCGAAGAGAAGCCCGCGGTCGATGGTGGTGACGAGGCAGCGTGGTCTCAGAACAGAAGGGTTGAGTTTGTTCTTCAAAACGAATAACGGCAGCAAAGACTGCAGGCAAGCCCGGCATTCTCTGCCGGGCTTTTTTTTTCCTATAGCTGGAAGAGGTCGAGGTGGATGTTTCGCTAATTATCGTGCTTGTCTGCGTGGGCGGGGCGGCATTGGGTATGTTTGTGCTCGGCATTTCTGGGCATCGTCGTCGTATTACAGCTGTTTACGAAAAGGCACAGCAAGAATCGCAGGCGATGCGCGAAAATGCGCGGCGTGAATCCGATCAACTCTTACAGGGTGCGTTGGACGAAGCGAAGGAGGAGAACAGTCGTCGCCGCCGTTCGTTTGAGAAGGAGACAAAACAGCGCCGACAGGAATTGATTAAGCTGGAAAATAAGATCCGTCAGCGGGAACGCACGATCGAGAAGAAGCTTCAGTTGCTGGATAAAAAAGAACAGGACATCACGCAGCAGGAACAGACACTGCAGGATGAGGAGGCTCGCTACAGGCGTTTGGCCAACGAGGTCGATGACAGTCTCCAGCAGGTCAAGGACAAGTTGAAGCAAGTTACTGGCATGTCGGTCGAGGAGGCGAAGCAGGAGTTAGTGCGTAGTATTGAGAACGAGGCACGTAAGGAGGCACGGGAGAAGCTCCGCAAAATTGAGGAGGAGACACGACAGGAGGCTGACCAGCAGGCACGTTCGATTATCAGTGCCGCGGTGCAGCGCATTTCGAGTGAATTTGTCAGCGATGCGACGGTGACGGTTGTGTCTATCCCTAGCGAGGACATGAAGGGGCGCATTATCGGGCGTGAGGGGCGCAATATTCGGGCGATCGAGCAGTTGACAGGTGTTGACCTGATTATCGATGACACCCCTGAAACAGTGATTGTCTCGTGTTTCAATCCCATTCGGCGCGAGATTGCTCGTATTACGTTGGAACGTTTGATCGTCGATGGGCGCATCCATCCCTCACGTATTGGTGAGACGATCAGGCGTGTGACAGAAGAGTTAGACCAGACGATGCGTGACGAGGGCGAGCAGGCCATCTTGCAATTGGGCATCAGCGATTTTCATCCAGAGTTGGTGTTGACTCTAGGGCGCTTGAAATACCGTATGGTCGGGCAGCAGACGGTGTTGCAGCACTCGCTGGAGACCGCACAGATTGCCAGAATTATGGCGGCCGAGATGCGTAGTGATAGCAAAGAGGCGGCGCGCAGCGGTCTGTTACATGACATCGGCAAGGCACTTGACTCCGATGTTGATGGTCATCATGCACAGGTAGGTGCGGACTTTTGTGCCCGACTAGGTGAATCGCCACAGGTGGTAGAAGCGATTAGGGCACATCATTTTGACCACGCGGTGCAGTCTAGCCCTCTTGCTGGCATTATCTATACGGCCAATCAGCTGTCGATGAACCGTCCCGGAGCTCGCCGTGAGGCTGTTGATAGCTACATCGAGCGTCTCAACGACATGGAGAAACTTGTCGCTGACTTCACTGGCATCGATAAGGTCTATGTGCTCAAGGCTGGTCGGGAAGTGCGTGCCCTGGTCACTCCGTCGGGCATGGGTGACGACGAGGTCGTCGATCTCTCCAGCGAGATTGCTGCTAAGTTGAGGCAAGAGCTGACCTTCCCCGGTCAAGTGCGCATCAGTGTCGTCAGAGAAAGCCAAGCAGTCGATTACGCTAAGTGACGCGAATATCGGGTTTTTTTCAGGGGGTCACTACAGCAAGCAGCGAGTGGAGCTAGAAAGCGGCAAGAAAGCAGGCGAAGCGAGCGTTACAACGAGCCGCAATGACACTACTTAACGCGAATATCGGGTTTTTCTCAGGGGGTCACTACAGCAAGCAGCGAGTGGAGCTAGAAAGCGGCAAGAAAGCAGGCGAAGCGAGCGTTACAACGAGCCGCAATGACACTACTTAACGCGAATATCGGGTTTTTCTCAGGGGGTCACTACAGCAAGCAGCGAGTGGAGCTAGGCAATGTTTAGCACAGACCCCCGTTATCTTGGCACGGCACAGTGGAGCTAGCCACCTTAGCTCGTACCTCCGTTATCTTGGCGCGGCGCAGCCCTACCGAGAAACCCGACCACAACAGGTATAGGCACATGCTTTATCTAAAAGCATAATCTGACAGCAATATGGCAGTATTTATGGTCGGGTTTTCGTACGGCCTCGCCCCGCCCTTCATGGAGATCTCGGTGGGCAAGCCTCAGCTCAACAGCCGAGAGTTCTGAGAACAAGCAGAGGGGCTTGGGGGCAAGCAGAGAGAGGCCTGAGGGCAAGCAGCGAGCTAGCAAGCGAGCGATATAGAAAGCAGCGTAGCGAGCGAAGCGAGCTAGCAAGCGGAGCACAATCACTACTTAGCACAGACCTCCGTTATCTTGGCGAGGCGCAGCCCTACCGAGAAACCCGACCTCAACAGGTATGGGCACATGCCTTGTGCAAAAAAATAAACTGACGACAATACGGCAATATTTGTGGTCGGGTTTTCGCACGGCCTCGCCGCGCCGTTCATGGTGCTCTCGGTGTGCAAGAGGTGGGGGTAACCGCGAGAAACTTGAAAACAAGCAGAGGGGCTTGGGGGCAGGCAGAGAGGCTTGGGGGCAAGCTTGAACGCAATAACGAGAGGTCTGAGCGCAGCGCGGCGAGCTAGGAAGCGAGCGTTACAAAAAATCGTGCGTAGCAAAACAGGAAGATTTACCGTTATGTATTTCATTCCAAGTAATATCTGTGATTTTTCAATGTATATTTTTACAAAACAGGATTTTACAGCTAAAATTCTTGTCTAGTTAGGTAGATATGCGAAACCCGATATTCGCGCTAAGTGAGCTGAGTTATCTTAGCTAATTTTTTTGCTGTTTTTCTCCACGTGCAGAATGGACTGCAAGTGCGGCTCTAATGAGCAAGAAGACCAGGAAGGCCGCGACGAGGCCTGGAACACCTTCGTTTAGGTAAGCTCTCAGTTCGCTAAAATGCCACAGCACTACCGTCGCTCCGCCCGCGAGGGAAACCAGAATTGCCCCCCATTCAGGAATGGCTAAGTTAAAAAGACGTAACACGAGCAAACTGCCAATAGAGGCACTCAAGCCTGTTGCCGCAAAAGAAACAAGTGAGAAAATATCTCCTCCGAGCCACAATGCCGCCGCGGTAGCCAACAAAACAATGGCAATTGTGCTCGCTTTGGCAAGGGCTAGCGAGGCGCGGGGTGGTTCGGGCAGATCACGCACGAGTGAAGATGAACAGCTGATTATCTGTGAATCAGCACTAGAGAGAGTGGCAGAAAAAACACCAGCTAAGATGAAACCGACAGCCATAGCTGGCAGCAATTCTTTCGCCGACAGGAAGAGCGATAGTTCGGCGTGGAAGTCACCTGCATCTTGCAACACAACCCTGGTGCTCAAGCCAACCAGCACCGCAGTTGTCAGAAAGACAGTTTCAAAAATACATATGGTAGCCAAAAACTTCCGCGTTGCCGCAACAGAATCTTGCAACGCCATCATGCGCACTACCCCGTGGGGTTGACCGATACTGGCACAGCCAAAGCCAAAGCCACCAAGAAAAAAGAGCAACACACCAAAGTAGCCACCTACGGAGGACAGGTTCTGGGGGAACAGTGCCGTCTCCTCGCTGCCTTGCGGGGCGGTCGCCATGAAAGCCTCGTATAGCTCGCTAATGCCACCCTCTTTGATAACCGCAACAACTAGCAACAACAGTAAGCTACCGAGCATGAAGATGGTTTGGAGTACATCCGTCCAAGTAGAGGCACGAATGCCACCCGACCAGCAGTAGAACAAAATTACCGCCGCACCCAGCAGGATACCGATGTAGAGCGGTTGATCGATTGCCACCTGCAATGCCATACCACCTGCTTTCAGTTGTGCCGCGGCATAAATAGTTAGAAAAAAAAGCGAGATACAACCGATAAAGCGCCGCAACCAGACACGGTTTTCTCCCTCCTGAAAGGTGATCAGCTCACCGAGACTCAAAGCCCAGCCACCGCGGTTGCTAAATTGTATGCGAGCAACAGCTAGGGAATAGACAAGCACCGAACCAACGATCAACCCCAGCCCAAACCAGATTATGCCCGTGCCAATCACGTAAGACTTGCCCATAAAACCAGCGAACATGAAACCACTGAGCTTGGAAGCACTGGCAGAGAGTGCTAAGGCGTAGGGAGAAACACGCTGGCTAGCAAGGTAATAATCGCCTTCGGAACGCTCGCCACGTCGCTGAGCCATCAGCCCAACCAGGAGGGTGCCGCCAAGGAAGAAGAGCAAAAAACTGAACAGAACCACAACCGCCCCCATCCAACAGCACTTCCTACAGCCGACAAGGCAGCCACAAGAAAGCTTCCCCGACAAAGTCTCCGATCAGGATTCCTTCCGCTCCTGCCTCGAGCCCGATATAGAGCAACCCAATGAATGTCAACAGTTTTTAGCTCGCTACGCTTGCTGCGCTGCGCTACGCGCTGCGCTGCGCTGCGCTACGCTACGCTACGCTACGCGGCTCTTTAGTAACGCTCGTCTACGAGGCTTTTTTGTAACGCTCGCTACGCGGCTCTTTGTAACGCTCGCTTGCTAGCTCGCTGCTTGTGCTCTGATCTCCCTGTATTGCGTTCAAGCTTGCCCCCAAGCCTCTCTGCCTGCCCCCAAACCCCTCTGCTTGTTTTCAAGTTTCTCGCGGTTACCCCCACCTCTTGCCCACCGAGAGCACCATGAACGGCGGGGCGAGGCCGTGCGAAAACCCGACCACAAATATTGCCGTATTGCCGTCAGTTTATTTTTTTTGCACAAGGCATGTGCCTATACCTGTTGAGGTCGGGTTTCTCGGTAGGGCTGCGCCTCGCCCAGCTGCGCTGCGCACGACTTTTTGTATCGCTCGCTTCCTAGCTCGCTCCTCGTCCTCGGACCTCTTGCTATCGCATTCAGGCTTGCCTGCTAACCTCTCTGCTTGCCCTCAGGCCTTCTCGTTATTGCGTTCAAGCTTGCCCACCGAGAGCTCCATGAACGGCACGGCAAGACCGTGCGCTGCGCTGCGACTCTTTGTATCGCTTGCTAGCTCGCTTCGCTCGCTACGCTGCTTTTTGTATCGCTCGCTTCCTAGCTCGCTGCATGTTCTCAGGCCACTCTGCACGCCCTCTCTGCTTGCTCCCAAGTCTTCTCGCGGTTGCCCACACCTCTTGCCTACCGAGAGCCACATGAATGGCGCGGCGAGGCCGTTCGCTGCGCTGCGGCTCTTTGTAACGCTCGCTTCCTAGCTCGCTCCTTGCCCTCAGACCTCCTGCTATTGCGTTCAGATTATTTTTTGCACAAGGCATGTGCCTATACCCGCTCAGGGCGAGTTTCTCGGTAGGGCTGCGCCTCGCCAAGATAACGGAGGCTTGTGCTAAGGGACTAGCTCCACTGTGCCGTGCCAAGATAACGGAGATTTGTGCTAAGTAGTGTCCTTGTCACCAAACCTCTCGGCGGTTGCGTTGAGGCTTGCTCTCAAGCCGCTCGCTTTAATTTTAAAGCCTGGGAAAGAAGTGGTAGGAGCCAGTTGCGCCGCATGATCTTGGCTCACCGTTGAGGGTAATTTTTTTGTTTTTGTGCCCAGGGCAATTGCAGTAAAACGGGTGTCCTGCTTGTGTGGGAATGCGCACCTCCATGCCTGCACCGTCACGGCAGTCAGAAGCTTGCGCATAGATGTCGTCCAGTAGGGCGGTGAAAGTTTTGCCGCTCTCGGACAAGTACTTAGCAATATAGTAGTCTCTTGGTTTAAAATCTTTATCAGGGATGCGTTGGTCGTTGCGTCGCTCGCGTGCTGCTTTGCTTCTTTTTTCTGGCGGAAAGCAGCGGTTGGCATTACCGGCAAAACAGCGCAGCGGAATGCGCACAGTGTTGCTGGCACTAGTCTTGCCGACTTTGCAGTATGGTCTCTCGCCGCTGATGAAAAAAGGCGAGTCGTACTTGTTATCCCGCACACACCATTCGACGAACTGACGCAGGTAATCGTATTGATTAGGCTGCCGATAACACACCTCCTGCATTGGCTCAATCGACCTGCTGCCAGTAACATCCTTCAGGAAACACACCCAGGTATAACCTTGGCTCTGCCATGCCAACACTACTTCAGAAAAAACAACGGGCACAGCTTGCAAGGGCTGTGCCGTGATGTGCTCAGCCTCAAACTCCTGCTTGGCAGTGCGCAGTCGATAGAAAGCCTGCGGTAAGGGGACATTGCCTCCTGGCCCCAGTGCACCTGCTACCTCAATCAGCATGCCTGCTGGTGTAACGTTAAGAAACACAGCATGACTCTCAAGACTGCGCAAATCATCCGAGGACGTGGAAATCAGCTTGCAAGCCGACAACAGCACGGTCAGCAGCAGTAGTCTCATTCGCACAATATCTCCGTTGTCTGTGTCATATCCGTGATCTCAATCCGCTCGTGGCAAGTTTTATCACGCCACTTCAGCTTTAACCAAAACGCGAGCGGCGGTAGTTTGACCCCCCGCGTTTCAAACTTATACGTGCTATCTGTTAATTTCAGCGTAACGTTACCTGTATGACTCAGTCTGATGTCACTTATCTCAGGCAGATACTGCTGACTAAATTCCAACTGTGGATACAAGTCACCCTTGATCGTCTTAAAACTCAACTTGACGGACAAGGGCTGTGGTTCTTCGCTCTCTTCGTCCTCTTCCTCCACTTCGTCCTCTTCGTCCGTTTCCTCCTCTTCGTCCGTTTCTTCCTCTTCCTCCTCTTCCTCCTCTTCGATCACTTTACCTCCCTCATCGTCCTCATCGTCCTCTTCGCTGCCTTTGCCCGGCCCTTGCTCAGCTCCCTCACCGGTCTTGTCTTGGTCGTCTTTGGGCTTAACTTTATCTTTACGGCGCAACTGGGAGCTGCCCTCACCCGTGGGAAAATACGTCGATTCCATGGTCGGTGTTGGTTGTTCCTCTGGCTCGTGTTCCTTCTTGCCTGCAGTGCAAGAGAGCAGCAGGCCCAGTGTCAACAGTGGCAAAATGTGCATCCTGTCTCCCTGTCTGGGCAGTCACGCACGCCTATTGTCGGCATGTTGCTGCTTAAACTTAGCCTTAAGTTGGTGGCGAAATGGAATCACGCGGTCAAGATTACCTTCCCCTCGCAACAAGGCGAGCACGCGGTCGATGCCGAGAGCATTGCCACAAGCTGGTGGTAGGCCGCGCCGCAATGCCGCGTCAAAATAAGCATCGCGTGGCACGGGCGGCAAGCCATGCTCACGTCTGAGTCGGGAGAATTCCACCAAGCGGCGAGCATTTTCCACCGCATCAACACATTCCTCAAAGGCGTTGCAGACTTCTATCCCGTCGAGATAGACTTCAAAACGCCGTGCCCGTCCATCCTCAACCTGTGCCAATGCTGCTTGCGAGGGCGGATAATCGTAGAGCACCACATAGCCCAATTGTTGCAAACGAGGTTCGATGCGCTCAAGCAACACCTTGAAGAAGGCGGTGTGAAAATCATCATCAACCTGTAGCGAGTGGCAACCTCGGCTCAGTGCCTCACGTGCCAGCTGCGGATCGTTATCGTGCAAAGTGATGTTGGCAAACTCGGCAAAGGCCTCGTAAACTCCAAGTCGGTGCAATTTCGGCAGGGGGTGTTGCCCGTATTGATGAAACAACTCGCCTAGCAACTCGGTGGTGAAAGCCATAAAACCTGCAAATTTTGCCCCAGCCTCATACCACTCCAGCAGCGTAAATTCGGGGTGATGCCAGTCACTGTATTCACCGCCGTTGCGAAAACATCTACCGATTTGAAAAATTTTCGGCAGTGTGTGACTCAATATCTGCTTCATGTGCAACTCTGGACTGGAACGCAAGAACTTGCGCCGCTGTCGTCCACGTTCGTCATGCCAGCTGGTGCTGAAGTAGCGCAGGTAAGGCTCACCGCCAGGACAGGTGACGAGCATGGGGGTCTCAACTTCCAGAAAACCGCGGCACTCAAAATATTCTCTGAGAAAACGGAAAACCCGCGCCCTGAAGTGCAAGTCACTCGCAGTCACGCCATGCCCTCCCTTCAGCTGGCGAGCAGGGGAGGTAGTTGTAGGTCGTAGTTAGATGCTCTCTCTCGCAGCGGTGTGACGATGTTGTCTAACAGCTTGCCGCCCACCCCGCTGGTATCGTCCAGAAACGCGCCCTGATAAGTTTCGACGAAGTCAAGTGCATCCCGCAGCCTCTCCTCACTGGCATCTTGCACCGCTATATCCACCACTAGGCGTAGCCAACCACAGAGATCTTGCAGATTAGTGCGTGCCTTGATGCCGAGTCGCAGACAGTCGTTGTAGATCGTTAGACGTAGGTCAGCAGGCAGATCCTGGGCGCTGTCGCTAGCAAAGTAGCCGAGCGAGCGATAGGCCTTGCGCCACTCGCCGTCGCGCTGCGAAGCTCTGACCTTGGCCATGATAACTTGGTAGCTTTTGTGCGCCTTTTCTTGTTTTGCCAGAATTCTTTTTTGTTTGAGGATAAATTGAGGTCTGGTCTTTTCTTTCAAGACCACCAACACCTGCAACAACATGTTGCGGCTGATAGGCTCACGCACGTCGATGTCATCGCCCAGTGCGACAGTCAAATACTCAAACACCTGATGGCAGGGATGATCACAGAGGCGTGCGATCTCACTGACATCCCACCGCGTGCTGCCATCACCGCCAGCAACGAGGCCGGTAAGTGCTTGGACAAATTCAAGCATACAACCCCCCCTACAGTTGGGATACGGATTCTCGATCATCGCTGAAAGAATTTGCTTACACTACCAGCTTACCGCTCGAAGCGCGGGAACGCAAAGAGCAAACGCCGATAACGGGTAGCGTGCTGATTGTATTGGAGAAATCAGATCAGGTGCGCAGCTCGCGACGCTTCCGCATCATGCGTCTTTTCTTGCGACCGACCTTTCTTCGTCCTTTGGGATGTTTGCGCTTGTGTCTGGAACCGTGCATGCTGGCCTTGTCTATCCTAAGCGAGGGCGATTATCGCAAGTCTGTGCTAACGGGGCAAGAGATAATTTTGCCAGCCTGCAGAAAATATGGCGGGAGATTGTTTTTTGGCCTCCACCTGTTGGAAAGATACAAACTCAGGTAGAATAGGAAGGGGGGTGGTGGTCAATTTTGTCGCGAGGTGGTCACATGGTGTTGAGGAAGGATAGGAAACTCAAAAGCGCGGTCATCGAGCCGTTCAAGCAGTTCAAGATCGGGATCTACATCGTCGTCACGACCTTCATTTTCATCGTCTGTGCAGGCTACCTGTTCATGTCCTCGTTCTGGCAGCAGTATCAGCATGTCATGAGTATTTTTAAGGTCGTCGATCCTAATCTGCAGTGGGAGGTAGTTACCAACGACGTGTTTTTTGTCAATACCATAAAAATTTCAGTTCTGTTCCTGCTATTTATGTTGATTACGATGGCGATGGTCTTTAAACTCACCCACCGTTATTACGGGCCGCTGGTGTCGATTGAGAAGTTCGTCGATCAGGTGGCCGATGGTAACTACAGCAGCCGCGTGTCGTTGCGCAAGAAAGACGAGCTGCAGCGACTGGCCGCCAAACTCAACACGATGGCAGAGAGTCTTGAACAACGCCACCGCCGCGGCGACCAATCATCGGCCTGACCTTTACTCCTGCACCAGCACTGCACTGGCCGCGCAGCTGCGCGCTTATGGGCACAAGCCCTGCCACGCTCGCCAGCTGTTCGCCAGCCTTTATCGCGGTAACAGCGCGCCGCTGCCAGCCGCGGTCACTACCTGCATCGCCCGACACTGGCAGGCTAAATTGCCCCTGCTGGCCAAAGTTGCCCAGTCAGCACAGGATGGCACGGTCAAGCTTTTGCTACAGCTGGCGGACGGATTGCGGGTTGAGACAGTCATCATTTGTGAGCGACAACGTCTGACCCTGTGCGTTTCCTCGCAAGTCGGCTGTGCGCAAGGCTGCACTTTCTGCCAGACAGGACGAATGGGCTGGTGGCGTAACCTCACTGCGGGCGAGATCGTCGCGCAATTTGTGCACGCCCGCCAATGGCTTGCCCAACACCACCACAGCTTAAAAGCTTTCAGTCACGCCACCGACATCACCAACGTTGTCTTCATGGGTATGGGCGAGCCACTCGATAATCTCGAGGCCTTGATCGACAGTATCGCTATTTTGACGGACCCCTTCGGCTTGGCACTGGCGGCGCGCCGCGTTGCCGTGTCAACGGTTGGCAATCCCTCTGCGCTGCAGCGTCTGCTCAGCACTTATCCTTCGTTGCCCCTCGCCTTGAGCGTGCATGCTGCCGACCCTAGCCTGCGTTCCCGTCTCGTTCCCGCTAACCGCAAGTGGCCGCTTGCCGAAGTGTTGCAGGTGTTGCGCGATTTTCCGTGCCGCAAACTGCTGGTGCAATATACCTTGCTGGCGGGGATAAATGACTCCGAGCATGCGGCCGTTCTGCTCGCTGAACTGCTGCAAGGCATCCCTGCCAAACTCAACCTGATCATCTACAACCCTATCGGTGCGAGTCTGTTTACACCTTCGAGTCAAGCAACGGTGAAAAAATTTCAAAATCTGCTCTTTCAGCGCGGGCGACGTGCTCTGATTCGCTACAGCAAGGGTAACGACATCGGCGCTGCCTGTGGACAACTGTGGGCCCAACAAACTCCCCGCACTAGCAGCGGATGCACGGTCAGGTGAAAATTATGAGTTGGGGTAATTCCATCTCGCCGACAAAAGCATTGCGACCTAAGCTGGCATCGCGTACAACGATCGCCGTCGTCAGTGGGGGTTAGTGTGAAAATCAGCAAGAATGCCAACGGAGAGCGTACCCCCGTCTTCGTCGATGGGGTGCGTTCCCCGTTTGTCAAGTCTTTCGGGGCCTATGATGGCAGCGACTGTCTTGAACTCTTCAGTCGCACGGTGGCTGCGTTGTTGCGCAAAATAGACATTGACCACGACGATATCGACGAGGTCGCCGCGGGTGTCGTTGTGCCACAACCCAAAAATCCTAACGTGGGACGCGATGCAGTTATCAATCTCAACCTGCCCCACCATGTGCACGGCTCGACCACCAATCGCGCTTGCACCAGCAGTCTGCATACTATTGCCGCCGCCGCGGCGACGATCGGTAGCGGGAGAGCGAGCATTGTTTTGGCGGGCGGGGTGGAGATGCTCAGCAACGTGCCCGTCGTTTATTCAGAGAAAGCGACGAAATTTTTGGTCAAAATCAGCCGAACACGCAGCAATGTCGAACGTCTAAAGCTGCTCAGCCATCTGTCAGCTAAAGATTGGATTCCCCAACCACCCTCATTGCTCGAACCACTGACTGGCTTTACGATGGGTGAGCATGCCGAACAGATGGCACAGTTGAACAACATCCCGCGTGCCGCGCAGGATGAATATGCCCTGACCTCGCATCAGAGAGCGAGTGCCGCCCGCCAGGCAGGCAAGTTTGCGGCAGAGATATGCCCTATCTGGGCATCGTCTGATTACAGCAAGATGGTCGCGGCCGATGACATTATCCGTGACGATGCAGATCTAGCTGCACTACAGCGTCTGCGTCCTGTTTTTGATCGCAAGTATGGATCAATTACCGCTGGTTCTTCTTCGCCGCTGACCGATGGTGCCGCGGTGACGATGATTGCCCCTGCTCGACGTGCACAAGCTCTCGGTCTCAGCGCTAAAGCCAAAATTCTTGATTACATGTTTGTTGGAGTTAACCCGCATCGACAGTTGCTGATCGGCCCCGCGGTCGTTATTCCCCAGATATTGCAGCGCAACAAGCTCACCCTGAAAGACATCGACCTCGTCGAAATTCATGAGGCTTTTGCTGCACAGATTTTAAGCTGTCAACGGGCGCTTGCTTCGGCAGATTTTTTTGCCGAGCATTTTGGCAATGGCAAGCCGTGCGGTGAAATTCCTGCCGACAAGTTGAACGTCAATGGTGGTGCGATCGCCATCGGGCATCCGTTTGGTGCAAGTGGGGCGCGCTTGGTGATGACGTTGGTCAACGAGTTGCAGCGCCGCGACCAAACTCTCGGTCTCGTTGCCATCTGTGCCGCAGGTGGCATGGGGGGTGCGATGCTGATCGAGCG
The DNA here is from genome assembly GCA_958296095.1 of uncultured Oligoflexales bacterium. GTDB lineage: Bacteria > Bdellovibrionota_B > Oligoflexia > Oligoflexales > JAPPIL01. Next base: position 626,992 of record OY282434.1, read on the forward strand.
GCTGAGCTAAGAGGGAGTAGCACGTGGCGAAGAAAAATTTTCAACTTACGACTACATCGGCCCGCGTTGCGGTAGTGACGTTTGATGCTGCCGACAAGATGAACATTCTCGCCGAAAAAGTGCTGCAGGAACTAGCCGCGCTGCTTGATGCGGTTGCAGCTGCGGGCGACTGTCGCGGCCTGGTCTTTATCAGTGGCAGAGAAGATCAGTTCATCGTCGGCGCGAGTGTCGATGAGATTGAGGCAATTAGCACACCTGAACAGGCACGTGATAACTGTCGTGCCTTCGAGGGCCTGCTACGCAAATTTTCGCAACTGAAAATCCCCACCGTGGCAGCAGTGCACGGCCCTTGTCTCGGCGGTGGTCTTGAACTCATCCTGTGCTGCTCCTACCGCGTCGCTAGTAGTGCCGAGATTACCAAGTTTGCCGCCCCAGAAATCAAGCTCGGTCTCATCCCTGGTGCGGGTGGCACACAACGCTTGCCGCGCTTGGTGGGAATCAGCACGGCCCTCGATATAGTGCTGACGGGACGCAGCTATCCCGCGCGCCAGGCGGCGAAGGTCGGACTGGTTGATGCCGTTGTGCCACGGGCGCGGCTGGAAGAGATTGCCTGTGACTATGCCCTACAAAAAAAACCGCCCGCCAACATGACCAGCAGCAAAAAAAATAAAAGCATCAAGCAACTGCTGCCAGAGATAGCGCTGGAAAAAAACCCCCTAGGACGTAAGCTCATGGCACGCAAGGCGCGTGAAGCAGTCATCCGTGAGACGCGCAGTTTTTACCCCGCGGCCTACAAGGCACTGGAAGCAATATTCGAGGGGATGGAGTTGCCGCTCGATAAAGGGCTGGAGCTGGAGGCGCAGCTGTTCAGTCAGCTGGTTTGCACACGGGAATGCAGGAGCTTGATACACCTGTTTCACGCCACCACGGCACTGAAGAAAAACAATTTCCGCAAGGACGGCAAGGCTAAATACGGCGATGCCAAAATTGCGCGAGTCGGCATCATCGGTGCGGGGTTCATGGGCACAGGGCTGGCAACGTTGGCGGCAGATCGCAACGTCAACGTGCTGATCTCCGATCCTGATGGCGACGCAGTGGGAAGGTTGCTCAAGCACGCCCACGGTTATTTTGCCAAGAAGGTGCGGCGGCGACGGTTGAAAAAATTTCAGCAGGCGCAGAAGATGGCGATGATAACACCTGGCACGACCATTGCTGGCTTCAATTCGGCCCAGCTGGTTATCGAGGCTGTCTACGAAAAACTGGAACTCAAGCAGCAGATATTGCAAACCTGTGAGGAACAGCTGGACGACGACATGATCTTCGCTTCCAACACCTCGGCGTTGTCGATCACTGAGCTGGCGGCACAGGCAAAAAATCCCCAACGGGTGTTGGGCATGCATTTTTTCTCGCCGGTCGAGAAGATGCCACTGTTGGAGATTGTCGTCACGAAAAAAACGGCTGGGTGGGCGATCAGTCGTGCGATTGAATTTGGCCAAGCGCTAGGCAAGCAGGTCATCATCGTGCAAGATCAGCCAGGCTTTTACACCACGCGGGTGCTGGCCTTCATGATGGCAGAGGCGTTGCGCATCTTGCTTGAAGGCTGTCCGATTGAAAACATCGACAAGGCCTTGACTGATTTTGGTTTTCCCGTCGGCCCTATCACGCTGATTGATGAGGTTGGTATTGACATCGGTCTGCACGTGCTAGACACCTTGACCAAGCACGAGCTCATGGAAGCACCGCCACAGCTAGAGGCACTGCCAGCACAGGGTTACCTCGGACGTAAGGCAGGCAAAGGCTTCTTCCAGTATCGCGACGGCAAAAAACTCGACGCTGATGCCAATATCTACAAGCTACTCAACATTACCAACACTCGCAACACCGACATACCCCACGACCTAATCGTCGATCGTTGCTTGCTGCTGTTTGTCAACGAGGCGGTCAAATGTCTCGATGATAAAGTTATCGCCGCACCGCGTGATGGCGACGTGGGGGCCGTGTTCGGTTTGGGTTTTCCTCCCTTCTGGGGCGGCCCCTTCAAGTACGTCGATCACGTCGGCAGCAAAGCGATTGTGCAAAATTTGCACACGCTGCAGAACAAATATGGCCACCGTTTTGCTCCCGCCAAGGGTCTCGTTGCCAGAGCCGAACGCGACGAAAAATTTTTGTAAAAAAAATCACAAAAAATGTTTTTATCTATTGACTGGCCAGTCAGTAGCTGGTATTCATGTGCCACCTCCAAGTTAGAGTGTTTAGGAAAGTAAAAAACAGGATGTTAATCCCAGCCCTGTGGCCGTGGCATTCGCCCTGACTGCGCCCTTCGGCAAGAGTTACCGATAAGAGTTAGCGATTTTGTTGTGCGTAAAAATTACTGGTGAAGCCAGGTAGGTAGCGTTTGACGATGTCCATGTCGGCGGTGATGGACGGGTTAGCGAGAGGCAACAGGCGTAGTGCGTCGGTCAGCCAGGCGCGGTGTTGTCGCAAGTCGAGGGCGAAGGAATGAAAGTTCAGCAGTAGTAGTGCCATGCTGTGAATGCCGACGAGATGCATAGTGTCGTTGTCATCATACCACCAGACGGGGCCGCCAGAGTCGCCAAAACCGATGCGGGCACGAAAATTAGTAAACTCGAGCAGGTCGGATTTCAGGTGGTCTTTGTTTACCCTTACCTCTGCTTTGCGCAGTACGCCAGCTTCCTGTCCCAAGCGTCCCATGCCATAGCCAGCAATAGTGACGCGGCGTCCGCTGAGATCGATTGTGGGCGGTGGAATGCGATAGGCGAGCTCATAGGGCAAGGGCAACGGCGATTCAAGCTGCAGCAGAGCGATGTCTTTGAGCTTAGCCCGACGCGGGAAAGGGAAGAGCAGCGTTTCCCACAACACCATCATCGCTCTGCCACTAACAAAGGAAAGCGATGTCGCACTGTTCAGGTATGAGGCAGGAGCAATCCACGACACACCCGCACGGCTAGCACTCCAGCTTTTTCCGTTCGGTAAGATAACTTTGTTGTGGTAGCCAACGACAACGTGCACACCCCATGCCCCGACGATACAGTGTGCTGCCAACAACACCTGACTGGGGGTAAGCAGTGTCCCTGAACAGCGTGAGTAGCGGTATCTATCGCCAGTGCTGACCAGTATTGAGACATGCACGGTATAACGATTGAGCGGGTCACTGCCATGCATCTCTGCACCACCGACTTGCACCCGCGCTACCTCTGGTGCTCCACACGCAACGCTCAATAACAGCGTGCTGAGCACAGCAGTCTTCACGACGCGGTCCCTTCTTTGTCACAGGGCAGAGAATTTTCTGTAACTAGCCAAGTCAGCACCTTCTCGATACGCGGTAAAGTCTCGTTTGCCCGATGCATCTCTGACGCTAAGACAGCGTTAACCGAGTCGGTGGCTTCCTTACTCCCTTCCGCTTCGGTCACAAACGCAGTGCCGATGAGAGCTGTGCCCGCGCTACAAGTCAATAGGGTTGCACGTCCGACGGCGGCATTGCGAGTCGCTACCCAGGCGGTGAACGCGGCAAAGCACACCGTTGCGGTGGGGAAAACTGCATAGGCAACAGTGGAAAATGTGTAGCTCGTATATACCGATTCTGTCTGCACGGCACGGCGCAGATCGTCAGCAGCAACTGTGCGCGGTGTCAGCAACTGCGTATCACCACTTGCCTCCACATCCAGTAAGCTGACCGTGGGATTAGTGCCGATGGCAAAATCCTTGCGATAGATACAGTATTGGCCGTTCTCACGCGGCGCGGCAAAGATAATCGCTACCGCGCCCGCATCGTTGTCCGTGATGACGTAGTCAGTCTTGCCGCTAGGTTTGTCGCCACAAGCAGATGGCAGCCAGGTCAAGAGCAGCACCAGACATATTCTATTTCCTAGGTAGAAACCCACGCTAGCTCCACTGCAAATTTCGTCACCGAGAAAAGCTTTGATCGCAACAAGACATCCTCCCTCACAAAATCTGACAAGCTGGGGCGGCTTGTAGCACAAGCTACCAGACAGGGCAAGTGAAAAACCGCGCCAGCACAGCAGGGAGAAGCCACTGCAACGCAGATGCCAAAGGCACGCGCAGCTTACTCAGAGGAGCGGATTAACTTTCACATCTGCTTGACGAGGAAGTCAGGCCGATAGGGGGTAATTGTGCGCGCATTCAGCGTTGTTCGATTGCCGTGAAGCTACGCTTGCGTGCCCCCGTGTAAACCTGCCGCGGTCTGCCGATACGCCCATCACCATCGAGGTGCATTTCTTTCCAGTGTGCAATCCAACCTGGTATTCTCCCGATGGCAAACATCACCGTGAACATGTCGAGCGGAATACCGATGGCTCGGTAGGTAATGCCAGAATAAAAATCGACATTGGGGTAAAGCTTGCGTTCGATGAAGTAATCATCGCTCAAGGCGTGCTCTTCCAACTCCTTGGCGATGTCAAGCAGCGGATCGGAGCGGTTGAGTTTGGCCAACAACTTGTCGGAAACTTCCTTGATGACCCTCGCTCTAGGGTCGTAGTTGCGATAGACACGATGTCCGAATCCCATCAGGCGGAAGGAGCTGTTCTTGTCCTTTGCCATGCGCACGACTTCCTTGATGTCCAAGCCCTCGTCGTCGATTTTCTGCAGCATCTCGACTACCTTCTGGTTAGCACCGCCGTGTTTCGGACCCCATAGGGCACAGATGCCAGCTGCGATCGAGGCGAACAGGTTGGCATCACTCGATCCCACCAACCGCACCGTCGAGGTCGAGCAGTTCTGCTCGTGGTCGGCGTGCAGAATTAACAAGGTGTTCACGGCTTTCACCACGTCAGGGTCGATGATGTATTTCTCCGATGGCACGGCAAACATCATGTTCAAGAAGTTGGAGCAGTAATCGAGACTGTTATCGGGATAGATGACAGGCTGGCCGATAGACTTCTTGTAGGCAAAGGCCGCAATGGTTCTGATTTTGGACAATACCCGCGGGATCAGCCGCTCAACCTGCGCAGGGTCGCCTGGGTCGAGCGAGTCGGGGTAATAACTTGATAGCGAGCATATCATCGATGACAATATCGCCATCGGGTGTGCTGTCGAGGGATAGCCGTCGTAGAAGTGCAACATGTCTTCGTGCAACAGTGAGTTGCGAATCAACAGGGTGCGAAAATCAGCTAGCTCCGCGGCCGTCGGCAGATGCCCGTAAATCAGCAGGTAGCTAGTTTCTACGAAAGTGGCATGGTTGGCGAGGTCTTCGATCGAATAGCCACGGTAGTTGAGAATGCCCTTCTCACCGTCGATGTAGGTGATGGAACTCTGGCATGCACCTGTATTGCCGTAGCCAGAGTCGAGCGTAATTAAGCCCGCCTTCGCTCGCAATTCCCTGATGTCGATTGCCCGCTCCTGCTCCGATCCCGTAACGACCGCCAGCTTGAGTTTTTGGTCGCCGACACTCAACTCTGCAAATTCCATCCGCACACTCCTTGCTGGCAAATAAAAAAAACACGGGAGATGCTACCTGAAACAAAGACATTTGGCAAACATTCTTGCTATGATAATTCCCACGAGGGGATTGTATTGTGACTGAGGAAAAAAGCCTGCCAACTGCCACTGACAACGGCGACCACGAAAAAGTAATGCCGCTGTTAGACCACCTCACTGAGCTACGCTCCCGTCTAATCGCCTCAGGCGTTGTCGTGCTGGTGCTATTTCTGCTGTTCATGGTGTTCTCCGAACAATTGCTAGCCTTCCTGCGCATCCCGCTCGAACAAGCATTGCCTGAAGCGAGCAACGCGCTGCACTTTACTTCGCCACTTGAAGTATTCCTTGCCAACCTCAAGGTCTCCTTCCTCGCCGCACTCGTCTGTGCTTGCCCCGTGTGGTTGTTCCACTTCTGGCGTTTCCTTGCACCGGGCCTGTTGCAAAAAGAGCGCCGCTATGTCTTCCCCTTCATGCTAAGCTCGATCGCCCTGTTTCTACTCGGCATCCTGTTCTGCTTTTATGTCGTCCTGCCGCTGGCTCTCGATTTCCTCATCGGCACGGGGCTCAAAGTTGGCACACCGATCATCACCGTTGCTGATTACGTCTCGATGCTCGTCATCCTTATTTTTGCCTTCGCCCTCATCTTTGAGACTCCCCTCATCCTCGTCCTACTCGGCATTCTTGGCCTCATCGACAGCGGCGACCTGCGCACCCATCGTAAACTCGTGCTTGTCGGGATCATCGTGATGGCTGCCCTGCTCACCCCACCCGACCCAATCTCACAGATCGGCCTCGCCTTGCCCGTATGCGGCATGTATGAGCTGGCTATTGTCGTTCTTGCCGCGCTGGAGAAAAAAGCACCCCCTGCCTGAAAACGAAACCGAGGTGAGTGTGGCTGAATGCAAGAGCCGAGAGACTTGGGGACAAGCCTGAACGCAATAGCAAGAAGCCTGAGGGCAAGGATACCACTTAGCCCGTGCCTCCGTTATCTTGGCGAGGCGCAGCCCTACCGAGAAACTCTCCCCTGATATAGGTGCAAGTACATGCCTTGTGCAAAAGCATAATCTCACAGCAATATGGCAGTATTTATGGTCGGGTTTTCGTACGGCCTCGCCGCGCCATTCATGGAGCTCTCGGTAGGCAAGAGGTGTGGGCAACTGCCGAGAGGTTTGAGGGCAGGCAGAGAGGCTGGCAGGCAAGCCTGAATGCGATAGCAAGAGGTCCGAGGACGAGGAGCGAGCTAGGAAGCGAGCGATACAAAAAGCAGCGTAGCGCATGCAGCGAGGGAGCTAGGAAGCGGCAAACAGTCTCGTAAGGCGAGCGTTACAATAAAGTCGTGCGCAGCGCAGCTGGGCGAGGCGCAGCCCTACCGAGAAACTCCCCACGAATATGTAGAAGCACATGCCTTATGCAAAAAAATAATCTGGTTGCAGTATTGGCAATACCTGCGGTCGTTTTCGTACGGCCTCGCCTCGCCGTTCATGTAGCTTTCGGTGGGCAAGAGGTGGGGGTAACCGCGAGAAGGCTTGGGAGCAAGCCCGAACGCAATAACGAGGGGCAAAGACCTTCCTTAGCCCGTACCCCCGTTATCTTGGCGAGGCGCAGCCCTACCGAGAAACTCTCCTTGAATTAGGTGCAAGCACATGCCTTGTGCAAAAGCATAATCTGGTTGCAATATTGGCAATGTTTGCGGTCGAGTTTTCGTACGGCCTCACCGTGCCATTCATTAGGCTCTCGATAAGCAAGCCTGAACGCAACCGCGAGAGGCCTGAAAGCAAGCCTGAACGCAGTACAGGGAGATCAGAGCGCAAGCAGCGAGCTAGCAAGCGAGCGTTACAATAAAGTCGTGCGCAGCGCAGCTGGGCGAGGCGCAGCCCTACCGAGAAACCCGACCTCAACAGGTATAGGCACATGCCTTGTGCAAAGAAATAAACTGGTTGCAGTATTGGCAGTATTTATGGTCGGGTTTTCGTACGGCCTCGCCTCGCCGTTCATGGAGCTCTCGGTAGGCAAGAGGTGGTGGCAACCGCCGAGAGGCTTGATGACAGGCAGGGAGACCTGAGCGCAAGCCTGAACGCAATAACGAGGGGCAAAGACCTTCCTTAGCCCGTACCCCCGTTATCTTGGCGAGGCGCAGCCCTACCGAGAAACTCTCCTTGAATTAGGTGCAAGCACATGCCTTGTGCAAAAGCATAATCTGGTTGCAATATTGGCAATGTTTGCGGTCGAGTTTTCGTACGGCCTCACCTCGCCGTTCATGGAGTTCTCGGTGGGCAAGTCTCAACGTGACAGCCAAGAGACTTGGGCGCAAGCAGAGATGGCGCGCAGAGTGGTCTGAGCACAAGAAGCGAGCTAGGAAGCGAGCGATACAAAAAGCAGCGTAGCGCAAGCAGCGAGGGAGCTAGGAAGCGGCAAAAAAAACCGCGCAGCGAGAAACTCTCCCCTGAGATAGGTGCAAGCACATACTCTTGTCTGAAAGCATAACCTAACGGCAATATGGCAGTATTTGTGGTCGAGTTTTCGCACGGCCTCGCCCCGCCGTTCATGGAGATCTCGGCGGTCAAGCCCGAACGCAACCGCGAGAAGCTTGAGGGCAAGCCTCATTGCCTTAGCGTGAAGCCGAAAACTCCCGCAGCTGAGCTAGCAGGGCGGGTGCATCAAGATAACCATTGATGACCACGCGCTCGCGCATCTCATGATCGGCAGGCAGCAGCACGATACTCGGTAAGCTCAAGATGTGGTATTTTTGGCGCAATGCTTCCGTTGCCGCACTGGTCAGCGTGAAGTCGAGTTTTAGCAGTAGCCAATCGTTGTCCTGCAACCAACGGCTCAAGGTCGGGTCAGTCCAGGTGAAGGCATCCATCTGCTTGCAGCGCTCACACCATTCAGCCCAACCGTCGATCAGCAGCGGACGTTGTTGTGCCTGTGCTTGTCGCCGCGCCGCAGGCTCGTCAGTCAACCACGTTACCAGTGTCGGACGAGTGGTGGTCGTCGCCCCCTGACTGAAGGCGAACAGCCCCAAGCCTAGCAACAACGCACAGGGCAGCGCACCAACACGACCCCCAGGCCTGCGCCAGGCCAGCCAGGCCAGCAACAATGCCCCCATTCCTAGCAGAGACGCACTGAGCGGAAACCAAACGGCCGCGAGAGGTTGCAACTGCTGGTAAAACGGAATGCGCAGATAGTAGAAGAACAGCGCAAACATCATGGATGCCATCAGCAGTTTGGCGCAGAACTGTAGACGTGGGGCGAGTTTTATGGTGGTAATTCTGCTCACCAAACTACCACCGCCGATGTAGGGCAAGGCAAAACCACAGCTGTAGACGAAGAACAGCAGGAAGGCTTCCCCCCCACTCAGTTGGGTTGCCGACCAAGTCAGCAAAGCCCCTAGGATCGGTCCCGTGCAAGGTGCCGCGACCAACCCTGCACCCAGTCCGAGACAAAAGGTATTGGGCAGCGAAGCCTTGCCCTGTCCGAGTTTTGTGCCCAGCTGTTGCAGCACGGCGAAATTTCCCCACCCCAACATCGTCAAGCCGAAGACAAACATCAGCACACTGACGGCGATGACGAACCACAAGTTGCCGAGAATTGCCCCGAACATCCCACCACCAAAGGCGGCGACGAGACCGAGGGCACTGTATGAGGAAATAATCCCCGCACCATAGACCAGTGCACCGAGCCGCGGTGTAGCTCGACGTTGGGCGAGGGTCTTCAGGGTAATCGGAATCATCGGCAACACACAGGGAGTGAGGTTGGTCAGCAAACCACCCAACAGGGCAATCACGACCAGCCACAACAGCGAGCGCTGGCTCTGCCCGACAAAGCTGATGAGGGTCTGCTCTACACTTGCCGCAGGCGTGGCGTTGATGTTGGGTGTAGGCACAGACGTAGCTGTTGTCGCCGCACTTGAGGAGGCCGCGCCGCGCCGCGCACTGCGATAGACGTTAATTTGCAGCGTCTCGGTGTAGGGGAAGAGGCATATCTTGTCGGTGCAGCCGATGTAGGTGATGGCAAAGGGTAATGTTTCCCCCTGCGGTGTGCCCTTAAAGAGCAGTTCAAACTCGCCGCCGAAGAATGTCTTGACCTTATCGCCCGTCAACGGATCGGTAATCTCCTGTGCAGGCGGTTCTTGTATGCTTAACAGCGAGAGTTGCAGGGGTGGTTTGAAGGAAATTTTGTCACGGTAGAGGCTAAAGCCATCGCTAGTCGTCAGCCGCAGCAATACCCGTGTGTTGTCGCCCTCAACCTGTGCACCAGCACTCTGCCAGCTGACCACATCGGCAGGGTTGGGGGGATCGTTGAAGGCGAGAACAGCCAGCAACAGCGAGACAAGCAGGGTGGGAAAAAAAAACATCAGGTAACCTGGTGCTGAATGTTAGGCGGATGGTGCATCAACACTTGACCTTTATCACAGAATAACATACACCTCGGCGGTCGTTCTATAGCGAAGCGGGGAAGTATAGCGTGACGCGGCGCAGACAGGCATTCAGCAAGTGGAAATTACGCAAGGGCGATCAGGTTATCGTCACGGCGGGCAAATCAAAAGGCGCAACTGGCAAGATCGATAGCGTTGACCGCAAACGCAGCGGGGTCACCGTTGCTGGCGTGAACATGGCACGCAAACACACCAAGCCGACACAGAACAGCCCTGGCGGTATCATCGACAAGCCGCTGCCGCTGCACATCAGCAATGTGGCAATGCTTGACCCGCGGCAAGGCGGGCCGACGCGGGTTGGATTTCGCCTCGATGCGGGGCGCAAGGTGCGCTATGCCAAAAAGTCTGGGGCAATCCTGTAGTGGCTATCCTTTAGCCTGAATTCCGCCTGAAATCTCCCGTATGGCTTGGTATTGCGAGGTTCTCCTCCCTGAGGACCGAGGTGGCAGCCGCGCCTGAGCAGAAGCTGGTTGCACAGGTCTTCAGTTCTGTTTTTCCAGCACCAGCGTCTCGTAGGCACTGATAATGCCCAAGATATCGTCGAAGCTGAGTCGGGGAGTTTTATCCCTGCCAATAGGCTTATTGCTGTCTTGGAGATCGCATGACATGATCGAAGGTGGCTGGTAGCTGCCCGGTCGATGCTCATCCATCAGACGATCGGGATCGTCGTCTGTCCGAGGCGGTAGCTCAAGCTTTGTCCGCAGTTCCTTTTCATACTCGTCGTTATAGCCCTCTCTAAAATAGGTATCAGCCAACCCCATCGCGTGTCCCATTTCATGCAGTAGGGTAAATCTATTGAACCCAGTATTGCCTATGTCGAACCAGCAACTGTCACTGCCACTACCTGCTTGAGAAGGAGAACTCTTGGGTGAGAGCTCAGAGATAAACATGTGGATGGTCGCTTCTAAAAACCAGGTATCGTCGCCCCTATCAATCCACTTGGGATGATAGTAAGCTGAACGCTGACCTCCAGTCGCGGGAGAAACAGTGCCGCAGTAGAAAAAAACTGTAAGCAGATTTTTTTTAATGGCAATGCCCTGTCTTCGTTTCGCTTCCTTACCGTCAAAGTTGAGTGATACATCCTTTAATACGTAGTCGTCGGTAACATTAACATACATAAGCTCATCGACAACTGTGCTGTCTTCATGCCCAGGAGGGTGACCGACAGGTACTTTCCTGCCAGTTCCAGTTAGCCACTGTAACCAGCGTTTGATCGATCCTCCTATCGCAGCCTTTATTTGCTGCAGCTGCGCATCGTCAAAGTTGCACTGTGGCTGCACGTAATAGGCTATCTCCCATTCACTCTCAAAAATATGGGTAATTAGAAACAAGTCGGAGTTTTCTTGGTAAAATTCTTTGTCCATGCCTTCCGTCAATAACAGGTGCTTAACCTGAGATGAGGGCGAAGCGGCATGATCGGCACACGATACTGAGGCGAGCAGAATATTCGCTAACATTAAAATTTTCACCTTCAAACTCCTAATAAAGTCACACCCAACACCACCAGCGTATCGGTCATTTTTTATTTTTTGTTAATTTTATTTGCGCTTTTTATTTTAGTCTTTTAGAATGATTGAAAATTACCTAGATGCAGAAAAGCTTGGCAGTAACTGTCCTGATCACGATTGCACCTTAGCGGATGCTAAAGAATATGTCTGGCGTGCCGAAGCACGGGCATCGGGTGTTTTTGGGGGAGATTGTCATGCCTTTAATGCTGTTGGTTATTTTTTTTGCCGCCTCAGGTTGTCTGATCAGAGCTGGACAGGAGCAGACTGGTCAACACCAGCATGTAGTCTTGGACGATGACGCCAAAGTAAAAAAGGAGGGGCAGAACTGGATAGAAGATACTTTGTCCAGCTACCACGATCTGGTTGGCAACCGCAAAGTTTTGGTTTTTGTCATCAAAACTCTGACGTATTACCCCAATAAAGTCCATCCTATGATGCGTAAGTATCGCGCCTACACAGGCGAGGCTAACCACGAGCCACACGATCTGCACAGTGGCTTTTATGAAGTTGGCCTGAGGCAAGAGGAAAACGATGTCTTACACGAGGACATCCAGAGCAAAGCACAGAATTATATTCGTGTTCGCTTTACCTTGGCAGCATTGCGGTATCTAAATGACAAAGATGTCTGTATATCAGACAGCACGGCAGCAAGCCATCCTCGCTTGATGCGAACGCCAGAGGCACTCACTCTCTACTTGCGCGGGGAGGGGAAAAATCCTGGGAAAGATATTGTTTTCGTTACCTCAATGACAGCTAGCAAGACCCCGACGGGGGAAATTTACTTTTACCTAGGACGCGATAACAAACTCAAGATAGTTGCTTCCGCTTTTCGGATTAACCGCGCTAACAAAGTCACTGCCACCCTGCAGGCCCAGACGTTTGTGACTGTCAACCGTGACTGCACCCAGGTGGTAGAAGAACTTAGCTATGTGAAAGAATTTTAATACACTTCTGCCACGTAGAAAATTTCTCTTCGCGCCGCTCGCCCCGCCATTCATGGAGCTCTCGGTGGGCAAGAGGTGGGGGTAACCGCCGAGAGGTTTGAGGGCAGGTCTGAACGCGATAGCGAGAGGCAAAGACCTTCCTTAGCCCGTACCTCCGTTGTCTTGGCACGGCACAGACCTACCGAGAAACTCGACCTGAGCATGTGTAAGCACGTACTTTTATCTAAGCGCATAATCCGACGGCAACATGGCAGTATTTGTGGTCGAGTTTTCGCACGGTCTCACCGTGCCGTTCATGGAGCATCTCGGCAGGCAAGCATGAACGTAACCGCCGAGAGGTCTGAGGGCAGGCAGAGAGGGCGCACAGAGTGGCCTGATAACATGCAGCGAGCGGGGAGCGAGAAAGCGGCAAACAGTCTCGTAAGGCGAGCGATACAAACAGCATCGCGTAGCGATGAGCTAGGAAGCGAGCGATACAAACAGCATCGCGTAGCGATGAGCTAGGAAGCGAGCGCAGCGCAGCTGGGCACGGCGAAGACCTGCACAGCTAAGACTATACTGTAAATATAACCAACTGCAATGACTGAATAATACTGATATTTTTACATTTTCACTAAAGCAACCCTGCGATCTTGCCGAGATATAGACATCAAGCAATGAGGGTATTATGTTTGTCGTCGCACTCAGGTATTTTTCACTGCTAGTCTGTGTGGTCGTTTTTTTCGTCAACTTTATCTCTTGTGGTTTGCAGTTCTACAAGGTCTCGCTCGACGAGGATATGCAGCAAGAGTTGCCTTACGATGCGACCGATCCTGATTCGGAGTTCTATGGCATTCATGCTACTGCGGGTTGGCGGCAGTTGCCTATTCCTTTTCGGGTTGGTTCTGGATTTGACAGCACCTTCAACCTCACCTCGCAGGAGCAGATGCAAGGTATCTTGCGTGCCATCAAGACGTGGGAAACCGCTGTCGGCAAGAAGTTGTTTGAGTTTCGTGGTGTGCACAAGGAGGTGAAGGGCGATACGTTCAAGGACTTGTATACCTCCCTGTCTGATTCTGTGAACGGGCATTATCTCGATGAAGATTGGGGCAAGACGGGCAAGCCTGAAGTGGTGCTGGCAACGACGATTTGGGAAAATGAAAGCGGTGGCTTGGAGGCGATTAGAACCGCTGACATCAGGTTTAACAGTGCCTTCTATGTGTTTGGTGACAGCCTGACCTTGCAATACGATGACGAGGTCAACAAAGAGGTCGTCGATATGGAATCGCTCGCCCTGCACGAACTCGGTCATCTGTTAGGCTTAAGCCACATCGACGAAGACGTGGACATGTATTCAGCTATGAACCCGTCGCTGTTGATTGGCACAGGTTTAGTCAGCCGCGGCGTTTCCAAGGGTGACATTCAGCGCATCCAGAAAATTTACGGCTGTCAAGCTAGCGCCTGCGACGTGGACAAGGTCATCGAGACGCTACGTGATCGCTATAGTGACGAAGAATCGGATCAAGACCTGGGCAGCATCTGAGCGCTGCCTCACTTGCTTGCAGCAGCCGCCTCGGATCTTTTCAGCTGGTCTTGGCAGGTTGCTTGGAAAATTTTGTTTTCCAGGCGGGCAAAGACCAGCTGTTGTAGTTGGCAAGCCTTACGGATGAGGCGATACGAGATGTGAATGTCATTTTCGATCAATATCGATACCACAGCTATGCGTACATCCTGCTTGTCGTGGGTGTTGACCAGCCACAAGGTGTTGCCTTCGTCGTCGATGGCGATGAATTCGAGAGGCTTGTCCTGTTCTAGCTTGGGGCTGGCAAAAGTTCCTTTCTCTGGATGTTTGGAGAAAGAAAACCGCGCCGAATACGGGCCTGTGCCAGCACCGCTTTCGGAGAATAAGTGGGTAAGCATGGTGATATTGGTATCAGCGTTAGCGATAACTTGCACTTGGGCGCTGAAGATCTTGCGACTGCCCTTGAACCCGACGATGGTGTCGATGTCCTTGTTGACTGCATCCGCGAGAAAGAAAAAATCCGAGGTAGCTTTAACCCCACTCAAAGCGTAGATATTTTGCCCCGCCTGGCTCGGCCACACGGCAATAGTTGCATCCACCTCTTCGCCGTGCTGGTCGTGAACCTCGACCCTGTCTATGTCGGTGCTAGAACCGATGTTGAACGTCGTGTTTACTGGCTTGCTTTGCAAATCGAGCTGTTCCACCCCTGGTGATGTCGGGCTGGGTGTGGGTGTGGGCGTGAGTGTGGGTGTGGGCGAATATTGTGGTTGCAGGTCGTCTTCGGCACAGTTACTCGCATTTTTGCACTCGCTAGGCGTATCCTCCCCCGCGTCCTTACAGAAAACCAGCAGGAAGGCTAAAAAACACAGTAGTGGTAAGGTAGCCAAGGTAACTCCTGAAAATTTTCGCCGCGTCTGCTAGGGCCGCCACAGTTATATGGTAACATTGCGAGTCAGAGCTAAGCAACGCAGGCGGGCAATTACTGCCACGTGCCTGTAGTTTAAGGGCCAAAATAACTGTCTAATTTAAGCTGTAATTTAAATTAGTTAAGCTAATAAATAACGTTGCTGACCAACTTGCCGATAACACCTACGAAGTAGAGGGGGATTGGTCATGAGCAAGATTATCCGTTGGGGGTGTAAGAAGATCGCGGGTTTTTCGTTGTTGGAGCTGATGGTCGTCGTTGCCATTCTGGGTGTGCTAGCAACCGTGGCGGTGCCGCGCTTCAATATCTTCCGTGCTCGTGCCCGGCAGTCGGAAGCCAAGAGCAGTCTCGGTGTGGTGTATACCTTGCAGGAGGCTTTCAACATCGAGCATGAGAACTATTACAACGGCAATAATAGCACGTGGGGTGGTGATAAAATGGACGCCATTGGCGAACGCGATGGTTACACGGGAGGCGGCTCAAGTTCGTGTACGACTGCCAGCGCCAACAAGCTAGGATTTCGCCTGGCAAACTGTACCAAGGCGCGCTACGGCTACTGGATAGCTGGTGCAGATGAGGATGAATTCTTGGCCGTTGCCTACGCAACCTCCGATAATGCCAATACTGGCGCGAGGCGTATCTTCCCAGGCTGTGATGGCAAAGAAAGCGGTGGTGTTGGTGTAAACTCAAATGATGATGATGCTAGCAGGACAGGTATTGAGCACTGCTCAGCTACGTTCGCTACTAATACTTCTGCCCCTGATGGTGATGCCTGGTGTATGGACGAAGGCCGCAAGCTTGAGAACTACCGAGACATCACCGAGTACTGCGAAAACTAGCAATCCCCACACCTGCTTGACAGACGCGGCCGCGCAGTGCTAAGCTGGCTGTGTAGTAGCTGATTTTTGCGGGGTGCTAACACATGACTGACAAGAAGAAACCGACTCTCGATGAGGCCTGGGCACTGTTCCACGAAGTTGCCGCAGGGTTCAAGGACACTAACGCTAGAATCAAGGAGCTTACGGCTAGTGGCAAGGACACTGACGCTAGAATCAAGGAGCTTGCGGCTAGTGGCAAGGACACTGACGCTAGAATCAAGGAGCTTATGGCTAGTGGCAAGGCTACTGATGCTAGGGTTGACAAGGTTGCCGCTTCTGTCGACAGACTCGCGAGCAACGTCGGTGGCCTCGGCAAGAGGTGGGGCGATCTCGGCGAAGCCATGACCATCGGCGGGTCCCTCCGCATCTTCAATGCTATCGAGGGCATCAAAGTGTATAGCCTGCTCATCAGCGAGAGTTCCGACGAGCATGACCTAGAGATAGATGGCTTGGCCATCGGCAAGGATATGGTGATTGTCATTGAAGCTAAAGCGACTCTGAGGGAAAGCGATGTCGAAGACTTCGTTAACAAAAAACTGAAAACCTTAGCCCGACTTGACTCACTGTGTGTGGGCAAGAAGGTCTATGGGGCAATGGGTTTGCTCAGTGCCAGCAGTGCCGCGCAAGAGCAGGCGCAGGCACAGGGGCTGTTGCTGATCCGCCCGACCGACACCAGCAAAGAACTCGTGCCCTTCCCCCCAGGTTTTAAACTGCGCAACTTCCAGCCCTGACGTTAATCTGTGCGAGGTGCTAACACATGACTGACAAGAAGAAACCGACTCTCGATGAGGTCTGGGCACTGTTCCACGAGATTGCCGCAGGGTTCAAGGACACTGACGCTAGAATCAAGGAGCTTACGGCTAGTGGCAAAGACACTGACGCTAGAATCAAGGAGCTTGCGGCTAGTGGCAAGGAGCTTACGGCTAGTGGCAAGGCTACTGATGCTAGGGTTGACAAGCTCACCGCTTCTGTCGACAGACTCGCAAGCAAAGTCGGTGCCCTCGGCAAGAGGTGGGGCAGTCTCGGCGAAGCCATGACCATCGGCGAGTCCCTCCCCATCTTCAATGCTATCGAGGGCATCAAAGTGCGTAGCCTACTCACCGACGGGAGTTCCAACGAGCATGACCTAGAGATAGATGGCTTGGCCGTCGGCAAGGATGTGGTGATTGTCATTGAAGCTAAAGAGACTCTGAGGGAAAGTGATGTCGAAGACTTCGTTAACAAAAAACTGAAAGTCTTCGCCCGACTTGACTCACTGTGTGTGGGCAAGAGGGTCTATGGGGCGATAGCTTTGCTCAGTGCCAGCAGTGCCGTGCAAGAGCAGGCGCAGGCACAGGGGCTGTTGCTGATCCGCCCGACCGACACCAGCAAAGAACTCGTGCCCTTCCCCCCAGGTTTTAAACTGCGCAACTTCCAGCCCTGACCGAGATAATGCCTGTAGGTGCTAAAGCCATCAGCTCGGTTGCCTGGCGGTGGGCTGACTTGGCACAATCCTATTTCTGAATAGTGAGTTTAACCTTCTCCCGCGCCAGCGGCAGCTTAACGGTAAAGGTGCTGCCTTTGTTGAGCACGCTGCTGGCATCGAGACTGCCATCGTGATCCTTGATAATGCCGTAACAGATAGCAAGACCGAGGCCCGTGCCATCACCGGGTTGGCGAGTAGTAAAGAAGGGTTCAAAGATACGCTTGATATGTTCTTGCGGAATGCCAATGCCAGTGTCGGAGATACTGAACAAGCCATATTTGAGCTGGGTGTCTTCGTCAGTATCTTGGTGGGCGGTAAGGGTTAACGTGCCGCCCTGTGGCATGGCGTGCGCGGCGTTGTGAATTAAATTCAGAAAAACTTGAATCAACTTGTTGCGATCGCCGAAGACAAGAATATCCTCCTCTTGGTAATCTTCGATTACTTTTGTATTACTATTGAAACTGACTTTAGCAAAATTTAACGCGGCCTTGAAGGCCTCAATGGCTGAGACCGACGAGCGTTTATCGCCTTCAGTCGCACCACGATGCCGCGCAAATTCTAGCAATGACGAAACGATTGTCTTGCAACGCTGGGTCGCAGCCTCAATCTCAACCACATCCTGATAATGCGGTGAATCTTTATCCAGCTCCTTCAGCAAAATCTGTGCAAAAGCCAAAATACCGCCCAGTGGATTGTTGATCTCGTGCGCAACGCCACTCGATAGCAAGCCTATGGAGGCAAGCTTTTCTTGTTGCACAATCTTGTCCTGCAAGCTCTTGGTCTCGGTGCGATCGTGATAAATCTGCACCGTGCCCGTAACTTCTTCTTTGGAATTCTTCAACGGCTGCGAGGTGACTTCGTAAAAACGCTCGCCGATTTGCATTTCCCAATTGCGGGTTGACTTGTTGCTAATTGCCTCCCGCATAGCACATTCAGGGCAAGGTGCGTCACGATTAGCAAAAATCTTATAGCATGTTTTGCCCACTACATCCGTAACAGGCAGGTCGGTAACCCTTGCCATCGCCAGGTTGGAACGGATAATTTTGTAATCCTTATCAACCAGCATCAGCGGATCGATCAAAGCATCGATCGTCTCCAGCCATTGTTGCTTTAGGTCTTCAACAAAACCGACAAGATCACGTTCTTCAAGTGGTGTTGCTCGCATAGGTATCCTAATGGGTGAAGGAAAGATTATCGTTATCGATACTGCTACCAGTAATTTTTTTCAATTTTTGAAATAACATATCGGGTGTTGCTTCAGGATTTTTCCACACCAAAGCATGAATGAGAACATCATCCATGTGATCGACAGGGATGATTTTTAGTTCTCTCACTACCGTTTTGGATAACTCGTCGAGATGATCGCCGTTTTCTTTGGGAATAATAATTTTGCGAATGCCACCCCGATGCGCGGCAAGCACCTTTTCTTTCAGTCCGCCGATCGGAATGACACGACCCTGTAGCGTAATTTCGCCAGTCATGGCAATGTCTTTGCTGACCGGGCGAGCGGTTAATGCTGAAGTTAATGCCGTCGCAATGCAAATACCTGCCGAAGGGCCGTCTTTCGGAATTGCTCCCTCAGGAATGTGAATGTGAATGTCCATTTTCTGGTAAAAGTCAGGGTCGAGATCGAGAAACTGTGCCCGTGAACGCACATAGCTGAGCGCCGCCTGCGCGGATTCCTGCATGACCTCACCGAGCTTACCCGTGATAGTTAGCTTGCCTTTGCCCGGCAATACCGCCACCTCACAGACTAGCAAGTCACCGCCAACTTCCGTCCAAGCCATGCCTGTGCACAGACCGATCTCGTGTTCGACATGCTGCACACCGACACGAAATTTGCGCGCCCCAAGATAGTGCAGCACCGACTTGACCGTGATCGTCTCGACAATTTTAAAATCACGTTCGTCAGGCTTCATTACCGTGGCCGCTTGTCCTGCAACCACACGCGGCATGTTATGTTGACCTTCATGCTTGCCCAAATGCCGGCGAGCAACCTTGCGACAGATAGTGCCAATCTCACGTTCAAGATTACGCACCCCTGCCTCCTTCGTGTAGTAAGTGACCAGCTCCCGCAATGCTTGCGTGTGAAAACGCAAATTGTGCTTATTCTCCAAACCATTCTCATGCAACTGCTTAGGCACAAGATACTGCTTGGCAATTTGAATTTTTTCTTCTTCTGTGTAGCCAGCAATGGTAATTATTTCCATGCGATCCAACAACGGCTTAGGCACATTGTGTAACGAGTTAGCGGTTGCCACAAACAAACATTTAGAGAGATCATAATCGAGATCGAGATAGTGATCAGCAAAATTACTGTTCTGCTCTGGGTCAAGCACTTCTAACAATGCCGAGGAGGGATCACCACGAAAATCCTGGCTCATCTTGTCAATTTCATCGAGCAACATGACAGGATTGGAATAGCCCACCTTCTTGATGGCCAGGATAGGCTTGCCCGGCATCGAGCCAATGTAAGTGCGGCGATGCCCACGAATTTCGGCTTCGTCCCGCACCCCACCGAGAGAAATACGAGCAAACTTGCGCCCTGTTGCTTTGGCGATGCTGCGTGCCAGCGAAGTCTTGCCAACCCCAGGCGGGCCCACCAGACACAGAATAGGGCCTTTAGCAATCTCCACCAGCGACCGCACCGATAGATACTCAAGAATGCGATCCTTGACTTTCTCCAGCCCATAGTGATCGTTGTCAAGCGTCGCCGCAGCAAAAGCCAAGTCACGTATCTCCTTGATATACTCACCCCATGGCAGGGATAATACCGTTTCAATATAGTTACGCACTACCGTTGCTTCGGCCGACATCGTTGACATCATTTTTAACTTGTGCAATTCTTTTTTTAATTTCTCACGTGCTTCTTTAGACAGTTTTTTGTTTTTTATTTGGTGTTCAATTTCGCCAACTTCTGTGCGACCGTCGTCACGCTCGCCGAGTTCTTTTTGAATCGCAGCCATCTGTTCGTTGAGATAGTATTCTTTCTGCGTTCGCTCCATTTGATTTTTCACTCTGGCTTTGATTTTGCGCTCGACCTGCATGATTTCTATTTCAGAGTGAATGTGGCTGTAAATTTCTTCGAGACGTTTGCGAGGATCGGTCTCGGCTAACAGTCTTTGGCGTTGTTTAAGGCGTAAGTTGGCAAGATGGGCAACAATGGTATCGGCAAGCTTGGACTCGTCTTCAATCTGCTGAATAGAGATTAACATCTCTGGTGGAATGCGTTTGTTGAGACGCACATAGTTGTCAAACGAAAGCCGCACCGCACGAGTGAGTGCCTCGCTTTCTAAACCGCTGGAAATCCGTTCTTGTAGTTGCTGCACCTCGACCAGAAAAAATTCTTCCTCCCTTATATAGCGGAGAACTCTGGCGCGCTTTTTGCCTTCCACCAGCACCTTGACCGTGCCGTCGGGCAGTTTTAGAAATTGTAGAATAGAGGAGATTGTGCCAACATCGTAAATATCATCAGCACTTGGGTCGTTGACACGCGGGCGCATCTGCGCGGCCAGCAAGATCTCTTTGCTACCAGACATCGCTTCTTCGATGGCACGGATAGATCTTTCCCGACCAACGAACAAAGGCACGGCGGTCGCAGGAAATACCAAGATATCCCGCAACGGCAACAAAGGAACTCTTACGATACCGCGTTCAGAACCGGGCATGACATGCCTCCCTTGCAGGCTGTAATTGTGCTTATAGAATCATTCTATCGCATCAAATTTACAGATGCTAGAAGCCTAGGGAAGCTTTTTGTCGTGCCCACGGGTGTGGATGATGCCAAAAGCTGAGCGAAAGCTATTCTCTAACTACGCTTTAACTGCCGCGCCCGCGGGTGGGGATGATGGGAAAAAATTGCTCGGGCAAAGACTGCTTAACCAGCGACGGGGGGGCTGAATTTGTGGCTAGAGCGCGTGACGCAGATGGTGGTGGCTGACGAGATCGTTATCATCCCGCGCGGTGGTTGCGGCAAGCTCGCCAGCGCCAGAGAATATCCGCCAGACTAGAAACTTGACAAGAGGGTGGTTCTCCCTATAATGCCCCACCTCGGTCTGTTGTTGAGGTGGATCTTGATAGTCACGAAGACAAAGCTGGCGGCCGTGCCCCGCACCTGGCAGGTGTTGGACGGCAGTGGCAAGTCGGTCGGGCGGTTGGCATCACAGGTGGCAAAATTGCTGCTAGGCAAGCATCGTCCGCATTATGTGCCGTATCACGACACTGGTGACCACGTCGTCGTGCTCAACTGCTCGCAACTGCGTTTCAGCGGGCGCAAGTGGGAACAGAAGCACTACTATAGGCATTCGGGCTACGTCGGCGGCATCAAGTCCATCAGTGCTGCCGATCTGTTTGCTAAAGATCCCTGCGCCGTGCTGCGTCGTGCGGTCAAAGGCATGTTGCCCAAGAACAAGCTCCAGGCGGTAAGATTAAAAAAATTAAAAACATACGCTGGCGATGAGCATCCCCACGTGGCACAGTGCGGGGAGGCCGCGCCCGCGGCGAAGGAGAATGAAGCTTGAGCGAAACGCAGATACACGCGGCTACTGGCAAGCGCAAAACCGCGACCGCACGTGTGTGGATGCGTGACGGCGGCGGCAAGATTACCGTCAACAAGCGAGACATCGACCAGTACTACCTGCGTGATACCTCCAAGATGGTGATCATGCAGCCACTCGAATTGACTGGCAACACGGGAAGTTTTGACATCAAGATCAACGTCTGTGGCGGTGGTCTGAACGGACAGGCAGGGGCGACCCGACACGGAATTGCCCGTGTCCTCGCAGCCATCAATCCAGAGTGGCGACAGGTGTTGAAGAAGAACGGCCTGCTCACCCGCGATGCTCGCAAAAAAGAGCGCAAGCTGCCAGGTCAGCCAGGGGCACGGAAAAGATTTCAGTATTCCAAGCGGTAAGTTTTACAGTGTGGCGAGCGGTGGTGGCTGTGATATAATTTTACTCGTCTCCACCTTTCATGCAACGCGTGTTGGGATCGCGACGAACCACTGAACAGGGAGGTAACTGTGTTTTCAGAACAAAAACGCTCACCCGCAAGCAAGCGCAGGGGCGCAAGTGCGGGCGGTGTCGCGGTGACAATCCTCGCCAGTGGGTGTCATTTTGAAGGTAAGCTCTACTGCAAGGGTGCAAGCCGTATCGGGGGGCGCATACAAGGCAAGGTTGTCTCCGAAGGACTGCTGATCATCGAGGAAGAGGCCCGTGTTGAAGCGGACATCGTCGTCGATGAGGTGATCGTGCTCGGCAAAATTAACGGCAAGTTGCGTGCCCACAAGCGCATTGAACTGCGCGAGAGCAGCCACTTTCAGGGCGAAATTATTACCCCTGCACTCGTTATCAGAGAAGGCGCACGCTTCGACGGGCAATCCACCATGTCAGAGGTAAGCAACAGCGAGTTGTCTACCTCACTGCGCAGCGATTCGCCCCGCCAAGCCCACGAACCGCAGCTCAGTGCTGCCGACCCGCAGCCGAGTGCCAGCGACAAAATGCCCGATGTCTCCATTATCAACAGTGCCTAGTGGTAACAGCCATGCGTGTTTTATTTGCCATCATCTGCACCGCGCTGCTCGTCTCTGCTTGCACGCAAGAACAGCAGAACCGCATTTCCCGCAGCATCCAAAACTGGACGGGAGCAAACGGTGTGCTCGACATCCTCAACGGCGGCAGGGTCGCCTACCGCTTCATCAAAATTGACAAGATTTCCACCGCCGAATCGACCTCAGGGGGTAGTATCTCCCGCCCCTATCGTTATGGTTACGGGGTGCTGGATCTCAACCAGAATTACCTTGTAGATGAGAAAGAGCGCAAACTATACTTTGAGATCAGCGACTACTCGACCGTCTACGTTTTCTACGAAAACCCCCACATCAATGGGATTCCGTCGCCGTAGCTGTGTCTGGAGGACTGCATGAAGATTGACATCGTTGTGCCTTCGGTCGGTGAGTCAGTGCGCGAGGGCATGATCCATAAGTGGCTTAAGCAAGATGGTGAACAGGTCAATACAGATGACGTGCTGGTTGAACTTGAAACCGATAAAGCCACCGTCGAGGTCGTTGCCGAGAGCCGCGGCATCCTCAAGATTATCAAACAAGCAGGTGAAACCGTCACTATCGGCGAAGTGCTAGCAACTATAGATGACGACCATGCTGCCGCGTTGCCCGCCGCCGAGAAGAGTAGGAAGCAATCCCCTGAAAAAGCCACCCCCTCAGCTGCCAAACTCAGCCCCGCGGTGCGCCGCATCGTCACCGAGAAACAACTCGATCCTAGCCAAATACAAGGCAGTGGCAAAGACGGACGCTTGCTGAAACAGGACGTGCTCGCCGCGGAGCCATCTCCACCAGAGTCACCGCCACCAGAGCCGTCTCCGCCAGAGCCGCCAGAGCCATCTCCGCCGCCATCAGCAGGCGAGCGGCGCGTGCCGATGTCCATGCTGCGCCGCCGTATCGCCGAACGACTGGTCGCGGCCCAGAACGAAACCGCGATGCTGACAACATTCAACGAAATCAATTTGCGCGAGATCATCGCTTGCCGCCAACGCTACAAAGATATTTTTATGCGCAAGCACGACACTAATCTCGGTTTCATGGGGTTCTTCTGCCTGGCTTGCACCCAGGCACTGCAAGAATTTCCTGAGCTTAATGCCTTCGTCGCGGCTAACGACGTGGTCTATCACGATTACGTCAACATGGGCATAGCCGTCTCCACCCCCCGCGGGCTAGTCGTGCCAGTGATCAAACATATCGAGAGGCTAGCTCTGCACGCCATCGAAGCCCAGATCGCTGCCTTCGCCGCCAAAGCACGGGAAGGCAAAATCAGCGTTGACGATATGCAAGGCGGCACATTCACCATCTCCAACGGTGGCGTGTTCGGCTCTCTGCTGTCAACCCCAATCCTCAACCCACCCCAAAGCGGGATACTAGGTATGCATAAGATAGTCTCGCGACCGATCGTCGCGGCTGACGACCAAATTGTCGCCGCCCCCATGATGTATGTGGCTCTGTCCTACGACCATCGGATTGCCGATGGCAAGCAAGCCGTCGGGTTTCTGGTGCGGGTCAAAGAGCTGCT
Organism: uncultured Oligoflexales bacterium; assembly: GCA_958296095.1. GTDB lineage: Bacteria > Bdellovibrionota_B > Oligoflexia > Oligoflexales > JAPPIL01. The sequence goes on from OY282434.1 coordinate 651,181, forward strand.
CGAAGACCCGACCCGTTTTGTGCTTGAGGCCTGAGCTGGAGGAGAGCAGAAGAGAGCAGAAGAGAGCAGAAGAGAAGAAATTAAATTTACCCCGCGGCTATGACCAACCCGCCCAGAAATTTTGGGTGAATAGGGAGAGAGTTGGTGAGCAGTTTTGATGTCATCGTCATCGGCGCCGGGCCTGGCGGCTACGTCTGTGCCATTCGTGCCGCGCAGCTCGGACTCAAAGTCTGCTGCATCGACAGCCGCGCCGCACTCGGCGGCACCTGCCTCAATGTCGGCTGTATCCCCAGCAAAGCGCTGCTAGAGTCTTCCCACCTCTACCACCTGGCACAACATGGCTTTGCCGCCCACGGCATCGACTGCGTTGAGGTTAACCTCAACCTCGCCCACATGCTGCGGCGTAAGGAGCGCGTCGTGCAAAAATTAACCAAAGGCATTGCCTACCTTATGCAAAAAAATAACATAACCAGCGTGCACGGTCATGCCAGCTTCATCGCCCCCGACAAAATCCAAGTCGCCGACCGAGAGCTGACCGCAGCCCATATCGTTATCGCTACGGGCAGTGCTCCAGTCGCCATCGACTGCGCCCCCTTCGACGACATACATATCGTTGCCTCGACCGCAGCGCTTGAATTTACCACCGTCCCGCCTAGCCTAGCAGTCATCGGCGGCGGCGTTATCGGCTTGGAGATGGCAAGTATCTGGAGCCGACTCGGCAGTGCCGTCACCATCATCGAGGCGCAACCACGTCTGCTCAGCGATATGGATGCTGACTGCGCCAAAACCATCGGCAACATCATGCGCAAGCAAGGCACAACAATTCACCTCGACACCATGCTCACCGCGGCCACAGTGCGCAAAAACCAAGTAGAGTTGACCTACGGCAAGCACAGCCAAGCCTTCGACAAAGTGCTAGTTGCTGTCGGACGCCAGGCATACACCGAAGGTTTAGGGCTGGATAAAATCGACGTGCCCTGCAACTCGCGGGGCGAAATCGAGGTCGATACCTGCTGGCGCACCGCGGCCGACGGTGTCTATGCCATCGGTGATGTGATCGGCGGGGCGATGCTGGCACACAAGGCCGAGGAAGAAGGTGTGGCTGTCGCCGAAAACATTGCCGGACACGCGGGACATGTCAACTACGATGCCGTGCCTGCGGTCGTCTACACCTTTCCCGAAGTCGCCGCGGTAGGGATGACGGCTGCGCAAGCACAAGCCCAAGGTTTGCAAGTCAAAGAGAGCAAGTTTCCCTTTAGTGCTAATGGGCGTGCCTTAGCTGCTGGCAGTAGTGAGGGGTTTGTGAAAATTATTGCTGAAGCGACCAGCGATGAACTGCTGGGGGCACATATCGTCGGTGCCCAAGCATCGGAGCTGATCGCCGAGTTAGCGTTGGCACGTGAGTATCGTGCTAGTGCCGAGGACGTGGCACGCACCGTGCACGCGCATCCCACCTTGGCAGAGGCGACCAAGGAGGCCGCGTTGGGAATTGCAGGACGGGTGGTGCATCGGTGAAAGCTACAGTGCGGGATTTAAGTTTACATCACAGCAGCTCTTATCTGGAGACGTTGTACGAGTTGTATCGCCGTGATCCTGCGGCGCTTAGCCCTGATTGGCAGCAATTTTTCAAGGATTTTGTCTCACGCGGTGAGGTGGAAGTACCGAGTGCTAGCCCGGCAGCCCGCGGTGATCATGACAGTGCGCGAGTTGAGGCTATGGTCAATCATTTTCGCCGCCGCGGGCATCTATATGCACGCTACAATCCTCTGCGCACCTATGATGAATATAAGCCACATCTCGATTTGCACAAGTATGAGCTCGATGCTGTCGATGTCACGCGAGTTTTCTATCCTGCTGACCTGGCAGGTGTTGACGCGGCAACGTTGGCCGAGATTATCGACGTGCTCGACCGCAGCTATTGCGGCGCGGTGGGCGTGGATTTCATGGAAATCAACAACGAAGAGCGCGTCGTCTGGATTGGACGCAGAGTCGAGAAAAATCTCGGTCGGCCTACTTTTAATCGCACCCAGCAACTACAAATTTTACGCAAACTGATCGCGGCTGAAGGTTTCGAGCGCTTCTTGCACACACGCTATTTAGGACAAAAACGTTTCTCGTTAGAGGGGTGTGATGTCTTAATTCCCATGCTCGATTTTTTGTTGGCACAAGCTACTGCCAATGCCATTACTGAAATATGTATCGGCATGGCCCATCGCGGCCGCTTGAACGTGCTGGCGAATTTTATGCAAAAACAGCTTGAACATATCTTTACGGAATTTGAAGGCAGTAGCGATTATTCGTTCGACATCGACGGTGATGTCAAATACCATCTCGGCTTCGATGCCAAGGTGACCGTCGCTGGACACCAGGTTGATCTATGCCTTCTGCCTAACCCCAGCCATCTGGAAGCGATCACCCCTGTGCTGGAAGGCTATGTGCGAGGACGGCAACGCGTGCGTGGCGCAGCACAGGTGTTGCCTATCTCGATTCACGGCGACGCGGCGTTCACAGGGCAAGGGGTAGTGTTTGAGACGCTTAATCTCTCCAAACTTGACGCTTACGACACAGGCGGCACAATCCATATTATCATCAACAATCAAATTGGCTTTACCACCGATCAACAACAGGCCCGCTCGACAGATTATTGTTCGGACATCGTCAAAGCCATTCGTGCGCCCGTATTTCATGTCAATGCTGATGACCCAGAGGCCGCGGTATGGACAGCACAACTGGCACTAGCGTATCGGCAACAGTTCGCCCGCGACGTCGTCATCGACATCGTCGGTTATCGTCGGCATGGGCATAACGAAGGTGACGAACCTGCCTTTACCCAACCGCTGACCTATCAGCGTATCGCCACGCATCGGCGCGTTTTAGAAATTTACAGCCAACAACTCAGTGACAACAAAGTTATCTCCGCCGCGGCACTAGACGAGGAGAAAAGTGCTTGCAAAGCCAAGTTGGAAGAGGCACACAAGCAAGTCAAAAAACCCGCCGCCACTGCCAGTGTGCAACCCAAGCGCAAGAAAACCGCGCCGCAAGTAGATACCGCCGTCAGCCGCGCCGCGATTAATACTGCCTTACAGAAAATCACCACACCCCCACCAGGTTTTAATTTACATCCTAAAATTGCCCGCATTTTTGCCCAGCGCCAGGCAATGGTTGCGGCAAAAGGCAAGATCGATTGGGCGACCGCGGAGTTGTTGGCCATGGCAACGCTAGCCAGTGCCGGGCGACATGTGCGCCTGTCAGGGCAAGATTGTCAGCGCGGGACATTTAGCAGCAGGCATGCAGTAGCTGTCGATGTCCAAGACGGTAGCTGGTGGTCGGTTTTTAGTGCCTATGACGATCTTGTGCAGGTAATCAATAGCCCGCTGTCAGAATTTGGGGCACTAGGTTTTGAGTTTGGTTACTCAATTGTCGACAAGCAAGCGTTGATAATGTGGGAAGCACAATTCGGTGATTTTGTTAACGGCGCACAGATAGTTATCGACCAATTCATCGTCGCTTCAGAAGCTAAATGGCGGCAATGTTCAGCCCTGGTAATGTTATTGCCACACGGCTATGAAGGCATGGGGCCTGAGCACTCTAATGCCCGCCCCGAAAGGTTCTTGCAGCTGTGCGGCAACGGCAATATCCAAGTAGCAATACCGACAACCGCGGCACAGTACTTCCATCTCTTGCGGCGACAAGCATTGCGTGATTGGCAAAAACCTCTAATCATCATGAGCCCTAAAAGCCTCCTGCGTCACCCCCAAGTCAGTTGTGAGCCTGAAGCTTTCACCGCTGGGCATGTGTTTCAGGAGGTTATGGCTGAGGCTGAAGTTGACACAGCTAAGGTGACACGAGTTGTCGTTTGCAGCGGTAAAATTTTCTATGAACTAGCGGCACGACGACAACAATTAAAACTTACCAACGTTGCTCTGCTGCGTTTTGAACAACTATATCCATTTCCAGAAAAAACTTTTGTGCAAATAATGAAATCCTACCCAAAAGTTGAGGAGCTTTTTTGGGCGCAAGAAGAGCCACAAAACATGGGGGCTTGGAGCTTCATACGCCCGCGTCTGCGTGCTTGTATGCCAAACTTCAAATTGCGTTACATTGGCCGTAAAACTTCCGGCACAACTGCCGAAGGATATATGCAGGCACACACAATCGCGCAACAACGCATCGTCGCTGAGGCTTTTGTTTTTTAAACTGCGGCGCACAGCTGAACGGATATAGGCGCGCGGTCGTGCCTAGTGGTTAGGAGAATTGCCATGCAGCTCAGGGTATTTTTTACCGCAGTTTTCTTGCAAACATCGTGTGCAACGGCAACAATTTTTCCTCAACATGAAGCAATGCTCACCTCTACATCTACAGTTGTCGAACCACAGGCCTCAATTGATGTTGAAGATTTGCACGATAGCCACTATGTTGGCATCTTCCAAAACGATCGTTTGAAGAAAAGCTTTCCCGCGGCAATGGATTTAGTAGTAGCCCATGGTAAAGGCAATAACTGGCAACTAAGCGGGGTGTTGCGTATCTACGCGCCTGCCGAAGCAGAGGGCACAAGCTACCGCGTTATTTCATCTTACTATGATCGTATTGCCGTGTATGACCAGGAGTTAAGTTTTGCCGCCAAGCACCAGAGAATTAGCGTGGTAAAAAAAGGCAGCTGGGACGAAGATAAAATCACGGCTTTTGTGGTGGTCTATGGTTTCGGGCAAGGACAACTACATCTGCATAAACAAGCGCGCTCGGATTTCAATTTACCCCAGCCGTCAACCCAGCAACCACTTGAGCTGGCTGATTTTAAGTTGCAACGCACAGAATTTCCGCAGCATGTCTTCGCTGAACAGGGCAAGATGAAAGTCGAGACGGGGTTGTTGAACAGTTCCAAAAATTTGCTGCAACGTGATCTGTTTGATGTCAATTATGCCAGCGTTGACCGCTTTGGCACATACTATGGTGTGTTGCATCACGAACAACTTAACGCCTTCCAATATCTGCGTTTGGCTTTTGTTGAAGATAGAGATCGGGGGGTGACTACCGCCATCAGCACTCTGTTTTTTGCCAAGCCCCAACACAAAGAATTTATTGTTTACCGCCATCATGTAGGACGTGAAGTCATGCGTGATGCCACCCCGTTGGTGCTTGGCAATGAAGATGAGAGCGAAGCATTTCTGCTGCTTAACCGCTGGGATAGCCGTGGCATCGGCGGGGTATGGTATTCAAAAGTGTATGGGCGGATTGGCAAGATTTTTTTGATGCGTGAACACTTCCCCCGTCTTGAAACTAACGCGACACTTATGCCTAGTCTGCGCGGGCCGAGGCAAGAGGCACGGTATGCTTTTGAGTTGCAAGTGCGTAACGGGGTAGCACAACGTGTAGATACAGTTTTTCCTGCACAAATCAGCGGCACACTCAACGATGTTTTGCAGGAAAAAACTTATCAGATAACTGAGGGCAATTATGATTTTTATCGTGGTCTAGTTGAACTTACCTACGAAGGTGGGTCGGTTTTTTATTCCGTTTTCAACCCAAAACCCCAGCAGGTCTTGCCATGAGCGCGAGGTTAGCAGGCAAGCAGAGGGGTCAGCCAAGCTCGGACAGGCGGCCCGCAAGCCGCGCGCAGCGGCACCGAGAGCTGCACCGCGGGCAACGAAGTCGGGGTGACTGGATTTGAACCAGCGACCACACGCCCCCCAGACGTGTGCGCTACCGGGCTGCGCCACACCCCGAAATAGCCAGGAGATTGTCATGCCCAGACGGGGTTTAGCAGAGAAATGAGATGCTTGAAAACAGTTATCTGTCTTTTTTTATTGCCGACCCCCGTGGCACAGGCATTTATCTTCTCCTCGCGCCTGCCTGAACAGGGGCTTGTTGCCGAGAAGGTCACGTTTTGGACTCGTATCTTCGATCACTACGAATCGACCGTCATCGTAGTGCATGATACCCGGCAGGTGCACAGAATTGTCGACATCATCGATTTTCGTCGTGCGCCGTATCGCACTGTGCCATCATGGTCACAACGCCAGAAAATTGCCAACAAGTATGTCAAACGTTACCGCCAAGCCCTGCGACGGTTTAAGAAGCATCGTCTGACCGCACGCAAATTTGGCGCAATCGAGCAGCGACTGTATAATGTCTATCGTCACGATCTTGCCCGCCTGTTGCGCGGCCAGGTGCGGCTGCGCTCGCAATCTGGCTTGCGCGATACCTACATTGCGGCAATCCGACGTGCCCAGCCGTTTATGGCACACATGGAAGATATTTTTGGGCAACATCGTGTCCCGCGAGAACTAGTGCGCATGACTTTTGTCGAGTCGATGTTCAACTACAAGGCCCGCTCAAAAGTCGGTGCCGCGGGTGTATGGCAGTTCATGCCCCGCACTGCACGAGAGTTTTTGCACCTCAACAGACTAGTCGACGAACGCATCTCGCCGTTGAAGGCGACCCGTGCCGCAGCAAAACTACTGCGCCGCAATTATCGTTATCTCGGCACTTGGCCCCTAGCAGTGACCGCTTACAACCAAGGGGCCGGCAGTATCAAGCGTGCCGTGCGTAAATTGAAAACCACCGACCTCAATGTCATTATCGCCAAATACCGTGCCAAGACCTTCGGTTTTGCCGGTCGCAATTTTTACAGCGAATTTATCGCCGCTAACAAAGTTTACCACAAACTCGTAGACGGCAAACGCCACCAGCCGATGTCGCTGGTTTCGGTGCGCTTACCTAAGAAAGTTTCCACCGCCAGCCTGATTAAAAAAACCTCGCTCGACAAAAATACCCTGGGTAAACATAACCTCTGCCTCAGCCCACGTGCCTTCACCTCAAAGCGCGACATGAAATTGCCGCCGTATTATGAGATCTACGTTCCCCGTAAAATAGCCGCGAAAATTAAAGAGGAAGTGCGAGGCATCTGATTGCTGTGCTACGCTGCGCTACGCTACGCTACGCTACGCGGCCCTTTAGTAACGCTCGCTTCCTAGCTCGCTGCTTATCCTCTAGTCTCTCTGCATCCTCTCTCTGCTTGCGCTCAGACCTCTCGTTATTGCGTTCATGCTTGTTATCAAGCCCCTCTGCCTGCCACAGGTATTCTCGCGGTTGCCCACACCTCTTGCCTACCGAGAGCTCCATGAACGGCGCGGCGAGGCCGTACGAAAACCCGACCATAAATACTGCCATATTGCTGTGAGATTATGCTTTTAGATAAAGCATGTGCCTATACCTGTTGTGGTCGGGTTTCTCGGTAGGGCTGCGCCGTGCCAAGACAACGGAGACATGGGCTACTTGCCTCTTGCCCTCAGACCTCTCGGCTATTGCGTTCAGGCTTGCCTACCGAGAGCCACATGAACGGCAGAGCGAGACCGTGCGAAAACTCGACCACAGATATTGCCAATACTGCAACCAGATTATTTTTTTGCACAAGGCATGTACTTGCACCTAACTCAAGGGAGAGTTTCTCGGCAGGTCTTTGCCGTGCCAAGACAACGGAGGCCTGTGCTACTTGCCTCTTGCCCCCCAGACTCTTGCCGATCGAGAGCTCCATGAAGGGCAGTGGCATGTCTGCAAAAATTGACTGAAATCTTTAATTTTTTAATTTTCGCTTGATTGCCGTCAGCTCTTTCTTGGTCAATTTCAAAAATTTGCACACCTGAGCCTCAGGCACGCCATCGCTAAGCATTAGCTGGGCAGCCTCCATCTGCTTTTGCTCGACGCCCTTCTGCAAACCCAACTGTTCGCCCTTCTGCAAACCCAGCTGTTCACCCTGCTCGATGCCCAGCTGCTTGCCCTGCTCGATGCCCAGCTGCTTGCCCTTCTGCAAGCCGCGTCGCTCAGCTCGCTCCAGTCCAAAATACATCGTTGGCACGAATCGCTCCTCCTCTCGCTTGTGCGGCCAGCGCTTACGATCAACACGATCAAAATCCTGGCACCTCACCCCCCTATCGGCCGCATCACAATAATCCATTAGCATGTTGCCCAAAAACTGCCCCTCTCCTCGTTCAAGCCCTTCAATTTTCTCAATGATCAAGGCTATCTTATCTTCGTCCATACCCCACAACTCCGCCATAACATAGATGATGATAGCACTGCTCCCCGCCTTCGTCCACAGCTCGCTGAGGGGCGGTTTTCTGAGATTGAATACCTTGCAGCGCATCACCGGCAAGTCCTCCGCAAGCGCTGCCAGCTCTGGCGGAATCTCCTCGCTGCCAAACTCCCAACTGAGGTAATCCTGTGGCGGCTCGTAGTCCTTATCCTCGCAACACAGCAAAATTACAGGAATAATCAACTCATAGGGTTCGCCTGGCTGCCTCGTTCGCCTTTTGCTGCGCGCCTTGCATTCCGCCACGTAATACTCCATGGCTTGCAAGACAGCATCACGATCCTTGTAGCTCTTATGCTCAAGAATTATTGACAGGATGACGATCCTGTTTGTGATACCCCACAAAGGTAGCTGCACTATGATGTCGGTGCGTAATTCACCTCCCGGCCCCTTGATAAGCACACTGTCTCTGATGACCAGCTTATCGACAACAAACATAGCAAAGGCCGCCTCTGAAAAAACTAATCGCAATAATCCAATAAGATATTTCTTTTGTTTGAAAACCATCTTAAAGAATTCATCATGGGGATTGTGAGATCTTCTCCTAGCTCTTTTTACAGATCGCTTTCGCTTGACCACCAAGTCACCTCCATAAATTTACTGAATGCACTCAGGGATAGTATAGCATTTCTGCGCCAGCTGCGCTGCGACTTTTTGTCCCGCTCGCTTCCTAGCTCCGCTCGCTGCTTGCTACGCACGACTCTTTGTAACGCTCGCTTCCTAGCTCGCTGCATGTTCTCAGGCCACTCTGCGCGCCCTCTCTGCTTGCGCCCAAGTCTCTCGGCGGTTGCGTTCAGGCTTGAGCTGCTCGTAATGGCTCGAACCCCTCGACTTCACTCCTCTTCGAGGAGATCAACCTGTGCTTCGACGGTGACACCTTTGTATTCGGCTTCCAGTGTCAGGCAATCGTGATCACCGCTAACCTCCACACCGACATAAAACTGTTCACCAGACGAGAACAGTTTTGCCCTGTTGTCGATAACAGGTATGCGACGCGGGCAATTGTTGAGCTCAGTGCACTCGGGATCACATCTATAAGCCTCGCACTCAGGATTACATTCACGACCTTCGCACTCGAAATCACATTCAGGCTTCTCATCAGAGAGCTCATCAACAACGGGGCAAATTATCGTTGTGTCAAACCAACTCTCTTCGATGTCACCGCCATCATCAGTGACACACTTCAAATAAAAAACGACCTCACCGTGTGCATTGTCACCGCTAAGGCGAGCTTCAGCTTCAGACACAATACCACCGAGAGAAATGCCAGCCGTAACCTGCAAACCGTCTTTGCTCTCCGTAACCTTTTTAGCACGGTCGAGGGGATCGTTGCTGGTTGTTTGCTCAGAAGTAGGGTTAGCGTCTAGCTGTTTTTTTGGCAGGGGCGTGGCACTCCCTGCTTGATCTCTGCCGCCCTTACCATTAAGGCAGGCTACGCATATAACAAAGACCAACAACCAAGGCATAGCACTCACATCTCACAGTTGTGTTCTTTCTTGATGCGCTTGGCGATCCTATTCATATAAGCCGCGTAAGTCCCATAGGCACGTTTGACCGCATAGAAATATACCTTGATAATCCTTTTGCGCATCTTGTCGTTGAAGGCCGCGTGTTCGGTGTTATAGCGGTCAACAAAATCACCGTAATAACCGTTCGCGATTAAATTGCTGTGAGCAGACAATGCACTGCAAGCTTCTAGGTGGTTGTAAAGTTCCCTACTAGAATTACGTCTCTCTTGGTATTGTATTAGGGTGAGGTAAATATAGCGCACCCTCTGTTCGAGGTTCTGGGCAGTTTTTATCGTCTGCCGGTAAGAACCTATCAATGATGTATTGACACTGTTTGCGGTAAACTGCGTAAAACTACAACCAGTACCAGAACTAGGAAGATCATCACTAGTCTCGATGAAACAGTCTGCACCATCTTTAATGCCGTTGTGTGCGTAAGAATCATGGGCAATGATAACAACCAACATATCCAAGGCATGCGCTAAAGCTGAGGCATAGGTAAACATTTTTTTCGAGCCAGCCCAATCGGCAAGCCGCTTATCCTGTTCTGCGGCATAGGCGGTTGGCATCGCTAGCAACCAAGTGCCCATCAGTAATTTCTTCATGTTAGCCTCCATATTGGACAATTTACAAAACCACCCTCTAGGTTGTGCATCGGCCGTTTTTTTTTTGCTTGAGCCTAAAGTTGTATCTTACAGATATTATTTTGTAATTTTCCAACTTTCTCCCGCAGGGTGAGCCTGTCAGAGTCAAGCAAGTGTATCGACTTAAGGGGATAGGGCCAGATCAGCTTGTCAAGGCACTTTCCATTTCTCCGACGGCACGCAGATCGATTTCTTCTCCCAGAATAAAACGTGCAAGGTCTGCTGGTCATAGAAGCTCGGAGTAGCTAGCTTTCGTTGGCAAGGGGCAGAGCCGTCCACTGAAGGGGGTGATCGTTAGGTGTGGCTAGGATGGCTCAGGATCGATCTTGAGGGATTTTAGGGACGTGGCTTTACGGGGGTATTTTTCGGAGCTCAGGCATCGTTTATGATCAGCGTTCCCGTAGGCCCGTTCCAGATCGTATTCCAGTAACGCATGATTTCGCGTCCGAGTATAAGGCCACAGCCATTCTCACCCGATGGGTTCTTGATATGATCTTCCAAGTTGAATGGCCACTGACCATTGCCTAGTGCCGACCCCCGCCTACTTGACAAGTTGCTCCCTACGAAGGACACCGTAACTAAATAATCGTAGTAGGTGGGTGAATGGGTATTTGGTTCGGGGGGGTAGGTAGATGTAGGTGACAGCCCCAGGTGCTTGACTACAGACTCGTGAATCATCGTTCTCCAGGAACTCGTGTCGAGCAAAGCCTGTACTTCCACAGAGTTTATTTTTTTGGTCGAACTATCTTCACCCTCAATTTTAACAGGAACGCATATCCCGCGTGTCCATGAGGGTTGGGGTGACAACTTAACCTCAATATCCTGGTTACCGCCGTCGATATGTGTAAGAAATAGGCTACCCATAGTTATCTCACCGGCTGTGGCGTGTGATTATCCCCACTTAAGATTAGAAGTAGCGATGTCCTCCGCATTGGGCACAGCTCCCCTTAACACGTAGGATATTGGTTTGCCCACTATCAGCTGACGTGGCGTGTTTTTGGATGACCAGTTTTTGTTGTGGTTCTCGATGGAATTTATGTCTATCAGAATTAATTTTTGATCCAAATTTCTAAGAAATCTTGGAATATTAACTTTGTCCTCGTTGTCCATATACTTCAGATCAGCAATATCTTTGCCAGTTATGGGCATAAGGTTCAAGCGTGACAGATAGTCTTTAGGCATCGAAACACAGGTGTCACCGTTGACAAATGCAACCACCTCCGACTCCGAAAGAGACAGTTTTTCTGCCACCCACTCAGCGTCCATCTTACGGATGGCGGATCGCACCGCCTCATGCACATCGCCGTCACATTCTGCAAGCTCGTACAGAAACATAGTTTTGGCAAAGCTTTTCTTGCGCATTTTTTGGGCTATGTCCCTGGCAAACGATCCCTTTTTTGGCATAGGAATTCCTCCAAATATTTTTTTGCATTCTTAATAGCCCTGTCTTGCTTTCTCTCTTTCCCAAAATACATTCCCCCCGAGCAAGTCCCCCGACAGGCTACAGAAAATTTCACTGAGTATCAACTACTAGCTAACACAACTTTCCCCACAAGCTCTCGCAATACTCCACAGCTCCCTCACGCCGCACCTTGCCACCACCGATACGGCTAACCTGTGCACACCCTGCTTGCCTGCGGTGCATTTTCGCATCGGCAACGGATATGCGTGGCGCGGCCAATTTGGTCTCGAAGGAGCATATCCACGAGCCGTCCTCCCTGATTTCACTGCGAGCAACCCCGTCTCGATTGATCCGATTCCGCTCCCGTCTGTCGTGTTCGAGTTTTTCTCGCCTCTCGTTGTGGCCGTCGCCTTTGTCATGTGGTTGCCGGTCATCAGTGCCATTTTTTTGGTGCAGGCCGAGGTAATTGCTCGCAGCAGAGCGAAAATTGCCAGCAAGATTGAGGGAGCACGCATTCCGTTTGTTTCTAGTTGTCTGTATGGCTTATCGGCTGGAAGGGGATGGTGCTTGAAGGGGCAAATAAGGTTGGTGGTATCAGGGAGTTGGGTCACGATAATTGACAAAGTGGGTTTGTCGCTGTAGCAAGCCGCTGTCGTCGTATTGCGGGATGTGATTGTTAATCGGTCGCGGAGTGTAGCCACCCCCCACTATCGGTACACTTAGTTGGTTTACTAGTTGGTTTTCCTCAGTTACGATTGTCAATGTATCGACGAATCCTCCATATGTTGCTCATCACGACATATCTTCACAAAGCGGCGCAGGGCAGGAAAATTACCATCGACGGCAAAGCAAACATAGGGGTATGTGCCCAGCTACGCACGACTCTTTGTATCGCTCGCTTTCTAGCTCATCGCTACGCGATGCTGTTTGTATCGCTCGCTTTCTAGCTCGCTGCTTGTGCTCTGATCTCCCTGTACTGCGTTCAGGCTTGCCTCAGATCTCTCTGCCCGCCCTCAGACTTCTCGCAGTTGCCCCCACCTCTTGCCTACCGAGAGCTCCATGAACGGCGCGGCGAGGCCGTACGAAAACCCGACCATAAATACTGCCATATTGCTGTGAGATTATGCTTTTAGATAAAGCATGTGCCTATACCTGTTGTGGTCGGGTTTCTCGGTAGGGCTGCGCCTCGCCAAGACAACGGAGACATGTGCTACGCATGGCTCTTTGTATCGCTCGTCTACGAGACTGTTTGCCGCTTTCTCGCGCCGTGGCGCGGCTTTTTGTAACGCTCGCTTCGCTCGCTCTACGATGCTTTTTTGCCGCTTCCTAGCTCCCTCATCGCTACGCGATGCTGTTTGTATCGCTCGCTTTCTAGCTCGCTTCGCTCGCTACGCTGCTTTTTGTATCGCTCGTCTACGAGGCTTTTTGCCGCTTTCTAGCTCCCCGCTCGCTGCATGTTCTCAGGCCACTCTGCGCGCCCCCTCTGCTTGCGACCAAGTCTCTCGCTCTTGCGTTCAAGCTTGCCCACCGAGAGATCCATGAACGGCGCGGCGAGGCCGTTCGCTCCGCTGCGCCGTGGCGCGCGGCTTTTTGTAACGCTCGCTTTCTAGCTCGCTGCTTATCCTCTAGTCTCTCTGCATCCTCTCGCTGCTTGCGCTCAGATCTCCCTGTATTGCGTTCAGGCTTGCCCACAAGCCTCCCTGCATGTACTTGCACCTAACTCAAGGGCGAGTTTCTCGCTGATCGGCTTTTTTGCCGCTTGCTAGCTCCACTGTGCCGTGGCGCGCTACGCGCTACGCGGCTCCTTGTAACGCTCGCTTCCTAGCTCATCGCTACGCGATGCTGTTTGTATCGCTCGCTTCCTAGCTCGCTGCATGTTCTCAGGCCACTCTGCGCGCCCTCTCTGCTTGCGCCCAAGTCTCTCGGCTATTGCGTTCAGGCTTGCCTACCGAGAGCTCCATGAAGGGTGCGGAGAGAGCTGTAGTGACCCCATAAGAAAGAAACAGGACATTGCCATTACACAAGCTTCAGACGGCGTTCTAAAGCAAATCCTGCAAGTCCAGATCCTCGCCCCAGCTCTGGTCGTCGTCGGGTTTTTCTGACTTGCTTGCCCGACCGGACGGTTGCAGCACCTTGACATCTTGAGCGGCGACGTGGAGGTATTCGTTGTTTTCGCTTTCCACCATCAGCATTTCGTTGAGTAGGTCAACTTTGCTGACCGTGCCTTTGAGGCTATTGCTGATGATCTCAACGCGCGCCCCTTTCTCTGGCAGTTCGCGGCGCAGGGCCGTGTAGGTTTCGTTTTCGTATTTCAAACAGCACAGTAGTCGTCCACAGCCGCCGCTGACTTTGCCTGGGTTGAGGGCAAGGTTTTGGTTTTTTGCCATGCGGGTGGAAACAGGCAAGAAGTCCCGCAGAAAGCTGGAGCAGCAGTATTCACGCCCGCACACCCCCAGGCCACCGAGCAGTTTGGTTTCATTGCGCGGCCCGACTTGCTTCAGCTCAACCCGCAGTTTCAGTCCCGCGGCGATCTCCTTGACCAGCTTGCGGAAGTCCACCCGCCCTGGGGCTGAGAAATAGACGACAATCTTATTGCCGCTGAACTGCACCTCAACCTGGAGCACTTTCATGTTGAGCTCTAGTTGGGTAATTTTTTTTTGGACGAAAGCCTGTGCCTCGTCAGCGCTGATGCGTCCTTCTTTCAGGTCGCCTGCGGTAGCTTTTCTGATGACGGGCTTGATCTTTCTTTCGCGGTCTTTCTTGTAAATGAGACGCACAACCTTGGCGAGGCTCAAGCCGCGATCGGTATCGACCACCACCATATCTCCGACCAGCAGCAGCATACGCTCCTGCACGGCAAAGTGGTAAATTTTGCCCGCCCGTTTGAACTGTACCACTGCCAAGTTGTTATAGGTCATGGTCGCACCCCCTCGCCACGCGCAGGTGATTGTGGCTCAGCTCCACCTGCATGCAGCAGACTCTCAATACCTAGCTGTGTATTCAAACTTATCCGCTGTTGCAAGAGCTGCTTCACGCTGTGTAAGCGGCTGCGACGCGCGGTGTGCCGCATCCCCCCCTTGTCGCCGCGGCCGAGCACGGCACGATAGCTGCGGTTGAGATGCTGTTCATAGAAAAATACAAATTCCTGCAGACTGCACTTGCTGTCTCGCAGTTTTTTCAGCAATGGCTGGCGTTGTGACCATTGCGGGGCGGCGAGCAACTGCTCGAATTGTGCGGTAAAACTGCTGCAGGGCGGTTCACCTTCATCCCGCAACAAAAAGTGAAAGCAGCGCGAGGTGACGGTCGGTAGCAGTTGCCCATAGCGGGTTGAAGTGAGAAAAATGTAGGCAGTCGGCGGTGGTTCTTCGAGAATTTTGAGCAGTTTGTTGGCTGCCTGACGACTTATCTGATGTACAGCTCGCACAATAGCGACTCGGCTGCCTCCCAGCAGAGGCAGGAAGCTCTGCATGCGGCTTACTTCTGCCACGCCAAAACTTTCCTGCTCGGCATCGTAGCGCAACACATCATCGTGGTGGTGGTGGTCAAGTGCACGGCAAGAAACACAGACACCACAGCCATTGCGGTGGTGGCAGAGTAGCTGGCGCAACAGGTCATCCAGCAGCTCGTCGGCAGGCATGCCCTCACGTCCGTAAAACAGCACTACTTGCGGCAGTCTTTGCTGTTGTAGCAGGGTGGTGAGCACCTGGCGTGCCGGGCCTAGTTCCATTTTTCTCCCCACCTCTCTTGTATGCGGTGCAAAACTTCTGCCGCCGCGTCGCTGACCTGTAGGTCGGAGGTATCCAGGCAGACGAAGCGGGTGTCGTCACGATTGCACAGTGCTTTGAAATGGTTTTGAATGCGATCGTGTTCGCTTTCTCGTTGGGGGTCATAGCGCATGACCGCATCGTGGTTGTTACGAGCTGCAAGGCGTTGTTTAACTACTGCGTAGTTGCTGGTGAGCACGACGGTCAGGTCAGGCACGATACCAAAGGTTGTCATGGCGATGACTTGCTCAATGGCCTCAGCTGGCAGCCCCCCGATACAGCCTTGATACACCCTGGTCGAGTCGGCAAAGCGATCGCACAGCACAACCTGGCCTGCTTGCAAGGCGGGAGCGATGAACTGTTGCACATGCTGGGCACGTCCCGCGGAGACCAGCATCAGCTCGGCTGCCGTCGTTAGCTTTTCAGTGTCGGGGTCTTGGTTGCGGAAAATAGTGCGGATACGATCCGCGAGCGGTGTCCCGCCTGGCTCTCTGGAACTGACGACGGGCAAGCCCTGGGCGTGCATGACATCCCGCAATACTTGCACCAGGCAGGTTTTGCCCGTCCCTTCGCTACCCTCGATGGTGATAAACTTGCCGCGCACACCCAACTCGTAGCAATTCGCCCGCAGCAGCTATGTATCAGATGTAGTGGTTTTTTTCTATCCGCTTCGCTGGCCAGTAAATTTTTTCAGCAAATTCACCGATAGAGGCGGTGAACAGCGTCTTTTTTAATTTATGAGAGCATGATGGACGGGCCGCGCTACATTCTTGGCAGCAAGATTGCCTCTGGCGGGATGGCGGAGATACATCTCAGCAAGCAGATTAGCAAGGATGGCTTCGAGCGCATCTGTGCGGTCAAGCGGATTTTGCCGCATCTGTCTAGCAATCGTGACTTTATTGAAATGTTTCGGGATGAGGCGCATATTTGCAAAAAATTGCAACACACCAACATCGTGCGCATTGAAGGTTTTGAGGACATCGATGGCTCGTTTGCTATCATCATGGAGTTCGTTGATGGCAGCGACTTGCGTTCGATTCTGTCAGCCTGTGAGCGTTCCAAGACTCGCTTAAGTGTGCCTATGGCACTGTTTATTGCTGCGGAGGCGGCGCGTGGTTTGCACTATGCTCATGCCAAGCGTGATGAGATTTCCCAAGCGCTGCTAGGCATCGTGCATCGTGACATTTCCCCGCAAAACATCATGGTTAGCTATGAGGGCGAGGTAAAAGTTACCGACTTCGGTATTGCCAAAGCTAAAAACAAAAGCACAGAAACACAGACAGGAACGGTCAAAGGTAAGTATTCTTACATGAGTCCAGAGCAGATTACGGCACAAAAAGTCGATCGTCGCTCGGATATTTTTTCACTGGGTATCGTGTTCTGGGAAATGTTGGCAATGCGCAAATTATTTCAGGCAGGCAACGATGTGACTACCATCGGCAGAGTGCGCAATTGCAAAATTACCGTGTCCCTGCTCAAAGAAAACAAGCACGTTACCCCAGAATTGGAAAAACTTGTTCTTAAATGCTTAGCGAAAGATCCTAAAGAGCGTTATCAGACCGCGGATGATATGGAGAAAGCTATCCGCAAGTTTCTCTATGCTAACTATTCTGATTTCAGCGCTGGTGAACTAGGCAAGTTTCTCAAAGAAAGATTGAGCAGCAAAAGAAAACAGATGCGCAAAAATCTGAAAAACATGCTGTCACAATCTTCGCTGCCTGTAGCTTCCGAACAGGGACTAGAGCTTGTGCTTCCCGATAAAGAGGAGGCCCAGCGTCCCTTGCCTTCATCTCCGCCTCTCGCAGCTGGGGGTGGCAATGCGGCAATCAAAGCGAGAAGACCATCATCAGACGCTTTCGCCGATAATTCTAAAAACAAGGAAGCTGTCTTCTCCTCGCCATCAAGTGGCAAAGCCGCAAGTGTAGTGCCGCTATTTAAAGACATTTCCGAATCAAGCAAAGGCAGTAGCAGAGAATCTCCAGCCATGCTTGCCTATGGGGTGCGGCGGAGAAAGCGTAGGAAACGCTCGAGCAATGGTGCTTTGAACATGCTGGCGGTTGCAAGTTTTGCTCTCATTATCGGCATAGTAGTTTACGTCGTAAAAAACAAACCACCGCTGCGAGTGTCGAGTAGCAACTTCTTACGGCTACAACTCGATACAACACCATCAAGGGTTAAAATTAGCATTGACAACAAACCCTACAAAAATGGGGTGTATCAACAGACACCACTGATTTTGCAATCAGCAGCAGGCAAACATCTAATTAGAGTTTTTCGTCACGGCTACCGTTTGCGTAAATTTGAGTACCATGGCCAGAAAGGGCAGATGATCGAAAAAACACTGGTGCTTGAAGCGGTGGCTAAAATGTCAGCGGTGCGCATCGTCAGTGAAAACGAACGTAAAAAATATATCGTTGATGTCAATAGTGGATTTTTTGTCGGTGAGTCACCAGCACTAGTGCCCGACCTGCTTTACAACAAACGCCACTCGGTGCGTATCGTGCCCAAAGGCGGCGGGCGTATGCGTCAATTTACCTGTAGCTTTGTGCCCACGACTCGTTCCATCAGCAACCCACACTTGCTTATCATTAAAGGACGACGCTGCACCAGCCGTGCCCGCTGACTCTCAGCAGTAGCGCGTCTAGCCGCGGGGTGGGTTTGATTTAAAGCGTTACTGCGGGCTGACCTTCTTCAACAGTAGGTGCAGACGTTTGGTTTTGCGCGCGACGGTGTTCTTAGGCATAGTTTTTTTGCGCTGCGCGCGTGCTAGCAGAGACTGCGCGGCTCTAAACACAGCTTGAAGCTTCTCTCGATCGATTTCCTTGCTGGCCGCGGCCAGGCGAAAATTTTTGACCGCGGTGCGCACCCGTGACAGGTATTGCTTGTTGCGGAGTCGGCGCTTTTCGTTAGTCTTGATGCGTTTTTTTGCCGATTTGTGATGTGCCATCTCTGTCTTCCCTACTCAGGCTGTGCCGCGGCAGTGACCTTACGTTGCCCGCTGCGTTTAACGGTTACCTTGCCACTCTTTGCTTGCGCCGCGGCGGTAGCTTTAGGCGGTGGCGCGGTCACGCGGCCCTTAGCGCCAATAGCCACCTGAAGTTTGCGCTGCTGCTCCTTCTTGCGTTTCTGCCCGACACGACGGCGCATTTTTGGCGTGCGGCGATTATCCCCTTTTCCCACTAGCTCCTGCTCCTACCTTTAGCCAAAAGGCTGTCGATGCCGACTTTGTCAATCGTCCGCAGCGTCGCGGCCGCAACCCGCATGGTCACGAACCGTCCCAAGGCGGGCGACCAGATACGCTTGCGGTGCAAATTCGGTAAGAAACGCCGCTTGCGCCTGTTCTTGGCGTGCGACACACTACACCCGCTCTGCACCCCTTTCGCACTCAAATCACAACGTCGTGCCATCACTCACTCTACCATCGATCCGAAACCCCTGCCGCGGCCGCAGCCGCCGTCATCTCACCAGCAAAGCCTCGCTCACTGCGATGCGCAACTGTGTACGGCAATAGTGCCAGATAGCGAGCCCGCTTGACCGCCTTGGCAATCTTGCGCTGCTGGGCTGCCGTTGCTCCCGAAATGCGGCTAGGGATTATCTTGCCCCGATCGGTGACGAAACGCTTCAAGATGTCAGGACGGCGATAGTCAATCAACACGTCAGGATCGAGAAACTTCTTGCGGCGTGGCAACAGTCGTCGGCGTTTTTTATACAAGGGATACAGCTCCACCAAACGTTCGGGGCGGGAGACTACTTCAAGGGCTTAGGCAACGCAAGGTTTTTTTGTGTGCAGGCCTTTCCCTAGTTTTTCTCCGTGCCCTAAGTAGCTAGACAGACCCTGGCGCTAAAAAAACACCTGAATATTTAGTCCTAGACAGGTAGAATTGAGATGTGCTATACGCATCGCGTCTCGCTTTTCGGCGGGTTGCGTCTTAACTTTCATATGTGAATCGGGGTAAGCCTTTGTGATACAGAGCGGCGAGGTGAGGGTAGCTGGCATCGACGAAATTCGCTGGGAGGACGAGGACAGCGATAATAGTGATGCGCAGCGGCAGCAGGAGCGGGAAAGCAGTGATTTTGCCCAGATGTTGGCGGCTGACGAGGGCCGCGGCTTGCGCATCAGGGAGGGCACGATCGTGCAAGGCAACGTGCTCAGCATCGTCGATGATGTGGTGGCAGTTGACATCGGTCACAAGTGCGATGGCGAGGTACCCCTGCACGAGTTCAAGGACGCGCAGGGGCAGGTGTCTGTCAAGGCTGGCGATACCATCGAGGTCTATCTCGACACGTTTGAGAACAACAACGGTGAGATGGTGCTCAGCCGTGAGCGGGCTGAGGTTATGCGAGCTTGGGGGCGTATTTCCAAAGCTTACGAGAATGACGAGATTATCGACGGCGTGGTCGTATCGAGGGTAAAGGGTGGTCTGTCAGTCGATGTCGGGGTGAAAGCGTTCTTGCCTGGTTCGCAGGTTGACCTACGTCCTGTCAAGGCTTTCGACCACATGATGGGCAACAAGTATCAGTTCCGCATCATCAAATTTAACAAGAAACGCAACAACATCGTGCTCAGTCGGCGAGTGCTGCTCGAACAGGATCGCGAGAAGATGCGCGAAGAGACGTTGCGAAACCTGCAGTCAGGTGCAGTGTTGACCGGCATTGTCAAAAACATCACCGACTACGGGGTGTTCGTCGATCTCGGCGGTATTGACGGGCTACTACACATTACTGACATGTCGTGGGGACGTATCAACCACCCTTCGCAGCTGTTCGAGGTGGGAGAAGAGGCACGCGTGCAGGTCTTGAACTACGATCCTAACAAGCAGCGTGTCTCACTGGGTTACAAACAGCTGTTGCCCGACCCTTGGATTGCCGCGACAGACAAGTATAAGCTCAATGAGCGAGTCGGCGGGCGAGTGGTCAGCTTGACCGATTACGGTGCTTTCGTTGAACTAGAAGCAGGCATTGAAGGCCTCATCCATGTCAGCGAAATGTCGTGGTCTAAACGTATCAAGCACCCCTCCAAGTGTGTGCAGATTGGCGACGATGTCGATGTCGTGGTACTGGCGGTCGATTCCGATGCTCGTCGTATCAGTCTCGGCATGAAGCAGACCGAACCCAACCCGTGGGAAGTTATTCGTGCCAAGTATCAGGTTGGGGATGTCGTGGAAGGCGAGGTGCGCAACATCACCGACTTTGGTGTGTTTGTCGGTGTGGGCGAGGCTATCGATGGCCTCGTGTATATCTCCGACCTCAGTTGGTCAGAGCGGGTCAGGCATCCAGGTGATCTTTATCGCAAAGGTGACTCGATCAAGGCGAAGGTGCTGCAAGTCGATGCTGATGAGGGTAAGTTCTCGCTGGGTGTGAAGCAACTTGCCGATGACCCCTTCATCGCAATTGCCAAACAATACCCTGTGGGTGCGATTGCCAGCGGTCAGGTCGAGAAGGTTACCGATTTCGGTGTGTTTGTCCAACTCGGCAATGGCATCGAGGGCCTTATTCATCAGAGCGAGTTGTCCGATGCTGGGTTTGAAAAACCGCAGGACATCTGCAAAAAAGGCGACATGCTCGACTTCGTAGTGCTTGCCGTCGATTCGGAAGAACGCCGTTTCTCCCTGTCTCGCAAAGCCCGCCTGCAAAATCTGCAGGGCGACGATTTGCAGGAATACATCGACACCGCCAAGCCGAAAACACGCATGGCCGACGCTTTCTCGAAGCTACGTGATACCAAGGGCGGACGCAGAAAAAAGAAACCTCGTAGTGATCAAGACGCTGAGGGCACGCAAACGCTCAGCACAGACACAGAGAGCCGCACCGATGCTGTGCACACTGCCAGCGCGACGGAAACACAGGCAGGCAGTGCCGATGATGTGCAAACTGCAAACACGGACGAGGATACGGCAGCGACACACGCACCTGACACCGAGGCGCAGGCAAGCAGCGCACCGCAGGCTGACGATGAGACGAGCGACGATACGGCAGGCAGCGGCGACGATGCTGTGCACACTGCCAGTGCGGCGGACACGGGCGACGACGATGCTGTGCACACTGCCAGCGCGGCAGAAACACAGGCAGGCAGTGCCGATGCTGTGCACACTGCCGACACGGACGAGGATACGGCAGGCCAAGCTGCACCTGACACAGAGACACAGGCAGACAGCGCACCGCAGGCTGACGGGGGCGACGACGATGCTGCGCCGCCTACGGAGGACTGAGGCATGGGCTTTTTTCTTAAGCTAATAAAGTTATTGGCGGCGGTGCTGCTGCTGGGGGCGGGGGTTTACTTCGCCATCAATAACAATCACGATCTGATCGTAAGAGTGCCAGTTACCGATCAGACAGTCAGTATGAACGTCTCGTTGGCACTATTCCTCGCCTTCACGGTGGGGATCTGTTTTACCGCGATTTTTTTTGGTTACGAATGGATGCGGAAGGCGCTCGATGTGAAAAAATTACGCAAGCAACTGCTTGCCCTGATGGAAACAACCACCGACAACACACACTCGGCACAAGCAGAAGCTTCCCCACGTTGGCAGGAAGACCGACCCGCACCCTGATTGTCCCGTGAAATCCCCTGCCAAATGTGAGACGATAGAAGTAGCCGTCGTCAAGTGTGGTGCGGTGTTGTCTTTAACACTAACAATGCGAGCTTGAGCTTTTGACTGCGAGGTTATCGCTTGTGCGTGAGGTGGCACTGGATGCTTTTGTGGAAGTGATGGATCATCACCGCAAGCCAGAAGCAGCTGTTGCCTATCTTTACGAAAAACACGCCAAACATATCAGAAGGATAGATAAGAATTTTGTCAAAGAGCTCTTATATGGCAGCCTGCGTTGGTATGCCAAAATGTTTTGGATATTGCAGAACACTGCCAATCGTGATTTGGGGAAAGTTACACCACAGATTAGATCTGCTCTTATTCTAGGTACTTATCAGATTTACTACATGGATCGTGTTCCAGATCGGGCTGCGGTCAATGAGAGCGTTGAGTATATTCGCAAGAAAGGGCAAGCCAACGCCTGTTCGTTTGTCAACGGCATCCTGCGCCAGATTGCGCGGCGGGCCGAGTATTTCACCAAGCCAGACAAGCACAAAGAGCCTGCCGCATATCTGTCGTTGCAGTATGCCCATCCGCGTTGGATGATCGATCGCTGGTTGGCGCAGTTCAATTACGAACGCGCTGAGGAGATTGCTTCGGCTAACAACCGTGTGCCGCCTACGTTTGTGCGGGTCAACACGCGATTGGGTGTGCCTGCACATCAGCTGCAGAGTCGTTTGTTGAAGGAGGAACGTTTGCACACCGAGCGGCGGCCGTTGCGCTGTAGCTTGAAGTTGCGTGGCTTTCCCCAGTTGGAACAAGGCTCGTTGTTTGCGGCAGGTTTTTACACCATTCAGGACGAAGCCGCGCAGTTGGTGTCGTTCTTGGTTAATCCACAGGCGGACGAAACGGTGCTTGATCTCTGTTGCGGGCCGGGCGGCAAGCTGTCGCATCTCTGTGAGCTGTCGGATGGTGCAGCACGCATTACAGCCATCGACAAGAGCGAGCAACGCTTACAACAAGCACAGGAAGCCACGCAGCGCATGAAGCATGAGGGCGTGACTTTCTTGGTGGCAGATATTACCAAGTGGTCGAGTGCGGTGCGGGTGGACAAGATTTTGCTCGATGCCCCTTGTTCTGGCTTGGGCATATTGCGGCGACATCCAGAGGGCAAGTGGCACAAGGACGAAACTACGATCAAGCAGATGGCAAAGTTACAACGTGAATTGATTCTCAGGGCTTTTGACTGGCTCAAGCAAGGTGGCGAGCTGATCTATAGTGTATGTTCGTTTGAAGTGGAGGAGTCCAACGCGGTGCTTGAATACATCAAGGGCGAGCTGGGTAGCCGCATGTCACAGGTGTCGCCCGTCGGTCGTTTGCCAGATTATTACAAGCGTTACGTGACGCGTCGCAATATTCTGCAGATATATCCTGGCAACCATGATGCGATGGATGGTTTCAGTGCTTTTGTGATCAGGGCGGAAGCATGATTAGGTGGCTGGGGAGCATCGTGATCTGTGTTGGGGTCAATAGCGTAGCCTTAGCGGCGCGCCCTACGCAGCGCTTCGCGGGGTTTGATAAATTGAGCGACAAGGTGGTTGCAGTAATTGGCAGCGCCAAGCGCCGAGTATGGTTGGTAAGTTCCTTCATGTCCGATTATGACATTTCGTTGGCACTTTATCTTGCCGCGGTGCGCAAACTCGATGTGCGGGTAGTGCTGGGTCAGGAGAGAGCGCAGGAAATGTTGTCGCAGTACGACTACCTGCGCGCCCAGCAGGTGGTGGTGCGACTGGCGACCGCTATTGGCACTACGGTGCTGATTTGTGACGACAGAATGTATCGTATCAATAGCGAGCTTGATTTTTTGAGCGAGCGGCGTAACCTCGTGTTGCGGCATGTCGCGCGACCAGACATCAAGGCCTATGCACTGGCACTTGGAGTTGTTGACTCGCCTGTGCATGGCAGTGTTTATGACTATTCACACAAAAGACACCAGCAGCCAGATCATATTTCTAGACGCTTGCCACGGCAGACAATTCACACTCGCAACCGCAAATCATCAGGGGGGTCATCTTGAATTTTGCCAAGCTTCTACTACTAGCGATGGTCATGACGGCGTGTTTTGCTTGGTGCAAACCTGAACGTGAGAGCATGACCGCGGTGCAGGTATTGGAAAAATACGTCGAGGTATCCACTAGCATGACCGACATCGAACAACGTGAAGCGTTACTGGATTACACTGGCGGCGCGCTGCGTGCTGCACTTGAGGGCGCGACCGATGAGCAAATTACCAACGGCTTCATCGAGCGCAAGTTCGATCTGGACAGCTTTGCCGTCGTCTCGCGCCGTGACCGCACGCCGCGAGAAGTAGAGATTACCTTTCGTATTTCCTACTACGATCGCAAGGACATCGCCCCTGATGACGAGCCTCCCCTAGTGGCAACAACCAACACCGTAACGCTGTTTAAGGAGAGCAATATATGGAGCATCACCGATGTCACTAGCTCTGAAGACACCGAGATTCACTTCGGAGTAACCACTGACTCACACATTCGTGCGCAATAGGATTGGAGCTAGGGAGCTTGCTACGCGCTACGCGCTACGCGATGCTTTTTGTAACGCTCGCTTCCTAGCTCGCTCCTTGTCCTCAGACCTCTCGGCTATTGCGCTCAGGTTTGCCTGCTAGCCTCTTTGCTTGCTCTCAGGCTCCTCGGCTGTTGCGTTCAAGCTTGTCATCAGAACCTATGCCTGTCCTCATATTTCTCGCGGTTGCCCTCACCTCTTGCCTACCGAGAGCTCCATGAACGGTGCACCTCGCCCAGCTGCGCTGCGACTCTTTGTATCGCTCGCCTTACGAGACTGTTTGCCGCTTTCTCGCTCCCTCGCTGCTTGTGCTCTGATCTCCCTGTGTTGCGCTGAGGCTTGTCCTTTAGCCCCTCTTCCTGTTTTCAAACCTCTTGGCTGTCGCGTTGAGACTTGCTCACCGAGAGCTCCATGAACGGTGCGGCGAGACCGTACGAAAACTCGACCATAAATACTGCCATATTGCTGTGAGATTATGATTTTGCACGAGGCATGTGCTTATTATCCGTTCGGGGGGAGAGTTTCTCGGTAGGGCTGCGCCTCGCCAAGACAACGGAGATACGGGCTAAGGAAGGTCTTTGCTACGCGGCTTTTTGTAACGCTCGCTTCCTAGCTCCCTCGCTGCTTGTCACCAGACCACTCGCTATTGCGTTCAGTTTATTTCTTTGCACAAGGCATGTACTTGCACCTAACTCAAGGGAGAGTTTCTCGGCAGGTCTGTGCCGTGGCGCGCTACGCGCTACGCGGCTCTTTGTAACGCTCGCTTCCTAGCTCGCTGCTTATCCTCTAGTCTCTCTGCATCCTCTCTCTGCTTGTTCTCAGACCTCTCGTTATTGCGTTCAGGCTTGTCTACCGAGGGCTTTATGAACGGCAGAGCGAGACCGTGCGAAAACTCGACCACAGATATTGCCATATTGCCGTCAGTTTATTTTTTTTGCACAAGGCATGTGCCTATACCTGCTGAGGTCGGGTTTCTCGGCAGGTCTGCGCTCTGCCAAGACAACGGAGATACGGGCTAAGGAACTAGCTCCGCTTGGGTTTGCATCAGAACCCCTTGCTTGCTCCCAAGCCTCTCGACTGTTGCGTTCAAGCTTGCCATCAAACCTCTCGGCTGTTGCATTCAGGCTTGCTCACAGAGAGCTCCATGAACGGCAGGGGCATGCTTGGGAAAATTGGCTGAAATCTTTAATTTTTTAATTTTCGCTTGAGTGCCGTCAGCTCTTTCTTGGTCAATTGCAGAAATTTGCACACCTGAGCATCAGGCACACCATCGCTAAGCATTAGCTGAGCAGCCTCCATCTGCTTCTGCTCGATACCCCGCTCGATACCCCGCTCGATACCCCGCTCGATACCACGCTCGATACCCTGCTCGATACCCTGCTCGATACCCTGTTGCTTGCCCTTGCGGAGTCCTTGTCGCAGGCCCTGTTGTTTTGCCCTGTCAAAGCCAAATTCTATCGTCGGCATAAGTCTCTCCTCCTCCTTCAGCCGTGGAAAACGCTTGCGCTCCACCTGCGCAAACCCCTCCCTGCCGTAAGCCTTATCGGCACACTCACAGTAATCCATTAACACACTCAACACAAACCCCCTCTCCTGCCGTGGAAGCAGACGTGCCTTTTTGAGAATCTTGACCACCACCTCCTCGTCCAAGTCCCAGTAGTTGCGCATGCCGAACAGCGCTAAACTGACCGCCTCCCCGCCTCGCCGCATACGACGATAGGACAAGGCATGAAAGTTAACCAGCAGACTGTGAAAATTGGGCAAGCGCTTGAATTTCCGCTTCAGTTCTGCGGATGCACCCTGCTGTTGCAGTGCCCAGCTGAGGTAGTCAGAGGGGACCATGGCTCGCTTGTCTTGGCAGCAGGTGACGATGATAGACAGGATAATGCCACCCGTCTCTTGGGCGATGGCGTTGTAGTAGCCCAACATCTGGCGGATAGCGTTGTTGTCACGATAGCTCTTGTGTTCCAAGATGATGGAGCTACGCACGACTCTATTGTAACGCTCGCTTGCTAGCTCGCTGCTTGCCCTCAGACCTCCCTGTATTGCGTTCAAGCTTGCCATCAGAACCTATGCCTGTCCTTGCCCCCTAGCGCCCGTGGCCACGCTTTCCATGATTTTCAGTCGTCCCCAGTCAAAGAGGGCATAGAAGCTGGGGGTAAGGAGCACCTTGAGCAGGGATCGACAGTAATCAGGCCGCTTGAAGATTTTCTTGAACAAGCTGTCGTGTGGATAGGAGGGTCGGGAGTTGCACGCGACTTTTTGCCGCTTCCTAGCTCCACTGCGCCGTTTTGTCATGATTATTCCTAGTATGTTGCCTCTATAGATAAGGTAGCACGTGACAGAGGTGTTTGGCTACGCACGGCTCTTTGTATCGCTCGCTTCCTAGCTCGCTCCTTGTTCTCAGATCTCCCTGTATTGCGTTGAGGCTTGTCCTTTAGCCCCTCTTCCTGTTTTCAAACCTCTTGGCTGTCGCGTTGAGACTTGCTCACCGAGAGCTCCATGAACGGCGGGGCGAGGCCGTTCGCTGCCCGCGACTCTTTGTAACGCTCGCTTGCTAGCTCGCTGCATGTTCTCAGATCTCCCCGTATTGCGTTCAGGCTTGCCCTCAGAACCTATGCCTGTCCTCAGGTTTCTCGCGGCTGCCCCCATCTCTTGCCCACCGAGAGCTCCATGAAGGGCGAGGCGAGACCGTACGAAAACTCGACCACAGATATTGCCAATACTGCAACCAGATTATTTTTTGCACAAGGCATGTGCTTGCACTTATCTCATGGGCGAGTTTCTCGGTAGGTACTGCGCCTCGCCAAGACAACGGAGGCACGGGCTAAGTGGTATCCTTGCCCTCAGGCTTCTTGCTATTGCGATCAGGCTTGCCCCCAAGTCTCTCGGCTGTTGCCCCCACCTCTTGCCCACCGAGAGCTCCGTGAAGGGCGCGGCGAGGCCGTTCGCTGCGCTACGGCTTTCTATATCGCTCGCTTGCTAGCTCGCTGCTTGTTCCCAGACCACTCGCTATTGCGTTCAGTTTATTTCTTTGCACAAGGCATGTACTTGCACCTAACTCAAGGGAGAGTTTCTCGGCAGGTCTGTGCCGTGGCGCGCTACGCGCTACGCGGCTCTTTGTAACGCTCGCTTCCTAGCTCGCTGCTTATCCTCTAGTCTCTCTGCATCCTCTCTCTGCTTGTTCTCAGACCTCTCGTTATTGCGTTCAGGCTTGTCTACCGAGGGCTTTATGAACGGCAGAGCGAGACCGTGCGAAAACTCGACCACAGATATTGCCATATTGCCGTCAGTTTATTTTTTTTGCACAAGGCATGTGCCTATACCTGCTGAGGTCGGGTTTCTCGGCAGGTCTGCGCTCTGCCAAGACAACGGAGATACGGGCTAAGGAACTAGCTCCGCTTGGGTTTGCATCAGAACCCCTTGCTTGCTCCCAAGCCTCTCGACTGTTGCGTTCAAGCTTGCCATCAAACCTCTCGGCTGTTGCATTCAGGCTTGCCGACCGAGAGCTCCATGAACGGCAGGAGCATGCTTGGGAAAATTGGCTGAAATCTTTAATTTTTTAATTTTCGCTTGAGTGCCGTCAGCTCTTTCTTGGTCAATTGTAAAAATTCGCATACCTGAGCCTCAGACACACCCTGTGCCAGCATACGGGCGGCGGCATCTTGGCGGCTCTGCTCGATACCCTGCTCAATGCCCTGTTGCCTGCCCTTCTCAATGCCCTTCTGCAAGCCCAGCTGTTCGCCCTGCTCTATGCCCTTCTGCAAGCCGCGTCGCTCAGCTCGCTCCAGTCCAAAATACATCGTTGGCACGAATCGCTCCTCCTCTCGCTTGTGCGGCCAGCGCTTACGATCAACACGATCAAAATCCTGGCGCTTCACCCCCCTATCGGCCGCATCACAATAATCCATTAGCATGTTACCCAAAAGCTGCGCCTCTCCTCGTTCAAGCCCTTCAATTTTCTCAATGATCAACGCTATCTTATCTTCGTCCATACCCCACAACTCCGCCATAACATAGATGATGATAGCACTGCTCCCCGCCTTCGTCCACAGCTCGCTGAGGGGCGGTTTTCTGAGATTGAATACCTTGCAGCGCATCACCGGCAAGTCATCCGCTAGCGCTGCCAGCTCTGGCGGAATCTCCTCGCTGCCAAACTCCCAACTGAGGTAATCCTGTGGCGGCTCGTAGTCCTTATCCTT
Source organism: uncultured Oligoflexales bacterium (assembly GCA_958296095.1). Lineage (GTDB taxonomy): Bacteria > Bdellovibrionota_B > Oligoflexia > Oligoflexales > JAPPIL01. The sequence continues at coordinate 679,903 of OY282434.1, forward strand.
GCAACAAAGCAAAATTACAGGAATAATCAACTCATAGGGTTCGCCTGGCTGCCGCGTTCGCCTTTTGCTGCGCGCCTTGCATTCCGCCACGTAATATTCCATGGCTTGCAAGACAGCATCACGATCCTTATAGCTCTTATGCTCAAGAATTATTGACAGGATAACGATCCTGTTTGTGATGCCCCACAAAGGTAGCTGCACTATGATGTCGGTGCGTAATTCACCTCCCGGCCCCTTGATAAGCACACTGTCTCTGATGACCAGCTTGTCGACAACAAACATAGCAAAGGCCGCTTCTGAAAAAACTAATCGCAATAATCCAATAAGATATTTCTTTTGTTTAAAAACCATCTTAAAGAATTCATCATGGGGATTATGCGCTCTTCTCCTAGCTCTTTTCGCAGCTCGTTTTCGCTTGATCACCAAGTCACCTCCATAAATTTACAGAATGCACCCAGGGATAGTATAGCATTTCTGTGCCAGCTGCGCTTCGGCTTTCTATATCGCTCGCTCTACGAGGCTTCCTTGCCGCTTCCTAGCTCCCTCGCTCCTCGTCCTCAGATCTCCCTGTATTGCGTTGAGGCTTGCCCCCGAGCCTCTCATTATTGCGTTTAAGCTTGCCCCCAAGCCTTCTCGCGGTACCCCCACCTCTTGCCGACCGAGAGCTCCATGAACGGCGGGGCGAGGCCGTTCGCTGCCCGCGACTCTTTGTAACGCTCGCTTGCTAGCTCGCTGCATGTTCTCAGATCTCCCCGTATTGCGTTCAGGCTTGCCCTCAGAACCTATGCCTGTCCTCAGGTTTCTCGCGGCTGCCCCCATCTTTTGCCTACCGAGAGCCCCATGAAGGGCACGGCGAGACCGTATGAAAACTCGACCACAGATATTGCCAACACCATAATCAGTTTATTTCTTTGCACAAGGCATGTGCTTATACATATTCGTGGGGAGTTTCTCGGTAGGTCTTCGCCGTGCCCAGCTGCGCTGCGCGGCTCTTTGTATCGCTCGCTTCCTAGCTCGCTGCATGTTCTCAGACCTCTCGTTGTTGCGTTTAGATTATTTTTTTGCATAGGGCATGTGCTCACAACCTATTTTAGGGAGAGTTGCACGCGGCTTCCTTGCCGCTTGCTCTACGAGGCTTTTTTGCCGCTTTCTAGCTCCAGGTCTGCGCCGTGCCAAGACAACGGAGACTTGCGTCGCTTTGTGAAACAGATCAATGTGTGATTGTAAGCCTTGCTCCTACGTTTTGAGGTGATCACAATTACCCGAATACTTGCCTTTGGTATCTCGAACACGCTCGATGACCTTCCCCATTTTCTGGTCGGTAATCTTTAATTCTTCTAGTTTGGAAATAAGCTTATCAACTCGCCCCCACCGCTGAATGAACTCTGTTGGCAAAGAACCTACTACCGGCACAAGAGCCGTTGTGGCAGATTGAGCTACTGTTGGACCAATTTTCTCACCTTCTTGTCTACCCCTTACAAGATAGTAGACAGTCTTAGCGCCCTTTATCATAAAACCAACACCAACACCAATAACCATAAAATCGTGGACAGTCTTAGCATCTAACATCGCTCCAGCAGCACGGCCAACTAATACTGTGGCAATAAGGGCTACCGCGAAAACAGCCAAACGTTCGGGGTACCCCACATAGCGCATGGTACTTGAGAGTTGCCCCCTGCTCAACGAGCCATTGACCGTCAACAAGCGGCGGTCGCTGAGGTTGTGGGAGGAGGTTCGTAGCACACAAAAGCCCTCTTTCTTTTGAGTTCCGCCAGGAAGTGTCTTGACCCCATTTTCCACAACCAACATCGTGCCATCCCCTGAGACAGCAAAATCGGGATCACTGACCGGCTCTTGATAGGGCTTTTGTGCCCCCTTGCAAGCGGTAAACAACATCAACACAAACAAAAACCACATGACAATCCTCCTCATTGGCGCAATTCACTAAACACATTCCTCTATGGGACAGTTCGGCGTTTTTTTTTTTTTGCCATTAGCTCTTTTTAATTTCTAAAAATATCGGTGGGTTATGGCTTGCTGTGGGCGGTGCCGCGTCCAGTAGGCAGGCTACACCACGGTTACTCTCTGTCGTAGCGGAGCTAGGGTTGCGAGGCAAGATTTCGCTACCTTCAAGACTAATAGTCTTACCTGATCGGACGAAACGGCATGGGGGGCACAATGCGCGCGAAACGCCAGGTTGACATCGAGGTTAACGAGCACAAAAGAAAAAAGAGAAAGAATAACCCTGCTATTGGTTTAGTCAATACTAAAACCGAACCGCTCAATGGTGGGAAAAAACAAACATATAGCTATGATCCGCATCTTTCTCCGCAATTACAGTGGGCCGGCAAGCAAGAGCGCACTTCTTTTGCTGTGCCGACAGTATCGTTACATACGCACGAAAAAATTGACCCGCGGGCGATCATCGAGCGCGTGCGCAAGACTAACTCGGTAAATTATGTGCAGATGTCGCTGTTCAAAGATGAACAAATTATCCCGGAAAAATACGATATTGACTTCTACAAACACGATAAAAATTGGAGTAACCGCCTTATCGCTGGTGATTCGTTGTTAGTGATGAATTCGCTACTCGTCAAAGAGGGTATGGCTGGCAAGGTGCAATGTATCTATATCGACCCTCCCTATGGCATCAAATATGGCTCAAACTTTCAGCCATTCACCCACAAGCGTGATGTCAAGGACGGCAAAGACCTGGAAGACTTGACCTCAGAACCAGAAATGCTCAAGGCTTTTCGTGATACCTGGGAACTCGGTATCCATTCCTATCTTGCCTACCTGCGTGATCGCTTACTGCTGGCAAGAGAGTTGCTGACCGACAGCGGCTCGTGCTTTGTGCAGATTTCTGACGAAAATGTGCATTTTGTGCGTTGCATCATGGATGAAATTTTTGGGAAAGAAAATTTTGTTTCTGAGATAGTTTTCAGAAAGAAGCAAATGCCACTTGGCACAAAACATATGGAAACATCATCAGATTTCATTATTTGGTATGCACGCAAGAAAGATAACCTCAGATATAGACAACTTTACCTATTTAAAAATATAGAAGGGAACAGCATTTGGAATTGGGTTGAACTCACTGATGGAACCAGACGACAACTCACGAAAGAAGAGATAAACAACCATAAGATACTGCCTAGTAGCAAAATTTTTCGGAATAAATTTCTTACGGAAAGCAAAAATGCCACGGGACATTTCCAATACGATGTTTCGTATCACGGTGAGACATTTAATCCTAAAAACAAGGGTAAGAGGTGGGTGACACATAAAGATGGAATGAAGAGGCTTATGCATAATAACAGAGTTGTAAAGCGCGGTAACTCACTCGAATACGTATTGTATTACGATGACTATTCAGTGACAACTCTAATGAATGTATGGCAAGACACAGGTAGCCCCTCAGATATGAGGTACGTCGTCCAAACCAATACTTCTGTCATCCAACGTTGCCTCCTCATGACCACCGACCCAGGTGACCTGGTGCTCGATCCTACCTGTGGTAGTGGCACAACTTCCTATGTCGCTGAGCAATGGGGTAGGCGGTGGATTACCTGTGATACCTCGCGAGTTGCGATCACCTTGGCCAAGCAACGTTTGCTGACTGCGGTATATGATTACTATAAACTGGAAAATCCCTACGAGGGCGTGAGCAGTGGTTTTCAATACCAAAAAGTGCCCCATGTAACGCTCGGTGCAATTGCTAATGATGAGCCTGCCAAAGAAGAAATACTTTATGACAAACCACTTAAAGACAACAAAAAAAAGCGGGTGAGTGCGCCATTCACAGTGGAAGCCGTGCCTGCACATACGGTACAGAGTATTACACACGAGACAAAAACAACATCACGGTTGTACGAGTGGTTGGATGAAGTAGAAAGATCGGGGATCCGGGGTAAAAAAGGCATTGCTACCGACATGAAGTTTGTCAGATTAGAAACCCTACGCGGTTTTAAGTATCTGCATGCCGAAGGTGAAACAACTAACCCTCGCCGCGTGGTAATTTCTTTTGGCTCAGAGCATGCACCGTTGGATAAAAGACAGGTGGAACTAGCACTACAGGAAGCCCAGCAATTGTCTCCGCCACCTGATGTGCTTATCTTCGCGGCGTTCCATTTTGATGCCGAAGCTTCCCGTTTGATTACCGAAAGCAATAAGGGAAAGATATGAAAACTACCCAGGTGCAAATAAACATGGATCTTCAGACTGATGACTTGAAGAAAAAAGTCAAAGGCAACGAAAGCTTCTGGCTTATTGGACAACCCGATATAGAACTAAAACAAACTTCAAAGGACGAATATACTGTGACAGTTAAGGGCTGGGATTATTACGATCCTGCCTCTGGCCGCGTAGAATCTGGTGGAAGAGAACGCATTGCCATGTGGCTATTGGACACCGACTATGATGGGCGGGCGCTATTTCCTAAACAAGTGTTCTTTCCGATGGCAGGCAAAAGCGCGGGCTGGGCTAAACTAGCAAGAACACTGAAAACAGAAATCGATGAGCAAGCTATGGAAGCCTATCGCGGCACCGAGTCATTGCCGTTCAAGGCGGGGGAAAAAAAGAAAATTGCCGTCAAGATCATCGATGATCGGGGCATAGAATCACTGAAAGTGATCAGCTTACCTGTGCGCAAAAAGGTTGCTTGATGAGCGATAATTTCAAAACAAAGATAGACCAACTGATCATTAACTCCCCGTTTACAGAGCCTGCACAGTTCTGGGAATTTGATAAAACAAAGGGCAAATTTCATCGCCAGCCTGGTCGGAGAAAGGCTGGCTATGTCATTGCTTCGGGCAGTAAAAAATACCAAGAACCTGGTGATCTTATCGACTTGCCCTTAGTAAATAAAATTCGTCCACGGGTAAAGAACTGGCGAGAAAACAACTATCCTGGAGTAACTGCCATTAGCAAAAGATTGCTTGAGTTTTGGTCTACAAAGGAAGCTGATGGACGTATGCACGAGTTCTTCTTTTGCCAAAAAGAAGCCATCGAGACTTTGATATGGTGGCGAGAAGCACCAGCAAATGCGCGGGTCGGCATCGACATCCGAGGTGATGGCGGAGAGTTCGAGCGTCTATGTTGCAAAATGGCGACAGGCACAGGGAAAACCTTTGTCATGGCGATGACCATTGCTTGGCAAATTTTAAACAAAATATCTTATCCACAAGATGCACGGTTTACCAAAAATGTTTTTATCATCGCCCCTAATCTGACGGTCAAGAGCCGTCTGCAAGTGCTCGATCATAGCGGCAAAAACAATTACTACGAGCTACACAAAATTGTTCCACATGACCTGCTTCCCAAGTTGCGGCAGGGAAAAATTTTAATTAAAAACTGGCATGCCCTGATGTGGGATGACGAAGATAAATTAAAAAAGAGAAAGCATGTTGATAAACGCGGCGCTAAGAGCGATGAAGCCTATGTGCGCGAAGTGCTAGAAGATATGGCTAGAGCAAGTAGTTTGCTGGTTATCAACGACGAAGCACATCATGCTTGGCGACATAGACGGGAAGATAAACGGCTAGTAGGTGTTGATAAAAACGAAATAAAGATGGCTACTTGTTGGCTTAGAGGGCTTGATCGTATTCACAAAGCCAGACGTATCGTCAGTTGTTTTGATTTTTCGGCAACACCGTTTTCTCCTTCAGGGACAAAGGGACGTAAGTCTTATGAAGAAGATTTGTTCAACTGGATTGTTAGCGATTTCGGTTTGATGGATGCTATTGAAGCAGGTTTAACCAAGACCCCACGCTTTGTCGTTAGAGATGATGCTCCCGTTAACCCCAAAAATTACAAGTCAAAGCTCTATCATATCTACGATGATGAAGACGTTAAAGCAAACCTCAATCGTAAAGCTACCGCCACAGAAATTCTGCCTGCTTTGGTCAAAAACGCTTATTTGTTGTTGGGTTTTGATTGGCAAAAAACCTTAGCGAAGTGGGAAAAAAGCAAGATGTTTGTGCCGCCAGTAATGATTTCAGCGGTCAATAGAACTGAAACAGCCGATCGCATAGAGCACATGTTCACCAAAAAAAGAATTCCCATCGATGGCTTGAGTGATGAAAACAAAACATTAGCCATTCATTCTAATCTCGATGACTATGATAAAAAACAAGATAAAGCTCGTGCAAAAGCAAACAGTGTCGGTCAAACTGGTGGTGAGGGCGAGCAAATTCGTCATGTTATTTCAGTGGCAATGCTTAGTGAGGGCTGGGATTGTCACACGGTTACCCATATTATGGGGTTGCGGGCCTTCTCCAGCCAACTGCTGTGTGAGCAAGTTGTCGGCAGAGGATTACGGCGCACGTCTTACGAACTAAACAGTGCAGGGATGTTTGATGCCGAGTATGTCAATATCTTTGGCATTCCCTTGTCTTATATTCCGCAAGAAGATTGTGGCGAGGGAATCCCTCGTCCACCGTCACCGCGAGTGCCAATTTTTCCTGATTCAGACAAAAAACAGTACGAGATAACCTGGCCCAACGTTGAGAGAATTGATTACCATATTCGCTCTGAATTAAAGGTGAATTTCGATGCAGTTGAGCCACTAGAAATAGTAAAAATAAGAAAAATTGCTGACTTAGCCCCAGAGATAGATGGCCAGCCAGACTATGAAAAGATTGATACCATCGATTTAGAAAAGCTGGTCAAGCAGGAGAACAAGCGTCTGCAAGAGATACTGCTCACTGTGACGGTGAACGTCTACGATCAGATCAACAGCGATTGGAAGAAAAAAGTCACTAAAGGTTACGCTATCCAGCAACTGTTTGACATTGTCGAAAAATTTATATCTTCGGATAAATTAAAAGTAGAACCTAAATCTTTTGCTGAAGATGAAACGCGTAAAAAAATTGCTATCATGATGGGCATGGAGCAAATTGTTAGAAAAATATTTTCTGTCGTTACCCAGCAAAACCACGAAGAGCTTGTGCCTATCTATCGCAATCCGCGCTATCGCTCAACCGCTGATGCTCTTGAATGGCGCACAGCAAAAAAAGAGCCACAGCCGTTTAAAAAGAACCATATGAACCTTTGTGTGTTTGATAGTGCTTGGGAAATGGCACACGCCAAGGAACTCGACCGCAATCCTGCGGTAATTGCCTGGGTAAAAAACGATCATCTCGGTTTTGAAATTCCTTATGTGCATGGCGGTGCATTACGTAGCTATCAACCAGATTTCATCGTCAAACTCGGAGGCGACAACTATCTTATTCTTGAAGTTAAAGGTTTAAAAAAAGACAGAGATGAATCCAAATGGGACTTTGTCAAGACCTGGACCAGGGCCGTCAGTCAAGACACGGAAAATGGCAAGTGGCACTTTGCTGTTTCTCAAGATGACAGCGGGCGGCAGGTGCATGAGACAATCAGGAGTATTGTCGGCTAAGTGCTATTGAGATGATTTGAATTTGATTGGCACGTCACTATTCCGATCAATATTTCCATCTGCCGTAAAGGTCATTCGCGATCCTTTTGCCACTGAAGAATCATCAGCTTCTGGTTCAGTAAATACCTGCATGGTTTCACCCTTATCTTTGCTGGTAAACATCAGCGACTTGTGCTTGCAGGTGATATCAAAAGGATTTTTTCCGCCTGCACTACTAAATGTTAGCCAATTGTTACCTTCTAATTTGGTGAGCTTGCGGCATCGGTAGTTGTGTTTAGCGATATATTGCAGAGCATCACTACTGACGATGACTAGAATTTCTTTATTGGAGTCTTGTACACATGAATTATTTTCATCACGTATCTTGAAATGATAACCGCTAAACTTTTTTTGATAGGGGTGGCTTGCTATTTGGAATATTGTACGAGCTGTGGTGTATTCTTCATCGGCACGATCAGCGTCTGCCACATATTCCTCACAGTCACCATCCTTGCCATCTCTAAAAAATATATCTAGTCTCTCCATATCAGATTGCTCTTGGCAATCTTCTAAACTAAAATCAAATGTCGGGTAGTAGAGCTCCCCTCCAGCTAGCTGGCAATGGTAGGTAGTCCCACTGGCTTCCGAGAAGGTGAAGCTAATTTTTTTAACTTGCAGAGGAGAGGACACCAACTTCTTATTCGTACTATTAGTGAATGTTAGGGGCTGATCTTCATGTTCAGTGGCATGCAAGATAGTATCCTTGATTATCTCTTTATCCGGAGTCCTAATCGTGTGCGTTTGTACAAGGCTATCAAACGGCCCCGGCCGACCGATGAGTTTATTACCAGCATCTACAGACAACATGTTGAATTTATACGAGTCATCGCCATCATTGTCCAGAGAGGTCGAGGTTTTAAGCTGACAACCGATAATAGCTATGCTCATCACCAGTAAGTATCTCATTGACACTCATCCCCACCTGTTATATCCAGCACCGAAGCCTGCAGATTCCTTAACAAAGCTGAAGCTAAGTGTTCCTCATTAAATTTCAACTCGACACACTTGGTGCTACCGTTGAGCGTAAATTCTACCTCAATATAATTAGGGTACGTATAGCTGGCTGATTTCAAGGCTGTATCCCCTGCCTCATCCCCCGTTACAACGACCAGTTGCATTCTTTTGCCTTCGCGGGTCAATAAAAGATAGGTACAGATACTTTCACGGCAAGTTATTTCCGGCTCTGTACCTGATTCTGCAGCTGGCTCTGCAGTTGACTCTGTCTCTGTCGCTGCAGTTGTCCTTGCAACTGGAGGATTTGCAACTGGCTGTGTAGCTGTTGCTGGATTTGTAGCTGCTGGTTGAGAGGGTTGTGCCTCCTCTGCTCCTCCTTGCTCAAGTGCTTCTATAGCCTCTCGTAAAGCAGCGACCTCTGCACCGCTAGCCTCTAGTTGCTCTAGATCTTTCTTCAGTGCCTCAATGTCAGTGGACAATTCAGCATTGTCCCTAGCCTTAGTCTTAACTTCTGCCTGTAAAGCGGCTATCCTTGTGGTCAATGCATCGATTTTTTCTTGGTGCGCGGCATTACCTTCGTTAATTCTTGCTTGTTGTGCATCTAGTTGTCCTTGCAGCGCGTCAATCGTTGTCTGTAGCTCAGCTGTTTGCTGTCCCTGTTGGGCGAGTTCATCCATAGCTAGCTTACTTTGTCGTAACTCATGACGTAACTTAGCTAACTCCGCGGAGTTTTTTTCCCCGCTGGCAAATTCCCCCTTAAGTCGGTTGATCTCCTCACTGAGTTGTGTCGCATCTGCGCCAGTGTTTCCGTCAACAGGCGGTAGTTGCCTGGCAGGTTTTTTCCCTGAACAACCCATCAACAGAACTACGATAATGTAAGCCGCTAATCTCAACGTTACCTCGCCAGCGAAAGTCAGTTTGGCATTTCACCAAACACCTTGTCTGCAGGAGGTGTCGGTCGTTTTTTTTTTGCTTTAGCTGCGTTCGCAGTTTTGTCTGTATTTTTTTGTAACTCGCCAATATGTTGGCTGAATTTTTTAAAATTTTTCAAGGAGAAGCATCATGAAAATCTTGTCTGCCACCTGCGTGCTACGGTTCTCGCTACGCTCGCTGGACTTTTTGCCGCTTTCTCGCTCCACTACGCTCGCTGGACTTTTTGCCGCTTTCTAGCTCCACTACGCTCGCTGGACTTTTTGCTGCTTTCTAGCTCCACTACGCTCGCTGGACTTTTTGCCGCTTTCTAGCTCCACTACGCTCGCTGGACTTTTTGCCGCTTTCTAGCTCCACTACGCTCGCTGGACTTTTTGCCGCTTTCTCGCTCGCTACGCTCGCTGGACTTTTTGCCGCTTTCTCGCTCCGCCGTGCCAAGACAACGGAGGTCTGTGTTACGTAGTTGTGGCGCGGCCTTTAGGGCCTCGCTGTTTATGACGATTTGTCATTTAATTTACGGTGGATACCTGCTACCATTAGTATGCCATGCTAGGTCTCCTGACAAACCCGCTGATTTTACTGTTTGGCTTGGTGCTTGCCCACCCAGTTTTGGCGCACGATGTGCCCCCATCCTCTGTCGAGGACGGTTTGCAACTGACCTTACCGATGATCTTGAAAGGCGCGCTGAACACTACCCAGTTCAAAAAATTACAGCTGGAACTACTAGGTAAGGACAATGCCCGTGCCCGCATTGAGGCACAGCTCGATGCCCAGGTCGGCTCTAGTGTGGCGTTGGTGAACAGTCATGCCCAAACCGCGGCGGGACCGCTTAGCGCTGACAGCTCGCAACACTATCAACTTAAGATGTTTCACAACAAGCTATTCAAGACAGGCACGCTGCTGAGTGCCGAGTGGTTACTTGAACATCGCGCCACCGAGTTCAGTGCCGAGCAAATACCTGATAGCAGTAACTATCAAATGCAGTTTGCTGCCACTGTCAAGCAGAGTTTAGGGCGCAATCTTTTTGGCCGAACTCTTGCCACCCAACTGGACGCGGCACGCACCCGAGCACAGGCGATGGAGCAGCAGATTGAGGCCAAGATGGAGGAAATGCTGCTGGGCATCATTGACATTTACTACCGCGCCTGGTTGCTACGTGCCCAGTTCAGCGCCGCGCAACGGCAGTTGGCCTTACAATATCGTTTATACAAGGTTATTCGGGCCAAACACGAGCTAGGCACGGCAGAGATCACGGACCTCTTGCAGAGCAGGAATGCTGTGGCGACTGCACGGCAGCGCGTGCATGATACGGAGAAAATGCTCCAAGACATCTGGTATCAGCTCGTCATTCCGATGCGTCTACCGTCTGCCTATCTTGATGTTAAAATGGAGAAACTTACGCTTGCCCTAGGGCATGACACGGATTTTGCTATCGCTACTTGCCAGGGGTGGCAAACACAGAACTACAGCAACCTGCACTCGGCACAGTTGGATTTTCTCCATTCCTCGCAGGATGCTTGGCATCAGCAGCTTTTTGTGCACAAGGATAAGCTGCGGCCTGATATTTTCGTGTCGCTGCGTCTCGCTAACAACGGTGCCGACGCATCTTTCGTCAAGAGTTTGAACGGCAGTTTTCTTTCTGTCAACCCAACGGTAGCACTGACGGCAGGCATTACCATGACGCTCGGCAATCAGGCTGCGCTCGTGGACATCAAGAATACCTTGCAACAGCAGCACATGACTGCCTTGAGCATCGAGCAAGCCAAGGATGATCTGCGTCTTACGGCTCTGACTACGTGTGATCGCCTGCAACGTTTGCTAGCGAAGGATAAGGCTTTGCGGCGTATATTGCGCAACAGCAAGCGGCGGGTAGCTCTGCTGGAGGAGCGTTTTAATTTGGGGCAGGTCGATGTGTTAAGTGTCATTCAAGCTGGCGGCAATGTAATCAGCACTGAGCTACAACTGCAAGAGACGGTGCAAGATATGACCACGAGCGCGTGGAAAATTCGCAGAAATGCGGGGGGGATGATGGATTATTTGCAGAATATGATGAAGACGTGAACAAGCTAATAGAATATTTTGTCAAGCAAGGTGCGTTTGTCAATATCGTCACGGTGATGGTTTTTTTGGCTGGCGGTTGGTCGCTGTTCAATATCAATCGTGAGGTATTTCCCAACATTCAGTTTGATGTTATCACGGTAACCACCGCTTATCCTGGTGGTGCAGCAGAGTCTTTAGAGCGTTTGGTAACTAATCCACTAGAGCAGGCTCTACGAGAAGTTGACGGCATCAAGAAAATGACTTCGTACTCGGTTGAAGGCCAGAGTGTTATTGCTTTGCAGCTTGACCCCGATCAAACGACGGCCTACGAAGCCAAGCTAGATGTAGATGATGTTGTCAGCAATATCATGTCGTTGCCTGAAGGGGTGGAAGAATCAAAAGTGACGATTATGGAAAGCAAACGCCAACCTGTCATTGATGTTTCATTGAGCGGCGATGTCGAAGAGGCCGAGCTGCGCAAGGCGGCGAAGTTTTTGGAACGGGAGTTAGAGAAGATTAGCGAGGTAGCACAGATTGGCTTTAGTGGTATGCGTGATCTTGAGATAAGGATAGAGGCACATGTTGACAAGCTGAAAAAATTCCGCATCTCGTTGCCAGAATTAATCAATGCGATTCAAAAGAACAACATCAACATTCCTGGTGGGGTGTCTGCCGTTGATGAGGGGCGCAGCAAAGAAATAATTATTCGCACCATCGGTGAGTATCAAGGCGTTGAAGACGTTGAGAACACAGTCATTCGAGCCAATTCATTGGGGCGTAGCATTAGGGTGAAAGATGTCTGCACCGTGACGATGACTTTTGCCAAAGAGAAATACCGTTATAAGACTAACGGCTCGCGTTCGTTGAACCTCAAAGTGTTGCGTAAGGAGCACAGCGATGCGATTAACTTAGTCAGCAAGGTGCGGCAGACGATTGCCGAGCAGCAGAGCAAGATCAACCCTGCCATCAAAATTAATTTTATCGACGATGTTTCCTATTACGTCAAGCGGCGCTTGTCGGTATTAACTAATAACATGGCCATTGGTTTGGTGCTGGTGTTAGTGATCCTTGCGCTTATTTTGCCGCTGCCGATCGCGTTGGTAACGGTGTTTGGTATTCCGTTTGCCTTCTTAGCTGTGGTAGCAATTTTTCACTTTGGCAACATAAGTCTGAACCTCGTCTCGATGATGGGTTTAATAATTGTCGTGGGCATGTTGGTCGACGATGCCATTGTCATTACCGAGAACGCGCAACGTTTTATTGAAGACGGCCTCAGTCCCGAAGAGGCTGCCATTAAGGGCACGCAGCGCATCTGGGCGCCAGTGACAGCTTCGGTGATGACGACGGTGATCGTGTTTGCGCCGATGATGATTATGAGCGGAATTTTTGGTAAATTTATTTATTACATTCCGTTGGCGGTGATAATTTCGCTGTTGGTTAGTTTGTGGGAATGCTTTTTTATTTTGCCACATCATGTTGCAAGTTGGGTGAAAGTTAGCAACTTGCGCAACGGCAAGTCTTTCTTTAACGAGAAAATTTGGCAACCACTGATAGAACAGCCTTACATATATGTGCTCAGCGGCTTGCTTAAACTGCGTTATTTGGTAATCTTGGCAGCATTCGCCCTATTTGGCAGTATGGTTTATTTAGCCAAGGAGCATGTCGGTTTTGTGCTGTTTCCGCCTGGTGGTGTCTATATGTTTTCGATTAATTTTCAGGCAGAGGCAGGTGTCTCTTTGGCTGAGACGGAGCGCTTGTTGCGTCCTTATGAGGAGTATCTTGCGTCTTTGCCTGATAGTGAGGTGGAGGATTTTGTTAGCATTGTTGGTCGGCACATGCGTAACCCGCGCAACATGAAGCGGGGGGCGGAGTATGCGCAGATTGTCGTCTACTTGACTGATGCCTTAACGCGGGCGCGTGACACGAGTGCCATTGTTGAGGATGTGCGCAGCCACGTCGAGCAGCCAGAGGGTTTAGAGGTCGTAAGTTTTAAGCAGGTTGTTGGCGGGCCGCCGGTGGGCAAGGCGGTGAGTATCAGTGTGCGTGGCGACGAGTATGCGCAGATTTTGCCTGCGGTGCAGGAGTTAGAGGAGCAGTTGCGAGCGGTTGCAGGTGTGACTGATGTGGAGAACAGTCATGTGTCGGGCAAGGAGGAGATTCGGGTGCGGATTAAGCAAGAGGCTGCCGCGGCGGCGTTGTTGTCGTTGCGAGACATTGGCATGGCGGTGCGGGCGGCGTTCGAGGGCATCGTGGCTACGTCAATCCGCAATCTTGATGAGGAGATTAACTTACGTGTCGTGCTGCATCAAGGTCAGCAGCAAGGCGCACAGGCATTGGCTGACATTGAGATTCCTAATCGCCGTGGCCAGCTTATTCCGTTACCGAAAACGGCAGAGTGGCAGACTACTAGTGGTGTCTCGGTTTATGAGCATGAGGACAATCAGCGACAAGTGACGGTCGCGGCAGAGATCGACAATAAAGTGACTAATTCGGCTAAGGTGAATGGTTTGATGCGTGAGAAAGTAAAAGCACTAGCGGCACAACATCCTGCGCTATCTTTTCATTTCGGCGGTGAAGACAGTGATACGAAAGAAAGCTTGGCCTCGCTGCAGGTGACTTTTGTATTTGCTTTGGTGGGCATTATTTTTCTGCTGACGCTACTGTTCAAGAACTTATACCAGCCGTTTATTATTGCCACAACAATTCCGTTAGGGATTTTGGCGACTGTTTTTGCGTTTTATGTGCATGGCATGACGTTAAGTTTTTTAGCGATAATTGGTATCATTGCTTTAGCAGGTGTGGTGGTCAACAACGCGATCGTCTTTATTGATTTTATCAACGGTGCACGGCAACGTGGTTTAGAAAAGGTTGCAGCCATCAAAGATGCAGCGCGGCGGCGTTTGCGGCCCATCTTTTTGACGACTATCACGACCTCGGCAGGGATTTTGCCGACGGCCTATGGTTTTGGTGGACTTGATCCGTTCGTAGTGCCGATTGCATTGGCGTTGGGGTGGGGTATTCTTGGCGGGGCATTATTGACAGTGTTGGTGTTACCCGCAGTGGTAAGAATAAGCGATGATGTCGCCAGCATTTTTTGGAAAATTTTTAGAAAAAGGAGCATAGAAAATGCCAGTGAGCAGCAAGGAATTACATGAGCGTAGTCGGCTAGAGGACTATTGTCGCGCGCACAGCACGTCACCTTCAGCATTGTGTGCGGAGATTGACAACTATACGCAGCAGCATTTTACCTCGGCACGCATGATTATTGGCGCGTGGCAGGCGAGTTTTTTGCAGTTTTTGCTTATGACAACAGGCGCACAACGGGTGTTAGAGATTGGCACGTTCACGGGTTATTCGGCTCTAGCCATGGCTGAGGCTTTGCCCGCGGCTGGAGAGGTGATAACGGTTGACATCAATGCCACCACGACAGAGCTGGCTCGTTCTTTTTGGGACAAGAGCACGGCAGGCAAGAAGATCAAGACGCTTACTAAACCGGCCCTGGAGGCGTTGGCAGAGTTGACAGGTAAGTTCGATCTAGTCTTTATTGATGCAGACAAAGAAAATGTTCAAACTTACTTTGAGATGGCATTAGGGCTGCTTAGCCCCCGCGGTTTTGTTGCGGTTGACAATGCCTTTATGGGCGGGGAAGTTCTGCACAGCCGTGCCACCAGCGACGGTGGGCGAGCGATGGCCGCGTTTAACGATTACATTGCGGCGCGCCAGGATTTGCGCAAGGTGCTTGTCAACATACGTGACGGAGTTTATCTCATCACTAAAGTTTAATTTTGCTAACCTGTCTGTATGTATGTTGTCTTTGTCAGCCGCGTAAAGTTATGGATTATCTCCTGCGGCACAGACAATCACTAGTGCTCGTATCTGATGCTGGGTGAGCGAGACGTGCAGTCTGTGGGTAGATAAGTTTTCTACATAAATGTTGACCTTGCCATGCTCTACCACTCTCCGCACGCGGCGGCAGACCTCTCTATGACTGCTGGCGAACAGATACTGGGGGCTGTGCAGGCTAGAGCCAAAGACATAGTCATAGACTTGCCGCGGGCCGGGCAGGGCAAAAAACGCTAGCCAAGCGATAGATAAAACCAGCACTAGTTTTTTTACGCGGTTGTGCATCATCCTATTCACAGGATTCGGTTATATCACGATAGTTAGCTAATTCACGCCTTTCATCCAGGCACCAGGCATCGCCACTTGAGAACTGGTCCTCCATTGAACCTCGACCCGTTGCGTTGGCGACACTACACCCCGATACCCTCGTCCCCGGTGCCTGACTAGCATTTTTAGGGTCACCCGCGCCCGGGCAACCAGGGAAGATACGCTTATCGCCCGGGGCATCCGACGCGCCATAGGCGATGGCCAAAAAACCATCCTCTCCGCCACCGTTCATGAAGTAGCCGTAGCGCGCCTTTTCACAATTTGCCATTCTAAAACCTAGCTTATTTTTCGACCTAGTAGGTGCGCACCCATTAGCGCCTGTTCCCCCATAGCCGTAGCGATTACCATTTTCATTCATGTCCACCCCACCCCAATCGTCCTTCTTGCCATTGTAATACCTCTCATGATCGATGGCGAACGACTCCTGCAAGGTGTAGATAACCCCTAGATTGCTCTTCGCTTCGGCCTGCCGCGACCGCGCCCTGAAGATATTAAAACGCGGCACTGCCACCGTTGCTAGCACTCCGAGAATAGCGACCACGACCATTAGCTCCAGCAGCGAGAATCCCAACAGCTTGCTCTTCAATATTTCCTTGGCACTCATCCCACCACCCTCAGTTAAAATTGGCACAACTCATAAACATATCTCTCTATAGGGCAGTTCGGCGTTTTTTTTTTGCCATTAGCTTTTTTTTAAGTTCTAAAAATATCAGTGGGTTACAGCTTGCTTTGGGCAGCGCCGCACACGACATGCAGGCAGCTCTCGGTGGGCAAGAGGTGGGGGCAACCGCGAGAAGGCTTGGGGGCAAGCCTGAACGCAATAGCAAGAGGCCTGAGGGCAAGGACACCACTACAGCACAAACCTCCGTTGTCTTGGCACGGCATAGACCTGCCGAGAAACTCTCCCCTGAGATAGGTGCAAGCACATACTCTTGTCTGAAAGCATAACCTAACGGCAATATAGCAGTATTTGTGGTCGAGTTTTCGCACGGTCTCTCCCTGCCGTTCATGGAGCTCTCGATAGCGCAAACCTCAGCTCAATAGCCGAAGAGACTTGCGGACAAGCTTGAACGCAATAGCAAGAGGTCTGAGCACAAGCAGCGAGCTAGGAAGCGAGCGTTACAAAGAGTCGTGCATACCTCCGTTATCTTGGCACGGCACAGACCTGCCGAGAAACTCCCCACGAATATGTATAAGCACATGCCTTATGCAAAAAAATAATCTGGTTGCAGTATTGGCAATATCTGCGGTCGTTTTCGTACGGTCTCTCCGTGCCCTTCATGGAGATCTCGGTAGGCAGGCTTGAACGCAACCGCCGAGAGGTTTGAAAACAGGCAGAGGGGCTTGGGGGCAAGCTTGAAGTCAATAGCAAGATGCCTGATAACAAAGAGCGAGCTAGAAAGCGAGCGTTACAAAGAGCATCGCGTAGCGATGAGCTAGAAAGCGAGCGTTGCAAAAAAGCCGCGCAGCGCAGCTGGGCACGGCGCAGCCCTACCGAGAAACTCTCCCCTGAGATAGGTGCAAGCACATGCCCTATGCAAAGAAATAATCTGAACGCGATAGCAAGAGGTATGAGAACAAGGAGCGAGCTAGGAAGCGAGCGTAGCAAAAAAGCCGCAGCGCAGCGAACGGTCTTGCCGCGCCGTTCATGTGGCTCTCGGTAGGCAAGTCTCAACGCGACAGCCAAGAGGTTTGAGGGCAAGCAGAGAGGCTAGGGACAAGCCTGAACGCAATAGCAAGAGGCCTGAGAACATGCAGCGAGCGGGGAGCTAGGAAGCGGCAAAAAGCCGCGCAGCCGAGCGATACAAAAAGCAGCGTAGCGAGCGAAGCGAGCTAGAAAGCGAGCGATACAAAAAGCAGCGTAGCGCACAGCACACACTCAGTGCAAGGCCGCGGCAGCCAGCTGGCGTGCTTGCTTGTCCCCACCGGTGAGGCTGTAGGCATCGTAGCCGCGTTCCTGCATGCGTTCGGCGATGGCGGTGCTTAGCAAACCTGCCTCGCAGTAAACAACATAGGTTGGTGCGGCAGGCAGTTCGTGGCAGGTGGTTAGCAGTTGGTTAAAATCACGGTGCTGCGCGGCGGGGTAGTGCCAGTGCTCGTAAACTTGCTTGGGGCGGCAATCAATGACCACTGCCGCGGGGGGAATGTCGGCACGTTGCAGATACGTGCTGGCGGCGGTCAGTGTTGCAATGTGTGCTACAGACACGACACGTGCTTGCAAGGTTGCCGCTTCCAGCAATTGCAGATCGAGACGTTGCTCCTCTGCCGCGGCACGTTCACCGCTCATGGCAGTAGCAGGGCGAGCGTTGTTAAGCTGGCAGTATTCACGCACGCGTGCGCTGTGGGCGCGGGTGTTTATCTTCTCCGCGAGGGCGATAATCTGCTCTTTGTTGTAGCCGAGCAGCGGACGCAAGATTGGCAAGGCAGTGGCTGGGGTGATGGCGGCGAGATTGCTGAGCGTTTGTGAAGAGACTTGACCAAGAGCTTCGCCGGTGACGATTGCCTGTGCTTGTCGTTGTTGAGCAATGAGTGCAGCACTGCGGTAGAAGAGTCTTTTCAACAACACCTGCTGGTAGCGGGGGGCAACTTTTTGGCGCAGGTCAGCGAGCACCGCGGTAAAATCAACGCAAAAAACACGTGGCATATCACCGTAGCCGCAGTTTTGGCACAGTGCTTCTATTACCCGCAAAACGCTCCGCTCATGGGCACGGCCAGCGGTTAAATTGCAGAAAACAAAATCGAGGCTGAGCCCGCGGTTGTACATGAGGAAAGAGGCAACGGCAGAGTCAAAACCACCAGAAATCAGGCTAACCACACGTCCTCCTGTGCCTACAGGCAACCCGCCCTGAGTCGTGACAGTGCTGGTGAAAAACAGTGCTCGCTGGGCACGTATTTCTACGTTGATGGTAATGTCAGGGTGGCTCAGGTCAACTCGTGCAGCGTATGGCAGTAGTGCCGCGCCAACCGCAGACGTAACTTGCGCGGAGCTAAATTTGTGGGCAAAGCGCCGTTTGGCACGCACGGCAAAACTTTTGTTGGCGACCCTCGGGCGGTAAAAATCACGGGCCTGGGCAACGATGACCTCTACTTCAGGAGCACAGGAGGTGTCGATGAGTGAGTACGATGCGATGCCTGCAACATGATTAAGTCGCGCTAGTGCTTGCTTATCTTCCAGTTCGAGAAAGAATCTGCTCCACTCATCACTCAGCTGGTACTCAACGCCATGCAACGCCGCGGCGATGTTTTTTTTTAGTTGCCGCTGAAAACGAGCCCGCACCCGCGCCGACTTGAGGGTAACCTCCGCGCCAATACGAATCAGAACCTGCATTCACACCCCCTTCGCTTCGCTGCGGCCTTTTGTAACGAGGGAGCGCACCCGGAGCGACTCGAACGCCCGACCACGAGATTCGTAGTCTCGTACTCTATCCAACTGAGCTACGGGTGCGTAGGCACGCGGCCAAGCGGAGAGGGAGGGATTCGAACCCTCGGAACAGTGACCCGTTCTCTGCCTTAGCAAGGCAGCGCTTTCGACCACTCAGCCACCTCTCCCCAGCCGGGCGGCAGTATATCTTATCGGCACGACACGGCAAGAGTTATCTCGCTATGCTGATACTCTCGTGCCTGTGCCACGGCGAGCGTAGACAAGGCTGATAACCGAGACGGCGGGCGGCATCCAGTGTGGTGCGGTAGTCGGCGGCGATAGTCGCACCTGCACTGCGCGTGACTTCGTCTTCGAGTGGCACATCAAAGTCATCAGCGCCACAATCCAAGCCGCGCAAGGCTGCGTCGTTCTGTGTCAGCACCGAGGTGCGTATATGCACGAAGTTGTCGAGAAAAATACGGCAGACTGCTAACCACCGCCAGTAAGCCGCGGCACTTATCTCTTTGCCGCCGAGTTGGTTGTGTTCAGGCTTATACGTCCAGCACAAGAAACTCGTCAGCGCGTTGGCATTAGCACTCTGAAAGGCGCGCAGCTGTTCGAGATGTGCGAGGCGTTCATCGAGCGTTTCATCAAAGCCGATGACCATCGTCGCGGTCGAACCAATACCTGCGGCAAGGATTGCCTGTTGCGCGTCGTAATAATCACTGACCGCATACTTGCCACGGCTGTGACGCTGGCGAAAACTATCGGTCAGCACTTCCGCCCCGCCCCCCGTAATCCAACCTGTGCCTGCGTTACGCAACCGCCGTGCTCCCGCCGCATAGCTGGTCTTGGAAATTTTGCAGGCAAACATAAATTCAGCCACTGTCATCTCAAAGAAAGTCAACTGCTGATAAGTCTCGTGCAGCTTCTCAAACAGACGAGCATAGTGGTCAATACGTAGTTGCGGGTTGAAGCCGCCATTGAAGGCAATCAAAGTTGCACCGAGACGGCGAAAGTGCTCTACCCGTTCCAGCACCTCGGCTGTCGTTAGCAGGTAAGTGCCTGCCTGATGCGGGAAACGAAAAAAAGCGCAGAAGTCGCAGTTAGCAACGCAGATGTTGGTGTAGTTGATAATCGCCATCACCAAGTAGGTCGCTTGATCATGCGGATGAAAGCGCGTCTTAACCGTGGTCGCCAGCTGTTGCAGCGTGGCCAGATCAGCGCTCTCGTGCAGGGAGAAGGCTTCGTCACGGCTGATCGTCTCGCCTGCCTCTATCTTGGCCTGAATGTTGTGCATCGCAAGCAACCCCTCCACTGATTGCAATTATCATCTCTTCGTCATCGAGATACAACCGCGAAAAACAGTTGACGACAGTGCAGATAAGAGTTAGAGCTGCCGCTTGGCGTGGTCGACACAGGTTATGACAGTGGATGCACGGATAGTCACTTCCTTCGAGGAAAAAATTTTTGCTGACCGCAAGCCGTTGCCGGATTTTCGTGCTGGCGATACGGTGCGGGTCTACTACAAACTGAAAGAAGGCAGTGGGGCTAAATCTCGTTTCCGCTTGCAACCGTTTGAGGGCGTAGTGCTGCGTAGACGGCGAGGCACAGCTGGCTCGTCGTTCACCGTGCGCAAAATTTCCGCGGGTGGCATCGGGGTAGAGCGAGTGTTCCCCTGCTATTCGTCCTACATCGACAAAATAACTGTGCTGCATCGTGGCAAGGTGCGGCGCGCGCGTCTCTACTATCTGCGCCAGCGCTCAGGCAAAGCGGCTCGCATCAAGAGCCGTTACGTTGAGGATACGAGCAAAAACACTGGGAGTAAGGCGTGAAGACGGTCCGGGTCGCAGTCAGCGGTGCGGCGGGACAGATTTGCTACGGACTGCTGTTCAGGCTGGCAAGCGGCGAGGTGTTCGGCAACGACTGTGCTGTGCATCTACAACTGCTAGAATTACCACAGGCTGTATCTCGTGCCGAAGGTGTGGCGATGGAATTGGACGACTGTGGCTTTCCGACACTGGCGGCAGTGGAAATTTTCTCCGACCCGCGCCAAGCTTTCAACGGGGTGCATTGGGCACTGTTGCTAGGCTCAAAGCCGCGTCTGGCAGGGATGGAACGCAATGACCTCCTGCTGGAAAACGCGCGCATCTTCGTCGCCCAAGGTGAGGCGTTGGCACATGCTGATGCTACATTGCGGGTCGTCGTCGTCGGCAACCCCTGCAACAGCAACGCCATGATCGCGGCTCGCAGCTGTCCTGAGGTGCCGTCGACGCGCTTCAGTGCAATGACGATGCTCGACGAAAACCGCGCCAAAGCCCAGCTGGCACACAAGTTACAGGTGAATGTCGGGCAGGTAGAAGACCTTATCGTCTGGGGCAACCATAGTCCAACGATGTATCCCGATTTTGAAAATGCCGCCGTAGCAGGCAAGCCAGTGACCGAGCAGTGCCCGCGTCAATGGCTAGAGGGTGAGTTCATGCGCGGTGTCAGACAGCGCGGGGCGGAGATAATTAAGGCGCGCGGCAGTTCGTCGGCAGCCTCAGCCGCCAGTGCCTGCATCGATCACATCAAGCGACTGTCCACCCCCAGCGACAAGTATTTTTCCGCCGCGGTCGTTAACGACAGGGAACGCTACGGCGTGCCTGCTGGTGTGGTATTTTCCTTCCCTATCGCCTCCGATGGCCAGGGGTGGCGCATCGCTGAGGATATTAAGCTCTCTGCCTATGCCCAGCAAAACATCGCCGTCACCCGTGATGAACTACTGGCAGAAAAAAAGACAGTGCAGGAGTTCTTTGGCTGGCACAGCTAGTGCTACGCACGACTTTTTGTAACGCTCGCTTCGCTCGCTACGCTGCTCTTTGTATCGCTCGCTTTCTAGCTCGCTTCGCTCGCTACGCTGCTCTTTGTAACGCTCGCTTCCTAGCTCGCTTCGCTCGCTACGCTGCTTTTTTGTAACGCTCGCTTCCTAGCTCGCTCTTTGTCATCAGATCTCCCTGTATTGCGATCAGGCTTGTTCTCAAACCTCTCGGCAGTTGCCCACACCTCTTGCCTACCAAGAGCTTCATGAACGGCACGGGGAGACCGTACGAAAACTCGACCATAAATACTGCCATATTGCCGTTATTTTATTTTTTTTGCACAAGGCATGTGCTTTCACTTAACTCAAGGAGAGTTTCTCGGTAGGTCTGCCCCGTGCCAAGACAACGGAGGTTTGTGGTAAGTAGGGTCCGTGCTCCGCTTGCTGCCCTAACCTCTCTGCTTGTCCTCAAGCCTCTTGGCTGTCGCGTTGATACTTGCCTACCGAGAGCTCCATGAACGGCAGAGCGAGACCGTGCGCTGCGCTGCGGCTTTCTGTATCGCTCGCTTCCTAGCTCGCTTCGCTCGCTACGCTGCTTTTTTGTAACGCTCGCTTCCTAGCTCGCTCTTTGTCATCAGATCTCCCTGTATTGCGATCAGGCTTGTTCTCAAACCTCTCGGCAGTTGCCCACACCTCTTGCCTACCAAGAGCTTCATGAACGGCACGGGGAGACCGTACGAAAACTCGACCATAAATACTGCCATATTGCCGTTATTTTATTTTTTTTGCACAAGGCATGTGCTTTCACTTAACTCAAGGAGAGTTTTTCGGTAGGTCTACGCCGTGCCAAGACAACGGAGGTTTGTGGTAAGTAGGGTCCGTGCTCCGCTTGCTGCCCTAACCTCTCTGCTTGTCCTCAAGCCTCTTGGCTGTCGCGTTGAGGCTTGCCTACCGAGAGCTCCATGAACGGCACGGGGAGACCGTATGAAAACTCGACCATAAATACTGCCATATTGCCGTTAGATTATGTTTTTAGATAAAAGTATGTGCCTATACCAGCTCAGGGCGAGTTTCTCGGTAGGTCTACGCCGTGCCAAGACAACGGAGGTACGGGCTAAGGCGGCTAGCTCCACTGCGCCTCGCCAAGACAACGGATATTTGTGCTAGGGGCCTAGCACAGTTGATTTTTGAGATCACGCAGTTCTTGTTCGAGTGCCCGCACTTTTTTTGCGAGGGCGGGCAGGTTCTTATACACGGCCAAAAATTCAGCCAACGTATTGGCAATTTACAAAAAAATACTGAAAAAATCACAAACAAGACTAAAGCAAATAGAAAAAACGGTCGATACGGTGTGCTGGCAATATTTTTTTGGAGGTGAGTGATGAAGATTGTGGCAATTACCGCTTTGGCGGTGGTAGTGGCTACGTTTGTAGTGTCTTGCCGACCCGACGAAGAGGAAGATATCAGCGAAGTCGAGTTTGTCGCTGGTACCCAGGAAGGAATAATTAGTCGGACACAGGGATACTCTATAATGAAGAAGGTGCATAAAGATAAACTTATCATCGATTACAAGTTCGATGGAAACTGTGGTGGCCGCTTCAAGGGTCAGCCTGTTACTCGTCTAAAGGAAGCTATCTCTCAGTCGTTGCGAGTATGGCTTGCGCCACTCAAATCCCGAGGAAATATCGTTGACACGTTTGAGTTTCGTGAGAGTG
This sequence comes from uncultured Oligoflexales bacterium, assembly GCA_958296095.1. Lineage (GTDB taxonomy): Bacteria > Bdellovibrionota_B > Oligoflexia > Oligoflexales > JAPPIL01. Next base: position 703,314 of record OY282434.1, read on the forward strand.
AATTTAAGATAATAAACAAACCTGATTTTATTGTCATCTTCAAGTGTAAAGTGGGGAGATCTTATGTCATCGACACTACTTTTACTGCTTTAAAACTTAACTTATTCCAGATGACGGATAATGTGCGTGACAGTAATAAATACTACAAGATACCGTCAGTGACTAGCCAAAATAAATACAGCCTTGCCACTCTTCACCACGAGATAGGACACATAATAGGGCTTGGTGACACCTATGTCGATGAATCCTTCCTGGCTGGTTTAACTAGACATACCGACAGTGATGGAGGAGCAACTACAACTATTGGTAGCCAACCGTTATCGGTGATGAATTCTCATCTAATGGCAGTCAGTTCTACCGGAGAACTACAACTCGGTGCTGATGACGTTGCCGGTGTTAATTGGCTTTATCGGTATTATATCGTCGGAGACATTGATCGCGACGACTGCCCTGGTGAATATCGTTACGAAGAATCAACCAAAGGGTGTGTCCCAATCTATCCGGTTATTTTTGCGGTAACACAAAATAATTATCACGCAGTCAGAAAACTGTTGGCGAGCGATACTAAGCATATTAACCAACAGGATACACGCGGCAATACCGCGTTGCACTACGCGGCCATTTCCCTAGAATTACACGGAGACAAGCTCTATAAATATCTCCTCGATAAAGGAGCAAATAAGCTTATAAAAAATAATAACGGAGACACGGCTGAAGAAATTTACCAGCTCCTCAGTCAAAAAATTACTATAAGGAATTTGGCAAATTCTTTTTATAGTGCTGTTAAGCTTGGGGGGGTGGAAAAGGTCTTTGCAGTACTTAGCTCCGACGACTTCCTCATGGAAGTGCTCTGGAAAAAACAACACGGAAAAGCAATTCACGTATCTTTACAAAGAATTCCTAATAAATTGAGTGAAATTATTAATAAGCAGACCGAGCGCGGGGAAAGTCCTCAAGGGAGAACGCTGTTGCATATGGCTACGGCGAATGGCGCTACTACTCTTATCAAATGGTTATTCACTATTGATAACCTCGATATCAACGTTCAAACTAAACTGAGTAAAGAAACGGCTCTCCATTACGCGGCCCGTTTTAACAGACTCCAAACTACCAAACTTTTATTGGAACACAGCGATATCGATCTTAAACTGGAAGATACTTGGGGGAGAACTCCGCTATTACGAGCCGTGGAAAGAGGGCATAAAGAAGTGGCTGATGCTATCAGAGCCGCTGTACGGGAACGACAACAACCAAGCCCCGCAGTAGAATGATGGCTGAAGACAACAGCAGCCTGCGCAATTTTCCCCTCTATGCTACGCGACTCTTCCTAGCTCGCTTCGCTCGCTACGCTGCTTTTTTGTATCGCTCGCTTCCTAGCTCGCTTCGCTCGCTACGCTGCTTTTTTGTAACGCTCGCTTCCTAGCTCGCTTCGCTCGCTACGCTGCTTTTTGTTCCGCTCGCTTTCTAGCTCGCTGCGTGCCATCAGACCCCTCGCTATTGCATTCAGGCTTGCGATCAGACCTCTTGCTATCGCGTTCAGGCTTGCCACCAAACCTCCCTGCCTGCCTCAAACCTCTCGGCGGTTGCCCCCACCTCTTGCCTACCGAGAGTTCCATGAACGGCGCGGCGAGGCCGTACGAAAACTCGACCACAAATACTGCCATATTGTCGTTAGATTATGCTTTTGCACAAGGCATGTGCTTGCACCTATCTCAGGTCGAGTTTCTCGGTAGGGCTACGCCGTGCCAAGACAACGGAGGTTTGGGCTAAGTGGTATCCTTGCCCCCAGCCTCTTGCTATTGCGTTCAAGCTTGCCCTCAGTCCTTTCGGCTGTTGTGTTGAGGCTTGCTCACCGAGATCTCCATGAACGGCACGGGTAGACCGTGCGAAAACCCGACCACAAATATTGCCGTATTGCCGTTGCATCTAGTTTATTTTTTTGCACAAGGCATGTGCCTATACCTGTTGAGGTCGGGTTTCTCGGTAGGTCTGCCCCGTGCCAAGACAACGGAGACATGTGCTACTTGCCTCTTGTCCTCAGGCTTCTCGCGGTTGCCCCCACCTCTTGCCGACCGAGGGCTCCATGAATGGCGCGGCGAGGCCGTACGAAAACTCGACCACAGATATTGCCATATTGCCGTCAGATTATGCTTTTAGATAAAGCATGCGCCTATACATGCTCAGGTCGAGTTTCTCGGTAGGGCTGCGCCTCGCCAAGACAACGGGGGAACGGGCTAAGTGGTGTCCTTGCCCCCAAGCCTTCTCGTTATTGCGTTCAGGCTTGCCTACCGAGAGCTCCATGAACGGCACGGCAAGACCGTTCGCTGCGCTACGCCGTGGTGCGCGGCTCTTTGTAACGCTCGCCTTACGAGACTGTTTGCCGCTTTCTAGCTCCCTCGCTGCGTGCCATCAGACCCCTCGCTATTGCATTCAGGCTTGCGATCAGACCTCTTGCTATCGCGTTCAGGCTTGCCACCAAACCTCCCTGCCTGCCTCAAACCTCTCGGCGGTTGCCCCCACCTCTTGCCTACCGAGAGTTCCATGAACGGCGCGGCGAGGCCGTACGAAAACTCGACCACAAATACTGCCATATTGTCGTTAGATTATGCTTTTGCACAAGGCATGTGCTTGCACCTATCTCAGGTCGAGTTTCTCGGTAGGGCTACGCCGTGCCAAGACAACGGAGGTTTGGGCTAAGTGGTATCCTTGCCCCCAGCCTCTTGCTATTGCGTTCAAGCTTGCCCTCAGTCCTTTCGGCTGTTGTGTTGAGGCTTGCTCACCGAGATCTCCATGAACGGCACGGGTAGACCGTGCGAAAACCCGACCACAAATATTGCCGTATTGCCGTTGCATCTAGTTTATTTTTTTGCACAAGGCATGTGCCTATACCTGTTGAGGTCGGGTTTCTCGGTAGGTCTGCCCGTGCCAAGACAACGGAGGCATGGGCTAAGTGGTGTCCTTGCCCCCAAGTTTCTCGGTAGGGCTGCGCCTCGCCCAGCTGCGCTGCACGACTTTTTGTATCGCTCGCTCTACGAGGCTTTTTTGCCACTTCCTAGCTCCCTCGCTGCTTGTTCTCATACCTCTCGCTGCTAATGTGGTGCGGCTTCTTGCACGAAAGCCCGATACGATGCATGTCGATCGAGCTGTTCCTCGTGTCGCCCTTGCAGCAGCGGTTGGCCGCGTTGTGCTAGCCACACTTGGTCGAAAATGGGCAGCAGTTGTTGGCGGTGGGTAATGACCAGTATGCAGAGGCGGTCTCGGCGAGCAATGGTGCGCAGTTCGTCGATGATGATGCGTTCCATCTCCATATCGATCGCCGCGGTAATTTCATCGAGCACTAGTATCGACGCGGGACGCAACAGCGCTCTGATGATAGTGAGTTTTTGCAGCTGTCCCCCCGATAATTCAGGGGTTAGTGGGTTGAAAATACTGCGCAAATCTTTGTCCAACTGCAACACTTTTAGATAATAGGCAATCTTTGCACTTGCCTCAAGATCGCCCGCTTTTTTCTGCTGGCTGAGACCATAGCAGAGGTTGTCTTGCAGTGTATCGTGAAACAGAAACGGCTTTTGTCCTGCATACGAGACCTGTTGACTGAGTGATGCGAGGTCATGTTGGCATTGCCATTGCGAGGGTGTAATTAAACCTGCCAGCACCTTAGCCAGCGAAGACTTGCCTGCACCGCTGCTGCCGATAAGGGCGGTGATCGTGCCGAATTTGATGGGCAGTGCGGTGAAGACTAGTTCATCGTCAGTATCACAGGGAATGACCACCCGCTCGATGACAAAATCTTTTTGCCGCGCGGCGATGGATTTCGTGGGCGTTAATTGTGGTCGTGGCAGGGCGAGAATTTTGCAGCAGGATTGCAGTGCCCCACGTGTTTCTTGCAGCGCGGAGAGCTGGTCGGTAAAATTACGCAGTGGCTTCAGCACCATGCCTAGGGCGACGAGAAACTGCACGATCACTACAGGTGCACTGTCGAGCAGCCAGAGGCGTTGATTGATCAACAGCACGACGGCGGCAAAAATTACCACGCCGATGAACTCCGACAGCGGCGACAGTCCTGTGCGCACCAGTATCGAGCGCCGCACCGCACGATAATAGGCCTGGCTGCTATCGGCAAACTTTTGCATTTCCAAGGCCATGCCGCCCTGACTACGAATAAACTCAAACCGTTGGCGCAAATCCATCACCCGTGCACTGATGTCTGCCAGTTTCGCCTGATATTCTGCGGCAAAGGCAACGATACGCCGACTTAGGTTGCGCAAAATAAAGGTTAGCATACAGGCAATCACAATCAATGCCAGTGCCGATGGATAGTGAAGCCACGCCAACACTACGACACAGGTGCAGACCTGTGCCGCGTTTCTAACAAAACAGGTCATGATGTCGGAGAAGCGTGTTTGTAGCAAAAAAGTATCGTTCATAACGATCGACATCCAGTGCGCGGCAGGCTTGTGCAAGAAAGACTCGTAGGGCTGGGCGATGATTGCGGTGCACAACTCCTGCCGCAGGTGCTTAGCCATCCACAGCGAGATGTAGTTTTGGCAGTAGCGAAACAGATAGGCACAAGCACTCTTGATGAAACCCGTCAGTGCTAGCAGTAGTGGCAGCCAGAGCAGAAAAAAAGCACGCGGGAAGCTCACTTCAGGCAGCAGACGGGCGGCCTGCGGTGACAGTTGTGCGAGGGACAGGGTGGCCTGCGGGTCGGAAAACAGCAGGGTCAGCACGGGGCCTGTCAACAGCAGAAACAGCGCCTGCATGAGGGTGATAATTAGCAAAGAAAAAAACAACAGCACGAGTTGCTTTTTGCAGGCAAGCAGCGGCGGCAAAAAAAAATCTTTAAGCATCAGTGCAGATAATTGCTAACGAGTTGGGCAGCACGGGTCGCCGCGTTACCGTGCAGCGGCGCGGCCAGCTCCTCGTATTCCGTGCGCATCATGGCAGCCCTGCCGTCATCGTCGTCGAGCAGCTCTTGTAGGGTGTTGACAAGTTCGGCGACGGCAAAGTCTTGAATAAACTCACGCACGACCTGTTTGCCACGCATGATGTTGATGAGGCTGATAAAATTGATATTGAGGTTGTCTTTCGCCAGCGCATAAGTGAGGGGGCTAGTCTTGTAAAAAACTGCCGCGGGCACACCCGACAAGGCACACTCCAGCGTTGCGGTCCCCGAGGCAACCAGTGCGACCGCGGCAAGCTTGAGCACCGCCAGGCTATGCCCTTCGACAATTATTGCCGGGCCGCAGCGATAGCATGGCACATCGATCGCCAACCGCTCCGCCGTTAAACCTGTCAAAGCGCAACACTGGGCAATGCTTAAGCTCGGTGCAAGTGGAATCAGCGGCAGGCATGCTGGCAGCGCGGCGATAGTTTCCATCACTAGGGGCAAGTGCCGACGCAGCTCTTCGTCACGACTGCCAGGCAAGCAGGCGAGCACCCGTTGTCCCCGACACAACTCTTGCAGGGCGGGCGGCACATGCAGCGCGGCCAGGCGATCGAGCAGCGGCGTGCCCACATAGTGATAGTTGACGGCACGGCGTTGAAAAAATTTTTCTTCAAAGGGCAGAATGCCGAGCACCGCCCGAAAGTCACGTGCCAGTGCCTCGGTGCGCGACTCTCCCCACGCCCAAGTCTTAGGGGCGACGTATTGAAAGACAGGCACGTTGCAAAGTTTGAGCAGTTCAGCCAGACGGAAGTGCAGGCCCGGATAATCGATCAGCACCGCAAAACTCGGCTGGCGGCGGGCTATTTGGGCAACCAGACTGTGCTCCAAGTGCCGGAAACGGTGCAGCTTCGTCCACAGCTCAGCTATGCCGACGACGGCTAAGGCGTGGAAATCAGTCAGCGCTTCAGCGCCTAAGGCTTGCATGGCAGGGCCGCAAAGACCGAAGGGCTGGAGGTCGGGGTAATGCTCGCGCAACGCCGCGATCAGCTCCGCACCAAGCATATCGCCTGAACATTCGCCTGCCGAGATGAAGTAAGTTTGCGCCATCGCTGCCGCAGCGTAGCACAGTTGGCGGTGATTGTTAGAAAATTTTTGCCTTGGCATAGACAGTTGCGGTAAAATGACAGCGCTTGGAGCTAGCAATGACAACACCGCAGACAATTCTCTCTGGCATTCAACCGACCAACCAGATTACGCTCGGCAATTATCTCGGTGCATTAAAAAACTGGGTCAAACTGCAACAGCAGTATCGCTGCTATTTTGCCGTCGTCGATCTGCACTCACTGGTCACGGCACGTGGTGGCGGTGAGCTTGCCGCTAACAGCTGGTATGCACTGGCTACCTATCTTGCCGCGGGCATCAACCCGGCCCAGGCTTGCCTGTTCGTGCAGTCGCACATTGCCGCACACTGCGAGTTGGCGTGGATACTGAACTGCTTCACGTGGATGGGCGAACTAGGCCGCATGACACAGTTCAAGGACAAGAGTGTCAAGGAAGGGGCAAACATACCCGCGGGGCTGTTCAACTATCCCGTGTTGATGGCTGCCGACATTCTCCTCTATCAGGCGGCGCTGGTGCCGGTAGGCGAAGATCAGCGGCAGCATCTCGAACTTACCCGCACCCTCGCGCAACGTCTCAACAAGCATTGCGGGCAACCGCTGTTCAAAGTTCCTGCACCATATATCGCCCCCGTCGGGGCGAAGATCATGGATTTGCGCTACCCCCATATCAAAATGAGCAAGACTGCCACCCATGCCGACGGCGTAATTTTTCTCAGCGATGATGCCGACACTATCAGCCGCAAAATAAAACGTGCGACCACCGATTCTGGCCGCGACATTAGCTACGACCCCGACAACAAGCCTGGCGTCAGCAACCTGCTGGTGATGCAAGCCGTCCTGCTCGACCTGCCACTAGCAGAGGTCTGCAGCCGCTATCAGGAACAGAGTTATGGCAAACTCAAAAGCGACACCGCCGATGTGGTTGTCGCCGCCCTGCGAGACATCCAGGGCAAAATCAACACGCTGCTAGCCGACCGCACGAGCCTGCGGCGCATACTCGATACAGGCAGCGCGCAAGCACAGGCCACCGCCCAACAGACCCTCAACAGGGTGCGTGATACCCTTGGTCTGCTACCGCTTACCTGAGTGGGGGCAGGAGTAGATGCCCGTCTCGGAGAATCGCTGCGACAAAGACCTTGCACCACCCAAAAATCTGAATAAAATCAGAAGGAGAGGGAGGAAGATGTGACGGAAGCAGATTACCAACAAGAAGACATCACGCCTGCGATAGAGCAGGCAGGTGAGCTTGTCGCGCGGATCAGTGCCGAACTAGGTCGCTTGATCGTCGGCCAGACGGAGCTCAGTAAGCGCTTGCTGATGGCTATTTTCGCCGATGGCCATGTGCTGCTCGAAGGCTTGCCAGGCTTGGCGAAGACCTCCACTATCAAGGCGCTCGGTGAGGTGCTCGACCTCTCCTTCAGCCGTATTCAATTCACCCCCGACCTGCTGCCTGCCGATGTGACTGGCACACAGGTATACTCGCCCAAGACCACCGAGTTTAGTGTCAGGAAAGGCGCAATCTTCACCAACTTATTGCTGGCCGACGAGATCAACCGTGCACCTGCAAAAGTGCAGTCGGCATTGCTAGAGGCGATGCAAGAACGGCAGGTGACGATCGCCAGCGAGACTTTCACCTTGCCGCGGCCGTTTCTCGTCATGGCAACCCAGAACCCCATCGAACAGGAAGGCACATATGCTTTGCCTGAGGCACAAGTCGATCGTTTTCTGTTCAAACTTAAAATTTCTTACCCTTCGCCCGCCGACGAACAACTGATTATGACACGCATCGCCAGCGGCAAGCAGATACCCCTCAACTGCGTCGCCAGTGCTGCCGACCTGCTGCGTATCCGCGACCTCGCCCCGCGGGTGCATCTGGCCGACAAAGTCCGCCGCTATATCGTCGATCTTGTCTTTGCCACCCGCCGCCCGCAGGACTACCGCCTCAAGGAACTACGCAACCACATAGCTTTCGGGGCTAGCCCCCGTGCCTCGATCAATCTCGAAAAAACTGCTCGCATCAACGCCATGCTCTGCGGGCGTAGTTACGTTACACCCCAAGATGTGAAGGACGTAGCCCACGATATCCTGCGGCATCGGATTTTGCTGACCTACGAGGCCGAAGCCGAGGACAAGAGCAGCGATGATGTTATCCAGCAGTTGTTAGCGACCATCGAAGTTCCTTGAGCCACACACCATGCTGACACCACAACTGCTCAAAGAAATAAAACACATCGAGCTTAAGGCCGGCTTTATCGCTAACGAAGTGCTGGGCGGCGAATACCTCAGTGCCTTCAAAGGGCAAGGCATGGAATTCGACACGCTCAGGGCCTATCAGTTTGGTGACGACGTGCGCAACATCGATTGGAACGTCACCGCCCGCATGAACTACCCCTACGTCAAGATTATGCGAGAAGAACGGGAGATGACTTTGATGCTCTTGATCGATGTCAGTGCCTCACAACATTTCGGCTCGCACCCCGCGTCCAAACAAGAGAGCGCCGCCGAACTTGCTGCCGTGCTCGCTTTCCTAGCCATCCGTAACAACGATCGTGTTGGCTTAATTCTGTTCTCCGACCGCATCGAGCAGTACATCCCTGCCGCCAAAGGACGCAGTCATGTCTGGCACATCATCAAAAGCATTCTCACGCCGAGACAGTTTAGTTCGGGCACAGATTTCAAACAGGTGCTCGACTTCTTGATGAAAGTTACCCACAAAAAACACATGTGCTTCTTAATTTCTGATTTTATTACCCCTCAATTGCACCTCGCTAACGTCGCCCGTCGCCACGACCTCGTTGCCGTGCAGGTGCAAGATGAACGCGAGGCACATCTATCTGCCAGCGGACTGCTCGACTTTGTCGACAGCGAGAGCGGTACCAGCATTACCATCGACACCAGCAATCCTCGCACCCGTGCCGCGTTGCAACAAGCACAACAGCAGCGCCAGCGCCGCCTACAAAGACTGCTGCGCCAAAACAACATCGACAACTTCGTCATCACTACTGCCAGTTCGACGGCACGACCGCTGATGACATTCCTGCATCAACGCACTTTCAACAGGAAACGCTGATGCCTTCGTCCCCGCCACACGGCATTTATACACTGCTGCCGCCGCATTTTCCGCTGACGACGGTGGCTATCATATTGGCAATAATCGCGGTGCTCGCTGCAGCTATGGTCTTTTACTGGCGCTATCGCCGGCCAACGGTAGTAACACAGGCAGCAGCTGCGCCGCGTGACCGCGTGCGTGATGCTCGTGCTAAAATAATTCGTCTCAAACCACCTCAGCCCTTTCCCGTCGGCAAGGTGCAGGAGAATTACTTTTTTGAATTGAGTCTGGCGTGGCGAGAACTGATCGAATACCGCCTGCAATTGCCAGTTATCGGGGCAACGCAGCGCGAAGTTATCCCCCAATTACAAAAACTACCTCTGGCGCGCACGACGCTGGAGAATATAGAGGAATTCATGCACCGTGCTGATGCTATCAAGTTTGCCGCCCAACCGAGTGATTTTGAGCAAGCCCAACAAGACCATCAGCAGGTGATCAAATGGATGCAGCAGTTGACGGCGCGGGAGGGTTGAGTTGTGAATATCCACCTAGCCTCTCCCTGGCTACTGCTGCTAGCTCTACTGCTCCTGCCCGTGCTCTATTTCTATACTCGCCACACCAACAAAATAAAATTTTCCCACACGGATCTGCTAGCCACCTTGCCCCGCCCCGCGTATCTCGGTCTGGCCAAACACACGCTGTTTGCTCTGCGCCTGCTGAGCATGGTGCTAATTATTATCGCCGCCGCCCGTCCGCAGCAAATCAGCGGACAACATAAGCAACGGACCTCAGGCCTCGACCTGATGCTGGTCATCGACACTTCAGGCAGTATGCGTGCCCTTGATTTTTTTGACGCTGATGGCGAGCGGCAGAACCGTCTCGCGGTGGTCAAAGAGGTGCTGGCTGCGTTTATCGCCGCCCGCCACAATGACCGTATTGGCATGATCGTCTTCGGTGACGCGGCCTACACCCAAGCACCGTTGACTACCGACTACGATGTCCTGCAACAATTCCTCGCGCAAGTTGAAATCGGCATGGCGGGTGAAAACACTGCGATCGGCGATGCTATCGGTGTCGCCACCAATCGTCTGAAAGATATCGAAGCCCAGAGCAAAGTCGCCATCCTCCTCACCGATGGGGAGAACACGGCAGGACGACTTACCCCCCTGCTAGCCATGCAAGCCGCACAAAGCCAACATATCAAGATCTACACCGTCGGGATTGGCGGCAACGACCCTGTGCCTGTGCCCCACCGCGGGCGCGTCATTTACCAACATGTGCCCCTCGATGCCAAACTTCTACAAAAAATCGCCACCACCACCGGCGGGCGCTATTTCCAAGCCACCGATAGCGACGCACTGCAAGAAATTTACCGCACCATCGACACGCTAGAAAAAACCACCAAAGAACAGCATGTCTACCACGAATATCAAGAGCTCTACGCTTATCTGCTCTGGCCTGCACTGCTGCTGTTCCTACTCGAACACCTGCTGGCACTGACTCGCCTGCGGAGATTGCCATGACCTTCGCCGTCGAACAAAACTTGCTGTATCTATGGATGTTGCCGCCGCTGCTGTATCTGTTTTATCTCGGCCAACGCAGCCTGCGCCGACGCTTGCAACGCTTTGCCGCCACCCCCCATCTCGCTCGCCTCTGCCGACCTGCAGCTTGGCCGCGCACGCGTTACCTGCTGCTCGCGCTTGCTGGCGCGCTGCTGGTGCTGGCATTAGCACAGCCCCGTTTCGGTTTTGAATGGGTTGTGCGTGAGCAAAGCGGCCGCGACATCTATGTCGTGCTCGATGTCTCCCGCAGCATGCTAGCCACCGACATTACCCCTAATCGTTTGCAACGTGCCAAACGCAAACTCTCCGACCTGTTGAGCATGCTGGATGGCGACCGTTTGAGTTTAATTGCTTTTGCAGGCGCAGCTTTCGTGCAGTGTCCGTTAACGGTCGATTACGCCGCGGCACAACTGTTCCTCGATCACCTGCACCCCACGTTGATCCCTGTGCGAGGCACTGCCATCGGGGCGGCATTGCAGCTTGCCTTACGCAGTGTGGAAAAATCCTCAGCCCCTGAAGGTGCAGCTATCATTCTCATTACCGACGGTGAAGATCAAGGCACTGCACCGCTGGCCGCCGCGCAACAGGCAAAGGACGCGGGCGTGAAAATTTTTGCCATCGGTATCGGTGCTGCCGAGGGCGCGCCCATCCCTGCACAGGACGGTGGTTTTGTCAAAGATGCACAGGGCAACCTGGTCCTGACTCGCCTCGATGAGAAAACACTGCAAGCCATTGCACTGACCACAGGCGGCACATATGTGCGTTCAGTCAGCGGTGATTTTGACCTGCAACAGGTCTATCAGCGCGGCATCAGAAAACAAATCGATAGCACCGAACAAGGATCTAGCCGCAAAAAGATATGGCACGAGCATTTTCATGTGCCACTGATAGCTGCATTGCTGCTGCTGTGGCTAGAATTTTTACTTGCCCGCAGACTGCGCCTGTCACTACTACTCGTGTGCCTGCTGCCCAGTGTCGGCAGGGCACAAGATGGGCACAAGCTGTTTGAACAAAAAAAATATCAAGAAGCAGCCCAAGCATTTCTAAAGCAGGAAATTGCAAGCCCCGATGACTTTGCAGCTATCTACAACCGTGCCGTTAGCCAATTCCACGCGGGTGATTACGCCAACGCCGCCCGCGGTTTTAGCAAAGCCGCGCAAGCACCAGACCCACACTTAGCCAACCAAGCCCGCTTCAATCTCGGCAATAGCCACGTCGCCCAACAAAACCTCCAAGCCGCACAACAAGCCTACGAAGAAGTGCTGCAGCACGACCCCCAAAATCAAAAAGCCGCGGAAAATCTCGCCTGGGTAAAAGAACAAATTAAAAAACAACAACAAAACAAGCAGCAAAATCAAAACGAACAACAAAATCAAAACAAGCAGCAAAATCAAAACGAACAACAACAACAAAACGAACAACAACAACAAAACGAACAGCAAAATCAAAACGAACAGCAAAATCAAAACGAGCAACAACAACAAAACGAGCAACAACAACAAAACGAACAGCAAAATCAAAACGAACAACAACAAAACAAGCGCGAGCAAAACGGCGACGAGCAACAAAATCAAAACAAACAGCAACAAGCTGGTCAGGCACAACAGCAAGCCGCAGACGCGCAGGCGGATAAAGCCACGGCTCAGGAACAGCACGGCTTGAGTGCAGAAGAAGTTGCGCGGCTGTTACGGCAATTGGAAAGCGGGCATATCGGTGTTAAACCGCGCAACTTGCAGCCTGCACCCAAACAACGTCAACAAAACTGGTGACTGGAGTTGCGCTAACTGCCGCCGCCTGCGTGCTGTGCGCTACGCGGCGCGGCACGCGGCTTTTTTGTAACGCTCGCTTGCTAGCTCGCTTCGCTGCTTTTTGTAACGCTCGTCTACGAGGCTTTTTTGTAACGCTCGCTTCCTAGCTCGCTCCTTGCACTCATACCTCTTGCTATTGCGTTCAGATTATGCCTTTGCACAAGGCATGTACTCACAACCTATTTTAGGGAGAGTTTCTCGGCAGGTCTGCGCTCTGCCAAGACAACGGAGGTAAGGGCTAAGTGGTGTCTTTGCCCCCAAGTTTATCGGTAGGGCTGTGCCGTGGCACGCGGCTTTTTTGTATCGCTCGCCTTACGAGACTGTTTGCCGCTTTCTAGCTCCCTCGCTGCTTGCACTCTGATCTCTCGTTACTGCGTTCGGGCTCGTCATCAGACTTCTCGGCTGTTGCCCACACCTCTTGCCTACCGAGAGCTCCATGAATGGTGCGGCAAGACCGTTCGCTGCGCTGCGGCTTTTTGCATCGCTCGCTTTCTAGCTCGCTGCATATTCTCAGACCTCTCGTTATTGCGTTCAGATTATGCCTTTGCACAAGGCATGTACTTGCACCTAACTCAAGGGAGAGTTTCTCGGCAGGTCTGTGCCGTGCCAAGACAGCGGAGGTTTGTGGTAAGTAAGGTCTTTGCCTCTCGGCGGTTACCCCCACCTCTTGCCCACCGAGAGCTTTATGAACGGCGCGGGGAGACCGTTCGCTGCGCTGCGGCTTTTTTGTAACGCTCGCCTTACGAGACTGTTTGCCGCTTTCTCGCTCCCTCGCTGCTTGTGCTCTGATCTCCCTGTATTGCGTTCACTCCTGCCCCCAAGCCTCCCTGCATGTGCTCACAACCTATCTCAGTGTAGTGACCCCCTGAAAAAAACCCGATATTCGCGTTATCTACAGCTGAAGTTTGCGGTTGACAGCCACCTATCTATCGTGATAAGCAGCGCGGTTGAAGAACATCAGGACAGGTTTTCGGTGGAGGGGCGCTTGGGGCGTGTGGTTGTGTTCGCGGTGGTTATAGGTGCGCTGAGCAGTTGTGGTAGGCAGGTATCCGTGCCTGCCTATGTGGTGCGCGGTGCGTCCGCAGGAGTGTTAGGGTTTGTGCGCTCTGTAGATGGTTGGCTGTTGTTGCGTTGCAACCACGAGCGCGATCTGCACGCCTATCGTCATGGTGATGAACAGCAGGAGGCAGGCAAGGAGCTGTGCCAAGCGGTACTGCCGCGTATCTATACGACGGCAGAGCTGGCCGCGGCGCAACAACGTCTCGCTGCAGATTTGCAGCGCGGGACGGGCGAACATGCCAAGCAAATCGGCTTTTCTGTAGCACTGGTAGCACTCAGCCTGTTGATAAGCCGCGCCATCGTTGCCGATGTAAAGAAGTTGATTCCAATTACCTTAGCGATAGGACTTGCCTTACATCACGCCCATCAGCGGGTGGGGCAAATCGTCTCCATGCAGCCAGGCAAGGAAACAGCTCTGGCTGAATTACGCGCTCCTGAAGTTAGACACAATAGCAGCATGTCACTGACCATTGTCGAAGAGGTGTTGTCGCGCTATCTGGACGGCGCAACACCCCCTGGCTAACACACCCTCAAAGTAACTTCCATCTCTGCCAGGCGGTGCTTGGCAATCTTTAGCCTGCGTGTTAGCTTGCCGCCCGCGGAGTATTCGTCGAGCGAGGGGACAATGACTCGGGCGCTGATGTTGGTACTGGCACTGTCCTTCCATCTGGTCGCTATCGTGGTTGCCTGTATTTTCGTCGGCGACTATCTCGATCGCCAGGTGCCACTGGCATCGGTTTCGTGGTTAGCGATTACGGTTATCGTTGGAATAATTTTAATTGCCCAAAACTATTATGTTTTTTTTAAATTCATGCTGCGTCAGGAGAAGAGCCAAGATGAACATGATCGCTAGTTTCGGGGCTGGCTTGCTGCTCTTTGGGTTGGACATTTTGCTCCTAGTCCTGCTGTTTCGCTATATGTGGCGCAACAGCACGCAGATGGGACGCTACCGTCTGCTCGTGCTGCTGAGCTTGCTCAAGTTGCCGCTGCTCGGCGGTAGCGTATATCTGGTGCTAGTCGTCTGGCGGGCCGACATGTTAGCACTCGTGCTCGGCGCGCTCGCAGCACTGGCACTGGTCAGTGGCACGCTGGTGGTGCGAGAATTGGGCAAGGCGACTTGATGGGCAGGCACCAGCTGCAACGATGTGGCCTAGTAGCTTGTTTTCACCCCGACATTCGTGCGAACATGGCTGGGGTTTTGCTTTAACTTAATCTATATGGCTATGCCTGAACCAATTGCCACCCGCAAGGAACAGCACATCGATCTCTGTGCCAGCCAAGATGTTGAGGCGACCGATGGCGGCACTGGGTTTGCGCAGTTAAGCTTCTGTCCTCGCACCCTGCCCGAACTGGATTGGCACGAACTCGATACGCGGGCAACTTTGTGTGGACGTAGCTTTGCCGCGCCGTTCATCATCAGCGGCATGACCTTCGGCGTGGAACGTGGCGCGATCATTAACCGCAACTTAGCGCGCTGCGCGGCACACCACAACATTCCGATGGGAGTTGGATCGCAACGCATTGCCCTTGAAAACCCAGAGCTTGGCCGCACCAACAACCCACGCCTGCACGCTCCCGATATATTTCTACTCGCCAATCTTGGTATCTCGCATTTGCAACGCGACCTCTGTATGCGTGCCGTGGAGATGATCGAGGCTGACGCGCTTGCCATCCATCTCAATGTCATGCAGGAACTCATACAACCTGAAGGCAGTCGTAATTTTCGGGGCGTTTTGCAACAACTAAGCGAGCTGGCGCAAAATTTTCCCGTGCCCATCATCGTCAAAGAAGTCGGCTTCGGCATCGACGTGCAGACTGCCACCCGCTTGTTTGAGAACGGGGTTGCTGCCCTTGATGTCGGTGGCCAGGGCGGCACGTCCTGGAGTTGGGTTGAAGGTCTGCGCAGCGCGGACGACGAGACACGCCAGCTAGCACGAGCGTTTCGCAACTGGGGCATTCCTACCGCCTACAACACGGCAGTATTGCGGGAGGCTTTGCCACACTGCCCTTTGCTTGCCACTGGTGGGGTGCGTGATGGACTGACCGCGGCGAAAGCACTGGCACTGGGGGCTGATATGGTTGGCTTGGGCCTGCCACTACTGAAAGCCGCACTGGTCAGCGATGTGGAAGCGATCAAGGTTATGGATGGTTTTATCCGAGGACTGAAGGTTACGATGCTGAGCACTGGTAACCGCAAGCTGGCGACGTTGCCAGCTTCCCTCTGTCTTGACGCACCTTATCGTGATAGATTCGGGCAACTTATGCACGGGCGAAGCAAACAATGAAACATCGTTGGACGGCGCGGGCCGGGCAACGGCGGCGACAGTTTTCGTCACGGCTGCCAGGCTTTTATCAGTTGCCGTTGCGGGAACGCACGCGCATCGCAGCTTGCGCGGGTGAGCTGTCAACCACCGAGACACAAAGCCTAGAAAACTACGGCAGCATTGCCAGAGAATTGACCGACACCTTCATCGAGAATGCCATCGGTACCTACAGTTTGCCGCTGGGGATTGCCACTAACTTTCTTATCAACGGCTGTGAATATTTGCTGCCCATGGTCGTCGAAGAGACCAGCGTGTTGGCGGCAGCCAGTCATGCGGCGAAGATCGTGCGGCGCGGTGGAGGGTTCAGTTCGCAGAGCACCGAGCCGATTATGACTGGGCAGATTCAGCTATTTCTCAAGGAGAGCTGTGCCTTTGATGCCATTTTGACCGCCCACCGTGAGCAATTGCTGGCGACTGCCAACGCGGGACAGGAACGGCTAGTGGCACGCGGCGGCGGCGTGTGCGATCTCGATTGGAAATATATCCAGCCACTCGCAGTGCTGATCGTGCATGTGCATGTCAACAGCGGTAATGCTATGGGGGCAAACATCGTCAACACCATCTGCGAACGCATGTCGGCACAACTGCTCGAACTGCTGCCGTGCGAGGTCGGCTTGCAGATTCTCACCAACCTCAACGACCGTCGTCGTGTGCGGGCTGTCTGTGAAATTCCTGCCGAGGATCTGTCCTGCCCGCGTTTTCGCGGTAGCGCAATCATCGATCGCATCGTGCGTGCGCATCAGTTTGCTTGTCATGACCCCTACCGCGCGGCCACCAACAACAAGGGCATCATGAACGGCATCGACGCAGTAGTCATCGCTACGGGCAACGATTGGCGTGCTGTAGAAGCGGGGGCACATGCCTATGCGGGGCGTAACGGCAGCTATCAACCCCTGGCTCAATGGAGCAAACTCGGGCGCGACTGTCTGCGCGGCGAATTAGAACTGCCGCTCGCGGTGGGCACGGTCGGTGGCGTGACTAAGTTACATCCCGCGGCCCGCGCCGCCCTGAAAATTCTCGGCAAGCCCACCGCGCAAGAGCTCGCAGAAATTATCTGCTGCGCGGGTCTAGGACAAAACCTCGCCGCCTTGCGCGCCTTGAGCAGCGAAGGCATCCAGCGTGGCCACATGAGCTTGCATCGCAACAACCTACACCAACACCGAGCTGTGCCGCACAGCTAGTCTCTTTATTACTCCCCACGTTCGTGTCTTACCTCAGCCTTAGGCGTCGCTTGAGAGACTGCCTAGTTTTTTTTAGTGTTCACAAAACCAGAGCTTAAGCCAACTACCCCTGCAAGCTATAAGCTAGTAGTTTTATTGCAAAAATTTAATAAATTTTTACGAATTAATAAATATCTAAAGCAAAAAAAAAACGGACGATGAGTTTATGCGGAAGCGAAGTTTATTTTTTGTAAAGTAGGTGATGCAGTGTGCCGAACGAGAGTTGCAGGTTTTAGTCTCGTCGAGCTGATGGTGGCGATCGGTATCGTTGGCATTTTAGTAACGCTAGCTTGGCCACGTTACCATGCCTTTATGGTGCAGTCACGCCGCGGGGAGGCGAAGAGTAATTTATCGCACATAGTATCTTTGCAGGCAGCGTATAAGATCGATCATTTCAAATACTACTATGGTGACCCTATGACTGGCATGAACGGCATTGGCTACCGAGATGGCAGAGGTCGCACGGGACAACATCCCTGTGCCCCCGACGAAGAGCTTGATCAAGGGTTATGCAATCATCTCGGCTTTCAACCTGAGTCGGTTCGCACTCTGCGTTATCTCTATCGGCTGGCCGACGGCGGGATGCGAGTCGTGGCGGGTGCGGCATCTGATGCCGATCAACGTTGGATATATCCTGACTGCAGGGGGATCGGTACGGTTGAATGTGGGGCAAACAGCGGTGATGTGGTGGCTATGAATGTCAACGGCAGGCCCGAAGTCTGCCGTAATATCACCAAGCACTGCCCTCCGAGCAGTGGGGGAGGTGGGGGAGCTCCCTTGCCGCCTATCTTCACACCCCCCAGCACGCCGACCATAACCTGTGATACGGCGGTACAATGCTGTCCCGATGGCCCCACAGGAGCGGCGGTAACTACTTGCACTAGAGGTGGCGGCTGGAGCTTCGATGCCAGTAAGACCCCCAGCAGTGATGGCTGCTGTGCGTGCAACACGAGCTGTCCCGGTGCTAACGAATATCGCGGCTCTGATTGCGTGTGCCACCCAACGCCTCCACCTCCTCCACCTCCTCCAGGCACGCCGACCACAACCTGTGATACGGCGACGCAATGCTGTCCCGATGGCCCCACGGGAGCGGCGGTAACTACCTGCACTAAAGGTGGCGGCTGGAGCTTCGATGCCAGTGCGGCCGATTGTTGCAAGTGCTCCCTCAGTTGTAAGAAGGGGGAATGGTTGTCGGAAGAGTGCGAGTGCAGAGCCTGTGCTACCTGCAGTGGCTACCAAGTTCATACTACCAAGGGATCGTGCGTCTGTGCCTGTGATAAAACGGAGCAAGAGGCGTGCGAAGATCGGGAGCTGAGCTGGGGAGCTTCCTGTGATTGCAGCTCACTCAACCCTAACTATGCCTGGTCAAAGTTCGGTGATTGCTATTACATTTGCTCCTGCAATGTGGCTGTCGCACAGGAAACTTGTAAGCGCATGACGGGGGGAACATACACACTCAATCTAACTGATTGTGAGTGTGAACAAACAATTGATGACCCGTGTGATCCAAGCGCAGAGTGTTGCACTGGGACCAGACCTACGATAGCTAGTGACTGTGCCTCAGGCAAGGCTCTACGTCCATTTCCTAACTGTTGCACCAATGTCAGCGGGCTTAACATACTGACGGTACGCGCGGCCTGCATTCTGACTACGGTGCACAGTTTACGCCCGACAGACAAAGGAGGTGACAGTGGGATAAAGTATGACGGGTTGCGAGAGGCATGTGGCAGTAGCCTAGCCACCCTGTCAAGCATCGATACTGTAAGTGATATTGCCGCCGAATGTGCCATGAATAGCGTGGGGATAGTTCCATCTATAGAGAGTATGTATACCTGTATTAAAAACAATACACATCGGACAAACCAATCTATGTCAGCAGTTAGAAGTCTTGCCAATACCTTGATGGGCGACATACACAACACTGGATGCAACATAACAGGAAATACCGCACAAATAGCAAGGGAGCCGAACCAATGTACTCTCAACATACCGCCACGGTGAACGCTAAGCTAATGGTGGCCATCGTCCTGCTCAGCGGATGCATTGTCAGGCAACCTGCTAGTCGGGATAAATTTTCAGCACTTGAACATACTAGCGGCGTACAGTTCAATCTGCTCATTCGTAAAATCGACAAGAAGCACTGGACAATCGGCTACCGTTACAGCGCTGATTGTCCACCTGAGGCGCGCCAGAACAGCAAACAACTGAAGGAGGCGATTACCACGGCACTACGGACCTGGCTACAGCCGTTGCAGGAGATGCAGCCAGCCCGTCCGATCACCGATGACTTTCGTTATCAGCTACAACCTGACTTCGACGGCGACCGGTTTAGCGACCCCGCAGGACGGAAGGCGGTGGATACGCGGATAACGTTTGAATGCCAACAAGGCCGTTCAACTACGACGGTTGGTCGGGCAAGCCCACCTGATATCTACATGCGAAGAGGTACTAAAATTACTTTGGGGTTGGTTGCTGCACTAACCCATGAACT
Organism: uncultured Oligoflexales bacterium; assembly: GCA_958296095.1. Lineage (GTDB taxonomy): Bacteria > Bdellovibrionota_B > Oligoflexia > Oligoflexales > JAPPIL01. The sequence continues at coordinate 722,836 of OY282434.1, forward strand.
GGGGCATGCGTTCGGCTTAGGCGATACCTACCTTCGCGATATATTTGTCAGTACTGGTGGCTTAAAGCAAACTGCGGGCACCCAGCCACCATCTAAGATGTCTGGACTACTAGGAATCAGTGAAGACGACAGAAAGGGCATCCTGTGGCTCTACAAGCGTTTTCACGAGGGGTTAGCGCTCGAAGACTGCTTTTTTCCCGATTACGTGTTCGAGGAATCGCCGCGCGGTTGTATACCTAAGTATCCGTTCATCTTCGAGGTTAAGCACGGGCATGCCAAGTATGCCATACAGATGCTTGATGAAGACCCCAAGATTGATGTCAACGCTCAGGATGCGGGCGGATTTACCGCGCTGCACTACGCTGTCATGTATGAAGAGGAGGGAGTCGTGACAGAGTTACTCGCCCACAAGGGCATCAAGCCGTTTCTGCGGGATAAGCGCGGCCGCAGTGCCCTCGCTCTGGCGCGCGAGGCTAAGCTCGACCGCATGATCGCGTTGTTGCTCAAACATCCGCTGACGCTATCCGTCGGTGCCCGCGGCAAAAAACCAGTCATGTGGGGAGAGATGAAGCAAGGGCAGCACTGAGGGTGGAGGCAACCGCGAGAAGGCTTGGGGGCAAGGACACCACTTAGCCCAAACCTCCGTTATCTTGGCGAGGCGCAGCCCTACCGAGAAACTCCCCACGAATATGTATAAGCACATGCCTTGTGCAAAAAAATAACCTGGTTGCAGTATTGGCAATATCTGCGGTCGTTTTCGTACGGCCTCGCCCCGCCCTTCATGGAGCTCTCGGTAGGCAAGCCTGCACGCGACCACGAGAAGCCTGAGAGCAAGCCTCAACGCAGTAGCAAGATGCCTGAGAGCAAAAAGCGAGCTAGGAAGCGAGCGATACAAAAAGCAGCGTAGCGAGCGAAGCGAGCTAGGAAGCGAGCGTTACAAAAAAGCCTCGCAGAGCAAGAGCGAAAAAAACCTAAGGTTGCCGACAGTTAGTTACGATAAGCCTGGCGTGCAGTTGCCTGATTAATGCTCAGCGAGGGAGTCACGATGAGAGTAGCGCTGACTTTGGCTCTTGCCACCCTGTTGTGGCAATGCAAGCTAAACCGTGTCGGAGAGACGAGCGTCGCGCAATCGATCGGCGCGGCAGATGATGCCTTGAAGGTTGCTGTCAACTACATCGGCGATCGGGCCTGCGTGCAGTACTGGCAGGAAAAAGGCGATGCTGACCATGGTCATATTGTCGTCGCCAACAACAGGAGCATGGCCAGTCAGATTGTGACGCACGAGCTCGACGGCCCCAACGGGGAGCTGATTAGCGAGGAGTATCGTGCCTCTTCACCGCGCAGAAAACACCTGCTACTCTCTGGTGATCGTTTTTTTGCCAAGTATCGTAGCAAGGGCAGCCCCCTCGACATGCAAACGATCGCAGACAACTGCCGTCGCTTGGTGTTGAGTGTCGATTCCGACAGGCCGCCAACGATTAGTTTTAAAGAAGGTTTCGCGGTGCAAGATCAACTAGCGGGGCTGGAAAAAATGGCTGAGCACAGAACATTCACATGTCTCGAACAAGCACCCTTTTGCGCTTTCAAGTGTACAGCCATGGCCAATTGCCCTAACAAAAAAAGATACTTTACCCTCATCTGGCCTGACAAAAACACCGGCAAAGTGCAGGCTCTGGTGCGGTGGGAGGATCGGGGAAAAAGAGATAGCAGCAATATCACCATTCCCCATCTCACCTACACAGGTGATGCACCCGCGATGTTTATATTTATACCACCGAGGTCGCCGCTGCCTGACGAGGACGATATACAAGTGCCAGGCGGGACACCTACTCCGTCACCTGAACCACCAATAAAGGTGCTTACGACACAAGAGGCTGAGGTCACTATCTCGGCAGCCGAGCGGATTGCAGACAGCGATACTGCCGAGATAACGTTGCAGTTCACCGCCCGCGAAGACATCCGACGCGGCTTGGCAGGCTATGCACGCGTTGCGGTCTCTGCGCTGAATCCCTATCGCTTTGCTGTCCTCCCCGAGGATTTTTCTGCTCCTTTAGATCTGCATCCGCCCAGTTTTTCAAGCCAAAAGCTCTATTCAGGCAAAAGGTTTTTCGAGATGCTGGTCTTGGACGATAACTGGACCGTAGGTGAAAAGCTCACAATGAAATTTATATTGCAATTGGACGAAAAAGAAACAGCTACTTTCAGGGTGAAGTTTAAAAAACCGACCTGGCTAAGCCAATGGAAATTTTTCAAAAAAAGTGGTGGCAGCACATATCTGAAGGTGAAAGTCACCAAGCACTAGCTGAGCCTACGCTGCACTGCGCCGTGGCGCGCTACGCGCTGCGCTACGCTGCGCTGCGACTCCTTGTAACGCTCGCTTCCTAGCTCGCTTCGCTCGCTACGCTGCTTTTTGTATCGCTCGCTTCCTAGCTCGCTCCTTGCGCTCTGATCTCCCTGTATTGCATTCAGGCTTGCCTGCTAGCCCCTTTGCTTGCCCCCAAACCTCTTGGCTGTCGCGTTGAGACTTGCCCACCAAGAGCTCCATGAACGGCACGGGGAGACCGTTCGCTGCGCTACGGCTTTCTGCAACGCTCGCTTGCTAGCTCGCTGCTTGCTCTCAGACCTCTCGTTACTGCCCTCAGGCCTTTCGGCTGTTGCGTTCAGGCTTGCCTACCGAGAGCTCCATGAAGGGCGCGGTGAGGCCGTACGAAAACTCGCACCACAAATACTGCCAATACTGTCGTTAGATTATTTTTTTGCACAAGGTATGTGCCACACCTATCTCAAGGGCGAGTTTCTCGGTAGGGCTGCACCGTGCCAAGACAACGGAGGTTTGTGCTAAGTGGTGTCCTTGCCCCCAAGTTTCTCGGTAGGCCTGCACCGTGCCAAGATAACGGAGGTTTGTGCTAAGTAGGGTCTGTGCTCCTCTCTTTGCTCCCCCCACCCCCCATGTCAACATGGGGGGTGGGGGGAGCAAAGAATCCCCCCCTCTCGTCTTAATGCGTGCAAAAGGCTATGCTGGTTGTGGAGGTAAGGGTGCGGTTATTTTTCTATATTTTCAAACGTTACTGCGGCTATGCACTGGCAGTTGTCGCCCTGTGCTTGTTCTTGTTCATTTTTTTTGATTTCAGCCATCGAGCACGGGTGTTTTTCAGCAAAGTCGAGCCACCGTCGTTGGACATTGCCCTGTTTTACTTTTATCAGCTGCCGTTTATGGTCGTGCAGGCCTTGCCAGTTGCAGCCTTGCTAGCTGCCGTGCTGACGATGTTGGTATTGGGACGCAACCACGAGATCACTGCCATGCGCGCCGCAGGGGCCGGGCCGCTACTCTTGTGCGCTCCGCTGCTGGCAGGGGGTGTGTTGTGCAGCGCGCTCGGCTGCTTTGCTGGCGAGTGGCTCGTGCCCGTCAGTGCCGAAAAAATGCGGCGTTTAGAAGCACAGATGGCGGGAGGCACACAGTACCGCCGTGACGAGCATGTCTGGCTGAAGAACGGCAATATGATTTTCCGTTACCGAACTTACGACCCCTATCGCCAACGCCTGCTGGGGTTGAAGCAGATACACCTGCGGGATGATTTCGGGGTAAAAACTATTACCACCGCGGCCCAAGCCGATTATCGCGGCAAAGACTGGCTACTGCACGAGACACAGGTGAGACACTACGACCACCGTGGCTTGCTAGTGCGAGCTGAGAAGAGAGAACAGCACGTGGCTGAGTTGCCGTTCAAACTCGCCTGGCTACAGCGTGAACAACGCCAAGCACTGGAGCTGCGACGTGCTGAACTCCAGCAGCTGATCGTCTCGCGGCACGCGCGCGGCGAAAACACGCTTGCCCAGCAGGTGGACTTGCATTTGAAAATCGCCTACCCGTGTGCCGCACTGTTCGTGGTCTTGCTGGGCTTGCGCTTTGGCTTCGTCTACCAACGGCGTGCCTTGCAAGGTGTGCTGGCAACATTTGCCATCGGCTTTACCTACTGGCTAGTGCTCGGTATTTGTACGGCACTGGGACGTGTAGGTGCAGTCAATCCGTTCGCCGCTGCCTGGCTGGCAAACGCCCTGCTACTGCTCTACTGTATGTGGTCAATGCGCCCAGTGTTCCGTCAGCAGGATTGAATACTACGATCTCTTTTGTTATCTTAGCGACCGTGGAAAGCACTTCAGAACAGATGCAAAACGGCGGCACACTACCTATGGTCGTCTGGTTACGTGGCGACGAGGAGGACTTTACCCTCTCCGCCGAAGACGTGATGGCGGCACTGGACATCAAACGATCGCGGTTAACACAAATATCAGGACGTGAACTGCGTGTCGGTCGACGGCGCGTCGATCGTTACCTGAAACCATTCTATCGCCCCACGGATGTGTACTCCTACCAAGAACGCACCCGCGCCGCACTCACCCGTCAACGCTCGGCCGCAGCAGTTAATTCAGTCGCCGATGACATCGAAACTCGCCACAAAACACAGTTACAAGCCGCGACCGCACAGCTGAGTGCAGTAGTTGCCGATACCAGCCAAGCCTTGCAGAAAAGATTCAGCGCCCTGCTGCTTGCCACCCAAAGCAAAACAAAATTGACTGTGACCGAGGATAGTTTTTTGCAAACACAGAAAATTTTGCGCAGCCTGGAAAACTTATCCCGCGGTGGGCGCATATTGCTGGCTGAGTTGGCGCAGCAGGCTACGGTGTTGCACGACCATGCGGTGCAGCAGTTACAGGATGTTTTGCGCGCCCAGCACGAACAGCAGCAGCAGGTGCTGGAGACTTTACAGCATAGCACCACGACACAGCTGGGGGAAGTTGCGGCTCGCGATGCCACCCACACCGCACAATTGCTTGCCTTGCAGCAGGGCAGTGATAGCATCGTGCAGCAACTTCATGCCATTACCACCCGACAGGAGAGCGAGTTGCAGGTCTTGCGAGAGTCGCTAAGCGAAAAGCTCAGCGAGCTAGAGCAGCGGGTTGCGTCCATCATTGCCCAAGAGATGACGGCATTGCGCACCGCGATGACCGCCGAGCACCAAGCCGCAATACCGCCCGTGCTTGCCTGGGCTTCGCTATCGCCCTGATGTTCCTTACTGTAGAATGCAGCCCGCACAGGCGCGATTGTGCCCACGTGAATCACAACCACTGCCTGCACCAAACGCGGCCGCGATGTCTTCGGCAATGCCCCATACTCTAGCCTGCGCGGCCAGTTGTCTTGCGGTCACGAGAGGAACGCTACCGTTAGTCCCAGCTCCTGCACGCAACGCACTGTAGCTGATACTGCTGCCAGGGCCATCGGGGAACTGCACCCCGACAGTGAAGAAAGTCTCCTCGCTGTAAGGGTCATTGCTATACATGCTGCTAAATCCCCAAATGTTCTCTGCCTGCGCATCGCTAAGCATAAAATGGAAACTGAAACGCCCGTTACTGCCGCCATCAGTATCGAACAGGAGGGAAAGACATCCCTCGCCAATCCTACCGTCTCTGCTGACCTGCTTGATGTGCACCACTGGCGCTCTAGGCTCATCGTCATTGTTCGTGCCGATGACTGCCTGCATCAGGTATCTCCTTGTCGCCCCTGCAGGTGGAAGAAACGAGTCTTTGCTCAGCAGAATATTGCTGTTGTCGAGAGCGTAGAATATTTGCTCACTGTCATCATCGTTCCCAGTATTGCCGCCAGTGCCAGTATTGCCGCCAGTGCCAGTATTAGTGCCAGTGTTGCCACCAGTGCCAGTGTTGCCGCCAGTGCCAGTATTGCCACCAGTGCCAGTAGTGCCGCCAGTGCCAGTAGTGCCGCCAGTGCCAGTATTGCCACCAGTGCCAGTAGTGCCGCCAGTGCCAGTGTTGCCGCCAGTGCCAGTGTTGCCGCCAGTCTCCTCTTCGCCAGTCAGTCGTTCCCAATCAGCTGCGTTCAGCTGCGCAAGTTTTGTGCCCACGAAAGTCAGGCTGGTATCGACCGCGGGAACGAAAGTCATGTTGCCACAGCAACCATCAACCGCGCCGCCACTCTGTCTCAACTCTCCCGTATACGCACCTCCTGCCCCACCGCTCGATGTGCCCTGAAAAGAAAGACCGCAACCGTGACTGCTCAGCACAGCTTCCTCGACCGCATGATCTTCTGCTTCGGTGGACAGGTCTTTCACCCGCAATACCGCAGGAAGACCATTGCGCAACGCAACCCGCACTGCTACTTCTACATCCTCATATTCTGCGTGGCTAAAACGGTAGCGGGCATAGAAATAATTCTCATCCCCACCACTCTGCTTTTCAACCGCAGCAAATTTGCCCTGTGACGCATCGTCTGTTCGACGTTCCCCGCAGGCAATTGCCCCCAGCAGTAGCAAAAACAATTTCATCTTGCTTCCCCCCATTTTTAAATACTCCAAAATTAATTTCGTCTATTTTAACTATTTCTATAGCTGTCTCTAATTTTTTTTGTTCCAACTTCTTCAGTTGCAGGCGAAGATTTTCGGGGATTACTGCTTTTATTTTATTTTTTTAAATTTTTACCAAAGTAGCTGCGATGGAGCAGGAGGTTGTCAGCAAGCACTAGTGCGGTCATGGCGGCAACGATGGGCACGGCACGGGGCAGCACGCAGGGATCATGTCGTCCTTGCTGGGGCTGGTAGGTGATGGGCTGCTGGTCAGTGGTCAGCGTTTGTTGAGGCTTAAAAACGGTGGAGACGGGCTTGAAGGCGGTGCGAAAGTAAATATCTGCACCGTTGCTGATGCCACCCTGCACACCACCAGAGTTGTTGCTGGCAGTGCGTACTTGCCCGTCTTGGCTGACGAAGGCATCGTTGTGCTGTGAGCCGTACAGGAACGTGCCGCGAAAGCCTGACCCCAGCTCGAAAGCTTTCGCCGCAGGCAAACTCAGCATGGCTTGAGCAAGCTGGGCATCGAGCTTGGCAAACACAGGTTCACCTAAACCGACAGGGCAGTTTTTAACCAGCGTGGTGATGCAACCTCCGACACTATCGCCCTCGTCACGCGCTTGTTCAATCACCGCCTGCATCGCCTCAGCCCGCTCAGGATCGGGACATCTAATCGGGTTGGTTTCAATCTGAGCCGCCGTCAGTTGCTGCATCTGCTGCATGGAAAAATCGCAGTCAATGTCCTTGACACGGTCGACCCAGGTAAGGACTTCCAGCTCAGGGGTAAATTTTTGCAACACCTGCGCTGCAACTGCACCCGCGGCAACCCGTGCGACTGTTTCTCTCGCACTGGCACGTCCGCCGCCACTGCGCGCCTTGATGCCATACTTGGCAAGGTAGGTGAAATCCGCGTGCGAAGGACGCAACACCGTGTCACAGTAATCCCCACGGCGCACATCAGTGTTGCGCACCAGCAACGCGATCGGTGTGCCTAGGGTAAGGCTGTCCTCGATACCTGACAGTATCTCGACTCGGTCTTTTTCTTGCCGCGGCGAGGTCAAGGCACTCTGCCCCGGTCGACGTTGATCGAGACAACGCTGCACCAGCTCAGGCGGCACTTCTATGCGTGGCGGGCAGCCGTCGATAACCGCCCCTACCGCGATGCCGTGTGATTCACCGAAGGTAGTGACGCGCAGCAGTCGGCCGAAAGTGTTGGACATGTGTGCCTCTGCACGAAAAGGGGCAAGAAACCGGACCGTAACATGTGGCTCAACCTACATCTGCTTCTCAACCCCTCGCTAAAAATGTTAGCACATAGCACGAGCCAGTGACAGCAACAAGAGCTAAGCTGCGCAGAATGACGAGGGACACCTATGACAACCGCATGGCGCACCGATTCGTGGCAACGCTATCGTGCCCAGCAGCAGCCAGACTACAGAGACCAAGCACATCTCGCGGCGGTGTTGCGGCAGATTACCCAACACCCAACCCTCGTCACGTTCGCAGAAGTTATGCGTTTGCGAGAGCAGTTGCGGCAAGTTTTTATGGGGCAAGCCTTCATCTTGCAAGGCGGTGACTGTGCTGAACGCTTCGCCGATTGCACCCCGCAAAAAGTCAGCACACGCCTGCAGCTTATGCAGCAGATGGCTGCACTTATTCGCACCCCAGCCAACATCAAGGTGCTCCATATCGCGCGCATGGCGGGACAGTATGCCAAGCCACGCACGCATGCCTTCGAAACTATTGCTGGCCAACGCATGCACACCTTTCGCGGCGACAACATCAATTCCTTCACGCCCGAACCCCAACAACGCGAGCCCAACCCGCAACGGCTTGAGCAGGGTTACCGCTGTGCGGCGACAACGCTAAAGCATCTGCGCAACCTGTGGTCACCTACACACGGCGATTTTTTTACCGCCCATGAAGGACTGCTGCTCGCGTACGAACAAGCGTTGACCACAGCCGCTGAGAGACACTGGTATAATCACGGCGCACACCTGCTATGGATTGGCAACCGCACCGCGCAGGCTGAGCAAGCACACGTTGAATATCTGCGCGGGATCAGCAATGCCATCGGCGTTAAAATCGGCCCCACTGCCGATCCACAAGAGATCGTCGCCATTGTCCGCATTCTCAATCCTGACAATGCCTGCAATCGCGTCGTGCTCATCGCCCGTTTTGGCTGTGAAAAAGTGCAAGCACTACTGCCACGTTTCATCATGGCGATGCAGCAAGCAGCACTTAACGTCATCTGGACTGTCGATCCCATGCATGGCAATACCTTTTATACGGCACACGATGTAAAAACACGCCACCTGCACCATGTCGCCGCAGAAATACAGCACAGCTTCGCGCTTCACCGCAGATACGGCAGCAGACTGGGCGGGGTGCATCTTGAATTGAGCGACGACAACATCACTGAATGCCTCGGCGGGCAAGACAACCTGCAGACAAGCGATCTCAGCCGCGCTTACCACACTGCCTGCGACCCACGCCTCAACCGCAACCAAAGCCTGGAGATTGCCAAGCTAGTGGGTGAATTACTCGCCGTGCCAGGTGATTAAAAACCACCGCTCGTCCTGATGCCAGTGCATCGCTAAAAACGAAAATCACGCAGTTTGCTCACCTGTTTGGGCTGGCTTTTAGCGCTCAAGAGGCGAGGAATGATGAGGAGTTTATGCTCACGAGCGTATTGCGAAATAGTCTTTGCTCGTGTGCTGGCATCTGGTTTTAAGTTGGCATCGAAGTGGAAGGACAAGCTGCCATGCACGGGTTTATCGCGCACCAAGTTGTTCATCTGCTTGTCAGCAAAATTGAACTGCTTAAATTCTTCCAGCCGCTTGACAAAGGCATCGACATCTCTGCGTCTCAGGGTCGTCTTAGTTTCAACAATAAAGACGCGCTTGTTGGTAATGACAACGGCATCCAGCTCAAAGAGCTTACCTCTGCGATCTTTGGAAAGACTGAATTCAACGTTGCGGGCAATTTTTTTTACCTGCTCGCCCCCGTAAAGATCAGTAATAATTCGGGGCAAGGCCAGCATGGTATCGTTCTCAAGGGCAAAACCGTTGATATTTTCCTGCCTGCCCCCGTTCTTCCGAACATCATCGCGATGACCTTCGTATTCTTTGCGCAGCACCGCAAGTTCTTCATGCAATTTTGCCAGCTCATCAGCCAGACGCTGTTGCGATTGCTGCAAGACATCGAGAGCCTCATCATCAACCCGTGACGGAATAACAGCCTCAACCTGTGACGGAGTAACAGCCTTCGCTTGTTCAGGGGCGATGATACGCACACACAGCTTGCGCACCTTCGCCACCAGCAGACAGCTGACCACCAACGCGCCGCTGACGACCAGTGCCCCCTGCCCGACACGCTCTTGCCAGCGGGTCGGTGGGCTTGCTTCGGGCGCAGATTCCTCGTTAGCATGCAGCCGTGCTACAGGGTCAGGCAGGCCACAGCTGTTGAGCAACAGAGCCGCAACCACCATACAACAACAGGTGAGGTTCACAAAAAAACCAGAAAATGTAATGCGCTAAGGGAGTCAGCGTATAGATCAACGCCGCCTGTTGGTCAACTGTTTTTTGTCGTCGGGGTGGGTTTCTTCTCGTTGCCTCCGCCAGGGCGACACGAGCAGCAGCGGTCCTGACACAGATCGGGACCGCTGCACAATGTTAGCTAGAAACTCTCCACTTTCATCATCTCTCTAAGTTTATCCTCAATTTTTTCCTTGGTCTGACGTGCCTTATCCCTGAGTTTATTCCTAAGTATCTCTGATGGCAGCGTCATTAACGCTAACACCCGCTTTATCCATGCTCGTTCTTCTTCAAGCTTACTTATCTCCTCGTATGAACCATCGTAGGTGATGCTCTTCGGCAGGGCAAGCAGCTGAGCTCTGTTCTTCGGCTCTTCGTCAAGGTTATCCCCGTAAGTTTCGTGCGTAAGGGAGATCTCATAGCCACGGTCGTAGGCAATCTCTAGCATGACATGCCCCTCACGTGCCGCCGCTTGCTCTTCATCACTGCGTAATGCTGTTACTTCGTATTTCGCACCGTCCGGTATAGCCTGCACAACAGGCGAGGAACTCGGACCACCCCTCTTAGCACGCCAAGAGAAGTTAATCGTGCGGCCGTCGCTTAAATGGGCGCTGTAGGTGAAGAAATTGCTGCGGTCGTAGCAGCCGATCGTCATGGCAGGACACAAGCTTAAGTGAAATCCCGACAGGGAATACACATACGTGCCATCCTGGCCAGAACTGTCGCTCCAACTGCCAGTGCCGTGAACAGTGGGCAGGGGATGCTTCGTGGTAAGCAGTTTGTCCTTGAGGATGTCCACCCAGTTCGGTCGCGGCTGCATCCCACACCCCAACGCGGATCCTCGCACAGACTCACCCTCGCCTCTGGCAGGAGGCTTTAGCAAGCACCCCCAAGCGGGCAACGTCCATGCCCCCAACAATCCAGCCGTCAAAAGCATCTTAAACATGATAACCTCCTTTAATAAAATAAAAACAACGCCATCCTTTACACAACAAAAACCTGACGTTTGTCAAGCATAATAAATTAAAATTTTAATGCAGACGGGAGCAATCCACCGCCGTGCCCTTCATGAAGCTCTCGGTAGGCAAGAGGTGGGGGTAACCGCTGAGAGACTTGGGGCAAGGACACCACTTAGCACAAGTCTCCGTTGTCTTGGCAGGGAGCAGTGGAGCTAGCAAGCGGCAAAAAAGCCGATCAGCGAGAAACTCTCCCCTGAGATAGGTGCAAGCACATACTCTTGTCTGAAAGCATAACCTAACGGCAATATGGCAGTATTTGTGGTCGAGTTTTCGCACGGTCTCGCTCTGCCGTTCATAAAGCCCTCGGTAGACAAGCCTGAACGCAATAGCCGAGAAGTCTGAGGGCAGGCAGAGAGGGCGCGCAGAGTGGCCTGAGAACATGCAGCGAGCTAGGAAGCGAGCGATACAAAAAGCAGCGTAGCGAGCGAAGCGAGCTAGGAAGCGAGCGTTACAAAAAAGCCGCAGCGCAGCACAGCGCAGCGTAGCGCAGCGCAGCGCAGCGCAGAAAAACATTAAAGAAAAAATCTAGCTAGCCGACACGCAGGACGTGTGGTTTCGTGATGGGAGGGTGTACTGTGTTGTCTAGGAAAATTCTGCCGTATGTAGTCCTTGGTGTTAGCGCAATTTTTAGCTGCAAGAACACAGGGATCGACTACAGCATGTTGGATGATGATGGGGATGCCATTTCAGGCGCCGTGGGGTGGGTTGACCTGCAAGTCGTCGCACCCACTAGTGCAATAGGTAAGGGTAGAGTCTTGTTACGCCTCTCGGAGCATCTGTGGCAAGACAGCAATGTACGTGGTGTTGACCTAAGCTTCGTTGCCAACGGTACCCTCAACTTTGGCGCACCAGATGCTAACAACGAGGCAACTCCTGACGATGCAGACATCTCAATCAGCATGATTAAATTAAACCTAGTTAACAGCGTTGATGAACATGTCTGTCCTGATGATCCTGTCGTTGCCCATGAACTTGTCCCTGACGACAGTGAGGATATTATCTTTACCGCTACGGACTTAGCTTGTAGTGGCAACAAGCTAGTAGGAATGAGTGCACTTGCCAGCGGTATTGATGATCTGACCGAGGTGCCCTCGCATGTTTGGTATCATAAGTATGAAGAAGATTTGAACAAAGTGGATAAGTTTTACCAAGAGGAGAAGCAAAAAGGCGAACAAGGTGCTCTACACAAAACACAAGATCCGGCTATCAACGCTGTCATTGACGACTTTCTTATTAGACGCAAAATGCTTAAAGGCTATAGTGCCATGCGTACAGAACTAGAAAAGCATGCGCCTCTTGCTGAGATGAAATCACAAGTACAGACTAATGCAAAAGATAGCAATAAGCACGTAGTGATTCCAGCTACCTTGAATGCTTTTCTTGATGTCAGAGTTAACAACCGTGTCATTCCCGATGATAGCACTGGTCAAGGCGGAAATATCGACATGCTGTTGTTGCAGGGAGCTATGGGCAACGCGGTAGTGAAGTTTTTGCAGTACGATCATCTGTTTCAGTTTGCTGATGGAGAGACCAGAGGTAAATTCCAACAAATAAAAAGCCAACTTCCTAGTGAAATAAGAACTCGCATTGAAGAAATTCAAAAAAACTTTACCGAACTTTCATCAGGGGGTAAAGTGTATAATAGCGCGAGCGAGGTCTATGGCCCCCTCAACAATCGCCTTACCTGCATGAATACCTTTCTTACCCAGCAGGAAGGCGCGGGAGAACCATGTGAAGATATTCTGCCAGGGTTTTACAGCGGACTGACCTCTTTATCTTGCGGTGATAAAGAGGCAGAGGATGGTGATGTGTTTATGCTTTTAACGAGCAGAAAGGTCATGGAAGCAACTAAGTTGTATGATGTATGTAAAGAGTATAACATTGAATTGGATAAGTTCAATAAAGAAAATATAAAAATCATCGAAGCTGGTGTGGCTGACATGAAGGCTTCTGCTATCGAAAGTATGGAAGACTTACTAAAAATTCGTGGCGAGGAGGACTTCCGTGCTAAACTGCTACAAAATCACTTCTATGCAGCTGTGCCTGTCATCACTGAACATCCAGATAAAGCTGGTGAGCTGGCGGCGGCAATGAAAGCAGCCCATGAGGATATCTACAAAAAGCGTAAAAGTGATGAAACGTGGCAAAAGAGGCTGGGCTGGGTTAACGCGGTAGCTGTGGCTGCTGGTATTGCTTCAGTGGCACTGATCTGGTTCCCTCCCGCGGCAGGGGTGGTATCGATTGCTGCGGCTGTAGCCGCGGGGGCAGGGGCGCTTCTATTCGTAGGTTATGCGCAAGACTGGCGTCTCGAAAAAGGCGATTATGCAGCACTGGAAAAAGCTATCTATAGTGGTGGGCAAGGAGATGTTGCGGGCCTGGCCGACACGATGCAGGAGTGGAAGGCGGCTAAGCGTCAAGCCATCTGGGAAGGTGTTTTCACGGCTGTAGCATTTGGCGGAGCAGGTCGCCTTATCACCGATCCACGGGCGGTAGCCACTAGATTTTCAGGCAAAAACCTAGGGGGAAGCCTAAAGGCAAGTTGGAAGAAGGGGATGCCATGGACAAGGTGGAAGTCTTGGAGGGAGACTCGCAGAGCGACTAAGGAGGCTAATAAGACTATCAAGGGTACCAAGGAGTGGTCCAAGACAGAAGAAGGCATGTGGGAAATAAGTGCTGCCAAAGTGGATGTTGCTAATGCCAAAGCAGAAGTTAATAATCTAGAAAAAGGGCTACGTAGCATTGACGAAAAAATTAGTCTCAAAGGAGATAACCCTTCGGATACTACTGAGGGTATAGATCTTATTAACCAAAAACTTGATACAGCTTCCCTTTTGAATGAAGCCGATGACGTGCTGAGAAAAGCCCAGGCAGATCTTGACCAGCTAATTCCATCAAGCAAGGGCATCTTTAGGAAGCTTGGGGATGGTATTGTAGATACGCGAAGGAGATTTCTTAGCTTCAGAAAGAAAGAGATCACTGGAGGAGTAGAAACTCTCAAAGAAGCTGATGGCTGGTTCAAGCGCAGTGGGAAAAAAATATTGGAAACCAAGAGGTTTGTATATGGACTCAACAGGGAGGGGCGGAAAGCTGCAGAGTTTACTATAGAGATGAAGGATTTTGCCAAACAGGTCAGGCAGGCTAATGTAAAGATGCGTTGGAAGCTCGTAAGAGGAAAAGATAGAAAAGCAGTTATCGAGATTGGCGACGGAGGAAAAATTACCAAGAACGCTGAAGGAAATACCGTTGTTAAAATAGGAAAAAAAGAGGTATCATTGCCTAGAAATGTGGCGGAAGCAGACGACTTTAAACTCGGAGCAGAGGGATATTGGGTTGCCGTTCTCACCGCAGAGAAATTGGATCGGTTGTGGGGTGGTAAGGGCAAGCGCTTTATTGAAGGTAGAGTCCCGCTCATAGGCGATCGTATGTTTGAGTGATGCCGTTCGCTGCGCGCTACGCTACGCTGCGCGATGCTTTTTGTAACGCTCGCTCCTTGCGCTCTGATCTCCCTGTATTGCGTTTAGGTTTGTCCTCAGGCCCCTCTGCTTGTCTTCAGACCTCTCGGCTATTGCGTTCAGGCTTGCCGACCGAGAGCCACATGAACGGCGCGGTGAGATCGTTCGCTGCGCTACGGCTTTTTGTAACGCTCGCTTCCTAGCTCGCTCTTTGTCCTCAGACCTCTCGCGATTGCATTCAGATTATTTTTCGCATAAGGCATGTGCTTGCACATATTCGTGGGGAGTTTCTCGGTAGGTCTGCGCCGTGCCAAGATAACGGGGGAACGGGCTAAGGTGGCTAGCTCCACTGCGCCGTGCCCAGCTGCGCTACGGCTTTTTGTAACGCTCGCTTTCTAGCTCGCTGCTTATCCTCTAGTCTCTCTGCACCCTCTCGCTGCTTGCCCTCAGACCTCTCGTTATTGCATTCAAGCTTGCCTGCTAGCCCCTTTGCTTGCCCCCAAACCTCTTGGCTGTCGCGTTGAGACTTGCCCACCAAGAGCTCCATGAACGGCACGGCGAGACCGTTCGCTGCGCTGCGGCTGTTTGTATCGCTCGCTTTCTGGCTCGCTGCTTGCACTCTGATCTCCCTGTATTGCGTTCGCTCCTTGCAACCAGGTTATTTTTTTGCACAAGGCATGCGCCTATACCTGCTGAGGTCGGGTTGCACGCGGCTTCCTTGCCGTTTTCTAGCTCCAGGTCTGCACCGCGCCAAGATAACGGAGGTACGTGTTAAGATAACGGAGGCATGTGCTACAGAGATTTTTTTAGCTGGGTCAATTCTTTTTTGCTGATTTTAGTCGTCTGGCGAACGATGCCCTCATCCACTCCAGCTTTCAGCAGCCGAATTGCCACCGCAGAACGCTCCTCAGTCCTGCCCTTGGTCAAGCCTTCGGTCAGGCCCTCAGTCCTGCCCTTGGTCAAGCCTTCGGTCAGGCCCTTGGTCAGGCCCTTGGCCTGCCCCTTGGCCAGCCCCTCAGCAAAATAACGGTCGTAACCTAGCAATATTTCTGGCATGAGTCGATCCTCCTCTCTAATCCGTGGCCAAAGATCTCGTTCTACCCTGTCAAATTCTTCGCGCCCCAAACCCTTATCGGCATGCTCATAGTAACTCATAAGCCCCGCTAGAAGCAACTTCGCATCGTTACGGTCAATTTTGCTGCATTTTTTAATTATTACCGCAAGATGCTCCTTCGTGGCTTGCCAAAAATTGCGCATCGCATACAGGATGATGCCCGCCGGCCCTTCGGCAATCAACTTTCGCTCGCTAATATCCCAAATGTTGCAGACTATGCTGAAAAAATTCGCCCGGTATTTGAGATGTCTCTGTAGGGGAAGCGGGATATTCTTGAATTTTCGCATCGCCATCGTCAGGTAATCGCTAGGGACGTTGCTCTTCTTATCTTTGCAACAAACGATGATCGCGGGCACAACGATGCCCTTCGTTTCTTTGCACAACTCCGCATAGTAGCCCAACACCTGCAGAATCGCTTCGGGATTGTTGACACTCTTGTGCTGCGCGGCTTTTTTATAACGCTCGCTTCCTAGCTCGCTGCTTGCACTCTGATCTCTCGTTACTGCGTTCAGGTTTGTCCTCAGGCCCCTCTGCTTGTCTTCAGACCTCTCGGCTATTGCGTTCAGGCTTGCCTACCGAGAGCTTTCCCTGAGTTTGATTTTGGTTGGATCGATCATCTCAAAGATATCTTTGGAAAAGATAAGCTTCAACAACCCGACAAGAAAGCGGGGATGGCGGAAGATTTTGAACATGGCATCATGAATAGCCATTCTTCGTGTGTAACAACCTCGGTGATTACTTCACTGCCCCCTTATAATACCATCAAACTGTCTGTCAAGCTGTATCGCTCGCTCTACGGCACGCGGCTGTAGTGGCCCCACCTCTTGCCTACCGAGAGCTCCATGAACGGCGCGGTGAGACCGTTCGCTGCGCTACGGCTTTTTGTAACGCTCGCTTCCTAGCTCGCTTCGCTCGCTACGCTGCTTTTTGTAACGCTCGCCTTACGAGACTGTTTGCCGCTTTCTCGCTCCCTCGCTGCATGTTCTCAGACCTCTCGTTATTGCGTTCAAGCTTGCCCTCAGACCCCTCTGCTTGTCTTCAGACCTCTCGGCTATTGCGTTCAGGCTTGCCGACCGAGAGCCACATGAACGGCGCGGTGAGACCGTTCGCTGCACTACGACTTTTTGTATCGCTCGCTTCCTAGCTCGCTCCTTGCCCTCAGACCTCTCGTTATTGCGTTCAGGCTTGTCCTCAGACCTCTTGCTATTGCGTTCAGGCTTGTTCTCAGGCCTCTCGTTATTGCGTTCAATCTTGCCTACCAGCCTCTTTGCCATCAGACCTCTCGCTCCTCGCCCCCAAGCCCCTCGGCGATTGCGTTCAGGTTTGCCTGGCACTGTTACGCAGATAGTTGCGCACTTCCAGTTGCAGGTGTGCCGAGCGGTGGAGGTTGACGCGGCGTTGGTGGTGGTCAGCTTCCAGTTGGCGCAGTTCGTCCTGCACACCGAGACGGGTGACTTCGGGGAGAGCGTTGAGCACGGTGTTACGGGTTAGGGTGTCGGTGTTGAAGAGCATGTAGGCAATGTCACGTTCACGGCGTTCAGCAAAAATTGCCGCAAGTTCTTGGGTTTCAAGGCTGGCGATGCTCTCAAAGGGCAAGAAATGATGTCGGAGTTCGTGCAGCAGTTGGGGCTTATCCTGCAGCGCGGCGAGCATCTGCTGGGAGTCGTCTTGGCTGAGATTGTTGATAACTGCACCGAGGTAGCGAGCTGTGCTTGGTTCATCCAGGCGTTGGGTGGCAAATTTTTTGCCTTTGTGATCGAGGAATTGCAACAAGCTGTCGAGATCGTCTTCGCTAACGAGGTTGATGGCTTGCAACGCGGTCATTAGCTTGTGTTTTTCAGGGTCAGAAGTGCACAGCAGCATGGCTTTACTGACTCGCAGCGGCGAAAAACAGGAGAGTAGTGCCGCACGTAACTCGGCGGGAACATTCAACATCAAGCGTAACATTTGCTCGCCAGACAGCTCTGCCAACCAACTTGGATCTTGCAGGCGCAAACCCAAGGGACTGCGAGCAAACTCCGCCGCGGCAATGTCACGATAAAAGAGGTGCAAGGCTCGTTTCCGCAAGCCACGTGCTCGTGCTAACATGTTTGATTTCAACGATAACGCCGTCAGCTGCTTGAGATGCGTGACAGTGAGGTCAGCAATCAGTGACTGCACGATGTCATTTTCAAAACAGAGCAACAAGGTCAGCACCAGCTCCCGCCGCGCCCGCGCCTCCATCCACTCAACCAGCACTTGTGTGGGGGCATTGCTACGTAAGCTGTGCAAGACTGCGATTTTGGTGTGGCACTCGCTGAGTATGGGCATGCTTCTCGGCCTGCTAGTGAAAGCGCGGCGTGCTCCCTCTCCCGTCAGTTGCTATGCAAACAGCAAAAAACTGAGCCGAGCACAGCCAGTTAACACAGCTCAGTTATGGCCAAATCTTCCGTAGTGCTTATCGTTGTCGCCGCAGTTGCTCAAACCTTCTCTCAGCTCGACGGCAAACATCTCGTCGGGCATCCTGTCGCAGTGCTTTTCATATGACCTGCGGCAATAGTAGACGGTGAAACCCTCCAGCTTCGCCTGACTCCAAGTGTTGGTACTGATATGCCCGATGGGAGTATGCTGAATATCGCCGAGGTTGTCCCACCACTCAGCGACGAAACCCTGTCGCCGTTCGGATTTGAACGTCAGGTAGAGGTCGTCCTTGTTGAAATTTAGGTTGGTGTGAAAGATGGCAGGGCAGTCGTCGGTGTCGGACGGGACCATGAAATCATCGTAAGCGCCTCTGTCGCTGACAGAGTCACGCCATTTGCCAAGATCTAGGACTCCACTCCCTCCTGCACCAAGGGCACCAGCAGCGAGTAATCCGTATATGAAGGGAAGAGCAGTGCCACCAGAGACAGTGGCAGCAAATATTGCCACAGCGCCACCAGCGACAGCAGCACCTATCTTCGCGAAGCCAGTCCACTTTCCTTCATGGGGCTTATTCGGTCTGGTCTTGAGCGTCAAGCGGAGCATTTTTGATTCGCCCGTACTGCCGCGCGGATCGACCAGCGGACGTGGCACGAGAATAGCTATCTGGTCTTGGCCGAGCTTCTCGCCGTAATCAACTGGTGGATGGGGGCCTCCGGGCGGATGGGGCGGATGAGGTGGATGAGGTGGGTGACCGCCGCCAGCTTGCATACGACCGATCAACTCGTGGTTGAAATTAGGAACTTCTACCGCGAGGTTGAAAGCACCCTGCAACCAAGGCAAGGTGATGTCCATGTCAATGCGTCCGCCGCTCGGCACAGTAGGTGCTCCCTTGCCGCCGCCTTTGCCAAAACCATCGATCTGCTCGACACCTCCTTTGACGGGGTCGATTTGCTCAACCACGGTAATATCACCAGCCTTCTGCTGATGCTGCACACCGACATCACCCTTAATGACCTCACCCTTGCCGCCGCCGCCGTGGTAAACGCCCGAGCCAGCCATAGGTGCGATGAGCGCTACCCAAATGACCATGCCGTCAATGCGGTCGATGGTTTTGCAGAACTGAATGCCATTCATCGTGGCAAACTCTTTGCACCGACCAATGAAGAGATTGGCGAAGCGCTCTGGCGACAGATGCACCGTGCCACCGCTGTTGAAATGAATCATCGGTGGTGGTCTGTTTTCGTAGCCTTCGACATACTTGACCTTGATGGCCAGAGCCTTGTTGCCGAAGAGGTTGCGCGTGAGACGTGTATCGCCATGATAGCGACAGAGCGAGCTGTCCCCCCGGTTGAGGCCTTGTGTCTGCTGTCGTGTATATTCGGGGATTAACTCGTAAACAAGGTCATCGAGACGACTAGCCGAAGGGTAAGGCTTGTCACCACAGCTGCTCCGTGTGTTTATTTCCCACTGGCTCAGCTGCTGATTATCCCGAAACGACAGGGTTGTGACGGCGGCGTGAGCCAACAGGCGGCCCGATGCATCCTCAACCTCTGTCTTGGTAGTCGAAGGCCCTACCCCCAATTTACAACTGCTCAGACCTACAATCGCTGCCAAAAGCGCCATTGCTATGCCGTAGTTCATATTACCCCTCGTCGTTTTATCCTCCAAGCTTCCCGCAGACTCCTATCGTCAGCAAGAATGGGTCGCATGATTACATTTTAACAGATTTTGTCTCCTGAGGGAGAAATACACCCGCGCCACCTTCCCTCTGGGCGAGCACCACGATGGCTAACACGGTAAGAAAAAACATGTGCTACTGTTTTTTGTGGACAAAAACAAAATATAATAGCACCCTGCCCGCTGGCTTGTGCTGCTCGATGGGGGTGATGCTGTGCTGTATGCAGGGGACGTGATGAGTGCCGATGTCGTGTGGATTACTGCACAACACACGCTCAACGAGGCCTTTGCGACGATGACCCAGTTCAATGTTTACCACCTCCCTGTGGTTGAAGAGCAGAAAGTAGTTGGGCTTATCTCCAAAAAAGAACTGTTTAGACATGTCGTCGATGGCAGTTGTGCTGCCGGGCCGGCGGTCGTCGGTGCGGCGATGCAGCGGGATGTCTTCACCTGTCCTCGACACTGTGCGGTGGCTAAGGTGGCGCGGGCGATGTTGCGCTTTCAGCTCGATGCCGTGCCCGTCGTCAGTCGCGGCGAACTGGTTGGCATCATCACTGCTACCGATATTCTCAGCTGCACACTGCGGGCGAAAGCGAGGATCGCCTAACTTTCGTGGGTGTGCCTCAGCTGTGGGAAAAGAATTACGTCACGAATCGAAGGATTGTCGGTGAACAGCATCGTCAAGCGATCGATGCCAATCCCCGCCCCTGCAGTCGGTGGCAGGCCATATTCAAGGGCACGAACATAATCAAGATCTACCTCGCAGGCCTCCTCATCACCGGCCAAGCGCTGCAGTTTTTGTGCACAGAAACGCTCGTACTGGTCATCGTAGTCGTTTAACTCATTGAAACCATTGGCTGTTTCCCTGCCACAGATGAAAAGCTCAAACCGATCGACTGCACCTGCATCGCTATCGCTGCGCCGCGCCAACGGCGACACCTCAACAGGATAGGCGGTGATGAAGGTTGGCTGTTGGAGCTTGTCCTCGACAAAATTGTCGAACACCGCCACCAAGAGATGTGCCGCGGTGAGTTTTTTGTCTACCGCCACCCCTTGCCGTTGCAACCAAGCTTGCAGCTTAGCCGTGTCGTCAAGATCATCGTTAACAAGGTTGGTGTGCTGCAACACAGCTTCTTTCATCGTCAGGCGGGCAAAAGGTGGCACGAGCGAAATCTGCTGCTCGCCGCAAGTGACGTTAGCCGCATCGAGCTTGAGTTCAACGCAGATGGCTGCCAGCAGTTCCTCAATCAAAGTCATCAACTGGTGGTAATCACAGTAAGCCGCGTAGAATTCCAGCATAGTGAACTCAGGATTATGCTGGGTAGAAATTCCCTCATTGCGAAAACTGCGGTTGATTTCAAAGACACGCTCAAAGCCACCGACGACGAGACGCTTCAGATACAACTCTGGTGCGACGCGCAAAAACATGTCTAGGTGCAAGGTGTTGTGGTGCGTCTTGAACGGCTTCGCGGTCGCCCCGCCTGCAATCGGATGCAGCATCGGGGTCTCAACCTCCATAAAACAGTGGCGATCAAAAAAGGCACGAATCACCTGCATAAGGCGAGAACGGAGCAGGAAGGTCTCTCGTGTCTTGGGGGTAACGATCAAATCGAGATAACGTTGCCGATAGCGAGTCTCAACATCACTCAAGCCATGAAACTTCTCTGGCAAAGGGCGAATGCTCTTCGTTAACAAGGTTACCTGCTTGGCTCGCAGGGTCAGTTCGTCGGTTTTGGTCTTCATTGCCGTGCCACACAACAAAATAATATCACCGACCTCCAGCAACTCTTTGCAAAATTGAAAAGCATCGCCGAGTTCATCTTTAGCGAGAAAAGCTTGATAACGAGCGCTGCCATCCTCAAGCTGAAAAAACGCCGCCTTGCCAAACATACGCACCGCGCGGATGCGCCCTGTCATGCGGTGCTCAACGTTGCTCGCCGCCAATTCATCCCGCCCCTGCCCTTCGTAACGCTGCTGAAATTCTGCCGCGGTCGTGTCCCGTGTTACCCCGTGCTTGAAGGGCGCAATACCCTGCTGCTTGAGGCGGTCAAGCTTGGCACGCCGTGCCGCTATCTGTTCGTTGTGTTCACGGGGGTGGAGCTTCTTGACAGCATCGAGAGTCATACGTGCTACCCTAGTTAACAATGCTAGCGGTGCAAAAAAATCACAATCAGGTTATACCAAACGCGGAGAGTTCTAGCATGGGGCTGTGCTTTTGTCAGTTTATTTTCGTGTCTACCCACAGGCAATCGTCGTCAGCGGCAATACCTACACACAGCGTGAACTGCTCAAGTCGCTGGGCGGGCGTTTTGAGGGGCACAGCAAGGTGTGGCGCTTGCCCAACAGCGCTGAGAACCGCGCCCGCCTGCAGGAGTTGTGCAACACTTGTG
Organism: uncultured Oligoflexales bacterium; assembly: GCA_958296095.1. Classification (GTDB taxonomy): domain Bacteria; phylum Bdellovibrionota_B; class Oligoflexia; order Oligoflexales; family JAPPIL01. The sequence continues at coordinate 744,780 of OY282434.1, forward strand.
GCGGTGGCGAACTGCCTGCTCTGGATGCCGAGTCGCACGCGGCGGAAAAGCCTGAGCCGCAGCATAGCATGCCTAGTGAAACTGTCGGGGGCGAAGGTGGGCTCAGCCTGGCCGCACTGCTGGAGCTGGCTGAGACAGGTTTGCGGGAAAAATTTCCCTACCCCGTCTGGGTAGTAGGTGAAGTGCAAAATCTCGGTCGCAAGGGGCATATCTACCTGCAACTGGTAGAAGCACAGGCAGGCAAAGCTCAGACTTTGAGTGTCAATGCCGTAATTTGGCAAAATTTCATCAAGCCGATCGAAGCACGCTGTGGTCAGGATTTTTTGCAAGACGGCTTGCAGATTCGTTGTCTGTGCGATGTGCAACTCCATCGCGAGCGTGGTGCATTGAGCTTGCGCGTGCGTGAAATCGATCCTGCCTTTACCCACGGTGCATTGGCACTGGCACGGGAGAAGCTCCTGCGTGAACTGCGCGCCGCAGGCCAGGACCGAGTCAACAAAAACCTTACGCTGACACGCGTGCCCCAGCGCGTGGGGCTGATAACAGCAGCAGGTTCACGTGCTTATGGTGATTTTTGCGATCAACTGCGTGCTTTGCAAGTGCCCGTGCAGGTTGTTTTTCGCCCCACGCCGATGCAGGGCGAGGATGTGCTCAAAGAAATTCCGCGTGCAATTGCTGCACTGCATGATTGCGATTTAATCGTCATTACCCGCGGTGGTGGTAGTGCTTCCGACCTGCGTTGGTTTGACAGTAGCGAGGTTGCTGCGGGCATTGTCGCGGCAAACGTGCCTATCGTCGCGGCCATCGGTCATCACGAAGACCTGTGCGTGGCGGAAGAGATAAGTTTCATGCGCCAGAAAACCCCGACCGCGGCGGCTGATTATCTGGCTGGCTTGTTCGTTGCCCTGGAGACGTTGTGTCAAGCTCAGCGCGCCGAGCTCCGCGCCGCTTTGCAACACAGCTGGCAAACGGTGCAGGAACGCTACCTCACTGCCCGCGGCGGGTTGAGCACGGCAGCACTGGCACAGCAACGACGTGGCGATCGGCGTTTGGTGGAGATGGCTGTGGCAGTCATCGCGGCGGCCCAGGAAGGCTTGCAGCGGCGACATAACCATCACCGTGACCTTGCCTACATGTTGCACGAGCAAGCGCGGCAACGCCTGACCACAGATGGTGTCGTCTTGCAACAGCTGAAGCAACAACTGCTAGCCGTCGACCCCCGCCCCTGGCTAGCGAAGGGCTGGGCAAGAATTTACGCCCGCGGCGGACTGGTGAAGAGTGTGACACAGGTAGCGGCAGGTGAACAGGTCAAGGCCGTGCTGGGAGACGGACACCTCAAGCTACAAGTTGTGGCGACGGAAACAGCAACTAACCGAGGAGATAGCGATGGCGGAAGAACAGCAGACCTATGAGGAAATGTTGAGCGAGGTGGAGGCAATTATTGCCGAACTGCAGTCGGAGGACTTAGCCCTTGACCGTGTCGTCAGCCTAGTCAAGCGCGGTCAGGCACTGCTGGCAGAATTGAAGTGCAGGCTCGATGCAGTGAGCTTGCAGATCACCGAGATTCGTGATGGCAGTGCGGTCGAAGAGCAGGCTTGATGGGTGTTGTGCATGCTTGTGTCGCCGCGGCGGGCTGCACGACCTCAGCGCAACCCTCTGGCGCTAGTCTGTGATGTTGAACGGTTCGGTCTCCACGCTATATTCTGTGCCATTGATGGTTACCCCGATCTTGTATTTGAGGTCAGTTACTGCTCCAGTGAAATGGGTTGCGATCTGTTTTTTCCCTGATGCAAGCCACCCTTTTGTATACTTACTAGGCTGCCAAGCTCCACTACCCACTTGGAATTGTAGCTTCGTCACCGGTGCACTAGCGGCGGCATCTGTGGTTGCTTCGGTGACAAGCGTACCACCGCATTTAAGAGACACCGCCATGGTATATTTTTCACCCGATGGCGTATCGGTAGGTTGTTGGCTGACTTCCAGACTGTATGCGTCGTCTGCACAGCTACCTTCGATACTGGTGGCAGGGTGGAGCTTGAACTCAACGCTCGTCGCTGTATAAGTCTTCTTGTCCGTGTCTGATTCATCATCGTGATCGATGCTTACGGAGGCCTGGAACTGGTAAGTTGTGGCTGAGTTGTCTAGCATAATAATGAAGTGATTATTATACGTGTGTTTGCCTGCAGCATCGAGTTCTCTTCCCGTGAGGTTGCTGTTCTTCCAGTTTCCGCCACCGAGTTTGTACTGCAGTGTCACCACTTTGTCCGTGAAAGTTGTCACCTGCTCACCATCACAATTCTGCAGAGCTACTGTAAACGTGAATCTTTCCTTGCTTTTAACATCCTTAAGCCCGTTGAGCACGAGCTGGAAGTCTTCACACGTCGTGGTGGTGGTCGCTGGTTGAGCTGCCGCCGCGGTGTCGTCTCCCCATGTCCAATTTTCTTCGTCAAAGTCGGACACTCGTGTGCCGCTAAATGTCAGACTCTTATCCACTGTGGGCACGAAAGTCATCGCCCCGCAACAGCCATTATCGGGTACTTCTGCGCCGTCATCAGTCAAGGTTAGCTCGCCGCTATACTTGCCGCCGAAGTCTTTGTCTCCCTCCTCCAGTTTGGTTGTGCCGCTAAAACTGTGGGTATTATCAGCCGTAGTGCCAGTTAGATCGGCTCGCTCTACAGCCCTATCTTCACGCCCATCAGTGAGATCCTTAATCTCAAATTTTTCTGATTCGTTTCCATTAACCGAGACTCGCACCGCGACGGGAATAGGGTCGTAATTATCAAGGTTAAATTCGTATTTGGCGTAACGCCAATCTCGTTCAATATCCACGGCAGCGTCGCTCAAGGTGATCTCAAGCTTCGCCGCCCCAGTAGGTTCGGCCTCTTCATCTCGCTGACAAGCAAACAGGGTGATAAGTGCCGCTGATAGAAGTAAAAATCTCATTGCCATCTCCATACTCTGGTTAGCTCAGCTTCCTTCGTCAACCCTCATCGGTGCATTTTGCCGCGTGGTTTAGCTTTTTTTATTTTCAATTTTTTAACGGCGGGGGCTTTACGGAGAAATTTCTACAATCTGATCACACCTAGCCAGTGCCGCACTGCGGTGGGCAGCCATGATGACGATTGTGCCTCGCCGCGTCAGAGCTTTGATGTGGCGGAGCACCTGCTGCTCGGTGTGCTGGTCAAGTGCTGAGGTGCCTTCGTCGATAAGCACGAGGGGGGCTTGATGGTAGAAAAGCCGTGCAATACCGAGACGTTGTTCTTGCCCACCGGATAATTTGGCCTGCTCGAAGCCGATCGTGCTGTGCCACTTTTCCTGCGGCACACAAGCATAGGTCAGCGCTTGCACCAGTCGCGCCCTATCGGCCTCAGCGTGTGGATAGCAGACATTGCTGGCCACGTTGCCCGCGCTCAGCAGCAGTTTCTGTGGCAACCACAGGGCGGCATTATCGGCACTGCTGTCTTGCAGTTGCAAAAAAATCCGTCCTGAGTGCAGGGGCAGCAAGCCAAGCACAGCTTTCAACAGAGTCGATTTGCCGCTCCCTACTACACCTCGCAAGCCGTACAGCAGACCGCCTGCAAAGCGATAAGAGAAGTTTTTCAGCACCGTCTGCTGCGATAACTGCACGGTGATATTGTCACAGACGAGTGCGTTGTGTGTGCCTGGCTCAATCGCTAACCGCGGAGTCGTGTTGCGGCATGCCTCTAGCTCTGTTTTCAGGGCGAAGATCCGCACGATGGCGGCGTTGCCTTCACGTGTTTGATTGAAGTAGCGTCCCATGCGTGAGGCCGATTGTGCAAACAGTGCCAGTGTGGAAAAAAAAGCCAGCACTAGTGCCGTGCTCGTGTGGTGTAATTCTTGCAGGGCAAAATACAGCGCTACCGCCATTGCTGCCACGGTCAAGGCTTCGCTGAGCTGTGGAATAATGGCTTGCAGTTTGCCCGTGCGCAAAAATGTTTTGAATTGTGCGTGTGATAGGTGGGCAAATTTCTCCTGCTCCAGTGCTTCCGTGCGGTAATGTTTAATCGTTTCGATGCCGAGCAGCCGCTGTTGTAGCCACTCGGTCATGGTCGCGTAGCTGTCCAAGGCGAGGGCGGCGCGGCGTTGTAGGGTGCGGCCAAGTTGGCGCAACAACAGCAGCAGTGGGGCGATGCCGCCGACAAATATGGCGAACAACCGCGGTGATAGCAGTGCCAACGTTACCGACAACATTGCCAGTTGCAACAGCTCGCGGGTCAAGCCACCGATGATGGCGGCACTGACATCACGTGCCAGGCGCACATCGACGGCAATGGTTGAGGCTAAGTTTTTTTCTGCGTCGAGAAGTTTTTTTTTTGGCTGCGTTGTTGGGGATCGAGGGCGAGGAATGCATGCACCAGCTGTGTGCGCAAACGCCTGGCCACGCGTTCGCCGCAGCGTTCCCACATGAAGACATGTCCGACCGTCAAACCGCTGCGTACTGCCGCACAAGCGAGGATAAAAAACGGTAGATATAAGGTCAACAAGGTCGCACTGATGCTGCTGATGCCTAACAGCGTCTGTGCTGCCGCGGCGTAGTTTTTGCCCAACAGGTCAACCAGTGCAATCGTGGCTGTTGGCTCTGCAAACACCGTGCCATAGATAGCGGGGCCGAGCGCGGCGGCAAAGAGCGTCGAGACGACACCGAGCAGCAGTGCCATGACGGTTGTGATTACGCAGTGGGCGCGGTGATAGCGAAAATAGTAGGTGCGCAAAAACCACAGCAGGCGAGAATCTTGGGTCAAGACTTGTCCAGCAGTTCTTTGAATTTTTGCGTCAGCAACGGCACAACCTCAAACAAATCACCGACGATGCCATAACTGGCGATAGTAAAGACAGGGGCTTCTTCGTCGGTATTGACTGCCACGATGGTTTTGGCGGTACGCATGCCTGCCATGTGCTGCACTGAACCGCTGATACCGCAGGCGATATAGAGGTTGGGATTGACGGTCTTGCCTGTCTGCCCGACCTGCATGTCGTGGGGGGCATAACCCGAATCGACCGCGGCCCGTGACGCGCCGACAGTTGCCGAGATAACTTCGGCACACTCGTGCAGAATTTTGAAATTATCCGCACTGGCCATCGCCCGTCCACCAGAGATAATCGTCGGTGCTTCGGTCAGATCGGGTTTTTCGCTCGCACCTTTGCGAATTGCTTTTGTTACCAAGGGCAGCGCGGGCAATTCCACCCCGACCTCTTCCACTTGAGGTGCATCTGTGCCCTGCTGCGGTGCAGGGGGAAAGACGTTGGGACGTATCGCCAAGATACCGAGAGGTGTGCAGTCTAGTCGCATCTTCGCTAAACACTTGCCTGCATACATCGGCTTTAAAGCTTGCACTTCGTTGCCGCTGACCTCGGCTTGCACGACATCGCTGAGCAGGCCACAGTCAAGCCGCGCCGCCAGACGAGCCAACAAGTCACGCCCTAAAGGCGAAGCGATGCCTAGCAACAGCTGGGGATTGCAAGCCGTGACGGCGGCGTGCAGGGCGCTGGCCCAGTGCATCGGGTTGTAAAGTGCGAGCGCCTCAGCGTCAACGAGGTGCAGTTTGTCGATGCCATAGCCTTGCAGTTGTGCAGCGAGACCGCGGATATCTTTGCCTATCAGCACGGCGTGCAGATGGCGATGTTCCCCTCCGCCGCTCAGCTCGGCAGCCATCGCTAAGGCTTCACGTGCCGAGGCTTTGATCTTGCCATCACGCTGCTCGATAAAGACCAGAATTTTCATGCTGTCCCCAACCTATGCAAATATGCCCGCGCTGCCGCGGTAGATGATTAAATAACTTTTGCTTCTTCACGCAACAATCGCACTACCTCGTCCACCATTTCCGCCAGCGGCTTGTCCTTGAATAATCGGCCCGGTGGTTTTTCGGGCGGATACTGGTAGCCGATAATTTCGCTCTTGCAGGTGGCAGCTTCGCCGCCGAGATCGGCCGCGGTCAACACATCAAGTGGTTTGCGTTTGGCTTTCATGATGCCTGGCAACGACACGTAGCGCGGTGAGTTCAAGGCCTTGTTGGCGCCGATGATGAGCGGCAACTGGCTCTCATAGACCTCCATCTGCCCCCCCTCGACCTCACGCTCAACAGTAGCCGTGCGCCCGTCGAGTGTTAGTTTGTTGACGACATTGACGTGCGGCCAGCCGAGATATTCAGCCACCATCACCCCGACGTGCATGTTGTCATCGTCGATGCCTTGCTTGCCACAAAAAACAATATCGGGCTGCTCTTTTTCCACCGCTTTTGCTAGCACCTTACTGATGCCGAGCGAATCGCGCCGTGCCTCAGCAGTGATAAGTAGGCCGCGGTCAGCACCCATAGCTAAGCCACGCACGATGATGTCGCGCTGCGCCTCTGTGCCATAGCTGCAGGCGATGATTTCGCCACTGCCGAGCTTGTCCTTGATCTGCAGGGCTTCTTCAAGGGCGAACTCGTCGTAGGGATTGAGAATATATTGAATGCCCTCGTCATCGATCGTTTTGCCATCCGCGGATAGCTTGATACGCGCTTCCGTATCGGGGGTGCGTTTCAACAACACCATAATCTTCACAACGGCTCTCCCTTTCACAAAACAAGCGGGGGAAATTATAGCAGTAAGTATGGCAGGCGGCAAGGGCTAGATTAAAGTGCTGCACCACTGTGTGCTTTCTTTTTCGCCTGCCTTCAGCATCCTCACCCTTGGTGCAAAGGCTTTACCGAATTGTTGGGCTGAAGTATTCCAACGTCCCGAGCAAAATCTAGTCCCCCGCGTAAAAATTAGGCAGATGTAGTGCTTATTAAAAGAGGCGCATCCAATGATTACAGGAGGTTAGGCGGTTTTGGTGCGGAAGTCAGGATTCTCTGCCTACTCCTTGCCACCGTTCGCTTTCAGGAGTTCCCTGATAGAGAATTCACTAGCGAGAAACAGCGGTGTACTCCCTTTCGGGGTCTCCGCGTTGACATCAGCTCCAGCATCGATCAGCATCTGCAATATCGCCAAGGCCTTACCACCATCAACCATAAATTCGGCGTGGGCAATTAAATGAATAGGTCGATAACCATGACGATTAGCAATTTCAAGATTTGCCCCCGCCTCGATCAGGAGTTTTACCTTTGCTGGGCCATCATCGTCACCGTAAGCCTCGGTGGTGGTACGTATGGCGAGGTGCAACGCGGTTTCGCCATATTCATTGATTTCATCGATATCGGCCCCACCTGCGATCGAGGCAGCAACCTCCGCGATCGAGCCCAAGAGGGCCGCGTCGAGCAAGGGAATTGTCGGGCCGGTTTTTATTTCTCGTTCGGCATCACGTTTTTGATCTTCCAACTCGGCCTGCATCATCTGCTGATATAATTCACCCCGACCACCGTGTGCGAGCAATACCTCGATAACGCTCGTGTCGCCAGTGCCCATGGCACAAAAAACCGCGACATCGAGTGGCGTAGCATCGACCTCCGCAGGTAACATAGGTGCCTCAGCATTGACCTCTGCTCCGGCATCGATCAATACCTCAACCAATTCCGCATCGCATTGGTTGCCAGCGATGAGATGCAACACCGACGCACCATCCCCGTCTTCGTATATGGCATTGACATCGGCACCAGCCGCGATCAGGAGTTTGGCAATCTTGACATTTCCCACCATCATCAACGCGGTAATACCATCGACCCTGGCGTTGACATCGACTCCCGTAGCTAACAGGGATTCTACCTGCGCCAGGTTATTTTCCGCGACGGCATCGAACAACGCTTCCCCGCTATCGGCAAACGAGCTCGATGCTTGAACGAACACTAAACAGATACCGAGAACAGTCCTTCTCATAGCGAGAAACTCCTCAAAAAAACAACGTGCGCTGTATAGCTAAAACCAATAATATTTGTCAAGAGAAACTTTCGAGTTATGCCTGAATGTTGTCCTGACTTCCGCACCTAGTCCAAAATAGAATTTTGTTTCTAACGCGAATATCGGGTTTCGCATATCTACCTAACCAGACAAGAATTTTAGCCGTAAAATACTATTTTACCAAAATATACATTGAAAATCACAGATATTACTTGGAATGAAATAAATAACGGTAAGCCTTCCTGCTTCTTATGGGATTACTACACAGACCTCTTGCTATTGCGATCAGGCTTGCCCCCAAGTCTCTCGGCTGTTGCCCCCACCTCTTGCCTACCGAGAGCCCCATGAACGGCGAGGCGAGGCCGTACGAAAACTCGACCATAAATACTGCCAATACTGCAACCAGGTTATTTTTTCGCACAGGGCATGTGCCTGCACCTAATTCAAGGAGAGTTTCTCGGTAGGGCTGCGCCTCGCCAAGATAACGGAGGCTTGTGCTAAACATTGCCTAGCTCCACTCGCTGCTTGCTGTAGTGACCCCCTGAAAAAAACCCGATATTCGCGTTTTCTAGACAAAATCCTTGAGGATATGCGTAGCCGAGCCGTGTATGTTCGCACAGAAAAATCACCGTTTACGAACAAGACCTCGGTCGCCATCGTTTTCGCCTGCGTGAGGGTGTTAAGGTTACGCCCTAACCGAACATCGAGGCCGCGACTGCATGGGCATCGAAGGGACGTAGGTCAGTAGCTTTCTCACCGATACCGATAAAGCGCACGGGAATTTTAAACTGCTCACAGATGCCGAGCAGTACGCCACCTTTGGCAGTGCCGTCGAGTTTGGTGACGATGATGCCAGATATCTGCACCAGTTCAAGGAAGGCTTTCACCTGCTGTAGTGCATTCTGCCCCGTGGTGGCATCGAGCACGATCCATGTTTCTAGCGCGAACAGATCGTGATTTTTGTTGGCAATTTTTTTAATTTTTTGCAACTCGGCCATAAGGTTGTCTTTGTTGGACAAGCGACCTGCGGTGTCGATTAGCACGACATCAGAATCACGTTTGCGGGCGGCTTGCATGGCATCGAACACCACTGCGCCAGGATCTGCACCTTGCCGATGCTTAACTAGTTCCACGCCTAAACGCTCGGCCCAGACCTGCAGTTGGTCGATCGCGGCGGCCCTAAAGGTATCAGCCGCGCACAGCAAAACTTTTCGGTTATCATCGAGATAATGCTGGGCAAGCTTGCCGATCGTCGTTGTTTTGCCCACGCCGTTGACTCCGACGATGAGCACCGCGTGTTTCTTGTCGAGCCGTGCCTCTGTGGTAGGCATGGAGAGCAGCCGCGCCGCTTCGTTCTGCAAAATCTTTTTCACCGCGGCAAAGGAGGTCTCTTCACCCTGCAACTGTTGCCGACAGGCGTTGACCAGCGATGCTGCGACCTTGTTGCCAGTGTCGGCACGGTAGATTGTTTCGTGCATGCTGTCGAGCAAGGCAGCATCGAGCTTGGTTTGCTCTGTGAAAAGCGCGGCGATGTTGTCGAGCAGGGCCGTGCGAGTTGTTTGCAAGCTAGCTTGCAGACGCTCGCCCCACGATACTGTCGGTGGTGCTGCGGTGGCTGCGGACGGTGAGGCTGAGCGAGGTGTTTCTGGCGGCGCAAGCGGCGGCACGGTAGCAGGTGATTCAATTTCTGGCGCAGGTTTGCTATGATCGTGCTGCGTACGGTTGATAGCGGCAATGAGGGCAAGCGTGGCAATGATGGTAAAAATCAGGATGGCGAGAAAAGTCGCTAACAGCGTGACACTCATCGCGGTATTACTCCTCTTGCCGATGATGTGGACGAGCCCAGTGGGCGCGGTTTCGGCGGACGATGCGTCTAAATATATTTACGGCTTCAGAAAAGACAACCAGTTTTCGCTACTGCTCTCCTTTGCCAGCCACGCGTGGCAATTGCGGGCTGAGGATGAATTCAGGGATCGCAGTGTTGCCGCGCACTTTGTCTATCGCTTTCAGCTACAGCTGGCCAAGAGTTTTGGCTACTATCTCGGCACACGTTTTGGCTTCAGGTATTCTTTCCCCGCGTCACGACGTAGCTTCTATACCCTGCTGTTGCCTGGTGCGGCGGCAGGCATCGTCTGGTATATCAACGCCAGCTGGCAGGCATTGCTGGGGATGGAAGTTTTTCTTGAACGTGTGCCCCATCTGCCCGCGCAGGAGGGGTTGTTGCCTGGCTTGAGCCTTTCCTCGTACGCGGCTGTGCTGGCACTGGAACACTACGTTAGCCTGAACACCGCGGTCGTTGCTGCCATTGCCATCGATACGATGCGGCACCGGTTGCAACGCAAGCACGGTGATCTGGTGGAGAGCATGCGGCGGTCGGGGGTGCGGGCTGGTCTCGGTGTCAACTACCACCTGCTGTAGTTTGTTGTGAATTTACCCCCTGCCACTTCTTTTTTCCTACCGCACTGGTGGGTGAAGGTGTTTGAGCGTGCCTCGGTGTTGAGTGGCGGCGATCCTGCTGCCTATGTCAGCACGGTAAAATTTCTGCCGTATCTGAAACCTTTGCAGCTAAAACTGTGTAGCCAGATAATTAGCATCATGCAGCATCAGTTGCTGGATGGGGCGCGGGATAGCATTACCATCTCCTTGCCACATGTTTACAGTGAACTCCAACTGCTTACCCGTCGGCAGCGCACACAAGCACAGCTGTTGCTACACGAACTGCTGGCCTTTCGGATTTTGCAAGCGCGAGAGGAGGGCAAGATGCAGGCCTGGTCGTTGTTCGCCGACGAGATCTGGCATAGTGGTAGCGAGGGCGTGCGGGTGGAATTGCAACTTGCGACGTGGGGACGTGAGTTGTTGCTCGGTTATTGCGAGCCGTATGCGGATTTTGTGCGCCGAGCACGGCAGGGTTTGCAGCTGCGTGCCCTGTGTGATGGTGCGCCACTGCATCTGTGGAAATCGGTATGGCTTGATGTTCAGGGTGTAGAACAGCTGCTGTATCTGAGGCTTGAGGCTGCGGCACAACAGCAGGGCAACTGGTTGAATTTGGAGCATACCGTGTGCCAAAGCTTGGCCGCTTGTCGCGCGGGGTTGCAATGCACTGAAGTTGAGTTGTTGCGTGTGCTGACTGTGTTGGGCAAGAAACTCACCGAGCACGGCTGTCTGTTGCCACGTCCTGTGCCGCGGGTGATGTTTCTCGATGCTGAGCAGCGGCGCGAAGCACAGCTGTTGTGGACGTTGGCACGCTTCCCGACGGTGCAGCAAAATTGCCAGGCATGGCGGCAAGCAGTTTGCGCTGACCTCTGCACGCGGCAGTTTGCGCAGACGCTGGAGGAGTTGTTGCCACTGTTAGTTCCCGATCGTCGCCAGCGTCATCAGAAGTTGCTGAACAGTTTTGTGGCACTGTTAAGCCGTCTCGATGCTCAGGAAGATGTTGCCGTGTTGACCATGTTCACCGCGGGCTGTCCCCTGCTTGACATTGCGCTGTTCTTTGAATGGTCGCTGCGGCGCATGTTGCCTGCCTTGCCGTTGCCGAGTGCGCTTGTGCCTAGTGCGGTTAGCAATGCCCTTGACGCGGACAATGCTGTGCCGTTGCACACGCGTTTTGCCAATTTTCGCCACTGGGTCAAGGAAAACCCCCACTTCGTGCAGGAGTTACGCAGCACCCCCCAAGCCTGTCTGGTCAGCAGTGCTACAGCAGATGTGCCTAGCATCGAGACAGTTGCTGTGCCGCCGCAAGTTCCAGAGCCGACGGCGGGCAAGTCCTTGCACAACATTGCCGCGCTTGAACTGCGCAAGATTGTCTCCCGTTCTCGTGCCGAGTATAACCGACTGGAGCGGAGTTATTTGGCTTCGTTATCGCCAGAGGCACGGCAATCCATTCTGGAGGTAAAAAAGCACATGCAGGCAGGCATCTTTGAAAATCATTTGCGCCCTCGCCTCATTTCCTTTATGATCGCCGACCCTTCGTCGTGGCAGAGGACGGAGGCGGTCAAGGAACTGCGTGTTTTTGATTAAAAACCAGCGGACCGCTCTTTCGCTGGGTGGCAATCGGAGTTATACTGAGGTTGAGGGGGTGCTTCTCCCCTGATCAGATTCTTTTTTTCCGCTGCCTGCTCAGCCGGATTTTTTTGGGATAATTTTCACACACAACCAGAAGAGGTAAGTGACGCAATGATAAAGCCAGTTGCTGGGTTTGACGCGGAACTAGAAAACAGCCAGGGGTCAGGCGAGCCCCACGCCCAGGGCGAAAGCCTAGAGGGCAAGAGCGAGCCAGCCAGCGGGCGATACCAGGGCAAGGGTTCAGCCGCACAGCACCGCGAGGTGGTCGAGGGAGAAAGCCTGGCAGAAGGCGGTGCCGAGCAGGTGTTCAAGTTGCCGCTGTCGAAGTCGTTGGCACGCAAGGTGCGGCAGAAGGCGGCGGACGAGGGGGTTACGCCTGAGGAGTTGCTCTGCGAGCTAGTTGCCGAGGGCTTGGTCTTGCGGGCGTGGGAGATTATGGAGCGCAAGTCAACCATGCGCGGTGGTCGTCCACAGAGCTTCAGTCAGAAGGGTGGCAACCGTTATCGTGAGCAAAAGGGCAGGCGTGGTTTCAACAACAGAGGCAGTCGTGCCGAGAAGGGCACAGCCTTGCTTGAAGATCGGGCCGCGTTTTTAGAGTATGTCCGCAGTCAGGAGAAGGGCAACAAGTGAGCGATTGGATTTACGAGGACGAAGGCGGGCAGTTGCGCTATGGCTACGCGATCAAGGCTGAGTTAGCACACGTAAAATCTGATTTTCAGGACATCAAGGTGGTTGACTCACTTGCCTATGGGAAGATTCTGCTAATCGATGATGTCGTCATGATTACCGCGCAGGATGAGTTTGTCTATCGGGAGATGATTACGCACGTGCCGCTCTGCAATCACGCTAGTCCGCGTGATGTGTTGGTCATCGGCGGCGGCGATGGCGGTGTGGTGCGAGAGGTGGTGCGTTATTCAGAGATTAACACGGTGACGCTGTGTGAGATAGATGGCGCGGTGATTGAGGTGTGTCGGCAGCATTTTCCTGAACTGACAGGGGGGTTGCAGGATAAGCGGGTGAAGATAGAGATTGCCGATGGGCTTAAGTTTCTCGCTGACAGTGCGCCTGATCGTTATGATGTCGTAATTGTCGATGCAACTGATCCGATCGGGCCTGGTCGTTGCCTGTACACGCCAGAATTCTACCGCTCGGTGGCGCGTGCTTTGCGGGATGGTGGTGTCATGGCGGCACATACCGAGTCGCCTTGGGGACAGTCCGAGATGTTGTGTCGCATCGACGGCAACATCAAGACAGCCTTCGAGCATGTGCGTCCTTACCTCGGCACAGTGCCAACCTACCCGCGAGGGTTGTGGTCGTGGACGTTGGCAGCTAACCGCGCACTCGATCCTGCGTCTTTCGTGCAAGCGCGTTTTCAGGCGGTTGCTCCGCCATTGCGCTATCTGACCGCAGAACTAATGGTCAGTGCCTTTCACCTGCCGCGTTTTTATGCGCAAAAACTGAACGCTAGCAGGGTCTAAAACGCAATCGCGAGAGGTAAAGACTTTATTAAGCGCAAATCTCCGTTGTCTTGGCGAGGCGCAGCCCTACCGAGAAACTCCCCACGAATATGTGCAAGCACATGCCTTATGCAAAAAATAATCTGGTTGCAGTATTGGCAATATCTGCGGTCGTTTTCGCACGGCCTCGCCCCGCCGTTCATAAAGCTCTCGGTAGGCAAGAGGTGTGGGCAACCGCCGAGAGACTTGGGGGCAAGCAGAGAGGGCGCGCAGAGTGGCCTGAGAACATGCAGCGAGGGAGCTAGGAAGCGGCAAAAAAGCCTCGTAGAGCGAGCGATACAAAAAGCAGCGTAGCGAGCGAAGCGAGCTAGCAAGCGAGCGATACAAAAAAGCCGTGCGTAGCTCCGTTGTCTTAGCCCGTTCCTCCGTTGTCTTGGCGAGGCACAGACCTGCCGAGAAACTCTCCACTGAAGTAGGTGTGGCGCATGCTTTTATCTAAAAAATAAACTCAGTTGCAGTATTGGCAATATCTGTGGTCGAGTTTTCGCACGGTCTTGCCGCGCCGTTCATGGAGCTCTCGGTGGGCAAGAGGTGTGGGCAACCGCCGAGAGACTTGGGGGCAAGCAGAGAGGGCGCGCAGAGTGGCCTGAGAACATGCAGCGAGGGAGCTAGGAAGCGGCAAAAAAGCCTCGTAGAGCGAGCGATACAAAAAGCAGCGTAGCGAGCGAAGCGAGCTAGCAAGCGAGCGATACAGAAAGCCGCAGCGCAGCGAACGGTCTCACCGCGCCGTTCATAAAGCCCTCGGAGGGCAAGCCTGAACGCGACAGCCAAGAGTTCCGAGAACATGCAGCGAGCTAGGAAGCGAGCGATACAAAAAGCAGCGTAGCGAGCGAAGCGAGCTAGGAAGCGAGCGTTACAAAAAAGCCGCGTAGCGTAGCGCGCAGCGCGCCACGGTGTCAGTTTTTTGCGGGAAGTTTTGCAAACACATGTTCGCGGTAAAAGCGCAGCTCGGCAATGCTTTCCTCGATGTCGTCCAGGGCGCGGTGGCTGTGTTTTTTGTGGGCTTCGTGTTTTTGGTGGGGATACCACAGGGTGTTGAGTTGTTTGATGCTGCTGACATCGATCATGCGGTAGTGGAGGAGCTTGTCCAGTGCGGGCATGTGCTTGATGATAAAGCGGCGGTCTTGCCAGATGGAGTTGCCTGCTAGGATAAGCTTGTCGGGGTGGCAGTGTTGCTTGAGGAAGGCGACGGTGAGTGCTTCGGCTTCGCTCAAGGTGGTGGTGGAGGCGAGCACGGCATCCCACAGGCCTGACTTGCGGTGATGTTTGCGATTCCAGCTGTCCATTGCCGCCAGAGTTTCTGGGGGGTAGTGAATGATGGTGTGGGGGCCGCGGGCGGTGACGTTGAGGTCTTTGTCGGTGAGCAGCAGTGCTGTTTCAAGGATCTGGTCGCGTTCAGGGTCGAGCCCCGTCATTTCCAAATCGACCCAGACGAGTTGGTCAAAGGTGGGTTCTGCTGATTTGCTGGTTTCTTCGCTGCTGCTCATGCAGACCTCGTGCTGTCGTTTTGAGGATAGAACTTTCGGCGATTATATTCTACCATATACAGGGTGGCTTGTTTGAGGAATTCAAAATAACGGAGGTGGTTGTGGTTGGTTTTCGTGTTGGCGTGCTAGTGTTATTTGTCCTGTCTGGCGGGGTGGCTTTGGGAGAGAAGGCCTTTACCATCAACGGTGTTACGACAACAGTCGAGCAGGTTGCACAGAAAGAGAAGGCAGCCTTCTATGAGATAGAGAAGCGTCGCTACCAGCTGATTGAGCAGTTAGCGAGGCGGCGGTATTTGGAATCTTTCTGGCAACAGCGGGCTGCCAAGAGCAAAAAGTCCATTGCTCATGAAAAGAAAGACTACTTTGGCAAGAATATCAACATTACCAAGAAACAAATCAGCGAGGCGATGCAGCGTTTCAAGGATCATCCGCAGCTGTCCAAGCTCGACGAGAGCAAGCGCACCACGGAGGTCAAGAAGTTTCTGCGTGATAGCGCGGAGCGTAATTTGCTCAATGGTCTTGTCACCGCGGCCATGAATGACAAAAAACTGCGCATTGATTATCCCCGTCCTGAAGAACCGACGTTCGATTTCACTATTCGCAGCAACGAACCAGTCAAATATGGCCCCAATGATTCTGACATCAAGCCTGTCGGTTGTCGTGGGGATAGTTGTGTTACTATCGTTGAGTTTTCCGAGTTTCAGTGCCCTTTCTGTGCGCGAGTCTTGCCAGCTACGAAAGAGGTCATGTCGCGTTACAAGGGCAAGGTGAGGTGGGTGGTTAGAGATTTCCCCCTCAGCTTTCACGATCGAGCCAAGCCTGCGGCGGTGGCAGCTCATTGTGCTCTAAAACAGGGCAAGTATTGGGAAATGTATAGCACCTTGTTTGAAAACCAAAGCGCACTGTCTGACCAAGACTTTATTGCCTATGCAGAGAAGATCAAGTTGGACAAAGCCAAGTGGCAAGCCTGTGTCGCTAAGCCTGCGGCAGAGCTGGCTTTTATTGACCAGAACATGCAGTCGGGCATCAGGGCTGGGGTTACGGGCACGCCAGCATTCTTCATCAATGGGCGGAGGCTGTCGGGCGCGGTGCCATTTGCGCGCTTCAAGCAGATTATCGATGAGGAATTGTCAAAAAAACAAAAATGACAAGCGGGTTTGTCCTAAAGTTTTATTGTGAACATCCGAATTCTTTCGTGAGACGTGATTTGTTTTGTTTTGCGGAGGGTTGTTGGTGGTCAACGTCAGCAGGGAGAACCGACGCTATGGTCGGGTAATCATTGAGAATGGTCTGCGGGTTTCCATGCGCTCGATTGGTTCGGAGGCGAGCTATAACATGGAGACTCGTAATGTTTCGGATACGGGGTTTTTCCTGCGTTTTGAGAAGCCGGGCCGGTTTCCGTTTACGCCCTCTAGTATTATGGAGGTGTGGTTGACCCTGGAGGAAGGCAGTACGATCTTCTTCAATGGCAAGATGACACGGGTGGTGCATCCTGAGGAGGCGGTGTCGTCAGACGCAGAGCCTGGCATTGCCGTCAAGATAATCCAGATTGAAAAGGATGAAGAGAACATCCTGCGTGAGTTTATCCGCAAGAAGGCAATGGAGAATGAATCCAAAGGTAAACCTTTAGCTGAGGCAATGCAGGAGGGGGAAAAATCAGGGCCTTCTGTGTCGAAGCGCAAGACGAAGAAGAAAACCGCAACGGCAAGCAGCAAGAAGGTCGTTAGCAAGAAGGTTGTTAGCAAGAAGGTAAGCAGCAAGAAGGTAAGCAGCAAGCAGGCCGTCAGCGAGAAGATCGTCAGCAAGAAGATAAGTAGCAAGAAGATAAGTAGCAAGAAGATAAGTAGCAAGCAGGACGTGGCTGGGGGTGAAAAACCAACCGAGTCAGTCCTTTCCCCGCCAGTGCCGATCAAATCATTGACAGCAGTTCCGCCGCCACCGCCCAAGCCTGTCTCTTCGCCCGAAATGGGGGATATTTTTCCTGAGGATGAGGAGAAGGCTGGCTAGTTTTTGCCGCGCTGCGCGCTGCGCTACGCTGCGCTACGCTACGCTACGCTACGCTACGCTGCGCTTCGCTCGCTACGCTGCTTTTTGTATCGCTCGCTTTCTAGCTCGCTGCTTGTTCTCAGATCTCCCTGTATTGCGTTCAGGCTTGCCCTCAGGCCTCTCGGCAGTTGCCCACACCTCTTGCCTACCGAGGGCTTTATGAACGGCAGAGCGAGACCGTGCGAAAACTCGACCACAGATATTGCCATATTGTCGTCAGATTATGTTTTTAGATAAAGCATGTGCCGTACCCACTCAGGAGAGTTTCTCGGCAGGTCTGCGCTCTGCCAAGATAACGGAGATACGGGCTAAGGAAGGTCTTTGCCTCTCGCTATTGCGTTCAGTCTTGTCATCAAGCCTTCTCGCGGTTGCCCCCACCTCTTGCCTACCGAGAGCTCCATGAAGGGCACGGCTGTAGTGATCTCCCTGAAAAACAGCACACTATAGGCAAAAGTCATTTGTTTATAATAGGTTATATGCCATACAGACTTCTCGTTAGTCGAGCCAAGGCATGTATATAGGGCAGCATGCGGGCTCAAATATTTTTTTGCTAAAGAATGCAAAGAAAAAAACGATACGCCTAGCGAGCGTTGATGTTTTTTAGACTTTTGTTTGGGGGTTAGTAATGGAAATGTTGCGTGGGAAAATGCCTAACAATTGCCGCGGCGATGTAGCTATAGGTAAGGTAAACTTGCTGTTGTTGGCATCGTTGCTGACTACGAGCGCCTGTGTGTTCAGGTGGCCTCAGCCAAAATCAGATCTGCATGCCGTCACCGACGGCAAGCTAACCCTAGGTGTGGTTGCGAGCGAAGACAAGGAAGGTCTGCAGGCCTATCGTCTGCTGTTGTGCAAAAAATTTACGACCTACGATGCGGCAATTTTTGCTGATCGGACGAAATGCTTGCCAGGCCTGGTTGATGGTGAGGGGCGAGAGGTAGTTATCTTTCACAACCCCTTACGGCGGGGGTTCGCGGCTAAGTATAGAAACTACGCACAAATTGGTGCAGGCGTGGCTCTTGCTATAGGTGCGGTGTTTGGGCTACACAAGTGGTTTGCCAAGGGCAGTAAATATGCTGACGACTTGACGAGCGAAGCAGACACAGCGTTAAAAGCAGCGAGAAAAGAGAGTAAGCGTCTGCAGGACGAGGACTTTAACGCGCCTGTGGCTGAGTTTTTGCAGAAGTCAAAAGTTACTAAAGGTGAGGCAGACAAGATCCAACAAGACATGCAAGCAGCCTTCCAGCAGGCTGATAAAGATGCGCTGGAAAAGGTGCTGACCCGTATCGAAGGTATCGATCCTGATCTAGGCAAGAGCTTGAAAGCTAAGTTGGCTGACAGTTCCTTCATAGATGCAGACTTGTTGGAGAATCTTGCCAAAAGGGTTGAGGAAACTGATGCAGTTTTTGCCAGTAATATGAGGGAAGCAGCCAGTATTAACAGGGAGATAGGGCAAAATGGTCTGTATCATTTTGGCAATCTTTACCGTGATGCTGCCAAGATGTTTGATAAAGATGTCCGGAAGACTCTTGTCAGGCTAGCTGATGGTGATGCAACTCTGAAAGAACTTACAAATGCACAAAAGATAGCAATTGCTACGCGAGTAAGAAAAGCAGATACTTTTCATGTGGTTGCCCAGTTGCGCCACTATGAGATGGAGAAGGGACTGCTTACTGAGCTCAACGCGGGCAAACCCACCCTGGCCGAGATGAAAACAAGTTTACAGAAGCTGACAGATGAGGTGCAGATTGATGCAGAAGATTATCTGACTCGCACGAACCGTCTTATGAATAGTAACGCACGTGAGCAAGTTTATGTAATAAGCTGGAACCCTACTGCTGACCTAGATAAATTAAAAAAATTACTCAAAAACTTCGAAGCAGAGGAGTCACTGCTGGGGCAACCCCCGCCGACAGTAGAAAAAATTTATAAGATAGCAGCATACAAGAAGGCTATTCGTAAGTATGAGACAGATGGGTTCAAGCTGGAATCAGAATTGTCAAAAATTAACGACAGTGTGTCTGAAAGGTATATGAGGCTTTACCGGAGTGAAGCTGATAGATACGTACCACCTGACATTCGTGTCGATGCAAAAGAGATTGGCTTCTGGAATGCTATAACTGAAGCAGAAGAACTTCCTGCTGAGGCACGAAAGTCACGCATAGCGTCGCTTAAACGCGATATCGATGCTTTTGAGGCTGACCTACGCGTGAAAACCGCCGAGTTTGATGCTGCCAATGAAGCGGCGCGAGTTTCTAGAGAGGCGGCGCAAGGAGATGCTCAGTGGGAGAAATTACTCACCGATAGAGATGCTCAGTGGGAGAAATTACTCACCGAGCGTCAGAGTAATGTCGTGCAGCGGCTGCGAGAAGGAGCGCAAGCTACTGCAGATGGCAACACGGCACAGGTGCAAAAACTCAGGCAGGTTGCAGAGGAGGAAAGAGAGGCTTGGGGCATGTCGGGGTTGATGGCAGGTTTAGGTGTGACGGCCTTGGTGTATGCCTCGCTCGACAAATCCATCTGGGGTTATGGCGAAAAGCAACTGGGTAAGCATTGGAGTCAGATTTTTAGCGACAAGGCCAGCTTTGCCGACGCAGTTTCGGTTACAAATCTGCCAGCTGTGCTCAACAAATTAGCTGATGTTCTAGGGCATAAGGTCAACACCGCGGCACTGAAATTGTGAGGTTTGCTACGTGGCGCTGCGACTCTTTGTAACGCTCGCTTCCTAGCTCGCTCCTTGCGCTCTGATCTCCCTGTATTGCGTTCAGGCTTGCCCTCAGACCTCTCGCGGTTGCCCCCACCTCTTGCCTACCGAGAGATCCATGAAGGGTGCGGCTGTAGTGTAGTGACCCCCTGAAAAAAACCCGATATTCGCGTTATATAGGGTGTAGTAACCCCATAAGAAACAGGACACTTTTCCGGCTCGGAATGGCGCTCTCGGTGGGCAACTCCAGCCAGCCTCTTGCTTCATTACGTCAATAGGCAGATTGGAGCTAGCTGAGCGCTTGCTACGCACGGCATGTATAGGTGTCGCACCGCCATCTAGGAGAGCCGCCTTATGGTGGGGAGCAAAAAATCCACAATTATTCCAATAAGATATAGTAGCATGCGGGCTCAAATATTTTTTTACTAAAGAATGCAAAGAAAAAAACGATACGCCTAGCGAGCGTTGATGATTTTTAGACTTTTGTTTGGAGGTTAGTGATGAAAATGTTGCGTGGGAAAATGCCTAACAATTACCGCGGCGGTGCAGCTATGGGCAAGGTAAACTTGCTGCTGTTGGCGGCGTTGCTGACTACGAGCGCCTGTGTGTTCAAGTCGCCTCAGCCAAAATCAGATTTACGTGCCGTCACCGACGGTAAACTTACCCTAGGGGTGGTTGCGAGCAGAGACGAACAGAACGGCAGCAATGCCTATCGCTTGTTGCTGTGCAAAAAAAGCGCGCTAAAGGCATCGCATTTTGACGACAGCAGTTTTTGCCGTGCAGCCTTGCGCGATACTAGCGGTGCAGAGGTAGTGTTGCTAGCCAACGAACGGCGACGTTCTTTCGCGGCCAAATATGGTGGTTATGCCGCGGTGCTCGCGGGGGCGACGTTAGCTGCCGTAGGTGTGCATCAGGGCGTAAAATGGGCTAAGGTGAGCAGCAAAAAAATCGATGAGGTCTCTAAATCCATCGACAAGGGAGTTGCACAGATAAAATTGCAAGAAGATATTACGGGCAGGATCACCACGCAGGAAGAACTGCTGAAGAGTGTCAGCGATACAATGAATGCAGCGCTTAAGGATGCCATTGAGGCACACGGGCAGGCGGTGAAGTCATCAACAGAGGTCAGTAGGCTACAAAAGGAATTAGATAGGATCTCTACGCAAGCTAATTCTGGAGAGTTGAAGGGTGTCATCGAGAGATTTAAGAAGATCGACCCAGACCTAGGTGAGAGGCTTGACTCTCTAGTTTACGGCTCTAAGGCCCCGCTAAATGAAGATCTTTTGAATGTCCTTACCAGCCAAGTTAAAGATATCGACTCCGCTTTTAATAGGCAGTTGGATATGTTAAAAACGGATCCAGGTGTAATGCTTGGCAGTGATGGGGTGCGTTTTTATCACACGCAGTACGGTGCTCTTGACGAGCAATATAAGCAGTTCATGGAAGATTATGCAAAAAGTACAGCAGAGTTTCTTAGTAGCAGAAAAAAGACCCCTGAATTTGTGGCGGCTTTTACTAATGAGGTTAACAGACGGCGTCAAGGGGCAATATTGCTAGAAGCAGCCACTGAGCTGAAATATTTTGAAGAATATCGTCACACACTTGCTGAGAGAAGTATTGATAAGATTCTCACCGAAGTTCAAATCAATCAGCTTGATAACAAAGCTAATACTAAAGCTAGTGAGATCGTATCTGAGAAGATAAACATGCAATTCGGCATAGAAGCGGAGTTGGCCAAAGAATTGGGCATCAATCCCAATGATGACTTCCCGACCAAATTTGAGAAAATAAAAGAGCACTATGATGCCTTGACAGAAGATGATCACTTAGCAATTCTTAGTGATAGTGGCGATGTCGGGCAGCGGTACCAAAAACACGTGAGGGCAACTAAAATTGAGGAGTTGTATTTGCGTGGCATAGATGATTTTAGCGACCTAAGAAATAGTGAAAAGTATCTCAAGCTCAGTGAAGTGAAGGATGCAAACAAATATGCAGATGCCCTGGAGGAGGTGGATGGCGAGATCAAGAACGCACGTGAGAATCTGTTGCTACTGGAAGGGTTTCATCTTGATCATACCAAGATCTACGCCGCGGAGACACAGGAGTTCTGGGATCAGCTAAGTAAACTTGGAATGGATAAAAAAATAGGTCCGCTGCGCCAAGAGCGGATCGCAGCTTTGGACAAAGAGGTGGAAGCACTTGGCCTGAATATGGACGCGCGGGTCGTTGAGCTGGACGAGCAGCAGAAAGTGCTGGCCGGATTGAAAGAAAAGCATCCGCATCTCAAGCTGAATTTACAACAGAAGGAGTCTCATCTCGCGGCGCAAAAGCAAATCGTGGAGCTCAAACAAGCAGATGTCGATGACTTGAAAGCTCAGCTTGCCAGCGCCAAAAAAGGCCAATTCGATGTTGAGGCATTAAAAATAAAAAAGGCTGAAATGGAAGAGAATAAGAAACTGTGGGGGAGAAACACAGTCATTGCTGGCGGCGGGGCAGCTTTAGGCGCTACAGCTGCGGTTGCGCTCAGCTTAGACGAGTCTATTTGGGGGCATGGCGAAGAAGCCATAGGAAAAAAATACTGGCAGCAAATTTTTGCTGCCGACAAAGGCTTTGCCAACCCTTTGCCCGTGAACAATCTGCCTGAAATTGTGCGTCAGATCGCGCAAGTATTCGGTAAAGAAGTTAACCAGAGTGCCTTTGATCTGCGCTAACTCGGCAGCAGGGAGGGGCTTATCCCCACAAGCCTCTCTCCCACTCGCTTCGCTGCGCTACGCTGCGCCGTGGCGCGCGGCTTTTTGTAACGCTCGCTTCGCTCGCTACGCTGCTTTTTGTATCGCTCGCTTCCTAGCTCGCTGCATGTTCTCAGACCTCTCGTTATTGCGTTTAGGCTTGCACTCAGGCCTCCCTGCTTGTTCTCAGACCTCTCGTTATTGCGTTTAGGCTTGCCTACCGAGAGCCACATGAACGGCACGGCAAGACCGTGCGAAAACTCGACCACAGATATTGCCATATTGCCGTCAGATTATGCTTTTAGATAAAGCATGTGCTTATACATGCTCAGGTCGAGTTTCTCGGCAGGGCTGTGCCGTGCCAAGATAACGGGGGTACGGGCTAAGTAGGGGGCTAGCTTCACTCGCGGTTGCCCCCACCTCTTGCTTACCGAGAGCGCCGTGGCGCGCTGCTTTCTGTATCGCTCGCTTCCTAGCTCGCTCCTTGCACTCAGACCTCTTGCTATTGCATTAAGATTATTTTTTTGCATAGGGCATGTGCCTGCACCTAACTCAAGGAGAGTTTCTCGGCAGGTCTGCGCTCTGCCAAGATAACGGAGGTACGGGCTAAGTGGTGTCTGTGCTACGCGGCTCTTTGCCGCTTTCTCGCTCCCTCGCTCCTTGCGCTCTGATCTCCCTGTATTGCGTTCAGGCTTGTCCTCAGACCTCTCGCTGGGGGCTAAAGCATCCTCGCATGCCCTTCAACCGCTAAAATCTGCCTAAAATTTGTGCAACTGTAGTGCCTCACCAAAGAGGAACTTTGCTGTAATATCAGGCCTTGCAGATAATTCCGTGCGGAACTCGGGAGAAAAATATCTGCGATTTCAAATGGCTGGATGTTTGTGGTATAATGCTCCGTGATTGCGGGTTTGCCCAGTCAGTTCAGTGCACTAACTTTTCTGTGAGCATGCCGTATGCAAGAAGTCGTGAAAAACGTATTTGCCACGAAGTTGAACGCATTCGTTGCATCGCTCAATTCGTATGTGAGCGCGCCCGATGGACAATGGACTGTCAAGGGGTTTATTGATGTTTACCGACAGATATATACGATTTCATCGGATACGAAAATCGTATCAAAACTGTTGGAGATTCATCTATTCCCCCGGTTGCTGGAATTTGCGGAAGAGACCGGCTACATACTCGTCCCAGCCGAAAAACAGAACTACTATCCTGATGTATCCTTCATCAGCAAAACTGATGAAGGTAAGTTTGCACTTGATTTCAAGACAACGTATCGCCTCCCAAAAAACCCCGAATTCTGCAATGGGTTTACGCTTGGTTCTCATGGAAATTACTTTGTTGAACGCGATAGACGTAAAAACATCCAATTTCCTTACAATGATTACGCGGGGCATTTCTGCTTGGGAATTATTTACACGCGCGCTTCTGCCACCTCAGTCGAGGAGACGCGATGCTACCCGATTGAGCAACTGGATTCAATTCCCACTGTCATTAGAGATTTCCAGTTTTTTGCTGTTGAAAATGGCGAATAGCGAGCGACAAAAGAGGAAGCGGTAACACGGCGAATATAGGTAGCATCAATAGAATAGCCGATATTCTAGTCGGTAACGGTGTCTTCAGCCAATTGGGAGAAAATTGGTTTGATGACTATTGGATGAATTACGGAAAAATCACCTTGCAGAACGATACTGGCAGAACGAAAAAAATCACGAATCTGCACGATTTTGTCGTGTATAGAGGGGGAGATGTTGACCTTATCACCCCACTGACAACACGGAGGAGAGGAAGCCTACAATGAAAGTCCGCATTCCACCCATAAAATGTCAGGGCATCAAAAGCAAACTGGTCCCGTGGATATCGGAGAACATTCGATTGGGTAGTGAGGGGCTCTGGATTGAACCGTTTATGGGCTCAGGCGTTGTTGGGTTTAATCTTAAACCGCCTCGCGCACTTTTCTGTGATGCCAATCCGCATCTTATCGGCTTCTATCAGCGCGTCAATAGCGGTGAAATCAATGCGCTTGTTGTGCGGGAATTCCTTGAATCGGAGGGGAATAAGCTGGCTACACAGGGTGCGGACTACTATTATGAAGTCCGCAGTCGGTTTAACGCGCAGAAATCGCCGTTAGATTTTCTTTTTTTGAATCGCGCCTGTTTTAACGGGCTCATCCGCTTCAATAGGAATGGCAAGTTTAATGTGCCGTTTGGGCACAAGCCGGAACGGTTTTCTAAGGCATACATTACCAAAATCGTGAATCAGGTAGCCTGGGTCTCCGAGAGTGCCAGGCTCAGTGACTGGACGTTCTTACATCAGGATTTTCGCCAGACTTTGGCTTGTGCGAGGGAAGACGATCTGCTCTACTGCGATCCGCCTTATGCCGGGCGACATACGGATTACTTCAACGATTGGAATGATGCGCACGAAAAATCGCTGTCCGATGGGCTGAAAACAGCTCCTGCGAGGTTCATTCTGTCGACATGGCACAGCAATCAATATCGAGAAAACGCCGCAATCCCGACGCTCTGGTCTGGATTTCGTGTCCTCACGCGCAAACATTTTTATCATGTCGGTGCGAGGGAATTGAATAGAAAGCCGATGTTGGAGGCACTCGTCACCAATTTTGAGCCGCCACTCGCGGTCGCAAATTACACAGATAGTAGCCCACCGAGAGCTCCATGAACGGCACGGCAAGACCGTTCGCTGCGCTGCGCCGTGGCGCGCTACGCGCTACGCGACTTTTTGTAACGCTCGCTTCCTAGCTCGCTGCTTGCCCTCAGACTTCTCGGCTATTGCGTTCAGGCTTGCCCACCGAGAGCCACATGAACGGCACGGCAAGACCGTGCGAAAACTCGACCACAGATATTGCCATATTGCCGTCAGATTATGCTTTTAGATAAAGCATGTGCTTATACATGCTCAGGTCGAGTTTCTCGGCAGGGCTGTGCCGTGCCAAGATAACGGGGGTACGGGCTAAGTAGGGGGCTAGCTCCACTCGCGGTTGCCCCCACCTCTTGCCTACCGAGGGCTTTATGAACGGCAGAGCGAGACCGTACGCTGCGCTGCGGCTTTCCGTAACGCTCGCTTCCTAGCTCGCTGCCTGTCCTCAGATCTCTCTGTATTGCGTTGAGGCTTGCCCACCGAGAGCCACATGAACGGCACGGCAAGACCGTGCGAAAACTCGACCACAGATATTGCCATATTGCCGTCAGATTATGCTTTTAGATAAAGCATGTGCTTATACATGCTCAGGTCGAGTTTCTCGGCAGGGCTGTGCCGTGCCAAGATAACGGGGGTACGGGCTAAGTAGGGGGCTAGCTCCACTCGCGGTTGCCCACACCTCTTGCCCACCGAGAGCTCCATGAAGGGCAAGGAAACAAACTTGGAATATCAGTTGCGAACATGTAGACTGTAGCTTTTCATATGTCTACGGCAGGGGCATACATTCGTGGTGGGCGGTGATCCGCATAGCATTGGCGAGATGGCAGGCAAGCTTATCGTTCTTCGGCAACGGAGTTATTAAACAGTGCTTTGGCAAGCGATTGATGTGCATAGACCAACCCTGAAATATCAGGATCGGGCTTGGGATTTTCGCACCGCGGATACTAAAGAGTTCACCCACTGCTTTCACGCTTACCCAGCCATGATGATACCGCAGATTGCCCGTGAGCTTCTGCGTCGCTATGGACAGAAGGGCGGCTGGCTACTCGATCCATATTGTGGCACAGGCACATCGTTGGTGGAAGCTTCGCTGTTCGGGATGCACAGTGTTGGCTGTGACATCAACCCCCTAGTGCGTCTCATCGCCACCAGCAAGCTAACATCGGCCTCGTTGCCCGCAGTTGATCATAATGTGCGCAAGTTGCATATTGCCATGTCTGGTGTTAAGCGAACAGTACCGACCTCAACAGTCCCCGACATTACCAACCTTACCTTTTGGTTTGCAGATGGTGTAATTGCACGTCTTGCCTTTCTCCGTTCTCTTATCAGGAGCATAAAAGACAGTGCCAGCCGCAATTTTACTTGGGTGGCTTTCTCTGAAACTGTGCGGGAATCTTCTTACACACGCAAAGGTGAGTTTAAACTTTATCGCCTGCCGCCACAACGTTTAAAAAATTTCAATCCCGATGTGTTTGCTATCTTCAGTAAAAAATTAAACCGCAACCGTCAAGGCTTGGCGCATTATCTTGCCGCCAGAAAAGAAGTTAAAGCAAACGTTGTTGGACTGGACAGCACCCAAGCTATCCTGCCAAGTTCAGCAAATGCTTATGACTTGGTAATCACATCTCCACCTTATGGTGATTCGCAGACAACCGTTGCCTATGGACAGTATAGTCGTTTATCCGCGGAGTGGATTGGCTTGCCTCAGGCAAGAAAAATAGACCGCTTGGCAATGGGAGGAAGACGCACCACCCAGCAACCACACAACTCCTCGCTAACGCCTGCCATTGCACAAATTGCTGCTATCGACGCAAAAAGAGCAGAGCAAGTGACAGCCTTCTATGTTGATCTTGAACGTAGCATTGACTCGGTAGCTACCTGTCTTTCTCCACGGGCAACAGTGTGCTACATCGTCGGCAATCGTCGCGTCAAAGGCATCACCCTGCCCACCGATGAATTTGTCGTCTCGGCCTTTGCCACCCATGGTTTTGCGCATAAACACACCATCGTCCGCAGTATTCCCAACAAACGCATGCCCGCCAAGAACAGCCCATCGAACATCGTCGGCAACACCGCGACGACCATGCACCGGGAAAATATCGTCGTATGTCAACGAGAGTGATTGTTGTCGAGGGTAGATATCTAAAGACGCACACCTTTGTATGTCTCCGTCTCAGCTAAGCTGGGGGCCTCCCGTTCGATTTGGGGCTGGGTCGTCCTGTGTTTACTATAGATATTTATAAAATTATATGATATAAACAAATAATCATAGTTTATGCAGGGTTACATTTATGAAAAAACTATCTATTTCTATAATACTTATAGTTGCTTGTGGGAATCCACCGAGCAAGCCACAGGTTGCAGTTGATTTTGATGCTACAGGTGAGCAGGTGGAGGCGATCTTTGCCGACCAGGTAGTCGATGGACGCTACTGCTTCTATAAGACAACGCTTGCCAAAGATAGCCTGTCCGCCTGTGATTGGGAGGAATTGGCACAGGTGGAGGACGAGGTCGAGCAGGCAGAAAAGCGCCTTCGCTTTAGAGGCGATACGGAGGAAAATCAGCAGGCTCTGGTCGTGGCAGAAGCTAACCTTGCTAAATTTAAGGATAAATATCTAGTCACCAAGAAGATATTGGCAGAGGGAAGCACGCCGTTGACCTCGCACTCTATTGACCGTGAGGAGTTGGAATCTTTACTCGCCTTAGGTTCTAAATCGTTAAATATTGCGGGCAACTTGGCATTGCCACCGTTGTCACTGCCGACCTTCGCGGCATGTATACTCGGTATTTTATTTTCAAAGACGTTGGTGTGTATTCCATCTGCTGCTCTCTTCGTGGCCTCGGCATTTTACGGCATACGAGCCAGCGGTGAGGGAACGTATTATACCAACAGGATAATATCACCGTATGTCTTTGCCGTGCGGCCGAACATTTTACCGAGACTGGACAAAGCTTTTCAGTGGTTTGAATCAAAGAACAGCGTCCCTTGTCCGCAGTTTGTGGCAACCCCTGAACAAAAGGAGTGATACGATGCAAAAGACATGTCTTTACGTTTTATTGTTGAGCATCTTTAGCCAACAAATTCTAGCGGTTGGTGGTGATCGAGCTATCACGGGCGACGACATTCTCAACCGTTATACTGTCCATATCAGGTTATCGGTCGATGAGGGGGCGACTGTTGCTAGCGGTTGGTGTTCGGGGACTCTGCTCGATGCCCAGCACGTCCTAACCGCTGCCCACTGTGTCCGCGGTATCTGGCGAGCGAAGGTATTGGTTGGTTTCGACAAGCCGATCATCTTGCCGACAGGCGATAATTTTTCGGCAATCGGTGCAGGCGAACTGTATATAGCTAGTAGGAGTTATTTGAAACGTGGCGACCTAGATATGGGCGGAGTTCTGTGGGCAAAGATGCTCTTTAGCCGACCGCGTGTCGTGTTGCAGGATTTGGCGATCATCAGACTAACGAAGCCGCTGCAGTTGCCCTATGGCTTTCATTTTCATATTCCCGATGCCAGTGCCGACTTAAGCGGCAAGCAGGTGACAATTGCTGGCTATGGCATTGGTGACATCGGTCAAGAGCCGGGCCGGGCACGGCGGGCTGACATAAAATTGGTTAAGGATTACCAACGTTCCGATCTCTTTGAGTTTACCAACTATTTTCGTTCTATTTCATCGGGCGATTCTGGTGGCCCCGTGTGGTGGTGGGATGATGACGGGCACTTGAACTTGATCGGTGTGCATACGTTTGCGGCCCCGTTGTTCAAGTATTACACCTATTCTATCGATATTCGCCAGCATCGCCAATGGTTGGAAAATGCCCGCCGTGCCGCTAACGACCACACGCTGGTATTGGAAAAGAGTATGAACCTCCAGCGAGGGTATTTCCCTGGTTATTTAGAGGATTTTTATCATAAGCAGCGACGGAAAAATACTCCTGCTGGTAGTTAGTGGATTGTTGGCGGAATTTTTGCATCTCTACGTTGTGCAGCAAATACGTAAAAATTAAGATAACCCTGTAGTTGAGTGTCGCATAGAGGAGGCTTGCGAGTCAATCGTAACTATTACCATGCATATTTTTTCAACATATCCTTGCTTGTTTTGAAAATATTGTATTTTTTCAGTTCATCTCGTGGGTATAGACCACGTCGCATACCCTCATCGATAGCTTGACAAACAAATTCTCTTGGCACACGCGGTGAGTGAATAACATCGTATAAAGTTCTGGTTGGAGTGGTCACCCTGTACCCCTCCACATATCGCCAATCCTCTGGCTTGAGAGCCTGCTTGTACAACATGAGTAGCTTGGGTGTAGCTGTATCTCTTCTGAAGTTTGGTGGCACTGTCATGTGGACTTTGGCAGGGGCAAGATCAGACAGTTCGTAGAGTTCTAATGCCGTTTCGTGTGAGTAAACCCCTTGTGCTTCACCGGCCCTGTTGCATGACCACAGATACCACATCACTAGTTGCGACGAGGGAGAATAGGGAAAGCTCGTAAGTCGGTAAATCCCTCGGTGCTCTCTTTCCCAGTTACCTGCAACGACATGGTAAGAGTGGTTGCGACGATCAAATCCAGCTTCTACTGCTTGTCGGGCGGTAAACAGCCCCTGCTGTCGTTCAGCAAGCTTGTAAAGTGCTGTGTGGCGGAATTTTTGCATCTCTACGTTGTGCAGCAAATACGTAAAAATTAAGATAAACCTGTAGTTGAGTGTCGCATAGAGGAGGCTTGCGAGTCAACCGTAACTAACGAGAATATCGGGTTTTTTTCAGGTGGTCACTACACTTAGCCCTTACCACCGTTGTCTTAGCCCAAACCTCCGTTGTCTTGGCACGGCGCAGTGGAGCACCTTAGCCCGTATCTCCGTTATCTTGGCGAGGCGCAGCCCTACCGAGAAACTCCCCACGAATATGTATAAGCACATGCCTTGTGCAAAAAAATAACCTGGTTGCAGTATTGGCAATATCTGCGGTCGTTTTCGTACGGCCTCGCCTCGCCGTTCATAAAGCCCTCGGTGGGCAAGAGGTGGGGGCAACAGCCGAGAGACTTGGGGGCAAGCTTGAACGCAACCGCGAGTGGCAAAGACCCTCCTTAGCCCGTATCTCCGTTATCTTGGCGAGGCGCAGCCCTACCGAGAAACTCCCCACGAATATGTATAAGCACATGCCTCGTGCAAAAAATAATCTGGTTGCAGTATTGGCAATATCTGCGGTCGTTTTCGCACGGCCTCGCCCCGCCATTCATGGAGATCTCGGCAGGCAAGCATGAACGTAACAGCCGAGAGACTTGGAAGCAGCCACTACTTAGCACAAACATCCGTTATCTTGGCACGGCACAGACCTGCCGAGAAACTCTCCCTTGAGTTAAGTGCAAGTACATGCCTTGTGCAAAAAAATAACCTGGTTGCAGTATTGGCAATATCTGTGGTCGAGTTTTCGCACGGTCTTGCCGCGCCGTTCATGTGGCTCTCGGCAGGCAAGCCTCAACGCAATAACGAGAGACTTGGGGGCAAGCGGGAGAGGGGCTGGCAGGCAAGCCTGAACGCAATAGAGAGTGGTCTGAGAACATGCAGCGAGCTAGGAAGCGAGCGATACAAAAAGCCGCGTAGCGAGCGAAGCGAGCTAGGAAGCGAGCGGGACAAAGAGCCGCAGCGCAGCGAACGGTCTCCCCGCGCCATTCATGGAGATATCGGCAGGCAAGCATGAACGTAACAGCCGAGAGACTTGGAAGCAGCCACTACTTAGCACAAACATCCGTTATCTTGGCACGGCACAGACCTGCCGAGAAACTCTCCCTTGAGTTAAGTGCAAGTACATGCCTTGTGCAAAAAAATAACCTGGTTGCAGTATTGGCAATATCTGTGGTCGAGTTTTCGCACGGTCTTGCCGCGCCGTTCATGTGGCTCTCGGCAGGCAAGCCTCAACGCAATAACGAGAGACTTGGGGGCAAGCGGGAGAGGGGCTGGCAGGCAAGCCTGAACGCAATAGAGAGTGGTCTGAGAACATGCAGCGAGCTAGGAAGCGAGCGATACAAAAAGCCGCGTAGCGAGCGAAGCGAGCTAGGAAGCGAGCGTTACAAAAAAGCCGCGTAGCGCAGCGCGTAGCGCACAGCGCAGCGAGCGACCCTGAGGTTGATCGGTGGTAAATTTTCAGCTTGCACGTTGCAGGTTTACCTTGCAGACTTAAACATGGAGGTGCTTATGCAGGTAGGTCTGGAGCGTTTGCGTGCTGAACCATCCCTGGCCGCGGCGTGGGGGCGATGTGGACTGCTATGCAATCAGGCTTCGCTGACAGCGGAGTTCGAGCCTGCCTGGCAGGTGTTGCAACGCACGACGCAGCTGACTTGCCTATTCAGTCCGCAGCACGGTTTTGAGGCGACAGTGCAGGACAACATGATCGAGTCGCCGCACGCACGACATGTGCCGACGGGCTTGCCGATTTTCAGTCTGTATCACAAGCAGCGCCTGCCGACGGCGGCGATGGCAGCACAACTGGACACTTTTGTCGTAGATCTACAACTGACCGGCACCCGCATCTACACTTTCAAGTATACATTGGCGGCAGTGTTGCGAGCTGCCGCGGCATATGGCAAGCAAGTAGTGGTGCTCGATCGTCCCAACCCACTTGGCGGGGAAATTCTAGAAGGACGAGTGCTACATGCCGATGTCAGATCTTTCGTCGGTGAGTTTGCCCTGCCGATGCGACATGGCTTGACAATGGGAGAGGCCGCCCGCTTTTTTAACAGTGAGATTGGTGCAGAGTTAACGGTAGTTGCATTGCGTGGCTGGCAACCTGAGTGCTTGTGGTCAGATTTGGCTCGCCCTTGGGTGTTGACTTCACCGAACATGCCTACTTGTGAGACGGTGTTTGCATTTCCAGGCTTGGTGCTGCTTGAAGGCACGAACGTTTCTGAAGGGCGCGGCACCTGCTTGCCTTTCCAACTGCTCGGTGCGCCTTGGATTGCCGATGCCGAACGTTTGGTGCAACGTGTATATGACCTTTGTCCTAACCTAGAAGGCGTGCATCTGCGGGCAACACAGTTCATGCCTACCCACCAAAAATGGCAAGGGCAGGTGTGCAACGGCTTGCAGCTGCATATTACTGTGCCTGAACGTGCGCGTGTTTTTCGGCTTGGCAGCGCCGTGGTGCGTGCCTTTATTGAACTTGGCGAGGAAAATTTCCAGTGGCAACAGCCACCGTATGAGTATGAATATGAGAGGTTGCCGATACAATTGTTGCTGGGCGATGCTGCTGCTGACCGTATGTTTACCGCCGACAATTTTGATGTTGATGCAGATTATTGGCATCACGGCTTAGCCCAGTATCGTCTTGCTGCCGCCCCGCACCTGCTTTACGATCGGCAAGTGTGGGGGGTTGACTAACCAGCTTTCTTTACGGATTTTTCATGTTTCTGTAAAAGTGCGGCTGCGTCAAGATATTCGTCGATTACCGCTCGCATATACATAGGGGCAATTTTCACATCTCGGTAAAACTCAAGTCGTCTGGCAATGACTTCGTCCAACCTGTTAGCGTCTGCCCCTGCATCTCGATAAAATGTGCGCAGGTGTTCGATTTCTGGATGATTGGCATACTGGGCAAAGTTGTAGTCGTAGAGAGATTTTTCTGGTGCTAATTTCTGTAAAATATTTAGCTCTTTTTGTTCGAAGCATGCTAACACTGGTTCAACTACCTTCTGCAAATCTTTATCACTAACCTCGGCTAAGCGAGTGAGAAATTGCGCATCGGTGTAATGGAGGCCAGCAAAAATGCCTGCTGCCGTTTCTTCTTTCAGCACAAACTTCGCCGGTTGTTGTCCACGATAATACAGCTCACCACTGGAATAACTTCTTTTACCATGTGGTTTTACGTCACCTACGCGTACGAATATGCCGCGCAGACCTTCTTCGTAAGACAAGGCCTCACCACCGTCGATCATGAAGGCGCGCCCACGACTAGGTATCATTCTGTTGTGGAAGCCGCTGTCCCAATAAGCGCTGAGCAATGCCAGAGTGTTAGCACGTCGCGTCTCGGTAAGAGCTTGCACAGATTCATCATATCCTACCAGGGGAGGTTCAGTGTAGTGTTTAGCACGTTCGATAAACAATTGCAGCACATAGTCTCGTCCTTGAGCAAATTTGCGGTGGACGGTTAGAGGGAAGATGTTAGTGCCGATGAGTTTATCTAACTCAGACATGGCAATAGCCTTAGCTTGATCCCAGGATTTGGCAACAGCACGCACGCCGTTAGTAAATTCTAATTCACGTGCCCCAGTTATTCCACCAAAGGTGCGTTTGTCTTCAACAGCCATCTCGGCATTCTGCAAGACATCTGTGACTAATTTTTCAAGTGTCGCGGCGTGTTTAACCAGCCCACGTTCTCGCAGTTGCCATATTACCTCCTGTATGTTGCCCACTTCTAGATATGCTTGGAAGTCACCATCAACTCCTTCGACAATGTTGCTAACACTAGCCAAGAAGTCATCTGATATTTTTGCTTCTGCTGATGCGGTTGCTTCCCTGACAGCTTTATTTAGATCATCGATGTTAAGCTGGTCAGAATAAACATTCTCGGACATTTCTTTGCGCATAGTAATTTCTAGTTCGTTGATATTAAGCTGGTCAGATTTGACCGCGGCAGCTTCATCAGCATAGACACCCTCGGACATTGTTTTGTGCATAATACCTTCTAGTCGGGCGCGAGTTTGAGTGATTTCGCCCTTCTGTGTTTTGTGCAAAATTACTGCCACCTTCTGCTGATCCTCACGACCAATCCAGCGAAGACGATATTCGTCGCCGTCGATATGTGCAAGCAGCGCGGCGTGAAAATCTTCATCCGACCAGTGTGCTTGCCGATAACTGACATTGTCTGCTAACTTCTCGACCCGCACGCCATGGTACATTTGCCTATTGTCGAGACCATCGAGATAGGTTTTTATTTGCTCAGTAGGGGTAAAGCCATCAGCAAAGACATACATTTCTTTTTTTCCAGCCATCTCAATATCGACGATATTTAGTTTTGTCTTGTTTTGCATTTTAGTAGTTGCTGCACGTAGATCATCTTTGGATAGCTGTTTGCTGACGATGTTGCTCTGAATTTTTTCAATAGGCAAGCCTTTTTGTAAGATTTCAACATCGATAGTATCGAGATAACTAACAGCTTGTGCAACAGGAGTAGAGTCGATGGCAAAGATGTGATCAAGATGCACTGCATACTTCGTGCGGTCTAGGGCAGAGTTTAGGTAGAAATCCTCGGGCAGCTTGAGGGTCGCGACCAGCTCTTCGATGACTATTCCTTCCTTGAGCTTTTGTGCATCGAGAGCGGTTAGATGGCGTGTTAATCTATCTTCCGGGGTGTGACCATCAGCAAAAACTCGTCGCTCCAAGCCAACACGAAACTCTGTATAACCTCTGGCTTTGAGCTTAGATGACGATATCCCCTTCGCTTTAAGTTGAGCTAAGGGCACACCCTCGCCAGTAAATTTTTCTGGATCGATCTTTCGTAGGATGCGGTCTGGATTTTTCTTTATGTATTTCACCAGACTCCTGCCGCCGAGAGCAACTACTGCCACCACCGCGGTCATGATCCCATACTTAATGATTGGCTCTTCCTCTTGCTCTTCGGCTCTGACCGTAGTATTTAATCCAACACCTATAAGTATGGACAAAACAACCCTTAGCATACCCAGCTCCTGTTAATTGCGAAAAAAAAACAACACTACATGTGTGTATCACAAATTATCAATTAAATCAGCAGCATTTAGATAAACACGTGTGTTTTTGGCAAGTTAATTCTCTGCCAGGAGAGGGCAGACTGGATGCCGTGCAGCCAGATCTATACTTACCATAACCATTAAAAAAAAGGCAGTGTCTGCTTGCCATCACGGTCGATGTCTACCACTGCAAACATTATACTTACCATAACCAGTTAAAGGCATGTGCTACGCAGCTAGCCATATACTTACCATAACCACTGCCTGGGGGCGTGCACAGCCAGGTTGCCATAGCATGTTGGCGACCTGCAAACACTATACTTACCATAACCATCTACGGGCGGAAGGGGGAGGTCACCATCACCATATGCGAAGCCTACCCCACAGACAGCTCTATACTTACCATAACCACTGATAAAAGCAGTGTCTGCTTGCCATCACGGTCGATGTCTACCACCGCAAACATTATACTTACCATAACCACTCTAAGGGGGGCAGAGTTTGCTTGTGGCAAGCGAGGGAGGGGGGGCTGCCAGCATTTACAGGGAATTTCAGGTCTGTTTAGGTAGAGGGAGGACATACCTTTTCTGGGGACAGCTTCGCTCTAGTCGCGGCCAGTTCCGCGAAAGATTTTTGACTGGTGAACATCTCAAAAAGCAACGCTTGCTTCATCACCTTGTCTTGCTCACCCGTCAGCTCTATTAGGCGTTGCTGTTCCTTCGTTCTGCTCAGCCAAATATATGCCCCCATCGGTACCATAGCAATAAAAGATACGAAACCAATTTTTTTCATACTGAAAAAAAGTGCCTCCTTTGCCTGTCCCCATACGGATTTAGTGCCTTTTAGTTCTGTAACCCAAGCTTTGAACACTTCTAGTCGGCGCTTAAAAAATGCCGAAAGCCATTTTTTAAATCCTTTTCCCTCTTCAGATATGTTTTCAAGTGATTCAGACATGCCTTCATATGCTGGATTATCCAGTTTCGCCTGGAAGTCACTAAGTTTTTTGGTCAGTCTGGAAATTTTTTGCTTATCTCCTGCTTTTCTTGCTTTCTCAATAGCCTTTTCCAGTCCTATCTCTTTCATCGGCTGCATCGCCTTGTGGAGCATGAACATAAGAGCTGCAGAATCTACAAAGGCATTAGATAACTCAAATACGTTATCAGTATCTTTCTTTTTCCTGACTGTCTCTAAGAGCTCAGCATATTCCTTTTGCGCTCTAGCCAGATCTTGCCTGCCTTCATCGGTTAATTTCTCGTAATCGACAACGACACCTTCAAGTGCAAATTGGTGTGGTATACACGTTGAGGCCAGTGCTTGCTGAGCAAAAACGCTAGCAATGCCTATGCTAAGTAATAGATTTGCCATAGTCCTTATCCCTTTCTGCAAAAATTTTTGAACATATTTTCAACAAAATAGTTATTGGCTTCTAGTCTATGCATTTCCTTCATTATCATGCTGTTGTTAACGCCTGCAAGTTGATATTTAGAACGGAGTCGCTGGGCTTCCAACCTCAGATCGGACGTTTTTGTACTGGTGTAGATCCAAGCCAGGGAAAGAATAAAATCTGATATCTCCAGACCAGCTATAGCAATAGGCGTTGCTGCCCCTAGAAAATTGTAGATAATAGAGTATCCGCCAACTGCAGCCACTGTGGTTACATCCGATGCTATAAAGGTATAGAGTATCTTATTTGACAGGCTCTCTATTTTGCTAGCTTCGGTATATAGTGTTTCTGCTTGTTCAGATGAAAAAGCTACATCCTGTTCAGCCGTAGTGAATATCTTGGTTAATTCTGCAATCTTATCTTTTTGTTGCGCAATTTCATTCTGATAATTACTGCACGAGATTGGTTTTTTATCTTTCACTATACCGTAGTGCATACCGTCTAACTCTAGCCGCGGGTTATCAGGGCAGTTAGAATAATTGATCAGATTCACAGTTTGCAACTGTCCGAATACTTTGTGCAGTTCGTTCTGCATGGCTCTGAAATTAATAGTTTTTTCTTTATGGGTGAGCAGGAATTCCTGAAAATCTTTATCAAATTGGCGCTTGACGAAAGTCAGGGTTTTACCTGTCTCCTGTTGATACCGTTCCGCACTAGCATTAAACTCATCCAGCATGCCAAACAGCACATCCTGCATCCGAGAAGCTTGAGCAAACAGTTGATTTTCTCGATGTTGGATGTAACCGCAGCCACTAGTAGTGCTACTGAGACCGGTACTATCTTTGCTGTGCATCATCTTACAGCCGTTGAGCAGAACACATGCTAAAACTAAATGCTTCATAACTCCCCTTCCAATTTTGACACTGAAAAACCGCAGCTACAAGTAACCCTCGGTCGTTTTTTTTTTTCGCTTTAGAAATTAATATAACCACTTGATTGTATTAAAGTTTTATGACTTTACCAAGTCACGCCACCCTAGCCGAGTCTGCCGAGCTGCTGAGCAAAGCGCCGCTTTACCTGCGGCATAACGATGTGGTAAAATTTTCTTGGGGGTTATATTTTGATCAGGACGACTAGCATGCATTTGTTTTTACTGACACTGTTGTTTGTTTTTGCTTGCGATTCAACCAAGCGCTATAGATACGGGGGGCGCGGCTACGAGAGAGAGCATCACGAGTATCGTGCCGTTATCAAGCGCATCAGAGATGTTATGGTGGACAGCTCTTTTGATGTGCGAGCAACGATCGAGGATCGTGATGGGGACATTTTGAGTGATAACATTGAGGTTGAGTTAGAACTCACTGGCGGCGACCGTCGCGCCGATTTGCAGGGGCGAACCGAGAAAGAGACTAGGCGTGGACATGTTATCTTCTCTAACTTACGCATCGATCGCCCTGGGCGTAATTATAGGGTTGAGCTTAGCTTTGATGTTGATGGGGAAGAATTTTACAGCGAGAGCAACAGGTTTGATGTTACCGATGATGATGACGATGATAGTAGTAACGGCATATCTATCGGGGGCTCGTTGCTCAGCATTGACATGCAGGGTCTTCCGACGAGCATTGTTGCCGGGCAAGCTTTACCTAACTTGACTTTCACCATGAAACTGCTAGGCAACAAAGGCCTGGGTGGTGTGGTGAGCTTGGAGATAAAGGACGAGCGCGGTAGCAGGCTCGATGATGCGTTGCTGGTGTGGCGCAAGCCTACCTTAAGTGCAATCATCAGAAGTGGCAAGGCGGTGTTCACCGAAGCCTTTTTTTCCCAAGCACTTGATGAAGACGCAGATCTCGTCGCTAAAGTGATACGCTTTGTGGGTACCAAGAAGTTTGCCTTACCACGTGTGCATGCTGCTGCCATTGAGGTGGATGTCAATCGCATATCTATAAATGCAGGCGATACTGAAATATATGGCATCTTGCGCCTAGAAGCTGCACCCTGCTCTAGCTGTGTAGTTAATTCCTATCTAGTCAGCAACGACAAAGTCAAAGATGCAGCCGTGACAACTACAGACAACACAGGTGCTTTTACTGCGACCATCGCCGATTGGCACTGCGCGAGCGGCGGAGCTTATCGTGGAGCGGTGAAAGTTTCTCGCGCTGGCAGCAACTACTATGCACTGCTGCGCGCGAACTGCGGCTGAGCTGCTATTCAGCCGCATCTAAGGTCTCCAACCAAACGAGCAGAGCTTGTTTGCCAGGCCAAGTAGTTGCCTGTGCAGGTGGCATGCAGCTAGTACTTTCTGGGGACGTGCACATAACGCTTTCTTTTATCGCAGCGCGGTTAGTATAGAACTGCGCAAACGTACTGAGATCAGGTACTTGTCCTGCTGTTGGGTTGTGGCAGCTGGTCGTGCAACCATCCGAGATAATTCCGCCGATAACACTTGTTTTATCATCAAACGCTCTTTTGGCATTTTCGTTGCCGGCAACACTCTCATCTCCGCACGTATCTTCGCTGGTGGCAACACGCAGGTCTTTGAGGCCGAAGGAAATATTGTTGGGACTGCTATCTTCTTCTGTAAGTGAAAATGTCGTGTCAAACTGCGTTAAATTCTGGTCGTCGTCGGATGGTTTTACCAGGGCACAGGCCCGCATTTTGGTGCGATCGGAGCTGTCTTTGCCATTACGTTTTGCTATGAGTCCACCCAGAAAGATCGGCACGTTTGTTGTCTTGATGATGAAGTTATTCAGCTGTAGTGTCTTTGCTATCATTGATTTGCTAACTGCCACCTCTAGTATAACACTGCCAATTGTGTCGGCATCGGCATCGATCAGCTTGGTGATGGAAAACTTTAGTCTATGCTCGGTATAATCGCCTGGTTCGTCTAGATCAGCATCCTTTTCGGAGGTGAGGCTTAGCGATTTTTCTGCGGCCTGGTCGCGGCTTTCTTGCCATTTTGTCAGTGCGGCAATTAATTTCTTGGCATTGTCATCACATTCGCTACTATTTTGGTCACAGCTGTGGCCCCCAGGAACTTGTCGCGTGACCAGGGCTGAGTTTTTAATGTCGTCAAAGTTAACTTTTGTTTGCGCATACTCGTGCGCAGTTTCAATGTCATCATCAGCGAATGGATGGCCTCTGGCAATGCCAGTTTTATTGTGGCAGCCTTGGCATCCCATTTCCGCAAACAAGGGATGCACATGGGTCTCAAAGAGATCAAGCGATGCTTGTGCCTCAGCACTGTGACGAGAACTAAGCGGATCAATAGGACAGGCAGTCAGTAAAAATAAACTCCCTATACTTACCATAACCAATTCAAGTGCATATAGCCAGTAGGGGATTAAAGACACGTGGGACATAGTCAGAACTCATGGTTTCTGCAAAAAAAGATACTCACTCAGCTCTGTTTCTCTGATGGGACTATTATTCATTACCTTGGTGAAGAGCTCAGCTTCACGTCCCTGCCAGGCGAGATAGTTGGCAACTACTGCGCTTGCATGTGCTACAGCATTGTTGCTGATAGCCGCATGTTTACTTGGTTGCAGATCAACTGTGCCACTATCAGCTGACTTGTAGGCCCCCATCTGCTTGGCGCTGAGATCTGGCCTGCCTGCTGGATCGTAAACCAACACAAAAGCCGCAGCACGGGCTTCGCTATCACCGGTCCAAGCTTTTCTATTAACCGCGGGCGGCGCGGCATCTTGAGTGGCAGCAGGGTCTGCAGTTTGCTGGTGCGGGTGCGTGCCACAGGAGGCAAGCTTCTTGTCGGCTTCACCATTATCAGGATCACCTTGAGCCGAATCAACGCCGCCGTCGGTATAGATGTGCAGCATGAGTTTACGCTGCAGTGCATGTGCCATCGACAGCATTTCGCCAATGACCCGACCAGCTTGAATATCTGCGTTGAGACCTGTTTGGACACTGCTATCGTGATAGTCATAGCCCGACAGAGTTATCGTGCCACTGCCAGCGAAACCCTTGAGCACCATATAGCCAATCTGCCGGATGGCTTTTTCTTTATCGTCCTTACCATGACTACCGTGCCAATTCCAGCCGCAGTAGTTTGCTGGAGGTGCTTCAGGGGCTTGGTTTAGTGCGTCATCAGCATCAGGATTGAGGTTAGGCTTATTGCTACCACTCATCATTTCGTTGGCTTCGGCGTAACTACAGCCAACCATTGCCGCGGCTTGCTGTGGCAAGTTCAGCTTGCCGAGGGCTTTAAGTCGTGTTGAGCTTAAGTTTTCAATCGCCTTCAGCACTTTCTCCAACCTCTGTGCCCGTGGTGCTTCTTCCCACAAGTTTCCTGCAGAAATCAACTGTTCCGCCGCAGAAAGATTTTCAATCAATGTCGGTGCGACATCCGCGCCAAAAGGTGTCATTGAATTGCCGCCTGAACCACCCGCTGAGGCACTACGCATGCCTACGAGTGGAACAATTGAACCGTTGCAGCCAGCTTTGAAAATACCGGGTGCGGTCGCCATCTGGTTGTTGCGCGTGTCGTCAGCCGATTGGGCACAGATAACAAAGCCGTTAACTTTGGCGCGCACCTCTGCTGTAGTTGTTGCCTTCATGCCGCGCAACATCGGGCTACTCTTGTGCATGGGCAGACCGAAAGTTGTGCTGTCGATATCCCCTTCAGCGACGGAGCTTGCCAATCCCAAGCCACTATAGTTTGTCAATAGTTCGCCACCCTTATCGTAGACCATGACGTTGTTACCAGCGATACTAGCCCCACCTTGTAAGTCGATGGCGATAAAGGCAGGCATCTGTTGCCCCTCAATGCTACAAGCTTCACCCGTGGCCAGAGCTCGCTCGTTGCGCAGCAGCGTGGCCAGACTAGGCAAGAAGATCGAACCAAAACTATGCACAGCACTGCTGCCTAAAAAATCACGGCGAGTTAGAATTTTTTTGATCGGCATAACGTGCTTTTCTCCGTTAATTTAACATAGTCGCGCTGCTGCCTAGCACCATCGTGCAGACATCATATAATGTTTCCTTGGAAACACTGCTCTCAGTACTAGCGTCATTCATGTAGTTGACAATAGTCGTGATCGATTGTTCCCGTTGCGTGTTGTTAAGTTTACCGCCTGTCTGTAGACTATCAAGCATTACTGCAGCAATATCACTCTTGCCCAGTTTGCTGACATCCGCACCATCAAAATTTTGTTTAACAAAATTATTCCAGGCCACACTATCTTTGATGAGACGCTCGCAGTAGGCTGAAGCTAAGCGAAATGTGCCTACCTGGGTGCCTGGATCGCAGCCGTCGATGCCGTTTTTGCGTGTCATCATAGCATTTACTTCACGCCAGGCGTTACTGATGTTGTGCTTGAGTTTGTTACTGAGCGCATTGCTGCCCTCTGCGGACTGACGAGG
Organism: uncultured Oligoflexales bacterium; assembly: GCA_958296095.1. Classification (GTDB taxonomy): domain Bacteria; phylum Bdellovibrionota_B; class Oligoflexia; order Oligoflexales; family JAPPIL01. The sequence goes on from OY282434.1 coordinate 786,279, forward strand.
CGTGTTTCCGGCTGTCGAGGCGGCTGAAGCGATGGCTAAATGATCTTCGGGCGATATGCCTGTGACCGTTGCCATGGCTGCGTTTACTTCCCAAGAGTTGCGTTTGCCAACCTGCACTAGAGATGGATTCGCGTCTGCTGTAGTAGGATCGGTTTCGGGTTCGTTATCACCAAAAGAATGCACCTGACATGCGCTCAGCCCGACAAGAGCAAGCAATATTGTGCTTATTTTTACCACTATTCTCCTCCACCACTACCACTGCTTGCGCTTTCTGCCTCTTCCTTGGTAAGGCATGCGACCGCGGTCGTGGCAAATAATTTACGCATATTGTAATTATTGTCTTCAAACTGTTTAGCAAGTTGCTCACTTTTTGTTTTTGCTAGTCCTTGCTCAGGATCGAGATAACATACAGATTTGTAAACATGCCTAGCCATGCAACTTGAAAAAGCCTTGCTTCTCGTCATCATCTCACCGAATTCTTTTGCTCCCCTACCGCTGGTCTCACCACGCCAGCCAAGTGCGGCGTTTTTGCCTGCGGTCCACAAGTTGGTAAAGCTATCGTTGGCATTTTCTGCTTTATTGTAGTCACGTCCTTGTGTGCCATTGTATAAAACGTTTTTAGTGATGTTCTTCTTCACCTTGCCGTTAGTCCAAGTAAGTCTACTACTAAAATCATAGAAGACGCTCCAGCCACTGAGGGCATCCATGCCCGCGTGACAGCCGACACAGCGATCATTAAAGAGCTTGGCATCACCGCCTGGTTCGCGGCTGACATCTTGCCGCACCCAGTTACCAGGGGTCTCGGTGTCATGCAGCTGTTCTATCTCGTGGCAGAGAAAGTTTTTTAGCACGAAAGCTGTGGCGCGTCGGTTAGTGCCAGCACTGTAGAAAGCCCTAGCAAAAGCATGTGTTGACAGCACGCCGCTGATGCCACCATACGAGCTTTCAGGGTGTATTTTATCTGACTGCTGCGGGTATTGTTTAAGAATAGTCTTCAGATTGTAGATGCCACCTATTTGTTGATACAGGGGATCGTCGGTGCACGATCTGGGCTGCTGTTTACATGCTTCGGGCACTTCGGTCACGCCGTAGAGGTAATCTCCGCTCAACACCTCATTGAAGGGCAGGTCATCCCGCACCATGCCGATCATGGTCGAAACCATATCATTGATAGCACTAACATTGCCGTCCCTGTTTGACCACGGGCTGAATAAGACTCGCAGCTTGATGTCATAAAAAAACGGATGCTCGGTGGCCAGTAATGCCGCGTCCTCGGCCTTGTTCTTTTTCAACAAGTCGATCATCTCTTGCAGGGTGGTGCCTCGTGCAGGCACGCCCACGATACGGTTATGTATCAGTATGGCAAGATCGCGCAGCTCCTCACTGCTGTCTGCGCTTGGCTCGCTGTCTGCGCTTGGCTCGTTGTCTGCGTTTGGCTCGCTGTTTGCGGCACGGCTGACATCCGTCGTGTCCCACAGCACAGCAAAGCTCAGCAACAGTATGACCAGCAAACTCCTATACATAGCGGTCTCGCCTCCGACAACTCCGTATTCCCTATCGGCAGTGTTTTCTTTTGCTTTAGATTTATTTGTAAATTTCGCAGAAGGCTGTTCGTGGAGCTCAGGAAAAATCAGGCAATAGGTAGTCAGTCAGGATTTTATTTTTAAACTTGACCACTCTGATGCCCGCAGTGGTCGTGGATGATCAGCAGTACTGCCATTGACCCCGTGGCCAATTAGGAGCTGCCCACCAGCGGTGAAAACGATGATAACGGCCCAACTATCCATATTATTTCACCAAGCTAACAATAAATGAGTTGAAAGTAGTGAAAAAATTCTATAGCAGGAGCTACAGCTCGTAGGTCGCGGGAGAAGGGTGGTCATGCTAGTTAGATTCTGTTTGCTGGTGCTACTATTGGTTGGCTGGTCGTCGGCGCGTGGTGGTGTGCCTGTGTTGAGCAAGGCGGTGTCCAAGTTGACACGGACGGTTAGTGCCACGCTAGTCGGCGGGATGCTGTTGCTGGCGGCCTCGCCTGTGGGCGGTGATCCTAGGACGGACTGGCACGATGTTGAACCCACATCGCAGTCTTATCAGCATTCGGTTTTCTACTTGCATACCGATGTTCTTGGCAGTGATTACGCCATGCACCTCGTCTATCTAGGTGCGAACAAGGATGAAGAGGCGGTCTTTGTCGGCTTGTTGCCCCAGCTATTGCGAACCGACGACCCTCAGGGACGAGAGATTCGGAAGGCGGCTGAGTTTGCCTTCTATGCCTACGACGGTCTGGTGGCAGACGAGGTTGATGTTGAGGAAATTGCCTCTTTCCCGATCAAGGACAGTGGAGTAATTGTCGCGGTCGATGTCGTTATGGGCACGATTGCCGATCTCGACCTGAATGATACTATACCGATTCGCGTCGCACCGTTTCCGACATCAAGTTCTCGACTGCAGGTGCTGAATTATCAGCCCAGTGCTGATGGGGGGGCTGTCCTACGCTGGCAAACATGCCTAGCTGGCACGATCAGCCGCAAGACGAATTTAGCAGGCCATACCTGCCTGCTCCCGACACAAGACTGGCGAAAGGTAGCTTACTCCTTCGGTGCGCCGCTGTTTGACTACCACACGCAGACGTTGGTTGGTTTCACTACTGTGCAGGCTAATATCCAGCACGAGCAGGTCTGGCCTACCGATAGTGCCGCGATCTTATCTGTCGAGATCCTCAGAGGTTTGCAGATCCCGCTGAGCGTTGAGGTGAGCGAGGGCAAGCTCAGCACGACCTGGGGAGAGCTAAAGAGGGGCAAGGCTGAACGCTAGCATTGCTATCAACCCCTCACTCAGCTAGTTCTCTTGCTGCCTTCACGTAATTGCGAATGTTAGCGTGCAAGGCAGACACCACTATTTCACTTATTTCAGGTTTTTCGAACAGTGGCTTAAAGATTGCCTCTAGCTGTTCACGGGTGATGCTATCCAGTCGCGCGATAAAATCATCATCCAGGTATAACTGGTCATTTTTAATATTTTTTTTAATCGCGTCTACGCTATATGTATCAACAAACTTAGCAAAGGCTTGATCGGCATCGATCCTTATGGTTCTGCCTGAGATAGGGTCAAGAGTGTTGAAAAAATGGCCATCACCATCTAGCATTAGCAAAGTGAAAGTATTACTTTTTGCATATGATCTGTCTGCTTCAGGGAGGTCTCTACCGATCAGTTTAGTATAGTTGTCGTATTGTCGCTGGAAATCGTCTCTAACACCATCGATAAACAGCTGCACTGAACCACTGCCCCGATAACCATCAATTCGGCGCGGCACGGTAATTGGAAAGGCATTCAATCCTATCAACTGATCAAATCGGTATGCAGCTACGTCTCCCCGACCTTAGCGCGTAGGGTTACGTCTTTATATCGATAGGGCTAGCTTTTTCCTAGCCATAGTGCTAGGTTGCCCGCCATGCACATCAAGGCTGTCAAAAGAGGCGAGTCACAGACGTTGTACATCGTTCAGTCGGTTCGGGTTGCTCCGAAGGACGGCGGCAAGGTGAAGGTGCCGCGCCACAAATATCTCAAGACGATCGGCACCGCCAGGGGGCCAAAAGCGCTTGCTTCGCTCAGGCGACGTGCTAAAAAGGAACTCGCTTCTCTGCGGAAGGAGTCAGCTCCAGTGGCGAAAAAAAGTCCCACCCCCAAGGGTCTCAAGGCGGTAGAACTCGAAGCCACGGAGGATGTCATCACGGGTATCTATGATATTTACGGCAAGGTTTACGACGACTTGGGCTTGGACAAAATTATTCAGGCTAGCAGCGATGACGATAAGTTTAACAAGATCATCAAGGCACTGGTGCTCAGCCGCATAGCCCATCCAGACTGTAGCAAGGTGGCGATTGCGAAAAAACTTGCCAACGACTATGACATCGATTTTCCGCTGCACAAGTATTATCAAGCGATGGACAAGCTAGTAGAGGTCAAGGACGAAGTCATGCGTCTTGTCTTTGCCGAGAGCAAGCGTTGGCACAATGCTGAAATTAAGAACCTGTTGATCGATGTGACCACCACATATTTCGAGAGTTTTGTTAAGGATGGCTTTCGTCAACCGGGCTACAGCAAAGATAACAAGTCGGCAGAATCACAGCTCGTTATGTCTCTGATAACGACAGATGAAAGCTTCCCGATAAGTTATAAACTTTTTCCTGGCAACACGGCTGAATGTCGAACGCTGATCGACCATACTAGCGAAGTGTTGGCAGAGCATCCCGCCCTGCAAGGGGCAAGCTTGGCGGCTGATCGAGGTATGTCCAACGGCAAGATTTTTTCCCATCTGGAAAATGAAAAGATAAATCTCAAATATGTCATCGCCTCCAAGCTTCGGCAGTTGCCCAAGGAAAAGCAAGCCTGTATTTTCAATGACATAGATGCCGCTTTGGCTCGGCTCGGCGAGGACAAGGAATGGGCTAAAAGCTACGCTTGGGAAGGGAAAGGGCGGCGGATAGTGGTCGGCTATTGTCCCAAACGTGCTGAACGTGATCGCCGAGTTCGGGAAGAAACTTTGGCGAAAATTTTTGCCAAAAATCCTGACGGTCAGGTCAAGGTATCGAAGTTAGTGCGCAACAAGTATCTCGATACTCGGAACAAAGAATTGAAAATTGATGCGGCTAAAGTTGCCGAAGATGCATGTTGGGACGGGTTGTATGGCATGGTCACCAATCACGCTCCTTGTCATGCCAAACAGGTGTTCAGTCGTTATCGTGAGTTGTGGAAGATCGAGGATGCGTTTCGTATTTTGAAATCCGATCTCAAGTTGCGACCAATACGTCACTGGACTCGTAACCGCATAGAGGCGCATTTTCTGATTTGTTATCTGGCGTTGGCAATAACGAAATTTATGCAGGCGAAAGTCAATGCCAAGTTAGAGGCTAAAGATCGGCTGTCCATCAATAAATGTCAGGAACTTGCCTCGACGGGCAAATCGTTTATCATGGTGAACAAGTGTTATAACGACAATTACCTTTATCTTTTTCCCAAGCGATTGACTGAGGAACAGCGACGAATCTACGATGTTCTCGGCGTAACACACCGCAAGGATAACATCCGCATATTATCTCCACCAAATATCAGCCGACAATTGCAGGGCCTGTAACAGGTCAACTCGCCTCCCGCGCATCTGCGGGCATTGCATCGGTGCGTCTACAGTTCAGTATCTGCTAAAAAATGCGCAAAATTTTTAAAAATCTAGCGTTAGGTCACTTCTCGTCTACCGAAATTCCTCACTGGAGGGCGGTGCGTGTCACCCTACTCTCTTAAACTCGGGTATTATAATCTTTAGTGCCTAATATCTCTCTGCGTTCGACTAGTTCTTTAATCTTAGTAGCTATGTCTTCAGGCGGGGGGTTATCAGGGTATTGCTTGTGTATCTCTACCAGTTTCTTTGCTTTTTCAACTTTTAAGGTTGCCATCTGGCCATCATAGATAGCACGCAACTCGGTGGCACTCAGCTTTCTTTTTTTCCAATCGTAACTTCTTACTCTCTGCCGCAGAGCCTCGCCGCGTTCAATAGCCTCAGCAGGTTCTCTCATCACGATTGCTGCAGCTTCTGCTTCAGTTGTGAGAATGTCGTTTTCAGTTGTGAGAATGTCGTTAGCTTTGCGGAGCTCTTCCGCCTGCTTACGAGCTCTTGCTAGTTTTTCTTGTAATACCTGCTCAGCTGCTTCTGCTTGCGTATGAGCTTCCTCTACAGCTTCTCGTAATGCTTTCTTGTCGATGTGTTTGATAAACTTATAACCACCGACAATTACTAGCGCGGCACTAGCCACGACCGCCGCCGTCTTGAATAAATCGCGCTTAGGCTGGTCTTCGTTGGCCGATTCTTGCGCAAAAGACGTGCTAGCCCAGGCAAGCATGACTATCATTGCGCTTATTTTGGTGCGGTATCCCATACGAAATCTCTCATGGTAAAACCAGTGCTACAGAAACAGCGGGCATTATTACATAATATATAGATATTGTAAATAAAAATTGCATTATTACATAACATGTAGATATTACCAATAAAAGAGATCTGAGAGCAAGCTTGAACGCAATCGCGAGAGGCAAAGACCTTCCTTAGCCCGTACCTCCGTTATCTTGGCGAGGCGCAGCCCTACCGAGAAACTCGCCCCTGAGATAGGTGCAAGCACATGCCTTGTGCAAAAAATAGCCTGGTTGCAGTGTTGGCAATATTTGTGGTCGAGTTTTCGTACGGCCTCGCCCCGCCGTTCATGAAGCTCTCGGTGGGCAAGTCTCAACGTGACAGCCAAGAGGCCTGAGCGCAAGCAGAGGGGCTTGGGGGCAAGCCCGAACGCGATAGCAAGAGGTCTGAGGACGAGGAGCGAGGGAGCGAGAAAGCGGCAAACAGTCTCGTAAGGCGAGCGATACAAAAAAGCCGCGTAGCGCGTAGCGCGCCACGGCGCTAGGGAGAAGCTTATAGCCAAACACCCCTGCCACGTGCTACTCCGGCTGCAGAGGCAAAGCATGGCGGCAATAACGTGGAGGTAATGATATGACAAGACGGCGCAAAGCCCGCAACTCCCGCCCCTCCTATCCACACGACAGCCTGTTCAAGAAAATCTTCAAGCGGCCTGATCACTGTCGATCTCTGCTCAAGGTGCTCCTTACCCCCAGCTTCTATGCCCTCTTTGACTGGGGACGACTGAAAATCATGGAAAGCGTGGCCACAGGTGCTAGGGGGCAAGGACAGGCATAGGTTCTGATGGCAAGCCTGAACGCAAGAGCGAGGGGTCTGAGAACAAGCAGCGAGCTAGCAAGCGAGCGTTACAAAGAGCCGTGCGTAGCTCCATCATCTTGGAACACAAGAGCTATCGTGACAACAATGCTATCCGCCAGATGTTGGGCTACTACAACGCCATCGCCCAAGAATCTGGTGGCATCATTCTGCCTATCATCGTCACCTGCTGCCAAGACAAGCGGGCTGTGGTCTACTCTGACTACCTCAGCTGGGCACTGCAACAGCAGGGTGCATCCGCAGAACTGAAGCGGAAATTCAAGCGCTTGCCCAATTTTCACTGTCTGCTGGTTAACTTACACACCTTGTCCTATCGTCGTATGCGGCGAGGCGGGGAGGCGGTCAGTTTAGCGCTGTTCGGCATGCGCAACTATTGGGACTTGGACGAGGAGGTGGTGGTCAAGATTCTCAAAAAGGCACATCTGCTGGAGCGGCAGGAACGGGAGTTTGTGTTGAGTGTGTTAATGGATTACTATGAGTGTGCCGATAAGGGTTACGGCAGGGAGGGGTTTGCGCGGGTGGAGCGCAAGCGTTTTCCACGGCTGAAGGAGGAGGAGAGGTTAATGCCGACGATAGAATTTGGCTTCGACAGGGCAAAACAACAGGGCCTGCGACAAGGACTCCGCAAGGGCAAGCAACTCGGTATCGAACGGGGTATCGAGCAGAAGTGCCATGAAGCAGTTGCTCGCATGCTGACACGAGGCATGCCCGATGAGCAGATTCGGGATGTCCTACAGCTCACCACGGAGGAGCTGAACGACATCAAACGCCACCTTGAGAACTAGCACTCTGCACTATTTATGGCGTTCTCGGTGAGCAAGCAAGGGGTGCTGAAACCCAAGCGGAGCTAGTCCCTTAGCCCGTGCCTCCGTTGTCTTGGCACGGCGCAGACCTACCGAGAAACTCCCCGCGAATATGTATAAGCGCATGCCTTATGCAAAAAAATAAACTGGTTGCAGTATTGGCAATATCTGCGGTCGTTTTCGCACGGTCTCGCCGTGCCGTTCATGGAGCTCTCGGTGGGCGAGTCTCAACTCAACAGCCGAGAGGCCTGAGCGCAAGCAGAGGGGCTTGGGGGCAAGCCCGAACGCGATAGCAAGAGGTCTGAGGACGAGGAGCGAGCTAGGAAGCGAGCGTAGCAAAAAAGCCGCGTACCGCCCAGCCGTTCATAAAGCCCTCGGTAGGCAAGAGGTGTGGGCAACAGCCGAGAGACTTGGGGGCAAAGACCTTCCTTAGCCCGTATCTCCGTTGTCTTGGCGCGGGGCAGACCTACCGAGAAACCCGACCTCAACAGGTATAGGCACATGCCTTGTGCAAAAAAATAAACTAACGGCAATATGGCAGTATTTATGGTCGAGTTTTCGTATGGTCTCCCCGCGCCGTTCATGTAGCTCTCGGTAGGCAAGAGGTGTGGGCAACCGCCGAGAGGTCTGAGGGCAGGCAGAGAGGGCGCGCAGAGTGGCCTGAGAACATGCAGCGAGCTAGAAAGCGAGCGTTACAAAAAAGCCGCGCCACGGCGCTCTCGGTAGGCAAGAGGTGTGGGCAACCGCGAGAAGGCTTGGGGGCGAGTCTCAGCGCAATAGCCGAAAGGCTGGAGGACAATGTAGTGACCCCACAAGAAACAGGAGGATGCCGATGAGCCAGCTAGAAGACCGAGAGTTCAAGGTCGACAACGACTAACAAGGTGCGCTCTGATCAAAGAAGCTTGGGGGCTTTACAGACAGCGGCACAAACCAGATTACTTGCCCAAGGCATGCCAGTAATTCGGCTTCAAGGTGCACCCCCACATCCTACTCTCGCATAGGATCGGGGGGGCTTGGGTTCAAGGTGTCCTAATGCTCATACGCCTCAAGTAGTCCTTTGATCTTACGACATTTTGATGGCGAGGGCTGAAGGCAACTATTGTAATATTCTACGGTATTACGGGATGAGCCATCTTTTTTTCGACGATGTCCTTCTGCGGCATCCCCTGGGGGTTCATGAGCATTATCTATCGTATCTATAGCCTCAACAACCCATCTTACCACCGGATCAGATGTGTCTAAAACGTATGCTAAGCATTTAAAATGATATTCTTGAGAGTGAAGAACAGAACCGTCGGATCTTCTTGTGATTTTTGCGTATATTGCTGTCTTCCTGTGACCCTCCCGAGTAGGCCCCCTAAGAGTACCTCTCATTTCCACAAATTCGATCGTTGTTTTTGTGCTACAATCTGCGCTTCCGTCATCACCTCGCTCAACTATATTGGGTGTATATTTTTCAGCACCCTCGAGAAGACAAACTTTATGGCCCCACCTGTCATCCCATTCGAGTTCGAAAAACCCCGCTGTTTGAGTTTCGTCAGCAAACTCAAACTCTATTTCGTGATAAATCGGGCAAGGTGTATTGGTGCTGGAGGGTGCTGGTTTCCTTTTAAATTGTTTGACTTCCCCTACCTCTCCCCCATGCTCAACCTGACAGCCAATCACCACCATCATCGCCAAAGCCATAACCGCTACAATTCTCATCACTTACCTCCAAAAAAATATTGCCAGCACCCAGTGCTTAGACCACGCAACGTATCGACCGTTTTTTTTTTTTTTTGCTTTAGCTTTGCTTGTGATTTTGTCTGAATTTTTTTGTAACTCGCCAATATGTTAGATGAATTTTTTGGCTGCGTTAGAGACACGCATAGCGATCAGGCTGGGTGACGATTGAATGCGACTAGTGTATCCGAACGTTGATGGCGTAGTCCATCCCCTTCCTCCTTGTGACCCACGGTTGTGCCACTGTAACTATATCACGCGAATATCGGGTTTCGTACATCTACCTAACCAGACAAGAATTTTAGCCGTAAAATACTATTTTGCCAAAATATACATTGAAAATCACAGATATTACTTGGAATGAAATAAATAACGGTAAGCCTTCCTGTTTTGCTACGCACGACTTTTTGTAACGCTCGCTTCCTAGCTCGCTACGCTACGCTACGCTGCGCTGCTTTTCGTATCGCTCGCTTCCTAGATCGCTTCGCTCGCTACGCTGCTTTTTGCATCGCTCGGCTACGCGGCTCTTTGCCGCTTCCTAGCTCCGCTCGCTGCTTGCGCTCAGACCTCTTGCTATCGCGTTCAGGCTTGCCTGCCAGCCCCTCTCCCGCTTGCCCCCAGACCTCTTGCGATTGCGTTTAGGCTTGCCCTCAGACCCCTCGGCAGTTACCCCCACCTTTTGCCTACCGAGAGCTCCATGAATGGCGAGGCGAGACCGTACGAAAACTCGACCATAAATACTGCCATGTTGCATTCAGATTATTTTTTTGCACAAGGCATGTCCTTGCACCTAACTCAAGGGAGAGTTTCTCGGTAGGGCTGCGCCGTGCCAAGATAACGGGGACTTGCGCTAAACATTGGCTAGCTCCGCTGCGCCTCGCCAAGACAACGGTGGCACGCGCCAAGACAACGGAGGCTTGTGCCGTGCCAAGATAACGGGGGTCTGTGCTAAACATTGCCTAGCTCCACTCGCTGCTTGCTGTAGTGACCCCCTGAAAAAAAAACCCGATATTCGCGTTAAGTAGGGTCTTTGCCTCTCGCGATTGCGTTCAGGACTGCCCCCAAACCTCTCGGCTATTGCATTCAATCTTGCCATATCTTGAGGCAAAAGTTGCCTGCCTGGTCGGTAATGCAGCTAACTCGCTGTTGTAAATCAGGGTCTATGCACAACGCGGCGGGTATTGTGCCTGCTTGAATGTTTTCCCACAACGACACGCTGCCACGACTGACATGCACATAATAGTGCGGGTCATGGCGGAAATACACATTGTCCAGTTGGGCAAGATCGCCTAGGTAAGGTAGAGCTTGCAGCTCTCGGCGTTGTCGCAAGAAAACAGCAAAATGTTCACCGTAGTCGTCGATATTGCTAACTCTCGATGGGTGCTGGTAAATAAATTCTTTGGCAAAAAATTTAAAATTATCAGGCTGTAAAGTTTTTTCTACCGATGGATAACGACGTTGCAGGGCCGCCAGCAGGCCGAATAGCCAGTTGTGGCGATAAATTTTGAGATTGGAGGCGGTCGCGGCAGTGAAGATAGGCAGGCTATGCTGCACGTCGCGTTGCAACACAGCTTCGCCGAACTTGTCCAGTGTTTCCTTGAGCGAGAGAATTGCAGGTGTCCTGTTTATTATGGAATCACTACACCAGCCATCTATCCTACTGCGCGGCCGAGCGCCTGTCAAACACCAGCAAGACAATCGCTTGTTTGTCGGCGTGAGACTATGGCAATACTTTCTTCTAGTTATCGCCGCGTTTCATCTCTCCCCAGGTCGTGATTTGCTTGTCGTGCGGCACAGCACCTGATGCTAGCGGGTGTTTTAGCAACAGCACAATCATGCGTTTGAGTTTAGCCTCGCGTGCCAACTCTAGTGCACTATATCCTTGCTTGTTGCGCAGATAGGGCTTGATGTCTTCGTGCGCTAGCAGGCTCTTGACAATTGCCTCGTCCTCGCGCATGACGGCGTAGTGCAAGGCAGTGAAGCCGCCGTCGTCCTGTGCGTTGATGTCGATGCTGGGGTCTTCGTTCATCAAGTCCACTGCTATCCTACCAGGCTGCGCGTGCTTGACCTCAAAGATCAGAGGGTATTTGGGACGACAGCCCGCGGGCTCTGGTTCATAGACATAGTCAGGGAAGATACAGTTGTCGAGAGCTATACCCTGGTAAAAATGCCGGTAGAGCCACTGTATCCCTCGCTTGTCGTCCTCGCCCAGGTAAGGTGGCTGTCCCGCGGCAGCAGAAAATGCCGCCATAATGGATGACGGCTGCTTGCCGCTAGTGCGTTCCAGGCCGCCAGTACTGGCAAGCTTAGTCGAGTGGATATAAGTGTCACCGAGACCGAAGGCATGGCCTAGCTCATGGATAAGCTTGGAGAGCAAGGGCAGCGTAATCTTAGTTCCTCCGCGAATGTGAAGATCTGGCGCTGTTCCACCTCCGACTAGAGCAAACGAGTGCCCCTGCCGACACTCAAACGTTATCCTCACGTCCACTGCTAGCAGTCCTGCGACATCGGTGGATTGGTCGGCATTAAAGTCTTTCTGTGGTTGGTAGCGGAAGTTGCGGGTGATGGGCTGGGCTGGTTGTAACTCCCTGAGCGGCTGCAACCAAGCTTCTAAGGCTTTAGTCATCTCTGCCTCTAGTGCTTTGTTGTTTTGCTTGTCTTGTGGCGGGCATTTTGCTGCGTAGCGATAGCCGATCTTCCATTCAGCCTTATCTATTTTTTTGATCAACAGGTGCTTGTTATCAAAATTCTGATGAACAAACGCCATGAATTTTGGTCGCGTCGGCTTGCTTCTGACGATACAAGCGCTGATGGTGAGCACGAGCAAAACTAAAATTATAGGTTGCATGTCACATCTCCATTTGGTGGTTAAGGGTTTTTTAATATGCACGCGCCTTCGCTGGCTCCTCCTCCGCACTTATTACTGGGATAACTGGGATTGCATTCTTGTTCTGCCGCTAATGTGAATGCATTTATCCACCCTTGGGCAGCACCCTTGTCAAGATCATTCCGACTATCGATGCATGTATATATAGTTTGCGCGGTACCGCAGTCATTTTGTGTATTTGCTACCTCAGAATCATATTTTTCTTCGCCATTATTTTTTTTGCCTCGGCATGCTCTCATGAAGGCAAGTCCATGATTGTAATTATTAGTAATCCGAGGGAAGAATGAGTTAGCAATACAAGACGGGCAGACACTAAAACTTGCGTCTACGGATGCTGGTCGCTTACACGTGCAACGTTTACGTTTGGGGTCGTAGTTTGGTCCGCGCCAGGTGCAGCCACTACACATGCAATCGCTGCCATCTATTAGTTGCCCCTCCTCATCACAGCACTGGGTCGTATCATCACAGGTGCTAATGCATTTACAGCTCGGGAAGCCGCTCCAGGTGCCACCCCCACTCGTGCAGCCAGTGCCGTCCTCTTCTACATACTCGTCGAGAGCTGTATCATATCTGCAGCATTCTATGTTTGTATCGCAGGCCCTAATCGTACTGCATTGACACTTGCCCGGCACTGGAACTTCGCCAACTGGACAACTCTGATTATCGGGAGTTTCCACCTGCACGAAGACAGATCGTCTCGTGGTTGCATGTGGCCTACATGGCGGGCATGTTCTCTTTTGCCACTCTCTCTTATAGGTGCATTGCGTATTGGTGTCGACCACGTCTTCCCCCAAGCGATCGGGAGTCCAATCTCCGCAGTCACCACAACATGGGAGGGTAGGACAACATGTCCCACCGGGGGTAGCACGTGGCTCGCTGCCATCGGGAGAGCAGTAACATCCAGCATCGGCTACGGGAGTTGTCGCAGTGATAGGGTCGTTACCGTTGATATTGCGCCGCGATGTTTTCGTGACGCTTTCACATGGAGTTGGGGGTGTTCCAGTAAGAGTACATGTGCGGGTATCAACACTTGCTTGTGGGTGTGGTTCGCAGACATTGAGTGATGCTGGTAGCGCTGGCCCCCACGTGCCTTCCATCCAGTCATTGCAGGTACACGGAGGTGTCGGCGAGACTGTAGGTGTTGGCGTAACTCCAGGGGTTGGCGTAACTCCGGGTGTTGGCGTAACTCCGGGTGGCGGCGTAACTATACCACCACCCGTACTAGTTGGGCAGTACTGGGTGATGTTGCGACAGAGCCGTGGGCCAGCGCCAGTCGTGGCTAGCACAACATCGCCTTGACTCTCACCGCAGTTAGATCCGCCCCTACCAAGGCAGTCTTGATAAACCCAGCGTCCGTCAGCATCGGACGGTGCGAAAGCTTTGCTGGCACTACTAGTGGTGGTGTAGCCGTAGCGCAGATTGGCGCAGTCATTGGGACGAAAACCGAGTTTGTTGTCGAGTTCATCATTAGAGTTATCGACATCATCACAGCGTATCTTCTTGCCATCCTTGAAGTAGCCTACGTTCAGACTGGGATAGTACTTACTATGCTCAGCTTTGTAGCTCTCTTGCAAGGCATGAATGATATGCAAATTCCCCTTCGCCTCGGAACGACGTGAACTAGCGACGAACGAGTGGTAGCGTGGCATAGCTATACTGGCAAGAATGCCAACAATTCCTAGTGCAACCATCAACTCGACTAAGCTAAAGCCTTTCCCCATACGACAGCCTCATGACAAAAAGTAACCAGCACGTACGTGATCGGCCGTGTTTTTTTTTGCCTTAGAAGTTTTTAGTTTTTGCAAAAGTTATTGATGCTTATAGCAGGTATTTTTCTACTAAAAATTGTAGATACTTGGGTGTTATCCTCGACGGGTAGCGGTGGAGGAGGATGGGTATAAAGTTTTCGGTGGGCTTGCCGATAAAGGGAAGCGTAATTAATAGCTATTGTAGGTGGTTGGTATGTTGCGAGCGTTTATTTTCTTTGTCTTGGTTGGAGCTTGTTCTGATATGCGGTTCTGGGATGGTCTTGTTGGGAAAGAAGAAAGTTCGGATGATGCTGTTGCCGCTAGCGACCAGCCAGAAGTTGGTAGTTCGCAACCTGTTAACGAAATGGACAAGAGTGACGCGGTGCTGCCATCTCCGCCAGCTGTCTCCCCGCCGCGTTTAACAGCTTTAGCGCTTGCCAGTGACTCGACTTGCGCGCTGGTTGCGGGGAAACTCAAGTGTTGGGGGCGAGGCGAACGGGGGATAACTGGGCAGGGACACACTAATAGTATCGGCGATAATCCGCAGGAAATGGGAGATAATCTGCCTGCGGTAGAGCTGGGCACGGGGGAGGTTGTTGCTAGTTTCAGCGGCAATTATCGGCATGTATGTGCCTTGTTGGCAACTGGATCGCTCAAGTGTTGGGGACGCAACGATGATGGACAACTCGGCTTGGAGGACAGCGATGATCGTGGTGACGATGCCGACGAGATGGGCGATAACCTGCCTGCGATTAATTTTGGTTGTGGGCGCAGCGTTAAAAGTGTCGCTACGGGGCGTGGTGGAGCATTTAGCTGTGCTGTCTTGGATGATGGCTCTGTCAAGTGTTGGGGCAATAATCGCTATGGGCAACTAGGACAAGGGCACAGCGATTTTATCGGCGATAATCCACGGGAAATGGGAGACAATTTGCCGGCGATCGATCTGGGCACAGGGCGCACGGCACTTTCCGTTGCTGTCGGCAATACCTTCGTCTGTGCGTTGCTCGATGACAAGACGGTCAAGTGCTGGGGAAGCGTTATCAACGGTCAACCTGTTGGCGATGGTGCGGGGGAAATGGGTGACAACCTGCCGACGATCGATCTCAAGAGCGACAGTTTGCCAATGGCTATCGGAGCTGGGGTCGGCTATGCCTGTGTGTTGTTTGAGGATGAGCAGGTTTCTTGTTGGCTAACTGATAGGGCTAGGGCTTACGCTGTAGAAGCACTCAATGTCGGTGAGGGGCGTAAGGTTAAGAAGCTAAGTGTTGGCGGTCATCACGGTTGCGTAATTCTCGATAACGATGCTTTGCAATGTTGGGGCAAGAATGCCTTTGGTCAACTTGGGCGGGGAAACACCTACGATGCTGGCAATATCAACGGCAGTGTCGATAGCTGGGGAAATAACCTAGTCACTGTCGATGTCGGCGCAGGACGTGTTGCCGAGACGGTGGTGGCTGGCTCATACCATACTTGTGCCATCCTCGATGACGACAGCCTCAAGTGTTGGGGAGCTAACTACGCGGGGCAACTCGGTCTGGGGCATACCGATAAGCTCGGTGACGAAGAGAACGAGATGGGTGATGATTTGCCAGCCCTAGATATTTAGCGAAAAGTCACGAGCAGTCCGTAATCGTCGGATAAAATTGGCAAGCCGTCAGCTGTGCTGTGTGCTCCACTTCATCCGTGATGTATGTTGCCTTGAGGATAAAACCATTGTGCACGTTGGTGGTAAAGTCCGAGTATTCTAAAGCATTGCCACCGTAGAGCACTGCTTCACCAGCTTGTACAGAGATCGAGATCTCGGCATCGTCAGCATCATTGATTACATCATGATACTCACCTGCATTGTCAAAATATTCTTCTTCAATGTTACCATCGTAAAACGATGCAAAGATGAAAACGACAGTTCCTACAGCCTCGCTATCGACATCGGCCCCATTTTTTATCTCTGCCTTAGCTCGGAAAGGCTCGCCTTCTTCTAGAGTTACCACCAGACAAATTCGCCCGTCAGCGGAACAGCCGTCCTGCTTAGCGGTTTTGGCAGGAGTATCTTGAGGGGAAGTTGCTGGTGCTGGCGGATTTTCCCCTGCCGCAGTTTCTTCGTTGCTAGTTTCTGGCTCGTCAGTTGCAACTTGCGACTCTTCATCGCTACAACCACCGATGCAAAATAAAAATAATCCGACAAAAATCATTAGCATCTGCCTGTGCATCCCATCCTCCTGCTCAAACAGTTTAGTGATTGCCTGCATATCACCTCTTATATCACTCTATCGGCAATAAATTCCCGGAACTTTAGCGATACTAACACCCGAGAATTATTTATAATTAAAAATAATAATACATTCGTCTAAAGCAAAAAAAAAACGGCCGAACAGATATTTGTGGGATATTAAAAAACGAGTTGTTTAGGAGGTAAAATCATGCGCTGGTTAGGTATTGGTCTGTTATCAGTCGCGTTGCTCGGTGCACCGCAGGTGGAGTTGACCCTGTAAAACAGGACACTCATCCAGCTCTTAACATCAACCTTTTGTTAGGAGATTTTGCATGAGTGTTTCGGGTGTTGATGCTACCTCATCTGGTCGTGTTCGTCGGCGTTGGTCGGCAGAGGAAAAGCGGGCGATGATTAGCTCTTCTACTATAACACCATGTAATTAAAGGATAAGCATCGCTCTCTTTCCGTTTTGTAAACAATCAATAGCCATGATGTAGTGAAACCTGTGGTAAGATATGTGGTAAGACCTGCGGTAAGACCTGCGGTAAGACCTGCGGTAAGACCTGCGGTAAGACCTGCGGTAAGACCTGCGGTACGATATGCGTGGGGATAGCCAGCGTTGACAGGGTGTTGCTGGTCAGTGAGTGGGTGGTGAAGGAGGCATAAGGATGAGCCAGGAACTTGTTAGTGCCATCAGCGAGGGTGAGGGCGAGTGCATCGAATTTAAGTCGGAGTACACAAAAAGTAAGGTGGGAAAGACTATCTGTGCCTTTGCTAATACTAAAGGCGGCCGTCTATACATAGGCATCCATGACGAGAAAAATTATGCTGACGGAGAGCGTGTGGTTGGTGTTGCAGACCCAGACGACACCATATCCAGAGTGCAAAACATTGCAAACGGATGTGATCCTGCCGTACAGATCCATGTTCGGAAGGTGTCTCTTGATTCTAATGATACGAAGGGAAAAGCGGTGATAGTGATCGAGGTGGCTGAGCGCCGGTCAGAGCACCTTCACAGATACGAGAAGCAGTTTTACAAACGTGTTGGAGAAGAGGATAAGCCTGTTGGTTCCGCTGAGCTTACTTCTTTGATGAAAGAGAGGAGCAGCTTTGACGAAGACCTGTGCCATGAATTTAATTATGATGAGCATTTCGATCAAGAAAAAACACTTGCGGCGTTCAAGCAAAATGATTCTGGCGACAGCGAAGAAAACCCTGCTGACTTGATAGTTGGTGCGGGTGCTGCCATTAGGAGAAATGGCAACATTGTTTTCCGCAATGTTGGTGTGTTATTTTTTGCAAAAAACTTGAGTGTTTTTTACCCGCATGCTTCGATTCACTGTTTTTATTTTAGTGGGTTAGACGAGGCAGGTGACATTGTGGCAAAAAAACAATTCAACGAGGATTTACTTTCCGACGTTAAAAAAGCAATGGCCTTTTTGAAAGAGCACTTGAACACAGAATACAGGTTTCCTCATGACAACATACGCAGAGAGGAAATACTGGAAGTGCCACCAGAGGCTTTGCGGGAGGCTATTGTCAATGCTGTGACACACAGAGATTATCGTGAGCGCGGGGCGTATACGACGATAAAAGTATTTGATAACAGAGTAGAAATCAGTAATCCATGTATCTATTCTGAAGAGGTAGACATACGCGATATCGGGGACAGTAAGAGGATAAATCCAGTCATCGCTGACTTCATGGGCAGGGCTGGGTATGTAGAACGAGTCGGACGAGGGCTTACAAAGATGCAACAGCTGACAAAGAGTGCTGGTCAACCTATGACTTTCAGCATATCCAATTATTGTTGGAAACTAATTTTTCTTCGTAGAGAGTACGGAAAAAAGATAGTCAGCGACGACGTTAAATTTAACTTTGGTGATAGAAGCCTTACTTCAAGACGAGCTGATAGACTTTCAAATATGTTAAATCTTATTGCAGACAGGGAATTTGAAAAAGATTATTTTGCTAAAAGCAGAGCTATCAGTCAGCGAACTGTCGAGGAAGATTTAAGATATTTGAAAGAAGCAGGATTAGTTGCCTTTGAGGGGATAAGACAAACTGGGAGATACCTAGTTACAGAAGTGTATATACAAGCTAGTGAGACAGGGCTGTCTCCAATCGCACTAGAGATTGCAAAGGTATTTGTAGAAACATCAAAAGAGGGTAGCGAATCTAAATTATTTCTTCTTTCAATTGCAGAGTTTGAAAATTTAGTGTCCATTCGTGATGAAAAGCTTCTGGATGCACTTTATGAAATGGAAAAGAATGGCTTTGTGGGGCTGTCCTTCACAGCGGGACATTCTCACCCGACACATGTTAAGGCTCATGTAGAACTGTTTGTAAAACTTGATCATCTATGGCTGCCATGGAATCCTGATGAAGATGCAAAAACCATATCTACTGATAT
Source organism: uncultured Oligoflexales bacterium (assembly GCA_958296095.1). Lineage (GTDB taxonomy): Bacteria > Bdellovibrionota_B > Oligoflexia > Oligoflexales > JAPPIL01. The sequence continues at coordinate 804,839 of OY282434.1, forward strand.
GATGGGTGAGGAAGGGCAAGAAGTTACTGCTACACAGGTGGCAGAAAGATATGGGTGGAGCATGCGTCGTGTCAATCCAGCTCTACACATTATCAGGAAGCATGCTTCACGGTTTATTGCTCCGAATTTTAATATGGGAGAGTTTCAACTCCCTGAGTTTGCTCGCCATTCGTGGGATAGAGGAAAAGAAGCGGCACAAGACTTTCTCCGGTATGCCAACAGCAGTATAGATAAGGAGAACAGCCGTAGAGAAGTTATTCTGTTGATGTGTTTGAGATGTGCGGTTACCTACTTGTCACATGAATTGTATAGAGATATTTTGCAGGAAAGAACTAATGTCAAAGGAACTCCTTTGGGAGTTTACTTAGTTTCTACTCCTGAAAAGGAAAGGAAATTAAAATTATTTCAGTATCTTCAGCGTCTGGCATCAGACATAGAGAAAGAAGAATCTGAATATAACAAGGAAAAGTGATAAATCTCAGTAGAAAGAAATATCCTAGAAGTTTGTGGATGGGATCACAACCCCCTGTTGGTTAAATACAGTTTTTTGTCTATGCTCATCTCTGCAACTACATTTTACGTTCGTAAGAAAAAAAACATCGCCCCGATCATCAAGCATCGCCATCCAGAGCGTTGAGAATCGGCGGGAAGGCTGCAAAGTCAGCCAGAGAGCGCATACTCACCAGACCGAGAGGCTTACAGCCTTGTGGTGCTAAAGTACTCCCGCACGCCCTTCAATCGCTAAAATCTGCCTAAGATTTGTGCGGCCGTAGTGCCTTACAAGAGAGGAACATTGCTGTAATTTCAAGCCTTATAGACGATTTCGTGCGGAACTCGGGAAAAATCATTAGCATCTGCCTGTGCATCCCATCCTCCTGCTCAAACAGTTTAGTGATTGCCTGCATATCACCTCTTATATCACTCTATCGGCAATAAATTCCCGGAACTTTAGCGATACTAACACCCGAGAATTATTTATAATTAAAAATAATAATACATTCGTCTAAAGCAAAAAAAAACGGCCGAACAGATATTTGTGGGATATTAAAAAACGAGTTGTTTAGGAGGTAAAATCATGCGCTGGTTAGGTATTGGTCTGTTATCAGTCGCGTTGCTCGGTGCACCGCAGGTATTTGCTGAAGATGAGATGTCGTTGCAACCGCAAGCTAGCGATGGCTTTGGGCGGATATTTTCCCGTAGTCAAGCTTTAACACAGGCCTTGGATACGATGGTGTGGTACATCATGTTTGGCGGAACTGTTGACGCAGGTGCCGCTAACTGGCGGAAGGTAGGCCCGACGTGTAATTTTCATCATGGGAGTACCTCGAGCAGATGCACAGATCAATTGACGGATGGCGGTATGAACGATATGCACCAGAATAATCGTGAGATCCGCAGACATTTCCATAATACCCTGACCTACCTGCATGGTCTCAGAAAAGATGCCATAAGTAACATAGATGCTATCGGTGGCTATTATAAGGATAAGAGCTGGGGATCAGGGAATGCACGTTGCAACATCTATGCGCATCACGGTGATCTAAGCCAGGATTGGCCGCGTTTCCTCACCGCCTATCGCGATGATCGGCGCGGCTCCACTATCCCCGCGAGGAGTAAAGAACTGCTCGGCTTGTATTTTGCGTATGCCAAGCGTACCTATAGCGACTATGTGGAAACGATGAGCAAGCTGTTGCCAGATTTGCGAGATCTGTGCGAGAGCAACTGATAAGCACACGCTTGCCGACACAGGTCGGGGGAAGTCTGAGGGCAAGCAAAGGGGCTTGGAGGCAAGCTTGAATGCAATACAGGGAGGTCTGAGTGCAAGGAGCGAGGAAGCAAGCGAGCGATACAAAAAGCAGCGTAGCTCCGTTGTCTTGGCACAAACCTCCGTTGTCTTGGCACGGCGTAGCGGATCTAGTCCCTTAGCACAAGTCTCCGTTGTCTTGGCAAGGAGCAGACCTGCCGAGAAACTCTCCCCTGGGATAGGTGCAAGCGCATACTCTTGTCTGAAAGCATAACCTAACGGCAATATGGCAGTATTTGTGGTCGAGTTTTCGCACGGTCTCTCCCTGCCGTTCATGGGGCTCTTGGTAGGCAAGAGGTGGTGGCAACCGCGAGAGGTCTGAGGGCAAGCCTCAACGCAATAACGAGAGGTCTGAGAACAAGCAGAGAGGTCTGAGGACAAGCCTGAACGCAATACAGGGAGATCAGAGTGCAAGCAGCGAGCTAGAAAGCGAGCGTTACAAAAAGCCGCGCGCCACGGCGCAGTGGAGCTAGGAAGCAGCAAAAAGTCGCGCGCAACTCCCGACCCTCCTATCCACACGACAGCCTGTTCAAGAAAATCTTCAAGCGGCCTGATTACTGTCGATCCCTGCTCAAGGTTCTCCTTACCCCCAGCTTCTATGCCCTCTTTGACTGGGGACGACTGAAAATCATGGAAAGCGTGGCCACAGGTGCTAGGGGGCAAGGACAGGCATAGGTTCTGATGGCAAGCCTGAACGCAAGAGCGAGGGGTCTGAGAACAAGCAGCGAGCTAGCAAGCGAGCGTTACAAAGAGCCGTGCGTAGCTCCATCATCTTGGAACACAAGAGCTATCGTGACAACAACGCTATTCGCCAGATGTTGGGCTACTACAACGCCATCGCCCAAGAGACGGGTGGCATTATCCTGTCTATCATCGTCACCTGCTGCCAAGACAAGCGAGCCATGGTCCCCTCTGACTACCTCAGCTGGGCATTACAACAGCAGGGTGCATCCGCAGAACTGAAGCGGAAATTCAAGCGCTTGCCCAATTTTCACAGTCTGCTGGTTAACTTTCATGCCTTGTCCTATCGTCGTATTCGGCGAGGCGGGGAGGCGGTCAGTTTAGCGCTGTTCGGCATGCGCAACTACTGGGACTTGGACGAGGAGGTGGTGGTCAAGATTCTCAAAAAGGCACGTCTGCTTCCACGGCAGGAGAGGGGGTTTGTGTTGAGTGTGTTAATGGATTACTGTGAGTGTGCCGATAAGGCTTACGGCAGGGAGGGGTTTGCGCAGGTGGAGCGCAAGCGTTTTCCACGGCTGAAGGAGGAGGAGAGACTTATGCCAACGATAGAATTTGGCTTTGACAGGGCCAAACAACAGGGCCTGCGACAAGGCCTCCGCAAGGGCAAGCAACAGGGTATTGAGCAGAATCGCCAAGATGCTGCTACTCGCATGCTGACACGAGGCATGCCAGATGAGCAGATTCGGGATGTCCTACAGCTCACCACAGAGGAGTTGGACGACATCAAACGCCATCTTAAGAACTAGCACTCTGCACAATGCCCTGTTCATGGTGTCATTTACCCACAGCGTAAAACTAGTCACAGGCTTTTATCCGAAAGCATAATCTGACGGCAAGGAGAGAGGGCACGCAGAGTGGTCTGAGAACAAAGAGCGAGGGAGCGAGAAAGCGGCAAACAGTCTCGTAAGGCGAGCGTTACAAAGAGCCGCGTAGCAGGATGATGAGCAAACGCCCGACACGGCCATTGCCGTCAATAAAGGGGTGAATGGTCTCGAATTGGGCATGCACCAAGGCAATCCATATCAATTTTGGCAAATCACCGGGATTGTGGATAAATTTCTCCAAGTTGCTCATAGATTCACTTACTTCATGCGGAGGTGGTGGCACAAAGGTTGCTTTTTGCAGCGTGCAACCCGCATGACCAATCCAGTTTTGGCTGGTGCGAAGTTCACCGAGGGCTTGGCGTGAGTGATCGCGAGTTCCGTGCAGAAGTTTTTTGTGTAATTCTCGGAGCAAACGCACCGATACGGGCAAGCTATGCAGACGCTCGAGACCGTAGTTGATGGTTTCGACATAGTTGCTCACCTCCCTCTGTCTCCGGATTCCTTATTATCGGTAAGTGCAATATGGCGACGATCTTCACTCCATATTAAAGGTTATGCCTACAAACTATAATATAGCTGGGCAACTGGTGCTTGGCAAGGCTACCCCGACCCCGCCCGCAAGAAAACCTCATCACCAACCTATATCTTCGCTGGACGGGGCAACATATTGTTGAGTTATTTTTTGGGGAACTGTAGGTATGCCTTCATCTACGCCCCGCACTCGCATCATTAATTGCCAGCCGCGGTTGATTGTTGGCAACTGTCGACGCGGGACACTGGCTGTAGTGACGACGATCATGCCATCGTTTAGCTGCAAACCTCCGGCAAAATCGGTGACATTAACCCCATCTTCGTGCGAAGACACCGTTAACCAAATCTCTGGTTCATCGATGTGGTCGCGCGTTGCGGAGGTGTGCCAATCGACCGCGTCAGGTTTGCCGCTATAGTCAGGAAAAAACGGTCGGTAGCCTGGATAAAGTCGAAAGACCAGCAGATCGACCACTGGTTTTTGCTTGCCAACACTAAAGACATCAAGTTTATCACGGACAAGTGCTACCAGCTCTTTGCTAATTCGCCCACCGTCACGGGCAATATCGTCTAGCGAAGCTCCCAAGACACTCTGTTCCTCGGCGAGGTGCGAGATGCTGGCCTGCCCAGCAAACGTGCCGATTACCTGTTGTTGGCTGGAAGTATGGGAATAAACCGTTTGCCGTTGGTGAGCTGGCTTAGTAGGCAACAGGTAAAGCTGTTCTTGTTTGGATATTTGCCCGTTACCGAGGTTGGGTTTGTGCCACATACTCATGCGAAAAAACATCCGCTCACCGCTGGTTTTTACTGGTGTGCTCCGATGCAAACTTCGGGCATCGAAGATGTGTATCTCACCATCCGCCATATCGGTTGTCTTGTAGCTAGGCAATGATTCGACATAACGATGGACAGTTGACCATAGGGCAACATCGGAGGTCGACGCTCGTTGATCGACATTCATTGCCAAAGCAGTGTCGAGAAACTGGGTATTGCTCACGCCGCCCGCGTTGGTCGAGATGGTGGCAATGACGTGAAAACTGACCGGTATCTGACTGAGGTCGGGTTGGGAAAAATACGTTTCACGAAATTCACCATCGGCATGCCAGCCGGGAATTGCTGGATAAAGATCATAACCTGTCGGTATGGCATCCAAAGCCAGACGATGCACACGGATGTCGATGTTCGGATACAAATCCAACTGTTTGGCAGTGGCGTAATACCAATCGGGAATTTTATCGATCAACTCGGCAGTCAACGGGCCACCGTGTTTACGAGCAAACTCAGTTGTGGCACTATACATCGAGGTTTCACCAGCCAAAGTTTCCACCAGCGGCGTGACTCGCGCGACAGGCTCGTAGTTTGGCCAAAAAAGAAACTTGCTCGTGGTCGCAGGGATTATCTTTTGCAAAGACAAAACCTGTTCACGCATCGCCGGCAATTTCCGGAACGGCACTTGCCACAACTCATAGCGTGCCTGAGCCGAGAACGCACTGAGCAGGATAACCGTAAGTAAAACCCTAACAAGCATAACAACACCTCATTCTGATAAAAAGCCCAACGTTGCATCAATACATAGAAGGTGTCAAGAATCTTTTAAAAACACAGTAGAGATAAACATAAACCGCTACTAACGACGATAGTTCGGGGCTTCTCTGGTGACAACCACATCGTGGACATGGCTTTCCTTTAGTCCGGCAGAACTGATGCGGATAAACTCAGCAACCCTGCCGATGTCGGCGATGGTGCAGGCCGCGATACGGCCCATACCCCGATAGGCTTTGTAGGTTTTACCTGCATAGAGAACTATCTCCATGGGGCTTCGTCTGTGCCACCAAAGAGGCTACCGATCATGACTTTGGTTGTCAGAAAATGACCTATGATTTCGATCACGCTAAACACAGAGGAGGCCCTATCCACGACAATACCGAGTAATCCGTATTACTATCGGCATTGTGTTGTTCATACTTGACAGTCAATTATCTTTAAGCATATAAACGACGGCGTTGTTTTTTAATTCTAATTACTTTAATGAGTTTGTAATGCGTTTTTTATTGATCGTGGCTTGTCTTTCGATGGCAGGAATTGCCTCCGCTAATGGCGTTGTTGTTGCTAAAAGAGGCAGTGTTGAGTTGATTAAAGCAATTCATTTTTTGAACGTTGGACGTGTCGAGATGTTGATCAGGACTGGTGCTGATGCAAATCATCCTGTTGACCTAGCCGGCATTATTGTTTTGGAAAGAAGAACAATGTCACCCGTTGAAATGGCTAAGGACGAGCGGTCGAGTTATATGAAGATTAGGGAAGGGCACAGAGCAATTGCTGAGGATGGTGGATTTACCCTCCCCGGTGGTCGGTTTGAGTCTCACGACCCCGAACCTCACCGGCAAGTGGTTAAGGAATATGACCATTTCTTGCAAGAACTAGATGAAATTATCGCGATACTCGAAAGCGAAAAGAAGTAAACAGCAACCCACCTAGTAATTTCGCTATCTTGGCCTTTTTATTTCTTTGATATAATCGGGGTGATGGATATTTCCACCTTGCATAAAAGACATAAGAGAGAGGTGCAGATAGCTTATTTCACCCATTGGGTCATCTTGCCAAAGAGCTATATACCACGGACTATGTTGTTCTTTAAGAATATTAAAGATTTTTTCCCAAACATTTGTCTGTAGTGATTGCTCATTTACGCCATACCACGGGCTATGTTGTTCTTCAAGAATTTTAAAAAATTTTTTCTGAGCATTTCTGACTTGGTTATTCCCTTTGTTGGCAATTGTCTGTAGTGATTGCTCATTTACGTCAACGATCACCATCTGCTTTTTTCTGAGATAACTAAGTATGGTTGGAGACTGTGTGTTGACAAACTCTTCATTAGTTTCTCCCCTGAGGAAATCACGGAAATCTTTCTCCTTATACATTCGTTGGAGTAAAACTTCTTTGGCCCTTTTCATGACGGTATCGTAAGGTGTCTTACCTTGATCAGCATATTCGCGAAGGTAAGCAATCTCGTGTTCATAAAGCTTATAATTAAACGGTGGTGCGTTTCTTATTAGCGACTGCATATCTTTGATTTGTTCTGATGCTTCTGTATGTTGGTAATATTTAACTAACTCAGTGTGTAGGGTTAGCAGACTTCCACTCCCCCCGACTGACCTGCTTTGGATTATTTTGTATTCGTAGATACGGTCTTTAATTTTTTCCGTCGTACTACGCATATTGTCTAATCTATACTTTTTCCTTCTCTCCATATTTACTAATCTATCCCTGTAGCTATAACGCGCATCAGTAAAATAAGAATAACCTCTTTCCAAATCCTCCCATGTCCGTCTTCCGGTTTTTTTAGCAAAAAAATCGTGAAGTTGCGTAACATAAGAATCGAGGTCTGCTGATTCTTGAAAAAGCCCTATATAGTCGTCTAGTAAGGTTGCATGTGATGGTAGCACGTCTTTAAGAAATTCTTTTCCATCTCCGGACCGATTTGTCTCCAAACTGTAACTTATGAGTTTCAAGTCAATAAAATGTCGCACCAATGCCCGCTTCGCAGGCTTAGTCAACCTTATAGTCTTAGCCACCGCAACTCCAGCGACGAGCGAGAGCAGAACAACCAATCCCAACCTTTTCATATTCATAAGAAACTCCATACTATCACCAAACCAAATAACAGGTATGACTATCATCATATGATATGGCTGTCAAATATTATTGAAATACTTTTTTTAGAAATACCTTTTAATATTAACTGGCTGGTCAGTTTTGTTGATAGAGAAAGATTAGTTAACACAACTTCCCTCGCCATCTCTCACAATACTCCACGGCCCCCTCACGACGCACCTCGCCACTCCCCAATACGGCTAACTGTGCACACACCTGCAACGGATATATTTGCCGCTACCGAATTTAGTGTTGAAGGTGCATATCCACAGTACCGATATGGGAAGCAAAGCAACTGCGGCAATCAACATGCCCTCAGCAAAAAAATTCAACGACTTCCTCAATCATCTCCGCGCCTCAGCTCGCAATGAGCGGGAGAAAGGCGAGTTGTTTGAGTTGGCAATCCGCGATTTTCTTCGCCAATCGCCTGAGCACAATTTTGCTGATGTGCAATTATGGCGTGATTGGGATGGGCACACCGAGCACGGTTTTACTAGGCAAGACCTTGGCATTGATCTCGTTGCTGAAGAAAATGACAGCGGCAATCTCTGGGCAGTGCAGTGCAAATTTTATCAAGAAGATACTGCCATCAGTCGTGAATCCGTCAACAGTTTTCTCGCCTCGGCACGAGGTGAAACTTTTAACCAACGCTTAATCGTTACCACCACCAACAACTGGGGTAAAAATGCCCAAGAAATTCTCAACCGCAAAGGCAATGCATGCCGCATAATTGGTCCCACCGTTCTCGAATCAGCACCGTTTGACTGGTTACATAACGGTAAAGTCAAACGCCAAAGCAAACGCAAAGAACCGTTTCCCCACCAAAAAGAGGCTGTGGACAAAGCCGAGAAACATTTTGCTGAACACAATCGCGGCAAGCTGATCATGGCTTGTGGTTCAGGCAAGACCTACACGTCGCTAAAAATTGCCGAGGCAATTACACCTGCGCGGGGGCGAGTTTTATTTCTTGCCCCATCAATATCGCTCGTTGCGCAAACCCTGAAAGAATATGCTTATGAGGCACAGCAAAAGCCTCGTTTCGTCGTCGTCTGCTCAGACAGCAAAGCCGACAAAGATAGCGATGGTTATAAGGTTGTCGATTTACCGATCCCGCCAACTACCGATGCTACCGATCTGGCTAAGGTGCTGTCCGTATCGAGCACCACTCGCACAATTGTTTTTTGTACCTATCAATCTCTCGAACGCATCAAGGAAGCGCAAGACCTCGGTGCGCCAGAGTTTGATCTGACTATTTGTGACGAGGCACATCGCACCACAGGTGTTGAGAGCGCAGGCAAGCAGGATAAGAAGGGAAATTATTTTACCCTGATCAACAACCCTGAATATGTCCAAACACGCCAGCGCATCTATATGACCGCGACCCCGCGGCTGTACAATGACAGTGCTAAACAGTGAGCCAAGGAAGCTGAAGTCGAACTGTGTTCGATGGACGATGAACAAGTTTATGGCGAAGAGTTCTACCGCTTAGATTTCTCTGAGGCAATCGAGAACAATCTGCTCAGCGATTACAAAGTCATTGTTTTGACAATAAGGCAAGAATACGCTAGCGAAAAACTGCAAGGTGGTATTGCCAGCAGCGATCTCGCCCTCGATGACGCGGCACGGCTGGTCGGATGTTACAAAGCTCTTCGTGATCAAGGCGATGACAAATTGGGCAAAAAGCTCAAGCGAGCTGTCGGCTTCGTTAACTCGATCAAAGATTCTCTGGCTGTCAAAGCTGGTTTCAAAAGTGTTGTCGATTGTCTCGATGCACAGGAACACGATGATTTTACTTGCCAGACCGAACACATCGATGGCTCGTTCAACTCTATCGATCGCCACAAGCTTCTCGAATGGTTAGAGGCCGATGCAGGTAGCGATGATGAACACGGTGAAATATGCCGTATATTAATGAATGCAAAATGCCTGACCGAAGGTATCGATGTGCCGAGTCTCGATGCGATTTTGTTTTTGCAACCACGCAAATCGCAGGTCGATGTCGTGCAAGCTGTTGGTCGGGTCATGCGCAAGCAAGAAGGCAAGGAGTATGGTTATGTTATTCTGCCTGTCGTTATTCCTGCAGGTAGCGATCCAGTCAAAGCCCTTAACGACAACGAGACCTACAAGGTCGTCTGGCAGGTGCTCAATGCTTTACGTTCGCATGATAATAAATTCGATATTCACATCAACAACCTGCATCTCAATAAAAATAAATCCGATCGCATCAAGGTTATCGGCGTTGGCTATGACGGAAATAGCGAGCAAGCTTCGCAACCGAGCACCAAAGAAGTCGAAGAACGTTGGCACTTCAATATTAATGACTTGAGCGAGAAGGTATTCGCCAAAGTTGTCGAGAAGTGCGGCGATCGACTTTATGAAGAAAAGATGGCGAAACGAATTGCTGACATTACCGCGACGGTGTCTGCACGTATCGATGCTTTAATCAAGACCAACCAGGCGATTGAGAGGAAGTTTGACGACTATCTACAGGGATTACATGCTTCGATCAACAAAGATATTAATGTTGATGATGCCAAGCAAATGCTTACCCAGCATCTGGTTACCAAACGAGCGTTCGATGCCATCTTCAAAGATCATACCTTCTCGGCTAGCAATCGAGTATCACGGGCAATGGAAAAAGTGCTCGCCAGTCTTGACAGATATGGTTTCAGCAATGAGCTGAAGGACTGTGAAAAATTTTATCAAAAGATTAGCAACCGCCTTGAAGAGATTGATAACAGTCAAGGTCGTCAAGAAATCATCAGAGACCTGTATGGAAATTTTCTCAAAAAAGCTTTCCCGAAAATGTCGGAACGGCTCGGTATTGCCTACACACCGATCGAAATTGTCGATTTCATTCTCCATTCAGTTGAACATCTATTGCACAAAGAATTCAACAAGGGGCTTACTGACAAAGGTGTGCATATTATTGACGCATTTGTTGGCACTGGTTCTTTTCTTGTGCGTCTACTGGAAATTGAGGGGCTAATCGCTGATCAAGATCTCAAACGAAAATATCAGCACGAGATACATGCCAATGACATACTTCTGCTCCCCTACTATATAACCTCTGTTAACATAGAAAATGCCTTTCAAGCTCGCGCTAACCACTACCTGCCATTTGACAATATCGTCTTAACCGATACCTTTGTTGCCGAAAAAGAAGCACAAGCAAACAACCTCGATATAAACAACCCTTTCTGGGAAAACTTTCAGAGTAGACATCAGCAAAATGCCACTAATATCAACGTTATTGTCGTCAATCCGCCTTACTCAGTCGGACAAAAAAGCGCAAACGATGCCAACAAAAATACCGGTCATCCAATACTCGAAGCACGAGTGCAAAGCACCTATATGTCCAGAACCGAAGCCGCGCTAAAAAAAGGCTTGCTAGATTCCTATGTCAAGGCAATCCGCTGGGCGAGTGATCGTATCGGTGAAAAAGGCGGTATTATCGGCTTTGTCAGCAATGCTTCATTGCTCAACGAACGTAGCATGCAGGGTCTGCGGCGGTGTCTGGTCGATGAATTCAGCTCTATCTATACGTTTAATTTGCGTGGCAACCAACGCACGCGTGGAGATTTATGGTTCAAAGAAGGTGGGCTAATTTTTGATAAAACAGGGAAATTACCGATAGCCATCACCTTTCTTATCAAAAATCCTGATACCAGTAACAAGCAAGCAAAAATCCACTACCACGACATCGGTGATTACCTCAGCCGTGAGCAAAAATTTGCTAAGATCGAGGACTATAGCTCGGTAGAAAAAATTCCCTGGCAACCTATCACGCCCGATAAACACGGCGATTGGCTCAACCAACGTGACGATAGCTATGCACAGTATCCGGTGCTCGGTAATAAGAAGGGGATTGGCGGTATATTTCAGCTGTATAGCCTTGGTGTTGTTACCAACCGGGACAGTTGGGCCTATAACTATGACCGAGAGAGCCTAGCTACAAATATGCAAAGCATGATCAACATCTATAACCAAGAATTGGAACAGCTTGCTGGTCGGGAATTGACCGCAAAAAATATCGATCAACATATTGAGCGTGATCCGACCAAAATCAGCTGGACACACAATGTAAAAAATTCCCTGATGCGCGGACGTGTCGGCGAATTCGATATGCAAAAAATAAAAGTTTCCAGCTACCGACCGTTCAGCAAAAAATATCTCTACTACTGCAAAATGTTCAATGAACGCCACTACCAAACCCCGCGTATACCCCACACCACCGATAATCGCTGGCTATGTGTCAATAGCCCGGGCGCAAAGGGGTTCAGCGTTCTGATGACTGATACACTACCCTGCCTACACTTTATCCCCGACGGTGCACAATGTTTTCCCCGCTTCTACCTCGTTGATGGCAAGCCACAGGAAACGATCACCGACATCGACCTGAAGCAATGGCAAGCCCACTACGATGACAGGCAGATCAGCAAGGAGCGGATATTTTACTATATCTATGGTCTGCTGCATGCCGAGGATTACCGAGCCAAATATCAACACAACCTGACCAAGGAATTGCCGCGCATTCCGTTCGCCAAAGATTTCCAAGCTTTTAGCGACATCGGTCGCAAACTGTCCGATCTGCATGTCGGTTACGAATCACAAACCCCAGCTTGGGGGTGCAAGATTCTTTACCGAGGGCAACCGACTCGTATCAAAGATATTCCCGTCGAAGCATTACGGGTTACCAAAATGAAAATTGCTAAAGACCAGCACACTATTACCTACAACGACGACATTACGGTAAGCGCTATCCCTGACGCGGCTTGGCAATACCAAGTCAATGGCTATGCTCCCGTCAAATGGGTAGTCGAACGCTATCGGCACAAGATAGACAAGAAAACCGAAATACTCGATGACCCCAATGCCTACAGCGACGATCCACGCTATATTTTGCGTTTGTTGCTCAGCGTAATCACCGTCGGCATGGAAACGATACGGTTGGTGAAAGAGCTACCCAAGGCAATTACGCAAACCAGTCAACCATATCAGGATGATGGACGCGCCAGTGGTTTATGAATTCGCTGTGGATAACCTCGTGAAATGGAGCGTATCCATTGAGCTACAGAATCTGTGTCCAATCATAAATTATCACAGCAGGGCAAAGGCTGGCATCACTGTGGCTATCCCATCTATTGGTACACTTAGCCGGTTAAATCCAACGTGTTGCCCTTGCCATAAGTAGCAGTTGGAGTGACCGTTACCTTACTGTAAAAATCCCTAACCAGAGCGTAAGCATCTTCAAGAGCAATTGCGAGACCGCATTCACCTGCCAACTCGGTAAATTTTGCCTGCCAAGCTGTAGGTGGTGCAGGCAAATCTCGCGGTAGTGGGTGTCTCTTGTAGGTATCGAAAGTTATACGCAATGTTTCAACTCCTTCTGATTTTGAGATTAAACATATGTGATGCTGTATCGCTTGACGCAAGGCAGCTGGAGTTTTGTATTTCACCTATGCTTAGCCAATAAATCTAGTATGCCATGCTTTTTTAGTTTGTGCTTAGGACACAAGCCACTTTCAACGCTTTCTTTTATTGCCTGATGAATAAACTCATCGGGAATGTGATCTGACAAAATAACATCGCGCAAAGTTCTGACTGGTGTTGTAACTCTGTAGCTGTCTATCATATGCCAATCGTCTGGCTCAAGCTTGCCCCTGCGAAGAGTGAGAATTTTGGGTATCTGGGAATTGCGGCGAAAGGTAGGCGGTACTGTCATAGTGATCTTGGACGGGTTTAAATCGGTGAGATCGTAAATAGCAAGTGCTGTCTCATGTGAAAACACACCCTGAGGCTCACCACTTCTATTGCAAGACCAAAGAGACCAAAGTGTGTATTCTGATGAATCCTCATACGGAAACTGTTTCAGACGATACACACCCCGAATCTCCCTTTCCCAGTAGCCCCTCTCTACGTAGTGGCGATGGTTACGATCATCGAACCCCGCTTGCCTGGCTTGTTGGGTGGTAAACAACCCTTGTTGCTCTAGGGCTACCTGATATAACAAACTGGACTTGTCGATTCTCATGCACAATCCCCATACCCTATATGGGTATTATGCAGTAAAGCCCTGACTCTTGTCAACACTGTTGCGGGGCTGTTTAGGTTTTAGCTTCGGAGGTGCTCCCAATATTTGAGCATAACCTGTTGATAAAAAATGGTAATCATATTGAGATCTTTCACTCTTCCAAACTGAATCTCTTACATCTTCCCAGACAACAGCTTCCTGCAATAATTTTGGTAGAAGAAAAGACTCTCTGTATGCTGTCCCCTTCAGCTCTTTGTCTAAAAATATCTTTACTTCACCAAGCTTAGCCGAACCATGTGAACTCTTTGCGAGCTCCTCAACTAAACCGTTGAATCGTGCATCAAGTGATCTTGGAGACAATCAATCCTCCAGAGGCATTTGTTCTTCTTTGCTCAGTGATGATGGTCGCAACTTACGTCTTGGCGAACGAACAACGATCTTGGCTGGAATCCTACCGCGGATGTTGACGATTAGCTTAGCCATCTTTGACATCGGTTTTTTTACGCTTTCAGGCAATTCTTGCTCCCTTGTTTCAATGATGGATTGCATAGCATCGACAGCATGTAACAGCGTGCTCATATCAAGCTGCACAGTAGCTTGAGCATTCTGTAGGTCGTGTAGTAGCTTGAGTATGTGTTCGAGCTTGCTTTTGCGCATTAGAACCATCTCGTTACGCCCAAACTTGGAGTCTCTGAAGACCTTCACCAAGTTAGGGTTCTTCCGCCAAGTATCTGCAATCTTCTCAACATTGGTAGTACGAGCTGTTGCCCAACGTCCCTGCTCAAACTCCAAACTTGGCAGAGTTGCGGGCGAAACCCCTTTCTTTGCTGCAACGGCCATAATCTCCTCCTATTCATCATACTTACAACCATACTTACAACCATACTTGCTATCGGAGAAATTCACAAGATAATTTACATATTTTCTGGAAAAATATTGTATTTTCTGGGAAAAATACTAGCAGTATACTGCTACCGCCCTATAACAGTTGCTGGTTTCTCCGTAAGTGAATGTCCGTTACATGACATCGCCTTGAACGATATTCGCCAAGCAGCGGAAAATTTAAATCTTGGGATTTTTTCGGCAAGAAGGCTGGTGGCCTGAAGGGGCGGCAAGAGAGGCAGCGAGAGATAGTGCTGCGTATGCTGGAGAACGGCATGAGTGTTGCGGAAATTTGCCGCATAACGAAGCTCAGTCGCAATGCAGTGAATAGGCTAGAGCGAGAAAACAGCGAGCCTCGCGGAGCGAAGAAGCAGGCCTGAGTTGGCTAGCCTACCCGCAAATTTTAGGCACGGTCAGCCTCGTGAAATGGAGCATATCGGAGTCGAACCGATGACCTCTGCAATGCCATCGCAGCGCTCTACCAGCTGAGCTAATGCCCCTGTGTATCTCTAAATTCCATCACGAAAGAGTTTCAAAAACTTTGAATCCGATGATAGCAGTAGGTTCGAGCGTTTCGTCAGTGTTTTTTTGTAAGCCTCGAGAGTGCGAGAAAATTCGTAAAACTCAGGGTCTTGACCTAGTTTTTTGGCGTAGATGTCAATTGCTTGTCCCTCGGCTTCACCCATAATTATCTCGCTGCGACGTAAGGCATCGGATTCGATGGCTTTCAAGTCTTTGTTAATTTTACCTGTAATTTTTGCACTTTCCCCCTTACCGATGGACTTTATTTTTTCCGCAATGCGCAAGCGTTCGGAAATCATGCGTTGATAGACCTTCTCTTGCACGCTCTCGACGTAAGCAATGCGGCGCAGTTGCACGTCTACCAATTCAATGCCGAAGACCTTTAGCTCCTCTTGTGCACGCTTGATAATGATGCGGCTAAGCTCTTCGCGACCAACCTCAATCGCTTCGATCTCGCCCATAATCTCTTCGTCGATGTTTTCAGTGCCTGCTTCTTCCCGCTGTTTTTGCTCGGCACTTTGTTTGATACGATCTTCAAGAATTTGGTTGTCGTTGCGCACCGACTCAACGAGGTTGTGACTGGAGATAGTGTCACGGGTGATTCCGTCTATAATACCGTTGAGTTTATTCTGCGCCCCGTACTCGTTGATAACAACCCGTGCATATTTAGCAGCATCGGAGATTTTCCAGCGTGCGGTAGTATCGACAAGAATATATTTCTTGTCCTTGGTGGGTATCTGTTCAGGATCGCCGTCCCAGGTCAGCAAGCGCTTTTCGTAGAAACGCACATCCTGAATAAAGGGCAGTTTCCAGTGCAAGCCCGACGCGGTAATGGGCTCACTGACGATGCGGCCGAATTGCACGATCAACGCTTGATGCTCCTCCCGCACACGATAACTGGCACTATAGACAACAATTACCGCTAGCAGGGCAGCGATAAGATAGACACTACTCTTCACGGCGGTGCTCCTTTTTACCATCTCCAATAAAATCTTGCAGCATATCAGGTTTGTGATAAAGCGGGATAATGCCATTCAAGTCGCTGTCGACGACGGTAATCTGTGACAGCGAGGTCATGACATCCTCGACAGTTTCAAGATAGAGGCGTTTCTTGGTGACCTCGGGTGATTTACGATATGAGGCATAGACCGAAGCAAAACGCTGCGACTCACCCCGTGCCTTGTTCAAAATCGAAACCGCATAGCCCTGTGCATCGGCGATCTGCTTTTCCGCCTTACCGCGAGCTTCAGGGATGATGCGGTTATATTCTTTTTCGGCGTTGTTAATTGTTTCTTCTTGCTCCTGTTTGGCAACGTTAACCTCGTTGAAGGCGGGCTTTACTTCGTCAGGTGGGTTAACGTCTTGGAGCTTAAGGGTCACGATGGTGACACCCAGCTCGTATTTGTCAATTAGCTCTTGGGTAAGATCTTTCGCTTCAACGGCAATGGCAATACGATCGGTGGTCAAGACGCTGCTTACCGAGCGGTTGCCAACGACGCGGCGCATGATCGACAAGGACAGGTCATTGACGTTGCGCACAGGATCTCTGGCACTGAACAAGAACAGGCGCGGGTCGCTGACACGGTATTCAATCTTCCACTCAACATTGGCAACGTTGAGGTCGCCTGTCAGCATGATGCTTTCCTCGTTGATCTTGTCTTTCGAGGTGCGGGTGATGCGTCGCTCCATGGCGCGCTCACGGTAACCAAAACTCATCGGCTGACTGCTGATAGGCACTTTGACGATGTCATCGACACCGAAGGGAATTTTGAAGTGCAGCCCGTTGTCAACCGTTCTCACATACTCGCCGAAACGGGTGACTACCCCGCGCTCGTGTGGTTGCACGGTGTAGAAAGATGAGAAAGCCCCGTAGCCAACGAGAATGAAAAGAATTACCACCAGCACTGACATAAAACTGCCGTTGCGTCCGCCGCCTGATGCTCGTCCATTGGGCATGCGACGACCGCCGCCTACCCTGCCGAAGCCCATTTCGTTCAGGAAGTTGTTGATTTCATCGAGAATTCTGTCACCAGGACCGCGGTGACGATTGATGGGGCGGACGTTATCATCGTCCATATATGGCCTCCTTGCGCAGTGAAACTTCTCGACCGCTACGTGCAGGCGAGCGTTTCGTTAAAACAAGGGTGGGCAAGTTTGGCAAGCTTCAATTGCTCGATTGCACCTGCTACGTGCAGGCAAGCTTGTCGGCGTTGAAGGCACACATAGGAGTGATCACTGCAAGTCCAGCAGGTTAGCATAGACCTAGGGAGAGCCAGTGCAGGTAGCAAAGAGTGCATTCCTGCGGTTTAGCGGGCGGACTTCCGTAGTGCGGCAATCTTGTCGTTGACGGCGGCAACCTGCGCGGGTGACTCTGGCTGGCTACGTGCTAGTTTGCGGAAAATTTGGTAGTGCTTCAGGGCGCGGCGCACATCGGATGGCTCAAAGGCCTTGCCCAGCAGGAGATGCACCTGTGTCTGGCGCGGCCGCAAGCGGGCGGCACGTTCAAGGTAGCGGATAGCCTTTTTGTTTTGGCCGCGTCTGAGAAAAATTTTACCCATGCCTAGCAAAGCACCTGCCAACAGGGGGTTGTTCTTCAACGCAGTGAGGTAAAGGCTCGCGGCTGATTTGGTTCTGTTCGTCTCTAGGTAGACATCGCCCTCGATGCTCTGAAAGTAGGGCAAGGTCTGCTGATCGGCAATTTCACGATAACTATTGATAATTTCAAGACTTTTTTGAAAATTTCGTTGCTTGATATAGATGCGTGCGAGGATTATCGCCCCGTTGTGATCGTCGCGATCGATAGTCAGTAGCTTGTTGATCATCTGTTTGGCTTCGTTGAGCAGGTTGATGCGGTAATAGGTCCAGCCCAGTGATTTCAGCGCCTCGGGTGCGTTTGACTTGATGCTCAGCGCAAAACGATAGCGAAAAATTGCCTCCGCATATTTTTCCTTAGCCCGATAGGCCTCGCCGAGATGAAAGTTGGTATCGAAATCACGCCTAAAACGGGGCAAGCTCTTGCGCAGGTGGGAAATTGCCCGATCATACTTGCCGGTCTTGACTAACAACAAACCGAGATTACGATGCGCCATCCAGTTGTTGGGGTTCTCCCGCAACGCCGCCCGGTAAGCACTGACCGCCTCCTTCAGCAAGCCGTCCTTAGCGAACTCATTGCCTGCCAAGACATGCCGAGACTGCGTCGTCTGGCAAGACATCAATACCAGCAACACCAGCAAACGCATCATGCACCTCACACAAAATTACCCTAACTACATTATATACCCTGAAGCCCATTTGGGGAGAGATATAGCCAAACTAAAAAAATACGCAGGCGACAACCAGGAACTTTTTGCATCACCAAAAACACCCATAACTTTAGCAGGTTGAATAAAAAATAGGCTTCAACAAAAAATAAATTAAAGTAAAAATAAAATAAAGCGATGAGCTTTGCACTGGCTGGTTTTAACAGATCAAATAGGGAGAGGGAAAGTGAAATTTTTACTGATGCTTGTTGGGCTGGGGCTGTCTTTTGCCTGTGGTATGGAGGAGGAAGAGGCACAGCACAAGTTTACCATAAAAAAGAAAGCACTGGGCAGTGTTGTGCATTATTACGCCAAGTATCGCTTTGCCCTTGCAGGCTACGAAGATGTTGACATTGCCATCAAAGTTGCAGTGCAGTCAGGGCAGGCAAAGACTCTGTGGGCAAGGGATTTAGGTGCTACTACTAATCCACTCGAGGAGGCTACGCTTACCACTAGCGGCACTAATAACATCCGCTTCAGCGGTACGAGCGGTGGCGATTTCGGCGGCACATACACAGGTAGGCTGGAGACAGATGCGCAGGAGAGGGTCACTGGCTGTTGCGACGAGATGGCTTTCGTTCCGACTGCCGCGAGCACACTGCTGTTTGTTGGTAGCAAGCTTGAAGACTTAACTGCAGAGCAGTGGGCACAACTTGGCAGTGGCCCAACTCGGCCAGCCCCGACAGCGATGGTGCTTGAACTGGGGGCAAAGCGTGTCGGTGAGCTGTTCAGCGTCATAGGTGCAGAGGGTGTGCGGCGGCTCGAAGCCCACAACAGTGCGGGTAAGGTCGAGGGCGCGTTAGCGCGCTGGCAGACAAGGGTAGGGGCTGATATTTTTGCTGTCGGTGGCACGGACGAACTTTTTCTGACCAGCACGGCAATTACGGCAGGGGTGACGGAGCTGGTTGGCTTTGATAAGGATGACAACAAGGTGCTGCAGGCAAATATCACCGTTGCCCCGCGTGATGATACGATCGTTCTGACTGCCTCACGTTTTGCGCTTGGAGGCTACACTTGGCTAGCCTTTTCGGCTAACCCCAACCCTGATCCAGAAAATGACGGTCGCATGCACGACATGGAGAAAAACGCTTACCTCAGCCTTGACGATGACCTGGAAATTCATGACCACTCCACGGGAGATCGTTTTAGCTACGCGGGATATGACGCACGTGGTGTATGGGTCGCTATAACTACCTTCGAGTGCTTGGTGGACAGCAAGGTGATGGCCAGGGTGCTCGATACTGTCTATACGGGCTTGTGCCTTGCCGAGGGTGGTAGTAGGTAGGGGTAATTTAGGTTACGCGAATATCGGTTTTTTTCAGGGGGTCACTACACTTAGCCCTTACCACCGTTGTCTTGGCACAAGCCTCCGTTATCTTGGCGAGGCGCAGCCCTACCGAGAAACTCCCCACGAATATGTATAAGCACATGCCTTGTGCAAAAAAATAATCTGGTTGCAGTGTTGGCAATATCTGTGGTCGTTTTCGTACGGCCTCGCCCCGCCATTCATGGAGCTCTTGCGTGGGCAGGCCTGAACGCAATAGCCGAGAAGTCTGAGGCAGGTCTGAACGCGATAGCGAGAGGCAAAGACCTTCCTTAGCCCGTACCTCCGTTATCTTGGCACGGCGCAGACCTACCGAGAAACTCTCCCTAAAATAGGTTGTGAGTACACGCCTTATGCAAAAGCATAATCTAACGACAATATGGCAGTATTTATGGTCGAGTTTTCGTACGGTCTCGCCGCGCCATTCATGGAGCTCTCGGTAGGCAAGAGGTGGGGGCCAACCGCGAGAAACCTGAGGGCAAGCAAGGGGCTCTGATGCAAACCCAAGCGGAGCTAGTCCCTTAGCCCGTACCTCCGTTGTCTTGGCAGTGAGCAGACCTGCCGAGAAACTCTCCCCTGAGATAGGTGCAAGCACATACTCTTGTCTGAAAGCATAACCTAACGGCAATATGGCAGTATTTGTGGTCGAGTTTTCGCACGGTCTCTCCCTGCCGTTCATGGAGCTCTCGGTAGGCAAGATTGAACGCAATAACGAGAGGTCTGAGAACAAGCAGGGGGCTAGGTGGCAAGCCTGAACGCAATAGCAAGAAGGCCTGAGCGCAAGCTTGAACGCAACTGCGAGAGATCTGAGCACAAGCAGCGAGCTAGGAAGCGAGCGTTACAAAGAGTCGTGCGTACCTCCGTTATCTTGGCGAGGCGCAGCCCTACCGAGAAACTCCCCACGAATATGTATAAGCACATGCCTTGTGCAAAAAAATAGCCTGGTTGCAGTATTGGCAATATCTGTGGTCGTTTTCGTACGGTCTCGCCGCGCCATTCATGGAGCTCTCGGTGGGCAAGAGGTGAGGGCAACCGCGAAAAGGCCTGATGGCAAGCAAGGGGCTCTGATGCAAACCCAAGCGGAGCTAGTCCCTTAGCCCGTACCTCCGTTGTCTTGGCAGTGAGCAGACCTGCCGAGAAACTCTCCCCTGAGATAGGTGCAAGCACATACTCTTGTCTGAAAGCATAACCTAACGGCAATATGGCAGTATTTGTGGTCGAGTTTTCGCACGGTCTCTCCCTGCCGTTCATGGAGCTCTCGGTAGGCAAGATTGAACGCAATAACGAGAGGTCTGAGAACAAGCAGGGGGCTAGGTGGCAAGCCTGAACGCAATAGCAAGAAGGCCTGAGCGCAAGCTTGAACGCAACTGCGAGAGATCTGAGCACAAGCAGCGAGCTAGGAAGCGAGCGTTACAAAGAGTCGTGCGTACCTCCGTTATCTTGGCGAGGCGCAGCCCTACCGAGAAACTCCCCACGAATATGTATAAGCACATGCCTTGTGCAAAAAAATAGCCTGGTTGCAGTATTGGCAATATCTGTGGTCGTTTTCGTACGGTCTCGCCGCGCCATTCATGGAGCTCTCGGTGGGCAAGAGGTGAGGGCAACCGCGAAAAGGCCTGATGGCAAGGACACCACTTATCGCAAGTCTCCGTTATCTTAGCCCCCGCCTCCGTTGTCTTGGCAGGGAGCAGACCTGCCGAGAAACTCTCCCCGAACGGGTAGTAAGCACATACTCTTGTCTGAAAGCATAATCTAACAGCAATATGGCAGTATTTGCGGTCGAGTTTTCGCACGGTCTCTCCCTGCCGTTCATGGAGCTCTCGGTGGGCAAGTCTCAACGTGACAGCCGAGAGGTTTGAAAACAGGCAGAGGGGCTTGGGGGCAAGCCTGAACGCAATAGCCGAGAAGTCTGAGGGCAGGCAGAGAGGGCGCGCAGAGTGGCCTGAGAACATGCAGCGAGCCAGAAAGCGAGCGATACAAAAAGCATCGCGTAGCGATGAGCTAGGAAGCGAGCGATACAAAAAGCATCGCGTAGCGATGAGCTAGGAAGCGAGCGATACAAAAAGCAGCGTAGCGCAGCGCGTAGCGATGAGCTAGGAAGCGGCAAGAAGTCAGCGGAGCTAGTGCTGGTAATGCCTTACTTTCCATCATCTGACTGCTGTTTAGTGTCTTGGGGAGGAAACATGTTCGGTGGCGGTTTTTTCTCGATCCAGTGGCGGGAGATAAGGGCATAGGGGACATTGCCGAGACTGTTGCTCAGCAGTGCCATGCCACTCATTAAGGCGGTCTGCCCCGTCTTGGTGCTGATGTTGTAGTTTTTGATCAAGGCACGAGAACCGTTTGTATAAAGATAAATCGACTTATAGAGCGAGAAGGTGCTGATGAAAGTCGTGTCGTAGATGATGCGATCCCAATTAATTTTTTTGCCACTGACGATATGCCCCACGACTGACATCAACATCGTTGTGGAGGAAATCAAAGCAATGCGCGTCGCATCGCTGATCTTAAGCGCCGAGATAAAAGCCAAGGCAAAGTCAACTGTTACCAGCGAAAAAATGTTATAGAAGGATTCACGGTCCTTGAAAAAATTTAAATTTTTCGTCTGGATAGTCTCGATGGCTAACATCGAAGCTAACGAGCCGAAGGTATTGGCAAAAGCAAGAAATTTTGCGTCCACGTTCATAAATTTTTCGTCGATGCCCCTAGGTATCCTGCGCAACACCATGGCTAAGCCGGTCGCGGCAAGATGTGAAAAAGCATAACGACCGAGCGATGTGCCGTTGGTGAAGATGAGGTAATCGGCGTAAGAATTCAGCCCACTGCACACTCCCGTATGCAGCTGTTGGCGTATGCGTTGCAAGGTTCTCGTCTTGTTCCAGGTGACCGACAAGCCTGTCACTGCTATCAGCGGCAAGGTAAACTTGTTGTGCTGGCGTGGCATAGCCAGAGCGGGCACAATCAGCGTGCCGAGCAAACCGAAAAACGAACGCGGCGAAGTGCGGTAATGCGATGATTTAAGCTTGTCTGCCGCGGCAGTGTGCAGCTGGTCGTGTAAAGCAGTGAGTTTAGGTAAATCCGCGTCAATCAGCAAACTCTCAACGTGTTGCACCAAGGCGCGATGCTTGAAATAAAACAGCAGCCGTTCGGATTTTGGTTTTGGTAAAGCCAACCTGGGTCTTGCACAGGTGTGTTGCCAGGCCTGCTGCAATAGTTCAGCACTGCGTAGCAATAGCGATGCTGCCGCCTGCTGAAGCAATGCCTTGTTTTGGCGGCGCAAAGCAGAAATTACCTCTCGACCAATCGCACCGTCGGCCAGCAGTTGCTGATAATTGAGCACGATCTGCTGGAATAACGGCAGTTGCTGCTCAGCGTTGCCAGTCTCGCTGACAGGGATAGTCAGCAGCATGTTAGCAGTGTCGGAGGAAAAAATTATGTCAACATGTGCATGCAGGGTGCTGATTTTCTCTTCCAGTGCGGCTAGCTTGGCACGTGAGTCGTCGTGATGAATGACATCTTCCATAAAATTTTTCTGAATTGCCGCCTTTTCAACTCCCAACTCGTATAGCTTGTGATTCAACTGTGCCACAGTCAGTGACAGGATGAGCAGGTGCTCAAAATAGGCATCATCGGGTGGTGTAACACTGGCACGACGTAGCCGCAGGTCTCTGGCTTGCAACGTCGGCAACAGATGACGACATTGCTCAAAACGTTTGAGGGAATCGAGATCACGTGGCACAGGCACACCGCTAACCTGCGCGTAGCGATGCATAGCAGACAGCACCGCGGCACTCAACTCGTGCAGATAGACTTGCTCAAGTTGCTCGACAGGGCGCGTGGATGCAGCACGGATTGCATCCCAATCAATTCCCGCACCAGACAACGACGTGACAAACAACAATATGTATGAAGCAACGAGCAGGCGCGCCCCAACCACATCGCCCAACAACAGCCCCTCACCAAGCGGAAATAAACACAGCCATACTTGGTGCGGCGGTTTAACCTATCTAGCGATAGTATGTCAAGCATTTACTGCCGACATTAAAGCCGAGCAGGTAGGGTCCCACGCAGTAGAGAACGCGCTTGTCAATGACCACCAGCTGATAAAAAGCGCTTTTCTAGTGATGCGCGAGCTGCGCGACAAACGCGCAAACTAGGCTTGGGATTTTTCTTGAATACGTTGCAGCACTAGATCGACGACACGTTGGCTTTGCTGGTCAAGATCGACGAACAAGCCACCGACTCGGCATTTCTTGTCGTCCACCCAGCGGCATTCGAGGTAGCACTTGAGTTGATAGACATCGTTGATGCCTAGTGGCGTGAGATGGCCAATCATCCAGTATTTTTTTCCTTCGGTGATGCGTGGCACGGTGATAAATTCCAGCAGCACCCCGCCACTGCTGATGTCAAGCAGGTGGCTGCTCTGTGTGAACAGTGGTAGGTGACGAAACGGGCGCACATCGATGACGGTGTGTGATAGCAAGCGCTGGTTCGTGCGGTTTTGCTGTGTCTCCGTGTCTTCTTGACGTTCTTCCGAGTGAGCAAAAGCTGCCTCTGCCATGATCTGCAACCCCATGTCATGTGCTTTTACCCGTGCGTCGGCGTGGGGATGAAAAACTTTAGCCAGGACATTGAATTTGTCGTCCCAAGTGCGCTACTCTCGGCCGCGCGCGCGGGAGGATACGATGCAGATAGAGCAGATTTACACGGGCAGCCCGCTGCGTAACTTCAGTTATCTCGTGCATGGCGGGGACGGGTTTGCCTATGTCATCGATCCGTTTTACAGCCAGCAGATTGTCGATGCTCTGGCGCGGTCGCAGTTGCAGTTGCGGGCAATTATCAACACGCACGAGCATTGGGATCATACCTGTGGCAATGCGGAATTGCGGCGGCACACTGGCTGTGAAATATGGGCGCATGCAGGTGCACGCCATGCCATTGCTGATATTGATCGGGTGTTGGCACAAGATGACGTGATTGCTTTCACTCCGCAACAGGCACTCAAGGTCTTGGATACGCCAGGGCATACGTTTGCCCATGTATGCCTGTTGGCTGTTGAAGATGGTCGACCAACAGCTGTTTTTTGTGGCGATACGCTGTTCAATGCAGGGGTCGGCAACTGTCGCAACGGCGGTGATGCCGAGACCTTGGCACGGACGATACGGGATAAGTTTTGCTCACTGCCAGACGATGTGCGTATTTATCCTGGGCATGAATACTGGGAAAATAACTTGCGCTTCACCCTCAGTATTGAGCCACACAATCAGCGAGCGCAAGAGTTGTTGATGCAGGTGGTGCAGGGGGAATTGCCTTGTGGCACGATGGCACTGGAGCGGGAGGTCAACACTTTCATGCGGCTGGAGACAGAAGATCGCGTTGCGGCAGTGGCAGAATTCTTGCGCCTGCGGGCTTTGCGAGACAAGTGGTAAGCTTGCCTATGGATATGGATGCGGCACACCTGCGGGCACAGCGAGCGCGGGTTGATTGGGATTATCTGCACCACACACTGTTCGTGTTGCCCGGCAACGATGGTGAGGCAGTGCGGGCGCAGCAAATTTTGCAAGCCTTACCTGCACCACACATCTTGTGCAGTCGGCAGCGTTGGGGGGCGGTGCTTGAAAAAGAAATGCCGCGGCTGCGAGCCAGTCTTAATGCTGCCATCAAGACAGTCTGCATCGTTGAAATTCCTGGGCAAGAAGTTGACGCGGCAGGTCATTTGCAATGCGAGCAGAAGTTGCGGGAGCATGGCTTGCAGGTCGATATTGTCGATCACCACTTCTATCATTGGATCGATCGCACGCATGCGTTGAGTTCGCTTGAGCAGCTGTGTGCTAAAATCAATTGGCAATTGAGCGACTTTGATTTGCACGTCGCGGTCAACGATCGTGCTTGGGTGCCAGGCCTGTTGGCACTCGGTCTCTCAACGGAGCAAATCAGGACGGTGCGCAATTTTGATTTGCGAGCGCAAGGACACGCGGCAGAAAAGATTGCCGCGCATACGGAGGCCGCACAACGTTGGCTTGCGGCAGGAAAATTGCAGCAGCAGGATGGTGTGTATGTGCTGGAAAGGAGCACCATCAACACGGCAGTGCTGGTGCAAGAGTTGGCTTTGCGCCATGAAGGGGGCCTGGTCAATATTTTTGAGGGACGCAAGCATAAGGTTAGTTTTTCTGGCCACCCCGCAGTGGTCGATGCCTTGCGGCAGACGGATTTCATCTCTCTGGGGTATCCTATGCCGCATCTCACCTATGGTGGTGGTGAGGCGAGCTTCAGTAAGTTTTTTGGCTTAAAGAGTGCCGCGGACATTGACCCTGCCTGCCACGCCTGCCTGCTTGAAAAAATCCGCCTATACTTACCATAACCAGTAATAGGCTGTAATTTTGTTATCCTCCTCATAACACCACACTTTTATCTCTCAAAATCCTCGAAATATCGCACTAACATTAAAAAATCCACCCTCCAAAAAAAAGGATGACCTCGTATGCACGTATTTCACAGCCTAAGCCATGCCCCCAACCAAGGCCTGGCAGATGCACCACAACCCTATGCTGAGGCATTAACCACAGGAGTTTTTGGATCGTTAGTGTAGTGACCCCCTGAAAAAAACCCGATATTCGCGTTAACTTGATCAATTCTAACAAGCTCACCCTGCAGGAGAAAGTTGGGAAATTCCAAAATAATATCTGTAAGATACAACTTTAGGCTCAAGCAAAAAAAAAAACGGCCGATGCACAACCTGGAGGGTGATTTTGTGAATTGTCCAATATGGAGGATAACATGAGGAAATTACTGATGGGCACTTGGTTGCTAGCCATACCGACCGCCTATGCCGCAGAACAGGATAAACGGCTTTCCAATTGGGCTGGCTCGAAAAAAATGTTTGCTTATGCCTCAGCTTTGGCGCATGCCTTGGATCTTTTGGTTATTGGCATCACCCATGATATTTATGCACATCATGCTCTTAAACATGGCTTGGAGTGTGATGTTAGCGGCGGTGACACTGACGCAGAAGATGGCACTCTTGACACTAGAACTATCACCACTACTTGTCACCTTTCGTCATTCTCTGCGAACCATATCAATGCATCATTGGTTAGTTCTTATTGGCAAACGATAAAAACTGCGCAGGAACTCGAAAGAAAAGCGCGCAGTATGTACGGTCGTTTACTAATATACGAAGAGAGACCTGAACTTAGCCAGGAAGCTTACAACCGCATAGAAGCCTGCAACGCGTTGACTACTCACAGAAGTCTTGTTTCTGACGGTTATTACAATGATTTTGTCGACCGCTATAATACCGAACACGCGGCCTTCAAAGACAAGATGCGGAAAAATATTATCAAGGTATATTTCTATGCGGTCAAACGTGCCTATGGGACTTATGCGGCCTACATGAATAGGATCGCCAAGCGCATCAAAAAAGAGCATAACTGTGAGATGTGAGTGCTATGCCTTGGTTGTTGGTCTTTGTTATATGCGTAGCTTGCCTTAATGGTAAGGGGGGCAGAGATCAGGCAGGGAGTGCCGCGCCCCCTTCAAAAAAACAGCTGGACGCTAACCCTGCTTCTGAGCAAACAACCAGTAACGATCCCCTCGACCGTGCTAAAAAGGTTACGGTGAGCAAAGACGGCTTGCAGGTTACGGCTGGAATTTCTCACGGTGGTATTGTGTCTGAAGCTGAAGCTCGCCTTAGCGGTGACAATGCACACGGTGAGGTCGTTTTCTACTTGAAATGTGTCACTGATGATGGCGGTGACATCGAAGAGAACTTCTTTGACACGACGATAATTTGTCCTGTTGTTGATGAGCTCTCTGGTGAGGAGCCTGAATGTGATTTCGAGTGCGAGGGTCGTGAATGTAATCCTGAGTGCGAGGCTTATAGATGTGATCCTGAGTGCACTGAGCTCAACGATTGCCCGCGTCGCATACCTGTTATCGACAGCAGGGCAACGCTGTTCTCGTCTGGTGAACAGTTTTACGTCGGTGTGGAGGTTAGCGGTGATCACGATTGCCTGACACTGGTCGCCAAACACAAAGGTGTCACCGTCGAAGCACAGGTCGATCTCCTCGAAGAGGAGTGAAGGAGGCTATGCTATTTTTGTGATAATTAAAATCAGAACAAGGAGGTTAGACATTCTATTTTTGTGATAATTAAAATCAGGACAATGGCCGATGTATTCACGACGTGGATGTATAGCACTAGATGTTAGCGTAGTTCTATGCTACCATATCAGCAGTAGTAACAGATAACCACACGGAGGCTTGTGCCATGCCTGATACCAGTGATACCCTGCCCGCCCAGCATAATTTACACAGTGAGTTCTTCAAGGACATCTACAGCAACCCACGTTATGCCCAAGATCTGCTGCACCTGGCATTATCTGGCAATACGCAGTTCGATCTTGACCAACTCATTCCCGGCAAGAATGCGAATATCGACCCCAACACTGGCGCAGAGGGATCTTGCGATCTGAATTTTTCTGTCCGGATCAAGGATCACCCCGATTGTCAGGAGGACTTTGGGGCTATTTTTAAGCACGCCACCGGCAATGCCCCAGAAGCAGTTGGCCAACTACATAGATATAGTCGGCATGAAATGGGGTACCACGATCGTATTGTCACGGCCATCCTTGTTATGCAAACCAAAAGGCCTGTTGAGATAGATGAAAGCGGTATTGATCCGAAGCTGGCAAGCATGCTTCCCGCTGGAGTTATCGACCGACTACGGCCGCTTGTTATTAAGTTCCCCATCAAATCAGTAAATTTTCCCAAGTTATCCGATGAACAACTGCAAGGGGCTGATATTATCACCAGTCCTTGCCTGCTGAGCATGAAACACATCTGGAATTTAAACACCGAAGTTGTGGCCAAAATTTTGCGCGCTTGCCATTCACTACCAAGTGGAGATCGCAAGAATTTATCAGCTAAACTAATATCTTACCTTGGCCGTGCCGATGGCAGGTATGATAGGAAGACGTTGTTTGCCATTGAGGCAGATTGTTTTCCCAATTTAGCGCCAGAGGAACGTCTCCTGGCAAAGATTGAATTCGGCTTTGACGAGGCGCGACTAGAGGGTCTCGAGCAGGGGCGCAAACAGGGTATCGAGCAGGGTCTCGATCGGGGGCGTGAGCAAGAGCGCGAGGATGTCATCGTTAGTATGCTAAAGCATGGTGAGCTTAAGGACTCAGCTATTTGCCAAATTACTAATATTACCAAAGAACAGCTCGCTGAAATAAAAGCCAGAGCCATCAGACACTGATATGCTAACGATCCAAAAACTCCTATGGTGACACATCTAGCATAGTTTCTTGCGGCTGGGGTGCATCTGCCAGACACGGATCTTCTGACGAGCCGTTTTCTTGTGATTGATATGGTGACCATTCTTCCTCAACGTACGGTGGATTCTTGGACAACCATACCGAGGATGGTCATCAGCTAGTTGCTTGATTTTTGCCTCTAGCTCATGGTCGTCTAGGCTACTATAACGCCAATATCGGGTTTTTTTCAGGTATAGGCTAGACATCCATCATTTGCCACCCACGGCAAGGAGAGAGGGGGCAACCGCCGAGAGGTCTGAGGGCAAGCGGGGAGGGGGCAAAGAGCAAGCGGAGCACAATCACTACTTAGCCCAAACCTCCGTTGTCTTGGCACGGCGCAGCCCTACCGAGAAACCCGACCACAACAGGTATAGGCACATGCTTTATCTAAAAGCATAATCTCACAGCAATATGGCAGTATTTATGGTCGGGTTTTCGCACGGCCTCGCCGCGCCGTTCATGGGACTCTCGGTGGGCAAGCCTCAACGCAGCAGCGAGAAACTTGGAAACAAGCAGAGAGGGGCCTGAGGGCAAGCTTGAACGCAATACAGGGAGATCAGAGCGCAAGCAGCGAGCTAGGAAGCGAGCGATACAAAAAGCAGCGTAGCGAGCGAAGCGAGCTAGAAAGCGAGCGATACAAAAAGTCGCGGCGCAGCGAACGGTCTCGCCCTGCCGTTCATGGAGCTCTCGATAGGCAAGAGGTGGGGACAACAGCCGAGAGGCAAAGACCTTCCTTAGCCCGTACCTCCGTTATCTTGGCACGGCGCAGACCTACCGAGAAACCCGACCTCAACAGGTATAGGCACATGCTTTGTGCAAAAAAAATAAACTAACGGCAATACGACAATATTTGTGGTCGGGTTTTCGCACGGTCTCCCCGTGCCGTTCATGGAGCTCTCGATAGGCAAGAGGTGGTGGCAACCGCGAGAAGCCTGAGGGCAAGCAAAGAGACTTGGGGGCAAGCCTGAACGCAATAACGAGAGGTATGAGAACAAGCAACGAGCTAGGAAGCGAGCGATACAAAAAGCAGCGTAGCGATGAGCTAGGAAGCGAGCGATACAAAAAGCAGCGTAGCGAGCGAAGCGAGCTAGGAAGCGAGCGTTACAAAGAGTCGTGCTCCTCTAAAAGCACTCGTCCCGTGACTTGTTTGACCGCGGTGGCTGGGTTTGCATCGTGGTCATAGTCAATGTGCAAACGCAGGCAATTGCCGTCGATTGAGACCGATTCGCTGATGTCGTAACTGTTATCTTGGCTGAACAGAGTTGCCACACCCGCAACGATCGCCACCTCACGGGGACATTCGCCGTCGTAGCAATCGTAGTCGTATTCGCACTCACAATCCTCGTCTCCCGGATTACAGTCATCAAGTTCCGGGTGGAAGCAATCCGGTTCTCCTGGTTCAGTATTGAGATAGTCTTGTTCGTCACCGTCTTTGCAGGACAGACGCATAAGCATCGTTCCTGTTGCCGAACTGTCCACCATCGGTGCTTTGCCAGCTACGGGCGGGGTCAGTACCTCGCATTTCGCTTCGGTAATTACCCCCTCGGCAACCTTTAGTGTGATACGCAGGTTATTATGCTCGGTCACCTCAGTCTTGGTCACCGTCAGCGGATCGACCACGGTTGTAGTTTCTGATGCGGGTTTTTCAGTCGGTAGTGCATCAGCACTGTCTTCGGTCTGCTGTTCGTCGGCAACCCGCTTCTTATCGCAACCAACAAAAACTACACTCAACAGTGCTGAGCACAGATACAACCTAAACATGCTCAGTTACCAACACCAACGTTCGGTGGCGGTGTCGGTGTCTCTTCCGGGCCGTCACGATCGCAATCGTATTCCCGTTCAATATTTTGGCTGATTTTTCGCATCCGTGAAGCATACAAGCCATAGCCACGTTTGAAGGCGATAAAATGCCGATTGATAATTTTTTTGCGTCGTTCATCGGCATAAAGCTGGTGTTCACGTTTGTAATTATCATGGAATGTTTTCCAGAGTTTGGCTGTTTTTGTGTGTCTGTTCCTTGCCGAGCAGGCCCTTGATTTGTTGAATGCTTCCTGATCAAGATTCGTTGAGCGATAAACAAGTGTATCAAAATACACCGCTCTAACTTTTTCTCGTAACATTTCAGCAGATAAAAGCGTTTGTTGATAGGCATCGAATAGTGTTTGACTGGCATTAACAGCAGAATAGACCTGTGGCTCGCAACCGTAAAATGTCGAGGGAATGTCTTCGTCTTGTTCGGCATCGTAGACTGCATCGTATTTTAGAACGCAGGTTAAACCTAACGAAACATCAGTGGTTATGTACGAGTCATGCGAGACAGTCAACAAGAACGTATCGAGAGCATTGCGTAAGATCGAGGCAAAGGCGAATACTCTGGAGGCTTCTCCATAGTCCGCTATTCGCTTTGTGGAACTTGCTGAGAGCGGGGTCGCTGAACATAGTAACAGACAGGTGATAAACAAGATTTTCATGATACTTCTCCTTAAAAAATTAAAAAATTCAACTACAAACAACTGTAGCCGCCTTCACAGGGACACATCGGCCGTTTTTTTTTGCTTTAGCTGCGTTTGTGATTTTGTCCGTATTTTTTTGTAACTTGCCAATATGTTGGCTTAATTTTTTGGCGATGCTTACTGCATGAGCACAGGCAGGGAGGCTTGAGGTCAAGCCTCAACGCAACCGCCGAGAGGTTCGGGGTCAAGCTTGAATGCAAAAACGAGATGCCTGAGGCTGGCAGAGAGGGAGCTAGGAAGCGGCAAACAGTCTCGTAAGGCGAGCGATACAGAAAGCATCGCGTAGCGAGCGAAGCGAGCGTTACAAAGAGCCGCGTAGCGCGCCACGGCGCAGCGATAGTAAGTTTGCTAGTTTTTAGATATTTTGTCTTTTATTTCAAGGAGTTGCTCCTTGGAAACCTGGGCAATTCGACATATGCTTTCATCGTTTAGCTCGCCAGATTTCAACAGACGGATAACGAATTGGCGACGTTCATCCTGCCGTCCCCGCTTGATGCCCTGATCGAGTCCCCGCTTGATGCCCTGATCGAGTCCCTGCTTGATGCCCTGATCGAGTCCCTGCTTGATGCCCTGATCGAGTCCCCGCTTGATGCCCTGCTTGATGCCCAGCCGCGTGGCTCTCTCAATCCCAAAATCTATCGTTGGCATAAGTCTCTCCTCCTCCTTAAGCTCTGGCCAGCGTTCACGCTCAACCCGGCTAAAATCCTGCCGTTCAATATTATTATCGGCATCCCCATAATAATCCCTTAGCATAGTGAGCAGGTACTCCGCCTCCGAACGTGGCACATATTGTGCCTTATCAAAAAGATACGCCAGTGTGTCATCGTTCGCATCCCACAACTCGCCCATGCCATAGGCGATAATAGCAAGGCTGTCTGTGACTGTCGATGCTTCGCTGGCAGGTAACTGCCGGAAATTAACGATGCTACCGAACAGCTTTGGTAACCAGGGAGCAAAAATCTTTGCCGATTCGGGTATGTCTTCGTCTCTAAATACCCATTGCAGATAATCGGAAGCAGGACAAAAATCCTTATCCTTGCAACACAACAGCACCATGGGAGCGGTGATGTTGCGCTTTCTCGTTCCCTGCCGCTTCCCAGCTCTGTCCTTTCGCCATTGTTGGATTTGCTCGCGGTATAGTTCAATATAGTATTCCATGATCTGGATGAGGACATCGGGGTCTTTGTAGCTTTTGTGCTCAAAAATAAAGGAAAGCGTGACATTTACATCACCTGCATCGACCCTCAAGGGCAACGAGGCGATGAGGTCGGCTCGCAATTGCCTGCCAGCATGGGTGAGCAATTCTCCGTCTTGAATAACTATATCGTCCAAGTGAGTGCTCGCGATCGCTTCGGGAGGAAAAATCGCACGCAACAACTCCTTGAGATATTTGGGTTGTTTGAAAATTTTCTTAAAAAAGCTATCGTGCAGATTGGCTTGCTTACCTGACGGTGCTTCCTCGGTCGTTGATTTTTTCTTCAAGATTACGCCCCTCTATATATCTATATGATCGCACCGTGGGGGTTGTTTAGGCAAATTAACTAGACAAGAATTTTAGCCATAAAATCATATTTTCCAAAAATACATATTGAAAAACCACAAGAATTACTTGGAATGAAACGGATAACGGCAAACCTTGGGGCAGGCAGAGAGCTTAGCAGGCAAGCCTGAACGCGATAGCAAGAGGTTTGAGGACAAGGAGCGAGCTAGCAAGCGAGCGTTACAAAAAAGCAGCGAGCCACGGCGCTAGCTAGGAAGCGAGCGATACAAAGAGCCGCGTAGCGCGTAGCGCGCCACAGCGCAGCGATAGTAAGTTTGCTAGTTTTTAGATATTTTGTCTTTTATTTCAAGGAGTTGCTCCTTGGAAACCTGGGCAATTCGACATATGCTTTCATCGTTTAGCTCGCCAGATTTCAACAGACGGATAACGAATTGGCGACGTTCATCCTGCCGTCCCCGCTTGATGCCCTGATCGAGTCCCCGCTTGATGCCCTGATCGAGTCCCTGCTTGATACCCAGCCGCGTGGCTCTCTCAATCCCAAAATCTATCGTTGGCATAAGTCTCTCCTCCTCCTTAAGCTTTGGCCAGCGTTCACGCTCAACTCGGTTAAAATCCTGCCGTTCAATATTATTATCGGCATCCCCATAATAATCCCTTAGCATAGTGAGCAGGTACTCCGCCTCCGCACGTGGCACATATTGTGCCTTATCAAAAAGATACGCCAGTGTGTCATCGTTCGCATCCCACAACTCGCCCATGCCATAGGCGATAATAGCAAGGCTGTCTGTGACTGTCGATGCTTCGCTGGCAGGTAACTGCCGGAAATTAACGATGCTACCGAACAGCTTTGGTAACCAGGGAGCAAAAATCTTTGCCGATTCGGGTATGTCTTCGTCTCTAAACACCCATTGCAGATAATCGGAAGCAGGACAAAAATCCTTATCCTTGCAACACAACAGCACCATGGGAGCGGTGATGTTGCGCTTTCTCGTTCCCTGCCGCTTCCCAGCTCTGTCCTTTCGCCATTGTTGGATTTGCTCGCGGTATAGTTCAATATAGTATTCCATGATCTGGATGAGAACATCGGGATCTTTGTAGCTTTTGTGCTCAAAAATAAAGGAAAGCGTGACATTTACATCACCTGCATCGACCCTCAAGGGCAACGAGGCGATGAGGTCGGCTCGCAATTGCCTGCCAGCATGGGTGAGCAATTCTCCGTCTTGAATAACTATATCATCCAAGTGAGTGCTCGCGATCGCTTCGGGAGGAAAAATCGCACGCAACAACTCCTTGAGATATTTGGGTTGTTTGAAAATTTTCTTAAAAAAGCTATCGTGCAGATTGGGTTGCTTACCTGACAGTGCTTCCTCGGTCGTTGATTTTTTCTTCAAGATTACGCCCCTCTATATATCTATATGATCGCGCCGTGGGGGTTGTTTAGGCAAATTAACTAGACAAGAATTTTAGCCATAAAATCATATTTTCCAAAAATACATATTGAAAAACCACAAGCATTACTTGGAATGAAGTGGATAACGGCAAACCTTGGGGCAGGCAGAGAGATCTGATGGCGAGCTTGAACGCAATAGCGAGGAGCCTGAGAACAAGGAGCGAGCTAGCAAGCGAGCGATACAAAAAGCCAAGCGCAGGACCACCATCTACGCTAATTATGGGCATCTAACAACCTCACAATTTCATCATGACCATTACGCCTAGCCCAATTACGTGGCGTGCGTCTCTGGTTATCAAGCAGATTTATTTTTGTCCCTTTGCGGCTGAGCAATAGTTGCACTATCTCAGTGTGTCCAAATCGTGCCGCGTAATGCAAGGCAGTGCTTTTATATTTATTGCGGATGTTTGTTTTTAGCCCTCTTCTCCGTAGCAATGCTCTTGCAATTTCTGCATGCCCACGTTTCGCCGCTAAGTGCATAGATGTATAACCGTGGTTATTGCGTAGGTTAACCTTGGTGTTACGGTTTTTTAGCAATTCCCTAACTGCTTCAAGATGGCCATGCAGCGTAGCCTTATGCAACGCCGTGTCTCCATATTTATCCCTCAGATTTAGTCGTGTCCTTGTTGCAAACATAAGCGCTTTGATAACACCAACACTACCGTATCTTGCTGCGAGATGAAGTGGCGTTCTTTGGTCAAGATTTCGAATAGTTATAGCAAGATGTGTATCTTGCAGGAGCAGACGCGCTATCTTTACACGGTTGTTTATCGCCGCGATATGCAACGCGGTGTTACCTTTTTTGTTGGGTAAATTTTTAAGCAAAAAATCTGTTCTGTTCATCAACGCATCAACCACGGTTGTATATCCTCGACGCACAGCATAGTGAAGTGCTGAATTACCACTAGCATTGTCATGAGCATTAATGTGGGTGGCATGCTCGTTACGGATGGCACGAGCAATTATGCCCGCGTCATCGCCTCGTTTTAGTCCCTGCAGAACGTTTACCATCATTAGCTGTGATGGCTCACGAGGAGGTGGTTCGGCGGAAGTAACCTGTGTGTTTTCTTCTATGCTACCTGCGTCGAAGGCCACGAGTAAATTGATAATAGCTTGCATATTGTCGATCATCTGCTGCGCCTGGTCTATATCGCTTTGGCTGGCACTGTTTTTTAGCAGTTTTTGTTTTTCTAATTGCCAGTGGTTTATTCTGTTGTGTGCTCGTTGTTGTGGTGTTAAATGCCACTTGTCCTCTATCTTTATATCAACATCACTATGATCCAACAAATGACGCACGGACTCAATCTGTCCATACTGCACAGCAACATGCAACGGGGTAAACTTCCGCTTGTCTGCAATGCCAACATCGATGCTAGGGGATGCCAACAATGCCGCGACTGCACCGCTGTTGCCTGACTGCACAGCATAGTGTAATGCAGTCATACCGTCAGTTGCTTGGACGTTGATGTTTAAGTCTTCATGAACGAGCATGGCTCGAATAACTTTTGCATTACCAAACATGGCAGCATAGTGGACAGCGGATAGCCTTTGTCCAGAGCTCTCTTTCTCGTTGATGTTGATAGTTTGTGACTTTATGGCTGAGATAATCATATCGACATGCCCCTGCTTGAATTGGAAAATAAGGGGATTTTTAGGGATACAACCACTACCGCTAATGATACCGTTGTCTACGTTTTTATAAGTTTCAAGCTCGTAATTCGGAAAGTAGCAATTGTTGGTAGGAAGATTACCGGGAGCATAGTAGTACGAATAAAGCCAGATCATGCCTTTCTTATCATCGACACCAAGAATAAGATCGCCATCATCATTAGTTAGCGTGTTACTAGACATTATGGAGAGAGGTTGTTTGCCTATTGTTTCTTCATAACTGCCTGTATTGACTAGCCCAAAGTAGGCGTAGGTATCCATCAATCCAAAGGTGTGTCCCAATTCGTGGAGAAACACGGAAAGGTCGTATGGGGTCCTCGTGCTTGGGTATTTTCCGCTGGCGCGTCGTAGGTGTAGTGACGGAATGCCATTATGGAGGACATACGAACCTGAGCCTTCTCGACAGTAAAAGATGACGTGTAAGTCTAGATTCCCCTGGATACGGTCGGTGTTTTCGCCGACGAGTTTATTTTCCCAACCGCCTCTACGAACCTTTGCTGCCTGAAACCTAGTAAAAATAAATTCATCAACCAGCGGTTGTCTCATAACATCTGACTTTCGCAGTGGCTCTAGCCAGAGGTTAAGCATGTCTGTCATATCCGCACGAATACCTTCTTCAATGCCCGTAAAAGAATCCCACTGGCAGTCTTCGTTTGCCGCAAAGCCATAACCAATATTTAACTCCTGCCTATGTACTTTGGAAATTAAGAAAAATCGATGGTTTAATGCTTTGTCGATTACTCCTTTATGTCTGTAGGTAATAAACTTGGTATTCGACCGTTCTTCCTGCCCACAAGCAACAAGCAACAGCATTAGCAAAACAAGTCTCATTTTATCTCTCCCCAATTTTTCATCTGCAATCTCGGACTCGCTTTCGGAAGAAATTGATTGTAACTTAAATATCTGCCATTACCATAGTATGACAAGTGACTTATGATTAAACATGGGAAAAAAGACTTGAGTTAACTAGGTAGATATTATGCAGCAACCCGTGGTTTTTTCTGGCACCCGTCCTGATGTGCCGTCGCTTGTTGAGCATCTTACTATGGCTGGCAGGTAGTTGTTGCTAACCGCGGCAAGTAACTACTTCAACATCAGCGATGAGTTTGCGTACTGCACTCATTCTCTGTCCACAGGGCTATACATGCAAGTTTTAATCAAACAACAGCAGCAATTCTGTTACCGCCGTTCTATTTAGACAACAACAGCACTTATTTTGCTGTTGTTGTGAACTTGTGATGGCCCCAGAAACGCCCTATTTGCCGCCATTGAGCCACGACACGGGATAGCCCTCGATCATAAAACATTAGATAAATGAATGCTTGTGGATAACTGCTGTAGATGCTGGTACGCAA
Organism: uncultured Oligoflexales bacterium; assembly: GCA_958296095.1. GTDB lineage: Bacteria > Bdellovibrionota_B > Oligoflexia > Oligoflexales > JAPPIL01. The sequence goes on from OY282434.1 coordinate 842,252, forward strand.
GGCTTTGAGGTGTTTCAGCCTGGTTTTATGAACGCTCGTATAGCCTATATTTGTCCACTGCTCGTTTTTTGCACATGTTGACGGTTGGTGGTCGAGGCCATTTTCACCGGCCCTATCCCACATAATTTAGCGGCTCGTTTTTTGCCCATGTTGACGGTTGGTGGTCGAGGGCTGGCTCAATCTTGTCGCTTGCTGTCTTGGATTTGACTCACAGTCGTATGTTCGGCATTCTCTTCTAGTAGCGGCACTCTGGGCAAGCTAGCATCTTGAATTTGACTTACAGTCGTATGCTCGGCGCTTTCTTCCTGCGGCGGCACTTTAGGCAAGCTAGCATCTTGAATTGGAGTCACAGTCGTGGGTTCGGCGCTTTCTTCCTGCGGCAGCACAACATCCTGAACATCGTCGTAGAGCTGCGCGGCCGCGGGGCTAGGTGTCGCTGATCGCGGGGGTGCAGCTTCAGGTGTAGACTGCTCTTCCAAACGTTTAATGCGTCTAAAGACAGGCAGCAAAGCCGTCTCAATGGCATCGTTGATCATACGTTCATATTCAACACTAGGTCTAGTCGCGGCACTGATAGCGTGTACATTGGCATTGTCGCCACCAATCTGTTGGTCACGACTCAGCCAGGATCGCAGCACAAAAATTACCCCTGCGACCGCGGCGATAACTACTACTACCAACACTGAAATAATTACAGACTGCACCAGTCGGCTTGGCTCGATGCCCAGGGCACTCGTGATGGCGGCAGTTAGCTCACTTAGCCACGCTGGTATCTTTATCAATTTGACTTCCACGCTAGTCTAGCTACCACCCCCCTCCTCTACCATCAACTTGCCATTGCGAGGAGCTAGAGATATTAGACTTGCGACCATCAAGGCGACGGTACGCCAGCACTGAAAGTACTTTTGCGGTTGGCTTCGGTGTCGCCATCACCGGCAAAAAATGGCGTAAGGGGGTTCATGTTATCCTTGTTATACGCACCGTGTGCCCACTTGGTGGCGATATTTTGCAAAAACTCTTCTTTGCTCGCCTTAAACTGGGCGACGGGCTGGTCAGCGGTAATTTCTTCTTGTTGGGCATCGAGATAGAACGTAGTGAAGTCTGCCCCATCACAGGACTTGTTGTAATCCTCACCCTCCGCAATATCGCAGGTGGCAATCAGAACTACAGAGCCACTCGCCTTCATGTGCGACAATGCCAGATAAATCTGCTCATCACCAGCATGATAGAGGCGCAGGCTAAGCAGGTGCTCTTTGTTCGTGCCATCATCATACTCCACTAGGTGGCTACGTTGGCAGACTTTGCCCGCCTCGGCTTGCAGGAAAAAAAGACTGCGCAATTCTCTCAGGGTGTTTTTCTTTTCCAGTTCAATACGTGTCTGGGTTCTAGCACCGTCATCCTGATCGCCTTCCTCCTGGTCGCCTTCCTCCTGCTCGCCGTCATCCTGTAGGTAGAGATTGACCATCCGTCCATCGACCGTATCAGCCTCACCATCTGTCGCAGGAACTGTGCCACTATCATCCTTATACTCGCTCCACGTCACAAACCGTGTCATGTCCCACAGCTCGCCCTGATCATGGTAAGCACGGTAAACTATCTTATCGTCATCGGTAGCAACGACCTTCGCACCATCTTCGGCGGCCTGTTGCCGCATATTGCAATCGTAGAACAGACTCATCGCGTAGCTGTAGCTAGCCATACCCAACGCGACCTTGAGGTCTGTCCCACTACCAGCATCAGCATCGGCATCAGCATCAGCATCATCGGCAGCGGCAGCATCAGCAACGGCAATCGCTGCGGCAAGTAGCGCGCTAGCCCTGTTGCTCTGCTGCATCTTCTCGACACAATCGACATCCGCATCCAAACGCAGGGATGTAGCCCAGGCTGACTTTGTGTAAGCAAAGGGTTCTGCCGCGAAAGAAGGAGGACGCACGTCGCCTTGTAGTGCACCACTCGGATCATCATCTCTGCTACTATCGCCGAAGCCGCAGCCACCAGCAATAAGTGCAAGGATAAGCAGTGAAGAGATTCTGTCCATGTATCATTCTCCGGGTCAGGGTGTAAATATAGGGCTTACCATACCCATATTCTACCTGACCCAAGAACGAAGTCAACCTATTCACCTATAGCCTTGTAGCAGGCAGACAACAGTGCTCTTACCTGACGCTGAGTGAACACGACGTGCGTTCCGTGAGTAGATAAGTTTTCTACGTAAATGTTAACCTTGCCGTGTGCTGTCACGCGCCGTACGCGGCGGCAAAGCTCTTCAGAGCTGCTAGCGAACAGGTATTGTGGGTTGCGTGGGCTTGTGTTGAAAACAGCATCGAATACCTCCCTCGGCCCCGAACATTCAAAGTAAAGAAGAAAGCTGCAACAAAATATGAGTATCCGCTGTAGCCATGTTCGGTAGGCTGCTCCCATCATGGCTATTCACAGAATTCAACAATATCGCGATAGTTGTCTAGCCGGCGCGCCTGATCCATACACCACGCGTCTCCCGCTGCGAAAGCGGAGTTTGTAGTCCGCCACAGAGCGGGGTGAGTAGCATCACACCTATCTTGTACATTCGTGCCCCCTGTAGCGGTAGAAACGTCGATGTTCTGTGTCCCTCCATTGCAGCCAGGGAATACACGTTGGGAGCCAACTTGATCCGATGCGCCAAAGGCCACGGAGAGAAACTGTGTCTCATTAGCACCTGCAATGTAGTAGCCATAGCGGGTTTCGGTGCAATTGGCCAGGCGAAAACCTAGCTTGTTTCTCATCTGGGCCGGTGTGCAGCGATGAACGTTACCAACAAAGTAGCCTACTCGAACAGCTGCGGAGTTCATGGCTTGCCCTCCCCAGCTGGCCGTAACCCCATCATAGTATCGCTCATGTTCGATAGCAAAGCTCTCTTGCAGGGTAAAGATAGCGCCGAGGTTAATCTTGGCTTCACCTTGCCGTGCCCGCGCCCTGAAGATATTGAAACGTGGCACTGCCACCGTCGCCAACACGCCGAGAATAGCGATCACGACCATCAATTCTAGCAGCGAGAAACCCAACTGCTTGCCCTTCAATATTTCTTTGGCACCCATCCTACCACCTCAGTTAAAATTGGCGTAACTCACTAAGCACATGTCTCTATATGGCAGTTCGGCGTTTTTTTTTTGCCATTAGCTTTTTTTTAAGTTCTAAAAATATCAGTGGGTTATGGCTTGCTTTAGGCGGCACCGCACACGGCATGCAGGGAGGCAGGCCGCAGCGGAGCTAGGCGCTACTTAGCTCGTGCCACCGTTCATGGAGCTCTTGGTGGGCAAGAGGTCTAATGGCAAAGAGCGAGAGGTAAAGACCTTATTTAACGCAAATCTCCGTTATCTTGGCACGTGCCACTGTCGTCTTAGCACAAATCTCCGTTGTCTTGGCACGGCGCAGTGGAGCTAGCAAGCGGCAAAAAAACCGCGCAGCGAGAAACTCTCCCTTGAGATAGGTGTGGCACATGCCTTGTGCAAAAGCATAATCTGACGGCAAGCAGCGAGAGGATGCAGAGAGACTAGAGGATAAGCAGCGAGCTAGAAAGCGAGCGTTACAAAAAGCATCGCGCAGCGAACGGTCTCACCTCGCCCTTCATGGAGCTCTCGGTGGGCAAGAGGTGGGGGCAACCGCGAGAGATCTGAGGACAGGCAGGAAAGCCTGAGTGCAAGCCTAAACGCAATAACGAGAGGCCTGAGAACATGCAGCGAGCTAGCAAGCGAGCGATACAAAAAGCAGCGTAGCGAGCGAAGCGAGCTAGAAAGCGAGCGTTACAAAGAGTCGCAGCGCAGCTGGGCGAGGCGCAGCCCTACCGAGAAACTCTCCACGAATATGTATAAGCACATGCCTTATGCAAAAAATAATCTGGTTGCAGTATTGGCAATATCTGCGGTCGTTTTCGTACGGCCTCGCCCCGCCGTTCATGGATCTCTCGGTAGGCAAGCCTCAACGCAACAGCAGAGAGGTCTGAGAACATGCAGCGAGCTAGGAAGCGAGCGATACAAAAAGCCGCGCGCGTAGCATTGTCGGGAGGCTATTGTTTGGCTAACAATTCCGCTAACAGCTCGACAATTTTTTCTTGTTCAGATTTTTCAAGATGATCGAGTTTACGAACTTCATGAGTATATAACAGCACTGCCTCGCTCAGGAGATAAGCAGGAAAACCGCCCTCGATCCGCCTTCTTGCCCCTCTATATTTCCCTCCAAATTTGGCGATAACCTGCTCTTCCCGAATTGACAAAATATTAGCAAGTAGACGACGTTTTCTCCGTTGCGAAGTTAGCTCTGTAACCTCGGTCAAGAAGTTTTTCTGCTTGTCAGCAATATAATTAGCAGTTGCCTGAACAAAATTATTGAGTTGTTCGAGTTCTTTTGCAGTTAACTTAGCGCGGTGTTTGTCAAGATAGCGATCGAGCTTAACTAACTCTCGCTGGTTAGGCAAAAAATTACCGCGTTCTTTGTTGCTTATAACCTGCAAGGGTTGCTTTGCTTCTATAGCAAATACCTCAGCCACAAGCTCAGCTACATCGATATCTAGTTCATCTCGTAAGGCAATAAGCCCTTGGTAAAAGCGATGGTGTTGATAAAAATTATCTATCGTCATGGCACTGAGATAACTTTTTCCCGTTTTTCTCACTAACAATGTGCTCTCAATTATGTCGAGAATTTTTTTTCGATCTTCTTCCTTTACAAAAGAATCTTCGAGAAATTGTTTATACAACTTCCGCACCTTAGGCAGATATTTTACTGGGTAACCGTAAGATATATAATCTTTAGCTCGTTGGTAATTGAAATTGAATTTTTCATGCTCAGCTATCCTCACCCCTAAGATATCCGCAAGTAAGCGGCGTTTTTTGATGTCGATGTCGAGCTTGCTGAGCGGGAGCTTATCCATAGCTTGCAATCTTGCGCTGAGAGATTCTTGGCTTTGGCGAATCTGCTCGTTAGTCGCAGAAATAAAATTATTCACCTGTTGACAGTGTCCGGATTCACGGCAGATATTTTCCAGATAAGCTTCGAGTTTCGCTAATTCCACGCGACTAGGTAAAAACGCATAGTCTCTTGGTATACCCTTGTTTGCAACTCTACTCGCGGTGCCGCGACCATCCCGCCCACTAGTGTTGGCTTTGCCAAATATTTCCTGAAAAAATTTTTCCCCAGCTATATCATGTTCGTATAGCAACGCGGCAACTCCCTGCTCAAACGAATAATGCTGATAGAAAGTTCCCTCAGCCATGGCAGTTAGCAGTGGCTCGCGACCTTCTGCAGCCCAATACTTGATACGCGCTACACGTTTTATATTTTTCGATCTAGGTGACCTCCTGCGGCGATCGTGCAACAAAAAACCTTCGTCAATAACCAGATCCATAATTTTTTCTTGATCACCTGCTTCGACATGCGATTCTCGCAAGATTTGCCTATAGATCTTGTCTGCCTGTGCGGCATAAATATGGGAGAAGCCAGATTTGAGAAATGCGCTTAGGGTTGCATTCTTCAGATGCGGGAAAACTTTTTGTAGATGTCCGATGCGAATGCCCAAGGTTGCGTTTAACAAGCGGCGCTTTGCTACATGTGGCTCGTCAACCGAAGAAAGTGCCTGTAATTCCTGCAACAGAGATCTTTGCCTGTCAAGTAACACTTCCTCACTCGCACGGATCAGGCGGTCCGCATTTTCTTGCAACATCGACTTTTCTGGAGCAACTTTTCGGACATATTCTGAAAATTTTTTAAGCTCCACGATATTGGGAAAAAATTTTCCGGCGTGGTAGGAAGAAAGCACTCCCAACGGGCTACGAACTCTGTGCATATTTATTTCTGTGTGTGTAATTCCAAAAACTTCCCGCAAAAGTGGCAAAAGCTCAAGACCATACTCAACTTCCAAGACTCCAAGTCCTTCGTGAAAGCGATAACCATGCGCATAAAAATCTCCGGCACCCAGCGCGGCAAGCACCGGCTGTCGATACATGTCCATCAGGTACTTTACGCGCGGAAAACGTAAACTCGTTGCCCCATATGCAGACCATTGCTGGAGTCCTAAAAACACCAATAATAACATAATCTTCATCATCGATCCTAACAAATTAACAAGCCAACCGAAGCTGGTTTTATATACAATATAATAAAAATAAACAAACAAAAAACTTCGCTGGAGGGCTGAGCTACGCGGCTTTATTGTAACGCTCGCTGGCTACCTGGTCAGTCTGTTGATGACGAGAACTGCAACGACCAGCCAGACGTGTTATGCTACTTGCACAAGCTGGCAAGGTTTTTTGTTACTCCACTTGACATGATTGCCATCCAGGCAAAAATCAATTGACGCTATCTTATCGACAAGTTTTGCAAGTTTCTTTAGATAAGGAACAAATATCTTAAGTATTTAAATCAGTTAACTGATATGTTAGTTGTGCTGCGACACTGTCAATACACTCCCGAGCTAGCAAGCGAGCGATACAAAGAGTCGTGCGTATCAAGCCTTACAGACGATTCCGTGTGGAACTCGGAACTTTTAATTCGGCGTAATACTATCGAGCAAAGCCTGATGCTCGGATGCTGAGCTGACCTGTTTATGTAAGTCAAGCAGTTTTTTTAGAGCCTCACGGTTGTCGGTGTGTTTGACGGTAAAGTTAATATGTCCCTCCAGTTCCTTGGCTATCTTGTTCGCCAACTCCATACTATCCGCATCATCTGCGGCAGACATCTCGTCCATAGTGGTATAGCTGGAAAGAACGTAGGATTTAATAATGGCATGCAACATCTCGTAATGATATGCAAACAGTTTGCGGCTATCGTGCAAAATCGACCACTCGACCAGGTTTAGCGACTGCCCCGCGAACAGCGGCAACTGTCGGGCAACGCGTTCTTCGCCTGCCTCTTTAATCATAGCATCAATGCGCTCCGATGCATCCTTTGCTTCCTTAACAGCTTGCTCATCATCAGGATTCTCTGCAGCCTTTTTGCTCAGCCGCTTGAAATCATCTAGATGCTCGTCAAGCTGCTTGTCAAAAGCAGTTATTGCTGAGCTTAATTTATCCAAGATCCTTTCATACATCTTTATCGTATCATTTGCTAAATTTTTTATAAGTTTCTCTACCCGCGTCGCATAAATATTGTCATAATTATCCCACAGCTCGCGTAGCTCAGCTTCTAGTTTAGTTCCTGTAGCTTGCTTGTGGGCAGCGACATAGGCTTCAAAGTTATCGTAAGTTTCCCTAGGGTCAGGCAGATAAAAGTCAACGATTTCCTTAAATATGTCTTCTTTTTCTAATACACTATAATCCTCGGCACGCAGCTCAGTTAGATATTCGTTTATATGTTTAATTTCTTTTTTAGCCCCTTGCAGAGCCGCGGGAGTGTTCGCTTCATGCAGGTTTTCTAGTAGCAGATCAATTGAGAAATCTGCGATCACTGAGAGAGCGCGTATCACTGATCTTCCAGCAAGTTCAGCACTGCCTGCCTCTTCAATCATAGCTTCCATTATAGCATAAGTGCCCTTCTCTGCATTCCTCGCTTCCTTAACAGCTTGCTCATCATCAGGATTCTCTGCAGCCTTTTTGCTCAGCCGCTTTAAATCATCTAGATGCTCGTCAAGCTGCTTGTCAAAAGCAGTTATTTCTGATTCTCCTCCGACCTCAGTAGCCTTATCTTGGAGATTACCACCCTCCGTAGTGAGCCCACGCTCAGGTGCTTGATTCGAAGCTTCTGTTATCTTCTGTTGGGCAACGCGTTCTTCTCCGAGTAAGAAGTACGTGTCAATCTCGATCCGGCGTGCGCTGAGGACTTCTCTAGATTCATCAGATTCATCCCAAACGCTGGGTAGTGTGAAGGTTAATTTCTCCGTACTGATGTCAAACCGTTCCAGCACGGCATCGACCAGTTGTTTAGCCTGTTGCACATCCTTGCTATAGTTTATGATAAAGGGCAGGGGATTTTTCACGTTAAAGCTCACCCAAGGATTGTCTTCAGGAAGAATGTCCCGTAAAATATCACCAGGATTCGTCCTCCCAATGTCGCCGTACGCCCACATCATGGCCAGCAAGAGGTCTTTGTCCAGATACTTATCAACGAGTTGTGGCGTGTAGATTTCTCTAGCATACGCCTCTAGCAGATCCATTTTAAAATATAGCGACTCTTCCTCCTCCATATCCATTGTGCGGTGAATTCGTGGCTGTTGCTTTGCTATGGGGACTATGGAGGAGCTGTAGAACTCAGCTAAACTCGTGTAGCCAGCCTGCGCGTAAATTTCTCCTAGTGCCCGGCGAGCATCCTGGTTGTGTGCATCGAGTGCCACCGCCTCCCGCAGTTTGGATAGCACCTCTTGCGGCTCTACCTCCGCCGAGTTGTGTAGACGCACAGTTTCCTCGTAGAGCTGTCGCGCTTCGGCAGTGAAATCATACGTGCGGGAATCTTCGATCAGTTGTGCCACACTCTGATCACCACTGCCTGCCTGTTGGGCAATACGATGTGCGGCCCGCAGTAATTTGTAATGGTTTAATATGCCGCCACTGCGGATGTTGTTCACCATAGGGGTAGAAGTTTTTTGCAACAGGTGAACAATTAGATCGTGGAACTCGCTCAGCTCGGGCATTGGCCTGACATCCGAGCTAACGATCGGTTTAGCTGTGAGGCTTGTGATCGCGGTGGGAGGCAGGATGGCAAACATATCGGCGAGTGCCCCGCTGACCATCGGGGTTGAGAAGCTTGTGCCCCACTCAATGCTACCGTCGGGGAACCGGTGGTAGCCTGGAGCATAGATATGGCCATTATTGGAGTAGCCGCGCATCTCACCATTAGAATCGATAGCACCGACCAAGATTGGCTCGTGTGGTCCTATGAAATATCTGGAGAACAACCTAAAGGGATTGTTGCCCGCCGCCCTAACGACAGTCGTGTAGCCAGGAAGCACATCACTCAAGCCAGGAACAGGCTTATCGCTAAAGTCCCAGCCAAAGCCAAATGCATCCTCGATACAACACGAGAAGTTGAGAACGTCAAGTCTGCTTATGCTACCATGAAGATCTTGTGGATCAATCTTGCTACCGTTGTTCTCGTTGGCGTTGATCAAAAAATTTAATTCACCAAGAACACTGATCCCAAACGGAGGTTTACCCACCGCGAGACTAGTGACATAGAGACCATGTGTACCAAGTCGCGTCGAGGAAGCGTTCGCGGCAAGTTCTTCCTGCAATTCCTGCCCGACCCGCACGACGGAAGCATCTTGTAAGGCCTCGTAAGAAATTCTCCCACCTTCGCCGTCGTCGCCCTGAAAGACATCCCAAATACCGACAGTTGGTCGATAAAAGCCTTCTTTTGTAGCCAAATCCAAACGAGCCAACCAGCGACGTGCCTCAGGCGTGAACACCGCCTCCTGCCCCCAATAATGCGGCAACCGCCCAAATCTCTTCGAAATAAAAGATTTCCCGCCTAAACCAGGTAACGCCTTTGCTTGCGCCAGGCCAGCGGCCAGGACAAAGACTGCTATAGTAATTGTATACTTCATTTAATCTCCGAACTCATCGTCAATAAACAACCGCACGCCAACGTATACTAAAGTAAGTATCGCGTCAATAGTATATTATCAAACCCTATGTAATTTTATTGCGCCACGCTGCGCTGCGCTACGGCTTTTTTGTATCGCTCGCTTCCTAGCTCATCGCTACGCGATGCTTTTTGTATCGCTCGCTTCCTAGCTCGCTGCATGTTCTCAGGCCACTCTGCGCGCCCCCTCTGCTTGCTATAAGGCTCCTCGGCGGCTGCCCCCACCTCTTGCCCACCGAGAGCCCCATGAAGGGCTGAGCGAGACCGTGCGAAAACTCGACCACAAATATTGCCAATACTGCCGTCGGATTATTCTTTAGCATAGGGCATGTGCTTACACTTAACTCAAGGAGAGTTTCTCGGCAGGTCTGCGCTCTGCCAAGACAACGGAGACTTGTGCTAAGTAGGGTCTTTGCCTCTCGGCGGCTGCCCCCACCTCTTGCCCACCGAGGGCTTCATGAACGGCAGAGCGAGACCGTTCGCTGCGCTACGGCTTTTTTGTATCGCTCGCTTCCTAGCTCATCGCTACGCGATGCTTTTTGTATCGCTCGCTTCCTAGCTCGCTGCATGTTCTCAGGCCACTCTGCGCGCCCCCTCTGCTTGCTATAAGGCTCCTCGGCGGCTGCCCCCACCTCTTGCCCACCGAGAGCCCCATGAAGGGCTGAGCGAGACCGTGCGAAAACTCGACCACAAATATTGCCAATACTGCCGTCGGATTATTCTTTAGCATAGGGCATGTGCTTACACTTAACTCAAGGAGAGTTTCTCGGCAGGTCTGCGCTCTGCCAAGACAACGGAGACTTGCGATAAGTAGTGTCTGTGCTACGCGGCTCTTTGTTATTTGCCAAGACAAAACTGGGTGAAAATGTTATTGAGAATTTCATCGCTGCTGACTTTGCCAAGCAGTTCTTCTACCGCGGCAAGTGCCTGCTGTACCTCAAAAGCCACACACTCCTCATAAGCTTCGCCGCCAAGTTCTCGCTGTGCAGCAAGCAACGCCGTCTGGGCGCGCTGTAGGGCGTGATAATGCCGTTCACAACTGATGAAAGCACTATCTGCCGCGGGAGTGTTGCCATCGAACTCTGCCACCAACCTCGCTCGCAACGCGCCGATGCCTGCACCTGTCTTGCACGAGATGAGTAGCGTCTGCGGAGGAGCTTGCACTTCAACGAGATCGCACTTGTTGATAACCTCAACGATATGGCGTGCTGCCGTCGCCTCAGGACGTGCCTGCGGAGCTTCTGCACTAGCAAGCCGACAGACAAGGTCACAATCTGTCAGCAAGGCCAGCGCCTTTTGCACGCCATGCTGTTCAACGTCGTCGTCGCTGCTGCGAATCCCTGCGGTGTCGGTAATTTTAAATAGCCGGCCCTCTATCAACAGCGTGTCTTCAAGATAATCACGGGTCGTGCCTGGCTGGTCGCTAACGATAGCACGTTCTCTACCTAGTAATGCGTTGAGCAGCGATGATTTACCCACATTGGGCATACCAATCAGAGCCAGGCGCAGTCCGTCTTTGGCAATGCGCCCCTGCTGGTAACTAGCCAGTAGCAAGTCAATTTGTTGCTGGGCCTCGTGCAGGACTTGGGCAATCGTCTGGTGTTGCACCGTCTGTGCCTCCCGCTCATCGGGAAAATCAATCAAGGCATTGAGCAAACTCAACGCCTGCAACAACCCAGCTCGCAATGCGTCAATGTGCTGATGAAACGCACCAAAAGCAAGGCTTTGTGCCGCACGCCACTGTGCCTCAGTGGCAGCTGCACTCAGCTGAGCAATGCCTTCCGCCGCTGTAAGGTCGAGTTTGCCGTTAAGAAAAGCCCGCTTGCTAAATTCCCCCGCAACTGCAGCACGAATGCCATGGGCATGCAGGAGGGCAAGAATTCTGCGCGGCACGTACTGCCCGCCGTGACAGTGAATTTCAACCACATCTTGCCCCGTGTAGGAGTGCGGCGCGGCAAAGTAGACAACGAGCGCGGTGTCGATGATGTCTGTGCCATCGACAAGGCGGCAGAGATAAAATTGGCGTGCCTGCCAGTGTGAATTTTTCTTGCGCACAATTTTGGCCAGCAATGGCAGCAGTTCATCCCCAGAGATGCGGATGATGGCAACGGCCGCGCGCTCAACCCCGCTAGCGATGGCCGCGATCGGCTCGCGGTCGTATTGGAGGATACTGGCTTCAGACATTGCCATACAGCAACCACAGGCTAACGATGCCTGCCAGCACCAGACGGTAGATAGCAAACACCCCGAAACCAATGCGATCGATGCAGCTCAGCAACAGCTTGATGACCAGTAAGCCCGTGACCGCACTGACCAGCACACCGAGCAGGAAGTGGGGTTCGGTCAAGAACGCTATCAGCTCACGGCCATTCAGTAGCAGTGCCCCCAATGTCACTGGCGTGCCGAGAAGAAAGGAAAACTTAACACTTGCCTGCCGTGTCAACCCCAACATGCGTCCACCGAGCATCGCCACCCCGCTGCGAGATACACCTGGCACAAGTGCGAGCATTTGCCCCAAGCCAATCACTGCGGCATGACGCAGCGACAGCGTCTCGATAGTGAGCCTTTGTGGACAGCGACGATCACACCACCACAAGGCAACTCCCACCAACGCTAGCGGCATGACAACCACCGCGATCTGATGCAGATGGGTGGCAATTAACTCCTGCCCCAGCAAGCCAACCACGGCAATGGGTAGCGAGGCAATGACGAGACAGGGAGCAAGATGCGGACGACGACGGGCGAGCAACTCATGCCGTAGCAACCCATGCCAGTCACGCCCGAAATAAATCAACAGCGATAGCAGTGTGCCACTGTGAAAAGCGAGGTTCAACAGCAGCGGCAAGTCTTCTCCCGCCAATAGATTACCGTAGATAATAAGGTGTGCCGAACTGGAGATGGGTAAAAACTCCGTCACCCCCTGCAAAATTCCTAGAACCACAATGTGAACAGTGCCCATCTCGTTTTCCCACCCTTCTTTCAAGGTATCGCAGAGCCATTTGTGTGTGCAACCTCTATGCCCCGTGCCACAGTATTTGCCCCTCCTAGCTCGTGGCAACGCGGCCGAACACAAAAAAACTCAGCAATGGCACTTGTCGAGCAGCTATTATCTAGGTATCTTGCCGTGGTTTGCTTTTGGGAGCGGGGCGAGGGGTTATGCAACCTTCTGACTCAATTGGTGGTTATAGGATTACAGGTGAACTTCACCGCACGTAAGGTGGGAATGACCCAACCTCCCTCGCCTGGGTGCGCCATGCTCATGGCGGCTAACAAGGCGAAGTGGATCTTAGGCTGGCTGGCAGTGTTGCTGTTGCCAGTAGCAGAAGGCTCGTCACGCCTCAGCGAGGACTTGCAGCAAATTCACGCGACGTATCAGCAAGAACGCAATTGGTTCGCGGCCACCGACTGGTTGCAGGTGCAGATCAAACAGCAGCGACTTGCCCTGCCCGCGTATGTGTGGGTCACCAACCTCGTGCCACCACGTTTACAAGGCACGAACCTCTATCAGGTCTGCCGCACTTGTTTTTTGCGCGGCGATACAGGTCGTGCCCAGGACTATCTGCGCGACCAGCACAGGTGGGTCGAGGGGCTACACACCTATCGGCAAGCGGCAGGGCAATTGACCCAAGCCGCGTGGTGGAGCAATGCCAGTCAGCGGGCACGCGGGTTTTTGCATCGCCTCTATCGTGAGCGGGGCGCGCTGAGCACGGTGATCGTTGCCTTGACTTGGTTGCCCTACACCGCCATTACTGAAGGAGTGATCGAGCCAATACTTATCGGCCCGCTACATGCCATCTGCCCGCTCTTTCAAGTCGCCTACTTCGGCACGATCAATTTCACCCACACACTCTACAGAAATGTGCGCCACAGCAGCACTTTTGGGGGTGATACTCTCACGCTGTCCAGTCGCCTGAGGCTCGCATTGAGTGGCTGGCAGCGGTTTCCACGCGGCACCTGGCAGATCGCGGGCGAGGAGGTCCGTAGTAAGGATATTACCAAGGACATTGCCACCGCAGGCGACGATACCGTGCTGGTGCATTTGCTGTCATCGCCATTGCGTCCGATCATCGCTGCCGCGCTGCTGGCAACAGAGACAACACCTACGACAGAGCCGCGCCCAGAGGTGATGTGGCAGAGCGTGCAGCGAGAACTCACTCAGGCTAACCTGCTACGGCGGATTTATTTCGTCGACACAACCATTGCCGCGGCACGACTTCTGATCGCACTGCATGCCAGTCATCTCGATGCCAGTTTGCGGGACGGGACCTTGCCCGCAGCAACCTACCGTCAACTGCAAGGGCAACTCGGTGCATTGCAGCGAGAAGTCTTTACCCTGGAATTGCATTTAAAGAAATTGATCGTCATTACACAAGTGCTGGACAACAGTCACAACGACATGGTGTGGGTTAACTTTCAGCAGCCAGCCAAACTGACCCAACAAGCCCTGCACGCTCTGCTCGCCGATTTGCGGCGTATTCTACAATTTCAGACCAGTGATAATACGCGCTTGGCCCGGCGGGTGGCCGAGTTCGCTGAATATGATTTCATGTTGAATATAACTGCTAAAAAATGAAAAAGAGAAACTTACATGCGCATAACGCTGATTTTTATTTTTACTATGCTGCTGCTAACTTCACCACTGCATGCATTGCTGGTTGATGATAGCGGCTATGCGATTAAGACAACTTATCGTGACGGCCATTATTTTTTTGCGCGCTGCCGTTTTGCTCCCCTAGTAACAGCTGCTCAGCGTCTGTCTGACTGTCAGCCATTGCATACTGAGGGTTTGCAAGCGCAGGATTTTGCGTCACTGCATCAGCGTCTGCTGGCGAAGGCTGAACGTGCTGAGCGCAGTGCAGGACGCTTGCAGAAGGTAGCCTGGGGACTGATGGCGGTAACAGCAGTGAGTGTATTGTTGACGGTGCGCAAATTACACCAGGAGAAGGTGCTGCAGATGCTCGCTGGTGCTGGTCACGGTCATCATCATGGTCTTTGGGAACGTATCTCTGCCTATTTTCCTCGCTTCGACGCTGCTCGCGCCAAGCGTTTCTTCTTCCGCGAGCAGCAGTGGCGTGTGCCAACTCTAGTAGCTCAGCTGCTGGCTATCATCACCGCACGGCAGGAGAGTCATGCCAATCTTGACAAAAAAACGGTGTATGAGTTTTTGCAGACCGAAATTCTACAACTCACTGCGGTGCAAGACAGCGCGCTCGTGATTAACGTGCGTTCCCTGACGGCGATCGAGTTTATGCTTTACGAAATTATGCGTTTGCGGCAGGCGGAACTTGAAGAACAAGCTGCTGATCGTTGATGACGATAACGATGTCTGCTCCTTCTACCTCAGTGTGCTGGGCGGTGATTACGAGGTAAAGACGGCCCAGGATGGCGGCAGTGCCTTGACACTGTTTGTCGATTTTAAGCCTGATGTGGTCATACTAGATGTCGATATGCCCCAGCAGACGGGCATAGATGTCTGTCGCAAGATGCGGGTGCTGACGAAAGAAGGGCCTTATGTTGCCATTATTTTTTTGAGCGGCAACTCTTCACGAGAAAATCTTGTCATCGGCCTCTCCACAGGTGCAGATGATTACCTCGCCAAACCCTGCTCACTGCCAGAGCTTAAAGCTCGCATCAAGACCAACTTACGCATCAAGAAAATTACCGACGAACTGGCTCTGTCAAAGAAAAAACTACAGGAAGAAAACAAAAAACTCGAACACCTGACCATCACCGACGAGTTGACCGGGCTATACACGATGCGTTTTTTTACCAACCGTCTCGATGAAGAGTACTCCCGTGCTTGTCGCTACCACTATGACATCTCGGTCATTATGCTCGACCTCGATCACTTTAAGCAGGTCAACGACACCTGCAACCACATCGTCGGTTCGTACGTGTTGGCACAGGTAGGAGCAAAGGTCAAACAACAGCTACGCAGCGAAGACATTGCCGCTCGCTATGGCGGGGACGAATTTGTTATCTTGTTACCCCACACAAGTGCCGCAGGAGCTCTGTCATTGGCGACGAGGATTGCCAACTCTATCCGTAACAGCCGTTTCGTGTTGGATAAATTCAAAGTTACCATCACCGCGTCGATCGGCATCCACACCTTCGCAGGCAACAACAAGATGACCAAAAAAGACAGCCGTGCCCTCATCCGTTCCGCCGACGAACTCCTCTACCAAGCTAAAGACAGAGGGCGTAACTGCATCATGCATGCGGGCGTGGCCTGACCCACAGCATCTCTAGCGCTATGCCTGTATCACATACCGTCACAAGACCACGTGTGCGCGCCCATACTTTGACTTCTCCCTACACACTGCTGGTCGAGCGAGGGGATTTTCTCACCGCAGCGCGTGTAGGTCTCGAATTTGATATTATCCTTGCCACCGCTCTTACTTACAACACGTTGTAACTTGATATTGTCATCCTTACCGACCCAGAAAATAATATTAGATGCGGATAAAGGTTGACCGCTGGCTATGGCTGATAGCTTGATGGTGTTGCCATCGGTAAACTTCACGGTGAAGTGGGCATTATCCCGACCACGCCCTTCTTTCACAGAGACCGTAGCTGTGCACTCGGAGTCAGAAAAAAAATCCAAGGCACGGTGTGTTACCCTCACCAGGGGGAAAACGGCAGAACCGCCCAGTACCACCACGCCATAGCCTTTATCATCGTAGTCGCTGTCGGCAAGCGGACTGCTCGGCAAGTGCTCATCACTGTCAGCAATCTTGCTATACAACAGTAGCGTATCGTGGGTGACGTAGGCAGATTTACCTTCATTGGGGGTTCTCGTCGTCCAAGATAGCGCGGGCGGCAGGTTAGTCTTGAACCAGCTCAGCCATCTTGCCACAGATTGCGGCATTTTCACCGCGACACTATCCCGCATCCCCACCGCGCCCAACAATGTTCTCTCTTCGTAAGACAGTTCGGTAAGTTTTTTCTCACTCCGCTCCTCGTTCACCTCGACGGGTTCAGGGCAGGCGGTCTGCTGCGTTTGCTCAGCCTGACTGCTGACAGGTTGTGCCGATCCAGTCCCAGCCCCATCATCTTGCTTAGGCGACGAGCAAGACAGCAAACTGACAGCAACTAACATCCAGCTACGCATGCACTCCCTCAAAAAATATCCTCCACAACCTGCACCACTCCATCGCCCGGCAACCACACGAGCACATCGAACGATTTTTATGATCGCCTTAGGAGTATTTGCAGTTCTCGACAAAATTATTTGTAACCTGTTGATATCAAGGCTAAATTTTTTAGAGCGGGTGTCCCGCCGCCACGGTGTGCACCCCAGCTGGGGCTTGCAAAACTTCTCCCCCTGAGGTAACGGATACGCTTGTAATTCCACAGTAGAGTTGTTGCGTTGGATTTTTCTGCCTACGAACTTGACTCACGTTTTCACGACGAGATGTTTCAGGGCCAAGGCAAGCCGCACCCCCATTGTCGCCAGCTATACCGTGCCTTGCAGCAGTTGTCGGGCGCGCAGATAACCGACATGCAGGCGCGGGTAAAACGCTCGTTCAACAGTGAGGGCATCACCTTCACTGTCTATGGCGACGGCGAGGCGGACGAACGCATTATCCCTATCGACTGCCTGCCACGTCTACTAGCCGCAGCCGAATGGCAAAAGCTGGAAGCAGGACTTACGCAGCGTCTACAGGCACTCAATCTATTTTTGCAAGACATCTACCACGAGGCGCGCAGCGTCACTGACGGCGTTGTGCCTGCCGATTTGGTGCGCAGCTGCCCGCACTACCGTATTGCGATGCGGGGGGTCAACGTGCCGTGCAATACCTGGGTGGCCATCTGTGGCACGGACATTGTGCGCACCAACGACGGTTTTTTTGTGTTGGAAGACAACTTGCGTGTGCCTTCAGGGGTCGCTTACATGATTGCCAACCGTAAGGTAATCAAATCAAACCTGCGCTACCTCTATCGCAGTTATAAGGTGCGGGAAGTTGAGCACTACGGCACACTGTTGCGCAACACCCTGTGTGAATTGAGCGATAAACCCGATCCCTGCATCGTCCTACTCACGCCTGGTGTTTACAATGCCGCTTTCTACGAGCATATTTTTTTAGCGCAAGAAATCGGCGCAGAGCTGGTTGAGGGGCAGGATCTTTTGGTCAGCAACGCACGGGTTTACATGCGCACCACGGGTGGTCTGCGGCAAGTTGACATTATCTATCGGCGTATCGACGATGACTTTATCGACCCCCTCGCCTTTCGTCCCGACTCGTTGCTCGGTGTGCCTGGTCTGCTGCATGCCTTTAAACTCGGCAACGTCGCGCTGGCCAATGTGCCTGGCAGTGGAGTCGCCGACGACAAGGGTATCTATGCCTATGTGCCCGACATGATTCGCTACTACCTGCATGCCGAGCCACTGCTTGCCAACGTCAAAACTTATCTCTGCCGTCGTCCCGATGACCTTACCTATACGCTCGACAACATCGCTAAGCTGGTGATCAAACGTGTCGATGGTGCGGGTGGCTATGACATGCTGGTCGGACCGCATGCTAGCCCTGCCGCGCGTGATGCGTTTGCAAAACGACTGCAGAAAAATCCTAATCGCTACATCGCTCAGCCAACACTGCACCTGTCGCGTTCGCCCTGTGTGGTTGAGACACATGCCGAGCCGCGTCATGTTGATTTGCGTCCTTTCGTGCTGCACGGCAAACAGACCCGCATTGTGCCTGGTGCTTTTTGTCGGGTCGCACTGCACAAAGGCAGCCTCGTGGTCAACTCCTCACAGGGAGGTGGTGGCAAAGACCTGTGGGTGTTGGAGAAGTAAATGCTGTGCCGTAGCGCCCAAAATTTATACTGGCTCGGACGTTATCTTGAGCGTGCCGAGCATATGTGCCGCTTGCTGCGATTACAGATGGAGACTCTGGTCGATCGGCCGCGGCAGGAAATACACTTCGGTTGGCAACGCATCTATGCCAACCTGCAACGTCGTCCGCCGCTCGCCAAAGCTGAGCTCGAACTTTACCACGACGACGACCTGATGCTAGCCGACGCTTACACGCTCGCTGACGATTTAACTTTTGAAACTTCCAACCCAGACTCGTTGCATAACTGTTTTGCCTACGGGCGTGAAAGTGCACGTCAATCACGCAATTACCTCAGCTTCGAGATGTGGACCTGCCTTAACCGCACTTGGCTGCAGTTGAAAGAAGTGGACTTGGCAAAAATCTGGCAACCAACACCAGAAAATTTTTATGCCCGCACTGCCGAACAGCTCGCAGCTTTCGCGGGCATCTCCGCCAGCACGATGTATCGCACTCAGGGCTGGCATTTTTTGCAACTCGGCCATGCCCTTGAACGCGCCCAACAGAGCAGTGCCCTGCTGCAGGCACAAGCCAAACTCAGCCGTGCACAGAAAAACCCTGATGCGGACAACTGGCTGAGCCTGCTGCGTTTTTATCAGGCGCTCGATATCTACCAGTGGCACTATCACGTGCACATCGATCCGCCACAGGTTTTGCGACTACTCAGGCACGATCGTCGCCTCCCGTGTTCGTTGGCACACGCACTACTGCAGGTCAACACCGAGATAGGCACGCTGTTTACCGACACGAAAATTGCGGATCGTGATTTGCAACAGCTCAGCGATGCACTAGAAAAACAATCACGTCCACCAAAATCATCTGACAACGCCACCGCGCTTGATTTAGCCGCATGTCGCGAGCAATTGCGCCAACTCGATCGCTTGATCGCCGCACGGTGGTTTGATTACAATATTGAGGACGATCCCGCTACGCCATGACTGACACAACTCGCTATCGCATCGAACATACTTCACACTACCGCTACCAATCGCCGGCCCGTGGCAGCGTGATGGCATTATGCTTGCAACCACAGCGAGACGAGCAGCAACAATTGCCAAGCTTCAACCTGCTGGTCGAGCCCGCGGCAACATTGAGCCACGAACGGGATAGTTTTGGTAATTGCTACCACTACTTCAGTATTCATCGCCGCCATCACGAAGTTAAAATTATCATGCGTGCCGAAGTTACCCTGCAACCACCACCACCACTGCCTGCCTCGCGCAAAACCGCGACGTGGCAAGCAGTGCAGCGTTGGCGGAATTCTTTCGCCCATTGGGACTTTATGCAACCGAGTGTCTTAACGGCAACTTCTGCCACCTTGACGGCCTTCATGCAGGACAACGATATTGCCCCGACAGGCGACCCGCTGAGTAGCTTGCAACAGTTGAACACCAAACTGTTTGCATGCTTGCAATACTTGCCCGGCAGCACTTCGGTTGAGTCGTCGATTGAGCATATTCTCGCCACCCGCCAAGGTGTGTGTCAAGACTACACTCACGTCATGCTTGCCATTGCCCGCACCTGGGGAATTCCCTCTCGCTATGTCTCTGGCTACCTCTACACGACAGGACAAGCACATGAGCAGGTTGTCAGCAACGCCACCCATGCTTGGGTTGAGTGCTTACTGCCGACACTCGGCTGGGTAGGCTTCGACCCCACCAATTGCAGTAACCGCGATGCACGCCACATTCGTATCGCCATCGGGCGTGATTACCGCGACGTGCCACCCACTCGTGGCACACGACAAGGCGGAGGCAACACCCATCTCGATGTTACCGTCAAAGTGCAGAAGCTTTAGGTAACGCTCGCTGCGCTGTGCGCTACGCGCTGCTCTTTGTAACGCTCGCCTTACGAGACTGTTTGCCGCTTTCTCGCTCCCTCGCTGCATGTTCTCAGGCCTCTCGTTATTGCACTCAAACTTGCCGATCGAGAGCTCCATGAACGGCACGGGTAGACCGTGCGAAAACCCGACCACAAATATTGCCGTATTGCCGTTAGTTTATTTTTTTGCACAGGGCATGTGCCTATACCTGTTGAGGTCGGTTTTCTCGGCAGGTCTGCTCCCTGCCAAGACAACGGAGGTTTGTGCTAAGTGGTGTCCTTGCCCCCAAGTTTCTCGGTAGGGCTGTGCCGTGGCACGCGGCTTTTTTGTATCGCTCGCCTTACGAGACTGTTTGCCGCTTTCTCGCTCCCTCGCTGCTTGCGCTACGCTGCTTTTTGTATCGCTCGCTTCCTAGCTCGCTCCTCGTCCTCGGACCTCTTGCTATTGCGTTGAGGCCTGTCATCAGGTTTCTCGCGGTTGCCCACACCTTTTGCCTACCGAGGGCTTTGTGAACGGCAGGGAGAGACCGTTCGCTGCGCTGTGCGCTATGCGCTGCTTTCTATATCGCTCGCTTTCTAGCTCGCTGCATGTTCTCATACCTCTCGTTATTGCGTTTGGGCTTGCCTACCGAGGTCTTTATGAACGGCAGGGAGAGACCGTGCGAAAACTCGACCACAAATACTGCCATATTGCCGTTAGGTTATGCTTTCAGACAAGAGTATGTGCTTGCATCTATCTCAGGGGAGAGTTTCTCGGCAGGTCTGTGCCGTGCCAAGATAACGGAGACTTGTGTTAAGATAACGAAGGCAGATATCTGGAAAAATTGGCTGAAATATTTAATTTTTTAATTTTCGCTTGATTGCCGTCAGCTCTTTCTTGGTCAATTTCAGAAATTTACACACCTGATCTTCAGGCATGCCATCGCTGAGCATTAGCTGAGCAGTCTCCATCCGATTTTGTTCAACGCCCTTCTGCAAGCCCAGCTGTTCGCCCTGCTCTATGCCCTTCTGCAAGCCGCGTCGCTCAGCTCGTTCTAGTCCAAAATACATCGTTGGCACAAATCGCTCCTCCTCTCGCTTGTGCGGCCAGCGCTTACGATCAACACGATCAAAATCCTGGCGCTTCACCCCCCTATCGGCCGCATCACAATAATCCATTAGCATGTTACCCAAAAACTGCCCCTCTTCTCGTTCAAGCCCTTCAATTTTCTCAATGATCAAGGCTATCTTATCTTCGTCCATACCCCACAACTCCGCCATAACATAGATGATGATAGCACTGCTCCCCGCCTTCGTCCACAGCTCGCTGAGGGGAGGTTTTCTGAGATTGAATACCTTGCAGCGCATCACCGGCAAGTCATCCGCTAGCGCTGCCAGCTCTGGCGGAATCTCCTCGCTGCCAAACTCCCAACTGAGGTAATCCTGCGGCGGCTCGTAGTCCTTATCCTCACAACACAGCAGAATAACAGGAATAATCAACTCATAGGGTTCGCCTGGCTGCCGCCTCCGCCTTTTGCTGCGCGCCTTACATTCCGCTACGTAGTATTCCATGGCTTGTAAGACAGCATCACGATCCTTATAGCTCTTATGCTCAAGAATTATTGACAGGATGACGATCCTGTTTGTGATGCCCCACAAAGGTAGCTGCACCATGATGTCGGTGCGTAACTCACCTCCCGGCCCCTTGATAAGCACGCTGTCTCTGATGACCAGCTTATCGACAACAAACATAGCAAAGGCCGCCTCTGAAAAAACTAATCGCAATAATCCAATAAGATATTTCTTTTGTTTAAAAACCATCTTAAAGAATTCATCATGGGGATTGTGAGATCTTCTCATAGCTCTTTTCGCAGCTCGCTTTCGCTTGGTCACCAAGTCACCTCCATAAATTTACTGAATGCACTCAGGGATAGTATAGCATTTCTGTGCCAGCTGCGCTGCGCCGTGGCGCGCGGCTCTTTGTAACGCTCGCTTGCTAGCTCGCTGCTTGCCCTCAGATCTCCCTGTATTGCGTTGAGGCTTGCCTCCAAGCCTTCTCGCGGTTGCCCCCACCCCTTGCCTACCGAGAGCTCCATGAACGGCACGGTGAGACCGTTCGCTGCGCTACGGCCTTTTGTAACGCTCGCTTGCTAGCTCGCTGCTTGCGCTCAGACCTCTTGCTATTGCGATCAGATTATTTTTTCGCACAGGGCATGTGCTTGCACCTATCTCAGGGGAGAGTTTCTCGGCAGGTCTGTGCCGTGCCAAGATAACGGAGGTACGCACGACTCTTTGTAACGCTCGCTTCCTAGCTCGCTTCGCTCGCTACGCTGCTTTTTGTATCGCTCGCTTCCTAGCTCGCTGCATGTTCTCAGGCCACTCTGCGCGCCCTCTCTGCTTGCGCCCAAGTCTCTCGGCTGTTACGTTCATGCTTGCCGATCGAGAGCTCCATGAACGGCACGGGGAGACCGTGCGAAAACCCGACCACAAATATTGCCGTATTGCCGTTAGTTTATTTTTTTGCAAAGGGCATGTGCCTATACCTGTTGAGGTCGGGTTTCTCGGCAGGTCTGCGCCGTGCCAAGACAACGGAGGTTTGTGCTAAGTGGTGTCCTTGCCCCCAAGTTTCTCGGTAGGGCTGCGCCGTGCCAAGACAACGGAGACATGTGCTAAGCATTGGCTAGCTCCACTGCGCCCTGCCAAGACAACGGCGGTTCTGGGGCGCAAAGAACAGCCCCCACTAGGAGGGCTGGCTCATCCTTACCCTTCTTCACCCACAGCTTGTTCGTTTCTCCAGTCGCTGATCTGACGCTGAAAGAACATGAAAGCAAGATGGTGCCTGAGCTTGTCGGCAATTGAACTTGCCCTGCCAACGCTGGTGATAAGTTCGTCGTCCAAGTCCTCAAGACTGACGAATTCCTTAATCTGTGGATAGTGCTCCACCGCCAACTGTATCAGGACACGATAATCATCCCTAACCTTACGCAAAATATCTTCCGCCGCAGGCAGTTGCATGCTGTCTTCACGACGTGAACTGACTTGGATATACTTCAAAATAGTCAAAAGATTCTTGACCACCGCACTGTCACGGCTCATGACAAGTGTCTTCTCTTCTTCAGACAACGCCGCCACCACAACGTCACGTCGTATGGCTATCAGCTCCTCAACCGGCAACAGATCCCTATCCCACATTTTTGCCAACGCGTCACTATCAAGACCAGTGCCCTCTCGCTCAGCCTGCTGCAAAACCTCAACACTCACACCTAACGCGGTGGCAAAGTCAGCTTCGCTCTGCGCGCTCTTCTTCCTGATGGCACTCACTACAGCCGCAGTTACCTGATCGTGCAACGCAGGTGAGTTAGCCTTTGCAAACGCCGCCACCATTTCAGACTTTACGTAAGCAAGATTGTTGAGCAAAATAATACGCAACTGCAAGCCTACCGGAATCTTATGTTCCTGCGGCTCACCTTGAGCGATCGTCGCCCCGCCTACCAATGCACTTATAAGTAAAAGTTTACTAAACACTGTATAGTTACCTCGTTAAAAATTAGCGAATAATGAGTAATTATATCAAATTAATTTCATTATGCAATAGCAAATTAATAAAGCCATCACAACTGCTTGTTTTAACTGGATTATTTTTTACAGATAAATTCTATACGGGGGATAACTGCCTGTTTTGTTTGTAAAAATAATATCGTAAGCTATAGTCATGTGTTTTCGTTCAATTTGTATAGGTATTATTAATCTATGCAGCGTTTGCCGATCCTGCTGATTGCCATCGGGCTAACGCTGGCCAGCCTATACCTGTGGCAGGCGCGCCCGGTGACAGCTAAGCCTCACACGCTGGCACTCAGTTTGCGGGTGCTCGATGCGGATGGCTACCCGCTGGCAGGAGCTGAAGTCGTGCAGTTGCACGAGTTGCGGCGGGAGGTAGTCGGAGTTAGCGATACCTTCGGCAGTTGGCACGGGCAGCTGGCTGTTAGGCACAGTAAGCTACTAGAATTACAAATTAACAAGCAAAGTGCGGGCGTTCTCCTGCAGGCAAGTCGCACCTACCCCACGGGAAAAGAGCCGCAGCAGGATGTCGTGCACCTGCAAGCAACGCCAGCGTCTGCCTCTCGCCACCCACAGGAGGGATACGTGCGGCTTGAGGTGGTTGATCCGTATCTGCGCCAAGCACTGCTCGACTGGTGTCAACGCACCCGCCAGCCTGTTGCTTCCCACGGGGCACGGGTGCTGACTGTGCATGACGCTGAGGATGGTCAGCTGCAGGTAAGCCTCGCCACCGCGGCACGTGACCTGTTCAGTTTTCGGGTCACCTATCGAGTGATGCATAGCCGTGCCACGGTGCAAAAAATTTTGCGGGGCATCTATGCCCATACCACCCGTGCCTACACCGCCTGGCATGAGGAAGAAAACGAGCGCTGGTATGTTTACAATCCTGCAGGCTTTTGGCATTTGCCCACCGACGCGGTGCTGGTCAACGATCAGGGCCAGCACTTCTACCCACATCAGCACCAGCCACGCGTCCAGCAACAGTTAGAACTCGACACGCCTTCTGGTGAAAGCGTTTGCTCTCAACGGGAATGTGTCGTATACTCCGCCCACGCAAGGCAAGATATTTACTGAAGCAGCGGCATGGAAATTCTAGTCACGGGCAAGTTGCACGAACAGGGTCTGGCGGATTTGCGTGCTATCCCTGCGGTGGTCGTGCGCTATCATCCTGACTGTCCTGCCGCGCAATTGCATGACCTGGTGCCCACCTGTCAGGTGCTGATTACTCGTAGCGAAACAAGCATCGATCGCGCTCTCATCGATCGTGCCCAGCACTTGCGCATCATCGGACGCGCCGCAGTCGGCGTGGCCAACATTGACCTTGAATACGCGACTACTAAAGGCATCCTGGTCGTCAACTGTCCCGGCAAAAATACCAATGCCGCGGCCGAGCTGACTTTCGCACTGCTCATGACCATGATGCGCCACGTGCAGCGTGCTGCCAATCACCTGCAACAAGGCGGCTGGGATCGCCATCGCTTCAAAGGACGAGAGCTACGCCAACGCAAGCTCGGTGTGATTGGTCTCGGTCATGTCGGACACCGCGTCTGCAAGTTTGCCCACGGTTTTGACATGGAGGTCTATGGCTATGATCCTTATCTGCCTCCCGCCCGCTTCTCGCAATACGATGTCAAAAAAATCGACGACCTCGCCACACTCGCTGAACTCTGCGAAATTCTTACCGTGCATGTGCCTCTCAACGCCGCGACGCGAGGCATGATCAATCGTGACATCATGCGTAAACTCGGACCGCAAGGTATCCTCATCAACGCCGCCCGCGGTGACGTTATTGACAAAGAAGATCTGCTGCAGGCACTTGAGCATGATGAGATCGGACTGGTCGGACTGGACACGTGGCATGACGAGCCGCACCTCGACGCTCGCCTGCGCACCCACGCACGCGTTCTCGGCACGCCCCACATCGGGGCATCGACCGAAGAGGCACAGCTGGCCATAGGCATCACCATCGCCGATCAAATCAAGAAAGCCATCGAAGGCGGTGTGGTCGATTTTCCTGTTAACGTGCCCTACGAGAGCATCATTGATTCTCCCTTGCATCGTGCCTTTGCCGTGCTGGCGGAAAAACTCGGCAGTTTAATCGGACAAATCATCACCTACACACCTGTGCAGGTAAAAATCAAATACAGCCACGAACTCGGAGCATTCCCGCTACTGCGTCTCTCATGGATGAACGGCTACCTCCAGCAAACGGTCAGTGATTATGTGTCGATCGTCAACTGTGCCGCTCACCTGCAACGTCTCGGTATCCGCCTCCAAGAAGAAACTTGCAGCCTCACGCCTCGCACCAGCATGGAGGTCGTCGTCAGCGATGCGCAGGGCAATAGCACTGCCGTCGGCGGCGTTATCTTCGACGAAGATAAGCTACGCCTCGCGCATATCGATAACTACAAATTTGAAGTCAAGCCGCGCGGTCGCTTTCTGCTCATCAGAAACCGCGACCTGCCCGGTGTAGTCGGCGACACTGGTGGGTTTCTCGCAGCCGAAAAAATCAACATCGGCTCAGTCTTTCTCTCCCGCCAACGTCGTACCGCCTCAGCCATGGCGATGGTTGAAATCGACAGTGCGCTCAGCCAAGCCGCCCTGCAACGTATGCTGAGTATCAAGAACGTGCTTGCCGTGGTGCAGATAAATCTTTAACCGCAGTGTGGCCAGCCGCGCATAATTATCCCTCGATAATACGAGTAATCTTGCATAATTTTCACATAGTGCCTTGAGTTGTTTTGAATTTGCAGATTTAAAATTTTAGCTAATCTAAAACAAAAAAATCTGTGTCCTCAGCATGTTAACCTAAACATTGGCGGAACTGTGCCGATGCTCTAGGTAGGCCCAGGCGCAAGTTGTGGTTAAAAAATGCGTTTCTTATTTGCCCTATCACTGTTTAGCGGTGTCGTGTTCGGTGTCGGCGTTATCTGGATGACAGATATAGTTGATTTTGATCACGGCAAGGCGCTCGATAGTATCGTTGATCACACTGAACGTGATAACACCCGCATCTATGCTCGTGATGGGCAGATGTTGGCGGAAGTTTTTTCCCGCTATCGCATCTATGTCCCTTGGGAAAAAATGCCTGCGGTAATTATCGATGCGGTGTTAGCGATCGAAGACCGTAATTTTTTTATCCATCATGGTATTGATGTCAAGGCGATGTTGCGAGCTTTGTGGCGTAACCTCAAAGCTGGCATGGTCAAGCAGGGGGCTAGTACCATTACCCAGCAGGTAATTAAGAACTACAGTTTAACCAGCAAACGAACTTTACAGCGTAAACTTAAAGAAATTTTTCTCGCCATCGAGCTGGAACGTATTGTGCCGAAAGAAAAAATTCTCAATATCTACTTAAACAACTTCTTTCTCGGCAACCGTTCTTATGGTGTTGGTGCGGCCGCGCGGCGTTACTTTGGCAAAGAGGTGCAGCAGTTAACTTTAGCGGAAGCGGCTATGATTGCTGGTCTGTTTCGGGCTCCGGGCAAGTATGACCCGATGCGTTTTCCTCGGGCCGCGCGGCGCCGCCAACTGCAAGTTTTGCAAGCGATGACCGCGAGCGGCAAAATTGATCGTGTCCAGATGCACACCGCGGCGATGCAGGAACTTAAATTTCAACCTTACCGCACCCCACGGGTAGAAACTGCTCCGCACTTTGTCGATTATGTGGTCAAGAAAGCCGCCGCCATTCTCGACTGGCCTACCATTGGCGATCAAGGTTTGCGCATTCATACGACGCTTGACCTGCCTAGTCAGCGGCAGGCAACAGAAATTATCGCTAATATAGATAAGATTACTGGATACAAGGAAGTTGCTGACATGGAAGCGGCATTGTTAAGTGTCGATCCACTCACTGGGGAAATTTTAACGATGGTCGGTGGCAGAGACTATCGCCGCTCAAAGTTTAATCGTGCGGTGCAGGCCTTACGTCCGCCCGGCTCGGCTTTCAAGCCTATCGTATACTCCTATGCGCTGGCACGCGGCATGACCTGGAACGATGTCAGCTTACTGGCTCCGATTTCCATCGATGCCTATCGCCCGCGTGAACATCGGCGCGAGTTTATTAAAGAAACAACACTTTACCGTTCTTTTTACAAGTCGTTGAATTTACCCGTCATCGATCTGGTTAAAAAATTTGGCATCAAGCGCATCATCAGCTATGCCCAACAACTCGGTATTGCCAGCCAACTGAAAGAAGAGGCAGGCACAGCACTAGGTGGCTCGGATTTACGCATGACGGAGATGGCGGCAGCTTATGCGGTGTTTGCTAATGCGGGCGTGCGCACCGAGCAAATTGCCATCAGGAAAATCACCGACCGCCGTGGCATTGTGCTCTATCGGGCTGCGACACGGGAAGAGAGGCAGGCAGAGGTGCTCAGTCCACAAGTTAGCTACATGATGACCGCGGCAATGCAGGATGTCTTTAGACGTGGGACTGCCAGTCGTTATCACGATCTGCATCGCTGGGCCGCAGGCAAGACGGGCACTTCCGATGGCGCAAAGGATAACTGGTTCTGTGGTTACAGCAACGAGCGGGTCACCGTTGTGTGGGTGGGCAAAGATGACTTTTCGCAAAATTCTCGCCGCACTTACGGAGCAACGGTAGCACTGCCGCTGTGGGCAAAGTTTATGCAAGCTGTTACCCTACCGCACACTCGCCGCGGCTTTGCTGTTCCCACAGGCATAGTGGCAGCACGGGTTAATCCGCGCTACGGCACACGCGATGCCAAAGGCGTGAGAATGTTTTTCCCTGTCGGCAAAGTGCCCACAAAACGTTACTCCCCCTACGAGGCGTTGAGTAAAAATCGTGACTTTCGAGGTTTTTTCAAATGGAACTGAGCTGGCGTGTGTTACTCATCCTCGTAGTGAGCAGTTGTGCACATAATCAAGCTCGCCCGCTTAAGTTTTATCACATTGCCAAAGACATTCAGCACGGCACTGACTTCGAAGGCAGCAGCGTCGACTATGACCTCCATATTCCCCCGCAAACCAAAAACATCGCCATCCTACTCTCGCAAAATAATTCGCACTATCGTGATATTGGCTATGGTTTTAAAATTTTTCAGCGACAACAACGCGACCAGGCTAATTTGCGTCTGCGAGTGTTGCGTGGTCGACATCGTGTCGCGCGCTTGACCCGTGCCATCCATCAGCGCAAAGTGCATGGCATTATTACCGACCTGCCTCACACCCAGATGCGTAATTTTATGACTGTATGCCACGACTACCACGTTCCTATTCTTTATATCGGTAAACGACAGCAAGATGATCCCTATCTAATGCGTTCCATCTATCCTGACTTTCGTCGTCTCGTACGCAAAGCGATCGCAGAAATGCGACGACGTGGTTTCAAACACATTGCCATGCTCAATAATACGCAAAACAGCAATGTGCTGCAGCATGTCAAGCGCTACGCGGCTGCGGCAGGGCTACGACTTACCCTGGCCACCTATCAGCGCGATGATTTTGATTCGATGAGTCGTGCGGTGCGGCGTTTGTTTGCCGTGCAAGAAGAGACGGTTGATACCGAGCAAGAGGGTAAAACCGAGGTGGTCTATCGGCAATTGCGTCAGTTCGACGCAGTTTTTCTACCTGACGATTTTAAAATTTTAAAATACTTCGTCAAGCTTTTCCAATACTACACCTTGGCGGAGATGCCTGTGATTGGTCTACACCACTGGCGTTCGCCACAACAGGTGGCCAATCAAAATTTACTGAAAGATGGCTTCTTCATTGACTTCATTGGCAGCTATGCGCAATTGCCACCAGGCTTGGCGACCACAGATCCGACCAGCCTCGCTAGCATCAGGCAGATCGACCAGCGTTTACTCGGTTATCGTGGCTTGGCGTGGCTGGCACGTGCTATCGATGTCACCCGCCAGGCGGTGCGCGCCAACCTCAACAATAAATATAACCGCACCTGGACGCAGCGTCTCTCACGACGCTTCAGCCAAGCGAAAAACACGCTGTGGCAACCACAGGTAATCAACATCGCGGCGCGCGCGGCAGATCAGCAAGACTTTGACTTGCACTGACATACGCGAGTATAAGCGAGGTATGGAAAAATTCGCTTGGTTCTGGGACAGACTGGCGACCTACCTGGCGGCACGCAACCTCAAGCAAACAGGGCCGCGGCGGGAGGTGGTTGAATTTTTTCTCAATGCTCGCCCACATCTCAGTGTCGAAGAACTGCATGCCTTGATGAAAAAAGCGGGCTCACGTGCCAGCATCTCGACCATCTACCGCACCCTCAACCTACTCAAGGACGCGGGATTGGTTGAGCAACGCAGCTTTATCGACGGGCATTCGGTGTTTGAAATTCTCGACCCTGACGATCATCACGATCATCTCATCTGCATCGACTGCAATGCCGTGACCGAGTTTCACAACCCTGTCATCGAACAGCAGCAGGTAGAAATCGCGCAGCAGCGTGGCTTCGAGCTGTCATCACACTATCACGTGCTCTATGGACACTGCCGCAACAAGAACTGCCCCCAGCGTCAGCCGAAGTAGGCAATCACCGCGGACACGGTGACCCAGTCAGACGAGCAGTTTGCAGGACGGGCCTATGCGGGAGAAAGAGAGGCTCGCGCGGCCTCCCCCCCTCTCAG
The DNA here is from genome assembly GCA_958296095.1 of uncultured Oligoflexales bacterium. Lineage (GTDB taxonomy): Bacteria > Bdellovibrionota_B > Oligoflexia > Oligoflexales > JAPPIL01. Next base: position 872,598 of record OY282434.1, read on the forward strand.
CAGGAATTACGGTGTAGAGCGCTGAATACTGCTAGTAGCAGTTGACAAGATCGACGCAACCAACAGGGTCGTCTCCTCGGTAACGTTGCTGGCGACACTGCCCACTGTGTCACCTATCTTGGCAATTAATGCCTGGTATTCCTCTGGCATTAACTCCACTAGCTGCTTGATCTCGAGGACAGCTTGCTCGACTAGCACTGATCCCTTCTCTCGCCACAGCTCCGCAGCAGAGTGCAGTTTGGTAGCGATACCCTCACCACGCTCAAGCAGCTCTTGCACAGTTAGTGTTAGCAGCTCCCGCAGTTCTGCCTGCACGTTCTGAAGAATCGGCAGTATTGCCTGAATGAATTCGTCCTCGGCGATAACCTCAGCCACACGTGCGTCGAATTTGCTCCTGATTGACCTCCAGTAGTCACGATCGACGTAGCGCGACAGTTGCTCGCTTTCCATCAGTCTCTGATTCAAGTAGCTCTTGAAGCGCTCCGCCGCCTCGCTATTCAACAGTTCCTTGATCCCCTTGGGGATCTCCTTCTCGACAGCACCCTGCTGATCCTCCGCGAATGCCGCGGCCGACAGCAACATGGCAAAGGCACAGACCCAACCTCGCACATACCACATGATACATCTCCTCGATGAAAAATTAGAAAAAAACAACCGAGGGCTACCTACAGAGATGGAGAAAGGCTGTCAATAAGAGATTACAATTTTCCCACGGTGATCAGGGGTGCGTAATTATTGCCCAGGCTATTGCCAGCCAGTGCCAATTGGCGAGTAGTGTGGCGAGAGCGAGCGGAGCTAGGAAGCGGCAAAAAAGCCGCGTAGCGAGCTAGGAAGAGAGGGGCTACTACACTGGGGGGCAAGCCTGAACGCGAGAGCGAGCGGAGCTAGGAAGCGGCAAAAAAGCCGCGTAGCGAGCTAGGAAGAGAGGGGCCACTACACTGGGGGGCAAGCCTGAACGCGAGAGCAAGAGGTCTGAGGACAAGGAGCGAGCGGGGAGCTAGAAAGCGGCAAAGAGCAGCGTAGCGAGCGAAGCGAGCGATACAAAGAGCCGCAGCGCAGCGCACGGTCTCTCCCCGCCCTTCATGAAGCTCTTGGTGGGCAAGCTTGAACGCAACAGCCGAAAGGCCTGAGGGCAGGCAGAGAGGGCGCGCAGAGTGGCCTGAGAACATGCAGCGAGCTAGGAAGCGAGCGATACAAAAAGCAGCGTAGCGAGCGAAGCGAGCTTGGCGACGATGAAGGTGACCACCCAGCCCCAGGCGATGCTCTTGATGGCCTCCGCCGCTGGTTTTTCCCAATCGCCCATGCTTACCTCGCGTTGATGTCGCAGCGCGGAGTTACTTTAACCGTTAAAATTGGCATACTTCACTAAACACACCTCCATATATGGCAGTTCGGCGTTTCTTTTTTTGCCATTAGCTTTTTTTTAAGTTCTAAAAATATCAGTGGGTTATGGCTTGCTTAGTCGGTAGTTGCGCGAACGCCATGCCAAATGCCGCGGCCTAAAGCTGGGGCAGATCTTCAGAAACTCGATTGGAAGAATTACGCCAGCTGAGCTGATGACAAGGACATAAGCCTCGGCAGTGACTCCTTGCCGCTTGCCAGCTCCGCGGCGCCGTCCTCATCAAAAATCAGCCAGCTTCTGCTCGACTGCCTGCCGCATTTCCGCCGAGACATACCGCGAGTGCTTGGTCAAAAATTGCAGATACTGCTGGGCGAAAGCCCGGCTAGAAATCTGTTCGCTGAAATAACTAGACAACAGGTCAAAGTGCTCAGCCTCCATATTCACTACCGCGGCAGTAGTATGCGCATCTTCGCCTATCATTTGTGCCAAAGTATCGGTTACTGTCATTTGTGTCATTCCTATTTTGTCAGAACGATACAGTTTGATGGACGCAGCAGTACTTAGAAACGATTCTAGCACTTTGATAAGCGTAGTCATCCTAATCAGATCATCAGAACTTATATCATCAATATTGTCCATGTCGGTACTTATCTTTTGTACCGATGGCTCAAGCTGCCGCTTGTACTTGGTAAAGGCATCAGGTAGTGCAGCCGGTATCATGGTAGCCAACGCCTCAACCAGGCGGCGCACCAGCTGAAACCACTCGCTAGCTTGCTCCTCGTCAGGAAGCTTTAACGGCCCCCAGCCGCGGCTCAGTGTCTGCATCTCCGTCACAACCTGCAGCGCTCCCGCGACATGCTTATCCGACACCACCGTCTGTTCTGCAAACAGACGACGCAGTTGCTGCAGAGCCAGACCGGCAACCTCCATCTCTTCGGGTATATCCATGGCCAGAGGCATCGCCTTCATTAAAGTGTCGATTTCATCGGCAAATCGTATACTAGACATCAAGCTTATTCGCTCTTCTAAATCTAACTCTACAGCAGTGGTGATCAACGCAGCATGCCCCGCAAGAAGAGCGTCTCTGACAGTGACAACAATATCGCCGACCTTCTCGTGATCCACTTCCATCGTATTGACAGCGAACATCCCTATGGTGGATAGCTTGGCACTAGCCATCACCCGCCCCAGATGTAGGAGCGCCTGCTTTTTGTCACCCAGCTGCAGGGTGCGTCCGTAGACACACGTCGCCATCAAACCCACTGATAATACTAGTATTTTCTTCATGATATAACCTCATATACTATGATATAAAAAGCTTATCTTAATTAAATAGATTATGCATGTCAACACATGCTGCGGTTTTGTGCAAATAATAATTGGCGTGTATAATTTTGGCTGTGGTGCAGGTGATTGAGGCGAGGGGGTGGATGGGGCGTGGTTATATACTTGACAGTATGTTTAAATTATCTGTATACACCGGTGTTCGGTCTATTAACTTTAGGAGAGCATATCATGAAATTTCTAATAGTAATGCTGCTATGTGCATCGGCTAGCTCGGTGTACGGGCGGTTACCTCCAAGGATGAGGGGCTCATTACCGACGTGGGAAAACAGAACGCTACCTTTTTCCAAGTACTACGGTGCGAAGAGTGTGGGGTATTTCTTAAGGTACCAGATAGACTCATGGGAACAGCTACAGTATCGACGTGATGCGATCAGCAAAGCCATCGCGGGACTAGAAGAGCAACTTATCAGGGTTAGTGACCCCTCAGCGTCTGCGTATCTTGCTGATCAGGGAACAGTTTCTGATGTACGCCCCTTACTGTATGAAATTATGGAGCAGACGGTAGCCCTCCACTCGGCCTTGCCACGAGCGACACAGACAGGCAAACCTCTCCTCTCTCCTGGAGACATGCCGACTGTAAGTGCGCCGGGAAGCCTAGGGGCAGGCGGAGGGCCGAGGAGTATTACTTTTGCTGCCTTGGAGAATTCTTTCGTAAACTATGAGACCTGGGAGCTGTACACCAGCTATGGCGACAAGATTCGATCAGAACTGGAGAAAGTGCTGCAAAAAGCACCTGAGCCCGTGCTAGCGGATGCGCACAGGAAAGAATTTATGCGCATGTTTGATGACGAATTCGATCAATCTGGCACTAGAGAGATCACCAGTGTTAGCGGCGGCCTGCATGGGGGGGGCGGGGAGACGTTGTTGCATAACCCCCGTCCCTGACCTTAATTTCTCAATGCGTGTTTACACCAACCAGCAATAAATTTAAGAGCTATTACAGTTAGATATAGAGATATGTGGCTGTCCGTGTTATCTCCAGAATCAGAAGAAACAAAAAATACGGAGACCAGCCATGAGTGACATTGTCGCACCAAATGCCCAGGAACAGCAAAAGGTCTCGCACTGGAGTGCTTACAACAAGGCTCTTGTTGACCGTGGCGACCTACGGGTTTTCGTCACGCAAAAAGTGCTGGATTCGTGGCGAGCGACGACGAGGGGCAAAAACGGTCGCCCTGCGACCTACAGCGACGAAGCCATAAAGTTGGTATTAACGTTGCGCACGTTGCTCAATCTCACCCTTCGTCGAACGGAAGGTCTCACCAAATCGCTGTTCCAAGAGATGGGAGTTGATTTACCCGTGCCGAATTACACCACCCTCCACAGGCGAATGAAGGCTTTGTCTGTGGAATTTGAAACCACCGTCAACGAGCACATCGGTATGCCAATCGATCTGGTATTTGATTCAACCGGGATCAAGATACGTGGGCGTGGTGAATGGAAAACAAAACCTAACGACCGTCTCAACGTTAGAGATTGGCGAATGCTACATATAGCGATGCGCACCGACAATTTTCAGATTGTTGCAATGGATCTTAGCACCTGCAAAAAGGGAGATGGTCAAGCCTTTGTTGATATGATGGCAACTATGGAAAAGGGGGACATCGGCAAGGTTTATGCTGACAAAGCTTATGTATCCAAGGAGTGCTTCAACTTGATTCACCAGAAGGGAGGCACTGCCGTAATCGATCCTAGGTTGGATCTACGATTGGCAAATCCGAAGATGGTTAGGGAAAATCCGGGGCTAAAACAGCGTAACGATATTTTACGGCAAGTGCATGAATACGGCAGGTCTGGGTGGAAAGAACGTAGCCGCTATCATCAAAGAAGCTTGGTCGAATGCCAGATGTATAGAATAAAGGCGTGCTTCGGCGGTAGATTTAGGTCAAGAATACACGAAAATATGGTGACAGAAGCAAAAATAATGGTGTTCATACTTAACAAACTGACATCACTGGGGATACCGAGAACAATTCTCGCGGCATAAAATATTAGTTTGAATGTTGCCAGTGCGTAGAAAACAACCCCAATTGTAGCAAATCACTAGTTATGCAACAACGTCGGGCGGGGATGTATATACTTTGAAAAATGACCTGCCAGAGCTGATAACATCCGCCTTGAATGATGAGCTTGATATGCGTCGCTTCCCACAGAAGGGCAGTTTTCTTGACATACAGCCGCGCTGACCATTTTTAGCGATCAATAGTGTTTTGGTCTATTAACTTTAGGAGAGCATATCATGAAATTTCTAATAGTAATGCTGCTATGTGCATCGGCTAGCTCGGTGTACGGGCAACTATCGATGCGGATACGGATCAGTAGAATTCTACCTTTTTCCGAGTACTACGGTGCGAAGACTCTGGAGTATTACTTAAAGCATGGGGTAGAGTCATGGAAACAGCTACAGTATCGACGTGATGCGCAAAGCAAAACCATCGCGGGACTAGAACGATATATCATAGTTTATGGCGAGCACCCTCAGCTAGATGTGCGCCCCGTACTGTATGAAATTATAGAGCGTATGGTAGCCATCCATTCGGCCTTGCCACGAGTGACAGAGACAGGCAGACCTCTCCTCTCTCCTGGAGACGGGATGATGGTAAGGGAAAATGCGCCGGGACCGTCCAAGGTGAGCAGGAACCCGATTAGTTTGGCTGCCTTGGATAATTCTTTCGTGCCCGATGAAATCTGGGATCTGTACACCAGCTATGGCGACAAGATTCGATCAAAACTGGAGAAAGTGCTGCAAAAAGCACCTGAGCACGCGCTGGCGGATGTGCACAGGAAAGAATTTATGCGCATGTTTGATGACGAATTCGATCGATCTGGCACTAGAGAGATCGCCAGTGTTAGCGGCGGTAGGATAGATGAGGGGGGAGATATTTATATTTTGAAAAAGGACTTGCCAGAGCTGGAACCATCCGACTGGAATGATGAGATTGATACGCATCGTTTTCCCCCGAAGGGCAGTTTTCTTGGCATAGCTAGGCCTGATGACAATGTTGACTCAATGACAACACTAAGATACGCCCTTGCTGACCCTCGGACGATAGAGGAGGAGAAGAGAGAATTTTTTCGCACGCTTAATAGGCTGGCAGAGGAACATGGCCTGGACCGCCGGCTAGAAGTCGATGACACACCTCCCCGACCTCCCCGGCCCAGAGGAGGGGGGGAACAATACTAGTCGTCCTCCCCTTCTTCCCTTACTTGAGAAGAGTAGATTGTAGTGAAGTCATAGTAGAAAAATTTAAGTGCCCCATCTGAGCGCACGAACTGGGCACTGCCATCGGCTTCGAGTATAGAAGAGGATAAGGTAAAATCAAACAGCCGCGGCTCTTCTCCCAGTAATTCGTCGTTTGATGTGCTCGAAACCGTCAGTGTGCCGCTGCTGTGCCCGACCATCACTAGGGCGAGTGTGGAATCACAGCCATGGGGTTCATTTGATGTTGCGCCCTTAAGTTTCGCCTCAATACTTGGCACTGTGAAATTGAGGCTATGGTAACCGCCTTTTGATCGTTTGGAGCAAGTAATGGCATTAGCACTGGAGGCATCTTTGAGTTTTTTAAGGTAGGCCGCGGCTAGTGCGTCAATTGCCACTAAAGTGTTCCTACAGTTGTTGCCCGAACTGAAATCAGCCAGAACCATCTTGCCCTTAGGAAACATGGCATTGAATATGGGTGAGCTTGTTAGATTTTTGATGAGGTCGGCTTGGGTACTGCTATCTCCTTCACCATCCTCCTTATCAGCGTTCAACCACCTAGGCATGGCAGAGGAGAGAAGATATTTCTTGGCATCGAGCTTGCGAAAATTTTCCAAGACACCTGTTCCACAAAAACTTTTGACAAAACTCTCCGCCTCGTCAACGCTTAAGGGCGACAGGGCGGCGGTCTCAGGCGATTGTGCCGAGTTGTCCTCGCCCGTGGCGGATGGGTTGGAATCGTCCGTCGCGGCTGGCTGGGCAACATCATTTGTATCCTCTCTTCCAGCTCGTGAGCACCCTCCTAGCACATAGCCTCCTAAAAACATTAGCATTAACAGTGTGGCTGGCATAGTGACCTCCTTATTTTGACCATCAATCTTTCGCACTCAACCTTGTGGTGCGCTCAGTAAGCATCGACCGTTTTTTTTTTGCTTTAGCTGAACTTGTGATTTTGTCAGAGTTTTTTTGTAACTCGCCAATATGTTGGCTGAATTTTTTGGCTGTGCTCCGCACGCGCGGCGCTGCTCTTTGTAACGCTAGCTGTAGTGGCCCTCTCTGCCTGCCATCAGACACCTCGCGGTTGCGTTCAGACTTGCCGTCAGACCTCTCTGCTGTTGCGTTCAGGCTTGCCTACCGAGAGCTCCATGAAGGGCGCGGTGAGGCCGTTCGCTGCGCTGCGGCTTTTTTGTATCGCTCGCTTCCTAGCTCGCTGCTTGTTCTCAGACCTCTCGCGATTGCGTTCAGATTATTTTTTGCACAAGGTATGTGCCACACCTATCTCAAGGGCGAGTTTCTCGGTAGGGCTGCACCGTGCCAAGACAACGGAGCTGCGCACGACTCTTTGTAACGCTCGCTTCCTAGCTCGCTGCATGTTCTCAGATCTCCCTGTACTGCGTTCGGGCTTGTCCTCAAGTCTCTCGGCGGTTGCGTTCAGGCTTGCCTACCGAGAGCGCCATAAATAGTGCAGAGTGCTAGTTCTTAAGATGGCGTTTGATGTTGTCCAACTCCTCCGTGGTAAGCTGTAGGACATCCCGAATCTGCTCATCTGGCATGCCTCGTGTCAGCATGCGAGCAACTGCCTCATAGCACTTCTGCTCGATACCCCGTTCGATACCCTGCTCAATACCCTGCTCAATACCCTGTTGCTTGCCCTTGCGGAGTCCTTGTCGCAGGCCCTGTTGTTTGGCCCCGTCAAAGCCAAATTCTATCGTCGGCATTAACCTTTCCTCCTCCTTCAGCCGTGGAAAACGCTTGCGCTCCACCTGCGCAAACCCCTCCCTGCCGTAAGCCTTATCGGCACACTCGTAGTAATCCATTAACACACTCAATACAAAGCCCCTCTCCTGCCGCGCTGCGCTGCGCGCTGCGCTACGCGGCTCTTTGTAACGCTCGCTTTCTAGCTCGCTCTTTGTCCTCAGGCCTCCTGCTATTACGCTCAGGCTTGTTCTCAGACCTCTCGCGCTTGCGTTAAAGCCCTAGTTGCGCATGCCGAACAGTGCTAAACTGACCGCCTCCCCGCCTCGCCGCATACGACGATAGGACAAGGCGTGAAAGTTAACCAGCAGACAGTGAAAATTAGGCAAGCGCTTGAAGTGCTGCCGTAGCTCTGCGGGTGCACCCTGCTGTTGTAACGCCCAGCTGAGGTAGTCAGAGTAGACCACAGCCCGCTTGTCTTGGCAGCAGGTGACGATGATAGGCAGAATGATGCCACCAGATTCTTGGGCGATGGCGTTGTAGTAGCCCAACATCTGGCGAATAGCGTTGTTGTCACGATAGCTCTTGTGTTCCAAGATGATGGAGCTACGCACGGCTCTTTGTAACGCTCGCTTGCTAGCTCGCTGCTTGTTCTCAGATCCCTCGCTCTTGCGTTGAGGCTTGCCCCCCACCTCTTGCCGACCGAGAGCTCCATGAAGGGCGGGGCGAGGCCGTACGAAAACTCGACCACAAATACTGCCAATATTGCAACCAGATTATTATTTTAGATAAAGCATGTGCCATACCCGCTCAGGTCGAGTTTCTCGGTAGGGCTGCGCCTCGCCAAGACAACGGAGCTGCGCTGCGGCTCTTTGTATCGCTCGCTTCCTAGCTCGCTGCTTGTTCTCAGATCCCTCGCTCTTGCGTTGAGGCTTGCCCCCCACCTCTTGCCGACCGAGAGCTCCATGAACGGCACCGGGCAGACCGTGCGAAAACTCGACCACAAATACTGCTATATTGCTGTCAGATTATGCTTTTAGATAAAGCATGTGCCCATACCTGTTGAGGTCGGGTTGCACGCGGCTTCCTTGCCGCTTTCTCGCTCGCTGCGCTACGCTGCGCTACGCTGCGCTACGCTGCGCTGCTTTTTTGTAACGCTCGCTTCCTAGCTCGCTCTTTGTTCTCAGATCTCCCTGTATTGCGTTCAAGCTTACCCTCAGGCCCCTCTCTGCTTGTTTCCAAGTTTCTCGCTGCTGCGTTCAGGCTTGCCTACCGAGATCTCCATGAAGGGCGCGGTGAGGCCGTTCGCTGCGCTGCGGCTTTCTGTATCGCTCGCTTCCTAGCTCGCTGCATGTCCTCAGACCTTTTGCTATCGCGTTCAGATTATTTTTTGCACAAGGTATGTGCCACACCTATCTCAAGGGCGAGTTTCTCGGTAGGGCTGCACCGTGCCAAGACAACGGAGACTTGTGCTACTTGCCTCTTGCCCCCAAGCCTCCCTGCATGTGCTCACAACCTATTTTAGGGAGAGTTTCTCGGTAGGTCTGCACCGCGCGCCAAGACAACGGAGGTACGGGCTAAGGAAGGTCTTTGCCTCCTGTCATTGCATTCAAGCTTGCCTGCTAGCCCCTTTGCTTGCCATACTCGCTGGCATGCTTACTGTGTACTATGTGTGACAAAACATGGGTGAATTTGTATAGTGTGATCACCAGGTCTGTCAATATCTCTAAATTACAGAGTTTTTTCTGTTCGGAGCACGTGGCAACAGGGCATGGTCGAACTCTTCGTTTAGCGGCAGGATCACAACCCCAACTCTTGCAGCACAAGCCGCAGGCCATCATCACGCAATCTCTGCACGGTCTCTGCGACCACCGCCTCAGGGTCAGTGCCGATGGCAACACTGAACGCAGTGCGTGCTTGCCGCCCTGTCGGTGCCAGAGCCACCGCGTTAACCACATAACTACTCCGTGTGGCAGTGTGCTGCACATGACAGCCGAACGGCAAAGCACAACTACCACCGAGAGCTTTAATGACAGCTCGCTCAAGCATCACTGCCTGTCGTGTCACACCGCAATCCAACTGCCGCAAGGCCGCGCGGTGCTCGCAATCAATCCGACTCTGCACTGCTATCACGCCTTGCGCACAACTCGGCACATACCACGTTGGATCGAGCACCCGATACGGCAGGTCTTGCAACTCAAGCCGTTGCACCGCCGCGTGAGCAAGTAGCAGGGCATCGAATTCACCCTGCCGTAAACGCTTGAGCCGTGTATCGACATTACCGCGCTGGGCTATCACCTTCACGCCCGCGTTCGCCTGTTCTAACAGATAGCGCCGCCGCAAACTGCCCGTGGCAATCGTTAACCCTCGCCAACGCCGCAACGCGGTGGCCGTGAATGTTTTGTCTGTCGCAGCATCAGCATCAGCTTCATCCAGCAACCTGCGATGACACGGCTGGCAAACTAACACATCGCCAGCACTGGCGCGTTTGAGCACACAAGCAAAGGTAAGTTCCGTGTGCATCGTTTGCACAGGCATGTCTTTCAAACTATGCACGGCGAGATCAACACGGCGTTCACAAAGTGCGGTCTCGATTTCTTTGGCAAACAGCCCCTTGCCACCAAAATCGTAGAGCGGTGCGTCTGTAAGTCGATCACCCTGCGTTGTTATGACTTGCAATTTACCCTGCAAACCAACACGTGGCAGTAAGCTTAACACGTGCCGAGCTTGCCACAACGCCAGCTTGCTGCCGCGCGTCGCAACGCTAAGCATTAGCTGCTACCAGGATGTCGGTAGAGATGGCGAAAGGTATAGAGCACATGTTCTTCACGCACCGACGCATCCTTCAAACGCAGGCTCACCTGCCCGACGATTTTGTTGACGATAATGTCAGCCAGCTGGTGAATGCCATCCCGTTGTTGCACAGTCAACGTGCCGTAGAGCGATTTCGCCAGTGTCTGGTCGGTCTGGGCTTTGATAACATCGCTGAGAAAATTCTTGAACCCAGCAACGCTCATACCAATCTCGCGCTCGATAAAACTCTTGTGCAAGGTATTGATGCCCTGCGCAACGTACTCCATTGCCTGTGCCACCGCCTGTTGGCGGGCCTGGAGGTTTTGGTCGGTAACCTGCCTGAGGTCATCGAGATCAAACAAATATACGTCTTCAATCTTCTGACAGCGAGGATCGATGTTGCGCGGTAGCGAAATGTCGATCAAAGCCATGGCCTTGCCACGTCGCTGACGTTGTGCCTGCTCGATGTGTGCAGGCAAGATAACGTATTCTCGCCTCGTGGTGGCAGTAATGACAACCTCAGCCCACGCCAGACGTGCAGGCAGATCGGCGAAATTGACGGCAATGGCGTTATCGGGCAACTGGCGACACAGTGCTGAGGCACGGGCGAGAGTGCGGTTGACAACTGCCAGCGAACGCACCCCCTGCTTAACAGCATTGCGCGCAGTGATACTCGCCATTTCACCCGCACCGACAACCAACACGTTAGCATTGGCAATGTTAGTAAAAATTTTCTTGGCCAACAAAATCGCCGCGTGACTTATCGACACGGTGCGCTTGCCAATCTCGGTATGCGTGCGAATTTTTTTGGCCGTTGCCAGCGCGGTCTGTAAAATCTGTGTCATCACCACACCACAAGTCTGCGCCTCATTTGCCAGCGCAAAAGCCCGCTTGAACTGCCCCGTGATTTGCGTTTCACCGATAATCAAAGAGTCAATCCCCGCCGCCACCGAGAGAATATGTTCTACCGCTTGCCACTGGGTCAGCACGTAAAGGTTCTTCCTCCAGGTCTCGCGTTGCGGGGCAAGTTGGGTATGCACCGCGGCAAAAAGTGTAGCATAATCACATGCACCCGCAACTACGCCGTACAGCTCACAACGATTGCAGGTCGAAAGAATTACCAGTTCGCGCAGGGCAAAGTCCGTGCTGACAGCGCGGCTAAGCTCAACGATCTTGGCATCGGTAAGATGAAACTGCTCCCGCAGCGATAGGCTCGCGGTCTTGTGGCTGATACCGACACAGAAAACTGTCATGTCCTGCCACACCATCTCAGTTATGCCCCTTACTGCCAGAGCAGCCCAAAAAACGCCAAGGCTAGCAGCAGAAAGCCGCCGAGACTCAGCCTGGCAACACGCCGCGGTGAATTGGTGCGCATTTTGTTGCTGATGAGAATAGCTAGATACCAGCCCCACACTGCCAATGCCCAGGTTATCTTCAGTCTTAAGCCATCGGCCAGCGCGTGGGAATGCAGTTGGCTGTAGATCGCGCCCGTCAGCAGTGCCACGGTAAGAAAGATAAACCCTATCCACAAACAGAACAGCAGCAAATGCCCAATGCGGTCGAGCGCAGGCATCTCAATGCCAATCCACTTCAGGAGTTTTTTCTTGAGAATATGCCGTTGCCACAGATACAGCACCGCCAATGCACACGCACCAATGGCGAAGGCCTCGCCACAGATAGCGAGCAAGATATGCAGGTTGAGCATGGCGCTGTTCGTTCCCGTTAAAGGCATGTTGCCCGCACTGAACAGCAGATGCAACAGCAGGATAAGCGTCGCCAGCGGGGCAAGGAAGGCAATGATCGCTCTGACCTTGAAGAAGAGGGCCGCGGCAGTCCCCACCCACGCGACCGCCATAGTCAACAGCAGCGCACTGTGCGGCACAAACAACAGTACCGTCGCACTAAGCGTCACCGTCCCACCCATGAAGGCATAGAGAGCAAGTCGCTGACACAGATTGCGCCTAAGCGTGGTCCGAAAAACTGCCAGCTCTAGCACTGAGGCCAGCGCGAATAACGACAAGCTCGTGTAGCAACTGCTGTAAAAGAGCATGTGGTTCAACCTAACACCATCTGCTGCTCAGTACCTGCTGAAAATAATAGCATATAGTGCAAATCAGCGACAGCGGCAAAAACTAAGCGGCACAGATAGCCCCGCGCTGTTGCGCGTTTTTTGCACAGTCCAACGCGCGGCGCTCCTCCTCGCCGACATACAAAGATCAAGTCGCGACGGGACGGGTTGGTTTTTTCTTGCGCGACTGGGCTGGGCGGCGGATCGCGAGCTCGTAGGGTATGGACTTGATTCCCGACTCCCGTGCATAGGCGATAAGCAAATCATGGGCACCGCGGCCTTTGCTGCGGCGTTTTTTTTGTGCATAAGTGCCATCTTTGCGCAGATGCCAGGCCTCAGCATCGTTGACATAGATAGGCAGAATGAATTCCGTAATCTGCTCCTTCAGTCGTGTGTCAAGCACAGGATACATGACTTCAACCCGTCTATCCATGTTGCGGGGCATCCAATCACCGCTGGAAAGAAATACTTTCTTCTCGCCGTTAGCGTAAAAATAAAAGATACGGCTGTGTTCAAGAAAGCGCCCTACCGTTGAAGTGACCTCAATATTGTCGCTTAGGCCTGCCTGCTGTGGTTGCAGGCAGCAGATGCCGCGCACGATGAGTTTTATCTCCACCCCTGCTTGTGATGCAGCATAGAGATGGTCGATAGTTTCTTTATCTACCAATGCATTCATCTTGGCGATAATCATGCCGTCTTTGTGGCGCTGATGGCTGGCAATTTCCTGCTTGATCAAGGCAATGATTTTAGTGCGCAGGTTGAACGGTGCAACCGCGAGCTGGCGAAATTGCGGCGAAGCGGTGCTTTGTACACCCTCGCCCTCATTCCACAGCAGATGGTAGCCCGTCAGAATGTTGAACAGCAAGGCAACATCACGTCCGTAATCGGGCTGAGCCGTAAATAAACCAATGTCGGTGTAAGTGCGTGCCGTGCGGGGGTTGTAATTGCCCGTCGAAAGGTGCACATACTGCACTGTCTGCCCTTCCTCGCGGCGCACAACGATGGTCGCTTTGAGATGCGTCTTGACATGGATAAAACCATAGACCACGCTGACTCCTGCCTTTTCCAGCCGCTTTGCCCACTGAATGTTGCTCTTCTCATCAAAGCGTGCCTTGAGCTCAACGATGACGGTAACTTTTTTGCCGTTCTCAGCGGCGGCGATAAGAATATCAATCAACGGTGATACCCCCCCCGTGCGGTAAAGGGTTTGCTTAATTGCCAGAGTCTGTTCATCGTGAGCGGCTTCGTTAAGAAATTCAATGACTGTGTAAAAACTTTCATAAGGGTGATGCACGAGCAGGTCGCCGTTAGCAATCAAAGCAAAGATATTGCGATTGTTAACTAGACGACGTGGCAGACGTGGATTGAAAGGGGGATAACGATGCTGCTCTAGTGGCACATCAAGCAGCGGTGTGAGTGCGTCGAATGCGAAGGGCGGTTCGAGCTGATAGACATCGCTATCTTCAAGACGCAAGTTGTGGCGTAACTTCGCCAGCAGCGGGGAGGGCAGGGCTTGGTCAACTTCGAGTCGCACGGCATCGCGATGTTCTTGGGTAATTTCCATCTGCATCGTCGTCAAGAGATCGAGCACCTCGTCTTCAACCAGCTCATAGTCCCAATCCCTGGTCACCCGCATAAACCAAGCAGCATCGACATCACCGCCGACAAAGACTTCCTCCAGATGTGCCTGAATCAAATCAATTAAGCATGTATACCAGTGACTGTTAGGGGCTACGGCAACCAGCGGCTCGATGTTGGCGGGAATTTCCACGAAGCCAATGGGTGCTTTGCCATAGTCGCATTCGCTGCCACCCGTACCGAATGTAACGAGCAGGCAGGCCGACTGATTGCTCAAATACGGGAACGGGTGCGAAGAATCAAAGGCTAGCGGTGTCAGTATGGGCAAGATGTTGTCACAAAAATAAGCACGCAGATAACGCTTCTGCTCGGCATTCAAGTCGCGATAAGGCTTGATGCCAACTTTATCCTCGGCTAGCCGCGGGAGAATCTCTGTTCGGACAATTTGGCGAGCCTGTGCTGCTAGTGCCTCTACCTCGTGGCGAATTTTTACCAGCAGGTCACGGTTGGACATGCGCTCGGGAGAATCGCAGCACTCTTCACCTTTCTTCAGCATTTTTCTGATTCCTGAAACTCGCACCATGAAAAATTCATCGAGGTTAGAGGCCAGGATAGTTAAAAAGCGCAGTTTTTCTTGCGCGGGTGTGTCGGCTGCCGCGGCAATCTCGACGATACGGCGGTTGAAGGCGAGGTAGCTGAGCTCCCGATTGATGTATTGGCTCATTTTTTGTCCGCCAGCACTTGCTGTGCCTGTGTTATGTCAATGTCAATCTGTGCCCGCAATGCCTCCAGATGGAGGAATTTTATCTCGTCACGCAGGCGTTGCACGAAAAAAACCGCCATGCTCTTGCCATACAGATCGCCCAATTTTTTGGCGATGATATGCACCTCGACCATGGTCGTGCCGTCCTGGCTGACTGTCGGGCGCGTGCCGATATTGATGACGCTGGGCATGGCCGCGGTAGGCACGGCGAGCGGCGAGCACTCGGCATCGAGCACGGCCCAAGCCGCGTAAACTCCCTGCATAGGCAGCAGCTGTTCGATGTCGCCGAGATTAGCAGTAGGAACACCGATCCTGCCGCCACGTTGGTTGCCGCGCTGCACTCTTCCCTCCAGCATATATGCATGCCCTAACATTGCCGCCGCGGTAGAGACATTGCCTGCCGCGAGCAGTTGACGAATGCCACTGCTGCTGATGCGTTGCCCCTCTTGCTCAAGTAGGGCCAGGGCCGCTAGGCTGAAACCGCTCTGCTTTTGTAGCCAGGCGACACTGCCACGCCGCTGATGTCCGAAACGAAAATCCATCCCGATGACAAGATGCCGCATCTGCAAACGTTGCAACAAGCAATCGTATAGAAAATCCTCGTGCGAAATGTTCATCAATGAACGATCAAACTTGTGCAGCATACAGGCATGCACCCCAAGTGCAGCAAAACCGCGCAGCTTCTGCGCCTCCGTGAACAACCGCGCCGCTGCAGGCTTGTCTGCGTCAGCAAACGAAATCACCACACTGCGTTGGCAATGCGATTCAGCCAGACGCACCACCGCGTCGAGAAGCAGGCGATGACCCCGATGACAGCCATCAAAGTTGCCGATCGTGACTACCGTTGCAGGGTATTTCGTGCTGGGAAAATTTTTAATTATCTCCATCGATTACCGAAAATTAAAAATCCTCACCAGCAGGTCAATATCGTGTTTGCTTATCTCGTCCAGCTTATAGTCATACGGTGGCGAGGTTAGCACGAAGACAAGCGGGCCGAGGTCCGCGACCATGGCGTTGATTGTCTCAGGCTCGAAAGCCGCCGTCCCTAGCAGGACGAAGGCATCGCTGATAAACTCGTCTTTGCTGCGGGGAGCAGTGATGATTATCGCATCTCGTGCTCGATAGGATAGGGCGGCTATTTCATCGGGCTCAAAGCCACGGCGTATCAGCTGTGTGGCTTGAAACTCGCCTGTGTCATGTGGCTCGGCGGCGCGGGAACGCATCAAGTAGCTGCCTGTATGTCCGTAGACTTCTCGTGAGTTGGATAATTTGTCAACGCTGTGGTGCGGGTAAAAATCAAACTGATGTTGCATAATGTGCAGCGAACGTTGCAGCAGTTCACCGAGCGAGTAGTTGGCATCGATGGCCATTACCAGAGGCACAACACTCTGACTGGCATTGGCAATGGCTAACATTTCCTTTTGATCATGCTCTCGATCAGGCTGCATGCTGTAGAGAAGAGCATAGGCAAAGACGTGCGCCCGATACACGTCGTCCTGCATCAGCACCTCACGAATCCGGTCCTCTGACAGCAAACCACCGTGCAACGCTAGGCGATAGCGAGACGCGGCACGCTGCAGGTCCAGTCCCTCGGCCCGTTGCTGAGTGAGGAACTCAGGCCAGCGCGGCACGCCAAATGGCAACGGATAAAAGGTGCGGAAATAGTCCATGTTTACCATGCCGACGAAATCACGAAAACCAGCCTTGCCCTCTGAACGCAGCGACTCCTCGACATAGCGGTTAACTCTTGCCAGCGCCTGCTCATGCACGATCACCATCGCCAGCAACGACGGCAGCACGACCCTCAAAATCACCATTAGCCCACTCCTCAAGAGATCCACTGCGGCGACAGGGTTGCACAAAAAAGCTGTTTAGGGAAGGAAGAAATGCCTCAGGACTTGTTGGTCAGCGCAACTATCCTTTGTGCCCCGTCCGCCATGTCGTTTGCCGTCACAATGCGCAGCTGTGAGTTCTGTAAAATTTCCTTGCCCTGCTTAACGCTTGAACCTTCTAGGCGCACGACTAGCGGCACTTTGAGTTGTAGTTCGCGGGCCGCCGCGACCAAGCCGTTGGCGATCGTATCGCAATGCATGATGCCGCCGAAGATATTGACGAAAATACCTTGCACAACCTCGTCTTGTAAAATTATGCGGAAGGCGTTGGTCACCTGTTCTTCGTTTGCTCCTCCACCGACATCGAGGAAGTTGGCAGGCTCGCCGCCGTAATGCTTGATGATGTCCATCGTTGCCATCGCTAAACCCGCACCGTTGACAAGACAACCGATCGAGCCACTCAAGCCAATATAGTTGATACCGTACTTGGAAGCCTCGATTTCACGGGCATCTTCTTCGTTAAAATCACGCAGCTCCAGTAGTTTTTCTTGGCGAAAGAGCGCGTTGCCATCGATGCTAAGCTTGCTGTCAAGCACAACCAAGTCGTCGTTGACGACTGCCAGCGGGTTGATTTCTAACAACGACAGGTCATAGCGATTAAAGACGCGGTAGAGGTTCTCCACCAGCACATGAAATTTGCGCGCCAGTGACGTGCCAGCCAAGCCGAGGGCAAGCGTTAGGCGGTGGAGGTAAAAGCTTTTCAAGCCGATGCGAGGATCGATATGCACCGTCACGATCTGGCTAGCATCCTTGGCCGCGACCGCCTCGATGTCCATTCCTCCTTGCTTTGAGGCGACGATAGCGATGGCCGCCCGCTCTCGATCGACCAGCAGGGCGAGGTAAAATTCTTGTGCGATCTCTGCACCTGCCTCGATGTAAACACACCGCACTTGCTGGCCAGCCGCCCCTGTCTGGGGTGTAACCAGCATCTTGCCCAGCATCTCGTCTGCAACCTGCCCACACTCACGCGGTGACTTGACTAATTTGACCCCGCCTGCCTTACCCCGTCCACCCGCGTGAATCTGTGCCTTAACCACCGCGAGGTCGGTTTTCAGTCGCAACATAGCAAACTCCGCTTCGACGGCGGAACTGACCGCATGGCCACGTGGCACGGGAATACGATTGCGACGTAGCAAGGCTTTAGCTTGGTATTCGTGAATTTTCACTTTTCACCCCATGTATGGATAGCGATAAGTCGGCAGCGGTTGCAGCGTTTCTTTAATTGTGCGTGTCGACATCCAGCGTGTCAAGTTGAGATAACTGCCAGCCTTATCATTAGTGCCAGATGCTCGACTTCCGCCGAAGGGTTGTTGCCCGACAATTGCACCCGTCGGCTTGTCATTGATGTAAAAATTACCAGCGGTGTAGCGCAAAGCATCGCTGAGCTTGCACACGGCCCGACGATCGCCCGCGAAAATTGCTCCTGTCAAGGCATAGGC
Organism: uncultured Oligoflexales bacterium; assembly: GCA_958296095.1. Lineage (GTDB taxonomy): Bacteria > Bdellovibrionota_B > Oligoflexia > Oligoflexales > JAPPIL01. The sequence continues at coordinate 890,714 of OY282434.1, forward strand.
GGCGGTAGCGTCACATAGCTCTAGTGTCTGGTCAAGGTCTTTATCTTCGTAGACATAGATGGTCAACACCGGGCCAAAAATTTCTTCCCGCATAGTGCGATAGTGCGGGTCTCTAGCCAGCAGAATGGTCGGTTCGATGAAATAGCCACGGCTGGCATCGCTGCCACCACCGACGAGAATTTCAACCCCTTCAGCCTTACGTGCATCCTCGATGTAGGAGGTAATTTTCTTGAAGGCTTTGGCGTTAATGACTGCCGCCATAAAATTGGCAAACTCAGCGGGATCGCCCATCTTTATTGCACTTGTCTGCGCAATAAGGTCGTCCTTGATGTCGTTCCAAACCGAGACGGGCACGTAGGCACGTGAGGCCGCCGAACATTTTTGCCCTTGGTACTCAAACGCCCCCCGTATCAAGTTATTGAGCAACGACTGGCGATCAGCTGAGCTGTGGGCAAAGACAAATCCCTTACCGCCGGTCTCGCCTACAAGGCGCGGGTAATTGCGATACTGGTGCACGTTGTTGCCCACCTTAGACCACAGTTGGCGAAAAACATCGGTCGAGCCTGTGAAGTGCAAACCAGCAAAATCAGGATGTGCCAGCACCTTGTCTGTCACTCGCTGTGCGTCGCCAGGCACGAAGTTGATTACGCCAGGCGGCAGACCTGCCTCTCGCAAGGCCTCTAGTCCTGTCCACGCCGATAGGGATGCCTGCTCGGCAGGTTTCCACAAGACACAACAGCCCATCAGGGCCGGGGCGGTGGCAAGATTGATGGCCAGGGAGGTGAAATTGAAAGGCGAGACGGCGTAGATGAAGCCTTCGAGACCCCGATATTCGCAGCGATTCCACACACCAGATCCCGACAGAGGTTGCACTGCATAGATGTTCTGCAGATAAGAGGTGCTGAAACGCAGAAAGTCGATCAATTCACAGGCAGCATCGACCTCAGCTTGATAGAGAGTCTTGCTCTGCCCCAGCATAGTCGTGGCATTGATAGCGGGACGGTATTTGGTTTCCAGCAAGTCCGCGGCCCTCAAGAATACCGCGGCACGCTGTTCCCACGGTAGACGCGACCACTCCTTCTGTGTCGTCACCGCCTGCTCGATAGCCTGCGCCACGTCCTCGTCATCGGCCAGGCTACAGTTGGCAACGTGATGGTCATGAGCGTGGGGTGCGCAAATTTTGAACTGCTGTGGCTTCGTCAGCACGCGTTCGCCAATCAACAGCGGCACGTCAGAGACACTTTTGCTGCGGTTTTTGAGTTCTTGCCCCAGCGTCTCACGCTCAGGCGAGCCGACGAGATAGTCTCGCACGGGATCGTTGACAGGCACAGGCACGTTGGAAATAGCGTTGGTCATTGATGTATGCTCCTCAGATCACAAAACCAAATCATAACCCTTAGTGTGGTGGAATGGCAAATGGCAATTTGTGTTCGGCACGTCGTTAAATTCTGGCAAAAAAAGCTAATGGTCTTTGCCAAGATGTTTTTGCGCCAACATGATGGCTAGGGCAGAGAGGGGCCTGAGGGCAGGGAGCGAGGGAGCGAGAAAGCGGCAAAAAAGCCTCGTAGAGCGAGCGTTGCAAAGAGTCGTGCGTACCTCCGTTGTCTTGGCAGGGAGCAGACCTGCCGAGAAACTCGCCCTTGAGATAGGTGTGGCACATACCTTGTGCAAAAAATAATCTAACGACAGTATTGGCAGTATTTGTGGTGCGAGTTTTCGTACGGCCTCGCCGCGCCCTTCATAGAGCTCTCGGTAGGCAAGATTGAACGCAACCGCGAGAATGCCTGGGGACAAGCAGAGAGGCTGGAGGACAAGCGGTAGAGGGGCTAGGGGGCAAGCCTGAATGCGATAGCAAGAGGTCCGAGGACGAGGAGCGAGCTAGGAAGCGAGCGATACAAAAAGCCGCAGCGCAGCAAGCCTTACAGGCGATTCCGTGCGGAACTCGGGACTTTTAGTTCGGCGTAATACTATCGAGCAAAGCCTGATGCTCGGATGCTGAGCTGACCTGTTTATGTAAGTCGAGCAGTTTTTCTAGAGCCTCACGGTGCTTGCCGGTGTAATTGACGGAGACGGCAAAGTAAATATGTCCTTTCAGTTCCTCGGCTATCTTGTTCGCTAACTCCAGATTATCCGCATCTTTAATAATGGCATGCAAGGTCTCGTAATGATTTGCAAACAGTTTGTGGCTATGGCGCAAAATCGACCACTCGACCAGGTTCAGCGACTGCCCCCTGAACACCGGCAACTGTCGGGCAACGCGTGCTTCATCGGAAATAACCAAAGGATACGCATCGTGTCCAATTAAGAAGTCCGTGTCAATCTCGACCAGGCGTTTGCCAATGACTTCATATTCATCTCCCTCCCATATTTCAGTCGAAAAGCTTGGTAATGTGAGGGTTACTTTCTCCTCGCTGAGGTCAAACCGTTCCAGCACGGCATCGACCAGTTGTTTAGCCTGTTGCACATCCTTGCTATAGCGTTGCACATCCTTGCTATATTTTATGATAAAGGGCAGGGGATTTTTCGAGTCAAACATCTGCCAAGGATTGTCTGCAGACAAGTTCTGTTTATCCCACTTCCATTCGTCTGTGCTTGTGCTGTCCGCCCACATCATGGCCAGCAAGAGGTCTTTGTTCAGATACTTACGAACGAGTTGTGGCGTGTCTATTACTTCAGCATACCCATCTAGCAGGCTAGCTTTATCCATCGTGCGTTGAATTCGTGACTGTTGCATCGCTACGGGAAGGCCGTAGAACTCAGCTAAACTCGTGTAGCCAGCCTGCGCGTAAACTGCTCCTAGTGCCCGGCGAGCATCTTGGTTGTGTACATCTACATCGAGTGCCACCGCCTCCCGCAGTTTGGATAGCACCTCTTGCGGCTCTACCTCCGCCGAGTTGCGTAAACGCACAGTTTCCTCGTAGAGCTGTAGTGCTTCGGCAGTGAAATCATACATGCGGGGATCTTCGATCAATTGTGCCACACTCTGATCACCACTGCCTGCCTGTTGGGCAATACGATGTGCGACCCGCAGTAATTTGTAATGGTTTAATATGCCGCCACTGCGGATGTTGTCGTCAGTCGTCACCATAGGGGTAGAAGTTTCCTGCAACAGGTGAATAATTAGCCCGTTAAATTCCCTCCGCTCGAAAAATTCCTCGCCCATCGAGTTAACTTCAGCCGTGAGACTGGTGATCGCGGTGGGAGGCAGGATGGCAAACATATCGGCGAGTGCACCGCTGACCATCGGGGCTGATAAGCTTGTGCCCAAAGCAATGCTACCGTTGGGAAACAGGTGTTCGCCTGGAGCATAGATATGGGCAACATTGGAGTAGTAGCTTATCTTACCACCAGGATCGCTAGCACCGACCAAGATTAGCTCGCGTCTTTCCAGGCCCGGGGCAAGCGCAAGCATGAGGCCTGTCTTCATCATCTGCAAGGAACGGTTGCCCGCCGCCAAAACGATAGTCGTATAGCCAGGAAGCACATCGCTCAAGCCTAATGCAGTTCCGCCACCATACGAGACGTTGAGAACGTCGGGTCTGCTTATGCTGCCATAAAGATCTTGTGGATCAATCTTCTCGCCAGCGTTGCTGTTGGCGTTGATCAAAAAATTTAATTCGCCAAGAACACTGATCCCAAACGGAGGTTTACCCACCGCGAGACTAGTGACATCGCGACCATGTGTACCAAGTCGCGTCGAGGAAGTGTTCGCAGCAAGTTCTTTCTGCAATTCCTGGCCAACCCGCCCGACGGAAGCACCTTGTAAGGCCTCGTAAGAAATTCTCCCACCGTCGCCGCCATCTTCGCCATGAAAGGCATCCCAAATACCGACAGTTGGTCGATGAAAAACATAGCTTTCTTTTGCAGCCAAACGAGCCAACCAGCGACGTGCCTCAGGCGTGAATACCGCTTCCTGCCCCCAATAATGCGGCAACCGCCCAAAGCTCTGCAAATAAAAATACTTCCCGCGTGAACCAGATAACGTCTTCGCCTGCACCAGGCCAGCGACCAGGACAAAGACTGCTATAGTAATTGTATACTTCATTTAATCTCCGAACTCAGCGTTAATAAACAAGCGCACGCCAACGTATACTAAAGTAAGTGTAGTGTCAATAGTAGATTATCAAAGACTATGTAATTTTATTGCCTTTATCTTTTCTTGCCCCCCTGCCTGTCATCAAGCCTCGTAGAGCGAGAAAGCGGCAAAGAGTCGCGTAGCGAGCGTTACAAAGAGCCGTGCGTAGCAAGAGCGAGCTAGGAAGCGAGCGATATAGAAAGCCACTTAGCACAAACCTCCGTTATCTTGGCGCGGTGCAGCCCTACCGAGAAACTCTTCCCTGAGATAAGTGCAAGCACATGCCCTATGCAAAGAAATAAACTGAACGCAATCGCGAGAGGTCTGAGGACAGGGAGCGAGCGGGGAGCTAGAAAGCGGCAAAGAGCAGCGTAGCGAGCGAAGCGAGCGATACAAAAAGCCGCAGCGCAGCGCACGGTCTTGCCGCGCCGTTCATGGAGATCTCTGTGAGCAAGAGGTGTGGGCAACCGCGAGAATGCCTGGGGACAAGCAGAGAGGCTGGAGGACAAGCGGTAGAGGGGCTAGGGGGCAAGCCTCAACGCAACCGCGAGAGGTTTGAGAACATGCAGCGAGGGAGCTAGAAAGCGGCAAACAGTCTCGTAAGGCGAGCGATACAAAAAGCAGCGTAGCGAGCGAAGCGAGCGTTACAAAGAGTCGTGCGTAGCGAGGAAGGACGGCGGCAAGGTGAAGGTGCCGCGCCACAAGTATCTCAAGACGATCGGCATAGCCAAGGGGGCGGAAAGTGATTGCTTCTCTCAGGAGACGTGCTAGAAGGGAGGTCGCTTCTGTTGTGTGGAGGACTCTAATGGCCAAAGAAAGACCTATCCCCAGGGGTCTCATGATAACCGACCTCGAAGTCACGGATGATGTTATCACGGGTGTCTATGATATTTACGGCAAGGTTTACGACGACTTGGGCTTGGACAAAATTATTCAGGGTAGTAGCGATGACGATAAGTTTAACAAGATCATCAAGGCACTGGTGCTCAGCCGCGTAGCCCATCCAAACTTTAGCAAGGTGAAGATTGCGAAAAAACTTGCCAACGACTATGACATCGATTTTCCGCTGCACAAATATTATCAAGCGATGGACAAGCTAGTGGAGGTCAAGGACGAAGTCATGTGTCTTGTTTTTGCTGAAGGCATGCGTTGGCACAAGGATGAGGTTGAGAACCTGTTGATCGATATAACCACCACATATTTCAAGAGTTTTGTTGTAGATGACTTTCGCCAACCGGGTTCCAGCGAAAACAACGAGTCGAAAGAACTCGTTATGTCTCTGGTAACGACAGATGAAGGCTTTCCGATAAGCTATAAAATTTTTCATGGCAACACAGCTGAATGTCAAACGCTGATCGATCACACTAGTGAGGTGTTAGCAAACCATCCAGCCCTGCAAGGGGCAAACTTGGCGGCTGATCGAGGTATGTCCAACGACAAGATTTTTTCCCATCTGGAAAATAAAAAGATAAATCTCAAATATGTCATCGCATCCAAGCTTCGGCAGTTGCCCCAAGACAAGCAAGCCCGTATTTTCAGCGACAAAGATGCCGCTTTGGCTCGGCTCGGCGAGGACAAGGAATGGGCTAAAAGCTACCCTTGGGAAGGGAAAGGGCGGCGATTTGTCGTTGGCTACTGCCCTAAGCGTGCCGAACGTGATCGCCAGCTTCGGGAAGAAATTTTGGCGAAGATTTTGGAAAAAAATTCTGACGGTCAGGTTAAGGTATCGGAGTTAGAACGCGACAAGTATCTCGATACTCGGAGCAAAGAATTGAAAATCGATGCGGCTAAAGTTGCCAAAGATGCTTGGTGGGACGGGTTGTCTGGCCTGGTGACCAATCATGCTCCTTGTCGTGCCAAACAGGTGTTCAGCCGTTATCGTGAGTTGTGGAAAATCGAGGATGCGTTTCGTTTTTTGAAATCCGATCTCGATCTCCGACCGATGCGGCACTGGACTCGTCAGCACATAGAAGCGCATTTTTTGATTTGTTATCTGGCGTTGGCGATAACGAAATTTTTGCAGGCGAAAGTCAATGCCGAGTTAGAGGCTAACAAGCGGCTGTCCATAGCTGAATGTCAGATGCTTGTCTCGATGATCAAATCGTTTATCATGGGGAACAAGCGGTCTAACGACAATTACCTTTATCTTTTTCCCAAGCGATTGACTGAGGAACAGCAACGAATCTACGATGCTCTCGACATAGCATACCGCAAGGATAACATCCGCATATTATCTCCACCAAATATCAGCCGACAATTGCAGGGACTGTAAAAGGTCAATTCGCCTCCTGCGCATCTGCTGGCATTGCATCGGTGCGTCTACAGTTCAGTATCTGCTAAAAAATGCGCAAAATTTTTTAAAATCTAGCGTTAGGTCACTTCTCGTCTGCCAAAATTCCTCACTGGAGGGCGGTGCATGTCACCCTACTTTCTTAAACTCGGGTAATGGTATCGCCTCCCGCGAGGAGATTGATGGCCAGCAGCGACAGCTGTTTGAATTCTCGATGGGCTGATTAGCGACGCGCACATAGTACGAGAGTAGAAGTCAATAGGTGGTGAGGCAATCCTCTCGACCAACTGTTTAGGCAACTTTTTCTACGTCAATCTTAACCTTCAACCCAAAGGGGGCGAGCATCTTGTCTAGGGTCTCCAGTTTAGGGGGCGATTTCTGCGAGATGATTCTTGCCACGCTCGCACGCTGCATTCCAGCCAAAGCGGCAAACTCTGTCACTCCCATTTTCCCGATGACACTCACCAGTGCGTCGAGAAGGGACAGGCCTTCTTCCCCATCTACAGTGGACATAAGTGCCAACAAATAGCTTTGTCGATACTGTGGATCACGCAGCTGTGCAGCTACATAGCTGTCATAGTCATTTGACCGATGCACAATAGTTCCTCCAGTAGAATCTCGCCTTCTTTATGTCACGGCTTTGTGTTGATTTGCTCCCCGCGGCGAGTATCAACATGTTGCCACCCTTCTTTCGCGCAAAATATACACGGTAGCCAGCCCCAGCATGAACCCTGATCTCAAAAATACTGTCCCCCAGTGCCTTGATGCTGTGTCTGCCGCCACCGAGCCGTACCCTTTCCAGGTAGGCATCAACCCGTGCCCGCAACTCAGACGGTAGCGCTGAAGACCACTCGATATAGGGACACTTCCCGTTGGGAAGCTTGTAGAATGCTACCAAGCTCACGACAAGCGATCGTAACATTTACGTTACGGTCGCGCAAGCTCAAGGTGGGAACGGCTATCAATTAAGAGGCTATTGTGGCTATCCCCATTATTGGCACACTTAGCCGGTTAAATCCAACGTGTTGCCCATATGGTAACGATCCAAAAAGCATCACGCCGCGATGAGGGAGCGAGAAAGCGGCAAAAAGTCCAGCGAGCGTAGCGAGCGAGAAAGCGGCAAAAAGTCCAGCGAGCGTAGCGAGCGAGAAAGCGGCAAAAAGTCCAGCGAGCGTAGCGAGCGAGAAAGCGGCAAAAAGTCCAGCGAGCGTAGCGAGCGAGAAAGCGGCAAAAAAGTCGCGTAGCGAGCGATATAGAAAGCCGCGCAGCCAAAAAATTCAGCCAACATATTGGCGAGTTACAAAAAAATACGGACAAAATCACAAGCAAAGCTAAAGCAAAAAAAAACGGTCGATACGTTGCGTGGTCTAAGCACTGGGTGCTGGCAATATTTTTTTGGAGGTGAATGATGAAAATTACAGCAGTTATGGCTTTGGCAATGGTGGCACTGAGCGGCTGTCAGGTTGAGCAGGACGAAGAGGTCGCGGAGGTTAAGATCGATCCTGGGGGATTCGTAGAACCGACAAGTAGACCTCCGATGTGCCCACATTATCGTACAGATAACTATGACATTCCCGGACACACTCCGCTATCGCTCCACTTCCTATTAAGATGGAAAGAAGGGTGGGGGCACCAAATTTGTCTTAATCTTACCGGGGACAGCCCCTTAACAACTGAGATGGCTCCAGCAAAACGCTGTGATAAGAAGAAGGAGTTGACGTTTCTATCTGTTAAACCTAAAGGGGATGATAGAGTGGCACTCTATGGAGAAGACGATGGTACTAATTATCGTTTTCTGTGCAAATTAAAAGATGTAAATTCAAGAAGAACCAGATCACACGAAAACCCACCAGCTGCACCACCGAGTGATTCTGAACCAGCTCGTGATTCTGATACTAAGGCTTTGAGGTGGATTGTGGCTAAAGTGGATGTTATTCTCCCTCCAGGGGAAGGAGAACCTCTGGAAGGTGAGGAGGCTCCGTTTAGCCTTAAAAAAGAAAATGAATGCTGGCCTGATTTACCATCGGAATGTCGGAACCCGTGGGATGAAGACCCCCGCATTGGGCGTTTTGCACAATGAGGGGGCTAGTCACAAGGAGACATCTAGCTGCGGGTTTTTTGCCATCGCGATCGCAAATGAAAAATAATCTCTGAGTATGCGGCTCTGTCTTTTTCGGTGCGGTTAAGTACCGGGCGTTTGAAGCGGTTGACGACATGCATTTGTGCTTGAGCGGCGATTTGTTCGTAGAGGTTGAGGCTGTCGTTAGCAACGAGGAAAATATCACTATCATCGGCAAGGAAGCGACGGCAGTTGCGCAGAACCGCAGCAATACCTCGTATGTAATCAGCTTGCGCTTGCCTGCTCTTGCCTTGCTGCAAGCGGCCGATCTCTTGGCTATCACGACGGGGCAAGCCGAGGAGGTCATAGGCATACGCATGTTGCTCGTGATAATCTATGAGACCAACATAGGGTGGACTAGAAAAAATACCGCGGATTTTTTGTTTTTCGACTAGTGCGGCAAGTTTAGGGTGTTTATGTTTGAGTTCGTTAGCGATATCGAGATGGCGTGCATCACCTGTCAAGCAGAACTGTGGCTGTGCGGTGCGTAGCTGGGAAAACTTTGCTAGACGTTGCAAAGTGTCTTTGCTGTAACGTTGCCACCAACTGAACAGCGAAAACAGCGGGCGACAAACCTTGCCATGCTTGGCACAATAGTAAGTCGTGGTCATCGGCTCTTTCAGTGTTGCCAAGTCGGCATGCATCGTGGCACGGCATGAACGCACAGTGCGGCTCAGCATAATTGTCATTACCTCTCGATCGCCTGCATTGCTAGAGTTGGCAATATGCTCAGCCAGAAAGTTGATTTCTCTACGCACAGGGTGCAGATACCATCTAGTGAGAAAGTTTCTATCGTTGCTTGCCTGCAATAACTTAACTTTGTATTCAGCAAGTAACCGATGATAGCGGGGCAGAAACTTCTGTGCCTGTGCAGGGCCGTAAGTTTTTTCGTCAATTTCACCTTGTCGCACCAGATACTTAAATTCAGGCGAAGGAAAGTGCTCAGCATTAAATTGCGACAATTCTTGAGCGAGATGTGCTTCAAAGGCAGGCAGACGTGAGCTTATGACAAGATGTTGCAGCTTATCACTGAGCCTAGCAACTGTTTCTGCTATGCTAGGTAAGTTGTGTGCACCCACCTTAACGTTGCTAATCAAAGTGTTGAACGCCGAAATATCAATGCCAATCGCAGGCATGCCTAGTTCGTTTGCTTGCACCAGCGTCGTGCCACTACCACAAAACGGGTCGAGAATTATATCACCACGCTGAAAATAAACCTGCCGTTTGAATTTATCCGTGTGCTCATCAAGAAAATATTCTACCAACTGGGGGATAAACTTGCCCTTGTAAGGATGCAGACGATGCACGTGTTTGGTTGTTTCCGCTTCTTTCACATCTGCAAACGACAATGCCCAGTTCGCATCGTGTCCTTGCCAGCTGTCTTTGCGCTGCTGATTATAGGTGCGATAGTAGTCGATTAGTTCTCGTTTCGAGACCGCGGTCGTGCCACCACGCTCAAGTTTGCGAATGCGCCCATATTGAATAAGATAGGCGATATTAGAGGGTGTAACGTTTTTACGCAGATATTTACTCGCCCAACGACTGGCAACTGCGACCGTCATCAAATCCTGCGTCGCCGACACCGCACGATAACCATGATCACCGCGGCTAGATGTGGGTTGCATTGCTCAGTCTCCTGTGTGGTCTCGACCACTGTAGCACGGTACTAGATGAAATCAAACTGGTAGGTTTGGAGAAGGGGGGCTTGGGGTCAAGCTTGAACGCAATCACGAGGGGTCTGAGTGCAAGCAGCGAGGGAGCAAGAAAGCGGCAAAAAGTCCAGCGAGCGTAGCGAGCTAGGAAGCGGCAAAAAGCAGCGTAGCGAGCGTTACAAAAAGCCTCGTAAGGCGAGCGTTACAAAGAGCCGTGCGCCGCGCTAGCAGTCAGCCGACGAAAAATTACTGTAACGAAAGCTTTGTCAATTTTAAATTGCACGGGGGGCAATCCTGCTTGCGCGGTAAGTGTTTGCATTTTGCGGATACCGGTGCCCATCTTCTCGATATACCCAGCCCTTAGCATGAGATCTGCTAAAAGAGGGTTACGGGCGATACTTCTACTACTCTCGGCAAAAGCACGTTTACTCAAACCACTGGGCAATCCTCCGATACTGTCGATTTCTACTCGATCGTCGTATATTTCAACCTTAACAGTAGCACGATCATCAAAATAATCCCGATGCGTGACAGCATTGACAACTGCTTCCCGCAAAGCACCGATAGGTATCTCTAACGATTCCTCACGTTGAATTTTGTTGCTAGGAAAGTGATACGATAGATTAAGGTGGCGGTGAAGGAAAGCCATAGCACTATCAATGTTAGCCAACAGATCCTGATTAAAAGTTTTTCTGTCAATGATGTAAAGCTTGTCAGTGCCTTTGAACAAGGCACAATCTACGGCAGTATGGATATAAAACTCATGAAGTTTTTCCGCAAAAAACAACACACCCGCGTTATTGAATTTCAAACTGTTTACCGAACCTCTTACTACTGCGAGGTTTTGCAAAATTTCACAGATATTACGTTTGTGCTTTGCTCCACCCCAGTCCTGGCCGAAATTAAAGTCGAAACCACCTCTGGGGAGAGATAATTCAGAGAGATCATTGTTGCCTTGGTGTCTAGCCATCTCGCGGTTAACTGCCAGCTTGCGCAAAAATCCGCGCAGTTTTTCTTCAGAAAAATGTTTTTGGTAAGAAAAATCCAAGCAAATAGCACCATCAAAGGAGACTGTCCCTATGGACTGCATGAAGGATTTAATTTCATCGCGGGTCATTTTTTGCGACGAAGCACCCGATCTAATATAGAAACCATCTGTGCATTTGTATGGCTTGTCTCGACCGGATTTGACCGAGACAACCAGCACCTTCTCCTTCTCTAGCACTTGTACCGTGATAGGGATTCTCGGATCGCAGTTCCGAGCTAAGTCATTAATTTGACTTCTAATTTTGTTACTGACATCGGCACCAACTATTTGCCCGCTGTCAGACACTCCGATGTAAATCTTTCCACCGCGTGAATTGGCAAAGGCGACCATCTCCCTTCCCATGGAGGGATGATAGCCTTCCTTGAACTCTGTCCGGTAGCCCTCACCGCTAGCGATGACCCTCTGCAACCGATCTCTGACTGTGGAGCCCTCTGCCATTGAACTCGATCCCTTATCTCGAAGTCGGGCGGGAATGTAGCTGACGGCAAGCCAATCTTCAAGGACAAAATCCTGACTCCATCGTTAGACCGAGAGGCTTGATAACAAGCAGAGAGACCTGATGACAAGCCTGAACGCAACCGCGAGGGGTCTGAAAACAAGGAGCGAGCGGGGAGCTAGAAAGCGGCAAAGAGCAGCGTAGCGAGCGAAGCGAGCGATACAAAAAGCATCGCGCAGCGAGAGGCTAGGGGGCAAGCAGGGGTCTTCGTGGCAAACCCAAGCGGAGCTAGCACCTTAGCCCGCACCCCCGTTATCTTGGCACGGCACAGACCTGCCGAGAAACTCCCCACGAATATGTATAAGCACATGCCTTATGCAAAGAAATAAACTGAACGCAATCGCGAGAGGTCTGAGGACAGGGAGCGAGCGGGGAGCTAGGAAGCGGCAAAGAGCAGCGTAGCGAGCGAAGCGAGCGTTACAAAAAGCAGTGCGCAGCGCAAAGAGCGAGCTAGAAAGCGAGCGTTACAAAAAGCAGCGTAGCGAGCGAAGCGAGCTAGAAAGCGAGCGTTACGAAAAAGCATCGTGTAGCGCAGCAAGCCTTACAGATGATTGCATGCGGAACTCGGAACTTTTAATTCGGCGTGATACTATCGAGCAAAGCCTGATGCTCGGATGCTGGGCTGACCTGTTTATGTAAGTCGAGCAGTTTTTTTAGAGCCTCACGGTTGTCGGTGTGTTTGACGGTAAAGTTAATATGTCCTTCCAGTTCCTTGGCTATCTCGTTCGCTAACTTCAGATTATACGCATCATCGAGATCATCCGCGGCAGACATCTCGTCCACAGTGGTATAGCTGTTGCCAAGAACATTGTATCCAATAATTTCCTGCAACATCTCGTAATTATATGCAAACAGTTCGCGGCTATCGTGCAAAATCGACCACTCGACCAGGTTTAGCGACTGCCCCGCGAACATCGGCAACTGTCGGGCAACGCGTGCTTCATAGGAATAGGCTCTGATTAAGAAGTCCGTGTCAATCTCGATCCGGCGTTCGCTGATGATTTCTTCAAGTACATTTCCTTCCGCCAATGTTTCACGCCGAAGACTTGGTAGTGTGAGAGTTACTTTCTCCTCGTCGCTGATGTCAAACCGTTTCAGCATGGCATCGACCAGTTGTTTAGCCTGTTGCACATCCTTGCTATAGTTTATGATAAAGAGCAGGGGATTAAACCAGTTAAAGCTCAGCCAAGGATTGTCTGCAGGCAAGTCCTGTTTATTCCACCCCATAGGCTCTTCGCTGTCCGCCCACATCATGGCCAGCAAGAGGTCTTTGTTCAGATACCTATGAACGAGTTGTGGCGTGTTAATTTCTTTAGCATAAAGGTTTAGCAGGCTAGCTTTAAAAAGTTCCGAATATCCCCATTCAAGATCCATCGTGAGGTGAATTCGTGGCTGTAGCCTTGCCGCTAAGATTGGGGGGACACCGTAGAAATCAGCTAAACTTGTGTAGCCAGCCTGCGCGTAAACTGCTCCTAGTGCCCGGCGAGCATCCTGGTTGAGTGCATCGAGTGCCACCGCCTCCCGCAGTTTGGATAACACGGCTTGTGATGAGTAATTACCTCCCGAGTTGCGTAAACGCACAGTTTCCTCGTAGAGCTGTCGCGCTTCGGCAGTGAAATCATACGTGCGGGGATCTCCGATCAGTTGTGCCACGCTCTGATCACCACTGCTTGCCTGTTGGGCAATACGATGTGCGACCCGCAGTAATTTGTAATGGTTTAATATGCCGCCATTGCGGATGTTTTCGTCATTCGTCGCCATAGGGGTAGAAGTTTCCTGCAACAGGTGAACAATTAGATTGCGGAACTCATACTGCTTGGTAAATTCATTGTAATCAAGCGGTTCAGCTGTGAGGCTTGTGATCGCGGTGGGAGGCAGGATGGCAAACATATCGGCAAGTGCCCCGCTGACCGTCGGGGCTGATAAGCTTGTGCCATCACCACGCTTACCGTCGGGGAACCGGTGGTCGCCTGGAGCATAGATATGGCCATCATCGGAGTAGTCGCTTATCTCACCACGAGGATCGATCGCACCGACCAAGATTGGCTTGGGTCTTTTCAGGAAACGATCTATGGAGTCCTCCACCCGCAAGGATTCGTTGCCAGCCGCCGTAACGATAGTCGTGTAGCTAGGAAGCACATCGCTCAAGTCAACTTTAGGCCCTTTTCTATGAAGCGAGACGTTGAGAACGTCAAGTCCGCTTATGCTACCATAAATATCTTGTCGATAAATCTTGCCAGCAATCTGTTCAGCGATCTGTCCAGTGGTGTACCTGTTTCGGTTGATCAAAAAATTTAATTCGCCAAAAACACTAATCCCAAACGGAGGCGCACCCACCGCAACACTAGTGACATAGAGACCATGCCAACCAAGTCGCGTCGAGGAAGTGTTCGCAGCAAGTTCTTTCTGCAATTCCTGCCCAACCCGCGCGACGGAAGCATCCTGTAAGAACTCGGAAGAAATTCTCCCACCTTCGCCATCTTCGCCATGAAAGACATCCCAAATACCGACAGTTGGTCGATAAAAGCCTTCTTTTGTAGCCAAATCCAAACGAGCCAACCAGCGACGTGCCTCAGGTGTGAACACCGCCTCCTGCCCCCAAAAATGCGGCAACCGCCCAAAGCTCTGTGACATAAAAGATTTCCCGCGTACACCGGGTAACGCCTTTGCCTGCACCAGGCCAGTGACCAGGACAAAGACTGCTATAGTAATTGTATACTTCATTTAATCCACCAATTGTATGCTCTAATCATCCTATTAATAAGCAACCGCACACCAACGTATATTAAAGTAAGTGTAGTGTCAATAGTATATTATCAAAACCTATGTAATTTTATTGCGCCACGCTGCGCAGCGTAGCCAAAAAATTCAGCCAACATATTGGCGAGTTACAAAAAAAATCTGACAAAATCACAAGCAGAGCTAAAGCAAAAAAAAAAAAAACGGTCGATACGTTGTGTGGTCTGAACACGGTGTGCTGGTATTTTTTGGAGGTAAGTGATGAGAGTTGTTGCGGTTACCGCTCTGGCGATTATGGCACTGAGCGGCTGTCAGGTTGAGGAGGGCGAGGTGGCAGCGGAAGCGAAAGCAGATTTCAGCGATGTACGAATGTGCACTGAGGACGATAAAATTGAATATATATACCTGCAATATAGATTTCCGAATAAACAGGATGGTCATCTTGCAGTTAACTTCAGGTTTCCGAAGGATATTTGTCAGGAACTGTTGAAGCATAGTGGTCATTACCCAGGGGTAACCAAATCAATTGAGTTGTGCCTGGATGAAGAGGGTTCAGATTCGGCAGAAAATCTCAAATCAGATTACTTTCAGGTGATGCTTAGAGGACCTTGGGACGGTAGCCGAAGTTGGACATACATAAGCGAGGTAGACGATAAGAAATATCATTTCCTACTTCCTAATAGAGTTGAAAATGAGGAGGAGTGTAATCAGGCAATCTTAAAGGAACTGGCTGTCAGGGTAAAGGATGGAGATGACATCGTCGCCAAAGCCACTTCTCCAGCAGAAGTAGCAAGTGGCGATATTAAACAATGCTGGCCACACTCTCGGGCAGCTTGCAAAACCGGTACACCAACCCAACCATAAAAATCTCTCACCCAACCACCACCCCCAGACCTAGGAAAAAAAGGGATGGGGATAGCCACAGCGCGAATCGGCCCAGGTCAGGCGAAACCAACGTTCCCCACTCATAATGCACATTTCGGGATGGGTTCTTTGTAGGAAGGTCAGCTTCTCTAGGTTGGTGGTCACGGTGTCCTCCGTCAGTTGTTCGGCTGATCTGTGTGGCCCAAGTGGGGGCGGGAGGCAAGCGAGGCAGGTGGTAGCCCCTTTTTGCTGATAGCGCCTCCGTCATCAACGGAACTGCACCCCAAAAAGCGAGGGTGTCGGTGTAATTGGCGGTGTAAATGGTGTTTTCAGGAGATAACATACTGTAATTATTGCCCCTACAATTTTAGCGAGGCCAAGATGATTTTCCATTGACGGTGTAAAGTGTCGCGTGGTAGGTAAGCCGCCTTGTCGTGTGGCTAGGTTGGAATATGAACGATGTGGCTAGTAGGATCAAGGATGCTTTAGCATCGGGCGAGGGCAAATGCGTTGAATTCAAAGTAAAGTATGTCTCCGATATGGGGCACTCAATTTGCTCGTTCGCTAACACCTCTGGGGGGCTGATTCTTGTCGGCATGTCCGACTCCAGCATGGTGACAGGAATTAAGGCCGAAACCACCAACAAGTTGAAAAGTGATATTCAGCATCTTCAGCGGAATTGTGACCCATACATCGATGCCACCGTCGAAGTCCTTTTATGGCCGCCCCACGGTGAGGATCGAAAATATATATTGGCCATAACTGTTGAAGAGAGCGGCGTAAAACCTCATCTATACAAGGGCTCTGCTTACGTTCGTCGCGGAGCTTCTGACGTAGCAATGACACAGACAGAGATTGTGGACACCGCGGTCCAGAGCGGAGTGGCCAATTTTGACCGCCTATCCTGTGAGAGATTTGACTATCAGACAGATTTTGATACGGATAAGCTGTCTGCTTTTCTAACTAAAGCTAGGCTCAAACCCCCGGTTAATGGTGGGGGCGATGCGAGCGCTAGAAAATCTGAGGGAAACCCGATATTCGCGTATTTTTATTAATTTTATTGGAGAGTGTGATGAAGTTGTTGCCTATGGTGCTGTTTTTGTTTGCCTCGGCGGTATTTGCTAACGGTGTGCCCAGTGCGTACATAGGTTCGGGTAAATTGACCATCAGTGATCAGTCGAGGAAGTTTACCACTTGCTCAGCTGGTAAACATGCATTTACCTCGGTCTTGGACATAGCTGGTTTCGATCCTGGTCTATACTTCAGCTACGCGCTAAAGGTCGGTGATAAGAAGCTAGTTATCGCTAAGCACGCGGTTATTTTGCGGAGCAAACAGCTGGTGCTTGGCGGCAGTAATGATGGCATCGTCAGTGGCAACAGCGAAACCTATGAAGATTGTCCGAGCCGCGATTCCTGCGAAGGCAGTTGTTGTATCTGTGAAGATAGTCAGCGTTGCGATTATACAAGACAAGAGCGTCCTCGTTTACCAATATCTCGATACCAAAAGTTTCCGAACAGAACCGACATCAGTCTCAAGAAAAAAGATGGCTCGCGGGTTGAACTCAGCTATGTTTCCGGTGCTAATCGCATCGACGACATCACAACCCTCACCGGCAAAATTACCCAAGTTGACGGTTGTGTGTTGACCTGGCAAGATAGCTTCTCTTACGGCCCGATCCCCAGCGATTGGAATCCCGACCGCGGTGGAGAAATGTAACCCGCGTTGAAAAAATTCCCTGATATATGCTCAAGTCAGGGAAAGTCGCACTATTTAAAGAAAATATGGGTTGAACTGCTAGCGACCTCGGTGTATGCCGTAGCCACGTTGTTTGTGGTTAGCGCAGCTTCACTTGTTGGTGGTAGCTGCGCTTCTTAATTTTCTAGGTGGAGCTCTCGGTGGGCAAGAGGTGTGGGCAACCGCAAGAAGGCTTGGGGGCAAGGACACTACTTAACCCGTACCTCCGTTGTCTTGGCAGGGAGCAGCGGAGAACAGGCCCTACTTAGCCCAAACCTCCGTTATCTTGGCGAGGCGCAGACCTACCGAGAAACTCTCCCCCCGAATAGGTGCAAGTACATGCCTTATGCAAAAAGTAATCTGAACGCAATCGCGAGAGGCACAGACCTTCCTTAGCCCGTACCTCCGTTATCTTGGCACGGCACAGACCTGCCGAGAAACTCGCCCCCGAATAGGTGTGGCACATACTTTTATCTAAAAGCATAATCTAACGGCAATATGGCAGTATTTGTGGTGCGAGTTTTCGCACGGTCTTGCCGCGCCGTTCATGGAGCTCTCGGTAGGCAAGAGGTGGGGGCAACCGCCGAGAGGTTTGAGAGCAAGCCTCAACGCAATAGCAAGAGGTCTGAGCGCAAGCAGCGAGCTAGGAAGCGAGCGATACAGAAAGCAGCGTAGCGAGCGAAGCGAGCTAGCAAGCGAGCGGAACAAAAAGCAGCGTAGCTGGGCGAGGCGCAGCCCTACCGAGAAACTCTCCCTAAAATAGGTTGTGAGCACATGCCTTGTGCAAAAGCATAATCTGACGGCAATATAGCAGTATTTATGGTCGAGTTTTCGTACGGCCTCGCCTCGCCGTTCATGGAGCTCTCGGTAGGCAAGTCTCAACGTGACAGCCAAGAGGTTTGAAAACAGGAAGAGGGGCTAAAGAACAAGCCTCAGCGCAATACAGGGAGATCAGAGCACAAGCAGCGAGCTAGGAAGCGAGCGTTACGAAGAGCCGCGTAGCGAGCGAAGCGAGCGTTACAAAAAAGACGCAGCGCAAGCGAAAATTAAAAAGCTAATGCTCTTTGTCAAGATATTTTTGCGCCAACATGATGCCTAGGGCGGAGAGACAGTGGTTGACACGTCCACTGCGCACCAACATGTCGAGGTCTGCGCTGGCAACGGCTTCGGTGCGCAAATCCAATTCGCCGTCATCGTGGAAATGCTGGCGTGGCACGGCTGGCTCGCAGTTCAGGGCGAGGAAGAAATGCACGGTGTTGGTCATGATGGCAGGGTTGGGGTTGAGTGCTGCAAGCGGCAAGATGTTACGACTGGTGAAGCCTGTTTCTTCTTCGAGTTCGCGCACTGCAGCCATCGTCATGTCTTTTTCCTCCGCGGCAACCACACCGCCAGGCGTTTCCAGCGTTGTGCCCTCAATGCCAACACGAAACTGACGAATCAGCAGCACCTTGCCCTGTGAAGTTAGCGGCACGATGTTGACCCAATCGGGTGCGACAATGCGATAGAAGGGACGACCTTCGACCGGCAATTTTTCTACTCGAAACAGGTCAAGCTTGAGTAATTCTTTAGGTTCGCCGCGCTGCATGGCTGTATCCCTTCAGGTTGCAAAGCTCGTGAATCGTCGCTGCATAACATACGCAGCAGTCAGTCGTGCCGCCTGTGCATGGTGCTGCTGCCACTGCTGATGTGCGTCCTTGCCAACCGCATTGGTGATGGCGAGCAGGACACTGACCGACGACGCGGTGTCGCCCAGCTGTGACAAAAATGCGTACGCCTCGACGTTCTCGACGCACAGTATACCTGCTGGTGCAGCCGCGGGCAAAGTATTTGTTAGGCTTATGTTGGGTGCACAAAAAACTTCTGCAACTGGCAGGTCATTGTAGCAAGATGAAGATGGGCAAGACAACGGCGGGGTTGCATCGACCGCGTACGATAAGCCTGTGCGGGCACAGGTCGGTGACCAGTGCAGTGCTTGGGCGCGGCACAGCATAATTTTCTTGAACTTACCGAACGTGCCACAGCTGCCGATAAATATTACTTCTCGCCCGCGGCAGGAAATTCGCAGGCGTTGCCCCGCAGCGGCGGCAGCAATCACTCCGACACCACAGCACAGCCAATCAATACCTACCTGTGGTGCTAATTTGTTGCGCAAAGGCTCGGTTTCAAATTTTGCCGCGGCGACGACGATCATCCTTCCAGCCACTTCGTTGTCCGCAGCTTATCGTCATCGTCGAGCTTGTCAAGTGTGGCAGGATAGTTGTCGTTTTCATCCTGACGATTGGCATGTATTCTGAACGGCAACTTGCTGTCAGTAATAGACCATCTCTAGTGCCTCGCTAGAGTGCTGGGCGATGAAACGCTCAAGGGTTGTGACTTGTTCGCTGGACAGTGAGGTAAACTTTACCCCGATGCCTTTGTCTTTCTGGGTGGACACACGGACGAATTCACCCTCAACTATCAGAGGCTGGCGGGCGTTAGCGAGGAAAATATTTATGCTGACAACTGTGCCTTTCTCAAAATTAATTCTCGTCGCCAGCAATACTCCGCTGCGAGAAATGTTGGCAATGCCACACTGGTAGCGGGTATTTTCCCAGATAAACTCGGCACGACCAGCAATTTTTACCCGCTCGTCCACACGTGACTGTTGCCTAAGCAATCCCCTAATTTGTTTGATAAAATTTTGGCGCGGCAATGGCTGCAAGACGAACAAATCAGCTCCAGCTTGCAACACTCGTTCCTCCAGCAGGCCTTCGGTCTGCACGCTGGTTGCTACCAGTAGGATGTCAGCCGTGGAGGTGCGACGGCGGAATTGATGCATGAGGTGTAGGGCATCAACTAGATCCGTGTCGAGATTGATGATGATGAGGTTAATACTTTCCTTGATCGCCAAAGCTGCGATGATTTCAACAGCTTCTTGCTTATCGGCAGCACGTAGCAATGCCTGTGCCGACGCGTGACTGTGCAACGCCTCGGCTCGAAAGCCCATCTCACGAAATCCCTTTAAATCAAGGTGTTGTGCGACACCCCGCCCGTCGATACTCAAGATACTGATCTGCTTGCTCATAGCACGTCCCTCCTAATCAACATTCGGCGGTTGACGAAATTGCTTTAGTTTGCCAAAAAACTAGCATGGGTGCGGAACGGGTAAGAATTGACCAGCTACTGCTAGAACAGGGCATGATTGCCTCATTGCCGCTGGCACACGCCAAGATTATGGCAGGGCAGGTCTTCGTTGAAGAACTCAAGGTCACTAGTCCCGCGCAGCAAGTGTCACGTTCAGCCACACTGCGTGTCAAACCCAGCAAACTCTACGTCAGTCGTGGCGGCAAAAAACTCGCACTCGCCCTCAAAGATCTGCGTCTACGAGTAAAGGACAAGCATGTGCTCGATATCGGTGCTTCGACAGGGGGCTTCACCGACTGTTGCCTGCAACACGGTGCGGCGACGGTGACCGCGGTTGATGTCGGCACGAATCAGCTGGCCTGGAGCTTGCGCACCTGCTCGCGGGTGAAAGTTTTTGAAAAAACCGACATCCGCACTTTTGCTGGACAAAATTATCAGCATAGCAATTTCGTCGTCGCTGATGTCAGTTTCATCTCGCTGACCTCAATCTTGCCGTCAGTGCTTGCTCATCTGCCACACGCGGAGTTTTTAGTGTTGGTCAAGCCACAGTTTGAGTTGCCACGCACTCTCGTGCCTCATGGCGGGGTGGTGCGAGATAATAAGCAGCGTGACTATGCTCTGCAGAAGATTAAAAATTTTTTCAAAGCCCATGGCTACAAAAATTTTACCGCCGTCGATTGCCGTATATGCGGCACGAAGGGCAATCGTGAAATTTTTTGTTATGCCACCAAGGCCTTGCCTCGCTAGGCATTGCCTCGCTAGGGCGACAGGGGAATATTGCTAAATGCCAACCAAGTTGCGGAATAGACGTAAGGTAATTATCATCCATACGGGTGGCACGATCGGCATGGTGCAGGGCAAGGATGGTGTGTTGCGTCCACTGCAAAACCCGGAGATGTTGTTACACTCGTTGCCTGAGTTAGCTGACATTGCTGAGCTTGAGCTGCGAGTGCCGTTTAACCTTGACAGCAGCAACGTTCAGCCTTCGCACTGGCTACAGCTGGCAGGGATTGTGCGGGCCGAACAGAACAACTGCGATGGCTTTGTGATCTTGCATGGCACGGACACCATTGCCTACACCGCCGCGGCACTGTCTTTTTTGCTGGCCGACGTTATGCAGCCAATTATTCTTACTGGCGCACAGCGACCACTGTGCATGTTACGCACCGATGCTCGCACCAACCTCACTGATGCGATTGAGCTGGCGACCAGAGATATTCCCGAGACTGCGGTGCTGTTTAACAACACACTATGGCGTGGCAATCGCACGCAAAAAATCAGCAGCAATCGCTACAGTGCCTTTCATTCTCCCAACTATCCTCCACTCGGACAACTTGGTTTGCATGTCACACTCAATCGTGAATACATGCGGCGAGAACGCCAAAATTTTTTCCCCACCCCGCATTTTGAAACGAAAGTGCTATGTCTTAAGTTACATCCTGGCTTCACGGCAACACTCTTTGATATTTTGCCACCTGCAAACTTCAAAGCCGTGCTCCTACAAGGCTTTGGTGCAGGCAATATACCTCTCCACCCGCGCCTGTTGCAATGGCTTGAAGCACATAGTAAACGCGGTCTCACTATTGCCATTGCCAGCCAATCCCCCCGCGGCTGTGTTGACCTGTCTCTCTACGAGGGCGGACGTGCCGCGCAGGCCTGTGGCGCGATTTCCTGCCGCGACATGACCATCGAAACTAGCCTCGTCAAAATGATGTTGCTGCAAGGCACACGCAGCGATCGTGCCGAAATTGAACAGCTGTTTACCACCGCGCTGGCTGGTGAACTCGGTGAAGAGCAGATGAGCTGAAATTTACATCTCTAGTCATGTCTATCAAGCTCAATCAAGATTGAACTCAGTGAAGAGCAAATGAGCTGAAATTTCTCGCCAAACAGCCATCTTCCTTTGCTTCAGTTTTGCCAAGAGGTCTAAAGCAAAACTGAAGAGTTGTTGCAGTAAAGTCTGAGGTGTTACATATATCAAACTTGTAGATGGTTATGGTAAGTATAGGGGGAGTGGAGAAAGCTTATACATGGTTATGGTAAGTGGTTGCAGTGACGCGTGCAGTGCCGCCAGACACTCTCTGCTGATTATTGGTTATGGTAAGTATAGGTGCAGATTTTAGTGGTTATGGTGAGTATGGGTGCTGGTTAGAGAAAATTTAACCAGCTAGGCAGGTGGTCGTGCTGGATAAAGATTTTCAATGGTTATGGTAAGTGTGCATGTTGCAGGTGACGCGTAAAGTGCCTACCATACACTGCCGCTTAGAGATGGTTATGGTAAGTATAGGTGCTGGTGTTTGACAGCCGACCTGCCGCGCAGTAGGATGGCGACCGGGTGGGGAAACTGTCTAACTACACGATAGGTGCAGCGATGGCTAAAGGCAACGGCAAGATGCTAGCGTTTGCCGAAATAGAGATGTAGGCATGAACATTGCCGACATGCTCAGCACCCATGCACAACAACACCCATCTCGTATCTGCTTGTTGCGTGCCCACGGCCAAGACTGGCAACAGCTCGACTACGCACAGATGGCACGCCGTGTTGCCCAAACCGCACACAGATTGCAGGTGCTGGGAGTGCGGGCCGGCACGAAGACATTGCCTGCTTTGCCACCGACGCTGGATTTTTTCGTGTTGGTGTATGCACTATTTAAAATTGGCGCGGTGCCCGTCTTTATCGATCCACGCCTGGGAAGCCAAAACTTACGCCGCTGCCTACGACGGCTGCAACCTGATGTGCTTATCGCCACGCCTACAGTACAGTTGCTGTTGCGCGCCATTGCTGCCCTGCGGGTCAAGCACACCCTCAGGCCCGCGAGTTGTCTGCGCACTGACACCCACCTGCACACCTCTAGCTGGCCAGCAGGGAAGCAGGATATTGCCGCAATCACCTTCACTAGCGGCAGCACGGGCACGCCCAAAGGCGTAGTTTACACGCACCATATCTTCGCCGCCCAACTCGCCGCCTTGCGTGACATGTTTGCCATCAAGGGCGATAGCTACGACCTCGCCACCTTTCCACTGTTCGCACTCTTCGGCCCGCTACTAGGTCGCACTACGGTATTGCCCGCGATGGACATGACACGCCCAGCTCGTGTCAATCCCACAAATTTGCTGGCCGCCTTCCGCCGTTTCAACATCGCCTCGATGTTCTGTTCGCCCGCGGTGCTTGATAAACTTGCCGCTTACGGCAGACAGCACGGCATCACCTTACCTACCTTGCAACAAGTGATATGTGCTGGAGCTCCCGTCAATCCTCGCATCTTGCGCACTCTTGCCCCGCTGTTGCCTGCTGATACACAGGTATTCACACCGTACGGTGCAACCGAAGCCTTACCTGTGTCCCTTATCGGCAGTCACGAGATTTTGCGTCACACGGCCCCAGCCACGGCACGGGGGGCGGGCATCTGCATCGGCAAACCGCTGGCAGCCGTCGATGTCAAGATAATTGCCATTCACGACGGGGTGTTGCCTGCTAACAAAAACTTGCACCTGACACTGGGAGAGGTAGGCGAAATTACCGTCAGTGCCGCGTGGCTGTCGCTCTCTTACTACGCTGAGGCTGAAACTGAAGCAAGATACGTGTTCCAAGGCAGAACCTACCATCGCATGGGCGATCTCGGCTATTACGACGCGGCAGGACGACTGTGGTATTGCGGGCGCAAATCACAGCGGGTGCAATGCGCGGCAGGCACGCTGTATACTGTGTGTTGTGAGGGTATCTTCAACGCGCATGCAGAGGTGAGACGCACGGCCTTGATCGCGGTCAACACCGCAGGCCAACGACAGGCAGGCTTGTGCATCGAGACCTTGCAAAGACAATCCGCCGCGCAGCAAAAAAAATTGCGAGAAGAATTGCAGCAGTTGGCACAAAAATTTAACATTACCATGGCCATCACCCGCTTTTATTTTTTAAAAAAACTACCCGTCGATCGGCGGCACAACGCTAAAATTTTGCGCGAACAACTGACACGAGAGGTCGGTAAATGTATGCCCTCGTAACAGGTGGTGGTGGCTTTCTTGGTTTTGAGTTGGTCAAGCAGCTGCTTACTGCGGGCTATCGGGTGCGTTCGTTTTCACGCCAGCGCTATGCCGCGCTTGTGCGTCTCGGAGTTGAGAGCATGTGTGGCGATCTTGGCAATGCGAAATCCGTGCGGCAGGCGGTGCAGGGAGTTGATATTGTCTTTCACATCGCGGCACGGGCAGGGGTATGGGGCAAGCGGCAATTGTATTACGACACCAACGTGCACGGCACTGCGCATATTGTGCAAGCCTGCCTGCATCATGGGGTCAAGTATCTCGTCTACACTGGCAGTCCCAGTGTGACCTTCTCTGGGCAGGCACAGGAGGGGGTTAACGAAGACACGCCCTATACGCAGAAATTCTTCTGTGCCTACCAAGAGACCAAAACAATTGCCGAGCAGTACGTCCTGCAAGATCGCCGTCCTGAGCTGCATACCCTAGCCTTGCGCCCGCACTTGATTTGGGGAGTAGGCGACCCGCATTTTTTGCCCCGCCTGCTTGCCCGTGCCAACCGCCTGCGTTTTATCGGCGACGGCACCAACTTAATCGACACGACCTACCTCAGCGATGCCGCGGCAGCCCATCTGTGCGCCGCCCAAGCATTACGCCACCAGCATCACCTCAGCGGCCGCAGCTACTTCATTTCCAGCGGCGAACCGCGGCGCGTGGCTGTATTCCTCAATGCTCTGCTGGCTGCCTGTGGACGGCAAGCCATCACCCGAAAAATCCCCCGCCGTCTCGGACTGTGTCTAGGCACACTGTGCGAAACCGTCTTTCGCTGGCTCGGCAACGAAAATGAGCCGCCCTTGACTTACTTTGTCGCCGCCCAACTCGCAACTGCACACTGGTATGACATCAGTCGTGCTCGGCAAGAACTCGGCTACCAGCCGCGTGTTTCCTTGGCACAAGGGTGCGCTTTAGTGCAGGCCGCGCACGCTAAATATAACCGCTGACATCGCAGCCAGGCCAAATTCTTCCCCGCCTACAAGTGGAGACACATGCCGCGAAAAATACAGTCTCTTGTGGTGGTGGTGTGTGAGATTTAATAATAATTACCACATGTTATTGGTAAAATTATAGGTCACAATAAAAAATATATTTTATTGTTGCAAAACAAAGAAAAAAACGATACACTTGGCCACTATATTTTATTGTCTATCCATTTTTAAGGAGATGTTATGAAAATTTCAGTGTTTTTGCTTGCCTCGGTGGTTTCTGGTCTTGCTAGTGCCGGTCTTTACGCACATGATAAGCCAGATCAACATCCAAGTAAAATTTATTTGGATGAAGTTTCCTACACTCTGGAATGTGTCAACGGGAAGTGTCTGAATCTCGGCTGGTGGAGAAAGAAAAGTATGAATATTCATGTAGGCTGTCAAATTATGTGCAAGCGACATGCTGGGGTTATTCCAAGCTTTCAAAAGCTGGTATTCAACGGTAGTGAACGTGCCCCTAAAAGGGCGACGGTTATTGCTGCGGGGACCTATCAAGGTCAGCTGTGTGATGGTGTCTCTGGGGTAAACAAGACGTTGGCTGATCGTGTAAATTTTGAATGCAGGGTGCTTGATGTGATTGAGTGGAAAAAATTTAAACTTAATCCGACCACCTATTTCCTCCCAAGTTCGACTAAAAGCAGGAAAGGCAGTGTTGAGGTTACAAGGCATAATCTAAATACCGATTTTTGTGCTAACTTAGAGAAAATGGGGACAGCATCTCCTTTTCATAAGTTGAATTTTACCGCAGAAGCTTGTGATCCCGAATCTCGTGACGCGCAACTTCAACTTCGTTTTGAATGGTCGCCCAAAGAAGGTTAGAGTTTGTTGTGACCTACAGGTGGTTGACTTAGCCCTGAATACGCCTGTGTCCACCACCTGTCTTTCCCTATAGCGAGGCTAGCAGGCAAGCCTGAACGCAATAACGAGAGGTTTGAGGACAAGCGGCGAGCGGAGCTAGGGAGCGGCAAAGAGCCGCGTAGCCGAGCGTTACAAAAAGCAGCGTAGCGAGCGAAGCGAGCTAGCAAGCGAGCGTTACAAAAAAGCCGCAGCGCAGCTGGGCGAGGCGCAGCGGAGCAAGCCAATGCTTAGCACAAGTCTCCGTTGTCTTGGCGAGGCGCAGCCCTACCGAGAAACCCGACCACAACAGGTATAGGCACATGCTTTATCTAAAAGCATAATCTGACAGCAATATGGCAGTATTTATGGTCGGGTTTTCGTACGGCCTCGCCTCGCCGTTCATGGAGCTCTCGGTAGGCAAGCTTGAACGCAACCGCCGAGAAGCCTGTGGGCAAGCTTGAGAACAAGCAGAGAGCAGCACAGACACCACTTAGCACGTTCCTCCGTTATCTTGGCACGGCACAGACCTGCCGAGAAACTCTCCTTGAGTTAAGTGTAAGCACGTGCCCTATGCAAAAGCATAATCTGAATGCAATCGCGAGAGGCCTGAGTGCAAGGAGCGAGCTAGGAAGCGAGCGATACAGAAAGCCGCAGCGCAGCGCACGGTCTTGCCGCGCCGTTCATGAAGCTCTCGGTGGGCAAGAGGTGGTGGCAACAGCCGAGGAGCCTGAGGGCAAGCCTGAACGCAATAACGAGAGGTCTGAGCGCAAGGAGCGAGCGGGGAGCTAGGAAGCGGCAAGGAAGCAGGCGAAGCGAGCGCAGCGAGCGTTACAAAAAGCAGCGAAGCGAGCGATACAAAGAGTCGCGTACCGCCCTGCTGTCAAGCTTAGCGCAGATCAAAGGCACTCTGGTTAACCTCTTTGCCGAATACTTGCGCGATCTGACGCACAATTTCAGGCAAGTTGTTCACGGGCAAGGGGTTGGCAAAGCCTTTATCAGCAACAAAAATTTGCTGCCAGTATTTTTTTCCTATGGCTTTTTCGCCATGTCCCCAAATAGACTCGTCTAAGCTGAGTGCAACCGCAGCTGTAGTACCTAAAACTGCTGCCCCCCCACCAGCAATGAGTGTGTTTCTTTTTCTTTTCTTCTGCTCCGCGATCGCTTGTTTTGCTTCCTCGGTGTTACCATTTTTTATGTTATCAAGTTGTTTTTCTAACTCATTGATTTCTTTTTCTGCTTCTTGCACTTTCTGAGTTTCCGCCGCGATAATATGCTTCCTCTCATCTACAGTCTCGCTGAGCTCAGCATGCTTACTTTTCATCTCATCAAGATTTTTAAGATCTTCTTTACGCGCGTTTATACCTTCTTCAAACTCATCAATCAACCTGCGTAACCGCGTGTGCTTTTTTTGCTGCACCAGCTCGTCAGCCTCCCCAAGGAGATCATCTAGATCTCCCCAGAATCCCTCCACCTGCGGTGCATAGTTTTTGCTGGTAAGACGCAAACTTTCAAGTGACAACAGGCCTTGACGTGCTTGCGAGATATCCTTATCCAACTTATTAAGTTCGGGTCGTACTACCCTCTTCCACCATCCAGCAACACGTTCACCGAGCGGGTTCATAGCTCTGCCATAGAGCTGGAGATAAGCTTGGTTATGCCTGATGCTGTTAAAATCATCTATGCCACTAAAAAACAAGTCCTCAATTTCAGCCGCCGCCGCGTGTTTGTTGTAATCATCGATATTGGCATCAGCATTAAAAATTGCTGAGTAATCTCCACTATCTTTCGAGGCCTTATACGCCTCTTGTACTTTCTCAAATTTGGTCGGGAAGTCATCATTGGGATTGATCTTGATGCCAAAATTTTCGGCCAACTTCGGATCTATATCGAATTCCATGTTTTTCTTGGCATCTATTTGCCTCTTAAATGTTTCAGCACGCCGTACCTGTGCTTTTTTGTCAAGGCTATCTAGAACATTGAGTGCTCTATAGTATCGTTCCAAATATCCCAGTTCAGTGGCTGACTCTAGCAACTGCGCCCCTTCCTGCCGTTTGCTAAGCGCATTGGTAAGATTCTCCACAAATTCAGGTGTCTTCATAAGGTCATTATCTTCTGCCAGTTGTTTCATGAGCGTCTCATGATCTCCTACGAAGGTACCATAGCTGCTGCGATAAAAACGCACTCCATCCTTGCCAAGAGATACGTGTGGATGTACACTTATTGCCTTCAATTGCCGCGCGAAAATTTTGTCGGTCTGCTCAGCCCGCTCGATAAGCGCCGCCATAAGCTTCGAATCTAGTGGCTCGTCACTGCCGTTAATTAGCTCTTGAAGCCTTTCACCTAGATCTGCATCGCGCTCTTTAAATTTACTGATTGCCTTTTTTACCTTTTTGGGATTAGCATTTACTAGGCCATCCCTTAGTTCCTCTAGCTCCGGAATCTTTTGGGATAATTCTTCCAACTTCTTTTCTTCAGCCTGCGCGTTCTTTACTAATCCTTCGGCCGCCTCTGCCAGTTCTTCGCTCGAGTGGATTCTGCCCTCAAGGCTGCTGATATCCTTGGCGCGTTTGCTGCTCAGCTTAGCCCACTTTACGCCTTGATGCACACCTACGGCAGCCAGCGCCGCACCCGCGAGAGCCGCTGTGTAGCCACCATACTTGGCTGCGAAAGAACGTCGCCGTTCGTTGGCTAGCAACACTACCTCCGCACCGCTAGCATCACGCAAGGCTGCACGGCAAAAACTGCTGTTGTCAAAATGCTGCGCCTGCAATGCGCCTTTTTTGCAGAGTAGCAAGCGATAGGCATTGGTGCCGTTCTGTTCATCCCTGCTGGGCACCACCCCTAGGGTAAGTTTACCATCGGTGACGGCACGCAGATCTGATTCTGGCTGCGTCCCCAGCCACTTGAACACACAAGCGCTAGTAGTCAGCAATGCCACGCATAGCAGCAAATTTAACCTACCCATAGCTACCCCTCCTCGGTAATTGTTTTGCGCGATCAACCCTATCTACGCCCGCCCATCGACACTTGCGCACGGCAACTTTAGTTTTAGTCTTAAATTTTTTTACAAGCCGCCGTTGTCTTGGCACGGCGAAGCGGGCAAATGTTGCTTAATTAGACGGGCTAGGGTAGCAGACAGACGCTGAGTGGAGTGGTTAAATTGTCTGCGGAACGAGCATTGCATGTCGGCATCTGTCGGCTGAGTAGTCTCGGTGATGTCGCCCTGAGCACCGCTTGTCTTGACCTGCTGGCACGTGCCACTCGTCCGCTGCGGATTTATTGGGTGGGCATGCCACCGCACAGCACGCTGCTGACCTACAGCCCTGTCAAACTGCAACATATTGTTATCGATCCGCAAGCAAAGTGGCATAGCATCATGTGTGCTGCGCAGGAACTGCGACACTTGCAGCTGTTCGTTGATTTGCAGCAGAATTTGCGCACACAGGTGTTGGCGGCACTGCTAGCTTGGCGTTGGGACATTCCCTGCTGCACGTACGATAAAGAACGCCTGCGGCGGCTGTTATTGATCCTGGCGGCCCGTTGGCGTGGACGGAGAAAATTTGCGCCACCGACTACTTTCACGGCCCGCAGCCTGCAGTTTGAACGTATGCGGGCAACCCTAGCAAAGGCTTTGCAAATCGAAGCTGAGGCGGCACATCCGCATCTTGTCGTCAACGCTCCCGCGGCACGGCAGGGCCGTCTTGCCGTCGCGGTGGGGGCAAGCTATGCCACCAAGCGTGCGCCATTGCCGTTGTTGGCCGCAGTCTTGCGACAGGTGGTGGCGGGCTATGGTGGCACGGTGCGGCTGGAGATTTTTGTGCTTGGCAATGCTCAGGAACGAGAGTTGGGAGAACATCTGTGCGCACAGCTAGCCCTACCGCCCGCGCAGGTTAACAACATGTGTGGGCACTGGTCACTTGCGGCAGTGCCACCACACTTGGCGAGTATGGCAGTGCTGCTGTGCAATGACTCAGGCCTGCTGCACGTCGCGGAAGCGGTCGGCACACCGGTGGTCGCCTTGTTTGGACCGACGGTCGAGGCTTTCGGTTTCAAGCCTTGGCGCGCCGACAGTCGGGTGTTCTCCAGTCGTCTCGGCTGTCGACCCTGTTCACGGCACGGGCGCTCTCCATGTCGGTATGGCGACCAGAAATGTTTCACCGCGCTGGAGCATGCCACTATTGCCGCGGCGGTGTTGCAATGCTTGTAGCTGCTCTGTGCAACTGCAAGAAGCTAGCATAGGCGTTGGCACTACTTGACACCCACTGCCCTTATTGCCTATCCTGCGCGCTCCCGCGCGGGAGCGTAGCTCAGTTGGTTAGAGCGCAGCGTTGACATCGCTGAGGTCAGAGATTCGAATTCTCTCGTTCCCACTAGGCCCGCCGAAGATGTGACCGCACCCCTGCCGAGGGACGTGGTCACCGCCAGGGGACGTGGTCACCGCCAGAGGATAGATGTCGCAGGAAGAAAAACCTCTCGCTGTAGTCAGTGGTGCTAGCAGCGGCATCGGCTTGAGCCTAATCAAGCAACTGGCGGCTCGCGGTTATCGCACGGTTGGCGTGGCACGGCGGCGCGACCGGCTGCAGCAGCTCAGCCGTTCCCTCGGTGCTGGGCACAGTTACCTGAGCCTAGACTTGACTCGTCGCGCGGCCCTCGCTGAGTTGTGCGCTTACCTGCGCCAGCATCGGGTATCCCTGCTGGTCAACAACGCTGGCTTTGGTAGCTATGGGGAGTTCGCGGCCAGCCCCTGCACGGATATGCTTAACCTCAACGTCGAAGCTCTCGCGACCCTATGCCACACCTTCTTGCAGGAGGCCCGCGCCGGTGATGCCCTGCTCAATGTCGCCTCCGCGCTTGCCTTCGTGCCTGCCCCCTATGCCGCAGCTTACGCAGCCAGCAAAGCCTTCGTCGCCTCGCTCAGCGATGCGTTGTGGTACGAGTATCGCGCCAAAGATATTTACGTGCTATGCCTATGCCCTGCCGCGACGGTGAGCGAATTTCATCACCGGGCCGGGCGGAAGAGCAAGAGCAGCGCAGGCATGCAGAGTGCCGACGAAGTTGCGCGCCTTGCCCTACAAGCTCTGCACCAACGCCGTCAAGCAAGTGTCTTGACCTCCAGCCGCGGCAAACTGCTCTACGCCCTTGCCCGTCTTCTGCCGCGCCGCTTGCTGGTGCAGATGATGGGCAAAGTCATGCGGCGCTGGATAACTTGACAAGAGCACGTCCCCGAACCGCGCGCTGCATGCACGGCAGAGACCGTGCCAAGACAACGGGGCCGGGGCTAAGATGGCAGGTTGTCTGAAAAAATTGGCTTAGCAGTTCAGAAGAGATGATTGAGAATATCAGAAAACTTGCTCAGCGTGACATCGGGAGACAGGCGCAGGTCGTCGCGGTTAGGGACGTTTTGTCTGATCTTGCATGCAGGTGACAGGGAGAAAGTCTTGCTCAGGCTGTAGTTATCGGCAGGCACGCCGAACTCTGACCAGCAGGTGAGCACGCCTGCTTTTTTGCCCAGAGCGATGTCCTTCTTCAGGTTGTCGCCGACATATATAACCCTATCCTTCTCGCTGGCGTTGATCCCGAAGTCATGCATAATCATCTCCAAGCCTTTGGTGCTTGGTTTTTCGCACTTGGACGGCATGCGCTTAATCGTGCCGCGGTATTTTTTGCAAGCAGTGATAATCTCCTCCAACACCGCAGGTGACGGCACGAGAGGTGGATTGTCAAGACCATAAATGCCATCAAAGTAGGCAGCCAGGCCGAGATGTTCGATCTTCCACACCGCTTCGGAGGCGGGCGAATCGGTAAGCGCGACGATCTTCACGTGCGGGCGATAGCGCTTAGCGGTCGCGAGCGTGACCACCGTACCTGGATAGGGGGTCAAGGCCGCGGTCGCCCTCTGTAAAAAAACTTCTGAACAGCGCCGATAGACTGTCTCACGATCGACACGCGCAGCCTTGGTCGCCAATGAGGGCAGCCCCTGCAAGATGAAGGAGTTCTTCCTGTCGTAGTGTGCCAGTAGCTGCTTGAATTCCTCCAGCAGCAGCGGATAAGGCACATCGATCAGCTCGGCCAGCGTTGCCAGCAGTGCCGTATTGCTCTCCGAATAGTAGGGCAGCCAATCGAACAGTGTATTATCGACATCAAGCACCAGCAGGTGCGGAACATTTTCTCTCATCAGACTAGTATGATAGCCCAGATCACAGGCGAAAGTCTAGAGAGCAGGCTATATCGGAGCTACACACGGCTTTTTTGCCGCTTGCTAGCTCGCTACGCTGCTTTTTGTATCGCTCGCTTCCTAGCTCGCTTCGCTCGCTACGCTGCTTTTTGTATCGCTCGCTTCCTAGCTCGCTGCTCGTCCTCGGACCTCCCTGTATTGCGTTCAAGCTTGCCCCCAAGTCTCTTTGCTTGTCCCCAAGCCTCTCGCGGTTACGTTCATGCTTGCCTACCGAGAGCTCCATGAACGGCAGGGAGAGACCGTTCGCTGCGCTGCGGCTTTTTTGTAACGCTCGCTTGCTAGCTCGCTGCTTGCCCTCAGACCTCTCGCGATTGCATTCAGATTATGCTTTTAGATAAAGCATGTGCCTATACCTGTTGTGGTCGGGTTTCTCGGCAGGTCTGCGCCGTGTCGCGCTACGCGCTACGCTGCTCTTTGTTCCGCTCGCTTCCTAGCTCGCTTCGCTCGCTACGCTGCTTTTTGTATCGCTCGCTTCCTAGCTCGCTGCATGTTCTCAGGCCCCTCTGCGCGCCCCCTCTGCTTGCTCCCAAGCCTCTCGGCGGTTGCCCCCACCTCTTGCCTACCGAGAGCTGCATGAATGGCGCGGCGGCAGTGCCCTTGAATTTACATGTTGCGCATTATAGAATTGAGGGTAGCAAGCAAATTAAAACTTGGTGAAGACAACAGCACAGGCAGCCGCCGAATGGAGACTAGGAGAGTCGAACTCCTGACCTTTGGAATGCAAATCCAACGCTCTACCAACTGAGCTAAGTCCCCCGTAATGGCGGGTATAATGCGATAAATTTTTCTGGAATGCAAGAGGGATAAGGTGATGAAAAAAACAGCAGCGGTGTTCGGATTACTTCTGTTAAGCGCTTGCAGCGATAACTGGCTTAGCCGAGGTGGAGAAAACGGCCATCACCTCAAACGCAGCTTTGCCACGGCTGCTGCACGAAGCCATGTGCCTGTGCAGTTGTTGCTGGCTACGGCGTGGCTGGAGTCACGTCTGACCGCGCATGCCGCAGTAGTAACCTATGCCACGGAGCGGCGCATCGGCACACAACATGCACAGACAGCCTTTGGCGTGCCGCTCAGCCAACTTACGCCGCTCAGCCGTGAGGAAGAAGACTTGACACAACTCGATGCACAGGTTGCTGCCTATGCACGGCTAGTACGTGCTCATCTTGACGACAACGGCATTCAACTGGACACAGATGTCAGCGACAAGCAGCAGATGCTAGCTTGGGTGCAAGAACTGGCCCGCCTGCAACGCACAGGGGACAAGTATCGCAACAATATTCGCACACTGTTTGCTTTGGAAATGCTGGCAGTGCTGAATAGTGGGTTTGCCTGGCGTGATCCAACTACTGGCGAGGAGATAGTGCTACCTCCTCACCATCAGCGGCTGGAACGGGTGCACATCCCTTACCCCGCCCAGCAGTTCTTCAATCTTCGCACCACCGCGGCGCAACTTTATCAGGCACACTGGCTGCTACCAACACATCCGCGGGGAGAAAAAGGCGAAAACCGCCCACGGCACATCCTTGTTACCCACTGCCCCTTCTCTCTCTCCACCTGTATGGAACTGCAAAATGCCCCGCAAGCCGCTGACCGCGTTGCTCTGCAGGCACACTATATTATCCCCGCAAACGCAGATGTTATCGATTACCCCATCCAAGTTGCGCATCACGATCAACGCCTGCTGGTTACCGCTGCTGACGGGCAAGCGGCAACGCAACAGGACAAGATTGTCGTCATGCTGAGCGGCAACTCTGGCCGCATCGTCGATAGCATCAGGGTCGCGGCCGACCCAACTTGGCAGAGTGGCTTTCAACTAGAATGGCTCGGCTACATAGTTAAAGAACTCTGCACTGCCCACCTCGATCTGCTCAGCTTCACGCAGAGGCAGAACTGCAGCGACCCCCAACATGCCGACACACGAGTCGAATTCCGCCTTAACCCCGCGGCAAGCAAAGCCAACCCCCGCTGGGGGGAGATTGCTGACTTTGACCGCAACATTTATGCCGCCTACCTGCAACAACCACGGCGTTTGCAAACAGAATTCATTTGGCTCGACCAACGCACCAACGGCAAATACAGACGCGGCGAGAGCATTAGACTTGCTTTGCCTAGCCACGGGCGCAACTGGTATGTGCTAGAAAAACTCGTGCGCTGCCCCGATAGCGGTAAACTCCTCTACGTGCCTGTGACACAGAGCGAACACAACGCCCGCGGGCAACAGCAGTTCAGTGTGATGTTTTACGATCGCGGCCCCAACGGTGACGGTGTGCAGTTTTTGCGGGCGAAAGTCTTCAAACAACAAAAATTGCAAGCCTGGGCAGTTGGCAGCCTCAAAATCGCCGACTACGACGACGCAGCCGATAGCATTTACTACGAAGGCTGCGACTCACAACAGATCTAGCTTTTATTTTTATGCGCGGCGCGAAGAAGCTCATTCACGCGACGCGCTGCCACCAGCACCACCTGTATGAAGGCGACTAATCAGCAGCTTCCGCCACCGCCAGCGCACTCTCACCTATGTGAGGCACAACGATTATCCGCTGACCCTCAACAAGATCATCGCGGTCGATGAGGTAAAGATACGGCTCAATCACACCTTCCATGCCGACACGAGTGTAATTCAGCATCTCCCAATAGCCAGAGCTGTAGGTGCTGAGCACGCGTCCCGTCACCGTAGACATTTCCACACCGGTATAGTTACTATCGCCGATGTGGCTCATGCGCCCCGCGCGGCTACCCCTATGCCCATAGGTGAGCACGGCCCCGATATCGTGCGAGAGCGGAGCTTGCTGTCCAACAATATCACTGTCCTCAATGAGGAGCGTCTCATTTGGAGCAAAAACACGCGGCGCGTCAAGCGCACTAGCTGCACTCAACTGATTAACGCGCAACCGCCACGGCCTGCCAGGCTCCGAAGGCCGAGCCAGCCCTGCCACCATGCCCGCGTAATGTTCTGGCGTGGAGGACGATGATGGCTGCTGAAAATGCACCCGCACATCCAGCAAGTGGCGCGCAGACATTCCCTGCAGTTCACCCATCCCCACGGTATTGGTGCGATTGAGCATGAAGCCCTGTGGGATAACATCCGCAACGTCTATCGTGTAGCCAACCTTACCCTTGTCGTAGCGGTAAAAGACCTCCTCATCCTGAACTCTACCAACCTGCCAAGCCCCCCACAGGCCTTTTTCCTCGTCACGGCGATGGGCACGAAACCCATACCTCGTGATGCTCTTATCGAAACGTGGCGCGTGCTCACGGAAAGATGATAGCTGGTTAGGCCTGTATTCTTGCCCAGAATACACTACAAACTTCATGCGGCTGGCATTGCCCTGAGCGATCGTATCATCGTTGACCTCTGGGATCAGCACCTTACCGATGACGGCGCTGAGCGGCACCTCACTACCATCAGAGGCTGCTTGTAGCCAGTAAACACGCTTGCCAATATAGCGAGCATCTACAATGCTCTTGTATGCCTGCGGCACACCCCTACCATGCGCAACCGCACCAACCAACAGCGACACTAGCGCTGCTACTAATCTCATTCCACACTCCACGCCGCTGATTCACCCCGCGGTCCGAGCGCCACCCCCACTCACAAATCAGCGGGCACAATCGCACACAGCCATCGCCGTGTCCACCAAAAAAACACCTACACCTCGGCAGACTTGCCCAAAACGGCGGCCAATCTCTCATTACGAGCGTTTGGCAAGCTGGGGCAACGACATAGAATGAAAATGAGCCGCGCCGCAGCCCACCTTCGTGTCAAGCCACGGGCGAGTTACGACGCGTGAATGGCTTCCAGCATTGAATTAAGCTCGCGCTTCTGCGCCATGCGTAACACTGTCTTCTTCTGGATCAAGTAAGTAATCGATTTTTTGGCGTTGGGCGTGATGTTAGCATACTCACTGCTGTCGAGTTCACCGAAACGCTTGATCATCTTGCCATAGACAACATCGCGATCGATCTTAGCCCCCGTTGACCACGTGCCCTTCTTGATGGCATTGACCGTCAACGCGACGAGACGACTGAAACGTGCACCCTCTGTGCCGCTGTTGCGCCGACCTCCACGCCGTCCCTTCGCTTTGAGTTGCACGAGCAACTCATCATACGGGTACGAGAAGCTCGACTCGACCTCCTTCCGCCCCAGTGGTGTATTCTGCACCGATGACCAGACGATATTAAGAACATCGCCGGGCCGTAGTTCAACAGCTGACATGACTTCCTCCCCTTATCATGATCAAAGAAAAACTAAACAACCATACGGAGCTATTTTGCAACCAGAGACAGCTCCATAACCAACACAAGTGCGCCTTCGCAAACACCACAGACCCCTTCACCTGACAATTTTCTAGGGCTGTGTGTAATAGTTGTGCGAATAGCTGTCAATAGCAGATTAGGTATTTTTATTTTTTTGTGCGTTTTCTTCCAGACATAGCAGCAGATCTTGTTCACTGATAAGAGGTATCTTAAGTCGGCGGGCGGCGTTGACTTTGCTGGAAGTCGAATTGCTGTCCGCAGTGACGACCGCGGTGGTGTTAGCGGATACCGATGTGGTCAAGGTTGCACCATGCTCCTCTATAAGTTTTTGGTAGAAGGCACGTGGTTGTGACAGCGCGCCACTGATGACATACTTGTCCCCTGAGCGCCTGCCACTCTGCGACGGCGGGGGGGCAATAACTTCCACACCGACGGCGAGCAGTTCGTCGAGCAGGGCGCGTCGTGCTTGCAAACCTTGATGTATCTGCTGGGCGGACTTTTCCGCAAAACCCTCGGCCGCGCTAATTTCTGCCGCACTGAGCGCAAACAAGGCCTCAATCGTCGGCGCAACCTGCAACAGAACCAGCCACGTAGCCCTACCCCCGCCACGAATACCAAGACCGCTGAGCAGCCGTTCGGGCGGCAGTTTTTTGCTGGCAGCAATAGCCGCGTGCAGTCTGCTTGCCAGGCGTTCGCCCATCCGCGGCAGCCGCAACAGATCGTCCCTAGTCAGGCGGTAAAGATCGGGAATTGACTGCACTAACCCTAACGCCATCATCGCCGTGAGACGTTTTTCGCTCAAGTCTCTGATTGCGGCACACTTCACCCAGTTGAGTAGGGCACGGAGCTGTCGGGCCGGGCAGTCGCGGTTGGTGCAGAGCAAGCGCACCCCGTCGTCTGCCAAGGCTGTCTTGCAAGAGGGGCAACTAGTGGGAATGGCAAGTTCACCCTCACCCTCTCGCACCACGGAGAGGAACTTAGGGATAACCTCACCAGAGCGCACGATTTTTATCTCGCTGCCGCGCTTAAGCTTGTAAAGCTTGACGTTGGCAAAGTTATGCAGTGTGACGCGACGAATCGAGGCCTTGTTAAGAAATACTGGCTCAATCTCTGCTACCGGGGTAACGATGCCGAAGCGCGACGTGTCCCAGACGATGTCGTCAATTTTAGCCACCGCGGTCTCACCTTGCCACTTAAAAGCCATGCGACCGCGAGGGTGATGCGTGGTGTTGCCGAGCGCACGCGCCTGGGCGAGTGAGTTGAAGGAAAAAACCGCCCCGTCGAGCGGTATGTCATCGGCCGCGATTTTTTCTCGCACCTGTTCAAGGTAGGCTTCCACAGCGACGGTGGAGGTGAGCAACTGCGGTTGAGGCAGAGCAAAACCGAGCGCGGTCAAGATAGCCAGCTTGTCCATCTCGGTGGTAGGCAACGCACCGTCGTCGTGATAGAGCAGGTCGCAAGCTACGAAGCTAACATGGCGCGCAAGTTGATGATGCTCTTTACGCCCCAACAGCCCCGCGACAACATTGCGAGGGCTGAGCGGCCGCGGCAATGCCAAGGTCTCCATCTCCGCCGCGAGGGCGAAGAAACTGGCGGTCTCGCAACACAACTCGCCGCGGATTTCAAGATGACGGTCGTCTGTGATTTGCGCAGGAATTGCATCTATATACCTGCTCTTTGCCGTGACGTTTTCGCCCCGCTGCCCATCGCCGCGTGTTTTGGCGACCTGTAACTTGCCGTATTGATAGACAAGACTGA
Organism: uncultured Oligoflexales bacterium; assembly: GCA_958296095.1. Taxonomy (GTDB): domain Bacteria; phylum Bdellovibrionota_B; class Oligoflexia; order Oligoflexales; family JAPPIL01. Next base: position 928,960 of record OY282434.1, read on the forward strand.
GGCTGTTGCCGTCGATTTTTAGCGTGCCAACAACTTCCCGTGCGCCAATCCAGCTGAGCAGTTCGTCGACGCGATAAGTCTTCTGCAATGACAGCATGGGCACCGCGTGGGTTGCCTTCGCCGCACCCGTAACCGCAACGCCAGGCTGTTGCAACAGGGCATGCTGTGGGTCGAGCTGCCGCAACTGCTCTTCGAGGGCATCGTATTCAAAATCGCTGATCAGCGGCTCGCCTTGCGCATAGGCACGGCGATGTGCCTCAATCTTAGCCGCCAGCTGGTCAATTTCGGCCCGCACAGGCAACCTCCTCGCCGTAGGTAGTTCACTCCCCCTAAACCTTCATGCCCGCCAACTACAGCACGAGGTGGTCATCAACCAGCCCCACGCCCGAGCACGCCGCGGCACCAGCATCCCCTGTCTGCACGCCATTCGGCCTGGGAGACAGCTTGGCCTTAGTAGGATTGGGCAAACACCACATCTAGTTTGGCGGCTTGGGCACAGATGATACAGCGCCCTGCGGTATCGCTCTGCTCAAAGGGGATACACCTAATCGTCACTGCCAATTTTTCTGCCTGTGCTTGGCACTGCTCACCGCCACACCACTTGACATGCAGGAAAGGACGGGGAAACACATCGTTGCTATAGGCCTGCTCGAAGTCGGCGTAGGTGCTAAGCCCACGTTGTGTGTGTTGGGCAAGAAAATCACTGGCGCGGTTGAAATAGTTTTGCTGAATCTCGTCAAGCATGTCTTGCACTTGGCTGACGAAGAGGTCACTGGCAAGGTTGATCTTTTCCTGTGGCGCACGATCGCGACGGCTGAAGCTGACGGTGCGGTTTTCCAGCTCACGCTTGCCGATGTTGACGATCAGCGGCACGCCTTTTTTCACCCAGCTCCAGTTTTTTTCGCCTAGGCGCAGATCACGGCGATCGACGTTACCTACGATCTGGCGGTGGGCATCGAAACGTATCGCACACAGACGCTGGCACAGTTCGTCAGCATAGGCATTGAGAGCTGCGTCAGCGTTGCTCGCGGTGACGATAACGACGTGACGGGGGGCAACACGTGGTGGCACCCGCAAGCCATTGTCATCGCCATGCACCATGATAAGTGCGCCAATCAAGCGTGAGGTAACACCCCATGAAGTGGTGTGGACAAAGTGCTTCTCGCCATCACGAGCAGTAAAGCGAATACCGGCTGCTTGAGCAAAATTGTTGCCGAGATAGTGCGACGTACCTGCCTGCAAGGCCTTGCCGTCCTGCATCATCGCCTCAACACAGAGCGTGTCCACCGCACCAGGAAAACGTTCACTGGCTGGTTTTGCGCCACTCAACACAGGTATAGCCAATGTGTCTTCCAAAAAATTGCGATACACCGCGAGCATCTTGCGTGTCTCTTGCTGCGCGTCTTGACGATCGACGTGCGCCGTATGTCCTTCCTGCCACAAAAATTCGGTTGTCCGTAAGAAAATCCGCGGCCGCATCTCCCAACGGACGACGTTCGCCCACTGATTGAGCAACAGCGGCAAGTCTCGCCACGAATTGATCCACTTCGCCATTGCCGCGCCAATAACCGTCTCCGAGGTAGGTCGCACTACCAGCGGTTCACGCAGCGGCGAAGCAGGCAATAGCCGCCCGTCCTTCTGCTCAAGGCGATGATGCGTGACCACCGCCATTTCTCTGGCAAAGCCTTCGACGTGTGCCGCTTCCTTCTCGATGTAAGACAGGGGAATAAAGAGGGGAAAATAAACGTTCTCATGCCCCGTGCGTCTGATTTCAGCATCGAGGATACGCTGCAACTCTTGCCAGATACCGTAACCCCACGGACGCATGATCATGCAGCCGCGGATGCCCGACATCTCCGCCATCTCCGCGGCTTGAATTACCGCCTGATACCATTCAGGATAATTCTCTGCTCGCCGCGGCGTTATCGCTGTCTCTTTGCTCACAACCCACCTGCAACAGCCACGATGCGCCTATCAAAATGAGAGCAGCAAGGCAATGCCTTTCGGAGATGGGGGCAACCGCGAGAAGGCTTGGGGGCAACCGCCGAGAGGTTTGAGGGCAAGCCTGAACGCAATGGCAGGAGGTTTGGGGGCAAAGACCTTCCTTAGCCCGTATCTCCGTTATCTTGGCAGAGCGCAGCCCTGCCGAGAAACTCTCCCCGAACGGGTAGTAAGCACATACTCTTGTCTGAAAGCATAATCTAACAGCAATATGGCAGTATTTGCGGTCGAGTTTTCGCACGGTCTCTCCCTGCCGTTCATGGAGCTCTCGGTAGGCAAGTTTGAGTGCGATAACGAGAGGTCTGAGGGCAGGCAGAGAGGGCGCGCAGAGTGGCCTGAGAACATGCAGCGAGCTAGGAAGCGAGCGTTACAAAGAGCAGCGTAGCGAGCGAAGCGAGCTAGGAAGCGAGCGTTACAAAAAGCCGAAGCGCAGCGAACGGTCTCCCCGTGCCCTTCATGGAGCTCTCGGCAAGCAAGAGGTGGGGGCAAGGACACCACTTAGCCCAAACCTCCGTTGTCTTGGCGAGGCGCAGACCTACCGAGAAACCCGACCTCAACAGGTATAGGCACATGCCTTGTGCAAAAAAATAAACTAACGGCAATACGGCAGTGTTTGTGGTCGGGTTTTCGCACGGTCTCGCCGCGCCGTTCATAGAGCTCTCGGTGAGCAAGATTGAACGTAACCGCGAGAAACTTGGAAACAAGTAGAGAGGGGCCTGACGGCAGGCTTGAACGCGATAGCAAGAGGTCTGAGTGCAAGGAGCGAGCGGAGCGAGAAAGCGGCAAACAGTCTCGTAAGGCGAGCGATACAAAAAGCCGCGTGGCGCAAGGAGCGAGCTAGGAAGCGAGCGTTACAAAAAAGCAGCGTAGCGAGCGAAGCGAGCTAGGAAGCGAGCGATACAAAAAGCAGCGCGCAGCACCTAGCCCTTGTAGCGAAAATAGGCCTTGGGATCGAACGCTTCCCGTACCGCCTCGCCGACAAAGCTGACCAGCAACAGCGTGATAAACAAGCAAATCAGTGGAAATACCGACAGATGATACGAGGTGAGATTGGCATGGGCTTGCGATAAGATTTCGCCCCAGCTTGCAGTAGGGGCAGGCACGCCGAAACCGAGAAAATCCAGCGACGACAGCAGCCCAATCGATGCCGCAACGGAAAACGGTGCTAGCGTGATGATCGGCGTGATGGTGTTGGGCAAGATATGCCGTGCCATAATGCCGACACGAGACACACCGATTGAACGCGCCGCCTCGACGTATTCAATCTTGCGCCCCCGCAGAAATTCGGCCCGCATAAAATACGACAGCCCAATCCAGCGGAAAGCACAGAAAATAATGACCAGCAACGTGATGGAGGGATCGAAAATCGAAGCCAGCAGAATCAGGAGATACAGGAACGGCAAAGCTGAGACAACCTCGATAACCCGCTGGCAGATGAGATCCAAAACCCCCGCACAGTAGCCTTGCACCGCACCGATCGCCACCCCAACGATAGTGCTCAATACCAAAACTACCAGCGCAAAGCTCAGCGACACCCGATAGCCGTAAATCAAACGCGTCAACAGATCACGCCCGCGGTCATCCGTGCCCAACCAATGCCTGCTGTCGGGCACGGTCGGCGGGGAGGCATTGAGGTTATCATCCGACTCGTTGTAACCGTAGGGGATAAAGGGAAAGAGCATGACGTTGTCGGGATTGTCCTTGAAGGCAGGCCGGTCACGAATTTCCTTATACTGTGCCTCAGCGATATAGTCCTCGCCGAAAGTTTCGCCCGAGTAGAAAAAAAACACGGGGTAATAGTAAGTGCCCTGGTAGTAAACCACGAGCGGCTTGTTGTTGACCCACAGTTCCGCGCCCAACGCCACCAGATAAGTCACGATCAGGATTATCAGCGAGTAGTAGCCGCGTCTTATTTTCTTAAAATTTTCCCAGCGTTTGCTGAGAATTGGATTTAAAATGGCCACAGCAGGTCCCTCTACTTAAAATCAATGCGAGGATCGATGACCGTGTAAGCAAAATCAGACAGAATATTGCCGACCATCACCGTAACACTCGTAATAACGATGATACCCAGTGCCACAGGGTAATCCCGATTGAGCAGCGACTCGTAACCGAGTGCACCAAAACCATCCAAGCCAGAAATTTTTTCTATCAGAATCGAGCCCGCAAAAAAGAACGAGACGAACTCGCTGAAGCCTGTTGCAATAGGAATTAGTGCGTTGCGCAGCGCGTGTTTGACAATAACGATCTTGCCCGACAGCCCTTTGGCATAGGCGGTACGCACGTAGTCCGCGGTAATCTGCTCGATCAGCGAATTCTTCATCAGCATCGTCGTAAAGGCAAACATCCCGATCACGTACGCAGTCAGGGGCAATAGCATGTGCATGAACAGGTCGGCAATCTTGCCAAAAAACGACAGTTCGGAAAAATTCTCCGAAGTCAGCCCCTGCATAGGAAAGATATCGTAGTAACTGCCACCGCAGAATAGCACGATCAGCAGGATCAACAGCGCAAAGCCAGGGATCGAGTAGCCCGCGAAGATCACCAACGACGAGGCATAGTCGAAAAAGCGCTGATGCCGCAGGGCTTTGATAATACCTAGCGGCACGCAAATCAGATACGTGATCAGCAGCGAAGCAATGCCAAAAATAATTGACACAGGAAAACGCTCGACGATGACATCGATGACGGGCTCTTCGTAGTAGTAGGACTCGCCAAAATCCAGCACCAGCAAGTCTTTTAACCAATTATAGTAACGCACCGGTAGCGGCTTATCGAAGCCATAGTGTTTTTTTAACGCCTCGACATACTCTTCTTCGATCTTGGCCGCGGATGCAGAAGCACCGCCTTCCGCCATCTCGCCCCCCCCAAAACGCAAGGCTGACAACGCCTGCTCGACGGGGCCGCCCGGCAAAATTTGCACGATAAAGAACGTGACCAGGGTAATGCCCCATAGGGTAGGCAGCATCAAAAACAGACGACGAATAAAGTAGGCATTCATGCCGTAATCCTCTCAAAACAAATGGCATGCAACCCGATGAAAATCATCTTCGCTGCCGCTGACATTTTCTAACTGCGGCTCGGTTTTTTTGCAGACATCCATGGCATGCGGACAGCGCGGATGAAAGCGACAGCCTGTGGGAAAATGGCGCGGCGACGGTGGCTCAACGTTCAGCAGCGTGCGTTCCTTCTGCTCGTGGGGGCTGGACTTGGGAATCGCCGAGAACAGCGCTTGCGCGTAGGGGTGCAGCTGTTTTTTGAAAATGCGATTACGGGAAGCCATCTCGACGATCTTGCCACAATACAACACGATCACCTGATCGCTGACCTTATTGACCACCGACAGATCGTGCGAAATAAAAAGCACCGTCAGCTTGAACTCATCTTGCAAATCCATCAGTAGGTTGAGTATCTGTGCCTGCACCGAGACATCGAGCGCGGACACTGGTTCATCGCAGATGAGAATCTCAGGATGCAGTGCCAAGGCGCGCGCAATCCCGATGCGCTGCCGCTGACCGCCAGAAAATTCGTGGGGATAACGATTGCGATAGTCCCATGACAGCCCGCTCTTCTCGATCAACTCCCGCACCCGCTTGCGCCGTAGCCGCTTGGTGTCGATATTGTTGATGCGCAGCGGCTCTTCGATAATGTCGAACATCGAAAAGCGGGGATTGAGCGACGCATATGGGTCTTGGAAAACGACCTGAATCTTGCGGTAAAACCGCCGCAGTGCCCCGCCCTTCCACGCCAAAATATTGTCGCCCTGCAAGTAGATCTCGCCTGCCGTAGGCTCGATGAGGCGGTTGATAAGCCGGGCCAGCGTTGACTTGCCACACCCCGATTCGCCCACGATGCCGAGCGTTTTGTTGCTCTCAACATCGAAGGACACGGTGTCGACCGCCCTAATCGCCCCGATCTGACGGTTGAGAATGCCACCCTTGATGGGAAAGTGCTTCTTCAGTCCCCTGACGCTAATAATGTGCTTGTGCAGATCCCCGCCGCTGCTGGTGTGCTTGCGCATAATCCCCAGACCCGTGTTGCAACTGCCAGCTGTGCCGCCACCGCTACCACGCCAGCACGAGTTAGGCAACCACAATCGACAGGAAATATCGCCAGCTCTGCCCCCTGTTGTTTTTGGTTACGACGGATGTGCTTCAGTCCCGCGGGCCTCTAACGCCGACAGGCTTAGGTAAGGCTTTGTCCGCCTGCATTGCCACCCGCAACATCTTGTCCTTGGCCGCTTCGTACCAGGCATAGTGCCACAGCGGCCCGCCGTAACGCGGCACCGTGCCCTTGATAAAGCCAAACTTGTTCCAATAAGCCTGGCGTGAATATCCCAGCCGCCACCGCAACAGGTACGGATAGTTGCTGGTTAAAATCTCATCCATCTCATGAAAAAGCTTGGCACGGGCACGGCGATCGAAAATAGGGCCAATCTTCATTATCAGCGCATCTAAACGCGGCTCAGAAAAGCCTGGCAAGTTGTTGCCCGATGGCTGATCCTTGAACTTTGAGTGCCAGGTCTCATAAGGATCAGGGTTGAGCGCACCGGTCCAACCCAATTCGGACAACTCATACTCGTACTTGTTCCATTTTTTGATCAATGAAGCCCAGGTGATTTGCTTCAGCTTGATGTCAATGCCAACCTTGCGCAAGTCTTCTTTCCAAATCGTCAAGTAGCGTTCAGAATCTTTGCGCACATAATGGTAGTCAATCACAAACGGCTTGCCATCCCTGACCAAAATACCATCCTCGTTGACTTTGGTGAAGCCCGCGGCCTTTAGCAACAGTCGGGCTTTTTTTAAATCAAAATCCGTCGGCTGGCGTTGCGGGTTGGCAAAAATAGAGTTCGGCCAATAGCTCGCGGTGCGCTTATACATGTTATAGAATAAATCCTTGATGAATTTTTCTCGATTTAACGTATGTGCCAAGGCCTGGCGCACGCGCACATCATCATACGGCGGGCGACGGGTGTTGATGGTAATACCAGAAAAACCTTCAGGAGACTGGCTGTCCACTCGCTGGGCGATGAGCCAGTTTTTGTTGAACTTGTCTGTCTGCGTGCCTTCCATCCAACGCTTCGGTTGACTGATACTGATCATGTCAAGATCGCCCTTCTTGAGCAATTCAAACTTGATGGTATCGTCTTCAACCGTGCGAAAAATCACGCGGTCAAAGTTGTAACGCCCGATGTTCTGCGGCAAGTGTGCGCCCCAGTAGTTCTTGTTGCGCACCAACTTGATCGATCGTCCCTTCTTCACCCGCTGCAAAAGATAAGGGCCTGAGCCAAACAACTTGCTGTTGAAGGACTTGTTGTAGTTCGTGCCCTTCGCTAACCAAAACTTATGGCTAGTCACATTGAATGAACCACAAATCGTATCCATATTAGTAAAGTGTGCCTGCTTAGCAAAAATTTTCACCGTATGACTATCGACGATCTCAATCTTGCTAAAACGGTCAAACGCAGCCCGCACCGAACCGATAATGTTGTCAGGGTTATGCACGATGTCCCAAAAGGCCTGCACATCCTTGGTGGTCACGGGCGTGCCATCAGAAAATTTGGCCCGCTTATTGAGATGAAACGTAAACAGCTTCTTGTCGGGTGATACATCCCAACGCTCTGCCAGCAGCGGCACATGCTCACCCGTCTCAAGGTTGGTCTCGCACATGTTTTCAACGATCAGCTCATAAACAAGATACGAATACAAGTCCCCTGAAATCGGGGCGTTAAGAGATTTCGGATACGACGTGCCTCCCAAGATAATCTGTCCCCCCTTGGGTGCTTGAGGTGCACCGATGACAGGATTTTTGCTCGGCTCAGCCGCGGCGACACTACTCACCAAAAAAACAAAAAATAAAAAATACACCATCAAACTCCCCAGGTAATAAACCATCTCACGGCAGGGTTAAATATCAACGCCCTAACCCTGCGGCCCCCGCAAACCAGCAATCATGGGCAAGCTCTTGCCCGTCTGCCGCGCAACCTGCAAGGCCTTGGCTTTCGCCGCATCATACCAAGCATACTGCCACACACTGCTGAATCCACCGTACTGCGGCGCGCCCTGCGGCAACAAACCAAACTTATTCCAATAGCCCACTTGCAGAAAACTTAGACTCCAATGCAAGATAAACGGATGATTGTTGAACAGTATCTCATCCATACGATGGAAAAGCCGCTGGCGCTGCTGGCGATCAAACATCTCGCCACTTTTGACGAGCAGATCATCCAACTCCTGCGCCGTAAAACCAGACAAATTACTGCTGTGCTTCTGGTCACGAAACTGCGAGTGCCACATACTGTAGGGATCAGGGTTGGGATCACCCCCCCAGCCAATAAACATCAAGACAAATTCTTTGTTGTGTAGCTTTTTCATCAAGGTTGGCCAGGTTACTAGTTCTAACTTAAGGTCAATGCCAACCTTGCGCAAGTCTTCTTTCCAAATCGTCAAGTAACGTTCCTGCCGCTTGCTGGCATAGAGATAATCGACCACCAACGGCTTGCCGTTCTTGACTAGCGTTCCCGCACGGTTGACCTTGTTGTAACCCGCCTCTTTCAACAACTGCCGCGCCTTTTTCAGATTAAATTCAACCAACTTGTTCTTGGGATTGGAAAAAATAGAGCCAGGCCAATAACTCTGCAACGGCTCGTACGTGCCATAATACAACGTGGCAATATAGCGGCTGCGATCATACGTATGCGCTAAGGCCCGGCGCACCCGCACATCATCAAACGGCTTGACGCGCGTGTTGATAGCAATGCCCCTAAACTTGCGCGGATATTGCGAATCAATGCGCCGCGCCACGATCCAGTTTTTTTGAAATTTTTCCGACGCGGTGTCCATCTTCCAGCGCTTGGCATCAGCAAAGGCAAACATGTCAATTTTGCCCTTCTTGAACAACTCAAAACGAATAGTTGCATCTGCAACGGTGCGAAATACCAGCTTGTCAAAATTGTAGCGCCCGACGTTCTGTGGCAAGTGCGCACCCCAGTAGTTCTTGTTGCGCACCAATGTCACCAGCTTGCCCTTCTTGACCTGCTCGACCAGATACGGGCCTGAACCAAAAATCTTATTGCTAAAGGACTTGTTGAAGTCCGTGCCTGGCGCCAAGTAGTACTTGTGACTAGTGACCCAGAAATAATCGCACAACGTGCTAAGATTGCTGAAGCGCGCCGTCTGGGCATGCACCCTAAACGTATGCGTGTCGGTCACCTCAAGTTTAGTGAACTTACTCAGCTCGGAACGCATGCCCCCAATGATGTTCTTGGGGTTGCGCAAAATATGCCAGAAAGCCTGCACATCCTTGGTGGTCACGGGCGTGCCATCAGAAAATTTTGCTTTTTTGTTGAGATGAAACGTAAACACCTTATTGTCGGGTGATATATCCCAACGCGCTGCCAGCAACGGCACGTACTCACCGCTCTGCGGATTGATGCTGCAGAGTTTCTCGACCACCAGCTCATACACCCTCTGCGCGGCAAGATCACCAGAGATAGGGAAGTTCAACGACTTCGGATAACTCGTGCGCCCTATTACCAACGTGCCGCCCTGTGGCGCATTAGGGTTGCCGACCCGCGGGTTCTTGGGCGCGACTCGATCAGTCACCGCGGCACTGCACCACAGCGCACTGATGATCAATGCAACAAGTTTCATGACACCGACCCCTTAGCTGTGCGGCCCTTTGATGCCCGCGAGCGAGGGCAATGCCTGGTTAGTTTTAATCGCGGTCTTCAATGTCTTGGCTTTCGCCGCGTCATACCAGGCATATTGCCACACCGCATAGCGGTCACCATAATGCGGGGCAAAGCTAGGAATAAAGCCGAACTTGTTCCAGTAGCCAATGCGCAGGTAGCTCAAACTCCAACCTAAAATATAGGGATGCGCATTGAACAAAATACCGTCCATCTCGTGGAAAAGCGGGGCACGCTTGTTGCGGTCAAAGATCGGACCGATCTTCACGATCAGCTCATCCAAGCGCTTGTTAGTGAAGCCAGCCAAGTTGTTACCTGCGGGCTGGTCTCTGAACTTTGAGTGCCACATTTCAAACGGGTCAGGGTTGAGCGACGCGCCCCAGGCCACCCCAGCCAGGCTAAACTCATACTTGTCCCACTTCTTGACCAGTGTCGGCCAGGTGATCTGCTTGAGCTGTAAGTCAATGCCAACCTTGTGCAGGTCTTCTTTCCAAATGGTCAAGTGCCGTTCGGATGTCTTTGATACGTAGAAATAATCGACACTAAAGGGCTTGCCGTCCTTGCCTATCAACACGCCGCGGGAGTTGGTCTTGGTGTAGCCAGCTTCTTTCAACAGCTGTCGGGCTTTGCTCAAATTAAAATCGATCATCTTGTTGTTAGGGTTGGCAAAAATAGACGCGGGCCAATAGCTGGCCAGGCGATCATAGCTGCTGTAAAACAAGTCCTTGATGAATTTTTCGCGGTGATAGGTATATGCCAAGGCCTTACGCACCCGCACATCGTCAAACGGTTTGCGCCGAGTGTTAATGATTACACCAGAAAAGCCCTGTGGGTCTTGCGTATCTGCCCGCCGCGCGATTACCCAGTTCTTTTTGAATTTTTCTGAATCCGTCTCGGTCTTCCAACGCTTAGCGACGTTGAAGGACAACATGTCGATCTCGCCCTTTTTGAATAACTCAAAGCGCACCGTCGCATCCTCAACGGCACGATAGACAAAGATGTCGAAGTTGAAGCGCCCGACGTTCTGTGGCAGATGTGCACCCCAGTAGTTCTTGTTGCGTTTTAACTCGACCCGCTTGCCCTTCTTGACCTTATGCAAAACATACGGGCCTGAGCCGAACAACTTGCTGTTGAAGGCTTTGTTGAAGTTCTTGCCTAACCAAAACTTGTGGCTGGTGACCTTGAACACACCACAGATAGTGTCGAGATTGCTGAAGTGCGGGGACTTGGCGTAAATCTTGAGCGTGTGGCTATCGATGATCTCGATCTTCTCAAACTTGTCAAACGAAGCTCGCAACGAGCCGACGATATTGTCGGGATTGTGGACGATGTCCCAGAAAGCCTGCACATCCTTGGTGGTCACAGGCGTGCCGTCAGAAAATTTGGCCCGCTTGTTGAGGTGAAAGGTGAAGACCTTCTTGTTGCTAGAAACCTCCCAGCGCGACGCAATCAGCGGCACATATTCGCCACTCTGATAGCTGGCCTCGCACAGCGTCTCGACTACCAGACCGTAAATTCTTGCCGATGCACCATCGCCAGAGACAGGATAGTTGAGCGACTTAGGATACGACAACGCCCCCCAAACGAACTTGCCTCCCTTGACCGCAGCCGAACTGCCGATGACGGGGTTACGCTCCCCAGCCAATCCATACCCCGACCACAAGACTGCAAACAACAGCACCGCCATGCGCATAGCACACCCCCAAAAAATCATCGTGAAGAATACTTAGGGTGCATCCTAGCACACCTACAAATATATTACCAGCGTGATGAAGGCAGCAACGCGGCTTTTTGTAACTCTCATCGCTGCGCGCTGCGCTGCGCTGCGCTGCGCTGCGCTGCGCTGCGCCGTGGCGCGCTACGCGCTACGCGGCTTTTTTGTAACGCTCGCTTCCTAGCTCGCTTCCTAGCTCGCTTCGCTCGCTACGCGGCCTTTTGTTCCGCTCGCTTTCTAGCTCGCTTCGCTCGCTACGCGGCCTTTTGTTCCGCTCGCTCTACGAGGCTCTTTTGCCGCTTTCTAGCTCCCTCGCTCCTTATTGCGTTCAAGCTTGCCTGCCAGCAAACATCAGTTGCTATTCCGTGGCAACTCGCTTAGCTTCGATGCTAAGCTAACTGTATGATAACGCTCCAACAGAAACAACGGAAGGCACATCATGTCAAAACGTGCTCTGCACAATGCACTGTTTACCGCGGCATTTACCCGCAACGTAAAACTAGCCACAGAACTGCTCAAGTTCTTGCTCGGCCAGGAGCGAGCTGCACAGTTTGACTTCCGCACACTTAAATTCGAGACCACGGTGTTCACCGATGACGAGGGTAACGAACGCCGTGCAGATGCCATCGTCTCCGTCATGACCAAAGAAGGGAAGCGAGTGCTGTTCTTAATCGAGCACAAGAGCACGAAGAGCAAGCATATCTTCCAGCAACTGCTTTCCTACCAAACCGTTCTTTACGCAGAGGCTGCCGACGAGGTTGTGCCGATCGTTGTTTCCACGGCGAAGAGCAAGTGGCACTTGCCGCGAGCTTTCCGGGCCGCACACAGCAATGTCTGTGGTGAGGTCAGCCTCAATTTTGGCTACTTGCTATTCGATTTTGCTGAGCAAACTGCCGAGACACTACAGACTGTGTTTCCCAGCTCGCATCCCTATCTCCTCGGCATGCGTAGCCTGCAACAGTTGAATAGAGAGGTGATCGGGGAATTTCTCGTCGGCAGTCTTGCTCTGCCTGCGGAAGAGAGGATAAAGCAGAGAGGTTTGAGGACAAAGAGCGAGCTAGCAAGCGAGCGTTACTAAAGAGCCAAGCGCAGCGTAGCGAACCAACTGTCTTGTCGAATCCGATGGCGGTTTCGACATGGGTCTGCTAGAGGAAATCGAGGCTGGTTGTATCAACAAAGTGGAGGATAGACTGATGCGCACCATCAAAATTGGTCAAGAGGGCTGGCTTGAGCAGGGCTTTAAGAAGGGACTAGCCAAAGGCAAGGCCGAGGGCAAGGCCGAGGGCAAAGCCGAGGGCAAAGCCGAGGGCAAAGCCGAGGGCAAAGCCGAGGGCAAAGCCGAGGGCAAAGCCGAGGGCAAAGCCGAGGGGCTGGCCAAAGTAGCATTGCGCATGCTTGAGGAGGGCATGAGCATTGAGGTCATTTGCCGTACAACAGGCCTCAAGCGCGGTGACCTGACCAAGCTCAAACGCAAACGTGCCTAGCTACGCTACGCGATGCGCTACGCTACGCGGCTCTTCGTATCGCTCGCTTCCTAGCTCATCGCTGCGCGATGCTTTTTTGTAACGCTCGCTTCCTAGCTCGCTCCTTGTTCTCAGACCCCTCGCTATTGCATTCAGGCTTGCCACCTAGCCCCCTGCATGTTCTCAGACTTCTTGCGGTTACGTTCATGCTTGCCCACCGAGATCTCCATGAACGGCGCGGCGAGGCCGTTCGCTGCGCTGCGGCTCTTCGTATCGCTCGCTTCCTAGCTCGCTTCGCTCGCTACGCTGCTTTTTGCCGCTTTCTCGCTCCGCTCGCTGCATGTTCTCAGACCTCTCGTGGTTACGTTCAATCTTGCCTACCAGCCTCTTTGCCCTCAGGTTTCTCGCGGTTACGTTCAAGCTTGCCTACCGAGAGCTCCATGAACGGCGCGGCAAGACCGTTCGCTGCGCTGCGGCTCTTCGTATCGCTTGCTTCCTAGCTCGCTCCTCGTCCTCAGACCTCTCGCGGTTGCATTCAGTTTATTTTTTTGCACAAGGCATGTGCCTATACCTGTTGAGGTCGGGTTTCTCGGCAGGTCTTCGCCTCGCCAAGACAACGGAGCTGCGCACGACTCTTTGTAACGCTCGCTCTACGAGGCTTTTTTGCCGCTTTCTAGCTCCCTCGCTCCTCGTCCTCAGACCTCTCGCGGTTGCATTCAGTTTATTTTTTTGCACAAGGCATGTGCCTATACCTGTTGAGGTCGGGTTTCTCGGCAGGTCTTCGCCTCGCCAAGACAACGGAGCTGCGCACGACTCTTTGTAACGCTCGCTCTACGAGGCTTTTTTGCCGCTTTCTAGCTCCCTCGCTCCTTGTCCTCATACCTCTCGTTATTGCGTTCAAGCTTGCCTGCTAGCCCCTTTGCTTGCCCCCAGACCTCTTGGCTGTCGCGTTCAGGCTTGCCCACCAAGAGCTTCATGAACGGCACGGCAAGACCGTTCGCTGCGCTGCGGCTCTTCGTATCGCTCGCTTCCTAGCTCGCTCCTCGTCCTCAGACCTCTCGCGGTTGCATTCAGTTTATTTTTTCGCACAAGGCATGTACTTGCACCTAACTCAACGGAGAGTTTCTCGGCAGGTCTTCGCCGTGCCAAGACAACGGAGATTTGTGCTAAGGAAGGTCTTTGCCTCTCGCTCTTGCATTCAGGCTTGCTCCCAAGCCTTCTAGCGGTGCCCACACCTCTTGCCCACCGAGAGCTCCATGAACGGCGAGGCGAGGCCGTACGAAAACTCGACCATAAATACTGCCATATTGCTGCCAGATTACCGGGTTAAGATAGAGTATGTGCTCACACCTATCTCAGGGGAAAGTTTCTCGGTAGGGCTGCGCCTCGCCAAGACAACGGAGACATGTGCTACTTGCCTCTTGCCCTCAGACCTCTCGGCTATTGCGTTCAAGCTTGCCCACCGAGATCTCCATGAAGGGCGGGGCGAGGCCGTACGAAAACCCGACCATAAATACTGCCATATTGCTGTCAGATTATGCTTTTAGATAAAGCATGTGCCTATACCTGTTGTGGTCGGGTTTCTCGGTAGGGCTGCGCCTCGCCAAGATAACGGAGGTACGAGCTAAGGTGGCTAGCTCCACTGTGCCGTGCCAAGATAACGGGGGTCTGTGCTAAACATTGCCTAGCTCCACTCGCTGCTTGCTGTAGTGACCCCCTGAAAAAAACCCGATATTCGCGTTAAGTAGGGTCTGTGCTGCTCTTTGTAACGCTCGTTCTACGAGTCTTCTTTACCGTTTTCTAGCGCCGCCGCGGGCTTGATCAGCTGTCGCAGTTGCGCGGCGTTTTGCTCTTTCTCCTGCTGGCGTGCTGCGGCTTTTTTCTGCTTGTGCTGTGCCCGCCGTTCCCGCATCGCTTCCTTGTAACGCTGGTAATCGGCACGGCGGCGCGCCTTGAGAATTTCCCGCGTCGCTACGGTGTCGTCGCCTGTCATCCGCCTCTCCGTCGTCAGTCATGCCCTGTCATTGTATACGAACAGGCCGCAGCTGTCTACGAGCCGAGGCCTATCAGCCGCGCCGACTGGCAGAAGCTCTATTGCACGGTAATGGCGATCGGGTCGGTATATTCCCACCGTCCAGAAACTTCAGAAAAACCACCCACACGCAGTTGATACGAGCCAGACATGACTCCGCTGAGCTGCACGGAAGTTCCCACGGTAGCAAAGCGATAGTTAGGGGTGGAAAAATTTCCTGAAGAAATTTCAACCCGATAGTAGGAAGTTTTTTCATCACCACTCCACGATACACTGCTATCGCCGCTGATGCTCTCCCCCGCGCGAGGTTGTGATAGGGCAATGTTGCGACGTGGTGGTGTATTGATAGTAAACGACTGTGTCTCACTGTATTGGCTGCCATCAGCACTTTCTAAACGCCAATACCAGGTGCCAGGCCAAGCATCGCGCAAGCCATAGTTGCTGCGGCCACTCACTCGTACGCGATGTTCAGCTGGTGTCATGCTACTGCGGCGCGCGAAAACGATATAGTCAGCCGGGCCTTCCCACTGAAAAAGTGCATCCCCAGTGGTTTCGTCATAGCCACGCATCTGTCCAGCACTCGGCATAACCACCTGCATGTCACCGATAGCACCACCCATAGCCATGTCCTCCAGACCAGCTTCGCCCGCTACCGCGAGATCATCTGTAGCCATTTCCTCGCCAGGCAATCCCTCTTCTCCCAGCAAACCTTCCTCTCCTTCAGCAGGCGTGGTAGCCTCTTCACCCGCAATTTCTTCACCAGGCAAAGGTGGGACTTCCATATCTTCACCGCTTTCTTCGCCAAACACAAAGAAAACTATGGCGAGAACAAGCAACAAACCCCCGACAGCACCGCCGATGATCATGTATTTCTTGCGGTTAACATCAGAAAACGCACCCTCACTGAAAAGCCGCGAAACCGCACTCGTGCTCGCCCCAGTGGTGGTTGCACCCATGCCCAACTCGTTGGTCTCCAGATTCTCGGACTCGAAATTATCCTGCTGCGTTTCACCAATCATTGCTCTCCGTCTCCCTTCGCTAAAGAAAATGATCTACTGAGCGAGTCGGTTAGGTAACCGCTCAGCCTTAGCGAGACGCTAAAATAAAATTTCTAGCTATTTGGTCGCTCCCGCAATTAAGGATAATAAGGGTGTGTTTATTCAAAGTAATATTTTCACACAGAGTAGGCAAGAAGTTGGCTCTGATAACATCTTGTAGGCTGTGCTAGTATTAGAGTATGGAAAATGCCCGACACGCCGCATAAATTCAAGGGGCGGCAGGCGGATGTTGCCGCGCTTCTCGCTATAGGTTTGTTTTGAAAAGGTCGTATCGCATCTGGCTTGCTGTGCTCGTCGTCGGCGCGTTCTTCGTGTTTTTCGGCGGGCTAGCACTAGACCGCACCCTCAATTCTGCCCTGCTGAGGACATTACTGCAGGATAAGATTGGGGCAACATTCGGTCTTACCTTCGACTATCGTGCGGTGCAAATTTCTTTCACCCCGCTTGGCGTTGAGTTTCAGGACATCCAAGCTCGCAGCGCTAGCGGGCAAGAATTCAAAGCGACGCGGGCAACTGCTGACCTCTCGTGGTGGTCGCTGTTCATGGGCACTCCTAAAGTCGGCAACTTTCGCATTGAGAGGCCTGTCGTGCGTTTTACACAGCGGGCGAAGGACAAGAGCCGCGCGGCAAAAAACACCGTGTGGCACTGGCCACAGCTGGTCACTAGCAAACTCGAACGCCTCAGCCTCAGCGATCCTGACCTGCGTTTTGAGATCATCTCTACCACGGGGCAACGGCATCTATTTGTCGTGCAAGGCGGCGAACTGCGACTTGATTTTCGTCCTGCAGACAAGGTGCTGATGACCATGCATCTCGACGCGATCAACTACCACCACAACGACGAGCCGCGCCTGCAGGACTTGTCTTGTGCGGTCGAGGGCGAGCTTGGCACACAGGGATTTGCGCTTAAGATTGAGCGCTTACATGCTAGCAACATCGAGCAACTGCGGGGCGAAATGCAGGGACAGACGACGGTCGATGCCCAGCGGCTAATGACTTCGCCACTACAGGTGCAGGGAAACTTCGACTGGCACGGTGATCTTGCTCTGCTCGAGGCCCTGTTAGGCATCAAGCGCACGCATGGACGCGGCGAAGCTGAGTTTAGCCTTGAGATGCGTTTTGCTCCCGATACCGCGGTCGATTTTAAGGCGGCAGGGCGGGCAAAAGTTGAACAAGCAGTGCTAGGTGGCACTAAGCTGCACAACAGCGAAGCTCATCTGACCATCACGCCCCAGCAACTGCTCATAGAGCACGGCAAGCTTGTCGTGGCAGATAAGCCGCGCGGCACTTTTCGTGGTCGGGTTGGTTTTAAACCAACGGTGTTTGACTTCAACGCCAAGCTCGAGCGGATAACTTTCGCCGAGCTGATGTCGACCTTCAACACCAAATTCGAGCCTGTCAACTTTAACATCGCCGCCCAGAGATTGCGGGTGCATGGCCAAGGCAAGCCTTTCTCCCTGCAAGTGCAGGCTGACACCCAGCTCTCGGCGTGGCAAATTCGCACACGGCACAACCACCGCACACCTCCCATCTGTGCCATGCAACTCGATCTGCACTCCAATCGCAAGCGTCTGCACTTCAAGCATTTACGTGGCCACTGCGCACAAGGCGAACACAACTCTGGCAAGCTGGCAATGCGAGGCACAATCGCCTATGGCACGGGACAACTCGACCTCCACGTCACAGCCCCCGCCTTCAGTCTGGCCATTGCCGACTTTACTTTGCCAGAGAAATTACGGGGACGAGGGGCAATAACGACCACTATCAGCGGCGCGGGCGATACGGTGGTCATCCGCAACAAACTCAACCTTAAGAAGGTGCGACTGCAAGCGGACAAAATCGGCAGCATTGTGGGAGAATTGAATTTTCACCGCAAATCCGTCAATTGGCGGGCCGTGCGTCTTCGCCCCGCGCAGGGCGGTGAGGTGCTATCGCCGCGCGGCACGCTTACCTATGCAGACCTGCACTTTGATGCCCAGCTAGAAGCGCACCGCGTCAGTGCCACCGACTTGCAGCATTTGTTGCGGCGAGCTAAATCACCGCTGCTGTTCGGCATCGACAAGCTCTCGGCACGACTGTCTGGTTTTCTTCCCTATCCGCTCGCCTATCGCGGCACACTGCGAGCCCAGCTGCAGTCCTTGCAGACAGGCACGGGGGAAAAAATCGCCGACAAGCTAATTTTTACCGCTAAAACTGGCAAACGTGGTTGGCAGTTGGTTTTACAAAAATTACAGCGCGCCACCTTGCTCCTGCAAGGCCGCGTCACCCAACAGCGGCAAGTTGCCCTGCAACGTGAAAAACTCGCGGCATCACCACACTTGTGGGAGCGGCTGGGCTTGAGTCGCCGCGCTAAGTTGCAGGTGCAGCTCAGCGCTAAGCAGGAGGATAAGACAGCGCAGCAGTTGCCCTATCTCGGCAAACAGTTCAAGGCACGCGTTACCTCATTTAACCTCAAGTTAGCGGGCGCGGTGCAACACTTACAGGGTAAGATGGACGCACAACTCGATGCCATCGCCTGGGCCGGCCTGCAATTCAGCACGTTGCGGCTCACGGGAAAAATCGCCGCCGGCAAGATAGACGCACATTTGCGCGATGTGCCACGCAGTTTGCAGGGACAGATACAGGTCGATCTTGCCGCTCCTCAGCTGCCGTTCACCTGGCAGTTGGTGTTTGACGCGTTCGAGCTGCGGCAATTGTTGGGGCAGCGCGTCGATAAGCACAACTATGCGCGTTTGAGCGGGCGGTGGGACCTGCAAGGCAAGCTACTGCGCTGGTTTGATGCGAGTGGTGCGTTGGCACTGGACGCGTTGCGGGTGCGACATCACCCTAACATTACGCGGGAGCAGGCTTTTTTATTACAGCTACAAGAACCACAGCGCATCTCCTTCACGCGTGGCAAACTGGCTGTGGACGGCGATAAGAAAATTACTTTCAAAGGTGGTGACACGCTATTGGCGCTAACACTGCGTTCTGACTGCAGCTTGCGGCGACCGACGTTGGATTTAGACGCGGCTATTGACACGGCAATTCTGCCGCACTTTCTGGACGAGATAGATGTTGCCACAGGTTTTTTGCAATTGGAGGGTGGACTGCGTTGGCGGCGCGGCGAACCACAACTAAGCCTTAAGGTTGAACGCTTGTCACCGCTGGCGGTCAGTGTCGCGGGTTTGCGGCCAGCCTTCAATGACATTGACATTCGTGCCAGTTATCGCCGAGGCACGTTGGTAATCGAGCAACTGCAGGGGCGCAAAGGCGAAGGCTTAATCGTCGTGCAGGGGGAAATTCATTGGCATGATAAGGAACAGAGTTTTTTGCAACTTGATTTGCGTAACGCCCACTTTATTCATCCTGTGCTGGGTTTTAAGAATACGGAGTTGCATCTCGATGGCAACTTGACCCTCAGGTGGCGCGAGTTGCCGCTCGCTTTGGAGGGCAAGCTGACGGTCAGCAGAGCTTCTAATTTCAGCGATTTTGACATTCGCAAGGTAATTCTCGCCAGTTTCGGTGAAAAAAAATACCGCCCCGCGGCGTTGGCACGTAAGGCAGTGGTTAATTTTGACCTCGGCATCGTTGCCGATCGCTCCTTGACGATCGAGAACCGCAACATACAGGCACAGCTGTCGGCACGCTTGCAATTGCGCGGCGATAATGTTGCCCCGCAACTCGGTGGTTTTGTGAAAATTGAGCGCGGCCAGTTTGTCTATCGCCGTAGTTTTACGCTAACGCAGGGCATGATCAGTTTCGATGGGGGGCGGCATATCAATCCCCGTCTTGATATCCGAGCCAGCAGTGAAGTTTCTCCCTATGTGGTCGATTTACTTATTACGGGTACGGTGGCTGAGCCCACCGGGGAGCTGACGGTTAGCCCGCCGCTACGTGAGGATGGCTCAGCCATCAGCAAGTCAGACATTCTGATGTTGTTGAGTCGGGGGACGTTGCCAGATCCCAACAAGGCCCTGACTGATATGGGCAGTGCGGGTTTTTCGGAGGTTACCAACGTGCTCGTGGGGCAATTCGAGCAGCCGTTGGAAGATCTGCTCAAGCGCTCTGGGCAAGATGTCATCAATCGTATTTTCATCGACACTTACGCCTCACAGGAAGGGGTGCTTTATCCAAAGTTAACTGCACCGATAAACCTGCCGTGGCAGGATTGGGGGCTAAGTTTGCAGGTCGATCCCTACATGTGGAAGTTGCTAACCGAGTATCCTATTCATGACAGTATTACGCTGTCTGGCAGTATTTCGGGAAGCAGTCGTGACGATGAAGAAAAATTAGAAACGCGGGACAGTGCCAATGATCAGGCGGTGGATCTCAAATTTCGTTTTAGCATTCCCTGAGCTCACGTGCCGTCGTGTGCTAGTCCTGTCGCTGCTGCTGGGGGGCGCATCGGGGCACGCGACGGGGTGGGTGATCGAGGGGTTTGTGTTGCCTGCCGAGGAACTGTCGGAGTTGCGAGCCCGCCATCCTGTGCTCGACTCGGCGCACAAATTGCAGCTGTTGTTGGAATATTTGGCCCAGCAGCGCAGTTTTACCGAGTTACGCATAATTTGGCGTGACGACACCTGGGTAGTGCAGGGCGAGTTGGCGGCGGAGGTTACTGCCATTGAGGTCGACACGGTCACCCACTATTTGTACAGCGAGTTGGATATGATTACGGGAAAATATACGGGGCGGGTCGATTCAATTGACAATCGTGCAAAGTTGAAACAAGAACTCAAGCAACTGCTGCATGCCAAAGGCTTCCCCCAAGCAACGGTAACCCTGCACGCCCTCAGGCACGAGGGCAAAGCCAGCTATCAGCTGCTGGTAGACAAGCACTATCCCTGCGTTATTGCGCGCGTTGAACTACCCTTCACCTTGCCCGACGATTTTGAATTGTCGGTAGATACAGGTGATCTCTGTGATATCGGTGTAGTGCGCACGGCGGTCGAGGCTTTGCGTAAAGAACTGCGCGCCGCGGGTTATCATGAAGTGCGCTTGCGTTTTGAAAATATAAGTTACGATACCGCACAACGGCAAGGCACGCTCAGGTTATTGGGGCGGTTAGGACGCAAAATAACTTATCACTTTGTCGATGAAGATGGTGACCCTCTGCCAGATATTTTTCTTGAAGGTGTAAATACGGAAAGCACGGTTGGCGGACAGACAGCCTTGGCCACGACGTTGCGACGACGCTTGCGCAGCCGTGGTTACGTGCAAGCGATGGTGTCGCAGCCGAGCATTACGACGACTGCGGGGGCGGTGAGCTATCGTTATATCGTCGCCATCGGGGACAAGTTTAATTTGCAAGCAGTGCACTTTAAGGGGGTAAATTTTATCACTGCCACACGTGCAGCAGAAATTGCCGCCATCACAGAATTCGCACAAGAGGAGATCCAAGCAGGCTTGGCGCGGCTAGCGACTTTCTATGTTGAGCAGGGTTTTCCGCAGTTGCAGATAAGCGAGGCGCGCCCTGTGTATGACATGCGTGCAAAGACGGTAGAGCTGATCATCACGGTAGTGGAAGGACAGCAGCGGCACTTTAGTTACTTGACCGTGCAGGGCAATAATTTCCTGACCACGCAGCAGATTCTAGACCTGCTTGATCTCGACGAAGGCGAGGTTTTGGATCAACGCAAGGTGCAGGAGTTTGAGCAGAACTTAGCCGCCGAGTACCAGCGCCATGGCTTTATTTACGCCCAATTAAAACTAAAAGTAAACGTGCCAGATGCAAACAGCACGGCAACACGCTTACTGTTAGAGGTGGTTGAGAATAAGCGGGCGAGGTTTGGTGCACTGCGTATTATTGGTTTAAAAGACACGCAGCGAGAGGTAGTGACGCGTGAGTTGTTGTTTAAATATGGCGACTGGTATGATCAAGCCAAGTTAACCGCGACGGAACGGGCCTTGAGTAAGTTAGGCATATTTAGTTTGGTGCAGGTGTATGCAGAGCGTTCGCCTGCCGCGGGGCGACAGCAGGAGTACCTAGGCGTGGTGGTTGAAATCAGAGAAGGCCGGCCCGGGCAGTTGAGTTTCGGGCCTGGCTATAGTTTTCGGCGGGGCTTGCGCTACAGTGCCAACATGGCTTGGAACAACATTCTCGGTACGGGACGTAAGGTACGCTTGCGGGCAGCATTCAGCGAAGAACATCATCAGAAGCCCGTGGCCACCGAGAGTTTGCTCGGCACGAAGCTGAGTGCGATTTATTTTGAGCCGTATTTTTTAAACTTCCCCCTGCTCGGTATTTTATCGCTGGTGCGTTCAGCCGAGGCCGATGAATATCAGCGTTTTAAAAGTTCGGCGGAGGGCACGTTAATCTACGAACTGTTGCCTGACAGCAAGCTAAGTATTTATTATGGACAAAAGGCAAACCGCACCAAAGGCACCCGAGAACAAAAGACCAACCTTATCACTTCGCGACAAGTACGCATTGGTGAAGCGGGGTTACGTTTCTCGCTCGATCGTCGTGACCGTGTCTCTTGGCCTGCGAAGGGTTTAACCCTTGATCTTGATTTAAGTTGGGCGCGTTATTTTCTGGCTAGCGATCTTGAGTATCTTAAATTTAACTTGGTGAATAATTATTTTTTCAGTTGGCGGCAGGATGTGGTTTTCGCTTTTTCTCTTTCCTATACCTCGTATTCACAGGTGCAGCGCAAGTACGGTGAAGCCAATATCTTGCCAGCCTCGGAAAGGCTGATGATCGGAGGATCGGACTCAGTGCGGGGGTTTGCGGAGAACAATAACTTAGGCCCCTACGTGCGTTACTACGACGCGGAACAGGGGCGTTACAAAAACGAAGTAACGGGTGGCACGCACAAGTCGTTATTGAAGTTTGAACTCAGGTATCAGTTTTGGCGTGATTTTTTGGCGGCGAGTATCTTTATCGACAGCGGCAATACTTTCTTCACCGCCACGGAAGAACAGGAGTATCGTGATTTCCTCACCGCCCAGGAACGTGCTGACGCTCGCCATCGCTCCGCGTTGTATGACAATTTTAATTACGAGCTGAGTGACTTGCTCACTAGGCCGCAGTATTTAGTGACCAAGCACTATGTATCTCAGGGGATCGGGATAAATTACCTCAGCCCCATCGGTCTCGTCAATGTTGCCTGGGGTTTCCCGCTCAGCCAACCACAGGCGGAAGACTGTGAGCAGTCGACCTGGCATTGCCGTGATCGTCGCATCGCCACGGAACGCTGGTATCAGCGCGGCCGTTTTCACTTTAACGTTGGTGCACGTTTTTAGGCTGCTTGCCGCACGGTAAGATCGTGAGCAAAAAAAGACAGTTGACACCCAGCTAGTACTTAGCTACAAGCGCCGCGTCTTTCAATCTTTGTTACCTAGGAGGGGTTTCTCATGATGCGTATGTGTAGGGTAAGTGTCGTTTTTGTTGCGTTGCTAACGTTCTCGTCGGGGAGTTTTGCCGATGGCGGGGGCATGACGATCGGCAATCTGGCTGATCTGATAGCTAGGGATATATTGGTCGGCATAGAGAATGCCTCTGTCGATGCCACGAAGGTCGTTTCGCCGCGGTGGAGGAAGGTTAAGCTCGCTGAGGATGCCAGCCGAGCCTACTTGAACAAGCCTAACGGTTTTTACTGGGCACTCAAGGAATCTGCGCTGCCCTTGGATGACGATGGTAAAACTAGGGACTGGCGGTTTTATTTTCGGGCGATCGTTCATTATCAAGAAGATGGTATCGGGCGGGTCGGCATGATGGATCGCAGGGTCGGTGACAGAGTGCCTGGGATCAGGGTGCGAGTCCCCGATTTTCAGAATAAGCGACCCGACATGCTGGCGCGCAAAATCATCAATCCTGCCAGCATTAGCGGTATTGCAATTTTACCAACCGAAGCACCACCGACTGAGGTATTGTTTGAACCAACAGACTACGTGTTAGCTGGACAGGGGCATGAGGTTATCGAAACCCCACGAGCTTGGCGGGTATTTTTTATCCACGGTCGGGTGAAAACTATTTTCAGTGATGGCTATGCGTTGCTTGAGCTGACCGGAACATCCGAGACCAGCTATGGGGAAGCCACTGCTTTGGCTGGCGATGAGGTCTTCTATGCCCTGTTGCCGCTAGAAGACACCTGGCCTAAGTATGAGTAAAGATGGCGCGGTGATTGGACGGTGGCAAGGTTCTTTCAAGTCAAGTGTGAACTAAGGTAACCGTTAACTGACGGTCTCATTCAGCCACAGGCGGAAGACTGCGAGCAGTCGACCTGGCATTGCCGTGATCGCCACGGAACGCTGGCAGGCGCAGCGGAGCTAGCCACCTTAGCCCCAGCCTCCGTTATCTTGGCACGGCGCAGCCCTACCGAGAAACTCGCCCTTGAGATAGGTGTGGCACATGCTTTTATCTAAAAAATAAACTCGGTTGCAGTATTGGCAATATCTGCGGTCGAGTTTTCGTACGGTCTCGCCGTGCCGTTCATGGAGCTCTCGGCAAGCAAGCCTGAACGCAACAGGCGAGAGGCCTGATAACAAGTAGCTGTAGCGACCCCCTGAAAAACAGGAAGATTCACCATTATGTATCTCATTCCAAATAATATCTGTGATTTTCAATGTATATTTTGGCAAAATAGGATTTTACGGCTAAATTCTTGCCTGGTTAGGTAGATATGCGAAACATGATATTCGCGTTTTTTAGGATTCTTGCAGGACAACGCCCGTCCCTCTCCAAGTCGCGAACGTGCTAAGCACACAACCTAGAGGGGGACAGACAAAAACATGGCTGCATCGTGCTACTCTCCCACAGTTAGGACTGCAGTACCATCGCCGCTGACAGGCTTAACTTCCGTGTTCGGAATGGAAACGGGTGTTTCCCTGCCGCCATCGACACAGCCAAAGAGGAAGTGGTAGATATTTTTCAGTCAGACGGTGTTCTCGTTAGCTATCCCTCACAGGTAACATCACTGTCACCTGAATAAAGAGTGAACGAAAAGATTAAGCCTCACGGCCGATTAGTACTGGTCAGCTCCATGCATTGCTGCACTTCCACACCCAGCCTATCAATGTCCTTGTCTTAAACTGGCCTTCAGGGTTTGCACCAGAGAAATCTAATCTTGGAGAAGGCTTCCCACTTAGATGCTTTCAGCGGTTATCCCTTCCACACATAGCCACCCAGCGATGCATCTGGCGATACAACTGGTACACCAGCGGTGTGTCCAACCCGGTCCTCTCGTACTAAGGTCAGAGCTCCTCAAATTTCTTGCGCCCACAGCAGATAGAGACCAAACTGTCTCACGACGTTCTAAACCCAGCTCGCGTACCACTTTAATTGGCGAACAGCCAAACCCTTGGGACCTGCTTCAGCCCCAGGATGTGATGAGCCGACATCGAGGTGCCAAACCTCCTCGTCGATGTGGACTCTTGGAGGAGATCAGCCTGTTATCCCCGGAGTACCTTTTATCCGTTGAGCGATGGCCTTTCCATTCAGAGCCACCGGGTCACTAAGACCTGCTTTCGCACCTGTTCGAGCTGTAACTCTCACAGTTAAGCCCCCTTATGCCTTTGCACTCTACGAGCGATTTCCATCCGCTCTGAGGGGACCTTTGCGCGCCTCCGTTACCTTTTAGGAGGCGACCGCCCCAGTCAAACTATCAGCCAGACATTGTCCCTGACCCGGATAACGGATCGAGGTTAGATACTCATATTCATCAGGGTGGTATTTCACCGGCGACTCCATGCCTGCTGACGCAGACACTTCAAAGTCTCCCACCTATCCTACACAAATCAACCCAAATACCAATGCCAAGTTATAGTAAAGGTTCACGGGGTCTTTTCGTCTTGCTGCGGGTAGACAGCATTTTCACTGCCAATTCAATTTCGCTGAGCTTCAGGCCGAGACAGCGGGGAAATCGTTACGCCATTCGTGCAGGTCGGAACTTACCCGACAAGGAATTTCGCTACCTTAGGACCGTTATAGTTACGGCCGCCGTTTACTGGGGCTTCGATTCAAAGCTTCACCCTAAGGCTAACCTCTCCTCTTAACCTTCCAGCACCGGGCAGGCGTCACACCCTATACTTCCTCTTACGAGTTTGCAGAGTGCTATGTTTTTGGTAAACAGTCGTTCCCCCCTCTTCTCTGCAACCGGACTACGCTCCAGACGCAAGGCCTCTCACGCTGCCGGCACACCTTATCCCGAAGTTACGGTGTCAATTTGCCGAGTTCCTTAGCCTGATTTCACTCACACGCCTTGGGATTCTCTCCCTGCCCACCTGAGTCGGTTTGCGGTACGGCTTCGTCAGCTTCAACACTTAGCGGCTTTTCTCGGAAGCATGGGATCACCGACTTCAGGGCCGAAGCCCACGTCGTAACATCTCAGGCTTAACCTTCCGGACTTACCTAGAAGATCACCCTACATGCTTGAACCGGAATCCAGTAACCGGCCCGGCTGCCCTTCTCCACCCCCGCATCGCTCCACTGACAAAGTACAGGAATATTAACCTGTTATCCATCGACTACGCCTTTCGGCCTCGCCTTAGGTGCCGACTAACCCTGGGCGGATTGCCCTTTCCCAGGAACCCTTGGGCTTTCGGCGAACAAGATTTTCACTTGCTTTATCGCTACTTATGCTAGCATGTGCACTTGCAGTTCCTCCAGCATCCCTCACGGAACACCTTCGTCGGTTGCTGCAACGCTCCTCTACCACTCACAGAGACCGAAATCTCCGCAAGTCCATAGCTTCGGTGTCACACTTAAGCCCCGTTACATCTTCCGCGCAATAACACTCGACCAGTGAGCTGTTACGCTTTCTTTAAAGGATGGCTGCTTCTAAGCCAACCTCCTGGCTGTCTGTGCATTGTCACATCGTTTTCCACTTAGTGTGATCTTAGGGACCTTAGCTGATGGTCTGGGCTCTTTCCCTTTCGACTATGAAACTTCTCTCCCACAGTCTGTCTCCTATGCTTAACCATAACGGTATTCGGAGTTTGACTGGGTTTGGTAACCTGGTAAGGCCCCTAGCCCAATCAGTGCTCTACCCCCGTCAGGAAACGCATAAGGCCATACCTAAATATGTTTCGAGGAGAACCAGCTATCACCCAGTTTGATTAGCCTTTCACTCCGATCCACAGGTCATCCCAAGTTTTTTCAACAACTACGGGTTCGGTCCTCCACTGGGAATTACCCCATCTTCAACCTGCCCATGGATAGATCACCGGGTTTCGGGTCTAATACATCCGACTAAATCGCCCTATTCAGACTCGCTCTCGCTACGGCTGCGGTGCTGAACACCTTAACCTCGCCAGATACATTAACTCACTAGCTCATTATGCAAAAGGCACGCCGTCACTTACGCTCCGACTGCTTGTAAGCAGATGGTTTCAGGTCTATTTCACTCCCCTCAGCGGGGTTCTTTTCACCTTTCCCTCACGGTACTTCTACACTATCGGTCACTGGGTAGTATTTAGCCTTGGAGGATGGTCCCCCCAGATTCAAACAGGATAATTCGTGTCCCGTCCTACTTGGGAACGATTCTACCTCTGCGCGGGCTTTCGCGTACGGGGCTGTCACCCTCTACGGCAACGCTTCCCAGCGTCTTCCACTAACCCATACAGAGACGTTATGAACCGCCCCACAACCCCCAGCGGTAAACCACTGGGTTTAGGCTGTATCAATTTCGCTCGCCGCTACTCTCGATATCTCAGTTGATTTCTTTTCCTGCAGGTACTTAGATGTTTCAGTTCCCTGCGTTAGCCTCGTCAGGCTATTTGGTTCACCTGACGATACCCTTAAAAGGGTAGGTTCTCCCATTCGGACACCTCCGGATCAAAGTTTTTAGACAACTCCCCGAAGCTTTTCGCAGCCTAACACGTCCTTCATCGCCTCCCAGTGCCCAGGCATCCGCCATCTGCCCTTAAGTAGCTTAATCTCTACGCTCAAACTCTTTATCAGGCAATAACACCCCGTCAAGACAAAGCTCGACAGGATATGCTTGAAAACACTGTCATGCACACGCTGTCTTCGCCGCGACACATACACGCCACAGCTCCACCAGACATGCGCACTGAAAAATTTCTACCACTATGCAATTGTCAATGAGCATGACAACTGAACAGTAGCGAGCAGGATCATAGGGTGGTCAAACGTTCTCATGGTGTTCAAATCCTTTTAGAAAGGAGGTGATCCAGCCGCAGGTTCCCCTACGGCTACCTTGTTACGACTTCACCCCAATCGCAACCACGGCCTTGGTACGCTGCCTCCCGAAGGTTGGCTTACATGCTTCTGGCTATGATTACTCTCGTGGTGTGACGGGCGGTGTGTACAAGGCCTGGGAACGTATTCACCGCAGCGTGCTGATCTGCGATTACTAGCGATTCCAACTTCATGGAGTCAAATTGCAGACTCCAATCCGGACTGAGACAGTGTTTTACCGATTTGCTCCACCTCACGGCTTCGCATCAGACTGTTCCTGCCATTGTAGTACGTGTGTAGCCCTGGGCATAAGGGCCATGAGGACTTGACGTCGTCCCCGCCTTCCTCCGATTGACACCGGCAGTCACTTTAGAGTGCTCAACTTAATGTTAGCAACTAAAGACAAGGGTTGCGCTCGTTGCGAGACTTAACCCAACATCTTACGACACGAGCTGACGACAGCCATGCAGCACCTATCACCCTGTCCCCGAAGGGAAAACCCCGTTTCCGAGGCGGTCAAGGGATGTTAAGCCCAGGTAAGGTTCTGCGCGTTGCTTCGAATTAAACCACATACTCCACCGCTTGTGCAGGCCCCCGTCAATTCCTTTGAGTTTTAGCCTTGCGACCGTACTCCCCAGGCGGGATACTTAATGCGTTAGCTTCGCCACCCAGAGGTTTAACACTCCAGACAGCAAGTATCCATCGTTTACCGCGTGGACTACCAGGGTATCTAATCCTGTTTGCTCCCCACGCTTTCGCGATTCAGCGTCAATGCACTGCCAGGTAACCGCCTTCGCCACAAGTGTTCCTCCTGATATCTACGAATTTCACTTCTACACCAGGAATTCCGTTACCCTCTCAGACATTCAAGATCAGCAGTTTCGACTGCAATTCCGAAGTTAAGCTCCGGGCTTTCACAATCGACTTGCAAACCCGCCTGCTCGCACTCTACGCCCAGTTATTCCGAACAACGCTCGCACTCTCCGTATTACCGCGGCTGCTGGCACGGAGTTAGCCAGTGCTTCTTCTGCTGGTACCGTCAAGCACCGAGACTATTTGCCTCGATACCCTTCTTCCCAGCCGAAAGAGCTTTACAACTCGAAAGCCTTCTTCACTCACGCGGCATTGCTGCATCAGGCTTGCGCCCATTGTGCAAGATTCCCCACTGCTGCCTCCCGTAGGAGTCTGGGCCGTGTCTCAGTCCCAGTGTGGCTGACCATCCTCTCAGACCAGCTACCCATCGTAGCCTTGGCAGGCCTTTACCCCGCCAACAAGCTAATGGGACATAGGCCGATTCACAGGCGGTAGCTTACAAGTAGAGGCCACCATTTGCTCTCGCGAGATCATGGGGTATTAGCCACAGCTTCCCGTGGTTGTCCCCCTCCTGTGAGTACGTTCCTATGCATTACTCACCCGTTCGCCACTCTACTCACCCCGAAGGGCTTTCACGTTCGACTTGCATGTGTTAGGCATGCCGCCAGCGTTCGTTCTGAGCCAGGATCAAACTCTAAAATTTTTAACGTTAACGAAAGTCCGAAGACTCTCGCAGGTTTTACGAATCAATGACTCGTTGATCGCTCCTCACGGAACGACCTGCACCCTACGACAAAAGATCCTTAAACTCGCCACTATTCAGTTGTCAAAGAACCACCGCCGAAGACAGCACCAAACAGTCCCGACTCCGGGCAGCGGGGACGCAATCTATAGATGCGAAGGATGGATGTCAAGAGGGATATAGAATTTTTTGCAAAAATTACGCGTGCCCCTCTTATGCTAGGAGGGGCGCAGAGCTGACCACCTTAAGTGCTGAAAGATTCCGTCCGAATCTGCTCTGCATCAACTCCCGCATCCAGTAACGCGGCCGTCACGATCTGCATCATTGCTTCGGGTCCGCAAAGCATGAAGGTCTTGCCTGCGATACGCCCCGCGAGAACTGTGTTCAGCAGCGCGGCATTGATACGCCCATGCAAAAAGCGGCGGTCTCGTTCTCCCGTTAAGGTTAGATGTAGGTGAAAGTGCGCGGCCTTAGCAAAAGCCTGCAACTCCTGCCAGCCGATCAGATCACGGCGCGTGCGGTAGGAAACGAGCAGGCTCATCTCTTGGGGTGCACCCCGCGCGTCGCTAGGCATGAACTGCCTGATAATGCTCAAAAACGGAGTTACACCACTGCCCGCGGCCACCATGAACAGATGCGGGTGGTCGCGGTCAATATCGTAGCAAAAACGACCCAGTGCTCCCCGTGCTCGCAGCACCGCGCCTTCGTGCAAGTTGTCGTATAGCCAGTTGCTGACCACACCGCCTACGGTGCGCTTCACCGTAATGCTGACAAAGTCCTGCTGACAGGGCGAACTAGAAATTGTGTAGGAACGCGCGATCGCCCGGCCCTCAAAGTGATCAAAGCGGAAGGTCAAGTACTGCCCTGCATGGTAGTCAAACTGACAACCGCCCACCTCGGCATCAACCATTTGGAAGGTGCGAGTGTCGTGTGTCTCGGACACAATCGCGACGACCCGCAGTTTCATCCAGCCCCGTTTCACGCGTTTCGGACGTGCAAGAACGATTGCTCCCCCCTTCGGCAGGAAAAAATTCACCGCACAAGATTGCCTAGCCCAGTTTTGTCCCGCGGACTACTGCAAACTATAGCAGATTTGGTGTAAAATAGAAGGCAGACCACCACGTAAGGCTAATACCATGAAACTTCCATTGATCATCATGCTATCGATCGCGGCACCCTTCACCCTACTAGCTACCGAACACGAGACCGAAGCCGCGAGTGACGTGCCACAGGAAACCACCACACTTCCAGTTGACACGCAAAGCGCACCTCCAGTTGACACACAAAGCGCACCTCCTGACATGCACCACGAACATACTGCCGATCCGTCTGCGCCGGACGAGGAAGCCGTCACCGAGCCAGAGGAAACATCTATACAGGAAGAAATTGCCACCCTGCACCACGAGACCGAGGACGACGATGACGACGAAGCCAGCAACGACCGCTTCGTGCTATTTGTCGATGCCTTGAAATACCGCGTCACCACGCACAGCACCGATGCCACCCACGCCCGTGACAAGAACGAGACCAGCATCAGTTCAAGTTCGACCACCACGACCCTGCGGGCACTCGATGCTACCATCGGGCTGAAGAGCTATCACGATCGCCTGATTCTTGGCTTCGGCATCTCCAGCAACCTCGTCTCCCCCTCCGATGCCCGTAGCGGCGGCGTGCTGATGGCTGGCTACCAACTGCTTGAAGGCTTGGAAATCGGCGGACTGCTCTACATATCCAATCACGAAAAAACCACCTCCACCCGCAGGGAGGACTCCATCGATGAGCAGTTTTTCACCAGCAACGAGGAAAGCTCCAGCTCCAGCAGCGTCCACTCCTTCGGCCCCTGGCTAAAGCTGCGCGCGGGCAACTACTGGCAGGCACTGTTTGCCATCTACTATACCTCGTCACACACCGAGCAAACATCCGACAGCGGGCAACAGACAGGTGACAGCCAGGACACGCTCAACAACCTAACCACGACTGTCAAGCGCAGCTACTTCGCGCTCGATCTGGTCTTCGGTCCCTGGATTCCGCTTACCGAACACCTGACCTTCGTGCCTCAGATCAACTTAACTTGGTATCTGCCTCGCACCTACACCCAAACGACCAGCATGTCCTCCTCGGGCGGCAGTAGCCTCGCCGAGGACACACTAGAGTTCGATGAGCACTCCAGCCTCGACTACTCCCTTACCCTAGGCGGTTTGCGCTACGAACTGTGAACGATGGCTAGCGCGGCGCCAGCTCAGTCATATGCTTGTTCCAACTGAGCCGCACCCGCGCGCGTGAATTTCCTAACACGAGCTGCAGCGGGTCAGAGCGACCGTGCGGCAAAGACGCAAAAACTAGCAGGTATTCGCGGCTCCAGGGGGTGACGTGACGAAAAAACAACTCAAGCTTGTTCTTGTTGTGGATTTTTTTGATGACAACAGGATCAGAGCTACTCCCGCCGTTACGTAAACGCACCGTCCAAGTCAGATAGTCGCGCAGGTCGGCAGGTTGGGGAGTTGCCAGACTGACCAAGAAAGCCATCTGTCGTGGTCGGGCACTGCCAAAAATATCGTCGTGGTCACCCGCCAACAAGCGATGACGATCGCGAAATGCTTGTAGGAAGGCGGAAGACAGATGCGTAGCATTGACCGAAAACTGATGCTCAAAACCGCGGTATACCCGCGAGGTGCGCGTCGAGTCGTCGTAAACACTGGCATAGCGATGATCGCTGCCGATGTCTGGCAGGGATTCAACCCGACTGTCGAGACGATGCAAACAGGCACTCAACAGCATGGAGGCGATGGCAAAGTGGCCGTAGAAGCTAAGCGGTAACCCTGTTGCGACCCGAAGTCTTCGAGGTGTAGAGCTTTTGGTCGGCCTTTTCAAGTAATTCCTCGGCTGTGGTAATCGCGCTGTTAAGCTCAAAAATACCCAGCGACACAGTCTGGCGATGGTTGACTGCCCCGCCCTTGTCCTGCTCCAGCTTGAACACATAGGCAGCAATCTCTCGCCGCAGACGCTCGGCCAAATCACGACAGGTGGCCAGCGGTGTGTTGGGCAAGATGACGATGAACTCCTCTCCACCAAAGCGACCCAGCGTGTCATCCTTGCGAATGGCGGAGGTGACGATCTTGGCTGTCTGCCGCAACACCGTATCGCCCGCGTTGTGCCCATAGGTATCGTTGACTTTCTTGAAGTGATCGAGGTCGAAGTAGATAATCGAAAGCGGCTGGCGGCGGTTGCGGTGGAACTTGATCTCCGACTCCAGCGTATCGACTATATACTGCTTGTTGTAGGTCTGCGTGCCTGCATCGATCGTTGCCATGCGGTAGATTTTATCCTGCACGATGGCATCGACGTTGTTGCTGGCGAAAAATTTCAGCAACACCGTGCCCAAGCGCAAAAAATCACCGTCCTGTAGCTTGATCTCGCTGCTGATACGCTTGTCATTGATAAACGTGCCGTTGGCACTGCCAAGATCTAAAACCGAGATCGCCCCCTTACGCTGGCTGAACTTGACATGCTTCCTCGACACGCTCTGCTCGTCAATGCGTAGATCAGCATCCGGCGAGCGCCCCGCGACATGCGAGGGTGCAGTAAGATCGAGATGGAAACACTTGCCCACCCTGTTGCCGCTATACTGAATCAAACATGCCGTCTGACGTTTTTGCGCATCTGCGTAGACAGTCAGCTCAACGTCCTGCGCGATAACGGTCTTGTCATCGATAAGATCAGACATCTTCCCCAGCCGCAGTTTTGGTCGCCATACTTAAATATACCACGTCTATGTCGTGGGAGAAAAGCGGCCCAAATCTGCCGACCACCCTCGCAGTGAATTTGCTTTTATTTGTGATGTTTTTTTTGCTAGACCCGGACTGGGATGACAATTTTACGCAACGCCATTGTTTCGTTTCTTATAGTTTCTCTTGGCTTAGTCTGCATAGAGTTCAGTTTGCCGATTGCGCTCGGTGAGTTCCTCGCGGGAATGATTGGGCGTTTTTTTATATCTCCCGCCGATGTCCCCTGGATTTCCTTCATCTCCGATCTTGGCTTGTTGTCAATCATGTTCGTCGCAGGCTTTGAGGTTGATGCCAAAATTCTGCGCCTGCACCTAGCCCGCAACTGTCTCGCGGGGGCGGCTTCCTTCGGCTTGCCATTTACACTGCTGCTCATCACGGGGTTGGTTGCCCAGCTGCCGTTGCTCACCACCACCGTCATGGCACTAGCACTCTCGACAACTTCGCTGGCAATCGTCTTCACCGTAATCAGGGAAACCAACCTGATCGCTAGTGTCGAGGGGCAAATTTTGCTGGGAACAGCAATGGTTGTTGATCTGATCAGTATGGTCCTGCTCGGCATTATTTTTATCGAATACAGCCTCACTAATCTGATCGCCCTCGTCGGACTCGTCGCGGCCATTCTGCTGGTGAAGAAATTTCTTATCCCTATTTTTGAACGCTACAAGGGCAATCGTGTCGAGATAGAGCTGAAAATAATTTTGCTGCTGTTGCTGGCACTGGCTGTCCTGGCCGAACAAGCAGGTCTGCATGCGGCCTTGATTGCTTTTTTGTTTGGCATTATGCTCTCCGACATCGATCCCGACCACGAGGAAATTATTGCCAAACTCAACACCGTGGTTTTCAGTTTACTTGCCCCGCTGTTTTTCTTTCATGCTGGCCTGCACATCGACCTCAAGGAACTGGATACCTTCCACCTCATCGTCATGCTGGTGGTGGCGGTGGTGGCTATCGGTGGCAAGTATGCTGGCTCATATCTGGGGCTGTATTATCTGTTTCAACACAACAAAAGGCTCAGCCATCTAGGAGGACTGCTGTTCAACTATCGCTTGAGCTTCGGCATCGTTACTGCCATGTATGCCTTTGAGCGCGGGGCACTCTCAGCCGCGGTGTATAATATCGTCCTGCTGGTAATCGCCCTCAGCTCTATCTTTACCGTCATCGTGCAACGGCGACGCGGTGAGCCGCGTCTGACCGCAGCGGAAGGTTAGACATGTTTCGCTGGGAAAATGTCCGCATCGCGGCATTGGCGGTCGAACTGCCGTCTGAACGCGTCGACACCGCATCATTGGAAGCCAGACTCACCCCGCTCTACCGCAAGCTTCATATTCCCCGCGGCTATATTGCACGGCTGTCGGGCATCAGAGAGAGACGCTGGTGGCCAGCAGGAACGCCACCGAGTTTTGGCGCGGTGCGTGCCGCACGCAAAGCTTTGCAGCAGGCAGGCATTGCCGCACGGCAAATAGAAACACTGCACTATGCAGGTGTATGTCGCGAACACTTCGAGCCTGCAACTGCTTGCCGCGTCGCCGCGGAGCTAGGTGTCGGTGGTGCTGTGCAGGTTTACGATGTCAGCAATGCTTGTCTCGGTGTGCTGAACAGCATGGTCAGCATTGCCAATCAGATCGAATTGCGTCAGATCAGCTGTGGTCTCGTCGTTGCCTGCGAATCGGCGCGCCCTATTACCGAGAAGATGATGGCGGCGATGCTGCAACGTAGCGAGATGGAATTTTTTAGCCACACCATCGGGGTGCTGACTGGCGGCTCGGGCGCGGTGGCGGTGCTGCTAAGCCACCAGGAGCGCGTCCCGCAAAATGTGCCTAGCCTGCGGGGTGGCGTGGCGGGAAGTGACCCGCAGTTTTACCGCCTCTGTCACTGGGGTGTCGATGCACAGGGCACAGAAACGCTGGTGCTCGACAGCATTGCCTTGCTACAACACGGCATGGACATCAGCGCCCGCACCTTTGCCCACTTTCTGCGCCACTTCGACTTAAGCACCACCCAAATCGATAAAGTCGTCTGCCATCAGGTAAGCGACAAGCACAACCGCAGCGTGCTGGAGCTGTTGCAACTTCCCGCGGCAAAAGCCTTCAACACCTATGCCACCCTCGGCAATATCGGTGCGGTTTCGTTGCCATTGACGGCGGCGCTGGCCGCGCAGGATGGTTTCCTCAAGGGGCATGATTTCGTGGCTCTGCTCGGTATCGGCAGTGGCTTTAATACGATCATGTTAGGGGTAGAATGGGCAACCCGCTAACATCGTTCCTCGACAGCCAGCCTCTCTTCCACAACGTTGGCGGGGGCAACATCCACTACTGTGATCAAGGGCGAGGTGAAGTGGTCGTTATGTTGCACGGCAACCCGACCTGGTCCTACCTCTATCGTCATCTGATCGTCACGTTACGCAATAATTATCGTGTCATCGCCTACGATCATCTCGGCTGTGGCTTTTCCGACCGCCCGCCCGCGGCGCGTTACGCCTGGACCTTAGCGCAGCGCATCGCTGATTTTGAAAAACTGCTCGCCGCGCTCGGCGTGACCGAGAAAATTACCCTAGTCATGCATGACTGGGGTGTGGCCATCGGCTGTGGCTATGCGGTGTGCAACCCAGAACGCATTGCCCGCCTGGTCGTGTGCAACGGCGCGGCCTTCCCCTTGCCACCCACAAAAACTTTTCCGTGGCAACTACGCCTCTTTCGTCACCGGCTATTGGGCAAACTGCTAGTGCAGGATAGTAGTTTTTTTCTACACGCACTGCTGCTGGTCTGTGCCCAAAAAAAAATTCCCCCCGCCATCAAAGCCTCATATCTTGCCCCCTACCTGCGTCGGGCTGAGCGCCAGGCGTTGTGGCAGTTTATCGCTGACATTCCCCTGACTACCAGCGATCGTAGCTTCGCGACCCTGAGCGCAATTGCTGACAATCTGCACCGCCTCACCGCCTTGCCGATCCTGTTGTGCTGGGGAAAGCGTGATTTTATTTTTGATAAAAGTTTTCTCCGCCAGTGGTGTATTCATTTTCCCAGAGCCCAGCTGCGCGAATACGAACACTGCGGGCATTTGCTGCTAGAAGACGACCCGCACCGTATCAGCCGCGATGTGCGGGATTTTTTGCGCGACACCTAGGCTGCAACCTGCCTACTAATAACCTGCACGGAGGTCAGTGCTTGACAAGTAAAATCAAGCGAGAATACATTGCCCGCGATTTTGTTATCCACCGCACGAGGGGCGCATCATGGGAAGCTTTTTGCTGGCACTGGCACTTGCCCTACTTGCCGAGACTGGGGTTGCTTCCCGCGGGGGGCGGTTGCCACGCTTGGCATCGCTGTCTCTCAGCGAGGCTGTGCCCTTAAATTCTGGCAAGGTGTTGTTCACTAAGCCGCTGGCGCATTCTGGCAAGGTGTTGTTCACTAAGCCGCTGGCGCATCTGCCGATTACGGCGTTAGAGGCAAGCGGTCGCGATGCTCAGCGCGACAACGCAATAAACATTTTTGTCAACGAATGCATGACCTGTACCTACCTGGTGACAGGGACCGCCGCTTACGCCTTACTCTTCATCCACCACAGCAACACGCTGCTCTTTAGCTTGGGATTTACCGTCACGGGTGTTGTTGCCCTTGATCGTATGCTCAGGGTGGTAGAGAAGGGTATACAGCTAAGGCGGATGAAAAAAATACTGCGGCACGTTGCCGAGGCCACGGCAAGCGACAACAGTATCGTCATCTACGAACACGATGGTGCCCGGCATGTGGGCCTGCTCAGCGTTAACGAGGGCACATTCACGGTCATCGATGCTCAAGGCGACGCGCAAGCTGTTGCGTCTGAGCAGTTGCAACACTTGATCACCCTTAGAGATGGCTTGCCCTACGATAGCTTTGCCAAGTGGATGCTCAGCGCGGAGGAGGGGATAGCCGCCATCTCGACTGACTTTGCTGACCAATACCGCGGTGCGACGCTGGCCTTTGCTCAGGAGGGGAGAAATTATCTGGGCACAGTCGCTGATGTCAGCTTCTCCGCTGACGGCCAAGGCGAGCTCAGGGCAGTTACCGCCTCAGGCGAAGAAGTGCACATTAGCCGCGGTAGACGGGGCCAGCCTATAGTTATCGACCCGCACACGGGAAAGAAAAACAAACTGCGTGGTGTGGTATTTCTGCCGTAACCAGCGGCACGGCACAGTGGAGCGAGAAAGCGGCAAAAAAGCCGCGGAGCGAGAAAGCGGCAAAAAGTCCAGCGAGCGTAGCGAGCCACCTTAGCCCCAGCCTCCGTTATCTTGGCACGGCACAGTGGAGCTAGCCACCTTAGCCCCAGCCTCCGTTATCTTGGCACAGACCTCCGTTGTCTTGGCAGGGAGCAGACCTGCCGAGAAACTCTCCCCGAACGGGTAGTAAGCACATACTCTTGTCTGAAAGCATAATCTAACAGCAATATGGCAGTATTTGCGGTCGAGTTTTCGCACGGTCTCTCCCTGCCGCTCACAAAGCTCTCGGTAGGCAAGAGGTGGGGGCAACCGCCGAGAGACTTGGGCGCAAGCAGAGAGGGCGCGCAGAGTGGCCTGAGAACATGCAGCGAGCTAGGAAGCGAGCGATACAAAAAGCAGCGTAGCGAGCGAAGCGAGCTAGGAAGCGAGCGTTACAAAAAGCCGCGCCACGGCGCTCTCGGTAGGCAAGAGGTGGGGGTAACCGCTGAGAGACTTGGGGCAAGGACACCACTTAGCACAAGTCTCCGTTGTCTTGGCACGGCACAGACCTGCCGAGAAACTCTCCCTTGAGACAGGTGCAAGTACATGCCTTGTGCAAAAAAATAATCTGTTTGCAGTATTGGCAATATCTGTGGTCGAGTTTTCGCACGGTCTTGCCGTGCCGTTCATGGAGCTCTCGGTGGGCAAACCCGAACGTAACCGCAAGAAGTCTGAGGGCAGGCAGAGAGGGCGCGCAGAGTGGCCTGAGGACATGCAGCGAGCTAGGAAGCGAGCGATACAAAAAGCAGCGTAGCGAGCGAAGCGAGCTAGGAAGCGAGCGTTACAAAAAGCAGCGTAGCGAGCGAAGCGAGCGTTACAAAAAGCCGCGCCACGGCGCTCTCGGTAGGCAAGAGGTGGTGGCAACCGCCGAGAGGTTTGGGGACAGGCAAATGGGTTTGGGGGCAAGGACACCACTTAGCCCCCGCCTCCGTTGTCTTGGCAGAGCGCAGACCTGCCGAGAAACTCCCCACGAATATGTGCAAGCACATGCCCTATGCAAAGAAATAATCTGGTTGCAGTATTGGCAATATCTGCGGTCGTTTTCGCACGGCCTCGCCCCGCCCTTCATGGGGCTCTCGGTAGGCAAGCTTAGACGCAATACAGGGAGGTCTGAGAACAAGCAGCGAGAGGATGCAGAGAGACTAGAGGATATGCAGCGAGCTAGGAAGCGAGCGATACAAAAAGCAGCGTAGCGAGCGAAGCGAGCTAGGAAGCGAGCGATACAAAAAGCAGCGTAGCGAGCGAAGCGAGCTAGGAAGCGAGCGTTACAAAAAAGCCGCGTAGCGAGCGTAGCGAGCGCAGCGAGCGTTAATTCAAGCGAACAGCAGTTGTTCCAGGGCGGCTAGGCGCGCCTCGTTATCCTGCTGGCCCCAGTCGGGTGGCTGATGCATATTGCCGTTTTTCAACACGACGACGCGATCACACAGCTGTGCCGCCAGTGGCAAGATGTGGGTGCTGAGCACGTTGCTGAGCTGCTGCTGTTGGCGTGTGGCGAGTAGGTTGTGCAACGTGCGGAGATGAAAGACATCGAGACCTGAGAAGGGCTCGTCGAGCACCAGCAGCTGAGGGTCGTGCAGGGTGGCGACGGCAAGACCGACACGTTTCTGCATGCCGTGCGAGCACAGGGCCAGCGGCAAGCTCTTATAGTGGTGGCAATCCCAACGCTGGAGCGTCTGTGGCACGACCTGTTCGCGGTCTAGGTTGTAGAGGCGGGCGGCATAGCGTAGCAGTTCTTCGCCGCTAACCCAGGGGGGAAAGACCGGACTCTGGGGCAAGAAGCCGAGCGATTTTTTTAACGCAAAAGCTTCGGGGGTAAGCCGTTGGCCGCGCAAGACTATTTCGCCAGCATCGGGATCGAGGTTGGCGGTCATCAGGTTGAAGAGGGTGGACTTGCCCGCCCCGTTTTTACCGAGAATGCCCAGCGTTTCACCGCGACCAACTTGCAGATTGCAGGGGCCAAGTTGAAATCCTGCCGCGAAAGTCTTGCCAATGTTGCTCAAGGTCATCATGCGCGATAAAACCTCCCGTCGCTATACTGTAGTGCATACCAGCGCAACAGCGGATACAGCAGCACGCTGAACCAAGTCGCGAGGATGGCAGTGCCGATAAATAAAGTCCACAGCGTCGCGGTGATATACTGCACCGCGGGACGACGCACGTCGATTTGAAAC
This sequence comes from uncultured Oligoflexales bacterium, assembly GCA_958296095.1. Taxonomy (GTDB): domain Bacteria; phylum Bdellovibrionota_B; class Oligoflexia; order Oligoflexales; family JAPPIL01. The sequence continues at coordinate 968,781 of OY282434.1, forward strand.
AGCAGCAGTGGCATCGACAGCGGCGCAAGTGCTGCCAGCAACACGATCTTCAGCAATGCAGGCAACAGTGGTAACATCGGCAGCGCGAACAGCAGTTGTCCCCCGATAAAGCCCACCGCACTACACGACGCACAGCCGAGCGCGAGGCTGGCACCGAGTTTTTCACAGGTGCGGACGTACTGGGCGTGCGAGATGCCGAAGTTTCTCTCAGCCCAGGCAAACTGAGCGTCACGCGCAGCTTGTGAGGCAAGACTGAAAGAAGCCAGCAAGCCACATACGAGGGCCACACAACCAAACACCTGCAAGGGTGCGTTGAGGTAGCTAAGCGGCAGACAACTCAACGCACTGCCCGCGGCACTGCCGAGCAGCAAGCGTTCGCCCTGCAAGATCTGTTGCCAGCGCCACGAGAACATCGTGTGCTGCCGAGCTTGACGCGGCGGCGCGGGACGAGTACGGCGGGCGAGGTACAGGCCTAATAGCAACGCAGGAGGGGCTACCGCCAGCAGAGATAGGAGAGAAGGTGCACGCAAAAGTAGGTGGCCGATTAGCATGATGCTGGCCAGGCTCAACAGCAGTGCGGCCATGCCGCGCAGCAGAAAAAAAACGCGACGCTGGCGTGGTGCTGTGCCGAGCTGTCGTTGGAGTTGGCAATAGCGATCGTGGCTAGCACGGTGCAAAAACTTACCGAGGCTGAAGGCGATGATCGCGGTGCAGAGCAGGGCGGTAATGTGGGCGAAGCTGTCGCGCATCGCGGGGGAGATGGCGGCAACGGCATGGTTGAGGAAATCGTGGAAGACGTAGGCGAAGGTCGCAGTAACGACGAGAGCACAGAGCAGCACGGTAATTTCCTTGCCGAGATCATAGCGCATACGGCGCAACGGGGCGAGCAAACTGCACTTGAACAGGTATGTGCAGGCTGAAAGAGAAACTTGGCTGCTTTCAGTCGGCATCAAGGTAAATTTCTACGTCGCCGAGGATGCGGGTCTGGCAGGCAAGACGTTCGTCGGGGTCAGCGCGCATGGCTTGCAAAAAATCCCTCTCCTTAGCATTGCGAGGAGAGATATTTTCCCCGCCTTGCACAACTCGGTAGATGCACGTGCCGCAATCGGCGTTACGGCAGCCGAACTCGATCGGGGTATCGGTATGTTGTGCACACAGCGCTTGAAAGCCAAGCCCGCGTCGCACCTGCCAGGCACGCGGCGGTGCAGGTGGTTTGGTGATAGTGACAGTGCAGGTTTGTTTCAAGGCGCGCCCTTTGCCTTAGGGGTCAGCTGTCCCCGCCAGAAGGATTTTTTGTAAAATTTGCCGCGGTATTTTCTGTGCGCGGGGTTATCGACTAGGAAGCCTTTCCCTCGCTGATCATCAACCCAATCGACGCTTGAACCTGTGACGAAACGCAGGCTGTCAGCATCGACGATGACATCAACGCGGCCTTGCGGAAAGTGGTGATCGGTGGCGGTGGGATGATCGAAAGCCACCCCATAGTAAAAACCATCGCACCCCTTACCCTCAAGATAGAGGCGTAGGCTGGGCTTGTTCGCACCGCGCTGGAGTTCTTCTGCTTTGGCTCTGGCTCGTGCCGATAAGGTGACACTCATTGTAACCTCCTTGCCGTGGTGATTTCAGCAAAAAACGCACTGAAATTCAAGGTCGAATTTTGGTGTTGAGGGTGGGGTGATGGCAGAAAAAAATACTAATCTGTGCTGTAATTATTTGATTTTATTTTTGCTTGCAGATAAAATCACCAATATTAGGTAGGTTTTTGATTACAGTCACTTGTGTAGGAGAGTAGTTATGCGTTTTCTGATCACAGCCATCGTCTTCAGTGTGGCTTCAATCGCTCAAGCTGGCGGCAGCAGCCGACAAGGAGAGCACGACAAGGGACAGGGGGAGTTTGAATTTTATTACGACTGGTATATCGGTGTCCATGATAACAATCTTGGTCGGGACACGGAGGATGACGGTGACCTTAAAGTTAGGGGGATCAAGGTTTCAGGTCAGGCTGAACTTCACTATAAGAAAAAATGGCAAGGTGTCGACTTGGTCATCGACTACGACTTGCTGGGAGGACTTGAGGAGGCGTATGTGAGCGCGGAATTGCCTCGCAGTTACTTGAGTTTTGCCGCGGGCAAGGCTCTGTTAACTGCTGCTGGTTGGCAAGCTTACACGTCGCCGTACTTGGACTATCACAATCCGTTCCCGACCTACGCGCCCATGATGCGGGTCTTCGCTAAGCTCGAGAGTGTTGGTGAACTGTCGCTGATGGTCACTAACGACGTGATGAAGAGTGATAGCGACAAGCGTTGGTTCAACGATGACAAGTCGGTCGTTGGTCTTGCCCAGTATAGCGGTGACTTCGGCATTGTCTCGCCCTTGTTGCAGTTTGCGCTGTATGACTTCAAGTACAGCAAGGACGACGACGATGGCAAAAACGGCTGGCAATCATGGGTGCTTACCGCAGGCGTGAAGATCGCCCTGCATGATTTGACGATGTATTTAGATTACATTCACGACAACCGCAAAAACCCCGATGCCAGTGATGATGGCAAGATCAAGAACTCCACTACAGTCTTTCGCAACTACACGGCGGGTGTTTCTTACGATCACGGCATGCTCAAACCGTGGGCGAGCTTTTCGATGTTAAGGACCGCCAACGACGATGATCGTTACAAAGGCATCGATGGCAACTACATGACTCCCGCCGATGAGGACAAAGCGTATGATGAGGCATTGAAGAGTACGTTCGGAGCAGATAGCTACGAAGACCTAGAGAGCTACCAAAAGTACAGCACTAACATGATAGCTATCACCGCAGGCACGTACATCGAGTGCGTAAAGGACGGGTTTTTACCTTACGTCTCTTACACCATGAAAATGCACAAGCTCGATCCAGACTGGGCTAAAGACGCAAAAGACAGCGACACCGAGAACCAGACCAGCCACAGCATCTATTTTGGCGTTTTAGGCACTATCTAGTTGCGCAGTGAGGTTAGTAGAGTCGGAGGCACACACAAGCCTTCGGCTCTATTTTGCAGTTGACGGCGGAGCTGCGCTGAGGATAGAGGGACTTGTCCTGTACTGGGCGAGGAGATTTTAGGCGATGAGCTTGCAGGTTTTTACTGACGACAATTTTGATGCTGAGGTGCTCAAGTCGTCGCAACCGGTGTTGGTGGACTTCTGGGCCCCTTGGTGCGGCCCCTGTGTCTCGATTACGCCCGCGGTAGAGGCACTGGCGGCGGAGTGGCAAGGGCGGGTGACCGTTGGCAAGCTGAATGTGGACGAGAATGCCAATACACCCGCGACTTACGGAGTACGTTCGATCCCCTATTTCGTGCTAATTCAAGATGGTGAAGTTATCGACACTGTGGTCGGAGCTTCAAAAGAAAAATTAACAGCAATGCTCGCCAAAAACTTCGGCTGAGTTCCATCGCGGGACTCGACGAGGTGGGGCGAGGCTGTGTAGCGGGCCCCGTGTTCGCGGCGTGTGTGGTGCTCGATCGCACCCTGCTGGCGCGTCTGCATAGGATTGAGCGCGAGCTGATAGTTGACTCGAAGCAGTTGACGGCCCGGCTGCGAAAGCTGGCGTTGCCTGTGATTGTGCGGGTGGCGCGCGGCTATGCCTACGGTGCGGCGGTTGTCGGTGAAATCGAACGGCTTGGCATTCAGGCGGCGACATTTCTTGCCATGCGTCGTGCCTTGTGTCTGTTGCCACAGCCTGACTTGCTGTTGGTTGATGGGCGCGCGGCCATACCTGGGGTTAGGATAGCACAGCAGGCGGTTGTCGGTGGTGATCGCCTGCATGCTGAGATTGCCGCAGCTTCGATCATTGCCAAGTTAGCACGTGATCGCTGGATGACGGCACAGGCGGCACGCTATCCGCAGTATCATTTTGAACGACACGTCGGCTATGCAACACATCTCCACCTCCAGAAAATCCGCGAGCACGGCATCTGTGCCCTACACCGCCGCAACTTCGCCCCTATCAAAGCCTTCGCCGCAGCAGCGCGCTCGTGAAGGTGAAGAGGCGGTGGCGGCGTGGTGGGCAGCACGTGGCTGGCAGATACTAGCCCGCAACTACCGCGGGGTAGGGTTTGAAATCGATCTCATCGCTACCCAGGCGCGCCATCTTGTCTTTATCGAGGTCAAAGCCCGACGGCGTGACCTGAGCCGTGCACTGACAGAATTCATCACATCTCGCAAGCGGGTGGCACTACAGCGGGGTGCACAGCATTTCATCAGCACCCACCAGCCGCGGGCCGATCATTATCGTTTTGATCTCTGCTTCTACAACGCACATGGGGTGGTCACCGTACTGCCCGATGTGCTGGCTGAGGGCTAAGGGTAGGGTTTTGCTGTGCTTTGCCCCCGCAGCGAAGTTGGCATTAAGCAAAATAATTTTTGGGATAAGGCTTGGCACAGCAGTGCGCCTGTGCTGGTGTAACAGCTTGATATTACGTGCCATTTTTTTCTAGGGGCCGAGAGGGGAAAAATACCGTCTGCGCCTCTTGCACCGCGCGTGAAAATCGTTTCTAATTATACACAGGGCTAATTTTCACAATCGAGCTAGTTTGTTGCTGCGTAGTCTGTCACTCGCGTAGCGCGGAGCTGGCTTGTCGCGGAGAAGGGATCGTTTTGCCATGAAGAAAACCGCCGAGAACCTTTATCCACACTCTGCTACGCTGTTTCGCTTCTGCAAAGAAGCACTTGGAATTCACTACGACGGTAACGTCAAGGTTATCGATCAAGATGTGGGGGCAATTCTCGGTTATGATCCCGCTGATTGCAGCCATTGGAAAAAAGGCAAAAAGAACATCCGCGCCCTGTCAACACTGCGTAGTCTGGCTGAGCATCTGCGCATCGACGAGCACCTACTGATCAGCATTGCCGCGGGTAAGGTCAGCTTGCCAGAGGCTGTGTTTGAGTTTAAGGGGTATGGTGATTTCAATTTACAAGAAAAACCACTTGAGGTTCTCAAGAAAGAATTTTTCAAAAATCCCTCACGATGGCAGACAGGTGATGGTATCAAAACTTTCGAGGAAGTGTTTGACATCAATCGCGGTGCGATTGCAGCTATTGCCGACGAGATTTTGCAACTGGGCAAATTTGCCGAGTCTCCAATATATGTGCCTGAAATTTTTAATATTTTTCCCAACATCAACCTCGTCATCACCCCAGATCTTGACGAACCTTATTCCGTCAGTTGCGAGGGTGAGGGCGCGGCCATGCACTGCACGCTCAGCTGTCGTGACGAAGACATGAAGCCTTACATCAGATTTTTGCTGGTGAAAGAGCTGTTTAAATTTCTCTGTCTGTCGCAGCATTCTCTTACGGCGCGGCTCAGTATTGCTCCCCGGGAGGTGCTCGATGTGCAGGGCAATATCTTCGCGGGGCTGATGCTTATCCCCGACCATCTGTTGTGCAAAGAGGTCGATAGCCTCGACAGCACGCTCGACTTCGTCGCCCAACTCACCGACACCTTCTGGGTTTCCAAGGCCTTGATGAACAGCCGCCTGCGTGATTACCTGGATAATATGGCTAGCTGACCACGGTGCTATCATTCACGCGGAAACGAGCCTTCACGAGGGGACTCACCGTGTTCGCTGCTGAATTGCAGCATGCCATGCTGAGGGCTGTCGTAGCGTAGATCGAAACTATCACTGAGCCGCCCACTGGTCAGGGCTGACTTGCTTACCTTGAACTTGAGTCGAAAACTGTTCCCTCTCTGCATGTTCTTGAGCTCGACGCGCAACTCGTTGCCTACCACCTGCGGTGCAGCAGTGCGGTAATGACTGGCGTTCGTGTGCAGACCTTGCCGATACGTGCCAGCAGGCAGAGTGACCACGAAAGTCGGATACTCACACGTCCTAGTGATACGTTGACCTTGACATTTCCGCTTGACCGCATCCTCCGTCTCTGCGGTGAAGGTGATCTGCAGATCGACATCACTGCCACCTGTATCGGCGACGTAAACCATGGAACGAGCATAACTGTCAGCTAAGTACCTAACCCCATCCACGAATCCATAAGTGTGCGCCCCCTCCACGCCACCGCTGCCTGGTGTCGTGACCGGTGTTGCGCCCGGTGTTGCGCCTGGTGTCGTGCCCGGTGTCGTGCCCGGTGTCGTGCCCGGTGTCGTGCCCGGTGTCGTGCCCGGTGTCACGCCTGGTGTCGTGCCTGTCGATGGCCCAGCGGCTGGGTCCACATCCGGTGTTTGCCGCTCTACCTCCTGACGGCAAGCAGTGGCAACCACCACAAACGAAATGAAAAGAAGCACTGGCATAACATACCCTACGCTGCGACCCACTGCACCTGTCGGCAGATGGTGCAGAAACTTTAGTTTTTTAATTTTTGCTGCGCTGCGCTGTGCGCTATGCGCTGCTTTCTATATCGCTCGTCTACGAGGATTTTTTGTAACGCTCGCTTCCTAGCTCGCTTCGCTCGCTACGCTGCTTTTTGTAACGCTCGCTTCCTAGCTCGCTGCTCGTCCTCAGACTTCTTGCTATCGCGCTGAGGCTTGTCCTTTAGCCCCTCTGCTTGCTCCCAAGCCTTCTCGCGGTTGCCCACACCTCTTGCCTACCGAGAGCTTCATGAACGGCACGGGGAGACCGTGCGAAAACTCGACCATAAATACTGCCATATCGCCGTTAGTTTATTTTTTTGCACAAGGCATGTGCCTATACCTGTTGAGGTCGGGTTTCTCGGTAGGTCTGCACCGTGCCAAGACAACGGAGGCGGGGGCTAAGATAACGGAGACTTGCGATAAGTGGTGTCCTTGCCATCAGGCTTCTCGCGGTTTCCACCACCTCTTGCCTACCGAGAGCTCCATGAACGGCAGGGAGAGACCGTTCGCTGCGCTGCGGCTTTTTGTATCGCTCGCTTCCTAGCTCGCTCTTTGCACTCAGATCTCTTGCTATTGCATTCAGATTATGCTTTTGCACAAGGCATGTCCTTGCACCTATCTCAGGGGAGAGTTTCTCGCTGATCGGCTTTTTTGCCGCTTGCTAGCTCCACTGCTCCCTGCCAAGACAACGGAGGTTTGGGCTAAGTGGTGTCCTTGCCCCAGGTCTTCTCGCGGTTGCCCCCAGCCTCTCTGCCCACCGAGAGCTCCATGAAGGGCAGGGCGAGAGCGTGCGAAAACTCGACCACAGATATTGCTAATACTGCCGTCGGATTATTTTTTCGCATAGGGCATGCGCTCACACTTAACTCAAGGAGAGTTTCTCGGTAGGTCTGCGCCGTGCCAAGATAACGGTGGTACGGGCTGAGGGACTAGCTCCGCTTGGGTTTGCCTGCTAGCCCCTTTGCTTGCCCCAAGTTTCTCGGCGGTTGCCCCCACCTCTTGCCTACAGAGAGCTCCATGAAGGGCGGGGCGAGGCCGTACGAAAACTCGACCATAAATACTGCCATATCGCCGTTAGTTTATTTTTTTGCACAAGGCATGTGCCTATACCTGTTGAGGTCGGGTTTCTCGGTAGGGCTGCGCCGTGGCGCGCTACGCGCTACGCGGCTTTTTTGTATCGCTCGCTTCCTAGCTCGCTGCATGTTCTCAGGCCACTCTGCGCGCCCTCTCTGCTTGCGCCCAAGTCTCTCGGCGGTTGCCCCCACCTCTTACCCACCGAGAGATCCATGAATGGCGGGGCGCTCCGACGGTGGAGCTGTGGCAGTGGACCGAGCCAGTCTTGACACGAGTTTTTCCATCGTTTAGTAAGACATCGATTGCTGGAGAATACCTCCCCGTGCACGATATGGACTTTGCAGGAGCTAGGTGGTGGAAGTTTGATTTTCACACCCACGCTCCCGCGTCCCGTGATTTCAAGGATAAGCACGTTGCCGCGGGTTGCCTTGATGAAAAAGCTGTTGGTGTAAAGGTGTGTGACCTTCTTGAAGGCGGGGCTGGGGCATTTAGGCAACGTTATCGACGCATCTACTTGCGAGATCGTCATGCTTGACGGTTTGTCGAGGCTACTAGAAAAGATTCGTCTTGGTGAAGATTCGACCATCGAATTCAAGCACGAACTACCCCAGTCAGAAAATACCAGGCACGGCTTGGCAGATGAGATCGCGGCCTTCGCGAACAGCAAAGGCGGAGTCATTGTTGTCGGTGTCGATGACGATGGCACTATCGTCGGTATTGCCGATCAGAAACTAGCTGGCATCGAGGAGCTAGTTGTTGAATTATGTAACGATAGCATCGAGCCACCACTCTACGTCTTGACTGAAAAACTAAAGATCGACTCGCTGGCGATTTTGAAAATCGAAGTTCCTGCCAGTATGTTTGTCCACAGGTCTCCCAACGGCTATTTTGTTCGACATGGAAGTAGTAAACGTCAGATGTCCACCGATTACTTGGCACGTCTTATGCAAGTGCGTTCGCAGACTCGCTATATCTCCTTTGACAAACAAGCCGTGCCCAATAGCGGTATACAGACGTTGCGAACCGATCTTTACCAAAGGTTCATAACCGATGGAAACTCTGATGAAATTAGTGAGTTGTTGCGCAAAAGATCGTTGTTGGTTGAGGGTGGCGATGGCTATCGGGCATCGGTTGCTGGTATTTTGCTCTGTTGTATGAATCCTAGAGATCATCTCAGCAATGCTTTTATTCAAGCAGTGTGCTATCGCGGTACTACACAAGACGCTAACTATCAGCTCGATGCCCAGGACATCACCGGCCCCCTAGATCAGCAGATCAGCGATGCCTATAAATTCGTAGCAAAACACAATCAGGTCGCGGCTCGCAAAAACCTGGGGCGTATCGATTATCCCCAATACAATGCGCGGGCGATCTTTGAGGCACTGGTCAATGCGGTTGTTCACCGTGACTACAGCCGACAAATTGCCAAAATTCGCCTATTCATGTTTGCCGATCGGCTGGAACTTTACTCGCCCGGTAGCCTAGCCAATTCCCTGACGATAGAAGCTTTGCGCTACGAACAAGCAACCCGCAACGATCTGCTCGCCCGCCTGTTGTCCGAGCTATATCTCCCAGAAAATCTGGGGAGGGAGGTGGAGCGAGAAAGCGGCAAAAAGTCCAGCGAGCGTAGCGAGCGAGAAAGCGGCAAAAAGTCCAGCGAGCGTAGCGAGCGAGAAAGCGGCAAAAAGTCCAGCGAGCGTAGCGAGCGAGAAAGCGGCAAAAAAGCCTCGTGCGTAGCACAACGCAAGTTCTTGGAACAGCGTGGCGAAGGTGTGCCGATTATCCTGAAGGAGAGCACCGCCCTGAGCGGCAAGGAGCCGCGCTACGAAATGATTCACGAAGAAGAGTTACGCCTGACTATCTTTGCGGCTGAGCCTCCGAGTTGATTTCCAGTAACCGAGTTGCTAAGTCAACTCAAAACAGGGTTAATATCCGAGCCTGCAACCCTGTTTTCGAGGCGCATACTACTCGCACCTCTCGCAATGACACGCACCGCCACCGTCCTGTTATCAAGCCCCCAAGTCAATGTTGTCGGGGTGGCGAGCTACATCGAAGTAAGGCCTACCAACGGTAGACGCTTGTTAGTTGAATGAGCCTGGATGCGATCGCATCTTCTGACGTATCTTCTGATATAATTTGTCCATTACCCTTATCAATTTAAAAAAATCTGGGATTTTTCTAGCGGGCAAGTACTTCGTCAAAACGTTCACAAACTTTTCAAAATCATCAGGGGAGAGCGTTAGTTCTTCACCGCGACTGAACAAGAGAATTACCCGCTCGTTTTGTCTATCCCACCATTTGTCGCTAACGAGATCATGGACAAAACCAGCGGTAACGGTACCAGAAGTACCCAGCAAAGCGGCGATAGTTGCCAAACGTAACAATTTCTTTTCAGGCTGTAGCAGCTCATCAAATTCTTCAAGATTAGTCACAGCTTGCATAAGATTCTCGTTGCTGATGGATTCGGCAATAGCTTCTTTCACATTTACACTATAGCCGCCCCCCAAATTTACGACAAAATCCAGAGTATCGTTGCTTTCTTCTATATATTCATTTACTTTCCTCGACAATATATTGGTATCAAGTTCTTCAATTTGCGCCTGGCTATAGCTCAAGATATCGTCTCTAGCCCGAGCCATATTATCTATTTTTTGTAATATTTTTTTTGATTTTGTTAGGGTATAGGCGGTCGCTGCTACTCCCACAACAAGTGCCCCCAATAACATGCTTCGCCGCAGCTGTTTTTTCCTCCTGTGCCCAGTTTGCATCGTATCATACACAGACGCAGGTGTTTGAAAATAATATGGCTCGTCACCATCCTTTGCCAGCAAAAAATTGTGGCAACTACCTTCGATACAAGCAAGGAGGATAGATTTAGGTTTGTCGGGAACTACTTGCACAAGTTTAACAGTTAACTTAAGAGTAGGGAGGTCCGCTTCCTCGGCAGTTTGTAGACCAGATCCCTGCCGAGCATAAGGCTTGCAACTAAGGACACACAGCATCGACAGAAAAAATCTCACTTCAACCACTCCCTTTCTAAAAAATAAATTTCACCGCTGTCGCTAGGTATCGGGAACTTTGAAGTTAACTTTAGTTCAATAACAATTTTTTTGTCTGCATCCGTCTCGACACGAGCATCTGTATTTCCCCCCAAAATCAGATAGCCACCCGATATTACTAGAGTTAGTAAAAATTTGCCAAGCAGGCCGGAGACTAGGTCAACTCAAAATAACGCTGCAACTCCCAATCAGTAACCGCGTTGCTAAACTGCTGCCATTCCCACCGACGTGTCGCACAAAAATGCTCGACAAACTCACTACCGAAAATTTCCTGTGCCACTTCCGAGCGTTGCATGTATTCCAGCGCATCCCGCAAATTCCTCGCTAACCCGCCCGGCCCCTTATCAGCACTGGCATCACCTAAGGTCATCGGCGTTTTCAGTTGCAGCTTGTGCTTGATGCCATACAAACCCGACGCGAGACTAGCTGCCATCGCCAAATAAGGGTTAACATCCGAGCCTGCAACCCTGTTTTCCAGACGCATACTACTCGCACCTCCCGCAATGACGCGCACCGCCACCGTCCTGTTATCAAGCCCCCAAGTCAATGTCGTCGGCGCCCACATGCCATCAACTAAACGCTTGTAGCTGTTGACCAGCGGGGCATAGAGCGGCTGCAGATGCGGCAGGCAATACAGCAGGCCTGCCAGATAACTCTGCATCTCGTTGCTCATATTGTTTGGCGCGGCGTCGTCGTAGAAAATGTTTTTGCCGTCACGCCACAGACTCTGGTGCAGATGCCCCGAACAACCTGGAAAGGCAACATTCCACTTAGCCATGAACGAAGGTGTGATGCCATGCCGATGCGCAATTTCCTTGACTGCCGTCTTAAATAACGCGGCACGATCGGCAGCCTCCAAAACCTCCTGGTAAGCAATGGCAGCTTCGTACACCCCAGGCCCCGTCTCCGTATGCAACCCTTCCAGCGGAATCTTAAACGCAGCTAACGAGTCATACAAATCATGAAAAAATTCGCGCCGCTGCGAAGCACGTAAAACCGAATAGCCAAACATGCCACTGGTAATAGGAGTCGGAGCGACAAAATTTTTATCAGGGTCGGTAGTAAAGTTGAACCACTCGTATTCTTGGGCAAACACCGCGTTGAAACCCAGATTTTTGGCATCTGCCTGCACTTTTTTCAAAACCTGGCGCGGGCATACAGCTAACGGGCTGCCATCTTGCGCACGAAAATCAGCCAGAAACAGAGGCGTGTTCTGTTCCCAGGGAATCTCTCGGTAGGTGTCAGGATCAACGACTGCCTGCGCATCGGGAAAGCCCGTGTGCCAACCGGTATAACGAATACCTGCACCTGCATCATAACAAAAGTCGTGCAAGTCCCAACCAAAGATTACATTGCAAAATCCAAAGCCCGTCGCTACTACCGACTTGAATTTTTCCATGCTAACTATTTTTCCTAACAACACCCCATCAAGATCGGTCACGGCAAGTTTTACCTTGTTGTGCCGGGCGATGCTCTGCAAAATTTTATCGTGTGACATGAGCTAAATCCTAACCTCTGTGTTTTTCAAAAAACTTAAACCCGACGAAAGCCAACAGCATTAGGGCATAAAATATTAATCCTAACTGGACATAGCGCACAGTTATGGCAACGAGGCAGACAACCGCAATTAACAAGGCTAACACTGGTGTCACAGGGCTAAAGGGCGTGCGGAAGGGACGCGTCAAGTTCGGTTCTTTGTTGCGCAAGTGCAAGAAAGCCAGCATCGAGATAATATAGAGGGTGAATGCACCGAAACAAGAGATGATGATGAGTTCTCCCGTCCGTCCCGTCAACAAGAGGATGATGCCGATGCCGCTGTTGAGCAGCAGAGCCTTCACCGGTGTTTTGAAGGTCGGGTGCGTTGTGCCTAGTGCTTTAGGGGCAAAACCACAGCGGGCGAACTCCAGCATGCCTCGCCCTTCTGCCAGCATGATGCCATGGAAAGAAGCAACCAATCCAAAGAGGCCAATAGCAGTGAAGAGATGCACCAGCCACTTGTCACCACCCATGAGTGTGCTCAGCACCAGCGGCAAAGGGGCATCAGAGGGTTCAGAACTGCCGGCGGGATAGACCACGCTTTCCCAACCGTTGACCCCTGCAGCACTAACGAAAACTAGCGCGCAGAGAGCAACCAACGTGAAGATAGCTGCACCAAAGCCAAGCGAGATGTTGCGCTGCGGATTGATCGTTTCTTCGGCAACATTGGCGACACCCTCGATGGCGAGGAAAAACCAAACGGCGAAGGGAATAGCCGCAAATGCTCCACCCCAGCCATTAGGTAAGGCATTCTGGGTCAGATTGTTCAGCTCAAAATGTGGCAAGGTGAGACCCGCAAAAAGTAACAGCCCGGCGACGGCTATGGCAGTTACCCCTAACTCGAATAACGCGGCAGTCTTGATGCCGATGATATTGATGGCAGTGAACACCAGGTAGGTAGCGATTGCCAAGACGAGCGTCGGAATGCCAGGCAGCCAAGGTGATAAATACGCACCGATGGCAAAGGCTATGGCCGCGTTGGCAAAGATGAATTCAATGTTCTGTGCCATCCCAACCACGAAACCCCAACGCGGTCCCCAGGCACGATGGGCATAGTCCAAAGCCCCACCTGCCTTGGGGATAGCACAAGCTAACTCGCTGTAGCTGAATGAGAGGGCAACATACATGAGCGCGACGAGCACTACCGCCGCGGCCATGCCCAGTGTGCCGCCTTCGGGCAAGCCGAGATTCCAGCCGAAATACATGCCAGAGATGACATAGCCCACCCCCAAGCCCCACAGCATCACGGGGCCTAAGGCTTTTTTCAACTCCGAACTTTCGCCCATGCCACACCCTCCTGGTTTAAGCGGGCGCACGAATAGCATGCGGAAGAGCTTGTGTCTATTGTTTTTTCATGGTGAACTTAAAGACGCTGGCGAATATTGGCATCATAGTACTGATGGCGTATAATGGCACGTGCATGTGATGGAGTTTGAGACGTGCAACAACTAACATCTGATGAGATTGCTGCGGCTTTTTTGCAGTTTTTTACTCAGCGCCAGCACCGCCTCATCGAGGGTGTGAGCCTAATGCCCCGCAACGATCCGACCCTCCTGTTCATCAATTCAGGCATGGTACCGCTCAAGGATTATTTTCTCGGTATTGCCGTGCCGCCCTCGCCGCGGCTTTGCAACGTGCAGCCCTGTCTGCGCACTACCGACATCGATGACGTAGGTGATCGGCATCATCTCACCTATTTCGAGATGCTGGGCAGTTGGTCAGTCGGCGATTACTACAAAGAGAAGGCCATCGAGCTTGCTTATGAACTGCTCGTCGAGGTCTTGCAGTTCGACCCGCAGCGTCTGTATGCCACGGTCTTCGGGGGCGATAGCGAATTGGGCTTGCCACCTGACGAAATTTCCGCACGTGTTTGGGAACAGCAAGGTATCGCCGCTGAACGGATTGTCGCACTAGGCAAGGAAGATAATTTTTGGGGGCCGGCAGGCAAGTTCGGCCCCTGTGGCCCTTGCACAGAAGTCTTTTACGATTGTGGGGCGCAGTTCGGCGCGGCCTATCAGCGCGGGGGCCTGTTTGACACCAGCAAACGCTACATCGAAATCTGGAACGCGGGTGTCTTCATTGAACTGAACAAGACCGAGAACGACGGTTTTCAGCCCTTGCCACTGCGTAGTGTTGACACTGGCTCAGGTTTGGAACGCATGGCAATGATTATGAACGGACACGACGATGTCTATCAAACCGATACCATGCGTCCCGTCGTTGCAGTCATTGCCCAACAGTATGGCGACGTGCGGCAACAGCGGGTCATCAGTGACCATCTGCGTGCTGCGACGATGATTATGGCTGAAGGCAGTGCGCCCGCCAACAGCGGTGCAGGCTATGTGCTGCGGCGCTTGCTGCGCAAGAGTATTGCCATTGCCCTGGCGGCAGGCGGTGACTGCCAGGTCTTTGCTGCTGCCATCGACCAAGTAATCGCGACGATGCAGGCACGCTACCCGCGCTTGCAACAATCGGCTGACTTTATTCACAGCCGCTGTCAGCGAGAGATTGAGGATTTTGAGCCGCTTGTGCAGGCAGGTTTGCGCTTGCTAGACGGCCGTATGCAAAAACTCAAGACCACCGAAGTCCCCGCGTCGTGCGTGTTTGAACTAGTGGCAACCCATGGCCTGCCCCTTGAAATTATAAGTGTCTATCTCGAACGCCGCGGTTTTAGTTTTAGCGCTACCGATTACGAGGACGAAGTTGCTAAGCATCGGCAAGTTTCCCGTGCAGGACAAAAGGAACGCGACATCGACAGGCTGTTGGCTCTTGTGCAGGGCGTGCCGACGACGGAGTTTCTCGGTTATCAGCAATTGCAGGCGCACAGTGCCGTGCTGGTGCTGATTGCTGCCGAGGAAAAAGTCAACGCTATACACGGCGAGGCTGAATTTTTCTTCGTCGTGGCTGCCACGCCCTTCTACGCTGAAGCTGGCGGACAGGTAGGTGATCGGGGGACCGCGCAGACCGCACAGGCAACGCTACAAGTGCTCGACGTGCAAAAGAAAGGCGACACCTATCTGCATCGCGCGCGCCTGACCACAGGCACACTGCGGGTGGGCGAGCAACTTACGCTGCAGGTGGACGAAGCACGTAGGCTAGCAATTCGCCGCAATCACTCGGTGACCCACCTCGTGCAAAGCGCCTTACGCAACACCCTCGGCACCCACATCGCCCAGCGAGGCTCGTATGTCGATGAGCATAAGTTTCGCTTTGATTTTCAACATGATAAGGCGATGACGCAGGCAGAGTGCCACGCCGTCGAAGCACAGGTCAACGACTGGATTTGGCAAAACCTCGCCCGCACCACGGCGGTACTGCCCTACGCCGAAGCCATCAAAAAAGGCGCACTGTTCATGCCAGGCGAAAACTACCACGAGCAAGTGCGCACTGTTAGCTTTGGCACTGAATCGGTCGAGCTATGCGGTGGCACACATGTCGAGGCGACAGGGGAGATTGGCTTAATGCAGATTGTTGCCGAAGCCAGCATCGCCAAAGGTGTTCGGCGGCTTGAAGGCGTGACCGGTCGTGTTGCCCTGCAGGCACAGCAGCAGACCGCCGTGTTGTTGCAACAAGCCTGCGAACTGCTAACTGTCGGACGGCAGGGCTTGCTCGAGCGCATTACCAAACTCAAAGCCAAGCCTAGCAAAGTTGCAACACCCAGACAGACCCTAACGCACGAGTTGAGTTTCAAGACCGCTAAGCAGCACGTCGTCTGCATTGCCCAGCTCGATGGCGATACCGAGTCAAAAGCACTCCGCACCGCCTGCACAGAGCAACTCAACGGCAACGGCAACGCCATCGCGGTGCTGTTCAGCTTGCAGGCAGACGCTTACCGCATTGCCATCGCTGCCACCTCCCAACTCTCCGCCCGTGCCGTGCTCAACGACTTCTTCAAGCACATCGAAGGTCGGGGTGGTGGTAAGGACAACTTCGCCCAAGGCGGGGGCAAGAGAAGCGCGGCACAAGACTACACCGCACTGTGCAACATCATGCGACAAGTGCTGGCTGAGTTGCATTGATCGCTCAGAGAAATCCCCATGATTGGGTAGCTCGTTACTGCACTGCTTGGCGTAATTTATTCAAGCTCCTTTCAAGCATCTCTATTAAATCATTTGCTGCGTCTTTTCTAACTTCCTCTACCCGCGTCGCAAAAATACTGTCATAGTTATCCCATAACTCGCGTAGCTCAGCTTCTGGCTTAGCGCCTGTAGCATTTTTGTGGGCAGCGACATAGTCCTCAAATTTATCGTAAGCTTCCCTAGGATCAGGTAGATTACGTCCAACGACTTCCTTAGCCAGGCTATCTATGTCCAATCCACTATAATCCCCGGCACGCATCTGAGCTAGCCCTTCATTTACTCCTTCAATCGCTTCTTCAATCTCTTCTTTAGCCTTTTGCCGAGCCGCGGGAGTGTTCGCTTCTTGTAGATTTTTTAGTAGCGTATCAGCCTCGACATCTGCCAGCACTTCTAGAGAGATCATCGCTGATCTTCTAGCAAGTTCATCACTGCCTGCCTCTTTAACCATAGCGTCAATGCGCTCCCCTGCATCCATCACTTCCTTTAAAGCTTGCTTATCATCAGGATTCTCTTGTACCTTTTTGGTCAGCCGCTTGAAATCATCTAGATACTCGTCAAACTGCTTGTTAAAAGCGTCTGACTGCTTGGCAAGAGCCTGACCCCGCAGACGTTTTGCCAGCGCAACCCCACCAAAAACTCCCGCGGCTACACCCAGCACAGCTACGGCGATGACTGCCGCGCGTTTAACCCGCGATGGCTTCTCCTCTTGATCATCGAGAGCTCTACTGCCCACCGTTTTGCAACCACCTGCCAAGGCTAGCACTAGAGAAAAAACGACGAGCTGCAAGCCCAGCTGTTTTTTTGTACATTGCATGACTAACTCCAAATTAAAATTTACAAATAACCGCAGCTATACATGACCTTCGGTCGTTTTTTTTTTTGCTTTAGAAATTAACTTAAGTTATTGATTTTATTAATATTTTATGGTTAGGCTCAGTCAGCCTGCGGCCAGGTAGCAGGGCTGACGGCTTTAGCAGCGTCAATCTCGTGCGCAATCGGGAAAAAACTAAAGTCCACGTCAAAACTACCGATGCCGTCCAGGCCAAGTGGTTTTACGATGAGGGGGGTGAGTTGTGAAAATTTTGCTCGCGGCAACGCTGGTGTTGCTGGTGTCGGGCTGTCTAGTTAGGGGGGATAAGAGTAAGGCAAAGGTTGCCCTCGACGCTGATGAGGAGACTCCCACAGCTTTTCAAGACTGTTTTGATGTGATGGAGGCAGTGGATAGCAGCTCAGAACTCCTACAGATGAAGTTTAAGTCCTGCATTATCAATTTCGGGATATACCCGGCCCCTTCTCCCCTGCGCCTGGCCGCCGCGGGCAAGAGTTACCAAAAAACTCCTACCCATTACGGCTCTAAGGCAGTGAAAAAATTTATGGACATCAGTGGCATCAGTTGCGAAGAAGTCGAGTCGATGGGCAATACTACGCTGCGGTTTACGTTTCCCCGCAAAGATGATGTCGGACATCAAGACTACGAGCATGTTGATGTCAAATGCCCGCAGGCAGAAAATCCTCGTGTCATAGTTAATTTGTCAGTTTCTAGGAAGAAGGACTTAGTGATCTTTGAAAAAGACTTACTGCACTTTGATCTGCAGTTTGGTGAAAACATAGACAGTGCTACCTACCACCTATTCGATACCGACAGCGACGGCGTTATCAAGAAACACGTGAAAGTGCGTGGACGTGACGGCAAGGAAGAAGTCATTCTCGACAACTACGAACTGCAGTAAGGCAAGCTCCGCCGTGCACAAAAAAAGCGGGCAAAGGGATTCGAACCCTCGACCTTCGCGATGGCAACGCGACGCTCTAGCCAACTGAGCTATGCCCGCAAAGGGGGGCATTCTATTCAAATACTAGCATGTGTCAAGTGCAGTCTCTCTGCTTCACGGCGAGAATGTGGTAGGATAGAGGGGTAGGTGGAGGAAGGTGGATGGCTGGATTTGATATTGTGCAAGAGTTGTTGGCCCTCAGTTTGATTGGCACTGAGTGGGTGTTGTGGTTGTTAGTGCTGCTGAGCGTGGTGTCGGTGGCGATTATGCTGGAGCGGCTGTGGTGTTTCTATCGTGTGCGTCTCGACTTGCGTCCCTTCACGCGCGAACTGACCCGTTGCCTGAGCCGCGGCGAATATGAGCGAGCCATTACCCTGTGTGAGCAGAGCCGCGCGCCTGAAAGTCAGGTAGCACTTGCCGCCTTTCGCAATCGTGGACGAGGCACACAGGCGGTTGAACAGAGTATGCTCAACGTCTTGATCGGTCAGCGGCAGCGACTCGATCGCGGTCTCGTGGTGCTCGGCACACTGGGCAACAACGCCCCGTTTATCGGCTTGTTTGGCACAGTGCTGGGCATTATCCAAGCCTTCAACGATCTCTCCCTCAATCCTGCAGGCGGTGCACCTGTCGTCATGGCGGGTATTTCCGAAGCACTGGTTGCCACTGCCGTAGGTCTGCTGGTGGCAATTCCTGCGGTTATCGCTTTTAATGGCTTTCAAAGGTTGGTAAAAAGGAAAGTCGCTAACGCCGATGCGGTGATGAAGCTGGTATTGACGCATGGCACGGCGACCACCCCGCAGCAGGAACTGGCCGAGTAAAATGAACAACCCACCTGATTCTCCTATCGACAGGGATGTCTGCGCTCAGGTAATTCGCGACGAGCTGTTTCCACTGCGTGCCACAGACGGTGATCTCGTCGGCATTGAAGTTGAGATGATTGCCACGCGGGTTACTGCCGATTCCTTCCCCACGGTAGTGCCATTTTTCAGTGCGGTGGGCAAAGGCTTGCGCACCATATTGCGTGACCTCGCGGTGCAGGAAGGTTGGCCTGATACCTACGCAGGCGATGAGCTATTATCCAAAGAAGCCCTGCGGCTCGATCTTGGCGAGGGTGACAGTCTTACCTTCGAGCCGGGCGGACAGCTTGAGTATTCCTCGCAGCCACACGCTGACCTGCACAAGGTGCTCAGCCGTAGTCGGGCGGTGCAGGAGAAGCTTGCCGCGCATCTCGCCCGCCACTCGATACATCTGCTGCGCCTCGGCATCAACCCGTGGCATACGTTGGCTGAGATCGGCTTGCAAATTCCCAAGACCACCTACCTGCTGCTCGACTACCACTTCGGGCGTTTTGCCCCCATCGGCAGACGCATGATGCAGCAGGCTTGCACCCAGCAGGTCAACCTCGACTGTGGTGCTAGCGAAGACCTGTCGGCCAAGCGTTATCTCGTCTGCAACCTCCTCGCCCCCTACAGCGCGGCAATGTTTGCCACGTCGGGCGTATGGGATCGCCACCACATGCAGCAACAAGCTTTCCGCACCCACATCTGGCGCGAACTCGACCGCACGCGCACGGGTTTCCCATCCCTACAAGCAATCGCCCGTGATAGCAGCCGTGCCGCCTGTGTGCAGGCCTATCTCGATTTTGCCCTGCAGGCACTGGTGGTGCGACTTGGCAACGACAAGCAGCGCCACATCACGTTTCAAGATTGGCTCGACCACGGCATCGGTGGTGTGCATCCGACCATCAAGGATTTCGGCGAGCACCTCTATACGCTTTTCCCCGAAGTGCGCCCGCGTGGCTATCTAGAGCTGCGTTCGATCGACTGCCAGCCACTTATCTGGCAACCAGCACCAGTGGCCTTTTATCTGGGTATCGTTTACCATCCGCCCCATCTTGAGCGCGTGCTCGATGCCCTGTTGCCTGAGCTCGGTCGTCAAGAAGAGATGATGCGCAGTGCTTGTCACGGTCTCGAACGTGTTGAGGCGGGCTTTCACCAGCGTCTCCACTGGCTAGTAGAATTAGCCCTATCTGGCTTAACAGCCTTGCCGACGCGTTTGCGCAGCACAGCAGCCAAAGATCGCCTGCAAATTTTTTTCGAGCATTTTACCCTGCAAAACAAAACACCAGCTGCCGATATACAGATGCTGGTGAGAGATAGTGATAAGGATTACCTTTGCACTGAGCAGTTGTTGCAGCTGGAAGAAGAGTGGGCAACATTGCTGGGTGAATGAGGAGCAACGACAGTGCAAGAACCTAACGACAAGCGTGTTGATGAAGAAGCCGTGGAATCTGATGATGAGCAAGATCAACCCTCTGCGCTTATCGCGGCCCTCAACAACGCGGTAACGCCGCCCCCGGAGGTAACCTACGGGTCGGAAAAAAGCGGCGGGGAACTCGCAGCCTATATTGAAGAGGTCTCCGATACCGTCCGCATTGGCTTTGACCGCAGTATCGCCATTCTCTCGCCCTGGTTTTTCAACAACATGCCCGATGTCTATTACCAAACGACACCTAAAGCTGAGAAGATTAAACATCTGTCCACCATCATTACGGGGCATGTTTTTGAGACCAAGCAAACGGTTGAGCTGTGGAACAGGCATCGCAACAAGGTTACCTACATAGGGCCTGGCAACGAGCGCCAGATCACACTTGACATGGCACACCGCCTCGCCTCGATCAATCTCGATATCAAGATGGGCTTTCTTTATTTTTCCCGTGACTACTTGCTGTTTCTATCTTCTTTCTTCTGCCAAAAACGCGAGCCCTTGGATCGTGCCAACCCCCGCATCACCGAAAAAATAGACAAGGCGGCCCACATTCTGCTGGCAGAATTTCCCAACAACAAGGACAGTGTCAATTATTTTTTACAAAATCTTGACAACGACTTTGTTATGTACGCAACGGTGGCACGCATTCAGCTTACCTACCGCATGGTGCACTACATGTTGCAGCATGAGGGGGCGCACACGACGGTCTATCGTCTCAAGGATGCGTCGCAGATAAGTCTGACGCTGGGGACGAAGGGGGTGGAGACTGCCAAAATTCTGGAGCAGATTCTCAATCTCATTCACCGCTATGGTTTTGAGATTGTGCGGGCTTTTATGGTCAACTTCAACGAGGGCTGGAAAGAGCCGATTTCGGTGCTAAACTTTGCCTTAAGCGTTGACGCGGAGCAACAAAAGGAGGACGAGAAAGTCTCGTTGCTCAAGCTCAACAAAGCCTTGCGCACTCTGGGCTGGGTTGATAGCGACGAGTATACCGACTTCAGCAAGGATCGCTGGAATTTTTCCATCAACTCGATCAATCTGGTGCGCGCGATTGCACAGTGGATTCACATTTTGCTCGGCAAGCGCAATCACTATTACTTCTCGCAGTATAAAATTCGTGAGACTTTCTTTAAGCATGCTGCCCTGGTCAAAGACACCATTGAGCTTTTTCGTCTGCGCTTCGATCCCCGCAACGCTCAGGAGGAGGCGGCGCCGCGCTACGCGCGCAGCAAGCAAGCACTTTTGGACAAGATTGAGAAAGTTATTGATGAAGTTGAAAAGACCATCCTGGTCGAAAGCGTGTATTTTATCGACAATATTTTGAAGACCAATTACTTTTTGCATACCAAGACGGGGCTGGCTTTTCGACTCGCCCCGCAGATTCTCGACAAAAAATACTATCCCCACGAGCCGTTTGGAATTTTTTACATCGTCGGTATCGGCTATCGTTTCTTTCATGTGCGTTGGAAAGACATTGCCCGTGGTGGGGTGCGAGTCATTATTGCCAAGACGGTTTCGGATGCCGACTTTGCCTTGTCGGGATTGTTCGATGAGGTTTACGGTTTAAGTCGTGCCCAGCAGTTAAAGAACAAAGACCTGCCCGAAGGCGGCTCGAAGGGGGTGTTGCTGGTCAGGCCTGGCACGGACAAAGATAGGGCGATGCGCGGCGCGATCAATGCGTTTCTCGATTTGCTCGTGCCGACGGACGAGGCACAAGAAGAGTCGTCGTCGCAACAAATTCGGTATTACGAGGCTGACGAGATAATTTACTTGGGTCCCGACGAAAATGTTTCGGAGGAATTGATCGAGTGGATCGCTGAACAGGCGCGGCGGCGTGGCTATCGTTATGCCAGTGCCTTTGTGTCCAGCAAGCCAGAAAACGGCATCAATCACAAGCGTTACGGCGTGACCAGCGAGGGGGTCAATGTCTTTGTCGATCATACCTTGCGGCATCTTGGCATTGATTTTAAGCGACAAAAATTCAGTGTGACGATGATGGGTGGCCCCGATGGTGATGTAGCTGGCAATGAATTAAAAATTCTGCACCGTGAGTATGGTGAGCAGGCTCGAGTTAAAGTTGTCGCTGATGGCAAGGGCATTGCCTACGATCCTGACGGACTTGATTGGCAAGAGTTGCTACGTCTGTGCACGGCAAGCGTCTCGATTGTCAACTTCGATCCCCAGTGCCTGCGCGGTGACAAAGCTTTTGTGCACGAGGCCGACACAGCGGAGAACATTACCGCCCGCAATGAACTGCCCTTGCAGGTCGCGGCGGATATTTTTATTCCCGCGGGGGGCCGACCCTATACGGTCAGTGACAAGAATTGGCGCTTGTTTCTCGATGCTGACGGACAACCGACCAAGAAGGCGATTGTCGAGGGGGCGAACATTTTCTTTACTAGTGAGGCACGTGACGAACTACAGAAGCACGGCATTCTGGTAGTCAAGGATTCCAGCGCTAACAAGGGGGGGGTTATCTGTTCCTCGTATGAAGTGCTGGCTTCGTTGTTGTTGTCGTCGGAGGAATTTTGCGCCATCAAGGAACGCTATGTGCAGCAGGTGATAAGAATTTTGCAAGACAAGGCTGCCAGCGAGGCACAGCTGTTGTTTCGTGAGTATGTTGCCCACGGTCGCTCCAAAAACCTCGTCGCCATCTCGATGGAAATATCGGCACAAATTAACAGCCTCAAAGGCGTGTTGCTCAAATATTTGCTCGACAACCCGCGAGAGCTAGACAAAGAGCGCATCTATCAGAAAACCATCCTCGCCAACTGTCCGCCGATTTTGGTGGAAAAATATGCCGACCGTATTCTGCGTGACCTGCCACAAGCGCACAAGATTGCCATGCTGGCTTCGGCAATTGCCAGCAACATCATCTACCGTGAAGGGATCGATTGGATCGAGAGCCTCTCCGCGGCTGACCGCTTGCGAGTTGCACTGGCCTACATCGATCAAGAACAGCTGACTACTGACCTCATTGTCCAAGTTGAAGCCTCCTCGATGCGTGACAAGGACAAAATCGCTAAAGTGCTACGCATGGGGGCGACACGTAACCTCACAATGTTGGAAATAATCAATCGACTGTAGCAACGCCTGCGGGGCGCTTGTCTCTAGTTATGGGTTTGTGGCACAGACCTTCCTTAGCACGTACCTCCGTTATCTTGGCACGGCGCAGACCTGGAGCTAGCCACCTTAGCCCCAGCCTCCGTTGTCTTGGCGAGGCGCAGCCCTACCGAGAAACTCTCCCTAAAATAGGTTGTGAGCACATGCCTTGTGCAAAAAAATAGCCTGGTTGCAGTGTTGGCAGTATTTGTGGTCGAGTTTTCGTACGGCCTCGCCTCGCCGTTCATGGAGCTCTTGGTAGGCAAGCCTGAACGCAATAACGAGAGGTCTGAGCGCAGGTAGGCCTGAGGGCAAGCCTGAACGCGATAGCAAAAGGTCTGAGGACATGCAGCGAGCTAGGAAGCGAGCGATACAAACAGCATCGCGTAGCGATGAGCTAGGAAGCGAGCGATACAAAAAAGCCGCGCCACGGCGCTCTCGGTAGAGCTGGTAAATGGCGGGCTAATCTTCTTCTGGCTCTTGGCGCCGCGCGTTGCCTGCGAAGCTCGATCCGTCTTTTTTTTCTAAATAAAATTCGTGGGCAATGATATCGTAGGGCACGAACAGTGCAACAGGGCTGCCATCGGCGACGTAGCGTTCGCGGTCGATAGCAATCAGGTAGTAGCCGTTATCGAAAAGTTCCTCGACAATGCCTGAACGTTGCACCACCATTGTGCCACGCACACCATCGAGGTAAACACGCTTGCCGACATACTGATGGTGGTCGAGAGCAAAACCCGCGCTGCCTTCCATATCCTGCGTAAACACAAATGCACCACTATCGAGGAAAGTCTGAACAACGATGCGACCGTTGCCATCTTTGCCAATAACGCCGTAATAATCTTTGTCATCGACAATCACAAAAATATCCTGTGTCGGGATTATTTCAGCCTCGCCCCTTTCTTGCAACACGTCAGCGAAAGGGCGCAATTCACCGCGTTCACAGCCCGTTAGCCCTGCACAAGCGATGAGTGTGCCGAGCACTATCCCTGTGCCTTGTGTGACTGCCCGCTGCAAGAAGCTGCGGCTTTTCATTAAGCTGGATTTCGGGGCGGCATAGGCCATGCTCGTGCTTAATAGCAACAGCAAAGACAGCAAAACAGCTCGGCAGCGTGGGTGTTGGTCATTGTGCATCAGCGTCTTCCTGGGCAAAAACAAAACCCTCGGCATCAACGCCGCCGCGTCGGTAAGCGAGGATGAAGCGTGGCACCGCGATCGGCGGCATGCTGTCTCCTGCACCCACATACATCCAGCTGTCAACGGCAATTTGGTAGAGATCAGATCTTTCGTTCCAGTTGAGGTTGGTATCGAAAACTGTCACTATCGTGCCGAACCAGCGATAATCGTCATGGTCGAGCCAAACCTGTGCACCAATGTCAGGATGATCGCCCACAGCTTCGCCGACGAAACCGCTGAGCGTTTGCCTAAAAGTTATCACGCCCGACTCATCGACAACATCGGCACGCAAATATCCGACTGAACCGCCTTGATAGCCAAACCACCACACACCATCGACGAGGATAGAGATCTTCTCATCGCCATCCCTTTTTTCACCAAGAACATCAAACGCTGGTCGCGACGAGCCGTAATCGCAGCCCGCCAAGGAACTGCAAGCGATGATCCCCACAGCAAGCCCCGCACCGATGTGGCGGCTGAGCTTGGGTAGCCATGAGATCCACGTTGCCCCAGCGACTTCCTGCACCTTGCCGTGCCGCGCCGCAGACATTCCGCTGCTCAGAGCCACCATCACCACCAAGCAACGCACTGACATGACCTAACCTCGCTAGCAAAATTACGGTGGGCTTCTTGCATATTCAGATGTGCTCGTCAATACAAGCACTGGCTCAGTTGCCGATTTCCGCATCTGAGTCGTTGTGGGGGAAGGAGCAAGGGGCCTGAGGACAAGCAGAGGGGCTTGGGGGCAAGCCCGAACGCGATAGCAAGAGGTCTGAGAACAAGCAGAGAGAGGATGCAGAGAGACTAGAGGATAAGCAGCGAGCTAGGAAGCGAGCGTTACAAAAAAGCAGCGTAGCGAGCGAAGCGAGCGTTACAAAAAGTCGTGCGTACCTCCGTTGTCTTGGCACGGCGCGAGAAAGCGGAGCACAATCACTACTTAGCACAAATCTCCGTTGTCTTGGCACGGGGCAGACCTACCGAGAAACCCGACCTCAACAGGTATAGGCACACGCCTTGTGCAAAAAAATAAACTAACGGCAATATGGCAGTATTTATGGTCGAGTTTTCGTACGGTCTCCCCGTGCCGTTCATGAAGCTCTCGGTGAGCAAGAGGTGTGGGCAACTGCGAAAAGGCCTGATGGCAAGGACACCACTTAGCACAAGTCTCCGTTATCTTAGCCCCCGCCTCCGTTGTCTTGGCAGGGAGCAGTGGAGCTAGCAAGCGGCAAAAAAGCCGATCAGCGAGAAACTCTCCCCTGAGATAGGTGCAAGCACATTGTAGTGGCCCTCTGCAAAAGCATAATCTGAACGCTATAACGAGAGGCACAGACCTTCCTTAGCACGTACCTCCGTTATCTTGGCGAGGCGCAGCCCTACCGAGAAACTCTCCCTAAAATAGGTTGTGAGCACATGCCTTGTGCAAAGAAATAATCTGAATGCAATAGCAAGAGGTATGAGTGCAAGGAGCGAGCTAGGAAGCGAGCGATACAGAAAGCCGTAGCGCAGCGAACGGCCTCGCCTCGCCGTTCATGGAGCTCTCGGTAGGCAAGCTTGAACGCAACAGCCGAGAGACTTGGGGGCAAGCAAAGGGGCTTGGGGGCAAGCCTGAACGCAATAACGAGAGGTCTGAGAACAAGCAGAGAGAGGATGCAGAGAGACTAGAGGATAAGCAGCGAGCTAGCAAGCGAGCGTTACAAAAAAGCCTCGTAGCGCAGCGCAGCGTAGCGCAGCGCAGCGCGTAGCGCGCAGCGCGCCGCTCAACCGAGTAGCTGGTCGTTCCAGAGAGCTGTGAGAAAGCTTTGCCAGTGCACGAGTTGGAAAATCTCATGTTGTTGCTCGCTACGATCTTGGCTGACGAGGTAGAATTTCTTGAAGATGCCTTCTTCGGCTAGCAGGCGGAGTCCCTTGAGGTATCGCGGTGAGACGGAGGTCGAGGCTTTGACTTCTATAGCAAGTTCTTCACCGATCAAAAAATCCACTTCATGTCCTTGCCGCGAACGCCAGAAGGTGAGTTCTGTAAGGTTTTTGCTGCGATAAGAGAGATAGGCACGCAGTTCCATCCAGATGAAATGTTCAAAGCTCTTGCCGTAGAGATTTGAACGACGTTCGATTTTCTCAATGCCAGCCAGAACACGAGCTACCCCCGTGTCGAAAAAATAAAATTTGGCGGTGGCAATGGCTTTTCTGCGCCGCGCAGCTCGCCATGGTTGCAGTACTGCCCCCAACATGGTGTCGGCTAGAATTTGGACGTAGTTCCTGACGTTCTTGACTGCCACGTGACAGTCATTGGCCATGTTAGTGAAGTTCAGCAGTTCACCATTAGCCAGTGCCATCGTTTGCAGGAAACGAGTAAAGGGCGGTAAATTTCTAATCCAACCCTCTGCTTGCACCTCCTCTCGCATGTAGGTAACCACATAATCAGCAAGCTCGTTTTGTGGCTGCTGGCTCAGGTATACCGACGGCAGACCACCGCAGTGCAGATAACGTTCAAGGTCGAAATGGGGAATTTCTCCACTCGTCAAAGGCAACAGATGCACGGTGCGAGCTCTGCCACCCAGAAAATTTGCTCCACCTCGGCGTAGCTTGCGCACACTGCTACCCGTCAGCAGAAAACGAATGCCGTGGCTAGTGATCATTTTTTGCACACTATTGAGCAGGGATGGCAGACGCTGGATCTCATCAACAACGACGATCTGCTTGCCACTACGCCTAACCACCCGTTCAAGCCAGCGCGGATCGGTCGAAGCGCGCAAAAACGTCTCCGCATCGAGCAGGTCGATGACTGCTGCCACATCCGCCAGTTGCTGAGCGATGAGTGTGGATTTGCCCGTTTGACGAGCACCGAAGAGAAAATGTGACTTGCTCGCCAACAAACGAGACAGGTCGAGATGACGGGCTAGCAGCATAAGATACTCGCTGGATACACAACCATAATTCTAACGCAATTTTCTGAAAAATCATACCCCATAGGGTATAAATTTTACGTAAAATCATACCCTATGGGGTACAAATTGATGACGGGCAGAGGGGCTTGGGGGCAAGCCTGAATGCGATAACGAGAGGTCTGAGGGCAAGCAGCGAGCGATATAGAAAGCCGTAAAAAATAATTGCCAGAAAATACAACTACTTATCTATATATAGCAAAATAGGACTAAGCAAAAAAAAAACGGGACGATGCGTCAGATGAAATTGTATTTTTTTAGCAAATGGAGGTGCAGTGATGAAAGTTCTAGGAAAAAATTTACCGAGGTTAATGGTGTTGGTCGCGGGCGTATGTCTTTTGGCAAGTGCTTGCAAGATTCAGAGTCCAGACAGTGAGCAGAAGTGGGGCAAGGCTCTACGGAAAGCAACGAAAGCTACAGATGTTAGCGATGAGGTGGCAGGGATAATGGCAAAGAGTAAAGGTGACCTGTTGGCAATGGGAGAGAGTGATCTCGATCGCTTGACCATCTTGTTTACAGTTAATCGTGTCGCGACCACGACTGCTATTGTGAAATCGTTAGTCGAGCAGATCAACAAAACGGACGAGCTGGTCAAAACTTTCAAGCAAGCATCTGCAAAGATGTCAATGGTAGATGGGATAGGGCGTAAGGTGTATGATGATCTCTCCAATGCTTTAGATGAACTAGAAATGAAGCTTGTAAATAACCAAATTCTGGCGGATTCTTTAGCAATAGGTGATCCCTACGTCTACAAAGACGTGACTAGCGGTATCTCCGGTCAGCTTGGCACAAAACAACTGGTGGAATGGAGAAAATCTTTAGAAGATACCACTAGGTTTAGTCCAGTACTGAAGGAAGTAGGCATGAAAGACTTTAAAGAAATAACAATGAAAAACCGTTTGATATTTTCGCATGTGTACAATCGTATTAGTGAATTAGAAAAGGCGAAAAAAAGTATCGATAGTATTCCATATAATAAAAAGGCTGTTGCACTAACATTGGCAGATGTAAATAGCGGGCCTGACTTGCTTCGCCTGGAGAAAAAATTTGATGAACTAGGTCTAGGCAGCTATGATGGAGCCTTTCCCCGTGACGTTACTGAAGCTACCATTGTTCAGCTTAATGAACTGTCTACTTTTGCTAGATTTGAAAGAGCATCTAATTTTAGTCTTAAAAATTATGATATTATTGTTAGGCGTAAAAAAGAAGGTTTTTACAAATCAACGGACTCTGCTGATATAATTATGTCACGCGAAGCTTACGAAGATAATGATAACATAAAGTTTCTTGAAGAAATGATGGCCACTTTTCTGGCAAAAGTACAATGAACCTCAAAACAACGATACTCATATTTCTCTGCATTGCCTGCAAACAACATACTGGGGAGGTGGCAACGAAGAAGTTGCCCCTCTCGTATGGAAAGCTCAATGGCGAAGCACAGCTACTTTTTGATTCAGATGGTGACTTCTTTCTGTTTAAAAACGCTCAGGAATTAATCGAGCTTGAAAAAAAACTTGCTGATAATTTACTAGATCCAGCAACAGTATTTACCAAAAAACAACGCTTGCATCTCTCAAAAATTCACCACAAGCTCCGCAGTTTTTTAATTTACGCAGTGCACAGTAAATGTTTTATGCCTCCGTTTAACAAGTTCCCAAGAACGGATAGCAAGCATAGATATGAGAAACGTTGGCAAGATCGTTATGATTACCACTACTATCGGCGAGGAAACGATGAGAGAGGAAACGCTGAGCAACGTAAATATCCGTATAGTTACAATTTACGGATAGCTGGTGATTGGCTTTGTGCGATATTTCTTCGCAAGCTCAAGGAATTAACCCCTGCGCAAATCGATCTTAGTCAAACAAATACCGAAAGTTTTCACCGAGTTATGGATAATAAGGGCTTAGCTAAGGCAGCAACCGATGCTGAGATGGAGATCAAGGTGCAAAAATTTTTTCGGGAAACCTTAGCTAGGCAAATTATTACCAACACCGAAGCGACTATGGCAAGAGCTGAGCTGTTATTCCCGTTCCACAAGCAAGACTATGTTGCCGACTGCCAGGCTCGCCGAGATCACTATACAATAGACAAAGGCGGTGCTAAAAATTATCGTTATGGCGAGACCGTGCGAAAAAAAATAAATTGCCAAGCACTACAACAACTACCATCGGTAACGCCAGGAGAGACCACGTTTGCTGACTTAGCGACTCTGACAGCTGAAGTTAACAGTGTTATCAGTGCATTAAATATAGATCGACAGGCTCTTGATAAGATGATGAAAGAGACGTATCCTGTTGAAGAAGTGATTGGCGTTATGCCAGGCGGCAACATCACTAGAGAAAAACAGATGCCGAAGCACACAGTGAAGAAACCGTTTATCCTGCCGTTTTTAAAACTCACCAACGAGGCCAACCTCGAAGATAACGATATTATCGGGTTATATGAAAGTTACCGCGAGCATCTGACCAAAGCCACAAAGCGCGGGATTATGCCACTTATCTTTGCCTCTGCTATGCAAAAAAACATTGGCAGTTTGCACTTGAATCATGTCGGGCAATTTTTTGGTTTTGGCAAAGTTACCTATAAACCCTTGCAGACCGCTGAGACAGAGACCGTCAGCAGTGCGCTTAGCAAACTTGGACGGGAGTTGATCGACAGTTGGGTTGAATTGCAAGCGCTAAGAGCAAGCAGCGCGCCTGTAGAAGAGAGAAAGATTTATGGCACACTGCTCAGCCATGAAATCGCCACCGCACAAGTCATATTGCAAAACCCTATGCATAGTGTGCCGATCACGCACTTGGTCAAGAAATTTCAACACGACCCGATATTGCCTAAGTGGTTGCGAACCTTCAAGAACGTTGCTTTAGCTGCCGATCTCGCCTTTATTCCCATCGCCATACTCGGTGGGTTCATGACAGGTGGGGTTGGTGTTGTGCCGATCTTGTTGATGGCTAATGCGGTGAATTTCTTGTGGGTTGGTGTCGCCAGTTCCGAAGCGCTGATCGTCCGCAATCGTTACCGTTTAATCGAACGAGGCCTGCTTACGGGTAACAGCGAAGAAGTTGCCCGCGGCTTGGTGGTCTTGCAGGAATTGCGCGAGAAAATCAGAAACGCCTATGTGTCGGGTGCTGTCGGTGGTGGACTGACTGTTGCCAATCTCGGCGCAATCGCTAGGGGTATCGATGGTGCAGGCACGATAGTCGTCGATGTTACCGCGGCTTTCACGGCAGATATTGAAACCCTTGTGCCAGGTGATGACACGCGTAGCGATAGCGATGTCAACCAGCAATATCCAAGAAAAAAAGTAGGGGATTGAGCTGGTCGCGGTCAGCTGTGTGGAGCTAGCCAATACTTAGCCCGTTCCCCCGTTATCTTGGCACGTGCATCCGTTGTCTTGGCACAGGCCTCCGTTGTCTTGGCACAAACCTCCGTTGTCTTGGCACAGGCCTCCGTTGTCTTGGCACGGCGCAGACCTGGAGCTAGCAAGCGGCAAGGAAGCCGCGTGCAACTCTCCCCTGAGATAGGTGCAAGCACATGCCCTATGCAAAAAAATAATCTGGTTGCAGTATTGGCAATATCTGCGGTCGTTTTCGCACGGTCTCTCCCTGCCGTTCATGGAGCTCTTGGTAGGCAAGTCTCAACGCAATAACGAGAGGTCTGAGGGCAAGCGGGAGAGGGGCTAGTAGGCAAGCTTGAACGCAATAACGAGTGGCCTGAGCGCAAGCAGCGAACTAGAAAGCGAGCGTTATAAAGAGCCGCGTAGCGAGCGATACAAAAAGTCGTGCGCAGCGCAGCGAGCGAGAAAGCGGCAAAAAAGCCTCGTAGACGAGCGATACAAAAAGCAGCGCGTAGCCATCCTCTTCATTATAATGTTGTGATGCAAATTTTCTAAAAATCAGTAACTAGCTGATATTGCTGTTATTAGTAAAAAATCCTTAAAATAGGTAAATAATATGCTTGACATAGCTTGCTTTAGTTTGTAATATCTTCTTTTTTAAAGAAATACTGGTGTTTTTGTGTATTTTGATAAAAAATTTATTTTAACGATCCTAGTGCTCATTTCTTCTTGTCGCGAAGAAACACCGAATAGTAGGGTGCAGAGTTTTCACAGCCAACAAAATGGCAAGCATACATACCTGTTGACCCACTACGATATTATAGAGGCAGGTGATAGCGAGCCGATGCTAAAGAATCCTTTCGGGCAAGACCTTGAGTTGACGGCTGAGCAACTGACAATTTTGCGCGACAGTTTTCAGCAGGTCGGGCAATGCGTCTATCAGGTGTCTGCCGATGTCGCACTCAACACTGCCGATCCTAGTGTATTCAAGCAGATGCTTGCCGATGCCAAGCCGTTGTCGAAAGAGCAACACTATATGCCACTCACGCAGGTTCTCCAGCAGATGCAGGGTATGCGCGAACTCTACGGTTATCGCATGCCTTGGTATTACGACTATCTCGCGATGGGACTGGGTTTTATTGTCTTGAACGGCATCTTTGACATCGCCACCCACAATGCCCAAGGCGAATTGATCGACATCGCCAGCAAGTATATGGCAAGCGATGTTTATCAAAAGCGCGGACTCACCCAATATGATCAACCCGCGACTGGCAGAATCCATGAGGTGGTAATCGATATGAACGAAGACCTAGAGAGACAGAGGCAAGATATAGAAGATCTAGAAGACCTAGCTAAGGATACCCGCAAGGGACATCCATCTGCAGACGGGTCCGTCGAGTTTGTCGAACAAGCAATCCGTGATGCTGACAAGTTAGCAGACCGCGTGGATGACTTACTTCTCAATACGGCAAAGAGCGAACACAAAGCCGAAGAGTTGTTCGGCAGGTTTCTCTATGCTGGTCACGAGATAAAGATTTTTGGCAAAACGATCAACCCATTCTGGGCCTTGAAAGAGGGTATGGGCAAGAAGCTGGTGCCGTTGGTAAAAAAATACTGTTTTGCCGCCGTTGCCCTTAAACTTTGTTTGCCGATCATCATCATCGGTGCAGGCGGAATAATTGGCGCGACTATACCGTTCAGCAGTCTGTTTACCGGCAAGATGAATTCCATTATTCACCGTCGACAAGAGCAACAGACTCTCGACGATCTCGTCGGTGATTGGGATGTCATGCGCACCTTTACCCACGTCAAACCAGAGGTCATGTCAAAATTACAAAAAAAATTACGTGATCCAAAAGATAACCTGCTCAGCAAGGTGACAGCTACGTTCACCGGTCGCGCCCAAGATAGAAAGGCATGTCCACCAGCAAAATCGCTCAGCGATCACTATATCGACCCTGTTAGCGGGAGGTTTCGTTAGATGTTTGTTAGGTTAATAGTTATTCTCATACTGTTATCTGCTTGTGGCTCACCATCGGCAAAGGTGAAATCATATCAGGCGCGCATTGCCAACGACTACGTTTATCTCTTGTCACATACCGCGCACATCGCGGACACGGGCAGTGATAATACCGACATCGATTTCGCTAGTCATGGGCAATGTTTTTACAAAGTTGTCTCGCCGCGCAAGCTCCGTTTACATCGGCAAGACGATCTGCAAACAGCATTGGCCAGCGCAGAAAAGGTCACCGAAAATTTTCTCCCCTTGTCACAAGTCAAAAAGACCATCGTCAAAGACCGTACCTTGCAAGAGCTATACGCCTCCGAACGGCATTGGCTATTTCCCACGGTCGGGACCTTCGCGGCCCTCATGTTGATCGTCCCGATCGATTCGTTTTTGCATCGCGGCAACGAGGTGGTCGTCGAAAATTCTCAACGCCATATCGTCGACAAGTTTGCCAAGGGGAATAATAAATCGTTGCGCCGTCAGATTTACGAAGTTTTACATCTCACGGCAAAGGTCGAACACGAGACCGACGAACTTGTCCGCCAAGCCGCGACCATGGGGGGAAGCAAAAATCCCTTGAAGCGTATCAACCACTGGCTCATCGACTCGAAGTTATCGCAAGGTATCGCTAATTTGTGGAGTAGAAAATGTATCGGCAAACGAGCCGCAGTATGTCTCGTCGCTTATCTCATAGGTTTCAACTCGCTGTTCGTCGTTGGCGTGCCAGTTATTGCGGATCGTGTTGCCAACGGCTCGGCACGGATCATCAACCGCAAAGCAGAACAGCAGGTTTTGCATGATCTCTTGACCAACCAGCACACTTTGCAAAACGCTCAGGCCACCAGCGATAAGGTAATGAAAACTTTTTTAAAAAAGCTAGAAAAAATAGACAGCTCGGCCCCGCCTTGTCCAGAAGCTTCGGCTTTACCACTGAGCAAGTGATTACCTGATGATGCGGCGGAGATAAGCATCGAGGGAAACTCAACCAGCAATATCCAAGAAAAAAAGTAGGGGATTGAATTAGGGTTTGACGATACTCGCCACGCAAGTAATGTCTTTACGGTAGAGCAAAGGCAACCTCAAGGACAGCTGCGTCGGCACGCGAGGGTGGAGATTGTTGTTGCCAAAGGCAAGATACTTTACGATAATTGGGAGACTGCCGAACGTCAGCAAGTTGAACAAGATATCAAGCAGGAGTTGAAGTATGTATCATGATGTTGATCGCTGGGTTCCATGGATCGACGTTCCCCCCAACCCCAAAGATCGTGGTCTGGAAGACAGTATGTGCTGGTCACCTGGTACGATAGAGGTATTGCGCTGTGCGCTGAATCTGAATTTTGATCGATACACGGGCTGGATATGCCCCGATAAACCGCAATTTCGAGATGCAGGACGCTATTACAAGCATGGGGTGGCAGTGAACGAGATTCCCGGACTGCCGACAGGCCCGCCTATCGTATCGCCAGTGCAGCTCATGCCTAATATTGAATTATTACAACCAGTTATCAGTGGCAATCGGTTCATGGTTTTTGGCCGGAGCCCGTATATAGCATTGGCTGGCTACATAAAAGGTGGCTGCAAACTAGAGCCTGCCGGTAGGGCAATGGCGCTTGAAGGGCTCGATGACCAATCCAAAACCCTGCAAGTTGCGGCCTTTATTCTGAAAAATTGGCGTGAAGCCGGTAAGTCGATGAAGTGGACAGTTATCGGTGGCGGGGCCACAACGGATATAGCAGGCTTTGCCGCGGCTTGTGTCGGAGCCGAGATGGATCTTGTGCCGACGACGTTGTTGGGAATGGTCGACGCGGCCATCGGTGGCAAAACTGGGGTCAATGCCCCTCCCAATCACGGCATAAATCAGATTGGCACTTTGTATTTTCCCAAGAATGTCATCATCTGTCCGCAATGGCTGGCCACCTCGCGCCAAGAGGACTGGCAGGCTGGCAGTTGGGCCTGCGTCAAGCACGCCCTGCTCATCAACGATGAACAGCTACTCGATGAGTGGCTGGAGAAAGTCCAGGATAAGGAGTGGCTGGAGAATAGACGGCAGAAGAGCTGGGGGGAATTAGTCATGCTCATCGCTCGCACTTTGCAGGTAAAGGTGCAAATAATTTCCGCCGATCCCTACGAAATTCATGACTTGCGCCTTCTGCTCCATCTCGGTCATACTCTCGCCCACGCGCTTGAAGGTATTGCTTTAGATAGGGAAAAGCGTGAGCTTCTGCATGGGGAAGCGCTCGGTGTTGGCTTGATCTATGCAATATTGCTCAGCGAAAAACTCGGCAAAATATCCAAGCCTCCGTACCTGCCGCGGCTGTTGGCGCACCACGGCCTGCTATCGAAACAACAGCTGGCGAGCAAACTAGGGGTTAGTGATCTGGCAAGTCCGCCTTTCTTCAAGTTATTGATGTCGTTTTTCAAGCGAGACAAGAAATATCGTTCTGCACCGCGTTGGGTGGTGTTGCGAGATAAAGCTAACGAAGATGGCATCTTTGCGGAGTTGGTGAGCATTAAAGATCCCAAGCTTCTTCAGGAATGCTGGCATCAATTGCTGGCAACGATCCGCTGACGGCCATGAACGCACGAGCGCGAAGCTGAACCGATTTTGCTGCCAGGGCTGGAGGATGCGAGCAATAGCCAGAGACTTGAAGACCTCGTTCCAATTCTCGGCGTTGCTCGTGCCAGTGATGAAGCTGTGCAAACCCAGCATATCGTAGGTCTGACCGAACACACCCCATCATTTACCTGCTCAATATGAGTGATGTGCTGCGGAGTAGCATGATCGTGGCTGGCAACCATTGCTGCGGAAATCAGATACTGTGTCTGGTTACTAGGTTAATCGAATTCTAGATGATGTGCGCCCAGGTTTAGCGGAGATCGAAATGCACTACCTCATTTCTTCCTTCTGGCTTTTCCACATGCCTGACGATTATCGCTTTTTTATCGATGTCGAAGAAATGGTAGGCGTAAATGTTTTTTTTGATTTCGTCCTTCACGGTAATCGCTAGACCATCGCCATCTTGTTTATCGAGACCGATAGCGATGTGCATGGATTTAGAAGATTTGCAACTAAATATTATCTTATCAGCATGAGAGGGAGAGAGTTGCGATTTCCTGAACTGAGAAAACCTCAAATCAGAAAGGCGAGTTTGTAACGCTCGCTGCGCTCGCTACGCTGCTCCTTGTAACGCTCGCTTTCTAGCTCGCTGCTTGTTATCAAACCTCTCGTTATTGCGTTCGGGCTTGCTGACCGAGGGCTTTATGAACGGCACGGTGAGACCGTACGAAAACTCGACCATAAATACTGCCATATTGTCGTTAGATTATGCTTTTGCATAAGGCATGTACTCACAACCTATTTTAGGGAGAGTTTCTCGGTAGGTCTGTGCCGTGGCGCGCTACGCGCTACGCGGCTTTTTATAACGCTCGCTTCCTAGCTCGCTGCTTGCGCTCAGACCTCTTGCTATCGCGTTCAAGCTTGTCCTCAGAACCTATGCCTGTCCTCAGATTTCTCGCAGTTGCCCCCACATCTTGCCGACCGAGGGCTTTATGAACGGCGGGGCGAGGCCGTGCGAAAACGACCGCAGATATTGCCAATACTGCAACCAGATTATTTTTTGCATAAGGCATGTGCTTATACATATTCGTGGGGAGTTTCTCGGTAGGGCTGCGCCTCGCCAAGACAACGGAGACACGGGCTAAGTGGTGTCCTTGCCCCAAGTCTCTCAGCGGTTACCCCCACCTCTTGCTCACCGAGAGCTCCATGAACGGCACGGCAAGACCGTGCGAAAACTCGACCATAAATATTGCCAATACTGCCACCAGTTTATTTTTTCGCACGAGGCATGTGCTTATTATCCGTTCGGGGGGAGAGTTTCTCGGTAGGTCTGTGCCGTGCCAAGATAACGGAGGAACGGGCTAAGACAACGGAGGGTTGTGCCAAGATAACGGAGGTACGTGCCAAGACAACGGAGGAACGCACGGCTTTTTGTATCGCTCGCTTCCTAGCTCGCTACGCTGCTTTTTATATCGCTCGCTTCCTAGCTCGCTTCGCTCGCTACGCTGCTTTTTTGTAACGCTCGCTTCCTAGCTCGCTCCTTGTTCTCAGGCCTCCTGCCATTGCGTTTAGGCTTGCCCTCAGGCCTCCCTGCCCGCCCCAAGCCTTCTCGCGGTTGCCCCCACCTCTTGCTCACCGAGAGCTCCATGAACGGCACGGCAAGACCGTGCGAAAACTCGACCATAAATATTGCCAATA
Source organism: uncultured Oligoflexales bacterium (assembly GCA_958296095.1). Lineage (GTDB taxonomy): Bacteria > Bdellovibrionota_B > Oligoflexia > Oligoflexales > JAPPIL01. The sequence goes on from OY282434.1 coordinate 1,005,729, forward strand.
CTGCAACCAGTTTATTTTTTCGCACGAGGCATGTGCTTATTATCCGTTCGGGGGGAGAGTTTCTCGGCAGGTCTGTGCCGTGCCAAGATAACGGAGGTACGGGCTAAGGAAGGTCTGTGCCTCTCGTTATAGCGTTCAGATTATTTTTTTGCATAAGGCATGTACTTGCACCTATCTCAAGGGCGAGTTTCTCGGTAGGTCTGCTCCCTGCCCAGCTGCGCTGCGCACGACTTTTTGTATCGCTCGCTTTCTAGCTCGCTGCTCGTCCTCAGGCATCTCGCTTTTGCATTCAGGCCTGCCCTCAGACCTCTCGGCTGTTGCGTTCAGGCTTGCCTACCGAGAGCTCCATGAACGGCGGGGCGAGGCCGTTCGCTCCGCTACGGCTTTCTGTATCGCTCGCCTTACGAGACTGTTTGCCGCTTTCTCGCTCCCTCGCTCCTTGCGCTCAGACCTCTTGCTATTGCATTCAGATTATTTCTTTGCACAAGGCATGTGCTCACAACCTATTTTAGGGGAGAGTTTCTCGGTAGGGCTGCGCCTCGCCAAGATAACGGAGATTTGTGCTAAGTGGTGTCCTTGCCTCTCGCGGTTGCGTTCAGGCTTGCCATCAAACCTCTCGGCGGTTGCGTTCAAGCTCGCTCTACGAGGCTTTCTTGCCGCTTTCTCGCTCCGCTCGCTGGCGCACGACTCATCCCCCCTGTGGATCGGGGGCACTGTCACTAAGGGCCGAATCTTTACTGCCCTCGTCCAACACCGTGTAAGCTTCTAGCAAACTACGGGCAGCAACATACACCTGCTCGCTGTCGCTATGCGAAACGTAGTAGTGTTCTTCGTTTTTGGGATGCGCATAAAAAGAAATCTCCAGCTTGCTCTGCTGTGCAGGTTGCTCCTGTTCTTTACTCTGACGTTCAAGTTGTAATGTTATCTGCCGCGTAGGAGCTTGGGCGATAGTTTTAGCTACCTGCTTGCGGGCAGCAAACTCTATCGCCTCCGCCGTCTCTAAACTGTCAAGCAGCAGGTCAACCGAGTCGTTCGGTGTCGGTTTGCTCTCCTCAGGCAACTTACCCTCGGAATCAAGCTCAGCACTGCGATACCAGTTATTGTCTACACGCCGATAAGTCTCGCCATCAACATCAACGCTGACAACTTCAGCCGCTGCGAAAGTAAAAATACTGTGATCACGAAAATTCTCGCTTAAATCACGCACTTTCTCTTCAAAATCAGCAGGCAAGCCAAAGACCAGCTTATCGGCGGCAAAAGCTGCTCGCAACTCACCCCGATCGCGCACGAAGGTCAGCTCCTTGCTCTCACCAGAGCTGAACTCAAACACAGCACTCATGACAATCTTACTGGCGGTTTTGAATTTTTTGATCAACTCGGCACTAGGCGCATCGATAAACTTATCCGCTCGCACTTGATCGAAAGCCTCAATATACTCAGTAACCTTCTGCTGTGCCGTCTTGAAAGGCTCAGGCCTAACCAACTGAAACCTGCCGTCCTGGCGTGTTACCTCATATGCTTGTGATTCACGATGCCAAAACGTCACCCCTGCCACCTTCTCCACATCGAGCGCAATTAACTGCTTGTCACGAAAATTGAACAAGCCCTTCTGCGTCGAGTTCAACACATACTGACTGCCCATATAGATCTGTGTCTGGCCCGCGACTTGGAAATAAGTGCTGTAGCCCACAGGTGCATTGTTGCCTAGCCGTAACTCGTAACTGTTGCCATCCTCTGTCTGCAACGTAATCACACGCCGCGGCACCTGCAAGCCAAACTCTTCCAGCTTCACATTCTCTGTCTCAGCACCAACAACTTCTTCCTCATACTTGTAGTCAAGCACCGTCTTGATAAAATCATTGACCTCACTCGTGTCAGCGGCAGTCTCTAACGGCGTGACGATACGCCACACACCATCAACCTGCTCCAACGTCACCGGGCCTGCTTTAGTCTGTGTCTTGTCTTTAGCATCGGCACGATCGAGCAAGGTAATCTTACGCACCTGCTGCGCGTCAAGATCGGTGAGCTTACTCGCCTCATCCTGCTCCTTTTGCTCCTTCTCCGTCTGCCACTCATCCCACATGGCTAGACCGCCCAGCACAAGCAACACCGCGCCGAGAATTAGAGGTGTGCGGATAAACTTCACATTGCCCTCCGTTTCAACCAAGTGACTACGCCAGCGGCCATGAAAACGAAAGGATAGCAAAAACAAATCAACAGCAATATCAACTGGCTCATACTTGAAGTCAAAGCAATTGAACTCTTCTTCACATCCTTGGGACGCAACGAAATAAAATCCTCATCTTTCAGCAGAAAGTTGGTCATGTTGACAAACATATCACGATGCTCAACCGCCGACTGCACCCCCTGATTGCGAGCAAAATGCGAAGAACCAGTGACAATCATGCGCACTTGTTTTTCTTCCGCGGTGGGCAAAGCCTTGTTGTCGACATCCTTCGCCTCGTCTTTGTCCTTCTCGGTGCCAGCTTCAGCCAACTTCGGGGCCTTGGTCTTGCCTGTCGCAACCGCAATCACAGCAAACTTGCCCGCGGTCACCCGATCCTGCGTAATCTCGCCCAGATCGGACTTATCGGTAACATTATCCACCTTGACAATCGAGTCGGAAGTTTTGGCAACTAACTCAACACTCATACCCTGCTTGTTATCCTCTGCCTTTGCCAACGAACGCACATTCGGCATCATCAAGGTCGAAGCACTCTGCTGCGCAAAATCCTTGGTCACGCTGTGGAAATCATCAAATTCCGTCACCAAGGCATTGTTCTGACCGAGTAGCAAGGCCCGCGGGTCATTAGGTGGCAATAACAACAGGTCGTTGTTAATCTTTATGCCAAATTCCTCCGTGAACGCGGCAAGATTGTCCACCCGTGTCACCGCATCAAACATTACCAACAACGCACCACCGCCTTGCAAGTATTGACGCAAAAAAGCAATCTCCTCCTTGCGTAAATCATAACGAGGCCCAGCCACAACGACCAAATCCGCGTCAGCAGGAACTTTGCCTGTCTCTAGCAACATCAGTGTTTGTGCACGGTACTTGTTGTTCTCCAACTCCTGCACGACAAAATCGTAGCCGAGCGGACTCTTCGCCTTCAGCTCACCCTCACCATGCCCGCGGGTAAAATAAATTTTCTTTGACTTGTCCTTCAACACCTTGACCAGCGCGTTGGTCAGCTTCTCTTCCGTGAACGTGGCAATGCGCGCCTCTAGCTTGCCGCGTCGAAAAATTACCGTGTTAGCAGAGGTCAACTTGTCAGCCATCGCCTGCGTGGGCTGCTTGCGCGGGTCAAGCCAACTGACGTTCAACTCGGCCCCCTCCATCTCATAAAGAGACAGCAAGTTCTTAAAATTATCCTTCGCCCCTCGATCCTGAAACCAGGCGGTGACCTTGAGCGGCTCTTCGCTTTCTTTGACTTTGGCAATAATCTTCAGCGATTGATCCGACAGCGTGTTGGTCTGTGAGCGCGTCACATCGAAGCTTTTGTTGAAGCGTGCCCGCGATGACAGCAGCGCCACCGCCACGATAATGCCAAGACCTAGCACTACCGTCAAACTCGAACTCGCCCCGAACTTCGTGCCCTTGCGACGCAGGAACTTTTTGAAATTCTCAATATTCAAAGAAATCCAAAAGACCAGCAGCGCCGCCGCCAGCACCAAGCTAGAACTGCCAATCCACGCCAAGCCTGGGTAAGAAGACTTGACCGCCGCACCTACCACGACCACCAGCAGCGCTAAAAAAGGCAAAATGAAAAGTCCCGACCTCATGGTTTGTTATCTCCAGCGTTGCGAATCTAAAACTACGTTTGTAAAAAATAAGAAGAAAGACGCAAAACACACAAAATAGAAAATATCCTTGACGGTGATCATGCCTTTCATCAGGTTTTCGAGATGCTGCATCGAAGCCAGATACTTGAGCACATCCTCTAACAAGCCACCGCCAGAAAGATTAGGGGCGAGCCAATTTAAGATCAGTAGCATGAACAGGGCGAGCATCGTGAATAAAAAGGCAAGGAATTGGTTCTTGGTCATCGAGGAAATACATATACCAAGTGCCAGTTGCGAGCTGATCAACAGAAACAAGCCTAGATAGGCACTCAAGATAACGCCAACATCGGGATTGCCATACTTGATTGTGAACAGCGGAAAAATCGACGAAGCAACTAAGATCAGCGTCATCATCAACAACGCGGCGAGATACTTGCCCAGCACGATATGCAGCGGCCGAATCGGTGCCGTGTGTAGCAGCCGAATAGAGTGGTTCTTGATTTCTTCCGAGAAAGAAGCCATCGTTATCGCAGGCACGATCAAAATTAAAATGAAATGCAAGTTGTGGAACAGCGCGGTCAGCATTTGCTCAAGCGTGGGAACTTGTCCACCCATCGCGGGGGCACGCTGCTGCATCTCAAAGAAAGTATGCATAAAACTGTTGAAGAAAACTCCCATCAATATGAGAAAGAAAAAGAATATTGCCATGCCTTTCGGCGAAGCGAAGAAAGCCGCTAAATCACGGCGGGCAATTGTCCAGGTGACACTAAAGCTGGGGCGCATTTTTCCTCCGTAAAATCAGTGCGTAACCTGAAAGAACACGTCTTCCAGGCTCTTGGTTTTAACATTCAGCGTGCGTAAACCATAACCACCATCGATCACCAGCATAGCCACCTTGTCGATGGTGTCAGCTGGCGCATCCTTGCGCAGGGCAAACTCGATCGTTTCAGCAGAGGCGGCCCGCGGTGGAGTCAAAGCTGGCAACGTCGCCAACTCGGTGGCCAGGCGAGCAGCATTGCCACCCACCCGCAAGATGTAGACACGCTCGGTGTCGAGACGTTCAAGTATCTCCCCATACGTGCCTTGCTCGACAATTTTGCCCTTGTCGATGATGATGATCTTTTCACACACCTGCTCCACTTCGGAGAGAATATGAGAACTCAAAATAATCGTGTGCTGACCCGCCAACGACTTGATCAGCTCACGAATATGCACGATCTGGTTGGGGTCAAGCCCCTCGGTCGGCTCGTCGAGCACCAACACCTTCGGGTCATGCACGAGTGCTTGTGCCAATGCTACCCGCTGGCGGTAGCCCTTCGAGAGATTGCCGATAACGCGCCCGCCAACCTCGTGCAACTCAAGCTTGGTGAACACTTCGTTCATCCGTCCCTGAATGCGCGCCTTCGGCACACCCCGCAACCTCGCGGTGAAAGCAACATAATCCACCACTCGCATCTCGGTATGCAACGGCGGCACGTCAGGCAAGTAGCCGAGCATGCTCTTTGCCTCTAGGGGATCATCGGTAATATCACACCCGAAAATGCGGGCACTGCCACGGTCAGCTCCGATACAGCCACAGAGAATGTCCATCGTCGTCGTTTTGCCCGCGCCGTTGGCACCGAGAAAGCCAACAATCTGCCCCTCCGCCACCTTGAAACTAATGTCATCCAATACCTGCGCGCTGCCGTAGGACTTCGACAATCTATCGATTTCAATCATCACCGCTCCAAACTGTTCTTGAAACGTCGCCGCGCTGAGCAACAGCTGATATTTTGACAAAAGCCGCCGCCGTTGTCTACACCTTTGTGTCGGCGGCTTTTTGTAACGCTCGCTGCGCTCGCTTCCTAGCTCGCTTCGCTCGCTACGCTGCTTTTTGTAACGCTCGCTTCGCTCGCTACGCTGCTCTTTGCCGCTTTCTAGCTCCCCGCTCGCTGCTTGCGCTACGCGGCTTTTTGTAACGCTCGCTTCCTAGCTCGCTCCTTGCGCTCAGGCCTCTCGTTATTGCGTTCAGGCTTGTCTACCGAGGGCTTTATGAACGGCAGAGCGAGACCGTGCGCTGCACTACGGCTTTTTTGTGACGCTCGCTTCCTAGCTCGCTCTTTGCACTCAGACCTCCTGCTATTGCGTTCAGATTATGCTTTTAGATAAAGCATGTGCTCACAACCTATTTTAGGGCGAGTTTCTCGCTGATCGGCTTTTTTGCCGCTTGCTAGCTCCACTGCTCCCTGCCAAGACAACGAAGGTATGGGCTAAGTGGTGTCCTTGCCCCAAGTCTTCTCGCGGTTGCCCCCACCTCTTGCCCACAGAGAGCCACATGAATGGCGCGGCGAGACCGTACGAAAACTCGACCACAAACACTGCCAACACTGCAACCAGATTATTTTTTTGCATAGGGCATGTGCTTTCACCTAACTCAAGGAGAGTTTCTCGGTAGGTCTGCGCCGTGCCAAGACAACGGAGATTTGTGGTAAGTAGGGTCTGTGCTGCTCTCTGCTTGTCTTCAAGTCTCCCGACTATTGCGTTCAAGCTTGCCTACCGAGAACTCCATGAACGGCGGGGCGAGGCCGTACGAAAACGACCACAGATATTGCCAATACTGCAACCAGGTTATTTTTTTGCATAAGGCATGTGCTTATGCATATTCGTGGGGAGTTGCACGCGGCTTCCTTGCCGCTTGCTAGCTCCAGGGCTGCGCCTCGCCAAGACAACGGAGATTTGTGCTACTTGCCTCTTGCCCCCAAGCCTTCTCGCGGTTGCCCCCACCTCTTGCCTACCGAGGGCTTTATGAACGGCAGAGCGAGACCGTGCGAAAACTCGACCACAGATATTGCCATATTGCCGTCAGATTATGCTTTTAGATAAAGCATGTGCCGTACCCACTCAGGAGAGTTTCTCGGCAGGTCTGCGCTCTGCCAAGATAACGGAGGTACGGGCTAAGTAGTGATTGTGCTTCGCTTGCTCCCTGTCCTCAGGCTTCCTGCCCACCGAGAGATCCATGAACGGCACGGCAAGACCGTGCGAAAATTCGACCACAGATACTGCCATATTGTCGTTAGACTATGCTTTTGCACAAGGCATGTACTTGCACCTAACTCAAGAGAGAGTTTCTCGGCAGGTCTTTGCCGTGCCAAGACAACGGAGCTGCGCACGACTCTTTGTAACGCTCGCTTCCTAGCTCGCTTCGCTCGCTACGCTGCTTTTTGTAACGCTCGCTTTCTAGCTCTCTGCTTGTCTTCAAGTCTCCCGACTATTGCGTTCAAGCTTGCCTACCGAGAACTCCATGAACGGCGGGGCGAGGCCGTACGAAAACGACCACAGATATTGCCAATACTGCAACCAGGTTATTTTTTTGCATAAGGCATGTGCTTATGCATATTCGTGGGGAGTTGCACGCGGCTTCCTTGCCGCTTGCTAGCTCCAGGGCTGCGCCTCGCCAAGACAACGGAGATTTGTGCTACTTGCCTCTTGCCCCCAAGCCTTCTCGCGGTTGCCCCCACCTCTTGCCTACCGAGGGCTTTATGAACGGCAGAGCGAGACCGTGCGAAAACTCGACCACAGATATTGCCATATTGCCGTCAGATTATGCTTTTAGATAAAGCATGTGCCGTACCCACTCAGGAGAGTTTCTCGGCAGGTCTGCGCTCTGCCAAGATAACGGAGGTACGGGCTAAGTAGTGATTGTGCTTCGCTTGCTCCCTGTCCTCAGGCTTCCTGCCCACCGAGAGATCCATGAACGGCACGGCAAGACCGTGCGAAAATTCGACCACAGATACTGCCATATTGTCGTTAGACTATGCTTTTGCACAAGGCATGTACTTGCACCTAACTCAAGAGAGAGTTTCTCGGCAGGTCTTTGCCGTGCCAAGACAACGGAGCTGCGCACGACTCTTTGTAACGCTCGCTTCCTAGCTCGCTCCTTGTTCTCAGACCACTCTTCTTGCTCTCTCAAGCTTGCTCCCCAGCCCCTCTGCTTGCCCTCAGGCCTTTTGGCTGCTGCGTTCAAGCTTGCTACGCGCGGCGAGACCGCGCTGCGTGTCTATGCCTGCTGCGATAAATTTTCTAACTTTCTCTCCCCTTCCAGCCGAGAGCCAGGCGAGATAGCGCGTTGAGTGTTATGCATAAAATTTTTAAATTGCTTTTCATTTTTTTCTGGTTTGCCTTTTTAAAATCTGAATTGGCTTCTGCTTTTGTCTCAAATTATTTCAGGCAACAACTGCCATTACTAGCGTTTTTACCACATGAATACAGACAGTTAGAGATTCATGCGGCAGCACGGCAGCGCGGTTTACGCAGTATTGTTGGGTTAGAAAACTTTCTTTATCGTGATCACTTGCACCCCTTTATTGCCATGCAGTCGACCAAAAAATCTCTACGCAATTTTGATGTTTATCGCTGGCAGTTTAGTCTGCATGGCAAACCTTTTTGCCACGATTATTTTGTCAATGCCATGCAACATGCAAAGTTTTTTTACGTTAACGGCAAATTGCCCCCGCTTGGCGAGCATTTTGGGACAAGTGCTGCAGGTGTATTGCCCGATTTGGATATGGTGCTAGCCCAGCTTGAGCGGTATTTTCCTGACCCGCGCACCAGGCTGGAGCTAATCAGCACAAAAGATTGCTGGAAGATAGTTAACGGCAGGGCACAGCTGGTGTGGGAGATACAGCTTAAGCGGGGCACACGGCGGTGGTTTGCGCAAGCTGATGCCCACACAGTTTATCGTCTCATCAACAATGACATGCATGCAGTGCGAGAAGCTTTTGTCTATTATCCTAATATCAACGAGGCTGGTGAGACTGTGCTGATAGATACTGATGCCGAGGGGTTTTTGCACAACTGTTGCTTTCATTCCTTGCCGTATAGGGGAACGCCGTTACAGATTGTCAGTGATGCGGTCAAATTTCTTCCTGACGACAAACACTATGCAGAACTTGCTGCTTATACTTTTGCAAACCGCATGTTAAAATTTTTTCAGAAACTCGGCTATCAATGGCAAGATCCTCAGCCCTTGCAGTTGTCCGTGCATGCACAGGACATCAGCACGCAGAGATTGAGCAATAATGCCAGTTACGAACCCGCGAACACGACACGTGGGGCACGTATTTTTATCGCCGATGGTGATAACTACACGCTGCAAAATCTGCCGCTTGATTTTGATGTTGTTGCCCATGAATTTTCGCATCATATTATCTATCGCACCTTGAAGGCACGCCATGAACAAGCGCTGGCATTACATGAGGGGCTCGCTGATTATTTTACCTATGCCGCCACCGGCGACAGCTGTCTAGGGGAGTCAATATGTCCACGTGGCTCTCCTATTTGCTATGTTGATGGCCAGTGTTTACGCACGGCGGATAATGATTTACAGCTTGAAGCCAATCAAAACCAGCACATTAAGGGACAAGTTGTCTCAGCTTTGTTATGGGATCTGCATACGCAGTGGCACGTGCCCACCACAAAGGTGCTGCGGATTGTTTTTGATACCGTGGCGGCGTTGGGGAGCGATAGTGATTTGCGCGCCTTTGCCCTGACGCTATTGCATGTCGCGCTGTTGCACGGTGATTACAGTTGTGCCATCATCGGTGAATTTCATGAGCGTGGCCTGCTGCATGATCTAGCCTGTGAGAGTTTTCAAGCCAACCCCCGCCTGACGCAAGCACCGCAGTCAGCTAGTGCTGAGGGGAACATTGAGCCTAGTGGTTGTGCAGTTGTTGGTGCGGGCGGTGGCGCGGCGAGTTTGTTGTGTTTGCTGGTGTTACCTTGGTTAGCCATACGGTTGCGTAATAGGGTGCGGGCATGAGGCAAGAGCAACAAACGCAGCTGAGTTTGATAATTCCAATCTTCTGTGAAGCTCAGCATTTGTTGGAATTTTTGCAAAAGATAGACGCGTTGCATTTTGATGGGGTAGAATTGGAGTTAATCTTTGTTGATGACAAGTCGAGTGACAATTCGTTGCAAATCTTGCAATCCTTTCCTTTTCGTAGCCAGCACAAGATTTTAACTAACGACAAAAACCGAGGCAAGGGTAGTTGTGTGCGGAGAGGCATTGCGGCAGCTAGTGGGGATATTATTGGCGTGCAGGATTGCGATTTTGAATATGATTTTAATGACATTCCGAAATTAATCGCGCCACTCAGCGCGGGACAACTAGACGTTGCCTTTGGCTCACGCTTTCATCAGACGACCTGCCAAGTGTATCGTATGAGGCATTATTTAAAAAATAGTGCAATAACCTTTTTAAGCAACATTTGTTCGGATTTGCGGGTCACCGATGCTTCAACATGCTACAAGTTTTTTCGGGCTCCGATACTAAAGAATTTACGCCTGTCTTCTGCTCGCTTTAGTATTGATACTGAAATCATTGCCAACCTGGCCCGGATGCAGGGTGTGCGAATTAAAGAATTCCCTATCGCTTATCATCCCCGTACTTATGCTGAGGGCAAAAAAATTACCTGGCGTGATGGTATTGCAGTTGCCGCCTTGATTGTTTGGTTTAATTGGCTACATCCTCCGCCGAGAAGCTCATCCCTCTCTAGCGAAGATGCTGACAGTAAGCATGCCGCTTGAGGTTACTTCGTCCCTGCTCAGCCTGACTTGCACACCGCTGGTTACAGTAAGCATGCCGCTTGAGGTTACTTCGTCCCTGCTCAGCCTGACTTGCACACCGCTGGTTTTTGAACCTCGTAGAATAACAAGTGTTTTCAGCCAGCATTAAAAAAAGCTAAAGGAAAAACAAAGAGCAGCCGACAAGCGGGCAGGTGGATGAGGCAACGTATGCGAAGTTTTTGTTTAATAGTGGTGCTGGCACTGTTTGCTTGTCGGGAAGAAGTCTCGCTTAGGGAAAATGTTGCCAAAACCAGCAGTGGTCAGGATGCCACAGGGCAAGTGCAGGTAGAGGGAGACAGGGGACGCATAACAATTTTCCGCGGCAAAAAGGCCAAGCCGATTCGGACGATGCAGGAGGAGAGGGTGACTGCAGGCACTCTTGTCGATCATGAGGTGTCGTTGCGGCAGAGAAGGTTAGGCATGCTTGAGTCTTGGACCCAGTACGATGCTGATGATGTCGAGCGGCTGTTGCGGGGAAGAAAAACCTTTGCAGGTGCCCACCTGAAAACCACCAACCGTCAGGAACAGTGCGTGCTCGATAAGGCGAAAGAAATGGCAGGTCGAGACTTGACCGCGGCAGAACGTAGCCGCATAGATGGGTTGCAAAACCAGCTGCATTGGCTGAGATCTAACATCAGTGCTGACCTCGTGCCTAGGAGCCTCAGAATTACAAAAGTCCATATGCGGGGTGTCACTAGTTGGAGCGAAGCTAACGTGGCAGGCACCCACTTTTGTGTCAGTAGAGCATACGATAACAATGTTCTAAATTGGTTTGATGGCAAGCTACCCTCGAAAGATGTGCATCTGCGCATCAACTACACCTACAAGCTGAGTGCACTTCAAACCAAGTTTCCCCTGACTTGGCAGCCGCGTGAAAATACTTTGCGGGCGACAATAACCAGGGCTGATAGCAGTGATACCGAGATGCTTGATAGCAGTAAATACAGCTTGGAGGAGGAGAATGGCAGGTACTCGGTGGTCTTCGGCGAGGCACAGGCACCGCCAGAGAATTCCCAGTTAGGAATTGTCTACACTCCTGATAACGATGAAGTTTTTCAGTTAAAGGATACTTTCTGTCTCGACGCACAGGTGGATGTTGTTAGTGATTCAATCATCATCAACGGTAAGTCGATTAGTGGCGATAGTAACATTGATTTTAACCGCGAAACTAACTGTGTGACCTACAGCGACCCGCCGCGCGCGGACACTGAGGTAAATATAGAGTATAAATATAGGGTTAGGGGTGATACGAACAAAAAGACGGCCTACGAGCATAGCTTGGATGTAGCTGGTTCGACCGTCGCCTGTTTTGAGTATGAGGCCGACAAGGACTGTCTTAAAGAGCCTAGTGCTTGTGTGGAGTTGCGCTGCAACTATGGCAACGGCAAAATTAATTTTCTAGATATGAACGACATCGTTGGCGGTAAGAAATTTGTCGTCATTGAGACCTTGCCAGATGGCGTAAGTGGGCACAAGTCCATTAAACTACCCGAAAGATACGTGGCTAACTCAGCCGCCTTGACGGTGATGCCTGCCGACGGCGAAGCAGTATCCTGTGGCCACAGCAAACTTCACGTTATGAATCTGGCAATTATGCTACAGACCACGACAGCAAAGCAGAAATGCCCTGCCTTAGCCAAACCGCATGAAGAGCTAGATGTTGTCTTCATGACCGCCAGCCCCTAGCACGTGCCAGTGTTTCGGGGCTGTTGGCCTATGTGGCTAAAAAGGAAGATCAGGAATCTCAACACTATCCGTAACACCGGGAATATCGTTGTTGTAACCAGGCATAGGGTAAGTCGCGAACGTATCATGGCTGAAAGTAGTCTCATGGCTAGATCCAATGCCCGTGAAAGATACAGGCAAGGGGTCATAACTAGGCGCAGGGTCACTAGGCTGAGTATTGTAGATCCCGCGCTCAGCACGAGCCTCGGCCGCAGCGTCAGCCACCAGCTGATCCACGCTTTGAGTGGACTGCTCAGCTGAGAGTGCCTCATTTGTCTTGCCTTGATTTATCATCATGTCGAGGGCAACGAGAGTCAGAAGCAGGTTATCATCATCAAGCCTTTTTTGCTCACGCAGCCGCCTGTCGTATTCTTCCAGATACTGGTTGTGTAACTTAGCAAGTCCATGATCTGTTTGCAGGAGTTGTTGTTCATCTGGGGTAAAAGAAACGAGCTCGCTGATGTTGCGCGGTTGATGCAGTGGGTCCGAAACCATCTTCAAAACACGTTCTTTGTAAATACCGTTTTGACCTAGGTCAGGCTTCGAAGCCACCTGCTGGTGTGCCCAGGATAGTGGCAATAACTCGGAAATGCGAACATCGAGTTTGGCGATGACCTCATCGACAGTGGTGCGTGTATGTTGCAACAACTCAGCGCTACCTTGTCTACTTGCCTGTAGATATTCATCTTGCCAGCTGTCGGTCTGCAAGCCGCGGTCACCACTTGCCTCCCCCGCCAAGGTCGTGTAAAACTCCCGTAGCTCGCCGTACGCTTGGATAACTTGGATAACTTCTTGATCGATATCCTGCGTAGGCAGCCATGCTTGCGGATTCCGTAGTGAATCTGCCAGGTTATCCAGTGATTCGACTCGCGCGGCAATCATCAGCCCATCAACCAACTTTTGACAATCGGGGCACGCTAGCAACGCGGTGATAAAACGGTCGGCACTAGCAGGCAGTACTCCGTTCGGCCTGAGCCTCTGGATCAGCTCACCATGAAGCTTTTTAGGAACGGACGGTCGCGCCATCACCGCGCCGCTTAGCACACCATAGGCAACCAACATACCCACCAACAAAATTCGCATCTCTCTACCCTCTATAGATGAAAACCAAATCTGCAAAAAACTTTCCTCCCCCCAGACTGCACGACCTAGCAGATTACTGCAACAATGTCAATGCATCGGGATTTATCTTTAATCCTCGCACCTTTGCCAACGATTGCAACAGGCGTGGCACACTATGCACACGCTGCAACTCGGAAAATGTAGCGTCGGGGGTGAAGATCTTAGCCCAGTGTTTGTGCAACCGTTCACCGCCAAGAACGTAGTTGCCGACATATGCGAATATGCCCGCCCCGCCGAAAGTTCCTGCCGACCAAAGCAAATCCTTTTCCTGACTCAACATGCCTGTATCGATGACCTGGCGTTTTTCGGCCCGCAGGGAGTGCACTGTATTTTCTCCCCGTGTGCGCATGCTTGCCGTAGCTTGCGCGGTTGTTTCTCGCAGATCATCTAGTGCCTTTTGGCTTTCTTCGCGGTCTAAACGCATCTGTTTTATGTCATTGTCGATGGACTTAAAATCAGTCGTAGTCTCGTTGAGGCGCTTTTCTTTTGGGGGGATATCCCACTGCTTCAAGTACCATACCTCGCTTTCCAATTCCCGCCTCTCGCCATCATTACCATAGGCATATACAGACAACTTGGCAGATTTTTCCTGCTCAATTTTGCTAACGCTGGCCAAGTTTTCCGCAAGCTTAGCCTTTGCTTGTTTGAGCAAACTCTCCGCTTCAGCGTAGGCATGTTCGGCATCGACAACCGCCTGTCTTTCAGGCACCTCAGGCACGTATTTCTCAACTAAGGAATCTCTCAATGGTTGGATGTTAGCCAATTCATCCTCAATATCACGAATGCTACTCTGCAAAGCCGACAAGTCGCGGATACCGTCTGCCAACCCCGAAGCTACCTCCGCATCGTCTGCTAGTTGCCACTCCTTTTGCCAAAACAACTCCTTGGCATCTGCCAACTGTTTTTCTGTTGCGGTAATTGCCTTGCCGAGGTCAAGGTTAGCCTCTTCGAGCAATTTGAGGCGTTCATGATCGAGGTGCAACTGCCGAAACGTCGACAGACCCTGTGCGTAGAGTTTTTTTTGCGCAGGTGAGCCGTGTTTCCAGTATGTCTTAAATCTGGCGAGAAATATCGGCCGACGTTCAGGCAACTTAGCTAAGTTAGCGAACAACCCCTTATCCCTAGGGAACACTTGGTAATATGTAGACATGTCCCTATAGACCTCGGTAGCAGGTGTATGCAAACTCTTATCCCAGACCTCGCGCTCGAATTGTGTGCCGTACCTGAGCTCTTTGAGAAATTTTAGTTTTTCTTGATAGTGCCACCAGTCAGAAACAATTTCCTCGCCACGAGCAACAATTTCCTCGGCATTGCTAGCTCCCTTGAATTCGAGCAGTTTCCTCCGCTTCCAGTCAGCAAGCGTGTCCTTGGCCTCAGCGACAGCTTCCTCGGCCTCAGCGCTGGTCAATCTCAAGGCATCGCGCGTTGCCGCATCGATCTGGATATCCGCATCGGTGCTGCGTAGTCTAGCCAACACCTCAGCGCGTTGTTCGTCCAGGGACATCTTGTGTGCCTCCATGTTCTCTCTGATCACCGCCCGCAATTCTGCATCACGTTCCAACCAGGCCGCTCGCCGCGCAGCGAGCCGATCTTCTGCTGTCTCTAAATCCTTTTTAGCTGTTGCCAAGTCCTCAGCCGCGCCGGTTTCTTTCGGGCCGTATTCCTCTTCAATTTTTGCTACTTCTTCATCCAATTGTTTAGTTCTTTCATCTCGTGCCTGTTCTTTTGCCTGTAGTTTTGCTTTAGAATCTTTGATTTCTTCTGTGATGTTACTCTTAGCCGTCTTGATCTTTTCTGCTTCGGCTTGGAGAGATTTTTCCTGCTCAGCAACTTCTGCCAATGTCTTCTTTTGCTCGGCGATTTCCGCCTGTGCCTTAGCTGAATGTTTGTCAACTTTCGCTTTTACTTGCAGATTTTTTTGCTGCGCGGCTTTTTCGGCGAACGCCGCGATCAGCTTGCGCCCCGCCCCTCGTCCAGCCCATACCAGCACCGGCAAACTGACGACCACCGCGGCCACCTTAGCCAAATTACCAAACCTTTCCCGCAAGGACATCTTACTTGTAGCTGGCGAAAACAGCGCGACCTGCCCATCAGCCTCTAGCAGTGCTGGCTGGCAGACAGTAGGGTCGGCAAACTCCCGCGCGCTATAAGTGGCACGTTTCCTACATAACAACAAAGAATACAAGCCGTTATCGTTGATACGGACTCCCAGAACCGACTGCCCATCATCGATCGCCCGCGTCTGCGCAGGCTCAGGCTGAACCCCACAACCACCAGCCATACAAAAAATCAACAACCAAGCACGCATATAAAATACCTAAAAAATTTATTAAAAAACAGCGCCAGTATAATATCAATCTTGCTATATTGTGTCAATATTAAAAATATCTAAGTGGCGGTGGTGCTGAACGCTGAGTTCGCTGCGCTACGGATTTTTGTAACGCTCGCTTCGCTCGCTACGCTGCTTTCTGTATCGCTCGCTACGCGGCTTTTTTGTAACGCTCGCTTGCTAGCTCGCTGCTTGCACTCTGATCTCTCGTTACTGCGTTCGGGCTCGTCATCAGACCTCTCGCGATTGCATTCAGGTTTGCCTGCTAGCCCCTTTGCTTGTTCCCAGACCTCTTAGCTGTCGCGTTTAAGCTTGCCCACCGAGAGCTTTATGAAGGGCGCGGTGAGACCGTGCGAAAACCCGACCATAAATACTGCCATATTGCTGTTAGTTTATTTTTTTGCACAAGGCATGTGCCTATACCTGTTGAGGTCGGGTTTCTCGGTAGGTCTGCACCGCGCCAAGATAACGGAGACATGTGCTACTTGCCTCTTGCCCTCAGACCTCTCGGCTATTGCGTTGAGGCTTGCTCACAAAGAGCTCCATGAACGGCACGGCAAGACCGTGCGAAAACTCGACCACAGATATTGCCAATACTGCAAACAGATTATTTTTTGCACAAGGCATGTGCTTGCATCTGTTGAGGTCGAGTTTCTCGGCAGGGCTGTGCCGTGCCAAGATAACGGAGATTTGTGCTAAGTGGTGTCCTTGCCCCCAAACCTCTCGGCTGTTGCCCTCTTGCTTGCCCACCGAGAGCTTTATGAACGGCACGGCAAGACCGTGCGAAAACTCGACCACAGATATTGCCAATACTGCAAACAGATTATTTTTTGCACAAGGCATGTGTTTGCACCTAACTTAAGGGAGAGTTTCTCGGCAGGTCTGTGCCGTGCCAAGATAACGGAGACATGTGCTACTTGCCTCTTGCTATCGCGTTCAGGCTTGCCCTCAAGTCTTATCGCGGTTGCCCCCACCTCTTGCCCACCGAGGGCTTTATGAACGGCACGGGGAGACCGTACGAAAACTCGACCATTGTAGTGGCCCCTCTGCAAAAAACCCGATATTCACCTCAAATGATTGGGTTGCAGGTTAATCGTTATCACTCAGGGTTAGCCTCAGGCCACAACCGCGCTAACACCCGTCGCCCCCCACAGGCGTAAAGGCACGCGCAACTTGTCAAGCGTGACTTGTCCTCCTGGCGCGGGCACGGCAATGACTTCCGCCTTGCGTCCCAACACCAAGCGGCACAAGGCACAAGCACGCAACCACTCGACCGCGGTCGTTTCTGCCGCGGCCCGGACATGCACATGCTCGAGCTGTGCCTTATCTCTCCACGTCAACAACCGCTCTATAAGCAGTGTGCGCTGTTCAACGTCGCTGAAATTTTCCACTCGCAGCGTCGGTTCGACGCCAGCAGTGCCAATGCAGTCTGTGAGGTCAGCGCTGAGCAAGTTGTCCTGCCTGAGCCGCGCCGCTAATTCTAGCAAGCCACTGTATGCCAGTGCCTTAATTGGTAATTTATTACCCCCCCGCCAAGCCTGCTCTCGTGGCCGAGCTGTGACCCGCAAGGGTTTGTAAAGCGAATCACGTTCCACCGCAGTCTTATCCGCCGCGGCAATCATCGCGGTCAGTCGCTGTTCAGGTAAAGCCTTACCAGCACGACCACCAGCCATGTGTGATATTTTTTCGTCCTCAACCGTGCCATCGAGATCGTTGGCCCCCGCATGCAACGCTAACTGTGCGATTTCTGCCCCCAACATTACCCAGTAGGCTTTAATGTTACGAAAATTGTGCAGCAACAAGCGGGCAATGGCAACTGTCTTCAAATCATCTGCACCGCAAGTATAGGTCTTAATGCCCATGTCATTGCCATGTGGTTGAAACGCTAGCGGAATGAAAACATTAAACCCACCCGTCTCTTCCTGCAGCGCACGCAGGCGTAACATGTGATCGACCCGCTGCGCGTGGTTTTCGATATGCCCATAAAGCATGGTGGCATTAGAGCGCAAACCCAATCTGTGCGCGGTGCGATGCACATGCAACCACGTCTCGGCATCGACCTTCGTATCGCATATCTTGTCCCGCACTTCAGGGTGAAAGATTTCGGCCCCGCCGCCCGGCAACGACCCCAGCCCCGCGGCGCGCAAATCACGCAACACCTGCTCAATGCTCTTGCGCCCGCGTCGTGCCATCCACTCGATCTCGACCGCGGTGTAAGCCTTGATGTGCAGTGCGGGTGCGGCTTGTTTGATCGCCGCCACCAAGCCAATCATGTCGTCATAGCGCCAGCGCGGGTGTAAGCCACCGACCAAATGCACCTCGGTTGCCCCCTGTGCCACGGCCTGCTGTGCCCGCTGCTTGATTTCGACGGGCGACAAGGCAAACGCCCCCGCTTCGCCAGGCTTGCGAGAAAAAGAACAGAACTTGCAACTCAACACACAGATGTTGGTTGGATTGATGTGGCGATTGACATTGTAGCAAACCTGCTCGTCATTGCGTTCACGGTTGATCGTATCAGCCAAGCGCATGACATCGAGCAGTTCAGCTTGTTCAAACAGATAGACCGCCTCTTCCCGCGTCATTACCCCGCCTGCCTGCATTTTGGCTGCAATTGCAGGCATTGTCAGTATCGGCTCACCCTGCAATAAAAAATCCAGACCCTGCTTGGCCTCAGCATCGAGCTGCAAGGTCTGTGCATTGACATAACGTGCGATGTAAACATCACCTAACTCCAGGCCGATATTCGTTTCAGCCCGTGCGGTCGCGGCTGACAAAGCCTCCTGCCGCTGCTCAAGCCCATACTTGATGCTAGCGCGTAGCAGTGCGGCAATCTGCTGGCGATCAGCCCACGGCAAGCGTTTGGCGATAACATTCACCCCCAGCGGCAAGGGGCGGGCATAGAGCTCTTGCCACTGCGCACCGAGATCTAGAACTTTAGCCAGACCATGCTGGGCATAGGTGAGTTGCAGTTCGTGGATTACTACCCCCGCATCGACTTCGCCGTTTAAGACGGCAGGCATGATGCGCAAAAAATGCATCGGCACAGCTTCGAATTCGGCCAGCATGCGTCGTAATGCCATATAGGCAGTGGTGTTTTCGCCAGGTACGGCGATGCGCTTGCCTTGTAGCTGCCGCCGCCAGTCGTCCTCACGTGCTCGACTGATCACAATTGGCCCGGCCGCCGCCGCGATGCTCGCGCCCACGTCCAACAGCTGATAGTGGTGGGCAACACGTGCGTAAGCCGCGGCACTGATGGCAGTGACATCAAATTCACCATGCATGGCCTTGGTGTTGAGTTCCTGAATGTCGCCGCGATAAAAATTAAGATCGTAGCCGTGCCAAGCAATTTTTTGGTTTTCCAGTGCCCACAACATGAAAGCGTCATCGCTGTCGGAACTGTAGGCAATGCTTATTTGTTGCTTATCAGAGGACGACTTCATGAACGTGCTCCGCACCGTAGAGTTTTTGAATTTTATGTAACTGTGCCTGTGCTCGCTGCGGATGCAGCAACGACAGCACACATCCGCCGCCACCCGCACCCGTTGATTTTGCTGCAGGTACACCCAGCGCTTTGACGTTTTCGATTATCTCGATCAGATGCGCGGTGGTAACACCTGCGGCGCGCAACATCGTATCAACTCTGTTCATTGCATCTGCTACCGCCGCGAACTTGCCACGTGCCAACGACATAGCCACGGTGTGCGCATGCTGGGAAAAATTCTTCAAGCTGTCCCGTTCCCGCTGAAACCAAGGCAAAGCCCGGTTGATCATCGCTAGCGTCGAAGCCCGCACCCCGCTGTCGATCAATACAAATCGCCACGGGTAACGACCACCCGCGATGGGGGTGATGGTTATCTTCTGTGGTGCGCGGTTCTTCTGGAATAGAATCGGTGCAGCACATGCAGCTACAGCTGTATCGAGCCCTGAGGGGTTGCCGTGAAAACGCAACTCAAGATAATTAGCCAGCCGTGCCACCTGAAAATCGGTAAGCCTACGTCCCGCCCACCCGCAGAGCAGGCGGATCAAAGCCACGCTCAAGGCCGCCGATGAACCAAGCCCTGCACCCATCAGCGAGTTTGAGCGAAATTTGATTGCCACTGGAAACGGGCGAATTTGTAGTACCTTGAACGCATCAAACACCACCGCCTTTAAATGTTGTAAACGTTGGCGACTGAGCGGCCGCGAGCCCAACAGCAGACGGCAGTCACGGCGGTGGCTAGGGGTCAGCGTTAACTCGGTTACCAGTGACTTGACAGGAATTGCCACGGCCTGCGCGCCATAGACGACAGCATGCTCGCCGACGATAATTGCCTTACCACAAGCCGAGTGTCGCGCTGGTGTCACAGCAGTATCAGGACGGGCATCGGCGGTGCTGTTGTAGATCACCGTGTCGCTCCATTCAAACGCGGCCCACTGCCTATGCGGTCAACAATTACCCCATGCTGCGGAAAGGCCGTGCGAATTGCCGCGGCGATGTCTGGCGCGGCAGATGCGGCACACAACACATGCACGCTCGCCCCAGCATCAACTGTAAAGTAGGCCACAAAATCTCCCCGTTGCCGACCCTGCCGTAGCCACGTCATGACGGCTAAGCTCTCTGCACTGGCATAGACGAGCGGCGGGGCACAGGTGCTCATTATTTGACAAAACTCCAGCGCCTCCTGCTCGACTAAACTGCCGAGCCACTCGACATCTTGCAGTGCCAATGCTGCCAATAAATCCCGCTGGCGTTCCTGCAAGCCTGCGATGCGTAGAGCAAACAGCGGACTGCTGTGAGCACGGGCATGCCCTGCACTAGAGCTCACTGTCTTCGTTGCCAGCTCGGGGGTTACGATTATATCATACAAGCGGAGATAATTCTCGTCCTCAAGTTGATAGACACGTTGCTGGTCAGGGCTTGCACCCCGCTGCCAGTGCACCAAGCCACCCCACAGACTGCGGCAAGCACTGCCCGAACCCTGCCGTGCCAACGCCGCGATGCGTTCCCGCGTCCAGCCCGCCGCCGCCAGCGTGTCCCAGCTGTGCAGTCCCGTCCAGTAGGCCAGGGCCGCCAGTGTCAACGCCGCCATTCCGCTGGCACTGCTGGCAATGCCGCAAGCTAGCGGAAAGGTGTTGCTGGTTGTGATCTGTAATTTTTGTGTGAAGCCACACATGGTGCGCAAAAAATCGAGCTGCGCAAAAATCTTGATGCCGTGCGCGGTCGTGCGGGTTAAGCGTTCACCTTGCAGCACCACGACATCATCGTCCCCCGCGTTTGCCTGCACGGTGGTAATAGTGCGGCAGTGCGTCAAGGTCATGGAGATGGAGGCGTTGCTCGGCCATTGCCGCGCGCCGTCGTCCTTGCCCCAGTATTTTAACAGCGCGATGTTTGCAGGGGTTTCCGCGGTTACCGTATCAGCTGTGCTAGCGTGTATTGCCATGCTCCTATGCTACAACAGATGCAGCCAGCACCCCAGCAAAATAAACAACAGGCCTATCCCGTGCTTACTGCTTGCCGCGGGCAATCTCTAGGTTAATTTGTTGCCGTAGCTGTGCCACAGTCAACTGCCGATAGCGTTTGAGATAACGCTCAGCCTCGCCTCGCAGCACGCCGCTGCGGGGGCTGTATATCTTAGAAAAATGAAAATTTTCCAAGCGCCGACTGCCAACCCAACTAGCCAGCAACGCGCATTGACGGGTCGAGAGGTGTGCCTTTTGTACGGCGCGCGCATAGTCTTCCGCCTTGAAGGCAGATTCGCACAACAGCACCGCGGTGTCTTGATGGAGTTTTTTGACCGCGGCGAGATTCTCCCAACAAAAACGCAGATCGGTAAGATAGCTGACAGAAAATTCGGGATAGCAGTCCAGCAGATTATCTTTCAGCCAGTCGAGACGATAGCGCTTGCCCTCCACCGTCATTGTCTCGCAGGCCTGCGGGTCGTCGAGTGCCGTAAGCAGTTGTGTTAACCAGGGGCCTGGACGTAAGCCATGCTTGGCCAGCTCCTCACTACGCACGTGATATTTGGGTGGCAGGCAGAGGCGATATGAGGCGACGGGAATGCCGTGATCGACCAGGGTGGCCTTGATACGCCCCCCGTCTTTGAAAGTCGTCACCGTGCCGTCGGGGTGCGGGAAATCGTCATAGGGATAGAGCTTGAAGCCATCCTCGAATTGCAATCTATACGAAGCAACGCTATCGGCGGCTTGTAGTTCGTGAATGACAAAACGAATCTGGTGGCGCTCGAGCAAGTTCCACGCATAGGCTGCCAGCTTGCCTTGGATGTTGGCAACAATGCCTGGCGGGCCGCAGAATTCCAGCAGGCGGTGATGCGGCACGTTAACCCGCAACAGCCGATCGAAGCCAACGAAGTGGTCGATATGCGTGTGGCTGACGAAAACCTTGTTTACCTTCAGCAATTTTTTGCGTGCCAGCCGTTCTAGCCCGCCGAGATCGAACAGGAAGCCTTCCCCCGTGCGATGATTAAAACCGTGGACGACAGGGTCGCCGCTTCTGCCATTGGGAAAACTGAACTCAACCCCGCGTGCCTGCAGTTTCACCCGAAATCCACCCCTGTCGTTGGCGCGGCCACGATTTCGCCGACACCAACACCGTCTTGGGTTGCGGCCAGCAGTGGGGTCTCCATCTCCGCGGCGACGCAGGCTAGCAGGCCTATGCCCATGTTGAATACCTGCTGTGCCGCGGCAAAGGTATGCAGACCGCAGTGCGCCGCGACTTCGGTCATCCAAGCTGGCACCGGCAGCCGCTGAGGGTCAATTACCGCACGACAGCCCGCAGGCAACACCCGCTGCAAGTTGTGAGCGATGCCGCCGCCAGTGATGTGTGCCAATGCGTGTAAACCCATCTGGCGCGCACATAGTGCAGGAATTTCGTGATAGATGCGGGTCGGCACGAGCAGCTGTTGGCGATACGGGGCAAGGCGGGCCTGGTGCTGACGCAGCAGCGAGAAACCGTTGCAGTGCAAGCCTGAGGAGGGGAAAGCGACGAGACGGTCACCTACCTGCACCCGCGCCGCCCCCAGCACCTGTGCCCGCTCGACGATGCCGACGACAAAACCAACCAGCTCGAAGTTATCGCCCCGATAAAAGTGCGGCAACTGTGCCGTCTCTCCGCCGAGCAGCAAACAGTCAACCTGTCGCAAACCCCGCTGCACACCTTGCAGCACAAGCTTAAAATCTGCCTCTGCCAGTGCATTGCAGCCGTAGTAGTCGAGAAAAAACAGCGGTCGTGCCCCGCAGGTAAAGAGGTCGTTGACGCACATAGCCACGAGGTCGATGCCGATACCTTCAAGACAACGCTGCTCAGCCGCGAGGGCCAGCTTCGTGCCCACACCATCGGTGCAACTCACCAGCAGAGGCTCACGATAGTCGCCTAGTTCAGGCCGATACAGCGCGGCAAAACCGCCAATGCCTGCCAGCACTTCACCAGCAGCATGGCGCTGGGTAGCCGTTGTCGTCTGTAGCCACGACGCGGTCTGGGTAGCCTTAGCGGTATCTACCCCTGCGTCACGATAGGGTGTGCTAATCATTGCAATGTGGGTAGTTGCCAGATCAGTTTGCCGCCAGTTATCTTGCCGTGCCCACCGACGGGTATGGGGTAGAGTGGAGGGTAATGCCCGAAAGCACGGCTGGTATAGACCGGGCAACTGACACGGGCGGCGAAACGTCGGTAGAGATCATTTTGATCGCCACCGAGCTTATCAAAGCGACCGAGAATGATCGCCCGCACCCCGTCTAGCGTGCCACTCTGCTGCCATTGATTGAGGTAACGCATGATACGGTGGGTGTTTTCACCGATAGCTTCAAGGAAAACGATATAGCCATCGAGCGAGGCAGGCATGTAGGGTGTGCCAACCAAGTTGGTCAAAACAGACATGTCACCGCCGAACAGCGTGCCCTCTATCGCACTGTCGCTCGCCTCGGTTGGCAGTGATGCGCTGTTGCCATCCTCTTGCCGGCGCACGGCAATGCTGCCTGTCGTGATCGTGCCCCGCATGATGCCAAGCAGGACACCCATCTCTTTGTTAGCTATGTTCCACGTCACCGCACCAGGCATCGGCCCGCTGATACCGATGATGCCACGCTGTGTCCACAGGGCACTGATGAGCGAGGAGATGTCCGAATAGCCGATGACCCGTTTGGGATTATCCAAGTCATCGTAGGGGAGATGCGGCAACAGGTCAGAAGTGCCGTAACCACCGCGTGCGCAGACAAAGTTGTGACAGTCAGGATCGGTCAACGCCTCGACCAAAGCCTGGGTGCGTGCCTCGATACTACTGCCACTAGGTTGTGCGAGAGAGACTTGGAAACCACGAGCTTCGAGTTGCTCGATGCGCCCTGCCAGCTTCCAAGACGGCACCTTGAAGCCAGGGGCAATGATCTTGATCGCCACCGCGGGCTCAGCTCGCACCACGTCCGACAGCAGCTGCGTCCCCGTCACTATTGACAGTGCCGCCAATGCACTGGTCAGTGCTTTTTTCAGAGGTAACACCACCCGCCGATCCGACAATTGCTTGAACTTAGACACAGCTTGAGCCCTTCCGCCGCCGTTACCGAGCAGCACCAGCAGAACAACCACCGCCGCCAGCCACGTGCCTGGTCGTTTCACTCTCATCCCCCCAACAGCGTGCCCTCCATCGCTGCGCGCCGCTTCTACCAAAGCTCCAGCATGCTTGTCAAAGCACTATTCACTAACGACACTGCAACAAAAACCTGCACGAGCAGACAGGGCCTAGATGCTGGTGTCGGTAGAGATGTAACTACAGCTGCAGGCCCGCGTTGGTTTTTTGAAAATTACGACCTCCTGTAGGTAACGGTAGGTTTAAAGCTACACTTCGGTAGCTTCAGGCCGCGTGCGTCTTGTGCGTCAAATACACCTGCGAGCGATTTCTGTTGGAGGTGATAGATAACCTCGGTCGCTTGTTTTAGGGTCAAGTTGAGGAGCAGGGTTTTGTGGTAGCGGTGTTGCAGACGGGCACCGCGTGCCGTCAGCGCGCAGCGAGGTTGCCGCGGTCTCTTGAGCACAAAAGCTAAAGCTCGCCGCTCAGTAAGCTTGCCGTAGATTTGCATTCTCTTGGGCACGACGATGTAGACCCGCTGCGGGCGCAGGCGCACACGTTCTTGTGGCGGCGCGGGCTGCAGCATGTTGTGCAATCCCATACCAAAAACAATCATCAGCAGATGTGATAGCAATGGTGGCCAATTGGCGAGCGTTAGTCGCATGTCCTCCCCCAAGCTTGAAAATTATTGATGTCACTGTGTTCTAGCAACGCACAGAGCAAGGCATTCAGGCGTGTATTTTCTCGCCAGCGATCGCCGTAATCGGTGGCAGGTAGCAGACAGAGATGCGTGCGGCTTGGCAACAGCAATGCCTCGCGGGCGACATTATCCTGCAACAACTCTCGTAACGGCAAGCTGCACAGCAGTGCGGACGCAGGCTTATCGTCGTTCAACTGCTGCCACCTGCGCTCAATCTTGCCCAAGCTCACTAGGCTGAGGTGCAGCAGCAGCGTTAAGCTCAGCAGGGCGATGATTCCCAACAACAGCACATTGATAGTGCCGCTATGGTGTTGTTTGCAGGCGAAAGGCATAGTTGGGCCAAAACTCTGGCAGTCGATCGTTATCGTGACGATATACCTCTATCTGTGCAGCAACTTCCGCACAGGAGGCGAGAGGATAGTTGCGCTGAAAATTACGCTGTGCTGCGACAAGACGTGCCTGCGTTGCTGCCGTCAGCTCAGGTCGATAGTAACGAACGGTAGCGATGCTCGCCCGCAAGTTTGCTCGTGCTGCCAGCAAGCGCCCGCAACGTCGCAACTCGTATGCCTGTGCAAAGCGCGCCTCGTGCTCGTCCAGCAATGCCGTCAGTTGGTTGAAACACAACACGATGCTGTGCAGCAGGGCCACGAGTAAGCAGGCGTAGATGATTTCACGCAGAGCTAACATGCAGACAAGTATGCCGATAAATCGAGCCCTTGATGACTGATTTCTCCGCTTCAGATAATTTTGGCGGAATTTCCCGCCGGTGGTTAGGCTTAGAGAAGATTTTGGCGGCAACTCAGGGACATGGTGCTAGCCGGACGGAGCGTAGGTAACGCCAACTGGTATTCTTTTTCCGCCTCTGAACTCAAAAATTAACACCTGCACCTTCGGCGTGGTCGGATACGGGCGGATCAACATCTCAACTTTGACACTGCCTGCACCGACATACCAGCCATCTTTGTCGATGCGATCCTCGCTTGTGGTAGTGATGCCGATACCGGCCCGATAGGTAGGGAACGCGTGCCGCACCTTCCACCGCAATGTGCCTTCTCCGTTGGTGTTGATTATGCCAATCCAATCTGATCCCCGTGTGCGGCTCAAGGCTATATTTTGCGCCGTCAAACGTGGCTTGCCGCTGTGCAGTTTGAGCTTGATGGGGAATGTGGCCGCGCTGTCGTGGTGCTTGACATGCAGCACGGCTTCCTGCATTTCGTCGGCAAGGCCAACTACCCGCAGCTGCAGTTTGGCTATGTTTTGTGGGCGTATGGCCCCGTGCAGCAAGCGCGTGCTTGCTGAGGCACGACGCAGCGAAACCCATTCGCCTAGTTCTTTTCTAATTTCCAACCAATCGATATCGTCAGGGGCAGAGATATGCCAGAACATGCCGACATCACCGATGTTGCGGAGGACGATGTCTTGGTGGTCGCCGAAGTAAAGATTGCGGGTTGCGCCGCCGATTTCCAACCGCGCGGCACTAGGCACTACGTGCAATTCCCACCTGTGGGAGGCGATCGGAGTAATCAGAACTCCATCTTCGTCAACGCCAAAGGCACACAAGGTTTTCGGCCCTGCCAGCTGCACTTCGGTAATTATCGGCTGCGACAGGGTACGCACCTGCTCGCTGTAGGCCGCGGGATTGATGGGGCAATTACCGCCGTGGCGTAACAGTAGCCAGCGGTAACCTGCCACCGTACCGCGCGTTGTTAGGACTTGGACGTTCAGGCGGCGCAAGGCGGAACTGCTGCCAGGCTCTGGCAAGTTACCACCGAGTTTCAATATAGGCACGGGCCGCGTTGCAGATGGCTCGACGGTTGGTGCAGGTGGTTCGACTGGCTCGACTGGCTCGACGGTCGGTGTCGGTGGTTCGACTGGCTCGACGGTTGGTTCAGGTTGTTGGTTGCCGTTATCGTCGACGGCGATGAGGCAGAGCAGTGCCAGTCCTTCGCTGCCGAGATTGTCGACCAGCAGCTCGCCATCAAGATCTGTGACCGTCTCCCAATCATCACTGTCTTCCTCACAAAAGTCTGGGTGGTAGGCAATGAATGCCGCTTCAAATAGTATTTCGGAAAAAATTATGGCGATCAACTGCTTCTGTTCAGTCATTGGCGTGATCAGCTCGTCGATCTGTTCCTTGAGATAGTTGACATCCTCGGTCCTGGTCGCGCCATCGAGCTGCCTAATCACGCCCAGCATGGCTCGCATCAGCTCTTGTGTTGCCTCAAAACTACTCGGCAATAATAACTCGCGCAGTGTCTCCTCGTCGTTGAGCAGGCGTTGCATGCTTGCCTCCAGCTGTTCGACCGCGACATCTAGCTTGACGATGCGTGACAAGAAATTAGCTTCACTGCCAGAGGCAATCAGCTCGTTGATGAACTCTTGGTCGAGTATCTCAGCCAACAAGCTGTTCTCTTTACCCACGGACAGTGCTTGGGCGAGAAAATCGCCCTTCATCGCTAGCGTAGACAGCAGCGCGGTCATGAAAGCAGTATTCTTGCTGAGCTTCTTCATGATGTCTAAAAGCTCGCGCTGGCTAGATCCACCACTGGCAAGCTTCAGCAAAGCCTGTACTTCCTCGTCCTGCAGTTTGCCCATCACCGCCTTGCTCACTTGCGGATCGGAGTACACCTGAAGGGCGAACCGCTTCACCCGGTCCATGGTCGCTGGGTCGTCGACGATGCGCTCCATCAACGTGTCGCCCGCGCTCTTCATCAGTTTATCGACGAACTTCGGCTCGTTCAGCACCATTGCCGCAAGCTGACTATTTTTCCGCCACTCGGTCATGACCACTGCATAACGATAACTGGTGGCATTCAACGTCTGGACATCGGCGATATATTTTTCGCCGTCGGCGGTTAGACGCAACGGCTCACTGAGATAGGCGATGGGATAAACTCCCAGACTGGACGCGGTGAACTGTTGCCGCGCTTGATCGTCGGGCTCAGGCTCGCTTTCTGGCGCGCTGCCGCAAGCGAGCACGACACATAGGGTATAGGTCAGCGGCAAAAATCGCATGCCAGCATAGCCTCCCGCTAGAGATTCTTCTGCGGTGATGTAACGGCTTACTTCTAAATTTTTTTAGTAAATTATTTTATGTCAATAAAATCAGGATGATAAAATCGGTGAAGGGAGATATAATCGACCTGAGGGTCAGGGCAACATTTACCTAACCGTCGTCTCGACAACGAGCCTCTTGAGCACACTTTTGTCTTTCACTCCCACAGCTGTGACTGTATAAGGGCTGGCTTATGACGTGTCGCCTTCATCACCGCGGGAGTTTGTGAGAATGTCTGCTGCGCTCAAGGGAAAGCTGCTGTTCATATCTTGCTTGGCCATGCTCGGCATGTATGCCGTAGCCCCATCGGTCATCTATTTCAGCTTGCCAAAGGAAATTCGCAACGACGACGCAGAGTTCCAGCGGCGTGTGCCACAGTGGTTGCCACGCAAGCATGTCAAGCTTGGCCTCGACCTGCAGGGTGGTGTGCAGCTGGTTTTGGGAGTGACAGTCGGTGAGGCGGTCGACAACAAAATCGGGCGGCTGGCCTCCGACGTAATGCGTTGGTCTGAGGACGAGAAGCTAGGGTTGCGGTCGGCTCGTGTCCTCAAGCAGCAGCAGACATTGCGGGTTGAGTGGCAGGGTGAGCAGCCCGACAACCTCAGTGCTAAGCTGCGCAAAGAATACCCTGGGCTGGTGCAGAGCGATCGCGGCAGTGACTATCTTGATTTTCAATTTGAAGAAGATGAACTGGAACGCATCAAGAACAGTGCCTTGGAACAGGCTGAACGGGTGGTGCGCAATCGTATCGACAAGTGGGGCGTGACCGAGCCAGTGATCAACCGTCGTGTCGATGGTTCAATTCTAGTGCAGTTGCCTGGTTTCAAAAATCCAGAAAAAGCCAAGGAACTGCTGGGACGCACCGCGCAGCTGAAATTTCAAATCGTCGATGATGAGTTCGCGGGCTTTGACAAACTCAAGCATGACCTGCCTGAGGGGATTGAGCTGGTCGATGAATCTGGTAGTCAGCTAGCCTTCACCTCTTATGATCAAGATGCGCTGCGGGAATTTTTGCAAGCTTCTGTGCCCGATGATCGCGAACTGCTCTTGCAGCGCGAGGTTATTGCCGGTGGCAAGCAGTCTCGCTTCACCTCGTGGGTTGTTTTTCCCCAAGCGGATGTCAGTGGTGAGGACGTGCTTGATGCCCAGGTAGGGCAAGGTGACAACATCGACCGCACCCCTGAGGTGTCGTTGCGTTTCACAGGGCCTGGGGGGCGGCGCTTTGCTACTGTCACAGGCGACAACGTCAAGAAGCGCATGGCTATCGTGCTTGACGGTCTCGTCGAATCAGCCCCTGTCATTCAGCAAAAAATAGCTGGTGGTCGTGCTTCCATTACGCTCGGCAGCGGCCGCAGCTATAACGAAATTCTCGAAGAGGCGAACGATCTTTCCCTCATCCTTAAGTCGGGTGCACTACCCGCCAAGATTGAGGTGATGGAGGAACGGCAGGTTGGTGCAAGTCTCGGCCCTGAGCTTGCCAATCAAGGTGTGCTCGGTGTTTTGTTGGGGCTGGGCTTGGTCTTCTTATTTATGATCTTCTACTACCGGCGCACGGGGGTGATCGCCAGCATCGCACTGTTGTTGAATGGTGTGCTGTTATTGGCGATGATGGCAAGCTTTGGCTTCGCCCTGTCACTGCCTGGTATTGCGGGTTTTATTTTGACATTGGGAATGGCAGTCGATGCCAATGTCTTGATTAACGAGCGTATTCGGCAAGAATTGCGAGAGGGGCGCAATGCCAAGAACGCGGTGACCAATGGTTTTCAGAAAGCGTTTTGGACGATCGTCGATGCCAACGTCACGACCCTGATCGCGGCGATCGTCTTGATTGAGACCAACAGTTCGGGGCCGATTAAAGGTTTTGCTGTGACCTTGATTCTCGGCTTGATCGTCTCCATGTTTACCTCGCTCTACTGTTCACGAGCAATCTTTGCCGCGATCGTGGCGCGCATGAACTCTGACACCCAGCTGCGCAACTGGATTTTGTCGGGCAAGACCTTGAGCGACAAGAAGACGACCTTTGATTTTCTCAAGCCAGCCCGTCTCGCCGTGGGCGTGGCGATGGTGCTAGGTCTAGCCGTGCTCGGCAGCGGCGCCATCAACGGGGTCAACTGGGGCGTTGATTTTGCGGGTGGCATGGAGATGCGACTGGGTTTTGCCAGCGACGTAGAGGCGGCAACGATAAGGAGTTCCGCGACAGAGAGTGGCTTGCGCAACGTCTCGATTCAGGCCTTGGAAGGCGGACAGAACCAGTATCTACTGCGTTTTGACAGCAAACAGGATGAAACTCGCAACTACAAAGAGTTTCAAGAGTCTCTGCTGAACAGCCTGCAAGAACATCAGCCAGAGGTGTTGCAGGCAGATTTTGTCGGCCCGCAGATTGGCGCGGAGTTGCGCAATCAGGGGATGCTATCGGTCGTCTACGCGATTTTTTGGGTCTTGCTGTATATTGGCTTTCGCTTTGACATGCGCTTTGCACCAGGTGCAGTGGTCAAGATGACGATGGATATTTTCATTATGCTGGGCTTTTATATTTTCTTCCGCCGCACTTTTGATTTGACTTCGGTGGCGGCTTTCCTGACAGTTGTCGGTTATTCGGTCAACGACACGATCGTTATCTATGATCGTATTCGGGAAAATTTACTCGGCCATGCCAAGCGCGGTCTGGCGCAAAACATCAACACTTCGCTCAACGAGACGCTATCGCGCACGATCAACACCTCCGTGACAACAATGCTCGCCCTGAGTGGTATCCTTATCTTTGGCACGGGGCAGATTTGGAACTTTGCCATGGCGATGGCACTCGGTGTCTTGATCGCGACGCTGTCCTCGACCTTCGTTGCCAGTTCGTTCGTTATCTGGACGGAAAAACTACAGTTACTGCGCAAGAAAAGACCCGCCACGGCAGGCAACACTTAAGTTAAGAGCTAGATACGAACTAGGGAAGTTTTTGGCGGTGGGCTACGGGGCTTGCAAGCCTGCTGTCGCTGGGATAGCCTGCCCCGTGTCTGCTGTTGTGAGAACGATGAAATCAATCCGAGAAGAGTGCGGCATAGCTGCTATCGCCGCTAACGAAGGCATTGCCCGCTATCTCTACTACTGTCTGCATGCCCTGCAACATCGCGGGCAGGAAGCCTGCGGTGTGGTCTGCTTTGACGGCAAAAAACTGCATAGCCACAAAAATTTTGGACTGGTGTCGGATAATTTTACGCCAGCAGTGCTAAATACCCTGCGCGGTCATGTCGGTGCAGGACATGTGCGCTACTCTACACAAGGCGGACGGGACGTGACCAATATTCAGCCGTTTGCTTTTAGCGTGCCACCCTTTGGCCTCTTGACTTTAGCCCACAACGGCAACATCACTAATGCCCGTGTGCTGCGCCGCACTCTTGAGGCAACAGGGGCAATCTTCCGCTCTTCATCAGACACGGAGGTGTGCATGCACTTGCTAGCACGAGCACAGGGCGAGACACTCGTTGCCCGCCTGCGAGAAGCCATGCAGCAGGTCAAGGGAGCTTATGCGCTGGTATTGACCGCGGGGGATAAAATTTACGGCTTGCGCGACCCGTTTGGCTTTCGCCCGTTGGTAATCGGCAAAAAACAAAACCTCTGGGTGCTGGCGAGCGAAAGCTGTGCCCTTGACTTGATTGATGCCGAGTTTGTGCGGGAAGTACGGCCCGCTGAGATCGTGCAGCTTGATATGCAGACAGGCATCACCAGTTTTGTGGGCACAGCTAAACCGAGTTCGTTCTGTGCTTTTGAGTTGATTTACTTCGCCCGCCCCGACAGTCTCTTCGCGGACCAAGAGGTCTACGCGGTGCGCAAAGCTATCGGTGAACGGCTGGCTAGCGAAGATCAGGACACTCAGGCCGATGTCGTCATCGCCGTGCCCGATTCAGGTGTGCCGATGGCTTTCGGCTACGGTGAACGGGCAGGCTTGCCTGTTGCCGCAGGTTTTATGCGCAATCACTATGTTGGTCGCACATTTATTCATCCCGACCAGCAGATTCGTGATTTCGCCGTGCGCCTCAAACTCAATCCTTTGCCTCGCAGCTTGAAAAACCAACGTGTCATCGTTGTCGACGACTCGCTGGTGCGCGGCACGACAGCCAAAAAAATTCTCCGGGTGTTACGCAATCGCGGGGTGCAAGCCATTCACCTGCGCATCGGCTCACCTCCTATTACGCACTCCTGCTTTTATGGCGTTGACACCCCCGACCGCAGTCAACTGATCGCGGCGCAGCAGGACACGGCACAGATTTGCCGCACCCTGGGAGCGGACAGCCTGCGTTACCTGAGCTTGCCCGCCTTACATCAAGCACTGGGGGATGCAGGGCACTGCACCGCTTGTTTCACAGGGAACTATCGCGAAGATATTTTTCAAAAAATTGCTAAGCAACCACGCGATGGCTGAATTTTTTGCCTGAGCCAAGCGCCGCTGCGCGATGCGCTACGCGGCTTTTTGTAACGCTCGTCTACGAGGCTTTTTTGTAACGCTCGCTTCCTAGCTCGCTGCTTGCTACGCGACTCTTTGTAACGCTTGCTTGCTAGCTCGCTGCTTGCACTCTGATCTCTCGTTACTGCGTTCGGGCTCGTCATCAGACTTCTCGGCTATTGCGTTGAGGCTTGCCCACCGAGAGCTTCATGAATGGCACGGTGAGACCGTGCGAAAACCCGACCACAGATATTGCCGTATTGCCGTTAGTTTATTTTTTGCACAAGGCATGTGCCTATACCTGTTGAGGTCGGGTTTCTCGGTAGGTCTGCGCCGTGCCAAGATAACGGGGGTACGTGCTAAGGGACTAGCTCACTCTTTGTTCTCAGACCTCCCTGTATTGCGTTCAGGCTTGCCACGAAGACCCCTGCTTGTCCTCAAGTCTCTCGGCTGTTGCGTGCAAGCTTGCCCACCGAGAGCCTAATGAACGGCGAGGCGAGGCCGTACGAAAACTCGACCATAAATATTGCCAACACCATAGTCAGTTTATTTCTTTGCACAAGGCATGTCCTTGCACCTATCTCAGGGAGAGTTTCTCGGTAGGGCTGCGCCTCGCCAAGACAACGGAGATTTGTGCTAAGTGGTGTCCTTGCCCCAAGTCTCTCAGCGGTTGCCCACACCTCCTGCCCACAGAGAGCTTTATGAATGGCGGGGCGAGGCCGTACGAAAACTCGACCACAAATACTGCCATATTGCCGTTAGAGTATGCTTCCAAACAAGAGTATGTGCTTGCACCTATCTCAGAGGAGAGTTTCTCGGCAGGTCTGCTCCCTGCCAAGACAACGGAGGTTTGTGATAAGTAGGCGTGCCTCCTAGCTTCTCTGCCTGCTAGCCTCTCTGCCCTCAGACCTCTCGGCGGTTGCCTCCACCTCTTGCCCACCGAGAGCTCCATGAACGGCAGGGAGAGACCGTTCGCTGCGCTGCGGCTCTTTGTAACGCTCGCTTCCTAGCTCGCTCCTTGCACTCAGACCTCTTGCTATTGCACTCAGATTATTTCTTTGCACAAGGCATGTCCTTGCACCTATCTCAGGGCGAGTTTCTCGGTAGGTCTGCGCTGCGCCGCTCTTTATAACGCTCGCTGCTTGCGCTCTGATCTCCCTGTATTGCGTTCAGGCTTGCCCTCAGGCCTGCTTGCCCCCAAGCCTTCTCGCGGTTGCCACCACCTCTTGCCTACCAAGAGCCCTGTGAACGGCACGGCGGTACGCGACTCTTTGTAACGCTTGCTTGCTAGCGGGGTTGTCAGAACACTCAGCATGATGTAGCATGGTAGCTGGTATCAACCCTAAATTAAACGACAAATCGGTTGGCAAGTGATGACGACAGCGCCAAGCAATACCCAACCACTAGCACGACCACAAGCAATTACTAGCCGTTACCTCGATTTTTGGCTGTTAGGTGGGGCGAGTCTCGTGCTCTGGGCGCTGTTGATGTTGTTGACTCCCTTTCGCAATGAATCCGCGACGCTCAAAACTTACCTTGACAATGCTGCAGGTTTCTTCGTCACTTGCTTCCTGCTCGTCAATTATCCCCACTTCATGGCATCGTATAAGCTTGCCTATGGTATGGGGTTGCGTTTTATTTTCCGCAATTGGTTGCAGCTACTGCTTGTGCCGCTATTGCTGGTGGGGCTGATCGTGCATGCTTTTTTCTATGCTGACCTACCTGCGTTTTGGACCAATTTGCTCGGTGAAAGTCTCAGCATCATTGGCATTGACACCTCTTTTCAAGCGGTAGCGGATACGCACAGCAAAGAAAGCATGGCGGTGTTGTTAGTGCTCATGTATCTCACCGTTGGTTGGCACTACAGCAAGCAAGCTTACGGCTGTATGATGGTTTACAGCCACTACGACGGCTATCATCTTGACCGCTGGCAACGCCGTTTTGTCAAGTGGAGTCTGTTCAGTGTCTGGTTCGCCAATTATTTTACCTATCATCGTGGCTACACACCAAGTGATTTTTATGGCATCGCCCAGTATCCGCTGAATTTCACTACCTATGGCACTTATTTTGGCTATGGTTCGTTTGCAGTAACACTCGTCGCGCTGCTTTATTTTATTATTTTTAAAAACTACCGCGCCCACAAGCGCTTGCCCTCGGCTAATTTTCTTATTCCCTATGTGTCATTGGTTGTTTGGTGGTTGCCGCCGTTCAATCAGCCCTTCTTTTACATGACTGCCGTGCCGTTTTTTCATTCGTTGCAGTACTTGCCGTTTGTCTATCGTTTTGAATCACGGCAAATGCCTGCACACTATAGCTCAATGCGTCGCAACATCCGTAGCGCGACTATCATTGCCGCTTTGATTATCACGGGCTGGCTGAGCTTCAACCTAGTGCCTGAGCGGCTTGATCTCAGTTTTAACACTATTGGTATAATGAATGTTTGGTATTTTACCGCAGCTTCTCACATCTTCATTAACATTCACCACTATTTTATCGACAATGTAATTTGGCGCTTCAACAATCCAAATATAAGAAAATACTTGCTAACTTAAGTCAGTGGAATTTTGTGAACAAAACTTATCTTAAATGGCTGTTGTTGTTTGTCCTTGTTGCCGCGGCAGGGGCTTTCTTTATTTTTGATTTACAACAGTTTTTTAATTTTGCTTATTTGCAAGCACGACATCTTGAATTTAGAGACTATTACGCCCAGCATACGTTATTGACGGCGCTGGTTTATTTTGGTGTGTATGTGTTGGTCACGGCGCTATCGTTGCCTGGGGCGCTGGTGATGACGATTGCGGGCGGGGCAATTTTTGGGGTAATTTATGGCACAATAATTGTTTCGTTTGCCTCCACGATTGGTGCGACGTTAGCTTTTTTGGCGGCACGTTTTATTCTGCGGGATTTTGTTCAAAATAAATTCACAACGAAGTTGCAGACAATTAACGCGGAGATGAAGAACAACGGCGTATTTTATTTGTTCACACTGCGTCTAGTGCCGATCTTTCCGTTTTTTATGATTAACATGGTGATGGGTTTAACGACCATCAAGACGTGGCATTTCTTCTGTGTCAGTCAGGTCGCGATGTTGCTCGGCACACTGCTTTACGTCAATGCTGGTGCGCAGTTGAGCGAACTGCAAACACCTGCGGATATTTTGTCGTGGCAGTTGTTGCTGTCATTTGCTGTATTAGGGATCTTTCCCTTGTTGGCCAAAAAAATTGTGAGCATGATCAAGGCCCGACATGTATATCGTGGTTTCACCCGACCACGGCATTATGATTACAACCTCGTCGTTATCGGGGCGGGGGCGGGAGGCTTGGTCAGCGCTTATATCGGGGCGACAGTGAAGGCGAAAACATTGCTGATTGAAAAACACAAGATGGGTGGTGATTGCCTCAACAGCGGTTGTGTGCCGAGTAAGGCACTACTCAAGTCGGCACAGATTGCGGCATTGCCACACCAAGCAAAGAAATATGGTTTTGACAAGATTGAGTTATCGTATCGCTTTAGTGAGGTGATGGAACGGGTGCAGCGGGTAATCGCTGAGGTTGAGCCGCACGATTCGGTTGCACGTTATCGTGGTCTCGGTGTTGAGTGTGAGCAGGGCGAGGCCAAGATTATTTCGCCATATACGGTGCAAGTGCAGGGATGCGAGCACCTGGGCGAGAACTCCACGCTTGCCGCCAAGGAGCGGACGGTGACGGCACGCAACATTATTATTGCCAGTGGTGCGACACCGCTAGTGCCCAAGTTGCCAGGACTTGAGCAGGTGACTTACTATACTGCCGAGACAATTTGGCAATTGCGAGAGCGCCCTGCGCGCATGTTAGTGCTGGGCGGCGGGCCGATTGGTTGTGAGTTGGCGCAGGCTTTCGCACGTCTAGGGGTGCAGGTGGTGCAATTGGAGATGGGGGCTAGGCTACTGCCGCGTGAGGACGTAGAGGTGTCTGACTTCATGCTGCGGACGTTGCGTGATGATGGCATTGAGGTGTTGACGGAGCATCAGGCGTTAAGTTTTGGCCAGGAGGGTGGCGAAAGTTTTGTGCTCTGTCAAGCTAAGGGGCAGGCCCGCGTTGAGGAGCAAGCACATGGCGAAGAGCTGGCGCGAGACGAGCACTACCCACAGGGGGAACTCGGCAGGCGCAGGATAACATTTGATGTGGCTTTGCTGGCGTTAGGACGCAAGGCCACGGTGACTGGCTTTTGTGGTGAGGCCATGCAGTTGGAGCTTAGCGAACGGGGGACATTGCAGGTTAATGAATATTTGCAAACTAGTTATCCCAACATTTATGCGTGTGGCGATGTCGTCGGCCCCTATCAATTTACGCACCTGGCCGCGCATCAGGCGTGGTATTGTGCGGTCAATGCGTTGTTCGCACCAGTAAGTTTTAAGGTTGATTACCGCGTAGTGCCTTGGTGCACTTTTACCGACCCAGAGGTCGCGCATGTTGGCCTCAGTGCTAGCGAGGCGGAGCGGCTGGGCATTGCCTATGAGGTGACGACGTATGGCATTGATGATCTTGACCGTGCCATTACCGACAGTGAGGCGCGTGGCTTTGTTAAGGTGCTGACTGTGCCCCAACGGGACAAAGTCCTCGGTGCAACGATTGTCGGTGCTCGTGCAGGTGAGTTGATCACTGAGTTTGTCAGTGCCATGAAGCATGGCATTGGCTTGAACAAAATTCTCGGCACAATACATATCTATCCGACTTTTGCCGAAGCCAACAAATACCTGGCCGGCAATTGGAAGAAAGCTCATGCCCCCACCCGTGCACTTGCTTATCTTGAGCGCTGGCACAGCTGGCGGCGCGGTTAGATAACGATCGTCTTGGTTGCTGTTAGCTCGTATTGCCCCCCACAAAACATTGCCACCTAGTGCGCCGCAACGGGGGAAACCGCTTAGCTGTTACTCTATAGTATCTTTAAATGACTTTTTTGTAGCTTCGTGCTGGTAAATGTTTCGTAGCAAAGGGACACCAAAAACACGTCGGGCATTTTCTATCTTCACCAAATATGAGTAAGTCATTTCAGGGTGCTTAGCATACGGGTAAATTCTAGTAAGTTTCGTGAAAGTCATATCTCTGTCTACCCGTGGTCGGGTGATGCCGTTGATAAAGGCGTAGCCAACGGGCAAAGCCGCGACTACCATGTAAGTTGTCAGTAATTCTCTACTCCAGCCTTTACTTTGCAGTAAACTTTTTGCCATCCACACAGATAGAATGCAAATTGCGGGTATTGAGCCACGCATAAGGAGGTCATTGAGGACACCAAATCTGACCAGGCATAGTGATGTGAGAAATAACCCCAGCACGACGATTAAGCTACGATCTTTTCGTCGTAACTTGTAGAAGATTAACATAATTAGCAAAAACTCAGCCACACTGAACAGCACCAGACTTCGTAAAGAAAATGTGGAATGTTGCCAAGCAAATGTAAATGGCATTTGC
Source organism: uncultured Oligoflexales bacterium (assembly GCA_958296095.1). Lineage (GTDB taxonomy): Bacteria > Bdellovibrionota_B > Oligoflexia > Oligoflexales > JAPPIL01. The sequence goes on from OY282434.1 coordinate 1,043,486, forward strand.
GTCGTTGACTGGGTAAGATACAGGGCGATAGGGATAGCAAGTACAGGGGCCGCCAGTAGATTTTGCAGAGTAAATAAAGTTTTAACCCCCTCTTTATACGCCGCCCAAGCAGCTATAGGCAGTAGACCTACAGCACAGAACGGTGACCATAAAGCTACCACGACAACAATTACTGCACTGTATTTAACTGCCAATCTACGCTTGCACAAAAAGAGACAAGCACCTACCCAACCACATATTACATGCTGAGGTACCCAGGCAATACCAGTTAGTGCGGGCCAAATTTCTCCCCAACCGGCCCAGATCTGCGGCCAATGCGGGAATGGCGGAGGCACATAATTATTTAACATTGCTCCGACAATATCCAGACCTGAAAAAAAGAAAAATACCAACGCGGCAATAAAAAAATGACTAGTCTTTTTTAAGCTATGGAAAGCAAGAACTAGTGCTATGCATAAACCAACAGCAGTCCAAGCAATTAACACGGGAAGAAGCGGTAAGCCAAATATTTTGACCAACAGAGCTGGCACAACATACCAGCCTAAGTAGTAGCGTAAGAACCAGGTGTGTTCGTCTAACTTTACTACTGGCGGCCAATCTTCTTTTATTAACAGGTCAAAAATGGCATAGTGCTTCTCCCAATCCCAGACATTAAAAGCAAACATCAAACATAAAGAGGTTACAACAAGAGCAACGATAAGCAAGGGCCAACACTTGATATATACGGTTGTTGGGCTTAGCTCGTTATGGGGAGAAGTTGTGGTGTTGTAGATACAGAAAACTAGGATTGCCGTAGCTATTAAACTGGCTGCCGCAAAATAAACATTATAAAAGGCTACCATAATAATTGTAGGCGGGATAAACAAATACCCAATAGCAAATATAAACACTTGTGCTTACTCACTTTTTATTGTGTTATTTTTGCGAGCACAGCAAAAAATGAAACTTCCACATGGCAAGCTTATTCTATTTTTTATTAGTTTGAGTTCAATATTGCTGAGCAGAGAAAATATATTCATTGGATCTGTGGGAAGGTCGTTGACACTTATCTTGCCAGTGACATATTTCTTTAGTACTAGATAGTATTTTCTAATAAAAACTGGAGGAATTAGAAAAACAAGAAAATATGACGAATACACAACACTAAATCCTGCTTTCGACAAAATATGGCTAAGAGATTTTTTAGTATAACGGCGATAGTGCCCGATGGCGGCATCGTGTAGGGAGTAGAGACACTGATACGCGGGAACTGTTAGCAAGAGGGTGCTGTCTGGTGCTAACAAAGCGTGTATTTGCCTTAAGGTTTTTTTGTCATTTTCTGTATGTTCAATAACATCGAGAGCAGTAATAAAATCAAATTGAGTGGGCATGTTATCTATAGAAGAATAGAAATTGACTCCGTCCTCCTGACTAGCTGTATTTGCAAAGTATGGATCGTAACCGCTCAAAGACAAAGAGGACAATAGATGCTGATTGTGTTGCTGCAAATACTTGAAGAACAAGCCATTGCCACAACCAAAATCAAGCAGTGTCTGCTCAGGTGGCGAGGTCAAATAGTTACTGACAATTTCAAATCTATGGCGATTAAACCAGTTATCTCTACCAAAAGCTTTGTATTTGCCTAAGTTTCTAGCGGCCTCTTCAGGGGTCGCTATCTGGTAAGAAGTTGGGGTTATAGGCATGTCTTTACCCATCTTTGCCGCACGACAACGCTGCGAGCGAAGAAAAAACTCGTGCACAAAGTGATGATGAGCAGGCAGAAGATAGTTTTGTTCTTCATTGCGCCTGCAATGCTGTTCATGTACACAGCTCCGCGGGCGCGAGTAAGCAATAATTATAGGTAAGTTTGGTTTGTAATGATGTTAATAACTTATCTGGGGGGGGGGGGGGGGGGGGGGGGTAATACTTATAGAATTATGAAATCTTTGCTCACATACTGATGGAGTGCAAATAGAAGCAGTGACGAGAAGGTAACGCTGCATGGAATTTAACCACATGATTAGGTAGCTTTTTTCACTCTAACATAGATGGATGGGTAAGAAAATATAAGAAGTGCAAATAATTTTTGGTAGGTGTAACTTCTGGAGAAATACTACAAGTAAAAATAGGTGCATGGGCATAGGATCAAATGTGGCTATCCCCACTATTGGTACACGGTTAAATCCAACGTGTTGCCCATATGGTCATTGTGGTTACCCCTATTATTGGCACACTTAGCACAGACCTCCGTTATCTTGGCACGGCGCAGCCCTACCGAGAAACCCGACCTCAACAGGTATAGGCACATGCCTTGTGCAAAAAAATAATCTGAACGCAATGGCAGGAGGTCTGAGAACAAGGAGCGAGCGGGGAGCTAGAAAGCGGCAAAGAGCAGCGTAGCGAGCGAAGCGAGCGATAAAAAAAGCCGTAGCGCAGCGAACGGCCTCACCTCGCCGTTCATGGAGCTCTCGGTCGGCAAGCATGAACGTAACCGCGAGAAGGCTTGGGGGCAAGGACTACCACTTAGCACAAGTCTCCGTTATCTTGGCAGAGCGCAGACCTGCCGAGAAACTCTCCTGAGTGGGTACGGCACGTGCTTTATCTAAAGGCATAGTCTGACGACAATATGGCAATATCTGTGGTCGAGTTTTCGCACGGTCTCGCTCTGCCGTTCATGGGGCTCTCGGTAAGCGGGCCTGAACGCAATAGCAGAGAGGCTTGGGGACAAGCAAAGGGGCTAGCAGGCAAACATGAACGCAATCGCGAGAGGTCTGAGCGCAAGAGCGAGAGATCTGAGGACAAAGAGCGAGCGGAGCTAGAAAGCGGCAAAAGAGCAGCGTAGCGAGCGGAGCGAGCGTTACAAAAAAGCCGCGTAGCGCAGCGCGTAGCACACCATCGCCACCATCAAACAGAATTCCTCCGAGTAGCCAGCAGAGGCCTGATCCCCAAATCTTGTATAATTATCATATAAATTATGTTTTATATGAAAGGTTCGGCATAAAAGACATAATTTATATGATATGTATGTGAAATTTGCAGAAAGGCAGTTCCAGAGAGAAGTAGTTCTGGTGTATAATTAACATAATGGATATGTCTATTATGTGAGGAAGGGTTTGTCAGCAAGAGAAAAACTCTACAAATACGCAGTTAGGCAACAGGGCATGTTCACGACTAAGCAAGCCGAAGCAGCTGGTTATCAGCGCAACAATCATCCATACCACGTGAGCAAGGGTAACTGGATTCGAGAAATGCGAGGCATCTACCGCTTGCCTATGTTTCCGCAGGATGATGAGGATGCCCAACTTGTTCTCTGGCATCTTTGGGCTAGAAACAGAGATGAGCAGCCACAAGGGGTTTATTCACATGATACAGCACTTAGGATCTACGATCTCAGTGATCTCATGCCAGCAAAGCTACACATGCCTTATTCCGGGCCGGAAAGGTGTCCTGCTTTATAGAGGGGCCACTACAGTGGGGAACAAAGAGCTAGCGCAGCACAGCCACTACTTATCACGTATCTCCGTTGTCTTGGCACGGCGCAGATCTACCGAGAAACTCTTCCCTGAGATAGGTGCAAGCACATGCCTCGTGCAAAAAAATAATCTGAACGCAACTGCGAGAGATCTGAGGGCAAGGAGCGAGCTAGCAAGCGAGCGATAAAAAAAGCCGTAGCGCAGCGAACGGCCTCACCTCGCCGTTCATGGAGCTCTCGGTCGGCAAGCATGAACGTAACCGCGAGAAGGCTTGGGGGCAAGGACACCACTTAGCCCAAACCTCCGTTGTCTTGGCGAGGCGCAGCCCTACCGAGAAACCCGACCTCAACAGATATAGGCACATGCCTTGTGCAAAAAAATAAACTAACGGCAATACGGCAATATTTGTGGTCGGGTTTTCGTACGGCCTCACCGTGCCGTTCATGGAGCTCTCGATAGGCAAGAGGTGGGGGTAACCGCTGAGAGACTTGGGCGCAAGCAGAGAGGGCGCGCAGAGTGGCCTGAGAACATGCAGCGAGCTAGGAAGCGAGCGTTACAAAAAAGCAGCGTAGCGAGCGAAGCGAGCTAGCAAGCGAGCGTTACAAAAAAGCCTCGTAGACGAGCGATACAAAAAGCAGCGTAGCGTAGCGGTTTACTTCTTCAAAACGAAATCGATGCGGCCTCTGCCAACTGGCTTGAGGTTGGTTCTGAGTCGCAGCGGGCGATTGAGATGATCGAAGTCGTACTGCCCGAGAGTAAAATTGCCCTGCTTAGGTGATGACGCGCTCAGTCGGTAAGAAAACACCGCCTGGCGTTGTCCAGCTGAGGTGGGCTTGTCGATAGCAGTAACCGACACCGAGAGGGTTTCGTTGTGTCCCAGCAGGTCGAACTCATAACTGACATAGTGCGGTTCATAGAGACGCAGCAGCGCCCTGGCGAGCAGCAGTCTCGCTTGTTTCAGGGTGGCGATGTCGGTGACTGCAGACTTCAGCACGTCTGCAGCTGAACTGGTGCCTGTGCCCTTGGCTCGGAACGAGGGGACTAAGGGTTGTGGGTCACGCTTGATATTGGGATGCACGGCACGGTAGATAGCCACCGCTTGGCTGTAGACGGTATGCGCATCAAAATCCTGTTGCGCCGCGGCTCTCAGCGAGTTCTGCTGGTAGGTGACGCTCTGCTTAAGTGCTGCAGCACGCGCGTCAATCTCCTTGCGTACGGCAGCGATAGCGGTGGTGAAACGCTTGCCCGCGAACGCGACCTCGCGCTGCTTGCTCAGCCCCTCAAAGCTGTAGTCCCCGCTGTTGACGACATTCAGCTTGGCAAAGGCGGGGTAGGCAGCCTTGCCCGCGGTAAGCACTTGCCGCTCCAGCTGAGCGATCTCCTTCACCAGAGTGTTGGCGGCCGCGATGGTTTTTCTGCGCACGACAGCAAGGTGGCGAAGACGCAAGGGCAGCGTTAGCATGTCGTAGACAGGAGGGTTCTGTCGCGAGGTATAGTCATGGCTGAGTTTCTGCACGCTATCACGCACGCCGATATGCACATCAGTGCTGACCACGCCCCTGACGTTAATGACATCTTCCACAGGAATAGCCTGCAAGCGCACGTGTCCAACCGCACCACTCTGGAGGTTCTGCTTCTTGGCTAACACACCCGAAGCGACGAAGTGGATGCTGTACTGAAACTGCAACGCCGCGACGGCGGAGCTCTTCGTCGCAAACGGATTAGGAATATCCTTGCAGGCGGCAAGCAGAGCGGACAAGACAGACACAAAGCATAGAGCCGTCGCAAAGACACGGCAACACATGGTAACAATCCTCTCAACTGGGGCTACACTACTAATATACCGCCGCCTGCGACCGTATGCTATACTTGAATAGGTGAAACAATAGCCCACAGGATTGCACCGTGTTTACTGCTGCCTCACGTTATCGCTGCCTCATCATGTTACTGTGCCTCGCCCCTGCCGCAACTCGTGCAGAACAGCCAGCACCTGCACCTGCACCTGCACCCGCACCCGCACCCGCACCCGCACCCGCCGCGGCCACAGCCTTTCCCTCAAACACCCCCAACTGCTTTTCTTATCGCACGAGCTTGCCAGGGGGTAATTTTTATTTTGATAAAAAGAACGTAATCTATGCTCTAATTAATACTGGCGCTAGGAGCAAAATAAATTTCGAAGTGCCGCTGTATAAGCACGTGGTTATAAAAATCGACACAAAAGAAAATAGCTTGATAGTTATCAAGGAGTTGACTGCGAGCATGCCCGCGGGGGTGTTGTTTTTGCCTTACGGGAATCCTCCCAGCGGCTGGTCGGGGATTTTGTTTGAGGGCGGGGCACATATGTGCCGCTATGGTATGGCGCGTTTTTTTAGCAGTACTCCTCGCAACGACAAGCAAATTTCCGCCTTCGAGAAAAAGATCGCGCTGGTGACTTCGCTGCGCTATCCGCGGCCTTTCGACATCACCACCCAACGCATGCTAGATGTCGATGTGCGCCGCTTGCAGTTTCGCCGCTTGCCTGGCAATGTGCTGGCGGGGGAGTTGCCCCTCTACAGCGACCCGCGGCGGCGCGTGCTATACACCTTCACCGAGAATACGTCCTTCCGCGGCATTATCGATCGCTCAACGCGGCGGGAGCGACAGCTGAGGTTTCCTCCGGGCAGTCGTGTTTTACAGCAGGGCAGCATGTTTGCACTGGGCCTGAGCAACCGTGCCGCAAACATCATGGAAATCAGAGAATACCCTAAGTGGTCAGGGGCGCGGGCGGGCAAAAAACGCTATCGGTTCAAGTTGCCCCAGCCTTACAATCTGAGTGAGGCACAGGTTGCTATCGATTTTCGCAAAAAAATAGTTGCCGTCGGTGGTGCGAAGCTGTCTGCTAAACGTCAGTGGCGCAAGATTTTCTTCATCGACTATCGCCGCGGCAAGAAGCTGGCAGAGCTTGAAGTTGATCCTCCGCTGTTCGCTGATAACATTGCCGTCGATCCCTTCGGACTCTACATGGCGATCAACGTGGTGCACGAGCTGAGTCAAAAGACTGCCTATCTAGCGCTGTTCGATCTTACCAAGCGTAAGCTACATAAGGTCTCCCTGCGGCCGACGGCACGACGCAAAAGCAGGAAAGCGTCACGTCCCTGATGGCCCTGTGCAGGCGTTGACCGCGCCCGATAGCGGCAATTTCCCTCCCGCGACGGTGCAGTTTAGAGACAGGCAAGCATTGCCTTAGGGATCGTGCTCTCATCACCACCGGCCCGACAAAATGCTCTTCTGGCGCAATTTGCCGTGTCAAAGCAAAAATTTTCTAACAATCATTGCCAACTGTGCCGACGGTGAGGTGACAAAGGGGCGGTAGGAAATGCAAAAGATAATCTTGGTTCTCGCGCTGGCAACTGCGACAACGACTTGCAAGCTCGCCGAGGACATGAATGCTGGCAATCTTAGTTCGTTTCGCCGTGACGATAAGGGCAATGTCACCGTTGCCGTCGGTATATTTATGAACAAGTACCCTTCCGTCGTTGATGGTGAATTTTTCCCCTTTGAACTTTACGATGAAGACGTTGCCAAGTTGGAGGAAGGTGAGTTCAAGGGCTTTGCTGCCGATGTTATCACGGCTAAGCACCCCTTCGAGGGCTTTCAAAATCCAGATGCCGTAGAGAAGGCTAAAGCTCGCGAGGCACGAGATCCCTACCATTTCGGTGGCTACTATCTCAAAATTATGGTTGTCAACGATGACATCGAGCCGCTGCCTACTGAGGTGTATCTCAGCCGCGGGTTTTTCCCGCACAATTTTTACTGCCCCAAAGGTTTGGAGAGCGTTAAGATTAAAGCCGACGACACCGCGCTCGGCAACCCCCAAGGTGACAATGTGCTCGGTTCGCCCAGCTGGGCGGCACGGGCGGCACGGGCGGTGACTTTTTGCAAAACCAAAGAAGTCAACGGCCCCTACTCAGGTCGCAGCTTCTACTATACACGTGTCGGCTTGTTCGCACAGGATGCCCATCATATCAACGAGTTGAACGACCAGCTGGGTTTCGATCAGACGTTTGCAAACCTCGATTCGCAGTATCACGAGACCATTTCAGCACGGGTTAGATTTGACTATAAGGGTGGTGGCAGAACGTTCACTGAAGGGGCGACCATCGTCAATCTCAACTACAATGTCACCCCCGCCGTGTTGGAACTGCACGAATTACTGCGGCAAAACAGCACTGACAATCCTGCTGCAATCATTAGCAGTACCGACAAGGTGCAGCAGTACCTGCACCGTAATCACAAGCGTGCCCACGATGCCAATTGGCAGGTGTTATTGTTAGCGCAACGCAAATGGTTAGCAATTCGTCTGATTCTTGAGAATATGGGGCGGCAACAAGATGACAAGGCGGAGCAATTGCGCGCCGGCATTCTTACCTCGCTAGAACTTGCCGATGTCAGGGACATGTTGCCGATGACAGAGAAACTGGCTGAATATGGCAGTGCCGCCGATTATCTCGATGCCCTGCGACGTAATCCTGCAACAACCGTGAACGACGCCGCGGCGAAAGAACTTTTTTTCAGTGCGACTTCACACCAACATTTCAATCGTCTTGTTTACCGCACGGGGATTGCTGCTGCAGCCCAACAGTGGTTCAGCAGTCGTCAGCTTTACAACTGGATAAGCAGCATGCATGACTTTAGCAACGCCTGCACCCAGTTCTGTCCGGCGCAAGAAAGGGCACAGGTAACGGAGATGGTTACCAAAATACAAGAGCAGTATGATAAGCTCGCACCTTTATCACGTCAGGATGTTCACGATACGTGGATGACCTATGTCTCTGCCATCAACAAAATTTATCCTAGTCCGCACCAAGCCCCAGCCGCGTTCAAGAAAAAATACGTCGGTGTAGTAGGCAATAAGCTTGATTTTGACAACAGCAGTCAGGCCTATAAAATCGCCTACCAGGCTTATTCACGCCGCTATGATCTTGTCTTTGCTGAACCACACGGCTTGTTGATGGGCACGGAAGTTTTTATACAGCAGGTAGAGGAAAAAAGAAAACCTGATGACGTGCATATCGCCTCTCATGATGGCAAGCTCCAATATGATTGGAAGATGCATCCGCATGTGCAGTTTGCAACTATCGATACGGCCATAGGCGAGATGCTGGATGGCATTTATTTGCAAGCGAAGCAATTGCATAATATTGCTAAAAAAATTCATAAACATGGCCCTAATGCTAGTCAGCAAGCAAAATTAACTTCAGACTTTGCCGAGCATTATCAAATTCTACCGCTGGCTAAAGCGTTGTTGGTGCGCCCTGACTATGCTAACCTTATGAACGGAGTCTTCAGTAAATACACGCGCTTCCGACCTGTGGGTTTTTTCAACAAGTGGGTGCTCGGTGCAGTTACGGTGGCGGCGACGGTCGCGGGTCTGGTCTTATCGTTTTCAACGCTAGGTGCTTCGTTGGCACTGCCGGCAATATTGCCGTCGACTCTGTATGCTATTGGTGCTGCAACTGGTTTGCTTTCTTCCGCCGCACAGTATCATCATGGCAGAGTTGTGCAGCAACGGGCTGAGAGCTCTTTGTTCGCTGACAATTTCGGCACAAACTTTGAGGAGTATTATCGTGCCCGACAGCAGTATCTTCAAGCGCGGCGTGATCTGTATATAACTGCCGCCTTTACGGCTTTCGATGCCGCAGAATATGTGCGCGCTGCTTATCGTCTGGGTCACGTGAAAAAACAGATTGCCAGCATGACAAAAGCATTGGGGAGCCGGGCCAAGGCCGATGAGTACAAAGATGTTTTTTTGAAGCTCAAACACTGCTCTTCGGGTTATTGTCGCAAATTCATCCAGTCTATTCCCATGTTGACATATAAGAGCGAGATGATTGAAGACGCGGCACAGCTTGGTAAAAAATTTGAAAATCTTACCGGCGCGCAGAGTACTTATGACGATGCAGATCTTACCAAGATTTTGGAAAAGCTCAAAGAACCTGCTAAGGGCAAGGATTTCAGTAAGTTTCAAGAAGCCATTAAGGATCTTTGGATAGGCAAAAACACAGGTGGTGCATTTAACAAAGTAATTAAAGCAGAGTTCATCAACGATGTTGTGCGCAGCAGGTTTTTGCCGTTTACTGACCTAAGAATTACCTCGGGATTTATCCCCCCTAAGTTGAGGGGGGTGTCAGCGGTGCGCCAAGCGGCGATGGTGCAGCTACTCGATACCAACACGTTAAAGAGTATGCATGATGCTGAAAAGCTGGAACTTTTCGGCGTGCTTGTTAATGGCAGGAAATATAAGAAAAGATTTATATTTTTTGACCGCGGTACAGACCGCCGGATAAATTTATTGAGCAAGAAACTCGGCATGTCAGACAAAGAGCTGCGGCGACTGTATGTCGGCAGGTATAAGCCTAATAAAACTAAACATTTACCTGCCGATCACGACCATACACTTAAAGGGTATATCGATGCTACCAAGGGTGGCAACAGGCAATCACGTAAAGAAGCCAAAGCAAACGTGAAAGACTGGTTGGAAAAACGACGAGTAGCCCTTCGTACAGGTGTGGATGAAGCAGGTGAGGAAGTAACTATGGAGGAGGCAGAAAATTTTATCGACTTGTTTCAAAACGAGGAGCGGATAAATACCTTGCGAGCAAATTTCCACGGCATGGTAGGCAAGATTGCCAAATTCAAGAGAAAAGCCCCCTTGGAGGGTGTGACTGATGCCGCGGGTGATGCCGTAACGAAGCCTAAGCTCTTAGCGCGCTCCGTCAGTCGTCTGCCTGGCGTGAAGAACGATGTGGTTGAGCAGGTGGCTAACAGCAAAAAGTGGCAAAAAATTTTTGGAGATAATCCTGGCTTGAAAGATGAACTGTTTGGTAAGTTGAAGGCCGACGGAACTAGGGTCGATAGTGAGATACACAACATGCTTGACAAGCTCAATAATCTCTTTGAGCAGACATTCGTCGCCTACCAAAAACAAGCAAAAAATATCCCGCCTCAACAGGCTTTACCGACTCAATAATCTCTTTGAGAAGATTTTCGCAGGCAGGCAGGTGGAGAGGGGCCTGAGGGCAAGCTTGAACGCAATGGCGAGAGGCCTGAGGACATGCAGCGAGCTAGGAAGCGAGCGATACAAAAAGCCGCGTAGCGCGAGGAGCGAGCTAGCAGAGAGGGGGGGCAAAGATACCACTCAGCACAAATCTCCGCTATCTTGGCACGGCGAAGACCTACCGAGAAACTCCCCACGAATATGTATAGGCACATGCCTCGTGCAAAAAAATAATCTGGTTGCAGTGTTGGCAATATCTGCGGTCGTTTTCGCACGGTCTTGCCCTGCCGTTCATAAAGCCCTCGGTAGGCAAGAGGTGGTGGCAACAGCGAGAAGTCTGAGGGCAGGCACCACTTAGCCCATGCCTCCGTTGTCTTGGTAAGCAAGCAGGGGGGGGGTAACCGCGAGAGGTCTGAGGGCAAGGACACCACCTATCGCAAGTCTCCGTTATCTTAGCCCCCGCCTCCGTTGTCTTGGCAGGGAGGCCTGAGAACAAGCCTGATCGCAATACAGGGAGATCTGAGGACAAAGAGCGAGCTAGGAAGCGAGCGATACAAAAAGCAGCGTAGCGAGCGAAGCGAGCTAGGAAGCGAGCGTTACAAAGAGCAGCGTAGCGCAAGAGCGAGAGGCAAAGACCTTCCTTAGCCCGTACCCCCGTTATCTTGGCGAGGTGCAGCCCTACCGAGAAACTCTCCCCCCGAATATGTGCAAGTACATGCCTTATGCAAAAGCATAATCTAACGACAATATGGCAGTATTTATGGTCGAGTTTTCGTACGGCCTCACCTCGCCGTTCATGTGTCTCTCGGTAGGCAAGAGGTGGGGGCAACCGCCGAGAGATCTGAGAACAAGCAGAGAGGGGCCTGATGGCAAGCCCGAACGCAGTAACGAGAGGTCTGAGCACAAGCAGCGAGCTAGGAAGCGAGCGGGACAAAAAGCATCGCGTAGCGAGCGAAGCGAGCTAGGAAGCGAGCGATACAAAAAGCAGCGTAGCGAGCGAAGCGAGCTAGGAAGCGAGCGTTACAAAGAGCAGCGTAGCGAGCGAAGCGAGCTAGGAAGCGAGCGATATAGAAAGCAGCGTAGCGATGAGCCAGCAATGTTTTTCACAACGATCGCTAAAGCGAAAAAAAAAAAAAACGGTCGACACGTTCTGTAGAAAGCAAGCTTGATGTTTGGCTAGGATATTTTGTGAAGGGAGCAAAAATGCCGATGAGATTTTGCTTACTACTGTTGTTGCTGCTGCCGCTGAGCACCTGCAAGTCACTCAGCAAAAGCGACCCTGCGGCGATCAACACTGATGGCTGTATCTTCATTCAGAAGAAGGAAGATCAACTGTTTGCTCAAGCATCCCGCATGCAGGATACGCTGTTCGTGATGTTAGCCGAGTTTGACGCTAATGCCGCGGAATATGAACAGCGCACGGGCAAGGCTTTAAGTTACATCGGTCGTAGGTCGGAAGAGTTCCAAGAGTTTATGCTGCAACATCAGGAACAAAGCGGCAACTTTAAGGTGCTACAAGAAGATTTGCACAAGGTTTATGGCAAACTACAGCTGGTCAACGCGCTCAACTACACCAGCTGTCGCAACGACAGTCGGCTCGAATTAGCGGGCACTGAGTATGGCCTGCTGGCTAACAAAAAACCTATCTCCTGTGCCAACCATCATGTTGAAATTGCACAAGAAAGACAGAAAGTTGCCGAACTTAATAGAGTGTTTTCGACCACCGAGAAAGATATTGCTTTTCACGCGCAAGAAACAGACACGCTGGGCAGCGAAGCAGATAGACTCGAAAGCTTATCGAACAAGTTAATGTACACCTTCATGGGTTCAGAGGTATTTACGATAGGCGCTATGACGAGCTATGGCGCGATAGCAAAATATCTTGGCGCGGCCACCCCGTTCGCTTTTGCAGGCATCGAGATCGCTGACTTTGTGCTGTCGCTGGCCTGGATCTATACTTCCACCGAAGTGAATAACTTGCGTCTCGAAGCAGAGCGCTTGCGGTCTAAATATAAGCTGATGGACATCGACAACAAGACCGTTATGAAAGAACTACGCAAGATTGAGAGTCACGTGGAGTTTCTCGAAGATCTGTTCAAAAACTATTGCCGAGGAAGTTAACATGAAAAGTTTACTGGCCAGCATCTGTTTTATTTTTACACAAGTCGTTGCTGCACAGACTGTTTGCATCCCCCACATCTTTGCCGCAGAGGATATCGAGGCTAGCTACCAAAGAGTCAACGAAGAGAAAATAGCCGAACTCGCCGCGGTGCAGAAAGACTACGCCGACTTCTTTGAGCAGGTGCGCAGCAAGAAAAGCCGAGACAATAAAATCGAGCTGACCAATGCCTTCGTCGATGCGTCAGCTGCGGCCTTCATAATACATAAGGGTGTATCGATGTTTAAGATGGCGACGATTACTAAAATAATTGCCAGTGGCTCACAAGGGGGTGAAGAATTATTCGAACTAGAAGATATAATTAGTGATAATAATGAGGATTTCAGAGGAAAAATGCGGAAATTTGTCCAAGGATTGGGTGATGACCAAAAAGCAGACCTGAGGAAACGGCTGGGCAAAAAATACGAAGATAAAGTTGTGAAGACATTCGAAGGCCCAAAACAACTGCTTGCAGCTGTGGAAAAATTTGCAGATGATACAGAGGATGGCGGCTTCGGCAAAACTGTCAAAGATACAATCAAAGGGTGGTTTAACGTTCCTGAGCGGTTTAAAAAGTGGCTGGACAGTCTGAAGGACATGCCGTTTGGCCAGAAACTTAAAAAAATAGTGACCACCTCGGCAGGGAAAGTCGGCTTTGCCTCAATGCTGCTGGCGGCACCGCTCGCAATTTACATTAATATCGCCAAAATCAGCGAGCAGCAACGCCTCGTGCATCTCACCGCCGCGCAGGACAAGGTCATGAAACAGGCACTGGTGCTGGAATTATTTCTTCACCAAAAATCTTTCACTGAACTCGCTGCGACCCGGGCCCTGATGCACCCTAAGGCGGTCTGCCCCCCGACAACTTAACGCTTGCAGGGGCTCGATCGCGGCGCGAGCTAGTCCCTTAGCACAGACCTCCGTTGTCTTGGCATGACACGCCTACTTAGCCCGTGTCTCCGTTGTCTTGGCACGGGGCAGACCTACCGAGAAACTCTCCTGAGTGGGTACGGCACATGCTTTATCTAAAAGCATAATCTGAACGCAATAGCAAGAGGTCTGAGAACAAGGAGCGAGCGGGGAGCTAGAAAGCGGCAAAGAGCAGCGTAGCGAGCGAAGCGAGCGATACAGAAAGCCGTAGCGCAGCGAACGGTCTCCCCGTGCCGTTCATGTAGCTCTCGGTGGGCAAGAGGTGGGGGCAACCGCCGAGAGGTCTGAGACAAGCTTGAACGCAATACAGGGAGATCTGAGGACAAAGAGCGAGCTAGGAAGCGAGCGATACAAAAAGCAGCGTAGCGAGCGAAGCGAGCTAGGAAGCGAGCGTTACAAAGAGCAGCGTAGCGCAAGAGCGAGAGGCAAAGACCTTCCTTAGCCCGTACCCCCGTTATCTTGGCGAGGCGCAGCCCTACCGAGAAACTCTCCCCCCGAATATGTGCAAGTACATGCCTTATGCAAAAGCATAATCTAACGACAATATGGCAGTATTTATGGTCGAGTTTTCGTACGGCCTCACCTCGCCGTTCATGTGTCTCTCGGTAGGCAAGTCTCAACGCGACAGCCAAGAGGTTTGAGGGCAAGCAGAGAGACTAGGGACAAGCCTGAACGCAATAGCAGGAGGTCTGAGCGCAAGCAGCGAGCTAGGAAGCGAGCGATACAAAAAGCAGCGTAGCGAGCGAAGCGAGCTAGCAAGCGAGCGATACAAAAAGCAGCGTAGCGAGCGAAGCGAGCTAGGAAGCGAGCGTTACAAAAAAGCCGCGTAGCGCGTAGCGCACCACGGCGCAGCGCAGCGAACGGTCTCGCCCTGCCGTTCATGGAGCTCTCGGTAGGCAAGCTTGAACGCAATAGCAAGAAAGAGCTGACGGCACTCAAGCGAAAATTAAAAATTAAAAATTAATCACTGTTGCATCGTCGCCCGCGGGTCGATGCTAGGCTTGTGCACGACTTCGATTCCACATTGCGGCAAAATATGCAGTGAGCCGTGATCGTGATAATCTTGGTGGTAGTAAACACGCTGCACCGAGCCGAGATTGATCAGGCGTTTAGCACAACGCACACACGGCAGATGCGTGACAAAGACGTATTTAGGCTGCGCTCTGGGCGTGTCACAGTGAATGACGGCGTTCTCCTCAGAATGCAGACAGCCACAGTTGCCCTTTTCGTCACGATCACAACAGTTGGGCAAACTACGAGCATTGCCGTTGTAGCCGATAGCCAGCACCTTGTGATAGTCCGTCGTGGTGATGACCGTGCCCACCTGCAAGCGTTCGCAGGTCGAGCGCCGGGCCAGATGCTGGGCAAAGGTGAGAAAAATGTCTTCAAAAGTAGGGCGGCTCATCTTATCGTTTGCACCGTCAAGAGGTTGCTGGCGGCATGGCCGATCGGCGACAGCGAGATGGTGACAAAAATCACCAAGTCACCGTCTTCGAGGAAGCTGTCTTCCTTGAGTCGTTTGCCAACGATAGTCAACACCTCGTCGAGTGAGGGGGTGGAGTCGAGCAGAATGCCATTCACACCACTGACGAGACGCAAACGGTTGAGGATGGCTCGCTCAAACGCCACCGCGATGATGGGCACAGGCGTGCCAAAACGCGACAGACGCAAGGCTGTTTTGCCACTACGCACGAGGCAGACGAGTGCTTTAGCACCAACACGTTGTGCCGTGCGCAGGGCCGAGGCAGCTAGGGCATCGTATTCGCTGCGAATGGTGGGTGCTTGCTTATCCCAGTTGGGGTCGACGGTGTTCAACTCAACATCAGCCACGACATCGTAGACAAGACGCAGGGAACGCGCAAAATAACGGCTCGTGCACAGGTCTTCGGGCAAGACGATAACATCAGTGCCATCGATGACGGCATTGGCAATGTCGGAAACTTCTGCCCGTGTCGGGGCGGGGTTGTAGCGCATCGAGCCGAGAATTTCGCTGGCAGTGATGACTAGCTTGGAGTGGTCGCTGCACAGCTGGTTGACCTCTTTGGCAATCATCGGCACGGTAGCAGGGTTGGTGGTCAAGGCAATCTCTCGCCGTGAAATCAACACCCCATCAACCTCGGCGATCAAACGCGGCAGTTCTTGATAGGCCTTCAGTGTGTCGATTTTCAGGATCATCCAAGGGGGTGTCGTGCTCTTCTGATGCAAGAAAGTGCGAAACTTCTGCACTTCCTCCCGCTCCGTGATGCCAGGAATAACGATAAAATCAATGTTGTTGTCGAGGAACTGCTCGATGTCGGTCAACATCAGATCGCGGGCCTTAGGGTCTTTATTGGTGCGGGGAATTTTAATCGGTGCATGGGGATATACTGCTTCGCCCTGTGTTACCTCCGCAGTGACGACGGCTTTATCCACCGTCAAACACTTCAGCATGACATCACCTGTGCCCACATAAATAGTCGCCTCGGGAACGAAGAGATCCTGCCACTCGTCAGTCTTGATAACGAGATCGTCGCTTTGGCCGCGGCGGCGGGGCACAATGTTGACCTTTTCGCCGATTTTCAGGCGGCGTGGCTGTTTCAACTCGGATACCGTGGCGCGAATCTTCAGTGCCACATCAATCATGATGGGCACGCGGTGCTGGCCTTGTATATGGCTCAGTGCTTGCAGGAACTCCATGCTGCGGGTCTTCGTGCCCGGAAAATAAACGAGCCGTAAAGCATCGCAATGGGATGCCGCGACTGTCGACGCGAGTTGTTCATCGACAGCGTCATGAGCAAACGACCAGATAATCCTAGTGCGCACGTCACGCGGTGGGCTGAAGTCAATCGGCATCTGCGTCGCTCGCGGTTACTGCTTCAGGACGGAAGTTCCCATCTTAATAGGCATACCCTGAGGGGGTGTAATAAAATTATATGCGTTAGCGAGGACTTTGTCGAACACCAAAATCACCGTCGAACCCAGGGTAAAGTAACCCAGTTCAGCACCCGCGGCGAGCTGCACGCCTGGCTCAAACTTGCTACGATGCGTACCCTCGTATTGCTGCACCGCGGTGACGACCATGTTGCCCACCCCCAATGCCGCGACCATGACAACGAACAGCTGTCCGCCTGTCGCCGTGTGTTGAATGCGGAAGACCTTGCGCTCGTTACGCACATAGAGGCGGGTGACCGCGTTGCGAAACCCCTGTTGCACAGGCCACTTGTCGCCATGAATCCAACGCAAAGCCTGTAACTCGCCTTGCAGCGGGCAGTGCACGCGGTGGTAGTTGTGCGGGGCAAGATAGAAGTTCATATACCAAGCTGGCTCGAAGTTAAATTCAATCTCACCCTCGCCGTAAATCAACTCCCGCAAAGAGTAGTAGTAGCCTTTAGCTTGAAAACCGAGAATGCCAGTCGGCGCTTCCGAACAACTCAAGAAACCATCGACAGGTGCACAGACCTCGCTAGCAATGGCACGAGCACCTTGCTTGAGCCGACGTGAGAAGATAGCCTCAATGCTCTGGTAGGCATCTATCTCATGCTCTGCCTCCCGCATGTCGATGTGATTAAGGTGCACAAACAATCTGCACATCGTGCCCCGCAGAAAGTCGGGCCACCTGAGGGCGAAGAACTTCCCCATTAACGAGGAGATGATCCGCCGCGGCAGAAACTGGAAAATAAAAACAATGAAGCCCATCAACAACCCGCCCAGTGCCGCTGTAGGGGGTAATACATTTTCCATCTTTTCGCAATGATCGATATGATGATAGACGGCACAGTCAGATTGGAACTTTCCCTCGTAGTTTTTTCGCAAAAGTTGAACTTCGGCAGCATAATGTGATATTTTAGGAAGGAGTGAGGGGAAATCATGACTAAATGTCCGATCATACTGAGGACTTACACGACTAATCAGACGGGTAGACTAACTTGACACAAAGAAACACCGCGCGGGCGATGCGTCCCGCCGCGATTGCCAGCGAGAGGGCCGCCAGAGTGCTCGCCTGCTCTATCTACGAGCAGTTGCGCAGCGAGGGTTGTAGCACCAGAGATATGATTTCTGTGTCGTCGCAACTGCTGTCGCTGGTCACCGCCAAAATCAAAAACGGCGAGCGCAGCAGCGCTGAATAGCTAGCTCAGTTCCACAGCTTGCCTGCACCACAGCTTGGCCTGCACGCAGGAAGTTTGGGCGGTAAGCCTCGCGTCCGCGTATTACAGTCTGCCTGCACCACAGCTGCGCGGGTAGCCCCGGCCCGTAGGTGTGACTTTCGCCTGCTCAGCTCGTCCCCAGGCTATGGCAGACCGCAGCCATCGTGCGTAGCCCGAAGGCACAACTGCCCTTCGGCGGATAGCCGGTCGCCTTGCAATCCCATGCCGTACCAGCCACGTCGAGATGCACCCAAGGGGTGGCGTTGACGAAATGTTCAAGAAACCAAGCCGCGGTGATCGTCTGAGCCTTGACACCAGGGGCGGTGATGTTCTGCAAATCGGCGTAAGTGCCCTTCGTCTCTTTCTTCAGTTCGGGCCACAGCGGGAGTTGCCACAGTGGTTCGCCGACCGCGGAGGAAGACTTCAGCACCAACTCGGCGGATTTGCGGTCGTTGCTCATCAGGCCAGCACCGTTATGACCGAGGGCATGGAGGACTGCACCCGTCAGGGTCGCGACATCAATAATCAGCTGTGGCTGGTAGTGTTTTACCGCGTAGCAAAGCACGTCAGCTAGCACCAGCCGTCCTTCAGCATCAGTGTTGAGCACCTCAATGCTGGTGTTATTCATCGCCGTGACAATATCGCCAGGACGAGTGGCTTCACCCGACGGCATGTTCTCGACCGCACCGATCAAACCGATGACAGTGGTAGGCGGCTGCTCTTTGGCCAGAAAACACATCGTGCCAATCACCGCGGCTGCGCCCGACATGTCGTACTTCATATCCGCCATGCCACCGCCAGGCTTGAGGCTAATCCCGCCCGAATCAAAAGTAACACCCTTGCCAGCTAGCACTACCTTGCGGCGAGGATCTTTGCCCTTAACCTCCAACACGATCATGCGCGGGGTATTGCTACTGCCCTGTGCAACGGACAGATACGACCCCATGCCGAGTTTACGCAGCTCCTCGGGACCGAGCACCTTGCAGGCAATGTTCAGCTCCGCAGCAACCTCGGCACTGAAGTCAGCCATCCGCTCTGGTGTCAGCCAATTCGGGGGCGAATCTTGCAGCGTGCGAGCGATTAAGACTGCCTGTGCCAACTCGTAGGTGCGTTCGATCTGCGCGCTAGATGTTTCGCCGAGAATCTGCACCTTACTCGGCAAAGTCACCCCCTCCTCGTCCTTATCCTTACCGCAGGCAATGCTGGTATAGTCGAACTTCATGTCGTAAAGACCCATTACCAGGCCATCAAATATTGCCAGCGGATCAAGCTCTGAGGCACAGATGACGACGTGCTCGAACTTGAAATCAGCCAGCCGCCCTGCCGCGTCAAGCCCGATCTGCCGTCCCTTTTGTGGGGCTGAGGTGTCAAATTTGGACACTGGCAACAGCAGAAAATAATAATCATCGATCTTGAGCATGTGACCACCACGCCCGCACCAGCGATCGGACTGCAGTGCCGCCTCGATGCGCTCAGCACAATCGGCAGGCAAGGCCGCGGTGTCCGCCTGTGGTGGTTTGCCCTTGGCACACGTGGTGGGCACGATATGCAACGCCCCACCTACCAAGCCCCCCGCGGCTTCCAGCTGCAACTTATCTAGCCAGCGAAAAGTGCGAGGCATCGACTCACGCCACGAATTATCCTTCGCCATCCTCTAGTACTCCTTTATCGTTCAGAAAACACAAAAAACCACCCTGCCCGCTTACCAGCTGGGTGCGCCCTTGTCTAGGGAGTATGCTCTCACACGTCAAAAATTTTGCCAGGATTGCAGGTCGTGTGCGGATCGATGCCTAGCTTAATAGTGCGCATCAGCTCAATTTCCACCGCGGAGCGGGACAGGGCAAGATAGTCTTTTTTGCGTAGACCGATGCCGTGCTCAGCGCTGATGCTGCCGTGCAGTTCTCCGACCAGCTGATGCATCTTGCGATCCATGCGGTCAATACGCTCGCCTGCATCAGGGTTGTTGCTGGCGAAGTTGATGTGCAGGTTGCCGTCGGCAATGTGCCCGAATACCGCCGTCTCGATGTCTTGTGCCGCGTCGGCCGAGAGACGCTGGCGCATCGTGCTAAGAAACGTGCCGATGTCCGGTGGCGAAATAGAAACATCGCCCTTGCGCAATAACTTGTAGGTGCTGAGCGACTCGCTGATTAGCTCGCGGTAGCTCCACAGCATCTGTCGTTCCGCTTGCGACTGCGCGACAACGCCATCCTCAGCTAACTGGCGGGAGAAAACCTTATTGACAAAACGCTCAACCGCATCTCGCTCGCCGTCCAACTCGATCAGCACCATCCCTGCCGTTTTTTTCTCAAACAAGGGCTTCAAGTTTTTGTGAATGCGCAGCACCATACGATAGGCGTGGTGGGAAAGAAATTCAAACGTATGCAGGGTTGCCGCGCTGAGATGCGACATCTCCAGTATACGCAGGACATTGTCAAAAGCGCCGACAGCAAAACACAACGTCGCTAGCTTGGCCGGTCGCGGGACAAGTTTAACCGTTGCCGCGGTGATGATACCGAGCGTGCCCTCAGCGCCGATAAAAAGTTGCTTCAAGTCATAGCCAGTATTGTTCTTGCGCAACGCACTGCCGAGCGGCAAGAAGCGCCCATCAGGTAACACCATCTCCAGTGCCAAGACCTGTTCCCGCATGCCACCATAACGAATAAACTGCGTGCCCCCCGCGTTGGTAGCGATGTTGCCGCCAATGTGGGCGCTGCCCCGTGCCGTGAGGTTGATAGCAAACATCACCCCCGCCTGCGCCGCGGCCTCCTGCAACTGCTGTGTCGTCACCCCCGCTTCGACCACTGCATACATGCCCGTGCAATTTATTTCCCGCACCTTGTTCATACGCCCTAAAGAAATAACGACTTCACCTTGTTGAGCTACCGCCCCGCCTACCAAACCCGTGCGTCCACCACTAGGCACATACGGCAACCTCTGGCGATGACAATAGGCAACTATCTGCTGCACCTCTTGCCGCGTTGCTGGCAAGACCACCACCGAGGGACGAGGCTCGAACTCCTTCGTCCAATCCTTGCCCAGATGTTGCAGATCCTCTGGCGACCGCCGCACATTTTTCCCCCCGACGATACTTTCAAAGTAGGTCGAGAGGCGCGAAATAGAATCAGTCATCTCATCCGTATCACAAGTTTAAAATGCAATTTTATCCATATCAACCAAAATTTACAAGAGCACTCGCCAGAATTTTTTTCGACATAAATTTAAAAAATAATTTAATTTTAATTAAATTTATTCACAAAACTCCGATGGTGACCTGTGTAAGCTGCAAGACAGGGAGAGAAAGATGCAGATATTGCTGGTGACAGTAGTGCTCATGTCGGTGTTCAGCTGTGGTGTGGATGAATTTTCAGCTCGCTTGCCTTCCGCCCGCGGCAGTTTTGGGGGAGAGGTGCGACCACCAGCAGACTACTATCGGGCCTTGCTGACAACGCGCTTCAACCTCGCGCAGGACAGCACCTGGCCGGGCAAAATTTTCTTAAACTTTAGCGGCAGTGAGGTTTCTAGAGGCTTTGATAAACAAGAGTCTTTTCTGTTGTGCAATAAGAATGCGGTAATCGACCAAGCTCCGCTCAGGGCCGGAGAACAGGAAAGCATCTATGACGAGTTGGCGGAATTTTTTAACGCTGAGGATGTGCCTCTGGATTTGGTGATGGACGAGCCGTTTGCAGGTGACTATTCGACGGTGCACATCGGTGGCTGGCATCACTCCCTTGGCTGTCGGGGGCAGCCAGTGCTTGGCTCTGCACCCAGCGATCATGGCGATGTCAATCCTGCCGACATTGGTTTTGTTTTCAACGCCGAACCAGAGCTGCTAACACCGGCGATTGCGCACGTTATCGGGCGGATGATTGGTTTGCCGTTACAAAACCAAGCCGACGATACTATCATGGGGCGCTTTATAGATAGCCACACGCCACTAGTGCTGAACGAACAAGCACGGAAAATTTTACGCACCCAGTATACGGCCGCGGCGCGTGTCGCCGCCGATGAACTGCCCGGCAGCGTATTCGTCAGCGCAATCGGTGCTGTGCTCGGTGGCATAGAGTCGCAGGAAGTGCTTGACATAAGTCCGTTACAGGCAGAACTACGCCATATCGTGCCCGAGACGGTAGCCTTGCCGGAATTGGCACGGAGCTTAACGGCGGTGCGCATGCTGGGACTTGACGGTCATGACTTCAAAAAAAGCGGCAAGTTTGCCACCGTCAAGGGAGTCATCACCGATGTGCTCAAAAGAGTTGTCATCAAAAGTGTAAAAAAACCCCGTGATGTGCGTGGCAATATCGCGACATCGATCGCCGATGCCATCAGTGGCGCCTGGGGAAAAAACAAAGGGGAGAACAAGCAGGATCGCCGTCTAACTAAGTTACCCAATCTTGCCGTGTTGCTTGAACTCGATAACCTGAGCACCCCTGCACAACTGTTTCCACCGTTGCAGGCTCAGCGTCAATTGCTTAAACGTGATTTTAGTGGCGCAGAATACGATAGTATGCAATCACTGCTTAAAGTCGGTTACTTTCAACGTCTGTCGGAATTGCCTTAATTAAACGCTTAGCGCCTGAGTTTATTTTTTCTGTCTAACTGCCGACAAGTTGAGCACCTGTTGTATTCAACTTGTAGGTAGTGTTATGGGACGTTTTCTGCTGATTTTGTTTGTGGGCGGGCAACTGTGTGCTAGTTGCTCTAGTGGTGGTGCTAACTTTACCTCGACAGAACCAAGCACTGACACCACGGAAGTTGCTCCCGATAAACTGCTGACCATCGACACCCGCACTGGTTCACGCAAACAGCTGCTTAGTTTTAAGACCAGCGGTAAACACGAGTTTGGTCGTTATCTTTCCGAATATGTGTTGGTAATAAAATCAAATACTGCCTCCTGTGTGCGCCTCAAGGTGAGACCCGCCGAGGAAATCGGTACGCCAGTGAGAAAAGATTATTTTGAAAATGACGACCCAGGTGCGGCTGGCTGTGGCGCAGGCGGTGGTGACGGTGGTGCAAATCTTACTCTGTTACCAAATACACCAGCAACTACCCGTGCCCCGCGGGTGACAGCACTGCCTATGAGTGCTGCCCATCGTAGTTATCTTGACACCATCCCCAAAGATGCCGAGCGACTGGGCATTACCTCATCACCTGAATTATGCAGTATAAGTATTTTCAGAATGCCGGCAAAGCGCATCAGCCGCGGGGCCGGAGATGCCGCGGGCGGCGAATACACCGTTTCTAAAACCGGACGCTTGCTCGTGGTCAGCGAAAAAAAGCAAGTGCGTGTATGGGTGGACGAAGAATACGGCAACCCCTGCACCGCGGTAGGGCAAGCTCCTGGTGATTTTAATGCAGTTAATTTTAATGACCAATCATTACCAGCTACCGACCGCTTGTATATGGCACACTTGCGTAACCTCGCGGCAGAAACTGAAAAAGCTTATCAGCGACTAAGCAAGGCTTTTGGTGAAATCAGTGATATTGATGACAATGGCTCAGTTGATTTATTTCTCTCGCCAGATATGAACCGTTCACATTTCAACGGTGTTCCTTCTGACAGAATTGATACTTTTAGGGCAACATTGACCCATCGCCCTAATGACCTTGCTCCGTTTGACTCTCAACGTAACTCTACTAGCAACGAAGGTGAAATTATCTATCTCTGGGTACCAGATCCTGCCGGAATTTATACGTATGGCTTTCTATCAAGTGCTAACTCTTTGACGAGCAATTACAGTAAAGGCTACGTTGCCGCGCAGTTGATGAATTTAATTATTCTTAATCACAAAACAATTATTGATGACAGGTTGAAAAAAGAAAAACACTGGCTAATGGAAGCACTAGCTCTACTTGCCGCTTCTTATATCGGGGGCAACAATCTTGTTTTTCATCAGCTGGCGCAATACCTGACCTCTCGCCCCCAGACAATCGATCTCTTTGCCCAGCCTGCAAGTAATTATGAAAACATTATTACTGACGAAGAACGACAAGGTATGCTTACTATGTTTGCTTGGTATATGCACACGCGTCTGTGTGGGAACAAGGTAGATATATGTGTCAAGCTGAAGAGTTTAATCGATACCGAATTAACTGGTAAGGAAAATATAGAGAACACTTTTGGTGTCAGTCTCGATCAGCTGCTGCTTGATTTCGGGGTTAGTGTTGCCGCCCATCTTGCTGATAGTCCTGCCGCGGTGCGTAGCTTGTGGGATAAGGAAGATCAGAGCACCGCCAGCATAGCTAAACCACTGGAGATGCCATTGTTTGATAACAGTAACCTCAGTGCCACCGAAGTTTTTCCGCAAGACCCGCCGCTGACCGTTGAACTTGCCAATGACGGGCGGACTTTTTGGTCAGGTAATGCTAATACACCTTCTGCAGCTTGGGATCGCACACATGCTAGTCCATTTCCCAACCTCAGCAATGCCCTCTATCAGGTGGTGTTGCCTGACAGTGATATGGATTTAAGCTTAGCAGCAAATTCCGTGACCTATGCCTTTGTTACCGGGCTCACCGCCACCCACACCGATATTGTTGCCCACTTCGGCAAAGGCTTGCAAGTAGTGGTTATGCCACTCGGCGATCGTGATTCTAACTTGCGCAAGGTGCATCAGGAAAAAGTTTCAGAACTAGGGCATATGGATGTGCGGGCGGTAAATCTTACTGATACAACTGACCCCACTAAAACTTACTACAACGATCCGCCCTATCCGCCTGCAACGATGCCAGAGTGGACGTTACTAGGGGATAAAGAACTGTGGATTGCAGGCTCGATCGATAACATTGCCCTCAACCCGATGACCGTCGGTGATGCCGATGCCTACAACATCAAAATCGATCCTTGTGCCACCACCAGCTGCCGTCTTACCGACGAGTTTTTCCTACTAGTGCAGACGAAGGTGCGAGATTACCCCAGTCAGCTGGTACCCTTTACTCTGGCGACGACTACCGATCTTAATATTTTCAAAGGGCGCAATATTTGGGCCAAGGCAGCCGATCTTGAGATCGAAGACCTCGACGATAACGCCGTGCTTTGCCAAGCAACTAGAACTAGTCCTGGCAAGTGTGCCAACGGGCGCATTAGTGGCGCAGCAACATTCGATGCCCAACATCAAAACAGCGGGGGATACCCCTTGCCGATCGATAACTTTTTGTTTG
Organism: uncultured Oligoflexales bacterium; assembly: GCA_958296095.1. GTDB lineage: Bacteria > Bdellovibrionota_B > Oligoflexia > Oligoflexales > JAPPIL01. Next base: position 1,068,344 of record OY282434.1, read on the forward strand.
CTAGTCGTCCTTTTTCCAATGCCATGCGCTTCAACAACGGTGTGCTTACTTGTGACGAGCGTGAGGGGTTTAGAGCTTTTTGTCCCGACGAAGCGGCGCGGCAGTTTTTCAATTTTAAATGGAATCCAGAAGCGACCACCAACGATTTTGTTTTTTACACGGTGGACGAGGATACTAACTTCTCGTCGAGCCTCACCACAATTAGCAGTGAAGATATAGAGGCCTTGCAGAAGTTCAAACGTCTACTGCCCATTGCACCATTTGATGACGACGAACAAGATGGGTTGGAAGCCTGTAGTGCCGTAGGTCTTGATGAGGAGAACGACTGCCGCAAGAAAGGCAGTGGCCAGTTGCGCAGCGCGGCACAAGAAATATTAGCAAATAAACGTTTCGTTTGTAATCACGACGAGGCGGGTGTTGATTGCGATGCAATTTCCAGTGACATTGGCAGCTGGTTTCCCCGCGGCCATTTCGTTAATTTGAAAAAAAGCCCCCAAACATGGAATACCTATTACGATCCCGCCTTTGCCGAAGGAGCACACGGCCCCTGTGCGGGAGAACAGCAGACAGCTCCGCCAACTGGTTTCCCCTGCTCGCTCGATGCCACGATGCGTGCCGATGACATTCGCTACCAGCTCAACGTTGATGCTAGTCGTATCCTTCCGAGCGGCGAGGGGTCCTATTGCGACGGGGTGTTAGGGGTTGATTTTGATGTCTGTATCGATCGCGTCACGATCCACAGTGCCTCTGGTGGTGATGAGCTTCTCTATTCGTATATATACGATAGTCCTGAAACGACACGAGTGCGAGAACGTTGTCCCTTTCACCTCGCCCACAGCCGCGGCGAGGTCATCGGGAAGTCCGACCGCCTGCATTATCTCTGGTTCAGGGTGAGAAAAGATAAGCCCACCTTCGTCAACCTGATGGTCGGCGGACTGAACAACAGTCAAGGACGCTACCTGTTGCGCACCAAGCTATTCAAATACAGCACCAACAAATGCCAGTGACGATAGGGCTCGCTTTCTAGCTCGCTTCGCTCGCTACGCTGCTTTTTGTAACGCTCGCTTCCTAGCTCATCGCTACGCGGCTTTTTGTAACGCTCGCTTCCTAGCTCGCTTCGCTCGCTACGCTGCTTTTTGTATCGCTCGCTTCCTAGCTCGCTCCTTGTTCTCAGACCTCTTGCTATTGCGTTCAGGTTTGCCCTCAGGCCTCTTGCTATCGCGTTCAAGTTTGCCTGCTAGCCTCTCTGCTTGCCTCAGACCACTCGCTATTGCGTTCAGTTTATTTTTTAGATAAAGCATGTTCTTATACATGCCCAGGTCGGGTTTCTCGGTAGGTCTGCGCCGTGCCAAGACAACGGAGGCTTGCTACGCGGCTTTTTGTATCGCTCGCTCTCCGAGGCTTCTTCGCCGTCGGGCACAAACCAGCCTGTTCCAGTGCTTGAATACACAGCATGGTTGATATTTTGATCCTAGTTGTGAGAAAATGATGCCATCTCACTCGTGACTGTGCGACAGATTTAGTGATTACTAGGGGCGGCATCCTATGACAAAACGGGCAATACATAACGCCCTGTTTGTGGCGATTATCACCAACAATCGGGAGGTTATTGTCGAACTGCTGACTTTCTTGCTGCCTCCTGAAGAATTTGCCAGGCTTGCCCCCAAGACTCCCTGCCCTCAGACCCCTCGCTGTTGCGTTCAGGCTTGCCTACCGAGATCTCCATGAACGGCGGGGCGAGGCCGTACGAAAACTCGACCGCAAATACTGCCAACACTGCAACCAGATTATTTTTTTGCACAAGGTATGTGCTCACAACCTATTTTAGGGGAGAGTTTCTCGGTAGGGCTGCGCCTCGCCAAGACAACGGAGGTTTGTGCTAAGTAGAATCTCTGCTCTTTTCGCAGCCACGCTTGCCGCGTTTATAGTTGGCGGGCCCCTTGTTAGCGGTTTAACGGAGATGGCCTCCTCGACTTACCTGGTAATGCGCGGTTACGCTGAGGGAGAAAGTATGACATCCGCGACCCTCAGTGGGATGACGTTTGGTCCTAGTAGCTTTGCGGTGGAATATCTACTTCGTAAAAATCGCCAGCAACACCTGACCGACGAGCAGCGCAGACTTACCTTCAGAGGCGAAAACACGATGGAGGGCTTAGGGTTTTTAGCTACCCGAAGGCTACAGTATCTTTATCTAGAAGAGCAGAAAAAAACCAAGATTATCGAGAGGCTACAAGAAATCGAACCCGCCTACCTACATGGTTGTGACCACCACCTGCTCTAGCACAACCCTAGCCGTAGCACTCAGCGACTGTAAGGCCCGACATGTGATCACCTCGCCGCAATCGGCACGGTTGCAGGTCTGCTAAGCGAAAATCTGCAACGTCTTGGCAGCAGCCATCTGCTGAATTTGTTGACGGCTGAAGACCCGTGAAGAGGAGAAGAGCAGCACACACGACTCGGCACTGTCGTCAGGCAGCGGCTCTTCGATAGTGATTGCCCGTCCGTCGGTGCAGGCTTTGCGCACGGGTATGTGGCAGGTCTTGCCCGCGGTCTCGGCGACAATTGGGTTGGCGAATTTTTTCACCCGATAGCCGCGTGCCGCTAGTTCCCTGGTCAACAGCTCGCGATCGAAACGATTGAAACGGATCGCGGTCTGCACGCGCTTTTTCTCACAGCTCGCACAGCGCCGTCCCGCCCAGCGTCGCCCCTGTGCGTCGAGGTAAATTTTCGAGCCGTCCTTGAGCCGTTGCCCCTGCCAGTGCCAGCCGACGAGATCACCACAGTAAACACATCTGCGCACTTGCGACTTCGTTGCACTCATATTTCAACTCCATGCTACCTACTATCATAGCACAGAAGATGGCAGTAGTTGCCTAGTGATAACGACACGCAGGTTTACTTGTCGAGGAAGGTTCGGCTCACTTCAATTTCGGCTTTCAGCCCCTGCAATCTTGGGATCGCCTTGTCGAGAAAGCGGTGGGCTGTCTTTTCTCGCTTGCTGTCCGCCTCCGCATCCCAAACCAAGGCCTCCGCCAGGGCGACGCAGCACTTCATCTCACACAGGCGTTCAGCGTTGAGCAAAGCAGGGCTGAAGTCTCGTAATTTGAGGTTTTTTTTTAATTTTTCCAAGCCTTGTAGCAGGGCTTTCACCCGCAGGCGACCGCTGGCGAAATTTTTACCGATCAAAGCGAGCAGTATCTTGACCGTGGCTGAATTGACAAGTTGCTTGGCTTTATTGAGTTTTTTACGCAATCCACTGCTTTCAGAGATGCCCTTGACGCTCAGCGCGAGGGTGCGCTCGACGAAGGCACGGGGATTCCGCAACACTTCCTTGAGCACATCCTTGATACACATCAGCGCTTGAATCTGTGATGTGCCTTCGTAGATGGAAAGAATGACGCTCTGCCGCAGCCATAGTTCAGGCGGGTACTCGCGGCTGTAGCCATAGCCGCCGTGAATCTGCAGGGCATTGCGGGCATGCATGATGACGTTTTCGCCGACGCGATACTTGATCAACGGTATCCACTGCCGGATGCGGCGCTGGTAAGCACTCATCCTATGTTCAAGCTGGTGGCGTGCCTCCTGATCGAGGTCAGGATTAGCGGCGAGGTAAGCCTTAGCCATGTCGATAAACGATTGGCGAAAAGCGGCCTTGTAGACGAGACTGCGGATTGCCTTGAGATCCGTCTCCATGTCGAGCAACTTGTCGGCAATTAGCTCGTGCTCGGCAATTTTCTTGCCCCAGGTGCGGCGCGTGGCAGCATAGTCAGACGCGAGACGACAGATTGCTTCAAGTGTGCCCACGCCCTGAAAGCCAGTGACGATGCGGGCCCCGTTCATCAGCAACAGCATGTAGGAGAAGCCCTTGTCGGCCTCGCCGAGCAGCTGAGCTTGTGCACCATCGAAGTTGAGATCACAGGTTGCCGAACCAGCTAAACCGAGTTTATCCTCAAGACGAGCCACCTGATAGTTGGGCTGGCCATCGATCAGCCGTGGGGCAACGAACAGCGAGAGGTGCTGCAAACCCTGCTGCCCTTTGCTGGTATTGGCAAGCACCAGAGCGACATCGGCAGTGCCGTTGGTAACGAAGCGTTTACTGCCATACAGATGCCAATTGCCATCTTCCTGCCGCTCAGCATAAGAGGTTAGCGCCGAAAGATCGCTGCCCGCACCTGCCTCCGTCAGCACCATGCAGCCCGACCATTCGCCGCGGCTGAGTTTGGGCACGTAGCGTTGCTTGAGCTCAGCGCTGCCAAAAGTTTCGATGACTGCAGCTACAGTGCCGTGCCAGATAACGTTCAGGGCCGTCGAGGGGCAGGCGCGAAATAGCAGTTCAAACATGCAACACTGGGCGATGAAAGGCGCACCTAACCCACCCCAGGCAGGGCGCGCCGTGAAGGGAGCGATGCCTAGGTCGTAGAGAAGTTTGATGTTAGCTGCCAACCGCGGCCCTGGTTGTAAATTGCCCTGCGCGTCGACGTGTAGCTTCTCATCCTCGACTTGACGCGTGCCAGGTGCAACCTCACTGCCGACCGCCTCGCCGAACGCGTCCAAGGCCTGCAACCACACCTGTTCGTATTCTTCGGCACTGTTGGCCGCGACCGCGCTGCGATCCTGTGCAGAGGTCAGCGCGTAGAGCTCCAGCAGAAACCCTGATTGGCGTAGGTTGAAATCTAAATCGGGATTGTCAGAAAAAAAATTCGCCCGCTTGCGCACCAAAGCATCCCCGTACGACCGCCGCAGACTAGCACCCGGAGGCTGTCGAGTCAAGATTTGACCAGGAGTTGCCGCTTGTCAAGTGTGCGCGAACTGCTATCGTGGTGGGTGGAGCTAGAAAGCGGCAAGGAGCTAGGAAGCGGCAAACAGTCTCGCGAGCGGAGCGAGCTAGAAAGCGGCAAGGAGCTAGGAAGCGGCAAACAGTCTCGCGAGCGGAGCGAGCTAGAAAGCGGCAAGGAGCTAGGAAGCGGCAAGGAGCTAGGAAGCGGCAAGGAGCTAGGAAGCGGCAAACAGTCTCGCGAGCGGAGCGAGCTAGAAAGCGGCAAGGAGCTAGGAAGCGGCAAGGAGCTAGGAAGCGGCAAGGAGCTAGGAAGCGGCAAACAGTCTCGCGAGCGGAGCGAGCTAGAAAGCGGCAAGGAAACCGCGTAGCGAGCGATACAAAGAGCCGCAATGCGAAACATGATATTCGCGGGTTAATCGCGGTACGCCCCTCTTGCCGAGACGGGCAATGTTCGCTAAAATCCAGGGGTTGTGCTGAGCGCGAACTCAGGAGTGTAACATTGATCACAGTGCGTGGCCTCGCCAAGTACTACGGTGCATATCAGGCCATCGAAGCCCTCGATTTTTCTATCTCCCGCGGCGAAATAGTCGGCTTGCTCGGCCTCAACGGTGCTGGCAAAAGCACCGTGCTGAAAATTCTGGGTGCATTCCTCGTCCCCTCTGCGGGCTACGCGGAGGTGGCAGGCTGTTCCATCGCCGACAATCCCCAGGCGGTACGGCGAGCCATCGGTTTTTTGCCCGACAGCCCGCCGCTCTATCACGAAATGAGCGTCGATGCCTATCTTGCCTACGTGCTGCGCCTCAAAGTCGGACGCCTCAGTCGTGCCGAGCTGGAACGCCAGCGCGACGAAGCTCTCGACCGCACCGCCCTGACCGCTGAACGCCACCGCACTCTCGGCGAGCTGTCACACGGCTTCGCCCAACGGGTCGGCATCGCCCAAGCTATCATCCACAAGCCACCCGTGCTCATTCTCGACGAACCCATCAACGGACTCGATCCTGTGCAAATCGTTGAGATGCGTGATTTGATTTTATCTTTTCGCCACGAACATACCGTCATCCTGTCAAGCCACATTCTCTCGGAAATTACCCGCACCTGCGACCGTATTCTCATCCTTGATCAAGGGCAACTGGTGGCACAAGGCGCGGAAGCAGAGCTGGCCAAGTCAATGCGCGGCGACAAGAAAATCACCGCCACCACGGCCCAAGACCCTCAGGCCGCGGTGGCAACCATCAAAAAACTCAACGGTGTCGACGCAGTTGCTTGTCAACAAAACGCCCGCGGCGAATACGAGCTTACCCTGCAAGCGACCGCCGACGTGCGTTCCCAAGTAGCACAGCAGTTGGTCGCTTACGAGTTGCTGGCCTTGAGCACTGCCGAAGCAGGCCTGGAAGCACTGTTCATGCAACTGGTTAGCGCCGCGCCGCGCCGCACAGGGGAGCAAGCATGACCCGCAGCCTACTGATCGTCCAACGAGAACTACGTGCCTTCTTCGGTACGTGGAGCGGCTACATTATTGCCGCGTTAGCACTGTTAATCGAAGGGTTGCTGTTCAATGCCTTTGCCCTCGGCAGCCAGCCAAAATTCTCTGCCGAAGTGCTGTCCTCGTTTTTTTATTTTTCCAGCGGCATTACCATGGTCGCCGCCCTCTTCCTCGCCATGCGTCTGATTGCCGAAGAAAAACAAGCTGGCACAATCGTGCTGTTTTTTACTTCGCCGCTGTCCGAGCGAGAGTTAGTTTACGGCAAATTTCTCTCGGCCTTTATCTTCCTCACCGTCATGCATATCATCTCGCTCTATCTGCCCGTATTGATCCTGATCAACGGCAAAATATCTCTCGGTCACCTCGCCGCAGGCTATCTGGGCTTAAGTTTAATCGGCGCGGCGACGTTGGCCTTAGCACTGTTCTGCTCGACCATCGCCTCAGGCCAGTTGATCGCCGGCATCCTCGCTACCTGTCTGCTAGTGACCATGCTCATCATGTGGATTTTAGCCGGCGTAGTGGAAGAACCTTTTAAGGCGCTGTTCTCCTACCTCGCCCTGCACAACGATCACTTCAACCCTTTCAGCCAGGGACTGGTTAATACCAAACATATCATCTACTACCTGAGCGTCATCATCTTCTGCCTCGAAAGCAGCGTGCGTGTCCTCAAAGTGCGGAGGTGGCAGGGATGAATTGGCTACGCCTGCTCTCTATCATTCTCGGCACACTGCTCTACTACGCGGCCATGCGTTATTTTGTCAGCAGTGCCTACTTCGTCTACCTGGTGGCTGCAGGGTTAGTGCTTGCCCTGCTCGCGCCGCTGTTTACCCTAATGCACATGCGCGCTTGCCAGCGCCAAGGTCTTGCCGGTGAAGCACGCAGTTATCGCTACACGCTGATATGGCAAGGCCTGTTGATTTTGGCCCTGGTCGTCTATCTCGCTTATTTTGGGGCAACGCAAGACGCACCCCAACTCGACACCTTCACCAAAAAAGCGCTGCTGGTGCTCTGGCTGTTACCGTTGATCGCCGCGCTGAGCACTGCCGTGGGCATGGAAACAAGCTTGCATGCCAACGGTCGCGGGCGTTTCGGTGAACCGCAGCGCGTGCTTAAGTCAGGCTTGGCCTGGTCGTTGGCAGGCGTGTTGTTGGCAATTTTGCTCAACGTCAATTACCTCGCCGTTGCCCACAATCACGTCTCCGACTGGAGTTATCTCAAAGTCACTTCCGTCAGCAAAACCACACAGGCAGTGGTTGACGGTCTCGACCGCAAACTGGCAGTTTACGCTTTCTTTACCAAGGACAACGAAGTTTACCCCTTCGTCAACGAATATCTCGCCTCGCTCACCGCCGCTAGCAAGCATATCCGCGTAGAGGTGCTCGACAAGGACCTCAGTCCCGTGCAGGCAGAAAAGTTTCGCGTCCACAAGAACGGCAGTCTTGTCCTCACCCAAGTGCAGGAGCAGGCAGATGCGCCAGCCGATGCGCAAGATACGCAGGCCGATAAGCAAGATACGCAGGCAGGCAAGCAAGCTACGCCCCAATACGAAAAAATATATCTCGGCACCGAGCTGCGCATCGCCCGCGGCAAGCTACGCAGTCTGGATGCCTGGATACAAAAATCCCTGTTGCAGCTGCTCTCTGATCCGCGCAAGGTCTATTTTACGCGGGGGCATGGAGAGTTTACCTGGGACTATCAACGCGACCCGCGCCGTTCGTTGCGAGTTGTGCGTTCACTGCTACAAAAACAAAACTTTCGCCTGCGTGAGCTAGGACTGGACAAGGGCAGCGCCCGCGCCTGGCCCGATGATGCCGACCTGGTAATCGTTGCCGGACCGACAGAAGCCTTCCTCGCCGAAGAGGTAAACGCTCTGCGTGCCTACCTTGCCGCGGGTGGCAAGCTACTAGTCTGGCTCGATGTTGAGCGCGCCACGGGTTTAGCCGCGACCGCACAGGACACCTATCCGCTGCGCAATTTTTTGCGTGACGAGGTTGGCTTGCGTTTCAAGACAGAGGTAGTGGCCAATGATCGCAGTTACGTGGTAGTGACGAAGAGCATGACCGATCGTTGGTTTCTGTTTAGCAATAATTTTACCACCCACGCCGCGGTCGCAACGATGGCTGATTACGACGAACAGGTGGCCGTGTTGTTTTTTCACAGCGGCTACTTGGAGGTCAAGGGCGGCAGCGGCGAATGGCATGCACAAGCAGCGATGAAAACTTTACCCAACACCTTCGTCGATAAAAACAAAAACTTTACTTTCGATAAAGGCCGCGAGACACGAGCCGCCTTCAACATCTGCGCCGCCGCGACCTGGCAAGAGAAGGGCGGACGCATCTTTGCCTGTGCTGATGCAACACTGGCCGCGGATATTTTAATGCAGGGAGCAGGCAACAAACTGCTGTTCGTGGATAGCTTGCAGTGGTTGATGGGTGACAAGCATCGGGGTGCTGCCGCGTCCGAAGAAGACCAGAAAATTATCCACAGCCGCGACGAAGATTTGATCGTGTTCTACAGCACCATCGTGGTTGTGCCCTTGCTGCTGTTATTGGCAGGGGCACTGGCAACCAGACGTAGAAAGGTGCGACGATGAGCAGGGAGTATATCGTTTACGGCGCACTGCTAGGGTTAAGTCTAATCGCCGCGTATCTGTCTTCGCTGGCTGACAAGAGCGTCGGCGAGCGGGCGGAGATTACGGTCTTCAGCGTCGCACCGACCGACATTGAGCGCGGGCATTATTATGCCGAGCAGCAAGACTTTAGCTTAACACGAGCCGCCGACGGCAAACGCCTGATCGTCAGACAAGTGCAGCGCCGCGCCGGCAAGAAAGATGCTGGTGCTGACAGCCCGCCGCAGGAAACAAATACCGTCTTTCTCGCCAACGAGGATTTCGCGGCTATATTTGGAGGCTTCAACCCGCTGTTGGCCAAGCGGGTGCTAGGTGAGGCAAGCGCGGTCGATCTCGCCCTGTTTGGCTTGCAAGAGGGGCCGGCGCGGCTGGTTTTGCAGACGAAGGCTAAGGGCAGTATTGCCTTGGAGGTGGGCAAGAAGAGCTATGGCAGTTCGGAATTTTATATCCAGCACGATGGCAAGGTGTATCTCGTCGTCGGACGCAGCCTCGACAAGATAGCCCGCGCCAGGACGTTGTTGTTTGAAGAACAGCTGATGGCGGTGGCCTTCACCGATGGTGTGACCGCTGAGCTGCGGGCGGACGGTAGCAGCATGACCGCGGTGTTGCAAGGCACGCTGGCAGCAGTGCAGCCTGGACGTGAGCGCACTCCCAGCGACGGCAAGTGGTTGGTAGATGGCGAGGAGCAGCAGCAGTTTGGCAATTGGCTACGGCGTTTGCGTGCCGTGGAGGTGATAGCGTATCGGGAGCAATTGCCCGCCGCGGCCAAAGAGGTGATGGCGCTGGTCTTGCGCCAAGACGATGATGAACTGGAACACCTGCGTTTCTGGCGCTGGCAGACGGCGATGCAGGCTGAGGCTTTTTTCGTGCAGAGTAAATTCAGCGCTGAGCTCTATGCTGAGTTGCCAGCAGGACGTATGCGGCAGTTGACCGATGACTTGCGCAAAGGCGACTTCATGCAAGCACTTAAGTGAGATTTTGGGCTATAGGCAAGCTAATGATTGGCTTGCCAAGTGGGGGTTAAACAATTACATTGGCCGCCGCTATGTTTAATTTTAAGGAGCTATAATATGATCACCTCGGAAATCGAATACCGCCATGACAAGACCGACCTCGCAGGCTTTCTCGCCCATCAGGAGGGTGACGCGCCACGTCCCGCGGTGCTGGTCTGCCATGCCTGGAAGGGACGCGACCAGTATGTGTGCGACAAGGCGGTTGAACTGGCCCAGGCAGGCTATGTTGGCTTTGCCCTCGATGTCTACGGCAAGGGTGTGCTGGGCACGAACCCAGAGGAAAACACTCGCCTGATGACCCCCTTTATCGAGGATCGTGATTTTTTGCGGCAACGCCTACTAGCTGGTTACGACACCCTATGTCAGCTACCACAGGTTGACCAGCAACGCGTCGCGGCCATCGGCTACTGCTTCGGGGGGCTAGGCGTGCTCGACCTCATGCGCACCGGCACGCAGCTGCGCGGCGTGGTCAGTTTTCACGGCCTGCTGAAGCCACGTGGCACGGGCAACAATGTCACCCAGACTGACACCCGAGCCCTGGTGTTGCACGGCGGCAATGACCCGATGGTTAGTTTCGACGATGTCGTGGCTCTCAACGCTGAGATGCAAGCGATGCATGCTGACTGGCAACTACATGTCTACAGCAGTGCCCGACACTCGTTCACCAACCCTGCCGCGAACGACCATAAGCTCGGCACGGTCTATAACAAGCATGCCGCTGAGCACTCAAACTTCTTGCTCAAGCGTTTTCTCCAGGAAATTTTTTAGGCACACCTGTGATCCCGACTTCCGCCTGCGAACATCTGTTCCTACCGCGGGGGGTCGGGATTGCTGTAGGCTGGTTTTGCTGGTAGGCAGGTTATCACTGCTGAGCACCGCAGCTGTCTTAACAGGGGGAATTTTCCTACGTCCTCAATACTGGCATGTCTCACTATGGAGTAATATTGCTGTAATATCAAAGCCTTACATATATTAGGGGTGCAACTCATGCGGAAGGTTGCGGGCCGAAAACAGGCGTGCAGAGGGCAAAAAAAGCCACTTTGACGGGCGGGGGTGATTACAGTTATAGTTGAAGGTACGCTTAAATTAGCGACAGTCTCATGACCTCACACGGATTAATTATGTTTAAGTCGTCGACTTCGTTAGCTGTGTTTGCTTTTTTTGTGGCTATGCATGCATCCCAATTGCTGGCAGAGGAGGCGGTAGTGAGTGCCGATCGTGTCGCGCCCCTGCTCGATGGCATCGTCTCACATCTTGAACAGACGGGCATGGTAGTATTGGGTGTCTTGATAATTCTGGTGCTCGCTTCGATCAGCACCTGGTCGATCTTTTGTGCGAAGTGGTTCTCGTTGCGCCGCGTTGAGAAACAAACAGCTAACTTCGTTGAAAATTTTTGGGAAAGTCGTTCGCTTAACGATTTGAACAAACGCCTGAGTGATTTTTCCCCGTCACCGACACGTGAAATTTTTCGGGTTGGCTATGCTGAGCTCGTGCGCACCAGCCAAATAAAAACCACCGAGCAGTCATCGACACTGGCGACGACGATCGCGATCGACAACATCGGTCGCTCGCTGCACAAGACCCGCATCGTTGAGCGGCGTGACATGGAAAGTCTCATTCCACTGCTGGCTATCGGGGCTTCAGCCTGTCCCTTCATCGGTCTGTTTGGCACAGTGTGGGGAATCATGGGCGCGTTTGAAGGCATTGCCATGACCGGGGATGCCAGCCTGGCCGCGGTCGCACCGGGTATTTCTGAAGCACTCGTGGCCACCGCTTTTGGTTTGGCCGCGGCGATTCCTGCGGCGGTCGGCTATAATCTGCTAGTGAACAAAATTCGTGGTGTGCTTACCAATGCAGAGAGCTTCAGCGCGGATTTTTTGAATATTATTGAACGCTACTTGATAACAGAGAAAACCGCGCCGCCCGCGGGGACAACCACAAGTTGAGGGCTGTGTCGTGCGTCCAACCAGCAGTTCTCCCAGCTATCCAGAGATAGAAGACCTGAAAGAAATCAACGTCGTCCCGCTGGTCGATGTCATGCTGGTACTGCTGGTAATTTTCATGGCGACAGCACCGCTTGCCGTCGGCGGCTTGGCGGTTAAGCTGCCAGAGAGTAGCGCCAGCAACAAGTCTATAAACACTCAACCGCTTGTGATTACAATTAAAAAAAACGGATCTTACTTTATTGCCAAGGAAGAGGTCAGTCGTGCCGACTTAACGCAACGGCTCAACACAGTGCTTGAGTTGCGCAAGTCACGCCGTGTTTACATTCGTGCCGATCATCGCGTTACGCACGGCAAAGTAGTGCATGCCATGTCTGCCGCGCGCCAGGCGGGGGCAAGTGGCATCAAAATTCTCACTAAAGTTGCACGCAAGCAATGAACAAGAAGATAAGCGCCGAGAGGCCTGATAGCAAAGAGCCGCGTAGCGCCGAGAGGCCTGAGGGCACGCAGAGTGGTCTGAGGGCAGGCGCGAGGGAGCGAGAAAGCGGCAAAAAGTCCAGCGAGCGTAGCGAGCGAGGAAGCGAGCGTTACAAAAAGTCGTGCGTAGCAGGCAAGCCTGAACGCAATCGCGAGAGGTCTGAGTTCCATGAGCAGAGAGGTCTGAGGACAAGGAGCGAGCTAGGAAGCGAGCGTTACAAAAAGTCGTGCGTAGCAGGCAAGCCTGAACGCAATCGCGAGAGGTCTGAGTTCCATGAGCAGAGAGGTCTGAGGACAAGGAGCGAGCTAGGAAGCGAGCGATACAAAAAGCAGCGTAGCGAGCGAAGCGAGCTAGGAAGCGAGCGATACAAAAAGCAGCGTAGCGAGCGAAGCGAGCTAGGAAGCGAGCGTTACAAAAAGCCGCGCAGCGCGCACGCGCACGCGCACGGATCGTATAGCCGCCGAGAAAGACACCTACTGCGTGCTAGTTTTGTAATGTTTCTGGTCTTGCACTTGGCCGCCCTGCTGGTGATTCCGCTGTTCAAGCCGCCTGTGCCCGAGCCCGACGAAATCAGCATTGACATCGATCTACTGCCTGACAGCCTGGCGCTCGATCAGGCGCCTACCACCGAGCCGCCTGAACTCGTCAACATATTGCCACAGCTGCCGAAAAAATTTACGTTGCAAAAACCGCTGCCATTGCCGATCGATCCTGAACCTGCACCAAAGCTGGCCGAACACAAGCCCGCGCCTAAAGACAAGCCGCCTGTTGAAGATCCCATCGAACGCACTAGTCTTAACGAAGAAAATGTGCTCAAGGTCAACGAAGCCTTGCAACGTCTGGCCCTGGAAAAACTGCGTTCACAACAACACAAAGAGAAAAAGCGTGATGCTAACATCAGCAGTAAAATGCAAAAGGTGATTGCCAATGTCAGTAGACTTAAAAACAGCGGCACACTGGCAGCCAACTATCAGACGGTCTTACGAGTAGCGATCAAACGCAACTTTATTTTACCTGACATCTATGACTTGAAGAACGCTAACATCAAGGTCAAGCTGGAGATAAGGATTGATGCACGTGGTAATCTGCTGCGCATGCGGGTGATCAAGTCGTCCCGCAACAGAATTTTTGACGATCTGGCAATGGCTGCGGTGCGCAATACTTCGCCCTTCCCCATACCGCCGTCGGAGTTAGTCGACAAGCAAATCATCGTTATCCTTACGCCGCTGATGACTGGTTAGGAGGACTGTTGTGCACAAATACCTTGCCCTGGGGTGGTTAATTTCTCTGTTGTCACTACCCCTGTCGGCTTCACCGCTGATTGTCAACATCGACAACCCTTCGTTCAGGAAAATCGTCACGGCAGTGCCGCATTTTCGCGATCAAGTCAAGCAACAGAACAGCGCCGCGCTCGCCAGCTGGGGACAGCAACGTCTACGTAGCTTGCTGGAATTCAGCCGCCTGTTCAATACTATGCGCGGCAAGGTTTACGAGAATGCCGAGCTACCCCTGCAGAGTTTCCGCAAGCTCGGCGTTGAAGTTCTAGTGCGTGGCACACTGACAAAAGGCGAAGACAAGACCATGCTCCTGACGCTGCAAACTTTTGACATCAAAAGAAAAACAACCATCATCAAAAAAACTTACCCCGATGTCTCCCGTGCCAACATCGATTACGCCCTACGTGATTACGGCGATACGGTGCTTAAAACTTACACCCGCAAACCTGGCTTGTTTTTTTCCAAAATTGCCTTTGTGGGTAAACGACATAGAAAAGATCACAAGCAGATTTATACGATGGATTTTGATGGCGGCAATCTTACCCAGCTCACCAGCACGCCTGCGCATCATCTCTCCCCCGCCTGGAGTCCTGACGGTCGCTATCTGGTGTATACGTCTTTTGAGGATGGCAATCCTGACCTGTTCATCTATGACCAGGTGCACGAGAAGCACAGCAAGTTGTCGGGGCGAGCAGGCATCAACAGTGGCGGGCATTTTGCTCACACTGGCGACATTGTTGCCTTCACCGGCTCACAGCGCGGCGACACGGATATTTTCGTCATCGATCGCTATGGCATGTCGCGGCGGCGTTTGATCAAGGGACTGGGGCTTGACGTTGATCCTGCCTTTTCGCCCGATGGCAAGTGGCTGGCGTTCGTTTCAGGGCGGTATGGCAATCCACATATTTTTCGGGCCACGTTGAATTGGAGTATGGATCGGGTGCAGGTGACTGACGACAAGCGCTTGACGTATGCGGGCTGGTATAATGCTAACCCTGCCTGGTCGCCTGATTCACGCCAGATTGCTTTTGCTGGTTATGATCGTGATATCGATCGTTTTGATATTTTTTTGATGAATGCAGATGGCTCTAATCTTGAACGCATGACGCTCAACAACGGCGATAACGAGAATCCTTCGTGGTCACCCAATGGCATGCTGTTGGTGTTTTTTTCCACCCGCACACCGCAACGCAAACGCAAGGGGGCCGCGCAACTTTACCTCATGAATCGTGACGGCAGCATGCAGCGCAAGTTATCCACAGGCTTGCACACAGCTCAGACGCCGCGTTGGAGCAATAACATCCACCCTAAAGCTCAGTGAATGATGCGTCTGCTGGTTATATACGTGCTCGCCTTGGGCAACAGCGCCTACACGCTGGGCGATCGCTTGTTGCTGCAAATCAACAATGACAGCTATACGCAACGGCAATTGGAAGCACACACCTTGGTCAGAGAGGCGTTGCGCGTCGTGCGTCAGCCTGAGACCGCGGCTATCATCTCGGCATCGCGGTGGCGTGATTGGCTCGATATGTTTCGGGAGGACATGCTCATCCTGCTGGAGTTGGAACGTTACGATCGTTATCGTCCCAGCCCCGCAGATATCGCCGCGGCGAGGCGTTATGTGCTGCAAAAGCATGCCTTGATGCAGGCAGACTTTGTGCGTCTCGGTATTGAGGACAGCACACTTACCGAGCTGATCGTGGTCAACTTGAAGATCAACTTCTATCGTCGTGCACGGGATAAAAAAACCGCGGTGCAGAGGCCGCGGTGGCTGCAAAAGATGGAACAGCGGCACTTCGTGCGTTTTTACCGCGGCAGCTCTATCTGGATGCCAATTTATCCACAGCGAGGCGGGGGGCACTGAGGGTAATTTGCAAGACCGTATGATCTGGTGTAGGATGGAGGTACGACTTCACGACAATGAGGGGGGATAGACCATGTGCCTACGGCTGCCTGCATGTGCCCTGTTTTTACTCTTCTGTGCCGTTCAGGCTGAGGCCAGCGACAAGTGGTATATCGTGTCGATGGGTGACTCGATCACGGCGGGCTTCAACGCACGCTGGCCCGGTGACTTCAACAACGTGCGTTACAACTGGTCAACGGGTGTCTCGGGTCGGGTGAAAAGTCACCTGCACAAACTCCAAAAAATCATTTCCCAAGAGCTCAAAGCTATCAACGTCGCCAAATCACGCGCGACCTCGCAGGGGCTAACCGAACAGCTAAAGAAAGCCAAAGCTCCGACGATCGACTATCTGACCTTGCTGATTGGAGCTAACGATGTCTGCGACTGGGGCGAAGATTACGCTAAAGGCCTGCACAAATTACAGGCTAACGTGAAGAACGTCATCGATAAGAGCATCGACATCAACGCTGAAGTGCGCATCGTGTTGCCTGCCATTCCC
Organism: uncultured Oligoflexales bacterium; assembly: GCA_958296095.1. Classification (GTDB taxonomy): domain Bacteria; phylum Bdellovibrionota_B; class Oligoflexia; order Oligoflexales; family JAPPIL01. The sequence goes on from OY282434.1 coordinate 1,084,346, forward strand.
AACATGTACCGCATTTACGAGCAGGGTAAGGACACCTGCGGCAGGCGGTGGGATTATTTTGAAGCCTGCCCTAGTCTGCTGAGTTCTAAACGCACTGAGGCGGAACGGCTGGCGTTCCGGGCGCGTCTCGTCGCCGCCAACGAGATGCTGGGAGAACTAGCAACCAAGTACGAGGATAATGTGAAATTTGTCGGCGAAGTTTTTGATTTTGAATTCTCCCTCGATCATCTCTCTAACTACGACTGCTTCCACCCCTCGATCAAAGGGCAGAACGAACTAGCCCGTATAACGTGGGAAAACGGCTGGTATCTGTAGCTTTGCGGTTCTCACAGCAAAAGCCCTAATTGCCATCAACTTGCCGAGTGCCCGCTGCACGCTAGGATCACAGAAGGTGCGAGCTTTTTCCCAGTCGAACCAACGCAGATCGTGTGACTCTGCGCTTATCGCTAAGGGGGCACGGCGTTCCGCACAGATGATGTAACTGATGTCGTAGTGCAGGTGGGCGCTGTCTGTGCCGATGGCAGGGATCTGATGGATGCCGATATCAAACGGAATTGCCACCGTCGCCGCGCGCAAGGGCGCGAACAGCGGGCGGGTGTCTAGAAAATACAAGTCAGTCAAGCCTGATTCTTCGCAAGCTTCACGATAGGCGACCTCTTGCACATCATGCTGCCCTGCATCGGCATGACCACCAAGCTGTAGCCAGAGGTTAAGTTTGGCATGCAGGGTCAACAACACTTGCCGCATCTGCATGTCAATAACGAAGGCCGAGGCGGTGATGTGCCCGGGCCGCGTTGTGCGGGCGAAGGGATCGACATCGTGAGCCAGTAGTTGGTGAAAGCCTTGCAGGCATTGGCGCTGGGCGATGATACTGGGGTCGTCGTAGAAGGGCTGTTCCAGCCAGCCTTGTTCATAGAGTGCGAGGGCTTGGTGAAGTTGGTGGTATATGCTCATGTTGCGTCTGTTATCCTTTGGCAGGCGGCAGTATACGTGAAAATTCTCGGCTTGTAAAAGGTGGTGCTAGCCGCAGCGGGGCTTTTGAGCGGTTGAGGCCGCGAACTTATTCAAACTCGCCGCAAGCTCAGGCCACGTTCCGCGACACGGTAGTCGAAGCGCTGCCAGCCCAGTTTGGCCAGGTGTGACGGGATAGCAGTGATGTCTTGCTCGTAGCCGACGACGATGAGAGCATCTTCACCGCCCGCGCCGCTGGTTTTCCAACTCCAGAGAGAATCTCGTCCGCTGACCGTGCGCAGGGCGGCATCGATGTGGGTGGGGAAATGGGGAGAAGCAGAAAACCATGCCCGCCACTGGGCCATAGCCTCGATGAGTGTGTGCAGTTTGCCCAGATCACGCAGGGTAGCCGAGAAAGCACTTTGCAGTTGGTCGGTGTTCATGACCATGGGCAAATGACCTTGGCTGTCAATCCAGTCTTTGGTGGCGCGCATGACGGTAGTGGTATCCGCCCCTCGCCCGCCGATAAAGATATGCACCACTTCGCTGAGGTGGCCGAGCAAGTCTTCATCCTCAAACGGCCGCATTGGCATCACATCGAGAAAGTAAGGCCATTCCCCCCCACAACTGCGATATTCAACAATGCCGCCGACGAACTGCGTTGCCACATCATAACCAGAGGCGAGTCCTTGACTTTCTTTCTGCAACGCAAAAGCTTGCCCGGCTAGTTGCCAACGCTTAGCGTGCGGCACAATCAGACTCCCGCCGCGCTGTTGCAGAAAGGCGATGAGAGTCAGGGCTAAACGCAGTGCCGACGACGAGCCAAAACCGAACTGGGGGTCGAGCTGTGAAGTAACTCGGATTTCTTCGACCTTATGCTTGCCAGGTGGCATCAGCTCGCAGACGGTAGAGACCAGCATGTCATCGCGTGCAGTTGCTGCGTCAATCTGCCGCGGCGCGTCCCAAAGATCGGAGTGCAGTGTTAGCGATTCCCGCACCGCGGTGTCATAGCGCACGTAGACTTCAAGATAGGTGTCGAGGGCGAATGCCAACGCCCGCGCCCCACGCACCAGCACGTAGTACTCGCCACACAGCATAACTTTGCCTGGCACTCTTACTATCAGTTCGGTGCTCAACTGCTACTCACCTCCAACGACGCGGGCGCAGTCTAAACATCCGCGCCAAGTGCGGTCAAGGAGCATTTAAGCCAGCACGCAATAACGAGAGACTTGGGGGCAAGCTTGAACGCAATAGCAAGAGATCTGAGAACAAGCTTGAACGCAATGGCGAGAGGTATGAGAACAAGCTTGAACGCAATGGCGAGAGGTCTGAGTGCAAGGAGCGAGCTAGGAAGCGAGCGTTACAGAAAGCCGTGCGTACCTCCGTTGTCTTGGCGAGGCGCAGACCTACCGAGAAACTCTCCCCTGAGATAGATGTAGGCACATGCCTCGTGCAAAAAAATAACCTGGTTGCAGTATTGGCAATATCTGCGGTCGTTTTCGTACGGTCTCGCCGTGCCGTTCATAAAGCCCTCGGTAGGCAAGAGGTGGGGGCAACAGCCGAGAGACTTAGGGGCAAGCAGAGGGGGCGCGCAGAGTGGCCTGAGAACATGCAGCGAGCTAGGAAGCGAGCGTTACAAAAAGCCGCGTAGCACAGCGCGTAGCGCAAGCAGCGAGCTAGAAAGCGAGCGTTACAAAAAGCCGTGCGTACCTCCGTTGTCTTGGCGAGGCGCAGCCCTACCGAGAAACTCGCCCTAAAATAGGTTGTGAGCACATGCCTTGTGCAAAAAAATAGCCTGGTTGCAGTGTTGGCAATATCTGTGGTCGAGTTTTCGTACGGCCTCGCCTCGCCGTTCATGGAGTTCTCGGTAGGCAAGAGGTGTGGGCAACAGCCGAGAGGCTTGGGGGCAAAGACCTTACTTATCGCAAATCTCCGTTATCTTGGCACGGCGCAGACCTACCGAGAAACCCGACCTCAACAGGTATAGGCACATGCCTCGTGCAAAAAAATAAACTAACGGCAATACGGCAGTATTTGTGGTCGAGTTTTCGCACGGTCTACCCGTGCCGTTCATAAAGCCCTCGGTAGACAAGCCTGAACGCAATAACGAGAGGTTTGAAAACAGGCAGAGGGGCTAGCAGGCAAGCCTGAATGCAATACAGGGAGGTCTGAGAACAAGCAGCGAGGGAGCTAGAAAGCGGCAAAAAAGCCTCGTAGAGCGAGCGTTACAGAAAAGCCGCGCAGCGCAGCTGGGCGCGGTGCAGACCTACCGAGAAACCCGACCTCAACAGGTATAGGCACATGCCTCGTGCAAAAAAAATAAACTAACGGCAATACGGCAGTATTTGTGGTCGGCTTTTCGTACGGTCTCACCGCGCCATTCATTAGGCTCTCGATAGGCAAGCCTGAACGAAACCGCGAGAAGTCTGAGGACAAGCAGAGAGCCGCGTAGCAAGCCCGAACGCAGTAACGAGAGGTTTGAGAACGTGCAGCGAGCTAGGAAGCGAGCGATACAAAGAGCAGCGTAGCGAGCGAAGCGAGCTAGGAAGCGAGCGTTACAAAAAGCAGCGTAGCGAGCGCAGCGAGCGATACAAAAAGCAGCAGGTTTCTCAGGTCTAAATCAAGACGCGTTCAAGGTTGGGATTGATACGGCTGACGATGTCGTATTGGATCGTGCCTGACCACTCGGCAAGTTGCTCGGCGCTGACCTGTGCCTTGCCATCTCGACCGATAAGCACCGCCGCGTCACCAGCCTTGACTGCTGGCAGGTGCGAAACATCGATGATTATCATGTTCATACAGATACGCCCCAGCACAGCACAGTGCGTCCCCTCAACCAGCACGTAGCTGTTGGCATTGCCTGCCTGTCGCGGGTAGCCGTCGTAATAGCCGACCGGCAACACGGCAATTTTGATCGCCTGTGCGCTTTTCCACGTGCAGCCGTAACCGATGTAGCTGTTAGGCGGTAAGATTTTCACCGTTGTAATGTGGGTCTTCCACGTCAGGGCAGGGCGCAGTTGCACCATCTCGGTATTGAGTTTGAAGTAGGACAACTGCACGACCTTTGAGGGCCAAAAACCATACAGCGAGATGCCGAAACGACAGAGATCAAAGTGACTACGCGGCAGCACCAATGCTGCGGCACTCGATGCTATGTGCCGTTCAACCTTGTAGCCATGTGTTGTGAAGGCAGCAATAATTTCGTCGAATAGGCCTAACTGCCGTTCAGCATAGCTCTGCTCGAGCACGTCCTCGACATCAGCGAAGTGCGAACTTATCCCCACAACCTGATGTTTGTGCGATGCAGTTTTTTCCAGCACGAGGGGTAGATCGGTAATGTTGAAGCCTTGTCGTCCTAGCCCCGTGTCGAACTTGAGATGTAAGTGCCGCGAGCCGTCGCTCTGAAGGCAGTGCTCCAGCAACTCGAAATTACCGACCGTTAACTCGATCGATGGGTGCAGCTGCTGCAACTGCAAGTCCTGTGGTAGAATGCCGCCCATGACGATGATGCGCTGCCAAGCTCCGTATTGTAGCAAGCGGTAAGCCTCGCGGATACTGTGGACACAGACGGTCAGCTGACGACGTTGCGGAAAGGCCTGGCAAGCCTGTTCGTAGCCGTGACCATAGGCATTGCCCTTCAAAACTAACGCGGCACGCGGCGCACCGACCACAGACTGTAGCGTGCGCAAATTGTAACGCAAGGCCTCGCCATCGACTTCGAGGTAACTGCTTGTGTGGTGTAGCGGGGGAGCGGATGCATGTGGCATAGATGCTGATCCTGTGCTGTTGCCTTGCCCACGATGATCTGTTATTCCAGAGCCTCTCGCGTGCCCTATACCTTCATTATTTCAGATGCGGGCATCGATAGCGAGTAGATTGAAGAGACAACAATGAGGCGACGATGAAGAGAACGTATCAGCCCCACTGTAAAAGTCGGGCACGCACGCATGGTTTTCGTGCTCGCAGCCGCACGCCAGGCGGACGCAATGTGCTCCGTGCCAGACGTGCGAAGGGTCGCAAGCGTATCAGCATTCAAGCTTATCGGAAGTGACCTCCTCTGGTTGCAAGTTTCCGCGGCACAGCAGACTGAAGACCCGCCGTGAATTCAAGACCGTGCTTGGCAACGGTCGTTCCCGTGCTGGGCGCAGTGCGGTTGTCTACGCGCGTCCATCGCCTGCGGCACAGCACCGTCTTGGTTTGATTGTCTCGCGGCGAGTTGGTAGCGCGGTGGTGCGTAATCGCTGCAAGCGCATTGCCAGGGAGCTGTTCCGTAAGTGCGAGCTTAACGCCACGGGGCCGCTCGATTTTGTGGTGATCGTCAAGCGTCGTGCAACAGACATGCCTCGCCAAATGCCCGCGGACTTGCTGCGCACGTTGCAGATACTTGTCACTCAATTGGCACGGAGTTGAACGATGCTGCGCACATTGCTGGTCACACTTATCAAGGCTTACCAGTACTGCTGCTCGCCGCTGTTGGGGCGGTGTTGTCGTTTTTATCCCAGCTGTTCGGAGTACGCACTGAGCTGCCTGCAGCGCGAGAGCTTGCTGCGTGCACTGCGCAAAAGTGCGTGGCGTTTAGTGCGCTGCCAGCCCTTCAGTCGTGGAGGAGTTGATTTACCGTGAATATGGATAAAGGTTCGCTGCTGGCGATACTGGCATGTATTCTGTTCTACATTATTTACTCACAGTATCTCTCTAACAAGTATCCGCCACAGCGTCCCACCACGGCTGAGCAGCAAAACGCACCAGTGGCTCAACCGCAGGACGAGGCGGAGAGGCGACCGCGGCGTGCCACGGTGGGCAAGAGCGAACAGCCACGTGATTACCAGAACTTGAGTGTGAAGCAGCAAACTTTTAGCAACGCTGAGATTGTTTGGCGTTTCGATCCACGTGTCGGGGGCTTCACTACCATCGAGCTCCAGCAGTATCGTCAAGGGGTTGATCCCGACGCGGCACAGGTCAATCTGGTCAGCGATCCGCTCTTTATTCAGGGGGTCGTGACCACGCAGGCCCGGCGTGGACATGGATATTTGCACGCCCGACGGGATGGGCGCACGCTGATTGCGTGGTATGAACAGGACGGTTGGCGGGTTACGCACGAATTCGGCTTTCCTGAACGGGGCTATGGTCTAGACATGGTGCTGCGTTTCAGGAACATCACCAAACAGGGGCGAGAATTGCACGCGGGCTTGCTGTTCTCGCAGCGGGTTGAGTATGGGGAACAGGCTTCGTCTTTCATCCCTGTGATTCCGCTCGAACGCACCCAGATTATCGCCAAGCTGCGCAATACGATCGACTGGCACGATCTACAGGGCTACTGCGATGATATGGACGAGGAGTTGCGCACCCCAAACAGCCAACTCGACCTGCTAGGGCTGGATCGCCACTATTTCTTGGGAGTGCTGTTAACCGACATGATGCGGGCAAATTTCAGTGCCGAACCGCTAGCACGTGAACGCAACGCGTGCGACATTGCGCTGTTGGCCTGGCAAAAGCAAGGTTTGGTGAGGGCACAAGGGCAGGTCTCTTTTCCGCTGCGGGGCTACTTCGGGCCTAAGGTGCTTGAAGATATGGAAAGCTACGACCAGCGTCTGAGTGGGACACTTGATCTTGGCTGGTTCAGTGCCATCAGCCTGCCGCTGCTAGCAATTATCAAGTGGCTCTACAAGTTTGTGGGCAACTATGGCATTGCCATAATTTTGCTGACCGTCTTCATTAAAATTCTCTTTTATCCCTTGACTCGCAGTTCGGTGCGTTCGATGCAGGGCATGAAAAAACTTCAGCCCCAGATGACTAGTATCAGGGCGCGCTACAAGGACGATCCCAAGCGCCAGCAGCAGGAGCTGATGAAGTTCATGAGTGCGAACAAAGTCAACCCGATGAAGGGCTGTCTGCCGATCTTGCCACAGATTCCCGTCTTTTTTGCCTTCTATCGGGTGTTGTCGACATCGATTGAACTTCGCCATGCGCCTTTCTTTGCCTGGGTGACCGACCTGTCAGCTAAAGATCCTTACTACGTTACGCCGCTGCTGTTAGGTGTGTGCATGTTCGCCCAGCAGAAACTTACGCCGATGACAGGTATGGACAAAAATCAACAAAAAATTATGATGCTGATGCCCATTGTTTTCACGCTGATGATGCTGTCACTACCATCGGGCATGGTGATCTATATGTTGGCAAACACGATCGTATCGATCATGCAACAGCAGTGGCTGAATCGTAAATTTGCTTGACGCGCACAGAGGAGCGAGGGCGTGGAGCTAGAAAGCGGCAAACAGTCTCGCGAGCGGAGCGAGCTAGAAAGCGGCAGGGAGCTAGAAAGCGGCAAACAGTCAGCGAAGCTAGAAAGCGGCAAACAGTCTCGCGAGCGGAGCGAGCTAGAAAGCGGCAGGGAGCTAGAAAGCGGCAGGGAGCTAGAAAGCGGCAAACAGTCAGCGAAGTCAGCGAAGCTAGAAAGCGGCAAACAGTCTCGCGAGCGGAGCGAGCTAGGAAGCGGCAAGGAGCTAGGAAGCGGCAAACAGTCAGCGAAGCTAGAAAGCGGCAAACAGTCTCGCGAGCGGAGCGAGCTAGGAAGCGGCAAGGAGCTAGGAAGCGGCAAACAGTCAGCGAAGCTAGAAAGCGGCAAACAGTCAGCGAAGCTAGAAAGCGGCAAACAGTCAGCGAAGCTAGAAAGCGGCAAACAGTCAGCGAAGCTAGAAAGCGGCAAACAGTCAGCGAAGCTAGAAAGCGGCAAACAGTCAGCGAAGCTAGAAAGCGGCAAACAGTCAGCGAAGCTAGAAAGCGGCAAACAGTCAGCGAAGCTAGAAAGCGGCAAGAAGTCTCGCGAGCGGAGCGAGCTAGGAAGCGGCAATATGCATGTCGAGGCTAAAACCATTGAACTCGCCTTGGTCAAGGCTGGTGCCGCGCTTGGCGTGCCACAGGCTCAGGTTGCCTATCGGCTGCTGAAGAAGAGTAGAGGCCTTGCCGCGCTGTTTTCACGCAAAGTAGAGCTTGAGGTCTGGAATCGCTCCAGCACTGAGGCAGGTCACACCGCCGAACTCTCGCATACCGTGGAACAGGAGGTAATGGCTGAATTGGTCAGCTACTGTCGCGACATCTGTAGTCTTGTCAGTGGTCGCGAGGTGATGGTGAGTGCTCACCGTGATGGACAGCGTCTAATCTTCAACATCGACGATGACTGGCTGTTGTCTTCTGCTCGCCGCCACCCGAAAATTATCGAGGCGCTGGAGCATCTGCTCAGGAAAAAACCTCGCCACCTGCGCCGTAGCCTGCCTTTCCGCATCTTCGTCGATATCAAACAGCATCGTGTTAATAGGGAAGCCAAAATCGTGCAGCGGGCGAGAGACCTTGCCGCACAGGTGATCGCCGACCAACGCCCCCTGAGCATGGATTGCCGCGGGGCACACGAACGTCGTCTCATTCATCTCGCACTAGACGATGACCAGCGCATCCACACAAAATCGATTGGCACAGGTTTTACGCGCCAGCTGATGATTTTGCCAGCTGCAACTGGCCACGACAGCTAGCCACCGCTCTCCACCAGAATTTTTAGAAATTTTGAAAAAATTTTGTTTACGAAGCCAACTTACAACTGTATCTTGCGCGCAGGTTTTTTGGATTTGCTAATCAGTTTTGGGGGTAGGGTCGATGAGGCGAGGATCGAATTTTCGGGGCATGTGTGTATGGCTCACCGCGGCAATACTGTTGCTGGCCGCGGCTTCGGCTGATGCGGGTCGGCTGAATGTCAGGGAGGTAGTCAAGCGCGTGATTCCACGGGTTGGGCAGCAGTTGTCTAGGGTTGCGGTCGACGGCAAGGTGGCAATCACGGCGGCTTGTGTTGCGGCGGCTTGTGTGATCAACTTTGCCACGCCAGCTGAGGCGGTGTCGGCTGATTTCTTGAGTCCAGATGCGGAGCTTGCCCAGGCCAGGGGCACGGGGGATATTTTTGCCAGAGGCAGCTCCACGATCGGGAAGACGGCGGCAAATTATAGCTCTTATGCTCCGAGTAATAACGGGCGCTCCACGGTCGAGAAGATGGCGGCAAGTCCTGGCCTTAGCTTCTCACACTGGGTGGGGAAAGGGGTCTATCACAATAGTGGCAACAATTTCGGGACGATACGTATTGGCACGACGGCTAAAACTAAAAGCTTTAGTGCCTATCAGACCACGTCGTTTCGCTACCATCCTGATACGACTGACGGCATTGACGACATTGGCATCAAGACAGTCACCTACGCAGGGGCACGGATGTTGTTGATTGATAACGGTGATGGCGGCATGTCCTATGGCTACGTGAATACAGATGCCTTAGTCGGGAGAACGAGGGTGTTTTTCCGCAATGCCCGCGGTTACTTGCTGCGCTACCACGACGGGCCGGTTCAGATTGCTGGGCTTGGTTACGAGTATGTTGACAACGATCTCAACTTACTCGCTAACCCAGGGGAGAGTGCCGATTCGGTACGTTCACACGGGGTAGCTCTTTATCGTGCGGGGATAAACTATCCGCTCACGGATTTGTTTACCAGCGGCGATGCGCTTGCTGTTAACCTCAAGCTCAGCTCGGCGATGCACCTCGGTGACATCGGCCCCGTTAAGCTTGGCGAGACCTGGCAGGGTGAATTAAATGACTGGGCCGGTGAAGATGCTGATCTCGACCACATGCTCTATCACACTGCGGGTGGTAGCATTAATGTTAGTTTCGCCGACGGGCGTGTCAACCTCATCCTTGGCGGTTATGTTCAACACACCATCGATGGCGTTATCAAGCGACCGATGGAGGCAGACGGTGATTTCGACATCCGCAATGTCGCCATAAGTGTTGGCGGCACTGTCGATCTGCTGCCTGATGACGGCATATCGCTTGTGGCGGTGTACAACCGTCACGATCAGTCCACCGATGCTAATCTCGATGACAAGAGGTACGATAACGAGGCCAGCGGCACTTGGGCTCGTGTTGTCGCAAGAAAAGCGTTCTGAAAATGACGAGAGGCTTGATGTCAGGCAAGGGGGGCTTGGGGTCAGGCAGAGGGGCCTGAAAGCAAGCCTCAACGCAATAGCCGAGAGGTTTGGGGGCAAGCTTGAACGCGATAGCAAGAGGTCTGAGGACGAGGAGCGAGCTAGTAAGCGAGCGATACAAAAAGCAGCGTAGCGCGTAGCGCGCCACGGCGCAGCCCTACCGAGAAACCCGACCTCAACAGGTATAGACACATGCCTTATGCAAAAAAATAAACTAACGGCAATACGGCAATATTTGTGGTCGGGTTTTCGCACGGTCTTGCCGTGCCGTTCATGGAGCTCTCGATAGGCAAGCCTGAACGCAATAGCCGAGAAGTCTGATGACGAGCCCGAACGCAGTAACGAGAGATCAGAGTGCAAGCAGCGAGCTAGGAAGCGAGCGTTACAAAAAAGCCTCGTAGACGAGCGGGACAAAAAGCATCGCGTAGCGATGAGGGAGCGAGAAAGCGGCAAAAAGTCCAGCGAGCGTAGCGAGCGAGAAAGCGGCAAAAAGTCTCGTAAGGCGAGCGTTACAAAAGGCCGCGAGCAGCGCAGCGTAGCGCTACGCTGCGCTGCGTGGCTCGTTATTGCAGTGCTGATCGTAATTTATTCAAGCTCCTTTCAAACGTCTCCATAACATCATTTGCTAAGTTTTTTGAAAGTTCCTCTACCCGCGTCGCAAAAATCTCGTCATAGTTATCCCACAGCTCACGTAGCTCAGCTTCTGGCTTAGCTCCTGTAGCATTTTTTTGGGCAGCAACATAGGTTTCAAAGTTATCGTAAGTTTTCCTAGGATTAGGCAGATTAGATTCAACGACTTCCTTAGCCATGTCATCGTAATCCCCGGCACGCAGCTGAGCTAGCTCTTTACTAAATTCTTCAATCGCTTCTTCGATTGCTTCTTTAGCCTCTTGCCGAGCCGCGGAAGTGCTCGCTTCTTGTAGGTTTTTTAGTAGCGTATCAGTCTCGACATCTGTCGTCATTTCTATACTGAACACCGCTAATCTTCTAGCAAGTTCATCACTGCCTGCCTCTTTGATCATAGCATCAATGCGCTCCGCTGCATCGATCGCTTCCTTAATAGCTTGCTCATCATCAGGATTCTCTGCAAACTTTTTGGTCAGCCGCTTGACATCATCTAACCGCTCGTTAAAAGCAGTTATTTCTGATTCTTTGGTGACCTCAGTAACCTTACTACCTTGACCCCATTTTTTTCTTAGCCTATCAAACATCCCATCAAATATTGGATTAAGATCTATAGTAATATACATATCTTCAGCACTCTCTATCTCCTTTGCCAATCCTTTCATAATACGTTTTGTTAAGGCCATACCACCAAGGGCGCCAATGACTGCAGCACCGACAGTAACAGCTCCTGTAACCACCTTATTTTTGGAGATAAGCAACCCTTCGTCAAGATTTTTATCATAACCCACAGTGACAAGCGGCTGGTCAGTGTCAGCTATGGCTACATTGTTCATCCCCGTCGCCAATAACATAGCTAATAATGTTGCGAAAACTTTCATCGTTACACCTCTTAAAAAGTATTACAAAAAAACCACACAGCAGGTTATCTCATATCGTTTTTTTTTGCAATATATTATTTTATTATTTTTTAATTTCAGCCATAAATCCGCATAACACCATGTAAATACAGGAGCGAGAAAGCGGCAAACAGTCCAGCGAGCGTAGCGAGCGAGAAAGCGGCAAACAGTCCAGCGAGCGTAGCGAGCGAGAAAGCGGCAAAGAGCCTCGAAGAGCGAGCGATACAAAAAGCAGCGCGCCACGGCGCTCTCGGTAGGCAAGCGATGGGGGCAACCGCCGAGGAGCCTGAGGGCAAGCAGAGGGGCTTGGGGGCAAGCCCGAACGCGATAGCAAGAGGTCTGAGGACGAGGAGCGAGCTAGAAAGCGAGCGATATAGAAAACCGCGTAGCGCGTAGCGCGCCACGGCACAGACCTGCCGAGAAACTCTCCCTTGAGTTAGGTGCAAGTACATGCCTTGTGCAAAAGCATAATCTGAACGCAATAGCGAGTGGTCTGAGAGCAAGCAGCGAGCTAGGAAGCGAGCGATACAAAAGGCCGCAGCGCAGCGAACGGTCTTGCCGTGCCGTTCATGAAGCTCTCGATAGGCAAGCCTGAACGCAATAGCCGAGAAGTCTGATGACGAGCCCGAACGCAGTAACGAGAGATCAGAGTGCAAGCAGCGAGCTAGGAAGCGAGCGTTACAAAAAAGCCTCGTAGACGAGCGATACAAAAAGCAGCGTAGCGAGCGAAGCGAGCTAGGAAGCGAGCGTTACAAAAAAGCCTCGTAGACGAGCGGGACAAAAAGCCGCGTGCAGCACAGCGTACTCTACATATCCCAATCTTTTTGCCATTCGCTCAGTGCGATGCTGGTAAGTTCTTTTATTGTCGCAAACTGCTCAGCGCTAACCTGCAAGTTAGCTCGGCTGTTTTCTAGCGCGCGGTTCAACTGCTCAGCATTTTCACAGCGTTGAATTCTCGCGGCACGCATGATGTCTTTGATAAGCCCAACAACTTTTGCTTGCTGTGGATGCTCGTAATATGTCGCGATAATTTTCAGCTTCCATAAAGTTCTATCGATAAAATCAGAGTTGCCGTGCTCGTAGCCAACTAAATGGGTGAGAAAAGGAGTACTCAGCAACACAATTTCTTCTTCTCCCTGCAAGACAAGCCTGGCATTGACCGCAATCAATGTCTTGTTAAGCTCAGTTGTAAGTTCTCGCACCGTGTTCACATCTAAGTGTAGCATTAATTCCGAAAACGACTGATAGGTTGGCAGTAGGTCACCCTGCAAAAAAGCTTGGACATCTTCCGCGTCAATCTTTTTCAGGGTGTCTTTCTGCGGCAAGCGCACGCGTGGTTCTTCCTCAGTGATCGCTACGGCCCTGTTTTCTTTGACTTCTAGCGTCGCGGGAGGCGTGGTTGGGTTGGGACGAGCACGCGTCAGCTCTTCGGCCCTGAGTTTTTGTTCTACGCTCGCTAGCTCGCTCTGCAAGCGCTTGAGCAGTCGTTGCTTAGATTGTGGAGTAATATCTTTTCTTTTATTCGTGAACTTGATCAAAGCCAGCTTGACCGCCTGCAACTCTTCGTCGCGAGGCAATGTCGTTGACTCAGCGGTAACCACCGCGAAGAAACGTCCCTGCTTGTCTAGCAGATCAGCACGCTTTGACAGCGCTTCGGGATTTGTGCCCATGTATCTAATAATTGCCTGTAAGTGCAACCAGATCGGGATAGCCGACAAATCTTCGCCTCGCCCTATGGCATTGCTCAGCTGCGTGATCTCAGCGTTAAGCTCAGCACTCGCCTGCTGTGCCGCACTCGGCAGCAGGGCCTGTTCTGTTACCTGCTCGCGTATCTTGTTACTGCGCTCAGTCTTTTGTTTTGTTGCTGGCTTAAGCTCGACGGGCAACTCACGTCGCAGGAAACCTGAGTCTTGCTCCTGAGCAACCTGTGTGGAATTTTTTGCCGAAGATGTGCTCGCCCGCGGTGGTGCTGCAACCGCGACATAGCCGTGCGTCTCCAGACGGTTGAGAGCTTCTCCTAGGACTCGCTCAGCGACTTCAAATATATTTTCCCCTAGCTTGTCAACAGCAATCATCGGCACACCAGCGTCGATAACGATGTCTTCGGTAAACTCTAGAAACGTGCCCATATCGTCGTCAGAAGCAATATTTATCAACATCGATGGCTGAGCTGGTCGCACCCCCTGGTGGTTAAAAATCTCGTGAGTTAAGGCCCTAAATTTGTGAGCAGTAACGCCTGGCAGTGTGAATGCAACTAAAAGATGATGCCCTGCTGCTAAACTTTGCTTTATACTGCTGTGTTCACTTAGTTTGTCTAAATCATCAACCATAAGGCCTTTACCATCTTTCAGAAAGCCTTTACCATCCTCCATATATTTTGCATCGTAAGCGATCTGCCCCACTTTCACTAGAGGTAGAGCGTGAACTACATTGTCTACTTCTGTGTAAGTTCCATGCACAGTGAAATACAAGATGGGCGACTTTTTTCCCATAAAATAACGTCTCTTGCCGTCAATCTCGCTAGAGTTGATGGCCACAATCTCCTTCATAATACGGGTTGCAGTGCTGTTGCCATTTTTAATTTCCTCTAGCATACGGGTAGCAATAGGTTTATACATGCTTTTTTCTTCTACGCCCCGCAAAACACTCAGCAAGTTAGACACCGAAGATGTGCCGTTAACAAATTTTTTGGCAACCCCATATCTTTGGATCAGCATCGGCAGCGACATAATATTGTGCACCACGTCTTCTTTGTCTTCAACTGCATCAAGACCATCAACGATAGCGTTTAGCTTCTGTCTATCCAAAAGCTTGCGCATTTCATTCAAGTTCCTCTCGGTAACGATCTTTCCCGCGACGAGCTTGTTGAAAACATTTCCTGTGAAGATATTATCTTTTAACTGCTTGTCTGTAACTCCGAGCTCTACCAATTGGTTAATTTTATCGAAAACTGAACCGACACGTGGACGGGGCTCATGATCAATAAACCCTATTGACAGGTTACCCCATTTGCCATAATATGCTACGCCTCTTTCAACTGCCTCTGTAAACAATGCTACGTGCCTCTCGTCTCGGGTCAGATTTTCATCTTCATGTGCAGACACGATCAATTCGGTAATGACTCCCTTGGCAATAAGGTCTGGTAGTTTCGCTAAAAAATTTTCAATTGCCGCGATCTTTTTAGGCTCTGACAGTGTTGTTTTCTCTGCGTTGAGAGCTACTTGCAGCCTCTTGGAGGTTGCACTCGTAGTGGTAAAGATATGTTGCCTCGTCCACCGTGTAGGTTCAGCTGTTAGATGCCACATGTAGTAATCTACAAACAACGCGGCCTCGCGGCTATCTTGTGGATAGACGATATTACTAAACTTGTGCCAACTCCAACCCATCTCTATTAGAAACTGTCCCGTGGCAGCAAGAATATTTGTGTCTTCCTGCAATTGCGCATAGGTTACACCTAGCTCCGCGCTGAAATTACTTTCTAGCAGCTCTCCTGTGGCACGTATCATTTCATTATCCAGCACGCCACCAGGTATTTCGGAATAATTTTCGTTGAGGACATCGGCATATGGCTTACCATAAATATCAGCAAGCGATACCAGGCTGTGCTTAGCGATACTATCTTCAGCAATTTTTTCGTCAGCTGAGAGTTGCCATTCTCCCTGACTATCACGCGCAATTAGCGCGTGGCTCAGCCCTGCCGCGGGCGTATTCTGTTGCCAAAAAGCGAGATACCGCTCCGCACTTTGCTCTGCTTCCAGCGCGCTTTGCGCTGCTCCCAGTGCACGCAACTCTAGTAAAGCGGGCCCACCTTGGTCACCGCCACTGGGAGGAATTGTCAGCAGCGCTTGCTCTTCGTTATCAGCAGACAAGCCAACGACTACCACCTGCTTAGCGGCGAGATAAGCGAGCATGTCTGGTAGCTGTAGCTCGATAAACTCAGGAGCAAGGCCATAGCTGTCAAGTAAACCACGTAAATTTATTTTTTTAGCAGTCGCTAGGACTACAGTTTTGATGCCCTCTCGCGTCACCTCAGGGTAGCTCAACTTACCACTATTGACACGGTCAAGCAGGTGATCTACCTCGTGCTTAGCTAGTTTTGTATTTAGAAACGGAAAAGATCTCAATAGCTCCACATCATCCGCAACAATGCCTGCTACCTCAGCGTCGTCTTGGTAGTGCTCGACCAGCTCCGTGGCCAGGTCTAGCTCGCTGCTGTCGCCTAACTTCTCTCTAACCAGTGCGCGGTGTACAGCCACCTCGTTTGCTAATGTCGATGCGAGCACCGATATTTTTTTTGCCTCTGCTTGTTGTGTTGCGCGCTCGCCGAGACCGTGTCCCCATTGCGCTCCAAAGTTGTCAGAGCGTAGCGCAGCGCGTCCTCCTGGTTGTGACTTTAGGTAACTCATGGTTGTCTTCTTGCCCAGCACGTAAGCTCGCGCCGCAAGTTTTTCTATGTCCGTGGATGTGCCTGCTTGAAAGAGTCCGAGATAATCTTCTAGTAAGTGAGCATGCTGCGAGACCAGGGTGTCTTCAAGTTTACCCAGGTAGCCGCTGATGAGCTGTTGTTGTGCCTCGACCTGCGTTGGCCGCTGCACTACGATGTTGTTACCCATCACGCTTGTCACCAGCTGTGTGCTAAGTTGTCGCGCCAAGGCGCGTTTCACGGGCGAACTCAGCTTGCTGGCATTCACCACCCCCGCCATAAGTAAGCCAACTATGATCAGTAATAAATTTTTCACCACACCCTCCAAAACATTCACAAAACAACAACCCTGCCTCTGCTATCATGATTTTGTAATGGTAGTCAACGATATTGTTATGTGTTTTATTTTATTTATCATGACACCATGGCGTTGTCGGGGGGCAGGAAAAAATTGGACAAGGGTAGGCAAAAGAGCGTAGCATGGTAGGCATGGTCGATAGTTTCAGCGGCCGTGATCGGCGGCCACCACCGGTAACGAGGCAGGATGATTTGCCTGAGATAGAGATACCACTACCGCCCGGTGCGGCTAAGGGCAAGTTGCCGCCCCGCCCACAACGCAGGACGGAGCTAACCCGCGACGAAGGGGTACGAAGCACGCACGCACTGCTACTCCCCCGCCGTCGCCGACGCTTGCGTGGCAAGGTGCTGCTGTTTTCTGTGATTGGCTTCGGTCTCGGCATTCTCGTCGGGATTGCGTTTCTGCTCGGCTAGGGCTATCTACCCGTACTACCCTGCGGACGCATCTCGTCCTGATGGACACGGTAGTCGTGCTGGGCGTTTCTGCTGTTGTCAATAGCGCCATCACGTGCCTCAATATGCAGTTCACGCCTAGGAGTCTCGTCGGTGAGCAGCACGAGCGTCGAACTCCCCGCCTTGCCGCGGCTGGCCACCTGCAGCTGGTCTTTTTCAATATCGTGAGGGAAGACTTCCCGCAGTGTAGTCAGCAGTTCCCCGATATTTTCATCGCTCCAGCTGTCAGCAATTGCACCGAGATCGTCGTAAGCAGGCAGCTTGATGATGGTAACCTCGTAGATGTCGTGGCCACTCGGCACAATGCGCAGCTGAAAACAGGAACTGCGATCGCTGCTAGTACACAACTCGCCCTTGGAGGCGATGCCGATTACCCCGTCCTGCTTGCTGAAGCTAGCCAACAGCTTGTCCGCGCTCAGGTCTGGCAAGGTGTTGAAGCCTATCTTGCGCAACGCACCCATGATCGCCTTCTTGGTCGCGGCTACCTCCGTGTCGGTAACCTCCTTGGTGTTCGACCAGTTGCGGAGATTGTGCAAAATTGCACCAGTATACAGCTCTGCCAGTGGGTGGGTTACCTCATTAGCGCCGCTAGCTGTCTTCGACCTGCTACTGTGCTGCAGGCAGCCCGCCAACAACAGCGCCATCAATGCCGCTAACAACCTCATGTCATTGCCCTCGTCTATGATCGTGTGTTCGTACAGATTGTCGGCTAAAGCTTGGCAAAGTTAAGCTCAAACGCAGAAAAAATGCTGAGCCAGCCTCGTCTTGTCCCGACAGTTTTTGGAATTTTGCCATCTTTTGTGTATCATTCCGTGATTTCCTAGGAGGTTAGGTTGAGCATCGTTTTGCTGGCGCTGTCGTCCTGTATCACTTCGGTGGTAGCAGGTTTTACCGGTATGGCTGGTGGCGTGATGATGATTGCCCTGATGATGATGATCTTGCCGCCCACTATCGTCGTGCCCCTCCACGGCATCGTGCAATTATTTTCCAACGTCTTCCGTGTCTTTGTGTTGCGGCACAGCGTGCATCGCCACACGATGAAGTTTTTTATCGGCGGGGCCGCACTCGGTGGCTGTATCGGCTATTTTTTGATCAGGGAAATTTCCAGCTCCGAGTGGTTTCTAGCTGTTGTCTGTGCCTTGCTGTTCTATACCGTCTTCAAGCCTAAACGTATGCCAGACATCAAACTCAACGCCACGGGGTTTTTTCTGCTCGGCGCATTTACCGCCGCTATCGGCCCGCTGGTTGGCACGGTGGGGCCTTTCCTCGCGCCGTTTTTTGTCCGCGACGATTTTCAAAAGGAGACCATTGTTGCCACCAAAGGCGCGGCGCAAGCAACTGTGCATGTCATCAAGATTCCCATCTTCCTCTCGTTACAGTTTGCTTACCAAGACTACATGCCGCACATGCTAGGTATGATTGTCGCGGCCTACGTCGGCACTTGGATAGGGGTGCGCCTACTGCATCGTGCCAACCAACAGCTGTTCATGCGCATCGTCAAGATCACCATGTTTTTGATTGCCCTACGCCTGCTCCACCGCCTGCTCGAACCGCTGTTCATCACTGCCGTGTAGCTATACAGGCAACGGAGATTGGCTGCTGCCGAACTGTGGGCAATCCGCTCTCGGCAGCCATAGAACTAGGTTGACCGCCATACACATCGACCGCGCTGGGTAGCTTTGAGACGACCTGCAGGGTATAATCAAAGCAGGAGGTCTTTGCTATCCATGGGCAATATTCACAAAGTTCACGATCTTTATGGTCGCCACATCTTGTCACGAGTCCCCGAATTGGCTAGGGTTTGCTTTGTGCGTTTCTTGCCACCGTCGTGGTTAGCAATTATCGATTGGTCGACGTTGACCGAGGCAAGCCAAACATTGATCGATCTTGGCATCAAAGCTGAATTTCTACCGGACATTGTCTACAGTGTTGAGCTTGTTCACACGGATGGCAGACGCACCATCAGTTATCTTCTCCTTGAACTCAAAAGTTTTCCGGAACGAATGGCATCCGTGCAGATAGTTGGCTACATGCTAAGAATTAGCGAGAAAACCCGATCGCCAACTCGTCCGCTGATGCTCTATACAGGGAAGAGAAATTGGCAGATCCGAGATTATTGGCAGGTCATTGCTGGCGACTGGGCACCCCTCATAGAGCCTTCGGTTACACAGCGAGTAGACGCAATGCATCTTTGGCAAATTTCCGATGAAAAACTGTTGTCTATCGAAAATTATGGAATTTTTCTCTTACTGTTCAAGCATGTGTGTGACATGCACGATGAAGGAATTTTGCAAACGATACTTGGCGAAGGAGCTAGAAAGCGGCAAGGAGCTAGGCTATCACAAGTTAATCGCCATCGGCAAAGCCCTTGAAGTCATCTGGCTGATCGAATATGCTCTAGAAGTTGAGGGTAACGGCGTTACTGCCGAGCGTTTGCAAGAAGTTGAGGAAAAATACTTTAACCATGTCCCACAGGAGGATAGAGTTATGCCGAAGTTAGCTGTTTCTACCGATGTTGCAGAGCAACGTGGCATCAAACAAGGACTAGAACAAGGGCTAGAACAAGGGCTAGAACAAGGGCTAGAACAAGGGCTAGAACGGGGACGCAAACAGGAACGGGAACAGGTTGTTCTTGCCATGCTTCGTGCCAAGATGCCAGAGCAGGAGATCAGCAAGATTGTCGGTGTCAGCCCTGCTGAGCTAACACGACTCAAAAAAAGACTGTGAGTTCCCTTTATGGTCACCCCTCGTCAGTCAAGCGATTGGCCACCTTACGTTGGCGGTCTTGGCAAAGCATCTTTAGCAAGTATATACCCGCGTCATTTTGCCAACAACCGCACCGCCGCGGGGGTGACTTTCAGTTCCAGTTGCTGAGCGAGAGCATGCAGGATCTTTTCTACGTTACGCACCTCTGCCGCGGCTTGAAAATCAGTGTCGGTATTGAAGACATCCTTCCAGTGACGCACCGCCGCCCGTTTTGCAGCACCAGCCATGTGCTGGTCGGACAACAGCGCGACAGCCAACGTGCCGAGCGCAACCACCCCAAAGACCGAAGCAACGGCACGCGGTTTCAGCCACTTACGCATCTGCTTGCGATCAAATTCCACCAAGCCGTGATAATGGCGCATAGCTGCCAGCCAGGCCAACACCCCTGTGACGACAGGCGCAGCAATCACCACCAGCCGCTCTCGCTGCCCGGCCCGCGGCTCAGGTTCAGGCATTTGCGTAAACACCACCCGCTTGCCACCGCGACTGCTGAGTGCCAACTGACAGTTTTCCGCCAGATACGCTTGCGTATAGGCATCGCTAACCGCACACAGCACCAACTCGTGTGCAGTTATACCTTCACCGACATCAGCGCTGCGCAAACCAAGAATTACACCCTGGTCGTGAATTGCTCGCTGTTCAGCCAATGGCTCTTGGCTGCAAGCCGCGATAAAGACAAGTGCGGCTAGAATTTTTATCAACATTACCCATGCTCCCAAAGTTTAAAACCAAGACGGCACTATACACAAACACGCCAAATTTGTAAAATTATGAAAAATAACTGCCTGATTTTATTGTAATTAAGGCGGGCCTTGAGGTCATGCCTGTGCCGCGTGCTGTTTGCACCACTGCACCAGCTCGGTATAACCCCCGATGAATTCACCATTAAGCACAATCATCGGCACGGTGCGCCACCCTCCGAACTTATCCGACAACTCCGTGCGCAAGTCGGGCTGAGCATCGAGAGCGATTTCTTTGAAACTGATGTTCTTCTCTGTCAACAAGCGCTTCGCCGACTGGCAATAGGGACAGACGCTGGTCGTGTAGACGATATTGTTACTCACCTCGCAACTCCCAAATTAATTTACCTCAGTAGTCTGCCCTTTTCGGGCGCGTGCGTCAACAAGCATGCCACTCCCCGAAAAAATTTGCGGTGCACCATACTCCTGTCGTGTATGCTATGCTAGTGGTTAGACTTTAAGAGTGCGTCCATCCCATGACGATAACTTGGCAACATTACCGCGACTGGCTGCAGGACTTGTGCGCAGCGCCGTTGCCCAGCGAATGCCGCGCACCTCAGCCACCAGCGATCGTCGCTGACTCGCGCCAGTTGCAGCAGGGGGGATGGTTTTTTGCTCTGCCAGGTGAACGCCATGACGGGCATGATTACATCGCGGCGGTGTTGGCACAGGGGGGAGCGGGATTTTTTGCTGACATCCGCTATCGGGAACGCTTGCCCGCCGCACTTGCCTGCCGCGGCGTTTGGATCAAGGCCGCCAGCCAGCTACCCGCACTACACGCGCTGGCACGCGGCTATCGTCGCAGCCTCACTAGCACCAAAATAGTTGCTATCACGGGCTCGGTTGGCAAAACGACGACGAGAGAACTACTGCGGGCAATGTTGCAACAACAGCGACGCGTCACCGCCTCACCCGCCAACTATAACAACGAGATCGGTGTAGCACTGACGTTGCTCAGCATCGCCGCCAATACAGACATTGCCATCATCGAATGCGGAGCACGCCAACGCGGTGACCTCACCTTGCTGGCCCGCATCGCTACACCCGACATCGTCCTCTTCACCAACATCGGCAGTGCTCACGTCGGTATTTTCGGCTCACCACAGGCACTGCTGCACGGCAAGCTTGAGCTGCTACAACACAGCCCCTCGCACTGTCTCGGTATCGTCAACGCCGCGTGTGTGGAACTAGCCGCGGCGGCGAGCAAGTTGGGGCACAGGCTATTGACTTTCGGGGCGCGGCAGGCCGATGTTGAGGTTAAGCAGGTCACCTACGCAGAACAGCGCCAGTGGGTGCAGCTCACCAGCAGGACACGAGGCACGTTCACCCTCAGCAGCGCTGATTTACACAGTGCCATACCCATCAATCTCGCGGCGGCGGCGACCGTCTGCATAGCTTTAGAGATAAGCACTGCCGCTATACAGGCAGGCAGTCTTGCTTTTTGTAATGAGCCTTCACGTTTTCAAACAATCATGCGCGGCGCACTGACGATCATCGATGATACCTACAATGCCAGCCCTGAAAGCATGCGCTGCGGTCTTAAAACGCTGCAACGCGGCTGGCCTGAGCAACGCCCTGTGCTGGTGCTCGGCGATATGGCTGAATTGGGAGCGGGCTCGGAGGCAGCACACCGTCAGCTCGCCGCGCTCGTGCAGGACGTGCAACCAGCGTTGTTGGTAACGATTGGCGAGCAAGCCCAGCACATTGCCACGGCTGCCGCGCCAGTGCAGAGCTTGAGTTTTGCTGACGTGGACGCATTTTTACAAAAAAAAATAAATCTTATGCAATATGGCAATCTGGTATATCTTAAGGCTTCCCGCAAGGTAGATCTTACCCGTATCGTTGCGACACTGAACTAAAGGAAGCAGCTCGTGCTCTATCATCTGCTCTACCGCTTGGCCGACGACATCTCGTTCCTCAACGTCACCCGCTATATTACCTTTCGCACTATGATGGCGCTGCTGTCGGCACTGTTTATCAGCTTCGTGCTCTCGCCGTGGTTCATCAAAAAGCTCAAGAAAAAGCAAATCGGCCAGCAGGTGCGTGAACTCGGCCCGCAATCACATCTCACCAAAGCAGGCACACCGACGATGGGCGGCGGCTTGATTTTGTTGGCCTTGCTGTTGCCAGCCTTGCTGTGGACCGACCTTACCAACACCTACTTTTGGTATACTTTCGTCATTACCGCGGCTTTCGGGATAATTGGCTACTGGGATGATAACCTCAAGATTGCCCAAAAAAATCCCCAAGGCATGCGTGGTAAACACAAGCTCATCCTGCAGTTCATCATCAGCCTGCTGGTTTGTTCACACCACTATTTCTACACGCTTACCAGCACCGCGTTGGTCTTTCCGTTTTTCAAAAACCTCACACTCGACATCGGGCCGCTGTATATCTTGTTCGGTGCGTTCGTCATCGTCGGCACAAGTCACTCTGTCAATCTCACCGACGGTCTCGATGGTCTGGCCATCGGCCCCGTGATGACTTCGGCGTTTTGCTTTGCCGTGCTCGCTTATGTGACCGGGCACTATGTTATCGCCGAATATCTCAACTACCACTTTATCAAGGGCAGCGGTGAGCTGGCAATTTTTGCTGCCGCGATCATCGGCGCGGGGCTGGGCTTTCTCTGGTATAACACCTATCCCGCGCAGGTCTTCATGGGAGACATTGGCTCGCTATCGCTGGGGGGCACACTGGGCACACTGGCCTTGCTCACCAAACACGAACTGCTGATGATCATCATCGGTGGTCTGTTTGTCGTCGAAGCCCTATCTGTCATTGCTCAAGTCACCTCATTCAAACTCACAGGACGACGCGTGTTAAAGATGGCCCCCATTCACCACCACTTCGAGCTGCGCGGCTGGCCTGAACCACGTATTATCGTGCGTTTTTGGATCATCTCGATAATCCTTGCCCTCGTTGCCCTGCTCAGTTTGAAACTGCGCTGAGCTGCGCTGCGCTGCGCTGCGCTGCGCGGCTCTTTAGTAACGCTCGCTTTCTAGCTCGCTTCGCTCGCTACGCTGCTTTTTGTATCGCTCGCTTCCTAGCTCGCTGCATGTTCTCAGGCCACTCTGCGCGCCCTCTCTGCCTGCCCTCAGACTTCCCGGCTATTGCGTTCAGGCTTGCCTACCGAGAGCTCCATGAACGGCGGGGCGAGGCCGTACGAAAACTCGACCATAAATACTGCCATATTGCCGTCAGATTATGCTTTTGCATAAGGCATGTGCTTGCACCTATCTCAGGGGAGAGTTTCTCGGTAGGGCTGCGCCTCGCCAAGATAACGGGGGTTTGTGCTAAGGAAGGTCTTTGCCTCTCGCTATCGCGTTCAGACCTGCCTCAGACCTCTCGGATGTTGAGCTGAGGTTTGCCCACCGAGAGCTTTATGAATGGCGGGGCGAGGCCGTACGAAAACTCGACCATAAATACTGCCATATTGCCGTCAGATTATGCTTTTGCATAAGGCATGTGCTTGCACCTATCTCAGGGGAGAGTTTCTCGGTAGGGCTGCGCCTCGCCAAGACAACGGAGGTACGGGCTAAGGAAGGTCTGTGCTCCTCTCGCTGCTTGCTACGCACGACTCTTTGTAACGCTCGCTTCCTAGCTCGCTTCGCTCGCTACGCTGCTTTTTGTATTGCTCGCTTCCTAGCTCGCTTTTTGCACTCGGACCTCTCGCCATTGCGTTTGGGCTCGTCATCAGACTTCTTGCGGTTACGTTCATGCTTGCCTACCGAGAGCTCCATGAACGGCGAGGTGAGACCGTGCGAAAACGACCGCAGGTATTGCCAATACTGCAACCAGATTATGCTTTTGCATAAGGCATGTGCTTGCACCTATCTCAGGGGAGAGTTTCTCGGTAGGGCTGCGCCTCGCCAAGACAACGGAGGTACGGGCTAAGGAAGGTCTGTGCTCCTCTCGCTGCTTGCTACGCACGACTCTTTGTAACGCTCGCTTCCTAGCTCGCTTCGCTCGCTACGCTGCTTTTTGTATTGCTCGCTTCCTAGCTCGCTTTTTGCACTCGGACCTCTCGCCATTGCGTTTGGGCTCGTCATCAGACTTCTTGCGGTTACGTTCATGCTTGCCTACCGAGAGCTCCATGAACGGCGAGGTGAGACCGTGCGAAAACGACCGCAGGTATTGCCAATACTGCAACCAGATTATTTTTTTGCATAAGGCATGTGCTTCTACATATTCGTGGGGAGTTTCTCGGTAGGGCTGCGCCTCGCCAAGATAACGGAGGTACGGGCTAAGGAAGGTCTGTGCCTCTCGCAGTTGCGTTCAGGCTTGACCCCAAGCCTTCTCGCTGTTGCCCCTACCTCTTGCCGACCGAGAGCTCCATGAACGGCGAGGTGAGGCCGTGCGAAAACTCGACCACAAATATTGCCATATTGTTGTCAGATTATGCTTTTAGATAAAGCATGTGCTTATACATGCTCAGGCCGAGTTTCTCGGCAGGTCTGTGCCGTGCCAAGACAACGGAGGCATGGGCTAAGTGGAGGCTTGCTTTGCCTGCCAGCCTCTCTGCTTGTTCTCAAACCTCTCGGCTATTGCGTTCAGATTATGCTTTTAGATAAGGCGTGTACACATACCCACTCAGGTTGAGTTTCTCGGCAGGTCTGCGCCGTGCCAAGACAACGGGGGTCTGTGCTAAGTGGTATCTTTGTCCCGCTCGCTTTCTAGCTTCGCTTAGGCTTTTTCGCCGCTTTCTAGCTTCGCTTAGGCTTTTTCGCCGCTTTCTAGCTCCGTGCGATATTCCCCGCGGGTGGCAAGGCTGTTCATGCGACAGCGGTGCAGGAAGATGCGCTGTGCTTTCGCCTTGTTCTTGCTTTTGCCCCCCCATGCCTGGAGGGCGCTGTGCTGCAAAGCGCGACCGTAGGAAAAACTCAAGCGCCACGGTAGTGCCTCACCGCTGTTCATAGCGTTGAGATGTGCGGTGGCAGCCTGCTCGCTTTGGCCACCCGACAGAAACACAATGCCCGATAGAGGGGCCGGCACACAGTGCCGCAAGCATGCAACGGTGCGGCTCGCGACCGTCGTGGTATCTTGCTGCTGCGGGCAATCTTTGGCCGCGATGACCATGTTGGGTTTGAGCAGCGTGCCTGCCAACACGACCCGCTGTTGATGGAGCTGAGTGAAGGTTGCCTGCAATACCTGTGTGGTGACCGCCGCGCCGCGTTCAATATCATGCTCGCCGTCCATCAGCACTTCTGGCTCGACGATCGGCACAATGTTTTGCTCTTGACAGAGAGCGGCATAGCGGGCAAGGGCATGCGCGTTGGTGTTGATGCAAGTAGCACTAGGCAAAGTGCTATCGGCAACGGTGATGACAGCTCGCCATTTAGCGAAACGCGCCCCCAGCTGATAATATTCCTGCAAGCGTTCCCGCAGACCATCAAGTCCCTCGGTAACTTTCTCCTTGGGGCACAGTGCCAGTGGCTTCGCACCTGTGTCGACCTTGATGCCAGGCACGATGCCTTTGCTGAGCAGGAGATCGACTAGTTTTTTGCCGCTCGCTCCCTTCTGCCTGATGGTCTCATCAAACAAAATCACACCACTGACGTAGTCCTCGATACCTGCGGTGCTGAACAGCATTTCACGATAGGAGGCGCGGCTTTTCTCCGTCGCATCGAGGGCAATGCTTTTGAAACGCTTGGCGATGGTGGCAAAACTCTCATCCGCGGCAAGAATGCCCTTGCCCTCAGCCACCAACTGTTGGGCAGTAGTCTGAAGCGCCTGCATGATCTCTCCATTATTACAACAACGACGCGGGCATGGTATTTGTTCTGCTGTTGAAATTCAAGGGCTGTGGTAGAATGGACCTGAGAAGTCTCCGGGGGGTAAGCATTGCTGCGACTGTTGTTGATTTTTGTCCTTCCGCTCGTCGCGGCGCAAGAAAATCTCGCGGTGCTGCAGCAGGATGGCAGTATTACGACCCAAAAAATCACGGCCAGGGAGGTTTTCTTTACCACCCACCAGAAGCAAGTGCTGGGTCAAGATCTGCCGCTACGTGACCTCGCTTTGAGTCAACGTTATCTGTGGTTGCTGGGACGCAAGCACGTCTGGCATTTTGATTTAAGCAGCCAACGCTTGCGTAAGTTCACCTTTCCGCTTCCCCAACAGGCATTGGCCAACGCGTTTCTGGCGCGGGAAGAGAGTGAGCAAGATGTTTATTTTGCCACGACCCAGATGTTGTTCAAGTTGCGCACCAAACCCCAGCTGGTCAAACGTCTACCGCGTGAGCTTACCAAAATCGTGGCCTTCAATGCCCTGCCCGCGGCTTTCGTGTGGTTTAGTGAGACGGGGGCGTATTTTCTCCCGCGTCCAACACACAAGTTGTGGCGCGTGCCGTATCAGGTGCAGCGCGGTGACCTGGCGTTGGCGGCGCCGCAGCTCGATGCTATTTGGTTGGTGCGCGACAACAAACTCCTGCGCGTGGCAGGAGAACAGTGGCAGGAAGAAGTCATCCTCACAGCACCTAACCTCGCCCTCGGCAGTGCTGGCAGAAGTCTATTTATCGGGCGTGGCAATGCAGTGCTGCACTATGCGTGGAGTGGACAGCTTACCCAAGCAATCCCCGTCGCCCAGCAACGTCATCTGCGGGCAATGCACATCGCTCCCCGCGGCCATGCCTACATCTTTGCCGACGGCTTGCTTGAATACTACCGCGTGCAGACCAAGACCGTGTTGCGAGCGCGCCTTAAGCTGCGTCCGCGGACCGAGATCGCGCACCTCGACACCTTCAGCAGTCGGCTGGCGTTCATCGATGATGGTATGGCACGTCTCTTCGTGTTGCAGAACAAACGCAGGGCCGGAGCTCAGCAAACCCCCTTGAGCGCGACAGGTGAACTTGTCACGCAGTGAGCAAACAGGCATACTGTTATGTGATTGGTGACTGCTTGTAGCAATGGATAACTACTTTAGACATGGAGGAATTTATGCGATTGGCAATGGTCTCATTTATCTTGGCAGCGTATGCCTTGCCCCTATCAGCAGCGGCGTGGAAGATTGACACGGTGCACTCCAGTGCCAGCTTTCGGGTGCGACACATGGTAGTGGCAACAGTCAGCGGCAAGATGTCGGGGATTACGGGCACGGTAGTGATTGATGACAAGGATATTACCAAGTCGAGCGTCAGGGCTGAGCTAGATGCGGCAACGATTTGGTCGGACAACAAAAAACGCGATGACCACCTACGCAACGAAGATTTTCTCCACGTTAAAAAATTTCCTAAAATTTACTTCAAATCGACCTCGGTCAAGAAGAGCGGCAAAGGAGAGCTAGATGTCAGCGGCAATCTGACCATCAGGGGTGTCACTCGCCCGGTTGTGCTTAAGGTCAAAGGGCCGACACAGGCAATCAAAGGGCCACGTGGTCACATGCACAAGGGCGTGCGCGCCGACGTGACTATCAATCGTCAGGATTTCAAGGTCCAGTTCATGAAGAAGCTGCCCACAGGCGGGCTAATCGTCGGTAACGATGTTGAGATTACGCTCGACCTAGAGCTGCTCAGCAAGTAAGCCGCGCAACAACTCAAGCGACACGGAAGAAGAGAACTCTTCCGTGTGCTGCTTTCCGTGTGTGTGCTATTCCGACGGCTGCTCGCTCTTTATCAAGCTGATAGCCTTATCCTCGGTGGTGAGCAGATACATAAGGTCAGTAATCGGCTTGACACCAAAGAAAGGCTCATCAACGGGGAAGCCAGTTCCGAACTGAGGCACAAACAACAGCCAATTCGCGCCGTTAACCCCGACGAACTCGTCAACGACACCGCCAGAAAGCGTAACCCCTTTGTTCGACAGGATCTGACGGGCGGCGCGGTCTTCTCTGAAACTTTCCGTCGCTCGGCGCATCGTATCATCAGTGAGCACAGTGATGACACTACCGACGTTATCACTGCCCTGCATCAGCACCCCTTTTACCTGCCACACCTTGATAATCGTCCGGCGGTTTTTCTGTTCCACACCGACGACTTCGAGTTCGTTGTGTTCCAGATTGTCATTAACACTGCCGATGCCAGTTTCAAGCGTCCCGCTCTGGCGAAACAGGACCAGCCGACCATCGTAGTCAACAGGATTTTTCCAGATATCGGGGTTGGAATAACGTGCCGACTCCGCCTTACCGATGCCAAGCTCCATAGTCTCACCGCTGGCATTGATGAAATCAGTATAGCTAGGAAAATCCCTCCGCTCACAAGCGTAGAAACTAGCACATGCGGCAATGATCGCCACTGGCATGACTAGCGCCGATTTCATCGCTTTGCCCGACACACCGACCTTCGTTGCCGCCGCCCGCATCGCCTCTCTAAGCCACGTGGACTTGACCCCAGCATCGACCCTAAGACTGTTGGCACACAGCAGCACACCCAGAAAGAAAGCTGTCCATCTCATGGTGATCTCCTTAAAAAGTTAAAAATAACCAGCTGCAACAACCAGGGCGTTGCTCCTATCAATACTTTCACCCACCTGTCAACTAAAATTACACGCGCTGCGCTGTGCTACGCTGCTTTTTGTATCGCTCGCCTTACAAGACTGTTTGCCGCTTTCTCGCTCCCTCGCTGCATGTGCTACGCTGCTTTTTGTATCGCTCGCTTCCTAGCTCGCTGCTTGCGCTACGCGCGGCTCTTTGTAACGCTCGCTTCCTAGCTCGCTTCTCGTCCTCGGACCACTCTGCTTGTTCTCAAGCTTGCCTGCTAGCCCCTTTGCTTGTTCTCAAACCTCTCGGCGCTTGCCCACACCTCTTGCCTACCGAGAGCTCCATGAACGGCACGGTGAGACCGTGCGAAAACTCGACCACAAATACTGCCATATTGCCGTTGGATTATGCTTCTAGACAAGAGTATGTGCTTGCACCTATCTCAGGGGAGAGTTTCTCGCTGATCGGCTTTTTTGCCGCTTGCTAGCTCCACTGCTCCCTGCCAAGACAACGGAGGCTTGTGGTAAGTAGGGTCTTTGCTCCCAAGTCTCTCGGCGGTTGCCACACCTCTTGCCTACCGAGAGCTCCATGAACGGCAGGGCGAGACCGTACGAAAACGACCGCAGATATTGCCAACACTGCAACCAGGTTATTTTTTTGCATAAGGCATGTGCTTATACATATTCGTGGGGAGTTTCTCGGTAGGGCTGCGCCTCGCCAAGACAACGGAGATTTGTGCTAAGGAAGGTCTTTGCCTCTCGTTATTGCGTTCGGGCTTGCCCTCAGACTTCTCGGCTATTGCGTTCAGGCTTGCCTACCGAGAGCTTTATGAATGGCGGGGCGAGGCCGTACGAAAACTCGACCATAAATACTGCCATATTGTCGTTAGATTATGCTTTTGCATAAGGCATGTACCTTCACCTATTCGGGGGGAGAGTTTCTCGGTAGGGCTGCGCCTCGCCAAGATAACGGAGGTACGGGCTAAGGAAGGTCTTTGCCTCTCGCTATTGCGTTGAGGCTTGCCTGCTAGCCCCTCTGCTTGCGCTCAGACCTCTCGCGGTTGCGTTCAGGCTTGCGCTCAGGTCCCTCTCTGCCTGCGCTCAGGTCTCTCTGCTTGCCCCATGAACGGCAAGGCCAAAAATTCAGCCAACATATTGGTGAGTTACAAAAAAATACGGATAAAATTACAAACCAAGCTAAAGCAAAAAAAACGACCGATGCCTACTGCAAATGAGGTGTTTAAATTTTACCGAAAGGATCTAGCCGATGAAACATGGATGGTTGATTTTTCTGCTGACGCTTAGTTGTGGGGAGGGAAAGAAAACTCCAGATCCGGCTGCTACGCCGACCAACACTCCGACGGAGGCCGAAAATAAAGAATTACGCGACAAGATAACTTCCCTGAAAAGTGAGATGGAAAAACTATCAGCATCGGGCCCGACTACCACCATAAGCGACGGCGATGGTTGGCTGATCACTGTGCGTGGAGCTAGCAATACAGACGGCATAAAGCTAAACGAACAGTTCATGGTGCGGCTTGACATAGATGGCGAATTTCACAGGCAGATGCACATAACTCTGCATGATTGTGCTGGCTTTCGTCTGTTAGGTGAAACTGATGAGATGGGTGACGATGGCGACCGGCTAGGGGGCAGCAAAGCCAATGGTCGTGTGGGTAGCTTCTTGGGTATGGGGGTCTATCGTGTCGACGGCGGCACCGCTGCACCCGCGCAAGCCTGTAAATTGCGTGCTCGTGTTATCTTGCCTGACACTGGTGAATATGGCACGACGACCAAGGAGAAGGACATCACCATCGGCAGTGCGACCACCTATCTCAGCGAGGCGGCTGTCAAG
The DNA here is from genome assembly GCA_958296095.1 of uncultured Oligoflexales bacterium. Taxonomy (GTDB): domain Bacteria; phylum Bdellovibrionota_B; class Oligoflexia; order Oligoflexales; family JAPPIL01. The sequence continues at coordinate 1,114,837 of OY282434.1, forward strand.
ACTACAGGTGGCAAGGTTAAATTATCATTGACGACACATGACCTGCAGCGGGCCAATGGTTATTATACGATGTTCTCCGTGAGCAGAATTGAGCAGAGACAGGGCGGAGGATTAGCAAGCAAATACACATTCTACCCGAAAGCCTTTGTCTGGCTGAAACGACTGCCCGACAATGGCAAGGTTGTCGATGCTCCTCTCTGCGACATAGGGCATGTAGATAATTATGAATTTGATGTGGGCTGTCCCACTAATCATCAGCTTGGCTCCCTGCCCGCGGGTAAATACCTTATATCCGCTGCGCAGTTCAGTAGGGGAGATGCTGCTCATCGCAAGTCTGCTTTACTGGAGCTGGGGGTCGAATAACGATCCCCAAGGCAGGGAAAAAGGGTAGCCTCCCTGCCCACCGAGAGCTTCATGCAGGGCACAGGTTAAAACTCAGTGGCCAAGTGGGCGTTTTTCGCGGCAAGCTATCACGCAGGTAATAATTTTAACGCGGAGGTGGCAATGACCAAGAACATCACGCACAGCGCGGTATGTGATGGCATGAACGGGTTGGTGGTGACGATCGAATCGCAGTTTGTCAGGGGGTTTTCGGGTTTACAGATGATCGGCAACATTTCCGAATCGTTGCGGGACAGCAAGGAGCGGGCACGCACGGCACTAGAGAGCCTAGGGGTGCATGTGCCGCCGAAAAAACTAATCATGAGCATCACCCCTGCCGATGTCAAGAAGCGCGGGGATCAGTTCGATCTCGGCATCGCGGTCAACCTGCTCTTGCTCAACCGCGATGACAGGGCGAAAATTGATACGACACGTTATGTCTACGTGGCCGAGCTGAGTTTAGCGGGCGAATTGAAACCAGTGCGGGGGGTAATCAGCTACGCGATTGCCGCGGTCGCCGAAGGCTTTACTGGCTTGGTAGTTGCACAGAAAAATCTCGCTGATCTCGCGGTGCTGCGTGAACTCAACAACGAACGTTTTGCCACGCTTGAAATCTGTGCTTTTGAGCATTTGCGTGAGGTGCAGGCCTGGCTCTACGGTGAAGGCGAGGCCTTGCCAATCAACAGTTCGGTGGCGAAAGAAGACTTTTCTCCTGTCGCCCGCAATTTCGACGACATGATCCTCGATGCCAATCTCTATCACGCCGCCCTATGTCTTGCCATCGGCAGGCACAGCCTGATCATGCACGGACCGCCAGGCACGGGTAAGTCGATGTTCGCGATGCGCTTGCCGAGTATCTTGCCGCCGCTAGAGAGCAGGGAGCACCTGCAAGCCTTGCGCATCAGCAGCGCACACACTGTCAACATCGATGAGAAACTGCTGGCAGGACAACCACCCTTTCGTGCGCCGCATCACTCGGCTAGCCCACAAGGGGTGTTGGGCACCGCGGAACGCCCTGGGGACATTGCCCTTGCCCACGGCGGGGTGTTGTTTCTTGATGAGCTGCCCGAATTTCGCCGCGACATCATCGAGTCGTTGCGTGAGCCACTGGAGACAGGTGAAATCAACATTTCTCGTGCCAAAAACAAAGTGCGCTGGTGTGCCAAGCTTATCTTGATTGCCGCGGCCAACAACTGCCCTTGTGGTTTTTGGGGCAGCAACAAAAAGAAATGCACCTGCCCCCTTGGCCGCGTGATTGCTTATCGTAGGCGTTTGTCGGGGCCGATTATGGATCGCATCGACATGCATCTCAACGTGATTGAAAATAAACATGACACCACACTACTGTTCGATCTCATCGAGCACGGCGGGGCAAATCAGACGGCCAAGATGCAGGCACGGGTGTCGAAATGCTTAGCGTTTAGCAAGAAAAGAAACAGCGCACTCGGCTCGCACTTCAACAACACTATCCCTGCACGCCAATTGCTGGCAGCTAGTGGTTTGTCCGCGGCGGAGTTTCGTAAGCTGCTAGCCACAAGTTATTTGCAGAAACTCAGCAAGCGGGCGTTGATCAAAACCCTGCGGGTAACACGCACCCTTGCCGATATTGAATTGCAGGAGAAGATAAGCGAGCAACATCTCCGTAGCGCCTACAACTGGCAAGCAGAGGCGGCCGCACGGGAACGAGGGGACTTTGCTATCGGCTTGCACTAGACAGCGGAGCTGTCTAGTGCAAGCCGATAGCAAGAGGCCTGAGAACAAGCAGCGAGGGAGCTAGGAAGCGAGCGTTACGAAGATACCACTTAGCCCCTGCCCCCGTTATCTTGGCACGGCGCAGTGGAGCTAGACACCTTAGCCCCTGCCCCCGTTATCTTGGCACGGGGCAGACCTGGAGCTAGCAAGCGGCAAGGAAGCCGCGTGCAACCCGACCTCAACAGGTATAGGCACATGCCTTGTGCAAAAAAATAAACTAACGGCAATACGGCAATATTTGTGGTCGGGTTTTCGTACGGCCTCGCCTCGCCGTTCATGGAGCTCTCGATAGGCAAGAGGTGGGGGCAACCGCGAGAAGGCTTGGGGGCAAGCAGGGGTCTTCGTGGCAAACCCAAGCGGAGCACGGACCCTACTTACCACAAACCTCCGTTGTCTTGGCAGGGAACAGACCTGCCGAGAAACTCTCCTTGAGATAGGTGCAAGCACATGCAGGGAGGCTTGGAGGCAAACCTGAACGCAATAGCAAGAGGTCTGAGGCAAAGACCCTACTTAGCACAAATCTCCGTTATCTTGGCACGGCGCAGACCTGGAGCTAGCAAGCGGCAAGGAAGCCGCGTGCAACCCGACCTCAACAGGTATAGGCACATACTCTTGTCTGAAAGCATAATCTAACAGCAATATGGCAGTATTTGCGGTCGAGTTTTCGCACGGTCTCTCCCTGCCGTTCATGGAGCTCTCGGTAGGCAAGTCTCAACGCGACAGCCGAGAGATCTGAGAACATGCAGCGAGCTAGGAAGCGAGCGATACAAAAAGCAGCGAAGCGAGCGGAGCTAGAAAGCGGCAAAAAAGCCTCGTAGAGCGAGCGTTACAAAGAGCCGCGTAGCGCAGCTGGGCGAGGCACAGACCTGCCGAGAAACTCTCCTTGAGATAGGTGCAAGCACATGCAGGGAGGCTTGGAGGCAAACCTGAACGCAATAGCAAGAGGTCTGAGGCAAAGACCCTACTTAGCACAAATCTCCGTTATCTTGGCACGGCGCAGACCTGGAGCTAGCAAGCGGCAAGGAAGCCGCGTGCAACCCGACCTCAACAGGTATAGGCACATACTCTTGTCTGAAAGCATAATCTAACAGCAATATGGCAGTATTTGCGGTCGAGTTTTCGCACGGTCTCTCCCTGCCGTTCATGGAGCTCTCGGTAGGCAAGTCTCAACGCGACAGCCGAGAGATCTGAGAACATGCAGCGAGCTAGGAAGCGAGCGTTACAAAAAGCAGCGTAGCGAGCGAAGCGAGCGTTACAAAAAGCAGCGTAGCGAGCGAAGCGAGCTAGCAAGCGAGCGATACAAAGAACCGCGTAGCGCGTAGCTCTCGGTGGTCTTGTGTGAAACTCGTTGTGTTTAGGCGGTGAATCTGTTTTAATCAAAGCGCGGGGGTTGTTATCAACAGGGGGGTAAGATCATGCAAACATTAAGCCAAGAAGCAGTCACCTATTTTCAAGAAATTGTCGGTGCGAAGAACGTGCGTCAGTCGGAGAACGACCTTGAACACATGGGCAAAGACTGGAGCACTGTTCCCAAGGATTTGAATACTGCACCCCAGCCCGCAGCCATTCTTCTGCCTGGCAGCACCGATGAAGTCAGCAAGATCCTCAGCTACTGCAACACGCACAACATCAAGGTCGTGCCCAGTGGTGGACGCACAGGCTTGGTCGGTGGGGCGATGGCGGTCAACGGCGAAGTCGTGCTATCGCTGCAACGCATGAACAAGATCATCACGATCGACAGTATTGGCATGTTCGCGGTTGTTGAAGCAGGGGTCAATACCCAAGTGCTGCAAGAGGCCGCCGAAAAACGCGGCGTGATGTTTGCCCTCGATCTCGGCTCTGCAGGTAGTTCGCTCATCGGTGGCAACATCTCCACCAACGCCGCGGGCAAGAAATTCATCCGCAACGGCGGCATGCGTCAACAGGTGCTTGGACTTGAGGTAGTGCTCGCCAACGGGCAGGTCTTCGACCTCAAAGGCTCGTTACGCAAGGACAACACAGGCTATGCGCTGGAGGAACTCTTCATCGGCTCAGAAGGCACACTCGGTGTCGTCACCAAGGCGACCGTCAAGCTAATGACCCGACCCGAAAAGATGACCACCATGTGCTGCGTCACGGACACCTTTGACAAGGTGCTACGCACACTGGAGCTGTGTCATCTCAAATCACTGAAAGTCAACACCTTCGAGTTTTTTTCCCGCACCAGCTACGAGGCTGTCAAAAAACTCAAAAACCTCAAGCCTCTGTTCGATGGTAACTGCTACATGTTGATCGTCCTTGAAGGCAGCCAAGATCGCATCGATGCCATGGTCGAGAGCATGTTCAGCGACGGGCTAGCCAGCGATGGTCTTATCGCCCAGTCGCTCGACGATTACCTGACCATCTGGACTTACCGCGACATGATTGTCGAGGCTGTCGGGGCTTACAAGTGTGCCAAGCGCACCGATGTCTCGCTACCCATTCCTGCCATGGGCGAATTTATCGGCGACATGATGCAACGCTTCGAGACCCGCCCGCCCAGCATCGATATCATCGCCTACGGACATGTCGGAGACGGCAACTTCCACATCGACTACATCAGCAACGAAACGTCCGACTACAAGACAATTCTCGCCATGGAACGAACACAGCACGAGCTGGTCAGCGAATATGGCGGCAGTATCAGTGCCGAGCACGGCATAGGTTTGCTCAAGAAACCATTCCTGAACCTTACTCGCACCGAAGCCGAGATCGACCTGATGCGCAGCATCAAAAAACTCCTCGACCCTATCGGCATCCTCAATCCCGGCAAAATCTTCGACATGTAGACGTGCGTTTGTTCGGATCACAGAGACTAGACACTGCTAGTCTTCGTCACTTTCCTCGTCTTGCTCGGCCTCTGCACTGCCGAGCTTTTCCTTGTAGGTGGCTGCGAACTCGCCGATTTCGCCGCGTAACGCGCTGTCAAAGGCATCACGCAACGTCTCGATGCCAATCTTGTCCTTGCGGCTAGTGACGAACATGTCAGGGATAGACATTAGCAACGGCATCTTGACATTTTTAGCGTAGTATTCAGCCTTGAACGATTCGGAACTGAACCAACCCCACGCCTCGACATTGCGCCAGCCAGCGATAGCCATGATGGCATAGCCTGTGATGCGTGGCAGGGCTTGGTTTGCCGCTTGAATAAACTTCCAAGAATCCTTGTCAGGAGCAGTTGCCAGCGTTGTTTTGAAGGCCTCCTTCATCTCACTCAAGGAAAATGGCTTACTAAAAACTTTCTTGAGCACTTGCCACAAACCCTTGCTGACCCCCTTGATGACGCCTGTGAGAGTCATCTTTGAAACCAGAAAACCACCGACCACCGCGAGGGAGGTGATGATAATACGGTTACGACGCTCGATCAGCTTGCCGGCAATATCAACGGGAAAAGCTTGCCGCACCTCCAACACTGGCACGAAGAGCGCCTCCAAGTCAGCCACCGTGTAGTAGTCACGATCACCGAGGTATTCGCAAGTGTGACTGGCGGAATCGCAATACTTAAAGTAGTAGCCACGCGACAACGCTAACGGGTTAGCCGCATCCTTGACTCGTCCCCAAGTAGATAAGAGCAGGTTATCTTGCTTGAGACGCTTGTTGAGCGTAATGTAGCCAACCTTGAGAAACTGCGTGCTGTTATGCTGCCAGATAACGCTCTCGCCAGTCGTGTTCATCGCCCAACGCAAACCGTAAAGACGGTGTGAGCAGTAGCGGTTATTGCAGACGATCCCCTGCGAATTGAAGTCCAGACCAGGGAACAAGCCCGTCTGCATCCCCATCTCCTGAGCGTGCGTCGCACTGCTTGTCAACACTAAATATGTGAAAACTGCGGAAAAAACGCCCCTAAGCATCATGCAATCCCTCCATCTATCTAGAAACAAAGCGGCATCGTAGCACTCTATTGACAACTTGTCAATTTTTAGTTTATACTCCCCGAATTAAACTTTGGGGAATTATGGGGGTATACGATGAGAAATGCTGGGATTGCTCTTTTGGGAATTTTATTTTCGGTCGGCTGTGGCTCGGACAACAGTGCACAGCTGACTTCGGTGACCGACATGAGATCGGTGTTGCTGTATCAGCATGTCAAGGCGGATCGCTTCCGCCTGCTAGCCTGTCCTTATGCGGTTGATCTGGACATTGCCAATGATTGCCGCAATGCTTTTCTTACTCCCGATGGCGATGATTACTACTTCACGGGCATACCTAAGCAGCCTTGGTTGTTTGCTCCGCCGCACGAGACGGTGAACAAGCTGATGACTGTACCGATCGTTGTAGGAGGAGCGGTAGTGACTTGGGTGGTGTTGCGCAAGCTACGCGTCAAGATCGCGACCGATGCAGTCAAGAACAAGAAGAAGCCGAGCATCGATGTCCCGCAGGCGAAGACTGTAGACGAGACCGTCGCGGCTACAGACGAAGTCGCGGCTACAAGCAAAGTAACTAAGCTCGACGCGAAATCGTATCGTCAGCAGGCTGAAAAATCAAATACAGCCTTACGTTCCCTAGTCGGACGAATAGAATATCTTGGACAACGTAATTGGTCCCTCACCGGAAAAATACGAGGAGCAGGGGGCGCAGTAAAAAGAGCAATAAAAAAAAGATTTAAAAAAGAGCAACCGACGGATAGTGTAAGCTATGCACGAGTCGCCGAAGATATCAAGGCAGAGCTGGCTTTTATGAACAGGCAGTTCGAAACTTTGGAGGAGGCGATCGGCGCTTATAATGAAAGTAGGCGCTATAACGAGATCTTCAAGGATGTCTCATTTTTTGAAAGAATTTATACAATATTTTTTGGAAAACCAAAAGAACCTAGCGAGATTTTTAATGAATTAAGAGAAAAGTATAGCCAGAAGTTTAAGTCTTTGGCAAGTTTCTTCGAGGACGGAGGAGCACATCGTCGACTCGCGCAGGGAAAATATGACAAGTTTACGGGCGATATGGAAGCTGTTAGGGAAGTAATCATCCACGGAAAAGCTGTTAGAGACGGAGAAGAAAGCTTTCTGAGGATATTCACGCGGCTAATTGAAAATAATAAAGTGGCTGAAAAAATTCGTGCCAGTAATAAAGAATTTATGGAAGGTACTGAGGCAGCCAAAGATCAGGTGAGGCAGATTCAGGCTGAGGACAAGGCGAAAAACGAGAATATCCTAGATTATATGATTGCTACAGTTGGTGGCTTGCTCGCGGGCTCTTATCTGCCTGGCAAGATTCCGCAGCTCGAAGACTACCTGTTTACGAAGCGGGAGTGGAAGAAGATCTTTGCTCGTGACGACAGCTTCAAAAAGCCGCTGAAAGTTGCCGACAGCTACACCGTTGTCAAAAAATTGGCACGCCACCTGAAGCGCCGAGGCGAAAAGGTTGTGATCAACGAGCAGGTGTTCTTTGGTCTGAAGAATTAAGCGCGCCGCAGTTGGCGGTGCGGTTGTCAATTCAAGTCCATACTGCTAAAATAGAAGAGCTTCTGTGCGAAGGGGTCGGTAGTGATCGTTTTCAACAAGGGGAGCACGACGCGGCAGGCGCACGTCGGCATTCCTTCTGGTCTGTATGAGGAAGAATACGGGCGTGATGGCTTTTACGGGCGTTACGCACATCTCTATCGCACTGCACCACCGGTAGCTTGGAGCAGGATAGAGGGCAGCCTGCGTCCCCGTTCCTTCGATCTCAATCAGCAGCAGAGCAGCGAGGAGGATTTCGGCGCGTCACGGCGGCTCTATCTATCCAATGCTGATTTGCGCATCGAGTTTGCGGTGTTGGGCACGGCAATGCGTTACTATTTTCGCAACGCGGATGGCGACGAGCTTTTTTTCGTGCACGAGGGCGGAGGGAGGCTAGAGACTGATTTTGGCGTGCTGACTTACGAGGTGGGTGACTATCTGCTTATTCCTCGCGGCACGGTCTACCGTCTGTTACCACAGCAGCGTTCGCGTTTCTTGATCATCGAGTCACGTGGTGAATTGGGTTTTCCAGAGCGTGGCTTGCTTGGCCAGCAGGCCTTGTATGACCCCGCGGTGTTGCGAGTGCCAGAGTTGGAGGAAATGCAGCCGCCTGCAGGGATCACTGAGTGTGAAATAAAAATCAAGCGTGGCGGTGAGATGAGCAGTGTGTTTTATCCGCATTGCCCCCTCAATACCGTCGGTTGGAAGGGAACATTGACGGTCTGGCAGCTGAATGTGCGTGACATCAGACCGATTTCTTGTGATCGGGCGCATTTGCCGCCGTCGGTGCACACGACCTTTGTTACGCCTGCGTTCATCGTTTGCACTTTCTTGCCGCGGCCGCTGGAGAACGGCGACCCTGAGGCGTTGAAAGTGCCGTTTTTCCACTCTAACATCGACTATGATGAGGTGCTTTTTTATCACGCAGGTGACTTCTTCAGTCGCGTCGGGATCGATACAGGCATGTTGTCCTTTCATCCGCAGGGTATCCAGCACGGGCCGCAGCCGCAGGCGTTAGCACGCAACCGCAAGCTAACCCACACGGACGAGACCGCGGTGATGATCGATAGTCGCAATCCGCTACAGGTTGCAGCTGATGCGGATGTGGTTGAGAACAAAGACTACTGGCGCAGTTGGCAGAGCTAAGTAGATTAAATAGGGGAAGTTAAACAATGAGCAATCCTGTAGGGTTAGATGGCATTGAGTTTATCGAGTTTACCACCACCCAGCCGAGCCAATTAGCCTCTCTGTTCACCGAGTTGGGGTTGGTCAATACCAAGTCGCAGGGGCGGCGGGACATCAGGCTTTACGAGCAAAACCAAGTGCGGTTCGTGCTGAATTGTCGGAAGGATTCTGGGGCACACGCTTTTTGTGGTTTGCACGGGGCTGGTATCAGTGCCATGGGCTGGCGGGTGAAGGATGCACAGGCAGCACTGGCTGTGGCGGTCAAGAACGGCGCACGGCAGGCAGCGCGGAGCGATTATCAGCTCGATGGGCAGGACGTGCCTGCGATCGAGGGCATTGGCGACAGTCTGATCTACTTCATCGATGCTTATCAGGATAAGCACATGTATCACCGCCTTGGTTTTGAGCCTGAGGATAGCACGAGGGTGCTCAACAATATGGGCTTTGTGGTAGTCGACCATCTTACCAACAACGTTTATCAGGGCAAGTTGCAGGAGTGGTCTGACTTTTATCAGCGCATCTTTGGTTTCGTCGAGATCAGATACTTTGATATTCGTGGCGAGCAGACGGGTTTGAAGTCCTTTGCCTTGCGCTCGCCGTGCGGCAAATTCTGCATTCCTATCAACGAAGGCACAGAGGAAAAATCGCAGATCAACGAGTTCCTCGCTGAGTATAAGGGGGAGGGAGTGCAGCACATTGCCCTGTTAACCGAGAACATTCTCGCGACACTGCGCAACTTGCAGAGCTCTTCGATCGAGATGCTGGAGATGTATCCCGAATACTACGACGATGTTTTTACACGCGTGCCGAATGTGCGTGAGGATCATGCCGAAATTAAAAAATTCAACGTGTTGGCTGACGGCGATGCTCAGGGTTATCTGTTACAAATTTTTACCAAGAATGTCATCGGCCCGATCTTCTTTGAGATTATCCAGCGAGAGAACAATCTTTCTTTTGGCGAAGGTAATTTCGGTGCGTTGTTTCGTGCCATTGAGCTTGACCAGAAGAAGCGTGGTTTCCTCGACTGACGGTTAGGAGGCCGATAGCTGTGCTAGAGACCTACAACAGGCTGCCCAACTTTTTGCAGAACTACTGCGCGGTGCAGTATTACGAGCGTTATACGGCACAGGATCAAGCGGTGTGGCGTTATGCCCTGCAGCAGTTGGTCGATTTTCTCAGTCGTCATGCGGTGGCGGTCTATCGTCATGGCCTACGTAAGACGGGCATTTCGTTGGAGGAAATTCCTCGTATTGACAACATGGATCGGGTGCTGGCTGAATTTGGTTGGGGTGCAGCCGCGGTTGAGGGTTTTATTCCGCCGATTATTTTTTTGGAATTTCAGGCACGGCGCGTGTTGCCGATTGCCGTTGATATTCGGCGTTTCGCCCATCTTTCCTATACACCCGCGCCTGACATCATTCACGAGGCGGCAGGGCATGCCCCGATTATTGCTGACCCAGAGTATGCTGAATACTTGACCCGTTATGCAGAGTTGGCACAGAAGGCAATTTTTTCCGACCACGACATACGTCTGTATGAGGCGATCCGTTATTTGTCGGACATCAAGGAGATGCGCGGGGTCAGCCCAGAGATGGTCGCGGCCGCGCAGGAACGACTCGATCGAGTGACGGCAGAGAAGGCAGAGGTGTCAGAGGCGGGCAAGGTGGCACGGCTTTATTGGTGGACGGCGGAGTATGGTTTAGTGGGGTCTTTGTCGGCACCGCGTCTGTATGGGGCGGGCCTGTTGTCGTCGGTGATGGAGAGCAAGAGTTGTTTGGGTGCTGAGGTGCGCAAAATTCCATTGTCTAAGGATGCGGTGGAAGTGGCTTATGACATTACCGAGCCGCAACCGCAGCTTTTTGTGGCGCGTGATTTTGCTGATCTGCATCAGACTTTGTCTGCGGTTGAAAAAGACATGTCCTATAAACTTGGGGGCACGGAAGGTTTACGACGCGCCAAAAAATCGCTGACGATCAATACTTACCAGCTCGATTCGGGGTTGCAGGTTTCAGGACGTTTAACGCATTTCGTGGGCGATGGCGAGGGTGGGGTGAGTTTTCTGCGTTTGCGAGGGCGATGTCAGTTCAGCGTTGCACATCGTCAACTAACGGCACAGGGCAGTGCACGGCATCGAGATGGTTGCCGTATTTTGTTGGGGCGTTTTGCTGCGTTACCAGACAAGCGACCTTGGCTGCTGAGTAACGATGATTTGCAACGGCTGGGAGTGCAAGTTGGACATCGTGTGCGTGTAGCCTTGACGGGCGGTTGTGCTATCGAGGGGGTGGTGTTGCGCTGGTATCGGCAGGAAGGGCATTTGCTTTACATCACCTGGGCGGATTTCAAAATCACGCGCGGGGCGCGTATCTTGCAGGCGGCTACGGATGCAGAGTTTGATCTGCCGATTGGCAGTGCGGTCGTGTCGGTGTTTGGCGGCCCCGCCGATCGGGAGGCGTTTGGGTCTTACAGTATCGGCAAAGCTTCAAGTTGTCCCCGCCCGGTGGCAGAATTTTCTGAACGCGAGCGCAAGCTGTTCGCACTCTACGAGGCGGTGCGTGCCTTGCGTCTCGAAGGTGCGGCGGACGCACAGGTGTTTAGGGACCGCGCTGAGCAGATTGCTGCATCGTATCCCGAACAGTGGTTGCTCGCCTTGGAATTGCACGAAGCGGCTGAACTGCACGGCGTAGACGCAGGTGCGAAGTGGCGGCAAGATTTACAACAACTAGCCAGCCATCCCCCAGCCGCAGCCTAATCTACATAACGCGAATATCGGGTTTTTTTCAGGGGGTCACTACACTCAAGTTCTTGCTCGGCAAGGCGCGAGTGGAGCTAGAAAGCGGCAAAAAAGCCGCTCACAGCGAGCGATACAAAGAGCAACGCACACGAGCAGAGCCACTACTTAGCCCGTACCTCCGTTATCTTGGCACGGCGCAGTGGAGCTAGCAAGCGGCAAAAAAGCCGCTCAGCGAGAAACTCGCCCTGAGCATGTATAAGCACATGCTTTATCTGAAAGCATAATCTGACAGCAATATGGCAATATCTGTGGTCGAGTTTTCGCACGGTCTTGCCGTGCCGTTCATGAAGCTCTCGGTGGGCAGGCTTGAACGCAAGAGCCGAGGAGCCTGAGAACAAGCCCGAACGCAATACAGGGAGATATGAGAACATGCAGCGAGCTAGAAAGCGAGCGATACAAAAAGCATCGCGCAGCGATGAGCTAGGAAGCGAGCGATACAAAAAGCAGCGCGCCACGGCGCTCTCGGTCGGCAAGAGGTGGGGGTAACCTCCGAGAGGTCTGAGGGCAAGCAGAGAGAGCATGCAGAGTGGCCTGAGCGCAAGGAGCGAGCTAGAAAGCGAGCGTTACAAAAAAGCCTCGTAGAGCGAGCGATACAAAAAGCAGCGTGCCCCCGCAGAGTGGGATTCATATTCACCGCAGTCTCCTTTTTTTGTTTTTTTCGAGTATACAGAAAGGTTTACCGCTATTCATTTCATTCCAAGTAATATCTGTTATTTTTCAATGTATATTTTGGTAAAATAGGATTTTATGGCTAAAATTCTTGTCTGGTTAGGTAGATATGCGAAACCCGATATTCGCGTTACTTATCATATAACAACGCACTTTTTAATAGTAATATCTACATGTTATGTAAAAATGCATTTTTTTATTGAAAATATCTACATACCATGTAACGATGCGCCGTCTCTGTAGCATTGGTTTTACATAGGAGATTTTATATGGGATGCCGCATTAGAATAAGCGCAATGATAGTCATACTCGCCTGGGCTAGCACGTCTTTTGCGCAAGAATCGGACAACGAAGACCAGCCTAAGCGCGATTTTTTCAAGACGGCGGCAGTCGTGGCCGGTACCGTGCTAGCAATTGTCGGTGGTTACAAGTTTATCAAACACATCGACAAGAAGGCATTACGAGAAGCTGTAGAGGAAGCTCATAAGCAAGCAGAAGCAGCTGAGCAAGCATTGCGAGGAAAACTAGCAGGAGTTAGTAAGCAAGCTAAAGAAGATGAGCAGGCATTGCGAGGAAAACTAGCAGGAGCTCGTAAGCAAGCTGAAGAAGCTGAGCAGGCATTGCAAACAGAACTAGAAGCAGCACATAAGCAGGCGGAAGATCTACGCAGAGCCAACGACATCCTCACAGTTGAAGCAGATGCTGCGGCAGTTGCTAGACAGCATGCTGAGGTTATTAAACGCGGCGAGGCTTTGCAGCAGCGAGCAAGACAGGGCGAAAAGCTGAGTGCCGCAGAGTTGCAGGCTATCTACGAGGGGCGGGTGGCAGCCTTAGCAGTTGAAAAAGCAGAAAAAATAACCGCTATACACAAGCAATATCCTGATAACTACTCGCCTGAAGACATAGCTGCAGCAGTGCAGCGACGGGATGAAGAGCTCTCCCATGTTAACAGTATTTCGCGGAAACCTTATGATATAGAACAGGAGTTTATCGCCAAGTACCCGAGGTATGCGGCCATTGAAAAACTTGAAGCTAAATATCAGCGAGATCTTAACAGGTGGAACGAGATATACGACGTTGCCAAAGATTTAACCGACGGTGTGCCTGTCATGCGATACGGCCGTGAGTTTACTGACAAGATGTCAGCAATTATCAACGCCACATCGATTGCCACTGACTTATCTGACTTAGTAAAAGTTGGCAACCTGCAAGAAGTTGTGTGGAGATTAGATGAAGGCGGTTTCGCCACTGAGGCTACGGCGATGAAAAAACTGATTGAAGATATGCTCACCAACGCGAAAATAGTCAGCCAGGACGACCAAGCCCTGTCCATAGGAGCAACCAAGCCTATGTTGCTTGAATTCGACAGTGGTTTAAGAGGAGTGTTTAAAGGTGACTACGGAAGATATGAATGGAAGTCACGGTATGACTGGCCGGCGCGAGAGGTAGCTGCATACCGATTTGATCAGTTGATAGGATTGAATATCTTTCCAATTACCGTGCCGCGCCGAATGGATGGTTATCAAGGCAGTGGTTCAGTGCAGCTGTTTATCGATGGTGCTAACGGCGATTTCCGCCGACAATACGTCAACTATGCTGAACTGATCGGTAAAGACCTCCCTGAAGTAGACATAGACAACGCAAAAAGAAAGACTTTTTTTATGCTAACGCTGAATGGTGATGGCCATCCTGTCAACACTCTTGTACCTATCTCAGGCAGAGCCATAAAGATCGATGCTCACATAGCCTTTTCCCAAGAAAGTTATAGTGTCGGCAATCTTAAAGAAAATATTGGAAAGTACTACCTGGACGATGACTTTATCGCGCGACTGGATAGCATCACCCGTGAACAGCTAGAGGCAATCTTTCAGCCACTGTTTAAAACTGAATACGTTGACATAGTGGATAGACTGCACAAGACCATTCACAACTACGTGGCTGCAGCAAGACAACTAGCTGAGTGAGGGGTTGATGGCAGTTTCCGCACGAGATTTACTTATCCACAGCCCCAAAGGTGGAAGGAGCTGGCAGGAGTGGAGACGGGCTACTAGACGACAGGGGGTCGATGTCCGTCGGCAAGAGGTGGGGGACAAAGAGCTAGCGGAGAACAGGCCCTACTTAGCACAAACCTCCGTTATCTTGGCACGGCGTAGACCTACCGAGAAACTCTCCTTGAGTTAAGTGTAAGCACATGCCTTGTGCAAAGAAATAACCTGAATGCAATCGCGAGAGGTATGAGCGCAAGCAGCGAGCTAGCAAGCGAGCGATACAGAAAGCCGCAGCGCAGCGCACGGTCTTGCCGTGCCGTTCATGGAGCTCTCTGTGAGCAAGAGGTGTGGGCAACCGCGAGAAGCCTGAGGACACTTGAACGCAAGAGCGAGGGGGCAAAGATACCACTTAGTTAGCACAGACCTCCGTTATCTTGGCACGGCACAGACCTGCCGAGAAACTCACCCTGAGTAGGTATGTGCACATGCCTTGTGCAAAAGCATAATCTGAACGCGATATCAAGAGGTCTGAGTGCAAGCAGCGAGCTAGGAAGCGAGCGTTACAAAAAGCCGCAGCGCAGCGCACGGTCTCGCTCTGCCGTTCATGGAGCTCTATGGTAGGCAAGCCTGAGCGCAATAACGAGAGGTTTGAGCACAAGCAGAGAGACCTAAGGGCAAGCTTGAACGCAATAGCGAGTGGTCTGAGGCAAGGAGCGAGCTAGCAAGCGAGCGTTACAAAGAGCATCGCGTAGCGATGAGCTAGAAAGCGAGCGTTACAAAAAAGCCTCGTAGAGCGAGCGATACAAAAAGCAGCGTGCCCCCGCAGAGTGGGATTCATATTCACCGCAGTCTCCTTTTTTTGTTTTTTTCGAGTATACAGAAAGGTTTACCGCTATTCATTTCATTCCAAGTAATATCTGTGATTTTTCAATGTATATTTTGGCAAAATAGGATTTTATGGCTAAAATTCTTGTCTGGTTAGGTAGATATGCGAAACCCGATATTCGCGTTACTTATCATGTAACAACTCACTTTTTATTAGTAATATCTACATATTATGTAACAATGCATTTTTTTATTGAAAATATCTACACACCATGTAACAATGCGCCGTCTCTGTAGCATTGGTTTTACATAGGAGATTTTATATGGGATACCGCATTAGAATAAGCGCAATGATAGTCATACTCGCCTGGGCTAGCACGTCTTTTGCGCAAGAATCGGACAACGAAGACCAGCCTAAGCGCGATTTTTTCAAGACGGCGGCAGTCGTGGCTGGTGCCGCGCTAGTAATTGTCAGTGGTTATAAGATTGTCAAACACATCGACAAGAAAGCATTACGAGAAGCTGTAGAGAAAGTTAGTAAGCAAGCTAAAGAAGATGAGCAGGCATTACGAGAAAAACTAGCAATAGCTCGTAAGCAGGCGGAAGAACTTCGCGGAGCCAACGACATCCTCACAGCTGAGGCAACTGATAGTAAGACATCACTAAAGCAAGCTGAGGCAAATCATAAGCAAGCTAAAGCAACTGAGCAGGCATTGCAAACAGAACTAGAAGCAGCACATAAGCAGGCGGAAGATCTACGCAGAGCCAACGACATCCTCACAGTTGAAGCAGATGCTGCGGCAGTTGCTAGACAGCGTGCTGAGGTTATTAAACGCGGCGAGGCTTTGCAGCAGAAAGCAAGAAAGGGCGAAAAGCTGAGTGCCGCAGAGTTGCAGGCTATCTATGAGGGGCGGGTGGCAGCCTTAGCAGTTGAAAAAGCAAAAGAACTAGTAGCGATACACAAGCAATATCCTCCTGATAAGCACTCGCCTGAAGACATAGCTGCTGCAGTGCAGCGACGGGACGAAGAGCTCTCCCATGTTAACATGCGGACACCTTATGATATAAAAATGGAGTTTATCGCCAAGTACCCGAGGTATGCGGCCATTGAAAGACTTGAAGCTAAACATCAGCAAGATCTTGCCGAGTGGCACAAGATATACGACGTTGCCAAAGATTTAACCGACGGTATACCTGTCATGCGATATGCCCCTGAGTTTACTGACAAGATGTCGGCAATTATCGATGCCACACCGATTGCCACTGAGTTGTCTGACTTAGTAAAAGTTGGCGGCCTGCAAGAAGTTGTGTGGAGATTGGATGAAGGCGGTTTCGCCACTGAGGCTACGGCGATGCAAGAACTGATCGAAGATGTGCTCACCAACGCGAAAATAGTCAGCATGGACGACCAATCCCTCGAAGGATCAACCGGGGCTCAGTTGCTTGAATTCGACAGTGGTTTAAGAGGAGTGTTCAAAGGTTACTGGGAGCGAGAAGTAGCTGTATACCGATTTGACCAGTTGATAGGATTGAATGTCTTTCCGATTACCGTGCCGCGCCGAATGGATGGTTACCAAGGCAATGGTTCAGTGCAGCTGTTTATCGATGGTGCTAACGGCGATTTCCACCGACAATACGCCAGCTATGCTAAACTGATCGGTATCCCTGAAACAGACAGACCATATGCAAAAAATAGAACTTTCTCTTTGCTAATGTTGGATATAGATAGCAATCCTTCCAACAATCTTGCAACTATCTCAGGCAGAACCATGAAGATCGATGCCGGTCAAGCCTTTAGTAATAAATATAGCGCAGACGAGATTAAAGAAAATATTAAAAATGCCCAGTACTACCTGGATGATGACTTTATCGCGCGACTGGATAGGATCACCCCTGAACAGCTAGAGGCAATCTTTCAGCCACTGTTTGAACCTGAAATAAGTGAAGAAATGGTGTCTGCCTTACACGCTAACATGCGCCGCTACGTGGAGGCAGCAAGACAACTAGCTGAGTGAGGGGTTGGTTAATCACCTCGTCATAACATCCTGAAATTTCTATAAATTTGCGAAAAACTACCTCAGTGCTGCGAAAATGCCGATGTACAGGCAAGGAGAGGTGTTATGACAAAAGGCAGACACAGGCGCGGCTTTAGCCTCGTCGAACTGATGGCGGCGGCGGCGATTGTGGGCATCTTGGTCAGTCTCGCCCTACCGCGCTATCGTCTCTTCGTTGCTCGCAGCCGCATGGCCGAGGCTAAGACTAATCTCGGTGTTATTTATGGCTTGCAACAGACGTATAGGGCCGAGTTTGAGAAGTGGGGATCGATAGATGGCGGTATGGGAGGGTGCCAACCAGGTATGTGCGATCCTACTCCTGGTCAGCATGCCAGAAACGAGCTCGGCTTTCGCGTCACCGACTGCACCAAGCTGCGTTACGAGTATAACAGCACGGATATCAACTCCAACGCGCTCAGCAGGGGTTCTCACAGCGGCTGCCGGGTATACGCCGACTGCGAAGAAAATGATCGATGGAATATAAACAGCGGACGTGCCCTGGTGCACACACATAGTGCAGTCAAGAAGTGCCACGAATAGGGAGGGCAAGATGATGCAGCCAGCTAGCAGGAAGAAATTTGGCTTCAGCCTCGTCGAACTGATGGCGGCGGCGGCGGTTATGGGCATCTTGGTCAGCCTCGCCCTGCCGCGCTATCGTCTCTTCGTTGCTCGCAGCCGCATGAGCGAGGCCAAGACCAATCTCGGTATTATCGCCACCCTGCAGCAGAGCTACCTTGCCGAGTATCAAAAGTACGGGAAGATCGGTCCAGAGGGAATGGGGTCTAATGGCACCCCACAATGTGATGACGGCGCACCTGGAGAAGATCGGGAAAACGAACTCGGCTTCCGCGTCACCGACTGCAGCAGACTGCGCTACCTCTACATGGCAGACTCCTCCGCTGGTGGAGCTAATGCCAATAGCGGAATCAACGAGATCTACCCTGACTGCACGGAGGAGAGTGACTTTTGGACGATAGATGTGAAGAGGGACTTGAGTCACGGCAGCAGTGCCATAAAAATATGCCATCAGTGAAGCACTCGGCAGGATACCTCCCTTTACTTGCTTAATGTCTATGTGATATACCACCCAAGTTTGTTTAATTTTAACGGGATAGCTTGATATGAATAGATTCTTATTGACAATGGCGGTCACCCTGTTCAGCGCCGCACAAATCAGCACCGCCCAGGGATCGCTGGTCGGGCTACGCACCGCCTATCCGCGCCTGTTGGCTAAAACGCAGGCCCAGGAACTGGCCGCGATAGAGCTCGACTGGCTGTCGGCGGAAGTTTTGCAGAAGTTCAGCGTAGTTGTGGATGGCGTGCCCGTCTCGCCGCCAAGTCTCGGTCGGGCACTGTCGCCACTCACACAGGCGAGAGTGATGCTGCACGAACGGGAAACGTTGTTGGCCGCGCTGCAGCAGTCACACTACGAGGTCCGCGAGTCTTTGCGCAAAATTATCAAACTTGCGGGCGATGCTAATGCTAATATTGTCCTGAGGAGAGATGATGGCATCATTGAGCAGGTCCTCCTAAACAGGCTTAATTTCTCTGAGGCGGCTGACTACTTGACCGAGAACATGCTCGCGCGGCTTGACAGGCCGCCGCTCTCGATTATGGGCAGCAAAAATCGACTCGGCTCGATTCGTCTCAGTTCGATGCTTGAGATGCACGGCATCAGCACCCGACCTCTGTTGCAAAGAGTGGAGGAGAGAGAAAAAAATGGGCGCAGGGATATTGCTCATGTCCTGCGAGAACTGGGTGAAGCTGGCAACGATCCTTATCCGACCGCACTCGTGCACATGCGGGCCAAGGACACAGGCTTCTCGGTGCAGATAGAGGCCTTCACCACGCCTTGGGTCGAGGAGGCATCGCTTGCACCTGAAGCTATGGCTGACGACCTCACCATCTTCGCCGCCGCGCAGCAGGAGATGGTGTTGCCTGGTATTGAGACTAAAGTGGCGCTATACGAACTCGCGGCCCGCATCGCCGCCGCGAATTTTGACACTGAAGCTTTGCGGGCTAACTTGCGCAGAATTCTTGCCCTTAACAACAGCACCGACCAGATACAGATGACAGTGTCGTTACGAGATGAGTTGGTGGTTTTGGGGCTGGACACACTGCATACAGTGCAGCAACTCTACCTGCGGGTCTTTGCCACCGGCGAGCTGAGTTACCACTGGGGTGTTTGTAATGAATGGACATTCCCCACATGTGCTGCAAGTGTATTTTGAGCACCTGATTGACCAGCGGCAACGGGATTATCTTTCGCCTCCTCCTGCAACTTTGCGCCGTGTGCGTCGCGCCGCGCTGGACAAGCTCAAGCCACAGTTGCCGCGTTACGACGATATCTTCGCCCTGCCAGCGCGTGCCGCCCAGCACCGAGACTTCTGCTCCGCGGCAGTCACCATCGGCACTGCCGCTGAGTTAGATGCAGACGCACGGCAAACATTATGGCAACATTGCCACTTCTTCAAGCCTTGGAAAAAGGGGCCTTGGTCACTGTTTGGCATCGACATCGATGCCGAGTGGCGCAGCGATTTGAAATGGCAACGTCTTGAAAAAAAACTACAAGACTTGCATGGTAAAAAAATTGCCGACATCGGCTGCCACAACGGATATTTTATGTTTCGGCTTAGTGCCTATGCACCCGATGTTGTTGTGGGTTTTGAACCCAACCCGCGCTGCTATTTTAGTTTTCACTTTTTGCAACGCTATGCCCAAGTCGAAAACATTTACTTTGAACCGTTCGGCTTTGAACATCTCGATAACTACCTCGCCTTCTTCGACCTCGTGCTGTGTCTGGGCGTTCTTTACCACCACACTGATCCTGTCGCCGTCCTGCGCGGCATTCACCGCAGTCTTGCCAAAGGCGGACGGGTGCTAATCGACTGTCAAGGCATTAACAGTCCTACCCCCACACTACTCCTGCCGGCCCGTCGTTACGCGGGGGCAGCAGGCATCTGGTACTTGCCCTCCCAACAAGCATTGGCACATTGGTTGCAGCGCACTAATTTCCGTCACATTAACTTTTTTTACGCGGACTATCTCTCCCCTAGCGAACAACGCCGCACTGCCTGGGCCGACATCGACAGCCTTGCTGATTTTGTTTGTGGTGAGCGACGTACTACTGTTGAAGGTTACCCCGCTCCGTGGCGCATGTATGTAGAGGCAAGCAAGTGATTCTGTCGGTGGAAACGAGTCTACTGTCTGCTTCTCAGCAGCTGCCAACAACCAACTGTGCCCCACCTAGTCCTTGCTGGCTTTGATGGTGCTGGTGTTATTTAGTGCTGATCCGGATAATATCGTGTGACATAATTGGGATCGAGTAAGGGGTTGATCACACAACATTCCGTGACTATCTCTCGTTGCTGGCCACTGTATTTTACGGTAAAGCCTGCTGGACTCGGCCCGCTTTGATTGTCAGTCAACTTTCTTTACCTGCATCCTAGGGACAAACGCCTGATCTTCGTCATATTTAGCGAGCTTGACCATAAAATCGCCCAGCGGGTGCTGTTTCCTAGTAGCTTCGATCGCTTCCCACTGAGTTGAGTAGTCGCCGATGATCTCCTCACCAACGATAACGACATATCTATCAGCAAATTTTGCGCAAATAGCCTTCTTCTCTCGCTGATAGTAGTTATATTCTCGACGTAACTTCATAACACACTCCTCATCCAGCCATTGAACACATATGAATAACGAAAGACAAGCTGTTTCTTATGGGGTCACTACACCTAGTCCTTGCTGGCTTTGATGGTGCTGGTGTGCAGAAATTCAACATCGGCAATGCTCGTTCCTTTGGCGCGGTAACTGACCACGCTTACCAGATAATCGCCACGCGTGAATGCTGATATTTCTTGCATGGGTAGAGTTATTTCGGGGCGATACAAGGTCACGCGATCCGCGACTTTGTTGTTTTCGACTGCATTGCTCAGCGGCTGGGATAACGCCACAAACTCGTATTTAACGTAGGTCACGCCGTCGGCGGTGGTGGCTGTTGCTTGCTTGCCGACAATGACCGCATCATACCCAGTGCTGGGCACATTGGCTGCGTCTAGGGTAACACGCTTCTCCAGCATTTTCACGTTACTGAGCGCAATCGTCCCCGCCTTAACATTTAGTGCTACGAGGGTGCTCTCCTCACTCGCTTGGCCCGGATCGACGGTGGCTTTGAGCTGACAGTCTGGGGAAATGCTAGGACTGCCACTGGTGTTAACAACCGCGAGGTCGGTCAGTTGCGTAGTATCCTGCCCCTCAATATGCGTGGTAGCTGAGTCCGAGTCAGGCCACCTTCCTTGCAGTAGCAATGTGTCTGCGCCGCAGTTGTGCAAGCTCAACAGGTAGGGCTTGCCTCGCCAAACCAGCTCGAAGCTAAATGGCAAGCCTGCCGTTATTACCTCCGGACTGAATCTGTGCTCAGGCTCAGTCTCGGTGTCTGGTGATGTGTTAGTTGGTGGTGGTGCGGATGGCGTGCCTGCGCTGGGGTCGGCCTCGGCTTTATCTTTGTTTTCGGTGCTGTTACTGCTGTCATCACCGCAGAAAGCCAGCGATACTGCCAATACCAAGCATAAAAATAAGTAGAACCGCGACCACCTGGGACGAAACGACACCGCTCACCTCCTCATCAATGCAGCAGCCTTTATTTTAACATGAAGACCAGCCCCTGCAACACAGTTGGGGTAATTTTACGAGAGGTGGGGGCAACCGCTGAGAGACTTGTGGCAAGGACACCACTTAGCACAAACCTCCGTTATCTTGGCGAGGCGCAGCCCTACCGAGAAACTCGACCTGAGTAGGTGCAGGCACATGCTTTATCTAAAAGCGTAATCTGAATGCAATCGCGAGAGGTCTGAGGGCAAGCGGGAGAGGGGTCTGAGAGCAAGCCTGAACGCGACAGCCAAGAGGTCTGAGAACATGCAGCGAGCTAGGAAGCGAGCGATACAAAAAGCAGCGTAGCGAGCGAAGCGAGCTAGGAAGCGAGCGATACAGAAAGTCGCAGCGCAGCGAACGGTCTCACCGTGCCGTTCATGGAGCTCTCGGTGGGCAAGAGGTGGGGTCAACCGCCAAGAGGTCTGATGGCAAGCAGAGAGATCTGATGACAAACCTGAACGCAATAGCAAGAGGTCTGAGAGCGAGCCTGAACGCGACAGCCAAGAGGTCTGAGAACATGCAGCGAGCTAGGAAGCGAGCGATACAAAAAGCAGCGTAGCGAGCGAAGCGAGCTAGGAAGCGAGCTAGGAAGCGAGCGATACAAAAAGCAGCGTAGCGAGCGAAGCGAGCTAGGAAGCGAGCGTTACAAAAAAGCAGCGCGCCACGGCGCAGCGCAGCGTGCAGGGTCTGGCTTTTCGGGGGAATTTATTATGAGATCTTAGATAATTCTTGGCACATTGCCAGTAGTCCTATCGCTTCAACACCTCGCCCGAGCGGATAACGTTCGTGCCCTGCGTAGACAATAAACTTGGCTTCGGGCAAAATATCTTGACAGGCAAAGTGAAAACCGTTGCTGAGGCTAGGTGCTTCGCTACGTTTGATCTCGATGACCCAAGGTTTCCTCCCCAGTGGGGTTATCACCAAATCGATTTCACCGCCATTAGCCGTCCGATAAAAATTTGCTTCGTGATAACACGCTAGGGATGAGAGAAGATTTTCGATGACAAACCCCTCCCAGCTGTAACCGACGACGGGATGACCGAGAAGCATTTCTCGTTCCACTAATCCGAGCAAGGCGTGGCAAACACCGCTGTCACGTAGATACAGCTTTGGCGATTTGATCAGACGTTTTTTCCCAGCATGATGCCAAGGTGGTAGGCGACGAACGAGCAACAGATCCACCAACGAATCTATATATCTATTGACCTCTGCAACTTTCAATCCCAAGCCTTTGGCGATAGTTGCCGGCTTTTGGATATTGCCCTGCATATGAGCAAGCATTGTCCATAGACGAAAAGAGGTGGTCATCGGCAAGCGGTAACCGAGTTGCGTCATGTCGCTTTCGATGTATCTCCGCACAAATTGCATGCGCCAATCAAGACTGTCAACATTGCTCTGTGCCAAAAAACTTTTCGGAAAACCTCCCCGTAGCCACAGTCGCTCCAAATCAGCAACCTCCTGCACATCGAATGGTTGCAGTTCCAGATGGGCAATCCGACCAGCTAAACTTTCCGATGCTTGGTGCATGAGTTTTAGGGAAGCCGATCCCAACAACAGAAACCTTCCCGCGGGCAAACCTCGGCGTTGTCCAGCATCGATCAACACCCGCAATACTTTGAAGAGGTCCGGAAAATGCTGTATCTCATCGATAATAACCAACTGTTGCTCGTGACTGGCCAGATAAGACTCAACATTGTCGTCTAACCGCCTGATGTCCTTTGGTGACTCCAGATCCAAATGCAAGCAGTCGAGATTCTTGGCAAGCTCATGTGCCAACGTTGTCTTGCCAACCTGCCGCGGACCGAGCAGTGCGACGGCGGGGAATTGCCTAAGGGATTTGTTTATCTGTAATATCAGTCTTCTATCTATCATTCAGGATAAGTATGCCAATTACTGCTACATATACATGTATAACATATAACCACTTATATTGACAACTATTTTAGCAAGGAAACGCCTCGTAAGGCGAGCGTCACAAAAAAGCCGTAGCGCAGCGAACGGTCTTGCCGTGCCGTTCATGGAGCTCTCGGTAGGCAAGAGGTGGAGGCAACCGCCGAGAGGTCTGAGGGCAAGCCTAAACGCAATACAGGGAGGCCTGAGAACAAGCAGCGAACGGCAAAGACCTTCCTTAGCCCGTACCTCCGTTGTCTTGGCGAGGCGCAGACCTACCGAGAAACCCGACCTCAACAGATATAGGCACATGCTTTATCTAAAAGCATAATCTGACAGCAATATGGCAGTATTTGTGGTCGAGTTTTCGTACGATCTCGCCCCGCCGTTCATAAAGCCCTCGGTAGGCAAGAGGTGGTGGCAACCGCGAGAAACCTGAGGACAGGCATAGGTTCTGAGGGCAAGCCTGAACGCGATAGCAAGAGGTCTGAGCGCAAGGAGCGAGCTAGCAAGCGAGCGTTATAAAGAGCCGCGTAGCGCGTAGCGCGCCACGGCGCAGCGCAGCGAACGGTCTTGCCGTGCCGTTCATGGAGCTCTCGGTAGGCAAGAGGTGGAGGCAACCGCCGAGAGGTCTGAGGGCAAGCCTAAACGCAATACAGGGAGGCCTGAGAACAAGCAGCGAACGGCAAAGACCTTCCTTAGCCCGTACCTCCGTTATCTTGGCGAGGCGCAGACCTACCGAGAAACCCGACCTCAACAGATATAGGCACATGCTTTATCTAAAAGCATAATCTGACAGCAATATGGCAGTATTTGTGGTCGAGTTTTCGTACGATCTCGCCCCGCCCTTCATAGGGCTCTCGGTAGGCAAACCTGAACGCGATAACGAGAGGTCTGAGGGCAAGCCTGAACGCAGTAGCAAGAGGTCTGAGTGCAAGGAGCGAGGGAGCGAGAAAGCGGCAAACAGTCTCGTAAGGCGAGCGTTACAAAAAGCAGCGTAGCGAGCGAAGCGAGCTAGGAAGCGAGCGATACAAAGAACCGCGCAGCGCAAGCGGGGCATTGAGCAAAATTTTACTCCTGTATTTACATGGTGTTATGCGGATATATGGATGAAATTAAAAAATAATAAAATAATATATTGCAAAAAAAAAACGATATGAGATAGTCAATTGTGTGGTTTTTTTATAATACTTTTTAAGAGGTGTAACGATGAAAGTTTTCGCAACATTATTAGCTATGTTATTGGCGACGGGGATGAACAATGTAGCCATAGCTAACACTGACCCGCCGCTTGTCACTGTGGATGATGATAAAAATCCTGACGAAGGGTCGCCTATCTCCAAAAATAAAGCGGTTATAGGAGCTGTTATTGTCGGTGCTGTAGTCATTGCCGCCCTTGGTGGTAGGGCCTTAGCAAAACGTATGAAAGGATCGATAAAGAAGGTAGCAGGAGCTTCGGATCAAGGAGCACCTAATCATAGGGCATCTACAGAGGGTGGCAATGGTAGTAAGGGCAATACCGACACCGTTGCTAATGCAGATCCCGATGTAAAGCCACAAGATGTAGAGCCCCAAGTTGCTAACAAGCCAGAAACAACTGAAGTAGACAATCCAACCGATGATCTTGAGGTTACTGAAGAAGCGACCAACACTGTTGCTGATGCAGAGCCACAAGTTACTAAAGAAGCGACGGACAGCAGTGAGGTTACTGAAGAATTTGATAAAAAGAATGCGGAATACATAGGTGGTCTTGTCGGGAAGGCTAGGAAAGGCAATAAAGCTGAAGAAAAAGTTAGCGACACTGTCGCTGATGCAGATCCCCCAGTCACTAAAGAGCCAAAAACAGCTAACGTTACTGAAGGAGCGACCGACACCACTGTTGCTGATGCAGAGCCACAAGTTACTAAAGAAGCGACGGACAGCAGTGAGGTTACTGAAGAATTTGATAAAAAGAATGCGGACTACATAGGAGGCCTTGTCGGGAAGGCTAGGAAAGGCAATAAAGCTGAAGAAAAAGTTAGCGACACTGTCGCTGATGCAGAGCACCAAAAGGTTGAATCGAGCCCAAACAGGCAATCGGAGGACCGACTTACTGAACAAACGAGATTGATACAAGAACAGATGGCTAAGGGATTAGAGGCTCACCCTGAAACCATCCAAGCGCTCGAGGATGTGGGAAAACTAGTCGATCTTTCGCCTGAGGACGCAAGAAAACTAGAAGACTTCGTAGATGAAACGCTTGAATATAAAGATGCTGCAGAATATGCAAAAGATGTTACGTACATACGTGGTCTTGTCGAGAGAGCTAGCGAGGAAGAGATACTCTCGCTATCTAAGAAGTTAGACCTCACTGAGCTTGTCGCTGAGGTCGATGCCCTACACGAAAAACTATTGAAAAATCCTAGTGACATGGGATTGCAAATAGATTTTTACAAAAAAGAAGATATTCTTCGTAAAATAGCTTCTACTCCTAGTATGGACAGGAGTTATTCAAATGATATTGCGTATAATGCCCGTGATTATATGGAAAAAATTTACATGGAAAGTCCTATTGTAAGAGTAGTTCAAGTTAGAATGGATGTGATTCTTACGTCAAAAAGGTTATCTACATTTGAACATTTAGATGCTTACGAGGAAGTCATCGACAGTAAGTTACGAAAAATTCTATTGAAACATCTATCTGAGATTAAAGCATACAAAGAAACGGTGGGAGCCAATTTTACGGCTGCTAGGTATATTCCAGGAATGCATACAGGTTATCATGAGGAGTTGGCAACTGGAATGCAGCCTAGATAAATAGCCGTGATTATCGGGCCTCCTGCCCAGGAGAGACTTCTAAAACATCCTGATGACATTGAGCGGGGCGCATTGCCCCGCAATATAGTTGGGGCTTATGTCACCGCCCCCAAAAACACGCCTTCCATCTCGCGGCGAATCAACTGCAAGGCTCTGCGAGTGGTGGCGGCATTGAGGTCAACCTTATCACGAAAATAATCGCCCTCCTTCATCTTGGTGCGCAACATTTTCGTCTGCCAGATGTTGGCATCGCTGATTTGTTGATCACGGCAGCGGTAATCCTTTAGCGTCTCGGCTTCAATATAGTCTCTGATGCTAGAAATGTGATGATCGAGATAGACGCGCTTGCCTTGTTCGTCTCTGGTGAAACCCCGCACGAAGTAGTCGATGACCACAACATCGGATTCGATGGCATTGAGCATGAAGTTGAGCGCCTTCAGCGGCGAGATGTCACCACAGGTTGAAATGTCGATGTCGATTCTAAACGAGCATACCTGCCCCTCGCCCCGAAAGTCGGGATAGGTATGAGCACAGATATGGCTCTTGTCAAGATGCACCGCCTGTAGTGCTGGCACCGCGGCGGCATCGCTCAGCAGCAGCAGCGAACTTGCCCCCCAAGGCTCGTAATCTTGTGACGAAGCCGCCAACACACGAGCATCGATGATGCGGGCGATGTTCTGCAGCAGACTGGCAATGCGATGACGGTTGAAGTTGTGATTGATGAAGGCTACATACGAGTCCCGTTCCGCGGCAGTGCGCGCTGCGCAGAAGTCGTAGAGGTTGAAGTTCAGGGTCTTGGTCAAGTTGTTGAAGCCCTGCAACTTAATGCAGGTAGGCTTAACTAGACGCGGCATTTCGACACTGCTGCTCATTCAGCCCTCCTCCTCAGCCCTCCTCGGCGTAACGAGGAGAGTTAACAAAATTGACCTGAAGAGACAACACATAGGAAGCCTCACCCTCACGATCATCCCAATCTTTCACCCGATTGAAGGCAAGTCCCCAGCACTGCTGCTGTCCCCGATACTCGCCGCCAATCTGCCAGCGATACTGCCACGGCCCGTCACCGTGCAGAGGTGCACGATCAGCATACTCGGCGCGCAATTCCGCCTGCTTCGCCAGCTGTGCCACCGCCCCTAATCGCCGCACCTGCACCCGCGGCACGGCTTCCGCGCTAGCGTCCAGCACCTGTGGCATGATTTCCCAACTCGGCTCGAGCTGCACCCTATCAGCCACAGGCAGACCTAAAACCACGCGCAACTGCTTGAATTCATGCCGATACACGTCCCAGGCCAGCTCCTGCTGTAAGGACAGCTCGCCGTGTTGTAGGCGCAGGGCTAATTGTAGTGGACTCCAGGCCTGAGGCAACACCTCCTCGCCCTGCTGTTGCGCGGTGCGACGGCGGGCAGCCTGGTGGCGATCCCAGGTGGTGCTGACCCGCAAGCTTAGTGGCGTGTGCGTGCGTAACGGCATCGACTCACGGCGCGGTCCGGCTAAGTCTGTCGGCGGTAACGATTGCGTGCTGAGCCGCCAGGCCTGCTCAAGTTCTAATTCAACCACCGTAGTGGGGTGGGCAAGGTAGTGCTGCGCGGTGTCGGGTGGTTGCAGATACCCCGTCGTCCACACTTGCGGCTGCACCACTATGCCCGCGTTAAAACGTACGAGATGTTGCAAGGTGCGGGTCTGTGCCGTGGACGCAGGCAAGGCCATCCGCCCATCGAGTGGCAAGCTGAAGCGCAAGCCAGTGCGCCACGCGTGTTGTTGGTGGTCTACCAGACGCTGTGCCTCTACTTCCCAAAACTGCTCGATGTCTAGTGCCGTCCCTAGCAGCACGTTGACAGCCCGCAACTGTGCCTGTTGGCGGGCGTGCCGCGGTTGCCACGTGTGTTGATGCTGCAGTCGTAGGTGCGCCCACGTCTTGACGGCAGGCAGGTTGAGTAGCTGCAGGTGACGTGATTGCAAGGTAAAATTGGCGGGCAACTGCTTGCCATGGGCAACATAGTCGCTGTCTCCCACCAGATGACTGCTAACACCGACGTAAATGTCAGGATGGTCGAGGTGTAGCCATAGCCTGCGAGCAGCATAGGGGTTGAGGTCGAATTCAGCCGTGCCCCGCCGCCCGCGATACAGCTCGCGGTTGTAGGCGACATCGCGGCTAACATCGCCTTCACTGCCGAAGGAAAGTCGCGGGGTAAGGTAGTGCAAGAGTTTCCATTTCACCGTGCCTCGCCAACTCGGTGCGCCATCTTGCGCGGCCTGGCGATCGTGCAATCCTTCCGCCAGCAATTGCCAGTGCCGCTGAGGTGAGAGGCGACCGCGGCTGCTCACGGCAAGACGCAGGCCGCGCCGCTGTAGCCAATCGAGATAGAGGGTGGCATCGGCTTTGGCATTGATAGCGAGGTAGAATGGTTGACTAATGCTAAAACCTGTCTGCTTGCGCAGCCCAAAAACTGGGCGCAGCAGGCCTGATCTACGTGCCAACGGTAGCCGCAAAAACGGCAAGAAAAAAACTGGCCAGCCGCGCACTTCAACCACGGCAGTATTGAAGTCGATATGTTCGTGCACTCGTGCATCAATACGTCTTGCCCGCAGCGCGAATGCAGGTGGCTCACCGCCCACACAACGACAGGGAGTGAGGGAAGCCTCGTCGGCCTGCAGAAAATCTCGTTCACGCCCTATGACACGCTTGCTGCTGAATTTGAGATAGTATGATGGCAGGGTGGCCTGCTCAGCGGCGTGACGGGTCTGCAACCAGAGACGCTGGCGCTGGGCGCGGCGTTGGGCATTGTTGCTGCCGCGGGACAGAATTTGTTTGCGCAGACGTGCACTCTCGTCACGATCGGAGATGATAAGTTGGACATCGTTGACGACAAAATCACGCGTTGCCAACCAGAAGCTGGCCTGGCTGGCCGACAGGGCATGCTCTTCACCTGCGACGAGCACATTGCCCTTTGCCTTCAGCAGTCCCGCATCACGATCAATACTGATGTCATCCGCCGCGACCACATAGCCGCCGCCGATAACGACAACATCGCCGCTAAAAACCTGCCGCGTGCCGTCCTGCTTGAAGTAGCTCTCGTTAGCGTCGTAAAACACTTCTGGCAACCGCGCCACGGCAACTCCGCTACCCAACAGCAGTGCGCTCAGGACGAACTTGTGCACAGCAACTCCCACTCGTCGTGCGTGCTAAGCAGTGCCAATGCTTCGCCCAATCCATAAAAAGAACCACAGATAACCAGCGGGCCTGTGCTGGGCTTGGCGGTGATGCTATACCATGCCGCGGAAAAATCTTCATGCCAGCAGTGCTGCCATCGTTCAGGCAAGTGCGAGCAGGTCATGCTACGCTCGTTATCTAGGGCAAAAATTGCTAGCGGCTTGAGCTGGCGAGCGAGCAGCGGCACGATCTTGGCAATCTCCTTGTCGTGCAGCAAAGACAGCATGCCTGCCACCCGACCATAACGCTGTTGCAGCTCGGCGACCAATGCCAGCGCGCCATCGTAGTTGTGACAGGCATCGAGCAGTAGTTGTCGCACTTGTCCTGTGGGACGATGATGCAGGCGGCGTAATTGAAATCGTGCTGGCAAAGTTGCAGGCAGCAATTCTACGGTGTTGTCGACGATGCTAGCCAGGTCGGAGTGCGATCGCCCGAGACGCGGCAACAGCCACCAGCTAAAGGCAAAGGCCAGGCAGAAGTTACGCTGTAACCAACGCGGTGTGGCTTGCAAGGCAGGTGGAACAGGCAGGGTGACGGCTGGCAAGGCTGGCAGTTCAACGCTGAACGTGTTGGTGACCGCGTTGAGTTTAAATTCACGCCCCGCGCTGAACAGCACCAGCTGCTGGCGGTGCACGATTTCTTGCAAGGTGTGCTGCATATCTCGGTCATCTGCACCTGAACCCTGATTGCCCCAGAAAAGTGGACAGTGCGAGCGGGTGATGCCCATTTTGTCGGCAAGAATTTTGGCGTAGGTGTTGCCAAGCTGTTGCTGATGATCTTTACCGATTGAGACGATTGCTGCCGCGAGCGGATTGCAGACATTGACGGCATCCCAGGTGCCGCCGAGTCCAACTTCGAGGACGTTGATGTCGGTGGCGGTGCGGTTGAAAACGTAAAAAGCTAGCAGGGTGCAGCATTCAAAGAAAGTCAGCTGCGCCCGAAAGCGAGGGGCTAGCAGCAGTTCAAGTTCCCCCCAAATATCCATCAAGGCGGCATCGTCGAGTCGCACATGCGAAGTCTGCACGCGCTCGCAAAAATGCGCAACGTGGGGTGAGGTGTAGAGACCTACCTTTAGATGCGCCCCGCGTGACAGCAGTGAGAAGATAAAACCCGCCGTTGTGCCCTTGCCATTTGTGCCCCCGATGAGCACGCATGGCGCACGCAGCTGCAATTGTGGCAAGGCCGCGATGACGGTACGTATTTGCTCGAGACTTGGATTAATGCGGTGCTGAGAGGTGCGGGCGAAGGCGAGCATTTTGTTGACGAGCGCTGCGCTGCTTTTTTGTAACGCTCGCTTCCTAGCTCGCTGCATGTCCTCAGACCTCTCGTTATTGCGTTCGGGCTCGTCATCAGACTTCTCGGCTGTTGCGTTCAAGCTTGCCTACCGAGGGCTTTATGAACGGCACGGCAAGACCGTGCGAAAACTCGACCACAGATACTGCCATATTGCCACCAGTTTATTTTTTCGCACAAGGCATGTGCTTTCACTTAACTCAAGGAGAGTTTCTCGGCAGGTCTGTGCCGTGCCAAGATAACGGAGCTGCGCACGACTTTTCGTCCCGCTCGCTTCCTAGCTCGCTCCCTGTCCTCAGACCTCCCTGTATTGCGTTCAAGCTTGTCCTCAGGCCTCTCGGCGGTTGCCCCCACCTCTTGCCTACCGAGAGCGCCGTGGCGCGACTCTTTGTAACGCTCGCTTCCTAGCTCGCTGCTTGCGCTCGTGCCTCTCGTTATTGCGTTCAGGCTTGCCACTTAGCCCCTTTGCTTGTCCTCAGAACTCTCGGCTGTTGAGCTGAGGTTTGCCTACCGAGGGCTTTATGAACGGCAGAGCGAGACCGTACGAAAACTCGACCGCAAATACTGCCATATTGCCACCAGTTTATTTTTTCGCACAAGGCATGTGCCTATACCTGTTGAGGTCGGGTTTCTCGGTAGGTCTGCGCCGTGGCGCGCTACGCGCTACGCGGCTTTTTGTAACGCTCGCTTCCTAGCTCATCGCTGCGCGATGCTTTTTAGTATCGCTCGCTTCCTAGCTCGCTGCTTGCACTCTGATCTCCCTGTGTTGCGTTCAAGCTTGTCCTCAGGCCTCTCGGCGGTTGCCCCCACCTCTTGCCTACCGAGAGCTCCATGAATGGCGAGGCAAGACCGTGCGAAAACTCGACCATAAATACTGCCATATTGCCACCAGTTTATTTTTTCGCACAAGGCATGTGCCACACCTAACTCAAGGTCGGGTTTCTCGGTAGGGCTGCGCCTCGCCCAGCTGCGCTGCGCACGACTTTTCGTCCCGCTCGCTTCCTAGCTCGCTCCCTCGCTGCTTGTGCTCTGATCTCCCTGTATTGCATCCAAGCTTGCCCCCAAGCCCCTTTGCTTGCCCTCAGACCTCTCGGCTGTTGCGTTCAGGCTTGCCCTCAAGTCTCTCTACTTGTCATCAGGACGAAGAAGGCATTTCAGACGATCTTCTCGACTTGGTTGAAATCAAGCTCGACCGGCGTTTCGCGGCCGAAGATGCTGACCAGCACGCGTAGTTTCATCTTGTCGGGGCGCACTTCATCGACCGTGCCATTGAAATTGGCGAAGGGGCCTTCGTCGATTTTTACGGTCTCGCCTTTCTCAAAGAAAGTCTCGATAGATGTGCGTCCCTCACCTTCAGCACCATCTCCACCGCCTGTGGTGAGGCGTAGCACTTCCTGCTCGGAAATGGGCTTGGGGTGCGTTGAACTACCAACGAAGCCGTTGACACGGGGTGTGCCTGTCACCAGTCGGCGAGTTTCCAACGTGTAGGCCATCTTGACGAGAATGTAACCAGGGTAGAGAGTGCGCTCTTGGGTTTTCTTCTTGCCCTTCTCGGTAAGCCTTTCGACCGCGGTGACGGGCACGTATACCTCTGTAACCAGACGGGACATGCCGTTACGCTCAATGCGCTCCTGCAGCGCGAGCTTCGCCTTGCCCTCACAACCAGAGTGCGTGTGCACCACATACCACTTGAGCTCGCTCATGTATCCGTCCCGTTCAGGCGATTATTTTGTTCAGCAGCCAAGCAAACCAAAGATCGAAAACTGCGAGAATAGCGGAGAAAATCCCCACGACGATCACCACGATGATGGTCATTTTCTTGGTGTCGAGCCAAGTCGGCCACGTGACCTTGCGCAGCTCGCCGATCGAGGCCAGGTAGTACTCGTGGTTTTCCTGCTGCCGCCTCGCATAGTAGACCACTGCTATCCCGACGACGACACTGATTGTCCCCGCGACAGGAGCAAACCAATCGCTGTAGTCCTCCAGCAAGCCGCTGAATAGGCCGACCGAGTTCAGTGCCTTCCACAACACGTAGATGAAAATCAAGGCACAGGTGACGTAACAGATATTCAACCACGTGCCGTCATCCTTGGTCATAGCACCATCTCCCCCGCATCACAGGCAAGGAGGGATTCGAACCCCCAACCCGTGGATTTGGAATCCACCGCTCTACCAATTGGAGCTACTTGCCCTGTTCATTCTCCCTAGCTGGGCAGTAATACCCTCAGCTGTTTATTTTGACAAGCTCATCTTCTCTGCAAGAGCCAACACTCACCGCAGGCTAGGCTAGCGGGTAAAACACGACCACTTAACTCAACTTATCCTTGAATACCTTCAACATATCGAGTGGCAGAGGAAAGACGATGGTGGTCTTTTGGCTCGATGACATGTCAATCATCGTTTGCAAGTAGCGCAGTTGCAAGGTGACAGGGTTCTTGGAAAATTGATCGGCAGCCTCACGCAACTGGGTAGCGGCCTGAAACTCGCCTTTGGCGGCGATAATCTTGGCACGGCGTTCACGTTCAGCTTCAGCTTCCTTGGCCATGGCTCGCTGCATTTCGGACGGCAAGTCGACGTGCTTAACTTCAACCG
This sequence comes from uncultured Oligoflexales bacterium, assembly GCA_958296095.1. GTDB lineage: Bacteria > Bdellovibrionota_B > Oligoflexia > Oligoflexales > JAPPIL01. The sequence goes on from OY282434.1 coordinate 1,148,367, forward strand.
AGACGACCTTGATGCCCCACGGGTCGGTGTTGGCATCGAGGATAGTCTGGAGTTTGGAGTTGATCGAATCGCGATTGATCAGCAGTTCGTCGAGTGTGTGCTCGCCCAGAGATGAACGTAGATGCGTCTGTGCCAACAGACTGGTGGCATAGAGGTAGTTCTCGACGTTGACCAGCGATTTGGTGGGATCGACTACCCGAAAGTAAAGCACCGCGTTGACCTTGAGGCTAACGTTGTCGCGGCTGATGACATCTTGCGGGTCGATATCCATCGTCACGATGCGAATCGAGATCTTAACCATGCGGTCGATGAAGGGAATGATCAACACCACCCCAGGCCCCTTGGGCGCGTCGAGCACGCGACCGAGACGGAACACCACCCCGCGCTCATACTCGTTGATAACCTTGATTGCATTGGCAAGAAACAGCAGCAACAAGCCCACTGCTATCGGCAAACCCCAACTCATCGTCAAGCTCCTTCCAGTTCGGCGTGCCAGTATACGGAGGAAGCCAGGTGTTCGCAAGCCTCGTCTCATTTTTCGGGGAATGCAGGGTGTATTGGCACAATTTCGCCCAGCATTGAGCACTGGCATAGCTGGTTTCTGGGCAAATGCTCAAGTACACGCAGCTTATTACCGACCGGTAGAGCGGGAGGTTAGGATGGGCAAGCTAGGTAGGTTGCTACGGGCGTTTAGCCTCATCGAACTGATGGTAGTGGTGGCACTCGTGGGTATCTTAGTGTCGCTGGCCCTGCCGCGCTTTCGGACTTTCGTGGCCCGAACGCGCATGGCCGAGGCAACCCATAATCTCGGCGTTATCAACCGCCTGCAGAACAGCTACCGACTTCACCATACGATGTTGGGAAATGGAGATGATGTGTGGTTTGTAATCCTCAACATGGGCAACGGTACTGACTCCTCCAAATGCGATGATACAGCTACATCCGAGAAGAACGCCCTCGGTTTTCGGGTCGAAGACTGCAACAAGCTACGTTACGGCTACGTAACCACCACCAACGACGAAGACACCGCCGAAAACGATGGAAAGCAGACGCACAAGATATACCCCGGCTGCGGACCAGGGGGAAGTACAGACAAGTGGTTACTCAAGCGCGGCTCAGCTAACGAGCTTAAGCATGACATCGACATCATCGAGTACTGCAACTAGCACCTGCACAGTTGCAATGTCGGTCTAGGCCGCGTACACTCGGCGTATGGAATCAACCCTGCCGCTGGTGAAGATTTGGAACACGCTGACGCGGCGTAAGGAGAGTTTGCAGCCGCGGGAAGACGGGCATGTGCGCATCTATGCTTGTGGCGTGACGGTCTACGACGATTGTCATGTCGGGCACGCGATGCAGGCACTCGTATTTGATTTGCTGGTCAATTTTCTACGACGCGGTGGTTATCGGGTCACCTACGTGCGTAATTTTACCGATGTTGATGACAAGATCATCGCCCGCAGTCAGGAGTTAGGGATAGCGCCACGGCAACTCGTCGAGCGGATGATCAGCTCATGCCAGCGTGATTTCAAGGCACTCCACCTGACCGCACCTGATCGAGAGCCGCGGGTCTCGACCCACATCGCCGAAATCATCAGCATGATCACCACCCTGATCGAGGCTGGCTATGCTTACGCCAGCGCGGCAGGCAATGTTTACTTTCGCGTGCGGCGTTTTCCCGACTATGGCAAGCTGTCCAACCGCAAGATTGAGGCATTGCAGAGTGGTGAGCCGCATACCGACGACAAGGAAGACCTGCTCGATTTTGCCCTGTGGAAGGCGGACACGGTCGCGGGGGCGAGTTGGCCCAGCCCTTGGGGAGTAGGACGACCGGGCTGGCACATCGAGTGCAGTGCCATGTCTGCCGCCCACCTTGGCAAAAGTTTCGATATTCATGGTGGGGGGCGGGATTTAGTTTTTCCGCATCACGAGAACGAGATCGCCCAGTCTGTCTGTGCTAACGGTTGTGCTTATGCTTCGCTGTGGATGCACAGCGGCTTGGTGACTGTTGCAGGGCGCAAAATGTCCAAGAGTCTGGGCAATCACCTCTCTATCGCCCAGTTCTTGCGGGACTGGTCGCCAGAGGTATTGCGGCTGGCAGTTTTTACGCATCACTATCGTTCTAATGTCGATTTTTCTCCAGCGTTTTTGCGCACCATCCGCCGTCGGTTGCTATACTACTGTGAGACGCTGGTTTTTTTGCGCACCGTGGCCGCGGGCCAGCCCGGAAAAATTCTCAGCGCAGGCAACCAAGCTATCTACGAAAAATTCATGGCGGCACTAGGCGATGACCTCAACACCCCCGCCGCCTTGGCACAGTTGCACATCGCTTGCAAGCAAGCCAACGACCTGCGTCGCCACCCCGCCCCCGCAAAAACTCAAGCGGCACAGCTGGCTCAACTTATCACCCAGTGTGGCCAACTACTCGGCATTCTACGCGGTGAGCCGCAGGCCTATATTAGGGCCACACGGCAAGAGGTGTTGCGAGAGAACGACCTCAGCGAACAGCAGGTGCAGGATATGATTGCCGCACGTGTCGCCGCCCGCCAAGCTGGCAACTACCGCCGTGCCGACGAACTGCGAGCCGCATTGCAGGCTAAGGGCGTTGCCCTGCAGGATCTTCCCGCGGGCACGACCTGGACAATTAGTTACTCGTAGGCGACGAGGGCGTAATGTCAACGTTGATATCCGCAGAGTGGGACTGACAGTCTCTCCCGCGGTTGATAGCAAATCTAAGTTGATCGACAAAATCTGCTTTGGCTCTTCTTACGTTACCTTTGTCTCCTGCGGTGTTGCTTGCGCAGTTATAAAATTTCTGAATAGCATCTTGAACACCTTCATTTTGACTATTTATAGCCTTGAATGCCTTATTGTATTCATCAATATCTCCATCGAAGCACTGCGTGAATTTCCATTTTTGGTTATCAGGCAAAACTTTTTTCAGACCCTTCCCGTTGTCATAACCAGAAGGCAGATGCAAAATACTACCAGTATCGTAAGTAAAACAGCGATGATTGATACTTATATGTATAGGCGGCAGTGTAGCTTGTGTTTCAGTACACTCACAAGTATCTGTATTAAAGCTGCCCTTGCCCATACACTCATTCCTTAGGTTGCCCTTGCATCCCCAGGTGCAGGTGTCGCTGTTCCATTCTTTTCTATCTTCGTTCTCGGTGGAACTTTTCTCGGCACAGACACAGCCATCGCCGACAGCATTGACAATTTTGTTGCCACAACTCATACATAGGTGAGCGTCACCGTTTGTGGTTTTGAAGTAATTTCTCTCCCTATCACAGACGCACACCCCCATCCCGTCAAGTTTTTGCCCCTCACCTTTGCACCACTCACATGTCTGACTTTCTGTGTTGTCGGTGAAACATGTGACATCTTCGCAAAATTCACCAGGTACAGCACAACTTCTTTGGCGAGCACGTGACTTAACTGTATCCTCTGACGGTGCGGTGAAAGCAGATTTTGCTGGGCAATCTTTGTCAGGCAAATGCTGCCAATCCTGCCAAGCCTCCCAATCCTCACAGCCATCGGCGCAAGTTTTGTGGCAGGAAGGTGGAATGACCTCAGTGGTTGACTCACTAGGGGTTGATCCACTAGGGGTTGATCCACTAGAGCCTGACCCACTAGGTGGTTGACCCCCAGTAGGTAGCTCGACACACTCGCCACTAAAAAGCTGTGTCTGCCCCTCACCCGTGCATGGACAGAACCGCGGCCGTATCCTACTCTCGCTAGTATCACATTCCTGACCACACAGTTCCCCACACGTTCTAGTTCTGGTTTGCCGTTCTGTGATAGTAGGCGGCTTTGAGCCTAACCGCGTGCTAGCGGGGCAAGGGATATCTGCAGTCCATGGACCGTATTCACTCCATGCACCACAGTCTTTATCACAATCAATTGTCTTCATGCCTACATGCTTTGCGCCCTTTTCCGTCTCGCTTTTGAGACAATCGCTCCGATCCGGAGGGCAGGTTCTAGTCCTAGTCCTTGCGGGAGTAAATTCCGTTCCACTACATACGTCTGCTGCGGCTTGACTCCATTCGCCCCACGCCGTCCACGCAACACAGGCTTGATCGCAAGAAGGTGGAGGTGGAGTCTCAGTCTCAGGTTCAGTCCCAGGCCCAACCACGGTAGTAGATGCAACCGCAGCACACGTCCAGGTATTGTCACTTTCTACCAACTGCTGGCCTGCAGGACACTGTTGGCACTCCTCGCCAACGCGGCGGTAGCCACTGGTATGCTTGCAGACGCACACCCCATTCTCGTCAAGTTCCTGCCTGTCACCTTCGCACCACTTGCATGCCGTCGTGCGTATTTCGGTGTTAGCGGTAAAGCATTGCAGACCCTCTTGGAGATTTTCGCAGGTTCTAGTTCTCGTACGTGTCGCTTGCTCTGCCTCCAACGTCGGCTTGGTGAAAGCATCTTGGTCTGTTGGGCACTTCTTGTCCTCGTCTGAGGGTAATGTCCACGTCCAAGCACTTAAATTCCACTCGCCACATCCATCGGCACAAGTTTGTGCTTTTGGAGTAGGTTTGGGAGGAACACATGCACCATCCTTTAAGACTTTAGGGGGCAAGCATTCGGTAGGAGGAGTAACACATGCACCATCTTCTAAGATTTTAGGGGCTGAGCACAATTTGCAGGTATCGCCGCTGCGGTAGTAATTCTTGTCTGCATCGCAGGCGCATTTTTCAAAATCTGTGCCAACGTTAATTTTTTCCTGCCCCGTTCCCTGACAGTATGGGCAAGCTTGCGTGCGGCTGGTCCTGTCAACTTCATCACAGTCCGCCTCGTCACACAGCCCTGTGCAGGTTCTCGTTCTTTCTCCCGCGTAAGTAGCGGTGGACTTCGTGAACGAGGTATCAGCAGGGCAGGCCTTGGTTGCCTTCCAAGTCAGCGCACTCCAAGCAGTGCAATGCTCTGCGCAGTTCTTCGTCGTCTTAGTGCCTTGCACAGGCTCTGCGGCTGGCTCTTCTTTGGTCAGCGAACAGGCAACTCCCGCGTAGCAATTACTGCAGGTGCGTGCATAGGTATATAGGGGCGTAAATTGTGAGTTCTGGCAAACTTCGCTAGCTTGCTGGGACACGCTTTGTTGCACCCAATCGGTGCAGCAGTCGCCGCAAGTAGTTGGTTTACACGTCCAGATATCGTCAACCTTCTTGAAATTGTAATCGCTGGGACATTGCTGACACTCGTTGCCCACCTGGTATTTTCTGCTTTTAGAATCGCAGACACACGTGCCATCATCCGCAAGTACTTTACCTGTAGGGCAAGTGCAGGGCGTAGTTCTCGTTTCAGCATTGCTGGTGAAGCACTTCACGTCGGTGCAGAGATCGTTGCAAGTTCTTGTCCTGGCGCGCTGCTCTTTCCTCTCCACAGGTAATTTAACCCCGAAATCTATCGTGGTCGGGCAACTCGTCACGGCTGTCCATGCCCAGTCCTGCCATGCCTGACAACCGCTACTGCATGAAGGTTCACAGGTGGGCGGAGGAGGCGGTGGCGGTGGCGGTGGCGTGGTAACAGGCGGCTCGACAACAGGCGGTGCTTTAGTGCCGACGGCATCACGCTGGGCGGTTCTCTCTGTTTTGCAAGCCGAGTCTGGACAAACACGGGGGCAGGTTCTCTCTTCCTGTCGTGTTTGCTTAAATTCTGTCCCCTGCGTTTGAGTATCACTTGCTGGTGACCACTTAGCGCCAGAGACGGCTTGCCAGGCATTGCAGTAGGGTGAGCTATCTGCTTGGCAAGGAGTAACTTTTGTGCCATTCAGGGTGCGTGACGTGGTTTTTGTTTTATCGCAAACTGAGCAGTTATCACGCGGGCAAGTGCGTGTGCCTTGCCGTGTCTGTGCGACTGACTGGCCCTGGCAGACCTCAGCCGCATCCTTGGACGGCGACCACGAGCCATAAGTATAGGCCTCACAGGCACTGGAGCAGTCGATGGCTTTAGTGCCCGTGGCATCCTGGTTTTCAGGCCCCTCGGTATCGCACTGAACTCCTGTGCAGAGACAATCAGCCTTGTCGTCGCAGGTGGGAAAGCACTGCCGTTCCCACTTCCTCGCCTGTGTAAACTTGACACCCTGGCACTGGCTCTGCTCTGTGGGTGACCAAGCAGTGTGGGTCTTCGCCTGGCAACCGCTACTGCATGAAGTCTTACAGGGTGGCGGTGGTGTGATGCACTGCTTAGTGCCATCAACATCCTTCTTTTCGTCTTCGGTCGTCATACACTGCACGTCGGGGCAAGTTGCTTTACATGTGCGTGTTCGGCTGCGCGACTGGGTAAGTTGGTTCTCGCTATTCTCACAGACAGTGTCGGTTGCTGGTGACCAGGCACTCCACTCGCCGTAATCTTCACAGGCCTCAGCGCACGTCTTCAAGCACTCAGCTTCGCTGTTGCCGCTATCAGTAGGCGCAGGCTGGGGGGTTGCTTCGGCAACATTCTCGTCGACGCGGCTGCGCAAATCACCGCTGGTGCAAGCAGAAACAAGCAGAAAGCACATTAAAATACGTATAAACACACCACCTCCAGCCGAGTATGATACCCCGCGCGTCTTTCACATCGGCACAAGGCATGCATATGCTTAGCAGTTATTGGCAAAAAAACTTGATGGTAGGTGAAAAAAATCGGCAAGCTTAGGAAAAGCTTAAAGAAGTGAGAGAATGTTCCGATAATCAGTGCGGGGTATCGCTTTAGTTGCGTGTTTAGGAGGGATGTCATGAAGTTACGAATGTTCTGGGCAACCATGATTGCCCTCGCGGTGGGTGGCTGTGAAGGACTGATGGATGACCAGACGGCGGGGACACTCAGCCAAAGCAGCAGCGATGCGGCGGCAACAAGCTACCTCGTCGGGGTTACTATGGAAAGTGACGCTGGCGGCGACTCCAAGACGGTCACGCTGAACGTCTATCGCGATGGCCAGGGCAATCCTACCTGCGTGGGCGTAGAGGGCTTTGCTGCGGCTGGTTCTGCGTACTATGTGAAGCTGGAAAAGCGTGGCAGTGGTGAGTGGAAAATTGGTGAAGAAGTTAAAGGGAAGTACGACCGCTACCAACGTGCCGATGATACTTATGTGCTTGACGTAACACTGCACTGGACTATACAGAGAGGCGGCATGGAGGCCGACGATATGGGCGCGGACATGACAAACGCGGAAAACAGTCGCCTTGAATATCTCACGGCGAGCCTCAACAACACCACATTGTATAAGTATCAAAACGACGCGGATGATCAATCAGGTCTAGGCAGCGGTTCGCTAGAAGAAACAAATCCTAGTGACAGTAGTATGTTCAATTCAACTTGTTCGGGTTAGCCAGAGGCACGTGCCACCGTTGTCTTGGCACGTGCCACCGTTGTCTTGGCACGTGCCACCGTTATCTTGGCACAAGCCTCCGTTATCTTGGCACGGCATAGACCTACCGAGAAACTCTCCCTGAAATAGATGCAAGCACATGCCTTGTGCGAAAAAATAAACTGAATGCAATCGCGAGAGGTCTGAGCGCAAGCAGCGAGCTAGGAAGCGAGCGATACAAAAGGCCGCAGCGCAGCGAACGGTCTCACCGTGCCGTTCATAGAGCTCTCGGTAGGCAAGAGGTGGGTGCAACTGCGAAAGGGCCTGATGGCAAGGACACCACTTATCGCAAGTCTCCGTTATCTTGGCACGTGCCACCGTTATCTTGGCGAGGCGCAGCCCTACCGAGAAACTCTCCCCCCGAATATGTGCAAGCACATGCCTTGTGCGAAAAAATAAACTGGTTGCAGTGTTGGCAATATCTGCGGTCGTTTTCGCACGGTCTCACCGTGCCGTTCATAGAGCTCTCGGTAGGCAAGAGGTGGGGGCAACCGCCGAGAGACTTGGGCGCAAGCAGAGGGGCTTGGGGGCAGGCAGAGAGACTTGGGGTCAAGCCTGAACGCAATACAGGGAGATCAGAGTGCAAGCAGCGAGCTAGCAAGCGAGCGGAACAAAAAGCAGCGTAGCGAGCGAAGCGAGCTAGGAAGCGAGCGATACAAAAAGCAGCGTAGCGAGCGAAGCGAGCGTTACAAAAAAACAGCGTAGCGCAGCGCAGCGAATTGCAGCTTGCCTGTGGCGGATAGCTGCAAGTGTGGCTGGATATACCAACTTGAACGCGGCCGTCTGCTGCGCCAGCGACCGCGGTCATCAAAATGAAATGCGTAGAAATAGTATCCGATCAGCGCGCCGAGCAGGCCGCCCGCCACGACATCGCTGAGGTAGTGCTTGCGTCCGCCGATCCGCGTGAAGGAGGTGAAGGTGGCCACTAGGTAGGGAAAAAACCAGTGATAGCCTTGCCGCTTGAGGTCAGTGGCAACGAAGCTTGCCCAGGCAAAGGTGAACGCCGCGTGGGCACTAGGAAATGAGCCGCGATCAGACCTGTCGGGCCGCGGCCTGTCGATGAACAGCTTCAGCAGACCACTGATGCCCTCCTCCATACACAGCACCTGCAGCAACACGTAGAGCTTGCGATGTTCAGCCGCACTAAACCCCGTATTGTAAGCTAACATCGCACCGAGTGAAGTTATCCACAGCATCGCATCACCGAGCTGGTACAGCTGCCGTGAAACTCGCACCATCTCAAAATCACGATCAAATGTTGGCATGCCGCGCCATTTAACGATGGCGTAGTCACTGTCGCTTTGCCTGAGCAGCAGATTGCTCAGCGCGGGCGCAAAGGCCAACGTCTGCACCCAGCGCGGCGAAGTCGAGAACAGGCTGGCTTCTGCTGACAACCGCGGTGTCAACAGCATCAACAACAGCATAGCCAGCGCTGTCTTTAGTGGATGCATGTATTTGGTTTAAGTTTATGCAATTTTAAATTTGAACTTTAGAAAAAAAGGACGAAAAGGAGGCGGATGCCACCCCGACTAAAAACTTTACTCCCACGCCCACACTCTGATAGAATAGCACGGGTGTGACTTAGGCACACTCGTTTTTTAATAAGTTTACAGGAGAGGATTTAGTTATGGCTGTGTTGGTTAACAAGCAAGCCCCTGACTTCAGCGCTGAAGCGGTTGTGAAGGGCGATTTCAAAACAATCAGGCTGTCAGATTATCGCGGCAAGTATGTCGTGCTGTTTTTCTACCCGCTCGACTTCACCTTCGTGTGCCCGACAGAGTTGCACGCGTTTCAGGACAAGCTGGACACCTTCCAGCGCTTGCACACAGAGGTGCTCGGTGTTTCGGTCGACAGTGCCCATTGCCATCATGCCTGGCTGCGCACCCCCAAAAACGCGGGCGGTATTCAGGGGGTCACCTATCCGCTGATTGCTGACATCAACAAGACCATCGCCCGGGACTACGACGTGCTGCTACACGACGCGGGCATCGCGCTGCGCGGTGCGTTTCTCATCGACAAGGAAGGCCTCGTGCAACATCAAACAGTCAACAACCTGCCACTCGGACGCAACGTTGACGAGCTTGTGCGCCTGACCGAATCACTGCAGTTTACCGAAGAGCACGGCGAAGTTTGTCCTGCCAACTGGCAGAAGGGCGAGAAAAGCATGAAGCCCAGTCAATCAGGCTTGCAAGAGTATTTCGGTAACTAAGCCGCCTATGGACAAAATCGCACTGGTCAAGGGGGAAGATACGCTTCCCCCGTCGACAGGTGATGACTGTAGTTTGGTCGTGCGTGCCGCCTTTCTCCCCTATCAGCCACCGCCAAGCAGCGCGCCCACACAACTCGTGGCTTGGTTCTACCCCCAGACCTGCCAGCCGAGTCTGATTGAACGCATAGACGGCAGCAGCAGAGAAGCCTTAGCGTGGCAACAACAGGCCCCTGACTGCGTGATCACGGAGACTTCTGCCGACAACTTGCGGTTCAGCTTTTCCTGCCGTGCCGTATTGCCAACACTGTCATCTATACCCCCCCCCTTGCCTGTGCAGATGGGGAAACGCACCATGCATGTAGCACTGGCTGGAGCACATGGCGATGTCTGGCACGATGGCTATCTGGCTCACTGTGCTGAAGATGGGCAGGTATTGAGTCTGCTGACTGCGCCGGGCCGCGCCCGCCTGTTCGTGCCGCAAACGCCCAGCACTTCGCCAGGCATTGAGCCTGCCGCGGTCGAGTTTCCCCCCGCGGCACACTACCTCAGGCTGTGCTTGCGAGCCCATCTCGCATCCGTATGCCATCGGCACGGATTACGGGGTAAATTTACCCTCGCCCTCGACGACGCGGCACAGGCAGCGATGCTATGTGTGGTGTTGCTCAAGAGTTTGCATGACATCGAGGTGGTCGCGAGGCAGGAAGAACTCACCCCTACGTGGCTGCGTCTGCTGCAAAATCTCGGCGTGCGCATTGTGCAGGGCAAGCCCGCGCTCACCCTGTCAAGCCTGAGTAAGCTCGTTCCCGCCGCGGCGCTGAGGCTAATTGCACAGGACATCAACAGCCAAGCCGCGGTAATTCCTGCCAAAGCACTGCGATAGGCTTAGCGTAGTAGAAAGCGGTAGGCACGTCGGTAAAAAGAAGCGTAATCCTTGGCGGTGTCATCGATTTCGTGGTACATGACCGACCTGCTATCGGGGTGGTGGCCCATCTGAAAGCCGTGCCCTAGTTCATGCAGGAACAGCGTGCGTAGCTGGCGTTGATCCTTGTCGTTGTCGGAGCGATAGCGTCTTGTCACGTAGTCGCGGTCAAACTCAAGTTCCATCGTATAGATGTTCTTGCGCACCTGGTGCGGCTTATTGAGGAAGCCGCGGCGGCTGTTCAGCTTTGCGGTCCTGATCCAGCGTCCCCAGCCAAGCTTGCCCTCCTTATGCCGCAAGCCTTGGGTCAGGGCGATGGTTGAGGTCTCGCTGGCGCGCAATTCGCCTCCCCGGACCAGATTGAGATAGGGTGAATTGAAGCGACGATTGAAGTCAGCGAATAAACCTTTAAAAATACGAGTGTTTTCCCTCGTCGCGGGCTTGACCACGAAATAATACTGCTTGGTGTTAGAGACAAAAAAACCGTCTCCGCAAGCGGCAAGTAGTGCAACTACAAGTATTAACCACATATATCTCATAATGTTTGTATTATATCTTATTTTTTGCAAAAATAAAGACCTTTTTAAAGACATTAGTAATAACAGCCATTTATCATCAATAAATCTAGCAGATTGGCATGGAAGTTGCGTATGTCGGGGCAGGTTTGATATAATTTAATCAGGTGCTTCAGTCAGCATCTCTCTTTACTTGCCAGAGCATTTTTCATCAGCATAGAGACCGACAGAGGTGATTCCGATGGGTGTGAGACACGCGTGCTGTAGCTGTATCTTTTGCGCGGTGACGAGGTAGCGTATGGACAACGAGGCGACACGGGGGCAGGGCGATCTTTTCCCTGAAATTGTGGGGCGCAGTGCAGGGTTGAGGAAGGTGCTGGATTTGGTGGTGCGCATTGCTCCTTCTGACAGCGGGGTGCTTATTCAGGGCGAAAGTGGCACTGGCAAGGAGTTAATCGCGGCGGCGGTGCATCGCCTCTCGTCTCGCAGCAAGCGGCGCATGCTAGCGATCAACTGCAGTGCCATCCCAGAAAATTTGCTGGAATCAGAGCTGTTTGGGCACGAAAAAGGTGCGTTCACAGGGGCTGAGCGCACGCGTCGCGGCTATTTTGAGCTGGCGGCGGGCGGCACGGTTTTTCTCGACGAGATCGGTGACATGACGCTGCACCTACAGTCAAAGCTGTTGCGGGTGTTGCAAGAAAAAAAATACGTCAGGCTGGGTTGCACAGAGACGCGCGCTGCCGACGTGCGCATCATTGCCGCGACCAACATTGACTTGAAGGAAGCAATCAAGGACGGCAGCAAGTTTCGGCTTGACCTTTACTATCGTCTCAATGCCTTGCCTGTGGACATACCGCCCTTGCGAGAACGCAAAGAGGACATTGAAGACCTGCTGCTGCATTTTTTAAAAATTCACAACCGCAGCTGTGTCCCCAAGACCCCGTGCTTCTTCCATCCTGAGGCGTTGGCGCTGTTGCGCGACTATGCTTGGCCTGGCAATGTCCGCCAACTGCAAAACCTCGTCGAGCGGCTCATCCTTACCACTGGCGGGGGTGAATTGTGCCCCCAGCACTTGCCCGCGGAATTTCGCCAGGCGCAGAATCTGCCTGCACTATCGCCAGCGGCAAGCAGTGCGGCACTGGCAACCGAGTCGCGCTGTGGTGCAAGTGCTTTCGGTGAGCAGGGCTTCGACCTGACCGAGCATGTGCAACATCTTGAAAACCAATTCATCCTCGCGGCCTTGCGCAGCACGGGTAACAACAAAAACAAAGCCGCCCGCATTCTCGGTCTCAACCGCACCACACTGGTGGAACGCATCAAAAAACGCCGCCTCAGCCTTTAGTTCTCGTTGCCGCGGCCGCTAGACACGCTGCACCTGCATGTCAATCCAATTGAGAAACTGCTCCGCACCCGCACTAATGGGCAACTTGATGACACAGCAGTTTTCGTAGCTGTGTAAGGTTTTGATTTTATTTTCAATTGCACTGAACAGCTCGTCTTTTGTCTTTATCAGTGCCGCCACCTCCTGCCCCTGCTCAATTTTGCCCTGCCAGCGATAAATCGCGGTAATTGCAGAAAAAATATTGACACAAGCCGCGAGCCTATCTTCCACCAGTGCTGAGGCCACCCGTGTTGCCTCATCGTGGTCCGCGAACGTCGTATACACCAAGCAGTAACCCATCCTCTCCTCCATACGTTGAGACAGCCAAGCCACCTACACTGCCGACTTTTTGCCGCAGCCTTGCCACTCAACCAATAATTTCCTGACTGTCTCGTATAACTACATCTCGGTCATTATAAAAACATTTTTGGTTAAATTTACATTGACGAGGACTGTTTACAATGCTATCAGTGTTGCCCATCATAGTGGGAGGTGGTTTTGTTAGTCACGCCTTCGCTTGCCGCGGGAAAAGAGGCAAGTGATGGTGATCAAGAGTTAGGTGTAATCATGGCTTCTGTATCATTTAGACCGGGCGATACGCTCAACATCGTGTGGTCGGCATTGCACCAGACCCCGCTGGGGGTGCAGGAAATCGAGTCAAGTTTTTCCTTCTCCTATGGTGAGTTGCTGGAGCGTTTGCGGGGCGGCAGTGTCGGGCGCTCGCGGCATTCTGGCACAGAGGGGGCACGCTTCAGTCGTGTCGTCGCGTTGGCGACGAATGCCATCCGTAAAGGCCATTGGTCAACTGGTGCTAGCATCGATCGCAGTAGGGTCTTCAGCCGTATGATGGCGCAATACGGAGAGCTTGACAAGCGAGAGCATGCCAATATCACGGCCAATGCTCGCCGCTCGCTGGTGCGTCTCTACAAGAACAGCGCCTCGTCGCTGAGCAATCAGCAGCGCCGAGATTTGAGGAACATGCTTGATACCATCGGTGCATAGCGGGTGCGTCAGGGCATTGGCAATGTGTGTTGCGGCTCAGGTGCATAGGGGGGTGTGTTAGTGCAAATCGAGGGTATCGACCACATCGGGATTGCTTCCAAAGATCCCGCCAGAACACGCTGGTTCTTCTCTTCAACTTTGCAGCTCAGGATGCATGGTGAGGAGAGTGTGCCGGCCCAGCAGGTCGACACCGTGACCTGGTCGTCCACGCACCAGCAGGCTGATCGAGCTCCCCTCATTGAGTTGCTGGTACCTTCCTCTTCCGAGTCTACGGTAGCAAAATTTATTGCCAAAAGGGGTGGTGGTGTGCATCACCTGTCCTTTCGGGTGCGCAATATTGACCGTGCCGTGCGGGAGCTGCGCGGCAAAGGGGTGCGCTTTGTCACCGACACGCCCCAGCCAGGCATCAACAACAGCCGTATTATCTTCATTCACCCGCACTCGACGGGTGGTTTGCTGGTTGAGTTGGTCGACAGATAGCCACGCATGCCGCATCCGCCAGCAAGAACAGCTGAGTATGCTATAATCTAGTTATCGCACGACAAAACTGGATCGCGCATGCAACACCAGCTGGGTGGCTTCTGTCTTTTACTTTTTTTGCTGGGGTTACTCGTTGCGGTTGCTTACAGCCATGCTCGCCTCAGCACCCACTACTGGCAAAGCACTCACCTGCAGACGGAATTGCAGCATACCTTGCAACAGGCTCAGCGTGAAATGCGCCTCGCGGCCACCAAGTTGGCCAGCGATAGAAGCTTCATCAAAAACGTGAGCTGGCAGCTAAGCAACTCCGTAGAGCAGAGTATCACCGCCGCGACCGCAGGCCGAGAGCATTGGCAAGTCACAGTGTTTGGCAAGCAATGTGCAGTGTTGCACGGTGCTCACGCCATCGCCGCCCAAGAGCTATGCCGTAGGCTGCGCCGCGGGCAGGCCAGCACCTTCAGCAATCACGTCCCCCCGCAACTAGGCTACGTGCAGGCCTTTAGCACCGCGGCTGGTGCAGTGCTCATTACTCTGCCGCTGCAAGAGCAATGGCTGGCACTACAGCCAGCACTGGCGACGCGGCGTGCCACCTTGCCCCCGACACAACTCGCTTTGAGCACTACGGTCACTGAGCGCAGTGCGGTGCGTTTTGTCTACACTCAAGACTATCTCAACCATCTGTTTGCGCATGCACAACGCTATCAGGAGCTCCTGTTTGGGGCTGGTGTCCTGCTGTATGTCGCGCTGGTGGCGCTATGCATCATGCTCTACTTTCTCACGCGCCGACGAGCCTATGCACTGCAGTGTGATCTGCAGCATCTCGCCGCCTGGAGTGCACAGCCCAGCGAAGGCGGCATGTCGCAGGTTAAGGTTGAACACGTGCTGGTGCAGCGTATCCTGCATAATTTTGGCGCGGCGCTGCAGACACAACTGCACTATCTTGCCAGCGTCAAGAAACAAATCACCGTCAAGAACAGCTTGCTGGTACGCCTGAGTAAAGACAACCACCACCTGCGGGAGACATTGGCACAGCAGACCTTGGCACGTTCGGTCATCGATCAGGCGGCACACTTCAACACGCACTTCATCGCCAACAACATCGCCATCAGAGACAACGCGCAGGACTTACGCGCGGCCATCTTTGCTATGCATCGCCAACAACTAAAACCATTGCTACGGCTAAGCAGAAGATGGCAACAGGAATTCAACCAGCGGCATATCGTGGATTTTCTCGGCGCGTACTACAATGCCGAACAAGAAAATTTTCTGCTGAGTCTAGAAACAGACATGCGTCAGCTGGCCGCCTTAGCAGAAGCAACTTACACCGCCCTAACCAGCACGCTACCCTTTACTCGGCAGCTGAGCAACCGCACCCGCAACATCCTTGCGCCCCTGCAATCATGGGAGCAAGCACTGGCCCAGCATACCACCCCGCTTGACGTTAACTGCACGAGTGTGCTGCGCCAAGCCCAAGAACTAACGCTAAGAATTGCCACGCCGCGCCGCATAAAATTTAACAATAACTTCGCCGCCAACTATCAATTACTGGCAGTCCCAGCCATGCTAGTAGCTGCCTTCTACCATCTGTATCAGTTTTTTCTGCCCGACACCCAAGCGGGGGTGGAAATTAGCAACCACACGTCTTTAAAAAACAAACAGCTCTACGTTACTGTTAGCACAGCTAGTAGCACTACGGATAAACACAGCACGGTCAAAAAATTTCATCTCAGCCAAGCACGGCTGATTTTGCAAAAATACCACATTGAAGTGCTGCTCTCATGGCTAGACAACTCCCTAGTCGTCTCCACCACCAGCAATACTGGCGCGGCTGAGCACTACCTCAAACAGGCGAGTAGCCTCAGCAGCACTAATTAACGCGAATATCGGGTTTTTTTCAGGGGGTCACTACACTTAGCCCTTACCACCGTTGTCTTGGCACAAGCCTCCGTTATCTTGGCACGGCACAGACCTACCGAGAAACCCGACCTCAACAGGTATAGGCACATGCCCTGTGCAAAAAAATAAACTAACGGCAATACGGCAATATTTGTGGTCGGGTTTTCGCACGGTCTCCCCGTGCCCTTCATGGAGCTCTTGGTGGGCAAACCTCAGCTCAACATCCGAGAGATCTGAGGGCAAGCAAAGGGGCCTGAGAGCAAGCCTGAACACGATAGCAAGAGGCCTGAGAGCAAGCAGCGAGCGGGGAGCTAGAAAGCGGCAAAGAGCAGCGTAGCGAGCGAAGCGAGCGATACAAAAAAGCCGCGTAGCACAAGAGTGTCAACAATCCCGAAGCGATTCTGCAGGTGTTGGGCTACTATGCGGAGTTGTGCAAAGAAACGAAGGGTATCGTTGTGCCCGCAATCATCGTTTGTTGCAAAGATAAGAAGAGCAACGTCCCTAGCGATTACCTGACGATGGCGATGCGAAAATTAAAGAATATCCCGCTTCCCCTACAGAGACATCTCAAATACCGGGCGAATTTTTTCAGCATAGTCTGCAACATTTGGGATATTAGCGAGCGAAAGTTGATTGCCGAAGGGCCGGCGGGCATCATCCTGTATGCGATGCGCAATTTTTGGCGAGCCACGAAGGAGCATCTTGCGGTAATAATTAAAAAATGCAGCAAAATTGACCGTAACGATGCGAAGTTGCTTCTAGCGGGGCTTATGAGTTACTATGAGCATACCGATAAGGGTTTGGGGCGCGAAGAATTTGACAGGGTAGAACGAGATCTTTGGCCACGGATTAGAGAGGAGGATCGACTCATGCCAGAAATATTGCTAGGTTACGACCGTTATTTTGCTGATGGCTTGACCAAGGGCAGGACTGAGGGCTGGGCTGAGGGCCGGACTGAGGGCTTGACCGAAGGCCTGACCAAGGGCTGGGCTGAGGGCCGGACTGAGGGCTTGACCGAAGGCCTGACCAAGGGCAAGACTGAGGAGCGTTCTGCGGTGGCAATTCGGCTGCTGAAAGCTGGGGTGGATGAGGGCATCGTTCGCCAGACGACTAAAATCAGCAAAAAAGAATTGACCCAGTTGAAAAAATCTCTGTAACCCTTGCCTGACATCCTCAAGGCCTGAGGACAAGCACCAAGAGGCCTGATGACAATCCTGAATGCAATAACGAGAGGTTTGGGGGCAAGCAGAGAGGCTAGCAGGCAAGCCCCCTACTTTAGCACAAGCCTCCGTTGTCTTGGCGAGGCGCAGCCCTACCGAGAAACTCTCCCCTGAAGTAGGTGTGGCACATGCCTTGTGCAAAAAAATAATCTGAACGCAATACAGGGAGATCTGAGAACAAGCAGCGAGCTAGGAAGCGAGCGATACAAACAGCATCGCGTAGCGATGAGCTAGGAAGCGAGCGATACAAAGAGTCGCAGCGCAGCGAACGGTCTCACCGTGCCGTTCATGGAGCTCTCTGTAGGCAAGAGGCAAGTAGCACAGGCCTCCGTTGTCTTGGCAGGGAGCAGACCTGCCGAGAAACTCTCCCCGAACGGGTAGTAAGCACATACTCTTGTCTGAAAGCATAATCTAACAGCAATATGGCAGTATTTGCGGTCGAGTTTTCGCACGGTCTCTCCCTGCCGTTCATGGAGCTCTCGGTGAGCAAGCTTGAACGCAATACAGGGAGATCAGAGCGCAAGCAGCGAGAGGATGCAGAGAGACTAGAGGATAAGCAGCGAGGGAGCTAGAAAGCGGCAAACAGTCTCGTAAGGCGAGCGATACAAAAAGCAGCGTAGCGAGCGAAGCGAGCTAGGAAGCGAGCGATACAAAGAGTCGCAGCGCAGCGTACGGTCTCACCGTGCCGTTCATGGAGCTCTCTGTGAGCAAGAGGTGGGGGCAACCGCGAGAGGTCTGAGGGCAGGCAGAGAGGTTAGCAGGCAAGCCTGAACGCAACACAGGGAGATATGAGAACATGCAGCGAGGGAGCGAGAAAGCGGCAAACAGTCTCGTAAGGCAAGCGATACAAAGAGCCGCAGCGCAGCGAACGATGCTTACTTTACAACCACAGAAATGCTATACTACCCCTGAGTGCATTCAGTAAATTTATGGAGGTGACTTGGTGGTCAAGCGAAAGCGAGCTGCGAAAAGAGCAGAGATCCTACTTAGCACAAGCCTCCGTTATCTTGGCGAGGCGCAGACCTACCGAGAAACTCCCCACGAATATGTATAAGCACATGCCTTATGCAAAAAATAATCTGGTTGCAGTATTGGCAATATCTGCGGTCGTTTTCGCACGGCCTCGCCTCGCCCTTCATGGAGTTCTCGGTGGGCAAGAGGTGGGGGCAACAGCCGAGAGGTCTGAGGCAAGCCTGAACGCAATAACGAGGGGCCTGAGGACAGGGAGCGAGCTAGAAAGCGAGCGATACAAAGAGCTGCAGCGCAGCCTATCAAGGGGCCGGGAGGTGAATTACGCACCGACATCATAGTGCAGCTACCTTTGTGGGGTATCACAAACAGGATCGTCATCCTGTCAATAATTCTTGAGCATAAGAGCTACAAGGATCGTGATGCTGTCTTGCAAGCCATGGAGTATTACGTGGCGGAATGTAAGGCGCGCAGCAAAAGGCGGAGGCGGCAGCCAGGCGAACCCTATGAGTTGATTATTCCTGTAATTTTGCTGTGTTGCGAGGATAAAGACTACGAGCCGCCACAGGATTACCTCAGTTGGGAGTTTGGCAGCGAGGCTAGAAAGCGAGGGGGCAAAGATACCACTTAGCCCAAACCTCCGTTGTCTTGGCACGGCGCAGACCTACCGATAAACTCTCCCAGAACAGATACAAGCACATGCCTTGTGCAAAAAATAACCTGGTGGCAATATGGCAGTATTTGTGGTCGAGTTTTCGTACGGTCTCGCCCTGCCGTTCATAAAGCTCTCGGTAAGCAAGCCTCAACGCGATAGCAAGAGGTCTGAGGACAAAAAGCGAGCTAGCAAGCGAGCGATACAGAAAGCCGCGTGGCGCGTAGCGCAGTTTTTGGGCAACATGCTAATGGATTATTGTGATGCGGCCGATAGGGGGGTGAAGCGCCAGGATTTTGATCGTGTTGATCGTAAGCGCTGGCCGCACAAGCGAGAGGAGGAGCGATTCGTGCCAACGATGTATTTTGGACTGGAGAGAGCTGAGCGACGCGGCTTGCAGCTGGGATTGCAGAAGGGTGAACAGCTGGGATTGCAGAAGGGCAAGCAGCTGGGATTGCAGAAGGGCGAACAGCTGGGATTGCAGAAGGGTGAACAGCTGGGTTTGCAGAAGGGCATTGAGAAGGGCATCGAGCAGAGCCGCCAAGATGCCGCCACCCGCATGCTGGCACAGGGCATGTCTGATAGGCAGATTCAGGATGTTTTGCAGCTCACCGTCAAGGAATTGGACAACATCAAACGTCAGCTTAAGCACTGACGCATCCAAAAGCATAGTCTGACGGCAAGGAGCGAGC
Organism: uncultured Oligoflexales bacterium; assembly: GCA_958296095.1. Lineage (GTDB taxonomy): Bacteria > Bdellovibrionota_B > Oligoflexia > Oligoflexales > JAPPIL01. The sequence goes on from OY282434.1 coordinate 1,167,656, forward strand.
TAGGAAGCGAGCGATACAAAAAGCCGCGTAGCGCAAGGAGCGAGGGAGCGAGAAAGCGGCAAAAAGTCCAGCGAGCGTAGCGAGCGAGAAAGCGGCAAAAAAGCCTCGTAGAGCGAGCGTTACAAAAAGCCGCGCGCCACGGCGCAGCGCAGCGTACGATGCTTACTTTACAACCACAGAAATGCTATACTACCCCTGAGTGCATTCAGTAAATTTATGGAGGTGACTTGGTGACCAAGCGAAAGCGAGCTGCGAAAAGAGCAGAGATCCTACTTAGCACAAGCCTCCGTTATCTTGGCGAGGCGCAGACCTACCGAGAAACTCTCCCTTGAGTTAGGTGCAAGTACATGCCTTATGCAAAAGCATAATCTAACGACAATATGGCAGTATTTATGGTCGAGTTTTCGTACGGCCTCGCCCCGCCATTCATAAAGCTCTCGGTAGGCAAGAGGTAGTGGCAACCGCGAGAAGGCTTGGGCGCAAGCAGAGAGGGCGCGCAGAGTGGCCTGAGAACATGCAGCGAGCTAGGAAGCGAGCGATACAAAAAGCAGCGTAGCGAGCGAAGCGAGCTAGCAAGCGAGCGATACAAAGAGCTGCAGCGCAGCCTATCAAGGGGCCGGGAGGTGAGTTACGCACCGACATCATAGTGCAGCTACCTCTGTGGGGCATCACAAACAGAATCGTCATCCTGTCAATAATTCTTGAGCATAAGAGCTACAAGGATCGTGATGCTGTCTTGCAAGCCATGGAGTATTACGTGGCGGAATGCAAGGCGCGCAGCAAAAGGCGGACGAGGCAGCCAGGCGAACCCTATGAGTTGATTATTCCTGTAATTTTGCTGTGTTGCGAGGATAAGGATTACGAGCCGCCACAGGATTACCTCAGTTGGGAGTTTGGCAGCGAGGCTAGAAAGCGAGGGGGCAAAGATACCACTTAGCCCAAACCTCCGTTGTCTTGGCACGGCGCAGACCTACCGATAAACTCTCCCAGAACAGATACAAGCACATGCCTTGTGCAAAAAATAACCTGGTGGCAATATGGCAGTATTTGTGGTCGAGTTTTCGTACGGTCTCGCCCTGCCGTTCATAAAGCTCTCGGTAAGCAAGCCTCAACGCGATAGCAAGAGGTCTGAGGACAAAAAGCGAGCTAGCAAGCGAGCGATACAGAAAGCCGCGTGGCGCGTAGCGCAGCTTTTGGGTAACATGCTAATGGATTATTGTGATGCGGCCGATAGGGGGGTGAAGCGCCAGGATTTTGATCGTGTTGATCGTAAGCGCTGGCCGCACAAGCGAGAGGAGGAGCGATTCGTGCCAACGATGTATTTTGGACTGGAGAGAGCTGAGCGACGCGGCTTGCAGCTGGGATTGCAGAAGGGCGAACAGCTGGGATTGCAGAAGGGCAAGCAGCTGGGATTGCAGAAGGGCGAACAGCTGGGATTGCAGAAGGGTGAACAGCTGGGATTGCAGAAGGGCATTGAGCAGGGTATCGAGCAGAGCCGCCAAGATGCCGCCGCCCGTATGCTGGCACAGGGTGTGTCTGATGCTCAGGTATGCGAATTTTTGCAGTTGACCAAGAAAGAGCTGACAGCACTCAAGCGAAAATTAAAAAATTAAAAATTTCAGCCAATTTTCCCAAGTATGCCCCTGCCCTTCATGGAGCTCTCGGTAGGCAAGAGGTGGGGGCAACCGCGAGAAGGCTTGGGAGCAAGCCTGAACGCAATAGCAAGAGGCCTGAGGGCAAGGACACCACTTAGCACAAGCCTCCGTTATCTTGGCACGGCATACCTATTAGCCCAAACCTCCGTTGTCTTGGCACGGCATACCTATTAGCCCAAACCTCCGTTGTCTTGGCACGGCATACCTATTAGCCCAAACCTCCGTTGTCTTGGCACGGCATACCTGTTAGCTCGTACCTCCGTTGTCTTGGCACGGCGCAGACCTGCCGAGAAACTCTCCCGGAATGGGTGTAGGCACATGCCTTGTGCAAAAAAATAATCTGAATGCAATAGCAAAAGGTCTGAGGGCATGCAGCGAGCTAGGAAGCGAGCGATACAAAGAGTCGCAGCGCAGCGAACGGCCTCGCCCCGCCATTCATAAAGCTATCGGTAGGCAAGAGGTAGTGGCAACCGCGAGAAGGCTTGGGCGCAAGCAGAGAGGGCGCGCAGAGTGGCCTGAGAACATGCAGCGAGCTAGGAAGCGAGCGATACAAAAAGCAGCGTAGCGAGCGAAGCGAGCTAGGAAGCGAGCAATACAAAAAGCAGCGTAGCGAGCGAAGCGAGCTAGGAAGCGAGCAATACAAAAAGCAGCGTAGCGAGCGAAGCGAGCTAGGAAGCGAGCGATACAGAAAGCCGCGTAGCGCAAGGAGCGAGGGAGCTAGGAAGCGGCAAAAAAGCCTCGTAAGGCGAGCGTTACAAAGAGCCGCGTGCGCGTAGCGTAGCGCGTGGCGTAGCGCGTAGCGTAGCTAACCTCCTGTAATTACTTGCTGTAAACAAAAAATGTTTAAGCTTTGCAAAATTACACCGATGGCATCAGTGCGAGACGCTTGGAGGATTACTGATGAGACTGTGGCTCTCCCCACTGTTGGTGGTAGGTGTAGGATTGCTCTGTCTAGCCTGTGGGTTGGACGATTTGGAGTCAGGGCAGAAGTTCATCAGTAAGACGCAGGAAGACAACACAGACTTCCCTAGCAATATAAATAAACACCGCCGTGGCGGCATCCATCAGAATGCCTACCTGATCAATAAAGTGCATGTCGCTGATAATGAGAAGCCGAAAAACACTGGTACTACTGTGGGGGACCCAAGCTGTGGGCATAGTCGGACTGAAACCTGTAACCTGACTGTCGATGTCTACGTCGGCTTGTATAATACAATATGTCCTGGTGACTGCTCTCCGGTTGATCGCCTCTATCCCCAGGTAAGGAGGCACAAGCTTGGGATGCAACTCTCCGCCCCCTGTCTAACAGGCGATAACTCCCCCTGTGGCACCTGGACATCATGCCTCCCCAATGCTGCGACCGAAGTTAATAACGCTATTGAGCAGTGGCTTGAGCCGCTGCGCCCTCAGTATGAAAACTCCGGTGACGGGCCTATTATCTCCTCGACAAGGACTATTAGCTTCGAGGGCTTGACACTGAAACTCCCCTTTACCAGTGGTGGTAAAACCGATGGGGGGAGTTCTACAGCCAACAGCAAACCTGATCTAATCATCAATTTTATCTGTGGTGCGTCACTGGGGAAAGGTAGTTGGACCAATAAACACGTTCCAGTGGCGCATCTAGATAACAATCACTGCCCCGTGACCCATAAGGCTACTGCTGGTACTGCTGCTGCTGCAAAAAATGATGATAGTAATGTGAAGGCGAGTTGCACCCTCTATCAGGTAGGCAACTATCCTGAAGATGATAATCATATGAATGGAACTGCAACCATTAAGCACCTTCCAAATGCGACTGATAAAACTAAAAACATTCCCGTCATTTTCATCGGGGATGCACTAGGATCACCGACAACAGCAACAGAAGACGAAATGGGTGCGCATGACCGCTTCGATCTCCTGCACGAGATCGGGCATGCCTTCGGTTTAGCAGACACGAACAAAGGCAAACAACCGCGTTCGATTATGCACGGTGACCGGGTGTTTGTACGTGGCAATAACAGCCTCTTACTAGGCTATGATGATCGGGTTGGTGTGCAGTGGCTGTACCACCATCACCGCCAAGGTCAGGGACGTTTGAATTGCCATACACGGGATAGTCGGGATGAGTACTACCACAAAGACTATGGCGGCTGTGAGCAACGTTACCCCCTTATTACGGCTCTGAAACGCGGGCAGCCGCAGCTGGCATTGGAGGTGCTGGACAAGGATAAAACCCCTCACCTTGAAATCGACAGCCAAGATAGCGACCTGAATTCAGCTCTACATGTGGCTATCATACGCCGTAGCGAGCCTGGCATCTCACCTGCTAACCGTGCCTCCTACGATAACGTTATCAGAAAAATTATCGAATATGGCATCGATCCCAACATACAGAACAAGCTCGGCAAAACATCTCTGTATCTGGCGGTGCAGTTCAACCTGCAAGATGTTGTCATTCTCCTGCTCGCTCAGGAAAGGATTAGGGTCTTGGCTAAAGACAACGAAGGCAATAACCCGCTGCACATCGCCGCTAGTCTGGGCTTCTCTCACCTAATCAGTGCCATGCGCTATAAGTTTCGTGGTGACATCGATGAAACCAACGGTGAGGGACAGAATGCCATGCATCTCGCCGCGGCAAGGGGACACATTGATGCAGTGCGGGCACTTATTGCCTATCCCGATGGCATCGACCTGACAGGACTAAAAGATCATTATGGCAACACTCCCCTGCATCTTGCAGCAAGAAATGGCAGGCAACGAGTGGTGGAATTCATTCTGCAAGGTGCTGCCGCTCTGCTCAACGTCTTAAACCTGCAAGACCAAACCCCACTTCATCTCGCGGCTAACTTAGGGCGGCATGAGATCGTCGCGCATCTGCTGCGCCAGGCAGGGATCAAGATTAATCTACAAGATGATGGCGGTAACACGCCCCTCCATCTGGCGGCTCACGGTGGGCACACCGAGGTTGTCAGGCTATTGTTGAACAAGACTGGTATCGATACCGAGATTGAGAATAACAACAACAAGACGGCCAGGGACGAGGCAAGGGATCGCCGCGATCCTGAAGTGTTAAAGGTCTTCGATGGCGGACAGACTCGCTATGGCACAAGTGCGGCTGAGCGTTTGGTGCAGGCACTCAAGGTAGGTAACATTGATCCTAACGCCTGTGCTGCCACCGAGACCGAATGTCGTCAGAACTCAGCCCTGACTATCCTGCGTACCGACCAGAATCTCGATGTCAATTATGTTGAACCCAGCACTGGCAACACGGCCCTGCACTATGCTGTACTGGGTACCGATTCCTCCACCTCAGGGCGCGGGCCGTATGAGACAGTCGTCGATCTATTGACCCGCAATGCATCGCTTGATCCTAACAAACAAAATAAAGGGAAATCGACCCCCCTGCATCTCGCGGTGCAGCACAATCAGTATGCCATGGTAAAACTACTCTTACGCCATCGCAGCACTGACGTTAATCTCACCAACAGGCTAGACGAAACAGCCTTGCACATCGCCGTCGATGAAGAACACGAGCAGATCATTGCCGAGCTGTTGCGCTATCGGCTTGGCACTATTGATGTCAATCTCCAAGACCAGGATGGGTACACCCCATTACATGTTGCTGCCGAACAGCGTAGTCCCACCCAAGCACAAATGCTGATCGATGATCGGCGGGTGGATGTAAACATGCGCACCCGTGATAGCGAGCGCAGTGGTGCTCTGCATATTGCCGCCGAATATGGCAACGATGAGGTGGTGCGAGCGCTCTTGAGCGATGCCGACATCAATGTCAACTTACTGAATCGCCTCGACCAAACGGCACTGCACGTCGCCGCCTATCACGGGCGCGAGCAGGTAGTTAGTATTCTCCTCGACATTCCTACCATTGACCTGACCCTGCTCGATTATCGCGATCGCAGTGCTTACCGTCTGGCCGCAGATAAGGGACTGCGTCGCATCACCACTATCTTCGACAACCAGAACAAGGGTGACGATGTCATCTTCCGCGGCAGCTTGATGGAGGAACTGCGTGACAAGGAGAACAACGAGGATGTGGAAGATGTGGCACTCGATATTCTGCGCGATGACGAGGACGATCTCGATATCAATGAGAAAGACCGCGCCAGTGGCAATACCCCGTTACACTATGCCATCGAGTATAAGTATGCCCGGCTAGTTGCGGCCCTACTGTTGCGCAGTGAGTTGCAAATTAATCTCCAAAACAAAACAGGTGCAACAGCTCTGATCACAGCTGTGCGGGAGAAGCAGACCAGCACTGTAGCTGCACTGCTGCGTCACCGCCAGATCCAAGTCAACCAACATATCTCGGCATCTCGTGATACGGCCTTGCTCGTCGCCGTGCGTGCGCAAAGCCAGCAGCTAGTTGAATTGCTGGTGGCACATAACGGTATCGATGCTAACCGTAAAGATACGGCAGGTAAGGCTGCCCTACATCTGGCTGTCAGCAGCAAGAACCGTGACCTTGTCCGGGCTTTGCTAAGGGCTAGCAACATAGATGTGAATTTACCCGACAAGGCTGGCAAAACTGCTCTCCATCTTGCCGTGGACACCAACTATGCTCCAGTCGTTACCGAGTTACTCCGCAACGACGACCTGCGCATCAACGAATCGGTTGCAGGTGTTCTCGGTCAAAGCGCCTTGCATCTCGCAATCTGGCAACATGTCAAGACCAGCACGAGCTACAGCGAAGTCATCGATCTCCTGCTGGCGCATGACAACATTGATCCTAATCTCAAGAATCGTCACCAAGAAAGTCCTCTGCTAGTAGCAGCCAAGGAGGAAGATGCACCGCTGGTCGCTAAGTTGTTAGCCCACGACGACATCGAAGTTAACAGCACCAACGATCGCCAGAAAACGGCGCTGATGTTTGCCTCTGAACGTGGGTCAACGGCAATTGTCCGTGCCCTACTGGCACATGATGACATCAATGCCAATCTACAGGATGACAAGCGTTTTGCGGCGTTGAATTTTGCTGCACATCGGGGACATCTCGAAGTTGTGCGCTTACTGTTAGAATGGCCGGGCATCAATATTGCGCCCAAGGACAAGTGGAACTTAGACCCGCGCGGTCGGGCGGCTCAGCGGGGTTATAGTAAGATTGTGGCGCTATTCGATCAGTATGAGGCGGGTGACATTGGCGGTCTAGTAAAACTGCTGACTGAGTTGGCTCGGGGTGATCGTGAAGACCGTATCATGGACATCATCAACGACAATCCGGGCAGCATTGCTATCAACGCCAAAGATACTAGCAACAACTATACGGCCCTGCATTACGCCGCCAAACTTGGCTATGAGCGAGTGGTGACAGCATTGTTGGGTTACAGCTCTATAAAAGTAAACGAGGCCAATAACAGGGACGCTAGACCCCTACACTTGGCTGCTCGACAAGGCCATAGTCAGATTGTGCAAGCTCTCCTGCGGCAGGATGGGATTCAAGTCAACGTCCGCGACCGGCGCAATGCTACACCCTTGCACCAAGCCGCGGCGGGTGGGCATTACGATGTGGTGCAAATGTTGTTGCGACAGCGAGACATTCGGGCGGGGTTGAAGACCCATGGGGGTTACACAGTCTTGCATTGGGCGGCACAACGCGGGGATGCAAACATTGCCCGTGCCTTGCTTACTGCCAAGGCTTCACTCATCAATCAGCAGAACGATGACGATCGCACGGCACTATACTATGCCGCCTGGTTTGCGCATCAAAGTGTGGTGGAGACACTGCTCGATGAGCCTGATGTAAATACCAACTTGAGGGACGTAGACGGTGAGACGGCGCTGCATAAGGCAGCCAGTTACAACAGCCTCGCCGTAGCTCGTATGCTACTCGATGCGGGGGCTAGCCCACAGATCACCAATAGACAAAGACAGACGGCACGCGACATGGCAGAGAGCAAAGGCTATACGGAGATGGTGGCACTTATTGATAGATATTGAGTTGCAGTTACGGGGAGGGGGACAGATAGATGTTGTTAAGAACGATCGCTATCACACTTATACTGGGGGCCTGCGGGGACGACCTGCTAGACATCGACGAAAATACAATGCGGGTTATTGCGACGCAGATTCGCGGCACTATCAGTAATGGGGCATCACAGTGCCGCACAATAGCTCGCCAAACTGCACATGCTGATCTGCACATGTCAGGCGATGAGGTTGATGCGCTCAGTGATATGCGTTGTCTCTCTCTGCCAGCCAAGTTTACGTGTATGGCTGAGACCTGCACTTGTCACAGCGAGGGCATACAGGATAACGATGGTAATTATAGTGTGCCATGCTCCCACACGGCAGAAGACGAACGGGTGACGCGTAAGACATTCAAGTTCGACGCGGATGAGATTGCTAGTATCCAAGCACCGTCGGATACGAATGCACCAGCAGATGATGACACGTTGGCACCGGATGTAACACCACCTGCTGAGCCTATTGTTCCTGATCCGCCGCCACCACCATCACAGCCAGATGAAAACGCGCCATCAGGTGAGACAGGATCGCTACAACAGTGCCAAACCGAAGGTGCAGATACCTTACGTTGGGGTGAGTTATTGTTTCAACTTGCAACCGCAACACCACGCTTTGCCAGTGATGAACAGATCCTCACCATGACTTGCAGCAGCAGTGAAAGTGGCTCAGATCGCAACTTACGTTGTGAGAGTAGTGCCTGTGCGTGTACCGCAACTTTCCAACTCGACCTTGTGCCAAGTCAAGCGGCTTGTGTGGAGCTTTAGGGTTGGGGTGGCATGGTTTGCCTAGTTTGCCTCCCTGTTGGCAAAGGCCTCGACCCGCAAAACGTTGCGGAGCTTAACGTCAGGGCGGCGGTAGTAGTGGGGGAAGCCTTTGTAGCTGATGAAACGCACTCCGACCTCGTTGCCATGGCTGCCAACGACCAGACCAGAAAAATCGCCGTAGCGGAAATCGCGGTCGATAAGGATGACAACATGCCCGTTCCACTTGCCGCCATCATAAGCGCCATAGACGAGCATGTCACCCGCAGTGGCCTTGTCGATGGCAATGCGGTAGTAGCCGTTGGCGTTTTTCACCCGACGCATAGTATGGGTAGTTTGGAAATTTTTGTAATAAGCACCGAGATCTTGAAAAATCTTCATGGTGAAGTTGGAGCAGTCGAGGCCCGTGAGCCAATTGCGCCCCCCCCAACGATAGGGCGTGCCTTGCCTAATCATAGCTAGGTAGAGCAGCGTGTTGAGATGAATGTTATCCGTCCTGTATTGATTGAAAAGACTGCTGTCCATATCGACGATGAGCTGTGTGTGCTCCTCATGCTCCAGCCAGTGCCCCGTCGTCAGCCAATCATCGATACCTCCCTCACCGAGTTCTTGTGCCTGCACGCTAACAGCAAACCAAACACCCATGACCGCAGGAACGACCCACCGCACCAACACACCCTCCATGTTAATTTACCACCTACTGACCATGCTAAGCCCAAGCCGCCCGCGGGTCAAGTCTTTGACCCAGCACAGGCAGCTATTATTCAGTATAACCAATTGATATTGCTATGTAAAGCAAAATGAGATCAGAGCGTTGTGTGCTGTGCTGTGGCGCGCTGCGCTGCGCTGCTCTTTATAACGCTCGCTTTCTCGCTCGCTTCGCTCGCTACGCTGCTTTTTGTATCGCTCGCTTCCTAGCTCGCTGCATGTTCTCAGGCCACTCTGCGCGCCCTCTCTGCCTGCTCTCAGGCCTCTCGGCGGTTGCGTTCAAGCTTGCCTACCGAGAGCTTTGTGAATGGCGGGGCGAGGCCGTACGAAAACTCGACCATAAATACTGCCATATTGTCGTTAGATTATGCTTTTGCATAAGGCATGTACTTGCACCTATTCGGGGGGAGAGTTTCTCGGTAGGGCTGCGCCGTGGCGCGCTACGCGCTACGCGACTCTTTGTAACGCTCGCTTCCTAGCTCGCTTCGCTCGCTACGCTGCTTTTTGTATCGCTCGCTTCCTAGCTCGCTGCATGTTCTCAGGCCACTCTGCGCGCCCTCTCTGCCTGCTCTCAGGCCTCTCGGCGGTTGCGTTCAAGCTTGCCTACCGAGAGGCTCTGAAAGATAGCAGTATCAAACATCAGTTGCTATTCCGTGGCAACTTGCTTAGCTTCGATGCTAAGCTCACTGTATGATAACGCTCCAACGGGAGGCACATCATGTCAAAACGTGCTCTGCACAATGCCCTGTTCATGGAGGTATTTACCCACAACGTAAAATTAGCCACAGAACTGCTCAAGTTCTTGCTCGGCCAGGAGCGAACTGCACAGTTCGACTTCCGCACACTTAAATTCGAGACCACGGTGCTCACCGATGACGAGGGCAACGAACGCCGTGCAGATGCCATCGTCTCTGTCATGACTAAAGAAGGGAAGCGAGTGCTGTTCTTGATCGAGCACAAAAGCACACAACGCAAGAATATTTTCCAGCAACTGCTCTCCTACCAAACTGTTCTTTATGCGGATACTGCCGACAAGGTTGTGCCGATCGTCGTTTCCACGGCGAAGAGCAGGTGGCACTTGCCGCGGGCTTTTCGGGCCGCACACAGCAATATCTGTGGTGGGGTCAGCCTTAATTTTGGCTACTTGCTATTCGATTTTGCCGAGCAAACTGCCGAGACACTGCAGACTGTGTTTCCCAGCTCACATCCCTATCTCCTCGGCATGCGTAGCCTGCAACAGTTGAATAGAGAGGCGATCGGGGAATTTATCGTCGGCAGTCTTGCTCTGCCTGCGGAAGACAGAGTAAGATTGACGGGGCAGGTAGCCAACTGTCTTGTCGAATCCGATGGCGGTTTCGACATGGGTCTGCTAGAGGAGATCGAGGCTGGTTGTATCAACAAAGTAGAGGACAGACTAATGCGCACCATCAAAATTGGTCAAGAGGGCTGGCTTGAGCAGGGCTTTAAGAAGGGACTAGCCGAAGGCGAAGCCAAGGGCAAGGCCGAGGTAGCATTGCGCATGCTTGAGGAGGGCATGAGCATTGAGGTCGTTTGCCGCACGACAGGCCTCAAACGCAGTGACCTAACGAAGCTCAAACGCAAACGTGCCTAGCTACGCTACGCGATGCGCTGCGCGCTACGCTACGCTGCTTTTTTGTAATGCTCGCTTCGCTCGCTACGCGTCTCTTTGCCGCTTCCTAGCTCCCCGCTCGCTGCTTGCACTACGCGGCTCTTTGTATCGCTCGCTTTCTAGCTCGCTTCGCTCGCTACGCTGCTTTTTGTATCGCTCGCTTCCTAGCTCGCTGCATGCGCTCTGATCTCTCGTTACTGCGTTCAGGTTTGCCATCAGGTGCCCCTGCCTGTCCTCAGACCTCTTGTTCTTGCGTTCAGGTTTGCCATCAGGTCCCCCTGCCTGTCCTCAGACCTCTCGGCTGTTGCATTCAGGCTTGCCTCCAAGCAAACATCAGTTGCTATTCCGTGGCAACTCGCTTAGCTTCGATGCTAAGCTCACTGTATGATAACGCTCCAACAGAAACAACGGAAGGCACATCATGTCAAAACGTGCTCTGCACAATGCACTGTTTACCGCGGCATTTACCCGCAACGTAAAACTAGCCACAGAACTGCTCAAGTTCTTGCTCGGCCAGGAGCGAACTGCACAGTTCGACTTCCGCACACTTAAATTCGAGACCACGGTGCTCACCGATGACGAGGGCAACGAACGCCGTGCAGATGCCATCGTCTCTGTCATGACTAAAGAAGGGAAGCGAGTGCTGTTCTTGATCGAGCACAAAAGCACACAACGCAAGAATATTTTCCAGCAACTGCTCTCCTACCAAACTGTTCTTTATGCGGATACTGCCGACGAGGTTGTGCCGATCGTTGTTTCTACGGCGAAGAGCAAGCTTGAGAGGGCAAGAAGAGTGGTCTGAGGACAAGGAGCGAGCTAGGAAGCGAGCGTTACTAAAGAGCCGCGTAGCGTAGCGAGGTCAGCCTTAATTTTGGCTACTTGCTATTCGATTTTGCCGAGCAAACTGCCGAGACACTGCAGACTGTGTTTCCCAGCTCACATCCCTATCTCCTCGGCATGCGTAGCCTGCAACAGTTGAATAGAGAGGCGATCGGGGAATTTATCGTCGGCAGTCTTGCTCTGCCTGCGGAAGACAGAGTAAGATTGACGGGGCAGGTAACCAACTGTCTTGTCGAATCCGATGGCGGTTTCGACATGGGTCTGCTAGAGGAGATCGAGGCTGGTTGTATCAACAAAGTAGAGGACGGACTAATGCGCACCATCAAAATTGGTCAAGAGGGCTGGCTTGAGCAGGGCTTTAAGAAGGGACTAGCCGAAGGCGAAGCCAAGGGCAAGGCCGAGGGCAAAGCCGAGGTAGCATTGCGCATGCTTGAGGAGGGCATGAGCGTTGAGGTCGTTTGCCGCACGACAGGCCTCAAACGCAGTGACCTAACGAAGCTCAAACGCAAACGTGCCTAGCTACGCTACGCGATGCGCTGCGCGCTACGCTACGCTGCTTTTTGTATCGCTCGCTTCGCTCGCTACGCGTCTCTTTGCCGCTTCCTAGCTCCCCGCTCGCTGCTTGCACTACGCGGCTCTTTGTATCGCTCGCTTTCTAGCTCGCTGCATGTTCTCAGGCCACTCTGCGCGCCCTCTCTGCGCTCCCTCTCTGCCTGCTCTCAGGCCTCTCGCGGTTGCCCACACCTCTTGCCGACCGAGAGCTTTATGAATGGCGGGGCGAGGCCGTACGAAAACTCGACCATAAATACTGCCATATTGTCGTTAGATTATGCTTTTGCATAAGGCATGTACTTGCACCTATTCGGGGGGAGAGTTTCTCGGTAGGGCTGCGCCGTGGCGCGCTACGCGCTACGCGACTCTTTGTAACGCTCGCTTCCTAGCTCGCTTCGCTCGCTACGCTGCTTTTTGTATCGCTCGCTTCCTAGCTCGCTGCATGTTCTCAGGCCACTCTGCGCGCCCTCTCTGCCTGCTCTCAGGCCTCTCGGCGGTTGCGTTCAAGCTTGCCTACCGAGAGCTTTGTGAACGGCGGGGCGAGGCCGTTCGCTGCGCTACGGCTTTTTTGTGACGCTCGCTTCCTAGCTCGCTCTTTGCACTCAGACCTCCTGCTATTGCGTTCAGATTATGCTTTTAGATAAAAGTATGTGCCACACCTATTCGGGGGCGAGTTTCTCGGTAGGGCTGCGCCTCGCCAAGACAACGGAGGTATGTGCTACTTGCCTCTTGCCCTCAGGCTTCTTGCTCTTGCATTCAGATTATGTTTTTTGCACAAGGCAGGTGCTTGTATCCGTTCTGGGAGAGTTTCTCGGTAGGTCTGCCCCGTGCCAAGACAACGGAGGCTTGTGCCAAGACAACGGAGACTTGTGCCAAGACAACGGAGATTTGCGCTAAATTATGTTATTATAATTACCAGAGACAGGTAACCGCATTAGCAACGGACAGCAACCATGCCCGACAACGATAAAACTCCGCTAAACACACATCATCTGCATGATAAATTTTTCAAGAAAATCTATAGCGATCCGCGTTATGCCCAAGATCTTCTCCGGTTGGCATTATTTCCCGAAGATTATGAACTGTTCGATATTGACAAACTCATCCCCAGTAAGGAGGCAAGCATCGATCCCGATACTGGCACAGAAAAATTTTGTGATCTGAATTTTTCTGTGCCCTTCAAAAAAGAGCCAGATTCCCCAGTATATTTTGGGGTTATCTTTGAGCACACCACCGGCAATGTCCTGTTTCTCATGGTGTCACTATACCTGAAGGCAAAGAGCGAGCTAGAAAGCGAGCGTTACAAAAAAGCAGCGCACAGCGCACAGCGCGCACTAATGGTTTTGTCATAGGCATCCTCGTTCTGCAAACCAAAAAACCCGTCGATATAGCCAAGAACCAGCTTGAGCTAAAATTTAAAAATCGGCATCCCTTGGAAACTATTCACGGACTGCGCCGCTATGTTGCAGATGACCCAATCCTGGTGGTAAATCTGCCTAAGTTGTCCGATGAGCAACTGTGCGGACTCACGACCAGCCCTTGCCTGCTGGGAATGAAACACATCTGGCATCTGAGCACCAAAATTGTGGCGAAAATTTTTCACTCTTGCTATGCGCTATCCACTGAAAATCGCAAGAGTTTATCGGCTAAACTAATATCTTACCTTGGACTTGCCGATGGGAGGTATGATAGGAAGAGGCTGTCTGCCATCGAGGCAGATTGTTTTCCCGATTTACCAGATGAGGAACGTATCATGTCAAGTATTGAATTCGGTTTCGAGGGTGCACGCCTAGAAGGCATTGAGCAGGGGAAAAAGCAAGGCATACAGCAGGGTATCCGTCAGGGTATCGAGCAGGGTATCGAGCAGGGTATGCAACAGGGGGTCAAGCAGGGTATGCAACAGGGGGTCAAGCAGGGTATGCAACAGGGGGTCAAGCAGGGTATGCAACAGGGTATCGAGCAGGGTATGCAACAGGGGGTCAAGCAAGGGCGTGCCCAGGAGCGCGAGGATGTCATCATTAGTATGTTAAAGTATGGCAAGCTCGATGACCCAGTAATTTGCCAACTTGCTGATATTACTGAAGAACAACTCGCAGAAATAAAGAATAAAATCGCCAAACACTAACTTTCACCAAATTCTTCCTTGATATACGCGGCTTTTTGTCCCGCTCGCTTCCTAGCTCGCTTCGCTCGCTACGCGGCTTTTTGTCCCGCTCGCTTCCTAGCTCGCTGCTTGCACTCAGACCTCTTGATATCGCGTTCAGATTATGCTTTTGCACAAGGCATGTGCCATACCCGCTCATGGCGAGTTTCTCGGTAGGGCTGCGCCTCGCCAAGACAACGGAGACTTGTGCCAAGATAACGGAGACTTGTGCCAAGACAACGGAGGCTTGTGCCGTGCCAAGACAACGGAGATTTGCGCTAAATTATGTTATTATAATTACCAGAGACAGGTAAGCGCATTAGCAACGGACAGCAACCATGCCCGACAACGATAAAACCCCACTAAACAAGCATCATTTGCATGATAAATTTTTTAAGAAAATCTATAGCGATCCTCGTTATGCCCAAGATCTTCTCCGGTTGGCATTATTTCCCGAAGATTATGAACTGTTCGATATTGACAAACTCATCCCCAGTAAGGAGGCAAGCATCGATCCCGATACTGGCACAGAAAAATTTTGTGATCTGAATTTTTCTGTGCCCTTCAAAAAAGAGCCCGATTCCCCAGTATATTTTGGGGTTATCTTTGAGCACACCACCGGCAATGTCCTGTTTCTCATGGTGTCACTATACCTGAAGGCAAAGAGCGAGCTAGAAAGCGAGCGTTACAAAAAAGCAGCGCACAGCGCACAGCGCGCACTAATGGTTTTGTCATAGGCATCCTCGTTCTGCAAACCAAAAAACCCGTCGATATAGCCAAGAGCCAGCTTGAGCTAAAATTTAAAAATCGGCATCCCTTGGAAACTATTCACGGACTGCGCCGCTATGTTGCAGATGACCCAATCCTGGTGGTAAATCTGCCTAAGTTGTCCGATGAGCAACTGAGCGGACTCACGACCAGCCCTTGCCTGCTGGGAATGAAACACATCTGGCATCTGAGCACCAAAATTGTGGCGAAAATTTTTCACTCTTGCTATGCGCTATCCACTGAAAATCGCAAGAGTTTATCGGCTAAACTAATATCTTACCTTGGACTTGCCGATGGGAGGTATGATAGGAAGAGGCTGTCTGCCATCGAGGCAGATTGTTTTCCCGATTTACCAGATGAGGAACGTATCATGTCAAGTATCGAATTCGGTTTCGAGGGTGCACGCCTAGAAGGCATTGAGCAGGGGAAAAAGCAAGGCATACAGCAGGGTATCCGGCAGGGGCGTGCCCAGGAGCGCGAGGATGTCATCATTAGCATGCTAAAGTATGGCAAGCTCGATGACCCAATAATTTGCCAACTTGCTAATATTACTGAAGAACAACTCGCAGAAATAAAGAATAAAATCGCCAAACACTAACTTTCACCAAATTTTTCCTTGATAACTGCTGTTTGCTACGCACTACGCTACGCGGCTTTTTGTAACGCTCGCTGCGCTCGCTTCGCTCGCTACGCGGCTTTTTGTATCGCTCGCTTGCTGGCTCGCTCCTTGCCATCAGGCCTCTTGCTATTGCATTCAGGCTTGCCTCAGATCTCTCTGCCCGCCATCAAACCTCTCGTTATTGCGTTCAGACTTGCCCACCGAGAGCTTCATGAACGGCACGGCGAGGCCGTGCGAAAACTCGCACCACAAATACTGCCAATGCTGCCGTTAGATTATTTTTTTGCACAAGGCATGTGCCACACCTATCTCAAGGGCGAGTTTCTCGGTAGGGCTGCGCCTCGCCAAGATAACGGAGATTTGTGCTAAGTAGTGTCCTTGCTCCCAAGCCTCCTTGCGGTTGCCACCACCTCTTGCCTACCGAGAGCTTCATGAACGGCACGGCGAGGCCGTGCGAAAACGACCGCAGATATTGCCAATACTGCAACCAGATTATTTCTTTGCATAGGGCATGTGCTTGCACATATTCGTGGAGAGTTTCTCGGTAGGGCTGCGCCGTGGCGCGCTACGCGCTGCGCTGCGCGATGCGCTACGCTACGCCGCTTTTTTGTAACGCTCGCTTCCTAGCTCATCGCTACGCGATGCTTTTTTGTATCGCTCGCTTCCTAGCTCGCTCCTTGCGCTCAGACCTCTTGATATCGCGTTCAGATTATGCTTTTGCATAAGGCATGTGCCTATACCTGTTGAGGTCGGGTTTCTCGGTAGGTCTGCACCGCGCCAAGATAACGGAGGTTTGGGCTAAGTGGTGTCCTTGCCCTCAGATCTCTCGGCTGTCACGTTGAGACTTGCTCACCGAGAGCTTCATGAACGGCACGGGGAAACCAGATAGTTCGCGCAATAAAGTCTCACCCGCACACCTCACCTAAGGTTGCCAGCGCCTGCAGCAACATGTCTGCAGGAATGTTGAGCGCGGGGGTAATGCTTAAACACTCCCCCTGTGTGCCTGCAGGAATGGCAATGATGCCTTGCGCGGCGAGACGGTTAGCCAGCCGCACACCCTGCTGTGCGCGGCGAAAAACGATGGCTAGCATTAGACCTGTGCCCCGCACCGCTTGCACCTCGGACCGCGTGTCGAGCAAGGCCTGCAAACGCACCCCTGCCGTATGGCCAAGTTGTTGGGCACGATTGGCGAGATCATCATCGACCAGGCGAGCTAGCGTCGCGGTGGCGACGCGGCAGCTCAGCGGATGCCCAAAAAAAGTGCCCGTATGCAGCGCTTCGCCCTCGTTGCGCGGCCAAGCCTGCATGACTTCCTCACGTCCCAGCAGGGCGGAGAGAGGCATGCCACCGCCGAGTGCCTTGCCGAGACAGAGCAGGTCACATTCGATTTTGAAAGCTTTGGTAAGGTTGCCAGTTCGTCCAAGTCCCGTAAAAATTTCGTCAAAAATCAACAGAATGTCATGCTGACGGCAAAAATCATGCACCTGCAAGAGCCACGCATCGGAACATACCTGCATCCCGCCCCGCCCTTGCACGGGTTCTAGGATGAGCGCGGCCGTGCCGATATGTCGCTGCCGCTGCACAGCCTGCTCTAACTCCGCTAAGCGACAACCTAGAGGCACATGTTCGACTTTATCTGTATACAGCCAAGCATGGAACGGTTGCTTGAACTTTGCCATTGCCGTCAACGATAGTGCGCCGAGATCAAGGCCGTGGTAGCTGTCGTGCAGAGCAATAAAGCCGCGACGATGACGATGATAGAGCAGGGCCGTTTTAATCGCCATCTCCACCGCTTGACTGCCAGACAAGGCTAGGGCGGAACGACACAGGTAGGCAGGCATGATTTTATGCAAGGCAGACAACAGCTCGGCCTTGGCCACCGAAGCGTAGATGTCACCCATGCCAGTGCTGATGCCGTCGTCGGCATAGGCAGATCGCAGCGCATCGCTGTTATGACCGAGTGGCAGCGAACCAAAACCCGCACAGAGATCGACATACTCACGACCATCGCAATCCCACAACCGTGAGCCTTGCGCGTGTGCTAACACCAGCGGAAAAGCGCCGCCTGTGGTGCAGATCGCCTCGTGCTGGGCAAGTTGCTGCAGCACATCCTTGTTGCTACGGTGAGTCACACGCCCCCCCACAGAACGCAGGGGGGATGATTAGCTTTAGCTCTATGGCTGGGCAATCTTGTAGAACACAACTTCGCCATCTTCGTTGATAGTAAAAATGACCGCGCTCTTGACTGGATGACGCTCGTCGTCGTAGCGAGCGATGGACGTTGCCCCCATATAGTTTTCAGTGGCCTGTATCTCATCCCTGAGCGTCGGCCGCCTCAGGTCATCGCTGGCCCGCTGTGCTGCTTCTCCCACGACGCGCAAAGCATCGTAGCCAAGTGCGGCGAGACCGTCTGGGCTAACACCATATTGTGCCAGGTAGTTCTCGGTAAATTCCGGGGCCGCATCAGCAGTAAAGTGGTCGGAGAAATACGCGCCCTTGACGGCATCGCCCCCCACGTCAACCAACTCTGTAACTCCCCAGCCATCAGCGCCAAGAAAAGCGGCATCTTCCCCAGCATTGCGCAGCTCCGCCGCGACGACGGCCGATTCAGTGAAACCAGGGATAAACACCGCCCCAGGCTGGGCTGCGACCACCTCTTCGATGATACCACTCTCGTTTAATTCTACGGCGAAGGCATCGTTTGTCCTGGTTGTCTCGTAGGAGTAACCACGATACGCTACCACAGTGCCGCCCAAACCGCTAAAGCTGTCCCTGAACGACTCCGCCAGCCCTTTCGAGTAGGCATCTTCTTTCCAGAAGATCACGGCGGCGGTCTCAGCTTCGATATCTTCCGTGGCTAGCTTCGCCATCACATAACCTTGAAAGCTGTCTGGAAATGCCGCCAAGAACACATTCTCACTGGCTCTAGTCAATGTGGCACTGGTCGAGCCGATGGTGACCATGGGCACTCCATAGATCGAGGCAACCTCATCGATGAATTCCGATATGGTAGAGTAGTTCGCCCCAATCACGGCAAGCACCTCATCATGGATGATAAGATTCTCCGCGGCACTGACGGCAGCAGCCTTATCGCGGACGTAAATCTTTTGCGGGATAATCTCTACGTACCTGCCGCTAATTCCCCCCGCACTGTTAAACTCCGCCGCGGCCAGCTTCGCCCCGTTGAAGCTTGATGGAAACTCGTGCTCGTAAATCACCCCAAACTTGACAGGATCACCCATCTCCGCCTTGATAACATCCTCTGTCATCTGCCGGCCCTGATCGCAGCCTGTCAAGCCACAAGCCGCAGCCAACACTGTCGCACCAGCAAGAATAGCCACGCTCGCTTGCTTTGCTTTGTTGATCAGAGCAGTAACCTTGCCGCCGGGTTTATGGACAAGTCCGCCGCCCGCGAGCGCAACACTGCCTGACATCACCACACACAGAGCGATAGGAAGAAAACATTTCATGACAACCCTTTCCCTTGATTGTTAACGATGCATGACCCAACCGCGGTGTCTATAATCAGGGGACAGTATCGGAGTCAAGATTTTTTCTGAATCACAACAAAAAACCTAACCCAGCCAGGCCGCTACAACATCACCAAGAGATGGTAAGTGCCCACCCCCATCGTCGCGCTGGCAAGCAGCCCTATGCCCACAGTTGTAACTGTTTCCAACTTGCTTATGTCCTCACCACCACCAAAATTAAACATTGAAGCGAGGGTGACTACTCCGCTAAAAACCAGCAGCCCCCCTGCCACCAAGTAGCCTGGGATGATCGCCAACCTTGAGCCCTCAGAGATTATGCCTTCATCGACTACCTCTTCGAACAGGGCAACTTTGAGCGGTGACTTGCCACCGTTGATGAGCGCTTCGCCCCCTAGCAATTGCAGGGAAACTGTGCCGCCATCGGTTTCTAGCGTCACCATGCCTTGCGAGTCGACACCCGTGACGATGCCGATCTGTGCACCCTCTGTTTGTTCAAGCTGTGCGATGGCCTCGTCAATGCTAGCATCATGTTCGTAATTAAGCGTGGCCACGCGTCTGTCTGCCACCGCGTGGGCCGCCTCATCCTTGGTGTTGCAGCCTGTCGTGCCACAGGTCAGCATTGCTGCGACCGCTAAACTAGCACCAACCTGCTTGGCTTTGACGATTAATTGGCCCAATCTGCTACCTTCAGAGGCAAGGCGGCGCGACAGACCGCCAGCCATTGCCACACTGCTGAACAGCAGCGACGCAACGCATAGAGCAGCAAGAAAATTTCTCATGGTAACCTCCACAATTAAAATTAGAGAGATGGACAACGCGAGGCTGTGTAAGCGTTTTTCCGCTGACGGTCAAGTTTCTTTTAATCCCGTGCGGCAGTCGGGATAAAATCTAACCCAGCCAGGCCGCTACAACATCACCAAGAGATGGTAAGTGCCCGTCCCTGTCGTCGCGGCGACAAACGTCCCTATGCTTGCGACTGTGAATGCCTCTGACTTGCTTCCTCGCAGCGAGTCTACGGCGTATACTCCGCTCAGAATCAGCAGCCCCCCCGCAACCAAGAAGGCTGGGATGATCGCCAACCTTGAGCCCTCAGCAATCACTCCTTCATCGACTACTTCCTCGGACAGGGTAACTTTGAGCGGTAACTCGCTACCGTTGATGAGCACTTCGCCCTCCAGCAACTGCATGTAAATCGTGCCGCCATCGGCTTCTAGCTTCACTACGCCTTGCGAGTCGATGCCCGCGACGATGCCGATCTGTGCACCTTCTGCTTGCTCAAGGTGGGTGATGATCGCATCAAACCTAGCACTGCGTCCGTACTCAAGCGTGGTCACGCGCTCGTTCGCCTCTGCCAAAGCGCGGGCCGCCTCGTCCCCGTTGTTGCAGGCTATCGTGCCACAGGTCAGCACGCCTGCGATTGCTAAGCTAGCACCCCACTGCTTGGTTTTGCTGATTAATTTAGCCAATCGGCTACTTTCAGGGGCAAGGCGGCTCGACAGACCACCAGCCACTGCCACACTGCTGAACAGCAGCGACGCAACGCATAGAGCAGCAAGAAAATTTCTCATGGTAACCTCCACAATTAAAATTAGAGAGATGGACAACGCGAGGCTGTGTAAGCGTTTTTCCGCTGGCGGTCAAGTTTCTTTTAATCCCGTGCGGCAGTCGCGCAGGTAATAATTTATCTTGCCACGCAAATAAAGTTGACAGTGGCGTGTAGATTGCCAATAAAGCAGCTTGATGGCTGGATCCCGGATGGTGTCCGCCCGCGAACCCCGTCAGGGTCGGAAGACAGCAGCGGTAGCGGATCACGGGCAGGTGTTTGGTGTATCCAGCTGTCGCAGCTGGCTTTGGCACAGGAGCATAGCGGTGTCTTATCAACCGCTGGCAAGGCGTTATCGCCCTCAGGATTTTAACCAGCTGACAGGGCAACACACGGCAAGGTTAGCTCTGGGCAGTGCCTTGCGCTTGCACAAGGTCGCGGCGGCGATCATCTTCACTGGCATCAGAGGCACGGGCAAGACCACACTGGCACGCATTCTCGCTAAAGCCCTCAACTGTGAACAGCCTCAGGCGGGCAATCCCTGCTTGCGATGTGGTAGTTGTGCAGCCATCACCGACGGCTGTCACCAAGATGTCATTGAAATTGATGGTGCGTCGCACACTAGCGTCGATGACATACGCGTGCTGCAGGAGTCGCTTGCCTGTAAGCCACAGCGTTCGCGGCACAAGGTGTATATTATCGACGAAGTTCACATGCTGTCGCAGAGTGCCTTCAATGCCTTGCTCAAGACACTGGAAGAGCCAAGACCGCACGTCGTGTTTATTTTTGCCACGACCGAAATCAGCAAAGTGCCCGCCACCATCCGCTCTCGCTGTCAAACTTTTCATCTGCAAAAGCTCGCGGCAATGGACATTCTTGCCCGCCTCAAGGAAATTCTTGACTGCGAAAAGATCGTTTGGCAGGAGGACGCGCTCAAGCTGCTAGTCTCGTATGCCGAGGGTTCGTTGCGCGATGCCTTGACCCTGCTCGATCAAGTCATTCTGCTCGGCGAAGGCGAAGTCAACCTCGCCGCCTTGCAACACATTACCTCGCATCTTGCCCCGCGACGGCTGCTCGATTTGCTCGCCGCACTGGTTGACAAGGACGGAGCTAGGGTGCTGGCCGCGCTGTCTGCCATCAGCGACAGTGGCATCGATTGCAAAAAAATTACCGAAGAGCTTGCTGCTTATGCCCGCCATGCTTTTATCGTCAAAGATATCGGGATAGAGACGACAGAATTTAAACAACTCAGCCTTGCTGATGAAATCGGGCGCGGCTTGCAGGACATTGCTGTCGCCAGCGGTGAATTCGACTTGAACCGCATTTTCCGCACCTTAATCCAGTGTCGGCAAGAGTTGGACGGTTCACGGCTCGATCGTTACGTGTTTGAGAACTACTGCCTCGAATGGTGTTTTGATACTGGCTTACCCACGCCCACAGACCTGCTTGTGCCTCCCCCCGCAGCTACCACCACGCCTGTGGCTACCGCCATACCTGCATCTACCGCCATACCTGCAGCCACCGCTCCCGCGTCTGTGGACACAGGGCCGGCTAAAGCAACATCCGCCGCTAAACCACCAGCACTGCCGTTGTCGGCGCAGCAGCTCAGGTCACAGCACGCCGCGCCGGAAAAATTTCCCACCACCTGGCAGGAGTTGGTGGAGATTTGGAAGCAGGCTAGTCCTTTTCAAGCCCGCCTATTGGAGGAGGCAAGGGTGGTCGCTTACGGTGCCGAGCGCATTGAACTAGCCATCGCTGAGCAGTGTTTCGGGGCACGCACGCTGTTGGTGAAGGAGGGACAGCAGAAAGTTGAGGCAAGGTTGCGGCAGTTGTTTGCTTTTCGCGGCCAGTTCGTCGTGACTAAATTGGATGACAAGCATACGCCAAGTCAGTCTTTGCTGGACAAGAAGCAAGGGTTGCAGGATAAGCGACAGCAACAGCTACTGCGCGAGGCGGAAAATGCCCCGCTGACCGTGGGCTTACAGGAAAGGCTGAGGGCAGAGATTATCGAGGTGCGTTTTGAAGATTAGGACTTGCGGGTGGCAACGAACGATACTGGTGCTCGTCTTGTGCCTGTCCGCAGAAGCAAGTCAGGCCTGGCGAGTGGGCGACCACAAAACCCTTACCCGATGGGCAGTACAACTCTACCAACGCTGCTATGCAGTGCGTTTTACAGCTACGGAGGTCAAATCGCTCGTTGCAGGCAATGCCAGCGAAGACTTCAATCTCGTCGTTAAGTGGCTGAAAAACTCGCACTACTACCACCCCGACAAGTGGGTGCGCACGCTGTATCGTGACGATGCTGGCTATCGCGTGCGCTATTTGACGGAGAAACTGCTGGCAGGACGGCAGCCACGCTTGCACCTGCTCGGAAAGATTATGCACTTCGTGCAGGATGTTTCTTCTCCTTCCCATGTTGTGCCTATTGTGCATGGCCTCAGCGATGGGTTTGAAAAATTTAAATTGCCTGCCGCGGTGCCTCGCAATTTGCCCTGCCCGCCTACTAGTGCAGCACCGCCTCAGGTTGTGCTCAAACGGGAAGCGCTCAGCACACTAGCTAGCATCCGCGGCACGGCTGAGGCAACACGCGATGGCGAGCCTTATCAGTTTTCGTGGACGCTATTTTGGAGTGAGGGCTTGGGCAGTCGCTTCGGGCACTATGGGTTCTTCGGCAATAATTTTGGCACGACACAGCCAATTGAGGTTTTGGGGCACACGTATCGTTTTCCGCTTGCCGTCTTCCAGACTTACAAAATCGCACGAGCACAGCAGGCGATCGTCGCCACAGCTGAAACGTTGCACTGGTATCGGTCACTGTAGTTGCTGCGCTCGCTGCGCTCGCTACGCTACGCTACGGCTTTCTCGTAACGCTCGCTTCCTAGCTCGCTTCTCGTCCTCGGACCACTCTGCTTGTTCTCAAGCTTGCCTGCTAGCCCCTTTGCTTGTTCTCAAGCTTGCCTGCTAGCCCCTTTGCTTGTTCTCAAACCTCTCGGCTATTGCGTTCAATCTTGCCTACCGAGAGCTTTATGAAGGGCAGGGAGAGACCGTGCGAAAACTCGACCACAAATACTGCCATATTGCCGTTAGATTATGCTTCCAGACAAGAGTATGTGCTTGCACCTATCTCAGGGGAGAGTTTCTCGCTGATCGGCTTTTTTGCCGCTTGCTAGCTCCACTGCTCCCTGCCAAGATAACGGAGACTTGTGCTAAGTAGGGCCTGTTCTCCGCTAGCTATTTGCCCCCCACCTCTTTGCCTACCGAGAGCTCCATGAACGGCGAGGCGAGGCCGTTCGCTGCGCTGCGGCTCTTTGTAACGCTCGCTTGCTAGCTCGCTGCTCGCACTCAGACCTCTCGCTATTGCATTCAGATTATTTTTTTGCACAAGGCATGTACTTGCACCTAACTCAAGGGAGAGTTTCTCGGTAGGGCTGCGCCTCGCCAAGATAACGGAGGTACGGGCTAAGGAAGGTCTTTGCCTCTCGTTATTGCGTTCAGGCTTGCCCCCCAAGTCTCCCTGCATGTTCTCAGACCTCTCGCGGTTGCGTTTAGGCTTGCCATCAGATCTCTCTGCCTGCCCTCGCTGAAATAACCAGCTCATAGCCCCTGATTCTAAAGTATCCACGTAACTTTCTGATATCAATATATCAACTAGATAAAGTTAATATCTGCATGCTCCTGAACCGACAGGTAAGGGAGGGGAAAATTTTCACAGAGGAGCTAGCCGATGTCAGTCAATCGCGTAGAACTTGTCAAAACCTTGGACAAGTTAAAAAAATGCATCATCGATACCGAGAAAAAAGCTCGCAAACTCACCGAAATGGAAACCCGCCAGGGATTAATTAATCCTTTGTTTCGGGCCTTGGGTTGGGATTTTGGTCGGTTCGATCTGGTCAGAGCCGAGTTTCGGCATCCAAAATTCAACGAGCCTGTCGATTTTGCCTTGTTCACCAAAGAGGGTGGCAAGCCCGCGTTGTTGATCGAGGCGAAGGCTTTGGGGACTGACCTCAGCAAACCTAAAATAGTTAAACAGTTATGCACGTATCTTGGTCAGCTGGGAGTGCAGTGGGGTGTCCTGACCGATGGCAACAAATACGTCATGTATAACAACAATTCGGGGCTAGCGTTCGAGGACAAAAAGTTTTTTACCCTGCAGATCAAAACGGCAGACACCGACGATGGTATCTCAACGGGTGACCTTACCAGTAAGTTTGAGTCGTTACTCAGCTATGATTGCCTGAAAGATAATAGGATACAGAAATATTTTGAGGCCCATGTCATCGACAGCCACATCGAGCGCGCCCTATGGTCGTTACTTACCGAGCCGTTCGATACGCTGATTACTTCGATCAGACGAGAATTCAAGGAAGAACGGGTTAAGCAACGGGAACACGAGATAAAAATTACTAGCAAGCACATCATCAGCTACCTCGATTCCTTCAAGGATGACGAAGGGCGTATCTGTTTCTTCACTGATCCAAATAGCACTAACTCCGATGATGATCTGCTACAGAACGTGGCATTGGCACAGCAGGAAGGCAAGGATGTTGAGGAAGTTGCGCGGCGCACCAAATTGATCACCATCAGCGATCTATTGGCAGACGGATTAATTGCCGAAGGTGATAGTTGGCGATTTGACCACAAGGGAGACATCAAATGGGGACGGATCACGGGTAACGGTGAAATTGAAACAAACGGCAAAACCTACACCAGCCCCTCGCGGGCCGGGGCCTCGATCTCCGGAAAGAATGTTGTCGGTTGGAATACTTGGCATTACAAGGGCCGAGATGGCAACTGGCACAAAGTCGATCTCCTGCGTAAAGAATTTCGCGCCCGGCACAATCTCGTGGCAATTACCCGAACGAAGGAATATGACAACAAGCCCGATGACAACAAGCCCGATGCAGTTATCGATGAAACGATGGCTAAGATGAAACTTAGTGTGTGCCGATGAGTAGCGGGAGAAACTAAGACATATATGCAATGCGGAAAGAATGGCTACAGATTGGGGCGGGCTTGTTGCTTGGTGTTGCCAAGGTTGCGAGTGCTGTCTATCGCTTCCGCCGCCGCCAGCAGGATCACCGTCAAGCTGATACGGCTTTCTCTTCCCCAACACAACAGCCCCTAACGCCCCCAGATCCCTCTGCTAAGAACAATCTCCACTGGATTGCGGCTGGCGAGCAGACCATCATCCAGGCGCGCCAGATTGCAGGGATGATCTATGTCAGTTCCCCACCAGCCGACCACGTCAAGGATGGTGAGGCCAATAGCGAGAGGTCTGAGGACAGCGAGCGAAGCGAGCGAGAAAGCGGCAAAAAAGCAGAGCGTAGCACCCGCGTCGGCAGAACTGCCATCGATCCGATGCTACCTGTTGCCCAACACGGTTCTGAGCGAGGCGGCGAAAGCATGCCCCACTGGCCCAGTTACGCGGATATCAGCCCGCGTGCCCGTGCCACTTACCTCGACTGGTTGGCCAGCGAGCGTTCGGACAAACTTATCGGTGTTGGTTACGTCTTTCTCTATTTCTACGGACTCGAACGACGTTTCTTTGTCGATTCCCCGTCAAACGAAGAAAAAGCTTTGCTGCTTGCCGAGGTGGAAAGGTTGTTCAAAGTTTATGGCAGTAGTCGCTCGGTACGGAGATATTTGGCAAACTTCATTGACATTGCCAAACTAATTCTGCAGCACAAGCTTAGCCCGCGTTTTGAGAAGCACGATGTCAATATGCCTTATGACCTGCGAGCAGCAATCGGACGGTTGTTACGAGATGGCCAAGCGTTGTCGGCCGAGTGGTTGCTCAGCTGGTATGTTACCCACCCAGAAACCAGATTGAGCTCCCCTGCTAAACGGGTTTTTCCTGAATTCAAAGCCTTGTTTACCCAACTCTTCATTAACAAATTTCCGACGGGTTTGCAGATCCCGAACCATCACCAACCCTTGCGCATCACCTATACCGCGGCCACGGGTGATTTTAAGACGGAGGTTAACATAAAAAATTCCGCCGGTGAGGTCCCTGACATTCTGACCCTATCTGCACCGCTAGCTATTGCTGAGACCTTGGCGGAACAAGCGAGCGCTGAGCTCGACAGATACAGTCGGTTTTTAGCTCGTAATCCGGGCAAACGGCATAGCATCGAAGCTCATGCCCTGTTGCCAAAAAGTCTCTGGCAGTTATTTCCTCGTCAGGAGATGGAAGATCTGTATCGTTGGGCCGAAAAAATAATCACCGCGGGTGGTCTAGTATTAGTTGATGAGGTAATTGAACGTCTCGAAGGTGACGTGCCCCAAGGGTTGCACACCAGCAGATTGATCGATGTTGCCGATGCTTTGGCACGTCTTGCCATTGGCATGGCCCCCGATCCACGCCACGCCCTGCGCAAACCCAAGCTTGGAGAAAATGTCATCCTCTTTCGTATGCAGGAAGAGATTGTGGAGCTGGCGGAGGTTAGCGATAACTACAAAAAAATTCTCACCAACATTGCCTTAGGGAGCGTCGTCGCCCACGCCGATGGCACGATCGCTGCGACTGAACGTCGGGCGTTGCAAACGCGCATCGACAACTCCGATCTGTCAACTTACGAGCGCGCTCGTCTACACGCCAATCTGGAATGGATGTTGGTCGTCCCTCCCGATATGACGATGTTATGCAAACATTTGCAAACAGTATCCGCTGAGACGAGACATCAATTCGGCCAGGCTATCCTCGCTATCGTCGCCGCCGACAAACTAATAGATGTGCGCGAGCTAACAGCTGTCGAAAAACTTTTTCAGGCTATGGGGTTACCTGCCGAAGATATTAACGTTGACTTGCAGGCTCTAATCGCGACCGACGCACCAACCACGGCACACCAAGCTGAGCAAAAATCTCCTGAGCACATATTTTCTCCCCCACCAGAAAGCAACAGCACACCCTCAATGCCTAAAGATAAAATTGTTCTTGACGACAAGAAGATCGCCTCCTTGCGGGATGCTACGACACAGACGGCAGCCTTGCTGGGGGACATTTTTGCTGATAGTGAACCAGAACCTGAGCAACAAGACGAGGAGACTGGTGCTAACAGCTTGGACGAAAGACACAGACATTTTCTCGCTGCTGTCTTACAGCGGGGACATTGGCGTAAAGATGAGCTTGCAGCTCTCGCTGCACAACGGGGCTTGATGGTAGGTGGGGCAGCTGAAACCTTGAACGACTGGTCTTGCCAAGAGCATGACGATTTGCTGCTTGAAGAGGACGATGGTGTTTATCTAGTCAACGAGAAAATTGCCGCTAAGATGAATGGCATTGAGGATAATAATGAAGATTAAACGACGTGAACGCAATGCAGTAATCAAAGCACTTAGGGCTGGTGTCGTGCCCAGGCTAGGTCTGCAACACTTGCAAGTTGGTAGGGCTAAAGAAATTGCAGAAATCACGCGAGATATTGAACAGCTACGCAGCGGTGGTGCAACTATTCGCTTTATCACCGGTGAATATGGTTCAGGCAAAACTTTTCTTTTGAACCTCAGTCGCTCGATTGCGCACGAAAAAGGTTTGGTAGTTATGTCGGCTGACTGTGCTCCTAATCGCCGTTTGTGGAGTAGCTCTGGGCAGGCACGTGCCCTCTACGCTGAACAGGCACGCAATATCTCGACCCGCACCAATCCCAACGGCGGGGCCATGGCCGCGATCGTCGAGCGCTTTGCTAACAAGGCTGTGCAAGAGGCAGAACTAAAAGGGCATGAGCCCCGCGATGTTATCCGTAGTAAAATTTCCCACTTTGAAGAGCTGACTGGAGGCTATGATTTTGCCACGGTTATCTCCTGCTATTATCAAGGTTTTGAGCAAGGCAACGATGAACTAAAGAATGCGGCTTTGCGTTGGTTACGAGCTGAATATGCAACCAAGATCGAGGCGAGAAAAGCCCTTAATGTGCGCACAATTATCGACGATGCTAGTATCTATGATCATCTCAAGTTGCTGGCATTGTTCGTCAAAGACGCGGGCTACAAAGGCTTGTTGGTGTGCTTGGATGAACTGGTCAACCTCTATAAAATCGTCAATACCCAAGGCCGCAACTTGAACTACGAGCAAATTTTGCGCATTATCAACGACATTTTGCAGGGTAGTGCCGAGCATCTCGGCTTTCTGCTGGGGGGAACACCTGAATTTCTCACCGACACGCGCCGCGGCCTATACAGTTACGAAGCACTGCGCTCTCGCTTGGCAGAGAACACGTTTGCCAAAGATGAACTCGTCGATTTTTCGGGGCCTGTGATCAAACTTGCCAATCTGTCACCCGAAGACATGTATGTTCTGCTCGCTAATCTCAGACGGGTCGTGCAAGGAGACGAACCAGAGCTGCCCGATGCAGCCTTGAAGGGCTTTATGGCACATTGCTCCGAACGTATCGGCAGCGCTTATTTCCAGACCCCGCGCAACTCGGTCAAGGCCTTCGTCGATCTGCTGGCGATACTGGAGCAGAACCCTGAGGCAGACTGGCGAAAACTGCTTAATGAGACGGAAATTCCCGCCGATCAAGGTGACGATATGGCCGACATCCGCGATAGTAATGAGGACGATGATCTTGCCACCTTCAAACTCTGAATTAAAAGGATACGACCGCTTAGCTAAGCCTGTGCAACGGTGGTTGTGGGATCAGAAGTGGAAAAATTTGCGCCCCATTCAGGAGCAGGCTATCGCCGCGCTATTGGATCGCGAGGGTGACATTATCATCAGTGCTGCGACCGCCGGTGGTAAGACCGAAGCCGCGTTCTTGCCCTTGATTTCACAAGTCCTACAACAACCAAGCAAGCCTGGCTTTGCTCTCGTTTACGTCGGGCCTCTGCGTGCTTTGATCAACGATCAGTTTGCCCGCATGCAGGATCTGTGTGCGCAGACCGAGTTGCCTGTATATCCTTGGCACGGTGATATTCCGCAGAACATCAAGGCCCGGGCGCGCAAAAATCCGCGCGGTGTGGTGTTGATTACTCCCGAATCGTTGGAAGCCCTGTTCGTGTTGCGCGGTCAGGAGATCGCCAGCTTGTTTGCCACCACGCAAGCAATCGTCATCGATGAATTGCACGTCATGCTGGACAATGAACGCGGTGTGCATCTGCGCTCGCTGCTGACACGTCTGGAACTGGCGGTCGAGCATAAAATCCGCCGCGTTGGCTTGTCGGCAACCCTAGGCGATATGCACCTGGCGCGGCAATTCCTGCGACCAGAAGCGCCCGATGACGTAGAGTTGATCGAAGATCGGAGCGGGCAACCGCAGCTAAAGGTGCAGGTGCAGGTGCGTGGCTATATCAGCCGTGGAGAATATGCCAAAGATAAGGATCAAAATAAGGTTAAGGATAAGGATCAAGATAAGGTTAAAGATAAGGTTAAAGATAAGGTTAAAGAATGTGCTGCGGAACGTGCGGTCGCCGAGCATCTGTTCAAAAACTTGCGGGGCACGAACAACTTGATCTTTGCGGGTTCGCGGAAGAAAGTCGAGCAGTATGCCGATGCTTTGCGGCATTGTTCAGAACGGCTGCAGCTGGCCAATGAATTTTTTCCGCATCATGCCAATCTGCACCGAGAGCAGCGCAATTCTTTGGAGAAACGCTTAAAGTCAAAAGTGCCAACGACTGCGGTGTGCACCTCGACGCTAGAGCTCGGCATCGACATCGGTGCTATTGAGTGTGTCGCGCACATCGGCTCTCCCGCGGCAGTGGCTGCGTTGCGCCAACGTTTGGGGCGCTCAGGCCGACGTGCAGGTCAGCCCGCGCTGCTGCGCATGTATGCCATCGAACAGGAGTTGGGGGCAGAATCGGAAGATTGGTATGGACGCTTGCGTCTCGGTCTCGTGCGTGCCATTGCCATGGTCGAGTTGCTGCTCGCCAAATGGTGTGAACCACCTAACAAGCAGGCGCTAAATCTTTCCACGCTTGTCCATCAGATACTCTCCATTATTGCCGAACGTGGTGGAGCAAGTGCCCAACGTATTTATACGACCCTCTGTCGGCGCGGGCCGTTTCACACCGTCAGCAAAGAGCTTTACCAACAATTGTTGCGCCGAATGGCTGCCCGTGAGGTAGAGTTGATCGAGCAAGCAGCAAATAATCTGCTCATGCCAGGGCGGGTGGGCGAACGCTTGGTCAATCACTACACTTTCTATGCGGTATTTCAAACTCCCGATGAATACCGCATCGTTGCCGCGGGCAAACAACTCGGCACGCTGGCGCGTAACGGAATTGTAAGGGTAGGCGGTACGATTATTTTTTCGGGACGACGCTGGTTCGTAACCGCCATTCACAATGAGAACAAGGTCATCGAAGTTACCGCCGCCAAAACAGGCCAGCCGCCAGTGTTCGGCGGTGAGATCCCTCCGACCCACGACCAGGTTGCGGCAAAAATATCGCAGGTTTTGGCAGGCACAACAGGCTACCGCTATCTCGATACGCAAGCGACAGCTCTCCTGCAAGAAGCCCGGAAAGAATTCAAGTGCCTCAGATTGTTCCAAAACCCGATCTGTGACTTAGGTCGCAGCTGGCTGATCGCTACTGGGGTAGGCACGGTCAAGACCAGCACCTTAGCTTTCACACTTGAAAGCCACGGATACCAATGCCCGCAAGACAAAACCCACCTCATGCTCATGGCCACCGGCTTCCTCAAGGTCGGGTGTGGTGACAAGAACTTACCCCCTGTGTCTGAGGCTCTCGCAAAGATCGCCAACTCGCCACCACCAGCAGTCGGCAGTATCTTGAGTGGCAACGAAAGTCTCCAGCAAGAAAAATATCACCGTTATCTGGGACGTGATCTTCTGCTCGCCGATGTTGCTTCCAGCAGAATTGATCTCAATGCCATGCCTGAACTAGCTCGGCGGTTGCTCAACCGCAATCAGTAGGGTGTCCTGTTTCTTATGTGGTCACTACACCGCGAGAGGTCTGAGGGCAAGGAGCGAGGGAGCTAGAAAGCGGCAAGGAAGCCTCGTAGAGCGAGCGTTACAAAAAGCCAAGCGCAGTTCCGTTATCTTGGCACAAGTCTCCGTTGTCTTGGCACGGCGCAGCCCTACCGAGAAACTCGCCCTTGAGATAGGTGTGGCACATGCCTTGTGCAAAAAATAATCTAACGGCAGTATTGGCAGTATTTGTGGTGCGAGTTTTCGTACGGCCTCACCGCGCCCTTCATGGGGCTCTTGGTGGGCAAGATGTGGGGGCAACCACCGAGAGGTCTGATGACGAGCCCGAATGCAATAACGAGAGGCAAAGACCTTCCTTAGCCCGTGTCTCCGTTGTCTTGGCACGGTGCAGCCCTACCGAGAAACTCGCCCTTGAGATAGGTGTGGCACATACCTTGTGCAAAAGCATAATCTGAACGCAAGAGCGAGAGGCCTGAGAACAAGGAGCGAGCTAGGAAGCGAGCGATACAAAAAATCCGTAGCGCAGCGAACGGTCTCCCCGTGCCGTTCATGAAGCTCTTGGTAGGCAAGAGGTGTGGACAACTGCCGAGAGGTTTGAGAACAAGCCTGATCGCAATACAGGGAGATCTGATGACAAAGAGCGAGCTAGGAAGCGAGCGATACAAAAAGCAGCGTAGCGCAGCGCGTAGCGCCTAAGCAGAGGAATAGTCGTCATCATCGAGTTCATCTAGGTCAAGCCAATCCTCGCGCAGAAGATGAGCTTTGATCTCTTTTACCTTTGCCTGGTTGGTAAGAGATTTTTCTCCAGCATCGATAATCGGTTTTAGATATTTGATGCGGAGGTAACATATTGTCTTTTTATTTAGCTTCATAACAAGCAAATACAGACAATTCACAGTTTCGGTGGGCATTGTTGCACATAACGAACAAAGCTTTTCCAGCCACAGCTCGACGGTAGCTACATTTGTAATTTTACAAAGTTGTAAAATTTCCCCACACATATCCAGACACAGCTTATCGTCCAGCCATCCTATATTCAGCCAATCGACAAAATTAGCTAACTCAGACGATTCTTTTGCGGCAACCCGCCACTTGAGAAAGGCAATTGCTTTATGTTGTTGATTTTTATTGATGTTTTTACGCCGTAGCGAGTAGCCGACTCTCGCAAATAGCTTGCCCCAGTGTTGCCGAGTGCCAGCTGTTTTTTGGTAATAACGATATAACAAACTCTCGTCGCTGAGTAATGGATATTTTCCTTGCATGTAGTAATAAAAAAACAAATCGCTAAGCTTATCTGCCAGCGAATAGTTATAGCGATCTTCCTGCCTAAATTTTTGTAGATGTTGCAGACAGTAGTCAAATTCGTTACGAATAATTGTAAAAGTCAAATCACTAGGAGCGTGGTAACCGATAAATCCCTCGAATGCTGCGAGCCACTTCTCATAGTTAGCTTGTGGAAAAATTTTTTCTCGGTATCTCTCTACTAGTTTTTTATCCAGTCGTTCCAAGCCAGGAAGCATATAGCCAAGCACGCCAAATTCTGGGAGCGTAAAGGTTTGCTCCACAAAACGTATGTCTAGGACTTTTGTTAGAACCGTTAGATAAAATCTTTTTTTTAAAGCTAAGTTAAGCAATGTCACCAAAGAACGTCCTCGGCTGAAGTGCATACCTATAGTAAATTGACTGTGACCATCTTCGTATGCTTTTCGATCGAGATCGCGATGCGGTTGCGTGCACAGACTAGTGAGTATTTCTGTAAGTTGTGGTTGAATTGCATCGATCAAAAGTTCATTTTTTTTCATTAAATTCGTTGCAATTAGGTTATGGACAGCAACTCGTGCCCCATGCCAATCAGGATTAATCCGTAAAGTGTCTTCCGCTGAAGAATCACCACGATCAGGATGACTCAGCACCCATTTGCAAAAAGACAACCACTCAGACAAATTATCTGGAGTTATCGTAGAGCGAGCAACTTCGAGTATTGCCTGCACGTAGATGGGACGAGCAATTTTTTCTTTGTTGTCAAGCCAGTATTGCAATCTCTCAGGTTCGTGAACAATTGTCTCTCGAAATACTTCTTGGAACACGCTACTGAGTCCCTTTATCGTGATACGAACAATACAATCATCTTTGCTGAAAGTTAGTTCGTCTTGCCAAGTATTTATCCGAGTGAGCAATTCCGTATCGCTAAGCTTCTCAAGATCTGTCGGGGAAAAGGCACTGCGATTAAATGTCGAACCGTCGAGGGTTTCTGGATAAAAATAAATTACTTTATCAGGATGATTTTTGTCATAATCTGCAACAAGTTTATCAAATTTTTTCTTATACTCACCGAACAACACTTCCGCAAAAGGATAGAGTTGAGTTCTACGTAGATCATCTGAACTGTAATGAGTATCTGTCTCGACAACTCCAGCAATTATTTTGGCAAAGATTTCTTCTCGTTCTGCTGTCGATAAAAGACTTTCTTTGAAGTATTGGCAAGAGCTTTCTATCAGCTGAGAGAACTCGACACTGTATGGGTGCTTGCCATAGCTATCACTGGTAACAATCAACTCTCTGATCTTAGGTTTCGTTTTAGTGCTGATAAATTTTGTATATAGATGTTGACGTAAACGTTTAAAAAAATCACTGGGCTGGTTACGTAATTCCTTGTCAAGTTTATCTATTTTATTGGGAAACTTTTCATAAAAACTCTCGCAAGCTACAGTTAGGGAGGTTGTAAGCATTTCATCAAAATCGATATCGTCATGCTCGCTCGGAAAAAGTTTATATCTATACGTCCCCATCGATAACCTACTGGCAATGGCAGCAATCAATATTTCCGCAACCGGCAAAGGTTTTTGTTCAATGAGCGGAAGCACCCCGTCATCCAAGAGTTGTTGGCATTGCCAACTAGTAAAATAGTTCTCTGGGATACTTTGAGTAATAATTTGTAAAAGTTCTAAGGCTTCTGTCAAACAGTTGTGTTTTATCCAGCGCGCCAACAAGTTGAAGAGTAGGCTATCATGTAGGAGGATACCTTTCTTTAGATAGGCGAAAATCTTTTCTTTTATTTCCAGTGACTCCTGAATTGGAAGTTGCAATGCTATTTCAAGGAGATCGCTAGCGATCCCTGCGTTGTTTACTACTCCTAGTTGCAACACTATCTGGACAACTTTTGCTGGCTCTTGTTTTGCCACCCTAATTAAATAACGACCAGGAAACCATTTTTTAGCATGTAACGACCCGCTAGCTAATTTTTCTGGTTCTGGCAGGTCGGCAAAGAACCCGTTATCCTCAAGCCAGGCCAACCACTGCGCACTGCGGCTGTCGATTATCAGTTTGAAAAAATATTTTCTGTTTGCATCACTGCTTTTTATTATCTTAAGTAATCTTGTTTTATTTTTCATTCAAACATCTCATTGACTAATTTCTTAATCCCTGAGTACTTGCAAAACTTTTTCTTGTTTGGCAGATAACTTCAACAAGCAACCCCCTACACCGAGAGTGGCATTAACAGAGGACACATCTAGCTATCGGCAGTTACAATATAATCCTTAATCTGTAAGAGTTAGCTGCTTGTACCTGAATTTGCCTCTTTTCTCGATTGGTTGGTGGAAACGATCGAACGGGAAAAGGCCACATGACCAACAGCGCGTCGTCGGTGTTTGCCGACCACGATAGCACGCAGTCGGCATTGGAGTTCTTAATAAGAAGTCGTGACATCACCGACGAAGGCATGGGTTACCTTCACTGCAAACGAGGCGACACTTAGATAACTACTCCCATCGCTTCTTTCGGCTGAGTTGAAGGTCATCTGCACTTTCGTGTGGTTTCCTAGGTTATGGTGGTCACCAAAAAACTCCATCTGACACGACGAACGCCTGTGATCATCTGCCGCTAACTCGACGACAGAGCACGAACCTTTCCCCAGTTCGATACTATTGCTGAGATCAGTGAGGCGAAAACAGGTAGAACATCGCCAGGACGTGTGCCGCCGCATCGGAAATATATACCTCTGCTCGATGTCACTCCGATAGCCGAAAGAAAAGACCGACACGTCGCCCTTTTCCCAATAAAGGATTTCATAATATGGGGTTTCATCGCCACCCTGCCCAGGCTCCCAAGGCAATTGACCCCGATCAGAACCAAAGGCATCGGCAGATTGGCTTTTCATCTCCGCGGCAGACAGTGGAATGTCAGCCGCTTCCGCCTGCAGACATAGCACTGCCATCATCAATCCCATCAAACACCATCGTTTCAACATAACACTTCTCCTAAAAATGAAATTAACCAACAACGGCTCGCACTAGTAGCAAAAAAAAAACGGAAGTCATCAAAAAAAATTTAATTTTTCAGCAATACGAGCAGGGAGGCTTGGGGGCAAGAGGTGGGGGCAACCGCGAGAGGTTTGAGGGCAAGGACATCACTTAGCACAGACCTCCGTTGTCTTGGCGAGGCGCAGCGGAGCTAGTCCCTTAGCCCAAACCTCCGTTATCTTGGCACGGCGCAGCCCTACCGAGAAACCCGACCACAACAGGTATAGGCACATACTTTATCTAAAAGCATAATCTGACAGCAATATGGCAGTATTTATGGTCGGGTTTTCGTACGGCCTCGCCGTGCCGTTCATAAAGCCCTCGGTCGGCAAGAGGTGGGGGCAACCGCCGAGAGGTCTGAGGGCAAGAGGCAAGTAGCACAGGCCTCCGTTATCTTGGCACGGTGCAGCCCTACCGAGAAACTCGCCCTTGAGATAGGTGTGGCACATGCCTTGTGCAAAAAATAATCTAACGGCAGTATTGGCAGTATTTGTGGTGCGAGTTTTCGTACGGCCTCACCGCGCCCTTCATGTGGCTCTCGATGGGCAAGGGGTGGTAGCAACAGCCGAGAGGCAAAGACCCTACTTAGCCCGTACCTCCGTTGTCTTGGCAGGGAGCAGACCTGCCGAGAAACTCTCCCTGAAATAGGTGCAGGCACATGCCTTGTGCAAAAAAAATAATCTGAATGCAATAGCAAGAGGTCTGATGGCAAGGAGCGAGCGGGGAGCTAGAAAGCGGCAAAAAAGCCTCGTAGAGCGAGCGTTACAAAAAAGCAGCGTAGCGAGCGAAGCGAGCTAGGAAGCGAGCGATACAAAAAGCCGCGTAGCGCAAGCAGAGAGGGCGCGCAGAGTGGCCTGAGAACATGCAGCGAGCTAGAAAGCGAGCGATACAAAGAGCTGCCAGCGCAGCTGGGCACGGCGCAGCCCTACCGAGAAACTCGCCATGAGCGGGTGTAGGCGCAGGCAGGGAGGCTTGGGGGCAAGGACACCACTTAGCCCGTTCCCCCGTTATCTTGGCGAGGCGCAGCCCTACCGAGAAACTCTCCCCCCGAATAGGTGCAAGTACATGCCTTATGCAAAAGCATAATCTGACAGCAATATGGCAATATTTGCGGTCGAGTTTTCGTACGGCCTCGCCCCGCCGTTCATGAAGCTCTCGGTAGGCAAGATTGAACGCAATAACGAGAGGTCTGATGACGAGCCCGAACGTAATAACGAGAGGCCTGAGAACAAAAAGCGAGCTAGAAAGCGAGCGATACAAAGAGCCGCGTAGCGCAAGCAGAGAGGGCGCGCAGAGTGGCCTGAGAACATGCAGCGAGCTAGGAAGCGAGCGATACGAAAAGCAGCGTAGCGAGCGAAGCGAGCTAGGAAGCGAGCGTTACAAAAAGCCGCAGCGTAGCGAGCGATACAAAAAGCAGCGTAGCGAGCGAAGCGAGCTAGGAAGCGAGCGTTACAAAGAGCCGCGGCCGGCGCCGCGGCCGGCGCCGCTGCTGAGACCAGTTGGAGATTGGCGGCACACCTCGATTTGGTCTCCAGTGACGTTGGGGTCAGGGCGGCATTCGTGGGCAAGCCCTGCCGAGCTCGTCTCTTCGCTAGCCCCGAGGCTATCGGTGACCTGCGGGGTTGGGGTTGGCGGCCGTGTAGTTGATGCCGTGCTCGTCTCCTCGCTAGCCCTGAAGCTATCGGTGACCTGCGGGGTGGGTTTGCAGCTTAGGGACGCCGCGAGTAGCAAAGCTCCGACAATGGCAACGTGCATGTTCTCGACCCGACAAAGACCGCGGCTGTTCTTCCCCGCGGTCGACCAGCTATGCCTCCATCATAACACAGTTCACGCGTTGCTATTCCAGGTGCGCCTAAGCTCTAGCAGGGCGCGGTTGTGCAAATCATGCGGCTTGACGCGATTTATTTCACGCTGCAAGGTAGGAGGGAAATTGCCCAGAAATTCCATCTCGTACTGCAACCAGACGGAGAATTGTCGGTAAACTGCATCCCGCATCTTAAAGCTGAGGGCAACTATTTCCTCGCTCGACCCGCCAACGTTGAAAATAAAATTGGCGTGTTGCGGGCTGATGAATACATGTTTTCGTGAAAATTGCCGCACCCCTGCTTGGTCGAGCAACACTCCGCTGGGCACGCCAACCTCGTAATCGTTTTTGAACACACAGCCACAAGAGGGATGCAAAAATTGCCCCTGATGCACCCGCGCGTCTGCAACCTCGGCCATCCGTGCGGCGATCGCACCCTTATCACCTGGGCGCAGTTGCAGCGTCACCGCGGCAACGATCTCGCTGTTGCGCATGAAAAGCGTATCCTTGTAGCCGCGAAAAATTTCCCGCGGCCGTGCATAGACCTGCACCTCACCATCAGCAGTCACCGCGGTTACCTGGTGCACCAGTGCGCTTATTTCGCCACCATAACAGCGTGCGTTCATGCGCACCGTCGCCCCCATCTGACCGGGCAAGGCTGTCATCCACTCCGCTCCCGTCAAGCTGTGCGCCTGGCAGTATTCGACAAAACTGTTGTTTGCCAGGCCCGCTTGGCAGGTAACAAGTTCGTCCACATGCTGGATAGTTGTCATGCGATGCAGGGATAGCACTGCACCTTGCCAATGCTCATCGCTGACCAGCGAGTTTGTGCCTCCACCCAGAACAAAGTAAGGCGTGTGCTCACGGCGAAGCTTGTGCAGTGCCGCCTGTAACTCCGACAGCGACGCAGGTGCATACAGTGCCTCGCACGTGCCGCCAGTTTTGAAATAGCTGAGGTGGCTGAGTTTCAACGCAGCTTGCTAAGCCAATGCCGCGGCAATCGTTGCCCCAATTGCAGCAGGTGAGGGGGCAATTTTTACCGCCGCGGCTTGCAAGGCCTCGATTTTTTCTGCCGCGCTGCCCTTGCCGCCCGCGACGATCGCACCAGCATGTCCCATCACCTTGCCCTTCGGTGCAGTGCGCCCCGCGATGAAGGCAGCTACAGGCTTGCTGATGTTGTCCTGGATAAACCTGGCCGCCGAAATTTCCGCGTCCCCGCCAATTTCGCCGATCAAAACGATACCATCTGTGTCCGCATCACGTTCAAACATTGCCAGCAACTCGGTAAAATCCGTGCCGATGATAGGGTCACCGCCAATGCCGATACAAGTCGACTGACCGAGACCGCAGCTGCTCGTCTGCCACACCGCCTCGTAGGTAAGCGTGCCAGATTTGGAGATGATGCCAACCCGTCCTTCTCTGTGCACGTCGCCAGGCATGATACCGACCTTGCACTTGTCTGGGGTAATGACACCAGGGCAGTTGGGGCCGACGAGCCGTGACTTGCTGTGCTTGAGTGCCGCACTGACCTTGAGCATGTCGAGCACGGGGATGCCTTCGGTAATACAGACGATCAACTCGATCTCACTGGCAATTGCCTCAAGAATGGCATCGGCAGCCAGCGGTGGTGGCACGAAAATCAGCGAAACATCGGCGGCAGTCGCGGCTTTTGCTTCTGCTACCGTGCCAAATACAGGCAGTTCGGTATCGCCCACCTGCACCTTCTCACCATGCTTGAAGGGATTAACTCCACCGACAAAGCGAGGTGCATACTCGTGCGACAGACGGGTGTGCAACAAGCCCGATTTGCCGGTAATTCCTTGCGTGATAACCTTGCTACGCTCGTCAACCAATATCGCCATCTATGCTCCTTAACGTCCGTCGATCGCCAGCCAACCTCCCCCTATCATCGCGCAAAAACTCCGCACAAGAAACAGAATTCAGCTAGAGTGCAGGGCTAAGTTATTCAGGCATGCAAGCGCACCAAGTCTTGGCAGATAACTCTGGGAATGCCGAGACTCCACATAGAGTCCATCGCGACGTTGGCAATCGAAGCCCGCAAGTCAAATGCCATGCGACCATTAGCCTTGTCGTAGACGGGCTGATGTGCATCTATAAGAGCAGTCTTGCCCGCCCCGATTTCTTTTTTCATAAAATCAACGCTCGGTTGCACATTTTCAACATAAAACAAATAGCGGGAACGCAACGCCTCGCCATCATCGTCTTCACGATTGCGTTGCTTTGCTCGCAGCAACATCTCCTGCTTACTGATGCTAAGATGCAAGAGCTTAATAATGGGAATGTCAGCCTTGGCAAAATAGGACAGCAGATGGCGTGCGGCAGCCACTGTGCGAGGATAGCCATCGAGAATGAAAGCACTGTTACGTATTTTTTCTGAAATTTCCAAACGCGACTCGATGAAGCACTGCGTCCAGCGGTCGGGCACTAGTAGCCCGTTCAAAGTGCAAAATTCCAGCCAGTCTAGCTGTGAAACACCCTTGTCGACACGCGCGGCCCCAAAGTGTTGGATGAGCCCTGGCATGAAGCGTTTTACCTTACTGCTCAAAGCGCGGGAAGAATCGATGCAGGCGAAGATGTTCGAGTCGCCTGAAATCTGGTAGCGCTCTGCCAACAAGCGTTCGTATTCACGCCCTTGCCGAGCATGATGGAAGGAATAGCGCAGAATTTCTCCCATCGACAGGTGATGCGACGCGGGAATACTCAAGGCTTTGCTCAAGAATGTGGACACCTCCCCCTTGCCACAGCTAGAGGGGCCGGTCAAGATAAGCGCACCCCGATCCTTGAGCTTTATCTTCTCGACGACGACCGTAGACTTTTCAAGCAGGAAATCCCTCACGACGCGGGCTACCCTAATGCAAACGCGGCGCCCATTCAACCTCAGACTTGCCTAGAAGGAGGAAGAAGTGACCTGGCTGCGGTATTCTTCAACCTCGCCTGGAGGCAGACTCCGCCGTTGCAGCTCGGCTTGCGCCCATCCACTGACACGGCGGTCTTTGTCGAGCGTCGCGGCAACCAGATAGAGACCGCTCAACTCATCGCGCCCCACAACCAGTGCCTGTATGATATGCCGACGTGCCCGCGGGCCTACCGTGTGCAGCGCGTAGCGCATAACGAAACGCTCAGCCGCATCGTTTTTGACGGTAAAGCGTTTGAAATAGTTGGCAAGCAGTGAAGGGCGTTCTTCTCCCAACGCTTGCAATACGGCGTTGTCGCCCACATTCATCCCCAGCTTAACTAGACCCACCACAGCTTTCATACGTATCCACAAGCGGGGGTTGTTCAACGCTTCCCACAGAATTGCATCACTGCCTGCAAGCCTCAGACTGACAACATCCTGCACTGTCTTATACTGCTGCCACACGAACTGGTGCGTCAACCCGCTTCGCCACACCTCCTCTTCCTGCACTGACCAAGCACGAGCAAACTGGATCTTGTCGCGCGGTGCAGGATTAGGCAATTCCAGATAGGGGTTGCTGGCCAGGTAGCTGGGTGAGTCCCGCGGTCGTTCGACACTCCGCTCGGCAGCATCAGCAGGAAGTTCGTCGATGCTAGATACATCTGCCTGAATATCTGCCTGAATGTCTGCCTCTGGTGCAGGGGGCACGGCAGTCTCTGGCGCGGGTGCAACTTCTGGCGTGGGCGGAACGGCAACCACCTCCTGCCCTCCAGGTGGTGGAATCGCCGCTCCCTGGTCTGCTGTGTCCCAGAAAAGTGCTATTACTTCTTGACCTTGACTGAGTAAAGGAGCTACAATCTCGTCGGGGCTTTTGTCGTTGACCAAGATCTCGTAGGCGGCGTATCCACCGATAACCAAAATGATGACGAGTGCTATCAGGGCTTTCTTTACGACTGGGTTGCCATCATCGTGGTGCGTGGTGTCATAGGCAGATGATGCGGTAGCAGCTGACCCCGCCATCGCGGTGCGGCTGCCAGTTGCCTCGTGTGCGTTGTGAAGTGTTACCATAGTCGACTCCAGAACTCCCTAATTACATGTTCGTATTTTTTTAAAAATTATTTAGCAGAAATTTATCTGCAATGGCTGTGTGGCGGATGTAAAAACCGCCAACATGGGATAATAGCATCAATTCCATTACTAACTTTAAGGAAGGTTAAGATGGCATCGGATAGTTTGGAACTGGTCAGGAACATCGGCATCTCGGCCCACATCGACTCTGGCAAAACGACCCTGACCGAGAGGGTGCTCTATTACGCAGGCATCATTCACAAGATTCAGGAGGTGCGGGGCGAGGGTAGCGGTGCGACCATGGATCACATGGAGTTGGAGAAAGAGCGGGGGATTACGATCACTTCAGCGGCAACGACGGTCAGTTGGAAGGACTATGTAGTCAACATCATCGATACGCCAGGGCACGTCGATTTCACCGTCGAGGTGGAGCGCTCCCTGCGGGTTTTGGACGGTGCAGTGTTAGTCTTGTGCGGTGTATCGGGGGTGCAGAGCCAGTCTTTCACCGTCGATCGCCAGATGAAGCGTTATAGTGTGCCTTGCCTGGCCTTCATCAACAAGCTCGATCGTTCGGGGGCTGAGCCGCGGCGAGTGACGGCACAGTTGCGAGAAAAACTCGGCCACAACGCGGTGGCGGTGCAGATTCCCATTGGGCTTGAGGCGGATCACGAGGGTGTGATCGATTTGATCGCTATGCGTGCCTACTATTTTGATGGCGAACAGGGCGAGACGGTGCGGGAGGCAGACATTCCCGCCGCCCTGCAAGGCGAGGCTCAGGCAGCTCGTGCCGCGATGCTTGATGCGATTTCAATGTTCAGCGACGAGATGACGGAACTACTGCTGGAAGAGCAAGAGGTAGCTGCAGAACTTATCTACCGCACTGTGCGCGCCGCGGTGCTGGAACGCAAGCTTACGCCCGTGTTCATGGGCTCAGCCTACAAGAACAAAGGCGTGCAGTTGTTGCTCGATGCCGTCAACAGATACTTGCCCAGTCCGCGCGATCGTCACTACCTAGCCACCGATAATGACAAAAAAGAAAAAATTGCCATCTTTCCCGATAAAGACAAGCAGTTGGTGGCCATGGCCTTCAAAATTACCGACGACGCATACGGGCAGCTTACCTACACGCGCGTCTATCAAGGCACACTGCGGCGGGGCGATACACATTTCAACCCGCGCCTCAACAAGAAGCAGCGCATCGGACGCTTGGTGCGCATGCACTCCAACGAGCGGCAAGAAATCGAGCAGGCCGTGGCAGGTGACATAATTGCCATGGTGGGCGTGGATTGTGCTTCAGGTGACACTTATTGCGCGCCTGACATCAATGTCTCCATGGAGACAATTTTCGTCGCCGACCCAGTGATCGAACTGGCTATCAAGCCACAAAAGCAAGATGATCTCGTCAAAGTATCAAAGGCTTTGAATCGCTTTATGAAAGAAGACCCAACCTTTCGGGTAACGATCGACGCGGAGTCGAACGAGACGATTATC
This sequence comes from uncultured Oligoflexales bacterium, assembly GCA_958296095.1. Lineage (GTDB taxonomy): Bacteria > Bdellovibrionota_B > Oligoflexia > Oligoflexales > JAPPIL01. The sequence continues at coordinate 1,210,791 of OY282434.1, forward strand.
AAGGGTATGGGTGAGTTGCACCTGGAGATTTACGTGCAGCGTATTCAGCGAGAATACAAGGCTGACGTGATTGTGGGACAACCGAAGGTCAACTACCGTGAAGCTCCGACTGCTACTGCCGAGTTTGATTACAAGCACAAAAAACAAACGGGTGGTGCAGGTCAATTCGCCCATGTTGTGGGCAAACTGCAAGCACAGACGGATGAGCAGCGGGAAGAGCATGGTGATAACTTGGTCTTCAACAACAACATCGTCGGTGGTCGTATTCCGAAAGAATACATCCCTGGGGTGGAAAAGGGCTTGCGTGAATCGCTAGAAAAGGGACCCCTGGCTGGGTTTCAGGTTATCGGTGTGCAAGTCGATCTCGACGATGGTTCTTTCCACCACGTTGACTCTTCCGAGCTGGCTTTCAAGATCGCGGCACGCGCCGCGTTCAAGGAGGCTTTCATGCAAGCAGGACCTGTGCTGCTTGAACCGATCATGAAGGTTGAGGTCGAGACTCCCACCGATTTTCAAGGCCCTGTGCAGGGGGATCTTTCGTCGCGACGTGGCATCTTGATGGGTAGCAACATGCGTGACGATTTCACCGTCATCGAGGCGGAAGTGCCGCTGGCAGAGATGTTTGGCTACTCCACGGCGCTGCGTTCCAAAACACAAGGCAAGGCTTCGTTCAGCATGGAGTTCAGTTGCTATAAGGCAGTGCCGAACTCTATCCAGGAACAGCTGGCTAGCAAGCATCGAGAGGAGCAGGCTAAAGGCAAGTAGTTTGGCTGCGCACGACAAGAACGCACCGCGGGCGGGAAGAACTTGCTCGCAGCGCGCCAATTTTGCTAGTATGCGCCGCCGTTGGCAGTGGGATTTAACGGAGGCAACGAGTGGCAACCAAGAAAGCAGGTGGGGCGAGTAAGAATGGGCGTGATTCTAACGCGCAGCGACGTGGGGTCAAGGTCTTCGGAGGTTCGAGCATCAGGACCGGTGGTATCATCGTGCGGCAGGTGGGTTGCACTTTTCACGCGGGGGCGGGGGTTGGATGTGGCAAGGACTTTACCCTGTTTGCCCTGACCGATGGCAAGGTCGTGTTTGAACGTTTTGGCAAATCTGGCAAGCGGGTTACCGTCGTCAGTGCTGGGGCATGATCCGCAACCTCATCGATACACTCAACATCGAGGTTTACTCTGGCGCGGGCGGCAATGGCATCGTCAGTTTTCGCAAGCTGAAGACCGGCAGGCGGGCAATCCCCGACGGTGGCAGTGGCGGCAAGGGGGGTGCGGTTTATTTCTGTGGTCAGGTGGGTCTGAGTGACTTGCGCCACATCAGGTCATCCTCCCTACGTGCCGCCGCGGGCAAAGACGGACGCAAGGGCAGCAAGACAGGCGAGGACGGCGCGGCGCTGATTATCCACGTCCCCCTCGGCACACGCGTGCTCGATCGTGAGCGCGGTCATCTACTGCTAGAAATCAACGACACGACACGGCAACTGCTTATCACGGGCGGCAAGGCAGGTCATGGCAACACTGGCTCACCGCGTCACGTCGCGACAGCAGGCGAGGAGGGCATGCATCTCGCACTCACCCTCGACTATCGCTTGCCGCTCGATGTTGGCATCGTCGGCTATGCCAATGCAGGCAAGTCCACCCTGCTCAGCCGCATCAGTTCCGCGCGCCCGCTGATCGATGACTACCCCTTGACGACGCGCTCGCCGCAAATTGGCATCTGTGACCCTAGTGCCCAGGATCGGGATTTTTTCGGCGAGCCCCTGACGGTCGTTGAAATTCCTGCTCTGACCAGTGCCCAAGGGGGGAAATTTCTCAAACATCTACGGGGTGGCAAGCTCATCATCTACTGTATCGACACGGATGGCATGCCTCTGGCACAGCAGTTTGAAACCTTACAACGCCAACTCACCACCTACGATGAGGGCTTGCGGCACAAGCAGGCGCTGCTCGTCGTCCGTGGTAAGAGCGCTGAGCAGCCTGAGCACATTATCAGCGCGGGTGTGCGTATCGATGTCGTGCCACTACCGGCGGAGACGAGTGCCTGTGCCGCGCTGCAACGCAAAATCTTTCGGCTCTGGCAACAAGCGCGTGAATAGTTTTCCCGACCCTGACTTGATCATCTACGGCGGCGCATTTGATCCACCTCACAACGGCCATCTGCTCTGTGTCGAGCTTGTTCGTCAACGCTTTCCCCACGCAGCACTGTTGATATGTCCTACCTACGCACCGCTACAAGACGCGACCTCTGTGCCCAAACACACGCAGCTCGACTTTGCTGCCAGACTGCAGTTGGCGCGAGCTGTCTTCACGGGTGAAGGTATCACTGTCTCTGATCTTGAGGCACGCCTGCCACGTCCGACATTGACCGCCAACACGTTGCAGGTGGTGCGGAAAAAATTTAACCGCCACCGCCTTGCTCTACTGCTCGGACAGGATCAGTTTAGCACGTTGTGGGAATGGCAGCGGGTGGAGGAAATTACTGCCTGCTGCGACATTATCGTTGCCCATCGAGCTGAGGCCGCACCGTTGGCAGACAGTGCGCGGCAATTAGCACAGAGCTTGGCCACCACCTTGGCCTGGGACGCACCACGGGCACGCTATGCTGAGGCTAGGTTTTCGGTCTATCTATTGGCAGCAAAATTGCTTAGTATCTCCAGCACTGCGGTACGAGAACGTCAACAGCAGGGGCTGGCGTTGCAGGATGTGCCTGCGGCGGTCGCGACTTTCTTCACGCACAACGAGAACGGTTTTGGAACTTAACATCCAACCACAAGATACCCGTGTTGCGGCGGTAGATCCCTTAATGTTGGCACGTCTGTCGTGGCAGGCCGCCTTAGATCGCAAGGCAGAGCAGCCGCTGTTGCTCGACCTGCGTGGCCTGTCGAGTATCTGTGATTTCCAGTTTGTCTGTAGCGGAGCTAATGCGCGGCAGACGAAAGCCATCAGCATGGCCATCGAGGAGCAGGTGCACCGAACCTTTGCCCTGCACCCTCTAGCCGTTGAGGGGCAGCACCGCGGTGAATGGGTTTCCATGGACTATGGCTTGGTAATCGTGCATATTTTTCGCCGTGAGGTGCGTTCCTACTATGACTTCGACACACTCTGGCCACAAGCTGACCACGTCACCGTGCAGTGACGAGGCACACTCTCGCTGTCTGCTGTGCCACAACAACAGCAGTCTTATCGGCCCTGCGTGTCAGGCACAGCTCGATCGCTATGCCCTGCGTTATGACTGTGAAATCACCCCCCATCTGCCAGCCACGGCCCTTTACCCTTATGTGCCCCTACTGCGTGATCTCGTCCTGCGTGTAAAAATTGCTGGCAGCCTGCGAGCTTGGCAGGCGGTGGTGCAGTTACTCAACCGCAAGCTGGATTTTTCCCAGCCGCAAGTCATTGTGCCCGCCCCGTCGAGCCTCTGGAGTCGCTTGCGAGGGCGACATGATTTGGCCTGGATGATGGCTGGCCATCTTGCCCAGCAGACGAACGCCAGGCTTATCGAAGCACCGTTATTTACCCATTGGCGTTTACGCAAACAGACACAGGCACGGCAACGCGGACTGTATCATCCCCCGAATTGGCCGCCGAAGTTACTCCAGCTAATGTTGCCACAGGTGGTAGGACAAAAAATTCTGCTCGTCGATGATGTCATCACCAGCGGCGCGACCCTGCGGCAGTTAGCAGCACTGTTTCCTGACAACGAAGTCAGCGCCTTCGCCCTCTGTCTGTCACCTGGCCATGGTTTCGTGCGCAGGAGGCGAGCATGACTCCGATGCTGCAACAGTACTTTGCCTTGAAAAAGCAGTGTGGTGATGCCGTACTGTTCTTTCGCATGGGTGATTTTTATGAAGTCTTTGGTGACGATGCCACAACCATTGCCCCGCTGTTGAACATCTTGCTGACCAGCCGCAACCGCAACGATAAGATGCCTTTTTGTGGCGTGCCGCATCATAGTTACAAGCCACACTGCCGCAAGCTGATCGCCCGCGGCTTCAAAGTTGCCATCGCTGAACAGATTACCCACACGACGGCGGCGGGGGACGGCATTATCGGACGTGAGATAGTCAAAATTATCACGCCTGGTTTACACAACGACCTCGATAGTCTCGATGACGACAAGCCCAACTACTTCACATCCCTGTACGAAGATCCGCAGACACGATGCTGGTCGGTATTGCTGGCCGATGTTTCTACGGGGGAACTGCGTCTCGGCACGCGCCGCGATGCTCAGCAGGCCTTTGACTTTGTGCGCAAGAACGCGCCGCGTGAGATCCTTGCCCGTGCTTTTCAGCATCAGCACATCAAGGACAACCTGCCCGCGACGACGGTGTTGCTCAGCCCGTTGCCAGAGACGGTGGTCAGCGACAGCAACCAGCGCGAGCAGGTGTTGCGGGACGCTTTTGCCGCGGCGATGCTAGCCCCGCTTGCCGATGACATTCCGGCCCGCATCAACCTCGCCGCGTTTGCACTTTACCTGCAGCAACATCATGCCCAGCCCGATAACTTTCTGCACATCAAGCCACTGCTCGACAAGCAGGAAATGGATTTAGCCGCTAACGTCGTTCGTGACTTGGAACTGTTCACTACCATTCAAACTCGCAGCACGAAAGGCAGCCTCTACCACGTGGTCAACAACACGCTGACCCCCATGGGGGCACGGCTGTTACGTTACACCCTAGCTCACCCGCTCACTAATCGCCGTCGTCTTCAGGCCCGGTTAGAAGCCGTCACCGCCTTGGTCAAGCGTGGCTATCAGCAGCTCAACGACCTGCGCCAGCTGTTACAGGGTTTTCCTGACCTTGAACGCTTGAGCAATCAGGTATTCAGTGCCAGTGCCCAGCCGTCGCAGTTGGTGGCCATACGCACGGCCTTAGCTAAAATTGACGCGCTGGCAACCCAGCAAGATACGACGCTGTGGGGCGAGGATCGGCAGGGGTTGATGGCGGTGCAGCAGTTGCTGGACGAGGCCTTGCAGCCACGGGGCGGACGTTTGGGGATGGGCACAGAGGTCTTTAATCCGCAATACGATCAGGACTTGGGGCAATATGTTGAGCTGGCCAGCAGCGGCGAAGCCAAGCTAAGCGCCTACGAACAGCAGTTGCGGGTGGCGAGTGATATTCCCAGTCTAAAAATCAAGAAACACCGCCAGTTGGGACTGTTGATCGAAGTCAATCGGGCACAGCTAACCAAAGTGCCTGAGTACTTTAAGCTGCGACAGAGCATGGTCAACTGCGGGCGCTTCACGACCGCGGCGTTGGTTGAACTCGACGAAGCCCTCAACAATGCCCTAGGACAAGCGATTGCCAGAGAGGAGGAGCTGTATCGGCAGTTGTTGGAAAAATTACGCCACTATCATCAGCCGTTGTTGCGCCTCGGTGCGGCGGTCGCGGCCTTTGATTTGCATCAGAGCCAGGCGTTCACGGCGGTGAAAGAAAACTGGTGCGCCCCGCAAATCGATACGGACATCGTCTTGCAGAGCTGTCGGCATCCAGTGGTGGAGAAACTACTCGGCGCGCATCGTTTCGTGCCCAACGACATTACCTTGACCTGTGAGGCGAAGGCGATGCTGATCACGGGGCCCAACATGGGCGGCAAGTCCACGGCAATGCGTCAAGTTGCGCTGTGTGCGGTGCTGCACCAAAGCGGGGCGTACGTGCCTGCGACCACTGCCAAGCTGCCGTTGTTTGACAATATTTTCACGCGTATCGGTGCATCTGACAATATTACCGCGGGGCAGTCTACCTTCATGGTGGAGATGAGCGAGACCGCTACGATTTTGCGGCAATCCTCGTCTCGCAGTCTCGTTATCGTCGATGAAGTCGGGCGCGGCACTTCAACTGCCGACGGTTTAGCTTTAGCGCAGGCGATTCTAGAAAATTTAACCCGTGGGCGTTGCTTTTGCTTGTTTTCCACGCACTTTCACGAACTCGTGCCCGCGACGGCGAAACTTAACGGCATCAGAACGATGCAGACAGAGGTGCAGAAGGGCAGTTGGTTCACACACAAACTCATGCCTGGCTCTTGCAGTAACTCGTTTGGCATTGAGGTGGCACGCCAAGCAGGTGTGCCTGCGGCGGTATTGAAACGGGCGACAAAACTGCTACAGCAGAACCGTGACTCCATCCTGCCAGCCGTCAACGGCTATCTGCCCAGTGCTACACACGAAGACAACCAACTGTTACAGGCATTAGCGCGACGTTTTGAAAAAATTAACATTTACCAGACAACCCCCCTGCAAGCCTTGAATCTCGTCAGCGACATCAAAGCCATGCTCAGCCGCACTTCGCAACAACCCCTGTGGCGAGATTGAGTTTTACTTTTGCCCTGCACCCCCTGCTGCTTGCGGTGCCGCGCGCTTAACTGCTGGCTACCTGCCCGCGCTGCAAAATTCTTGACTTTTTATGCTATTTCAACAATCTTCGCTTGCCTGTGTGTCGGCGACGACGGATAATAGTCGGAGATGGCACTGGATTGAAGGGAAGCTACGAGTAGGTAATGATTATGGACAAGGATACTGAAACACTGACCCAGCAAGAGCTGGATGAGTTCAAACAAAACCTCCTGCAAGCGCGCCGAGACATCATCGACAAGGCCAAGCAGGCGGTAGTCAGCGGCAACATCCATCTCGACAAGAACGAGATGATGGACGAGGTTGATCTGGCTTCGGCGACAGTCGAGCAGAACCTAACCTTCAGACTGCTGGATCGTGACCGCAAGCTACTGGCGGAGATCGATCATGCCCTGAAGAAAATCGACAACGGCACTTATGGTCTCTGTGAGGGCACAGGCGAGCAGATTCCCAAACGCCGCCTGAAACTACGCCCTTGGTGTCGGCATAGTGTGCGCTACAAGGAAAGCGTCGAGAGGATGCGCACCTCACGGGGTGTCACCAACGGAGAAGAAGTTAGCTAACGCTGCGCTACGCTCGCTACGCTGCTCTTTTGTAACGCTCGCTCTACGAGGCTTTTTTGCCGCTTTCTCGCTCCCTCGCTGCTTGCGCTCAGACCTCTTGGCTGTTTTGTTCAGGCTTGTCCACAGAGAGCCCTATGAAGGGCACGGTGAGACCGTACGAAAACGACCGCAGATATTGCCAATACTGCAACCAGATTATTTTTTTGCACAAGGCATGTGCTTATACATATTCGTGGGGAGTTTCTCGGTAGGGCTGCGCCGTGGCGCGCTACGCGCTACGCGGCTCTTTGTAACGCTCGCTTCGCTCGCTACGCTGCTCTTTGCCGCTTTCTAGCTCCCCGCTCGCTCCTTGTCCCCAAACCTCTCGGCTATTGCGTTCAAGCTTGTTCTCATGCCTCTCGGCTGTTGCCCTCTTGCTTGCCGACCGAGAGCTCTATGAACGGCGCGGCGAGACCGTGCGAAAACCCGACCACAAACACTGCCATGTTGCTGTCGGATTATGCTTTCAGACAAGAGTATGTGCTTGCACCTATCTCAGGGGAGAGTTTCTCGGTAGGGCTGCGCCGTGGCGCGCTACGCGCTACGCGGCTCTTTGTAACGCTCGCTTCGCTCGCTACGCTGCTCTTTGCCGCTTTCTAGCTCCCCGCTCGCTCCTTGTCCCCAAACCTCTCGGCTATTGCGTTCAAGCTTGTTCTCATGCCTCTCGCTCTTTGCCATTAGACCTCTTGCCTACCGAGAGCCCTATGAAGGGCGGGGCGAGGCGGTTTTGTTTTCCATTCACCACGCCCACGTATCTTGATCCCGGTTGAATCAAATACCAGATCGATTGGCATACCGATGTGCTCGTTGACGGTGGTTTCAAATTCCACAGACAAAGCCTTCATTCGCCTGTGGAGGGTGGTGTAATTCGGCACGGGTAAATCAACTCCCATCTCTTGGAACAGCGATTTGGTGAGACCTTCCGTTCGACGAAGGGTGAGATTGAGCAACGTGCGCAACGTTAATACCAACTTTATGGCTTCGTCGCTGTAGGTCGCAGGGCGACCGTTTTTGCCCCTCGTCGTCGCTCGCCACGAATCCAGCACTTTTTGCGTGACGAAAACCCGTAGGTCGCCACGGTCAACAAGAGCCTTGTTGTAAGCACTCCAGTGCGAGACCTTTTGCTGTTCCTGGGCATTTGGTGCGACAACGTCACTCATGGCTGGTCTCCGTATTTTTTGTTTCTTCCGAAACTGGAGATAACACGGACAGCCACATATCTCTATATCTAACTGTAATAGCTCTTAAATTTATTGCTGGTTGGTGTAAACACGCATTGAGAAATTAAGGTCAGGGACGGGGGGCTATGCAACCACGTCCAGGGACGGGGGGTTATGCAACAACGTCGGGCGAGGCCGTTCGCTGCGCTGCGCCGTGGCGCGGCTTTTTTGTAACGCTCGCTTCCTAGCTCGCTTCGCTCGCTACGCTGCTTTTTGTATCGCTCGCTTCCTAGCTCGCTGCATGTTCTCAGGCCTCTCGTTATTGCGTTTAGGCTTGCACTCAGGCCTTCCTGCCTGTCCTCAGATCTCTCGCGGTTGCCCCCACCTCTTGCTCACCGAGAGCTCCATGAACGGCGAGGCGAGGCCGTACGAAAACTCGACCTCAAATACTGCCAATACTGCAACCAGTTTATTTCTTTGCACAAGGCATGTGCCTGCACCTATTTCAGGGAGAGTTTATCGGTAGGGCTGCGCCTCGCCAAGACAACGGGGACTTGTGCCAAGACAACGGAGCTGCGCACGACCCTTTGTAACGCATAGCTTGCCAAGTGCGTTTTGAACGTGCTATCGTGCCGCCCCTGCTAAGGAGGCGATGGCCGTTATCGTGCCACAACCACTGTTGAACATTACTGACCTGCAAGCACGTGTCGACGGGCACGTGGTTTTACGTGACCTAAACCTCACCGTGAATAGAGGTGAGGTGCATGCCATCATGGGGCCGAATGGTTCGGGCAAGAGCACCTTGGCGGGAGTGCTGGCGGGCGACTCAGCCTATGAGGTAGTCAAGGGGCGGGTGGTTTACCACACTGCTGGCAAGGCACTCGACTTGCTCGAACTCGATGTCGATGCTCGCGCCAGGGCGGGGGTGTTTCTGGCTTTTCAGTATCCCACCGAGATCGCAGGCTTGAGCAATGCGGTGTTCTTGCGCTCGGCCTACAACGCTGTCTGTAGCGAACAGGGGCGCACGCCGCTCGATGCACTTGACTTTGATGACTTGCTGCAGGAGAAGGCACGGCAGTTGCAGATGGACAAGGGATTTATCTATCGCCCCCTCAATGCAGGTTTCTCTGGTGGCGAGAAAAAACGCAACGAGGTCTTGCAGATGGCTGTGCTGGCCCCGCAGTTAGCTATCCTCGACGAAGTCGATTCGGGACTTGACATCGATGCCGTGCAGATTGTGGCCAAGACGATCGACAGTCTGCGCACCGAGCATAATGCGATGGTGCTGATTACACACTATCACCGCATTTTGAATTTTATCACGCCCCAGCACGTGCACGTATTGCAGCAGGGACGCATCGTTGCCAGCGGTGGCAGCGATTTGGCACGGCGCATTGAAAACGAAGGCTATGAAAACAAGCTCAGTCACTGACCATGCCCGTTTCGTCGCCCGCGCCTTGGCACGCACACAGGACGAACCGCTCTGGTTGCAGGAATTCCGTCGTCAGGCGCGGCAGCGATGGCAGGCAATGTCCCCGCCGACTTTGCGCAGCGAAGCCTATCGCTACACCAACATTAAACCGCTGCTGGCCGAACGTTTAGGGGTAGTAACGGGGAAAAGCACCCTGCCGCCGACTGCCTATGCACCCCTGCTGGACGCGGCGGAGCACTGCTGTGTGTTTGCCGACGGCAGATATGTCCGCACTCAGGGGGCGGCGTTACCACAGGGAGTGCAGTGTGTGCGGGTGCAGCAAGCCATTAGTAGCGGCGCGCTGTGTGCCCAACAGTTGCAAGCGAGCGAGGACTATCTGCAACTGCTGAACGATATATGTTTTGACGATGGCATCTATGTGCAGGTTGCCGCGGGGGTAAAACTAGCACAACCGCTGCATCTTATCTTCGTCAACACGGCACAGGCGGCTGGCAATGCAATGTTTAGCCGCAATATAATCGATGTCGGCCGCGGCGCTGAACTGCAGGTCATCGAGTCACACTACGGGCTGACGGCGGACAGCTACTTATCGGTAGCCCGTACCGTCATCAACGTCGGGGAGGGAGGAGACTGTGCGTTGGTGAAATTTCAACATGAGGGCGGCGGGGCCTATCATTTCAGTGCGGTCGAGGGGCAGCAGCAGCAAGATTCCCGCCTCAGTCTGCTAAACATCTCCTATGGCGGACGCTTGGCGCGGCTTGATAGCAGTATCGAACAGCTTGCCAAAGGTGCACACTGTGATTTCCGCACGCTGTATTTGGGTAAAGAGCAGCAGGTGCTCGACAACTGTGCCGAAATTAAACATCTTGCCGTCGAGGGCACGACCCAGCAGCGGGTGCGGGGCATTGTGCGAGATCGGGCGCGGGGGATTTTTGCAGGTAACATCAGGGTGCCGCGCCAGGCACAGCGCACTAACGCCGAGCAGCTGACCAAGAACTTGTTGTTTGGCAAGGAGTGTGCGGTTTACATCAGGCCGCAGTTGCAGATTGAAGCCGACGATGTTCAGTGCTCGCACGGGGCAACTTCGTCTCGCATGGCCGCAGCCGACCTCTACTATCTAGCCACACGCGGTATCGATCACCGCCACGCGGCACAACTGCTGTGTCGGGCGCACGTCGAAGAGCTGGCACAGGACTTGCCGATCGCTTCGGCACAACGGTTCTTTGATATGGTGCTGGCGCATTTCTTGCGCTGAGTGAGAGCCTCTGCAGTATGGAGGGCGGTGCATGTTACCCTACTCTCTCAAAGTCGAGAGGACTCTTTGACAGTCAGTAGGGTCAGTAATGGTTGTTCCACCTGCAGTGAGTTGGCAACCTTCTTTGGCCGAGACTGGATAACCATCATCACCAAGAGATTTAAGTTTACCATGCTCACCTAGCACCATGACGATAGTCAATTTGTTGTCTTTATCGCCGGTGAGGTATAGGGCGCTGTGGCCGATAGAGTCTGGCTTGGCTTTATCTTCCGCAAACTGTGTTGTGAATAGAGGATTGGCATCATTATTTTTATCATAGAACCTGATGATCTTTTTATTATCGATTGCGCTATCTGCACACTCGGTGGTGATGCCGTAACTTGTGACATTGATGGTTATCTTATTATTAACAGCAGCGATTAAGTTTTCGTTTTCCACGAGGAACTCAGTAGCTTTAGCATATCCTCCTTCAACATGTGTTTCCATATCATCCACCAAGATGTCTAGCGTGCAGTTGCCCTGTGTGTGTCGATAGTGATGTGCCTGAGTTATTCTCTGGACGAAACCTGGCCAATTAACTTGCTGCTTGCCCAGATAGGTATTGAAAGCACCACCCGCGGGGATTTGCTGGCAATCTTCACCGTCTTCTTTGAACATAATCTTGGTCATTAACTTTATGCCCGGTAGACCTTGTCGCGTGCAGTAGTGTCTTTCAGTTTTGTTGCCAGCACGGTTCTTGATGTAATAGAACGATATGCCACCTAGCAGGAGCGGGCCATGCTGATAAGATTTGCCCTTCCCTAACTGATGACTTACTGCGTATGCTCCCTCGATCGGTTTATTAGTTCCATCCGGCCTGAACTGGAGACCGCCGATGGAGTCGATGGCTACTCTGATGCTCTTGCCAAGCCTTTCTTTTGTTTCCACTCTCAGGCTATTTTCAGTGATAATTAACTTATCTTTTTTGGTTGCCACTCCAGACAGCTCCTCCGAATCCTGCTCACTCTGCAAACAGCTCAGCACTAGTATCGGCAAGCAGCCCCGCACCAGTAGGTATAGTAGTCTCATTTGCAAGTCCCTCCAGCCATCTCCACTGTCCAGATCTTCAGCCATGCCAGCCTCGCCTCGTAGCAGTATTCTTTGCCACTATGATTTGCTTGCACCTTGACATATAATTCTATCGGGGATGTATCTTTGTTTTTGTCGTTGGCATGCTTAGGCGTAATGTCAGGCTTGCCGTACTTTATACTTGTCAGGATCACATCTGTGTCGCTGGAGAAAGTCACATATGTGCCCACCTTGACACCGTCTTTCTTTTTATCAACCTGCTCCAATGCTACCGTTATGACTGGTGCGCCTACAACCAGTGGAGGACTTGTCTGATTGCCATTTTCCTCTCCTGTTGTCTCTTCATCTTGTGCTGTCTCTTCCTCTGTAGGGGAGGTTTCGTCCGCGGAGCCTGTGTCCGATGGCGCTTCACTATCAGTCTTTGCCTCGGCTTCCTTTAGTTTCTCCTTCAGTGTTTCCATACCTGCCCGCAGATCATTCAGTTCTGTCTGCAGCGGACCTTCCTGCTGAGCTGTGTCAGTAACTTTTGTCGTAATATCTGTCTGCAACATTTCGATCTCTAGCTTCAGCCTATCCACCTCCGTCTGACTGACACCGCCTGTCTGTCCTTGCAGTGCAGTCACCTGGCCCATTAGCCGCCTTATCTGGCCCTGCAAGGCGCTTACATCTTCGCTACTATCAGCCGTTTGCTGGTCTATCGGTGGAGTCGGTGCTGCTGAGCGCTTTTTTCCGCCTGTGCAGGCAGCGGCTAGCAACATGAGCAGCAAGAAAAACATCGGTTGCTTGGTAACAGTCATCATCAGCTCGATCCAACCTCCTCCATATACTTCGGCCGCGGCGGGCAAAACTTTAAGGATGGGCGATTAATTTTATTTTTACAGCGAAAACAAGCAGTTAGTTGCACTAAGGCGAGAGCTGTGCAACGATGCCCGCACTGCGGCTGGGAATGACCACCTGAGCAAAGCTTGGCAGCGTTTACCCACGAACACCACCTCCATCTCTATGGCTGTCTGACGGCTGCAGATGTCTATGTGCTCGGCCGCGACCGCTGGCAGGCACGCAGGCAAGAGTTGCAGCGCTATGCCAGCCGCCATGCTGCGATCTGCGGGGTCGTGCCACCCTATGAGCAGTTCTGGTCGCCGCAGGGTCTTGAGTTGCTGCAACGCTATTACGAAATCGACAGAGCACTCAGCTTTGCCCAGTTTCAGGCTAAGTTCGATCTCCTGCTTGCCCTGTTCCCCCTGCGTCAAGACGACCTGTTTATCTGGCAACAGGTGCTCACCAAACATCAGCAAGCTGGCCTGCGTTACGCCGAATATCGCGTTATCTACCCGTCTTCGCTGGCCGCGCCGCACACCTATCTACGTGCTGTCAACGCCCTGCTGGCACGCTATGAGGCAGACAGCGGCGGCAACTTTCAACCGCGCCTGGCCCTCAGCCTCGCACGCCCTCCCGCACAGGCACAGGCACAGTATCGTGCTCTGCGGGCGATGCTCGATGCCGACCCCCAAGGCTTGCAGCACATCACTGCCATCGACCTGTGTGGTTTTGAAGAAGACTACCCCCCCTCCCTCTATCGCCAGCTGTTTGCCGCTATCCAGCACGACAACCACCGCCGCAGACAAAAGCTGGCCATCCTGCTGCACGTCGGCGAATCGTTTCAAAACATCAGTCTGCACAGTGCTGTGCGGCGCATACTACAAGCTCACACCTGCGGTGTGCATCGACTTGGACATGCCATTGCCCTCGGTCTCAACGTGGAAAACTTGCGCGGCACAGTGGTGCAGGAGAGCAGACAAGAACGCCTCGCCCACCTACAGTGGCTGTTGCACGCAGAAGGACGAGAACTGCGCGACTTCGGTTACCATATCGCGGCACCTGCACTTCAGCGCGAGCTGGCACAGCTGCAGGCAGGCATGCCAACACCGCCGTGCCGCTACGATGATGCGACACGAGCTGAGCTGGAAAGTTTACAAACCGCCGCCCTGCACTGGGCAAAAGCTCAAGGCTTGCGCATCGAGACCTGCCCGACCTCAAATTTACGGCTCGGCCAGGTGCGGGCACTAGGTTTCCACCCGCTGCACAAATTCAGCCAGCACCATCTGTCGGTCACGCTGTCGAGCGACGACCCTGGCATCTTTGCCAGCGATCTAGCCCAGGAGGCACACTTCTGCCGCACCGCACTGCAAATTCCTGCCAGCTTTATGCGGCAGATGGAGGAAAATCAAGCACGGCTATGTTCCGCAAAGTTGTGCTAGCGATCCCAGTGCACCGCACTCTTTTCGGCACGATCCCAATGCACCGCACTGTCACTGCCCCGCTCATCAATGTAGGACGATGCGCTGCCGCGGCGACGCTCTTCAGCCCATGCAGGTCGCCCGCCTTTAGGATCATCGGGAGAGTCGGAATCGTTCTTGCGCACCGTGCCATCGGGCATGTCCTCGTTGCTTGCCAGCACGACGAGCAGCATACGCAGGTTGTCATCTTTTCTCGCGGCCAGTAGCAGATGATTGACCGCCGCCACTCGCTGCACCTGCAGGAGACGACTAGCAACTCTCGCTCTGATCACCGACAATCCCTTAGCCAGCACAGCTTCACCCCACAACAGTACAACCACCATCGCTAACAGATTCCTCACTCCACACTCCTCTGGAAATTGAAAAGAAACGCGCCCGGACATAGCTCTTGGACGTGGGGATTGTCAACCATCTATGCATGATAATAATTAGGTCCTGTCTGAACGCAATACAGAGAGGTCTGAGGGCAAGCCTGAATGCAATAACGAGAGGCCTGAGAACATGCAGCGAGGGAGCGAGAAAGCGGCAAAAAGTCCAGCGAGCGTAGCGAGCGAGAAAGCGGCAAACAGTCTCGTAAGGCGAGCGTTACAAAGAGTCGTGCGTAGCTGGGCACGGGGCAGACCTACCGAGAAACTCTCCCCTGAGATAGGTGAAAGCACATGCTTTATGCAAAAAAAATAATCTGAACGCAATAACGAGAGGCCTGATTGCAAGGAGCGAGCTAGCAAGCGAGCGATATAGAAAGCCGCAGCGCAGCGAACGGTCTCCCCGTGCCCTTCATGGAGCTCTCGGTGGGCAAGAGGTGGGGGCAACCGCCGAGAGACTTGAGGGCAAGAGGCAAGTAGCGCAGGCCTCCGTTATCTTGGCACGGTGCAGCCCTACCGAGAAACTCTCCCCTGAGATAGGTGAAAGCACATGCTTTATGCAAAAAAAATAATCTGAACGCAATAACGAGAGGCCTGATTGCAAGGAGCGAGCTAGCAAGCGAGCGATATAGAAAGCCGCAGCGCAGCGAACGGTCTCTCCCTGCCGTTCATGGAGCTCTCGGCAGGCAAGAGGTAGGGGCCAACCGCCGAGAGGTCTGAGGGCAAGAGGCAAGTAGCACAGGCCTCCGTTGTCTTGGCGAGGCGCAGCCCTACCGAGAAACTCTCCCTAAAATAGGTTGTGAGTACATGCCTTGTGCAAAAGCATAATCTGACGGCAATATGGCAGTATTTGTGGTCGAGTTTTCGTACGGCCTCGCCTCGCCGTTCATGGAGCTCTCGGTAGGCAAGAGATGGGGGTAACCGCGAGAAGGCTTGGGGGCAGGCCTGAACGCAATAGCCGAGAAGTCTGATGACGAGCCCGAACGCAGTAACGAGAGATCAGAGTGCAAGCAGCGAGCTAGGAAGCGAGCGTTACAAAAAAGCCTCGTAGACGAGCGTTATAAAGAGCCGCGTAGCGTCGCGTAGCGTAGCGTAGCGCTCCGCGCAGCACAGCTTGTCAACAACAACAAACTGGTAGCTCTGAACATTCAGGTACACTTCTCGATAACATCCGTCTTGCCGGTCTCCAGGCCTAGTTTACGATCTTTGCTGATTATCCACGATTCCCCTTCCCGGCAGTTGGGATAAATGTACCAAGGCTCTGCCTGGAAGCCTGGGTTGCCAAAGCGGTGGGGGTCGCGGTTACCAGCGGCGCTGGTAGCATAATCGTTGGGAGAAGGATCACCAGCAAAGGTCGCGTAGGTATAGCGCAGTGACTCGCAATCAGTGACTCTAAAGCCTAACGTGTTTAGCTTTTGTCTCACCTCGCCAGGCTTACACCTCGCCCTAGGGTGGCCCATCCCCATGCCCAAGCCATCATGATACTTGTTATATTCAAGCTTGTAGCTCTGTTGCAACGTAGCGATGATGCCAAGGTTAGCATGCGCTTCAGACTGTCTGCCTCTGGCGATGAATGTATTGAACCGCGGCAAGGCTAGTGACACAAGTGTGCCTACCAGCACCAACACCACCATCAGTTCGACGAGGCTAAAGCCTAGCCGCTGTTTTTGCCGGGTGCGCGGCATCGTGGTCGTCTCCTCAGGTCGCTGCGTGGTACTCATCGGCATTGTTGCCGCTAAACTTTAAATAATTGCCTAGTTCCACGGCGGCGGGCAGCGCTAAGGGAGTCAGCGATTGCCGCGTTGCAGTTCACCCCACGTAACCGCGGTCTTGCCTTTGGCATTGACGGACCGGGCTTGAGGATGGGCGCGATACTCAGCAGCTGGGGTAGGGTCAAAGATCCCTATTTCCTGCCTTTGCGGTGAACAGGTAACACCAAGACGGTGGACAAGCGTCGTGCTGATCACGGTATGAGTTGCACCTGTATCCCAGATAGCGAGGACTCGGATCTTTCTTCCTTCGTAATTTGATTCCCCAAAACGAGGATCAGCTACATAACAGCCTGTGTCAATTCTATCCTTGGATTCACCAAGAATGGCCTCAAGAGCGTGGTAATGCCCGTGAGACATTCAGGCTCTTACTCTAGGGAGACTGGAGATAATTACGGTAGACTCGTCTTCTTCGGTGACTCGACGAACGAGAAACGACCCGATTGGGCGATGGTTATCGCGAGTCTCGGTTTCGAACGCCGTCCACTTGTCGTCGTAGACCCCCACAACCCCCTCGCCCATGATCACGACAACCTTGTCTGGATATTCCGCCAGCAGCGATTGCCTATTCCATTCAAAATATCTTTTTTCTCGCTCTAGCAAAATAACCCCCTAAGCCGATCAGCCTCGGCAACGTATTACACCCAACGCATCGCGGTCAAGCGATCGATTCCATTATATACCAACGGCATATTTTACGCGATTCTTTAGCTGGGGGTCGTCTGTCTGGAGATGCACTGTTTCTCATGGGGTCACTACAGAGTTTTCCCTAATTTTGAAGCTCCATCACCCAATCCCTGCATGTCCTAAACTGAATTGATAATGTCAACAAACTGCGCGGCTTGCAGTGCCGCCCCGCCGACCAGCACGCCATCTACCGCGGGTAAGGCCATCAATGCCGCCGCGTTGTCGGGCTTGACACTGCCACCATAGAGCACGGTTAACTGGGAATTTTCGTCTTTGGCACACTCCTTGAGGTAGTGGTGCACCTCCTGTACCTGGGCCGTGCTCGCCGTTTTGCCGCTGCCAATTGCCCACACGGGTTCGTAAGCAACGCACAAGGACACACCTGGCACATGTTGCAGAACGCTGACTAGCTGCTGTCGCAAGACTGCTCGTGTTTCGCCGCGTGCCCGCTGTGCATCTGATTCGCCCACGCATAGAACGGGTAGTAGGCCTGCTTGTTGGCAGGCTTGCACTTTACGAGCCACAATGGCATTGGTCTCACCCCACTGTGTCCGGCGTTCGCTGTGTCCGACAATCGCCCCCCGCACGCCTGCGTCGGCAAGCAGAGGCGCGGACACTTCACCTGTGAACGCACCATCAGGCGCATGATGAACGTTCTGTGCCAGCACCCCGATACCATATTCCTTGGCGGTGGTGACAGTCTCCACCAAGAGCGGGAACGGTGGCGCAATGTAAACCTCTACGCCGCTGAGTTTTGCTGGCGACAGTGCCCGACAATATGGCTCAATATCGCCCCGCAGCTTGTGCATCTTCCAGTTGGCAATGATAGTTTTTTTCAAGTCACCCTCCTGTAGTTATCGCCGCGCGCTACGCGCTACGCTACGCTACGCTGCTTTTTGTATCGCTCGCTTGCTAGCTCGCTGCTTATCCTCTAGTCTCTCTGCATCCTCTCTCTGCTTGTCCTCAGACCTCTCGTTATTGCGTTCAGGCTTGCCCACCGAGAGCTCCATGAACGGCACGGCAAGACCGTTCGCTGCGCTGTGCGCTACGCGCTGCTTTCTATATCGCTCGCTTTACGAGACTGTTTGCCGCTTCCTAGCTCCCTCGCTGCTTGCCCTCAGACCTCTCGTTATTACGTTCAAAATTGCCCACCGAGAGCCACATGAACGGCGGGGCGAGGCCGTTCGCTGCGCTACGGCTTTCTATATCGCTCGCTTGCTAGCTCGCTCCTTGCACTCAGGCCTCTCGTTATTGCGTTCAGATTATTTTTTTGCATAAAGCATGTGCTTTCACCTATCTCAGGGGAGAGTTTCTCGGTAGGTCTGTGCCGTGCCAAGACAACGGAGGCACGTGCCAAGACAACGAAGGCAGGGGCATATCTGGAAAAATTGGCTGAAATCTTTAATTTTTTAATTTTCGCTTGAGTGCCGTCAGCTCTTTCTTGGTCAATTTCAGAAATTTGCACACCTGAGCCTCAGGCACACCCTGGGCCAGCATGCGGGTGGCGGCATCTTGGCGGCTCTGCTCAATGCCCTGTTGCCTGCCCTTCTCAATGCCCTGCTCGATGCCCAGCCGCGTGGCTCGCTCAAGCCCAAAATCTATCATTGGCATAAGTCTCTCCTCCTCCTCAAGCTCTGGCCACTGTTCACGCTCAATCCGATCAAAATCTCGCCCCTTGATACTGTTGTCGGCATTATTGTAGTAATCTCTTAGTATGGTCAGCAAATACCCCGCCTCCTTACGCGGGAGCAACCGAGCTTTCTCCAGCAGGAAGGCCACCGTGTCATCATTCGCCTCCCACACCTCACCCATGCCATGAATAATGATAGCAAGGCTGTTTGCGACTGTCGATACCTCGTCAAGCTGCGCTGCGGCTTTTTGTATCGCTCGCTTCCTAGCTCGCTGCATGTCCTCAGACCTCTCGTTATTGCGTTCAGGCTTGCCCCAAGCCCCTCGTTATTGCGTTCAAGCTTGCTCACAGAGAGCTCCGTGAAGGGCGGGGCGAGGCCGTTCGCTGCGCTGCGGCTTTTTTGTAACGCTCGCTTGCTAGCTCGCTTCGCTCGCTACGCTGCTTTTTGTAACGCTCGCTTCCTAGCTCGCTGCTTGCGCTCTGATCTCCCTGTATTGCGTTCAAGCTTGCCCCAAGCCCCTCTGCTTGCCATTAGACCTCTCGGCTATCGCGTTCAGGCTTGTCCTCTAGCATCTCTGCCTGTGCCTACACCCACTCAGGGCGAGTTTCTCGGTAGGGCTGCGCCTCGCCCAGCTACGCACGACTCTTTGTAACGCTCGCTTTCTAGCTCGCTGCTTGCGCTCTGATCTCCCTGTATTGCGTTCAAGCTTGCCCCCAAGCCTCTCTGCCTGTTATCAAACCTCTCGGCGATTGCGTTCAAGCTCGCTGCGCCTGCTTGCTCGCTCCCTAGCCGCCCATTTTGTGGTAAAATTGGGCATGAATTGCCGCGCTGCTCAAAATAAAGTGAAAATGACGATGACAACATCGTTGCTTCAGGGCAAGATGTGGGCGGGATAAATTTTTAGCGCGTTGAGGCAATGGCACAGGCAAAGGTTATCGACGGCAAAGCTTTGGCAACACAGCTCAATGCCGCGCTGCAGGAGAAGATCACCGCCTTCACCGCACAGCAACGTGCCCCACGTTTGGCAGTGGTATTGGTGGGGGATGATTATGCCAGCGGTGTCTATGTGCAACGCAAGCGCAACGCCTGTGCCGTGGTAGGCATCGACAGCGTCGATGTTAGATTGCCACATGCTGTTACCCAGGCGAAATTGGCGGCGCAGATTGCTGAGCTGAACGCCGAGCCCAGCATCGATGGCATTCTCGTGCAACTGCCTTTACCGCCCCACTTGGTGGCAAGCGAAATCATCGCCTTGATCAACATCGCTAAGGACGTTGATGGTTTGCACCCGCTCAATCAAGGCTTGCTGAACCGCGGTGCGGCACAGCACGTGCCCTGCACGCCACTAGGTGTCATGCGGCTGTTGCAGCACGCGGTCGGCTCACTGGCGGGCAAGCTTGCCGCAGTCATTGGACGCAGTGTGCTCGTCGGCCAGCCACTCAGCCGCTTGCTGCTGCACGCTGATGCCAGCGTTATCAACATGCACTCTAAAACACCCAACCCCTCGCAGTTAGCACGGCAGGCCGATATTCTCGTCGCGGCCACAGGTGTGCCGCGGCTCGTCACCGCCGCTTGGGTCAAGCGTGGTGCAGTAGTCATCGATGTCGGCATCAATCGCACTGAGGCAGGACTTGTCGGCGATGTCGATTACGAAGCCGTGTGCCACGTCGCGGCGCAGATTACCCCCGTGCCTGGCGGTGTCGGGCCGATGACCATTGCCATGCTGTTGCACAATACCTACAACGCGGCGCGGCGTAAGCTGCAGCCTTAGCCTGCGTTCCCGCTACGACAGGATCTCTGTTTAAGCGTAATAAATTGCAATCACTGAAGTAATTTATTTTTATTAAATTATTTGCCACAGAGCCGATACGCGTCATGGAGTTCTGTAGGGGGATAATTGTGTGGGCAGCGGTCTGGGTTTTGTTGGTGACGAGCATTGCCTGTAGTAGCAGCAGTCACAGCAGTCGCGGCAGCAGCGACGCGGTGACCATGGCTGTCGGCAATAGTGATACCGCGGGCGCTATTCGTGAACAGCCACCAGGTTCTCTGCCTGACGGTTACGAGAGGCTAACGCTCTCCACCTATGCAGAGGTAAGCGCGGTGGATGTGGTTGAGGTAGTGCTGCTCGTCGGTAGCGGTCTGAGCACACAGCAGAGAGAAAATCTGGCCAAAGGCATCGATGCCCTGCTAAAACATATTATCAACAGCAACTGGAGTATCGCAGTTGCCGATCTGGAAGCGACGGCACTCCCTACTAAGTTTATCACTAAATATAAGAACTATGCCGACTATAGCCAACAGTTTGCCGCCGCGCTCGGTGTTGGCAAAGAGGTGGAGGTAGCCGACGACAGGGCTGAGCCAGCACCTGCGGCAGAACAGTTACCGTCTGCGCAACAACCGCTACTGCCTGCTAAACAACCGCTATTGCCTGCGCAACAACTGGAAAAATTTGCCCCGCATCGCACCGTGATGTTGCGGGCCTTTATCATCGTTACTAACAAAAATTTTTCCGAGACGAAACTAGCTGAAAACAAAGTTATCCTTGCTGAAGAAGCAAACGCCGCACCACTTACAAGAGTTTATGCGATTTTGCATACTGAAGATGGTCTGGATGATTATTTAAACTGGAAAAATGCCGAGGGCAAGCACACGCTCAGTCGTTACGGGTCTTTGCTAACAAATTACAAAAGCATGCTAGAAGATTTTTCTGCCGACATTGCCAACGTCTTACGTGGCGTATTTTTTGTGCCACCTGTTCCACAGCAGGCAGGAAGTCAGGCTAGCGATGCGGATGTTGCTATTGCGCAGATAAAAGTTTTCAATGCGCCTGCATCTGAGCAAGAAGAGACGCAAGAAGGTTTCATTCACGCCAGCCACTATCAGGTAAAAAAGCGGAGAATTTTTACCCAGGCGCAATTTGTTGAAGGGGTATGTGTTGATATTACACTGGAAAAATAGTGCAGGCCCTACCCGCAGCGTAAGTATGCAGATTGTTAAACTTTTAGCTGTCCTATGCTTGCTGGCTACCTGTAACAAAAGCAAGATGAGCACTTCCTTTTCTGCTGACCAAGCCCAGGCGGAGAAATCTACCGAAAGTTTTACCCCAGAAAAGCAAACTTACGATAAACTTGACATCCTGCTAGTAATCGACGAATCAGGCTCGATGACTAAAGAACATGAGTCTCTCTCAACGCGGCTTAACGATCTACTCAGTGCCGTCAGCGACAGCGATTGGCAAATTGCTATCACTACCACTAACCCCATGTCCTGCCTGCTGACTGTCATTGACAGTGACACGCCAAACTATGAGCGTATTTTTGCTGAAACCATTGACTTGGAAACTCTACAAGCCAGCTATAAGGATGCCGTTGTCCGTAGCTATGCCTGGGCCGAGCAAGCTGCCTATAGCGCACTACGAGGGTTGCGAGGCGATTGCATTGCCGCCCGCGCACCTACCCCAACAACACCACAACCAATCCAAACAAGACGACAACCAAGACCCCCAGCCGAGAGCGACGGTGGTTTTAACAGCATATGCCACCAAAAAAATACCTGGGTGCGAGATGGGTCAATGCTGGCGGTATTGCTAATCACTGACGAAGATCATCAGTGTACTCACGATTACGGCTGCCACCTTAGCGATTTCTATTTTTATCTGAAGAGTATCCGTAACCCTCATGCAACTGGGCGAGTTTATGGCTTGCTGAATGAGAACGACTCGAGAAGGTTTCTCGCTTGGCAAGACGAAAATGGCGAATCGCTGTTTGATTATCACGAGTCCATTAACAGCCCCGACTATACCAAGATACTGACGGAAATTTCGCAAAATATTTCTGCAGCACTCAAGAATAATTTTGCGCTGGAACACGCGCATGACGGCGACAGTGCGACGGTAGTCATCACCACCGCCGATGGCGAAACTCAACCGCTCACCCCAGATCAATACAACGTCGAGGGCGACTCCCTCAGCATCAATACTACTCTACCTGCCAACACGACCAAGATTGAGGTTACTTACACCCATTAGTTGTCGTTTGCCGCTGTCGCCAGGCCTCATAAAGTAGCACCCCGCCGCAGACTGCGACATTCAAGGCATCGACCGCCGCCGTCATCGGGATGTGCAGGCGAGTCGCGTCACACTCACGCCAGTAAGGGCTCAGTCCTTCAGCCTCACTGCCCAAGACGATGGCTGTGGGTGCGGTAAAATCATATTCGCTGTAGATCAGCCCGGGCCGTGAACCGTCGGCGATGGCAATGTTTATGTGCTTGGCCCGTAAAAATTCCATCACCTCAGCACTACTCGCTACCGCCAGCGGTAAGGTGAAGACATAGCCGAGACTCGCACGAATGACGTTAGGGTTGCAGACGTGCATCTTCTGTTCGACCGCAATCAAGGCATCTGCACCGACGGCGAGCGCGGTGCGAATCATGGCCCCCAGGTTGCCAGGCTTTTGCAATTCTTGACAGACAACGAGCAGCGGACAGTCCGACAGCTGCAGCTCCGACAAAGGCAGTTCCCGCGCCGCAAACACCGCCACCAAGCCGTCTTGGTTTTCTCGCCAGGCAAGCTTGGCATACACGGACGGCGTGACGGTAAAAGTTGATACTGCTCCGCAGGCCGCAACGATGACACGTGCCGCGTCGCTCAACGTTTCTTCCTGCACATAGAGCTCCAACAGTGCGAAGCTTTTCCTGGCCTGCTCAATCTCACGTGCACCCTCGACGCAGAAACGCTGCAGGCGCTTGCTGCTCTGTGTTCGCCGCAGTTTACGCAGTGCTTTGATGTGCGGATTCTGTAAACTAGCGATAAGACGGTGCTTCAATTTTTTTTGAAAAGCTTTTCAGCCAGTTCCAACTGCCGAGAGACGGGCGGCGGTTCTTTGGCGCTGTGCATGTCAAACAAATTATATTTAACGGCATCACGATCGATTGGCTTGCGGGCAAAGCACTGCACACATTCCTTGCCGTTGATTTTAGTTTCGCTGTAGTAAAGTATTTGCATGCCCTTCAGGTGCGGTAAGAACTCATTGCTGTTGAAATAAAAATTACGATAACTTTCCGAGCGTGGAATCGCCGCGGGCATTGCCCCGACAAGATGTGATTCCATTAGCAAGGTACCGCCTTGTTTCAGAGCTTTGATCATTTCAGGATAATAACGCAATACCGCGGGTTTGAAAAAATTCATGACGATCGTATCATACTGCATGATGCCAAACAGATAGAGATCAACGTCGGTGCACTTGACCTGCAACTCCACCCCTGTATCACGTGCCAACTCCGTGGCGCGCTGGCAAGCAACGTCGGAGATGTCAAACCCCTCGACCGCACAACCTCGCTGCGCGAGGTAGACCGCGTTCACCCCCTCACCCATGGCAATGTCCAGCACTCGCCCCTGCTGCAGGCGTGGCAGCATCTTCAGCAAAAACGGCGAGGGCGCTTTACCTCCGACAAAGCGGTGCTGCTCGTAATGTTCGTTCCAGTATGCCCTGGCCTGCGTATTCACCACCCACCTCAGGTGCATGTATAGCGAAGCGGGTGGTAGTTGGCAAGATCAGCGTGATGCTCGTATTAGTTTGCGCACGTGGTAGTTATGTTCGCGCAGGGTGCGGGAAAAATGATGCCGTCTACTGCCGTCAGGAATTAAGACATAGAAGTAGTGTCCTGCATCGGTTGGGTTCAGCACGGCGATCAGTGAGGCACGGGCGGGCGAGCCAATTGGCGAGGGTGGCAAACCGCGATGAATGCGGGTATTCCACGGGTTAGAGGCATCCTGTAAATGGTGGCGTTTCAAATCACCCCTGTAGTCCTTGATGCCGTAGATGACCGCGGCATCAATTCCCAACGGGGTGCGATCCTTGAGCCGCCGCCAGATAACCTCGGAAATCTTGTTGCGTTCGTCGTCGTGCGCCGTCTCCAATTCAATCAATGAAGCCATCGTCACCGCCTCGTGCAACGTCAAACCTTTCTTCGTTAGCTGCTGCTGGTAATCAGCTGGCAACATCGATCGCCACTTCGCCACCATGCGAGCAAATACCTGCCGTGCGGTTGGCAACTGCTGATAAAAACTATACGTAGCAGGGTAAAGATAGCCTTCCAGCGAATCGGCATTGATCTTGAGCGCCGTAAGCAAAGCAGGATCACGTGCCATACGTTGCAGTTCTGCCTGCGCGCCCAAGCCGTGCTTAGCTAGGCGAGCCGTTATCTTGGCCAGCGTAAACCCCTCTGGCACACTGAAACGCAGGCGCAGCTCGATGTGAATATCGCCCGCAATAATGCGTTCAGCCACCTGTGCGGGACTGGTGTCGCCGTCGAAACGATACTTGCCGGCTTGAAATTTTTTGAAATCAGAACAGCAGCGCACAAAAATACGGAACAAGAGGGCGGAACTAACCACCTCGGCCTGCTCCAGTGCGCGCGCTAACTCAGACAAAGACGCGCCCGTGGGGAAGGACACATCCCGTGCGGTCACCAAACTACGGGTCGCATCCCCCCAGCGTGACAATTTCCACAGTGCCGCAGCAGGTAGTAGCACCGCCAGCAATAAGCCTGGCAGTGCTATCCACAAAATACGACGCGAGCCTATCATCTCCTAGGTGCAGGTGGCTGCAAGTTGTTTACCTCACTTATGTTGCGATTCGGCGAGCGGCTCGGTCTGGCAGTCGGTCTGCGATTCGGCGAGCGGCTCGGTCTGGCAGTCGGTCTGCGACTCGGCGAACGGGTCGGTCTGGCAGTAGGTCTGCGATTCGGCGAGCGGCTTGGTCTGGCAGTAGGTCTGCGATTCGGCGAACGGCTTGGCCTAGCAGTAGGTCTGCGATTCGGCGAGCGGCTTGGCCTAGCAGTAGGTCTGCGATTCGGCGAGCGGCTCGGTCTGGCAGTAGGTCTGCGACTCGGCGAGTGGCTTGGCCTAGCAGTAGGTCTGCGATTCGGCGAACGGCTTGGCCTAGCAGTAGGTCTGCGACTTGGCGAGCGGCTTGGCCTAGCAGTCGGTCTGCGACTCGGCGAGCGGCTCGGTCTGGCAGTAGGTCTGCGACTCGGCGAGCGGCTTGGCCTAGCAGTAGGTCTGCGACTCGGCGAGCGGCTCGGTCTGGCAGTAGGTCTGCGACTCGGCGAACGGCTCGGTCTGGCAGTAGGTCTGCGATTCGGCGAACGGGTCGGCCTAGCAGTAGGTCTGCGACTCGGCGGACGGGTCGGCCTAGCAGTCGGTCTGCGACTCGGCGAGCGGGTTGGTCTGGCAGTAGGTCTGCGACTCGGCGAACGGGTCGGCCTAGCAGTCGGTCTGCGACTCGGCGAGCGGGTCGGCCTGGCAGTCGGTCTCGTAGTCGGGCGGTTGTTGGGGACACAGTATCCACGCCGCCGACTCCAGTGTTCACCGTACTGGCAGCGACGCTCGCGCCCGATACGCACGCACTGTCTGCTATGCTCGTCGTAGCGGTAACCCCTGCCACAGTTCATGCTGCCGCTATAGACACAGCGGCCCAGGCGTGCTGACCAATGGTAGCCAGCTCTGCAATTGCGATGGTTGCGCCGACATGATTGCGAGTTGCGATCCCAAACGTAGCCAGATGAGCAGGAGTTCTGGTTGCGCACGCAACGATTGATGCCATAATCATAGTGCCAGCCATAATTACAACTGCGATCGCGGCGCAGGCAGACATTCCACCGCCAGTTGTAGTAGCTGCCCAGTGCGCACCAGTAAGGATCGGGCACACACTGGTCATAAAAATAATCCCAGCGATAATTCCACGGGCAGCGCGGATGGCTATCTAGCACACAGCGACGCAAGAAATGGTCAAAGTAGTAGCCCGACGGGCAGTAGCGCGAAGAGGGGTAGCGTTTGCAGGTATCATAAGCTGGTTCGTAGTACGTGCCACGCGGACAGGGATTGCCACGGCTTTGCACGCAGTAGCGCAAGGCCTCATCGTAATAGTAGCCTGACGGACAGCGATAAAGCGGGACGCGTTCGCGCCCATCTTCCGCCACGTCGATGATCAGGCTGAATTGTTTCCACGTGGTGACGGTATGACCCTCAGCTCCTGTGCTGGCTAGCTTGAGCATGATATAGAAGTGCCCGCTTCCCCGCATCGTGCGTGGCAGTGCGGCGTTGCGATCGAGCAGATATTCCGACCCTGAAGGCTGGGGGTCAAGACGGGTGATGAATTGCTCACCGCCACGACCCCAACTATCAGGGCCACTGGCCCTAAACACGTTGAAGTAGAGAGGCCGTTCGTCGTAGGCGATCGTGGTGAGTACGACCTCGCCGCTACTTACCCACAGAAATTTTCTCCCCGCGCTGGTAGTCTCGCCGTCAGGATAGACCGCGGTGATGCGGTAGCTATACTTGTCGATAGTATCAAAACGTGATTGCCATTCATCCTCGACCGTAAACAGTTCCATCAACTGTGGTGGGCGTGCCGCGGAGACGTTGGTAACGAGGTAATTGTTGCGATCACGGGGTGTGCCACTTATCTCAACATAGCCATGTCTGTTGCTGGTCTCAACTTTCAGCGAGTTGGGCAAATTATGCCAGGCCACATTCACACTCGTGTGGCGATCCAGGTGGGGTAGTTTTATCTTTGCGTAGTAGGGGCGGTTTTGCTGGGCGCGATCAAGGCGAGTAGCACTGGAAAAGCGCGGATAACGCAACCGCTCGTTGTGGGCGGCGAAAAAGCACACCTGCCGACTCGTGCGCTGCATATATGACGGAGGCCCAGATGACCCTGGCACTGGCGACAGCTCGAACTGCGCCGCGAGGGTAAAGCACCATCGCCCCACAAATTGCGGTGTGCCATATACCAGTGCCCGTCGTTCTCCGCTCGGATGGAGTGCCATGCCCGCGGGCAACTGTGCTCCAACCACCTGCCAGTCAACGATGGTTTGGTTCTCGGCGCTATCATCATAGTATCTGGGGAGGGAAAGGTCGAACTCGGTCTCACTGTATTCACCGTAACGAACCTGAAGGTCGTCCAAGTCGAAAACAATAAGACCCTCATCGCGCTGACGTGCACCGTGATCTTCCGAGCCTTCGGCAACGGCAGTGCGCTCACCACCAGGTGTCAGCCAGGCATGATCAAGACCGCTGAAAATCAGCCCCCCGACCACCATAAACAGTACCCAGACTAACGCTAGTCTGACCATACGCATCCGCAACACAGCTCCCCCCTTGATGATAAACAAAACGCTATTTTATCCTGCTCTCAGGGGAAAGGCAACTGCCGCGGGCATTCTATTTTTTGGGGGGGAGCAACCGCGGTAAATTCCCTCAGCCACAACCAGTTCCCGTGCTAGTCGGCCAACCAAGTGTGAACAGCTTGACCTCACTTGCACCAGAAAACTATGGTATGATGAGACAGGAGATTGTCGCCGATGCATGTGCGTGCTGTGCACTACCGTTGGGCTCACATTAAAACTGGACGAATTACATGTCTCAGCACCTGCTAAAAAGCTCGACCGTCAAAGTTGCTGATCTGCTCCAGCGAGTGGTGATGGAGTTAGCTAATCTGCGGCGCGGGGTGATTACGGCTGAGTTTATTTTGATGGGTCTGGTCGAGCAAAAGGATTCAATCGTCCTGAAAATTTTCGACGAACTACGACTTGAGTCCGCTGAGTTACGCCGCCAGATCGTTGATGTGGCTATGGAGCAGGCGAGCGCCTTGCCTGTGCTAGAACCTGAGCAGGGCAGTATGCAGGTTGCCCAGGACGTGCAGAACTTATTTGAGGCGGCGGATCATGAACGGCATACCTGCGGCGATGCTTATATTTCAACAGGGGCAGTCTTCCTAGCTTGTTTTGCTGCTTCTGTGCCCAGCACGGCACGGCTATTGCGGGAGCTAGGACTTAAGCAAGAGGCCTGTCGCAAAGCTTGGCTAGAAATTCGTGGCGTGAACAAAATTACCCAAAAGGACGATGAGTCGCGGCGGGCGTTGCTCGATCAATACACCACCGACATTACTGGCTTGGCACGCAAGGGCGCACTTGACCCTGTGTTGCAGCGAGAGCGGGAGATAACCAGAGTGATTGAAATTCTCTCCCGCCGCAAAAAGAACAACCCTGTGCTTATCGGCGAGCCAGGTGTGGGCAAAACAGTCATCGTTGAAGGTTTGGCCCAGCAGATTGCATCGGGTGATGTGCCAGAGCATCTGCTGTCCAAGAGAGTGCTGCTGTTGGAAATCGGCACGTTGATTGCGGGGGCGAAGGTGCAGGGTGAGTTTGAGGAGCGTCTCAACAATCTCAAGGATGAAGTTATCGCCGCGGCAGGCGATGTTATCTTGTTCATCGACGAGTTGCACACGGTGGTGGGCGCAGGTCGATCGGGTGGCGGGCTTGACGCTTCTAACATGCTAAAGCCTGCCTTGGCGAAGGGATTGCTGCAATGCTTGGGGGCGACGACGAGCAAGGAGTACAAGCAGTACATTGAATCGGATAAAGCGTTGGAGCGGCGCTTCCAGCCAGTGCGCATTACCGAACCGAGTTTAGCACAGACGTTAGAAATTCTGCGGGGTTTGCGGCCGCGCTATGAGGCACATCATCAGATAACTTACGAGGATGAGGCTTTGCAGGGGGCGGCGGAATTGTCGCAGCGTTACTTGCCTGATCGTTTTTTGCCCGACAAGGCGATTGATGTGATTGACGAGGCGGGGGCGGCGAAACGGCTAGGGATCGTCTATAATCCGCCAGAGTTGCGCAAAATGGAAAAGGCACGCAACGATTTGCTGTCCAAGAAGGCGGAGGCATTCAACGATAGCGATTTTGAGTTGATGTCGCGTTACCAGACCAAGATTTCACGGCTGGAGGTAAAGATCAGCAAGGCGCGGGCGAAGTTCAACAAAGAGCGCAAAAAACGCGATACACAGGTCAACAAGGAGGACATCGCCCGTATCGTGCATCGTATGACAGGCATTCCTGTAGCACGTATGGTGGCGGAAGAAATTGCCAAACTTAAGGCGTTGGAGGCATGTCTGCAGCAGCGGGTTATCGGGCAGGAGAATGCCACCGCGGCCGTCGCTAATGCCATCCGCCGCAATCGGGCTGGCTTGCGGCGAGTCAACGCGCCAATTGCTTCGTTCTTGTTTCTCGGCCCGACAGGGGTAGGTAAGACCGAGTTGGCCAAAGCAATCGCAGCTGAGATGATGGACAACGAAGCCAACATTGTTCGTCTTGACATGTCAGAATACAGCGAGCGGCATGAAGTAGCCAAGTTGATTGGCTCGCCGCCTGGCTATGTCGGTTACGGTGAAGGCGGACAATTGACCGAACGCATGCGACATCAGCCCTACGCGGTAGTGCTGTTTGATGAGATTGAAAAGGCGCATCCTGATTTGCTCAGCATCATGTTGCAAATTCTTGACGAGGGCTGGTTGACTGACTCGGAAGGCACCAAGGTTAGCTTTCAAAATGCTATCATCATTGGCACTTCCAATCTCGGCTCGGCAATCATGACGGGGCAGAAACAGCGGGTCGGGATTGGTGCCCAGTCCTTAAGTCGTGACGATGAATTGCGAGAAATCATGGACGAGGTCAAACGTTTTTTGAAACCAGAATTTATCAACCGTCTCGATGAAGTAATCGTCTTCAACCGTTTGAGCAGTCAGCATTTACGCCAAGTGCTTGATTTGCAAATCAAAGACCTCACGACGCGGTTGGCAGGGAAGAACCTGACCTTGAACTGCAGCGCGGCGGTGAAAGACCATATTATTGCCGCGGTTGATACGCGCAATTACGGTGCCCGTCCCTTGCAACGCAAACTCCAGCAGTTAGTAGAGAACCCTATCGCGATGCTGCTGATGGACGAAGGCACGGCACAGGGCCAGCAGATTGAGGTTGTGCTCGACGGCAAGGAGGTGCAGGTGTCTTTTACTGCCAGCCAAGTAGAGAGGCTAGGGGGCTAGGTAATTCACGGTGTTGGTGACCGACAATCAGATGGTGACTTAGGCCAGCACTCGGTTTGAATATCACCAGGGTGCTTGTCCTCATTTTTTCCCATATCATCTGGCCGTTCTCCGACGACCCAACCTTGAACACCCCCGTTCAGGAGGCTCATGCCTACACTCACAAGTTCGCCATTTCTACAGTTGAAGGTATAAGTCCTGCCATCTGCGTCACTCACATAACTCTGTGTGGTTAACGGAGCTGGATGTGGACCTTGTACCCCATCTCTCCGTAGCCCCACCGCGCGTTTTCTAGAATCATCTTTCTTCTCGTAACGCAACGTTTCCATATCCTTTTTTCCGTCATTCTCTACACATATCTCAACAGCCATATAAGGTCGATCCTGACAAATTGTCGCCGGTATCCTGAAGTTGATCGGAACTCTATAAGTCCCATCCCCGTCATCTGGGTAAAATACATGTTGCTCGAAATCATAGTCTACGCAGTCTTCATAGGGTACCGCATTTTTACTGCTTACCTTTACTTCCGCTGCTTCGTTGCCCTCCTCAACCTGACAGCCAATCGTTACGAACATTGCCAAAGCGCTAACCGCTATGATTCTCATCACTCACCTCCAAAAAAATACTAGCACACCGTGCTCAGACCACACGACGTATCGACCGTTTTTTTTTTGCTTTAGCTTTGCTTGTGATTTTATCAGTATTTTTTTGTAACTTGCCAATATGTTGACTGAATTTTTTGCTGCGCGTACGCGGCTCTTTGTAACGCTCGTCTACGAGGCTTTTTTGTGACGCTCGCTTCCTAGCTCGCTCTTTGCACTCAGACCTCCTGCTATTGCGTTCAGATTATGCTTTTGCATAAGGCATGTACTTGCACCTAACTCAAGGGAGAGTTTCTCGGTAGGTCTGTGCCTCGCCCAGCTGCGCTGCGCACGACTTTTTGTATCGCTCGCTTCCTAGCTCGCTTCGCTCGCTACGCTGCTTTTTGTATCGCTCGCTTCCTAGCTCGCTGCATGTTCTCAGGCCACTCTGCGCGCCCTCTCTGCTTGCCCCCAAACCTCTCGGCTGTTGCCCTCTTGCTTGCCCACCGAGAGCTCCATGAATGGCGCGGCGAGACCGTGCGAAAACCCGACCATAAATACTGCCATATTACTGTCAGATTATGCTCTTGCACAAGGCATGTGCCTATACCTGTTGAGGTCGGGTTTCTCGGTAGGTCTGCACCGCGCCAAGATAACGGAGGTACGGGATAAGGAAGGTCTGTGCCTCTCGCGATTGCGTTCAGGCTTGCCCCCAAGCCACCCTGCATGTGCTTACATCTGTTGAGGGCGAGTTTCTCGGTAGGTCTGCGCCGTGGCGCGCTACGCGCTACGCGGCTTTTTGTAACGCTCGCTTCCTAGCTCGCTCCTCGTCATCAGACCTCTCGCAATTGCGATCAGGCTTGACCCCAAGTCTCCCTGCTTGTTTCCAAGTTTATCACGATCACGTTCAGGCTTGCCCACCGAGAGCTCCATGAAGGGCGCGGTGAGACCGTTCGCTGCGCTGCGGCCTTTTGTATCGCTCGCTTCCTAGCTCGCTGCTTGCTCTCAGACCACTCGCTATTGCGTTCAGGCTTGCCCCCAAGCCTCCCTACATGTACTTGCACCTAACTCAAGGGAGAGTTTCTCGCTGATCGGCTTTTTTGCCGCTTGCTAGCTCCACTGTGCCGTGCCAAGACAACGGAGATTTGCGCCAAGATAACGGAGGTACGGGCTAAGGAAGGTCTGTGCCTCTCGTTATCGCATTCAGGCTTGCCCCCAAGTCTCTCAGCGGTTGCCCCCACCTCTTGCCCACCGAGAGCTACATGAACGGCGCGGCGAAAGCGTCCCTCAGCGGTTGAGAAAGCATCTGAGACGATAAGTCACCAGCTCACGGCCAAGCAGCTCAAGCACAGGCAAAAGCTCTGGCGAGTCCTTGCTGCCCGTTACCAACACACGCAATGGCAAATACAGTTCTTTGGTTTTGAAACCGTTCTCCTGCTGCACGGCTTGCAGTTGTGCTTTGATGTTTGCCTGTGTCCATACCGTGAGGTTTTCCAGACGTGCACACAGATCAGCCAGTACTTGCGGCAGTTCGTCTCGTGGTTGTAGTGTTTCCAGCTGTGCCTGATAATCCTGCACCCCATCGAAAAAAAACGCTGCCTTGGCAAAAAATTGCGCAAAATTTTCTAGGCGGGTGCGTAGTAACGGGTAAATTCGGCGCAACTTTGTGTCATTAAGCACTTCCTCGCGCAAGTGCTGCACGAATGCGTCCTCATCCATATTTTGAATGTACTGCTGGTTGAGCCACAGCAGTTTCTGCATATCAAACACGGGGCCACCGAGATTAAGACGTTGCGGGGCGAAGGACTTGATCATCGTGTCGCGATCGCACACCTCGTGATCATGTTCAATGCTGCCGCCGATTAGGGCGAGGTAATTGACAAGTGCTGCGGGTAAAATCCCTAACTGCGCCAACAAACGCAGGGCAACGGGGTTTTTGCGTTTAGAAATTTTGGAATGATCGCGGTTGCGCAAAATCGGTAAATGCAAAAAACGCGGCGGCGTAAAACCTAAGGCCTCGTAAAGCACGACATGTTTGGGCGTAGAAGATAACCATTCTTCCGCACGAATGACATGACTTATCTGCATCGCCTGGTCATCGACAACGCTGGCGAGGTGATAGACAGGATAGCCGTCGGATTTCAGCAACACGGCATCATCGAGCTGGCTGTTGGCAACGCTTAGCTCACCGCGCAGCTCATCGTGAAATACTGTCGTGCCCGCAAGCGGCATCTTCAATCTGACCACCGACGGCACTCCCTGACGCTCTTGGCGGGCGACCGCATCAGGACTTAACGTGCGGCAATGGCGATCATAACGCGGCGTTTGCTTTTGCTGCCGTTGTGTCGCGCGCAGAGCTTCAAGACGCGCCGCGGAGCAAAAACAACGATAGGCATGTCTACCCTGCAACAGCGTTGCAATGCTGTCGCGGTAGAGTGGTAGGCGTTCCGACTGCCGATAAGGAGCATGCATCCCCCCCTGGTCGGGGCCTTCGTCGCAATCAATACCCAGCCAATGCAAACCCTCCAGCAAACGTCGCTCGCTGTCCTGCCTTAGGCGGGCGCGGTCGGTGTCTTCAAGGCGAAAGATAAGTTTGCCGCCGTTGCTGCGGGCATACAGAAAGTTAAACAGCGCGGTGAAGGCAAAGCCCACATGGGGATCGCCCGTCGGCGAGGGGGCAATTCGCACCCGCACATCGCTCACCGCACCTTCCTCAATCGCATCCAACCTCTGCCGCGAGCCAAGCATTGATCTTCGCCAACGTCAGGTTGCCTTTTTCAGGATCGGACTGGTCACCCCCGCCATGCCCTGCACTGCTCTGATTGCTGATTTTAACATACAGCTTCTCGGCACTGGTAGCCTCCGCGCTTGCTTTTAGGTTGGCACGGTTCTGCTCTGCCAGCGTAGCATCGCCCTCTTCCTTAACCATCTCCAGACCACCCGCCGCAGAAGCATGGCACATGTTGCAGGACTTGTCGATCGACGGTTGCACGTTCATTCTGAAAGCAGCCAGTGCGGCCCGCGCATCACACTGCGGCACATCACCTGTATCGTCGTCTTCGCAATTGCTCGTGTCTTCGCCCGGATCTTCGCCGCGACCTCCGCTTTCGCCATATTCTTCGCTAGCCTCGTTAGTGCTAGCCTGCTCGTCCTCGCTGGCATGACGTAGTCCGTCACCGGACGTTATGCTGTTACCCCTCTCGTCATCGCGGTAAGAAGAATCACAGGCTGACCACACGAACAGTGCCAGCAACGGCAGTATCAACTGTCTCCACATCGCACACCTCCCCCATTCAACATTGCTCACCTCTAGACCTATTGTAAACGAATACACTCGGTTAGTGCCACCATTGAGTTTTTTTGTCAACCGCTACTCAGGCGAGCGAAAATTTGCAGAAATTTAAATGTGGCTGCTTAGCGCTTGCAAACCGACGAGTGGTTCACCCTCAAGATACTTCAGACTTGCACCGCCACCCGTGGAGAGGTGGGCGAAGCCGTCGGCTAGTCCGCAGGCTTTAACTGCCGCAACCGAATCCCCGCCGCCAACAATGCTAGTGGCTTGGCTAGCATGACAAGCCGTGGCGATGGCATGGGTGCCGCGAGCGAAGTTTTGCCACTCGCACACTCCCATCGGTCCGTTCCACAAAATCGTGCCTGCACGAGCGATGACTGCACTGTAGTGGGCGCGGGTGCGCGGGCCGATGTCTAACCCGATCAGGTCGTCTGGCAAGTCAGAGCTGTCGATTTGCACAGGCGTGGCCAGCTCGGAAAATTCCCCCGCCGCGATGTGATCCTGTGGCAGGAGAATATTGACGCGTCTTTCCGCGGCGTGGTGCAGAATGGCGGTGATGAGTTCTTGGCGGGTATCGACCTTTGACTTGCCGACGTTGTGTCCCTGTTGACGCAGAAACGAATAGGCCATGCCACCACCGATGAGCACGTAGTGGCAGTACTTGAGCATGTTTAAGATGACGGCAATCTTATCGCTAACTTTCGCTCCGCCGATAATAAACACAAAGGGGCGATGCGCCGCGTGCATGACCTTATCTAGGGCGGCGAGTTCTGCACCGACCAACAAGCCTATGCCACACGCTTCTGGTGGAAACAGTGCAGGCATGCCAACCACCGATGCGTGTTTCCTGTGCAGTGTGCCAAAGGCATCGTTGACATAAACGTCGAAGCCTGTTGCCAAGCATTTAGCAAAGTCTGTTGTGTTTTGTTTTTCGCCTGCGTGAAAACGCAAGTTTTCCAGCAATAGCAGGGTCCCGCCCGTCTGCTGTGCCAGTGCTACAACGTTAGTCATGCCATAGTCACGCAGCAATACCACCTCTCGCTGCAGCAAGCGCGCCAAGCATGTTGCTACAGGCTCAAGCGAAAAGGCAGCATCGGGCTTGCCTGCCTGTGGTCTGCCGAGATGCGAAGCCAGCACTAGTAGTTTTGCCCGCGCTAGCACATACTTGATGCTCGGCAAAGCCGCAACCACACGACTGTCATCGACGACCTGACCACCACGTAGTGGCACATTGAAGTCAACCCGCATGAAAACCTTGCGGTCGTGCAAATCAAGTTCTGATAAGGGACGAACGCTGATGGTAGACAAGACAAGTACTCCTGTGAAGTTGAACGGAGAGAGGGGGATTCGAACCCCCGGTGCCTTTCGGCACAACGGTTTTCAAGACCGTCACCTTCGACCGCTCGGACATCTCTCCGCGGACGGCAGTATCATATCCATCGATAAGATTCTATCACGGGGACATGTGTGCAGATAATTTCCCGCTCCGCCTGGCACAAACGCGTCCCGCGTGGGACAGCAGGGGCATGGCTAAGGTCGCCGCACGGCCCGCAACTCGCTGAACCGCAACGATTTTGTTTTTGGCACGTTTCTTGCTTTATGGCACAGTGCTGTCGGCATCTGCCGATGGACAAGGGGTTTGGTGTTCCTCTGCTTGCAGGGGAACACCAGATAAGTGTTGATGGCTATGTTGCTGCCTGAGTTCCGATACTTAGTTCGTGCCCCCGTTGTCTTGGCACAAATCTCCGTTGTCTTGGCGAGGCGCAGCGGAGCTAGCCAATGCTTAGCGCAAGCCTCCGTTATCTTGGCGAGGCGCAGCCCTACCGAGAAACTCTCCCCCCGAATAGGTGCAAGTACATGCCTTATGCAAAAGCATAATCTAACGACAATATGGCAGTATTTATGGTCGAGTTTTCGTACGGCCTCGCCCCGCCATTCATAAAGCTCTCGGTCAGCAAGAGGTGGGGGCAACAGCCGTGGAGTTGCCCCTTAATAAGAACACGGCGCAGCGTTCAGCTGCAATTGCCGAACGGTGCGGCGATGAATTCGGAGGGATGATACATTAACACGCCGCTGCGGCAGTCTGGGCTTGTATCGGGACAATTGCCCGCGTCAATTTTTACTACGAGCACCATGCAACTATTGCCTTCCCAGGTGCGGTGGGGCTGGCTCATGATGGTTAGCTCCGTGCTGTCCTTCTCGGTGACGAATGCTACCGCAGCACTCTCCGAGCCGTATTCAGAGGCTACATACCAAGTGATGGTAGCTGATGCCGCGATGTTGCGATTAAATTTGAGTGTCCACTCGGCACGTGGCGGGTATGATTCGAGCACTACGTGAGTGACAGGCTCAGTCAGTTGTGTCCATGCCGCAGAACTAGCAATCGGGAAGGTCTGTAGACGGAACTCATTACTGCCATGCGGCTTGTTGCGTACCAGCACTGCCAGTCGTGAGCACCGTGGTAGGTCACGGGTCAGAAAAACATTTTCGAAAACAAGCCGTTCCCCGTGCCATTTGCCGCCAACGCTACCTGCATCATCATCACCTTTCCAACGCATCAGGGTAAAGGGCACAACGCTAGTTCCACCAGACAAGATCAACAACTCAACATCATTCCCCTGCAAAACCTGACCACTGGCATCCACGATCTGCGCATAGAAACGAGAAAAACGTCCTACCTGTTGCGTGAGATTGCCGTCGAGCTCAACCTCGATTCCACCCGTAACACTCAGTCCATCGGGAAACTCACCGCGGGCTAGCAAGTAATCCTGCACCGCGGCACGATCCCTGGCCGCGTCGCTACGGCAAGCAGTATCCTCGCTAGCCAAGAGCGTACCCGCCTGCAAACATAGCGCTACCACCATCAAACTCCGTCGTTTCAACATAACACTTCTCCTAAAAATAAAATTAACCAACAACGGCTCGTACTACTAGCAAAAAAAAAACGGAAGTAACCAAGAAAAATTTAATTTTTTAGCAATACGAGCAGAGTGGCCTGATGGCAAGAGGTGGGGGTAACCTCCGA
Organism: uncultured Oligoflexales bacterium; assembly: GCA_958296095.1. Taxonomy (GTDB): domain Bacteria; phylum Bdellovibrionota_B; class Oligoflexia; order Oligoflexales; family JAPPIL01. The sequence goes on from OY282434.1 coordinate 1,248,182, forward strand.
GAAGGCTTGGGGGCAAGCAGAGAGGTTAGCAGGCAAGCCTGAATGCGATAGCAAGGGGTCCGAGGACAAGGAGCGAGGGAGCGAGAAAGCGGCAAACAGTCGTGCGCAGCGCAGCTGGGCGAGGCGCAGCCCTACCGAGAAACTTGGGGGCAAGGACACCACTTAGCCCAAACCTCCGTTATCTTGGCGAGGCGCAGCCCTACCGAGAAACTCGCCCCTGAGATAGGTGCAAGCACATGCCTTGTGCAAAGAAATAAACTGACTATGGTATTGGCAGTATTTATGGTCGAGTTTTCGTACGGCCTCACCTCGCCGTTCACAAAGCTCTCTGTGGGCAAGTTTGAACGCAAGAGCAAGAGGTCTGATGACAAGCTTGAACGCAAGAGCAAGAGGTCTGAGGACGAGGAGCGAGCTAGGAAGCGAGCGATACAAAGAGCATCGCGTAGCGATGAGCTAGGAAGCGAGCGATACAAAGAGCATCGCGTAGCGATGAGCTAGGAAGCGAGCGATACAAAAAAGCCGCAGCGCAGCGAACGGCCTCGCCCCGCCATTCATAAAGCTCTCGGTAGGCAAGAGGTGTGGGCAACCGCCGAGAGACTTGGGTGCAAGCAGAGAGGGCGCGCAGAGTGGCCTGAGAACATGCAGCGAGCTAGCAAGCGAGCGATACAAAAAGCAGCGTAGCGAGCGAAGCGAGCTAGCAAGCGAGCGTTACAAAGAGCATCGCGTAGCGATGAGCTAGGAAGCGAGCGATACAAAAAAGCCGTAGCGCAGCGAACGGCCTCGCCCCGCCGTTCATGGAGCTCTTGGTAGGCAAGAGGTCTAATGGCAAAGAGCGAGAGGCAAAGACCTTATTTAGCACAAATATCCGTTATCTTGGCGAGGCGCAGCCCTACCGAGAAACTCGCCCCTGAGATAGGTGCAAGCACATGCCTTGTGCAAAGAAATAAACTGAATGCAATAGCAAGAGGTCTGAGAACATGCAGCGAGCTAGGAAGCGAGCGATACAAAAAAGCCGCAGCGCAGCGAACGGCCTCACCTCGCCGTTCATGGAGCTCTCGGTAGGCAAGAGGTGTGGGCAACCGCGAGAAACCTGAGGACAGGCATAGGTTCTGAGGGCAAGCTTGAATGCAATAGCCGAGAGACTTGGGGGCAAGCAAGATACCTAGGGACAAGCCTGAACGCAATAGCAAGAGGTCTGAGAACAAGCAGCGAGAGGATGCAGAGAGACTAGAGGATAAGCAGCGAGCTAGGAAGCGAGCGTTACAAAAAGCAGCGTAGCGAGCGAAGCGAGCTAGGAAGCGAGCGTTACAAAAAAGCCGCGTAGCGCAGCGCAGCGAACGGTCTCGCCGCGCACAGCTGAACTTACATCAAAGCCCGAAGTTGATCGCGGCTGGGGCAACTCTGGAGTTGGTCGCCTGTGCGATGCCATCGAGGATGGTTAGCATGTCGTCGATACGTTTGGCTGCCGCGTAACCACCGGTAACTTCTGTCCAATTTTTTTCTGCAGTGAGCAGGGCATGTGCAGGCAAGTAGCGTGACCAATCTGTAAGGGGCAAGGATAGGAAGGCGCTGACACCGACTACCTGAGCCGCGAGTTTTTCAATGCCTTTTTGCACCTCAATATCCTTTACCTCAACGTCGCGGGCGAGTTTGTCCACAATCTTATCTTCGTCGGTGACCGTAATCTTGTTGAGCTTGCTATACTTGAGTGTGTCTTTACCGAGCCAAGGAAAGCCACGCAGAAATTTTACGCTGCCCTTGATGCCAAGGCTGAGCCTGTCCAGACCACCAGCAAATAGGCCGCCGCCTTCGTCGCGCTCCGCCCTCGCCTGCTCTGCCGCTGCCTCGGCCCTCTCCGTCACCGGGTCAGACTTGATTGCCGCGCCAACCTTTTCTTGCTGCGCGTCAATCTTGGGTCGCCTTTGGCTGGGGTTGTAGGACTTAATGCGCTCCTTCAGCGCTAACAAGGTCTCGTTCAACTTATTTTCATTCAGTCTTTTAACTTTTTTATCGCCAGCTTCCTTCGCGGCCTCGCGATACTTTTCAATGTCCTGCTTGATCTTTAAGATGGTTTTTTCTCCAGAGCCGAGATGGTCAGGATCGTCTCTCTTAACAACGTCGTCAATGCGTACCAGTTTCTCCACCAGCTCATCCTTGCCGAACTTAAGCCCGACGAAGACATTCTCCACCTTATTTATCTCTCTCTCCACTTTCTCTATCCTGCTTTCCACTTCCCTTATCTCGCTGCTGTTGCTCCCGTCTGCTTTTTTCAGGTCGACGAGTTCCCTTTTGAGCCGAGCAAGTTCTGAGTTTTCGCCGTCGAGCAAGCTGAGCTCTTCTTGGCGGTGCTTCCACGTGCGCCAAGCCTTGCCAACGTCGGAACTTTCGTCAGCATCTGCCAAGGCTGCTTTCCCTTCGCCGGACAGCAGACGCAGACCCTCCTTGCTATGCACACGCTTGTAGATAGTGTCGGCATCTCTCTCTATCGCTTCCAATTTGCCTCCCAGCTCCTTCGCGTCTGCATCGCGCAATTCCTCCAGCTTCTTTTTCAGCGCGGCGATTTCCTGTGCCAAATCACGGATAGGCTTGCTGTTGAAACCCGAATCCTCGGCTGGTTGCAGTGCCTCGTACGCATCTTGTAGCAATTTTTCTGCTTCCGTTATCTTATCTACGCCTGTTTCTTCGTCGACCTTCAGTGTACTACTACTCGCATCCTTGATAGCCTTGCGGGCTTTCTCGATGTTGCCCTCGACACTCTCGGCGTATTTTTCGGCAAAAGTAATAGCATCGGAGTTCTTAGCGAAAACCTCGCCACCGTCACCATCAACGTTCTTCTTCAGCTCCCCCAGCTGCTTGGCCAGCACGAAATCGTTGCCAGCCTTCGCCCCCTCCACCTCCGCGATGTGGCTCTCCCACATCGCCCTACCGGTGAGACGATCTCTGGCTTTAGTTTTGACGTAGAAACGACCAATCTTGTAGATGAGAACACCTGCGATCGTGGCCCCTAGTCCCGCCGTTACCCAGTTTCTGAATTTAGCCAACTTGGTGCCTGGTTTGCCAGGCACGTCGCGGAAAACCCTCTCTGTGCCATCCTCGTTGACCAGCGGGTTGACACACTCGTTAGCGAGAATTTCTGCGGTGTAGGTCTTGTGCAGACGGCAGAGACGAAACTGGTACGTGCCGTCATCCATCAGTGCTAGACCTAGCACGCGGGCGCGATCACGCACAGCTTTGCTCTGCGCTACCTCTTGTGTGTCCACCGAACCACAGGCAACTGCAACTGACAGCAGTACCGCCAGCAATGCCTTGTCTTTAAGCTGCGATGCTTTGTCAATCATTCCGTAACTCCTCCTCTTCGAACAAAGTAAACTAGAGTGCCTCATCGCTTGTTTCTCAGGCCGCTGCGTAGCATAAAGTAGAAGACCTCGTCAGAAACTTTAGCTCCGGTAGCCGCCGCAACCCCCTCGATAATGGTGCGCATATCATCAACACGCCCTTCCGCGGTGAGCTCGTAGCTACCTGTCAGATTGCCCCAACGCTTGGCAGCACCAACGCGTGCATGTCCCGGCAATTTCTGGCGTAGCGTAGTGACTGGAATGGCAACAAACGTCGCGACTCCCGCGAGGTGGCCGACAAGTTTCTCTACGCCTTTTTCGACCTGTGCTTCACCGACCTCCTCGTTGTCAGCAAGACGCTCGACTACCTCATCCCTGTTCTTGACTCTGACGGCAAGCTTGTTATCTGCATCCTTATCCCAGTAGTGGAAAATCTTGTTGTCCTTGAGCTTGAAATCGCGCAGGCGGGTGAAAATACCCTTAAAAAAACCAACCTTGCTGCTCTCAGCCTCTTCCCGCGCAGCTTTGATAATCTCTTCGACCTCGACTTTAATCTTTTTGTTAACGTTTTCAAAGTGCGTCGCGAGGAGCGCTGCCAGCTCCTCTTCTTCAATCTCTACGTCAACTTTATTAAAGTCCGCGAGTGCCTGTACCTTGTCGCCACTGATGGGGGGGGATTTGAACAGGTTTGATTCTCCGACCCTTCTCAAGATCAAGTTCTTCAGATCTCCGAAGTTGTTTACCTCTCGCACCGTTTCCTTCAATTGGGAATTCAAAACATCAACTACATCAACAAGTTCTCCCGCATCGACAAGTTGTTCGCCAAGTTGTTCGCCAAGCTTCTTACGCTCCTTCTCGGAGATTGAACCAGCAACGACAAGTTGTTCGACAAGTTGTTCGCCAACCTTATCCTCGGAGATTGAACCAGCAACGATTTCACCAACTCTTTTGACAACCGCATCCCCAGCAGCCTCGACCTCAGCACTCATGCGCACACTACCAGCGGTCTGAACAGCTATGGTGGCCGTGTCTTTGTAGGCCTCAGCTCCAGTCTCGTAAGCTGGCGTTTTGAGGTCCTCCTGCAACTCCTTTTCCGCCCGCTTAGCTCTACCACTCCAGCCTTTGAGCGTCTTATTGCGGGTCTCCTTGATAAATTTTCCCATGCCATCGACAGTTTCTTTAACAGTATCGATATCAGGAGCTTCATCTTTTTCAGCAGCCTTCCACGCCTCACCTACCTTTCCAATCTCTTTCAGCATGTCACTCAGTTTGTCCTCGACCTCCCCGGCACTGCTTTTTGACCCATCCTTTACCAATTCACCGAGCTGCTCTACCCATTTCTTCAGACTACCCTCGGTGAGTACTTGCAAGGCCTTGTTATCCGGCGAATGTGCTGCTGCGACGATGGCCTTATCGCCCAATCCCTCAACGGCTTTCAGCACCTCGTCGAAACCAGCTGCGGCTTCCAGACGCGCGATGTTTTCCTTGCGACTGCTAAGACTCTTGGCTTCCTTAACATCGTCTAGTACGGTCGCGACCTGCTTGTCGAGAATTTTCAGAGCTTCGCGGTCTTTCTTGCTTATCGGGCGGTTTTTGAGCAGAGACTCTGCGATCTCGTCGTTGAGGACAAGGCTACCTTCGTGCTCGTGCACAATCTCGCCTAGCACGCCGTCGTCGAGCTTAATTCCTTCGTCGTTCATCTTTTTGAGACCTTGGTCGACGAGTGTGTCAACATATTTCCTGCCGCTGCGAAGAGTTTCTCCCAATTCAACCAGCAACTCGCTGATTTCCCTCGCTTCGTCTTCCTTCAACTTTTTCTGCAGTTTCTTGCTCCCCAGCAGCTTACGCAACTCAATCTCCTTGCCACTTTGGAGTTTCAGCTTATCCTTGAGCCTGAACCTCGGCACCGAGTCGGTGGCATCGAAGTTAGTCTTGCCGTTCGACTTTTTCGACTTATAGATAGTCTCGTTGTCCTGCTGCAGCAAGCCCTTCTCCAGGTGTTCAGGCAGTTTAAAGTGATCGTATTTTTGCGAGGCATCCAGCGATTTCTCCAGACCTTTAACGAAGGCCTCACGGCTCAACTCATTGACCGCGTTGATTTTAACGAAATAACGACCGAGACCATAGACCGACAGCCCGACTGCGGTTGCAGCAAGCACTGTGATGCTCCAGTTCCAAATCTGTGCTGCCAACATCCCTGGACGACCTGGGATCTCAGCGAAGACGAGTGGTAAGCCATCGGGAGCAACCAGAGGGTTAATACACTTCTTCGCCAACACCTCTGGCGTGTAGGACTCCGCTACCTCGCACAACCTGAATTCGTACGTGCCATCAGGCATTTGCGCTAAGCCCAACGCCCGCATGCCATCATGGACAGCACTGACGCGAGCATGGTCACCTACCCCACCGCAGGCGTTAGCCATCAGCACAGCAAGCGCTAGCAAGCCAGTCATCATTCCCTTAAGCATATCCCTCTCCTCATTAAAACCAAGCGATTATCGCCCACACAATCAAAGCTTCTTATCACATAATCCATGTATGAGTAAAACTTTTTAACAATAAACCTAATATTTGAAGATAATTCTGCTCCGAGCACCTTCATTCTAATGCTGCTGGGAGCAGAACCCACTGTAATCAATGCCTTGCACCCCATCAATCCACGGTGCATGCACCCAGCCAACAGCTTGCTGTCGGCGTGATGTGGGCATCGACTGCCTGCGCTATCCGCTGCAACTGCACCAACGGTTGCGACTGCGAGCCTTGGCCGTCAAACGCAGATGGCAAGGCGATGAAGATCGCGGCACCGGTCAGCTGGGCGGCCAGTTTTTCCAGCCCTATCCGGACTTCAATCGCATCTAGCTCATCTCCTTGGCTCAGTTTGCCTAGCACCTGTTTGCGGTTGATAATTCGCTCACCGCCATCACCGTAGTCGAACCACGCCGCGAATCTTCCCTCCTGTGCCGCCTTTCTCACTAGCTCTCCCTCACGCAGGGCGGCATCGAGTGACGCGGCTTTGGTTTTGACTCCAGACTGAAGTTCACGCCGCAGCTCAGCGATACGTTGCCGCAGTTCCTTACGCGACGCACGTCGATCTCGGCCCTGTGTCACATGCAGCTCGTCAGCACTACGGAAACTGCCTACCTCACGCACCTGTGCGTTAAGCTGCATGAGTTTGTCGTCGAATTTTTTTCGGTTGCCGCTCATCGTGTAGCGTCGCAGTTCCTCAACCTCAGAGGCAAATGTTTTTCTCAGCTTCGATGCTTGCAGTGTCTGCGTCATGTCGTCCCAGATGCCCGCGAGGTTAGAGTTGAATTCAAGCGGGCTAACATCGTCGTTCAGCATCTCCTTAACCGAGGTCGAACTTGTCTGCCAGCTAGCGAATTTATCCCGCAACTGCTCGTCAAGTGCAGCCAGATTGTGCTCAAGATCCTCACGGCTCAAGCGCTTAGCCGCGATGTCAGCTTGCCACTCCCGCAGCTGGACTAATTCATCTTCGCCCGCAAGTTTTTGCAAGACGCTTTCCAGTTTTTTCAAGCTACGCGGTAACGCCCCCTTGGGTAGCACGATGCCACTGTCCTCCAGACCGCTGTGCAGTTCTGCACTCCCCTGTTCAAGGGGTTTTATCTGCTTGCTGTACTGGCGGCTGCCGTCGACCACCTGCATGGCCTGCTCACTGAACTTATCGAGCTCGCTGCTGCTGACACTGCGCTTGCTCTTCAATCGCTTAGCCATGGTCTTTTCCAGTTTTTTCACCTTATTAGCACCTCGCCGGTCACCAATATCTTTCAATAGATGTTGTAGTTCTCGTAGTGCCGCATGCAACTCATTGTAATCGTTGAGGCTGTCATCCGCAGCGAGTATGGCATCGACTTGCCCCAGACCGCTTTCCCAGGCATCATCGCTGTGCACATCCTTACTCTGCTGCCAGTTGGAGTCGATGCTGTGCATGCGCTTGGCAATCTCGCCCTGATCAGCTTTGCCTCCAGTGATACGGCTCGCCAAGCTTTTCAGCTTACGGGCACGGCTGTGTTGCTGGCTGTTCCGTGCTACCAGCTCTAAATCCTGCAACACCCGCAACAACTCGTCCCGATGGTCGAGTTTCTCCTCGACTTCAACCCGCGCCGCGATGGTTCGCATCGTTCTCTGCCGTACGGCCCCGATGGTCTCAAAAATATTTTCTATCTCTGCCTGTATATCATCAGCACGACGGCTGCCGTCCCGTACCAGCCGCTGCAAACGCCGCGAGCTAGCCTGTTTATCAAGCTTATTTAGAGGCTTACGCATCGTCCGCAAACCCCTCTTTACTGCGGCGCGACCTTCAGAATTACTGCTGCGGGCGAGGGCTTGCCGTGCCTGTTGCAACGCCTCAGCCCAATCTTTTTGCAGCACCTCACCGACCTCCCGCTGCACACGATTTTCCAAGGCGGTCAGCTGGCGCAGTGCCTGTTGCTTGCTAATTCCACCCTTCCGCAACTTCCCAGTCAGCGTATTAAGTTTAGCTAACGCCTCCTGCTGCGATGGCAATGCCTGTAAGGTGTCGCGCATACCTGTCAAGCCTGTGTCAAACTCATCTCCAAAAGTGAAGGCCTCACCTTGCTCCAGAGCATCGCGTAGCCTAGCAACATGCTTGTCCCAATCGCTGATTAAGTCAGCCTCCTGCCCGATCTTGGCGTTGTCCTCATCGAGCAAGCTTAACAGCTGGCGAGCCTCGTCACGCCCTAAATGCCGTTGTTGCAAACCCCGCCGCAGCCGTTCAGGCATATCCTGCCCCTTGTCTGTCAGCTGTTTTTCCACCTCCGCGACCTTCAATGCCCGTGTCAAATCAGTTGCCGCCTCATGGCGCAGGATGTAGCGAGCAGCTCTAAAAAACACCACCCCGCCGACAACTCCTGCCAGCCCCGCGATAGACCAGTGCAAACCTTGTTCCCACCACGATTTTGCCTTGGCACCGCTAAAGCTGTAAGCCTTGCCCGCCTCAGTCACCAGTGGGTTGGTGCACTCCCCAGTCGCGCCGCCCTTGCACAGCTGCAATTCGTAAGCACCGCCGCGGTTCTGCATCAAGCCCAACACTATCTCCTGACTCGCCGCGCTTTGCACTTGCCCCGCCTGCGGCGGACGACCACATGCCACCATCAGCAAGCCTATCCATACAATTCTCATTGTCCCAACCTCCAAATTTACCCTTGGTTACAAGGTGTTGCCCCTAGATAATTTAAAATTAATAATAAACCGTCGTAATTATATCAAAATGAATAAAAATGTCAACATTATTAATTCTATTAGTGTACTAAACAACGCCGCGGCTTAGGCTTGGCGGGCGGCACTCAGGATCCTCGCAGCTGCCGAGGTAATAGCTTGCGCGTCGGTGAAGGGTGACATGACATACGACTTCAGCGCTAGCATCGGTTCACCGTAGTCGCTCGTTTGGTAGTTATCGACTAATGATAACACCGTGCCCTGCCCTGCCATCGCGTCACGGTGCAATTGATCAAAGATGCTGCGGTTGTAGGCGTTGTGATGCAGCAGACTTTCTCGGTAACTGGCATCGTGCTTCTCTTGCCGCTGTAATTTCAACGCCGCCTTGCCTTCAGGATACAGGCGAAACAATGCGACAGGGCCGAAGTTGTTCTTGTTGAGGATTGCCGCATTACCGCTATCTTCGAGTTTTTCTCGCAGGAGTTGTGACATCTCCATGAGGTGGGCGAGGATTACTTGGTAGCCACGTTTGCCGAACAGTTTGAAATTAGCGAGCGCCGCGAATACCCCACCACCAGCTCGTGATCCTTCGAGGGTGAACATACCTGGTCTATAAGCACCGAATTGGAACAGACAGGGGGACTGTTCTTGCGGACGGGCGAGCGAGTGCAGATCGATACGGTTCTTGAACAGCACCATGCTGGAGATGTAAGGGGTAAAGCCAGATTTATGGAAGTCAATGCCAATACTGTCAGCAAGACACAGCTCGCGGGTATGCTCGCGAATCTTTCTGAGCATGTGAATTGTTTGTGGAGGTAGGCGCAAGGGATTTACGCTAAAATCGTAATCGTTGAATACCGACCAAGCCCAGCCTGTGACGGCATCGACATGCACATGTATCTTGTAGGGCAATTTGAACTCGGCACATAACGCATCACGAATGGCGACGATCGTCGCGATGTCGTCGATACCGAACGCGTCGGTAGTGCCAGCGGTAGCGAGGATAGCCGCGACCTTAACCCCCTCCTGCAAGGCGGTGCGCAGACGTTGAGACAAAATATTGGTGCGCATGGCACTGCTGCTGTCGGTAGGAATAACGATGACGTTGTCGGCCCCGATGCCCAGCCAACCTGTAGTGATGTAGCGGCAATAATGGCTGGTGTCGCTGGTGATCAGCACCACCTTGTCCCCTCTCAAACCTTGACGTAAAGTGTTGGGCACGGCTTTCTCCAAGCCCACCTTGATGCCGTAAAGGTTAGTGCCCACCCCGCCAAAGGTGAACAGCCCGCCACTTTCTTGTGGATCAAAGCCGATGAGACGCGAGGACATGGCGGCGATCTCAACTTCGGCCAGGGCAATGCGTTGGCTGTATTCGTCCCAGCAGAGATTGGCATCGTGCAACGACGAGAACAGCACCGCAACTAACGATGACATGGTCGCAGGGGAAACGACGTTGCGTTGCGTCTGCGGATGGCCTGGAATTACCAAGCCTTGGCAATAGCTGAGCAGATACGCGATCACTTCGTCCATGCCCAGACCAGTCTCGTCTACCACACATTCCACCGCCTCTGCATAACTCGGTGGCACATATGCGCCGAGAATCGGACTCTTGCCCTTCAGCGCGTTGATCTTGCCTAGTGCCTGGGCCAGGTGTTCCGCAAAGTGGCGGTCGCGGCTGTAATCCGATACCGGGCTGGGAAACAGCGACTGTAGTTCTTCTAGGCGCTCTTTGAATGTTGTCTCGTTGCGTTCACTCACAACCAACTCCCTAACACTACGCTAGCCTAGCATACCTGCGCTCTGACATCCAACCGTGAGGAAAAATATCAAAGCATAGGGTTGCCGTTGGCAAGTACTGCCTAGCGCCTCGCGGTGCGCGGGCGCGTCGACAACTTACGCCAAGCCTGAATAATTTGTGCGGCGATCGGCGCGGCTGCTGTGCCCCCACCTCCACTACGATCGTTTTCGCTGACGACGACGACAACGATGTCGGCGTTCTGTGGGGGGGAAAAGGCGGCAAAGATTGCATGTTCACGCCATTTCGTGCTGACATCGCTATCTTTCTGATACCTGCGCAAGCTGACCGTCTGCACCGAGCCAGTTTTGCCCGCGATCTCTACTCCTGCGAGCTTAGCACGATACCCCGTGCCACGCGGGTCGGAGACTACGGCACGCAGATAATTTCTGATGAGCTGTAGGTGCTGGGAATTTATGCCGCTGTGCTGTAGTGGGGTTGCTGCATAGCGGGTGAGGGGCTTGCCATAGTGATCGATTACGCTCCGCACCAGCCACGGTCTCCACACCGTGCCGCCGTTGGCAATGGCAGCATAAAGGCTGACCATCTGCAGCGGCGTGAGCAGATTATAGCCCTGTCCGATGGCGATGCTGGTATTTTCCCCCCGTTGCCATTTTTGTCCGTGTCGTTTTTGCTTCCAGGCACGAGTGGGGATCAGGCCGCGGCGCTCGACGTTGAGGTTGAGACCGAGTTTGCGCCCCAGAGCAAACTTGCTAGCATAGTGGGCGATGCGATCAACGCCCAAGGCCATGCCAAGGTGATAAAAGAACACATCACATGACTGCACCAGTGCTCGCTTGAGATTTACCGGCCCGTGCCCCCGTCTTTGATGACAGTGAAAAGTATCCCCACCCAACACGAACCGCCCGCGACACTCAATCTGTGTCTGCGGTGTGATGAGCTTGTCGCCCAGCGCGGCCAGTGCAGTGACAACTTTGTAGATACTGCCCGGTGCATATTCACCTCCCGTCGTTTTATCCAGCAAGGGATGAAAGGGGTTGGCCAACAACGCCTGCCAGCGCTGGTGTGATAGTTTGCGCATATATATCTGGGGGTCGAATTGCGGTGTGCTCAACAGCGCGAGAAGTGCCCCGTTGCGCGGGTTCATAGCAACTACCGCACCATGCTTGCCTTTGAAAGCCGCGGCGACACTCTGCTGCAATTCATAGTCAAGCGTCAGCTCAAGATTGGCGCCTGGCACGGCCTCCTGTCGCGGCAGGCGCAGTCCGAGCTGGTCGCGGCGCTGCACCCGTCGTCCAAAAGCATCAACCTGCACTACTTCGTAGCCACGTATGCCTCGCAAGTACGATTCCCACCGCAATTCCAAGCCCTGCTTGCCGACAAGATCGCTGGGCTGATAGTTTTTGTGCGGATAACGCTTGCGGTACAGCCGTAAGGTGTCGGCATCGATCTGTCCGATGTAGCCGAGCAGGTGCGCGGGCAAGCCTTCGTGATAATTGCGCTGCGGGAACATGCCTGTATCAACACCAGGCAGGTACATGCGGTTGATGTTCAACAGCGACACCTCGTGTTGCGACAAGGCACGCTTGAGCACGACGGGCAGGAATTCAGGTCTGCCACGTGCTGCCTCGACTCGCCGGGCCAAAACGTGCGCGGGGACGTGCACCAAGTCCACCAACAGCTGCAGGGTGTGTTCACGCTGGTGTGCATCTTGCGGAACATAGAGGAGGTTGAAGGAGGGGTGGTTGCCAAGCAGCAGACGACCATGCCGATCGTAGATAAGGCCACGCGGCGCAGGGATGGCTATCTTGCGCATGCGGTTGTGCTCAGCGATACGACTGTAGTGAGCACCGCGATAGATCTGCACGTACCACAACCTTACTCCCAAGACGAGGATGACTAGTAGCATCACCACCGCAGTAATTTTAAACTTGCGTTCCCCGATGATAACGAATGGAGATAGTGTCTTCAGCATCTAGCTAATTTTGTGCGTCGAGATGGATGCGTACTTGAACAGCACGTAGCCGACAAGACAAGTGCCACCGAGACGGAGCAGATATCTGCCACTATGCAGCAGTAAGTCCGACAACGGCACCGACATGGCGACACCTTCCAACACCAGTAACCACAGCTCCGCGGCAGCAATTACCACCAGCCAGGCACTGCGCATGTTCCAAATTACTAGCCCTTTGACCAGATGCAGCGCGCCGACAAGTGTGCCATAAGCGCAGAGATACAGGCCACGCGGGGCGGCACTGTGCGTTTCCAATAACAGCGCCAACAGCAGGGCGAGCGTCAGCGCCTGTGGCAGACGTAACAGCACCGCGTTGAGCACCACCCACACCGTAATCACATTGCAGACGACGTAACCCGCCAGCAGCGCAGGCAAGATGCCGAGCTGCAGGACTACCAGCGGCACTAGCATCAGCAACTGCAAGAAAAACCTGTCGTCACGCAACAACGCCGTAGCCGAGATACCCCAGAAGTTATGGATGGGTGCATAGCCTTCGTTGATCGACGGCAGCATCCAACACCTCTTCGTTTTTGTCAAGGGCGGGGATAACTTCACTACCGCGATCACGTGCCTCGCTTTAGTCGGCAAAGAAGACGATGTTTTCGTCGTGCTCGGTCAGGTGGTAGCGGTCGCGCAGCACCTTACGGGCGTAGCTGCGGGAGTTTTTTATTTTGTTGATCTCGTCAGCAAGCGCGCGGTTTTCAGCATCTAGTTGGTCAAGTTGTTGGCGCAACACCGCGGCACTGCGTTCAAGGCGATACTTGTGCGTCAACGAACTGCGCCCACGCACGATGCCCACGCCGAGCACGACCATGCCAAAGATGAGCAGTAACCGTAAAACAGATCCCATGCCGCTATTATACCTGCTACCGCGCGTGGCTCAATATGTTTGGAATTATTTTTAGCGAACAGGGCTTTTTGTTTTTGCAGATGTTTATTGTTGACAGGCGTTTTTTTTTGCTACACATACGGCCGGTCATTGTTTCCTTTTAAATTTTTTGTTGGGGGTTTGAGATGGGGAAGGTGTTGTTGTTGTGTGCTTGGTCTGGCTTGGTGCAGGCCAACGTTACTAGAGGCGTTAGTCAGGCGGTGTCTCCAGCATCGTTGCGTTTACTGGAGGCGGCCTACGTGGGGTCAGTCCGCAATGTCCGGCTGGCATTGCAGCAAGGTGCAGACATTCATGCTCGGTTTACTTATGACTGGAAGCGTGACACGGATTACCGCGGCATCCTGCGTTTTGAGTACGGCAAGAGTGCGATTGTGTTGGCTGCCCAGCAGGAGCACCCGGAGGTTGTGAGCGCGCTACTGGAGAACGAAGCTAGTGTAGATGATGGCGGCGCTTACAACGTGTTGCAGTCGGGCATCACAAAAAACAATGTCGAGATAGTGCGGCTGGCATTGACTCACGGTGCTGACCCCAACGGCATTGGCATGCCGCCAGATCCAGCTTTGACCAGAGTTGCCTGGCAGGGGGTCTACGCAGCGGGCAAACGCAATGAAGCAGAGCTGTGGAGTCGGCAAGTTGAGATGATGCGTCTCTTGACCGAGCACGGGGCTGATGTCAATCTAGGCGGCCTGGGCGAACGCACCGCCTTGAAGGTGAGTGCCTATGGTGGGTTTGTAGCCGGCATCGAGTTTTTGATCGCTAACGATGCGGATGTCAATATCCTCATGCCGTTGCGTGAAGCGGCTGAAAATGCCGCGGGTCTGACGGCGATCAGGATGATAATAAACGCGGGGGCTGAGGTTAACGCGGCTAACGAGGCAGGCGATACTGCGTTGCATGCTGCGGCAGGGCACAAGGAAGGTCTGCCACGCACGGTGCAGCTATTGCTAGATAAGGGTGCAGATGGCAACATCAAGAACAACGCAGGCATGACACCGCTCGATATTGCACGGCAGCGATTGCAGCGTTGGAAAGACATCGCGGGGGATGGTTTCATGGCCGCGTTCTATAACGACACTAGCGGTCGCATAGAGCGTTGTCGTGAAACGGTAAAAATACTTGAAGAATGGGTGGCACAACACGGGGGCGACAAGTAGGTTTTACGTGCCAAACATAGGCGGGGGCAGTGGAGCTAGCAAGCGGCAAGGAAGCCGCGTGCAACTCTCCCTGAGTGGATGTAAGCACAGGCAGGGAGGCTTGGGGGCAAGGACACCACTTAGCACAAATCTCCGTTGTCTTGGCGAGGCGCAGCCCTACCGAGAAACCCGACCTCAACAGGTATAGGCACATGCCTTGTGCAAAAAAAATAAACTAACGGCAATACGGCAGTGTTTGTGGTCGGGTTTTCGCACGGTCTCACCGCGCCGTTCATAAAGCTCTCGGTAGGCAACAGGTGGGGGCAACTGCCGAGAGACTTGGGCGCAAAGACCTTCCTTAGCCCAAACCTCCGTTGTCTTGGCACGGGGCAGACCTACCGAGAAACCCGACTTCAACAGGTATAGGCACATGCCTTGTGCAAAAAAATGAACTAACGGCAATATGGCAGTATTTATGGTCGAGTTTTCGTACGGTCTCCCCGTGCCGTTCATGAAGCTCTTGGTAAGCAAGCTTGAACGCAATACAGGGAGATCTGAGGACGAGCAGCGAGCGGGGAGCTAGAAAGCGGCAAAGAGCAGCGTAGCGAGCGAAGCGAGCGATACAAAAAAGCCGCGTACCGCCGTGCCGTTCATGGAGCTCTTGGTAGGCAAGAGGTGGGGGCAACAGCGAGAAGGCTTGGGCGCAAGCTTGAATGCAATAACGAGAGGCAAAGACCTTCCTTAGCACAAACCTCCGTTATCTTGGCACGGCGCAGCCCTGCCGAGAAACTCTCCCCTGAGATAGGTGCAAGCACATACTCTTGTCTGGAAGCATAATCTAACGGCAATATTTATGGTCGAGTTTTCGCACGGCCTCGCCCCGCCGTTCATGGAGCTCTCGGTGGGCAAGAGGTAGGGGCAACAGCGAGAAGCCTGAGGGCAGGCACTACTTAGCACAAATCTCCGTTGTCTTGGCACGGCGCAGCCCTACCGAGAAACTCTCCCCTAAGATAGGTGCAAGCACATGCCTTATGCAAAAGCATAATCTGACGGCAATATGGCAGTATTTATGGTCGAGTTTTCGTACGGCCTCGCCTCGCCCTTCATAGAGCTCTTGGTAGGCAAGAGGTGTGGGCAACTGCCGAGAGGTTTGAGAACAAGCAAAGAGGTTGGCAGGCAAAGCAAGCCTCCACTTAGCCCATGCCTCCGTTGTCTTGGCACGGCGCAGACCTGCCGAGAAACCCGACCTCAACAGGTATAGGCACATGCCTTGTGCAAAAAAAATAAACTAACGGCAATACGGCAGTGTTTGTGGTCGGGTTTTCGCACGGTCTCGCCGCGCCGTTCATAGAGCTCTCGGTGAGCAAGATTGAACGTAACCGCGAGAAACTTGAAAACAAGTAGAGAGGGGCCTGACGGCAGGCTTGAACGCAATAGCAAGAGGTCTGAGTGCAAGGAGCGAGCGGAGCTAGGAAGCGGCAAAGAGCCGCGTAGCCGAGCGATACAAAGAGTCGCAGCGCAGCGAACGGCCTCGCCTCGCCGTTCATGTGGCTCTCGGCAGGCAAGCATGAACGTAACCGCCGAGAGGTCTGAGAACGGGCAGAGAGGCTGGGGGCAAGTCTGAACGCAATAACGAGAGGTCTGAGGGCATGCAGCGAGCTAGGAAGCGAGCGATACAAAAAGCAGCGTAGCGAGCGAAGCGAGCTAGGAAGCGAGCGTTACAAAGAGTCGTGCGTAGCAAGCGTAGCGAGCGAAGCGAGCGATACAAAAAAGCAGCGTGACCCCCTGAAAAAACCCGATATTGGCGTTAGCTAATCCCCAGCCTGCTGTTCGCTAGCTGCACGTATTGCGCGTCAGTCTCATAACCAACAAAGTGCCGCTGTGCATCTCTTGCCGCCACCGCGGTGCTACCGGCTCCCATGAAGGGATCGAGCACAATGTCGCCGAGGTAGGTGTAAAGATGGATCAATCGTGCGGGCAGTTCGACGGGAAAAGGGGCCGGATGGCCGATGCGCTTGGCACTTTCCGCTTTGAAACGCCAAATGCTCTTGGTGCATTCAATGAAACTGTCGCGTCCAATAGTGTTCTGGCGCCGAGGACGACGTGCGAAGGTGGTCTTGCAAAATATCAATATGTATTCATGCACGTCGCGCAAGGTCGGATTGCTGGCCGAGCGCCAACTACCCCAGGCACAGGATGCGCCCGCGCTCGCACCCTTATCCCAGATAACTTCGCCGCGCATAAAAAATCCACACCTCTGGGCAATCTCAACGATGTAGGCATGCAGTGGAATATAGGGTGATCTGCCAACATTGGCGATGTTGACACAGGCACGACCACCGTCCACCAGCACCCTGTAAGTCTCTGCCATCACCCCTTCTAACAGGGATTTATACTCTTTGAGATCGAGATCGCGATCGTAATCCTTGCCGACATTATAGGGTGGTGAAGTGACCATGAGATGCACCGAGTTGTCGGGGAGGTGCTGCATCTTACGGCTGTCGTGGTGGTAGATAACATCGAGACGTGGGGGAGAGCACTCTTGCTTGATTTTGGCGGGGCCACGCGCCTTGATGCTCGCGTACATGCGCCGCCCATAGAACGCCTTGGCATCATGCCCTTCTCTCTTGGGCGTGCCAAAGGCAGTCGTCTTGCTCATGTCCGCATCCTCAGCGGTAACGCAAGTCGACTCGCAGGGCAAAATGATCGCTGTAGCCAGCTGCCTCAGCCTCGACGGCTTTGAAATTGTAACGCTTGGGCACGTTGCTGACCGTCGATCCGAGTAGAAATTCGCCGAGCTTTTTGTAAGTGAAGGTATTCGTCAACCATGGATAGGAAAGGATACGAAAGCTGGGCACATCCAGCTCCAGAGCTTTGTTGTTGCGCAGGTTTTTGTTGTAAAAAATGCGATCAAGACTGTCCCAGCTCATCTTCGGAGGATAGAAATAAGTGCCTAGGGGTGCGGCCAGACGTTGCTCCCAGGCGATGCTCTTGTCATGCTTGAAGGCACGTTGTACGTCCTTAAGACCACGACTGTCGAACAGCTCACGAAACGGGTGTGGATGGTCAGATACCGCGACGTTGAAGTCACCCATGACGATAATATTGACACGCGGATCCCGCCGTTGCTGGTCTCTAAGCAACTCAACCACCCGCCGTGCCGCAACCATACGTGCCTGAGCTGGCGACCCCTGCGCAGGCCAATGCACGACATAGATGACCAGCCGCGCGTTGCTATGGGCAAGGCTAAATTCCACTTCCAACAGGTCTCGTGTCGGCCTCCGTAAATGCCGCCCCGTGCGCAAGCGATGGGTGCGATAGCGTTGATAGGTGAGATGCTTAGCGTTGCCATCGTAGAGCAGTGCCACGTTGATGCCGCGCATATCGCTGCCGTTAGTGATGAGATAGTGTGAATAGCCGAGCTGTCGCGCCAGTTGCTTGAGCACAAGAGCATTCTCGACTTCACACAGCCCGAGGATGTCAGGCCGTCCCTCTTGCAGCACGACCTTGCGAATCTGTGCCAGCTTGATCGCTAACTTCTGTGCGTTCCAGTCCGTCTCCAAACAGCTCTGACGGTAACGTGCGTTCCTCACCTGTGCACAACCAGCTTTCTTGCCAGGGTGCGACAGGGGCACAAACTCCCAGTCTCTTTTGCCCTCCTCGTGCACAGTGTCAAAGAGATTCTGGACGTTGTAAAACATTAGCCGCAACGGGCGCGGCGCGGCACTTGACGCAACAGACGAAGATGCACCCACAGACGAAGATGCACCCATGAACAGCGACAATAACAGCACGAACAAGAACATCGTCTGCAACCTCAGCCAATAGCTTGATGCGCCGCGCGTCAACTCAAGTCATACGAATATACCTTGCCGCGCGCGAAAAAATAATCAATCTCAAAGCGTGCCGTCTCCGCACTGTCAGAGCCATGCACGCTGTTCTCTTCGATGCTACGTCCATGCATCGCCCTAATCGTGCCCTCTCCTGCTTGTGCGGGATCGGTCGCCCCCATGACAGTGCGGTTGCGGGCGATGGCATCTTCACCCTCCAGCACACTGATGACCACAGGGGCCGAACACATAAAGGCAACCAAGTCCTGAAAAAACGGGCGCTCCCGATGCACGTGATAAAAACCCTCAGCCTCGGGCAACGATAGCGTACACATCTGCATCGCCACCACCGACAAACCCTGCTCTTCAAAACGGCTGAGGATGTGCCCGATGAGGTTGCGGGCGGTGGCATCGGGCTTGATAATCGATAACGTTTGTTCAATCACTCGCGACCTCCTCAGGTGCAGTTGGTTATTTTGTTTTGGTTGCTTTCATAACCACACCGCCAGTTATTTTCTGGCACACACCTTCGGGCACATAGATCCACTCGTTGGGATCATTGTCCTTGGCCGCCTTGCCTGAACAGGCATGCCCATTAGCACCGCAGTCGTTCTGGCCTTTTTTGGCGATGCCTTTGCACTTGACTACCTTACTGCCCTTCTTTGCCCACTTGGGTGCACTCAGTACCGCACCACCAACGACCAATCCCACTCCGACCAGCGCCGAAGATACGACATGCAACATCCTCATTGTCATCTCCTTGGTTAGATTAAGCAAAAACCGCTGCGGGTCAAACCACAACCCGCCCATCCTATACATGCTAAGGCATTTGCTCCGGCAAATCCATATTTTTTAGGCAACCCCCGCGTTCGTTATTTTCGCACACCAGTCAGGGAAGAAAAGCACCCACAATGACGGGTGCTTTTGTGGTGAAAACTGCATGCACAAGCCTCTCGCTACTCTGTGGCTCAGAGCGCGGTTTTTGTTTGTAAAATTTCCTTTAGGCAACGGTTCATGAAATGTTTGGACACCCAGAACGACTCTGCCAGCTGAGTCACGATGTCTTTGGCCACATCGATGCCAGCCAACTCCTTGCGCACAAGGTATGCTGGCACAAGCAGGCGAGAGGCGAAAAGGTTGCCCGTCACTTCAAGCGCGTGAGGTGCATAGGCACTGAAGTCCTCGTTTTCAAAGCGGCTCACATCGAGGAAGTGTGAAGCCATTGCCTTGGCCAGGCAATAACGCATATACGGCTTGACCTCCAGGCCTGCCTGATAGGTAATGGTGGTAGTCCCACCGCTGCTGCGCTTGGCGCCGATGATAGCTTTGTTGCGCTTCTCGTAGTCGGCATCACCCACTAAACGCAGTTCAGGATAGCCTGCGACCACTTCGGGCAGATAGAGAGGCGCTTCACTGAGGTTTATTTGGCGATGCACCTCAGCGACGGCTGCGTCAATCTCATCTACCGCGGGATCGAAGTAGCGGCGGAATTCGCTCTCTCGGTCTTTACTCCAAGTTCCTGCGTGGCGGCGGTAATAGTCCTTCTTGGCAGAGTCCATAATGTTGGCACTGATGGCAAAAGCCCCGTAACCCTGATACTCGTTGAAGGCTTCGTGGTAACCAAGATCGCCTGCAGCAACATCGACGATTAATTTCTCGTCAACACCGAGATGATTAGCTATTGATTTGACCGCTTGAATGGAGCGAATGTTCTTCTTGCCATTCTTCCAGTGGCTGCAATCGGCGGGATCAAAACCAAGAATCTGTCCTACATCCTGATCGATCACCCGAATGCCACCAAACTTGTGATCGAGAACCAGACGGCAAAATTGAAAGAGACCAGCTGAGTTGGGATACCTTGCTTTACCTGCACTGACCTTAGCCACATTTTCCATCGATGCCCCTCCCTCCCGTACGCCGATGCAAAACACCGCACATCACGAGCCTAAAAAAAGTAATAAAGACATTTCTGCCGCCCATCCTATCAGACGCTCAGTGAAACGTCAACAGCCTGTTTGGAAAAATTAACAAATTAATTGTGGCTCACTATCAGTTTCCCTGTCGCGCGCATCTTGCAACAATGCAAACGGCTTGACAGCCTTGCTGCGTTTGCATTACACCGAGGCGGGCTGTTGCCAACCGTGGGCCCATAGCTCAATGGTTAGAGCACCCGGCTCATAACCGGGTGGTTCAAGGTTCAAGTCCTTGTGGGCCCACTGTGTTCGTGTTTCAGCTTTTTTCGACTTCTAGTTCTTGGCAAGTGTTTTTCGTTAAAATCGTGTTGTGATGCGGCATGGTTGATGTGATATGATGTAACCATTGAGTAACTGTTCAGTAGAGGTACAGACATGAATCGTAAAGAGCTAGTTGACGAAATCTCCGACATGACGGAACAGAGCAAGAGCACGGTGGAAAGCTTTGTCTCGTCTTTCATCGATGTGGTCAGCAAGAACATGAAGAAAAAAGACGGCGTGCGTCTGGTCGGGTTTGGCACGTTCAGTGTTGCCAAGCGCAAAGCCCGTAGTGGACGCAACCCACAGACAGGGGCCGAAATAAAAATCCCCGCGCGCAAAGCGCCCGTCTTCAAAGCTGGGGCTCTGTTGCGCAAAGCTGTCGAGAAATGAGCTATGTCTGAGGGGGAAGGTTTACCCTCCTCCACTTAACTGCGAGCACCGTGCCAAGCAGGGCAAAGTCCGCGGCGATCAGCGTGTATGTGCAACAGCTGAAGTATCGAGCGCACACATGAGTGCCCAAATGCGCTGCGGCGAAAGGGTCTCAGCCCGTGCTTGCCTTTCCGCTGCCGTGAGTGCACTACACGAGATACCGTGGCGCTTGAGGGTCGTCGCTAGTGTTTTGCGCCGCATGTGGAACAGCATCTGTGTGAAACGCGCGAAGGCTAGCTCCTGTTCAGCCTGGTCGCAGGGTGATGCACACGGTGTCAGCGAAATCAGAGCCGAATCAACCCGCGGCTGAGGGCGGAAACAACGGCGCGGGATGTCGAAGTGCTTGCGCACCACGAAGAACAGCTGCATGCAGGCGGTAATCCGTCCGTATGCTTTTGACGCGGGTTGGGCGACGAGTCGCGCCGCTACTTCTCGCTGCACTGTGAACAGCGCGTGTTGATAGCAGGCTCGGTTTTTTTTGAACCACATCAAGATGTCTGTCGTCAAGGCATAGGGGATATTGCCAACACATAGCCGGCCCGTATCTGTCGGTGGTGGCTGCCAGTCTCGCACGTCGCGGTGCACGAGTTGCAGGTGGGGAAAGCGTGCCGCAAGAGTTGGCAATAGGCGTATGTCTTTCTCGATCGCCGTAACCTGCAAGCCCTCCGCCAGCAGCGCCGCAGTCAGATTGCCACTGCCCGCACCGATCTCATCGCACACTCCATGCGGGGCAAGATGGCGGGCCAAGCGCGCGATCTTCGCACTGAGGTTGGCATCGCAAAGAAAATTTTGACCGAGTCGCCTGCTTGCTCGCGGTCGCCTCACCTGTTCCACTCGTGCCGCTCTTTGGCGCACAGCGCGGGGTGCACCTACCATGAAGGAAAATCCCGATGCGAGAAACCCCAATCATCGATGTGGCGATCTTTGGCATCGGTGACGCACTTGTGAGGATTGAAAATAGCGCGGGGCACTTCTACGAACAGCGTGTTGCAGTGCAAACTGTTGCCGATCACTTCCGAGAACAATGTTTCGTGATACATGACCTGCTGTCCCGCGAAAGTTTTGCGCGCCCCTAGCCAGAAGGGACTGGTGCGGGTGTCGTAGCGTGCATCCAACTCGCAAGCCGCGAAGACAGGATTGAAGTGCGTGGCTTGTTCTGGGTTCAGATTGGCGGCATCTTCCTCGCGCATGTGTGGAATTTCGAGGCAGATTTTGATGCGGTGGCCGTTCCACTTGGCAAACACTGGCGTGCCTCCGACATCCTTGCCGTTATTAGGAACTTGTCCGAGCGTATTGACGGGGCGAGCATAGAGGGTCAACAAATTCTGCCTATCTGTCGCGGCATCGGCATCGGGGCGTTCACTGTGAAACAGTTCCTGCAGCACATACCACAGGGCGTTGGCAGGTGGCTTGCGGCGCAAAACGCTGATGATGATGTCATGTGCCAACTGCTCGGCACGGTCGAGTTGTTCACGTCGCAACGCATTCCTTATTTTGCGCACGTGGGTGACGATGAAGTGATGCAAGCGCAAAAAAGATCGACAGACCTCTACAGGCTGTTCGCCCCCACCCATGACATTATCGATATTGCGAATAAAAGCGGAGTGAGCCTTAACCTGTGCCTTGATGCGCGGGAAGAGTCTGGTTAGCACGCCATGTCCCGCAGGCACGACTGACATGCAGTGGTTGTCGTCGCGGTAAGGTTTACCATCGGGCAGCAAACGCACCGTGCAGAGATCGCCCTTCTGCTCGAAGAACATGGCATCGCCGTAAATACAGTGGGCGGAAGACCTGCTCCTGAACAAACGCCCGCTGCGCTCAGGGATGATAAACGCCTGCTTCTCTAGCGCACCGATGGCACGATGCTCGGCCACCTTGAAGGCGAAGAACGAGTAGTCTTCCAGCACGCAGGGATGAAACGCTTTGGGGAATGGGAACAGCCCTAGCGAGGAGGAGCGTTCTTCATCGAGGGTAGCATCTTCTACGTCCTCGCCGCTTTTAATCATGTCACGCACGCTGTAGAAAAGCGGCAGCCGCAACATTTCGGCCTGCTTTAAATGCTGCAACTCGGCACGCACTGCCTGATAGTCACCCTTCCGTATCAATCGGGTCAACTTGTCAAGCGGCCGCAGAAAACGACTCGCGGCCCCCGCGGCGGGCACAAGAGCGATAAAGTTCTGCAACACGTCAACCGCGGCATCGGTGAGGTAAAGCAACTCGTCGAGTGGCAGGATACCACCGTTGTCACACCGACAGGTGTCAATAACTGGGAAGACAGGCTGCGGTTCTGCGGTTAAACGACGGTGGTGCAATTCTACTTCTTCAGGGTCAAGCCCGTCCCAACTGGCTTCTTCGCCCAGATCGTATGCTCTTCTCGGCACTGCTTGCCTCCAACCCAGCGCGGTCGTTATACAGGCGTTGCCTATGCATGTATATCGGATTTTTTTCAGGGGGTTACTACACACGGCCTCGCCCCGCCCTTCATAGGGCTCTCGGTAGGCAAGAGGTCTAATGGCAAAGAGCGAGAGGCAAAGACCTTCCTTAGCCCGTACCCCCGTTATCTTGGCACGGCGCAGACCTACCGAGAAACTCCCCACGAATATGTATAAGCACATGCCTTATGCAAAAAAATAATCTGGTTGCAGTATTGGCAATATCTGCGGTCGTTTTCGCACGGTCTCCCCGTGCCGTTCATGAAGCTCTCGGTAGGCAAGAGGTGGGGGCAACCGCGAGAAGGCTTGGGGGCAAGCTTAAACGCAATACAGGGAAATCTGAGGCAAGGACACCACTTAGCACGTATCTCCGTTGTCTTGGCGAGGCGCAGCCCTACCGATAAACTCTCCCCTGAAATAGGTGTAAGCACATGCCTTGTGCGAAAGCATAATCTGAACGCAATAGCGAGTGGTATGAGGACAGGGAGCGAGCTAGGAAGCGAGCGATACAGAAAGCCGCAGCGTAGCGAACGGCCTCGCCCCGCCATTCATGGAGCTCTCGGTAGGCAAGAGGTCTGATGACAGGCAGGGAGGCCTGAGGGCAAGCTTGAACGCAACCGCCGAGAGGCAAAGACCTTCCTTAGCCCAAACCTCCGTTATCTTGGCACGGCACAGACCTGCCGAGAAACTCTCCCTCAACAGATGTAGGCACATGTCTTGTGCGAAAGAATAACCTGGTTGCAGTATTGGCAGTATTTGTGGTCGAGTTTTCGCACGGTCTTGCCGCGCCCTTCACGGAGCTCTCGGTAGGCAAGATTGAGCGCGACAGCCAAGAAGTTTGAGCGCAAGCAGAGAGGCTTGGGGGCAAGGACACCACTTAACACAAACCTCCGTTATCTTGGCACGGCACAGCCCTGTCGAGAAACTCGACCTGAGCATGTATAAGCACATGCTTTATCTAAAAGCATAATCTAACAACAATATGGCAGTATCTGTGGTCGAGTTTTCGCACGGTCTCGCCCCGCCATTCATGGAGCTCTCGGTAGGCAAGAGGTCTGATGACAGGCAGGGAGGCCTGAGGGCAAGCTTGAACGCAACCGCCGAGAGGCAAAGACCTTCCTTAGCCCAAACCTCCGTTATCTTGGCACGGCACAGACCTGCCGAGAAACTCTCCCTCAACAGATGTAGGCACATGTCTTGTGCGAAAGAATAACCTGGTTGCAGTATTGGCAGTATTTGTGGTCGAGTTTTCGCACGGTCTTGCCGCGCCCTTCACGGAGCTCTCGGTAGGCAAGATTGAGCGCGACAGCCAAGAAGTTTGAGCGCAAGCAGAGAGGCTTGGGGGCAAGGACACCACTTAACACAAACCTCCGTTATCTTGGCACGGCACAGCCCTACCGAGAAACTCGACCTGAGCATGTATAAGCACATGCTTTATCTAAAAACATAATCTAACGACAATATGGCAGTATCTGTGGTCGAGTTTTCGCACGGTCTTGCCGTGCCGTTCATGGAACCCTCGGTAGGCAAGAGGTGGGGGCAACTGCCGAGAGACTTGGGGGCAAGCAGCGAGCTAGGAAGCGAGCGATACAAAAAGCAGCGTAGCGAGCGAAGCGAGCGTTACAAAAAAGCCGCGTTACCTAGGGTGCTCCTTCCCGCAACAATCGACCGCCATAGCGTCCGCCGCCGGGCCCCAGCTGGATGAGCCAATCGCTGGCCGCGCTGAGCTCGGCGTTGTGCTCGATTAAGACGAGTGTTGCGCCTGCGTCACGTAACTTTTGTAAAACCTGCAACAATTTAGCAATGTCTTCGCAGTGCAAACCTCGGCCCGGCTCGTCGAGCAGTAGTAGTGTATTGCGGTCGGCTTTGGCGAGGCAGGGCACGAGTTGCAAGCGCTGGCTTTCACCACCTGAGAGCTGCGCGGTGGTGCGGCCGAGCTGCAGATGACCGAGACCGAGATCGATAGCGGCTTGCAGCACAGCATGCACCTTACTGAAGTTGCAAAAAAATTTCGCCGCCCTGTCGATACTCAAGTCCAGTATGGCAGGGAGACTTAAACCACGCCACGTTATGTCGTCGAGGGCCGCATCGTAACGCCGCCCGCGGCAAACATGGCAAGGTGTCGGAGGCAGGTAGGCAACACTCGCCGCAACTACCCCTGCACCGCGACAGTGAGCACAACGCCCGCGGCTAGCAGCACTCAAAGAAAAATCAGTGGCACTGAAGCCAGCGATTTGGCTCTCTTTTAGTTGCCCCAACAGCCGCCGTAGCCAACCAAAAATATCGAGCTGCATGGCTACCATACTGCGTTGTCGTGGCTGCAAGGGACGGCGATCGACGAAATAAATTTTGCGCAACGTTTCAAAACCACGTAGCTGACAACGATCGCTGACATCCCCACGTGCACGTGCTTGCAAGGCGCGATAGAGACAGCCTTCAATCAAACTCGACTTGCCCGCCCCCGCGACACCTGTAACTATATTGATGCCGCGCGGCAGCAGCCGCACGCGCTCGATGTGCAGATTATTGACCCGAGACGGCAGGATTTCCAACAATTCCCGCGGCGCCGCGGCTAGTGTTTGGGGCACTGGCGGCTGGGCGCGACACAAAAATTCTGCGGTTGGCGAAACGGTGCGGAAACGGGCGCACTCGCTAAAAGTAAAGCTCGCTATCACCTCTCCCCCCTGTTCGCCCCCGCCACGACCGAGATCGATGATATGATCGGCTTTCTCCAGAATGACGCGGCTATGGTCGACGATGATGACGGTGTTGCCGTTGTGCTTGAGGTGCACAAATTTCTGCCACAGCTGTTCAACCTCTACGGCGGCCAAGCCCTGACTTGGTTCATCGAAGATATAGATGACACCGTTTAAATTTTCGTTGAGCAAAGTAGCAATCCTGATTTTTTGCAACTCACCGCTCGACAGGCTGTGCAGTCGGGTGGCTAAAGTCAAATAGTCGAGACCGAGTTCCTGCAGTTGTAAGAGCTCACCCCTCAGCTGCTGCAACACCGTGCGCAAGGGCGTGGCTAGCTTCGGGGTGGTGAGCAGTTGCCGGACCACCCCTTGCAGGCTGTCAAGTGTCATGTTTCTGATTTGTGGCAACGAGTGCGTGGCAAGCGTGATCGCATGCAGGTCAGCCCGCAAACCTGTGCCGGAGCAGGCAGAGCAAGGGTGCGTGGCAATGTTGCCCCGACCGCGGCAAGCCTCGCAGTTGTTGGCAAAGTGACGTGCTTCCAGCAGTGGCCAAGTAAAATTGCACACTGAACAGCTGGCTGCAGTAGAAAAGTGCTGAGCCTGTTGCAATTGTCGCTGCACATAGTGTGTGGCACTGCAGCGCCCGTTGCCGACCAGCAGTGCCAGCTCGATGCTGCGTGCTAGGCGTTCCCCCTCTCTGCGGCGAATGACATCGATGACCGCATTGACCGTGTTAGCACGAGTGACTGCAGGCAAGGCCTGGTCGTCATCGAGAGCATAAAGCTTGCCGTCGATGATAACGCGCAGGTATTTTTGTCGCAGGGTATGCCAATCTTTTGCCGTATATTTTTTGGCGGGCAACGGTGCCGCGAGCACGAGGTTGGTGTTGGCAGGGCCAGTAAGCAGTGCATCCCTGATGCTCGTGTGCGTGTGTGCTGTCGTCGGAATATTATGCTGGGGGCATTTTCTCACCCCTAGCGCGGCAAACAAGATGCGCCACAACTCGCTGAGACCTGTAGCTCCTCCGACAGATGCTGTCGCGTGCGGGGTGGGCAGAGCTTGCGGCAAGATCAAGGCGGGGGACAAGCCGCTGATGGCCTTAACCGCGGGGCGGGTGAAGCCGCGTAGCAGTTTGCGCGCATGCAACGACATGGTGTTGAAAAAACGCCGCTGGGCTTCACGCAAAATAACGTTCAGCACCAACGTGCTCTTACCAGCACCACTTACCCCGCTGACGACGGTGATGGCATGGCGGGCAATGCGCACGTCGATGTTGCGCAAGTTATGTTCAGATGCCCCTTTGATGACGATATCAGGCATCAGTTGCGTTGCTCAAATAAGCATCGATAATCTTAAAACAAGCGACAAAACTTTGCGGGTTGGCGCGGTCTTTGCCGTACAGGTCAGCCGCGGGGCCGTGATCGGGGGCGACGCGCAAAATCGGCAAGCCACCACTGAGGTTGACAGCATCGTAGGCCGCGCAAGCTTTAAGCGGTGCAAGACCTTGATCGTGGTAGATTGCCAGCACACCGTCGTACTCGCCGCGGCGGGCGGGATAAAAAATACTGTCGGCAGCATGCGGCCCTGTAACTGTGCCATCGATTTCTTTTTGCGCCGCGGCAATTGCAGGGGCGATAATGTCTGTATCCTCAGCGCCGCAGAGACCGCCATCACCGCAGTGCGGGTTGAAGCCACAGACGGCGATGCGAGGTTGCGGGCGGGACAGTTGCGTGCTGAGCGTGCGGGCAAAAAGTTTCAGCTTGCTATATACCAGTGACACGGTCAGCGCCGCGGGCAGTTCACGGATGGCAAGGTGATTGGTGACGAGACCGACATTCAATTCAGCACTGCTCAGCACCATGATTGTCTCGCAATCGTAGCACTGCGCAAAAAATTCCGTCTGCCCCCGCCAGGCAAACCCAGCGCGAGCACAAGCCTGCTTATCGATGGGGCAGGTCAGCACGGCATAGCGGCCGCGGTAACTGAGGTCGCACAAACTCTGCAGGGCGGCGGTGGCAAGGGTGCCGCGTTGCTGTGCGCTGAGGGCCGTGGTTGAAACGCAGCAATCGCTACGCCCAATGTCGTAAAAATAATTACCGGGTGGTAAGCCCTCGGCAAAATCAAGCGAGGCTAATGGCGTGAAGGGCAGTTGTGGCTTGCCTTGCGTCTGCTCCTGCCAGTGCCGAGCACTGCCGATAATTACCAGCGGATATGGACGTGGTAGCAGGCGCTGCAGGATCGCGATGGAGATGCTGTGTGGATCACCGAGCGTTATGAGCAGCATCACTTCCCCTTTTTTGACAACGATAACGCAGGTTAAGCTTGACCACGACCCAGAATGAGGTTATCCTCCCAGACAATCTTTGCCGCGTTAGTTTTGGTTCGGGTACCTCGGAGTGTCAGACTTGGTTTGCGTTCGTGTGGCGGCAGGCACGTTGCTGTCTGCCGTTATTCTGGCTATTAGCAGTTCTCTGCTCTTTTCTCAAATGTTGCCACAGGTAATCTATGGCGAGGATGATCGTCATGACTTGGATCAGTTTGAGGTCGCACATTGGCGGGAGTTGGCTAAGTCAACGGCACTGCTGGTTGATCGCACCCAGGTGCATAAGCTTGAGGGCGAAGCGCACGACTATCGGCTGGCTACAGAGGTGGCTGGCAAAAGATTCGGGCTATGCCACAGGGAGGCCTTCTGGGAACAGCCGAGTGTGGGCAGCTGTTCTGGTTTTTTGGTCGGCGCCGATGTGTTGGTATCGGCCGCACACTGTTTTCTTGATGTGGGTGCTTGTCAGGTGACGGCGGTGGTGTTCGACTTTTCCTATCACAGTAGCAGCGCCGATCCGACACACTTGCCGCTCAGCAGTGTCTACTTTTGCAAAGAAGTGCTGGAACGTGTTTACGAGATCGCGGCGGGGTTGGACTTTGCGGTAGTGCGCCTCGATCGTGCCGTGCAGGGCCGGCAGGCCTTGCCCTTGCGCACACAGGGTGAGGCTGTCAAAGGTGAGGCGGTGACGGTTATCGGCCACCCGCTGGGCTTACCAACCAAAATAAGTCATGGCAAGATCAGATCGGTGCGCAAGCGTGACTATTTCACTATCAATGCTGATCTGTGGGTGGGCAACTCTGGCTCGCCTGTATTCGATGCGCACACGGGCACGGTTAACGGACTGGTAGCTCGTGGTGAAGAAGATTTCATCGTTGATAGTGACGGCAACTGCCAGGTCTCAAAGGTTTGTGATCCTGACGATTGTGATGGCGAACAGGTGATTCGAGCCAAATCGTTCGCTGATTTTGTTAAGCCCTACCTGTAGTAACGCGAATATCTGGTTTTTTCAGGCATAGGCTAAACATCCATCATTTGCACGCAATCGCGAGAAGGCTTGGGGGCAAGGAGCGAGGGGCCTGATGGCAAGCCTCAACGCAATAACGAGAGGTTTGGGGGCAAGCTTGAACGCAATAGCGAGAGGCAAAGACCTTATTTAGCGCAAGTCACCGTTATCTTGGCACGGCGCAGACACTACTTAGCCCGTACCTCCGTTATCTTGGCACGGCGCAGACCTACCGAGAAACTCTCCCCTGAGATAGGTGCAAACACATGCCTTGTGCTAAAGAATAATCCGACGGCAGTATTGGCAATATTTGTGGTCGAGTTTTCGCACGGTCTCGCTCTGCCGTTCATGGAGCTCTATGGTAGGCAAGCCTGAGCGCAATAACGAGAGGTTTGAGCACAAGCAGAGAGACCTAAGGGCAAGCTTGAACGCAATAGCGAGTGGTCTGAAGGCAAACCTGAACGCAATAACGAGAGGTCTGAGCGCAAGCAGCGAGCTAGGAAGCGAGCGTTACAAAAAGCAGCGCGCCACGGCGCTCTCGGTGGGCAAGAGGTGTGGGCAACCGCCGAGGAGCCTGAGGCAAGCAAGGGGTTCTGAGGCAAACCCAAGCGGAGCTAGTCCCTTAGCACAAATCTCCGTTGTCTTGGCGAGGCGCAGCCCTACCGAGAAACTCGCCCCTGAAATAGGTTGTGAGTACATGCCTTATGCAAAAGCATAATCTAACGGCAGTATTGGCAGTATTTATGGTCGAGTTTTCGTACGGCCTCGCCTCGCCCTTCATAGGGCTCTTGGTGTGCAAGCTTGAACGTAACCGCCGAGAGGTCTGATGGCAAGCAGAGAGGGCGCGCAGAGTGGCCTGAGAACATGCAGCGAGCTAGAAAGCGAGCGATACAAAAAAGCCGTAGCGCAGCGAGCGCAGCGAGCGCAGCGAGCGTTACAAAGAGCCGCGTAGCGCAAGCAGTAGCTGTTCCGCCAGAGCCAGTCCTTCGGCGCGAGTTTGCCACTCACCATCACGGTAGTGCGTCTGCAAGCGCTGCAGCAACTCGCCCACCACAGGGCTTGATTCGAGAGCAAAGGCCTGCATTAAATCCGTGCCCCGCAGCGGCAACGCGTGCCGCCGCAGTGCGCCAAACTGTGTCTCGCAGTCGTGCAGCAAAGAAAGATTGGGGTGAAACGCACCCTCGATACTGCATAGCTTCCAGATGGGATAGTATATTTGCAGGAAGGCATGTCGGGGGGCGTGGCGCTCGATGTCGTCGAGCAAGGCCATCATCGCCGAGCGGCGAGCCGGCAGGGTGGTGATACGCGGGATGTTTAGCAACAGGGTTAGCACTAGGCGCTGCTGTTGATTAGAAAGCTTGAGACGGCGCAAGGTTGCCTCAAGCTGAGGTGAGGTAAGTTCGCCCAACAGCAGTGCCAATCTTGCCAACCAACGATAGGGTGCATCGATGGCAGCACTGCGCGCAATTTCTGCCAGGGGCAGTAGTGCACTGAGCTCAGGCAAAATAACGGCGAGCACACCACAGGTCTGCATTGCCTGCACTACCGCAACGATGTCAGCAATACTCAGCGTCGCCAGCAGTTCCGCGGTAATCCGCTCTTGGCTGATGCCCGCCAAGCCTGTGCACCTGTCACGCACTGCCGCCAATGCGTCCTGCCGCGGCTCAAAGCCAAGCTGCGCCTGAAAACGAAACAAGCGCATAATGCGCAGATAATCCTCCTCAATGCGCTGTGCAGGGTCACCGACAAAGGCTAGGCGTTTAGCTTGCAGGTCGCGGCGTCCCTGAAAAAAGTCATAAACCTGGCCGCGCCGATCCTCAAACATGGCATTGATGGTAAAGTCACGCCGCGCCGCATCGGCGGCGAAACTTTTGCTGAACACAATTTTGGTAACATGCCGACCATCGGTCTCGATATCACGGCGTAGGGTGGTAATCTCAATCGCACCCGCGGGGGACAGCAGGGTAATAGTGCCGTGTTTGATGCCTGTGGGAATAGTCCTGTAGCCCGCGGCACGAAAAATCCGCGTCGTCTCCCGTGGTAACGTTGTCGTAGCAATATCGTAATCTTTAGGGACAACGCCGCGCAGGCGGTCACGCACGCAACCACCAGCGAGCCTCGACTCACCACCAGCACGCTCGATGACCGCGAGCGCGGCACAGGCCGCGTCATGGACAGCATCATCGCTCACCAGGCCAGACACGCTACTGACCTAACTCCAACCGCCTCAATCACCGCTAACTGCCTCTCGTTGCAGCATCCAACCACAGCTACTGCAATGTCATCGAGGAGCTACGGCTAACGCGACCTAAGCTAATCAACTGCGCGAGCATCAGTTGGGCACAACGTCCTCAAGGTTTTCTGGCATCATGTCACCGCACCGGCCCTTCCACACGATCTCACGGCCGCGAGTATGCCTATTTGCCTCGAACAGTGCCAGAGTCTCCTCGTCGCTGCTTATACGAGCCACGACATGGGTGATACGATTGGCGAGATAAAAGACAACAGGACGGTAGGAGTAGATGACTGAACCGCGTTCCCGACAGCGGTAGTAGTTACCATACGGCCCTTTTTTAGACAAGATCTTGTTGGTAACCAACATCTTGGTGTCTAGTTCACGATCGCCAGGAGTATTAGGGAAATGCAGCTCCAAACTTTCCTTGCGGAAATCCTCTTCCGTTAAATTGGGAATCTGGAACTCAAAGTCGCGATCCTTGCCGTTGTCGATGTCATCGATCTCTATTTCGAGTTCGCCTTTGCGAATTTTATAGCTGAATTCAGCCGTGTGTGTGCCCTCGGTAAGGGTGATGTGCCGACCATCCTCGTCAACAAGCATAAAATCATCATACACGGTGATCTTGCCATCGATGTCATTGCCAGCAGATGCCACGCCAGCAAATGCCAGCAGCATAGTTGTCGACAAAAGAAGCGAAAGAGTACTAAACATTGGTCTTCTCCTAAAAAATGTTGTAAGTGAGCAAAGTAAACTCTCCCCACATGGTAGCGGAGGAAGTTTGTTTTTGCAAGCACGTGGTGAAAAAATATGCGCACCTGGCCCGACCCCTTCCAACACTTCGAGCATTGGTATGCAGAAGCTCAACGTTGCGACGGACTAGATGTGCCCGCAATGGCATTGGCCACGGCAACTCCTGAGGCACGTCCTTCGCTGCGGATCGTTTACTTTAAAGGTCTGGTTGCAGGGGCGTTTAGTTTTTACACGAACTACACCAGCCGCAAGGGACGAGAGCTGGCCGCGAACAGCAACGCCGCCCTGCTGTTTTATTGGCAACCGCTCGAACGCCAGATACGCATTGAAGGCACTGTGCAAAAATTAAGCAGGGAGGCATCGCAACGCTACTTTGCCTCACGCGCCTTAGCCAAGCAGATAAGCGCGTCTATCTCTGACCAGAGCAGTGTCATTCCGTCTTACCAGAATTTGCAGCAAAGATTTACGCAGGCGCAAACAGAACACACGGGGGATAGCCTGCCTTGCCCGCCTCACTGGGGGGGCTATGCCATGACCCCAGGCTGTTTTGAGTTCTACATCTCGGACGAAAACCGCCTCAACGAACGCGTCTACTACGAGTGCAACGGTGGTGGCGGGTGGCAAATTAAATACCTGTCACCCTAGTGGGGCAAGAGTTCTGGCGTTCTTTGTTAAACGACCGCGGTGCTATCTGTCAGTCCTCCCCCAAGGCCTGCAAGTTAAGCCGCACGCTGTGCAACTGCTCCTGCAACAGGCGCTGCTTGTCCCGCTGCTCCTGCAAGATATGCGGCGGTGCTTTGCTACAGAACGCCGTGTTGTTGAGCTTGCCTGCTATTTTTTGCAAGCGCGTCTCCAGTTGTGCCTGTTCTTTGCGCAATTTTTCTCTTTCACTCGGCATATCGATGTGCGACGCGGCGGTGTAAACTTCAAACCCTGCCCCAACTTGCACCAATGCAGGCACAGGCTTGGGTGCGTCAGCTGCTAACCAAGCAATGCCGTCGAGCTGGGCGAGGTCACGCAACCACTCTTCATCAGCACGCAAGCCCGCGGCGGCCGCACCAACGACAATGCTAACGTTAAGCTTGTTCCGTGGCGGCAGTGCACTACGACTGCGCAAAGTCCTGATGGCGGTAATCACGCGGCGGGTAAAGTGCCAATCCTGCAACTCCTCTGCCGAAAAAGACGTAAGCTGTTTCGTCTCAGGGAAGGCGGCAACGACAAGGCTGCGGGGTCGATCCCAATCGGGATGGGATGGCAAGCGCTGCCAGATTTCTTCGCTGATAAACGGCATCATGGGGTGCGCTAAGCGCAGCAGGCCATCCATAACATAAGTCATCGTCGCTAAAATTTGCTCAGGCGGCAGGCTTTGTTGGCGCAAAATGTTTTTGGCAATCTCAACCCCCCAATCGCAATAAGTGCCCCAAATAAAGTGGTAAAGTGTCTCGGCCATGCTATCGACACGATAAGACCGCAAGTGCTTATCTATCTTCGCTACTGTCTGTTTGAATTCGCTGAGCAGCCACATCTCTGGCACGCTCAGCTCGGTGGCTGACAATGCCGGCAGTTTTGTGGGCAGCGCGGGCTGCGCCAGTAAAAAGCGAGCGGCATTCCAAAGCTTGTTGATAAACCTACCGCCATGCTCAAAATCTTTCAGTCCCAGGCGCGCCCGACCGCCGAGGGGGGCCAGGCTGATACAAGTATAGCGCACCGCATCAGCACCATGTGCTTCAATGACGGCGAGCGGGTCGATGCCATTGCCAAGTGTTTTGGAAAATTTGCGTCCTTGATGATCGCAGATGATCGAGTTGAAATAGACATCTTTGAAGGGGGGGCTGCCGATGGTTTCGAGACCCGCAATAACCATGCGTGCCACCCAGAGAAAAATTATATCAGCCCCCGTAATCAATACCTGTGACGGGTAAAATTTTTGGAGAGCACTATTGTCTTGCACTGCGGGCCAGCCGAGCGTGCTGAACGGCCACAGCCAGCTGCTAAACCAGGTGTCGAGCACGTCTTCGTCCTGGGCGATCGCCTGGCTATGGCAATGCGTGCATTGTGTCGGGTCGTCTTTGGCAACCGTATACTGCTGGCAATCCGCACAGCGCCAGACAGGAATACGATGTCCCCACCACAGCTGGCGGGAGATGCACCAGTCTTCGATGTTTTCCAACCAATGCAGATACGTCTTTTTCCAGCTGGGCGGGTAAAAGCACAGCTCGCCATCTTGGGCGATGCGCACCGCTTCGTTGACCAGCGGCTGCATCTTGAGAAACCACTGCTGCGAGAGCCGCGGCTCGATCAACACCTTGCTGCGATCGGAATACGGGCGGGTGAGGCGATGCTTGACCGTGTCTCGTAACAGCCCCGCGTCCTGCATAAGCTGCACGGTGCGGGTGCGAGCTTCGTCGCGGGTGAGGCCCTGCAATGGCACGGGAGCTTGCTCGTTGAGCAGACCCTGAGCGTCGAAAATGTTGCGCAGAGGTAGGTTATGGCGTTTGCCGATGTCGAAATCGTTGAAGTCATGGGCTGGAGTGATTTTAACACAGCCGCTACCGAAGTCCTGCTTGACATAAGGGTCGGCGATGACCGTCAAGGTGCGTGTGGTTAGCGGCAGCTTGACCTGTTTGCCGATATAGGCCTGATAGCGTTTATCATCAGGATGCACGGCGACGGCAGTATCGCCAAACATTGTTTCAGGGCGCGTCGTGGCTACCACTAACTCACCGCTACCGTCGTCGAGCGGATAGGCAAACGACCACAGCTTGCCCGTCTCTTCAATGTTGACCACCTCATCGTCGGAAATAGCGGTGTGCAAGGCGAAGTCCCAGTTGACCAGCCGCTCGCCCCGATAAATCAAGCCTTTGTGGTAGAGATCGACGAAAGTACTGCGCACTGCCTGCGACAGCTGCGGACTCATAGTGAAGGCTTGCCGTTCCCAATCAGCTGAGGCCCCCAGCCGTTGCAGTTGCGAGACGATGATGTCGCCGTGCTTGTCCTTCCACTGCCAGCAGCGTTTGACAAACTCGTCGCGCCCCAACTCCTGCCGCGTGATACCTTCCTGCTGGAGGGATTTTTCCACCATCATCTGGGTGGCAATGCCCGCATGGTCGGTACCTGGCAACCAGCAGACTTCCTTGCCGCACATGCGTTGCCAGCGAATGTAGATATCCTGCAGCGTGTTGTTCAGTCCATGCCCCATGTGCAGGCGGTCGGTGACGTTAGGCGGAGGCATGAGGATAACGTAGGGTTCACGCGTCGATCTACTGTCAGCAGCAAACAGACGTTGCTGCATCCAAAAGTTCCACCACTTCTTCTCGTAAGCGGCATGGTCGTATTGCGGGGGAAGTTCTGCCAAGCACGCGCTCTCTTGATGTGCAAAGGGCGGGGGGAATTATAGCAAGAATATGCTCTCTTGCCAACCGCAGTTGCCAGTCTCACTGGCATGCTTGGCAGGGCGCAGTGGAGCTAGTCCCTTAGCACTTACCGCCGTTGTCTTGGCAGAGCGCAGACCTGCCGAGAAACTCTCCCTAAAATAGGTTGTGAGCACATGCCCTGTGCGAAAAAATAATCTGAACGCAATACAGGGAGATCAGAGCGCAAGCAGCGAGCTAGGAAGCGAGCGATACAAAAAGCCGCAGCGCAGCGGACGGTCTTGCCGTGCCGTTCATGAAGCTCTTGGTAGGCAGGCCTGAACGCAATAGCCAAGAGATATGAGAACATGCAGCGAGCGGAGCTAGGAAGCGGCAAAGAGCCGCGTAGCCAAGCGATACAGAAAGCAACGCGTAGCGCACAGCGCAGCGAACGGTCTCCCCGTGCCATTCATAAAGCCCTCGGTAGGCAAGAGGTGGGGGCAACCGCCGAGAGACTTGGGGCAAGCAGAGAGGGCGCGCAGAGTGGCCTGAGAACATGCAGCGAGCTAGGAAGCGAGCGATACAAAAAGCAGCGTAGCGAGCGAAGCGAGCTAGGAAGCGAGCGACACAAAAAAGCCGCAGCGCAGCGAACGGCCTCGCCGCGCCGTTCATGGGGCTCTCGGTGAGCAAGAGGTGTGGTCAACAGCCGAGAGGTTTGAGGGCAGGCAGAGAGGGCGCGCAGAGTGGCCTGAGAACATGCAGCGAGGGAGCGAGAAAGCGGCAAACAGTCTCGTAGAGCGAGCGATACAAAAAGCATCGCGTAGCGATGAGCTAGGAAGCGAGCGTTACAAAAAGCCGCGTAGCATTGCGTGCGGAACGCGGCCAAAAAATTCAGCCAAGATATTGGCTAGTTACAAAAAAACACGGACAAAATCACAAGCGAAGTTAAAGCAAAAAAAAACGGTCGATACGTAGTCAAAGTGAGATGGACTTGGCAATATTTTTTGGAGGTGATTGTTATGAAAGCACTGTTACTACTATCACTAATGCTAGGTTGCTTGCAGATTGGGCCAACCGCGCAGCAAAAGGGTTCTGAAAAAAAGAATGACGAGCTTCTACCTAATCTTCTTCTACCTAATCTTCTAGTTAAGACAAACAACTACAATATGTCAGGATTCGGTCCAGGTAGTATTGATAGAGCTATGACGGTGGGGATTAATTGGCAGGGTAATAGACATGAATACTTCTACAGGCATAGCAAGTGCTATCTGCTTGTTTATGTAGATGACGGCGCCAGCAAATATCTGCATGACCACAAAAACTTCATCCAGAAGAGTGAGGGTGGTAGGATGGTCATCGGCGGCGCAAAACACAAAATCTACCCTAAATGTGTAGACAACCCCTTTAGTGCAGGAGATAAGAAGATCTTTAAGTTCTTCAGCTATAATACCGTCTGGTCTATGCCTATATTTAACCCACAAGGAGGGCAAGGCATTCCAGAGGGAGCTGACAACAGCCGGCTATACCTCTCTGGCAAGGGTGGCGAGCTGACCATCCTCATGGCACTTATTTATTTTGATGATAAAAATAGCTTCGAACAAGATGGCGATAGCATCCAAGGCGGAGAGAGCTGCCGACTCACTGCCGATGCAGGCGGAAATATTAAAGACCTTAAGTGTGAAAGAAGATCAGTGCCCCGCAAATATTATTCTAGTACGGGGTGAAAACGTGGTGCAGCAAAGAGCCAAGCGCAGCAGCGAGTGGAGCGAGAAAGCGGCAAAAAGTCCAGCGAGCGTAGCGAGCTAGAAAGCGGCAAGAAAGCATGCGAAGCGAGCGTTACAAAAAGCATCGCGTAGCGAGTGCAGCGAGCGGGACAAAAAGCATCGCGCAGCGATGAGCTAGGAAGCGAGCGTTACAAAAAGCAGCGTAGCGCGTAGCAAGGACACCACTTAGCACAAATCTCCGTTATCTTGGCACGGCACAGACCTGCCGAGAAACTCTCCCTTGAGTTAGGTGCAAGTACATGCCTTGTGCAAAAGCATAATCTGAACGCGATATCAAGAGGTTTGAGAACAAGGAGCGAGCTAGCAAGCGAGCGATACAGAAAGCCGCAGCGCAGCGCACGGCCTTGCCGCGCCGTTCATGGGGCTCTTGGTAGGCAGGCCTGAACGCAATAGCCAAGAGATATGAGAACATGCAGCGAGCGGAGCTAGGAAGCGGCAAAGAGCCGCGTAGCCGAGCGATACAGAAAGCAACGCGTAGCGCACAGCGCAGCGAACGGTCTCCCCGTGCCATTCATAAAGCCCTCGGTAGGCAAGAGGTGGGGGCAACCGCCGAGAGACTTGGGGCAAGCAGAGAGGGCGCGCAGAGTGGCCTGAGAACATGCAGCGAGCTAGGAAGCGAGCGATACAAAAAGCAGCGTAGCGCATCGCGTAGCGATGAGCTAGGAAGCGAGCGATACAAAGAGCATCGCGTAATTCACCACAAACATCGCTTGTTGTTTGTTGGTGTTTAATTTTTGTTTTTGCCAGTCGCCGAGTTTTCTTTAGTGAGTTTTTCTCACACTCCGAAACAAAGATAACTATCATGATGCAATAGCCGCATCTTTAAGCTTGTTGAACATGAATTCCAGGGCTTTGTGTTGTGTAAATACCTGCAAGCACTGTTCACGAAATTCTTGCTCCCTTAGGCCTTCGGTCAGGTATAATACCCGACCATCTTTTTGGATCACCCGACATTTTTCAAGATAATAAACATTAGCGCGTTTTGAGTGCAGAATGGCAGTAGTATCGGTAAGTTTTTCCACTCGATGCATCCGTCTTAAAATTTACCAATTACCCATCGACACGACAGAACAAAACTAAAGCTCAACGTCGGCAGTGAGGCACGCCAAGGTATTTTGCTTACAGCCAGCTGCGTAGATCCGCCAGCTTGATCATAATCTGCAAAAAATAATTAATATACTATTGCAATTTTTATTGTTTTTGTTTATAATAGAATAAAATAGAGACGTTATGGAGATCGATTGTGCTGTATATCATTAAAATACTGTTATTGTCAATGGTTATGGGCATAGCCGCTTGTCACGAGGGGCAACCTGCGGCTGAGACGAAGTTTGTGGCGCTGGATCAGGAGCGAGGCTACTGGTTTGGTGGCCCGCCGTTTCTGATCAAGAAGGTGCACCGCCCGCAGTTGCGAATTGCCTACGGGTTTGCTGGCAATAATCACTGTGGCAATAGATTCAAGGGGCGTTATGGTGAGCAGTTGCTGAACAGTGTCAGCGCTAGTCTGCGTGTTTGGCTGGGGGCCTTGGCTGGTCAAACTAACATCGTCGATAATTTTGTCTATGAGTTGCGAGAAGTTCGTCTCAGCTCGCCTGTGCCATCGTTAGGCTATGGTTGGTTCGATGCCAAGCCTGATCTGGCCATCATCTTTCACTGCCATCGGGGGCGGTCTTTTATGCGCACAAACCCCTTTCCGACGCTGCACATGCTGCAAGCAACTGACATCAGCGATCACAATCGCATGACGGCATTGCGTCGCTATCGTGCCAGCACCTTGTTGCACGAGCTGGGCCATGCCTTCGGTCTGGGGGACACCTATGTCGACAGCAGTAGATGGGCACGTCGTGTACGTATGAAGCGTTACAATCGCAGCACGGGCGGCACCAGCACCACGACTGGCGAGCAACCCGTCTCGGTCATGAATCATCACCGTAATGTGGCACTCGATGCCGATGGTGCTTTGCAACTTACTGCTGACGATCACGATGGCATGCAATGGCTTTACGCACGCTACATCAGCAAAAAGACGCGTCGGCGTAGCTGTCCTTCCGACTATCGCCGCGAGCACACAACCAAGGGTTGCGTTCCTATACATGCGTTCATCTACGCGGCCAAGCAGCGCAATTGGACGGTGGTGCGGAGGATTTTGCAGGATGATAAGGACATCGACATCAACACGCAGGACAAACTCGGCAATACGGCCCTGCACTATGCAGCCCAGGCGACAGACGCTAAGGGCAGCGACTTATATCCCTACCTCATCGACCAGGGTGCAGACGATAGTATTCGCAATCACCAGGGTGATAGCGCGGCAGATTTACGCCAACGCCACAATGCCGCTGGACACTCGCTCGTCACGACCATCGTGGCTGAGATACAGCGCGGGACGCTTGCTTACGCCACCTGGCTGTTAAACTACGCCTTGCGCCAGCACGACACGCACACGCCCAAACATGTGCTGCACACCATCAATACCAGCATCAACGCTTGCGATATACAGGAGACGACGCTGTTGCAGCGCGCCGCCATCGAAGGCTATACACGGATGGTGGCGATGCTGTTGCAGCAGCCTGCCATTGAGATCAACAAGCAGTGTGGCTCTGGCAATACAGCCTTGCACCTGGCTGCGGTCATGGGGCATGTGGAGGTCACCAAACTGCTGCTCGCCCATCGACACATCGATGCGAGAATCAAAAACGTCGCGGGCGACACACCGCATAGCCTCTCGCTGGCGAGCATTGCCCGGCATCGTAGCAATATCGAGCGGCGCAAGCGACTTGAGGCGGTAGAATCCCTGCTCAGCGACTATCTCGATGACTGTGTGCGAGCACCCAAGCTTTACTGTCTCAGTAAGTGACATTGCTCTGGTGATAATTCTATGGTAGGCATCCCCCTTTGTACAGGGCGTAAACGGGGGGGCCGTTGGCTCGTTATCTGCTGAAGCGTGTAATTATCTTTGCCATCACATTGTGGGGCATTTCGCTAGCCTCTTTCAGCCTGATTAGGCTGGTACCGGGCGATCCTGTCTTGCTGTTGTTGGGCGAACGGCAGGCAGGGCCTGAGGTCTATGCTCGCATGCAGCGCACACTTGGCTTGCACTTGCCCTTGCATCAACAGTATCTGACCTTCGTCGGCAATGCCTTGCGCGGTAATTTTGGTGACTCGATTGTCTCCAAGACTAGCGTGCTGCACGAATTTTTTGCGCGTTTTCCTGCCACCCTGGAATTGGCATTGATGGCAATGCTGTTCGGTATCGTGTTGGGCATACCGCTCGGTGTGCTCGCGGCTCTCAATCGCAATGGCTTTCTCGACTACAGCATCATGTTCACCTCGTTGCTGGGCTACTCGATGCCGATTTTCTGGTGGGGGTTAATTCTCATTATTACCTTCTCGGTGTGGTTAGGTTTAACTCCTGTGGCGGGGCGTATCGGCATGATCTACGATGTGCCCTCGGTAACAGGCTTCATGCTCATCGATACGCTGCTGGTGCCTGAGGATCGCGGGGAGATGTTTGTCGATGCCCTGCGGCATTTAATTCTGCCAGCTATAGCGATGGGCACGATTCCGTTGGCTTTGCTGGCCCGTATTACTCGTTCCAGTATGTTGGAAATTATCGGCGAAGACTACATCCTCGCGGCACGTGCCAAAGGGCTGTCGAAGTTTGCCGTGTATTGGATTCACGGCTTGCGCAACGCCTTCATCCCCATCATTACCATCATCGGCTTGCTGGTCAGCACACTGGTAGCGGGGGCGATTTTGACCGAGACAATTTTTTCTTGGCCTGGCATCGGCAAGTGGATTTTGCACAGTATTACGTCTAGGGACTATCCTGTCATTCAGGGAGGTATTCTGCTTATCGGTGGCTTGGTCGTCATTATCAACCTCAGCGTTGATGTCATCTACGTGTTTATCAACCCGCGTGTGCGTATTTCATGAGCAATGAAATTACCCCTCTGCACCCCTTGCGGGCCTTCTGGCGTAATTTTTCCCGCAGCAAGGGGGCCTTGCTAGGTCTTGCTATCATCGCAATTTTTTTTCTCATCGCTCTCGGTGCTGATTTTATCAGTCCTTACGACCCGACCCGTACTTTTACCGAAGCTATCCTGGCGCAACCAAGCTGGCAGTTTTGGCTGGGCACGGATGATGTTGGTCGTGACATTCTCAGCCGCTTGCTGCACGGCGCACGGGTATCGGTAATGCTGGGGCTGTTTATTGTCTTAACCTCAACCGTAGGTGGCGTGGCTATCGGCCTGTGTGCGGGCTATCTTGGCGGCATCGCCGATGCTATCATCATGCGTATCACCGATATTGTCATGAGCTTGCCCAGTATCTTGCTGGCCATCGTCGTGGTCAGTATTCTGGGCACGAGTCTTTTCAACACCGTCATCGCTATCAGTGTCGTGTCGGTGCCGTATTTTGTGCGTCTGGTGCGAGCCAGTGTCATGGCAGAGAAAGCGAAGGACTATGTCACTTGTGCCCGCTGTTATGGCGCAGGACATCTGCGTATTGCCTGCATTAATATTTTACCCAACTGTGTTGCACCAATAACGGTGCAGGCGACGTTGGCGTTTAGCGATGGCATTCTCAACATTGCCGCGCTGGGTTTTCTTGGCCTTGGTGCACAACCACCAACACCCGAATGGGGCACGATGCTTGCCGATGCCCGACCGTATATTGCTAGCGAGCCGTGGCTGGTACTTTTTCCTGGTCTTTGTATTCTCATCGTCGTGGTGGCTTTCAATCTTGTCGGTGACGTGTTGCGTGATTGTCTCGATTCCAAACTGCGGCGGTTGTGAACGATGGCCTTGCTGGAAGTAAAGCACCTTGAAGTTGAATTTCGCACTAATTTTGGCAAGGTGCATGCTGTCAAGGATTTTACTTTCAACGTCGCAGAAGGTGATACGCTGGGTGTTGTCGGGGAATCGGGTTCGGGTAAAAGCATCGCCAGCCTCGCTATCATTGACCTGTTACCCAACAATGCTACTTCGCATGCACAGCGTTTGAATTTTCAACAAGCCAACTTGCTGGCCTTGCACCGCAGTCGTTTCGCACGTCTGCGCGGCGCCGAGATTGCCATGATTTTTCAAAATCCGATGAGCAGTCTTGATCCTTGTTTTACTGTCAACTACCAGCTGCTTGAGACTTTGCGAGTGCATCAGCCGCAAGCATCTCGTGCAGCCTACCGTGCCAAAGCTATCGAACTGTTGCAACAGGTGGGTATTCCCGCGGCAGAAAAACGTCTGCGCAGTTACCCGCACGAATTATCGGGTGGCATGGCACAGCGGGTGATGATCGCCATTGCCCTGGCTTGCCAGCCTAAACTGCTGATTGCCGACGAGCCGACGACTGCACTTGATGTCACTATTAGCAAGCAAATTCTTGACCTGCTAGCAGAGTTGCAACAAAAAAAAGCGATGAGCATGATGCTGATTACGCACGATCTCAACGTTGTTTTCGAGCGCTGCAATACAGTCATTGTCGTTTATGCGGGGGAAACGGTTGAGAGCGGCACTACCAGAGAGGTTTTGCTCAAGCCGCGGCATCCGTATACACAGGCGTTGTTGGCGGCATTGCCCGCGGTGGAAATAACTCCCCGTGGCACAGAGTTGTCCACCATCAAAGGGAATGTGCCGAGCGTTTATGAAAATCTCAGCGGCTGTGCTTTTCACCCACGTTGCCAGTATGCCACTGAATTGTGTCGCCGCCAAGCACCACAATATGATTTGACCCAGGAACGGCTGGTTAGATGCCATTATCCGCTGACATAGATACACCCCTGCTGGAGGCGCGCCATCTCGTTAAGCGTTATGCTCACGCACCCCGCGGCAAGGAAATTACCGTCGTCAACGATGTTAGTTTCACGCTAGCACGACAACGCACACTGGGCATTATCGGTGAATCGGGGTGTGGCAAATCGACCATTGCTAAAATGCTGATGCAGATTGAAAAGCCGAGCGCGGGTGAGCTTTATATGCACGCTAAGCCGTATGCTAGCCTTGACAAGACAGAGTTTCGGCATGGCATACAGATGATCTTTCAAGACTGCTACGGCTCACTCAATCCCCGTCGTAAAGCCATCGACATCGTCTCCGAACCACTGCTCGTCAGCACCACGCTATCGGCACAGGAATGTCGGCAACGCGCCCAAGAAGTGTTGACGCAGGTGGGGTTGACGAGCGTTTACTGGTATCGTTTCCCGCACATGTTCAGCGGCGGGCAGCGACAGCGCATTGGCATTGCTCGGGCGATTATCACGCGTCCGCAAATAGTTATCTGTGACGAACCCGTGTCGGCGCTAGACATATCGGTGCAGGCGCAAATTATCAACTTGTTGATGACCTTGCAGCAGAAATATCAACTCAGCTATCTGCTTATCTCGCATGACTTGGCGGTGGTAAATCACATCTCTGACGATATTCTCGTCATGTATTTTGGCAAAATTGCTGAATACGGTTGTGCGACGAAAATCTTTGCTCAACCGCGCCATCCGTACACGCAGGCACTGCTCAACAGCACGGCCCGCATTGCCGCGGCAGACAAGCCTAAACCACCTGCATTGCGCGGTGAGATCCCGTCACCTTTTGATCCACCTCGTGGTTGTGCTTTTCACACCCGCTGTCCACGTGCACAACAACTATGTCGTGAACAAGTGCCGGCATTGCGTAACCTCGACGATACCCAGGTTGCATGCCATTTTGCTGAATAGGAGGTCTGTAGTATGTTTACCTTGCGCTATGACGAACGTTTTCCGCCCACCTACATGACGGCACACAGTGCTGCGGCTGATTTGCGTGCCCGTATTGATGCCGTGCTGGAGCCAGCACAGAGCTTGGCAGTAGCTACAGGTGTTTTTATTAGTGCGGTCGATTGGCAACAAGTGCCTCGTGGTTGTGTGCCTGAAATTATGCTTAGAGCCCGCTCAGGACTTGCGGTTCGGCATGGCATTACCCTTTTGAACGGTGTCGGCACGGTCGATGCCGATTATCGCGACGAAATCAAAGTCCTGCTCTACAATAGCGGCCGCGGGAC
Source organism: uncultured Oligoflexales bacterium (assembly GCA_958296095.1). GTDB lineage: Bacteria > Bdellovibrionota_B > Oligoflexia > Oligoflexales > JAPPIL01. The sequence goes on from OY282434.1 coordinate 1,292,601, forward strand.
TTTTCGTGTCCATGCAGGTGATCGCATTGCCCAAATGGTCGTCTCGCTCAGTCATCGCTTAGCCTGCCTGCCACAGTCTGAAACGCAACGACAGGGTGGGTTTGGCTCGACTGATGGGGACTGCGCAACGCGGGCCCCGACTTCTGCATCAATACAGGCTTGACAAAAGTTTAGACAAAACGGATTGACAGTGCGTGTCTGTTGAACTAGAGTCCGCCCGCTCAGCACGCGGTCGTTATCGGAAAACATTTACGGCATGAAAACGGTTAGTAACGCCTCTGATCGCCGTACAAGCATGGCGCGCTTTGCCGATGCGGGTGCCGCGTGGGTCATCAAGGGCGGCGGGATGCTGGTAATTGCCGCGACCATGGGCATCTTGGTGCTGATAACCGCGGTGGCGTTGCCGCTGTTCTACTCTGCAGGTGTGCAGCAGTTGGCTGAGCAGCACCTGCCTGCCTCGCCTGCGGTGCTTGCTGCGGGCAGTGATGATTACCTGCAAACACTATACAGCATTGATGCCCGCGGTTTGGTCACCATATATAACCTCGACGGACGTAGCGTGCAGGTTAGCTATCGCTTGCGGCCTGGGCGGGGGGCGACCATCCTGGCCGCTGAAAGCAAGCGCGCGGCACAACATACCTTGGTGTGGAGCGATGGCGTGGTCAGTGCCATCGATGTCAATGCCACGCCCGTAACGCTGTATCAACGGCAACTGCTGCGTCCGCCAAAATTTGCGGCACTGAGGAATAAAAATACTCTGTTCGCAGTCGATGACGATCTGCTGACCATCTCCTCATCTCCAGCCGCGGCAGGCCCACAAGAGCAGGAAGAGCTTGACCTTTTCGGCGTTAGCGAGAGTGAGCCGCAGCAACTCGACCTGTCTTTCACTCTCGCCACAGTGACGGCGTTTGATGTCAGTGCCGACGGCCTGGAAATTATAGCAGGCAATGCCCAGGGCGAAGTCGTGCGCATTGCCATAGATGCACACGGCGGCAGCACCGTGACCACAACTAGAGTCAGTCATGCCGCAGTGACCGCGTTAAAATATGTCTATGGCGACAACTCCTTCGTCGTCGGCGATGCCGATGGTCAGTTGACGGCCTGGCAAGCGCTAAGAGGCAATAAGCTCGTGCGCTTCAAAACTTTCGCCGCCATGCCTGCAGCTGTGCGGCTAGTCAGCAAAGCCGGACGCAGCAAATTTTTTGCCGCCCTCGACAGCCGCGGTGGCATAGCACTACATTTTCTTACCAGTGCGGCGACGCTACGCTATATTCCCCCCACCGATGGGCCGCGGCACACCCTAGCTTTATCGCCTCGTGACAACGCGTTGATAACTGTCAATGCCTCCAACACCGCGTCACTGTGGCAGATCGATGCCCCCCACGCAGAAATCAGCTTCACCACCTTGATGCGGCGTGTTTGGTATGAAGGCTATGCCCAGCCTGAGTACGTGTGGCAGTCTTCGAGTGGCACAGACGATTTCGAGCCGAAGCTAAGCCTGGTGCCTCTGATTTTTGGCACGTTCAAAGGCACGCTATATGCCATGTTGCTGGTTTTGCCGCTCGCAGTTGCCGCGGCTATTTACACCAGTCAATTTGCTGCCAAGGGCTTCAAGACCTTCATCAAGCCTGCTATCGAACTGCTCGCCTCGTTACCTTCAGTCGTCATTGGCTTTCTTGTCGCCCTGTGGCTGGCGCCGTTTTTGCAAAACTTTATCGTCACTTTTTTATTGAGCCTCATAACCTTGCCGTTGGTTTTCCTGATGTTTTTATTTTTGTGGGGCAAGCTGCGTAATTTTGCTGGCGTTGAACGTTTTGAACGCCAGCGTGAGTTTATGATTCTGGTGCCAGTTGTTGCTGTTGCCGCCATGTGTGCTTATTATTTGACTGCGCCTGTAGAAAATTATTTTTTTCTCGGTGATTTTAGCATGTGGCTCTATGACGTGGTAGGGATGCAATACGATCAACGTAATAGCATTGTCATCGCCTTTGGTTTGGGCTTTGCCGTAACCCCCGTCATTTTTTCTATCTCTGAAGACAGCCTTGACAGCATCCCTAAGGCCTTGCCGCTGGCATCGTTGGCACTGGGCGCCAGTCGCTGGCAGACGATTTGGCGGGTGGTGTTGCCCTCAGCCAGCCCTGGCATTACTGCCGCGGCGATTATTGGTTTCGGGCGCGCGGTAGGCGAAACCATGATTGTGCTGATGGCCACAGGCAATACACCGATTATTGACTTTAGTCCCTTCAATGGCATGCGCACCTTGGCAGCCAACATTGCCGTGGAAGTGCCTGAAGCACCAGTCAACAGCACGCTGTATCGCACGCTATTCTTGTGTGCGGTGGTATTGTTTGTATTGACTTTTACGTTTAACACCGCGGCGGAATTGGTGCGCACAGGTTTGAGAAAACGTTATGGCAATTTTTAAAAAAAATTTCTGGCGGGGCGGCGAACCTTGGGTGTGGGTAACCGCTGCAGGCCTGACGTTAGTGATGCTGTTGACCATAGGTTTTTTCGCCATCATCATTATCAATGGCTTGAGTGCCTTGTGGCCTCGTGATGTTGTTCGTATTACGACTACGAGCGGCGATGTTATTGCTGGCGAGATTATAAAAAAAGAATTCCGTCATGACAAATTGCATCGCTTGCAACTCAAAACCGCCAATCGTGATGTCAATGGTTATGATTTCAAGTGGATAAATGCCAACACCATCAGCGAAACTTCTTACCCGCCCGACATTTACGTCCTAGAGCGGCTTGAATACGGAAATTTTATCGGCTATCTTGCTGAAAATAATCCGCCGCACATTCAGCGACACTTTGTTAGCGGAGAACTGCGCCATGAAATAGACGCGTTGGTTGCACGTATTGATGCCGTGCACATGTTGATAGGCACGTATAACGATCAGTTGCGTGCTGAAGAAAAAAACACACCTGTTAATCAGGAGAACATCCATCGTTATCAGAATCTGATTGGCATGTATAACCATGGAGCAGAGATATTAGAGCAGGAGCTCGATACTTATCGGGCCTTGTTTATTACCGCAGACGGTAAGGAAAAGCATCTTCGCCTGGCTGAGCTAATTCGTTTTTATCAGCCTGAGCGCATGAATATTTTTGCAAAAACTGTGCATTATGCCAAGAAAGTCGAAGAATTATTGTTCGACGAGCCACGGGAGGCTAATATGGAAGGTGGTGTGTTCCCCGCGGCGTTTGGCACAGTATTACTGGTGTTCATTATGAGCATTACATCTTTTCCATTTGGGGTGCTCGCAGGAATTTATCTTGGCCTTTATGCTGGGCATGGTGTTTTTTTGCAACTGGTGCGAGTTGCGGTGAATAATCTTGCTGGCATCCCGTCCATCGTCTTCGGTATCTTTGGTTGGGGTTTTTTTGTGCATGGTTTGGGCAGTAGCATCGACGAATTATTTTTTGTTGAAACGCTGCCAGAACCAACTTTTGGCACGGGCGGCTTACTGTGGGCGAGTCTCAGTCTTGGCTTGCTAACTATGCCCGTGGTAATTGTCGCGGTAGAGGAGGCTTTACGTGCTATTCCGAGTGCATTTCGTGATGCATCGTTAGCTCTAGGTGCGACGCGTTTGCAGACGTTGTGGCGAGTGTTGCTGCCCGCGGCTTCGCCTGGTATCCTGACAGGTTTTATTTTGGCAATGGCCCGCGCGGCGGGTGAGGTTGCGCCGTTAATGCTTACTGGGGTGGTTAAACTTGCGCCGAGTTTGCCGCTCGATAGCACGTGGCCTTTTTTGCATCTTGATCGCAAGTTTATGCATCTTGGTTTTCATATTTATGACATCTCTTGCCAATCACCTAACGTTGAAGCTGCCAAGCCATTGATGTATGCTTCTACTCTACTTTTGGTGGTAATCGTCCTGTTGATGACCGGCAGTTCGGTATGGATGCGAAGTTATTTGCGCAAAAAATACAGTGTCAGTAGTGGGTTTTAGCATGGAAAAAGATGCTTATGTGATGGAACTTGACGACGGCATTTTGCATGTCAAAGATTTGGATTTTTTTTACCATCAACATCAGGCTTTGTTTGCTATTTCTTTTGCCATGCCACGGCATCAGGTAACGGCTCTGATCGGGCCGTCGGGATGTGGCAAGTCCACGTTTTTACGCTGTCTCAATCGCATGAACGATAACGTGCCACAGGCGCGGGTACTGGGTAGTATTAGGCTCAACGATTTAGAAATTAACCAAGAGACACTAGATGTTATTTCGCTGCGTCGGCGTGTGGGCATGGTGTTTCAAAAACCTACGCCATTTCCCAAATCAATTTACGAGAACGTTGCCTATGGCTTGCGCATACTAGGTGTGCGACGGCGGGGCGAGATCGACGCGGCAGTAGAGACATCGCTGCGCAAAGCGGCATTATGGGATGAGGTCAAAGACAAATTGCAACAGTCAGCACTGGCCTTGTCGGGCGGACAACATCAGCGTCTTTGTATTGCCCGTGCGATCGCGATGGAGCCTGAGATTATTTTGATGGACGAGCCCTGTTCAGCCCTTGATCCACGCGCCACCAAAAAAATCGAAGAGTTGATTACTACTCTGCGGGAGCAGTACACGATCGTTATCGTTACGCACAACATGCAGCAGGCGGCACGTATCTCTGATTGTGCGGCATTTTTATACGAAGGCAAGCTGGTTGAGTACAACCGCACTGACATTATGTTCACCGCACCTCGTATTCGTGCGACCGAAGACTATATTACGGGGCGGTTTGGGTAAATGTACCAATAGTGGGGATAGCCACAGATGCGCTACGCGCTACGCTACGCTGCTTTTTGTATCGCTCGCTCTACGAGGCTTTTTTGTAACGCTCGCCTTACGAGACTGTTTGCCGCTTCCTAGCTCCCTCGCTGCATGCGCTACGCGGCTCTTTGTATCGCTCGCTTCCTAGCTCGCTTCGCTCGCTACGCTGCTTTTTGTAACGCTCGCTTCCTAGCTCGCTCCTCGTCCTCAGACCTCTTGCTATTGCGTTCAGGCTTGTCCCCAGGCATCTTTGCATGCCCTCAGACCTCTCGCGGTTGCCACCACCTCTTGCCTATCGAGAGCTTTATGAACGGCGCGGCAAGACCGTTCGCTGCGCTGCGGCTTTTTTGTAACGCTCGCTTTCTAGCTCGCTGCTTATCCTCTAGTCTCTCTGCATCCTCTCGCTCCTTGCTCTCTGATCTCCCTGTATTGCATTCAAGCTTGCCTCAGGCCCCTCTCTGCTTGTTTCCAAGTTTCTCGCGGTTGAGTTGAAGCTTGCCTACCGAGAGCCCTATGAACGGCGGGGCGATGCCGTACGAAAACGACCGCAGATATTGCCAGTACTGCAACCAGATTATTTTTTTGCACAAGGCATGTGCTTATACATATTCGTGGGGAGTTTCTCGGTAGGGCTGCGCCGTGGCGCGCTACGCGCTACGCGGCTTTTTTGTAACGCTCGCTTCCTAGCTCGCTGCTTATCCTCTAGTCTCTCTGCATCCTCTCGCTCCTTGCTCTCTGATCTCCCTGTATTGCATTCAAGCTTGCCTCAGGCCCCTCTCTGCTTGTTTCCAAGTTTCTCGCGGTTGAGTTGAAGCTTGCCTACCGAGAGCCCTATGAACGGCGGGGCGAGGCCGTACGAAAACGACCGCAGATATTGCCAGTACTGCAACCAGATTATTTTTTTGCACAAGGCATGTGCTTATACATATTCGTGGGGAGTTTCTCGGTAGGGCTGCGCCTCGCCAAGACAACGGAGGTAAGGGCTAAGTGGTGTCCTTGCCCTCAGATTTCCCTGTATTGCGTTCAAGCTTGCCCTCAGGCTCCTCGGCGGTTGCCACCACCTCTTGCCTACCGAGAGCCCTATGAACGGCGGGGCGAGGCCGTACGAAAACGACCGCAGATATTGCCAGTACTGCAACCAGATTATTTTTTTGCACAAGGCATGTGCTTATACATATTCGTGGGGAGTTTCTCGGTAGGGCTGCGCCTCGCCAAGACAACGGAGGTAAGGGCTAAGTGGTGTCCTTGCCCTCAGATTTCCCTGTATTGCGTTCAAGCTTGCCCTCAGGCTCCTCGGCGGTTGCCACCACCTCTTGCCTATCGAGAGCTTCATGAACGGCACGGGTAGACCGTGCGAAAACCCGACCACAAATATTGCCGTATTGCCGTTAGTTTATTTTTTTGCACAAGGCATGTGCCTATACCTGTTGAGGTCGGGTTTCTCGGCAGGTCTGCGCCGTGCCAAGACAACGGAGGTTTGTGGTAAGCATTGGCTAGCTCCCCTACGCCTCGCCAAGACAACGGAGACTTGCGCTAAGCATTGGCTAGCTCCACTGCGCCTCGCCAAGATAACGGAGATACGTGCTAAGCATTGAGCTCTTGCTGCATGCGGGCGATGTCGTCAAGCAATGTCTGCCAGGCGGGGAGATTGTTGTCCCGTTCGTAGACAATCAGCGTCGCGGGAGCAAGCTTGGTCTTACAACCCTGCAACAACTGCAATACCGACGGCGGCACGTCCGCACCGTGGGTGTCGATATACAAGGCATCGTTGCTCTCGCCCCCCGCAAGATGAACCTGTGCCACCTGCTGCCAATCGAGGGATGCAAGAAAAGTTTGCACACGGTGGCCAAGATTTTGCTCGTTGACCCACAGGTTATTGAGATCAAGCAACAAACGCGCCCCCGTGTTGTGCATGACTGCATTGATAAACTCAACCTCTGTCATGTCACTGCTGTTGAACTCAGTGTAATAAGAGATGTTTTCTAGCACTAAACTTTCTTGTAAAAAGTCCTGCACATAGGCAACCCTTGCCTGCACCTTAGCCAAGCTCTCACGGTTAAACGGCACGGGCAGCAGATCGTGAAAACAAACACCGTTATGTCGTTCAACGCTGAGATGATCGGAGACATGTTGCGGCGCAAATTTTTTGTGCAGCTCAGCTATTTTTTCTAAATAACCCGTGTCAATTGGATCGACACCACCGATATTCATGCCCAGACAGTGCAGCGTTAACTCGTAATCAGCTCGCAGTTTTTCTAATTTATGATGGTGCACACCTGGTGTGAAAAAATTCTCTGCGATAACCTCTAAACAAGACAACGGTGGCCGCGTCTCGAGCAATACGTCGATGTATTCAAGCCTTAAGTTCAAACCTATTTGCCAGGGGCAAGCCGCAGTTGCAGAAAAGTCCACCCTATTCATGCAATTCCGCCCGCAAGGCAAATTCTCTGCTGTTAGGCAAACACTCGATATACCCATGTTGCGAATTGCGACGTAAGAGCATACCATCCCGTCCCGACAGCTCGCGGGCGCGCACGGTTTTGCCTTCTGCCTGCAGCACGACTTTTGCTCCCGCGGTGACATATAGACCTGCCTCGACCGTGCAATTATCACCGAGGGCAATGCCAATGCCAGCATTAGCGCCGATCAAACAACTGCGTCCCACTGAAATGAGGGTGTCGTTACCTCCTGACAATGTGCCCATCGTGCTCGCCCCGCCGCCGAGGTCACTGCCTGCATCGAGCACTACTCCTTGTGAAATGCGCCCCTCAACCATGTTGGGACCGAGCGTGCCAGCATTGAAATTGATAAAGCCCGCAGGCATAATAGTCGTGCCCAGGCCAAGATACGCACCTAGCCGCACCCGTGCCGTGTCTGCAATGCGCACACCCGCGGGCACAACGTAGTCGAGTAGCGGCGGAAATTTATCCAAGGCAAAGATATGCAACCCTCGCCCTGCCAGCCTCGCCTCACGCAGACGTAGGTTTATTGCTCCTGCCTCGATAGCACCCTCGTTCGTCCAGGCCAGCGTCGGCAAAATTTTAAAAATTCCTTGCAGGTTGACGGCATTAGGTTTCACCAAGCGATGCGACAACAGATGCAACTTCAAGTAACTCTCCGCCACACTCGTCAAAGGTCGGTCACGCCTGATAACGGTCACTATCAGACCGCGCTTAGCATCGTGCCAGGCCTCACTCGCAGCAAGCTCAGCGAGCCGAGGTGAATTGTTGCACGCCCTGACTTGGTCACGTGTCAGCAACCGGCAAGCAGTGTCTTGCTCTAGTTGCGCGGCGGAAAAAAAATCCCGTAGCATATCTGCCTCAGGCTGCAACTGCGGCTCAGGGTAATAGGCTTCAATGCATTGCCCACGAGCGTTAAGTGTTGCCAACCCTATCCCGCCTGCGAAGAAGCTGTCTGCTGTCATGTTAGTTCTCCTCAAAGCGCAACAGATGGTGATGTTTGTGACCGCGCCGCAAGACCACATAGCCACCTGCCAGCAGTTGCGCGCGGGTGATGTGCATGCGTGCATCCGTAACCCGCACATCGTTGACATATATGCCTCCGCCGGCGATGTCTCGTCTTGCCTGTCCTCGTGAAGCACACATGTTGGTGGCGGTCAAGAGATCGAGCAGGGCTACGCCAGGTGCTAACTCGGCTTGCGGGCGCACAGTCTGCGGAGCCGCGGCGAAACGTGTGCATAATGCCGTCGCCTCAAGCTCTGTCAAGGGGGTGCGGCGGGCCGTAAAGAGCGCCTGGCTAGCTTGCTGCGCCTGTGCCAGTTGCTCAGGCCCGTGCACCAGCTCGGTCAGAACGGCGGCGAGATACTGTTGGGCACGACGTTGCTCAGGCTGCCGCGCGGTATGCTCGACCAACTCGGCGTGCTCGGCGGGGGTAATGAAGGTCAGCTGTTTTGCCAGGGTCAAGGCTTCCACATCGCCGACACGCATAAAAAATTGGTAAAAATCATAAGGCGAAGTGCGCTGGGCATCGAGCCAGACATTGCCCTGTTCAGTTTTGCCGAACTTGCTACCATCGTGCTTGGTTAATAGCGGCACGGTCATACCATAGGCCAGGCCCTGGTCTCGTTTACCATCACGCGGCATCAAGCGGCGAATTAAATCCACCCCCGAAGCAATGTTACCCCACTGATCCGAGCCACCAACTTGCAACACACAGTCGTGTTGGCGGTAGAGTTGATAAAAATCCCACGCTTGCAGCAGCGCGTAAGAAAATTCAGTGTAAGAGATACCCTGCTCACGGGTCGTCAGCCTGGCCTTGACCGATTCACGTGCCATCATGCTATTGACCGAGAAATGCTTACCGACATCGCGCAAGAAGGCGATGTATTCAACCCCTACATACCAGCGCATATTGTTGATAATCAGGGGCGGACTGTCCCTGCTGTCAAGCAGTTTCGTGATCAGCACGCCAATGGCTTGCGCGTTGTGTTCCAACTCGGCGGCATTGAGCAGGGTGCGTTCTTCGCTCTTGCCACTAGGGTCACCGATCATACCAGTGGCATCGCCGAGCAAGGCAATGGTGCGATGACCGCGTTGCTGCAAACGTTTCAAGGTCAAGAGTGGCAACAGACTACCGATGTGCAGACTGTCAGCAGTCGGGTCAAAACCACAATACAAGGTGACAGGTCGACGTTCGAGCAACACAAACAACTGCGGATCGGTAACCTGATTGATCAAACCTCGCCACGCAAAGTCAGCCTCGACAGTTGTGCCCTTCATTAGCGCAGCGGCTCAAGAATAACCACCGTTGCCTGCCCTGGCAGGCGCGACTGCTTGCAGGCGATTTGTGCACAGACCCTGTCGATTAATTCTCGCACCCGATCTTGGCTGTCCCGTTCTCGCCCTTTGAGTCTGATCATGATTTTAACCTTGTTGCCTTTATCAAGAAAACGCTGAATGGCACTAATCTTGGTCTGCATATCGTGATCGGAGATATTGAGCTTGAACTGCATTTCTTTCTGTAAATTGGTCGCGACTTTCTTTTGCCGCGATTTTTTCTGCTCATATTGAATTTTTTTGAAATCCTGGATACGCACCACTGGCGGGGTAGACTTGTCGCTGACCATAACTAAATCGAGGCCTGCCTCCTCCGCCTTCTCAAAGGCGCGTTCGGTAGGCACGATCTCGTTGCTTTTGCCCAACACCAGCCTTACCTGCGGGTGACGTCGAACCGCAGCACGGGTTAAGATTTCCAACACATCTCCTTAAAAATTTTAGATAATAAACCTCACCCCACCAAGATCTGAAAGACTGTGAGGAAAACGATCACCTGGCGTGCCTAGAAACATATAGTTAGGAGGAATGCCATATTCCTCAGCCAACTCCGCAATCAAACCAGGCCCGAACTTACCCTCACGCACGACAAGCGAAATCTCAATCTCTGGGTAAATTTCATCAAGCAATTCTAAATCACCAGCCAAGCGGGGCGGCGGCTCGGTCGTGCCATCGAGAATATGCATGACAGTTATTTTTTTAGCTATCTCGTTCTCCTGCACGTACAGCATCGCCCGATTGAGGCTGGCAACATCATCACCCTTGGTAAAGAAAATCAAGCCCATTGATTTCAAGGCTTCGATATGGTCTTGCACTTTGTGGCGCATCTTGCGGTGCGATAATTCAAAACTCCGCATCATCTCATCGACGACAAACAGAAAAAACTGCATAATGTGCTGGCGATACAGCGTTATCAGCACCACCACCACCGTGGGAACAAAATAATACAAAAAATATCTGGCATTTTCAGGGCTGACATAGATGTTGCCCGCCAAGCCCAACAACACCGCCAATAGTGCCATGAACACCGCAGGCCACGAGGCGCGTGTCTTGCGTGGCAAGCGAGCTCGTCGCACCTTGAGCAGCATGTTGCCGAATACGAACACTGCCATCACCGACAGGAACGAAATAGTGTAAACACCAGCTAAGGCTGTCGTGCTGCCGCCCGTGATGAGCACAATCGAGATGCAGAGCAGCAGAAACAGCAGAATGATACGGTGGTTAGTGCCACGAGCATTGGTAACCAACAAACTCTGCGGCAGACAACGATCGAGAGTCATGCGGGTCACCAGCCCCGTTACACCAACAAAACTTGCCAACACCGCGCCCGACAGCACTAGTGCGGCATCGATGGCAATCAACAGCGCGGGCCACGAGCCCCCAATCTTGCTAGCCACATCGACCAACAACGACTCCTTCGTCGCGCTGAGCAGTTCAGGCATCGTCAACACACCGAGTGCCACCGCGGCAATCAGGGGATTGAAGATCGTCACCGCGATCCACATGTTGCGCAAAGTTTGGGGAAATACACCAGGCTTCTGCTCCTCAATAAAGTTGGCCGAGCTCTCAAACCCAGAAACCCCCAGCATAGCAACAGAAAAACCGAGAAACAAGGCTTCCCAAGGTGGACGGGCATCGGGAATTTGCCAAAAGTTTAGCGAGGCAATCTCTGGGTGCATAATGACAAAATAAATTCCCCCAGCACACAGCAAGGTCAAAGCGATCAGATGCAGCACGAAGATAGCCGCGGCGACCTTGGCTGACTCACCGATGCCAATGATGGTCAGCATGGCAAATAGGACTAACACGCCAATAGTGACGTGGATAATTTCAAATTTCGGGAACACTGCATGCACATATTCGACGCTGACTTTGGCGCTGATAACTGCAGTAGCGATGTACGACAGCACCGTCAGGCATGCCGCCACCGAAGCTTTGGTCTTGGTGGTTGTATTCAGCAAGCAGTTGTAAGCTCCGCCATTCAAGGGCAGTGCCTCGCCTACTTCTGCGTAGATGGCACGATAGAGGTAGAGCACCGCCGCCACCATCAACAGCACCACAGGCGTATAAGCCCCTGCATAAGCCGCGGCGATAGCCGAGACGTAAAGACAGCTGGAGGTAATATCGTTGCCGCAGATGGCAGTAGCCGCAAACGTGCCTAGCTGTACCCGTGGCCGATGTAAGGCATGATGGCCAGGCTGACGGCGACGCGGACTGAAAGTTGTGACAGGCTGAGTGCGCCGCTGAAAAGTCAACCCACGTTCTTCAGGCGATCGTTCAGAGAGGGTAAAGCGCGGTTGTCGTCTCTTATCCGCCAATGCAAGACCTCATGTTCATGCTTGCAGTAACCGTGCAGCCAGCGTGGCCAGCTCGCTTCTCTCCCCACGCGTTAAGGTGACGTGGGCTGCTAGAGGTGTGTTTTTGAACCGTTCGATGACGGAAGTCAAGCCGTTGGTCTCGGCATCAAGCCAGGGGCTGTCGATCTGCGCGGGATCACCGCTCAAAACGATCTTCGTGCCCTCACCCGCGCGGGTGATAATCGTCTTGATCTCGTGTTGTGAGAGGTTCTGTGCCTCATCGACGACGAAAAACTGCCGCGGGATAGAGCGCCCCCTGATATAGGTAATTGGCTCGACGGCCAGTAGCCCCTGCTCAATCAATTCCCGATAGCCGCTGCTCTTGTGGGGATGGCGTAGTGCGGTCTTCGCCTCCTCAGCATAGTATCCCGTGCTCACCAGAAATTCGAGATTATCGTAGATGGGTTGCATCCAGGGGTTGAGCTTTTCATCAAGATCACCCGGCAAAAAACCGAGATCACGCCCTAGGGGGAACACAGGACGGGCAACCAGCATCTTGCTATAGATATCCTCATCGGTGGTTTTAGCCAAGCCCGCGGCGATAGCCAGCAAGGTTTTGCCTGTGCCTGCTGCGCCACTCAAGGTAACCAGCTTGATGTTGTCATCGAGCAAGGCCTCCAATGCACAAGACTGCTCGATGTTGCGAGGGTATATGCCCCACACCCCGCGCTGCCGCGGGGCGACCATCTCCACCTGCTGTGACGGGGAGCGAAAAATACCACAGGCGGCTTGTTTGTCCTGCTCGTCGCACAGGATAACGAACTCGTTAGGGGCCAAGCGTTCGTCATCGAGTTGCAAGCAATGCTTATCGTAAAAACTGTTGATCATCTGCGGTGATGCGTTGATGGTCGTGACCCCGCTGAACAAGTCCGAGCGATCGACTCGACCTGCTACTAGCTCCTGCCCCTCGATGCCGAAAGCATTGGCCTTGACCCGCAGGTTGGAGTCGTTGCTGACGATGATTACCCGTGCCGTGCCGCTCTTTTCAGTCTGCAAGGCTAGTGAGGTGGCAAGAATGTGATTGGCGACGCTGCGTTCCAGCTGGCGTGGCAAACGCTCGCTTTGCCGTCCGAGATTGACGAAGAGGCGGGCGGAATCGCGCCTGTCAGGGAAGATAGCAATGCCATCCGACAAGACACCGCGACTACACAGCCCGTCGAGAATACGTGAGACCTGCCGCGCACTGCGTGCAATCTCACTTTGCTCCTTCTTGAAGTGATCGATCTGCTCGATGACGGCGATGGGGATGACCACATCGTTGTCAGAAAACTTGAAAATACACCGCGGATCGTTGAGCAGAACATTGGTGTCAAGAACGAAGATTTTTTTCAAGCAGACCTACTCAGCGCACACATGCCAGATACCCGAATTTTATCCTGAAAAACGCCGCGACGCAACCACCGAACGACGACGGCGTAGCTTGCTACGCTACGCGGCTTTTTTGTAACGCTCGCTTCCTAGCTCGCTGCATGTTCTCAGATCTCCCTGTATTGCGTTGAGGCTTGCACTCAGAACCTATGCCCGTCCTCAGGTTTCTCGCTGTTACCCCCACCTCTTGCTTACCGAGAGCTCCATGAAGGGCGGGGCGAGGCCGTACGAAAACGACCACAAATATTGCCATATTGCCGTTAGATTATGCTTTTGCACAAGGCATGTGCTTATACATATTCGTGGGGAGTTTCTCGGTAGGGCTGCGCCTCGCCAAGACGGGGAGTTTCTCGGTAGGGCTGCGCCTCGCCAAGACAACGGAGGTTTGTGTTAAGTAGTTGTAGTGGCTGTGCTGCGCTAGCTCCACTGCGCCTCGCCAAGATAACGGAGACTTGTGCTAAGTGGTGTCCTTGCCCCCAAGCCTCTCTGCTTGCCCTCAGGCTCCTCGGCTGTTGCGTTCAAGCTTGCCCACCGAGAGTTCCATGAATGGCGGGGCAAGACCGTGCGAAAACTCGACCGCAAATACTGCCATATTGCCGTTAGATTATGCTTTTAGATAGAGCATGTGCCATACCCGCTCAGGGCGAGTTTCTCGGTAGGGCTACGCCTCGCCAAGATAACGGGGGTACGGGCTAAGTAGGGGGCTAGCTCCACTCGCGATTGCCCTCTGATTTCTCTGCCTGCCATCAGACCCCTCGCTATTGCTTTATTTAGGAAGATCGTCTTGCTAGGCACGTTTGCGTTTGAGCTTGGTCAGGTCACCGCGCTTGAGGCCTGTTGTACGGCAAATGACCTCAATGCTCATGCCCTCCTCAAGCATGCGCAATGCTACCTTGGCCAGCCCCTCGGCTTTGCCCTCGGCTTTGCCTTTGGCTAGTCCCTTCTTAAAGCCCTGCTCAAGCCAGCCCTCTTGACCAATTTTGATGGTGCGCATCAGTCTATCCTCCACTTTGTTGATACAACCAGCCTCGATCTCCTCTAGCAGACCCATGTCGAAACCGCCATCGGATTCGACAAGACAGTTGGTCACCTGCCCCGTCAATCTTATCCTCTCTTCCGCAGGCAGAGCAAGACTGCCGACGAGAAATTCCCCGATCACCTCTCTATTCAACTGTTGCAGGCTACGCATGCCGAGGAGATAGGGATGCGAGCTGGGAAACACAGTCTGTAGTGTCTCGGCAGTTTGCCTGGCAAAATCGAATAGCAAGTAGCCAAAATTAAGGCTGACCTCACCACAGACATTGCTGTGTGCGGCCCGGAAAGCTCGCGGCAAGTGCCACTTGCTCTTCGCCGTGGAAACAACGATCGGCACAACCTCGTCGGCAGCCTCTGCGTAAAGAACGGTTTGGTAGGAAAGCAGTTGCTGGAAGATATGCTTGCTCTTCGCTGCGCGGCTCTTTGTATCGCTCGCTTTCTAGCTCGCTCTTTGCACTCAGACCTCTTGCTTTTGCGTTCAAGCTTGCTCTCTAGTTATCTGCTCACCCTCGGCATCAGTAAACACCGTCGTCTCGAATTTAAGTGTGCGGAAGTTAAACTGTGCAGCTCGCTCCTGGCCGAGCAAGAACTTGAGCAGTTCTGTGGCTAATTTTACGTTGCGGGTAAATGCCGCTATGAACAGGGCATTGTGCAGAGCACGTTTTGACATGATGTGCCTTCCTCTGTTTGTCGTTGGAACGTTATCATACAGTGAGCTTGGCATCAAAGCTAAGTGAGTTGCTATGGAATAGCAACTGATATTTGATACTGATATCTTTTTAGAGCCTCTCAAACGCGAATATCTGGTTTCGCATATCTACCTAACCAGGCAAGAATTTTAGCCGCAAAATACTATTTTGCCAAAATATACATTGAAAAATCACAGATATTACTTGGAATGAAATGAATGGCGGCAAACCTTCCTGTATACTCGAAAAAACTAAAAAAAGGAGACTGCGGTGAATATGAATCCCACTCTGCAGGGGCACGTGGCTTTTTGTAACGCTCGCTTCCTAGCTCGCTCCTCGTCCTCAGACCTCTCGCGGTTGCATTCAGTTTATTTTTTCGCACAAGGCATGTGCTCACAACCTATTTTAGGGAGAGTTTCTCGGCAGGTCTGTGCCGTGGCGCGCTACGCGCTACGCGGCTTTTTTGTAACGCTCGCTTCCTAGCTCGCTTCGCTCGCTACGCTGCTTTTTGTATCGCTCGCTTGCTAGCTCGCTTCGCTCGCTACGCGGCTTTTTTGTAACGCTCGCTTCCTAGCTCGCTGCATGTTCTCAGATCTCCCTGTATTGCGTTGAGGCTTGCACTCAGAACCTATGCCCGTCCTCAGGTTTCTCGCTGTTACCCCCACCTCTTGCTTACCGAGAGCTCCATGAAGGGCGGGGCGAGGCCGTACGAAAACGACCACAAATATTGCCATATTGCCGTTAGATTATGCTTTTGCACAAGGCATGTGCTTATACATATTCGTGGGGAGTTTCTCGGTAGGGCTGCGCCTCGCCAAGACAACGGAGATACGGGCTAAGGAAGGTCTTTGCCCCCAAGTCTCTCGGCTGTTGCCCCCACCTCTTGCCTACCGAAATCTCCATGAAGGGCGGGGGCACGTCTGGAAAAATTGGCTGAAATCTTTAATTTTTTAATTTTCGTTTGAGCACCGTCAACTCCACTCAGTTGGGTTTTAGCTGATCGATGTGCTACCATGTAGAGTAGTCCTAGCGAGAACCACTGCATGAGGGGAAGTATGCGCTATTTACGAGTGTTGTTGCTCTGTTTCTTGGTCGTGCAGTGCACAGACGACAGCGATGATGAGGCTGGTGCTGACTCGGATAAACAGCTAAAGATCAAGGTCTCCGATGACGGAGAAGGCAAGCACGACATCACCGTCACTTTGTGGGACGAAGATGGTGAGGTCGTTAAAGAGGGCGATCATGCCAATGACACAGTGGTGATCAGCTGGCGATGTGATGCCGATGCGGATTGGGTCGAGGCAGAAGAAACTATCAGCGCTGGTTCGGTGACCACCACCGTAACATTACCCGAGGATAAAGAGCTCAGCGACTGCACCTTCAAGGTCGAGCACACCGATACTGACCGCGACATAGCTAGTGGTGACTGCACAGGCGATAAATGCACAGATGATGACGCAGCCTCAGACGGTGAGGACGACGATGATGAGTCCACTAGTAGCACTTGTGGCACGCTGAATACGGCAAACAAATGTGCCACAGGCAAAGTTTATGACAGTAGCAAAGTTGGGATGGCTGCGACCGTGGGCAACTACAAGACAACGTGTTGCAAAGTATCACCGACAGTTGAACCACCGACAGATGGTGAACAAACGACCTGTAGTGCATTGCACTCAGCGCGTAGCCATTGCGGTGCGGGCAAGGAATACGATCCTGCTAGCGCCAATAGATCCACGACTGCCGCTGACTACGCGACGAGATGTTGCATGATTTCCTCCGTGTCGGTATCGGCAAGAAACATCAAGAGCATAAGATTTACGCGTGACGATCGTGATTACGGTGCTTACGAATTTACGCTGGCGGTCATCAGAACTAGCAACACCGTGAAACTCGGCGGCTGTGCTGGCGGCACGATGTTCTTGCACAAAAACAACACCATCACCAAAGTTCCGTCCACGGGCACGAGATTGGCGATTGGCAACCATACAGCATTCGTTGTCGGCTCAAAGTTTGGTTGTCGGGTGGTCTACGGCAGTGTCGGCTATAACAACACGGGAGCTACCTTCGCTACGCCGACAAACATAGATTATGTGGGGCACTCGTGGGAGGCCATGAAGGGCATACGGTTATGGAAGTATGGACAGTCTGGTACAACTCGTGTTGCCCTGACTCTGGAGACGATAGAAAATGGTAATACGGAAAGTCAACCCCGGAAACCAAACCACATCTATATGTCGGTCGATGCGGGGCAGACCTGGAAAAAAGCCTCTGGCTGGCAAGGCCCCTCTTCCGGTCAGGGGAGATGTGATACATCGAGTGAACCGTGTTGGTTGAATTTTGATAACTGGAATGCTCTTGCCAATTGGTCTGCCACCAGTAGCAACAACCAGGTCTTGATCAATTACAACTCGTATGCTGGCGAACGGAATGTCTGGTATTACGATGGCGATAACTGATAGCCAGCAGGAGGGGCTACTACACTCTGCTTGCCCCAAGCCTCTCGGCAGTTGCCCACACCTCTTGCCTACCGAGGGCTCCATGAACGGCACGGGGAGACCGTACGAAAACTCGACCGCAAATACTGCCAATACTGCATACCATGTTATTTTTTTTTGCACGAGGCATGTGCTTGCACCCATCTCAGGGGAGAGTTTCTCGGTAGGTCTGCGCCGTGCCAAGACAACGGAGGTACGTGGCAGTAGGTGCGCCTCGCCAAGACAACGGCCGTGCACGGCAATGCCATTGACAAGGCAGGAGGAGGAGGTGTAGCACGCTGGGGTGCGATGCGCTTGTCCCCTGCTTACTTTATGTGTGTATCTCCTGCTCGGTGCTGTTTTCTTGGCTGGCACTGCCGTGGCTGTGCCGCAGCGTGTCGTCTCGACCGCGTTGCTTGCCGATGAGATTTTGCACGCCCTTATCGGCGACAGCCAGAGGCTTGTAGCACTCTCGGCACTGGCTACGAACGAATTGCACAGCAACATCTATCACCTGCCACACTTGCCTGCGGTGCTGAAGGCGACCAGTGTTGAGCACGTGGTTAGCCTGCGTCCTGACCTGATCGTCTACTCGATGTTCAACCGCCCTGAGTTCGTCAATCTTGCTCGCCACCTAGGTATCGACACCATTGTGCTGCAAAAAACAACGCGGCTAGAGCATATTCTGGCGAATATCGTCCATCTCGGCAAGAGGGTGGGTGCAGCACTGCGCGCCCAAGCACTGGTCGAGGGGTTGCGGCAGAAATTAATCCACATCGCGGCATCTCGACAGGGACGGGCAAGGCCGCGGGTGTTGAATTTTTTCGCCGACAACACGGTGATGGGGCTTGGCACGCTGTTTGATGTGATAGTCAAGCATGCAGGCGGTATCAATCTCGCCGCCCAGCAAAAAATTCACGGCTTCCGCATTATCAGCAGAGAAATTTTAGCCACGTTGCAACCAGATTTTATCGTCATTCCGACAGGCATCTATCAGCCACAGGAGGTCGTTGCTCGCTTGAGCAAGGCCTCTGTCTGGAAACATATGCGGGCGGTCAAGCAGCAGAAATTTATTTTCATTCCCAGTCGTGAGCTAATGGCAACTTCACACTACGCCTTCGCTGCCTTGGAAAAAATGCACGCGGCTTTTGGCATCTGGGCAACCATGACACCCACAGGTCGCACCGCAGGCAAACACCGCGAGCCGCGCCACCTGCTACCGTCGAGCAAACGCAAGCGGTTTTTGATTAGCCCTGCTACTTGCAATCGTTACGGTTTTCGATGGCCACCACCAGCCGCTCCATCAGCGTGTCCATGTGTCCCATCACCTCATCGATGTGCTTCAGATTGCCCTCTGCCTGCGCCAGGTTATGAATAATCGCTATCGTGTCAACGATCACACAGAAGGCTATGACCATAAGCAAGTATTTCACGCTCAACTCCCATCAAAACATTAGTTACAGTTCACTTAGCTCGGCAGTTCTTTGGGCCCGCTACGCATGAAGGCAGGCACGTCGAGATCCTGCGCGGGGCTAGTGCGTCCCGCCATCTGAATTGCCTCATCGATGTGGCTGTCAATATCTGCGGCAATACTGCTGGCACTTGTCTCCGGCAAATCGAGCGCAGGCTGCTCTGGCACAGTATTGAGCGATAGCTGTGGTGTCGGCATCGGCGAGGCAGGGCGAGGTGCAACAGCAGGCACAGGTATAGCATGCGGTTGAGGCTGTGGTTCAGGAGCAACATGCTGCACGGCGGGCGGCGGCTGTGCCTCTACCGTAGGCCTGGGCACAGGGGCTGGCTGCTCTGGTGGCACGACTTGCACGCTGCCCACGGTGTTAGCTCCAGCACGGGTGAGTTTTTGTAGGGGACGCGGCGGCATGCTATCGGTCTTGTCAGCGAAACGATCGACAGGAAATCCAGTTGCGATAACCGTGACCCGAATCTCATCGCTCATGTTTTCATCGATGACCGCCCCAAAAATAACATTGGCATCTTCATGGGCAGCACTCTGCACCACTGCACAGGCTTCATGCAGCTCTCGCAGTGTGATGTTCTCACCCGCAGTGACATTGATTAAAATTCCCGTCGCTCCCTCGATGTTGATCTCTTCCAACAGCGGCGAAGCAATCGCTTGTCGTGAAGCTTGCGTCGCCCGTTCTTTGCCACTGGAAACCCCGATGCCCATAATCGCCTGCCCCATGCTTGACATGACAGTCTTCACGTCAGCAAAATCAACATTGATAGTGCCAGGCAAGTTGATAATATCGCTAATGCCACGCACCGCGTTGACCAACACGCTGTCAGCAATACGAAACGCCTCAATCAAGCTAATGTCCTCGCTGGCAACGCTGAGCAAACGCTGGTTGGGAATGGTAATCAAGGTGTCGACATGCTCACGTAGCCTCTCAATGCCAATACCTGCATGACGCTTGCGCCGCTTGCCCTCAAAATCAAACGGAGTTGTCACCACCGCTACCGTCAACGTGCCCAACTCTTTGGCAATCTGCGCCACGATCGAAGCCGCACCTGTGCCCGTGCCCCCACCCATGCCAGAGGTGATAAAAATCATGTCGGCATCGCTGAGCATTTCCTGCAACTCATGCCGATCCTCCAAGGCCGCATCACGACCGATGTCTGGGTTTGCTCCTGCGCCTAAGCCCTTAGTTAGATCTTTGCCAATTTGAATTTTATGTTTGGCTAAAGAATACTTCAAAGACTGCAAGTCTGTATTAATAACAATGAAATCTATGCCCTGTAAGCCGTTTTGAATCATGGTGTTGACTGCGTTGCCACCTCCACCACCAATACCAACAATTTTGATCTTCGCCCCTGGCGGATTGAAGTTTTCCGTGTCCAGAATCATCGCGCCTCATTCCTCTGCTGGTGTAAATTTTCCCACCTAAGATTATAGGTGACCATCTTTTTAAATGTCAAACTTTGTCTTTTTTAGCAAAATTTCCAAGATCACCCCCTCAACGCCTCTCCAAGCGGGGGCGATCACCCCTTAATAATACTAAAATGAGGATATTTTGGTGCGCAAGTTGGGAAATTACAAAATAATATCTGTAAGATACAACTTTAGGCTCAAGCAAAAAAAAAAAAAACGGCCGATGCACAACATAGAGGGTGATTTTGTGAATTGTCCAATATGGAGGATAACATGAGGAAATTACTGATGGGCACTTGGTTGCTAGCGATGCCAACCGCCTACGCCACAGAACAGGATAAACGGCTTGCCGATTGGGCTGGCTCGAAAAAAGTGTTTGCCTATGCCTCAGCCTTAGCGCATGCCTTGGATCTTTTGGTTATTGCCATCGCCTATGACAGCTACGTAAACAATGGTTTTAAGGATGGCTTGGAGTGTGGTGTTGACGGTAATGACAAAGACGACGGTACTCTTGACACTAATACTATCCTTACTACTTGTAATCTTTTTTCGGCGTATTCTGTTAACAATATCAATGCATCATCGATGAGTTCTTACTGGCAGACGATAAAAACCGCCCAGCGCCTCGAAGGAAAAGCGCGCGATATTTACGTTCCCCTGATACAATATTACAACAGTAACCTTAGCTGGGAAGTTTACAACAGCCGAGTAGCCTGTAACATTTTGTCTAATCACAGCAGCTTAGTCGCTAACAATTATTACGGTGATTTTGTTGACCGCTATAATACCGAACACGCGGCCTTCAAAGACAAGATGCGGAAAAATATTATCAAGGTATATTTTTACGCGGCCAAACGTGCCTATGGGACTTACGCGGCCTACATGAATAGGATCGCCAAGCGCATCAAGAAAGAACACAACTGTGAGATGTGAGTGCTATGCCTTGGTTATTGGTCTTTGTTATATGCGTAGCTTGCCTTAATGGTAAGGGCGGCAGAGATCAGGCAGGGAGCGCCGCGCCCCTGCCAAAAAAACAGCTGGACGCTAACCCTGCTTCTGAGCAAACAACCAGCAACGATCCCCTCGACCGCGCTAAAAAGGTTACGGTGAGCAAAGACGGCTTGCAGGTTACGGCTGGCATTTCTCTCGGTGGTATTGTGTCTGAAGCTGAAGCTCGCCTTAGCGGTGACAATGCACATGGTGAGGTCGTTTTCTACTTGAAATGTGTCGCTGATGATGGCGGCGACATCGACGTTAACTATTTTGACACAACGATAATTTGCCCCGTTGTCGATGAGCTCTCTGATGATGAGCCTGAATGTGATTTCGAGTGCGAGGGTCATGAATGTAATCCTGAGTGCGAGGCTTATAGATGTGATCCCGAGTGCACTGAGCCAGATGGGAAGTGCCCGCGTCGCATACCTGTTATCGACAGCAGGGCAACGCTGTTCTCGTCTGGTGAACAGTTTTATGTCGGTGTGGAGGTTAGCGGTGATCACGATTGTCTGACACTGGTTGCCGAATACAAAGGTGTCACCGTCGAAGCACAGGTCGATCTCCTCGAAGAGGAGTGAAGCCATTGGGTGTGGCATCTTTGCTGGCAGTCAGTCGGCGGTTGCTCACAAGGTCGAACGAGAGGCGAATATCTCTTCCTTGCTGATCCTCGCGGTCAGTGCCATAATAAAACTATGGACTATCCGCATAATATGCGTTACTCAACTCATGCCATGGACAGGTGTTAAGATATGCCTGATGTTAGCATTAGCAAACTTGAGGTAGAGAACGTGCGGTGCTTCGGCAAGAAGCAAGTGCTCAACATCCATCCTGTGACCATGTTGGTAGGTGAAAATAGCACGGGCAAAACAACACTGCTTGCTTGTCTAGATACACTAGTGCGCTATTTTTCGTCCAAAGCTTTGGATTTCAACTTCCCCCCCTACGATATGGGTGGGTTTCAGGACATTGTCAGGGCCGGTTGCGGTGGTTTTCGGCTGACCATGACCGTATGCTTTGCTAGGGATGAGGTTGACTGGAGCTTTGAGTTCGGTCAATTGCCGGAAAAACCCACCCCCACTATCAAGTCACTGGAGCTACGGTTTAACGATGGCAAAGTTACAATGCAAGCCAACCACAACAGACAAGACAACCGCTATCTCGTTAGCAAATACAAGAATAACACCTATACCATAGAGTTTAGCCGCAAGGCACTAGACACTATAGACCTTACCATCCTGAGAGAACCATCTGTGCACACCATGGCTGGAGACGATTTTGCCGCACGAGAGTCTTTGGTCTCCTACCTGCAAGAAAAAATCAAGAATCATGGAGCATGGTGGTTAATTGACGACACGATACGATCTTGGGGGTGTGCTCCGGTTAGAACAAAGCCACGCAGGACATACCATACGGCTGATTTTGGCCAGCTCTCGGAGGGTGGAGGGGTGTTGTGGCATGCCGCACAGGTAAATTCCGAAGATAAGCAGGCCTGGGACGCACTTCAGAAAAACCTCAGGTATTTTGGCCATGCATCTGGACTGTTCGACGATATAATCATCAGGAAAGTCGACACCGGCTCATCGTTCGAGGTGTTGGTCAACATTCGGGGACATCAGGCGAACATCGCCAACGTCGGCTATGGACTAAGCCAAATCCTGCCAACTCTGCTCGAACGTCATTTCAAGCCTATGTATCATGCGAACACCAGGGAGCTTCCCAGAAAGATTTACGTTCAACTACAACAACCAGAAGTTCATCTTCACCCCAAGGCGCAAGCCGAGCTATGCTCTCTCCTAGCTAGTTTAAGTAGGCGTGAGGATACAGTTAAACAATCATTTTTAATCGAAACACATGGTGATCAACTCATTAACCGCTTGCGTATCGAAATTAGGTTGAAAAATATCGGACCTGACAACGCATCGCTGGCATACCTAGAAGCCACTGGAAATGCGGTGAGGATTCACAACATCTCGTTTGATGAACTTGCTAACATGAAGGGCGTGCCAGAGGGGTATCGGGATTTTTTCCTTGAGGAAAGTGATCGATTGCACGGTTTTTAGCAAATGTGTGTGATTATAGATGCTGCGGCATACGGCGATTTCTTCAGCCCTGATAATCAGAACATGCGTCCCATTATCAAATGGATACGCACAACAGGGTGACCAAAAACTAGAAGCCGATTTCAAAAAACATGTAAAGGACGGGAAAATATATAAAAATGCCGAACATCGCCACCTATTGCAAACATTGACGTGCTCATAAGGTGGTTACGAAGAAACCCTCTCCAAAACAGAAGTCTCGCGCTTCACATACGTTGCAACCAAAGAACGTTATGCTGTGCCATCTCCCCATATAAAATCTAAGTAACGCGGAATATCGGGTTTTTTTCAGGGGGTCACTACACTTAGCCCTTACCGCCGTTGTCTTGGCAGGGCGCAGTGGAGCTAGTCCCTTAGCACATGTCTCCGTAGTCTTGGCACGGCGCAGACCTACCGAGAAACTCTCCCCTGAACAGGTGCAAACACATGCCTTATGCAAAGAAATAATCTGGTTGCAGTATTGGCAATATCTGCGGTCGTTTTCGCACGGTCTACCCGTGCCGTTCATGGAGCTCTTGGTAGGCAAGAGGTGGGGGCAACTGCGAAAAGACTTGGGAGCAAGCCTGAGCGCAATAGCAAGAGGCCTGAGCGCAAGCAGCGAGCTAGGAAGCGAGCGATACAAAAAGCCGCAGCGTAGCGTAGCGCGTAGCGCGCCACGGCGCTAGGCACGTTTGCGTTTGAGCTTGGTCAGGTCACCGCGCTTGAGGCCTGTTGTACGGCAAATGACCTCAATGCTCATGCCCTCCTCAAGCATGCGCAATGCTACTTTGGCCAGCCCCTCGGCTTTGCCCTCGGCTTTGCCCTCGGCTTTGCCCTCGGCTTTGCCCTCGGCTTTGCCCTCGGCTTTGCCCTCGGCTTTGCCCTCGGCTTTGCCCTCGGCTTTGCCCTCGGCTTTGCCCTCGGCCTTGCCCTCGGCCTTGCCTTTGGCTAGTCCCTTCTTAAAGCCCTGCTCAAGCCAGCCCTCTTGACCAATTTTGATGGTGCGCATCAGTCTATCCTCCACTTTGTTGATACAACCAGCCTCGATTTCCTCTAGCAGACCCATGTCGAAACCGCCATCGGATTCGACAAGACAGTTGGTTCGCTACGCTGCGCTTGGCTCTTTAGTAACGCTCGCTTGCTAGCTCGCTCTTTGTCCTCAAACCTCTCTGCTTTATCCTCTCTTCCGCAGGCAGAGCAAGACTGCCGACGAGAAATTCCCCGATCACCTCTCTATTCAACTGTTGCAGGCTACGCATGCCGAGGAGATAGGGATGCGAGCTGGGAAACACAGTCTGTAGTGTCTCGGCAGTTTGCTCAGCAAAATCGAATAGCAAGTAGCCAAAATTGAGGCTGACCTCACCACAGACATTGCTGTGTGCGGCCCGGAAAGCTCGCGGCAAGTGCCACTTGCTCTTCGCCGTGGAAACAACGATCGGCACAACCTCGTCGGCAGCCTCTGCGTAAAGAACGGTTTGGTAGGAAAGCAGTTGCTGGAAGATATGCTTGCTCTTCGTGCTCTTGTGCTCGATTAAGAACAGCACTCGCTTCCCTTCTTTGGTCATGACGGAGACGATGGCATCTGCACGGCGTTCGTTACCCTCGTCATCGGTGAACACCGTGGTCTCGAATTTAAGTGTGCGGAAGTCAAACTGTGCAGCTCGCTCCTGGCCGAGCAAGAACTTGAGCAGTTCTGTGGCTAATTTTGCGTTTTGGGTAAATGCCGCCATGAACAGGGCATTGTGCAGAGCACGTTTTGACATGATGTGCCTTCCTTTGTTTGTCGTTGGAGCGTTATCATACAGTGAGCTTGGCATCGAAGCTAAGTGAGTTGCTATGGAATAGCAACTGATATTTGCCGGCAGGCAAGCCTGAATGCAATCGCGAGAGGCCTGAGTGCAAGCAGCGAGCTAGCAAGCGAGCGATATAGAAAGCAGCGTAGCGAGCGAAGCGAGCTAGGAAGCGAGCGATACAAACAGCATCGCGTAGCGATGAGCTAGGAAGCGAGCGTTACGAAGAGCCGCGTAGCGCATCGCGTAGCAAAACAGGAAGATTTACCGTTATGTATTTCATTCCAAGTAATATCTGTGATTTTCAATGTATATTTTGGCAAAATAGGATTTCATGGCTAAAATTCTTGTCTAGTTAGGTAGATATGCAAAACCCGATATTCGCAGTTGTTGGCATCACTGGCATGCTTGGCACGGAGGAAAATGCTGACTCTTGCCAGAAGACATCGCTTTACTCAACGTTAAGAGCTTGACGATCAGCAGGCACTTGTAAATCGCAGTAGCTAAGCAAACACGTCTATGCTACACTAGTGCGTAGGAGTCCTTATCATGGTTGGGGGAGTTGTGTCGGTGATGATACCACCGTCGTTTCTTATTGCTTCGCCGCAAATTCGGGACGCAGGTTTTCGCGAGGCAGTTGTGTTACTGCTAGAGCATAGCCGTGGCGGTGCGTCTGGTTTAGTTGTCAACCGAGTGTCAAGGTTACCGTTACGTGATTTCGTGCAGATATCTAGGGCCGAGTTGCCTGCACACATTCCTGCTTGGAACGGTGGCCCGACTGAACAGACGAAGGGCATTATTTTGCACAATCGTCCGACCCGCACCGAGTTTGACAACCCTGGCGATGTCTTCGCACTCTCGGCTACAGAGAGCACACTGCGCAAATTAATCAAAGCCAGCCAGCCACGGCGGCACAATCACAACAGCCTAGCGGTGCTCTATTCCTATCGTTTTCTCATCGGCTGTGTAGGTTGGCGTGCAGGCGAGCTTGACCACCAACTCCAGTTCGGTGATTGGCTACAGCTAGCGCTCGACCAAGACCTGCTTTTCAACACCGCCGCCGATGACATGTGGCAACACGCCCTGTCGATCCTCGGTATCACTCCCACCCGTATTATCCCGCTGCATCAGCCCTGGGCGCACTAGGTGCGACTGAGGTTTTTGGGTGGCGTGGCAAGAGGCGGAAATTCTGGCGTTCAAATTTTGCTCAGCACTGCACGTAGAACTGAGATAATCAAGGCGATTTCTTCGGAAGTGATCGTAAATACAGGCGTGAAGCGGAGGAGGTTTTTACCCGCATGAATTACACCTAGTCCCTGTTTGCGCAGACGCGTCTCCAACCCGTTTGCACCGACGACGGCGATGTCGGGATTGATGCCAATGCATAGCAGCAAGCCGGTGCCTTGCACTTTGGTGATGATGTGTGGAAATGCCGCGCGCAGCTTGTCGAGTTGCTGCAGAAATTCTGCGCCGCGAGCGACGATGTTGCGCCTCAGCTCTGGGGTCAACAGGGACAGGGTGTAACAACCAACCTCCAGTGCGCGTGGATTGGCGGTCATGGTATTGCCATGAATGCCGTGCTGGAGAAACGCCGCGGTCTTTGCCGTCACCGCCACCACCGACAGGGGGCTATGTCCCATATGCACCGCTTTGGAAAAAGCCTCAATATCAGGCGGTGATAATTCCCGAAACTCAGGATAGTCGACCACACTCAACACCCCGTGCCCGCGTATGCCTGCCTGCACCGAGTCAACCACCAGCAGCGCGCCGTGCGTTGTCGTTAGTTCTCGTGCGAGACTGTAAAACTGTGGCGATAGTGGGCAGCCAGTGTCACCTTCGCCGCTGATCGGTTCGAGATAGACGGCATCGATGAACACACCGTCACGCTTGGCCGCCGCGAAGGCTTGTCGTAAAGCTTGCACATCGTTGTGCTTGAGCGTGCCAATATCATCGAGGTTCGCGAAACTGTGCAGATGTTGCCGATATGCTGGACGGCAACTGCCAGACAGGCGTGCGGGTCGTTCGGTGCGCCCGTGAAAACTGTGGGCAATGCTCAACGAACGCACCTGCTGGTGCTGGTCAGTGATACGGTTCTTGGTGTTCACGTCGGCAATACGTGCTGCCAATGACAAGGCCTCCGAGCCAGAATTCAAAAACATGTAGCGCCCGTAAACGGGAGTTCGTGCCGTGCGGGTATGCCCGATTTCAGCATCAAGAGCCGCACAGATACGGTGATGGCTGGGACTGGCAGTCATGACATTAGCCATGACATGGCTGGCACCGAGAATTTTTTGTGTTGCCTCGACGCAGTGGCCGAAACCTAGCATGCCATAGCCACCAGAGTCGTGTAGCACCGCACCGAAGGAAGTTACTACCCAGGCCCCTGCCGCACCGAGCGGAATGTAGGGGTTGATTAGCTCGTCCGCATAAAAGTTAAACAGCCGTGCTTGTGCGTAGCGCACCTGTTCTGCTTCCAATGGCGGTGCCTGGCGCACAAACTCTTGCCAGGCCTCGCTCTGGCTGTATTCATACGCCATCACAATTGCCCGCCCCAACTGCTTGTCGACGGCGAGAAACTTTCTGATAACCGCGTCGGAGAGACCCAACGTCTCGGCCCGATGGCGATGTTGGCGTAATTTTTCGAGATAGTTAAGCATCTTCACTTAGTTAAAAAAGAAAGAATTCGCTCCCAAACAGACTTACGCTGTGATTTTGCCGCCACTATCCTGTCGGCTTTTTGGCTGGCATAACTTACCGTAGACTTGGATCGCTTACCAGCAGCGCGCTCCTGACGTGGCTTCCTGCTCCTTCTGTGGCGCTCGCCTGCCTTCCTGCCGCTTTCTAGCTCGCTGCGCTCGCCAGGCTGTTTGCCGCTTTCTAGCTCGCTGCGCTCACCAGGCTGTTTGTCGCTTTCTAGCTCGCTGCGCTCGCCTGCTTTCCTGCCGCTTTCTAGCTCGCTGCGCTCACCAGGCTGTTTGTCGCTTTCTAGCTTTAGCCAATCCCTCACCGTGTTGCGTTCTGGCAGGCGATAGTTGCTAAGATCAGTGGCAGGCCAGCCACACTGCAAGCGATAACGAGCAATTATCGGCGGGGCAAAGTCGCTGTAGTAATCACACAGTAAGCTGATACAGCGACCATTGCGTGCCAGCATTGCCAAGCGGGTGCTGTAGTTGCGCACCGCAAAGGGCACATCGAAATTAATGACACAACCGTAGCGTTTGTGCTCGCCTCGCGCCGCTGCATCGCTGGCTACCACCACACTGCGTTTTGCCCTTGATGCAGGGGCAACGAACCCACAACGCTGCAAATACTTGCGCACGAAATCAACACATTCACTCGTATTGCAAAAGATAATGCTGCTGTCGGGCTTGTCTTGCAACAAAATATCTATTACCAGCAGAATCTTCTCGTGTGCCTCACACAGATAGCCAACGTGATGTGCGCTACGCTGCGCTGCGGCCTTTTGTCCCGCTCGCTCTACGAGGCTTTTTTGCCGCTTTCTCGCTCCCTCGCCGCTCGCCTCAGGCATCTCAGTGCTTGCCATATAGTCTTGCTCCCTGCGCTCGCTGGCGCATAATTCACCCCGTGCTACGCCTACGCGCTACGCTGCTTTTTGTAACGCTCGCTCTACGGCACGCGGCTTTTTTGTAACGCTCGCTTCCTAGCTCGCTCCTTGCGCTCTGATCTCCCTATATTGCGTTCAGGCCTGTCCTCAGGCATCTCAGTGCTTGTCATATAGTCTTGCTCCCTCTGCTGGCGGCGCTGCGGCTTTCTATATCGCTCGCTTCCTAGCTCGCTGCTTGCTACGCACGACTCTTTGTATCGCTCGCTACGCGGCTCTTTGCCGCTTTCTAGCTCCCCGCTCGCTCTTTGTTCTCTAGTCTCTCTGCCTGTCATCAAGCCTCTCTGCTCGTTCTCAGACCTCTCCCTGTATTGCGTTCAAGCTTGCCTGCCGAGAGCCAGGCCGCCTGCCTTCTATCATCTGGGCAAAATTTTAGCAATCCTCTTGCCCTCTTCACCCATTCTATCCTATCATCCCGCCTGCTAACAGCTTGGCTAAGGAGAGACCGCATGGGCACAGACATCAACCAGCAGATTGAAGACACCATCGCCAATCACAGCACAGTGCTGTTCATGAAGGGCACGGAGAGCCAGCCGATGTGCGGCTTTTCTGCACAGGTAGTGCAGGTGTTGAACGAGCATCAGGTCAAGTTTCATGCTGTCGATGTGCTTGCCGACGAAGATCTCCGCGAGGGCATCAAGGCTTTCACCAACTGGCCAACTATTCCCCAGCTCTACGTCAAGGGTGAATTTGTTGGCGGCTGTGACATCGTCATGCAACTGCACCGCGACGGCAAACTGCAGAACATCTTGTCCGCCAGCACGTGAACGCCTTCCAACAACTCGGTGCGGAGAAAATCACCACCATCATCACGGAATTTTATCGGCGTGCCATGCACGACCCTATCATCGGGCACTTTTTCTTCCAGCACGATCATGACCAGCTACTCAAAGGCCAGCTCGCCTTCTCTATCGCCATGCTCGGCGGCCCCCAAACCTACCGCGGGCGCAGCCTCTCCCAGCTTCACCAGCCCTTGCCCATTCGTCATGCGCACTTCAACCGTCGTCTGACGATGCTGCGTGAGCTCTTCACCTGCTTTCAAGTTGATGCCCGCCAGGCCGCCACGTGGCTAGCCGCAGAAGAAAAACTCCGTCCTGCCATTGTTTCCAAGCCATGAAATAATTTTTGTTTTAACAATGTATAAATTTATTTTCGTCTTTATCATAATCAAGGCAAAAACACTGATTTTTTTGAATTATTCGTCGTTACATGTTGCGAGTTAAGGAGCAGTCTTGTATAATTTACAGGGTTGTTTATTTTCTTTTTGTTTGGAGGTTTTGTCATGAAGCTCTTAGCTACTATTCTTATTGCCTTGTGGTCTTTGCCAAGTTTTTCTTTTTCTTTAAACGAATTCGCGGCGAAAGAGACGGCAGGCAAGCCAGGTGGTTTTATTCACTGGCACGGCCATGGCACGATGGTTGCAGCGCCTAGCGGCAAGCAAGATCCTTTTCTCGTGTCACTGACGATGCGCAATCTTGGCAATCATGCCATTCTTTTCCAGTATCGAGTTGCGTTTGAAAATTCTGAATACCACAAGCATTTCGTAGCACAAGTAGAAGACAACGGTTTCTTCACTATCTATGTTCCTGCCAAAATCTGTGGGTCTGCGATGGACAATGACGGAGTTTCTCCAAGATGTAGAGCAGTTGCTGATGAAGAAGTTGTCAATCTTGAGGGATACAACAAAAGTGGTTGGGGCTATTCAGTTGGCAACTCAATGTATTTCTCTTACAGAACTGCCAGCGGGCATCATGGCACGCATCACTATCGCAGTTATCACGATGAGCACGGCAACTTTCGTCTGGCGGCAACAGGCTCGATGGGCACTGAGTCCGATGGCTTAAAGTTCACTTGGACTGAAGACGTGAAGCGGGTTTTCGTGCATCGTCCACATTGATTTCTGTGCTGACTGGTTTCAAGGGTGGAAGGGTCGTTACGGCTTGCTACCACCCTGCCATCATGTTCTGTCAAAATTGCATTACCTGCGCGTTCGTGCGACAATGGGACACATGACTAGTCCACCGGACAACCCTGCTCTTACCCCGACGGACGGCAAGCACAAGCGGTTGCCCACCCGCGACGAGCGCGCCCAGAAACTCCGCAAACTCAAGCAACAAATCAAGGACGGCACTTACAGGGTCGACTCCGAGGCTGTGGCAGAGAAGATCATCCACAAGCACTTCCTTGCTGAGGACAAGGATAGGCATTGATTGGCCCGAGCTAGTTCTTAGCTGCACCCTGCGATGCGGGCGGCAGCGTCCCGTGCGACTTGGTGATTGCACCGAAGCTGTGTTACAGGTATGCTCGACGCGGTTGTTTTGAACTACTGGGGAACAGTCGGTGCAGCGCTGGAAGAACACGACTATAGACAGGTTGAGTATCAAAAAATTTCTCAACCATGCTGGCACTTACATAGTGCTAATTCTTGCCGTCGGAGGCTTGACGTTTTTTGGAATTTTCCCGCCACAAAGCGATCAGGGCAGCTTGAGTGGCACTGCCGCAGAAGTCGGCGACCTACGTATCAGCAGCAACGATTTTCGTGCCGCCTACCAGAACACTTACCAGACTTATCAGAACCAGTACGGACAGGACTTCGATCCCGCCCGCCTCAATCTTTCCGAAGTCGTGCTCAACCAGCTGGTCAATCGCGCCGCACTGTTCCTCGCCGCTCGGGCGTTGGGCGTGCAGGCTTCGGAAGAGGATGTCATCAACTACCTGACAAGCATCGATGCCTTCCGCGACAAGGACGGCAAGTTTTCCGAACGCTACTATGCTTCGTTCCTGCGCAGCAAACGCTACTCGGAGGAGGTGTTTATGGCTAGCATGGTGCATGATCTGACCTTGAACCAGCTGCGGCGTTTTGTCACTAACTTTGTCTTCGTCTCCCGCGGCGAAGCCGAGCTTGACTATCGCCTTGCCAATAGTCACCTTGATGTTGAATTTATCAAAGTCGAAGCGGCGAAATTAAAAATCACGATCAGCAGTGCTGACATCGATACCTACTTGCAAACAGAAGAGGGCAAGCTGGCGGTCAAAACCTACTACGACGAGCATCCGAGCGCATTCAAACAGGTCGAACAGGTGCATGCCCAGCACATTCTCATCGCCCATCAAGATGCACGCAATGTTAGCGGCAAGGCGCAAAAGCGCAGCAAGGCAGAGGCACAAGCGTTGGCGGAGAAGGTGCATCAGCTGGCCTTGACAGGCGATTTTGGCACATTGGCACAACAGTATAGTGACGAGCCGCAGGCGCAAGAGCGTAAGGGTGATCTCGGCTTTTTTGATCGAGAAGACATGGCTGCACCCTTCAGTGACGCGGCGTTTGCACTGGCGAAAGGCGAAATCAGTGCGGTAACCGAGACGGATTTTGGTTTTCACGTCATCAAGGTATTGGCGAAGAAGGCGGCGCGGGAGACGGACTTGGATACGGCACAGGCGGAGATTGCCGAGAAGTTGCTGAAGAAGGCACGTGGGTCTGATTACGCCGCCCAGCTGGCACAGAAGTGGTTGCAAAAACTCAACGCGGCCACCGACATCAGTAAGGAACTGGAAGCCCAAGGGCTTAAGCTGGAAACGACGGGTAAATTTTCGCTATCGGCTGGCTATGTGCCTAAGCTCGGCTCGGACACAGAACTGCGTGATCTTGTTTATGGGCTGTCGTCAGGGCGTTATGTGCTGCACGAGCAGCGCGGCACTTTTTATCTGCTCAAACTCAAAGACAAGACGGTTGCTGGCGGTAAAGATTTCAAAGATGAGCGTTCTGACAACGAATATCTGCGTTTTTATCGTGGCAATGCACTCTACACCTGGCTGGAAAAGAGCGCCCGCCAGGATTTGGAAGCTCGCAACGAAATTTCCCTAAACAATGCGTTCCTGCACTTCGATCGGCAGCGAGCGGCAGCCAACGCCGCGGCACAAGCAGATGAATCGTGAAAGTTCTGCTGCTGAAGAAGAGGACTAGCTCCGCGACACAACGAGAGTCGTTGCGCGCCCTTGAGCGTCGTAAGGTCTTGCCCCCCGACTATCTGCACCAGATCGAGCGTGCCGATGTTGAGCATGTCGAGACGCTGGCGCGACTGCGGGACATACTAGACGCAGCCAACTGTCAAGTGACTGAGCTGTATCAGACCCAGAGCGACCCACGTCCTCCGGGTGAATTCAATCTTGTGGTTACGCTTGGCGGCGATGGCACAGTGCTCAACGCGAGCTACTTTTTGCAGGACAGCAACAATCCCCTCGTCGTCGGCATTAGGTCGTCGCAGAGCAGTGTTGGCAGGCTCTGTGCCTTTGATTACTGCCATCTCGAGCACTTCGATACTTGCCTGCGGGCGGGTGGTGAGATGCCGCGTTTTGAGCTGCAGCGCTTGCGTGCCGCAATTACTTGCAACAAGACAGGTGAGCAACAGCTGTCAAAAGCCGTATTGAACGATTTTCTCTACACCAACAGCAACCCCGCGGCGATGACCTACTACATTATTAAATTCGCGCAGCGGTGGGAAAGTCACAGGTCGAGTGGCATATGGATCGCTACTCCTACAGGGAGCTCGGCAGCATTGCGGGCTGCGGGTGGCAAGACGACGGATTTCTCCGCCAACAGCTTTCAGTTTCAGGTCCGAGAGTTGTATCAATCGAGTGGCAATTATATCGACGGTTGTGAATTTGATTTACAGCACAACCAGCTGACCATCTGCTCGTTATGCGACCAAGCGCTGCTGGCACTGGATGGCCATCATCATGCTTTGCCGCTGCAGTATGGCGACATGATTACCTTCAAACCTGCACCGCCGCTTGCCATTGCCCGCCCGCAGCATAGCTAGGAACAGAAACTAGACGCGCAAAACCGCCTGCCTGTCAGCAGATGCCGACGGGTCAAGCGGTTTCGACAGGGGGTGACTCGCTTTAAAACAGTTTCAGCGATTTCTACAACAATTGGCGACAGTTATCAGCAATGAGCAACAGCAACAACAACAACCAGCCAGTCATCCCCGATCACCAACATGTGATCTACTTAAGTATCATGCAACATACGTGCCAAGCCCAACCGATGCAAGCGAGCGTTACAAAAAAGCCGTGCCGTTCATAAAGCTCTCGGTAGGCAAGCCTCAACGCAACAGCCGAAAGGCCTGAGGGCAAGCCTGAACGCGATAGCAAAAGGTCTGATGACAAAGAGCGAGCGGAGCTAGAAAGCGGCAAAAAAGCCTCGTAGACGAGCGATACAAAAAAGCCTCGTAGACGAGCGATACAAAAAAGCCTCGTAGACGAGCGATACAAAGAGTCGTGCGTAGCTCCGTTATCTTGGCACGGCGCAGTGGAGCTAGAAAGCGGCAAAAAAACCGCGCAGCGAGAAACCCGACCTCAACAGGTATAGGCACATGCCTTGTGCAAAAAAAAATAAACTAACGGCAATACGGCAATATTTGTGGTCGGGTTTTCGCACGGTCTCACCGTGCCGTTCATAAAGCCCTCGGTAGGCAAGAGGTGTGGGCAACCGCCGAGAGACTTGGGCGTAAGCAGAGAGGGCGCGCAGAGTGGCCTGAGAACATGCAGCGAGCTAGGAAGCGAGCGATACAAAGAGCCGCGTAGCGCATCGCGCAGCGATGAGCTAGCAAGCGAGCGATACAAAAAGCCGTAGCGCAGCGCAGGAAATTTTAGCTTTTAGGTTCTAACTGTTTTCTCAGTGTTCCCCAAGCTTTTAGGATTTCATCTGTCCTACTATTGGCAGCTTTTATGTCGTCAGGGTTCTTGTCGGGGTGGTGTTTAACTGCCAACGTTCTAAAAGCCTTCTTAATCTCTTCAAACGAAGCATCTTCACCTAGTCCCAGAACCTTGTAGGCTTGCTCATTGCTCATGCCTGTACCCACGGTGGGCCGACTGTATCCGTGAGAAGACCTAGAAAATTTACGCTCATAAGCCCCTGCACCAAAATACCGATCGTAATGCTCTCTAAATACTCCCGCTGCCCTGAGCTGTTCCTCAAGATCACTAAACATACCTTGAGGTTTGCCATGCATCGCTTGCTCTAGCACTTTTTGGGCAATCTCTTTATCGATATCGATGCCTGTAGCCTGGGCTGTCTCAAACAAGGAAGCGATCCGAAATATTCTCACAGCCTCTGCCGCATGCTGCAGTTCATCTTCCAGCGCGGCGCTCATCTCCGACCTCTCTATGCGCACGCCGCGCTCACGGGCAGCTTCAATAAATTTTTCAACTCTGCCACGATGCTGATGCCACCGATTCTTGAACAGCGAGCGACAAATTTTCGTGTGATCAGCATCATACTCAGTAGCAAGCTTTACTACTACGCGGGCGGCATCCATGAAGTCTTCATTATCGCTCCATCTCGTTAAGACGGAGGCAAGATGCTCACCAGGTTCGATCGATTCCTGATGGGCAAATTTGATCCCAGTGGTAAGGTAGTGCTCGAATGCTGTCCCAGTAGTGACGGCAGGCTTGTCTACTAGAGCAACAAAGTTCTTATAGTTCATACCATGCTTAATAGCATAGTTAACGAGCGCTTCTGCCATCTCGATGTTGTTGTTACGCCACGAAGTTCTTAGCTGATCGACAATATTTCTACTGAAATTAAAATAACCTACAATATTAACTTTAAGCAGGCTATCTACTACTTTAATCTGATTGTTCTCCACCGCGTCGCGGAGCATCGCACGGAGGTCGTAGGAGTGAATATTAAAACCTTTTTCAATGCTTATTTCGACCACACGATTTATGATGTCTGATCTTCCTTTACTGGCTGCCACTGTCATGATGTCAGTGAAAAAGAAGTGTCCCGCTTCGTATGACTCTCTCACCAGCCCGTCTGCAAACCATTGCGTGATGTCATCCGCTTGCCCCTCGTCAAAAAAGTGCTTCAGTCCTGCCGCGTCCACAGCACTATAATATGAGTTTGCCCCTTTCCACAGAAACTTGGACAACCTATATCCACCAACAGCAGCCAACACTGCCGCACCGATAGCCACCGCGACCTTCCAGTCTCTCAGCCTATCTACTTGCGGATCTTCTTCTTTATCGTCGCCACGGAGTGCAAGAGAAAAACACAACGATAACGCAAGGATAATCACACTAACTCTATTCACGAAGGTGACCTCTAACTTCATTAATAAAATATCTTACTGACATATTACTATAAAATCAAATTAAATGCAACTATTACTATGCAACTATCCGTAGTTACGACAAAAATTTAACCTAGTTGAGTAATATCAGCAGGCTAGCAAGCGGCAAGTAGCACAGGCCTCCGTTATCTTGGCACGGCGCAGCGGAGCTATCCCTTCGTCGCGGTGACAGGATCTTCTAGTTTCAGTTGCTAGGTGATGGGTTATACTAGTGAGTGGCAATAAGGAGAAGCAAGCCGAAAAGATGTTTAGGGTTTCAGTTGCTAGGTGATGGGTTATACTAGTGAGTGCAAAATGAGAACAAAAAGAAAATTACCAGGTATCAGTTTCAGTTGCTAGGTGATGGGTTATACTAGTGAGTGCCCCTTCGGGGTGTTATGGACGGCCAGGGTATTTAGTTTCAGTTGCTAGGTGATGGGTTATACTAGTGAGTGCGTCTTGCGTGTTAAGTAAGACTGCGCCATCCTGGGTTTCAGTTGCTAGGTGATGGGTTATACTAGTGAGTGAAAGCAGCGCCTGAGAGCGTGACAGCGGCCTTTCTGGTTTCAGTTGCTAGGTGATGGGTTATACTAGTGAGTGAATACAGTCGGGGGGAATTGTTGGACGCACTTGAGGTTTCAGTTGCTAGGTGATGGGTTATACTAGTGAGTGATAATGGGGTTAATGATGCAAAACTTGGCTGACAGTTTCAGTTGCTAGGTGATGGGTTATACTAGTGAGTGCCCAATCACGATTACATCCTGCGATTTTATCCGTGTTTCAGTTGCTAGGTGATGGGTTATACTAGTGAGTGAGACACCACAACCCCAGACATGGACACCGTTGGTGTTTCAGTTGCTAGGTGATGGGTTATACTAGTGAGTGGTAGCCAGGGGGTGCAGAGGGCTGGCAGAGAGTGGTTTCAGTTGCTAGGTGATGGGTTATACTAGTGAGTGCAAATAAGATGCACTCAAGGGATTCATAAGATGCATGTTTCAGTTGCTAGGTGATGGGTTATACTAGTGAGTGCAAATAAGATGCACTCAAGGGATTCATAAGATGCATGTTTCAGTTGCTAGGTGATGGGTTATACTAGTGAGTGAATTGCTGGTTTGTTCTGGATAAAAGCGTCACTTGTGTTTCAGTTGCTAGGTGATGGGTTATACTAGTGAGTGCCCCATCCCGACCACAATAGTGCAGCGCCCAGTCGGTTTCAGTTGCTAGGTGATGGGTTATACTAGTGAGTGCCAGCGATGTAGGTTGTACGTGCCAGCCAGTTGTTGGTTTCAGTTGCTAGGTGATGGGTTATACTAGTGAGTGGACATAAAAGAGATTCAAGAACAGCTCATTGCTTGTTTCAGTTGCTAGGTGATGGGTTATACTAGTGAGTGATCGCCGTAAGGGCACATTAAAAGCGTCCTATCCATGTTTCAGTTGCTAGGTGATGGGTTATACTAGTGAGTGCCTAACCCACATTCAACCTGGGCGGAGTTTATTCGTTTCAGTTGCTAGGTGATGGGTTATACTAGTGAGTGCCGCAGGCAGGTGTGTGAAACGCTCTCGATACGGTTTCAGTTGCTAGGTGATGGGTTATACTAGTGAGTGATAACAAAAACTTTGTGCCTGATGATGGTAGTGAGTTTCAGTTGCTAGGTGATGGGTTATACTAGTGAGTGGTATCCGCCCAAGCGTCTGGGTCGATTGGGCTGATGTTTCAGTTGCTAGGTGATGGGTTATACTAGTGAGTGAGTAGACTCATCTACTGCTGAAGGGAATTCACCAGTTTCAGTTGCTAGGTGATGGGTTATACTAGTGAGTGCTCAGGCATGCGAGGCTGGCGCTTGCTACCGCGCTGTGTTTCAGTTGCTAGGTGATGGGTTATACTAGTGAGTGAATGGGGACAAACCTTCGTTTCGCATTATAAAGGTGTTTCAGTTGCTAGGTGATGGGTTATACTAGTGAGTGGAATTGGCTAGCGCCAGCCATGGCCGCGACATGTGTTTCAGTTGCTAGGTGATGGGTTATACTAGTGAGTGGCATCGGCGGTGGTGGTGGCTTGGTGCAGCTCATAGGTTTCAGTTGCTAGGTGATGGGTTATACTAGTGAGTGCATCTGCGTTGCGCACAGCCGAATATCGGACACGGAGTTTCAGTTGCTAGGTGATGGGTTATACTAGTGAGTGTGTAGACTGTGGCATCGAGGTGTGTGTCATCTAGGTTTCAGTTGCTAGGTGATGGGTTATACTAGTGAGTGCTACGACGCGGAATGGGATTCACGTTTTGGTCGCGTTTCAGTTGCTAGGTGATGGGTTATACTAGTGAGTGAGCAACATTTTCGTTGTTTAAACAGGCAGTTGTCGGTGTTTGTAAAAATATTGTTTCGCAAACACCAATGCGGAGCAAAATACAAAGTTTTTTGCGAATTGCTTTGTAGATGACGGATTTCATGATAAAATTTTAGGTATAGTATAACCGTTCACTGATGCACTGTAATCATCTAAAAGTACTATGGACGGACCACTGTGTCAACACGTCCGTTTAAAATGAGAGGGGGGGATTAATAACCCCCCGCGATGCTCGTGCTAGGTTGCTGCAGCCTACAAACGGTCATTGCAGAAGTTGATGTATTCACAGATGTGACACTGGGTGTAACTTGCACCCGAATCTGGTTTAATGCCGAGGATGAGCATCTTGTGTATATCGGACACTGCTCCTAAAACCTCTTCGCGGCGTTTAGCATCGATGGGGGTTGAGTGGAGTATTTTCCCTTGGCCAACGAGAAATCCTACCGGGCTAGGTTTTTTGAAATGTTCCTCTAATAACATTGCATAGGCTACCAGTTGAAGAGTGCTCCCGCGGTTTTTATTGTTTGCTGATAATTTAAACTCAACAGCATATACCGCGTCCGTGGTCTCAATTGCCATATCAGAAATTCCATGCATTTGCAACTCAGCGCTTTTTAGGAACAAGTTGTGATATTTTTTCCCCGTCTGTAAATTGAACCTTGATAGGTTGCGTCTTTTCCATAATTTCTCTTCTGTATAGTGAAAATGTTCCCCTTGCTTTACCCAAGGCGGGTATTCAACGTTGAGTTTCATCAGCTCTTGATAGTAAACCACCCGTGGACAGTAGCACCATTGCCGAATTAGATTAATAGGCAAACTAGATGACATCAACTTCCTCCCAGTCACTAAAATCGTTGCGTTTATGACCAATAAAATAATTAAAGTTGTTTTTGTTAAAATTAGTGTGCACAATAAATGACTTGTCATTTTCTTGTAGAGATAGAGACAAAAATCGTTTCACTGCGTTAAGTTCTGCTCCCGACAGAAAGCCCCAAAAAACAGATTGTTGCACATTTTTTAACCCATGCTTCTCTAACTCCTTAAATACTCGTGTGCGTATTTTTGTGTCCTGAATGTCATAGCTAACGAGGTATTCGTGCCGCAATTGCTGAGCCATCGACTACCACTTAAAGAGATAGGATTTGTAATTTTTCTTCCCATGAAAATAGCCACATAGACGATATATCTGTCGTTGAATTATTTGTTCAAGTGCCACTCTTCTTTTCCGGTAAAGATACTTCTTTTTACAGGTATTTTGAATTTCGCCAATCAAAATCTTTTTAAGTTGAGGGGTTAACTCGCGCTGTCCTTCACTTTGACTACGTAATTTTATCACAGCCCTGTCAACAACCCAAGCACGGTATTCTTCCATAATATCCAAGACCAATGCCATTCTGCCGGGCCTCTTGGCATGTAAAAATCCTAAATATGCTTCAAGACCTGCATTAACAACTGCACTCAATATGTAGCTACTTAAAATTGCGTAACCGAGATTGAGCATAGAATTATTTATTTCTTGACTGCCACGTCCTTCACGCCCACTAAAGGTTGAAGATAAGAGATCAGCACCGTTAAGTGCTCCAAAATAAGTTTTTGCGCTCGCGCCCTCATATCCTAGTAATACCTCTTTGTCTTCCGCGTATTTGGCTTTGTCAATGTTCACCAGCAATTCTTTGCTGGCACTGGCCAATAGATCATGCCGATGATATTTATTTACATAATTCAACACTGCACGCTGGTTTTTAATCTTACAGACTACCACCTGCTTAGCAAGGTTGAGTACATCACCATGACAGAATCTCATTTGAGCTAGCCTTGTTGCCACTACTCCGTGTTGAGATTCACCTAGAATTGCGGCTTGTGGCACACCACGAAAATCAAGAAAAAATAACTTGATCCCTCGTTTGCTAAATGCCCCAATTAAATCACCAGAAATACTTACTCCTTGCTTGACAACAGATACCGTATGCAAACGATTCAGTGGATAACACTTGATATCATCACGATTTTTGACCATCAGCCGTTCATTGCTAAGCCCAAGAAATGTGCCGTAATCGCATATCGCTAGATGTTTCATGAATGATGCTTTCGTAAAGATTCTTGAAGAGCACTTGTTATTTCACGGTTGTAGCCAGATGCCTTATATTCCACGTCAGTTCCTGTGCTCCCCTCGATAAGGCTTTTGGCTTTGCTTTTTTCTTTTGCTTTGCATAACGGATGTTTAAGGATACCATCTGCCACGATTGCCTTACTTCTCTCCAAAACTAAACGAATACTAGGACGTGTGCAGTCATCGACACGATATTCAATGCCCTTTACTCCAGTAGGAAAATCCTGGCACTCAATAGGATACCATCGCTCGGAATTGATATGTTCACCGTTGTGATAGGTATCTGTTGAAAGTTTGACCGTATTTTTTGTTTGTGCCCACCAAGCCAACCGCTCTGCCTTTTTGTATTCTGACGTTCGCACCGGCAAACATGGCTTGTTATCTACGCTCCTAGAATCGGAATCGTTAATGATTTGATCGGTGTGTTTTCCATTCCAATTTCGCCGGCGCAACAAGAGCTTGCCCTCACCCGTTTTTACGGGCAATGAATAGACATTGCGAGTTTTTTGGTGGGCATGTTTGTGATTTGGGGCAGCTTTAAAATATTCTTGCAAAAAACAGAGAAACTCCTTGTCATCTTTGCCAGAATTTTGCCAGGCGGTGAGGCATCGTTGCCATTCTTTTTTTACAGGTAACTCGACACATTCGTTTTTTCCTACCTTAAATTTGGCATCTTTTTGTAAAATATCAACTAAATCCTTTGGTCTGGCTATCGGTTTATTCTCGGTGCGGTAGCCGATTGTTGACCAACAAAAGCCAAAAAATTCTTTGTCGCTAAATGCTCCTGTGTCATCGCGCCCGCGCAACCAAAAATCATGCAGTTTTTGCTTATCGACACACAAGTAGTAGTAGCCATGTCGATGAAGTTGTTCCTTGAATTTTGGCAATATTGCTAGTTTGTCATACAAGGCTGCAATTTCAATCCCACTAGGGAGATGTGCGCACAGCGGTAAGAGCTTTTGTAAATTTTGGTTGTCTTTGGACTCAAATTTAAAACTGTTTTTCCAAGTAAATCCAGCTCGGCATACGATATCGGTCTCTTTTTTTAGCAGAATAGGCAGATAATGATCTGCGTACAAGGTGTCGCGGGTAAATGCACGGTGTGAACAAAAGGTTTCCGTTGGCTTTTTCCGTTTAAGCTTGTCGCAGTAGATATTGCTATCAGTAAGGCGGATTTTTTTATAAATATCCTCCGGGTCAAGGTGATCGGCAATGTCTAACTTCAACCCCCCGTCTCTTTTGTGGTTATTCGCCACAATAGCAAAAGCGATCTGCGCATCTATAAGGTGTGAATAGGGATTTTGTTTTTTGCTAGGATCTTTGGAGTACTTTTGCAGAATTGCATCATCTTTCTCTAGTTGTCGGCGATAATCACTGACCCCGTCCCCTCTAGTGCTAGAGCGTGCTTCGACCGCGAAATAGTCGAAGCTTATCTGTCTAGCTTTCCCTAGCTTTTTTGCCTTTTGGTAAAAATTGCGTGCGATAACTTCTGCAAAATACCGTTGTGTTCCATTGACAAAACTTTGCTTACGATGATCAATTGTCTTGATGACTAGCTTACGCAGCTTATGGTTAGTGGGTAGATATAATGCATGACGGAAAGCTTTTTGCTGATCAAGTGTCAGATTTAAAAAATTACTATATCTACCAAATTTGAATTCATATTTTTTATCCCCGCCAAGCTGTTCTTCAATCCATCTGGTTATCTCATTATCATCGGTAGAGTCAAATTGTTTTCTTTTATAGTGGGCATGTAGATCAGACAAAAAATATTTTTTGTTTGATTTTTGTCTATTGCCTTCTTTGCTAGCATGGATCAAGTTAGCTTCGTCATTTAGGGTCCCCGTTTCTGATGACCGGGGAATAATATGGTCAATTTCTCCACCATCGAGATCTGCACCTGTGTAGGGGCATACTCCTTGACTGGCACGTCGGATACGTTTTTCTTTTTCGACAAAGAAATCAGGTTGTTTGCCATATTTTTTTGCTTTTTTCTTGAGCACACCAAGATTTTCTTCAAATTCAAACCTGTTGGATTCAGTGATAATTGGAACACGAACTGCTTGTCCTTGGCTTAATTTTTGTTCGATATGCTTCCAGCCCTCGTCAGCGATAGCACCACCGACAATATGTGCAATACGCTTTACCGCCCCATCAATCAATCTCGTGTTTATCGCTGGTAAACGCTGTGCCTTTGCTCTACCAGAAATTTCTTGCATCCGCTGAGCATTGTCAGCACTACAGACGGCACAAGTGTTGGCATTGCCAGAGCGATCCTTGAAGATGAGATTATGTACCTGACTTAAGGTGTATATTGCCTTAGCTGGATTGTTATCTAAGGTAGTATCTTTGGGCTTGTCTAGTTGGCAATTTATTGCATGCACAAGTTTCTTGCTACGTTCACACACCTTGTAGAGAGAAGCATTCTTTTGGTCTTTAAAATAGACACCCTCGATTTTTGTTTTTATATTGCCGCGGTATTTTTTTTGTTCATCACAAGATTTTTCGGCATTGCTTTTCAAACCAGTAAAGTTTTTTAACCAAGCAGTAACTCTAGCTTCATCCGTTGAATTGTCATTGCTACCAATA
Source organism: uncultured Oligoflexales bacterium (assembly GCA_958296095.1). GTDB lineage: Bacteria > Bdellovibrionota_B > Oligoflexia > Oligoflexales > JAPPIL01. Next base: position 1,335,615 of record OY282434.1, read on the forward strand.
ACCTTCCGCAGACGTGTTCGGCTTACCCGCAGAAGACTCGCCAGGTCATCGAGAAGCTGATGCTTTTTGTGGCGAGGTTTGCGATCGCAATAGGTTAAAAATACATCGTTAGTATCGTGAATAAAAATTCTCCCAGCTCGTGCTTTTTGTCGATACTTGTAATAACGGCAAACGAGATGTAAAAAACTTCCTTCAGCGAATACCTCGTTCTCATAGTTTCGTGCAGTTTTTAAATTTTTGGATAATTTACTACTCTCAATAGTCCGCTCAATATCTTCACGAGCCTGCTCTTTTTCTTGTGAACTTGACTGTAGTTGGCGGAGTTTTTTTGTGTAAGCAAATATTTCGTTTAATTTAAACGGATCGCTATCTTTGGCTTGATCAAAAATAAATTGCAGAATACGAGCATCAAGATCACTGATACTTTGACAATAAACTGAGTTGCTCTCAACAAAATAAGGTTTGTCACCGCTACTCATAAGTGATTGTAGGGAGTCAATGAAATCCTTGACGGGATCAGGGCAAAGCTTTTTTAGATCTCGGAGCCACATCTGCCACTGAGGATAGTGATCGTCCAAAAACTTACGATTGAGAAGTAGGCTCTGACAACGCGGCGGATGGCGGTTGTTGTTATCTTGATATGGAGGTATTGCCCGTTTAGGATCGGTAGTTAGAAAAAACTCGATGATGTCTTCTTGGTGTTGCAAATTGTTTTTTAGTTTACGGTAATTATATTCTCCATTAGTCTTTTTTTCTTTTTGGTTATCATGTTGATTATCCTTTTGCTTATCGATACGCCAGGTATTGATAACCCAATGTATAAAAATTTCTTGCAATCTGTTTTTATCCCAATAATCTCCTTGGGAATGTCTTTTGTCGTTGAAATACCATCGTAGCGGCTTCAGCTCTAAGTTGTTCAAATGACCGATGAGATTCGCAAGTTTTTTCTCGTCTAATCCCTTAAACTTACCAGTATGTAATTTCTGACAAAAATGTTTTAGATACCGATGCGGATAATTTGTGGTTGTCAAAATTTTTTTTATTTCCTCGAAGTAACACCTTCGGTGTCTTTCATTCTCGTTTTCGGGTTCAAAAGTAAACCCTCGCCGATTTAACAGAAAACTAATCGCTTGTTGGGTTTCGTCATTCCACATAAGAGCAAAATGTTTTTGCCAAATTACTCTGAACAATCGCTTAACCAATTGCCGACGATCAAAGCAACGGCGTTGATGGCGTTTAGCGGTGCGATTTTCCAGAAGTAGTGTGTAACTGTTGGGATCGAGTTGGTAGACCTTGCCTTCGCTCTTTATATTGTCTACGCGGCTTCTTTCTTCGTAACTAGCGAAATATACTCCTGTATTCTTTGCGCCTAAATCGATAGATATCGAGTAGATAAGTTTCTTGTGCACGGTAGCATCCTGCGCGGTTATTCATACTCTTTTTTATAGTAACACATCTGCCGCCACAAAATTACCGAGTCGAGAAATCTATTGAAAATAATGCTGGGAATTCCGAAAGCTGAGATGATTGCCAAAAACCTTAACGTTCAATACTATACTTGACATCAATACACAGGCCCGCAGGCAGTTTGCTGTTAACAAAGAAAGTGCGAGTGTCTTCATGCTCGTTCCACTGCAGGTTGTCGCTGCCGATATGTCCCGTTTGTCCTGAACGGTTGGGATTCCAAGCAACCTTGGCATCAAAGTAGTCACCGCTAAAAGCAACCTGCCGTCCCTCAAGACTGCGATAACCACGGAGGAAAAAATTACTGCGCAACACCGCGGCGAGATCATGCGACATCTCCTGTAGCGGCAAGGCATAGTCTGCCATTGTGATTGAGGCATAGCGGTTAATAACTTTTTGCCCCTGTGTGTCGTGCCAATCGATAAGTGCACTGCTGCCATTTTCAGTATCGAGTAAAGCGTAGACACGGTTGTTGCCGCCCTTGGCTAGTATCTTTTCAACGTTGTGGCGTATCTCTTGAGTCAGATCTTTATCTGTCACAATGACAAAGGCACGCACACCATCCTTTGCCGCTTCATGCTCAGCACCAGTAACCTGCTGCAAATCCATCACGGCCCGCGCGAACTTTTCTTCATAATCAAAACTATCCTTGTACTTAGTAATAGTTGCCTGCGGGTACAGGGCCGAATGCAATGTCGTAACGGCAATGCTCCAATTGCTGTTGATAACATGTTTTAACAGTGCCGCCAGCGCCATAGATAATTTTTCCCGCGCTGCTGCCATCTCCGCGGCATCTTCAATCAGAAAGATAATCTGCAAACGATCGCTGGCAGTAACATCGGCGTAAAAAGACTCGGTATACACGGTCGTGGTAACGTCAGGCAGCTGTGTCGAAGCACTGAGCGACAGCTTCTCCCGACTTTCAGCGTTGGCATGCGTGTAGACGTAGGTTGCTTCTGGCTCGGTTGGGTGGTGGTCGCCATCGTCACCACAGGCAGCAGTTAGCATCAGCAACAACAAAATTCGCAGGATAAACACACGCCCTCCCCTAAGCTGATAAAACCACGTGCATTTATCCCATCGGCGGGGATAGAAAAAAATTTAGGTTTCAATGTTGGTAAAATTTTTTGCCCAAGCAGTTTAGCGGCAGCGATTGCCGAACTCATCCCCGAACATTACTCGGTTGGAAGATAGAGATTCAACCACCCAGCGGTAGCAGCCGCCGCTGAAACTGAGCCGCGTATCTGCCTCTTGCAGAACGAAGGTCACCGAACCACGTCCACTACGCAAGGCAATGTTAGCCGTGCGGGCGGTGCTGGACAGCCTGGTGCCACTGACGGTCACCAAGTGCAATCTCACCGCAATATTAGCAGAAAGATGGTCGGGCACGAGGCCTCCTTGGATGTTGAGTGTCACCTCTCTTGTGCCCTCGCTTTCCAACTCCCACTCAATGCCACTCCCCCGTCCCGTTAAAGGCACTCGGCGTGTCCCAGTAGTGCTGCGCACGACGAGCTGATGTTCGTTCAGTTCCCGCACCAGAAAGAGTTTGCGCAACGAATCGTTACTCAGTCGCAGCAATGCGCCTTGCACGGCATTGCCACCTGCATCCTCAACTGCCAGGGTAATATTTGCTCCTGTTGTCGTAAGGCGGAATAATTCTCCTACCTCAACCGCTATCTGCTGCTCGATGGCGTTGTTGTTACTGCCATTGTTGTTGCCGCCACTGCCACTTGCATTGCCACCACTGCCGCTCCTGTTAGTGTTGTCCCGTGCGTTATCGTTGCCACTACTGCCGCTACTGCCGCTCCTGTTAGTGTTATCCCGTGCGTTATCGTTGCCGCTACTGCCGCTCCTGTTAGTGTTATCCCGTGCGTTATCGTTGCCACTACTGCCGCTGGTGTTAGTGTTATCCCGTGCGTTATCGTTGCCACTACTGCCGCTGGTGTTAGTGTTATCCCGTGCGTTATCGTTGCCGCTATCGGCCCTACCACGGTCATTATCCACGCTACCGGTATTGCCTCGGTCCCTAGTTCTGCGGTCCCTGGTCCTGCGGTCTCGAGCCCTGTCGCGCGGATCTCTCACCACTCTGTCAGGTTTTTGCACATCTCCTGGTGTCGGGCGCGTGGTGCGTGTCGGTCTTGTCGTCGGACGCGGCGTGCGTGGACGCAGGGTGGCGCTTGGGCGGCTCGTAGGTGTCGTGTAGTAGCCGCGGTTGGGGTCGTTAGAGATGGTGATCGTACCCCTGGTCGCGTCGGTCACCCTATCGAGAGCATCGCCAATCCTAGAGGCAATGTCAAAATCAGCATTAACATCGACATCGACATCAACATTAAGATCGGCATCGGCCTCTAAATCAACATCAACATCCCCATCGACATCCCAATCGAAATCAAGGCCATCATCATCGTCGTCGTCATGTGTGTGGTAGGGATAGCGTTCAATCGTGTCGGCTTCACAACCGGCAACCAATAGCACCCCCGCCAGTAAAATTTTACAGCTATGCAGCAAGGCAATCACCTCTCAAATTCACGTCTGTAACGAGCCTCACTCACCTGTCGGCAGGCATATAGGGAAAGTTTAGCGACGCGGAGCAATAACCCGCACTCCAGCCGCGGTTGTTGCAGCGCAGCTGGCTATTATCGTGGTTGAATTGGTTTTAGTTTGCCGTTTTTGCCAAGCATTGCTTCCTGGGCCGCACTGCTCTTGCGGAAGGCATGGCGGTTCTTAATTGCCCAGCTGTTAGCGATGAAGGCAGCCAACACGCTTTGCCTGAGGCGGGTGTTCTCGGCAGAATCGTCTGAGATGAATTTTTCCAGCACCTCGGCAGCATAGTCGGCTCGTTGCTTGATGAGAATTTCAGCGGCAGCAAAACGCACCCGCTCGTCGTTATCGTCCAAGAAATGCACGATATCGCGGCTCAAGTCAGAGACATCAAAATCTAGCACATGGCAGAGGACATCGTAGTTCTTGTCTACTTTAGCACGATCGAAGGCAACATCACCAAAATCAAGACAGGCAAGCAAGGCCTTCGCCACCTCCTTCTCGCCACCGAGTTGTAGCAGAATCTTAACCGTCCAAGCGATATGATCGGTGCGGCGCAAATGCTGCCTGGCAATCGCCATCACCGCCTCCTTGTCATAGCGCATAAGACTCTTCATTGCCTGCTCTTTCTCCCTCGTGTCGAGGATACCGTTGTCGAGGTTATACTCAAAGCGTGCCAATAGTGCTGGCACAGCAAACTGCGGGTCGTCGTACTCCCCCAATGCCGTCAACGCCAACCAACGGTCTTCTTTCATGGCGCGGGGATTTTTGGCGGCGCGACAGTACTTTGCCTTGCGCCGTTCCCCTAGCCAATTGCTGATTTGTTTGAAAATATTCATCTCGGCTTTGTCACCACCATCAAAAAACATCATCTAGGAATTATAGTATACAACCGCACCCCCCTTCTCGCCAAAAGAATTCAACACTACCAGCACCGCAGTACTCGCGCTACCTGTTGACAATCGCACCCCCTGTTGATACAAGGCGGCCTGCCAACGCCACGGGAAGGGCTCATAGCTCAGTTGGTAGAGCAGCACACTTTTAATGTGCGGGTCCCTGGTTCGATCCCAGGTGAGCTCATGTTGTCGGCAACCGTCCCCATCGTCTAGCCCGGTCCAGGACACCGCCCTTTCACGGCGGCGACGGGGGTTCAAATCCCCCTGGGGACGCTCTGACGGCGCGACAACCTTGAGAGAAGCTCTGCTTCCTGGCCGCGTGCGATTAAAGCGCGCAACGTGGCATCCATGCTGATATTGTGGGAAGCGTGCCCGCACAGGTGCTGTAGACTCAGGTGGCGGAGGGCAAGACGTTGCTGAACTGCCAGCGTTCGACCCGCTCAGCCAGACTGGCGGTAAAATCGCTCTCGTCCCACTGCTCGATGGTAACAAAACGCTTGTCCTGCGCGTCGATCAGTTCCCAATAGATAAACTCCGCCGCCTCTTTGCCTTGTGCCTGATAAAACTGCCCCGTGCCCGACTCTTCGAGGTGATACTGCTGCCCTCGCAGAGTTACCTGCTTAGGTGGGTCTTCGGTGGCGATGATGCTCTTGCGCACATCTGGGGTTATTTCGTGTAAATTTATCTTCGTGCCAAAACACCAGCTGACTTCATCATCACTGCTGCACTGCAAAAAACAACGCTCATTGCTGTGCTCGACCTCCCACTCACGTGCCTGGGAATGCTTGCCATAGACGTAATCGTGCACAGCCGTCACCTGCCAGGTGCGCAGGTCATAGTCAAACAGATAGCCAGCCTGCATGTCCTGCAGTTCAAGCGATACCGCCGCGGGTGGCTGTCTTTTTTTGAAAAAATTGAACATGTGCACCTCGCGCTGCGCTTAAAGATATTCGGGACGATTGAGACAGTTGTTGATGCTGAAGGCGGCGTTGACCAAACCAACATGACTGTAAGTTTGGGGGAAGTTACCCGACTGACAATCGCTGTGCAAATCGTAGCCCTCACTCATCAAACCAAGATGGTTCTGGAACTTGAGCAACTTCTCAAAATTATCAATCGCCCGGTCGAGTTGCCCTGTGCGCGCCAACGCTTCCACATACCAGAAGGCACATAGCAAGAAAGCGACACGCGGTTTACCAAAATCATCGACATGCTTGTAGCGATAAAACAAGCCATCACCACAGGCAAGGTTTTTTTCTAGTACGGCAAGATGTTGGCGAGTTTTTTCTAGCTTGGGATCGAGATAGTGCATGTTGACCAGACCCAGCAGGCTGGCATCGAGATGGTTGGTCTCAATTGCCTGCCGATACACACCTCGCTTAGCGTCGTAACACTTCTCCACCTGCTGCGCAGATTTTTTCTCAAGAAACGCCGCGTAACTCGACAAGTTCTTGTCGCCTAGACGCGTGGCGACTTTCTTGGCCGCGAGACTGCCCGCCCAGTGAAACAGAAAGGTATAGCAGTGCTTCTGCTCCTTCTGGCGAAATTCCCAAATGCCTGCATCAGGCTCATCGATGGTCGCTTCGATCTTGGCTAGCAACTTGGCGACCATGAGACGCGCCTCTTCGTAACGGTTGTCGCTAAAACGCGCGTCGATGTAAAGCGGCAACAACGACAGCATGACCTGCCCATAGACATCGTTTTGCACGTGCATGTGGGCATGATTGCCGATGCGCACGGGCACACTCTTGCGGTAACCCTGCAGGTCGAGTTCAAGCTCTGGCAATTCGGATTCGTTGGTAATCGAGTAGACTGGCTGATACCGATCATGCTCGTGCACGGCGATATTTTGAATATACTCGGAGTATTTTTCTACTTCGCCAAAATGACTGATGTGATTGAGTGCCGACAGGGTATAGTAAGCATCCCGCAGCCAGCAGTAGCGATAATCCCAATTGCGTTGACCGCCGACATTTTCTGGCAAACTCGCGGTGCACGACGCGACGATCGCGCCTGTGTCATCGTATTGATGCAGTTTCAACGTCAAGGCTGAGCGAATCACCTGCTCCTGATAAAAACGTCCCACCGAAGAACGTAGCACCCAACTGCGCCAGTACTTTTCTGTGTTATGCAAAAATTCCTCGCAAGTATCCTTCAGCGGTGCTTCCAGCGGCACTCCCCACGTCAACACCAGATACTTGTCATGCGTCAACACAAACGGTGACGAGTTAAGGATATAGTTGAGCGAAATGTCAGAGGTCAGCCGTAAATTGTTGGGCAAGCCGACGAACTCAATGTGATTGCTGCCCAACTGCGGAGTAGGATTGATGCGCCCATAGTCGCCCTTGGGTTCACACCGCACCCGCACCCGTGGTGTGCCTGACAAGACTTCCAGCTTGCGCACCAACATCAATGGCTTGTAGTAGCGGCTGTAGCGCATGAAGCGCGGCGCACAGTCGATAATCCGAAAACCGCCCGAATCGCAGCGAAACTCGGTCACCAGCACATTGGTGTTCTTGCGGTAATACTGGTGCGAGCTGTACCTACCATCAGGCCAAACACCGAAGCGCCCGCCCGCATCACCAGCGATCAAACCACCGAAGACAAACGAACTGTCGAACTGCGGCCAACACAACCATCTGACATCTGCCGACGTGTCGATCAAGGCAAGAAAAGAACCATTGCCCACCGCACCGTACTCATACTTGCGCATCGCACCCACTATGCAAAGATGCGCGCCACTTTAGCAGAAACACCCCGCCTAAGCAAATGGATGTTGTGCTCAGATACCTGCCTCTATCCCAACAGTAAACGTCGTGGCATTGAAGCTCTTGTCCTCAACCTTGCGCAAGCCTTGGGCAACCTCCGCCATGATGGTCACGAACGGCAACACATCATAGCCAGCTCCGACCGCGATCTCCATGCCACTGACCTTTTCTTTTATCTCTTTGTCGCCAGCTAAAGTTGCTAGCTCTAATTCTGTCGTCTTGTGCCCCCAAACCGTGTAGCTGATCCGTGCATGGGGTGTAATAAAGGGAATCATCGGCAACCAGCCGAGCAGATCGGCCGAGATCTCCATGCCCGTGGATGAGAGCCCCTCATTACCTGCATTATCCATCGCCTTGCCATACTTGATCCACGGTGAATAAGTCAGGCCGAGTCCGACTGGTATCAATACCAGGGGGCTGACATAGCCGCCAATCTTTACCACGTGGGCACTGTTGTCGATGTCGTCTTTCTTGTCGATGTCCAAGCGATGGCTGTAAAAAACCTGCGCACTAGCTAGACTATAGGCAGCTTCGGCGTAAACCAACAATACTGCCATCACCAAGATTTTTTTCATCGCAGCTCTCCCCCTCAGTTGTGAAAAAAAAGAACGCCGCATCCCATCGCACCGCGTTCCGAGTCCATGTTTATCAAGCCGCGGCTCTCTCGTTCATAAACGGCTGGAAGTTGTCTAACCCCTCAACATTGTTGAGCCATTTTCTGATGTTACCCCACTCGTCAAGGGGAACACCACCCCCAGCCGAGGAGGAGATAAAGGAGTAGCAAGCCAGGTCTGCAATCGTCGCCCAATCACCGACCAGCCACTGCCGCCCCTCCAACCACGTATTCATTCCAGCATACAGCTCCTTCGTTATCCATTCGGCCTGTTCCCAATTGACATCAGGTTTGCCGAAAACCTTGGCGAGCCGCGCAAAGTTGGGGCCAAAGGCAATCTTGCCCGCGGCCACCGATAGCCAGCGTTGCACCTCCGCCATCAACCACGGGTCGTTTGGATACCAACGGCGGTCGGGATCATGCTTGGTTGCTAACCAAACGAGAATTGCGTTTGAGTCGCTGATAGTTGCACCATCATCACAAAGAACTGGCACTTCTCCCCAAAAATTCTTCTGCAAAAATTCAGGTTGCTTGTGTTCACCTGCGGGGAGGTCGACATCGATCATCTCACAGGGCAACGACAGCAACGAAATAAACATCTCTACACGGTGGCAGTGCCCCGACAGAGCCGAGCGATATAGTTTCATAACAACACCTCAAAATTAAAAGTTTGCCTCACTGACCATTGTAACCGATTGCAACTTTTCTGGGCAACCACGTTAAAATTTTGGCTGGCGGATCGCTAAGTACTGCCTTTGCGTAAAATTAAAAACAAGCCGAGACTGACGAAAGGCACACTCAAAACCTGCCCCATGTTGATGAACATGCTCTGCTCGAAGGCCGCTTGGTTTTCTTTGAAAAATTCGAGCAAAAAGCGGGCGCTGAAAGAGACTGCCAGTGCCACCCCCCATAACCGCCCAGGCTGACGACAGACGGACGTGAAACGGTAGAGGGCACTCAACAGTAAGAAAATAGCAAAGTAGGTGAGTGACTCGTAGAGTTGGGCCGGATGCCGTGGCACAGTATCGACCCGCTCGAAGACGATCGCCCACGGCAACTGTGATGGTGTGCCGATCATCTCTGAGTTGAAGAAGTTGCCGACCCGAATCAGCGCCGCGATCAGTAATCCACCCACAGCGGCCCGATCAACTACCCACAAGAAGTTCATCTTGTAGCGCCGACAGTAGAGAAAAATTGCCAGCATCACACCTGTAAAACCACCGTGACTGGCAAGCCCACCCTTCCAAACTTGAAAAATTTCCAACGGATTGGAAAAATAAAACGACGGATTGTAGAACAGACAGTGCCCCAGCCGTGCCCCGATGATGGTCCCCAAAATTACCCATGTCAACAGACTAGACACCAGCGCCTCGTCGTAGCCAGAGGTGCGATACATCTTGCGCATGATGTGGTAGCTGCCCATGAAGCCGATGATGAACATCAGGCTATACCAGCGGATCTTTAGAAACCCGATGCTGTAGATCTCAGGGGATGCGTTCCAGGTAAAAAATTCCGCAGCCATAGGCTCTCTGGTTAGTCGGGCTAGATTACAACACTTCTCCTGACAAATTTATCACGAAAACAACCCATATGTCACTCAAGTAATTTACCAATCTGCCGACACGCTGGTATCATGAAAGAGTAAGGAGCGGGTCATACCATGTTACCGATGAAGAAAACCAACCCAGCACCGCAGTGCGACAAAGGCATCCGGCGACAGATCGAGAACATCAAGAAGAAACGCATGGTTTCAAAAAAAATCGTGTCGTTAAACGATTTTCGTGAGCTGAAAAAGACCGTCACCACCCAGACCATTCTCGTCGTCGATGACGATGAGACGATGCTGAGTGCGCTGAAGCGAGTGCTTGAACATGAGAACTACCGAGTGCTACTAGCCGAAGACGGCATTGCCCTGTCCAAAATTCTCGAAGCGACCCGTTTTGATTTAATCTTGCTCGATATCAACCTGCCCTGGATCGATGGTTACGAACTGTGCCGCGTCATCAAGTCACATTACCGCCTGAAGAACATCCCCCTGGTCATGGTCTCGGCGCGCAAGACACAGGAGGACATCGACAAGGGCTACCAGTCGGGCTGCGACGATTACGTCACCAAGCCGTTCGACGTGTCCCATATCACTGCCACCATCAGCAAAGTGCTGGGGGCTGTTTAGGTTTCAGGGGGTCACTACGCTCGCTACGCTCGCTACGCTCGCTACGCTGCTTTTTGTATCGCTCGCTTCCTAGCTCGCTGCATGTCCTCAGACCTCTCGTGGTTACGTTCAATCTTGCCTACTAGCCTCTCTGCTTGTTTCCAAGTTTCTCGCGGTTGCCACCACCTCTTGCCTATCGAGAGCCCCATGAACGGCGCGGTGAGGCCGTACGAAAACTCGACCACAAATACTGCCATATTGCCGTTAGATTATGCTTTTGCACAAGGCATGTGCTCACAACCTATTTCAGGGGAGAGTTTCTCGGTAGGGCTGCACCGTGCCAAGATAACGGAGGCCTGCGCTACTTGCCTCTTGCCCTCAAGTCTCTCGGCGGTTGCCACCACCTCTTGCCTATCGAGAGCCCCATGAACGGCACGGCAAGACCGTGCGAAAACTCGACCACAGATATTGCCAATACTGCCGTCGGATTATTCTTTCGCATAGGGCATGTGCCTACACCTATTCGGGGGGAGAGTTTCTCGGCAGGTCTGTGCCGTGGCGCGCTACGCGCTACGCGGCTTTTTGTCCCGCTCGCTTTCTAGCTCGCTGCATGTTCTCAGGCCACTCTGCGCGCCCTCTCTGCTTGCGCCCAAGTCTCTCGGCGGTTGCCCCCAGCCTCTCTGCCCACCGAGAGCTCCATGAAGGGCGGGTCGGGAGACGCGCTGAGTCAGGAGGCATTGCATATGCGTGCCGAGGCGTGCGTCTGTCGCTGCACCCGCTCCTCGGCAAGGCGATTGGCGGTCTTGCCGGTGCCCTCACCTTGCTTGGTGGCACGCCGAAAGATTTCCAATAGCGTCGCGTAGATCGCGGTGGTTTTCTCGGCGGCAGTGCCTGCGAGTTTCTTGACCTCATACGAAACACTGATCAACCCACCGGCATTGATGACATAGTCAGGAGCGTAGAGAATGTTGCGGGCGCGCAGCATCTGGTCGTGCGCGACCTCGTCCGCCAGCTGGTTGTTCGCTCCGCCTGCCACTATCTTGGCGCGCAGCTGCGGAATACTAGTGTCATCCAAAATTGCACCGAGCGCACAGGGGGCAAAGACATCGACTTCGGCAGGGAGCAGGGCCTCGCTATCTAGCACCTTCGCCCCGCAGCTGGCCACCAGTGGTGCGGTTTTGCTGGCATCAATATCGCCGATCCACAGCTCAGCGCCTTCGTTGTGCAACAGGTGGCAAAGCTTCGTCCCCACACTGCCGCAGCCCTGCACGGCAACCCGCACCCCCCGCAGACTGTCTTGCTGCAAACGATGTGCGACCGCGGCCTTGATGCCGTTGAAAACACCTAGGGCGGTCATCGGGGAGGGATCGCCCGTGCCTCCCATATCAGCAGGTAAGCCGACCACATGCTCGGTCTCCTTGCGTATGTGCAGCAGGTCGGTATTGCTGATGCTGACATCCTGCGCAGTGATGTATCTGCCGCCGAGACTGTGCACGAATTTACCAAAACTGTGCAGCAGTGCCTCGTTCTTGTGCTTGACTGGGTCGCCAAAGATTACCGACTTGCCACCCCCCAAAGCTAAACCAGCCAACGCGGCCTTGTAGGTCATGCCGCGCGACAAGCGCAGAACATCCCGCAAGGCTTCTTGCTCGTTAGCATAGTTCCACATGCGACACCCGCCCAACGCAGGGCCGAGCACCGTGCTGTGAATGCCAATCAGGGCGCGTAACCCTGTAGTTTGATCAAAACAATAAACGACTTGTTCGTGCCCCATCTGCTCCATGTCAGCAAACATGATGACAGTCTCCCTCATCCGTTATCATCACCGAGCCAGCTCTTTTCGCTAGAGTACTCGCGTGCGGGGATGGTAGCATTTGTTTGCCTAAAACTGAATTAAAATCGCCGCAAACATGGTATAAGCCGAGGCCGATGGTTGTTGGTTGGGAGCTGAGCATGCACGACGAATACGACATAGTTGTTGTCGGTGGAGGACACGCGGGCTGCGAGGCGGCACTGGCAGCGGCGCGCTTGGGAACAAAGACGCTGTTAATTACGCACGCGGTCGATCGCATCGCGGCACTGAGCTGCAACCCTGCCATCGGCGGCACGGCTAAGGGACATCTGGTCAAGGAAATCGACGCGCTCGGCGGTGAGATGGGTAAAGCGATCGACAGTGCAGGCATTCAGTTTCGGGTGCTCAACCGCAGTCGTGGGTATGCCGTGTGGTCATCTCGGGCGCAGGCAGATATGGGGCTTTACCAGCGCTACATGAAAAAAACACTGGAGCAGCAAGCCAACCTGCATGTGCGGCAAGACAGCGTCGAGGGCTTGCTCGTCACTGACGGTAAAGTGCGAGGTGTGGACAGCAAAATTTTTGGTCGTTGCCACGCCCGCCGTGTAATTATCACTAGTGGAACTTTTTTGAATGGCCTCATTCATATCGGGGCAACCCGCATCACCGCGGGACGGGCCGGCGATGCCGCGGCAGTAGCGCTGGCGGGTTTTTTCCAACAGTACGGCTTTGCCGTCGGGCGTTTAAAAACAGGCACAACCCCACGTCTCGACGCGCGCAGCATCGACTTCAGCCAGCTGACACAGCAGGATTCTGATGCCGACATTATCCCGTTCAGTTTCAGCACCGACAAAATCACGCAGCCGCTGTTGCCCTGCTACATTACCGCGACCAATGCTGCCACGCACGCGATCATCAGCCGCCATCTCGACCAGTCACCGCTTTACGGCGGAGATATTCAGGGTGTCGGCCCGCGCTACTGCCCCTCAATCGAGGACAAGGTGGTCAAGTTTCCTCAGCGCCAGTCACATCAGATATTTCTCGAACCGCACGGCTATGACACCTGTGAAGTTTATCCCAACGGCATCTCAACTTCGCTGCCGATCGCCGCGCAGCTTGCCTTCGTGCGTTCGATCAAGGGCTTGCAGCAGGCGGAAATTATTCGGGCTGGCTATGCCATCGAGTATGATTTTGTCGATCCGCAAGAGCTCTATCCCAGCCTTGAAACCAAACGCACGGCACATCTCTATCTGGCTGGGCAAATTAACGGCACGACTGGCTATGAGGAAGCGGCCGCGCAGGGCTTGATGGCAGGCATCAACGCGGCGCGTTCCTGTCAAGACAAAGAGCCGCTTGTTCTGTCCCGCACGCAGGCTTACATCGGGGTGATGGTCGACGATCTGGTCACTAAAGGCACGAGCGAGCCGTACCGCATGTTTACCTCTCGCGCCGAGCATCGCTTACATCTGCGTGAAGATAACGCCGACCTGCGCTTGACCCCACTTGGCATTGACATCGGCTTGGTCGATGCCCGCGCCGCAGCTCGTTTTGGGCAACGCCGCACGGCACTGCAGGACTGCCTGGCCCTGTTGCAACGCACACGGCTCAACGAGCCCCGCGGCACGGCACGTGAGGTATGGAAACGTCCCGGTGTTGGTCAGCAAGAAATGCTTGCACTTGTGCCACAATTGCGAGATTTTGCCCCCCGCGTCTTGCGCAGTGCCGAGATTGAGATTCGCTATGAGGGTTATATCAAACGCGATGCACGCAACATGAAACTGCTCGACGATCTCGAACGGGTGCTTATTCCGCACAGTTTTGAGTTTGCTGCCGTCGCGGGCTTGCGGGGTGAATTCGTGGAAAAACTCAGCCGCATTAGACCTGCAACACTTGGTCAAGCCGCTCGCATCAGTGGCATGACCCCCACGGCGGTGCAGCTGTTACATGTCTTTTTGCACAACCGCACAGGGAGAACGTCATGAGCAACATTGCCCACATCGTGGCGCGGGAGATCATCGACTCACGTGGTAACCCGACGGTTGAGGTCGAGGTCATCACCACCGCGGGAGTGAAGGGACGGGCATCTATCCCATCGGGTGCTTCGACAGGACGTTTTGAAGCTTGTGAATTGCGTGACGGCGATACGCAACGTTATCACGGCAAAGGCGTGCTGAAGGCGTTGAAAAACGTGCGTGAGCTGATTGCCCCTGCGCTCAAGGGACGCCGCGTCTTCGCACAGCAGACAATCGATGCCGTGTTGCTGGAATTGGACGGCACTACGAACAAGAAAAAACTTGGCGCAAACGCAATGCTGGGCGTGTCACTTGCCTGCGCCCATGCTGCGGCCCGCACCTGCCAGCTGCCCTTGTACCGCTATCTCGGTGGAGCACGTGCGACGCGCCTGCCGGTGCCGATGGTTAACATTCTCAACGGTGGCGTGCATGCTGAAAACGGCCTGGCCTTTCAGGAATTCATGATCGTGCCGCATGGCATGACTAGTTTTGCCGCGGCCCTGCAAGCTGCAGCCGAGGTTTTTCATGCGCTAAGGAAAATTTTACAAAAAAATAAACTTGGGATTGCGGTTGGCGACGAAGGAGGTTTTGCCCCCCGTCTCGACGGCGAGGAACAGGCGCTTGAGCTCGTCCAAGAAGCAATCACTGCCGCGGGTTACGACCCACAACGTGAGGTCGGCTTAGCGCTCGATGTTGCCGCATCGGAATTTTATCGAGATGGCAAGTACTGTTTGCAAAGACGTGAGCTGGCGAGTGAGGAGATGGTTGCTTATCTCGTGGCGTTGAGTGAGAAGCATCCTCTCGTTTCCATCGAGGATGGGCTTGATCAGGAGGATTGGGATGGTTTCGCCTTGCTAACCCAAAAAATTGGGACACGGGTGAAGGTAGTGGGCGATGACCTTTTCGTCACCAATCGGGAGCGTCTATTGCAGGGCAAGGAGAAGCAGGCTGCCAATGCGATTTTGATCAAGCTCAATCAAATCGGGACGTTGAGCGAGACACTGGCGACAGTGGCAACCGCGAACGATATTGGTTATGCCACCATCATCTCGCATCGCTCAGGTGAGACCGAAGACACCACAATCGCTGACCTGGCCGTCGCCGTCGGTAGCGACATGATCAAGAGTGGCTCGATGTGTCGCAGCGAGCGGTTGTGCAAATACAACCAGCTGTTGCGCATTGAAGAAGAGCTGGGGCAACACTCAGGTCTGTCTTAATTTCTGGCGAAAATATTAGCTAACGCTCGCTTCGCTCGCTACGCTGCTTTTTGTATCGCTCGCTTCCTAGCTCGCTTCGCTCGCTACGCTGCTTTTTGTATCGCTCGCTTCCTAGCTCGCTGCATGTTCTCAGGCCATTCTGCGCGCCCTCTCTGCTTGCTCCCAAGCCTTCTCGCGGTTACCCCCGCCTCTTGCCCACCGAAAGCTCCATGAATGGCGCGGCGAGGCCGTACGAAAACTCGACCACAAATACTGCCAACACTGCAACCAGTTTATTTTTTCGCACAAGGCATGTGCTCACAACCTATTTTAGGGAGAGTTTCTCGGTAGGGCTGCGCCTCGCCAAGACAACGGAGGCTTGTGCTAAGTAGGGGGCTTGCCTGCTAGCCTCTCTGCTTGCCCCCAAACCTCTCGTTATTGCATTCAAGCTTGCCCACAGAGAGCTCTATGAACGGCGAGGCGGGCACGCGGCTTTCTATATCGCTCACTGCTCGGTAAGCGGCGAACCGATCGCCACCAAGAAACCATCTGGATCACGGATGTAGGCGACGGTCTGCCCCCAAGCTTTTGCCTCGGCGGGCTGATATTCTGTTGCACCAGCACTAAGCGCCGTTTGCACGACGGCAGCGATGTCACTGCTCTCAAAACCGATTTCAAAACCACAGGGCAACGCATCGGGTCGGCTGTGGCGGTAGCCTTGCGGCAAGTTACTCGCGGCAAGCTTGTGGACGGCAAAGGCGAGAGTAGTAGTGCCTGAGGCAAGTTCGGCATAGTCGCCTTCGGGGGAGATGAATTTTTGTTGGCAACCGAAGACCTGTCGATAAAAGGCAACCGACCGCCGCACGTCTTGCACGTAAAGAATCACATAAGAAAGGTTTAGCATGATCTACCCCGACACCGCCCGAAGCTACTATAGCTGATCACTCGCATCAACGGTGAAAATCTCTCGTCTACTGCATCGGTGACTGCTGCGATTTTATTGCACCTCAGCCTAGAGACCATCGTATTCTGCCTATCGATAACGATGGTGCGGCCGCTAAATCAAAACTATTGCAAACCCCTGCCACTGCGCTATAACGCGGGAGTGTGCCAGCACCCGTAGCTCAGTTGGATAGAGCAGCAGGCTTCGAACCTGAAGGTCGGGCGTTCAAGTCGCTCCGGGTGCGTCTTTCATTATGCTGTTCCAGCACGGCTATCTTTCGCGCTATAGTAGGAACAGGGCTGGGGAGTAGGGCAAGCCAGCGGCAAAGAGCCTAAGCAAAACACACGGCAGGCAGATGGCCTGAGCAAAACACACGGCAGGCAGGGGTGAGTTGTGGCATCGGTTTTTATCAAAACGCTGGGTTGCAAGGTCAACGCCTTTGACTCGCATGCACTTAATTTTCAGCTGCGCAGAGGTGGATTTGAGCTCAGCGAAGACGTGGCGCAAGCGGAAGTGACTATCATCAACAGCTGTAGTGTCACAGCACGAGCGGAGCGAGAGGCACTCTACTACGCCAGGCGCGTACGTCGCCTCAATCCGCAGTCGTTTCTTGTCATCACGGGTTGCTATGCACAGACCAACTCAGGCCCGCTGAGCGAGCACCCTGACATCGATTTCGTCATTCCCAACAGCCACAAGCCCGAACTTGTCGCGCTGCTCAATGCTCGTTTGCAGAGCGGACAGGGCAAGCTGCCAGCTGATGCCAAGCCCGTCACCGCCAACAAGCAAGCACACTTTAAGCTGGCACAGACGCTCAGCGACCATGTCAACAGCAACACCACCCGCAAGTACGTCAAGGTGCAAGATGGCTGCAACGGTTTCTGCACTTACTGCATTATTCCTTATGCTCGCGGTGCATCGGTAAGTGTGCCACCCACCAAAGTCATCGCCCAAGTTAAAACCTTGATCGAGCAGGGTAGCGGTGAAATTGTGCTCACGGGTGTGCATCTCGGTGACTATGGTGCGGATCTCGCCGCTGACAAGAAGAGCTACTTCGTCGATCTTTTGCAACAACTATTCGCCTTGCCAAGACTACAACGCCTCCGCATCTCGTCGCTTGAGCCGAGTGAATTGAGCGATGAGTTGCTGGCAGTGTTGGCTGCACATCGCGATATTTTTTGCCCCCACTTTCATCTGCCGCTGCAATCGGGCAGCAATAAAATCTTGCGCAAAATGCGACGCAAATACTGCGTTGAACACTACTGCTCCCGCCTCGATGCCGCACGGCAACTCTTTCCGCAGGCGATGTTCGGCAGCGATGTTATCTGTGGTTTTCCCTGCGAAGATGAGCAAGACCATCTAGCCACGCGGGACTGTGCGGAACGGATAGGATTGCATTACCTCCACGTGTTCCCTTATTCGCCGCGACCTAACACTCTCGCCGCCCGCCTGCATGGACACCTGCCGCCCGCCACCATCAAGGCACGCGGCAAAGAACTCGGTCTGCTCTCGCAGCAGTTAAAGCAAGCCTACTACCAGAGCTTTATCGGGCAAAAGACACGGGTGCTGTGGGAACAGCCCGACCAGCATGAGATGCTTGGCTATAGCCGCAATTACCTGCGTGTGCGCGCTCCTTTGCAACGAGAGTTATTGCAAACAGAAACCACCGTCAGCCTTACCGCTCTCAATAGCGACACTACCCTGCAAGCGTTGCCCGCGTGAATGCTGCAGAACGCTAACAGGGGCACTTAGCTGTATGTCTTTGACGGTGGCCAGGGGACAGTTGCCTCACTCAGGCTTGAAGATGAAAGGATAGGTAACTTTGGCTTTCTTGCCGTTAGGATATTGGGGGAATTTCCAGCTACCGAGCCGAGATAGGACACAATGCTTAAGACCATCATCAGCATTATCTACCTCCTTAAGTTCTTGTCCGCTAACACTGCCATCAGGCTCGATGAAAAACTGGGTCGTAGCCTTGGCTGCCGCGCCAGGTTGGCGTTTTAAAAATAGCTCGTAACAGTGGCGAATCTGATCGAGGTTCTGTTGGACAACGTGTTTGATTTCGCCAGCAGTGAGACGACCAGATGGATCGTTGTTGTCACGTTTTTCTATGGTGAGGCACGCGGAGGTGATTCCACCAACCACGGATAGCAGGGCAAAAATTACCAGCAGAATATTTGCAGTACGCATCTATGTTCCTTGTCGCCTAGATGCTTGTCGGATAGGTGAGGGCGAGACTTGAGGGCAGGCAGCAGAGAGGCTAGTAGGCAAGCCTGATCGCAACAGCCGAGAGATCTGAGAACATGCAGCGAGCTAGAAAGCGAGCGATACAAAAAGCAGCGTAGCAAGCGAAGCGAGCTAGGAAGCGAGCGTCACAAAAAAGCCGCAGCGCAGCGAACGGTCTTGCCCCGCCATTCATGGAGCTCTCGGTCGGCAAGCCTGAACGCAATAACGAGAGGTCCGAGTGCAAAAAGCGAGCTAGCAAGCGAGCGTTATAGAAAGCCGCAGCGCAGCGTAGCGCAGCGCGTAGCGCGCAGCGTAGCTTAGCGCAGATCAAAGGCACTCTGGTTAACTTCTTTGCCGAATACTTGCGCGATCTGACGCACAATTTCAGGCAAATTGTTTACGGGCAAGGGGTTGGCAAAGCCTTTGTCGGCAGCAAAAATTTGCTGCCAGTATTTTTTTCCTATGGCTTCTTCGCCGTGCCCCCAAATAGACTCGTTTAAGCTGAGCGCAACCGCAGCTGTAGCGCCTAAAGCTGCCCCGCCGCCAGCAGTGAGTGCGTTTCTCCCCCACAGTTTCTTATTCTCTTCCATTTCAGCCTTTTTTATTCGTATTGCATCTAATTCCCCTTTTTCGGCCTCGGCAAGCCCAGCTCGCAACTTTTCGATCTCTTCTTGTGAGTTCTTCAGGCTTTGCTGTTGCGCCGCAAGATGGGACTGCTTCTGTTGTAAATCTGTCTTGAGATGTGCATGCTTGCCTTCCAATCCAGCCAGCACTTTCTGCTGCTCGTCCAGCTTAACCTTACGCGCACTCATCTCTATGCGAAGCTTCGTTATCCCTACGTTCAAGTTTGTGATCTGGTCTTGGCGCAGCACACGTTCAAGCCCTTCAAGACTACCTAGCCGTTCCCAGAACTTCTCCGTCTGCGGGGCATAAACCTTGGTATAATCACTACGAGTCGCTTCCAGTGTCAACAGACGCTCACGTGCGCTAGTGATGTCGCCCTCCACCCTCTTCAGCTCGCGTTTTAATCCACCCGTCCCAGCTTTGCCATGGAACCTGAGCATACCTTCATGACGTCTTAGGAGGTTAAAATCATCTATGCCACGTAAATACAAGTCCTCAATTTCAACCGCCGCCGCGTGTTTGCTGTAATCATCCATACTGGCATCAGGCTTAAGAATCGCTAAGTGATCATCTTCTGTCAAGGCATCATAGTGCTCTTTTATTTTCGCAAATTTGGTCGGGAAGTCCGCCTCGGGATCGATGCCCAATTTTTTGGCCAACTCAGTATCTATGTCGAATTGCACTTTTTGCCGCTCAGCTATAGCTTTTTTATAAACCCCTACCGGATAACCGCCTCCAATATCCATACTACCGAGCCGGAAGCGATACCTTTCAAGATGTTGCAGCTCAGTGGCTGCCTCTAGCATTAGTGCCCCTTCACGCCGACTGATAACCGCATTGGTAATATCCTCCACAAATACAGATGGCTTCTTCTTCATAAGAGCCTCCATATTTTTTGCAAAAAGCTCCATGGTCTGCTTATGTTGCTCGGCAAAAACGAAATCATAAGACCCGCGATAAAAGTCTACCCCATCTTTGCCAAGTGCTACATTTGGATCTTTTTTTAAAGCTTGCAACTTCTTAGCAAAAACGGAGTCAATCTCGTCAACTTGCTTGGTAAGGGCATCCAAAAGATCTGGATTTAGTGGCCCCCTAGGGCCGTAAATTGTAGACTCAAGTCTCTCACCTAGCTCTGGGTTGATCTTCTTAAATCTCTTGATTATACCATTCCTCTTTTTGGCATCAGCTCTTAGCAGTAAGCCTTGCTCTAATTCCTTTTGTAGCTTAGTGACCTCTTGGGATACGTTCCCCGCCTGCTGTTCTGCCTTAGCGATATCACTAAGCGCTGCCGTTATACTGTTGTTGACATCCTCTAGCAGTTTTTCCTGCGTGGTGATCCTGCCCGTAATATCTTCTTGCAATTTTATCTGTTTAGTTACCTCCTCGGCGGATTTAGAGACCTCATCGATTTTTTTGCTGCTCACCTTAGCCCATTTTACGCCCTGACGCACACCTACGGCAGCCAGCGCCGCACCCGCGAGCACCGCGGCATAACCACCATATTTGGCCGCGAAAGAACGTCGCCGTTCGTTGGCTAGCAACACTACCTCTGCACCGCTAGTATCGCGCAAGGCTGCACGGCAAAAACTGCTGTCGTCAAAATGCGATGCCTTTAGCGCGCCTTTTTTGCACAGCAACAAGCGATAGGCATTGCTGCCGCTCTGTTCGTCCCTGCTGGCCACCACCCCTAAGGTAAGTTTACCGTCGGTGACGGCACGCAGATCTGATTTTGGCTGAGGCAACTTGAACACACAGGCGCTCGTAGTCAGCAACGATGCCAACAGCAGCAAGTTTACCTTACCGATAGCTACACCGGCACGGCAATTGTTAGGCATTTTCCCACGCAACATTTCCATCACTAACCCCCAAACAAAAGTCTAAAAATCATCAACGCTCGCTAGGCGTATCGTTTTTTTTTTTGCATTCTTTAGCAAAAAAATATTTGAGGCCACATACTGCCCTATCTTATTGGGATAATTGTGGATTTTTTGCTACGCGCTACGCGCTACGCTTCGCTCGCTACGCTGCTTTTTGTATCGCTCGGCTACGCGGCTCTTTGCCGCTTCCTAGCTCCGCTCGCTTCGCTCGTCTACGCGGCTTTTTGTATCGCTCGCTTCCTAGCTCGCTGCATGTCCTCAGACCTCTCGTTATTGCATTCAAGCTTGCCTACCGAGAGCTCCATGAACGGCACGGCAAGACCGTGCGAAAACTCGACCGCAAATATTGCCATATTGTTGTCAGATTATGCTTTTAGATAAAGCATGTGTTTATACATGTTCAGGTCGAGTTTCTCGGCAGGGCTGTGCCGTGCCAAGATAACGGGGACTTGCGCTAAGTGGTGTCCTTGCTCCCAAGCCTTCTTGCGGTTGCCCCCACCTCTTGCCCACCAAGAGCTCCATGAAGGGCGCGGTGAGGCCGTTCGCTGCGCTACGGCTTTTTTGTATCGCTCGCTTGCTAGCTCGCTCCTTGTTCTCAGGCCTCTCGATATTGCCACCAGTTTATTTTTTTGCACAAGGTATGTGCCACACCTATCTCAAGGGAGAGTTTCTCGGTAGGGCTGCGCCGTGCCCAGCTGCGCTGCGGCTCTTTGTATCGCTCGCCTTACGAGACTGTTTGCCGCTTCCTAGCTCGCTGCTTGTTCTCAGGCCTTCTGCCATTGCGTTCATGCTTGCCCTCAGATCCCTCTCTGCCTGCCCCCAAGTCTCTCGGCAGTTGCGTTGATCCCTGCCTACCGAGAGCCCCATGAAGGGCGCTGTGAGACCGTGCGAAAACCCGACCATAAATACTGCCATATTACTGTCAGATTATGCTCTTGCACAAGGCATGTGCCTATACCTGTTGAGGTCGGGTTTCTCGGTAGGTCTGCACCGCGCCAAGATAACGGAGGTTTGGGCTAAGTAGTGATTGTGCTCCGCTTGCTCCTTGTCCTCAGGCTTCTTGCCTACCGAGAGCTCCATGAACGGCGGGGCGAGGCCGTACGAAAACGACCGCAGATATTGCCAACACTGCAACCAGATTATTTTTTTGCATAAGGCATGTGCTTATACATATTCGTGGGGAGTTTCTCGGTAGGGCTGCGCCTCGCCAAGACAACGGAGGCTTGTGCTAAGCATTGGCTAGCCCCTTTGCTTGTGTAGTGACCCCCTGAAAAAACCCGATATTCGCGTAAACTCACAAGCCTGGATCGGGTGCTCTATTGATTGTCACCAGCTTAACGATGAGGAGAGCAGTGAAGGCGGCGATGAAGCCAGGCACGCTTTCGCCCACGATTCTGCTCAAGCCCAGCATTACCCAGATGATGACCGTGCCGCTAGCTGCCAAGACGATCAGCAGCCCGCCCCATTCTGGGATACTAACGTTGAAGAGACGCAATAACAGCAGTGTGCCGATGGATGTGCCCATGCCGTTGAAGGCAAAGACGACGAGCACAAAGATACTTTTATCGGCCCACAAGGCGATAGCCGTCGCGACTAAAGCAATGATCACTGTGCCCGCTTTAGCGAGCAGCATCGACTCGCTTGGCGGTTCAGGCAGATCGCGAGACAACGAAGCCGAGCAACTGATAATTTGCGAGTCTGCGGTAGATAGAGTCGAGGAAAACACTCCCGCCAGCACTAGACCTACAGCCGCGGCGGGCAGTATAGCCTGGGTGGAGAGAAACAATGCCAACTCCGCATCAAAATCCTCGGCACTCTTGAGAATTACCCTCGTGCTCAAAGCCACCAATGTGCTCAAGACAAGAAACAGCGTGTCGAACACACAGCTGGTAACAAAAAATTTCTTCGCATCCTGACGCTCTGCCAACGCCATCGCCCGCGCCAACACATGCGGTTGGCCGAAACTGCCCAGCCCATACCCTAGCATGCCGAGTATGAACAGTGTCAGACCGCCATAGCCACCAATCGATAAATTTTGCGGCAACAGCGTGGTCTGATCGCTACCTGCGGGCGCAGATGCCATGAACGCCTGATACATAGCCACCACCCCGCCTTCCTTGGCAGTGGCAACGATGAGCAGTATCGCCATGCTGGCGGTCATGATGGTGACCTGTGCCGCGTCCGTCCAAATCGAAGCTCGGATGCCACCGGCCCAGCAGTAGAACAGGATTATCACCGCACTCAACACGATGCCGACATAGACAGGCTGTCCTAGCGCGACTTCAAGTGCTTTGCCGCCTGCCTTCAGCTGCGCCGCGGCGTAAACGCTCAGGAAAAACAAGGTCAGTAAGCCGATAACACGCCGCAACCAGACTCGGTTTTCGCCGTCCTGAAAGGTTATCAACTCACCGAGACTCAAGGCCCAACCACCTTGATTCATTGCCTGCAAGCGAAAGATAGTCAGCCAGTAAGAGATAAACGACCCGACGATCAGACCAAAGGCGATCCAGATGACCATCGTGCCACCCGCATAGGCAGCCCCCATAAAACCCGCAAACATAAAGCCGCTGAACTTGGAGGCACTGCCAGAAAGTGCCAACATGTAGGGAGAGACATCCTGACTGGCGAGAAAATAATCACGCTCGACACGTCTACTGCGGCGCGCCGCCATGAAACCGATCACGCCTGTGATGCCGACCAGGATTAGTAAAAAACTAAACAGAACCACGCGGGAAGTCCCACATTAGAAATGCCATACCCACCAAGCATCATCCATCGGCACGCAGGCTGTTACGCACCACCTTTCTTCCCCTCTCTTTGCTCACAAGTGCATGCCAAAGCTCGCTAGCTAATGCCGTAGGCACGCAGCCTCTTGCGCAGAGTGTTGCGGTTCATCCCCAGCAGTCGGGAAGCTTGCATCTGATTGCCGCCAGTGTGACGCATAATCTGCGTGAGAAAAGTCTTCTCAAATTTGCCCATGAAAAATGTGTAAAGGTTACCAGGCGAGTGCTCGCCCAACTGACTCAGAAAGCGAGCAATTTTAACTTCAACCAACTTGTCCAGAGAACAGCCGTCCAACAACTGGGGTGAGTGAGCACCGACTACAGTGGAAACAACCGCGCCATTGGGCATGCTAGACACAGACTCCCCACTATCAGCGCCACCAGCTTCCACGCCCCAACCTGCCGTAGGTTACGATCTCAAACCGCGGCATACCTAACAATTTCGCCTGCGTGCGTCAACAGCAGAAACTATCTTTCACGATTGAAATGCACGCGGCTTTCCGCTACAACGCTGCCGAGGGAGGAACTGTCTGGGAGTCGCAGAGATTGAAAGAAAAACCACCTGAGCCCAAAGCAGAGCACGACACGCGGCCATCGTCTGCCACACCAGGCGAAGTTGAGCCAGGGCATTCTTCACCGGTGCAAGACAACTCACCCCAACATCCGGGCGGCTGGTTCGCCAGGTTTCTTACCGCGACCCGACCGCGTGAACGTCACCAGAGCGGGCGCGCTAGGGGGCGTGCTACGGCAACTCGTGCTGCTCAGGGCGAAAGCGACCGCTACTTGCGCCTGCGGGCTGAACTGGAAAATTTTAAAAAGCGCACCGCCAAAGAAAAAGAAGACCTGCACCGCCATGCACTGGAAGCTCTTATGAGAGATTTGCTCCCTGTGCTGGACAGTTTTGAGAAAGGCTTCGTGGCTTTGGACAACGATAAAACTACCGCCGCCAGCTCCTTTGCCGCGGGTATGCAACTAGTTGCCGAGCAGTTGCACAAGACTCTAGCTGGGCACGGGCTACAGGTCGTCTCCAGTTGCGGTGAAAGTTTTGATCCACAGATACATCAAGCCATTCGCCGGGAAGAATCCCCCACGGTAGAGCATGCTATCGTCGGGGAGGAATTTGCCAAAGGCTATCTGCTGCATGACCGTCTGCTCCGCCCTGCGATGGTCAGTGTGCATGTTCCCCAGCCCCACGCCGACCCGTAAAGCACAGGGCATAGACTGCCTGCCATAACCTCTCTGCTCAAGTTTCTAAGTTCTTGGTCGAATAGCTTGCAGATGCTTCTCACACACGGAGTGCTGCCAATGCCTGAGCAGGAAGAACAGGGTGTCGTCAGTGTAGGCATGGAGTTCCCACTGTTGCCTTTGAAAGATATTGTCATCTTTCCGCACATGGTCGTGCCTGTCTTTACCAGCGAGGACATCTGCACCAACACCATCAACAGTGCCATGCAAGACGGCAAACGCATCTTTCTTTCCGCCTTCCGTAGTCAGGAAGAAGAGGATGGTCTGCTGAGCTCGCTGCCGCCGCCCTTCGATGTCTATGATATCGGGCTGGTTTGCTCGATCATTCGCACTCGTAAACTCTCCGACGGGCGAATGCGTGCACTCGTGCAGGGGATCTCCAGAGCAAAGATTACCCATCTCGTCCAGCGCGAGCCTTACCCACGTGTCAGTGTGCAGCCCGTGCTTGAGCAGAGCACCCAGCACAATACCGCCGAAATAGAAGCGTTGAGCCGTACTATACGGGAAAATCTTGAAACTGTCGTCAGTCTAGGCAAGCTACTGCCCCCCGACATGCTGGTGGTGCTTGAAGATGTCAATGATCCGGCGCGCCTCTCGGATCTCGTCGCGGCCCATCTCAGCCTGAGAGTGCAGGAAGCACAAGGCGTGCTGGCCATTGCCTCGCCGCTCGAACGTCTGCGCAAGGTCTGCAATTTCCTCGCCCGTGAAATCGAAGTCTTTCGCATGCAGATGAAAATCCAGTCGCAGGCACGCGAAGAAATCGGCAAGGTGCAAAAAGAACACTACCTGCGCGAGCAGATCAAAGTGATGAAGAACGAGCTTGGTGACGGCGACGTGAAGGACGAGATTGCCGAGCTGTGGCAACAGACGAAGAAGGTCAAGCTCAGTTCCCGTGCCAGAGAAGAGACAGTGCGGCACATCAAGCGGCTGGAAAAAATGCACCACGATACCAGTGAGGCAAGCCTTACCCGTGCATGGCTGGAACATGTCCTGGCCCTGCCGTGGGAAATTTTCACCAAAGACAATCTTGACCTGAAACGCGTCAAAGCCGTGCTCGATAGTGATCATTTCGGCTTAAAAGCCATCAAAGACCGCATCATCGAATATCTGGCGGTAAAAAAACTTAACCCTGCCGCGGCCAGTCCGATTTTGTGTTTCGTCGGCCCGCCAGGGGTGGGCAAGACCAGTCTCGGTCGTTCGATTGCTAGAGCGATGGGCAGAAAATTTGCCCGGGTCGCACTCGGTGGGGTTCGTGACGAAGCCGACATCCGCGGCCATCGTAAGACCTACGTCGGGGCCTATCCGGGGCGTATCATTCAGTGTTTAAAATTTGCTGGCAGTAGCAACCCTGTCATCATGCTCGACGAAATTGACAAGATCGGCGCCGACCAGCGCGGTGACCCCGCCGCGGCACTGCTGGAGGCACTCGATGCTGAACAAAACGCCACCTTCGTCGATCACTACCTCGGCGTGGAATTCAATCTCTCCCGTGTGCTGTTCATCGCCAACGCTAACACGATGACAACGGTGTCACACGCACTGCTGGATAGGCTTGAGGTTATTGACATCTCTGGCTACTCGGAGGCGGAAAAAATTTCTATTGCCAACCATTTTCTCGTCCCTAAACAACTGTCCGAAGCTGGGTTAAACAGCAAAGGCTTGCAGGTTAGTTTTAGTCGTGCGGCCCTCAGCAAGGTTATCAACAGCTACACCAGAGAGAGTGGCTTGCGCACGCTGGAGAAAAAAATTGCATCGGTATGCCGCAAAATTGCCCGACAGCTGGTCGAGACCAACGTTACCGCCCGTGACATAAAAATCACCCCCCGCCAAATTGTGCGCCAACTCGGTGCGGGCTGTGTCGATAACTTTAGCTACCGTGATGCCCAGAGCGGCGTAGCACTGTCATTGGCCTACACTCCGTTCGGCGGCGAGATACTTGCCATCGAGACCAACGTGCTGCGTAATGAGCAAACGCGTATGAAACTGACAGGACAAATCGGCGAGGTAATGAGTGAATCAGCACAGACGGCGTTGAGCTTTGTCGTCAGCAGTGCGGCGTTGTTTGGCTTTGATGCTAAACTGCTGACCGCCAACGAAGTTCACATTCACGTGCCTGCAGGGGCGATGCCCAAAGACGGCCCTAGTGCAGGCATTAGCATTACCACCTCTATCCTGTCTGCCGTGCTCAACGTTGCTCCACCACAAGCTGTTGCCCTCAGCGGTGAGATAACCCTGCATGGACGAGTGCTTGCCGTCGGTGGACTGAAAGAAAAATTTCTTGCCGCCCAACGCCATCGTATTTTTGAGCTAATCTTGCCGTCCCAAAACCGCCCTACCGTGCAAGAACTTGCTGCCGATGTCAGGAGAAATATCAAAATCCATTATGTCGATGACTACTTTGCCGTCTTCCGCCTGCTCTTCAACCGAGAACAAGATCTCAGCTACCGCTCTTGCACCACCAGTACCGACGCAGGCCGAACGCTGCGGCAAATCAGCTAGCGCGCTGCTTTTTTGTAACGCTCGCCTTACGAGACTGTTTGCCGCTTTCTCGCTCCCTCGCTTCGCTCGCTACGCTGCTTTTTGTATCGCTCGCTTCCTAGCTCGCTTCGCTCGCTACGCTGCTTTTTGTATCGCTCGCTTTCTAGCTCGCTGCATGTTCTCAGACCACTCTGCGTGCCCTCTCTGCTTGTCATCAAGCCTCTCGGCTATTGCGTTCAGGCTTGTCCTTTAGCCCCTCTTCCTGTTTTCAAACCTCTTGGCTGTCACGTTGAGACTTGCCTACCGAAAGCTCCATGAACGGCAGGGCAAGACCGTGCGAAAACGACCGCAGATATTGCCAATACTGCAACTAGATTATTTTTTGCATAAGGCATGTGCTTGCACATATTCGTGGGGAGTTTCTCGGTAGGTCTGCGCCGTGCCAAGACAACGGGGACTTGTGCTAAGGAAGGTCTTTGCCTCTCGTTATTGCGTTCAAGCTTGCCTACCGAGAGCTCCATGAACGGCGCGGCAAGACCGTTCGCTGCGCTACGGCTTTCTGTAACGCTCGCTTCCTAGCTCGCTTCGCTCGCTACGCTGCTTTTTGTATCGCTCGCTTCCTAGCTCGCTTTTTGCACTCGGACCTCTCGCCATTGCGTTTGGGCTCGTCATCAGACTTCTTGCGGTTACGTTCATGCTTGCCCACCGAGAGCTCCATGAATGGCACGGCAAGACCGTGCGAAAACGACCGCAGATATTGCCAATACTGCAACTAGATTATTTTTTGCATAAGGCATGTGCTTGCACATATTCGTGGGGAGTTTCTCGGTAGGTCTGTGCCGTGCCAAGATAACGGAGCTGCGCTGCGGCTCTTTGTATCGCTCGCCTTACGAGACTGTTTGCCGCTTTCTAGCTCCCTCGCTGCTTATCCTCTAGTCTCTCTGCATCCTCTCGCTGCTTGCCGTCAGATTATGCTTTTGCACAAGGCATGTGCTTGCCACCTATCTCAGGGGAGAGTTTCTCGGTAGGTCTCACCGTGCCAAGACAACGGAGGTACGGGCTAAGAAGGGTCTTTGCCTCTCGTTATTGCGTTCAAGCTTGTCCTCCGTCAGTTGTTCGGCTGACCTGTGTAGCCCAAGTGGGGCGGGAGGCAAGCGTGGTAGGCGTACAGCTCCCCATCCCAGAACCAGCTGGCCCTGGAAAAGTAGTAGCCAAAGGTGTACAATGGTGTATAGGGACTAGTGGCTGGGAGGTGACAATATGAGTAATCTTGCAAAGAACATCGACAGGCTCATCAGAGCAAGGGGTCTTACGGATGACGATATCATACAAAGGGCAGAACTACCCCCCGACTTATACAGGGAGATAAAGGGTGGAGAACTACCCCCGACCACTAGGGGGGTGGAGTCTGTGGCCAAAGTGTTGGATGTTCCCACATCCCACTTGTTTGAATCTGTCCGTCCCCTTAAGCATGTTAGGTTTCGTTCCAACAAAGGCTTTGGAGACCGTGATCAGATTTTAGTGGATGTGGGGCGTTGGTTCTATCCCTTTAGCGATCTGGAACACATGCTGAATGACCACCGTCCCCTCAAGTTAAAGGTGATGCCCTCAGGCGACCCCCGTAAAGTAGCCCGTTCGGTTCGAACAGCTCTTGGCTTGAAAGAATCAGAACCAATTAATAATATCTGTGGATTGCTTGAGTCTGCGGGTATTAGGGTTGGCGAGGTGAATTCACCGTCAAAGGGGTTTTTTGGGCTATCGATTGCCGACCCACAGAATGGCTATGCGATTGTCACTAATACTTGGAAAGGCATTTCCGTAGAGAGATGGATTTTTACTGCCGCACACGAACTAGGGCACCTGATCTTGCATGGATCAGAATATGGTCCGAAGCAACCGGACGAAAATAAGGCTCATGAAAAAGATAAGGGCACTGAAAAGGAGGCTGACAGTTTTGCTGGGCACTTCCTCCTACCTGACGTTACCTTTGATAAGGAATGGGATTCATCAGGTGATTTGTCCCTTCTTGAGCGGGTTCTGCGAATAAAGAAAAAATTCAAAGTAAGCTATCAAACGGTGCTGTACCGGTTGGGCCAAAAGCATCCCAACTGGAATGTTTGGGGGGGATTTCACTTTGAATATAAACGTGTTCACGGGAAAGCCCTCTCTCGCACCACTGAGCCCAACCCCCTACCTGAAGAAGCTTTCCGGATGAAAGACCGTAATGGAATGTATTCGGATCGTTTACAAGAGCTTGTCTATAAGGCCACTGAGCAGGAGCACATCACCGTGAGCCGTGCTGCGGAGATTTTAAGCATCCCCCTACGCGAAATGTACAGTTTGCTTGTGTCCAAGGCTAATTCTAAATAATGACAGATAAAACTGAGCTACTTTTAGATTCCAATGTAGTGATGAACTATGACAACGCCGGTATTTTGTGTGTCTTGAGTTTGGTTAACGAGCATATCGGGCAGATTTATATTTTAACCGCGGTCCTCGTAGAGGTGGGGTTCCTATCAGATGCTGAATGTGCTCGACGTGGATTTAAGGTTATCGAGCACACGTGGGAAGAAGGGGGACATACCGACAAATTACAAGTGTCTAATGCGCTATCCGGAGTGGACAAACTATGTCTAGCGGTAGCGCAGACCCGCGGTTACATTTGTGTAACCGATGACAAGAAATTACAAAAATCTTGCTCTGACTACAAAGTCGAATGTCCAGGGGCGACGGACCTGGTAAGTCTTCTTCGTGAAAAGCAACAGATAACTGCCAACGAAGCAGAAGAATATGTCAATAAAATCAAGAACGCCCCCTATCTGAAATGGTTGGCGAACCGATCACGTAATTCCACTTTGACTGCCCCGTCGCTGCGGCACAAACCACCCAGAGCCGATGTAATCCAGTCATAGCCTCATTACGTTAAGTGTATGCCCCTCCACCTCTTGCCCACCGAGAGCTCCATGAACGGCAGGGCAAGACCGTTCGCTGCGCTGCGCCGTGGCGCGCTACGCGCTACGCGCTGCGCTACGCTGCTTTTTTGTAACGCTCGCTTCCTAGCTCGCTGCTTATCCTCTAGTCTCTCTGCATCCTCTCTCTGCTTGTTCTCAGACCTCTCGTTATTGCGTTTGGGCTCGTCATCAGACTTCTTGCGGTTACGTTCATGCTTGCCTACCGAGAGCTACATGAATGGCGGGGCGAGGCCGTGCGAAAACCCGACCACAAATATTGCCGTATTGCCGTTAGTTTATTTTTTTGCATAGGGCATGTGCCTTGTTATCCGTTTGTGGGGAGAGTTTCTCGGTAGGGCTGCACCGTGGCGCGCTACGCGCTACGCGCTGCGCTACGCTGCTTTTTTGTAACGCTCGCTTCCTAGCTCGCTGCTTATCCTCTAGTCTCTCTGCATCCTCTCTCTGCTTGTTCTCAGACCTCTCGTTATTGCGTTTGGGCTCGTCATCAGACTTCTTGCGGTTACGTTCATGCTTGCCCACCGAGAGCCACATGAACGGCGCGGCAAGACCGTTCGCTACGCTACGCGGCTTTTTTGTAACGCTCGCTTCCTAGCTCATCGCTGCGCGATGCTTTTTGTCCCGCTCGCTTGCTAGCTCGCTCTTTGTCCTCATGCCTCTTGCTATTACGCTCAGGCTTGCCTCAGACCTCTCGGCGGTTGCGTTGAGGCTTGCCCCCAAGCCTCCCTGCCTGTCATCAGGCCTCTCGGCGGTTGCGTTTAGACTTGCCAGCTAGTCCGCGAACTCCCTATCGGGGATACTCCTACAACTCTCGCTCAAATTATCATTCAATTTAGATAGTTGTGAAGAATTTTAAAAAAAACTTCATTTGCAACTAAAGCAAAAAAAAACGGCCGATGATGTTTGAGGAAACTGTCTTTAATTTTTTGATTGGGGAGGATGAGATGAGCTATTTAAGTTCGACGTTGATTATCTTGCTGGGTGTGCTTGTGGTCACAGGTGGGTGTCTTCGTCCACCGGGAGATGAGTCGGGTGGGGGAGATGTGGCAGATGTCCGGAAGGCTTCGCTAGATGACTCTGCCATCGAAGACGGCACTCCTTTGACACAAATCGCAGTAAGGTCTAGATGCACGAACGAAGGAAAAAGCTGCCTACGATTTAGAGATGCGAAATTGCTTTGCAGTGTAAATAGAGAAGATCAGAATGTGCCAGATTTTCACGGCCATGCTATTTTCAGTGTGACAAGAACTCTGCTGACTTTGTTCAAGAGCAGGATTGACGTAGATGAGGCACTTTTGTGGCACAACCATGAGCTTACTGTCGAAGACATTACAAAGTTATCGCCCAGACTTTATCTTGTGTGTTTAAACTCCTTATTCGGTTTGCCTGGCGAAAGGAAGGGGGTAGCAAAGAGGATAATAGACGAGAACATTAATCTCGTCAGTGACCGTATTAATCTAAATAAGGAGGTGCTAAGCAGGGGGGCATGCTATTTGCCTATGTGGAGTATCGATCGGGGGGAATTTGCTAGTGAGATTAAAGTCGGACGCTGTGACGAGGTCACGGAGGATAAATACAAGAAACGGAAAAACAGAATAGAGATTACTTTCCACAAACTCAAAAGTTAGCCGTGCTGCGCTACGCTGCGCTGCGCGCTACGCTACGCGCTGCGCGGCTTTCTGTATCGCTCGCTTCCTAGCTCATCGCTACGCGGCTCTTTGTAACGCTCGCCTTACGAGACTGTTTGCCGCTTTCTCGCTCCCTCGCTGCATGTCCTCAGACCTCTCGTTATTGCGTTCAGGTTTGCCTGCCAGCCCCTCTGCCTGCTTCCAAGTCTCTCGGCTATTACGTTCATGCTTGCCTACCGAGAGCTACATGAACGGCGAGGTGAGACCGTGCGAAAACGACCGCAGATATTGCCAATACTGCAACCAGATTATTTTTTGCATAAGGCATGTGCTTGCACATATTCGTGGGGAGTTTCTCGGTAGGGCTGCGCCTCGCCAAGACAACGGGGACTTGCGCTAAGGAAGGTCTTTGCCTCTCGTTATTGCGTTCAAGCTTGCTCCCAAACCTCTCGGCTGTTGCCACACCTCTTGCCCACCGAGAGCTTCATGAACGGCACGGCAAGACCGTACGCTGCGCTACGGCTTTTTTGTATCGCTCGCTTGCTAGCTCGCTCTTTGTTCTCAGGCCCCTCGCGATTGCGTTCAGGTTTGCCCCCAAGCCTCCCTGCATGTGCTTGCCACCTATCTCAGGGGAGAGTTTCTCGGTAGGTCTGCTCCGTGCCAAGACAACGGAGGCACGGGCTAAGAAGGGTCTTTGCCTCTCGTTATTGCGTTCAAGCTTGCCCCTAGCCCCCCTGCCTGCCTTCAGGTCTCTCGCGGTTGCCCCCACCTCTTGCCTACCGAGGGCTTTATGAAGGGCAGGTCTGCCAGGAAGGTCAGCTTCTCTAGGCTGGTAGTCACGGTATCCTCCGTCAGTTGTTCGGCTGACCTGTGTAGCCCAAGTGGGGGCGGGAGGCAAACGGGGCTGGTGTCAGCCCCTTTTCTGAGGTTGTATTTAGCACCAGCAATATCAATGGTTGCAATTGGTTTATCACTTACTGCTAATGCGCCACTTGTGCAATTCCGATGAGAAGGAAGCAGAAAGGCTTTGTGAGGCAGTAGGAGCAAAGAGTGTGTGGTATGCCTGCGCTTAGGTTTGACATAACCAAATACCCCGGATACGTTGCCCCTCTCCTCTACTGGAGATGGGTTGTGTTCACCTGTTTGGATAGTGGTCTATTGGCGCAGTTCTTTCGCCTCCAGCACCCACAGGGTTACCCGAACCCGCACAAAGGCGTTTTGGCGACACTTGAGGCTAATAGTTGGTATGAGGATCGCGACAAAATGGTCCGCGTTGAGTTGCTGAGAAAGATCAAAAGAGTGGCTAAGGGGACTCTGGGGAATGTGGCCTTAGTTGGCAAGGGGGTTTGGGAGATAAAATACAAAAAATATAGGCTCTACTACTGTGAAAAAGACAAAGATATTATACTATTACTTGGTGGTGACAAGAATCGCCAAAGTAAAGACATCAATCGCGCCAAGGAGGCGAGGAAGCATCATGTCAAGTGATTTGATACCGTTCGCTAACACTGTCGCCAAAGACATGAAAGATCAGGAGTTCGCTAGGGAATTTTTTCTGGGCGAGCGCGCCGAATGCAGAGGCAGTATTCAGATGGCGCTTAGGTCCACAGTAGAACTGATGGATCTAGATTGGTTTGCCTCAGAGGTGGGGTTTTCCGGGGAAAGGGTTGTTTCCTTTCTCGAAGGTGATGATCTTGATGATGACGAGCTTGTCGACTGTCTTAAGCTTTTAGGATTGCAAGGAGTCTCTGACAAACAACTGGCTGAATTTAAACATCTTTCTCCAGAAGACTGGAAAAAATTCAAGGAAAACATTGTGTCTATTCCAAATTATCAAGCTCCTCATCCCCAGCAGAGCGCCCAGGTAACGGGGGAAATATCCTCCATGCCCATGTATAGGCGCGCTGATTTACCTCAACCACTGCCGAAGGTGGCAGCGTCAGCTTCAGGATGGAAATCCAATGTCTAATCTCATTACCGAGGAGATACTTGGTCGGCTGAAAGGGACAGCGATGTCAGCCAAGAAGCTAAGCGTTGCAAGCAATACTATCCGTATGGAGTATATCAAGAAATTTAGCGAACTACGCAACAATCGAGAGGTGATGGTCTACTATTCTGGGTGGACACAACGCCCTAATACTAATGTCCCCTTCGACATGGATGAAATCGATCTCCACCAATTGATAGAAGCGTGCCGTGGTCTAGACGGAAAACGGGGCTTAGATTTCTTTATACGCACTCCTGGCGGGGAGATTGGGGTAGCTGAAAAATTGGTTACAACGCTGGAAGACAAGTTTGGATCGGACATCGAAGTATTCGTCCCTCATGTTGCGATGTCGGCCGGTACTCTGATTGCCTGCGCTTCAAAGCAAATCCATATGTGTGAAGGGGCGAGCCTGGGAGGGATAGACCCCCTTATCAACACCAGCCGAACCGGGCTACCCGTATCGGCCAGAACGGTAATCGAAGAGTTCGAAATGGCCACTGACTCGTCTCAATCCGACCCTACAAGAGCACGTATCTGGCAGATGAGAATCGGATCGTATCATCCTGGTCTCATTCCTCGGAGTAAAAACGCTATTCGATGGGCTGAGCAACTAGCGACCACATGGCTAGGAAAGTTTATGTTCGCTGGTGACGACGATGCCAAAGAACGCTCTCGAAAAGTGTGCGAAGCACTGTTGGATAACGTCGACCATTCCCATCGTATCGGCAAAGACGAAGCTAGGGACATTGGGCTCAAGGTGGCAACCGACGGCCCTAAACTATCGCAAATGATCACAGACCTCGGAGATGCATGTTCAGCATCATTTAACTTATGCCAGCGCACACATTCCCTGATAAATACCAGCTCAGGATATTGTCTAGAGAAAACCATATAGGATGGCTAGCTCATCGCTACGCGCTGCTTTTTGTCCCGCTCGCTCTACGAGGCTCTTTGTATCGCTCGCTTCCTAGCTCATCGCTGCGCGATGCTTTTTGTAACGCTCGCTTGCTAGCTCGCTTCGCTCGCTACGCGGCTTTTTTGTAACGCTCGCTTCCTAGCTCGCTCTTTGTTCTCAGGCCCCTCGCGATTGCGTTCAGGTTTGCCTGCCAGCCCCTCTGCCTGCTTCCAAGTCTCTCGGCTGTTACGTTCATGCTTGCCCACCGAGATCTCCATGAACGGCACGGTGAGGCCGTACGAAAACTCGCACCACAAATACTG
Source organism: uncultured Oligoflexales bacterium (assembly GCA_958296095.1). Lineage (GTDB taxonomy): Bacteria > Bdellovibrionota_B > Oligoflexia > Oligoflexales > JAPPIL01. Next base: position 1,371,027 of record OY282434.1, read on the forward strand.
CCAATACTGTCGTTAGATTATTTTTTGCACAAGGTATGTGCCACACCTATCTCAAGGGCGAGTTTCTCGGTAGGGCTGCACCGTGCCAAGACAACGGAGATTTGTGATAAGTAGTGTCTGTGCTCGTGTCGCTCTTTGCCATCAGATCTCTCGCAGTTGCGTTGAGACTCGTCCTCAGATCTCTCGCAGTTGCGTTGAGACTCGTCATCAGACCTCTCGTTATTGCGTTCAAGCTTGCCCACCGAGAGCCACATGAACGGCGCGGCAAGACCGTGCGAAAACTCGACCACAGATACTGCCATATTGTTGTCAGATTATGCTTTTAGATAAAGCATGTGTTTATACATGTTCAGGTCGAGTTTCTCGGCAGGGCTGTGCCGTGCCAAGATAACGGGGACTTGTGCTAAGTGGTGTCCTTGCTCCCAAGCCTTCTTGCGGTTGCCCCCACCTCTTGCCTACCGAGATCTCCATGAACGGCACGGTGAGGCCGTACGCTGCGCTACGGCTCTTTGTATCGCTCGCTTTCTAGCTCGCTCTTTGTTCTCAGGCCCCTCGCGATTGCGTTCAGGTTTGCCCCCAAGCCTCCCTGCATGTGCTTGCACCTATCTCAGGGGAGAGTTTCTCGGTAGGGCTGCGCCTCGCCAAGACAACGGAGACTTGTGCTAAATAAGGTCTTTGCCCCCTCGCTCTTTGCCATTAGACCTCTTGCCTACCGAGAGCTCCATGAACGGCAGGGAGAGACCGTTCGCTGCGCTGCGCCGTGGCGCGCTACGCGCTACGCGCTGCGCTACGCTGCTTTTTTGTAACGCTCGCTTCCTAGCTCGCTGCTTATCCTCTAGTCTCTCTGCATCCTCTCTCTGCTTGTTCTCAGACCTCTCGTTATTGCGTTTGGGCTCGTCACCAGACTTCTTGCGGTTACGTTCATGCTTGCCCACCGAGAGCCACATGAACGGCACGGCGAGACCGTGCGAAAACGACCGCAGATATTGCCAATACTGCAACCAGTTTATTTTTTCGCACAGGGCATGTGCTTATACATATTCGTGGGGAGTTTCTCGGTAGGTCTGCGCCGTGCCAAGATAACGGGGGAACGGGCTAAGGTGCTCCACTGCTCCCTGCCAAGACAACGGAGCTACGCACGACTCTTTGTATCGCTCGCTTCCTAGCTCGCTCCTTGCCTCATATCTCCCTGTATTGCGTTGAGGCTTGCCCCCAAGCCTCAACGCATGTCATCAGACCTCTCGCTCTTGCGTTTCAGACCCCTCGCTCCCTTGCCCGCAAGCCTCTCTGCTTGTCGCGGGCTAGCTACCTGTTGCCCGGCTGCGCTGCAAGCCACCATCGCGAATCATCCAACTGCGCTGACCGTGCAAGATTTGGCGAGCAATGCGACCGCGGGAGTCGTATTTTGACAGTCCTCCATCGAAATACACATCGCGTTCGGTTGCCGTTTCTACCAAGCGAATCAACAGGGCGCTGTACAGATCGGTCGGCAGTTTCACCCGGTAAAACATCTTGTACATCGACGCGACACCAGCAAAATTCCAGCGAGTCATGTCTGGCTGCGCTACTTTCGCATTGTAGAACATCTGCTCCATGTTGACGACACGAGCAACGTTCCAACGACTGACATCGGGGTTAGCCACCTGCGCTTTGTAGAACAGACGTTCCATGTTTGTCACCTGCGCGACATCCCAGCGACTGACATCGGGATTCGCATGCTGCGTGTCTTTAAACATGCTGCGCATCGTCGTCACCCGTGCAGTGTCCCAATTGCTGACATCAGGATTGGCTGCCAACGCACCACTGAACATGGCAGCCATCGTCGTTACCGAGGCAGTATTCCAACTGCTGACCTCAGGATCAGCAAGCTTAGCCCCACGAAATACCCCCCGCATCGTCGTTACTGAGGCAGTGTTCCAATTGCTGACATTAGGATTAGCTTGCGGTGCGTTGCTGAACATAAAAGCAATGTCAGTCAGTGCCGCGGTGTTCCAGCGACTGACATCAGGATTAGCTACCAACGCCCCTTCAAACATCGCGGCCGCTCGTGTCACCGATGACGTGTCCCAACTGCTGACATCAGGATTAGCCACTCGCGCCTGCCGAAACATGCCATCCATCCGCACCAGCGCGGCAGTGTTCCAACCACTGGTATCAGGATCGGCCTGCCCTGTCTGGCTGAAGGTGAACATCATCTCCGTAACCTTGCTCGTATCCCAGCCGCTAGTATCGGGATCAGCCAGCGGAGTCATGTAGAACATGTAACTCATGTCCGTCACCGCGCCCGTATCGCCACCACTCACTGTCGTCAGATGGTCACACCCCATGAACGCACCGTAGAAGTTCTTCCAGCCAACCTGACCCAAGTTAGTGACCGACAACAGCTGGTCACTGCTGTCAGGATGGCGAAAAAAACTCCACGCCTCCAACAACCCCCTGATAGTTACCGTATAGACACCAGCTGCGGCATACGTGTGCCGCGCATCAGGATCATCGAAAGCATTGACCTGGGCCGTGTTGCCATCACCCCAATCAACGCTAAAGTCATAGTTATAGCCGTAGGGCAGCGGCAACACCACCTCCAGAGCATCATCTACAACCTGCCACTCAGACACGAACGCGGCGGTGTCAGTCTCAGCCCCTAGTGCCACCCCGCCACTTACTCCCATAACTGTGCAAATTAACCAGCAAAAACGCCTAAACATCGCGACCTCCTGATATGTCGCCTTGCTCCCGCAAAGGTCAACTAAATTGTGTGAGATTAACCGGTTACAGCATAACAGAGACTTGCCAAAAGATCAGCAAAAATCAGCTCAGTGCTGTGCCACTCAACGCGCCGCCGCAATACGGCACCCGCTTGCTAGCCGCTCAACTGTATATATAATCCAGAAAAAATATAGATTTTTGCATAAAAATAAAATTACTTGCTTTAATAATACGTAGAATATGTTAGCATATAAAGAGGTGATGCGGTTGTCTCACCGCTGGTTCTAGGTGCATCAACCCCAACTTTAGGAAAGCGGAATATGCGCAGTGTAGCCATCTTGTTGTTTTGCATTATCTTTGTCTCCTGCCTGCCCTTGCAGGTGCTGTTTACGGGCAGTGATGCTAGCAATAGCGATAAAGTGCTTGGTTACAGAGAGCTAGATATCTACTATCAGCTCGCGTTTGAGGAAAGCATATATAAAAACTACGACGATCTCAGCCAACTGGTCGATCGCACCCAGCTATCGCTCGACCGAGGCAAGCTTACTGCTGAGCAGCAGGCAGAAGTGCGCCGCTGGCAACATAAACTGCGCAGTTTCCTAGCCTTTGCACTGCTAGCGATGCACAAAGACGCACCTGCTGATATAGCTGGCGATACCCCAGAGGCGACTACCCCTCCGCCTGCAACCGAACGCGAACGGGTGCAAGGGCTGGCATATTTAATACTGGACGAGTTGCGCACCGCCGATGTGACGCGCGTCAATCCAGAACAGTCCAATAGCAGATTTTATCAGCAGATCAAGGCTGGCGAGCATGGTAACGAGAAGCTCAGCCAGCAGGCGAAGGACAATTTTTCTAGAGCATTGATAAACGAGTCGTTGGCACTGAACGAGAAGAGTGTGCGAAAATACTATCGCTTGTTCCCTTTCGCCCAGCAACGCTACGCGGCAATCTGCAAAGAAGTAGCCGCGGCAGATTGCCAACACTTGCAGATGCAGAGCAGCGACGATGATTTTCAGGAGCAGCCATTTGCTAGCGTTGAACAGGTTAGCGCCGAAGTCAACAAGGCTATCACCGATCTTAACAGCATAATCACCATGCTGACGAAACTCAAAGCCACCAAAGATGTGTTTGTTATCTTCAAAGAAACAGACTTTGACAACGTGCACGTGATGAGACTTTACCACGCGCACGAGAGAATCATCTTCAACGCCGCACGACGCGGCATCTTCCCCATTTTTGTCGCACCAACTTTCAGGAAGAAAGCAGGCAATATTTACCTCAAACAAAAGGGCGGTCTTGATATTTTGCAGCGACTAGGGCTACAGAAGGACCGTGCACATGCAGCCGGTGAAATAAAACATAAGCTGTTGACGGAGGCTAGCCATGCCGTAGTTGAGCAATCGATCACCGAAATGCAGCGCGCCACCATCAAGAGCTGGGTCACGTGGCGCGAACTGAAAAGCAACAACAAAACATTCTCGGATAAAGATCTCTATCAACAGAGTATCGCCAACGAGATTGCAACGGCACAGGTAATCATGCAAGAGCCCGTGCATGGCATTGTAGTCACCAGTCTGCTCAATCGCTTTCAGACTAAGGGCCGCTCCCCCGCTTTAATAAACCTCATCCGCCGTGTGACCGAAATAGCCGAACTAGCTTCGCTGCCCCTCATATTTGGTGGTTCTGCCGCGCTGGTCGCAATCTTCCCCCCACTGGCAGCTGTCGGTCTGGTGGGCAAGGCAATCGTCGTGGCCACGGCTGCTAACTTCGTCTGGGTCGGCTTGGCAGGGGCTGAAACCGCACTGGCGCACAAGCGTTGGCTACAACTCGAACGTGCACTGCTAACAGGCAGTTCGGAGCGTTATGAAGATGGCTTAAAACTGCTACGCGAATTTAACAAAGTCCGCCGCGATGCTATCATTTCAGGCACGATTGGCTTGCCGATGAGCGTGCCCTCGCTCAGATACGCCCTCAATCACGTCTATGATGGCGCTAAAGCAACGTCCGTCGATGCGATATCTGGTGTCTTCGCTGGGATAGGTGAATTTAATTATGAGAACAAGTCAGACCTCGACTTGCACCAGAATAAGTAAGGACTGTAACCATGCAACTGCTCAACTTTATCACCCTATATCTTCTCGTTGCCTGTGCGCCGAACTTTGCTACGCCGCGCAGCATACAAGACACACCCGACCTGTGGGAAGCTGAACTGCAGCGCGAATACCAGCAAGCGTTCACAAAAAGACTTTACATCAATCTGGAGGAGATGCACGATCTCGAAGCCAAAACCAGGGCGGCCCTGCAAGACACCAGCATCGCGACCCGCAATCTTGCTAAGGCACAGCAGCATCATCACAAACTAAAAAGCTATCTGTCCTACCTCTATGTTGCGGAGACCTTGGATGATGCAGGCTTGATCAAAAAAGACCTCACCGCACTAGTGCTCGACAAGCTCCGCCAAACACCCGCAGCAATAATTGACCAGGCCCCAGCTAACGAGGATTTTTTTCAACGTGCAGTGGCTGGCGACTTCAACACGATCGACATCGACCGCCCTGCCAAGCAGGAGTTTTTTCAGGCGTTGCTGGCAACGTTAGTGGCGATGACAGAAGACGCACTGCGCTTGCAATACCACCTATTCCCGTTTATCTCGGATGACTTCGATGCTATCTGTCGCCGCTATCGTAACGAAGATTGCACAAGGTTTCTCCCTAACACACAAACACAGCGCCTGATCCAGTCATCTTTTAGCAGCATTGACACGGTGACCGCAGATGTCAACGCCACCATCGCGGATCTGAATATTGCCATCAATACCCTGAACAGAATACAACCGAACAAGCCGAAATTTATTTTTCAGGAGACTGATTTTGAAAACGAAGAAGTCATCCAACTCTATCGATACCACGAACTAGTGCTGATGAGTGCTTTGCAAAAAGGGGTGTTGTCGATCATGTTCGCCGATATTTTCCGCCAGCGAAGTGGCAATGTGTGGCTTAAGCAAAACGGCATCACTGCAGTTAACAACAAAGCGCTCAGCATGATTACCGCGGGGACGGTTGCCGCGGCCTTGCGAGAAACCCAACAAGACTTGCTCGACAGCTTGGTGCGGTTGCGCAAAATGCAAACAGCAAAATCACCTCCCCGTGACAAGAAAATCTATCAGTGGGCCATCAGCAACGAAGTTGCCACCGCGCGGGTCATCGCCCAAAACCCTGAACATGCGTTGGTGGTTGCCAATGTGCTGCACAGGTATCAGGACAAAGCCCGCAGCCCGACGTTGCTACTGATAGACAGGGTCGTCGCGGGAGTCGAGATCAGCTGTCTGCTGCTGATTGTTCCCGCGCTGGTAGGCGGTTCTATCCCCGCCCTGGCCGCGTTCAACTTGCCCCGTGCTATTGCCCTGGTGGGAACGTTGATGAACTTCCCCTGGATCGGTGTGACCCAGACAAAACATGTCATCGCTCGCAATCGCTACCTGATGCTGAAACGAGCACTGTTGCGGGGCAGTTCGCAGCGGGTCACCTACAACTTGAAGCTCCAGCACGAAATGCAGCGGCTGCACAAATACGCCGTTATTTCGGGTGGACTCGGTCTGGGCATGAGTGTGCCTGCCGTGGGTTACATTATCAAAAGTACCGATGTTGGTTTTCGCAATAACCTCGTCGACATTTTTTCCAGTGTCTTTGCCGATTACGAAAATTTCACCCTCATCCTGCACGAAAGCAGAATTGAAATGTCGGAAAACGAACTAGAAGTAAAACCAGGCCACTGAGCGCGGCAGTCTGTTCGCTGGCGCAAGTCGGCACAAAGCAACAGGCTAGCTATATCTGATTTTTGTCAGCAAGTTCTCAATATGGGCGGCATGTTCGACGCTGGTGTCGTAGAAGAAGCGCAGCTCAGGCACGCGTTTGACATCCAGCACTCGTGCTAATTTGCAGCGGAGAAAACCGCACGTGCCCTTCAGCGCCGCTAACGTTGGGCGATGATCGTCACGCAAGGTGCGAAAGTAAACGCTCGCAATCTGCAGATCAGCGCTGAGGTTGACGTGGGTAACGGTCACATCCTGTAGACGTGGGTCGCGCAACACGGTGGTGAGATTGATGGCAACGATGTCTCTTATCTGGTCGGCAAGCTTCACAGCACGCACAGTATCAACTCCCTATAACGAGGGCATGGCTTCTTCTTTAAGGTAGGCCTCGATGACATCGCCCTCACGAATATCCTGACAGCCATCGATGCCGATACCACACTCGTAGCCGAGCGCTACTTCCCGCACATCTTCCTTAAAACGTCTCAGAGAACTGACACGACCACTATAGATAACCGCGGCATCCCGTAACAGACGCAGATGTGCATCTCTGGTAATGCGTCCAGAGGTGACCGAAGAGCCAGCGATCAGTCCTATCCGTGGAATGCTGATAGGGTTGCGCACCTCCGCCTGACCGATAACGACCTCGCTGACCTCTGGGGGTAGCAGGCCTGCCATCAACATCCGCACGGCATCGATGATCTCGTAAATGACCGAGAAGTAGCTGATCTTCACCCCACGCCTACGAGCCAGCTCCTCGATGTTCTTGTGGGCGCGCACGTTGAAGGCAACAATGGTCGCAGCAGACGCAGAAGCCAGCATGACATCTGACTCAACTACCGCACCGACACCTTGATGCACGATTTTGTTTTCCACCTTGTCGGATTTGATGTTTGCCAGCGACCCCGCCACAGCCTCTGCTGAACCTTGTGTATCAGCTTTGACAATTAGCGATAGCTGTGGGGTCTCAGCTTGCGCAGCTTTGCTGAACAGTTCGTCGAGCGGGCTGGTTTCCGTTACGGGCGCGGCAACTGGTGGCGGTTCGTGGTCACGTCTGCTCTCACTCTGATACCACTCACAGATCTCCTTGGCAGTCTTCTCTTTGTGCGCCGCGGTGAAGGGGTCACCCACTGCAGGCACTTGCGCAAAACCTGTCACCTGCACAGGCATGGACACTCCCGCACGCGGCAAGAGCTTGCCGCGGTGGTCAAGCATGGCACGCACCCGCGCCCAGCCTGATGCCGTGGCAACGTAATCGCCCCGCTGCAACGTGCCACTCTGCACAATCACTGTCGCGACCACACCCCGATGCCTATCGAGATGGGCTTCAATCACGGTGCCTGTAGGTGCATCCTCGTAATCAGCTTTCAACTCCAGCACCTCTGCTTGCAGCAACACTGCCTCTAGCAAGGTGTCGATCCCGATATTTTCCTTCGCCGAAACTTCGACACACTGCACCTCGCCGCTCCATTTTTCGACCTGCACCCCGCGCTCTGACAACTCACCGAAAATGCGGTCAAGGTTCTTGTCGGGCTTGTCGATCTTGTTCAAGGCAACGATGATCGGCACGGCGGCCTGGCGAGCGTGAGCAATCGACTCGATCGTTTGCGGCATGACTCCGTCATCAGCTGCCACCACCAAAACGACGATGTCGGTAACCTTCGCACCCCGCACCCGCATGGCACTGAAAGCTTCGTGGCCAGGCGTGTCGATGAAAGTTACCGATTTGCCGTTCACGTCAACTGTATAGGCGCCGATGTGCTGGGTAATACCACCTGCCTCACCCTCTGCAACATTGGTCTTGCGCACCGCATCGAGAATCGAGGTCTTGCCATGATCGACATGCCCCATCACCGTCACCACTGGCGGACGTTCCCGCTCGACAGCATTTGCACGGGGTGGCAAGGCAAGAATATCCCGCAAGGTGCGTAAATTACTCTGTATCTCAAAGTTGTAGGTGGTGGCAATCAGCGCCGCGGCATCAAAATCGATTTCGGTATCGATGTTTGCTTCAATGCCGTCTTCTGCAAGTTTTTGGATGACTTCCCTCGCCTTAACCCGCAGTTGCCGTGCCAACGATCCCACCTGAATGGTATCACCCATCCTGATGAGACGATAGGCCGCCTTTGAGGTAGTGACGAGTGTTTTGCGCAGGTTTTTCTTGCGCTTCAGATCGCGCTTTTTGACCATGCCTGTCGGCACGTAGACGGTTTTTGTTGCTGCGGGTGCAGGACGCTCGCTCGGCTCTTCCGCCATCGCATCGATGTCGTCCTCCATGCTGCGCAGAATTTCAAGTGTGCGCACCGCCGTTGCTCGCTTGCTCTTGCCAGGAGACTTGACCTTGCCATAATCCTCAACAACGACTGGCACTTTGCTCTTCTTCGCTGCTGCTGCTGCTGTGCTCTCAGGTGGCTCTTCGGTCGCAGCTGCAACGACTGCAGGCTCAACTGCGGGCAGCTCGCTCTCCTCTACCGCGGTCGGGATTGGTTCGGGCGCAGGGACCGCGGCTTCTGGTTCAGGGGGTGGTTCAAGCGCGGGCGTTTCACCTTCCGCCGCGACAGCCTCCGCGACTGGCTCTTCCCGTTTACGTCGCCGAATTAAAATTTTGGGACGTGCAGGTGCAGTGGTTTCTTTCTTGCGGTAGGAAGCTTTGATCTTTTCAACCTGATCGAGCGTAAGGGTGCTCTGATGACTGACGACGACAATGCCAAGCGATTTCATGCGTGGCAGTAGAGCTCTGCTCTCGACCTGCAATTCCTTAGCCAGCTGGTGCACTCGCACTTTAGACATACCCTAATCCTCGCTGTGGCCGCCGCGCACAGAAAATCCCCTAACCTGCTAATTGCTTGGTTGTTTCTCTTCGGACTGTTCTTGCATGTATCTATCAGCGGCAATCTGCACCGTTCGAGCAATACCGAGAGGAATGTTGGCTTTCTCGGCCACCTCATCAGCAGAGTCAGCGATAATGTCGCCGATGGTCGCATACCCTGCGTCAGCCAGTGCCGCTGCCTGAGCCTCCCCGACACCCCTGAGTTTCAAAAACATCTCGACCCGCTTGTCCTTATCTGCATCGTCCTCGTCTTTAGCAGCCAGTGCGGGATCAAACACGGCATTGGCCAGCAGCTCTTCTGTCTCTTCGTCCAACGCGGCGGCAGGCGTTGCTGCAGGTGCTGTTGCGTCAGTCTGAGCTGCAGCGGCGATGATCCGCGCCGCGGCCTCTTCGTCGAGGTTCAGCAAGCGCATTAGCCTTGAGGTCTCTAGCTCGGCTACATCTGTGGGCGTTTTAATGCCCTCCCGCACCAGAATTTCAGCCTGCATAGCACCTAGACCTGCAACCGCACCCAGCGTGCTCTTGACCTCGTCGAGTTGTGTTCTGAGTTTAGACTCGCTCTTGATGTCCAGTCGCCAACCAGTCATCTGTGCGGCAAGAGAGACGTTCTGCCCCTTCTTGCCGATGGCTAGGGACAGCTGATCGTCGGCAACAACCACCTCCATGTTGCGGTTCTCCTCGTCCACGATAACTTTGGAGACCACCGCGGGCGCGAGCGCATTGCACACCAGCCGTGCTGGGTCTTTGTCCCACGGGATAATGTCGATCTTCTCGCCGTTCAGTTCCGAAACCACCGCCTGCACTCGCATGCCCTTTAGACCGACGCAAGCACCGACAGGATCGACCGAGCTATCACGCGAGTAGACGGCTATCTTGGAACGCCGCCCCGGATCGCGGGCCGCACTCTCGATCGAGACGATGCCGTCGTAAATCTCGGTCACTTGCTGGGCAAACAGTGCCGTCATGAATTTAACACAGCCACGTGACATGATAATTTGCGGGCCGCGTGAGGCACGCCGCACATCGACGACGTAACCCTGCACCCGATCCTTGACACGATACTTCTCGTTGGGAATTTGCTCTCGCCACGGGACGATAGCTTCGGTGCGACCGAGATCAACGATGATGTCGTTCTTTTCGATGCGGCGCACATGGCCACTCATGATTTCGTCAACACGATCCTTGAACTCTTCATAGATCTGGGCTCGTTCTGCGTCGCGCACCTTCTGCACGATAATCTGCTTGGCCTGCTGTGCAGCAATACGTCCAAATCCAGAGGTGTCGATCTTGACCCCGACCGAGTCACCTAGCTCGGTGCTGTCATCATGGCTCTTCGCTTCTGCAAGTGTTATCTGGCTCTCCTGATCCTCTACTTCCTCTACCACGGTGCGAAACTGATACAGCTCGATCTCATTGCCATCTTCGTCGAAGTGCGCTTCGAGGTCGGCATTCAAGCCATAGTCACGTCGGGCCGCGTGAATCATTGCCTGCTCCAACGCATCGACGATAATCGCCCGATCGATGTTCTTGTCCTTGCTGACCGCGGCGATGACCCGCCCTAAATCAAGGTCAGCTTCGTTAGCTATTGTCATGAATTTCCTATCTGCTTGTAGCCAGCTACAACATACACCCGCTGCACGGCGGATGTGTTAAGTTTCGCAGTTTCAACCACCGATGGCAACGATTAATCGCTCAATAACGAGCTGCGCGGCACTATAACAAAAGGGATAGAGATTCTTCAATCTTCTCTTTCAACTGGACTGTATAAGGTATGAAAATTTTTTGTCTCACCCCCGCGAGCTTGTGCCCCAGTCCTAACCATAACTAAGCCCCTCGGCTTTTCTTGCGCGCCATCATGGTGTTGCTGCTTGTGTCCCCTAGTCGGAATGGTGTGGCAGGGATGCGCCAATTTCACCGAGATCGCTAATTTTCCAGCCCCTGGCGAGCAAAGCTTGCCGTGCGGCTACGGCACTCGCATCGTAGTAGGAGTTGCCGCCGTTGAAATTTACCCTTCTCTGGCGAGTCGTGGCGGCAATGCGCACCAGCAAGGAGCTGTAGACAGACACGGGCAGCGAGACACCCGCGAACATGTGGCCCATTGCCGTGGTGCTGGTGAAATCCCAACCGCTCAGATCGAGTGGCGGGTAGGTCATGCGCGCGAACATTGCCCGCATATCTTGCACCCTGGCAGTATCCCAAGCTGAGACCTCAGGATGCGCGTGGTCACAGCGGTAGAACATAGCTCCCATATAGAGGACGTTGCTAGTCTCCCAACTACTGACATCAGGACTAGCTTGCCCGGCCCCCTGAAACATCGCGCTCAGATCACGCACTTGCGAGGTGTCCCAAGCCGAGACCTCAGGGTTGGCAATCCGTGCCCCGCTGAACATGTAGGACATGTCAGTCACCTGCGATGTATCCCACGCGGCAACTTCGGGATCAGCACGGTGCGTCTCGGCAAACATTTCGTTCATCTTCGTCACCTGTGATGTGTCCCAGGCCGAAACATCGGGGTTGGCGAGTAGCGTCTCTTTAAACATTCCTTGCATCTCACGCACCTGCGAGGTGTCCCAGGCCGAAACATTGGGGTTGGCAATCCGTGCCCCGCTGAACATGTAGGACATGTCAGTCACCTGCGCGGTGTCCCAGGCGGCAACGTCAGGGTCGGCTACCAGAGCCTGACTAAACATGCCTTCCATGCTGGTCACTTGGGCGGTATCCCAACTACCGACCTCAGGGTGGGCGGCGTGGGTGTCGTAAAACATGTAGCTCATGTCGGTGACCTGTCCTGTATCCCAATTGCTGGTCTCAGGAGTTGCGTTGATCGCCGAGGTAAACATGTCTACCATCGTCGTAACCGCGGCGGTGTTGCCATCACCGACGTAACCGAGCAGTTTGCAGAAGGAGAAAGTTCCGCTCAAGTCCTGCCAACCGACATCGCCTAGCTGTGGCACCGCGACAAGCCCGCAATATTCCGTTTCTCCCCCCACACTGCTGCGCAAGGCTGGCAGCAAGCCGCGGATAACTACCGTGTAGGTGCCAGGCTGGGCGTAAATGTGGAAAGTCTCTTCGTCAGCGGCCGCTTTTACCGCCGATACTTGCCCATCACCCCAATCAACCGTGAAGTCATAATCCAACCATTCCGGCAAGACCAGCTCAACCGCCCCGCCAGAGTCCACTTCCCACACCGAGATGAACGGGGCCGCGTTGCGACTCAAGACCACACTGTCGTTACCGCTACAGGCCAGCACGAACAACAAAAACGCCAGCATAGGCATCGTTACCCCCTATCGCCAAAAATCTGTCGGTAAACCCTACCCCCGCCGCGGCCCTAGCACGGATAGGCTACTGAGCGAAAGTGAAAAACATCCTTAACGATCATGTCGTAGTGCGATAAGAACCACCGCACACCGAGGAGATGGCGATGGATCGCATTGAATTGCAGGACATCAGCGTTGACTGTGTTGTTGGCACGAGACCTGACGAACGTTTGCGCGCGCAAGCGGTAATCGTGTCGCTCGCGGCGCGCGTCGACGCGGCCAAAGCCGCGGCTAGTTGCCGCCTGTGCGATACGCTTGACTATGCGGCACTCTATGCCGCGGTGCAGTTCATCGTCAGCACGGCTCGCTTCCTGCTGCTGGAAACAGCGGCTGAAGCCATCATTCGCTACATGCTCATCAGCAGCCACGAACTGGTGCAAGAAGCTACCGTCAGCATCGTCAAACCACACATCATGCCCACACCAACCCTGCCACGCGTCACCTTGACACGCACTGCCAGCAGTATCTTTACTATCAGTCGCCGCGCCCCCTTCGGTTCAGTTGCAGTGGTGCAGGAAAATAGCGATGCAGGTATTTACTTGCTGACTATTGCGGCACGACAGAGTACCACCGCGCATTGTCTTGAACAGGGAAGTGAGCATACCATGACCATCACCGCGGGGTTGAATTTGCAGGGAAAATCCGTGCCCTCCTGCTACGCCATCAACTGGCCCGCGCACACCCCGCGCCGCTGGAAAAATCCCACGACACAGCCACAGAAGATCCTGTGCGTCAACCGCCCTGCCTGTGACCCGACCACCGCCAAACAACACTCTGCGTCGGCTAACTTGCCAGAAGTTGAAGGCGCAGTGCTCTACCCGTATTGACCATGCACCTCCCCACCCTCAACGCCCTGCTCAACGCCACCGCCCTGCTCTTCCTGCTGCTGGGGCGCGTTGCCATCGCTCGGCAGCAGCGGCGCATGCACAAAAACCTCATGCTGAGCGCTTGCTTTTTCTCCACTGCTTTCCTCGTCAGCTATCTTATCTATCACTATAGCGCGCCACAGATGACCACCTGGCGCGGGCAGGGTTGGCTACGCATCTTCTACTACAGTGTGCTGTTTACTCACATTCCGCTCGCCGTCGTCGTCGTCCCCGCGGCTCTTGCCGCACTTTATTTCGCGTGGCAACGGCAGTTCATTCGTCACCGCCGTCTCGTGCAGTGGCTGTGGCCAGTTTGGGTATATGTTTCGGTGAGCGGGGTTGCCATCTACCTACTGCTGTATGTTTATCCTCACTAGTTTGTGGTGTGTTGATCTACGGAGACAACGGCCCTCATCGTCAGCGCAGCGACGTGGCGGCGTGGTCGTTGATGGTCGCGGTTGACGATATGCCGCGTGAGCACAAGGGGGGGTAAAATTTTTCCCGACGCACAATAAAGCGTTTACTAACGGGGGAATAAGTGTTACCATCCGCATCTGAGGCTGGCCGAGCGCGTGGCGCTTGTGGTTTTCTGCAACATGGCTGGTTTTCCGAATCATCAAATTTTTATGGGAGAGAAACAGTGAAAGTTTACTTCATCATGCCTCTGATGGCGATTGCGCTGAGCGGTGCTATCTCCGTGGGCGACAGCAACTCTAGCGACGACATCTTTGGTCCCTTTTACAATGGCTACACGACCACCTGCGAGCACTCCAGCGGTAACCTGGTGCGCACGGTGAGGGTGCAATACTTCGACAAGGATTCGCACCTGCCTTGTGAAGTGCGCTACGCCAAGCCGACCGAGCATCCTGATGCTGGCTATCGGGTGCTGTGGCATGCGCATAACAGGGAGGGTTATTGTGAGCGCAAAGCCAAGTTGCTAGTCGGCCGCCTTGCAGGTTGGGGCTGGCAATGTGGCGAAGCTGTGTGGTCTGAAAACGATACTACAGGTGATCCTAGGCATGAGCATGATCGAGCCCCGGATGATAGTAGTCCTGGTGGTAGCAGTAGTCCTGAGGATGAAGGTATTACGACAGAACCAGTACCAACATCACCAACTCCTGAAGAGAGCCGCAGCACTGAAGAAAGTAGCACTGAAGAAAGCAGCACTGAAGAAAGCAGCACTGAAGAAAGCAGCACTGAAGAGAGCCGCGCTGCACCTACGCCCAATGACTGCGACAGATATGGTGGTTATTACTGCGATTGATGTGAACTTGTTGGTTGGGGGGCTCGCCTCCCCACCACCCCGCCTGAGTTAATTTTATTGCTACCCTCGTTTTTTTTCAATCGGGATGGTGCTGCTGTGCCGCTCGTGCTCGCGCCGCTGGCAGGGGTGTCGGATTTTCCTTTTCGTGCCCTGTGTGCCGAGCAAGGGGCGTGCTTAACCTACATCGAGATGTTGGCAGCACAGCCAATTATTCGCGGTGACCGCCGCACGCGGGACATGATGGCGGTCAAGCGGGAGAAGGGGGCGTTAGGGGTGCAGTTGACGGGGTGTGATGAGGGCGAGATTGCCGCCGCGGTGGCACGGCTCGATGCCTATGATTACGACACGATTGACATCAACATGGGTTGCCCTGTGCGCAAGGTGGTCGCTAATGGTTGTGGTAGCGCGCTGTTGCGTGATGTGACGGGTGTTTATCGCATCGTGTGCGCGGCGCGGCGGGCGACGCAAAAACCGCTGTCGCTGAAGATAAGGTTGGGTTGGGATCGTAGCGAGCTCAACTACGTGCAAGTTGGCATTGCGGCACAGGAGGCTGGCGCGGATTGGATTACCGTGCATGGACGCACCCGCACGGAAAACTACAGCAAGCGTGTTGATCTTGCCGCGATCGCCGCCTTAAAGGCAGCACTGTGTATTCCCGTCATTGGCAACGGTGATCTGTTCAGCAGTGCTGACTTCACCCACATGCAGGCACAGACACGGGTTGATGCGCTGATGATTTCACGCGGGGCACTTGGCAACCCTTGGATTTTTCGGACTGGCGCGGCAAACCTCAGTCTCGACATGTGGTTACGAGGCATCGAGGCACATCTGCACCGCCAGCAGCAGGAGTACGGCAATACACTGCGGGCCGTTGTCTGTATGCGCAAGCACTTGCTGTGGTATCTCAAGGGTTGGCCACAGGCGCGAGAGTGGAAGCAGAAAGTTACGACGTTGGATAGGATCGGTCTTGCCTTCGATTTGGTGCGGGAGTATGCAGGTAGGTTGCAAACCGCAGGGGTCAGTTGGCGGCGCGGAGGTGCGCATGGCTATGATTTCAGCGGCAGGGCTTGACGTTTTAGTGCTAGCCTCGCTACAATCTCGTGTCGGGCTAGTTGTTGTGTTCATTATTTTGTTGAGGAGTTCATCATGTTAGAGAGTGTTTTCAGGAGACTTGCGTTGTTTGCGGCACTTGCCACGCTGGGGCTGTCGTTCGGTGCACAGGTCTCTGCCGATGCAGTCACCGCCAGCAAGATCAATTTACGGGATTACTTTCCCACTGCTTACAGCGGGATTAGCCTGCGCCATTACAACGAGGTGGTCGATGGGGCGGAAAACCCAACGCCTTTCATGCAGTTACGTGGCTCAATTGGAGCAGAGTGGTTCGATGGGAAGCTTGACACCTCGCTGACTTTGGGGTTGAGCAAAGTGTATGAAACGGAGGAGTTTCCCCAAAGCCGCACTATCAGTCAGCGCAATCCAGAACTGCTTGCGGTTTACAGCCTCGTCGACAATGACATGCTGGCGCTTAAGCCACAGGTTGCCTTGATCTTACCTCTTTATGGCAGTTCGCAGCTGAAGCTTGAGCTGGGCACGGAGTTGTCCTCCGATCGTAGCCTGGAAGTGGCAGGTGGCAAGATGACTATCGGCGGCATAGCTGGCATCTATGCGATGCAGAGCATCGGGCGCAGCGAGACAACTGTCAATGTTGCTGATGAGACACGCCGCGATCGTGTTCGGGAGACCTACAGTTTGACGGCAAGTGAAGACGGCGACTTGGTTATCAAGGAAGACTACGCTAGTTATGATTCAACCTATGGTGTGTGGGCGAGCTACGAACCAGAGATTATCGACGGTCTAGCGCTCTCGGTCGGCACTACCTACGGGATCAGCTACTCACCTGTGTGGGAAGCGGCGGACGAGGACGATGATGCCGTTATCCGACGTAGTGGTTATCGTTCTAGCGACAAAGTTGAGAATGCTTTCTCGATTTCTTACCAAATTACCGATGATTGGGCGATATCCAACTCGCTCTACTACTATCTCGATGGCTTCTACGAGAGCAAGACAGCCGCAGGCGAGACCAGATTGCTGAACCTCGCTAAGCTCAGCTATACGCTGTTCTAAATTTCAACTAGGCGGTTAGCATGATTGGGGGCGGGAAGGCTGTGGTTTTCTCCCGTTCCCCTTTTTTTTGCTGCGGAGAATTTTTTTCGCCAAAATGCCGCAAGAAGCGGAGTTAGAGCTAAGTTGAAGTAGTGATCACGCCGATAAGGCTCTTGCACTTGGTGTCGGAGCAATGTGGTGAAAGTTACCTTTCTTATCATCTGGTTAGCGGTATTGGCCGCCTGTGATGGTGAAGATGCGCGCGTGCAGAGTGCCGCGGGCGAGGGGCACGCACCGTCAGCACAGCCAGCTTTCATCTACGGTGCATGCGATGCATACGTGGCGATGGATCGGGACAAGAACATCGACCTCTCCTCTGGGGGTGAGTTTTATCGTCCTGCGGTGTTTAAGCTTGCTATCGAAGCTGGTGCGCCCACGGCAGTCGAGCTGCTGATCCTTGCCAGCCATGCGGAAGGCGGTGAGGATCTTCTCTATCCTCAAAACGAAGAGCTGTTGGGCGTAAAAATTGCACAGCAACCCGACATACTGCTCAAGGATGGCGAACGTATAATCAATCGTTACCGCGGCAACAGTGCCGCACAGAGCATCGACATCGACTGGTATGCAGACGCAGATGAGCACGCCAGTGGCACAGCTGATGCTGAACGTGTGGTGAGAGTTGATTTTGCCAGCGATCCTTACGAGAACGACAAGGGCGTGCGGCAGTGGGGCAAGCACTATGTCTGTCATCGCAATGTTGGCATCGATGCGCTTGACCTGGGCAGCTACGACCGACACGTCAATGGAGGCACACCTGCGGCGGAGATTCAGGGTAGCTGATTTATGCAGTAATTTTAGATAACGCGAATATCGGGTTTTTTTCAGGGGGTCACTACAGCAAGCAGCGAGTGGAGCTAGGCAATGTTTAGCACAGACCCCCGTTATCTTGGCACGGCACAGTGGAGCTAGCCACCTTAGCTCGTACCTCCGTTATCTTGGCGAGGCGCAGCCCTACCGAGAAACCCGACCACAACAGGTATAGGCACATGCTTTATCTAAAAGCATAATCTGACAGCAATATGGCAGTATTTATGGTCGGGTTTTCGTACGGCCTCGCCCCGCCCTTCATGGAGATCTCGGTGGGCAAGCCTCAGCTCAACAGCCGAGAGTTCTGAGAACAAGCAGAGGGGCTTGGGGTCAAGCCTGAACGAGATAGCAAGAGGTCTGTGCGCGAGCAGCGAGCTAGGAAGCGAGCGTTACAAAAAGTCGTGCGTAGCAAAACAGGAAGGCTTATCGTTATTTATTTCATTCCAAGTAATATCTGTGATTTTCAATGTATATTTTGGCAAAATAGGATTTTACGGCTAAAATTCTTGTCTGGTTAGGTAGATATGCGAAACCCGATATTCGCGTTACTTAGCACAAGCCTCCGTTATCTTGGCACGGCGCAGACCTACCGAGAAACCCGACCTCAACAGGTATAGGCACATGCCTTGTGCAAGAGCATAATCTGACAGTAACATGGCAGTATTTATGGTCGGGTTTTCGCACGGTCTCACCGCGCCCTTCATGGAGCTCTCGGTAAGCAAGATTGAACGTAACTGCCGAGAGGTGGGGGGGCAAGAGGCAAGTAGCACAAACCTCCGTTGTCTTGGCGAGTCGCAGCCCTACCGAGAAACTCCCCACGAGTATGTATAAGCACATGCCTTATGCAAAAAAATAATCTGATTGCAGTATTGGCAATATCTGCGGTCGTTTTCGCACGGCCTCGCCCCGCCGTTCATAAAGCTCTCGGTAGGCAAGCTTGAACGCGACAGCCAAGAGTTCCGAGAACATGCAGCGAGGGAGCGAGAAAGCGGCAAAGAGCCTCGAAGAGCGAGCGATACAAAAAGCAGCGTAGCGAGCGTAGCGAGCGAAGCGAGCGTTACAATAAAGTCGTGCGTAGCAAAACAGGAAGGTTTACCGTTATGTATTTCATTCCAAGTAATATCTGTGATTTTCAATGTATATTTTGGCAAAATATGATTTTACGGCTAAAATTCTTGTCTGGTTAGGTAGATATGCGAAACATGACATTCGCGTTATCTAGCTAATTTTTCAATTTTCTTTTCAAAGTTGCCAATTCTTTTTTCGAGATGCCAGTAACCTCACGGATCATCGTGTCGTTCAACTTGCCCGACTTCAGCATATTTAGGATGAGGCTCTCCCGCCCGACAGAGATACCTTCTTCGCGCCCGACAGAGATGCCTTCCTCGCGCCCTGCGACAACCCCCTCAACCCGCCCGCGGGCGAAATTTTCTGCACCTATTCTTTCATAACCTAGTAATATATCTGGCATTAGTAACTCCTCTTCTGGTAATTCGGGCCAGCGTTCTCGCTCGATGCGATCGAAGGCCTGCCAACCAAGCTTCTTATCGGTATTTTCGTAATAATCAATGAGACTGTCAATGATATACCGATGTCTGGTGTCTTTAATTTCCCGACTTTTCTCGATAATTTTAGCGACATCGTCCTCGGTTGCTTGCCAGAAATTGACTAAACCGTAGAGAACGATGCCTGCGGGCACACCTCCCCGCCAGAGACGGGAGTGGGTAAATTTACTGGGGTAAAAAACCTTCAGCGTAAAATCAGGCAACCAGCTGAGCAGTTTTTGCATGGCGGGTGAAGAGGTGTTGTGTTTTCGCCAGGCCCACCGCAGATAACTCTCCTGTATAACGACGTTCGGATTAGCACAGCAGAGCAGGATCATCGGCACAACGACACACTTGGTGCGTTTGCAGAGCGCGGCATAATAACTCATGATCTGCACGATGGCATCGGGGTCGTCGTAGCTCTTGTGCTCCAAGATAGTGTAGAACATCACCTGCTCACCGTCGAGCAAGGCGACCTTGATAATAAAATCGGCATATAGACTCTTGTTTCCTAGAACCGCGGCCGTATCGGTGACATCCAAGGTCTGCCAATCGAACAGGGAGCTGATCTTTGGTGGCAATAATACGTTCAGGACTTGCGCGGCTAATTCTTTATCCTTGAGGAGTTTGAAAACCTTATCGTGGAGCGAGGATTTTTTCGGCATCGTCTTCTCCTGTCATGAATGTAACTCTAGTAAACATTGTATCATTACAACCCACAGCCGCGCGGAAAAAGAGGAACGCGGGTTATTGGTAGTACTAGTAGCGTTTGCCTACAGCTTAACACGTGAGCTAATGCCTGTGACGGTGAGCGTTTCCGTGTGGATTTTGGGGCAATCTTGTCGCGGACACCAGCGCACCCTGACCTTGATCAGCCCGTCCGCCGTAGGCAGCAGATAGCTGAAGTAGCGTTTCGCAGCACGCACGGCACTGAGCGTGCAGAATGCCCCCTCGCACTGCACCTCACCGTAGTCAGCGCCGAAATCAGCCCGCATGTGCTGGCGTAGTTCTCGCTTGTGTGTCGTGCCTGCCAATAGCTCCAGTGTCGGCACAACTCCCTGCGAATCGACCCGCAGCAACAGTCGCCGACAGCTCCCTTCAATCTGTGCCATACTTACCGTGTTGTCTACACGTTTACGCAAGAAGCGATCACCCGAAAACTGCAGGTCAGGGTTATTATTGCGGGCCTGCCTGAATTCAACCGTAATCAACTCTCCGTCATCGCCCGCCGCGAGATGCGTGATGTATCTGCCAAAACTCTCATTCCTGTCAATCACCTCGGCAATTTCCGCCGCACTGCGCCCCTGTGCACTCAAGTAACGACGGCAGCTGGGGTGACCGATATACACCGCGGCAATGCCTGCCGTGCGCGCCGCACCTTGCCGTGTCTGCAACCGTGATTCTTCCCACTGCTTACATGACAGGCAACTCGCTGCTAACAAAAACAAAAATAATTTTTTTTGCCTGACATACATAAGCACAACACCATACTAGCGTTGTATTTATCGACAGGTATGTTTTAAAAATTAACAAAGATATTTACCGCGGGGACGAACAGCATCATGCCAGGCTGTATTAATTTTGCTGCAAAAATTTAGAAGGTGTAAGATGCTGAGCCTGCAAGCGAGCGGAGGCAAGCGGCGATGGACACATCTTCTGACGGTCGTGCAACTGGGAAGTTACGAGTTGCCGAGATGTTTTACTCACTGCAAGGCGAGGGGCGCAGCAGTGGCCGTCCTGCAGTTTTTCTACGTTTACAGCACTGTAACCTGCTGTGTGGCAGAGACGGGGCCAGTTGGCAGTGCGATACGCTGGAGGTGTGGCGGCAAGGGCAAGCGTTGACTTTTGCGGAAATTGTTGCGCGCGGGCGAGCGGCGGGCTGGCTGTCATATCTCGCGGCTGAGGCCTGCCTGGTGGTGACGGGCGGCGAGCCACTGTTGCAGCAGCAGGCTTTGCGCGGCTTTCTACGTTATCTTGCAGATCAAGGCCTGCGTCCTGTGGTTGAAATTGAGACCAATGCCACGCTCGTCCCAACTCCTGAGCTCGATGCCTATGTTGCCCAATACAACTGTAGCCCGAAAGGAGCAAACAGTGGCAACTCCTATCGGCAACGCCACAACGCGGCGGCCTTGCAAGCCTTGGTGCGCAATAGCAAAGCTGGCTTTAAGTTCGTCGTCAGCACACGTGCGGAGGTGGAACAAATCAAAGCGGAATATATTGACCCTTACGGCATTGCCAGCTCACGGGTATGGCTGATGCCTGCGGCGGCAACGCGGGCCGCGCTTCAGGCCAGCGAGCAGCAGGTGTTCGCTCTCTGCCAAGAATATCGCTACAACTACAGCACCCGTCTACAGATACAGGTGTGGGATCAGGCGACAGGAATCTAGGTAGTGCGAGGCCTGCAACTAGCGCGCTACTGCTAAACTACCGCGTCGCCAGCAACCACGATCCTGTGCGTCTATTTTGCCGTCGTGATCATTATCAAGACCATCAAAGCAAGAGTTGATCGAAGTCAGCCCTTCGGCAAAAATCTTGCTCCGTTGGCTTTTGTTGCTCAGCGAGCTCCACAGCTTGTTGAAGTAGGAGCTCAGCTCTTGAGCAAGCTGGTGATTGTTCTCGATGATCGCAAGGTTCTCGTCGTTGCGGGTATTGCCTGACTTCGACCAGTTCATCGAGCCGATGATGACACGACTATGTGCTTGTTTGCCGTCGATGAGCGCAGTCTTCATGTGCATCTTGCCACCCCAGTTTTCAACCTTGACACTTATCCCACAACGGCGCAAATCCCAGTAGGGCGAAGATGGGTGCGAGTTGGCGACGGCATCGACGATAATTCTGACCTTCACCTCCCGTGCCACCGCGGCACACAGCGATTGCACGATCGTGCGCTCCGTCAGGTAGAACATACCGATGTCGATCGTCTGCTTGGCGGCAGTCAGTGCAGGTATAATAGCATTGTCAACGACATTGTCTTGCGGTGAAAACCAGACGGAGACTTGTGTGCCATCGGGAAAAATCACCGTCCGCGGCCCTGCCTGCCGTACTTTCGCGGTGCTAAAACGATGTGCGTCAAACATCTGGTGAAATTCGTGGCTAAATAATGCTGCCACCTGCGGAGAATCAATCCGCATCGCAACGTTGGCATTATACTCCGCTCCGACCCCTGTGTGTGAGAGGTTGGCAGTGCCAAACCAAACCCGCTCACGATCGACAACTGCATACTTGTGATGCATGATGCTCGGTCGGGGATAATGTCCCGAGTGGTTGAGATCGATCATGATGTTTGCCACACCCAAGTAGCGTGGCAGTTCGGCTGTGCCTGAATAAGTAAAATTCTCTGGTAGCCAATCACCCACCGCACCGCGTTTTTGATCAACGACGGCCTGCACCTGTATGTTACGCTGCTGCAACCTGGTGATCGCCTGCAAAACCCACGGTTGTCGTGAAACTCCGTAGAAAGCTAGCGCGACTCGCTCCCGCGCCCCCAGCAAGAACTGTTCCAGCTCACTGCCCATAGCTTGTTTTTTCGTCCCTACCCTGCCGTACTCCTTACCTGTAACCCAAGGAAAAATATCCGAGACATGCAGACGGTAAGAAAACGGCTCATGACTGAAGAGCACGCTGCCAGATTTGGACATCAAAGGAAAAGAGAACAATACCAGTGGTAAGATAAAGCACCACAGCCCTGCTCGCATCACAGATCCCTCACCCAAGAGTTTAAACCAGAAAAAAAGAAAGCCCTGCCCCACAGGCTATCAGGATCGCAACGAAAAAGCCAGCACCATCACAACAAAATTAATCTCAAATTTTTTTGAAAAACATCCAAAAAATTATAGGCAAATTATTATTTCATTTATCTGCCGCTGATTTTTTCACGATGCCACAAAAGGCATGTGTTACACGGCGCGTTTTTGCGCCCTGCAGCCAACCAGCTGAGGTGCAAAAGCTTAACGGCACAGGTATAATAGTTAACAGGAGGTGATGTATGCAGGCTGGCTGGATTTCCATCAACGACTACGCTCGCAAGTTTAACGTCTCGGACATCACCGTGCGCAGACGTATTAAGCAGGGCAAAATTCCCGCAGAACTGAAAAACGGCAAATACTACATCAGAGCCGATTACCGCGATAGCCACACCACCGCAGAGCAGAACGACACTCCGCCGCCCATCCCCACCAGCCGCGCCTCGTTCATACCACCGCCACCACCGACCAGCGCGCCATATACGGCAACCGAGCCGCCCCAAGTCGTGGCGACAGAGATACCTGCGCCGCCCCCCGCACCTCCCGCCCAGCAGAGCAAAGAACTACTGGAATTTTGCGACCGCTACCTCGCTGAGCTAAAGACCAGAGAACAGCACCTAGCCAAAAGGCACGAGTCCGAAATTGCCCTGCTCGAAGCTAAACTTGCCAAGAAGGACAGCGAAATTACGGCCCTAAAGCAACAAATTGAAGATCTCCAGCTGCTAGTTAAAATTCTAGAAAACAAAATTTAAGCAGGCCTAAGCTTGCCTGTAAAATTATCTCAGACACTGCGGAAAGGAAGAGCGCGCCGTCGCGATTGCAAAAACACTGTCCACCATGCAACCCTCCACCCCCCGGTCATCAATCAGATCTCCGCCAATGTTTAATACGAGTATCGGAGACTGACCCAAGATCGCACCCAATCTATCGATTGCGCGGATATCAACTAGTAGTGTCCCACTAGAAAATCCTTGCCCCCCTATAAGCACCTATCCCAGCCGCCGATCCATCTGATGCTTGCAACTGAAAGCTATCTGTGTCATCCGTGCTGTAGTCGCTAGTTGTTGTCCGCACCGCAAAGGTTTCGGTGTGGTTATTGTAGCGGAACTCCAGATCAAAGCCGATGGTCGTCCCATCTTTCCGTTCCTCGTAGACTATACCAAGACCCGAGATCCCAGCCACCATCAACATCATCAGCATCGTCATAGTTCGCAAATACATCCTGTTCTCCTCCAACTTATTGAATAAACAAATAACCTTATTTCTCATATTGCCATTCATAGCTAAGGGTGATACGCACGTGCCCAGTTACCTCCCCGTGAGGTGAGTTTTTATTTTAACTTTCTTGGAGAACGAAATGTTTAGATTTTTGCTAGGAAGCCTCGTTTGTTTTTGTCTTAGTTCCGCGTCTCTCGCCTCTCAAGTCACTAGTCCACAGAAACTACCGTTCAAAAAATTGCTTGCCGCGCATGGAGTGAGTTGGGGAGCTATTTTCAACTACGACGGCAATCACACGGTGCAAGCCATTCTGCATCGGGGTTTTGCTAGCGATGCGGGACAACAGGTGTTAGCTGAGCTTGGCTTTCGCACGGGAGTTGTAGCAACCAACGAGATGTTTGTTCTTCTTGAGGAATCTGTACGGGCCGATCCTAGCCTCATAGATAGCCATTATCCCGATGAAAAGGGGTTTCTGCGACGGTTAAAAATTGCAACTAAAGTGGAGCAGTTTATTTCAGATACCAGCCTAGATGAGAATATGATCAATACCGACGAAACACTGAACGACGGCCAAAAGGCAATGCTGCGGGGGAAATTACGTCTCGCACAAGCTAGCCGCTCCATGTCCCAAACGGCGATCGATAGAGCGATGAACGCCGTGCAAAACTACGACCTGCAAACACTGATTGGTATGATTGACAGTGGTGAAATTGACCCCAATATGCCTGTTGCCGGAGGCAACATGAACCTGCTCGGCTTGGCAACCAAATTGTTAGCCCTTGACGAGGTTGTCCTACTGAAAGCGGAAGCGGGGAGCCCTGATGTCAAGAGCGACAGTGCGGCGATCGACGGCTACGTAGATAATATCCGGAAGCTGCGCGATCTTATCAAGGCTCTTGTCAACCATCCGCGTGTTGACGTAAATGCCCCGCTAGACCGAAGAGAGCTTAATTTCATAGAGTATGCCGATCGGGTAGGTTCGCTTCTTGCTTTTAAGATAGCGGCAATAGACAAAGGCATGAACTTTACACCGAAGATGCCGTCCGCTTTCATAGAAGCCAAGGGACAAGATCTATACAAAAATTGGTCTCGCTTGCAGTAGCTGGTGTTCCCGCTGGCCACTCTCGTCAGATGATGACTGTGGTCGGCGGGTTGTTCGCACTATCCCACACCCCAACAATGCCAAGCAGTTCTTCAAAGATCCAGAAAGACACCGGCAAGCGGTCAAAGCTGCCGAAGAGAGTTGAGTTTGCCAATACCTATGCGAGAACAAAGCGGCACACCTCATCTTATGCTCAGACCATAAGCCCACATGTGATACTCCTACTAGTGGATATCAGGACAGCTTTAGGATAACCATTTAATCACATCAAACACACAAAGCTAACTGCAAACTTGAGCAGACTCTGTGCCACGGCGGAATTGGTCGGGGCGACTGGGATCGAACCAGCGACCTCATGCTCCCAAAGCATGCGCGCTACCAACTGCGCTACGCCCCGAAGGAAAGCAACGTCGGGACAATCACTCCGTGCCACTGCACTCGGCTGCGCCCCGCGGTTCGGGCGGCATACTAGCAGGTTGGTAGCGTAAAAAAAATAAAATGTTGACCATAGCTGAGCAAGCCGTTATACCAGCCATCCACATCCACATAGCTCATGCGTAGGGGGGTTATCATGCGCTTGTATGTTGCCGTCGTTGTGACTGGTCTCCTTTGTAGTGGTGTCGGTCGGGGACGGTCGTTACCACAAAAGTTTGCGATGGAACTGGCAGCTCGTGGTATGGCTGCTCCCATCATCCCGCCGCAACTGCTGCTATATGTGAACGAAAAAGAAGGCAACAGGAACATCCTACGACATCTGCGCCGCGAACAGGAACAGCAGCTACTGGCACGGTTGCCGTTCGGCAAGGCAGGGTCGTTTTTTCGTCAACTGCGTCAGCTGTTGCAACAAGCATTGCTGCAAGCGCAGGACGGGCAGTTGGCTGACTTCAACACTATGCTGCAGCAAAACGTTTGGGAGGGACAGAGTGTCTTCTCCTTCACCCACGAGATTAGCCGCGATGTGCAGTTTTTTCTCGATCCCCAGTATGGCACACACACACTCGTGAGCAGCGCACGTTATGGCAGTGTCGGTGGTTTCAGCATCATCGACCCCCAACAAAAACGTGTCTTTGATTTTAGCACCATTGCGGAAGTGGATCTGGAGCGAGATTTTTTAACTATGCAGTCACTGCCACCGCCAGTGTTCACGCCACGCCACTACGTCTTTCACGGCGAACAATATGTCTACGTCCTGAACCGAGAGACGCTAGCACTGGATTACGTCACCCATGCGGACACCGAGATCGATGACGAGATGTCGTTTGCCAACCGAGTGCATAAAATCGCACTAGTCAATGACGCGTTGCTATCTGTGCGTTACCACGATGCAGCTAAGAGAGAGTTTGTGCAACTGGTCGACCTCAATAACCTCACCACCGCCCACGCCAGGGAAATCGAGGGCACGCTGCTTGCCGTCGCGCCACGTGGTGACCGACTGGCAGTGCAAAACAATCGCCACCTAGAAGTTATCGATATCGACAGTGGCAGGAAGCAGATCTTCCCCAGCCGAGCTGCAACCCACGCGCGTTTTTCTGCCGACAGCGAACGGCTAGCCTACAGCGATGGAAACACGCTAACCCTTGCTGACCTCACAACATCTGCGCTGCAGATACCGCAACGCATCGCCCTCGCGCCCGCACAGGCATTGGTAAGTGCCGAGACTTCTCTCTCTCACGAACTGCTGTGGGATAGCGATGACCTCTACGTCCTGCATGGCACTACCCTCTCCAGCTTTGGCAGCACAGGTGAAATTGTTTGGCAACAGGAGTTACCCCCAGGCCTGTATGCAATGCAAGGCATCGATGCACAGCACCTAGCACTGTTCTCGGAGCAGGGCGTGCTGCTCTATGATAGGGAGGATGGCACGCGTCGGTTGCAGCTCAACGTCGATAAAAAACAACGTATCGCCGACCAAGCTTTTGCCAACCGTTACCTCTCGCTGCTGCTCGAAGACCGCCTGCATCTGGGCACATTCGGTCTCACCTTGGCGCGCATTCCGCTCGTGCAGCTATTGCAGTTGCTTGAAAGCTCGCCGCTGTTGCAGGAGATCGCCACTTCGGAAAAATTCACCCTGCAACGGGGTCGCACCCGCTTCGCTGAACTCGTGCTCGGTGCGGTCGAACGACACCAGCAACAAGAGCAAATTCCTATCGCACAGCTAGTGCAACTGCTGCGTGAGCTTTATCAAGCCTACCACCTCGTCCCTGGCTCACACTACGCTTTTGCCAACATTGCCAATATGCTGGCGCGGCACGAAGACGAAGTTGTCGAGCTGACAGCCGATGATCCTGAGTTCAGACGGCTGTTGCACACAAGTTTTATCTGAAACCGCACCCCTTCCTGTGCTAGAACGGCGCGGCCCCTAGAGAGCGGCGGGGAGATGGCGGCGACAGCAAGGTAGGGGCAAAGTTGCAACACGAGCAAGCAGCACAGCATAGGGCATGCGGTGAGGGCGGCAGCGGTGAAAGACACGGGCGTACAGGAATTCTCGCAAGCTCTGCGTGGCGTGACTCTCGATTGGATCGTAAGCGGTTCGATTGCCGCGGTAGAGTCTGTCAAGGCGATTAGAGCCGTGCGTCGTCTCGGGGCGCAGGTGCGGGTGACGATGACAAGAGCCGCGCGGCGTTTTATCACCCCCACAGCCTGTGCTTGGGCAAGTGCCAGAGAGGTGAACACCCACTGGAGTCCGGTTGCCGACCATATAGGCACTGGCGATGCGTTGGTCATCGCCCCGTGCTCGGCTTCTCTGCTAAGCAAAATTGCCGCGGCAATTTGCGATGCCCCTGCTCTGTCACTAGTGGCCTCGTATCTCGGTCAAGGCAAGCCAGTCATCGTGCATCCCTGCATGCATCAGTCTCTAGCCGCCAATCCTTTATTGCACGACATCTATCCGCGCTTGAAAACGCGACTGCGTATAATCACCCCACTCAGGGAAGAGGGTAAGGATAAGTTTATCCCGCCACCGCAGTTGGCCGAGGAGATTGCTCATTGTTACAACGGCAAGCGAGGCGCAGTAATAGTTGTCAGCGGTCGCACCGTCGCGGCCCTCGATGCAGTGCGTGGCATTACTAATTTTTCCCGCGGCGAGATGGGCACACTGCTCGCGGCCGAACTATATCGGCAAGGCTTTGCCACACACATCGTCAGTGGTTTGAGCGAACACCACCCCGCAGCGTGCAGCAGTCTGGTCAAGGTCACTACCCCTGCAGAGATGGGGGAGCAGGCACAGCATCTACTGCAAACACAACCCGATGCCGCGTTAGCAATGGTTGCCGCGGTGCTGGATTTCGTTCCTGCAACGACAGTGGCGGGCAAAATTTCCTCGCGGCAACAGGAGCTGAACGTGCGTCTCGTGCCGGTGCCCAAGCTAATTCAGACCCTGCAACCACGCTCGCAGGTGAAGGTAGTCTTCAAGTTACCCGTCACCTTCGACCCCCAACAGGATGTGGAAAAGACGATTGGCGAGTATTTCGACCCACAACAAGCCACCCGGGCCAGCTTGCTGGTAGTTAACCCGTGGCAGGCGATGGCGAGCGGAGGTTATCACGCCTATCTATTTTCTCCAGATTTTTCATATAGTTATGCACATAGCAAGCAAGATACAGCTCGTCGCATCAGCCAACATATCGCCGCGGGGCTGGAGGGTAAAAAAAATAAACTGCGTAAAAAGTAATTTTCTGGTATGCTAATCATCAGAAGTTGGTTATAAGAAGTAATCGCTAATTTTCGGATGAGTAAGATCTGACATGAACAAGAAACTTTTCATCGGCGGGTTGAGCTGGAACACCAGTGAGGAAAGATTGCGGGAGGCTTTCGAGCAGTTCGGCGATCTTGACGACATCAGGATCATCACTGATCGTGAGACGGGTCGTTCCAGAGGCTTCGGGTTTGTGACCTTCACAGAGGAAGAATCGGCACAGAAAGCTATTGCTGAAATGGACGGTTCGAGTCTCGATGGGCGCAACATCAAGGTAAACGAAGCAGAAGAAAAGCCTCGTCGCTCCAACCATCAACGCAGCCCAAGAAGCACCGGCCCTCAGTTCCGCTGATAGCCTTAACCTTCAAGCCTGAGTGAAGTAGCCAGACTGTCATGTTGCAGCTGGCTACTTGGTGGTGCTTTGTGTCGGTGCGCCTGCTGTCATTCTGATGGCAATGCCGCCAGCTTGAGCGCTGCGCGGCACTCTGAGCGTGAACGATGGGGGAAGGGATTGCGGCAGCCGCTTAGTGTGCCTGCCACGCAGTCACCCTGATCAGGGTCGTAGTATGCGCCGCGGAAATACGCTTGGCATGAGTGCGTCGCCTGGGTGTAGGTGCGTCGCGGAGCTCGTGTCGCTGTTGTGCAGTGCTCGCTAGCAAAGCGGAAGGTAGCTGTGCCTGGCGACAGTAGCGGAGACGTGATGGTGATTGCCAGCTCGCCCTGTGAGTGCGGTTGTTCTTTGTGCCACGCGCTGCGCAACGTGCTACGTGCATGTGGTGAGAGGGGATTGTGTTGCGACGCGTTGCATTGCCATACCTTGTCCACCCGCGACTCGGTGCGCTGAGGTTCGGTGCGGTGTGGGTGCGACTTCTCTTTGTGCCTCAGGCGCGGCGCGTGCAACTTAGCGTTGCTGACTAGCTCCTTGTTGCTAGCGTGCACCGTGCAGGTGAGGCGTAGTGCCAGCCAGGTCAACTGCGGCGGGCCGTGCCCTAGCGTGCGTAGCGAGACATCGTGTGAACCAAGCGCGTTCGGTGTTATCGCGAGTTGCTGTTGCGTGCCTTTGTCCGTGCTCGTGCAGCTGAGCTGTGGTGCGATAGCGAAGGCCGTGCGAGGCAGCAGACTGAGCATGAAAGACAAGGCGACAAGCAACATAACACCCTCCGTCATCGTCGTGGTCGAGGTTGGCAACATACACCGAGTACGTTCTGTTGACAAACGGTGTGGCCAGGGCACTGTTTAACCCGAAGCCGAACAAGCAATGCAGGCTGCCAACAACAAAAACTCTACGCAGCAGCACGGTGAGATCAACCCTGCCGAGTTAGCGTGCCTCTCCCAGCAGGTATCAATGCCGGGCCGCAATAAGCTATTGCGCCCTAACATAACTTCGGCTATCGTCAGCGGCCGTGGTTCTGTGGTACGGGGATGTAGGTGGCTGTCATAAGGAGGGATAGAAAGTCATCATCTCTGGAGCTAGTGAAGGCGTTGCGACGGCTCGCTCCTTTGCTGGCAGGGCAGGGCGAGAACGATGCCGCGACCTTCATGACGAGCGCCGCGACGGCGTTAGAAAAGCAAGAGCAGGGCAGCAAGGCGTTTGCTGCTACGATTGTAGGTGTCCTCGCAGCTTTCGAGGGTGAGGAGTTCGAACTGATGGCCTACACTCTTAAGACCAGTGACGATCGCGACTGGTCGCAGGCGGACGAACTGTCCGTAGCCAGCAACAGGGTGCTCGCGCTGGCTCGTCGCCTGAAGTAGCACAGGAATTAACCACACAGTCTTTATCACAACCCAAAAAGAGGCGACACTGTATGCAAGATGCCAAGCAATTCTTACAAGCGTGCGCGGCACGCTACGACAAGGAAATCAGCCAAGACTACTTTATCTACCACGCATTCCAGTACGAGTTCTGTGCCAACGCCAAGAACAAGAAACAATTCGTGGTCGTCAATGCCTGGCTCGAGACGCGAGAGGACGGCAAAGAAGACTTTCCCACGGCACTGCACGTAATGTGCACTTGGTATGGGGAAAATTACCCCGCTTTCCGTGACCCACAACCACTGACCTTTTCCCGCTGCTACTCCTATCTACCTGCCGCACTCAGCTTTGTGCATGAGGCACGGCTGCTGTGGGAAAAATTACACGGCACACCACCGCCTGTTTATGACCCCCAGCATGATTTTTGGCAGGAACTGCTGCCGGTCGTGAAAAACAAATGCCAGCACCAGCACTTGCTAGTGGCATGGCTGCACTGGCGTTATGGAGAACGGCAAGCACCGACGGCTATAGCCGAAAACTTGCCTCCTAATCCCTTCGTTGAACGCCGCACCTTCGGAGCACGTCGCGGCAGCGAACGGCGTGACGGGCGCGGGCGAGAGAGGCCTGGCGAGCGACGTGAGCGTAACGCAAGGCGTGATGGTGGTGCACGGCGTGAAGGTGGTGCACGGCGTGAGGGCGGTGCACGGCGTGAAGGTGGTGCACGACATGAAGGTGCGGAGAACCGAGCTGGAACACACAGTGCAGAGCGCAGGCCGCGGCACGCAGCTGCGACTCGGCATGACGACCGGCCGCGAGAGAGAGGACGTGAAACTGGCAAGCGACGTGAGCACAGTGATAGCCAGGTCGTGGCTGAATTGACCACGGCAATGGCCAGCGAGATTGAAGCCGCGATAGCAGTCATGCAGGGTAGTAACGATCATCCAGGCGTGACGCTGCAACCTGCCAACAGCTACTACCGCCGCTTGCAACACAAGATGGTGTCCGACTTGGGTTTTACCTCAATTTCGGTGGGAGCAGACTATCAAAGCAGGGCGGTGAAGATAGTGCGCCAGGCGTGACCGCGAGAAGGCTTGAGAACAAGCAGAGAGGGGCTTGGGGGCAAGGACACCACTTAACTTAGCACAAATCTCCGTTGTCTTGGCGAGGCGCAGCCCTACCGAGAAACTCTCCCTTGAGTTAGATGCAAGTACATGCCTTGTGCAAAAGCATAATCTAACGACAATATGGCAATATTTGAGGTCGAGTTTTCGTACGGCCTCGCCTCGCCGTTCATGGAGCTCTCGGCAAGCAAGGGGTTCTGATGCAAACCCAAGCGGAGCTAGTCCCTTAGCACAAACCTCCGTTATCTTGGCGAGGCGCAGCCCTACCGAGAAACTCTCCTTGAATTAGGTGCAAGCACATGCCTTGTGCAAAAGCATAATCTGGTTGCAATATTGGCAATGTTTGCGGTCGAGTTTTCGTACGGCCTCACCCCGCCATTCATGGAGCTCTCGATCGGCAAGAGGTTGGGGCAACCGCGAGAGGTCTGAGGGCAAGCAGAGATGGCACGCAGAGTGGCTAGCAGGCAAGCCTAAACGCAATAACGAGAGGTCTGAGAACAAGCAGCGAGCTAGGAAGCGAGCGATACAAACAGCAGCGTAGCGAGCGAAGCGAGCTAGAAAGCGAGCGATACAAAAAGTCGCAGCGCAGCTGGGCGAGGCGCAATGGAGCTAGCCACCTTAGCCCTAGCCTCCGTTATCTTGGCGAGGCGCAGCCCTACCGAGAAACCCGACCACAACAGGTATAGGCACATGCTTTATCTAAAAGCATAATCTGACAGCAATATGGCAGTATTTATGGTCGGGTTTTCGTACGGCCTCGCCCCGCCCTTCATGGAGATCTCGGTGGGCAAGCATCAGCTCAACAGCCGAGAGTTCTGAGAACAAGCAGAGGGGCTTGGGGTCAAGCAGAGAGAGGCCTGAGAACAAGCAGCGAGCTAGGAAGCGAGCGTTACAAAGAGTAGCGTAGCGTAGCGCGTAGCGCATCGCGCAGCAAATGATGGATATCTAGCCTATGCCTGAAAAAAACCGATATTCGCGTTAAGTAAGTCTCCTAGCCTATTGCAGCAGGTTGCGAGTGCGCAGGCACTTCAGGAAGACTTTGGCGAGACGAGTGTTGTCATCCTCTGTGATGACGCTGCCATCTTCGGTTTCAAACAGCCAAGGCAACTTCTGTTGCCAGCTAGAGGATGCCCCCTTGACCCGCACGCTGATACAACGATCGTTTTTGAGGTTATCTTGAAGCACGATTAGTCCTCGCTCTGGTGGCGGTAATTCGGTCGAGGTGTAGATGCTGTCGGAGGGTGTGCGCGTGGTGCTATCGGCGTGAGCGGTTTTTTTAGCGACCAAACCATTGATTGCGGGACGAACATGGTAGATGTGGCGGCCACTGTTGCGGTGTTGAATCCGAATATTCACCCCGTAGTTGTCGGTGTCCGAATAGTGATTCCAGTTCGTATGACTGCCTACGCCGTAACCGCGCTCACCGCTGTCAATATGAACTCCTTCGGCGCTGTAGATATCGACTGCGGCAGTGAGCTCTCCGCTGCGGGTGCGGAAAATTCTGAACTCAGCACGGGAGCTGTCGTCGAGTCCCAAGCCGACGGTCGCCATCTCTTCCACACCGAGCTTGATGCCACGCACCTTGATCAACGTCTCTCCGCGGGCCGCGGGGTCCCACACCTCGTCGTAGATGGGAATGCTGCTCGCCAGCGTCAGTTGCCCGCCTCCAGTTCCAGCAACTCTGCCGTCTTCTCCTTCGTTGCAAGCACAGACAGCTAGCAGTACCGCGACGAGACCTGGCCATTTCACCTTCAACCCTCCTTGATTCGCTCCAAGTTGCGAGTGCACTTCGCTCACCTGTTCGGCACAACTTTCAGAAAACTTTAGCGATTAGGAAAGATTTTGTGTTTCGCCTGGTGGTGCGAGTGCCGCGCTGCTAAGACTACAGGTGGTTGATTTTGTGGTGCAGGTGCATTAGAACTCCTCCCCACGCATAGGGGGAAGAGACATGGGTGACGGCGGCGACTTTGATGTTGTGGTGTTAGGGGCGGGACCCGCGGGCGAGGTCGGTGCAATAAGGGCGGCACAGCTGGGTTTCAAGGTTGCGGTAGTGGAGAGATCGCCGCATTTGGGTGGAACTTGCCTGAACGTCGGCTGCATTCCCACGAAGGCTTTGATTGCCTCAGCGCAGACCTTTCATAAATTAAAAATCAGCAAGGACTTGGGCTTTGCAGTGGGGGAAGTCTCCTGCAACTGGCACCAGGTCATGGATCGCAAGGACGATATTGTCGAACAGCAGCGACGGGGGTTGCGCTTCTTGATGAAGAAGAACAAGATTGCCGTCATCAAGGGCACGGGGGCCTTGGCAGATCGCACCACGCTGGCGGTCGCGGGCGAGGACGAGCAGCAGAGCCAGATCAAGTTCAAGCATTTGCTCATCGCATCTGGTTCGCAAGTTACTGAATTTCCTCCATTTGTTTCCAATTCTACCAACATCATGAACTCCGATACGGTGTTGAGCATCGACCATATCCCGTCATCGCTAGCAATCATCGGTGGTGGGGTCGTGGGCATGGAATTTGCCTGCATGTTCGCCGAGTTCGGCAGCAAGGTGAGCGTTTACGAAGCTGCCGAGACGATTTTACCCGACATCGATACGGAGGTGGTGCAGACTTTGCAGCGCAGTTGCAAGAAGAAGGGCATTAACATTTTCGCTAACACCAAGATTGAGGCACTGACCGATTGCGGCCAGGATGGGGTGCAAGTGAAGGCTGGCGACAGGACGGAGGTGTTCGCTAAAGTCCTGCTGTCGATTGGCCGCACACCCTGCAGTGCCGCGTTGCAGTTGCAAAATATCGGGGTTGAGCTGGACGCGAGAGGTTTCGTGCCTGTGGCAACAGACACCTATCGGGTGCAGGGTCACGACCATATCTATGCGGTCGGCGATGTCATCGCCACGCAAGCACTAGCACATACAGCATCAGCGGAGGCACTGCGAGCGGTGGAGAACATGGCAGGCAAGTCACCACCAGCGATAGATTACCGCAGCAGCCCGATGGCGATTTACACTGCACCAGAGATTGCGGCTATCGGTAGCCGCGCGGAGGAGTTACAAGCACAGGGCGTTGAGTTTAAGCAGGTTAAGTTTCCCTTTGCCCCGCTAGCGAAAGCAAAGATTGAGGGGCACACGGAGGGTTTTATTAAGATTCTGTTTGATCCTCGTTACCACGAGATACTCGGTGTGCACATCGTCAATGCAAAAGCGACCGAGCTGATTGCCGAGTTCGTGCTTGGCAAAAATCTTGAGACCACCCTTGACGAAATCGCCCACTCCATTCATCCACACCCAACGCTCTCGGAGACCATCATGGAGGCAGCACATGCGGGAGTTCACGGTCAAGCGATCCACATGTAGGGGAGCATGACGTGAGCGAGACGACTCCAGTCAATTTGCCCGCCATGGGAGAGGGCATCCACGAGGCCCGGGTAAATTGCTGGCTGAAGCAAGAAGGTGATGCCGTGCAGGAAGGCGAGCCGCTGCTGGAAGTCTCTACCGACAAGGTGGACACGGAAATCGCCGCCCCTAGCACAGGTGTGTTGCAGCGCATTTTGGTTGCGCCTGAACAGGTAGTGGCTGTGGGAAGCTTGCTAGCAGAAATTGGCACAACTGCTGCGCACACGGCAAGCACAGTGCCGCGTCCCGACGCAGTCTCGGCAACAGATACAGCACATGGCGCGGACAGTAGTCCGACAACGGCAGCAAGGCCAGCCGCGCGCCCGCGCCTGCTGACCTCACCGCTGGTGCGAAGAAAGGCGGCAGAGCGAGGCATCGACTTGACACAAGTGCGTGGCAGCGGCTTGCATGGACGTATTACTGTGCGTGACCTCGAAACTCATCCACATGCCGAGAGGCTGGAAAACAAAGAGCGAGCACGTAGCAGGCAACTGGCCCGCGGCGAAGAGCATAGCGAACAGGCGGCCAGCGAGCACGAAGCGGGCGATGTCGCACATCCTGTTTACCAGCAAGACGGGCAGGAATACCAAGACGGTGTCGCGGTGCGCCGCACCAGCTTGAGTCGCATGCGGCGTTTAATTGCAGAGCACATGAGTGCCTCAGTGCGCATTTCTCCGCACGTAACGACGGTGTTTGAGATTGATGTGGAACGCATCGCGGCGGCACGGCAGCGGCAAGCGGAGGAATTTGAACGCCAGACTGGTTTCAAACTAACGTGGACGGCCTTCTTCATCCACATCGCCGCGCTGTGCTTGAGAAAATTTCCCCTGCTCAATGTTTCGCTGGATGGAAACGACATTCTGTGGAAAGATGACATCAACATCGGCTGTGCCGTGGCATTGGAGGGTGGTTTGATCGTGCCAGTCGTCAAGCAGGCAGGAGAGCTGGACTTGCTGGAGACAGCCCACAGGCTGCAAGATTTGGTGGCGAGGGCGCGGGCTAAGCGACTTGCCGCTGACGATGTGCGTGGTGGCACATTCACCCTCACCAATCCCGGAATTTACGGCAGCCTTACCTCCAATCCAATCATCAATCAACCGCAGGTGGCCATACTTGGCTTGGGACGCATTGCCCCCACGGTAACAGTGATCGATGGCATGCTCGCGGTGCGCCAAACGATGCTGGTCAGCTTGACCTTCGATCATCGTGTCGTTGACGGGGAAATGGGGGCTAAATTTCTCGCCGCCTATCGTGACATCGCCCAGGAGTTTAGTTGAGATGACAGAGCAGCTTAGTGCAGAAGTGGAGGCAGGTGGGTTTGACCGTCTTGACCTGCGGGTGCGAGTGCCTGCAGCAACGGTCGGCGCGGCCTACGCACGAGTGTTACGAGATGCACGGCGTGGGGTGCAGGTAGCTGGCTATCGGGTGGGCAAAGCGCCGTTGTCAGCTGTACGACGGCGGGTAGGCAACCACCTCAGCCGCATGGTAGCCGCACAACTGGTCAAGGATAATGCTGACAAGGCGGCCCGTGCTAAAGGACTGCCGCCACTTGGACAAGAGCCTGAAGCCTACTCCAGTGGCGAAGCAGTGGAAGGGCAGGTGTTTGAGTTTCGGGTGCGCTTGAACAACATCCGTGCCAGAGTGACCAAGCTTGAGCCTGCCTACAATAACCTCAGGCTGGTCATGCCACCACCGCTGCAGACAGACTACGACGCACTGGTGGAGCAGCAGTTACAGTTGTTTCTCA
The DNA here is from genome assembly GCA_958296095.1 of uncultured Oligoflexales bacterium. Taxonomy (GTDB): domain Bacteria; phylum Bdellovibrionota_B; class Oligoflexia; order Oligoflexales; family JAPPIL01. The sequence continues at coordinate 1,408,112 of OY282434.1, forward strand.
GCCAGTGCGCGGCAAGCAGGGAACGAAGCGAGGACGAGCTGGTAGAAGCAGGCGACAGGGTTGCTTTCTCTTGCCGCGTCGTTGACGACGAACAGCCCCGACCGCAAGAGTTTGAGCAAGGACAGACACAGACCGTAATTGTCGGGGTCGAGGAGCGACTGCCGGGCGGACTAGAGCGCTCTCTGCAGCATCTGAGTTGTGGTGGCACACGGCGCATCTCCCGTATTATCAAGCGTAGAGATAATTGGGGCGACTCTCATCTAGAGGGGCGGAAGGTAACTTTTGACCTCAAGGTGCATAAGGCTGAGCAACTGTCGTTACCCGAACTCAACGATGCGCTGGTGCAGCAAAAAACAGGCAATGTGCCTTCGGTCGAGGCGCTGCGTAGCAGGTTGCGGCAGGGGTTGGTGGACAAAGAGGATGCGGCGCGCCGTCAATGGATGGAGAGTCAGGTCGCCAGCAAGTTGATGACAGGCAGCGAGGTGGAAATACCACAGCTGCTGCTCGACCATGTCGCCGAATATATTTACCGTGGCCATAAGCCTGAGGAAATTGCCGCGCAACAGCAAAGCGCACTGCGACAAGCCTGTCTTGAACAAGCACAGGAGCTTATTGCCATCACTGCCGTGCTTGAGGAAGTGGCACGGCGAGAAAATATCGCTGCGCAGGCGGAAGGAAGTGGTATGACGGGCGACCGCTACCATGACCTACGCCGCGTCGTGGCACAACACCTGGTCTCGAAATCCGAGCTTATTCATCCCGACGCTGACGAGGACGAGGACGAGGATGCTGAGGCCCAGCGAGATGCGGACTCCGAACGTCTCTACACATTGCAGCATACGCTCCACGAACGTTCGCAGGTGAAAAAACTAGCGGACTACAAGAACTTCCCGCTTGAAGTTCCCGCTACACATGTAGGTGACGAGATGATCGAGCTGCGGCTTGAAGCACTGCGCCATGAGTACGCGGCGTATCATATTTTGGATGCACCCGTGACGCGTGGAATTGCTCAAAACCTAGTAGTAACGAGGTTCGTAATTGTGGGCGATGAGGTCGTGCCCGAGATGAACCTGTTGCGATCTTTGCAATCTTTTCCCGCACAAGCTGCTGAGCTGCCGCCGCATTTGCAAGTGTTTGTCGGCATGCGACCGGGCGAGAGCAAGAAAGTCCTTTGTCCTGAAATGTTTCCAGAGGCAGCGGAGAGGGGGCTTAAGGTCGAGATAAACGCCGCCCTGCACGAGGTGCATAAGCTTGAGTTGCCGACCTTAGACGATCGCTTCGCCCAAGAATTTTTGGGCATTGACAGCTTGACCGCACTACGTGCCCAAATTACTGAAGAGGTCGAGCGAAGTCAGAAGCAAACCCAACAAAGATTACTGGGTGAGCATATCCTCAAAGAGCTGGCGGCAAAAAGCGAATTGCAAATGGATACCGAGATGCAGGAAAAATCTGTCCTCACCGTACTCAACAGTGCATCGTTGCGGGGTAATTTTGGCATTGAAAAAAATGCGAGCGAGGAAGTTGCCGCGGCACGCGCCCGTGATATTATTACGATAGTTGCGCGGCGTTACTTGGTTGCGGCAGAAATTGCTCGACGGGAAAACATCGCCTATGATGATGAAGCCGTAGACGAGGGAGACAGGCTACTTGCTAAAGTGGAAAAATTCTTGCTGAAAGAGGCGAAAATTGTTGATGATGCTGGCGGGTAGAGCACTGCGAGGCTAATGTTCTGTGCGGTGATGACGATTATGTGTTGCTGAGTGAATTTTATGGAGTAGCTCTAGAGATGGCCCTAATACCTGTAGTAGTGGAAAACACCAGTCGCGGCGAGCGGTCGTGGGACATTTACTCGCGCCTGTTGAAGGATCGCATTGTCTTCTTGGGCACACCAGTCGTCGATGAGATTGCCAACGTCATCGTGGCACAGTTCCTGTTTCTGGAGAGCCAAGATCCTGACAAGGACATTCACTTTTATATCAATTCGCCGGGCGGCTCGGTCACGGCAGGTCTTGCTGTTTACGATGCGATGCAGATTGTCAAGTCCTCGATTCGCACCTACTGCATCGGCCAGTGTGCCAGTATGGCCGCGTGGTTGCTGGCTGCAGGCGCAAAGGGCAAGCGTTATGCCCTGCCCAACTCACGAGTGATGATCCATCAGCCACTTGGCGGTGCAGGCGGGCAGGCAACAGACATCGACATTCAGGCGGCCGAGATTATCAACATCAAGAAGCGCATGATTCAGATTATGGCACAGCATACGGGGCGTAAACCAGAACAGGTCGGCAAGGATATCGACCGCGACAATTTCATGTCGGCAGGCGATGCCAAGGAGTACGGGATAGTCGATGATATTTTTCAAGCTAACCAGACGGAAGCCTGATACAGGGCGGAAAGGAAGGCGACATGTCGCCGCGCAGCAATGGATTGCACTGTAGTTTTTGCGGCAAGAACCAGGCAGAGGTGAAAAAACTCATCGCTGGCCCCAACGTCTACATCTGCGACGAGTGTATCCATCTCTGCAATGATATTATTGCCGAAGAAGTCGAAAAAGACGAACTGCTCAGTCCGTCTCGCCGCGTGCCTAATCCCAAAGAAATTAACAAAATTCTCGACGACTACATCATCGGGCAGGAACGTGCCAAGCGCACCCTGAGCGTTGCCGTGCACAACCACTATAAGCGTGTCGATCACAAAAAAAACCGCGCCAAAAGCAACGAGGATGTCGAATTGCAGAAGTCAAACATTCTGCTCGTCGGCCCCACGGGCAGCGGCAAGACCTTGCTGGCACAAACGCTGGCGCGTATTTTAAATGTGCCCTTCACCATTTCAGATGCCACCAACTTGACGGAAGCAGGCTATGTCGGCGAGGATGTCGAGAACATTATCTTGAACCTGCTACAAAACGCTGATTACGATGTTGAGCTAGCCCAGCGCGGCATTTGCTACGTGGATGAGATCGACAAGATCGCCCGCAAGGGTGAGAACCCCTCTATCACCCGTGATGTTTCAGGTGAGGGTGTGCAGCAAGCGCTGTTGAAAATCGTCGAGGGCACAATTGCCAACGTGCCACCACGGGGCGGACGCAAACATCCGCAGCAGGAGTTTCTGCAGGTGGACACGACCGACATTCTCTTTATCTGCGGCGGGGCGTTTGCAGGGCTGGAAAGCATTGTCGCCGACCGCGTCGAGGTGTCGGCAATGGGCTTTGGCGCGACTATTCACACCAAAAGCCAGCGTGATGTCTCGAAGTTGCTGGCGAATGTGCGCACCGAAGACTTGATGAAGTTTGGGCTTATCCCTGAGTTCATCGGACGTGTGCCTGTCATCTGTGCGTTGGCGGAACTTGATCGCGAGGCGTTGATCAAAATTCTTACCGAGCCGAAGAACGCGATTGTCAAGCAATTCAAGCGTTTGTTTGAATACGAGCGGGTCGACCTAAAATTCACCGACGGGGCCTTGCAAGCAGTAGTCGATGAGGCACTGACACGCAAAACAGGGGCACGTGGTTTGCGGGCCATCATTGAAGAGTCGATGCTCGACATTATGTATGAAATGCCTGGCATGGATAGCCTCAAAGAAGTAGTTATTACCGAAGAAACGATCAACAGTGGCTCTGATCCCGTGCTGGTCTACCTTTCCAAAAAAGATGAGCCCGCCCCTACGAGCTCTACCGATGAACCCCACGGACTCGATTTCAGCACTGGCACCGACGAGTAAGATTTATTTTTTAGCAAGGTACTGGGTTGAGATGAGATTTTTTTCTGGCGATGCTGGTGGTGTGACGCGCGTCTTTGCGGGCAAGGACTTCGCTGTTAAACTTGTGCAAGCGGCTGCCGACAAGTCTAAATCGAGTCTCGTTGCTTGTTCAGATACACACATATGCCACAATGTTTTGCTAGCAAAGGACGGTGACGAGCCGTATTATTTTCAAACGCCTGCGTCCATGCCTGGTATGACGCAAACTGGGCCCAGGAAGAAAAAACAGCTGCGGCTGGGCCTGTTGTCGCAAGTTGTGGCGCAAGTAACTGTCAGGAAGAAAAAACAGCCGCGGCTAGGCATGTCATCGCCAGTTGTGCCGCAAAGAGCAACCAGTAAGAAAAAATGGCTGAAGCGAGGTGTGTTACTTGGGGTAGTTGTTGCGGGAATAGCGGTGACCGTCTATACCATGATAAAATTAAAAAAAACAAAATTAAAAGAAATGGATGTGGTTCAGGTTAAAAAAGGTAACTATGGGCGCAGCTCTCGTCCGCATGAAAAAGAAAATACTGCCAAGCTCCTCAGCAAAATAAATATTACGCGAACTGTAGCGGCGCTCGAAAAATTACCTGAAGTGTTGCAGGCTGGATGGAAAAAGTTGCGTCTGGCAACTGTAGCCGCTTTGCTGGGTGTTGCTAGTTCCACTGATTTTGTTGATGATCTCGCTGATGACGAATGGTGGGATAGGCTACTAATCGAGCGGGTAATTCTCTTGTTTAGTCGTGGTGAAGAACTAACGCTCACCAGTGATGACTTAGAAAAGTTTGTCAAAGTTTTGACGAAGCACTTGCCAGCTAGAAAAGATCCGCAGTTTTTCAATCTAGCTAAGCAGATTATCTGATCTGTGTAGTGACCCACCATAAAATAGGACACTTTCCGGCCCGGAATGAAGTGCGTGTAGTCCAGGGATTAGGCTGGTCTGGTGGCCGATGCCGTTCTAGCTGTTCACACAGTTGAGTGAGGGAAACGGATGTCTGATTTGGATTTAACCGGCTAAGTGTACCAATAATGGGGATAGCCACAAAACGATCAGCGGAGTTTCTGCTGGTGTCTAGCTAATTTTTCAATTTTCTTTTCAGAGTTGCCAATTCTTTTTTCGAGATACCAGTAACCTCACGGATCATCGTGTCGTTCAACTTGCCCGACTTCAGCATATTTAGGATGAGGTTCTCCCGCCCGACAGAGATGCCTTCTTCGCGCCCGACAGAGATGCCTTCTTCGCGTCCGACAGAGATGCCTTCTTCGCGTCCCTCAACCCGTCCCTCGACAACCCCCTCAACCCGCCCGCGGGCGAAGTTTTCCGCGCCTACTCTTTCATAACCTAGTAATATATCTGGCATAAGTAACTCCTCTTCTGGCAATTCAGGCCAGCGTTCTCGCTCGATGCGATCGAAGGCCTGCCAACCAAACTTCTTATCGGTATTTTCGTAATAATCAATGAGACTGTCAATAATATACCGATGTCTGGTGTCTTTAATTTCCCGACTTTTCTCGATAATTTGAGCAACATCGTCCTCAGTTGCCTGCCAGAAATTGACTAAACCGTAGAGAACGATGCCTGCGGGTGTACCTCCTCGCCAGAGACGAGGGCGAGCAAATTTACTGGGGTAAAAAACCTTCAGCGTAAAATCAGGCAACCAACTGAGCAGTTTTTGCATAGCAGGTGAAGAGGTGTCGTGTTTTCGCCAGGCCCACCGCAGATAACTCTCCTGTATAACGACGTTCGGGTCAGCACAGCAGAGCAGGATCATCGGCACGACAGCACACTTGGTGCGTTTGCAGAGCGCGGCATAATAACTCATGATCTGCACGATGGCATCGGGGTCGTCGTAGCTCTTGTGCTCCAAGATGATATAGAACATCACCTGTTCACCATCGAGCAAGGCGATCTTGACAATAAAATCGGCATATAGGCTTTTGTTCCCCAAAACTGCGGCCGTGTCGGTGACATCCAAGGTCTGCCAATCGAACAGGGAGCTGATTTCTGGTGGCAATAACACAGTTAAAACCTGCGCGGCCAATTCCTTATCCTTGAGGAGTTTGAAAACCTTATCGTGGAGCGAGGACTTTTTCGGCATCGGCTTCTCCGAGATAAATTGCAAGTGCTTATCAGTTAGATATTAGCGTGTGTGGGGGCAAAGAGCAAATTCACGACCATCTCATCTCGCCTTCACTGGCGTGAGAGGTACCTTGGCATTGTTCTAGGTTATCGGTGAGGAGATAGGCAAAAAGCAACTATCTGGTTATTCTCGCAACCAATATACTGATTTAGTGCGGTTTTTTCTATCATAGCAAAATTTTTATAAAGAAACTAATGAATTTGTCGATAAGAATGACAAGTTGCAGTAAAAAATATAAAATGTTTCATCGAAACAAAAAAAGAATTCAAGATCTCGGAGAGGTATTCACACCTGACAAGCATGTCACTGGCATGCTAGATATGTTTGACCAAAAAATTTGGCAGGATGAACAAGTGGTATTTTTTGAACCATGTTGTGGACACGGTAATATCGTAATTGGAATTTACCGTCGCCGACTATCTGCTTTGTTCGCTAAACATCGCTGTTGTTTAACGGCAGTTGCGCATGCATTGCCTAGCTTATGGGCAATAGATATAGATTCCAAAAATGTTAAAAATTGCCGAGCACGGCTGTTGGCTATGACTGTTGGGTTTATCAAACAAAAACTTGCAAACGTTGATTTGTTGTCGTTGTTTGTTGATCATCGTGATTATTTTACCCATGTGCTGGCAACCATAAAGTGGCAGATATACGAAAACGAAACATTATCAGCTTTGGCTAGCAAACAAACTTTGTTACAGACAAATACAACTAAAGTTGGAGAACATTGGTTGAGACAAAACGCGCACAAGCAAATAGATTTCAGCAATACCTGGGTAAATTATTTTACTGATTGCGAAACTAAAAACGTGACCCCAATTGAATTTGTGCAGGCTAAATACTTTGTGGCTAATTTGCTAAATTTGCACGCCAAAGCAGACAAAAATTTTTCTTTTGCAAATTTTTTAATCATGCAGTTAACAAAGGATCTGACGAATGACCGCATCAAGCGAGCTTAAAAAATATCACGTCGTCGATGTCCTCGGTAACGTAAAAGGACGCGATCAACCAATACTAACACTAGACAAAGCTTTGGAGTTGGTTGAGATGCTTGATATCGAGAAGTTTCTCGCTAATGACATAGTTTTTCTTGACCCCTTTTGCAAGGCTGGAGAAATTTTGTTGGCCCTTGCTTTCACCAGTTGCCGCACCCAGCACAACAATCGTAAGCTCCTTGATGTAAAAGAAATTAGCCACGAGATATTTTTCTCGGATCGCTATTTTGCCCTTGCTCCTGATGAAAGACATCATCGATTAAGTCTGCGCACCTTCCTAGGCAACACATACTCGCACGATACTAAATACAATCGTATCATTCGCAACGGCGATTATTTGTCAGAGATAGATGGAAAACTTAACCACGAAAAATTTATTGAGGAGCTAGATGCTATGATCAAATACATCAAACAACGGGCCGGTGATAAAACAATAATTGCGGTCGGCAATCCCCCTTATCATGAAGCCGATGGTGGGTATGGCGAATCATCTAGACAGATTTATCAGCTATTTGTTAAAGCACTTATAAATAACCATGACATAAGTGAATTTGTCTTGGTCATTCCATCGCGCTGGTTCGCAGCAGGCAAGGGGTTAGATAACTTTAGAGCTGAAATGCTTGCTTGTAAAAATTTACGTGCATTGAAACATTTTAGTGAATCACGCGACGTTTTTCCTGAAGTATTTGTGAGCGGGGGCATATGTTTTTTTCACTACGACAAAACATATCAGGGCAAGCCCTCCTTTATCGACAATGAAGAATCCGTCGTATTGGATCTGCATGGATTTGATATCATCCCCGATGATCCCCAATCTTTGACAATTGTCAGAAAGATAAAAGACAGGTGGCGAGGTGAGTGGGTATCGGATGTCGCTTGGTCTAGGAAACCTTTTGGTATTGCCACAGACTGGTTCAAAAAAAATAACCCGACAACTTACCAGATGCATAAGGATGCAGTTCCCTGTTTATATCAAGGAAAAAAGATGGGGTATGTTCTTAAGAGTGACATCAAAAAAAATGCAGGCAAGATTGACCTTTACAAGGTAGTAATTCCTGGGGCATATGGTGCAAAAAGGACATTGCCTACTAATAACATACTACTATTAGAAAGTGGATACATAACAACAGAGACTTACAGTGTTATTGATACATTTACAATTAAACAGGATGCAGAATCCATGATCAACTACTTACGTACAGATTTTGCCCGCTATTTGCTTGGCCTGCGCAAAATAACCCAACACATACCCAGAGACCGTTGGGCATGGGTGCCGTTGCTCGAAAATTTGTCAGACATGGACGAAGAAAAAATCTTTCGCATGTTTTCATTGACAGATGAGGAAATCGCACACATTCACAAGAAAGTCAGAGAATGGTCATGAAAAAGCTGGAGTTATACGCATATTCTACTAAAATCTATCTACAAGCAGGCAAGATAAAGGTTGGACACTGCGAAGTTGGTAGACACGAAGAACGTATCAAGGAGCAGTTCGGCACGAGCAATCCTGAACAACCAATTTATAAACTTATAGGTGAACTTCCAGAAGGGAAATGCGATCACCATATTCACGAACTATTACTGAAGAATGGCTGTCGAAAAATTACCGATGCACCGGGCAGAGAATGGTTCATCTGCCAATCAAAAGATCCCTTTGATGATGTTCGCTGTGCTTACAACCAAATTAAATATGGTAGTCCAAGAAGCAAAAATTTTTCTTTGCGCCACGAGCAAAAAGAAGCGGTGGAAAAAGCATGTCGATGGTTTCGAGAACAATATCATGAAGAAGTGCTTGGCTCTGCCACCCACAGGAAACGTTTTTTAATCAATGCCAAGATGCGTTACGGGAAGTGTTTCACCAGTATGCATATAGCTAAAGAGCTACAAGTTCTGAATACCTTGATAATTACCTACAAACCTGAGGTTATTGGAGAGTGGATGGATTGCGTCAACGATCACGTAGCCTTTAACAACTGGACAGCGGTTAGAGCAAAAAAGAATAAACATCATCCAGCTGATCCGTACCTGACCGACATAGGTGACTTCCCTAAAACCAAAAAACATCGAGTCTTGTGTGTGTCACTGCAGGATTTGGACATTGATGCAGAAGGTGAGACTAAAAAACGTTTACACAACATACTTGCTATCAACTGGGGGCTGGTCATTTTTGATGAGGTGCATTATGGCGGCAGGACTGATAGAGTAAACCACACCCTAAATAATTTAAAATTTCAACAACGGCTTGATTTATCAGGGACGCCGTTCAGGTTGATCGAGCAAGATGATTTTTGTCCGCAACAGGTTTACACCTATAGTTACCTCGATGAACAAAAAAATAAAAAACAAGAACACATACATAATAAAAAAGAAAATATTTACCAACAGATGCCTGATTTAAATATTTCGGTGATAGAAATAACTGACGAAGATATAAAAGAACAACGTGAAACTTTCAAGACTGATGATATTGATTTTTCTTTGAATCGTTTGTTTGAAACAAACAACGGCGAATTTATACATGAAGATGCTGTAGATAATTTTTTACAAGGTCTTTGGCAAGAAGGTCACGATGCCAGAGCTGTCAGTATCTTTGGCAAGCTCGCACAACATTTAGGCTGTCCAACACATAGACATACTGTTTGGTGGCTCAAGCGGGTCGATTCGGCTAAGGCGTTAGCAAAAAAACTTAGACATCATCCATATTTTGGTAAATTTATTATTATCGATGCCTCAGGTAGTGATAAGATAAAAGACAACAAAGCAGACAACAAGATAATTGCACGCGATAAAAACAAAGTCGAACAGGCTATTAAGGATGCAACTACAGATTCATCTAAGCTTGGCACAATTACCCTTACCTGTGGACGGTTTCTCACTGGCGTGACCATAAAAGAATGGGACAGTATCCTTATTCTAAACGACACTAATTCAGCAGAAACCTATTTTCAAGCAATTTTTCGAGTGCAATCACCTTGGGTTGTAGACGGTGAAATAAAGAAAACAACAGCTTGGGTATTTGATTTTGCCATTACTAGAAGTTTGCTTGTCGTCTATACACTCGCCTCTTCTGTCGCGGAGCAAGTTGAGCAACAAAAAATTGCTAACAATGTAAATGACTATACTAACGAAGAGCGTGGAATTACAGAAAATTTATGTGATTCTTTTCGTCATAAGTGTTTTTATGAGGGGAGCTTAGAGAGCATAAAAACAACCGCTGATAAAATTTTCCAAGCCCTTGAGCATGGTGAACCAAAAGTTGCCTTGGCAAGAAAAATTACCTCTGATGTGTTAGTAAATTTCTCTAGTTTGAAGCAACTTGAGAAATATCCAGAAATTCTTGATATACTAGAAAAAATTAAAGGTTATCGCACCCAAAATGTTGGTTCAATAAGTTCTCGTGAGTTGGTGCAAATTGGTAAAGATGCAGAGGATTTTGAAGAGATAAAACGTGACCCAAATATATCAACTGATGACAAGGAACACTTTCTTGAAGATTACATTGAGAAAGACAAGAATAAAGAACGACAGACCCGAAAACGTTGGTATGCCACACAAATCAAGCGGCTATCGATCTGTATGGCTGATTTCATCTATATGACCTACGAGCGTGAATACAACATCGATCATGTTATTTACACCAAGTCGCCAAAATTTTTTAACATCATGACAGGTATTACAAAAGAGGATTTTACGAAACTTTGCCAGCTAAAATTTATGAATAAGGAAAAATTGAACGAGATAGTCCGAACATTTCGCCATCAAGAAGAAACCTCGCTTAGCCCCGAAGAATTTATCTTTAACAACATTGTCGGTGAATGAATGGAATTGTCTGTAAAATTATATCAATTTCAGAGCGACCATAAAAGTAGTCGCCGAGCATATTTTGTGTGCTGACAGAAATATTTTACGACTTACGCACCTAAATTCCCCCATCCGAGTAACTGAAATTTTATTCATCATGCTGAGACTCTCCCCTCTTTTTTATTATCCGTATCAGAGACCAAATTTTCTCCGAAGCTCACGTTCGAGATTGGAATTGAAGCCGCGGACACTACCCGCGAGGGTGACTAGGTCATATAAAAAAGACAGTCCATACGGAAAGATAAGAAGAAGGGAGATCAGAAATAAAAATATACAAAGCACCGCCTTTTCAGATTGACCGAGGTAAAACCTATGTGCGCCCAAGAAACCGCACAGGATCAGCAAAACATAGGCAATACCGACACTTCGACACTCAGCATTATAGTGCATGCTCATCAGGTGCAAACGCTCAGCCCTTTGTCTTTGAGAATCCACAGGTGAAAACTCCTGCTGATTATGCCCTGCCTGACCGACCTCGTGTTGCAATCTATCATCCCCGTCGTGCTTGAGTCGCAGCCTGCCCCGAAAGGCTACTCCTTCCACATCGCCTATCGGTAACTAGAAGCAACAACTTGAGAAGGATAAATTTGCGTACTATGCATTACTCCGCCACCCCGACCTTAGCACGTAAGGGAATATTTCGGCAGCGAGGCTAGCAGGCAAATAGAGAGACTTGAGGGCAAGCAGGGAGGGAGCTAGAAAGCGGCAAAAAAGCCTCGGAGAGCGAGCCTGAACGCGATGGCAGGAAGTCTGAGGACAAGCAGGGAGGTCTGATGGCAAAGAGTGGTCTGAGGACAAGGAGCGAGCTAGGAAGCGAGCGTTACAAAAAGCATCGCGCAGCGATGAGCTAGGAAGCGAGCGTTACAAAAAGCATCGCGCAGCGCGTAGCCCGCCATGCACATCGAGGCTGAGGCGAGTCACAGACGTTGCACATCGTTCAGTCGGTTCGGGTTGCTCCGAAGGATGGCGGCAAGGTGAAGATTGCGAAAAAACTTGCCAACGACTATGACATCGATTTTCCGCCGCACAAATATTATCAAGCGATGGACAAGTTACTGGAGGTCAAGGACGAAGTCATGCGTCTTGTCTTTGCCGAGAGCAAGCGTTGGCACAATGCTGAAATTAAGCACCTGTTGATCGATATAACTACCGCATATTTCGAGAGTTTCGTCAAAGATAGCTTTCGTCAACCGGACTACAGCAAAGACAACAAGTCGAAATAGTCACAGCTCATTATGTCTCTGATAACGACAGATGAAAGCTTGCCGAAGATGCATGTTGGGACGGGTTGTATGGCATGGTCACCAATCATGCTCCTCCTCACTGCCCTTCAGCGTCCGTCTGTGCGTATATTGTCGGCAATCGCGGCCAAAACTTGACCCACTAGAGGCGTTGCGGCATATTTCTTTAAAAGGCCACATAGAACATCGGCATCAACACCAGCGAATACATGTCTATATCATCATCAACTTTACTGTCGTCTGTCTCTACCGTTGAGGGCTCACCATCTTGCCAAACATGTTTCTCATGCTCTGCATGTCTATCAAACGTATCTATAAGAGGCAGGCTAGCGTTTAAGCCTATCCCCACCCCCCACCGTGACCAGAAAAAATCCCGGCGTAAGGCGAGATGCCCCGACATTTCCTTCCAGCTAAGTTCAGATTTGCCTCCGTATCGTTTATCTTTCTCGCTACCACCATGCTGAAGTACTTCCAAAGCTACTTGGGTTAACCCTACTCCCATTCCTAAGTTAAAATAATTGGCTACATTGAAATAAAGCGACAACCACCCCACAAATTCGCGGTAATCGTAATCGGGAGTTGGTACCAATGCTTCTAATGGCCCTAACGCATCCCAGGTAATGAGCTCATCATGCCAGGAGAAATTCCCCCCTACTGCCAGTGATACCAGCTCGCTAAAGGCAAATTCCACCTCAAGACCCGCGGCAACAGGAAAAAATTGTGCGATCTCCATGGTGACATTGGTTCGCATTTTGACTTCTGCCAGTATGTCTTGCATTCGCCGGTGGAGAAAACGGTAACTCGGTGTGTAGAGCAAGCGCAAGGTAAAAGGATGCAGCGGGTTGCGAGCATTACCGGAGTTTTTCACATCTCGCGCCACTTTGCCTTTGGCATCTTCTTGCACCACTGCAGGTGGTTGATTGCGAGCATTACCGGAGTTTTTCGCATCTCGCGTCACTTTACCTTGAGCATCTCCTTGCACCACTGCGGGTGGTTGATTTTGTTCAGCGGAACTGTGGTGCGGAATACCCAGCAAAACCAGCCCCACTACCATCCACCAGCAAAACCGCAACTGTGTCATGGCCATCTCCCGGCTGAGTAAACAATCCCATGATCGGCGTTTTTTGGCAAAACGTTAGAAAACTGCGGCAGGAAGTATGCAAGGCTTTAATAAAAAAATTATTTTCTGCTGAAGACCAAACATAATTATACCGATGGGGGAGGGCGAGGGTGGTGGTGATATAGAGAATGTGGCAAGGAGAAACAGCCCCATGAAGTTCCTCCTGGTGTTGCTCGGTGGCATACTCGTTGCCTGTGGTGAAAGACCGACGGTCAAGCCCGATTCTGTTTGCAGCGCGCTTGCAATCAGCCCCTGTGTGACCAAGAATAAAAAAGAGGAAGAATCCACGGGTAGTGTGGCACATTGCAAAACCCAAAGGAAAGACTACGATAGCGTGCGCGGGGTATGTATTGTGCCCACCATTGCCTTCTGCGCCAAAGAGCTAGGGATGGTGGCAGGTTCACAAGCCTGCCAAGTGCCTGCCAGCCAAAGCGACTGCGATACTATCGGTAAAGAATTGAGCAAGACCTTGAGTTGGGAGAACAACGAGTGCAAGGCGGCAACTAGCATCGCTGGTCAAGGCAAGCTAGACAGCAGCATCAGGATTGCCTGGAACGGCAAGACCACCGTGCAAGGAGCACGAAATGCGTTCGTCAACATTGGTAGTGTCACAGTTAGACCCTCAAAAAACGACTACCACCAGGTAAGCATGCTAAAAAAGAAAAACTCAACCTGTGAACTGCGCCGCGCGGCAGTAAGCGGCAGCAACTTCAAGGTGGATGCAAAAGGCCCTGTGTCTACCTGCGAAGGCAAGATTATCGTGATCAATACCAAAACGGGTGACTACAACGTCAAAGAATTCTCGGTGAAGATCAACTGACTCATCTGGGGCTATTCCCTCTATTGGTACACTTAGCCGCTTAAATCCAACGTGTTTCCCGTATGGTAACGATCCAAAAACTCCTGTGGAGACTCATACCCTAGCGAGGAATGCAGTCTCTCGTGGGGGTCACTACAGTGGAGTCGACCCTGCCAAATTCTGACAACCGAGAAGCATAGATTCGTTCTCCACTCCCTTCGGCTGGTATCTAGCTAATTTTTCAATTTTCTTTTCAAAGTTGCCAATTCTTTTTTCGAGATGCCAGTAACCTCACGGATCATCGTGTCGTTCAACTTGCCCGACTTCAGCATATTTAGGATGAGGCTCTCCCGCCCGACAGAGATACCTTCTTCGCGCCCGACAGAGATGCCTTCTTCGCGCCCGACAGAGATGCCTTCTTCGCGCCCCTTGACAACCCCCTCAACCCGTCCGCGGGCGAAGTTCTCTGCTCCCACTCTTTCATAACCTAGTAATATATCTGGCATTAGTAACTCCTCTTCTGGTAATTCGGGCCAGCGTTCTCGCTCGATGCGATCGAAGGCCTGCCAACCAAGCTTCTTATCGGCATTTTCGTAATAATCAATGAGACTGTCAATGATATACCGATGTCTGGTGTCTTTAATTTCCCGACTTTTCTCGATAATTTTAGCGACATCGTCCTCGGTTGCCTGCCAGAAATTGACTAAACCGTAGAGAACGATGCCTGCGGGCACACCTCCCCGCCAGAGACGGGGGGGAGCAAATTTATTGGGGTAAAAAACCTTCAGCGTAAAATCAGGCAACCAGCTGAGCAGTTTTTGCATGGCGGGTGTAGAGGTGTCGTGTTTTCGCCAGGCCCACCGCAGATAACTCTCCTGTATAACGACGTTCGGGTCAGCACAGCAGAGCAGGATCATCGGCACAACGACACACTTGGTGCGTTTGCAGAGCGCGGCATAATAACTCATGATCTGCACGATGGCATCGGGGTCGTCGTAGCTCTTGTGCTCCAAGATAGTGTAGAACATAACCTGTTCACCGTCGAGCAAGGTGACCTTGATAATAAAATCGGCATATAGGCTTTTGTTCCCCAAAACTGCAGCCGTGTCGGTGACATCCAAGGTCTGCCAGTCGAACAGGGAGCTGATCTTTGGTGGCAATAACACGGTTAAAACCTGCGCGGCCAGTTCCTTATCCTTGAGGAGTTTGAAAACCTTATCGTGGAGCGAGGATTTTTTCGGCATCGGCTTCTCCGAGATAAATTGCAAGTGTTTATCAGTTAGATATTAGCGTGTGGGGGCAAAGAGCAAATTCGTAAGCATCTCATCTCGCCTTCACTGGCGTGGGAGGTACCTTGGTGTGGCCGCCCCGGTCAGCAAATCAATCAAAACCCCTGAGCACCAGTTAAGGAGACAATTGCCCAGCAGAAACCAGCCTACTGTGCTTTGACTACGCAACGCATCGGCCGTTTTTTTTGCTCTAGCCGCGTTTGTAGTTTTGTCCGTATTTTTTTGTAACTCGCCAATATGTTGGCTGATTTTTTTTCGGCTGGTCACGAAATTGACTCAGGCATAGCGCCAGCTTTTCGGGGCGGCTAGGGGGCAAGCCTGAACTACACATGCCTTATTCTGGGGCCGAAAGGGTGTCCTGTTTTTTATGGGATCACTACACACATACAGTGAGCGTGGTGTGGCTATCTTTCGGAGCCTGTCGAGACATAGGCAGTTAGGATCTTTAATCCGATGCATTTTATTCTTTGGCTCAGTGTCTTGCACGGTGGTAGAATGGCTTTGTCCCAGGCGTTTTAGCCTGAGGACAAGCAAAGAGGTTAGCAGGCAAGCCTGAGCGCAAAAGCGAGAGGTCTGATGGCAAGCAAAGAGGCTTGGGAGCAAGCCTGAACGCAATGGCAGGATGCCTGAGAACATGCAGCGAGCGGAGCTAGGAAGCGGCAAAAAGTCCAGCGAGCGGAGCTAGAAAGCGGCAAAAAGTCCAGCGAGCGGAGCTAGGAAGCGGCAAAAAGTCCAGCGAGCGGAGCTAGGAAGCGGCAAAAAGTCGCGTAGCATGGAGTTGGTTTGTCACCATCACGCACAACGCTAGTATTGAAATTCGGTGGAACGTCGGTAGCTGATGCCGCTTCGTGGCGGCGCATTCACACAGTTGTGCAGCGCAGCTGTGCCACAGCTGACCGTGTGGTATTGGTGGTGTCGGCCTTATCGCAAGTGTCGAACACGATCGAGCAGTTGCTGCGAGAAGCAGAGCAGGGGTTTCCGCAGACACGCTTTGCGCAGTTGCAGGCACGGCATCAGCACTTGGCCGCGGATTTGGGGGTAGCACAACTGGGCGACATCGAGGCCGAGTGGCAGCGCTTGCATGCACTGCTGACATCGGTGTGTGGCCAGCATAAACACGTCGACCCGCCGCGGTGGGCGCAAGCAATGTCTTGCGGTGAGGTCATTGCTTCGCGGCTTGGCTGTCTCTTTCTGCAGCAGCAAGGTCTTGCGGTGACGTGGTTGCATGCGGCTGACTTGCTGTTGGCCAACGACGATAGTTATCTCGACAGCGATTGTAGTTTCAGCCCGCGACCTGAAGCTCAGGCACTGCTGGCGCGTGCTTCGCTATGCATCACCCAAGGCTTCATCGCTCGCAACAGTGCAGGCGAGACGGTGTTGCTCGGCCGCGGCGGATCGGACACCTCAGCCACCTTGCTGGCGGGGGGCCTAGGTGCAGTGCGCTGTGAAATTTGGAGTGACGTGCCTGGCTTTTATTCCACCGACCCGCGCCACATTCCACAAGCAAAACTTATCAAGACGCTCAGCTGTGCCGAAGCACAGGAGATAGCTTTGATGGGGGCGAAGGTTTTGCATCCACGTGCTATCGCGCCACTCGTCACCGCGGGCGTTGAGTTACAACTTCGCTCACTGCAAAATCCTGAGGTGCAAGGCACACGAGTATCGAGTCGTTCAGTCACTGATGCTTGTCCCGTGAAGGCGGTGACGGTGAAGAACGACATCTTGCTGCTGCACATGGAAAGTTTGAGGATGTGGCGGCAAGCAGGTTTTTTGGCTGACATTTTCAATTGCTTCAAGCAGCATCGTTTTTCTGTTGATCTTATTTCAACTTCAGAGGCGAGTGTCAGTGTTTCACTCGACAAAATTGCCGTCGAGCGTGAGGCAGAGCTAGATGCACTGCTGACTGCTTTACAAAAGTTTTGCACGGTCACCAAAATTCCACATTGCGCCACCCTCAGCGTTATCGGCAGAAATATCCGCAGCGTTTTGCACGAACTCAGTCCACTGTTTGCCCTCTTTGAACGGCAGACGGTGCATCTCGTCGCCCAATCGGCCAACGATCTCAATTTAACCTTCGTCGTCGCCCAAGAGCAGAGCGAGCGTCTCTTACACAAGATGCATCAGCTGTTGTTCGGGGGAGCAACTAGCAACGAGGTTTTTGGCAGCAGTTGGTTGCAGTTACAAGAGACGAGCAAGGACGCATTACCACCCCGACCGACTTCGTGGTGGCGGCAGCAGCGCGGTAAGCTTATACAGTTAGCCCTGCAGCACGATGCGGCACTGTATGTATACTCGTTGTCGGCGGTGGACTTGGCAGTGCAAAAACTGCGGGAGCTACGCAGTGTGGCGCGCATCTTTTACGCGATGAAGGCCAATCACCACGAAGCTGTGCTTAAGTTTCTGGCTGCGCAACAGCTTGACTTTGAATGTGTATCGCAAGAGGAGATACAGCAGCTGGTGCGGACGTTGCCACAGCTGGATATGGCCAGGGTGTTGTTTACGCCCAATTTTTGTGCGCGGCATGAATATGAGTTTGCGCTGGCACGTGGCTGTGTGGTGACGATCGATAATCTTTATGTGCTGGAGCGCTGGGGCGAAGTTTTTGCGGGACGGGAGGTAGTCCTACGCATCGATCCTGGCTTTAGCACAGGGCATCATCGGCATGTGATGACGGGGGGGGTGCGATCTAAATTCGGCATCTCGCCGCGTGATTATGAACGCATGCTCGCGCTGACGCGACGACACGGTATCGTTGTCAAGGGTTTGCATGCGCATTCGGGCAGCGGTATCCTTGCTACGCACGAGTGGCGGGGTCGGGCCGAGGCGTTGGCAGCATTGGCGGCGGAATTCGGGCAGGTAGAGGTTCTCAATCTTGGCGGTGGATTCGGCGTGCCTGAGCATCCGCAGGAACGTGAACTTGATTTTGCGCGGCTCGATGCATCGTTGCAAGCGATGGCAGAGAGGTTTGAGCTGTGGATTGAGCCAGGGCGTTACCTGACTGCGGCTGCAGGGGTATTGCTGGCGCAAGTGACCCAGCTGAAACACAAGGAGCTGGTAAACTTCGTCGGGGTCAACACGGGCATGAACTCGTTGTTACGTCCCGCGCTTTACGGTGCTTATCACGAAATTTTTAATCTTACTCGTCTTGAGGAAGAAGATGCGTTTGAGATGGTTGAAGTCGTGGGGCCGATATGCGAGTCGGCGGATAATTTTGGTCATGCCCGCCTCTTGCCGCCCTGTCGGGAGGGCGATGTGTTGTTGATCAGCAATGTCGGTGCGTATGGTGCGGTAATGGCTTCGCATTACAATCTGCGTCCGCCTGCGACAGAGATGGTGCTGTAGTCGTTGGGGAAGTGCTGAGTGTTTTTATCTCTTGGCTGTGCTACAGCTGCACGGCAGGAGGTGTATGATGCGTGTGGTTTGGAAACGTCCTGATGGGTTTCACGGTGCAGTGCCATCGGATTTTTTTGTCGTCGATGTTGCCGGGCAGGTGAAACTGTGGCTGCACCGGCGAGAGCGTGAGTGGTTTCCCTTTCAGGTGACAGGTGGTTGGCAAGATGCCGATGCGACATGCAAACTCAACCGCTTGGTCAACCTCCTCGCCGCGGCCGATGCCGTGTGGATTAACCACCTTCTCAATACATTCAACAATTCCCTGAGCGACAACCCCACCGCTTTCTTCGACGAAACCATCACCTGGCTGAACGACGACATGAGCAACCTCAAGGGTGACAGGTGGGAGGTGGAGGTGATGGAGAAGATTATATCCGCCATCCAGGAACGCCTGCAAGCAATTCGCCCGCGTTTTGAGCAGCAAGCACAGCCTAGTGCCGCGAGCACCACCCCCTGAGTGCCATGCCTGAGTCAATTTCGTGACCAGCCGAAAAAAACTTGGCTAACATATTAGTGGGTTACAAAAAAATACTGACAAAACCGCAAGCAAAGCTAAAGCAAAAAAAAAACGGTCGATACGTTGCGTAGTCTAAGCACTGGGTGCTGGAAGTATTTGGATAAATTTTTGGAGGTGAGTGATGAAATTTTCAGGAATGTGTGTGGGACCGGCTGTGTCATCGATCGTTGCCCTGGTGGTGATGGGAATGCTGGCTGCGTGTCACGTAACAGAACAGGATGGAGATGTTAAGGACTTTGCAGACGCGGATGAGCCTTCAGAGGATCAGGCAAAAGACTACATGAGTACACACTGTAATCAGCTTGGGACTGCCCAATCCAGCCCGTCGGGTGGGAAATCTTATACGTATAAGCATGAAGATAAAGTCCGTGGTCAAGAATGTAGCATCCCAGTGACGATCACGGCAACCGGGCTTAGGTATATGCAGCAAAGACAGGTATCGTGTGGTGTTGTAAGAAACGAGGACGGCACTTCTACTGGTGAGCTACAACTGGAAATAGGAGGTCATAATGCTTCTTTTCCATACAATAATAATAAGAGTCTGTATAATACTCTCAAAATCGGTTGCTCCACCAAGAGTATACACATAGATGGAAAATTTATAACTGGAAATAAGGAATTGAGGATAACTGTCAATGATAATGTTGTTTTTTATAAGGAGACATTGAAGAATTTTCTGGAGGATTATGTGGATGGGATAACAGATGAAAATAAGAAGGTAAAGTTCGACAAGGCTCTTAGAGCTGGAGGCAATCCAAATAAACCAATCCATATCGACGAAATGTCCATTTACGAGCGTCTAAAAGACTTGGGATTTGACCAAGATGATGCTAAGCAACTGCTCAAGCTCATGTACATCACAAAAAGAGACTATGTGGAGAGCAACACTTACCCTGACATAGCTTCTCGTGCTCAGCAGGTGCTTGACGATGCAACATGGGAAAGTGAAGACAAGATCGAACACCGCACCGTATCACAAAATTTGATTTATGGCCTTGATAGTTCATATTTTGGCATGACCAGACAATTTTATAAATATTACATGACTGGTGATGAACTATGGTTCACCGAAGGGTATAAGAGGTGACAATTAAAGAAGAGCAAAGAACAGAAGGAAATTGGTGATTGGTAGTGATTAAAGAAGGAAAGATAATGCCGATTAATCCTCGACAAAACAGGCGAGCACCTCTACGGGGGGTGCTTGCTGTTTTATTGGCAGTGCTGTGGCTACTCATTGGCTTCAGCCTGTCTGCCTGCCGTTCCGACGGCGCGGAGCCAGCCGCGGGTGTCAAGGTGGATGCAGGCGCAGAGGACGTAGCGGAGGAGGGGGACAATGATCCGGATTTCATCTACCTGGAGAATAACTGTCGTAATTTAACGGAGTGGAAGCGTGACACGACAGCTGCGGACAGCTGGGTCAAGTATCTCTACGATACGAGTAGCTACAGGCTTGTGCCAAGCGGAAAACTGGTGACAGAATCGATCTGTGCGTTCCCGGTCACGGTAACTAAAACTGCAGTGCGCCTCATGCGGGCGATAGGGGTGAGTTGCGAGGACGTGCTATTGGATAACGGTAGGCCCACGGGTGAGTTGCAACTAAACATGGGGAAAGAACGGCAGACAAACTATGGAAACTACAGGGAATTGAAAATTCTTTGCAATACCGTCGAGGTAGTAGTGAGCGGCAAAGTCCACGATTATGGTGACAAGGAGTTGTCGTTAGAAATTTTTGATCAGTGGCACGAGACAGACGGCGGGGGGTCAGGACAGCATATCGGCACGGCAATAACATATACGGCGGACAAAAGTGTCGTTACAGTGAAGAAGTACTATTACGACCAAGACTACAAAATTGTAAATAAAGAGCACATTTACCCCACAGAAGATACGCAGTAGTTGGGAGCGGGCGAGATGGCTATACCTTGCCCTGCCCACAAAGAATTGATCATGACTCCACGTAAGTGACAATCCTGTCTTGGAATTTCAACACACAACCATCGGCACGATTGATCTCGACATAGAGAGTATAAGTCGTTTCACCACCCCAGACAGGGCCATCTCCCTTTAGAGTCAATTTATTACCATTGTCACTTTCCCATGTAGCCCAACAAGAACCAAAATCCTCCTCGTCTATATCAGGCAGGGAACTACAGTAGTTATCCAAAAGCTCATCGTACGATGGAGCACCGTCGTCACCTTCGTTCCAATAGCCGTCACCGTAGTAGATGGACATCTCCTCATAACCGAGGTCGGTTTCGTAGGTAAACGTGCCCTTGAGCTTGATCGGCTCAGCGGAATAATCCTTCATTAGTAGTCTATAACTAAACGCATCGCCGTCCTTGCTAAAGTATGAATAGAACTCCTGTTCACCTTCAGCACAGCTGTTCTCCAGCGTGTCCTCGTTAGTAAAATCACCCTCGACATCCATTACCAACGGGATTTCATCGATAGACTCAAAATCCGCCCACAGCGTCGGTGACAGCAACGCAACGGCTATCAGCACCAACCTAAATCTAAACCACACAACACGATCCCCCTAAAAAGATTAAAGAGCCAACGCGGCAGCATGCTAAGCATTTCTATTTTTGCTGTCAACCCCCGCGTGAATCTTTGCTACGCGCAGCGCTGTGCGCTACGCTACGCTACGCTACGCTACGCTACGCTACGCTACGCTACGCTACGCTACGCGGCTCTTTAGTAACGCTCGCTTTCTAGCTCGCTACTTGTCCTCAGGCCTCTTGCTATTGCGATCAGGCTTGACCCCAAGCCTCGCTGCTTGCTCTCAGACCTCTCGTTATTGCGTTCAGGCTTGCACTCAGAGAGCCCCATGAAGGGCGCGGTGAGACCGTTCGCTGCGCTGCGGCTCTTTGTAACGCTCGCTTGCTAGCTCGCTCCTTGTTCTCAGACCTCTTGCTATTGCATTCAGATTATTTCTTTGCACAGGGCATGTGCCTATACCTGTTGAGGTCGGGTTTCTCGGTAGGTCTGCACCGTGGCGCGCTACGCGCTACGCTGCTTTTTGTATCGCTCGCTTTCTAGCTCGCTGCTTGCGCTGCGCGCTGCTCTTTGTAACGCTCGCCTTACGAGACTGTTTGCCGCTTTCTCGCTCCCTCGCTGCTTGCACTCAGGCCTCTCGGCTATTGCATTCAAGCTTGCACTCAAGCCTCCCTGCGTGCCCTCTCTTCTTCGCCCTACCAAGACAACGGAGACTTGTGCCAAGATAACGGGGGTACGTGCTGAGTAGCTGAAAAAAATCAAACGCGCCGATAGCCATCGATAAAAACCGCCATCAGGAAGGCAGATAGTGCACAACCCACGCTGTAGAGTAGTTCCGACTCGTGCGCATCACAGCGCAGTTCGTGGAGTGTTTTGCGACGACGATCCCGGTCACTTTTCCGTTGTTTACGCCCCTGATGGTTAACAAAGCGCTGCAAACTCGCGATGATGGGACTGAACGACTCAGACACACCCATGCCGCGGTAACCGTCTTCCTCCTCCTCGTCAAGTGCCTGTCCTTTAGTGCGTTTTCCGTCTCTTTCTCTCTCCCTCTCCCTGTGTGTTGCAGCATCGGAGATATGTTCGAGACTTGTCGCTGAACCGGACACGACTGCATAAATTTTGCGCAGCGCCATGTCGTTGCGAGCTTCATGGTCGACAGGCAGCTCATTGTCGACCGCGATGCCGATGTCCGCGAACATCTCCGTCTGCGTGGCGGCACGACGTGGTCGCAGCGAACGAATCTTGTCCTCAATCGTTGCCGTAAGACTGTGCCGCACCCACGAGCGCTGTTGCCACGATTCTTCCCCCAGATGCAATGGCTTGTCACTGTGCTTGTGATTTTCTGCCATGTGTGCCACATAGGTGCAGATAGAACAGACAACGTTGAAGATGAACTCGGCTTCCGCCCGGCTTGGCTTAGTATCACGTTGCACGTGCGCATGCATGTATTCGACCACCATGACCATCATGTTCGACAAACCACGTGGCAACAGCTCCTGCAACGCCTGCACGCCGCACTTGTCGTCACCGCTGACCTGCAATACCACCTCCTGCAAGGCCGCCAGCGCGTAGCGCACTGCCGCCCGATGATCGAACGGCTCGCAAGTCAAGCTAAACAGGCCGCGGGAAAGGTTCTCCGCAGGTTGCCCGTACTTGCCTTGTTTTAGCAAGATAACAGACTCACGATGAAATTCGCGCAGCAAGTACTTCATCTTCAAGATCCTCTTCTACTGACGTAGAGCCTCAACTCTCCTCGCTGGAGACGCAAACTATGCATGGCTGTCGTCACGCCGTTATTGATCACCGTGATGTCTAGGGGGCGTGCTTCAGGTGCTACGAAACGTGTCACCGCAATACGAGCCGGCAACAAACTCCAGCTGCGGGTATCAGCCGTCTCAGTTGCCGCGGCGTAAACGTTGAAAGCCACCCCTGCCAGTGCCCCAAATTTACGCTGCACCTGCGCGGTCATCACCCCTTTAGCGATCAGTCGTGTCATCTGCTCTGCCGTCAGGCGTGCACGGCGGTCTTCAAGGGCGATCTGTGCCAACTGATCGAGGTTGAGCATCTGTTCAGACGCGATAAAACGTTCCACCTCTCCACGCTCTCGCAGCATTACGCCGCTGCGACCATAATCAACCTGCCGCGCCACGACAACAGGAAACGAAAAACGCACCACCTGCTGGTCGAATGGTAGCAGAAACTCCCGTGCCTCCTTGCTGGCGATACGACCAATCTGATGAATTACCGCAACTTCAGCGTGCTTAGTGCTTCTTTGGCGCTCGGCAGGAGTAAGTTGCTGGCGTAACTCTGGCTCAACCTGCCGCTTCGCCCTATGAGCTAGGTGATACAACGCCACCGCAACCTGCCGCGGCATCTGGGCATCGTTGAAAATTTTAAATTCACCCCGATAGAGCTGCCAAGCCTTGTGATAATCGACAAAGGCACTGCTGACATCACCCTCGACTTCATGGATCATCGCGGCCAGATAACGAGCAAAGGCATCCTCGTTGTAGCGGTTCTGGGCATCGCCGTGGCCGCGGTTGATAGCATGCAAGCGTAGGTTGATGCGCCGTGCCTCGACCAGTGCCTCT
Organism: uncultured Oligoflexales bacterium; assembly: GCA_958296095.1. Lineage (GTDB taxonomy): Bacteria > Bdellovibrionota_B > Oligoflexia > Oligoflexales > JAPPIL01. The sequence goes on from OY282434.1 coordinate 1,432,293, forward strand.
TGCAGTTCGTTTGCGCCGAGATAAGACATGGCCAGCATGGTGTGGATAAAAATTTTCTCATAATCCTCGCCGCGGTATTCCGTGGTATCACTGCTGACGATGAAGGCCGCGGCCGCTTTGCTGACACTCACTGTATAGAGCTCTTCCACCAACTGCGCGGCACGGAATAATTCCCGCCGTGATTTCTTGAGACGACCGAGACGATCATAGAGCACTGCCAACTCAAGGGAATAGAGGAGGCGATTGCGATGTTGTTGTTTTAGCGACGAACTTTGCAGTTTTTGTAAAGCCAGCTGGTAATGCCCCACCTCATACAGCCCTTTGACTTCACCCATGTGGTCGCTCCACGAAAAGCAACCACTGACGAGAACGAGGAAGGGTAAAGCCTTTACCACTTGGTATCCCTGCGCTTGAAGCGTTTCTTGATCAAGTGCTTTTTGCTCCATTCAATTTCGGCGGTTTCGAGATTGGTCAGCGTCAGCACGACCTGATAGGTCACCGTCTTCAATCCACCCCGCACATGCTCCTGGCTGGAAAGCGTGCCACCAAAGAGATAGTCGATACCAACCTGCTGTCCAGCCTTGGCCCGCGTTTCAGCTGAGACTGCCCCGCGCCGCTGGTAGTTGAGTTCCTTAAGCACGCGTTTGCGCTTGGCAATGTTGATAAAACGCACCTGACCAGAGTTGATCAGCTCATCACGCACGTAGTCAGTCAACGCCTTCGTGTCGATGTGCTCCGCGGTCCTGTTGCGGAGTTCATCCACCCCAATCACGGGACGGCGTTTCTTCGTCGACTTGAAGAGGTGCAGCCAGGGCTTTTGTAATACTGCCGCGATCAGGGCCTCGGCTGATTGGCGGGCATCAGTCTCGTTCCAGCGGTCATCGACGATCTCCTGTGCCGCGGGGTCGCGGTATTCCGCCTGAAATTCTGGCACGCAAGCGGACAAGGTAAGCAGTATCCACAACTTGCTCATGACAAGACAGCCTCCAATAATTTCCTTGTCGTGTTCGGTTACATTTGCATTATAGTAAATTCACCCAGTAATTGGCAATGGTTCTGCCCCACGATCAGAGAGGTAAAATTATGACATACACGCCCACACTGGCAAAAAATTTTCACCGGGTGCAAGCAAGAATAGCTACGCTCCGCACCACCGCACCGTCAGTGCGCCTGATCGTCGCTAGTAAGGGGCGTGATGTTGCCGCCATCGAGGCGTTGTATGCACAGGGGCAGCGAGAGTTTGGGGAAAATTTTACCACCGAGCTTGAGAATAAATCCCAGCTGTTACAGCATCTTGACATCAAATGGATTTACATCGGCGTGCTGCAGTCAAACAAAATTGCTCGCCTTGTCCGCTGCTGCGACGAGATTCAGTCGCTCGCTTCGCGCAAGCATGCTCGCTACGTGGAGCGCTACGCGGCACAGTATGGCAAGCACGCGTATCCCGTCTATCTGGCAGTCAACATCGACAACGAGGCACAAAAACGAGGCTTCAGTGCGGCAGAGGTCGTCGCGGCGGCGCAAGAGATAGCTCATAACTGCCCGCACCTGCAGGTCGAGGGCCTTATGGCTGTGCCCGCGTCTATTTACTGCGATCGTGATCAGCAACATCCCCCACCCGCCTACCACGAACTGCGGCGGCTTGCATCCTGCTGCGGGCATGGTAAACTCTCGTTAGGCATGAGTGCCGACCTTGCCCTGGCCCTGCACGCAGGCACAGACTGTGTGCGCATCGGGCGAGATGTTTTCGCCAGCAACTAATGCATGCCGCGAGGCTGAACTTAACCCAGGAGGACGCATGGCACACATTATCAATGGCTTGGCTTTCGTGCTCGATCTCATCTTCAATCTTGTGCAATTATTGGTGATTGCCTCGATAATTGTCAGTTGGGTAAATGCCGACCCCTACAATCCCATCGTGCGCACCATCAAAGCCGTCACCGAACCACTCTATCGCCCGCTGCGCCGCTTGACGAGCCGCATCCCGGGCCCGCTCGACTTCGCACCGCTGCTCTTGATCCTGATCATTGTCTTTTTGCAGAAGAGTCTGATACCATACTTAGTAGAGCTAAGCAGAGGCTTGAATGAACACAGGGAAATACTTGACCAGTTACGACGTTGAGATATGAACCTTGTTGTCAGACTATTGGTGCTTGTCGCTGCGGCGGGGCTGTTTTGGGTGACGGCAGTGCATTCGCACGAGGCTTACCAGCGGCCCGACTCTGAGGTGCGCGAGCCGCCGTTGATCGATCTCTCGTCCCGTGCCATCTCTATGTTGTTTCTGGGCTTCAAGCATGTTTACGATGACTTTCTCAGCATCTGGGCGGTGCACTATCTTGCCAGTCCTGATCCCTCTATTTACGACGTTGATGCATTGGAGAAAATGCTCAACAAGATCGCTCTTTCACGCCAACGACGCGAGACGACTTACATTTTTTCCTGCTTTGTGCTGTCGCAGCTCGGTCGTCCGCAAGCCTGCCCCCCGATTCTAGAACTCGGCATGGAGGTGTTGCCAGGCAGTTGGCGTATTCCGTTGACGCTGGGCTTTGTTTATACTGAAGATCTCAACGACCCACGCAAGGCTGCCATCTACTACAATGTCTGCTCGGAGCGGGAGCACTCACCCAGCTATATCAAGAGTGTCGCCCGAAAACTGGCACAACGAGGTGGCACAACACTGGAAGCACTAGATCATTCGGTGGCGGAAGTGCTGGGTATTTCTGAAGACTCAGAGTTGTATAAGATTTTAAAAAGAAAATACAAAGAAGCAACCCCTGATGAGAAAGAAGCAACCCCTGATGAGGGCGAGGACTATTAAAACGGAGGGTGTCTTGGACTCACAATTTTTAGAAGTTACCAACGTAACCAAGACTTATCGGGCCGGGGCGTTCAAGCGCAAGACGGCGGCTCTTGACAGCTTGACGATTGCTTTCCCACTGCACAAGTGCACGGGCTTGTTTGGCCACAACGGTGCTGGTAAGACAACGCTGATCCGGCTGATTTTTGGCATCAGCAATCCCACCAAGGGGTATATCACCCTCGACGGCACAGAGATTGAGCAGATGGATCGCAATCGTATCGGCTATATGCCCGAAGTTGACAAGACAGCCAATGTCCTCACCCCGTGGGAAATTCTCTTGAACCACTGTGCCATCTTTCGGGTTGAAAACCCCAGAGAACGAGCTACCACCGCGCTGCGGCGCGTCGGCTTGCTGGCAAGCAAGGACAAGAAATCACGGGAGCTGTCCAAAGGCATGGGGCGACGGCTGGCGTTTGCACAGGCAGTAATTCACGAGCCGCAGTTTTTGGTGCTGGACGAGCCGTTTTCGGGGCTTGATCCGTTGGGACGGGCCGAGATGCATGGCTGGATTAACGAGCAGAAGACTAGGGGGACGACGATAATTCTCTGTTCGCATGAGTTGAAGGAAGCGTATGCGCTCTGCGATGAGTTCAACATTATCAGAAAGGGGCGGCTGGTTTACTCGACCATCAATGCCGAAACCGAACAGCTGGTGCATGCCTATGTGCTCAAGGTGCGAGCCGTCACTGTCGATGTGCTAGAGCAGTTGCGAGACGACCAACAACTCCCTGCTTGGCAGGAGGTCGTCCAAGAAGAGGAGCAGGTGCGGGTGTGCTTCGCCGCCTACGAACAGGCAGCCCCGTGGTTAACGGCGTTGGGGAGCGGTGGCTATCAGATCGCGGCGTTCAACGATGGTGGTGAGCAGCTTGGCTCACGTGAAGATTTGTTGAAATTTTTTGATCTGGGGGAGCAGGTAGCATGAAATCTATCTACATCATTGCCAGAGAAACATTCACCCTGTTGCGACGCGACAAGATTTTTCTGCCGCTGGTGGTGGTGGGTCTCTGTCTGGTTTTTTTCTCCAGCATGATGCAAAGTTCCAGTGCTGATGAGCTGGTGAAAGTAATGTTCAATATGGGCACGGCGGGATTTTTTTTCACGGGCATCGTCATCTGCCTGTTGTGGGGAATCAAATCTATCTGCGAGTCACGTCGTGATGGTTCGATCGAATTACAACTGGCTGCACCAGTAACACGTAGCCAGTGGTTGATTGGCAAGTATCTCGGTTTGTGCTGCTCGCTGTTGTTGGTGGGGCTAATCTTATTCGCGGCATTTCAGCTCATGCTGTATCTAGATTTCAAGGAAATCATGACCTGGAAACAGGTGTTGGTATTTGTCTACTTATTTATCGGCTGGATGGTCTTCGCCGCCATCTGCACTTTCTTCGCCACCTTCTGTAATACCCCCACGGCGACGTTCTCAAGCTTCTGTGTCTGGGTGACAGGCATGCTGAGCGGCATCATCGTCGCCACTATTCCGCCTCGTAGCGAAGATTCTATGCTTGAATCGTCCGTCAAGGTGGTCGCTTCGTTCTGGGATTTTCAACGTTTCAACCTCGTCGATCACGCGGTTGAATACTGGGGAGTCGATACCTTTCCCCCGCCATCTGACCTGCTGTGGTTTGCTGCCTATGGCATTGCCGTTGTGGTGCTGCTGCTGTCGGCAGCAACGGTTATCTTCAATTATCGTGACTTGGTCTAAGCTGTGCTGGATGACATAGGCACGGAAGCACACATCAAGCGCGAGAAGGCCAAGGCCAAGCAGCTACGCCGCACGCGCTGGTGGGCACAAAAACGCGCCGCGGCACACTGTTTTTACTGCCGCACACCGCTACTGCCTGAGCAGGTAACGATGGATCACGTCGTCGCCCTCGGTCAAGGCGGGCACACCACCAAGAGCAACATCGTCACCGCCTGCCACAACTGCAATCAAACCAAAAAAGACCGCCACATCGTCGATTATCTCCTGTCCTAGCTTTCTGCGCCGTTCAGGCTTGCGATGCATTTTTTATTTGTAATATCTATATGTTATATAATAATGCATTTTTATTGACAATACATACATATTATGTAATAATGTGTAATTATTGAAAAACACTTACATATCTTATACATAGGAGATTTTATATGGGATACCGCACCAAAATAAGCGCAATGATAGTCATGCTTGCCTGGGCTAGCACGTCTTTTGCGATTGTCGGTGGTTATAAGATTATCAAAAAGAAAGCAGTACGAGAGGCTGTAGAGAAAGTTAGTAATCAAGCTAAAGCAGCCAAGCATGCTGAGGTTATTAGACGCGGCGAGGCTTTGCAGCAGCAAGCAAGACAGGGCGAAAAGCTGAGTGCCGCAGAGTTGCAGGTTATTTACGAGGGGCGGGTGGCAGCCTTAAAAGTTGAAAAAGCAGAAAAACTAACCGCGATACACAAGCAATATCCTGATAAGCACTCGCCTGAAGACATAGCTGCTGCAGCGCAGCGACGGGACGAAGATATCGCCACCTCTAGTATTTGGTATCATGGTAAAATAAAGCAGGAGTTTGAGGAGAAGTACCCGAGGCAGGTGGCCATTGAAAAACTTGAAGCTGAACATCAGCGGGATCTTGTCAGGTGGCACGATGTATACGACGTTAGCAAAGATTTAACTGACGGTATACCTGTCATGCGATATACCCCTGAGTTTACTGACAAGATGTCGGCAATTATCAAGGATACACCGATTGCCACTGACTTATCTGACTTAGTAAAAGGTGGCAACCTGCAAGAAGTTATGTGGAGATTGGATGAAGACGGTTTCGCCACTGAGGCTACGGCGATGAAAAAACTGATCGAAGATATGCTCACCAACGCGAAAATAGTTGACCAGGACGACCAATCCCTCACAGGAGCAGCCAAGCCTCTGCTGCTTAAATTTGACAGTGGTTTGAGAGGAGTGTTCAAAGGTGACTACGGGCAAGAGATACCACGGGATCGACCGGAAGCCTTGCCTAATCCTGAGCGAGAAATAGCTGCATACCGATTTGATCAGTTGATAGGATTGAATGTCTTTCCAATTACCGTGCCGCGTCGAATGGATGGTTACCAAGGCAATGGTTCAGTGCAGCTGTTTATCGATGGTGCTAAAGGCAATTTCCACCGACAATACTTCAACTATGCTAAACTGATCGGTAAAGACCCCCTTGATCTTGAACTGATCCGTAGAGGTACTGTTACAAACAAGTACTTAGCAAGAAATAATACTTTTTTTACGCTAACGCTGGATGGCGATGGCTATGATGCGCTTGGCAACAATCTTGCACCTATTAAGAACAATCTTGTACCTGTCTCAGGCAGAAGCATAAAGGTCGATGCCCATCTAGCCTTTGGGGATAAACATCGTAGTGTCGGCGAGATTAAAAAAAATATTAAACGTTGGCCACTCTACCTGGATGCTGACTTTATCGCGCGGCTAGATAGCATCACCATTGAACAGCTAGAGGCAATCTTTCAGCCATTGTTTGAACCTGAAACAAGTGAAAGCATAGTATCTAACTTGCACGCTAACATTCGCAATTACGTGAAGGCAGCAAGAGAACTAGCTGAGTGAGGGGAAAACCAGAGATAGTTATTTATTCAATAAATCAAACGTGTAATTATTAAAAATACCTACATACCGTATACATAGGAGATTTCGTATGGGATACCGCATCAAAGTAACTGCAATGATAGTCACACTTGCCTGGGCTAGCACATCTTTTGCGCAAGAATCGGCCAACGAAGACCAGCCTAATCGCGATTTTTTCAAGACGGCGGCGGTCGTGGCTGGTGCCGCGCTAGTAATTGTCGGTGGTTACAAGTTTATCAAACACATCGACAAGAAAGCCTTACGAGAAGCTGTAGAGGCAGCTCATACGCAAGCTCAAGCAGCTGAGCAGGTATTGCGAGAAAAACTAAAAGGAGCTCGTAAGCAGGCGGAAGAACTCCGCGGAGCCAACGACACCCTCACAGCTGAAGCAGCTGGTAGTAAGACATCACTAAAGCAAGCTGAGGTAGCTCATACGCAAGCTGAGGCATCACTAAAGCAAGTTCAAGCAACTGAGCAGGCATTGCAAACAGAACTAGAAGCCGCACATAAGCAAGCGGAAGATCTACGCAGAGCCAATGACATCCTCACAGTTGCAGCAGATGCTGCGGCAGTTGCTAGACAGCATGCTGAGGTTATTAGACGCGGCGAGGCTTTGCAGCAGCAAGCAAGACAGGGCGAAAAGCTGAGCGCCGCAGAGTTGCAGGCTATCTACGAGGGGCGGGTGGCAGCCTTAGCAGTTGAAAAAGCAAAAGAACTAGTAACGATACACAAGCAATATCCTGATAAGCACTCGCCTGAAGACATAGCTGCCGCAGTGCAGCAACGGGACGAAGATATTGCTGCTGCAGTGCAGCGACAGGACGAATATCTCTCCCATGTTAACAGTATTTTGCGGACACCTTATGATATAGAACAGGAGTTTATCGCCAAGTACCCGAGGCAGGCGGCCATTGAAGAACTTGAGGCTAAACATCAGCAAGATCTTGCCGAGTGGCACAAGATATACGACGTTGCCAAAGATTTAACCGACGGTATACCTGCCAGGCGATATGCCCCTGAGTTTACTGACAAGATGTCGGCAATTATCAAGGATACAAAGATTGCCGCTGAGTTGTCTGACTTAGTAAAAATTGGCAACCTGCAAGAAGTTGTGTGGAGATTGGATGAAGGCGGTTTCGCCACTGAGGCTACGGCGATGAAAAAACTGATTGAAGATATGCTCACCAACGCGAAAATACTCCGCCAGGACGACCAAGCCCTGTCCATAGGAGCAACCAATCCTCTGTTGCTTGAATTCGACAGTGGTTTAAGAGGAGTGTTCAAAGGTGACTACGGAAGATATGAATGGAAGTCATATTATGACTGGCCGGCGCGAGAGGTAGCTGCATACCGATTTGACCAGTTGATAGGATTGAATGTCTTTCCGATTACCGTGCCGCGCCGAATGGATGGTTACCAAGGCGGTGGTTCAGTGCAGCTGTTTATCGATGGTGCTAAAGGCGATTTCCCCCGACAATACTACAACTATGCTAAACTGATCGGTAAAGACATCCCTGAAACAGGCAACTTATTAAAAAGTAATACTTTTTTTATGTTAACGATGGATATGGATATGGATGGCCGTTATATTTACAACAATCTTCGTCCTATCGCCGGCAGAACCATAAAGATCGATGCCGATCAAGCCTTTATGGCTAATTATTATAGTGTCGACAAAATTAAAGAAATAATTGACCAGTACTACCTGGATGCTGATTTTATCGCACGGCTGGATAGCATCACCCCTGAACAGTTAGAGGCAATCTTTCAGCCACTGTTTGAACCTGAAACAAGTGAAAGCATAGTATCTAACTTGCACGCTAACATTCGCAATTACGTGAAGGCAGCAAGAGAACTAGCTGAGTGAGGGGAAAACCAGAGATAGTTATTTATTCAATAAATCAAACAGGTAATTATTGAAAAACACTTACATAGGAGATTTCGTATGGGATACCGCATCAAAGTAACCGCAATGATAGTCATGCTTACCTGGGCTAGCACGTCTTTTGCATTTGTCGGTGGTTATAAGATTATCAAAAAGAAAGTATTACGAGAAGCTGTGGAGGAAGTTCGCAAGCAAGCTAAAGCAACTGAGCAGGCATTACGAGCAGAACTAGAAGCCGCGCATAGGCAAGCGGAAGATCTACGCAGAGCCAACGACATCCTCACAACTGAAACAGCTGGTAGTAAGGCATCACTAAAGCAAGCTAAAGCAACTAATCAGGCATTGCGAGCAGAACTGGAAGCAGCACATAAGCAGGCGGAAGATCTACGCAGAGCCAACGACATCACAGTTGAAGCAGATGCTGCGGCAGTTGCTAGACAGCATGCTGAGGTTATTAGACGCGGCAAGGCTTTGCAGCAGCAAGCAAGACAGGGCGAAAAGCTGAGTGCCACAGAGTTGCAGGCTATCTACGAGGGGCGGGTGGCAGCCTTAGCAGTTGAAAAAGCAGAAAAACTAGTAGCGATACACAGGCAATATCCTCCTGATAACCACTCGCCTGAAGACATAGCTGCTGCAGTGCAGCGACGGGACAAAGAGCTCGCCGATTATTTTGCTCGGATGGAATATGATATAAAACAGGAGTTTATCGCCAAGTACCCGAGGTATGCGGCCATTGAAGAACTTGAAGCTGAGCATCAGCAGGACCTTGCCGAGTGGCGTAAGATATACGACGTTGCCAAAGATTTAACCGACGGTATACCTGCCATGCGATACGGCCGTGAGTTTACTGACAAGATGTCGGCAATTATCGACACCACACCAATTGCCACTGAGTTGTTTGACTTAGTAAAAGTTGGCGGCCTGCAAGAAGTTGTATGGAGATTGGATGAAGGCGGTTTCGCCACTGAGGCTACGGCGATGAAAAAACTGATCGAAGATGTGCTCACCAACGCGAAAATAGTCGGAACGGACGACCAGGCCCTCAAAGGATCAACCAGGCCTCAGTTGCTTGAATTCGATAGTGGTTTAAGAGGAGTGTTCAAAGGTAACTGGGAGCGAGAGGTAGCTGCATACCGATTTGATCAGTTGCTAGGATTGAATGTCTTTCCAATTACCGTGCCGCGTCGAATGGATGGTTATCAGGGCAGTGGTTCAGTGCAGCTGTTTATCGATGGTGCTAAAGGCGATTTCTTCCGACAATACTTCAACTATGCCAAACTGATCGGTAAAGATATCCATGGAACTAGCAAGTACGTTGCAAGAAATAATACTTTTTTTATGCTAATGTTGGATACAGATGGCAATGATTTCAACAATCTTGCAACTATCTCAGGCAGAAGCATGACGATCGATGCCGGTCGAGCCTTTAAGGATAATCCTCGTAGTGTCGACAGGATTAAAGAAAATATTAAACGTTATCCGCTCTACCTGGATGCTGATTTTATCGCACGGCTGGATAGCATCACCCCTGAACAGTTAGAGGCAATCTTTCAGCCACTGTTTGAACCTGAAACAAGTGAAAGCATAGTATCTAACTTGCACGCTAACATTCGCAATTACGTGAAGGCAGCAAGAGAACTAGCTGAGTGAGGGGAAAACCAGAGATAGTTATTTATTCAATAAATCAAACGTGTAATTATTAAAAATACCTACATACCGTATACATAGGAGATTTCGTATGGGATACCGCATCAAAGTAACCGCAATGATAGTCATGCTTACCTGGGCTAGCACGTCTTTTGCATTTGTCGGTGGTTATAAGATTATCAAAAAGAAAGTATTACAAGAAGCTGTGGAGGAAGTTCGCAAGCAAGCTAAAGCAACTGAGCAGGCATTACGAGCAGAACTAGAAGCCGCGCATAGGCAAGCGGAAGATCTACGCAAAGCTAACGACATCCTCACAACTGAAACAGCTGGTAGTAAGGCATCACTAAAGCAAGCTAAAGCAACTAAGCAGGCATTGCGAGCAGAACTGGAAGCCGCACATAAGCAAGCGGAAGATCTACGCAGAGCCAACGACATCCTCACAGTTGCAGCAGATGCTGCGGCAGTTGCTAGACAGCATGCTGAGGTTATTAGACGCGGCAAGGCTTTGCAGCAGCAAGCAAGACAGGGCGAAAAGCTGAGTGCCACAGAGTTGCAGGCTATCTACGAGGGGCGGGTGGCAGCCTTAGCAGTTGAAAAAGCAGAAAAACTAGTAGCGATACACAGGCAATATCCTCCTGATAACCACTCGCCTGAAGACATAGCTGCTGCAGTGCAGCGACGGGACAAAGAGCTCGCCGATTATTTTGCTCGGATGGAATATGATATAAAACAGGAGTTTATCGCCAAGTACCCGAGGTATGCGGCCATTGAAGAACTTGAAGCTGAGCATCAGCAGGACCTTGCCGAGTGGCGTAAGATATACGACGTTGCCAAAGATTTAACCGACGGTATACCTGCCATGCGATACGGCCGTGAGTTTACTGACAAGATGTCGGCAATTATCGACACCACACCAATTGCCACTGAGTTGTTTGACTTAGTAAAAGTTGGCGGCCTGCAAGAAGTTGTATGGAGATTGGATGAAGGCGGTTTCGCCACTGAGGCTACGGCGATGAAAAAACTGATCGAAGATGTGCTCACCAACGCGAAAATAGTCGGAACGGACGACCAGGCCCTCAAAGGATCAACCAGGCCTCAGTTGCTTGAATTCGATAGTGGTTTAAGAGGAGTGTTCAAAGGTAACTGGGAGCGAGAGGTAGCTGCATACCGATTTGATCAGTTGCTAGGATTGAATGTCTTTCCAATTACCGTGCCGCGTCGAATGGATGGTTATCAGGGCAGTGGTTCAGTGCAGCTGTTTATCGATGGTGCTAAAGGCGATTTCTTCCGACAATACTTCAACTATGCCAAACTGATCGGTAAAGATATCCATGGAACTAGCAAGTACGTTGCAAGAAATAATACTTTTTTTATGCTAATGTTGGATACAGATGGCAATGATTTCAACAATCTTGCAACTATCTCAGGCAGAAGCATGACGATCGATGCCGGTCGAGCCTTTAAGGATAATCCTCGTAGTGTCGACAGGATTAAAGAAAATATTAAACGTTATCCGCTCTACCTGGATGCTGATTTTATCGCGCGGCTGGATAACATCACCCTTGAACAGCTAGAGGCAATCTTTCAGCCACTGTTGGCAACCGAATACGTTGACATAGTAAATAGACTGCACGCTAACATGCGCAACTACGTGGCTGCAGCAAGACAACTAGCTGAGTGAGGGGTTGATGGCTGTAGTATCCCTCAGACCCTGTCTGCCACCCAGCCAGGCAGGAGACATCGAGCCATCAGTAGTGCTCACTTCTGGGGGGCGGGAAAGGTGTCCTGCTTTGCAGAGTGGCCACTACACTCGGTAGGCAAGTTTGAATGCAATAACGAGAGGTCTGAGGGCAAAGAGCTAGCGAAGCAAGCCCCCTACTTAGCACATGTCTCCGTTGTCTTGGCACGGCACAGACCTGCCGAGAAACTCTCCCTTGAGTTAGGTGCAAGTACGTGCTTTGTGCAAAAAAATAATCTGTTTGCAGTATTGGCAATATCTGTGGTCGAGTTTTCGCACGGTCTTGCCGTGCCGTTCATGGAGCTCTCGGTGGGCAAGAGGTGGGGGTAACCGCGAGAAACTTGAAAACAAGCAGAGGGGCTTGGGGGCAAGCTTGAACGCAATAACGAGAGGTTTGAGAACAAGCAGCGAGCTAGGAAGCGAGCGATACAAAAAGCCGCGCGCCACGGCGCTCTCGGTGGGCAAGAGGTGGGGGCAACCGCCGAGAGGTCTGAGGGCAGGCAGAGAGGGCGCGCAGAGTGGCCTGAGAACATGCAGCGTGCCGTAGAGCGAGCGTTACAAAAAAGCCGCGTACGATGCTTATTTTACAACCACAGAAATGCTATACTATCCCTGAGTGCATTCAGTAAATTTATGGAGGTGACTTGGTGACCAAGCGAAAGCGAGCTGCGAAAAGAGCTAGGAGAAGAGCGCATAATCCCCATGATGAATTCTTTAAGATGGTTTTCAAACAAAAGAAATATCTTATTGGATTATTGCGATTAGTTTTTTCAGAGGCGGCCTTTGCTATGTTTGTTGTCGATAAGCTGGTCATCAGAGACAGTGTGCTTATCAAGGGGCCGGGAGGTGAGTTACGCACCGACATCATAGTGCAGCTACCTTTGTGGGGCATCACAAACAGGATCGTCATCCTGTCAATAATTCTTGAGCATAAGAGCTATAAGGATCGTGATGCTGTCTTGCAAGCCATGGAATATTATGTGGCGGAATGCAAGGCGCGCAGCAAAAGGCGGAGGCGGCAGCCAGGCGAACCCTATGAGTTGATTATTCCTGTAATTTTGCTGTGTTGCGAGGATAAAGACTACGAGCCGCCACAGGATTACCTCAGTTGGGAGTTTGGCAGCGAGGAGATTCCGCCAGAGCTGGCAGCGCTAGCGGATGACTTGCCGGTGATGCGCTGCAAGGTATTCAATCTCAGAAAACCGCCCCTCAGCGAGCTGTGGACGAAGGCGGGGAGCAGTGCTATCATCATCTATGTTATGGCGGAGTTGTGGGGCATGGACGAAGATAAGATAGCCTTGATCATTGAGAAAATTGAAGGGCTTGAACGAGAAGAGGGGCAGCTTTTGGGCAACATGCTAATGGATTATTGTGATGCGGCCGATAGGGGGGTGAAGCGCCAGGATTTTGATCGTGTTGATCGTAAGCGCTGGCCGCACAAGCGAGAGGAGGAGCGATTCGTGCCAACGATGTATTTTGGACTGGAGCGAGCTGAGCGACGCGGCTTGCAGAAGGGCGAGCAGCTGGGCTTGCAGAAGGGTATCGAGCAGGGCGAGCAGCTGGGCTTGCAAAAGGGCATAGAGCAGGGCGAACAGCTAGGCTTGCAAAAGGGCGAACAGCTAGGCTTGCAGAAGGGCATAGAGCAGAGTCGCCAAGATGCCGCCACCCGCATGCTGGCACAGGGTGTGCCTGAGGCTCAGGTGTGCAAATTTTTGAAATTGACCAAGAAAGAGCTGACGGCAATCAAGCGAAAATTAAAAAATTAAAGATTTCAGTCAATTTTCCCAAGCATGCCCCCGCCCTTCATGGAGCTCTCGGTAGGCAAGAGGTGGGGGCAACCGCCGAGAGGTTTGGGGACAGGCAGAGAGGCTGGCAGGCAAGCGGAGCACGGACCCTACTTAGCCCAAACCTCCGTTGTCTTGGCAGGGAGCAGACCTGCCGAGAAACTCTCCCCGAACGGGTAGTAAGCACATACTCTTGTCTGGAAGCATAATCTAACGGCAATATGGCAGTATTTGTGGTCGAGTTTTCGCACGGTCTCTCCCCGCCCTTCATGGAGCTCTCGGTAGGCAAGAGGTGGGGGTAACCGCTGAGAGACTTGGGCGCAAGCAGAGAGGGCGCGCAGAGTGGCCTGAGAACATGCAGCGAGCTAGGAAGCGAGCGATACAAAAAGCAGCGTAGCGAGCGAAGCGAGCGTTACAAAAAGTCGTGCGTAGCAAAACAGGAAGGGTTACTGTTATTCATTTCATTCCAAGTAATATCTGTGATTTTTCAATGTATATTTTGATAAAATAGAATTTTACGGCTAAAATTCTTGTCTGATTAGGTAGATACGAGAAACCCGATATTCGCGTTAGATATGCGAAACCCGATATTCGCGTTATCTAAAAGACCAGATAGAGCATCGGCATCAAGATCAGCGAGTACAAATTTCTATCATCATCATCGTCCTTATCTTTGCCATTGTTGTTATTTTCTTCTTCTTCTTCCGTAAAGAGTTTGCCATCAAGGCGTGACTCACTCTTTATATCAAACATGTCCGTAAGAGGCATACTGGTGTTTAAACCTATACCCACCCCAATCTGTGACCAGAAAAAATCACGGCGTAAGGCGAGATGCCCCGACATTTCCTTCGTGCTAGTTTCAGTTTTGAACTCGTATTTTTTGCCTTCTTCAGTTATATCCTGATGTGTTTTTACAGTGATAAAACTTAGCCCGACTCCAGCTCCTAATTTAAAATAATTGGCTATGTTGAAATAAAGCGACGATCTCCCAACAAATTCGCGATAACTACTATCCATTTGTAGCGCATTTTGTGGTACATTTTTGAAGATAAAAAGCTTATCATGCCACGAGAAATTTCCACTTACTGCCAGTGATATCCGCCTGTTGAAGGCGAACTCAGCCTCCAGACCCGCGGCAATCGGAAAAAACTGCGCTAACTCCATAGTTTCACCCTCGTTCTTGGCTTTAGCGATATCATCCTGTAGCTTCTTGCTTAAAAAACGGTAGCTCGGTGTGTAGTGTAAGCGCAAGGTAAAGGGATAGAGCGGCCCGCGCACCCCTTTATTTTTACGTGGTTTTTTGGAACTTGCCAAGCTCGGTGTCGACAAGAACAGTAACACACACGTCATAAGCAAGATTTTCATGGTTCTTATCCTTGGAAAAATTTTATGCATCTTCACAGACACTGATCGTTTTTTTTTTTGCTTTTTTTAGAAGAAATTTATAACTACTTGATTTTATTTTTATGTTTTTTGAGGCGGGTGGGCAGTGTTTGTCGTGACCTGCCCTTATTAGGCGGAACTTGTCACCGTAACTGGTAAATATTTACACCTAAAAACAATAGGTCGCACGACAACCTGGGCAAAGATGACTGCGGCTGAACTGGATAGCCAGCTCACCCTGCAGGAAACTGCAGAACTCGCTCGGTAGTGCTCACTTCTGGGGGGCGGGAATCTCTCTCTTGTCTGACAACATCGGCAAGCGTGGCGGGGTACTGCCGTGCCGCCTGAGGTAGTTCTTGCGGTGTTTGCCTCGTGCCGCCTTCCTCATAGCACGGCGGGTTCTTGTCTGTCGCATTGGTGAAGCCATCGGTTCCTCAACGGTTAAGGTCTTCGATCCTCAACAAGTAGTAACAATCTATACCACCTGGCGGCGGCGCCAGCCCATCTTTCAACTTGGAAGTCACCGGTCGAAACCCGAAACGCTGGAAGAGGCGACGTGCCGTAATCATGTTCGGGACTGTCTCCAAGTAGAGCTGCTCGTAGCCGATGCTGATTGCCTTGTCAATACTCATCCCCAGCAGTTTCGCACCGATGCCCTGACCGCGGTAGGACATTTCCAAGACCAAATCCCTGATCTCGCCAAACCCCTCCGAGGCAGGCAGGCCATGCAGCGGGCCTAAGCCGACTCCGCCGATAAACTTGTTCTGTTCGTTGTCCCGGGCCACAAAGAAGCATGCGCCCTCTTCGCGGTAAACATCGGCGAGGTTCTCTAGGCGGCGGAAAGTTGCCGCCAAGACATTGCCTGATTCCTCGAACGGCTCAAGATTGCGCTTAATTAACTCGACGATAGACGGCACGCTGGCGGCCGATAGCTTCTCGATGACGATCTGCTCATTACCAACACGTGGCACGTTGATGGCTTCCCTCCAGACGCTGGGTTCAGGCATAACGACTACGTCCCTACGTAAACGTGAATTCCAAGGCTCACCCCGACCATTCTAGGGTTATCCTTTCCAAATGTCAAAAACTATGTTAAGTGTGCCCGCCGAAGGATGGAGGACGATCATGGGCACAAGACGTAGCTACCCTAACAACCGCCGTGGCAAGACCAACCGCCTGAAAGCCAAGAAAAAATCACGCGTCATGCGCAAACGCGCGCTCAGTCCGCACGGCAAGAGGTCTTAGTTTTTCCCGACTAGCACGACCGAGCGCGGCGCCGCCTAGCGCCTGCATCTAAAAGCCACAGCGACGCGGTGAGGCAGGAGATGGACGGCATAGATGGCAAAACTCAACTGCTGGGCGTGCTGGGGCGAGGGATCGACTTCACCCTATCACCCGCGATCAACAATTTCGCGGCACGCTACCTGCAACTGAATAGCGTCTACATCCCTCTGCAACTCAATGACCCCGCCGCGCTCGCCAACACGCTGTGTTTCCTGACCGCCAGCAACTTCATCGGTGTCAACATCACCACCCCTTTCAAGCAGAGCAGTGCCCAGCTGTTGCACAGCTCAGCGCCGAGCATCAACCTCCTCTATCGCGACGAACACGGCACTCTATGTGCTTCCTCCACCGATGGCGAAGGCTTCTGGCAGGCATTGGCACACACAGGCTGTGATCGTAGCGCCCTGCACACAGTGACCGTGCTTGGCAACGGCGGAGCTTGTCGTGCCCTGTTGTATTTTTTCTGTCAGCAGCGACTGCCTTTGCGAAAAATTACCATCCTACGCCGCCAGGCTCGCCATGACCAAGCACTAGCCCGTATCAACGACGGCAGGTATCAGCTCAGCTGCGCTGATTTCAAGCTGGCACAATTGCAACACGCACTGGCCACGAGTGACAGCCACCACCTACTTATTCAAGCAACCTCGGCCCCGCTACACGGTGATGATCTGCGCCGCTTCTGCCCTGCACTGGAAAATTTTCGCGGCACGCTGGTTGATCTCGTCTACAACCAACCCTCAGCTCTTTATCACGCGGCACAAGCACGTCAGCTTACCTGCCAAGACGGATTGCCGATGTTGATCGAGCAAGCACGGTTAGGACAGCAGCTATGGTGGGGGCAATGCGCACCCTACGACGCGATCGCTGAGCACCTGCACAGTCTCCTCCGCAGGACGAAAAAATAAAACAGGGGGCTTTACAAAAAACCACGATGCTATTACAACGCCCAGCCTGGGCGTAAACGAACGATAGCACTAGGAGGTGAGCATGCGTTGGGCACTGGTAGCTTTGTTGCTGTGCAGCGGCACGCAGTTGGTGGCCGATGATGAGGGTACGGATTTTTTGCGGCAGTGGCGCAAGAACCCACGTTACTGGATGAACGTGACACCTGCCAAGTATCGGCAGGACGGCACAAAAATCGACGACATGCGACGTTGGCCAAAACACACCCGCGCCTTTCGGGTCGGCAACGCCGCGATCAAGGACGCTATCGACAAGCGCATTCTCGGCGCAGGCAAGCAAGGTTGGGAAGCACACGACGACCCCCGCTATCTCTTTGAAGACGGGGTTGAGGTGGAAACAAACATCATGCGCCTACCAGCAGAGGGCAAACTCAGCTTCGAACCCTGGTCGGCCTACTACTGGCCGATTGCAGATGGCGGTATCTCGTTACGCTATGCCGATCCTGATATTGATGCCAAGCGGCTCGAAGAAGACAATTACGAGCAAGTGATCAACCGCTACCAGCAGCCGAGTGATTTTCTGCGCCTGCAACCTTTGGAAGAACAGTATCAAAAACAACTAGACATGTATTCGCCTGCGGAAAAATACGACCTGCTAGTCGGTAGTCGCGATTTTAAACTTACCAACCAAGTCAAGCAACAGGGGCTCAAATACACGGACGAAGACGGTGCAGTAGCTATGTGGATGGGCATCTGTCACGGCTGGGCTGTAGCTGCCTATGCCTCACCCCGTCCCGCGCACAGTGTTACCGTTAAGGCTGCCGATGGCAAGACGATGATTAACTTTTATCCCGACGACTTGCGGGCTCTAGTGTCGTTGAAATGGGCTTCGGCTTCCTCGTGGGATGGGCTTTTCATCGGCGGACGCTGCAACGTCAGCCAATACCCTAGCGAGGACGAGGACGAGGACAAGGATGAACTCAGTCTCGACGCAGAGACGGGGCGAGTGCTCAATGCCGAGTGCTTTGACACCAATCCTGGCACCTGGCACACGGTCATCACCAACAAAATTGGCCGCTACAACGAATCGTTTGTCATGGACGCAACCTTCGATGCCGAAGTCTGGAATCAACCCGTCTATGCCTACAAGGTGCAGTATTACCACCCGCGCACGGAAGTAGCAGGCACACTGGAAGAGAGCATTATGCCCATCGACGCGCAGTGGCAGGAGGAAGACACCTTCGCCGCGTTTCGCAACAACCCACGCGCCAAGAAAATTGTGTTGGTCGAGATGCAGGTGACCTATGTGCTTGAAAACCACCCGCAGCCAGGTGAGCCTGAGGTCGACTACATGACTAGTGTTAAGTACTGGTATGATCTTGAACTCGACGAGCATAACAACATCGTCGGGGGTGAATGGTTAAACAACAACCACCCCGATTTTTTGTGGACAAAGAAACGTAGCTCACGGCCACAGAACACCGTCGATCGCACCATCTCACGACTGGTAGACACCAAGGAAACCGTGCGCGACTTTGTTGCATCGCAAGATATGAGCATCTTCAACAAGGCTCTGCTCGGTCGTCTCTCGGAACTAGCTGACCTCTCGGTGCTCATGGACGACACTCCGCTGGAACTAATAATCTACGGCCTGGTTGAGCTGTCTAGGTGAGCCGCGCCCTCTTGCTGTTCATCGTCGTGCTGGCTAGCACTGCGCTGGCACGTCCTCTCTGTCAGCAAACTGTGCCATCGACGCGCCTTGCCTGTGACAAGCAGTGGACGGTGCTCGTCTACATGAACGGTGACAACGACCTGGCCCCACACACCTTTGCTGATCTCAAGGAAATGAGCAGGGTTGGTTCTTCCCCCGCCGTCGATATCGTCGTGCAGCAGGACACCGACGACAGTGATGGCAGCAGACGTTATCATGTGCGTAAGACGAAAAACTTGGCGGATTCGCACCTGGCCACCTTGCCAGAACAGGATAGCGGCAGTATGCAGACCTTAATCGATTTCCTGGCGTTCGGCGTAAAAAATTATCCCGCCCAACACTACATGGTCATTATCTGGAGTCACGGCACGGGTTACGCGGGGGGCATCTCGCCCGACTACAGTTCTGGTTCGCAGCTGTCGATCGCACAGCTCAGCACGGCACTGGAGTACTTGCAATATGTGCACTTGCAGGGACGTAAAATAGACATCTATGCCTCCGATGCCTGTCTGATGCAATCGTTAGAAGTTATCTACGCCTTGCGCCAGCGCGCGCGTTATATCATTGGCTCGGCTAATCGCGAGCAAAAACAGGGCTGGCCTTACCAAGAAATTTTGCAATACCTCACCACCCATCCTAGTCGCGCCCAACTGGCGGGCGTATCTCACGGGGCTGGCACTGGCGCGGCTTACTGGTTGGCTAACGAAATTCCGCATCTCTACTTGCAGCACTACTTTGACCGCGACACCTGGGCGACGATGAACACCGTTGTTGCCACCGAAATTGCGCGCCGCGACCGACAAGGCTTGCGCCAAAGCCTGCAACGCTTAAGCCAGGCTCTGCGGGTTTTTTTGCGTCGTGATCCATTCATACATCCGCTGCAAATTCTCGCCGCGGTCAACAACTCGTACCAGTTCGCTCCCGCCAATCGCGATCTGAAAACTTTCCTCGCCCAGCTACAAACGCTGACAGCAAGGGATAGTGCGGTACACCGTGCCAGCCGTGCCGTGCAAGACGCGCTGGCTCAGATGGTGCTGCGGCCTGAGGCTAGCGACCCTCGCAAACACCACCGCTACTTTCACAGCCGCGGTTTCGGCTATGGTACAATGGCCGCGGGACTAACGCTATGGCTACCGTCGCACCGCGAGGAATTTATGGCGACACAAAAAACTTTCGCCCAAACTCCCCTGCTGCAAGAGACAGGCTGGTATCAGCTGCAAGTGGAGCTCTTTGCCGCGACCAACCGCGATTGATTCCGCCGCGGGCCGCCTTATTGCGCCAGCAAGGTTAAGTACGAGGCATAGCGTGCTGCACAGATGTCGCCTGTCTTGACCGCGTCTTTTACTCCGCACACAGCTTCTCGGTCGTGCAGACAGGAGCGATAGCGACACTTGTCGGTCTGGGCGGCAAATTCGATGAAAAAATTTCCTAACTGCGCGGGCGGTATTTCACCCAGCGAAAATTTTTTAATGCCTGGCGTATCGATGACATAACCACCTGTCTGCAAACTCAACAGGCTGGCATAGGTGGTCGTGTGCTGTCCGCTGCGGCTAAGTTCTGCGGCGACGGCTTGTGGAATTAGCGGCATGAATAGATTGATCAGCGAGGATTTGCCTACTCCAGAGTTGCCGCTAAAGACCGCAATCCCCTGGGCGAGAATTTTTTGTAACGCGACGAGATCGGCTTGTGCCTGAAAATCTTGGCTAAGCGCTTGCACGACTAGCACTCGATAGCCGAGACGACGATAATTTGCCAAACGTGGCATATATGCTTGGCGCTGTCCCTCGTCGAGCAGGTCAGACTTGTTGAAAACAAGCAGCGGGGCGATGTTTTGCTGGGCCGCGCCAACGAGGTAGCGGTCGATTAAAGTAAAGTCGAGCGGCGGTTTAGCAAAGGCTGAGGTAATGATGAGATGATCGATGTTGCTGGCGATGATATGCGACATTGTCTTGTGGCGAGAATCAGAACGTGCCAACACATTGTGGCGAGGGGCATTGCTCATGATGCGGCAGTGCGGCAACTCTTTTTGCCTGTGGGCATCAGGCTCGCACCAAACACGATCGCCGACCGCCAATAGCTTGCGAGTTGATTTTTTAGCGAGCAGAAAACGTCTAGGTACCGTGCCCAGCCACACGTCGTGCATATCGATGGCATGCAGTTTTTTTTCGGACGACACGAAGGCATAGCCTTTATGCACTTCGACCACACGCGCCGCAAATGCACCTTCGACCTGACGTGACCACTCTGTTTCGGGGGTCGTAAAATTCTCTCGCAGTTCATCGGCAGACCAGTCCTTGCGTGAGATAGGACGTTTTTTGGTCATGATGACAGGGCAATTTTTTTGATGCTCTGTCCTATATCTCTTCCCAACGCGTCCGCACAACTGCGTGCCATGTCCTTGAGCCGCGGCGAGATACGCATTACGCCATCGCTTGATTCGGTTAGCAAACCCATGCTTTTGAAATTTTCCATCTGGTAACTGACATTATGTGCATGCCGATAGTCGGGCGCGTTGTGTCCCTTCAAGATGGCGATGCGCTGCAACAGCAAGCTATACTGGCGCTCCAACTCTTGCCGCGCCACCTGGGCATGCTCTGGATAAGCGGCCAGCAAAGTGACTAGCACGGCATAGCGTTCAAAAATTTTATCGCTGAAACAACCAAGATCATGCAGCAGCAAAAAATTATCATCTGCCAAGGCTGGAGGCGATAGCTGCGGGCTGCTGTACAAAAGCTTTAACTCAATCATTTTTGCTAGCGTCTCTTCAACCACCCGCTCAATTTCGACATCCCATTTGAGAAAGAATTCACCCCGCATCAGTTGATAATAAGTACAGATGGTGGTGATCAAGTTCTGCCGTTCAAGGCGCTGAAAGTTGCGGAAAAGTCTGGCAATCAAGGCAGGAATTAAAAACACCGCGGCAATGTTGCTCGCCGCGTAGAGCAGCACAGGGTCGGTGTGGTTATCGAGATATATAATGTCTCCGCTCTCGTGCTTAAACCACCTTATCTGCGGCATTGTCTGCACCAAATGCAGCAGGGCTGAGGGCTCTAGCTCAGGAAACCTGACCTGGCTAGCCCATTGCAGCTGTTCGCTGAGCGTGCGCAAGACCCGATACAGGTTGCTGAATTCGGTGACCGCAATCGACCGCTGTGGTTTCGCCAACAACGTGATAGCCAAGACAGACACGGGGGTGACGACGGTGTGGTCGGCAATACCCTGCATCACGGTATGGGCGAGAGCAGAGATGGTAGCACTGAAAGCCTGGCCGCGCTTTTCGCCTGCGGCAAGATATTCACCCAGCGACAGCGGTTCACCGAAAGAGACATAGGCCTTACCGAACGAAGAACTCAAGACTTTGCGGGCACTGAATAGACCGCGCAACGATTCCTTCTTCGGCTTGCGGCTACCCTTGACCTCGCTGACGAACGACTGTGCTTCTAGCAAGCAATCATAGCCAATATAGATGGGGACGAGCGAAATTTTGCGATAATCATCACGTAGATAGCTCTGGGCAATCATTGCCAACATGCCTGTCTTCGGTGCCAACAGCAGACCGTTGCGACTGCGAGTGCCTTCGGGAAAAAAACACAGTGGATAACCTCTGCTCACCAGATAGTGCATGTATTCGCTGAACAGCATGGTGTAGAGGCGGTTGCCACGAAATTTGCGCCGCAGAAAAAACGCCCCCGACTTGCGGAACAGCGTGCCGATGATGAGAAAATCGAGATTATCGCCGCTGCCAAAGTGCGGTACCATCAATCCTTCCCGATAGAGCACATAGCTCAACAGCAGATAATCGATGTGACTGCGATGGCAAGGCAGGTAGATAAGCTCCTGGGTGCGGGCGACTTCTGCCAAGGCTGGTGAGCGGTGCACTTCGATGGCAGTAAAAATTTTGCGGAAAAACCAGTTGAGAAACAGATAGAACAGCAGCACAAAACGCGGCGAAAGATCGGAACAGATAGCTTCGAGATTTTTGCGTGCCGTTTTGGTCACCCGTTCTATCGCCACGCCACGCTTCTGCGCTTCATTGGCGATGGCGGTGCGCACGTTATGGGAGCTGAGCAAGAATTCAATTACCTGACTGCGGCGGTAGAGTTGTGGGCCTAAGGCGGCGTTTTTTTGAGTGCGAAAGTGCACCCTGAGCACACGGTTGAGTTTGCGGCTAAGCTGGGCCTGGCTAGCTTCCTCACGCACAAAATCCTGCAACGAGATCGGTTTACCAAAATTGACGAGAATGTCACGTCCCTGCACCAGCATGAGAAGAAAACGGCTGAGCGGGTTGATGCTTTCGGCATCGCTGAAAAAAGCTCGCAAGAACGAACTTTCCTTGCGGCCTGGGTTGCGTCCCCAAAAGACCGAGACAGGAATTAAGCGCACCTCACAAGCCGTGTCACGTCGCTGCTGCTCGATCATATCCTGCAATACGGCTTGACTGCGATGCCGTCGCCCCTGCACGTCGAGGCACAGATAGCCGCCGCCATGCATGTGGGCAAGATGACGCGGATGTAGCCGCGGTCGTAGCAACTGCTTTTGCCGACAGACTTGTTCAAGCACGAGCAAGTCGGAGAAGGAGCGGCGACGCAAGATATAGCAGGCACTGCTGTCCGCCTGATAAGCGCTGAAATCACGTGGCACGATCTTCATCTTCAACCACGGGAAGAGCAGACGATGCAGAAAGGAGAGATACCTGTTTTTGCTGTAAACGCTCAGAACTATTTCTTTTTTAGATGAACACGAGCTGCCGCGATCAGGAAAACCAGCCCTGCCAGCCGCTGTCAACCCACCCATGCTGCGGGTGAGAATCGAACTCACACGGCATTGCTGCCAGAGGATTTTGAGCCCTCCGCGTCTACCAATTCCGCCACCGCAGCCTCACGTCGGGCGAAGGTAGCACAGGGTGGTGGGGGTTGCAAGTGGGAGGTAAATCAGTGGCATTGAGTGTAGTAGTGGCGTGTGCGAGAATGAAAACTGAAGCGCATTTTTTGGTATTGTCCATGAAATTACTGCTAAAGATAGCCTTGCCGCTGCCATTGATTTTTGCGCTGTACTACCTGCTGTTGCAGGTCGAGCCCGTCGCAGCTGAAGAGATTGTGCTGGCACGAGATCGCTTGTCGCTTGCCAGTGAGGTTTACGATCGGCACGGCATCAAGATTGGCGAATTTGCCCGGCAAAAAAGATACTTTGTGCCGTTGCAGGCCTTGCCGCGTTATCTGGTCGAGGCCTTCTTGAGCGCGGAGGATCGGGGATTTTTTGCGCATCGGGGCATCGATTATTTTGCCACCTTGCGTGCCTTGTGGACTAACCTCGTGGCGCGGCGTATCAGGCAAGGTGGTAGCACGATTACACAGCAGTTGGCACGTATGCTATTTCTCGATCGCCAGAAGACGTGGCTACGCAAAAGTCGGGAGGCACAGATTGCCGCGGTATTGGAAAAAAAATACTCAAAAACAAAAATTCTTGAATACTATTTGAACAACGTTTATCTCGGCAACGGCGCTTACGGAGTTGAAGCTGCCAGCCGCATTTACTTTCGCAAATCAAGTCGGGAGTTGAATCTTTCCGAAGCGGCACTGCTGGCAGCATTGCCTAAAGCACCGAGCGCCTTGGCACCACATCGCAATTATCCCGCGGCGTGGCAACGCAGTCGGCTCGTCTTACAGCGCTTGCTGGCAGACAATATCATCTCACCGCAACACTATGAGACGGTGCGGGCTGCCGCAGTCAAGGTCTATCCACATGCGCCGCGCTTTGCCAGGCACGCGCCCTATTTCAACGCCGAAGTGCGCAAGGTACTGCAGCGCAGATTTAGCATGCAGGCCCTTAACCACCGTGGTTATCAAATTCACACAGCCCTCGACAGTAAGTTGCAACGCCGCACCGCAGCTCGGTTTCGCCAACAAGTTGCAGCTCTGCGACACCAGCAGGGTAAGGAATTGCAAGCGGCTTTTTTTGTTCTGCAGGCCCGTGATGGTGATGTGCTGGCCGTGCAGGGCGGGTCAGCCTATCGGGTAACGCAGTTTAATCGTGCCTTGCAAACTCGGCGACGTGCACAACGCTTACTGCTGCCCTTTATTCTTGCCGCGCTCAGCCGCGGGGCGGCACACCATGGTATCAACGACATCAATCCCGTGTTTGCAACCCTGTATAGTGCCATCTTGCAGCCGCAGCAGGTCGATATGTCTGCTTTGCTGAGGCAGGCAGGCGCAGGTTCGGTGCATAAGATGCTCGCGCCTTTTGGTATCGAGCTTAACCCTGCCGTGCCTGCGCTTAATTTTACTTTAGAGCAGATGACCGCGGCGTTTGCAGCCTTTGCCAATCATGGCTATCAGGTTAAACCGCGCTATGTTTTGCGCATCGATGCAAGTGATGGCAAGAACTTATTTGCCACGGCATCGGCACGTGTGGCACGGGTATTTTCTACTGACGCGGCCTTCATCGTCGGTGAAGTGCTGCGCGTCTTTGCCCCGCGTTATGGCAATAAGCTGCGCGGCTATGCGGCGAGCAGCAATGACCAGCACAATGCTTGGGCACTCGGCTACAACACGCGCCTCAGTGCTGGCATTTGGTTGGGTGCAGAGTACGGTCGCACGCGTTTAGCCGCGGGACAGCAGCAGGCTAGCCAGTTGTTCGCCAGCCTTTTCCACGACATTGCTGTTGATAAAACTTCCGCCCGCGCTCGCCAAGATTCTTCGCCGCGTGCTCGCCCTACGGCGCGCAGGGACGTTGCCTTTGTCAGTTTGAAAGTGCGTGATCAGCAGCAGGAACGCTACGTCTCACTGCCCGTACCGCTGTGATCCTGAATTCAGCATGAAATTCTATGTCAACTTGCCCGCAAGAAAACCTTATCCTAGCAGACTACGAAGGCCCCACTCAGATTTCTCCTGTCCACAAGATTCGGGAGTAACTGGTTTTTTACCCCAGTAAATTTGCTCGCCCTCGTCTCTGGCGGGGAGGCACACCCGCAGGCATCGTTCTCTATGGTTTAGTCAATTTCTGGCAGGCAACCGAGGACGATGTTGCTCAAATTATCGAGAAAAGTCGGGAAATTAAAGACACCAGACATCGGTATATCATTGACAGTCTCATTGATTATTACGAAAATACCGATAAGAAGCTTGGTTGGCAGGCCTTCGATCGCATCGAGCGAGAACGCTGGCCTGAATTGCCAGAAGAGGAGTTACTAATGCCAGATATATTACTAGGTTATGAAAGAGTAGGCGCGGAAAACTTCGCCCGCGGGCGGGTTGAGGGGGTTGTCGAAGGACGGGTTGAGGGACGCGAAGAAGGCATCTCTGTCGGGCGCGAAGAAGGCATCTCTGTCGGGCGGGAGAACCTCATCCTAAATATGCTGAAGTCGGGCAAGTTGAACGACACGATGATCCGTGAGGTTACTGGTATCTCGAAAAAAGAATTGGCAACTCTGAAAAGAAAATTGAAAAATTAGCTAGATACCAGCCGAAGAGAATCGGCAGTGACAGGAGCTTTACCGCTCTCACGCAATTTCGCTAATAGCTCGTTCCAACTGGGCATCAGCAACAATCTTTAAAATTCAATCGCTTGACCTGTCTGTAAACTTCAACCCGTTAGGAGGGAAGGGGAGAGGGTTGTATTCCTCAAGCCGACGAGGGTTTTGTTTTATTTCATCAACCTGGTAGCGAAAGCCAAAGAGGGAAAAATCGTCGCAAATTTCTTGCACCTTTTCACGCGGAACAGCGACCTTCCTGCGGACGGTGCTCGGTGATTTTCTATCCTCTGCCATGAAACCCCCCAATGCTAATCACCTCGCCTACGTCACCAGTATCGGTAAAAACCGAATAAATCTCAAAGGAGAAAATATAACATGTTGAAATAACAAGATATTTTACCATACCTTTGTCCTGCATTACCTTAACGCATCGTTAGGTGAGTTCCTACTGACTACACGTAGTCAAGAGCCAGTATCGATAACCCTGCCCGTCAGTGGCGTGGCGGATGCACTGTAGTGACCCCCACGAGAGACTGCATTCCTCGCTAGGGTATGAGTCTCCACAGGAGTTTTTGGATCGTTACCATACGGGAAACACGTTGGATTTAAGCGGCTAAGTGTACCAATAGAGGGAATAGCCCCAGATGAGTCAGTTGATCTTCACCGAGAATTCTTTGACGTTGTAGTCACCCGTTTTGGTATTGATCACGATAATCTTGCCTTCGCAGGTAGACACAGGGCCTTTTGCATCCACCTTGAAGTTGCTGCCGCTTACTGCCGCGCGGCGCAGTTCACAGGTTGAGTTTTTCTTTTTTAGCATGCTTACCTGGTGGTAGTCGTTTTTTGAGGGTCTAACTGTGACACTACCAATGTTGACGAACGCATTTCGTGCTCCTTGCACGGTGGTCTTGCCGTTCCAGGCAATCCTGATGCTGCTGTCTAGCTTGCCTTGACCAGCGATGCTAGTTGCCGCCTTGCACTCGTTGTTCTCCCAACTCAAGGTCTTGCTCAATTCTTTACCGATAGTATCGCAGTCGCTTTGGCTGGCAGGCACTTGGCAGGCTTGTGAACCTGCCACCATCCCTAGCTCTTTGGCGCAGAAGGCAATGGTGGGCACAATACATACCCCGCGCACGCTATCGTAGTCTTTCCTTTGGGTTTTGCAATGTGCCACACTACCCGTGGATTCTTCCTCTTTTTTATTCTTGGTCACACAGGGGCTGATTGCAAGCGCGCTGCAAACAGAATCGGGCTTGACCGTCGGTCTTTCACCACAGGCAACGAGTATGCCACCGAGCAACACCAGGAGGAACTTCATGGGGCTGTTTCTCCTTGCCACATTCTCTATATCACCACCACCCTCGCCCTCCCCCATCGGTATAATTATGTTTGGTCTTCAGCAGAAAATAATTTTTTTATTAAAGCCTTGCATACTTCCTGCCGCAGTTTTCTAACGTTTTGCCAAAAAACGCCGATCATGGGATTGTTTACTCAGCCGGGAGATGGCCATGACACAGTTGCGGTTTTGCTGGTGGATGGTAGTGGGGCTGGTTTTGCTGGGTATTCCGCACCACAGTTCCGCTGAACAAAATCAACCACCCGCAGTGGTGCAAGGAGATGCTCAAGGTAAAGTGACGCGAGATGCGAAAAACTCCGGTAATGCTCGCAATCAACCACCTGCAGTGGTGCAAGAAGATGCCAAAGGCAAAGTGGCGCGAGATGTGAAAAACTCCGGTAATGCTCGCAACCCGCTGCATCCTTTTACCTTGCGCTTGCTCTACACACCGAGTTACCGTTTTCTCCACCGGCGAATGCAAGACATACTGGCAGAAGTCAAAATGCGAACCAATGTCACCATGGAGATCGCACAATTTTTTCCTGTTGCCGCGGGTCTTGAGGTGGAATTTGCCTTTAGCGAGCTGGTATCACTGGCAGTAGGGGGGAATTTCTCCTGGCATGATGAGCTCATTACCTGGGATGCGTTAGGGCCATTAGAAGCATTGGTACCAACTCCCGATTACGATTACCGCGAATTTGTGGGGTGGTTGTCGCTTTATTTCAATGTAGCCAATTATTTTAACTTAGGAATGGGAGTAGGGTTAACCCAAGTAGCTTTGGAAGTACTTCAGCATGGTGGTAGCGAGAAAGATAAACGATACGGAGGCAAATCTGAACTTAGCTGGAAGGAAATGTCGGGGCATCTCGCCTTACGCCGGGATTTTTTCTGGTCACGGTGGGGGGTGGGGATAGGCTTAAACGCTAGCCTGCCTCTTATAGATACGTTTGATAGACATGCAGAGCATGAGAAACATGTTTGGCAAGATGGTGAGCCCTCAACGGTAGAGACAGACGACAGTAAAGTTGATGATGATATAGACATGTATTCGCTGGTGTTGATGCCGATGTTCTATGTGGCCTTTTAAAGAAATATGCCGCAACGCCTCTAGTGGGTCAAGTTTTGGCCGCGATTGCCGACAATATACGCACAGACGGACGCTGAAGGGCAGTGAGGAGGAGCATGATTGGTGACCATGCCATACAACCCGTCCCAACATGCATCTTCGGCAAGCTTTCATCTGTCGTTATCAGAGACATAATGAGCTGTGACTATTTCGACTTGTTGTCTTTGCTGTAGTCCGGTTGACGAAAGCTATCTTTGACGAAACTCTCGAAATATGCGGTAGTTATATCGATCAACAGGTGCTTAATTTCAGCATTGTGCCAACGCTTGCTCTCGGCAAAGACAAGACGCATGACTTCGTCCTTGACCTCCAGTAACTTGTCCATCGCTTGATAATATTTGTGCGGCGGAAAATCGATGTCATAGTCGTTGGCAAGTTTTTTCGCAATCTTCACCTTGCCGCCATCCTTCGGAGCAACCCGAACCGACTGAACGATGTGCAACGTCTGTGACTCGCCTCAGCCTCGATGTGCATGGCGGGCTACCTAGCACTATGGCTAGGAAAAAGCTAGCCCTATCTATATAAAGATGTAGCCCTACGTGCTAAGGTCGGGATTAAAGCCCTTGACGGCCAGAAAAATTTGCAGGCTAGAATCTTGCTTGCCGATGCAGTTGGACTCGGCAAAACTATACAGGTAGGAGCGACTAATTCTTGAATGGTTGTGCTGACTAATGTACAGTGTCCACGTGTTCTTGTATTCCAAAATGGATAAATATTGATCGACGACAAAATCGGACTCGGTAAGCCCAAAATTGAGATGAAGCCCGCAGCCAAGCGCAATCTGGCTGCCTCTCCACGTCGATTTGTTAGGTCTACGAGCGAAATGGCTCTCACGAGCTTGACTAAGGCGTTCCCGCCAGTGCCCCCTATGCAAGCAGGGATGCGCAAACAAGTGCTGTTGGAGGCAGAAATTCGTAGGCAACGGCAACTGCAGGCAGCGATACCGAAAACGACACTTACAGCAATGAAATTCGCTGATATGCTTGAAGCAATTGCAGTATCAAGAGATATGCTTGAAGCAATGAAATTCGCTGAACAGCAGCCCCCCTTGCTCTCCGCATGGAAAGATCAACAAGTCTTGTGGAAGGGGCAAACCGCCTTACTGCAGGAATTCAGAATTATTGACATGCCTCATCTCTTTAGGTGGCCTCCTGACAGCGAGCCTGTCGCTATCGTTAGGTGTGTCGTTTATGGCCTACGAGACGACAAGGCAGTTGGAGATGGGCTAGAAAAAATAGTTGGAGACGACCTGCCCGCAGAACTACACAAGCAGCTTGGCATTAAGGTGCTGAAAACTAACAAGAACCTGCATCTTCATCTCGGCGATGAAAATGGCGAAATTGATCTTGCTGTCTACTGTGATGGTAATGTAATTTTCCTCGTTGAAGCCAAGAAAACTATTAATAAGAAAAAAATTATCCATTTTTTAAATAAAAATGCCCGTCTTTTTATTGAGAGCAAATACACACTCAGTAATGAGAAAATATTCGGATTAATTGCTTATGCTAACAGCCGCGGTGATGCTGTTTCTTTTGCCAAAAAACGGGATCTACTTGTTTGTATGATTGCCGAAAGCGACCTTGTATTGGCTGATCCTCCCAGCCTACAACAACTTTGTGATCTACGCTCTACTAATCTCGACAAGCCAAAGACACCACAGAAGCACCACAAGAAAAAACTCGACAAGCCAGACACACCCCACGAATGGATCAACTGCCAAAAAAATAGAGATGGGACAGCACTCTCTTTCAAGGTTACAGCCCGTCCGACAAAGTCGTGTCGAAATTATCTGAAAAAATTTCTTGACAAATATGATGTCTGCCGTTGGCTCTCCCTCCCCTGCTCAATAGCTGAGGAAGTAGCAGGCGGTTACATCATACCTAATCTACTACAAGGTTTTGGGGCTGGCACACAGAAGGCGAATCAAGAAGAAGCTCCGCTCTTGCCAAGCCAGAGGCAATAGTGGGGACAGCCACAACCGATAACCTAGAGCAATGCCAAGGTACCTCCCACGCCAGTGAAGGCGAGATGAGATGGTCGTGAATTTGCTCTTTGCCCCCACACACGCTAATATCTAACTGATAAACACTTGCAATTTATCTCGGAGAAGCCGATGCCGAAAAAATCCTCGCTCCACGATAAGGTTTTCAAACTCCTCAAGGATAAGGAATTGGCCGCGCAGGTTTTAACCGTGTTATTGCCACCAGAAATCAGCTCCCTGTTCGATTGGCAGACCTTGGATGTCACCGACACAGCCGCAGTTTTGGGGAACAAAAGCCTATATGCCGATTTTATTGTCAAGATCGCCTTGCTCGACGGTGAACAGGTGATGTTCTATATCATCTTGGAGCACAAGAGTTACGACGATCCCGATGCCATCGTGCAGATCATGAGTTATTATGCCGCGCTCTGCAAACGCACCAAGTGTGCTGTCGTGCCGATGATCCTGCTTTGCTGTGCTGACCCGAACGTCGTTATACAGGAGAGTTATCTGCGGTGGGCCTGGCGAAAACACGACACCTCTTCACCCGCTATGCAAAAACTGCTCAGCTGGTTGCCTGATTTTACGCTGAAGGTTTTTTACCCCAGTAAATTTGCTCGCCCTCGTCTCTGGCGAGGAGGTACACCCGCAGGCATCGTTCTCTACGGTTTAGTCAATTTCTGGCAGGCAACTGAGGACGATGTTGCTCAAATTATCGAGAAAAGTCGGGAAATTAAAGACACCAGACATCGGTATATCATTGACAGTCTCATTGATTATTACGAAAATGCCGATAAGAAGTTTGGTTGGCAGGCCTTCGATCGCATCGAGCGAGAACGCTGGCCCGAATTACCAGAAGAGGAGTTACTAATGCCAGATATATTACTAGGTTATGAAAGAATAGGAGCGGAAAACTTCGCCCGCGGGGAGCAGGCGGGGGTTGTCAAGGGGCGCGAGGAAGGCATCTCTGTCGGGCGGGAGAACCTCATCCTAAATATGCTGAAGTCGGGCAAGTTGAACGACACGATGATCCGTGAGGTTACTGGCATCTCGAAAAAAGAATTGGCAACTTTGAAAAGAAAACTGAAAAATTAGCTAGATACCAGCCGCAGGGAGTGGAGAACGAATCTATGTTTCTCGATTGTCAGAATGTGGCAGACGACCATTGTGCCTGGAGGTAAGCGAGCATAAAATTGCTTTGTATCTCGATGGCTATGAATACCATACCAGCAGAAACTCCGCTGATCGTTACCATATGGGAAACACGTTGAATTTAACCGGATAATGTACCAATAGTGGGGGTAGCCACACTCACGCCAGTGAAGACGAGATGAGATGCTGACGAATTTGCTCTTTGCCCCCACACACGCTAATATCTAACTGATAAACACTTGCAATTTATCTCGGAGAAACCGATGCCAAAAAAATCCTCGCTCCACGATAAGGTTTTCAAACTCCTCAAGGATAAAGAATTGGCCGCGCAGGTTTTAACCGTGTTGATGCCACCAAAAATCAGCTCCTTGTTCGATTGGCAGACCTTGGATGTCACCGACACGGCCGCAGTTTTGGGGAACAAAAGCCTATATGCCGATTTTATTGTCAAGATCGCCTTGCTCGACGGTGAACAGGTGATGTTCTATATCATCTTGGAGCACAAGAGTTACGACGATCCCGATGCCATCGTGCAGATCATGAGTTATTATGCCGCGCTCTGCAAACGCACCAAGTGTGCTGTCGTGCCGATGATCCTGCTTTGCTGTGCTGACCCGAACGTCGTTATACAGGAGAGTTATCTGCGGTGGGCCTGGCGAAAACACGACACCTCTTCACCCGCTATGCAAAAACTGCTCAGCTGGTTGCCTGATTTTACGCTGAAGGTTTTTTACCCCAGTAAATTTGCTCGCCCTCGTCTCTGGCGAGGAGGTACACCCGCAGGCATCGTTCTCTACGGTTTAGTCAATTTCTGGCAGGCAACTGAGGACGATGTCGCTCAAATTATCGAGAAAAGTCGGGAAATTAAAGACACCAGACATCGGTATATTATTGACAGTCTCATTGATTATTACGAAAATACCGATAAGAAGCTTGGTTGGCAGGCCTTCGATCGCATCGAGCGAGAACGCTGGCCCGAATTACCAGAAGAGGAGTTACTAATGCCAGATATATTACTAGGTTATGAAAGAGTAGGCGCGGAAAACTTCGCCCGCGGGCGGGTTGAGGGGGTCGTCGAGGGACGGGTTGAGGGACGTGAGGAAGGCATCTCTGTCGGGCGCGAAGAAGGCATCTCTGTCGGGCGGGAGAACCTCATCCTAAATATGCTGAAGTCGGGCAAGTTGAACGACACGATGATCCGTGAGGTTACTGGCATCTCGAAAAAAGAATTGGCAACTCTGAAAAGAAAATTGAAAAATTAGCTAAATACCAGCCGCAGGGAGTGGAGAACGAATCTATGCTTCTCGATTGTCAGAATGTGGCAGGGTCGACTCCAGTGGCGGCTGCTTCCCCTGCTTGCATCGTTTCTTTTATTGACCCACTGGCGATCTTTATCCCTAAAAATTACGAACTGGCTGATAAAATAAATCAACAATACTGCTGCCTGGAGGGGCAAACGTGCCGATAAGCATCGAGCGAAAAACTTAACCAAGACGGCGTGCCTACCACTTGTGGATGTGATACAGGGGACGGTTGATTTCCTTGCGCCAACTCTCGGCTTCGGTGATTTTGCTGAGCTCTTCAAAAGGAAACGATCTATCCTCAAGCGCACATGGGAAAGGAACTGAAACAGAGAGCGGCGTTGATGGCGTAACACTCAGCGAAACAAGCGGCATAACCCCCTTGTCAGAGGCACTTTGATAATCAGTATCCAGCAAACTTCAGACACCCACAACGTTCAGGAGTATCTGTACTTTTTAATCCAACGGTTAATTGTTTTTACAAGTGCTTTTTCTTCACCAGTGCCATAATCAGCATTGAAAGCATACCAGTTTTCATTAGCAACTATGCTCTTAACCAGATCAACTTCTTGCAGGATCAAAATCACGCACCAGACACCGAGATCAGCTTTGATCGCGTTGAGGCTATGCTGGGTGGCAACATGCCAGCTGCCCTCTCATAATTCCTCCCCCTCTTGACAACAGATATATTTTATTATATAATAACGTCACTTATCTATATTATCAGACAGTTTTGGAGTGTTTTTAATGAAGTTTTTTAAGAACAACGTTCCCGCCACAGTGCTTCTCCTGTCCACCCTTGCTTGCGGCAGCCCGCCGCACGGTAACACCGCCGACCTCGTCACGGAGGGAGTGCGTCTGTACGCCTACAAGGTAGATGTGGCAGTGCCAGGAGGGTTCTTGGGCCTGGGCACGAAAAACGAACAGGGTTGGTGTGTGCTCGCGCAGCGTGGCGGCGGCAAGATTGAGCTTCTCACCTCAGCAGGTAGCCTCGATGACGTGCAGATCCGCATGCTAGTCAGAACGGGCTATTTCGTTAGCGAGTCTGATGACGTGCAGACCCGCGAAGTCAGAACGGGCATGCATAGCAAGGCTTGGGTGAGTGTCGAGAGTGCCCTCGGTCTCGGTGAAAACCAAAAAACGGTGTTTCTCTTGGCTAGATCTCCAGGGTCTGCTCTGCGGCAGGTTGAATCGTTCATAACCGAGCTCAGGCTTCGTGCCTTGTTGGACGAGGATGATGAGCAGGTTGGGCTTAAACCCCGACGAGTGCGCAACATGATGGCTGAGTTGCAGCAGGTGCAAATTAAAGAAAAGCACCTGGGCAAGTGTCACGTCCAACCGCCCTCTCAGTAACGACAACTAAACTGATCGAGAAGCAGACCAGCTCGCGGGGACAAAAACTGAGCGGGGCAATGTGCCCCGCGCAATGTCATCAGGGTGTTTTAAAAGTCTCTGGGCGCAGGAAACCCGATAATCGCAACGCCTTCTCGGCAGCAACCAACTCTTCAATATGACCTGTCTCAGTTCTCACTGTATACATAAGAGCTTCACCAGGACCATAAATTTCTTCTTGTGCTTTTATATCAGATAGCTGTTCCAATAACATTTCTCTTACCTTACGGTCGATGTGTTTCTCGTAAGCATCTAAATTTTCAAATGTAGATGGCTTTTTTGTCGCAAAAATCACATCCATTCTAACTTGAACTACTCTTACAATAGGGCTATCCATGTAAATTTTATCCATATAGTCATAGGCATCATACCCAATACCCCCTTGATTAAGCTTACGAAGAGTACTCTTATGAGTAACTAGTCTCCGAAGCAGGTCTTCTTTTTTGTAAAAATCTATTTGTAATCCCATGTCACTAGGGTTTTTCAATAATCTTGCATGTAGTTCACTGACCGCATCGACAAGCTCAGTGAGGTCTAACGTTTGCTCACCATGGACAATAGCACGTATGTAGCTCCCATCTTTATATCCATATTCATCTGCTTTGTCATATTCATCCCAAAAGTCATCTAGTTTTTTTGCGTCCTCAGCCGAAAGATCGGCTAGTTTTCCCACATCCTCGAGCGCTTTGATAGTTTCAGGGTGAGCCTCTAATCCCTTAGCCATATGTGCTTGAACCAATTTCTCTTTTTTAGCAGATGCTTTAGCTACTGGATTGTCTACTTTAGTTGTTTTTGGATCTTTAGTAACCTCACTGCTGTCAGTAACTTTTGGATCGTCTACTTTAACAGTGTTGGTGTTGGTCGCTTCTTCAGTAACCTCACTGCTGCCGGCAACTTCTTCAGTAACTTTTGGATCGTCTACTTCAGTTGTTTCTGGCTTGTTAGCAACTTGGGGCTCTACATCTTGTGGCTTTTCAGCGACTTGGGGCTCTACATCGGGATCTGCACCAGCAACAGTGTCGGTATTGCCCTTACTACCATTGCCACCCTCTGTAGATGCCCTATGATTAGGTGCTTTTTGATCCGAAGCTCCTGCTATCTTCTTTGTCGATCCTTTCATACGTTTTGCTAAGGCCCTACCACCAAGAGCAGCAATGACTACAGCACCGACAATAACAGCTCCTATAACCGCTTTATTCTTGGAGATAGGCGACCCTTCGTCAGGATTTTTATCATCATCCACAGTGACAAGCGGCGGGTCAGTGTCAGCTATGGCTACGTTGTTCATCCCTGTCGCCAATAACATAGCTAATAATGTTACGAAAACTTTCATCGTTACACCTCTTAAAAAGTATTATAAAAAAAACCACACAGCCGATTGTGTCATATCGTTTTTTTTTGCAATATATTATTTTATTATTTTTAATTTCAGGCATCTATCCGCATAACACCATGTAAATACAAAAGAAATACGACGCAATGCCTCTAGTGGGTCAAGTTTTGGCCGCGATGGCCGACAATATACGCACGGACGGACGCTGAAGGGCAGTGAGGAGGAGCGCCATGATGTTAGGTAGAGGGCTGCTAGGCAAGTTAGTGATGGTTGTTTTTATCCTGTTCAATGTCGTGATGCTTGGTGCCGCGGTACTGGTCTACAGCTTACAGAACGTACCCACAGAAGAAATCCATGCCGACGTATTGGCCAAGGTGATCGAACTAGGCAAAGAGACACGCGATGATAGCGAACTCGATGCCGAGGAGCAGGCAGATATCGAGCAGGCCGTTGACGAGATTATGGAGGTAGTCCTTCTTGTCCAGCAAAAGGGGTTCGCAGGTGTGTTAGTGCTGTGGGCAATCGGCGCGGGTATACTGGCAGTGTTGCTCTACTGCACGCGTCCGCAGCCTATTTAACTTGTTCCCCCCCTGTGCTATTAAAAATATAAAGCATAATCATATAAAATAGTTACACCGTTTGGGCGGGGTCTCGGCTCAAAAACAGGGAGCATCGATCGGCCCTCCGCGGCGGTGGATGACGAAAAGCGTGTGCTTGAGCTTGATTTTTTCAGCCCCAAGCGCTACAACCCCTGCTTAAGATTTGAAGTGGCGGGGCATAGTTAGATGGGTGACACGGCTTGGTTAGCCTGTGCGGGGGGCGTTAGGTAATAAGTTAAGGAGGAAGTTGTGCTGGCAAGGCTAGTGTTGGCGGCGGTAGTGTCGGGTGCAGTGCTCGTGCCCATGTTGGAACTGCTGGCAGCTGAAAACAACAACAAAACTCCTCGACAACGCCGTTTGCGCAGCCTCTTCACCAAATTTGCCCGCAAAAAACTGAAGCTAAACGGTCAGCTGCGGCGCGAGGATATGCGCCCGCTAGTCGGAGCACTTGTCTATGTCGACGTGTCGCGCTGTTCGCTGGCGTTGCCGTTAATGGCAACTAGACCGCGAGACGCTTGTGCTGACGTGCGGGTGGTAACGCCGACCGATTCGCAAGGCCGTTATCGGGTGCAGTTGCGGGTCGGGCGCAACCAAAAGTATGTGCACGTGCGCTTCAGAATTGCGTCGCCAGGGAGGCAAACTGTCAGCATCCCCCTAGCCAGCGTCGACCACATGCGAGGGAAAATGGCGGCTGGATCTTACTACCGCCTCGATCGCGAGCCACAGTTGGCCCTGTTGCGTGAACGGCGTGACCTCATCTATGCCAGCAGGCGTGTTGCACTGTATCTCTCACAATTGCAAGCCCCGTGGTTGCAGGAGAACAGGCATTTGATTGCCCGCACACTGGCACGCACCCTACACAAAATGATGGACAGCAGGCACGAGGGTAACGAGGAGCAGGGAGTTATCGCACTCACCTCCTGCGGTCACAGTGCGTCGTCTCGCAACGGGCACTACGACACAGAGCAGCCGCTGCGCTTGGTTGATTTTCGTTTTCTGTTCCCTGCCACTGGGTTTGCCACGGAAAAGGTTGCCGATCCAGATTGCGACACACGTCGCGAGCCTTTGAGTCGCATCGCCATCTGACCGCGTCGCAAGTCTTGCGCATATTTTTGCCCAGTATCTTAACAGTGGGGTCAGGATTTTTCGTGACCATAGGCCACGGCCCTTGCAATTCCTCCGTTTTGGCGGTGCTAGACAGGCAAATGTACGTCGTGATAGTATATGAGCATGGTCAAAACTATCCAGTTCAAGCTGAAAGACGGCGGGGCGCGGCAGACCTCCAATCCCCCTCTGACTCATCGCCAGGCGGGCGATAGCTACCAGCCACCAGCCTTATGCTGGTGATAATTGACTGATGCGCGCCTACCTTCAGACCAGCAGACTTAAGACCGTCATCACCATCGAACTGCTGCTGATTGTCGCGGCGGTGTTCGTGGCCGCGTCGTTTTGGCAAAATGTCTGTGTTAACTCTTTGCGTGGTTGTTTGGGCGCGGACGAACTGCTGCACTTGCCGCGTTTTTTGCTGCTGGCAATCATTCGTCCGTTTGTTTTTACGCCCGTTTCATTGCTACCTGCCATCGCCGCGGAAAGCTTCGGCACGGTGTGGGGAGCACTGCTCAACGCGGTCGGGGCAGTGCTGTCAGGCTTGGTGGTTTTTTTTATCGCGCGGCTGGTTGGCAAAAAAATCGTCATGCCCTGGCTGAAGCGCAATTTTCCTCGCACCTACAGCTTCATGCGCGCCCAGGACTACAAGATTATCCTGCTACTGCGTCTCTTTCCCTTTGCTCACTTCGACCTCTGCTCACTTGTGTTCGGCTTGCTGGCTTTTCGGGTGCGGCATGTCGTTATCTTTACTTTCATCGGTATTTTGCCAGAGTCGTTTCTAATTGCCCACTTTGCCGCCATGCACGCTGACTTTCTGGCTCGCACAGTGTTGGTGTTGCTGGTCTTGACGTTGGCACTGCTAATTCCCGCCTTGACGTGGGAACTGTTAAGCCGCCGTTCCTCCCTCATCACCCAGATGAAAGCCATCTACCGTGAACTGCTCGACGAGTTACAAGAAAACAACGAGTTGATCAGGCGCACTGCCTTCAGCCCCCAGAAAATCCCCCTGCTACTGCTGTATGGCTTCTTTTCCTCTCGCAACTGTCTGATGATTACAGAACGCATTCTGACTTCAAGGGGTTACGATGTCGTTAGCTTCAATCTTGGTGGGCTGTTAGGGGTTTTTTTCACCGAAAATATCATCGACTCGGCCAAGCTTATCGATCGCAAGTTGCAACGTCTATTCAAGCTGCATAACTTCGACAAAATCAACATCGTCGGGCATTCAAAGGGTGGTCTCGTGGCGCTGTGGTGGCTATTGAAGCTCGGCGGGGCGCGTTACTGCGACAAGATAATCACAATGGGCACGCCCTTTTGCGGTTCGAAACTTACCTATATTGCCTTGATGACTCCGCTAGGACTGGTGTGGCACGACCTGTGGCAGATGCGTCCCAACTCCTCATTCCTGACGGACTTGCATGACAGCGAGATACCCGCATCGCTGCAAGTTTACTGTCTGCATTCGCTCAATGATAGCGTCGCGACGGGCGAAGATGGCATCTTCAAGCCACGCAGGGGTAACGTTACGGCTGTGCCTATGAACCACTTGCGGCATTTGGAATTTCTCAATAACCGTGATGTTGGCGACGTAATCAGTTCGCTGTTGCGAGATAGGCAATGAGACTGAGCCTACTATGCTGTGCCTTGTCTCTGTTGGCTGCCGATGTGCCTAAGCCTGTTAAGGTGCACGGTGCTCAAGTTTATCGTCAGCGGGTGGCGGCAACGGTAGCGCAGATGATGCGCAACTATGCCATTACCTACGTCTATGGCGGCAAGCAAGTCTACAGTGCCGCAGCTTGCCGCGCTTGTGTGCAATGCCTGGCTGGCAATGCCGACAAAAGCAAAATCGCTCGCTGTGCTGCTTGTGCCAAGTGCAGTC
This sequence comes from uncultured Oligoflexales bacterium, assembly GCA_958296095.1. Taxonomy (GTDB): domain Bacteria; phylum Bdellovibrionota_B; class Oligoflexia; order Oligoflexales; family JAPPIL01. Next base: position 1,471,763 of record OY282434.1, read on the forward strand.
TTGATTGCAGCAATTTTATTCACCATGTTTTCAATCACGCGGGGCTGGCCATGCCTTATCTGACTACCAAACAAATGTTACAGCTCTCCCCGCAAAGTTTGCAAAAAACCTGGCAGTTGGTCACCATGCCCCAGCAGCTGCGTCTCATCCGTCCGCTAGACTTGCTCGTCTACAAGGGGCATGTGGTGATGGTCGAAGCGGTCAACGCTAAAGGTCGGGGCACGATCGTGCATGTCACCGCGGGACGTGAACTGCGCGGCCCAGGTGTTGCTCTGCAGCGCGAGCGACAGGTTGAATTTGCCCACTTTCGCGGGCCGCTACACCGTATTCTGCGGCATCGTCGCTTGATCAGGGCCGACACACCCTGACCGCGTGCGGCCTAAGTGACGGCAGTGGGTGTGGCCTGAGTAAAGCTGTCCTGTATGCCCCTCGCGGGCTGCACAGTTTTAGCCGTATGTCGATGGTATGGTTAAGAAAGTTGCAGTCGGGCGGCACATGCGGTAGGTTAGTCGGGTTTTTTGAGCAGGAGCACGCATGTATGAGACAACTGATTTCCGCAAGGGTCTTCGCATCGAGTACAAGGGGCAGCCGTGGACGATTGTTGGCTTTCAGCATGTTAACCCTGGCAAGGGTTCAGCTTTCGTTCGCACGCGACTTAAAAACCTTGAAACAGCACAGGTGTTGGAGGTCACCTTCAAGGCGGGAGTTGATCGTGTCGGCATCCCCGACTTGCAGGTGCACACGACCGAGTATCTCTACCGTGAGGGCGACAACTTCCACTTTATGGACAACGAGAGCTACGAGCAGTATGTGTTGACGGCGAAGGAGTTAGATGACAACATCGGTTACCTGCAGGAGGGCAGTGCGGTCAAGATCACCTTCTACAATGGTAAGCCTGTCGCTTGTGAGATTGATACCTTTGTCGAATTGGAAATTGCCGCAGCTCAGCCCAACATTAGGGGGGACACCTCTTCCGGGGGGGGTAAGCCTGTGACAACCGTGACAGGCTTGACGTTCACCGCGCCTTTTCATATCAAAAAAGGCGACATCGTTAAGGTAGATACACGCTCTGGTTCTTACGTGGAAAAGGTTAAATAATGGATATCAAGCGACTTGAAAACATCATGAAGCTGATGACAGGCTACGGGGTGAGCGAGCTGGAGATCTCTGACAGTCATCAGAAAATACGACTAGTGAAGCACAGCCCTGGCGAGAGCGCCGAGGTTGAGGTTAGCACTGCGCCCGCGGCAAAAATCAAAAAAGAAAAAAAGCCCGCGGAGCCGCACCAGATAGTTACGTCGCCCTTTGTTGGCACGTTTTATCGGGCACCGGGACCGGGGTCTGACCCGTTTGTCGAAGTCGGGCAGCAGGTGAAGAAAGGTGATGTGTTGTGCATCATCGAGGCGATGAAGTTGATGAACGAAATCGAAGCGGAAAGTGCTGGCACGGTAACTGAAATCTTGGTTGAAAACGGCAAGCCAGTCGAGTTTGATCAGACCCTGATTGTGCTTGAATAGTGATGCGCAAAATTCTTATCGCCAACCGCGGCGAGATTGCTGTGCGCATTATCCGTGCTTGTCGTGAGCTTGGCATCGGCACGGTCGCGATTTGCTCGACGGTCGATCGGGAGGCACTGCACAGCCGTCTTGCCGATGAATGCTATTGTGTTGGCGCAGCACCGAGCCGCAAGAGCTACCTGTCTGTGGCACAAATCATGAGTGTTGCCGCGGTTAGTGGCATCGATGCCATCCATCCTGGCTATGGCTTTCTGGCGGAAAATCACAAGTTTGCCCATATCTGCCAGCAATATAAAATAAAATTCATCGGCCCCTCACCTCAGCAGATAAAACAGTTGGGCAACAAGGTTGAGGCCAAAAAAATTGCTGCCGCCGCGGGCGTGCGCTTGCTACAAGGCAGTGCTGATCCCGTGGCCGCGGAGACGGAGGCTTTGCAAGTGGCGCGGCGCATCGGCTATCCCTTGATTATCAAGGCCGCTGCTGGTGGTGGCGGACGCGGCATGAAGATCGTGCATGCCGAAGAGCAGTTGAAGAATAGATTTCGGGTGGCACAGAGCGAAGCCGAGGCTTTTTTTGGCAACCCGCAGGTGTTTATTGAGCGCTACTTGACTTCACCGCGGCATGTCGAGATTCAAATTATGGCTGACGCACATGGCAATGTCATCCATCTCGGCGAGCGAGACTGCTCCATTCAACGGCATCATCAGAAAATTATTGAAGAAGCACCTTGCCCGCTAGTCAACAAAAAACTGCGCCTGCGCATGGGCAATGCGGCGTTGAAAATTGCCCGGGCCTGCAATTACGAGTCATTGGGCACGGTAGAGTTTCTCCTCGATCAGAACGGCACATTTTATTTTATTGAGATGAACACTCGCATTCAGGTTGAGCACCCCGTGACTGAGATGGTGACGGGGATTGACTTGGTCAAGGAGCAGATTAAAATTGCCGCGGGGGAGAAGTTAACGAGGTTGACATCGTTTACGCAGTTGCAAGGACATGCCATCGAGTGCCGCATCAACGCTGAAGATGCGGTGACCTTCGTCCCCAGCCCGGGCAAAATTACCGACTGCCATCTGCCCGGCGGGCCCGGGGTCAGGATAGATAGCATGATCTACAACGGCTATCGTGTCCCGCCCGATTATGACTCGATGTTAGGAAAACTCATCGTGCATGGGCAAGACCGTGAGGAGGCGCTGGCCCGCATGAACCGTGCCTTGCAGGAATTGCAGATAGAAGGCATCAAGACCAACATCAATTTTCACAGCAAAGTTATCAATCACCCCGCCTTCCGCCGCGGCGAATGTTCCACCGGTTTCATCGCTGAGCTGCTCAACAGCGGTAAGTGATGGGTAAATTTATTGCTGCCCGACAACGCCACAACTACATACAACGACAGGCAAGTAGGTCAGCACATGGGGGGGAGATGAATAAGGGCAAGAAAGCAGGCGAAGCGAGCGTTACAAAGAGCCGCAATGACACTACTTAGCACGTATCTCCGTTGTCTTGGCACGGCACAGACCTGCCAAGATAACGGAGGCATGGGCTAAGGGACTAGCTCCGCTTGGGTTTGCCACGAAGACCCCCGCTTGCCCTCAGGCTCCTCGGCTATTGCGTTCAAGTCCCAGTAGTTGCGCATGCCGAACAGTGCTAGTTTTGTTAGTACACGTCCTCTGCATTGTTGCAGACGAACACTAGCAACCCTGATAAACTCCCCCCCTTTTAAACAGGGGGGGTCAAAGGTGGTAATCCAATCTAACGGTGATGTTGTTCCTGCGATAAAATATTAGTCTGATCGGGATTAGCTGCCCTGTTCCCACCAAGTCCCCATCAAAACGTTTTTATGTTCAACTGATCCACTGGCAATGAAAAAGTTGTCGAGGTCTGTATGCGGCAATTTGAGATCGCGCCGAGCCCTGACTATCTGCAGAACCTTGTGATTCTCACCTTCGTGGAAGCTCAACGTCAACTGGTAGAGCTCGGCTGGGTAACCTATCTTCATATCGTGCCCATAACCAATCCTTGTCATCCCTCCAACCTCGGGCCTGTTTACTCGGAAAAGCGTATAGGTGGATGATTCTCTGTTGGAACGATCTCTTGTTCGGCTTTTAAACTTTAGAGCGTATGTCTTTGTCGTCCGCCAATTACGCTCGTCAACCTTGGCAATGGTGATGTAGATAAGACGATAATTGCCATCCTCCTGAATTGTCCAGCGGGCGTTGTAGTCGACGCGCTCGAAACCGACACGGGTGACAACTTCCCAACCAGAGCTGATATACTCTGTTTTGTGCAGCACATCGCTAAGCACTGGAATCTGAGGATTGTAGTAGCCGTCGTAATCACTGCCGTACAGTTCGTCGGTTGTCATTGGGCAATAATGCGGAAGTTTCTCCCGAACTATCCACGGGCGATCGCCTTCGCCACACTCGAAGACCACCGATCCCGGAGACCCACCACAGGCGGGATTCTTTTTGAGACAGGCAGGGTCAGGGTTAGGCAGATAACTTTTGGGAGCAGAGAGGCTCTCCCCTAACACCTGAGTGGATGAAAAAACTAGCACCAAGAAGACAAAAAATGTCGCTCGCATATCGCACTCCTTTTGTTGAATAAGTAGGATTGTAACATGGGTTGTCGTGTACGAGCAAGCAAAAAAGGCCTTATGGAGTGTTGCCCCATCAGGTGGGGCAAGCTTGCGCAGACGATAATTTTCGTAATCGATCGTTATCTTAGAGAACGCGAATATCGGGTTTTTTTCAGGGGGTCACTACAGTAACCGCCGAGAGGTCTGATGGCAGGCAGAGAGATCTGATGGCAAGCAAAGAGGCTTGGGAGCAAGCCTGAACGCAATGGCAGGATGCCTGAGAACATGCAGCGAGCGCAGCGATACAAAAAGCAGCGTAGCGAGCGATATAGAAAGCAGCGTAGCGAGCGTAGCTAGCGTTACAAAAAGTCGTGCGTAGCAAAACAGGAAGGTTTACCGTTATTCATTTCATCCCAAGTAATATCTGCGATTTTTCAATGTATATTTTGGTAAAATAGAATTTTACGGCTAAAATTCTTGTCTGGTTGGTAGATATGCGAAACCCGACATTCGCGTTATTTGAGGTGATCGCAATTCCCTGAATACTTGCCTTTAGTATCTCTAATGCGTGCGATGAACTTCATCATTCGCTTGTCGGAAACCTCTAGTTCTTCTCGTTCAGAAATAATCTTATTAGCCTGGTTAACTGTCCTCACCATAAAATAGGCATTGGCACCAACAAATAAAACGAGACCAGGAACAAGGAAGCCAGGTATAGGACGAGAGCGTTCCCACTTAAAGCGGAATGGATGAAAGCGTTCCCACTTAAAGTCGAATGGAAGACCTAAACTAATAAGGACCATTCCAGCGACACCAGTCCACAACAAAAACTGAGACATACCGTCAGTCACGGGGTGCAGGTCGTATTCGAGTTGCTTCTTGCTCAACGCACCAGCGACCGTCAACAAGCGCCGCTCGCTGAGGTCAGCCATGGAGGTTTGTAGCACACAAAGACCCTGTTTCTTTTTATCTCCGTTGGCAAGTGTCTTGACCCCAGCTTCCACCACCAACATCTCCCCACCCTCTGAAGTCGCGTAATTTGGTGCACTGATCGGCTCTTCTATTCCCCCACAACCTGTAACTAACGCCAAAACAAATAAAAATCGCATAATAAGTACCCTACTAGTTAAAAACATTATTTAACTTATGACCATGCTTTACTTAACCACAACAATGGCGGTGTTCTAACAAATATTATTGTTAAAGTCAAGATTTTTATAGAGCTACAGAGATTTTTTTAGCTGCGCAGCGCAGCGTACGGCCTCGCCCCGCCCTTCATAAAGCCCTCGGTAGGCAAGAGGTGGGGGCAACTGCCGATAGTCTTGCGGTCAAGCCTGAACGCAATAACGAGAGGCAAAGACCTTCCTTAGCCCGTACCCCCGTTGTCTTGGCGAGGCGCAGCCCTACCGAGAAACTCTCCTGAGTGGGTACGGCACATGCTTTATCTAAAAGCATAATCTCACAGCAATATGGCAGTATTTATGGTCGGGTTTTCGTACGGCCTCGCCGCGCCCTTCATAAAGCTCTCGGTGGGCAGGAGGTGGGGGCAACCGCCGAGAGACTTGGGCGCAAGCAGAGAGGGCGCGCAGAGGGGCCTGAGAACATGCAGCGAGCGAGCAAGCGAGCGTTACAAAAAAGCCGCTGCGCAGCGTACGGCCTCGCCGCGCCCTTCATAAAGCTCTCGGTGGGCAAGAGGTGGAGGCAACTGCCGAGAGACTTGGGCGCAAGCAGAGAGGGCGCGCAGAGGGGCCTGAGGACGAGCAGCGAGCTAGGAAGCGAGCGTTATAAAGAGCCGCGTAGCGTAGCGCAGCGCGTAGCGCAGCGCGTAGCGATGAGCTAGCCCTGTGAAAATTTTGTCATCGACATCGCTAGCCACGTAAAGTAGCCTTTTCATAAGGGGTTGTTGAGGTTTGCGATGCTGACCTTTTCTTTCCTTCCTAGAGGAAGGGTATGTCTGCTAGCACGAACGCTGGTCATCAGGCGGAGGTCAGCACCCAGGTCCTGTGTATGGTGGTGGCAGTAGGGCAGTTATGTTGCATGTTAGTGGGCTTGCCAAGAGCTTTCCGCCGCGTGTCATCTTCAAGAATGTTAGCTTTGATCTTGATGCGGGCAGTGTCTTGCACCTCGAAGGTCGTAATGGGGCCGGCAAAACCACCTTGCTGAAAATTATCGTCGGACTGCTGCCTCAGACCGCGGGCAAAATTATCTTCGCGGGTGGGGCCGGACGTAAGCTGTGTGAATACTTGGCGGCTGATGGCGATGGTTTTTTTGCCCAGCTGTCGGCCTGGGACAATCTCTGCTGGTGGGCAAAACTGAAAAACCGCAGTTTCGACGCAAATGAAATTCAGCCTGCCCTGCAACGGGTTGGCATTCGTTTTCCACGTGGTCTGGCAGTGGGTTTTTTTTCAACGGGCATGAAACGCCGCTTGAGCATGGCAAGACTGCTGCTGTCGCCCTCGCCACTGTGGGTGCTCGACGAGCCGCTCGCGGCACTCGATGCCGAGGGGGCACAGCTGTTCAGTGCTTTGCTGTCGCAACACATAGATAGCGGTGGTGCAGCTTTGATCGTCAGTCACACCGCCTTTGCCTCTTTGCAGCCACAACGCTTGGAGTTGCAGCATGCTTAGAGAACATGCCTCGGCTTGGCAACAGCTATATCTTTTCATCGGCTGCGGGCTGCGGCTAGAGTTTAGCAACAAGGAACGCATCTGCTCGTCGTTTCTGTTTGCGGCGGTCATTCTGGTGGTTACTGCGGTCTGTTTTGCTACGCCAGGGATAGCTTCGGCACGGGTGTTGGTCGCCGAAATTTACCTCGCCTTCTTTCTTGCCATGCAGATTTCCTGCTTGCGAATTTTTGAATTTGAACAGCGTGATGGGGTTTACGACCTGTTACGCACCTATCCGCTCAACAGCGAAATTTGGTATTTGAGCAAGCTAGTGGTGTTCATCATCATCAGCTTGATGTTCTTGTTGCCGCTGCTGCTGCTCGCCTTCATCTTCAATGCCCACAGCGATTACGGGGCGTTTTTGTTTGTGCTCGGTATTGCCGCATTGGCGCTGGTGGGACAAGCAGCACTGGGAGTGTTGTTGACGACGATCGTCTTGCGCGCCCACGGACGTAATATCCTCTACCCTCTGACTTATTTTCCCCTGACGGTACCGCTGTTGATTGGCGCGGCGGAGACATCTTACGCCTACCTAGAGAACGGGGGGATGGATGAATCGCAGGTCAAGTGGATCACGCTGTTGATCGGGATGGACATCGTTTATCTGACCTTGGGTTTGCTGTTGTTTGGAGAACAGATTGAGAGCTGAATTCGCAGCCTGGCGTTGGGGCCTTGCCCTGTTTGCCCTGCAGCTAGTCGGTTGGGGCTGGGGTCTTTACGGAGTGGGCACTGACGTGCATCAAGGTGATGTCTATCGCATTATCTACGTGCATGTGCCAACTTGCCTGACAGCTTTTGTATGTGCTTTCTATCTGTTCTTGTGCAGTGTCTATGCGCTACGCAAAAAAACCGAAGCCTGCCTGCTCTGGGGGCAAGCCGCGGCCGAACTAGGCCTATTGTTCACGGTGCTAGGCTTGTTGACCGGCTCGATTTGGGGTCGCGTGACGTGGGGTGTGTGGTGGACTTGGGATGCACGGCTGTTGACTACCTTTATCCTCGGTGTGCTGTTCGCGGCCTACCTCCTGTTGCAGCAGGCGTTGCCCCGCGGGGCAGCCAAGACCAAGGCGAGCGCGGCGTTGGGAATTTTAATCTTTATCGACGTGCCGATCGTTTACAAAAGCGTGACGTGGTGGCGCACACTGCATCAGCCACCGAGTATTGGCGGGGGCACGATGAGCGGGGAAATTTTGACCTTGCTGCTCATCACCATCCTGTCCTCGCTGCTGTTCATGACCTGGCTGCTGTTCGCACGGGTAAAAAACTTACGCCTACAGCAGCGCATTGCTGAACTAGTCAGTGATTGGCATTGAGACGGAGGACGACATGTGGCTGACGAATGCACAGGGCTGGGCTTTAGCGGGTGCTTACGTGGTGGTGGTGCTGGCGTTGCTGTCGGCACTGGTGTATCTTTATTACGAGCGCCGCAAACTGCGTGCCTTACAGCAGACTCTGACGGAAAAACAGCATGAAGAAAACTAAATGGATTGTTGGCTCGCTGGTTATCGTTGCGGTGGTGGTGGCACTGTCACTGCTTAAACTGGACGACAACATCGTCTACTTCTACACCCCGCGGGAAGTTTTTGCCCCCGACCTCGATGTGTGGGGCAAGAACATCAAAATCGGCGGCATGGTCAAGGTTGGCAGCGTGCAGAAGGACATGGCGGACATGCGCCTAACCTTCGTCATGACCGATTTCAAAGGTCATGACATCGTCGTCCAGCATCGTGGCACACCACCCGATCTGTTCAAAGAGGGGCAGGGGGTCGTGACTGAGGGTTACTTCGATCGCACCCAAAAGACCATGCAGTCCCACACATTGATGGTCAAGCATTCGGAGGAATATCGTGTGCCGCACGACACCGAGATGCAGAACAAAGAGCTGCTGATCAAATCAATTCTGGGCAACTGATGATGCAAGTGCGTCGCGCGCATGTGCTGATCAGCATCGCATTGCTAGCAGTTGCGGCGCTGTTGGTCTACACGTTGGCACGAGGGCTGACCATCGACCAGAGCAAGCCGCGCACCGTGCTGGAAGGCAAGCTGGCACCGGCACTTGTGCTAAACTGGTTACAGGGTGAAAATCTATTGCGTGGCTTGCAGGGCGAGCGTTTTTCCGCCGCGGCACAGGGCAAGGTGTTGGTGTTGAATTTTTGGGCAAGTTGGTGTCTGAGCTGCCGCCAGGAAGCGCCCCTGTTGCAAGATCTGTGGGACCGCGCACGCGAGCGGGTGCTAGTTGTTGGCGTTGCCGTGCATGACGAGGAGACTGAGGCACGCCGTTTTGCCAGCCAATACAACAAGACCTACCCGCTCGGACTCGACCGCCACGGCCGCATGGCGATTGATTACGGCGTAACGGGTGTGCCAGAGACTTTCATCATTGATGCGCAGGGAGTGTTGCAACGCCGCAACATTGGCGCAATTTCAGCAGAATTTTTACAGCAGGTTAACGATTTTTTGCCAGAAAATAATCTTTAGCGGAAGGGGGGGAGACCGATGTGGCGATACTTATTGTTAGCGTGTGTCGTGCTTGCTAGTGCCTGTGCCACACGCGCGAAGCATGCCGCGCTTGAGAGTGACTTGTTTGTGTTGAAAAAACGCGTGCTAGACATTGAGTATGGTATTGATGCGACCCGCAAAGAACAAGACACCCATAGCAGCGCGGGTAACAAGCGGATCGCGAGTGTGCATAGCCGTATCTCGGCCATTGAGACACGCTTGCAGAAAATTACCGGACTGCTCGATGCGATGAAGGTCGGGGTTATCACTGGGCGTTATCCGGGTCTCAGCGCTGAGCATGAGTCGGTGGCAAGCACGCTCAGCGACCTACAAGCCCGCACTGCGGCGCTGAACACGACCCAAGAGACTTTGCTGAAGGAATTCAAGGCACTGCTGGCACTTTACGACAAAAAAAAGAAAGTCAAGCGTAGCAAGAAGCGCTCTAAAATAACCGATCTGGCTGGATTGAAGGTGGCTTTCGGCCGCCAGCGTTATAGTCATGTGTTTGAAGATGCCCAGGCAGTGATCAAACGCCTGCAAGGTCAGCCAACGCGCTTTGAGGCGATGTATCTGTTGGCAGAAAGCGCTTTTAAGCTTGGCAAAATACGAGACGCAGCCTTGTATTTTAACGATCTTGTCGATGCGGGGAGCGACAAAAGATACTTGCGGTTAGCTAAGCTCAGGCTGGGAGATTGTTTTAGTCACTTAGGCGACAAGAAAACCGCACGCTTGTTCTATCAAGATGTGGCCAACAACTTTGCTGATTCTGAAGAAGCAAAGACCGCTACAGAAAAACTGCAAGCCCTGTAGAGCCGCAGCTCCTGTCCAGGTGACGGGGTAAGGGGCATATGTTTGCCGCTTGCATGCGTCTACGGCGACTCCGTGTCAGTCTGCGGCACGGGCTGGCTTTGTCTGTGGTGCGGGCTGGGAATGGGGTGGAATATGGGAGTCGAACCCATGATGCTGGAATCACAATCCAGAGCGTTAACCGTTTCGCCAATTCCACCGTAGCACACCGTCCCATCATGCTTTTTTTAAATTTTTTGTCAAGGTTGCGGCAGAGCTGCGTGCCAAAATTTCTTGCCATTGTGCTGGCCACGTGCTAGAGCGCACCGCATGGGTATCCTTGGCGTAGTGGTTTTTGCAGGTGTCTGCTGGCTGTTCTCCGATGCACGGCGCCGCGTTAGTTTGCGCGTGCTTATCTGGGGGCTGGCACTGCAGTTTGCCCTGGCCATCTTGGTGCTCGGCATTCCTGCCTGGAATGTGCCCGGTGTATTGCAGCCCTTGTTTGCCATGTTGGCAGAGGTTGTGAGCAAACTGCTAGGTTTTGCTGCCGAGGGCACGCGATTTCTTTTTGGCGATCTTGCCGATGCGGAAAAATCTGGTTTTATTTTTGTGTTGCAGGTGCTGGTGGTTATCCCCTTTTTCTCCTCGCTGATGGCAATCCTCAACCACTGGGGGGTTATGCCGCGCGTCGTGCATCTCTTGGGGCGGGTAATGCGGCGCACCATGCGGGTCAGCGGGGCTGAATCGTTAGCGGCTGCCGCCAATGTTTTCATGGGACAAAACGAAGCAATGTTTGTTATTCGCCCCTACCTCGCGGGCATGACCCGTTCGGAAATGCTGTGCCTGATGGTTGGCGGCTTTGCTACGGTCTCCGGCTCTATCCTGGCAGCTTACGTAGGGGTGTTGCAAAACGCCGTGCCTGATGTTGCTGAACACCTGCTCACGGCGAGTGTCATGTCTGCACCCGCGGCACTGCTGGCTGCCAAGATTCTCATCCCAGAGACGGAAACGCCACAGACTCTGGGTGACGTGGAGGTGGTGATGCCGACCGAAAACTGCAATGCTATCGACGCGGCTGCCAGCGGTGCGAGAGAAGGAATGTATCTCATCTTCAACATCAGTGCGATGTTGCTCGCCTTCATCTGCATCGTGGCGCTGCTCAATGCCATGCTAGGCAGTGTCGGGGAATGGATTGGCTTTAGTAGTTGGGGCACGGCGCTTGTGCCCGAAGGCGAATCGGTACGGCTGAGTTTTCAAATTATTATGGGCTGGATCTGCGCACCGTTCGCGTGGCTGATGGGCATCCCGTGGTCGGAAGCACTTACCGCAGGTGCACTGCTCGGCGAAAAAATCGTGCTCAATGAATTCGTCGCCTACCTGCACCTTGCCCAAGTAAAGGAGGCACTCAGCCCGCGCAGCGCCGTCATCATGTCCTATGCCCTGTGCGGGTTCGCTAATTTTACCTCAATCGGCATCCTCGTCGGCGGGATCGGTGGTCTTGTGCCCGAACGCCAACACGATCTTGCTCGCCTTGGCCTGCGTGCCTTACTCGGCGGTACAATCGCGGCCATGATTACTGCCGCGGTCGCAGGGCTGTTTATTTGATGTTGCACCAGCCAATCCACCCATTCTAGCCGCGTCGCCTTCTAAGAGGGAGGAGAAATTTGGCACAAGAACTACCACCCACTAGTCCCCGCCTCGTGCTATTGCCACCTGAGGCCTGCATTATCAGCCGCCTGTGCGCCGACCTGACCACGCTCAGCCGCGCCAGCCTCGCCCGCAGTGCCGTCATTCTGCCAACCCGCCGCCTCGTTACCTTCTGCTTGGCCGCGTTAGCGCAACGCTACCCTGCCTACGAACCGCCGCTGATGACAACGCTCGACGGTTTGCTGGCACGGCTGTGCACCACGGAATCACCTGTCATCAACGAACTGCACGCCGAACAGCTCGTGCACATACTGCTGAGCCAAGGAAAATACCGCTACCTGCAGCCTGCATTTGCACATGAAATCAAACAACTGTTCAACGAACTGAGCGCCGCCGACTTGCAGGCACATTGCCACCATCGCATCACGCAGCAGCTGGCACATAACCCGTGGTTGGCGGAGGGCGAAATCGAGCAGCAACGCCAGAAATATCACGAGCTCCAGCAATTGTTCACGGCCCTGCAAGCTCAGCTGCAAACCGACGGGCATGCCACCCCTGCTCTGGCTCGCACGACTGCCTTGCCCATCGCACTGGCGGCGTTGGACGCGGCCAACTTTGCCCAGGTCTACATCGCTGCCTTCACCAGTGTCACTAAGACCGCCTGCACTTTCTTGCAGAAAATTGCCGCCTTGCCACACACAACCCTCTATTTCAACACTGCCACGATCGACAGCCACATCAACCCCGTCACAGAACTGATTACCGCCTTAACACCTGCCGCCTCCGTGCCACCGCCTAGCCCAACACAGGGGCGTAATCCGACATCTGCTGCCGCTAGTGTGAGTATCCTGCATTTTGCTTCGCCCCAGATAGAGGTTACGCACGCGCTGCGGCAGGCCGAGCGGTTGTTGCAGGCGGAAGACGTGCGTCCTGCGGAGATTGCTATCATCTTGAGCCGCGATGCTTTCTATCTGCCCCACCTGCTAGCCGTGGCGGATTTTTTCACTTTTGCCAAAAACATTGCCGTGCCGATTCCGCTGCGCATGACCAGCGTCGGTAGTTTTTTGCAAGCATTGAGCAATTATGCCTGTGACGAATTTAAAGTGCCCGCGGCTATTGATCTTGTCGCCCATCCGCTTGGCCCAGCATCCGACTTGCCAGACGACAGTATCATCACCGCCTTGAGCACCATCCACCGCCCAGGCAAGTTGCGGCTGCCTGCGGGCACACCTGAAGCAGCGGCGGCGATCGCGTCCATCGATGCGCTCGTGCAACGTTTTCCCCGCGCCTCGCTGCGTCTGCAGTTGTCGGCATTGCAGGAGTTGTTGCATGAGTTGCGTTTTTTTAAGCTGGCCGCGCAGGACAACTACGAGTTGCAGAGCATTGAGAATGTCTTTACCTTCCTGCAAAATCTCGCCGCCAGCAGTTTGAGTGCGGTTAAATTCAGCCCGCAGGAATTTTGGCAGTTTGTGGCAGACAAATTTCTCACCCTACCGCTACACCAGGTGGGTGAGCCGCTGGCGGGGGTGCAGATTTTGAGTTTGCCAGAGGTGCGGGCGATGCCATTTCAACACGTGCTGGTGCTTGGCTGTAACGAGGGCTTTTTCCCCAAAGCCTTGCCCGACGATGTCATTGTCAACGACAAGCTAAAGACCGCGATCGGCCTCAACGGTTGGCAACATCTGGAGGCGATGGAGGAGATCACCTTCCAGGCATTGTTGCATCGCCGCGGCCAACTCACGCTCAGTTACTGCAGCAGCAGCACGACGGGCGAGCGGTCACGCTTTATTGAAAAAATTATCCGCACCCACGAGCTTGCTGAGCAAGATTGTCGCGGACTAGCATTGCAGGAGCTGTTGCCAATGTCTGCCGTTGCGGTGGAGGCACAAGGGAGCGCACCTGTGTTTGCGCCGCGGCATTTTTTCAGCAGCGTGTCTGCGTCTAGCGCGGAAAGTTTTATTCGCTGTCCACTGCGTCACGTGCTGGACAAGCTTGATATTGCCAACAGCGTTTGTGCCGTGCGTGACAGGCATTCGCCCCGCGAAGAAGGCAATCAGTTGCATAAGGTTATCGAGATGTTCAGCGGCTCGCCTGATTACCAGCATATCTGCCGCACGGTTAAAAATCACGCCGCCAGGGTTGCACAACTGTGCGAGCTGCTCAACAACATCACGGCAACACAGGCCTCGTCTTTGCTCAACGACAGTGCCCTCGCCGCCCACCTGCGTCTTTTTGCCTGGCCACGTCTGGCTGAATTTGTCAGTCAAAAGAACAGTGGGGCTGATTATCAGGAACTGCACGAACACGAGCTAAACCTGAGCGGTGAACTGCGTTGGTTCGGGGGCCAGCACTGTGAGTTGTCTGGTAAAATCGATCATATTCATGCAGACCAAGACCATCTACTGCTGCTTGACTACAAGCGCAAAAGCTTGCCCGACAACAAAGAACTCGATGCCGCCATCGCCGCGCAGCTGGCTTTCTATGCCGATGCACTCGCATGCGAACGGCGGGCAGCAGGGGCAAGCCACGGTCTGGCGACGATGGTGACGGGCTACTATAGCATTCTTAACGGGGAGTTTACGCTCGTCGCACACGGGACAGACATCAGCGCTAACTTTTTGCGAGAACGCTACCACTGCACCAAAAGAAACACTCGGACACTGGAAACGCTAGTGGCAAAAATGCACGACCTGCTAGTCTTTCGCAGCGCTCACCCAGATATTTACGAGACCGCCGATCCCTCTTACTGCGGTGGCTGCCAGTTCGATAACCTCTGCCGCAAAAATGACCCAGCCCTGCAAGCACGCATTGCCCGCCAAAATTATTTGCAAGAGTATCTTCATTCAGCCGCCCCAACGCGCAACAACGCCAGATGACCACTATCCTCAACGTCAACCAACCGCCAACCACCAGTAAATACCAGGACAACGCGGGCTGTCATCACCCTACCAGGAAAGAAATTGAATCCCCAGTCAATCTGCGTTAAGTCTTGGCTGCCCAAGGGGGTAAGCTCTTTGGCCTCGATCACCCGCAATCGCCCTCCGTAATCAGGGTGATGGACAACTACCACATCTTCAACTTCTGCAGCGGTCACCCTGGCACTCGTCCCATCGACATGTCGAACCAATAACTCCCCCGGTTGATCGAGACTTGCCAACCCGACCTGGGTGAGATCACCTCGCGTGTAGCGGATAAATACCCCATCATAATGCACCGAACCCAGATAATCTCGATGATAGCGATAAATAACCTCATCCCCTCCTTTGATCCCGAGGAAATGTTGCGCACCATAGTTGGGGAGGTAGGCGGCGATTTCGTGGTTGTGCCAAACGATGCCATTGTTCGCTGAGCCATGTCGATGATTTTCGTAAGAACCATGTCTGACAAGATCGTAATCGCCACCGCCCACGTAGCCGAGATGCTCGCCGCTAACAAGCACATAGAACGGCGTAACCCCCTCCACCAAAGCGACCCGCAGACCGTCGGAGAAAGTAATAACAATCTTACCGCGGTAAAACTTCTCCCCACTGTCAATATTGAAAGACCGCCGTGTCTGAGTTTGAGTTTGAGTTTGAGTCTGAGTCTGAGTCTGAGTAGTCGCTGGTTTTGTTCCACCCTGATAAGGAGATTTGTTGGTAGGACGATGGTAAGCGAGAACAGTCTCGCTAGGAAAAATCACGTATTTTTCATCCGTATCGAATCTGTAATCGCCACCTTGGTCAGCAGCGATACCACTGACTGCTTCAACATCGACCAAACGGCTAGAATCCGCGGAGAAGGCGGCATCGACTAGCATCTTGCGTACAGACAACGTGCGCCGCACTATCCCCACATGGTAACCGTCCTCCGCCACCCAGCTGATCATTGCTCCCTGATAATCATCCGAGGCTAGATACGGTTTTTGGGACACATATCCGATAAAACTCCCAGCTATAAACTCATAGGTGGCCTTATCGCCATTATTTTTGACTGGCCTGGGGATGTATAAAGAGCCAAACTTGCGCACAGCACTGAAACTGCGAACGAAACTTTCCGCTGGGTATGACTCCTGTCTATCCGATTCTTGCCTAATAGTATACTCTTTTAACCTCCACCAGCGGTGCTTGGAACTATTCCACTGCGCCGTTCTGTATTCTGATCGATAAGAGCGGGTGGCATCTTCGCTACTGCCGTATTCTGACTGATAAGAGCGGGTGGCATCTTCGCTACTGCCGTATTCTGACTGATAAGAGCGGGTGGCATCTTCGCTACTCCGCTCGCTAGAGTGTTGTTCAGCGCTATCCGCTACCAGCTGGTTGCCACTCACCGCGATGGCAGTTCCTACGGCTAAGGCGGCCAGCGTCGGAAGAACTTTCTTCTTAACCCCAGTAGCTAATTCGTTCGCAACACGTCGTGTAAGTCCACCACCAGCGGCATCGCTAGTAACGGCCAACAAGGCACACAACACGCCAAGTTTTATAGCTCCAAGCCTCACAATAGCACCTCCAAAAAACGACCACTACCTCGACCCCGCAGACACCGCTGCTCCCTATCGTCATGGATGATTTTTTGCAAGGATTTTTTATCCTGACTTTATTTGTTGGAATGATGGCAGGCGCGATGACGGCGGCACGGTGGCACGCGGCTTTTTGTAACGCTCGCTTGCTAGCTCATCGCTACGCGATGCTGTTTGTATCGCTCGGCTACGCGGCTCTTTGCCGCTTCCTAGCTCCGCTCGCTCCTCGTCCTCAGACCACTCTGCGTGCCTTCTCTGCTTGTTCTCAGACCTCTCGGCAGTTGCGTTTAGGCTTGCCTACCGAGAGCTCCATGAACGGCAGGGCAAGACCGTGCGAAAACTCGACCACAAATACTGCCAATACTGCAACTGAGTTTATTTTTTAGATAAAAGCATGCGCCACACCTACTTCAGTGGAGAGTTTCTCGGCAGGTCTGTGCCGTGCCAAGATAACGGAGGCACGGGCTAAGTGGTGTCCTTGCGCTACGCGGCTTTTTTGCAACGCTCGCTTGCTAGCTCCACCGCGCGCGTCCTCAAAACTGCAGTGCCGCGGCCTCGCTAGCCAGTGTTGCCAGTGACTGGGTGGAGCTAGTGCTGTGTCGCTTGAAATACTTTTGGGTTGCGGCAGCCGTTGTTGCACCGATGGCAACGGCGTGAAAATTTTCCTGCCACGCGGCATGATGCTGCTGAAAGGTGCGATAGAAACCTTCTACCGTCGCGGGTGAGGCAAAGCAGATAACATGTCTTGCCCTCGCGAGCGCACCCTTCTGTTCATCGCTTATGGCTTCGCCTGAAGGCCAGGCAACATGGCGGTGGGTCTGGTAAAGCACCAACTCAGCCACCTCAAAACGCTCTGCCAACGCCTCAGCCAGGGGGAAGGCAGGGACACGAGCACTCAACACCGCGAGGCGAGACGTAGGTGCTAACACTTGCAACAGGTGCGCGGCAAGCTGCTCAGCCGTAGTCAGTGTTGCAGGCAAAGGCGTGGTTCGGTAACCGCAGGCCTCTGCCTTCTCACGGGTCTTGGGGCCGAAGCAGAGGAAGCTTGCTTGGGCAAATTTTTCTGGTGCGGATGGCAGACGCTCAAGGGCCGCGATTGCATTAGCACTGGTTGCCACAACGTAGGGAAAATCACCCTCTGGCAGCGGCGGCTGGAGGGGCTCAACTGCGAGACAGGGAATGTGGATTACCTTGCGCACGTAGTGTGGCAGCAGCAAGGCATCGTCGTCCCAATCGGCGACCGAACGTGTCCAAATCAATGGCGAAAACACCGCAACTTACCCTGTTAAGTTGGTTCAAGCTGTGCTACCGTGCGCCGCACCCGTGGCTTGATAACATAGTCAGCGTCATGTTTGAAGCACTTCTGCACGAATTTACCCAGACCGCCTCCCTGCCAGTTGTGCTGCTAATAATAGTGTGCTCGGTGCTAGTGCTAGGCAAGGCGGCCGACCAAGCGATCGATTTCGCCGTCAAGCTAGCGCGAGCAACGGGGCTGTCAAATGTCGTCATCGGCGCGACAATCGTTAGCCTGGGCACAACTTTTCCTGAAGCGGTGGTCTCTGTATTGGCGGCAGTAAGGGGCGATGCTGGTCTGGCACTAGGCAATGCTGTCGGCTCGATTATCTGCGACACAGGCTTGATTATGGGGCTGACCTGCCTGCTTGGCCGCGTGCCAGTTGATAAATTTATCGTGCGACGCAAAGGTGTCGTGCAGCTGATGTCTGTGTTGCTGCTGGTGTTGCTGGCAATGCCGTGGCAGTCACCGCAGCAGTTTTTCGACTGGCAAGGGGTAGTGACGCAAGGGGAAGGCTTTCTGCTGCTGCTACTGCTAGCCGCTTACCTCATCTGGTCGTTGTATACGCATAGTAGAGAAAAAAACGGACCGACCACGGCGGTAGCCCATCGCACGGTAGTAACGCTCGGCTTGATTGCCATGCTGCTACTGGTAGTTCTTGCATCGGAGATGCTTATCATCTTCAGTGTCGAGTTCGCTTCTCGCCTCGAGATACCCGAAGCAATTATCGCCGCTACCATCGTTGCCTTCGGCACGTCCTTGCCCGAACTAGTGACAGCCCTCAGTGCCGTGCGTCGCAATGCCTGTGACCTTGCCCTTGGCAACGTGCTCGGTGCGGATATTCTCAACGTGCTGTTCGTCGCGGGTGCGGCTGCAAGTGTCAGTCCTGCAGGGCTGGTAGCCGAGCCGTACTTTTTCACCCGCCTGTTTCCCGTCATGCTGATTGTCGTGCTGGTGCTACAGTACGGCTTGCACAGTGCCGCCCATCGTCGCACCCACCTGGCGCGCTGGAACGGTGCACTACTACTCGGCACTTACGTGGTGTTTATCGTCTTGCAGCTACTGCGCGCTTAAATCCTTATCAGTAGTCCGGGCCACTCGCTTCACCTAGGTGTAGCAACGCACGAATCTTGTCCTCGATGCGGCGGTAGTTTTCTTTACCCAGTGTAAGGTAGAGCAAGAAATACAGCGGCACACCCAAGACAATCATGCCGCGGCGTGACAATTTGGTCTTGAGCTTGCCATTTTTATGCACCTGTTCAAGAAAGCCGAGTAATTTTGTGGGCTGCTTGCCTTCCCTAAAACTATCACGGAAAAAATAACCACCTAGATAGGTCGTCACGATGGCAACTGTCCACAACAGCAGGGCATCAACCGCACCGTTGCTTCTTTTGGCAAACGGTGGATATTGCAATGAGAAACGCATCATCGCTTCAGCATCAGCAACAGAAACTTCATACTCAGCATTGTCGTCGCTAAGCTTAACCAAACGACGATACAGTTCTCGCTGAACAACAACATCGTCGTGGCTATGTATCTTCAACAGCAGTGCCAGATAAGGGTAGAGATCTTCAGGCGACAGGCGTTCACGCTTGCTAATGCCAAGACTGTCCTCTACCTGCCGCAACGATGCCAGCAGTGCTTGTGGCAAGCGGGTTTTGGAACTCTGATAGATGGTGGTCAGATGGCGATATTCCTGGGCAATGTCGTCCCGTGCCCTTGCCGCGATTGCTTTTTGTAAGTTAACCTTCGTGCGCATGAAGATCTCGTTACGCATGTCACGCTTGGTGTCTCGCAGTTTAGTGACGGAGGCGAGGATAAACCACGGGAAGCTGAACGCCCACATCGACCAACTCAATAGCAAGGCAATCTGCGGTACAGCTTTAGCGACAGGAACTTTTGCTAACATGACACGAAACAGCATCGCCAGAATAAAAGTCGATTGGAGCGTAGCCACCGTTGCCATCAAAGCTTCCATGAAATTGCCGCCGTAGTCGACGTTTCTGAAATCGACAGAATTTTTGCCTTGATTATACAGTCCCTGAAAGAAATTTTCTTTGCCATTTGCACCTGCATAAAGAATTTCTTCCATCGGGGTGTAATTTTTTTCTTCAATTTTTTGTAGCAACTGAAAAATGAGACTCAGCTGACCATTATCCTTAATCTGACGCTTAGCAATTTGATTGACCAGGTCAGATTGCATGTGGGGATGCGTCCACGGAAATTTGCGCTGGGCGAAGAGCAGGCTAGGCTCGCTGAGCTGTGCGCGTGCCCCCCATAGTCCTTCCCAAACGATGACTGTTACATAGTCTACCCAGAAAACTCCCCAGTTAAAGGAACTAACAAACTCATCAGGATCAGCATGTTGGAGAAAATAAATGCGCTCCGTCCCGCCTTCGGCTAGAAATTTACCTACCCGTGCAGTGGCTTTTTTCAAATAAGAAGCAGACTGGGCAAATATATTTTTGTGATGGTTGGGGTCGAGCACCTGTGGTTTGGTTTTGCGCAGAAAATTATAGACATGCTTTTTGGTAACTTCACGCAAATCAAAGAAAACCCCATCTTGGTGCAGTTGAAAAACTTCGGCCTCCAGCACCGTGGCTAACTTCTTCCACCTGTCACGAAAATCCTGCGCATTGATAGCACTTAGCAAAGCCTGCTGACCGTGCCCACCAGCTGTTTGCAATTTCCGCTGCAAATCACGTTTAAAAAGAATATCCGCGGCCAGCTCCCAGCCGATAGCCTGTGCTCTAACTCGCTGTTCCTGCAACAATATTAGGGCGCGCCGATTGACAAATTCGCCATCGGCAGCGTTATTAGGGCTGTCAAAGCCTACCCGAAGTGAGGCTTCAGGGTGCAAACCGATTGTCTGGCCAATCAAAGATTCGCCGCTAATTTTTGTAAACGGCGAGATTTCAGCTGCCAATGCAGGCAACAGTGTCTTTTGCCCGCTCCAGTTAGCAATGTGATGCCAGAAAGGTAACGACAACCAAGCATCGGTGCGAATACCCATCAAGGTCAGCTGTTTCTTAAACGACCACTCACGTCCCGTCGCACGTGCAGTAAGAAAACCCAGGGCCGCCAAAGTGGGAATAGTCAGAGCAAAGATACCCATACCATAAAGCAAATGTCTACGACCAGCGAGGTTAGGATATGTTTTGCGCCGCAAAACTTCCGGCACGATACTGCTCAAGGTAAAACCACCCTTGATAACCCAGGCAGCACCCGCGGCAAGACCAACAACGCCACCCACACCGAGCACACTCAAGCCGATGTCCTGCAACATCTCGCGGTTAAGGTGCTTATAAATGTAACGTTTCACCTTGGCTCTAAATGGCGACGCGCGCGGCTTGTTTAGGTCGGCAAACAACTGCGGTTCATCCCACAAACGTTGGTAGTCGTTTTTACGCAAAATATCTTCCAGCACTGCAATCTGTTGACGTGCCTGCTTGGTGTGGTGTTGCTTAAGTTCAAGAATGCGCTCAACCACTAGTTCTTTGGCATCTTCAATATATTTTGTGCTCAGCATAATCCACGACGCGCCGAAGTTACCTGCACGTAGCTGGTCTTTCAAACTCTGCATTTGTTTGTGCGCGGTGCGATCTTTGATGATTTTATATTTTTTGTTAGCGCTCTGCTCAAGTTTGACAATTGTTCTTTCCGCTTGATCACGCACGATCAAGTAATCACGCTGCCAACGTGCATAGGTAAAACTATCCCGATAGTTGTTATTGGCTACACCACCCATGACGATTTTTTGCACACGATCGGGCGACATCTTTTGCAGATTCTGCATCGCATCACTGGAAGCCATTACTGCTTTTATTTCTTTCACGTCACTGTTGTTAAATTTTTGCTGACGCTGCAACTGCAAAGCACGAGAAATTTCTTGAGGCTTATCAGCCCGCACCATATAGGCGATGCTACCGAGCAGATAGTTGTTGGCATTTACCTCTGCAATGAGCACCTGCCGCGCAACTACTTCAAGCAGAATTTTTTTGTCATCCACCTGCTGCCATACAGCCAGGTCGCCCGCAGTGAAGCGGGTGTTGTCTCGCAACGGCTGTATCGCACCACCGACCAGCTTGTGGGTAAAAGGCTGCAAGCCCCGCGTGATAAACGTCAAACGCAAGCCCGACAGTTCTTGGCTGTGTTTACCAACGCGAAAAGATATGCGATGCACTGGTACCAGTCCTCGCAGCAATTCGCGTTTAGCAAAGACATAATCAATGACAAAAATTTCTCCCTGCTTATCGACCACGACTACTAGCTCGGTATCGGCGGCAATGATATGCGGCTTGACACTCTCAATACTATGCACTGCATGCGCATAACGAAAACCGAGATGGCCACCAACATTCTCAACCCTAATTGCATCTGGCTGTGGCACTACACGTGGCAAGCCTTTCTCAATCCCCACCAAGTGATAGCGATCAACTTTGAGATTTTTCTTATCGTAAACGCTAAGATACTGCGCGGTAAGATGAAAAGGATCAGGCCCTGCACGTGGTTGCGTTCCCTCAGGGGCCGCGCCGAGCTCCGCCGCGAACAACTCCATACGCTCAATCGCCTTCACCATCGCAGGCTTTTTTCGTTCAGCTGCGATGACCTGGCGTAACGTGGCTGGGATTACCGCATCGAAGGCCGCGGCCTCGGTAGCTACGGGTGCTTCAGCTACCTGCCCCCGTGCTGGCAGCGGCACCGCCAAGGCAATTACTAACGCCCCGACTGTTATTTTGTTGACTAGCTTGCCCGTCACCCTAACTCCCAGAAAAAAACCATCCTTACTATAATTTTATATAATTTTACAGAACTTTCAATGATAAAAAGAAGTTATGTTTATTATTGTATAGTTACAGCTTGGTTGCCGCTGGCGTGCTGGGGAGACGTGGTTTAGCCGCCGAATCCTAGGCCAATGCCAGCTAAGATCACTCCTCCCCACCCCAACACTGCGACTGCAACCGCGATGATCCAACCTGTGCGGGTGATGCTGCCGTTACGGTTGACCTTGCTCCAGACGATGTTAGCACACACCAAAGGGATTGCTAGGGGGAAAACAATTCCGCCCGTTAAAGGAAAGCCGATGATGCCGATAAGCATGAAGCTTGCTAAATCTAGGACCGTAGTATGATCGCCGCCCGGAGCGGATTCAGTGAACGCGGCTGCACCGTGGATAGCGACACTGAAGAGCGTCCACCCGCTCACGACGATAACGAAGGCTAACGAGATCGAGCTGAGTGCCGCGGCCGTAGGCAATGTCAGCAGCTGTGCCCTAGTGCGACGCTGTAGCAACGCCCCGATACCGGGGATAAGCGTGCAGGCGAGGGGAATGAACACCGCGATCCACGACAAAGACAGGCTGGCCTTATAGCTATCGTGAAAAAGCCAGGCGGCGAAAAGCGCACCCCAACACACGGGAATAAAAGCGATCCACGCGCCCATTGCCAGGCGGCGAATCTGCTGCCAGCTCAGTCCCCACAGTCTCGCCTCGGCATCGTTAACCATCCCCTCACCTCAATCACCTGCACCACAGACAAATTATACCCGTCTATTATTATTTGCACAAAAAACTGTGCCGATGTCGTGCCGCAGTGGACATGGAGGCTGAGAACTTTGACCTGTTGTCAAGTTATCTCAGTGAACATATTTCTAGCCGGGCTTTCGCCCAGCAGTATCTGCAATTTTTGACCAAGTACCAGCGGCATGTCTCGGCGGAAACGCGGCAGACAGCCGAGCAGAAGCTGGCTAATTTTTGCTGAGGACGGCGCCGCGGAGCTAGCCACACCACCCGTGTTACGTGCGTTTCTTGTGCTCTTCATCCAGCTTTTGGATTAGCCATAGCTTGATAAGTGGTTGTCGAGACACACCCGCTCTGGAGGCTTCTATATCAAGCTGCAACAGTAGCCATTCAGGTAAATCAAGATTAATTTTTCTCATCTTGGCCTTGTGCAATTTACCTTGTCTGCCAAACTCGTTACCAAGATCAGCTTGCTCAAGATAGTCGTCCATTTTTTGCTCGCTGTCGAATTGCTTCAATGAAGACTTTTTTTTCATTTTTTCTCGTCCGCCTTACACTAATTAATCTTAAACACGTCCCGCGCTTTACCCAAATGGCCGTGTAGGCTTCACCACCGACCAATCCGATAGTAGCCCCCCTCCCTTCACCACCCACAACTCTAGCAATGCCATCAACTTCGAGGTGATAGCCTCGCCATATTTCCAGTGCTCTGTTGAAATCAATGCCATGCTTCGCCTGATTTTTTGCAGATTTTTGACCATCCCACCCAACATTCATAGTATATATACTATACCTATACTATACCATCGTCAACCCAGCGAGCGTTACAAAGAGTCGTGCGCCTCTAAAAACACCCGTCCCGTGACTTGTTTGGCCGCGGTAGCCGAGTCCTTATCGTGGTCGTAGGTAACATGCAAACGCAGGCAATTACCGTCGATTGAGACCGATTCGCTGATGTCGTAACTGTTATCCTGGCTGAACAGGGTTGCCACACCCGCAACGATCGGCACATAATGCGGGCAATTGTCTTCTGGGTAGTCATAGCAATCGTAATCGTAATCGCAGTCACAACCAGCGTCCCCCTGATTACATTCGTCACGATCTTCGTGGTAGCAATCCGGTTCTCCTGGTTCGGTAGTTAGATAGTTTTGTTGTCCACCCTCTTCGCAAGCCAATTGCATAACCATCGTCCCCGTCGCCGCGGTATTTACTTTCCCTCCTGCCAGCACCTCGCCCACAGCTTCAATAATTGCACCGTGGTCAACATTTAGTGTGGCGCACATATCGGGCGTGTCGGGTGGCTCGGGCATGCATGTTTTCTCAATCTTGGTCACCGTCAACGGATCGACCGCGTCTGTCGTTTCCTCAGGCGCAGGTGTTTTCGTAGAGACGGCATCAGCACTGTCGTCGGTCGGTTGTTCGTCGGCAACCTTTTTTTTGCTGCAACCAACAAAGATGACAGCCAACAGTGCTGAATATAGACACAACCTAAACATGCTCAGTTACCGACGTTGGGTGGTGATGCTTCCGGGCCGTTACGATCGCAATCGTATTGTCGTTCAATGCTTTGGCTGATTTTTCTCAGCCGTGAAGCATACAGACCGTAGCTACGTTTGATGGCAATAAAATGCCGATTGATAATTTCTTTCCGGCGCTCGTCGGCATAAAGCTGGTGTTCACGTTTGTAATTATTGTGAAATGCTTTCCAAAGTCCGGCAATAGTAGTCCCTCCAGAACGCTGTCTAAATTTTAGCCTGGTGTTGCAAGCTGTGTTTTTGTTGTATGTTTCCTCATCAAGACTAGTTCTTCTAAAAGTGACTAACCACATGTACATGCCAGCAATCTTGTCTCTTAATTTTTCAGTTGAGAGAATTGTTTGTTTATAGGCATCGAATAGCGTTTGACTGGCATTGTCAGCAGAATAGGCCTGTGAATGACAACCGTAAAATGTCGAGGGAACGTCTTCATCTCGTTCGGCATCGTAGACTTCGTCGAATTTTAGATTACACCTTTGCCCGTATTTAAAAGTATGATTTGCATACGAGTCATGGGCGACAATCCACATGAAGGTATCGAGGGAATTGCGGATTATCGAGGAAAAGGCGAACACTTTCTCGGCTTCTTTAAAGTCCGCGATGCGATCTACTGGGTCGGGGAGGTTACTGTCGGCTAACCCTGCGGTTGACGATAACATAAACACCCAAGTCATAAACAAGATTTTCATGATGCTTCTCCTTAAAAAAATTTTAAAAAATTCAACTACAAACAACTGTAGCCGCCTTCACAGGGACACATCGGCCGTTTTTTTTTGCTTTAGCTGCGCTTGTGATTTTGTCCGAATTTTTTTGTAACTTGCCAATATGTTGGCTGAATTTTTTGGCGATGCTTACTGCATGAGCACAGGCAGAGAGGCTTGGGGTCAAGCTTGAACGCAACCGCCGAGAGACTTGGGGGCAAAAACCTTCCTTAGCCCGTATCTCCGTTATCTTGGCAGAGCGCAGACCTGCCGAGAAACTCTCCTGAGTGGGTACGGCACATGCTTTATCTAAAAGCATAATCTGACGACAATATGGCAATATCTGTGGTCGAGTTTTCGCACGGTCTCGCTCTGCCGTTCATAAAGCCCTCGGTAGGCAAGTCTCAACGTGACAGCCGAGAGGTTTGAGAACAAGCAAAGAGACTTGGGGCAAGCTTGAACGCAATACAGGGAAATCTGAGGGCAAAGACCCTACTTAGCACAAGCCTCCGTTGTCTTGGCACGGCGCAGACCTGCCGAGAAACTCTCCCCTGAGATAGGTTGTGAGCACATGCTTTTATCTAAAAAATAAACTCGGTTGCAGTATTGGCAATATCTGTGGTCGGGTTTTCGCACGGTCTACCCGTGCCGTTCATGGAGCTCTTGGTTGGCGAGTCTCAACGCAACCGCGAAAAGGCTTGGGAGCAAGCAGAGAGGCTTGGGGTCAAGCCTGAACGCAATAGCCGAGAGGCCCGAGAACATGCAGCGAGCTAGGAAGCGAGCGATACAAAAAGCAGCGTAGCGAGCGAAGCGAGCTAGGAAGCGAGCGGGACAAAAAGCATCGCGCAGCGAGGGAGCTAGGAAGCGGCAAAAAGTCCAGCGAGCGTAGCGAGTGTCAAGTTTATATAAGCCCAGATATGAATAACCCTTGACTAACAGAAGTGCTACAGCTATAAGCTGCTCGTCTTTTTTTGCTTACAGGAGAGTGTGATGCGTGTGTCTTTAGCGTGGCTGGTGTTTGTGTTTGCCTATTATCCCCAAGTCGCCTCTGGCAAGGATGGCAAGGAGGGAATGTTGTTCCGCGGATCTGGTGAGGCATCTGTGCCTGGGTGCACAGCTGAAAAATCGCAGAAATTTGTTACGACCATGGTCATGAGCACCCCCAGAGGAAGTGAGGATCTCCTTTTAGGCTATGTGCTAGAGTATGCTAGTGGAGGCACGGAAAAACTAGCCCTGCGACTGCAAAAAGATAGCTCTGGGGAAGAGAAGGGCAGTAAGGTCGCGGTAACTAGCCAACGATCGACGTTGATCCAGTGTTTGCTTGTGCCATCCCCGCCCAGCGAAGGGACTTGGCTGGGAACCGACGGTGGCTATAAAGTTGTGCTGGGCGAAACTACCATCGGCTTCGATTTCTTAGGAGAGAAGTCGAACGCTGTCAGTCTTATTCCGGACATAAGTATTCGGATTAATTTTGGTAGGAATACAGGCTCTACCACAGTGTCTAATGCGGTTAGCGATGTGCGCCTGGATCTCAATGCCTTGTTTCGGGCCGACGACACGACAACCGAGGATCTTTTCGAGGATTTGTTTGGGGAAAAAAGCGGATGTGACTGTGCTGGCGGATGCGATTGCGCTGGCGGCTGTGACTGTGCTGGCGGATGTGACTGTGCTGGTGGATGTGACTGTGCTGGTGGATGTGAGTGCAGTTTACCCCCTTCTGCCCCCGCTGGCTAGCTACTAGGCAGGGTGCACCGTGTCCAGCCTGTGATGCCGCGGCGCGTGTCAAGGCAGCATATGCTGGTGGCGAGTGCTACAACGACCAGCGTGCAGTTGTCGTTTAGAAAATGAGATGGCAGCTGCGCCGCGGTCGAAGTTGGTCGCAGCGGCGGCGGGCGGTGGCAATCTCGTCAACGCTCATGGTGCGCACTTCAAGCAGTTCAAGGCGAAACTCGGTATCGGAGGTGGCAACGATGTTGGTGTCGATGAAGTAGATGTTGTTGCCAGCGATCCAGGCGTTCTCGCGGCCATAGAGATGCACGTTGATCGCTTCGCGGCGGCGCGCCTTTTGCCACAGGGCATCGATCGCGGTTCTGGAACGCAGGTCAACGCTTTCGCCCGTTCCCGCATCAGGAAAGTTCGGCACTGACCAAAACTGGAGGTTGAAGGGGTTGTAGGCAAGCAGTTTGGTGTTGTCGTTGAAGCCAAGCTTTTGCACCCCGAAGGTTGCCGCCGCGTTGAGTGTGGGATGCAGCGGGCAATCGACCGACAACACGAAAGAGACCATCTTCGGATACAGCACCTTGCCACGCCACTCGATGCGTCCTCCCCCGCCACTGCAGGGAATACCCATCGCCGTCCACTGACTGTCCTGATAAAAGCCAGCCTCTCCCTCGTAAGTGATGCAGGGCTTGTGCACGGCAGTGAGCACGAAGCCTGACTCGGCGAGGTATAGGGGTGGCTTGCCACCGAGCTGCGCGAACTTGATGCAGGTATCGGAGGGTAACTCGACCTGTGGTGCAAGCTGTGGCAGCGTGGCGGTCGGTTGTTGTGGTGCTGTGGCAGGCAATGCGGCAACGTCTGGGGCTTTGTGCAGGCTGAAACAGGAGTTCAGCAGCAGTAACGGGATGGAACATAACAAAAATCTAGCCAACATTGCTGTTCTCCACATAAAATCTCGGCATAAACAACCCCACCAGATATTCTAAACTTTTTTGTTCTCTTTGGCGAGAGAGTTGCAGTGCGAACGAGAAACACGAGCCCGTTCAATAGCTATAGTGCTTGATTTTTTCGCCTTTTTTACCAATCTTGTGCATCGCTTCAATGCCAATTTCAAGGTGGAGGTTGGTAAACTGTTGCGAGACACGGCGGTCACCAGATGAAGTCTTCACCCCCTCAGGGGTAATGGGCATATCAGAAATTAACAACAGCGCCCCGCGGGCGATCTCATTGACTAGTCCGACGGTGAACAAGGTTGCCGTCTCCATGTCGATAGCGATGGCACGCAACAGCTCAAGCCGTTTTTTGAAAGCCGCGTCATGCTCCCACACGCGTCTGTTGGTGGTGTAGACAACCCCAGTGCGATACTCAAAACTGCGCTCAACGAGAATTTCCGAAACAAATTTGTGCAGCTTGAACGAGGGCAGCGCGGGAACTTCAGGCGGCACATAGTCGTTGGATGTGCCTTCACCTCGAATGGCAGCGATAGGCAAGATAAAGTGTCCGATCTCGGTAGTGCGTTTGAGACCTCCGCACTTGCCAAGAAACAGCACGCCTTTGGGCTTCACCGCGGCGAGCAAATCCATCACCGTCGCGGCGTTAGCCGAGCCCATGCCGAAGTTGATGATCGTCAAGCCATTGCTGTTGGTGCAGGTCTGCATCGGTCGGTCACTGCCGTTGATGCCAGCTTTGAATTTACCCGAAAAAATTCGCACATATTCGGAAAAATTAGTCAGCAACACATACCTGCCAAAATCTGCCAACGCCGTGCCTGTATAGCGTGGCAGCCAATCGCGGATTATCTCTTCTTTGGTTAACATAACACCTCCAGTAGGGTATATAGTCGTGCCAGGTGGCTTAGGACAAGCGATAACATGCATCCCCAACACGAACAGCTCAGCGACCTGCGGGCGCACACCACCACCAACGCGGCGCGCAGTGCGGCCCAGCACGACAAGGGCAAGCTCACCGCCCGCGAGCGGATTGCCCTGCTCGTTGATCGGGACAGCTTTGTTGAACTCGATCAGTTTGCCGTGCATGACTGTCAAGACTTCGGTATGGCGGAGAAGAAAATTCCTGGCGATGGTGTGGTCACTGGCTTTGCTCGCATCGACGGGCGCAACGTCTATCTCTTCGCCCAGGACGCGACTGTCTTCGGGGGCAGCCTATCGGCGACAATGGCAAAAAAAATCTGCAAGGTCATGGAACTGGCGATGAACAACGGTGCACCGCTAATCGGCATCAACGATTCGGGTGGCGCACGTATTCACGAAGGGGTTGCCAGCCTCGCGGGCTATGCCGATATTTTTTATCGCAACGTGCAGGCTAGCGGTGTTGTGCCACAGCTGTCGTTGATAGTCGGGCCGTGTGCAGGCGGGGCGGTCTATTCTCCCGCCATGACCGATGCGATTTTTATGGTTGATAGCATCAGTCATATGTTTATCACGGGGCCCGATGTTATCAAGGAAGTCACAGGTGAAGAGATCGATTTCGCCGCTCTTGGTGGTGCGCCCGTGCATACCCGCAAAAGCGGTGTCTGTGATCTGCGCTTTAGTTCGGAAGTTGCCATCATGCAAGCCGCCCGCCGCTGGCTCTCTTATCTGCCTGCATGTGCAAGCGAGACACCCCCGTTAGGCACGACCGCGTTCGATCCTGCAATTATCGCCGCCAATGCTCGTGAGCTAGAGACACTCGTGCCTCAAGCGGCGACGCTACCTTACGACATGCAGACCTTGATCACCAAAGTAGTTGATCCTGACTCGCTGTTCGTCTTGAAGCCCGAATACGCGCCCAACATCGTCATCGCCCTGGCGCGCTTGCAAGGCACGGCAGTCGGTGTCATCGGCAACAATCCGCAACACATGGCAGGCGTGCTCGACAGCGAGGCTTCGGTCAAGGCGGCGCGCTTCGTGCGTTTTTGCGATCTCTTTAATTTGCCCCTACTGACCTTCGTCGATGTGCCGGGCTTTTTGCCTGGGGTTGCACAAGAGCATCAGGGCATCATTCGTCACGGGGCAAAACTGCTCTATGCCTATTGCGAAGCAAGCGTGCCGAAACTTACCGTTATCGTGCGCAAAGCTTACGGCGGTGCTTACGATGTCATGAGTTCCAAGCATATTGGCGGTGATTTTAATTGTGCCTGGCCTAACGCCGCCGTCGCGGTGATGGGGTCGGAAGGTGCGTGCAATATAATTTTCAAAAAAGAAATTGCCCAAGCCAATGACCCGCAAGCCAAACGTCGAGAGTTGATGGCTGTCTATGAGGAAAAATTTTCCAACCCGTGGATTGCCGCCCAAAAGGGTTTCATCGATGCGGTGATTTTTCCTGCCGAGACCCGTGCTACGCTGAGTGCCGCCCTCGCGTCTGTGCGCCACAAAAAAATTGCCGTGCGCCACAAAAAACACAGCAACATTCCTCTGTAAGGGCCGAGTTGACCGCGCCAGCTTTCTGGGAGTTGCCAGAGGTAGCCGACTACTTGCCTTTGAGCGTGGCCAACTGCTGGGTGATCATCTTGTCGGGCAGCGCACCATAGCCATCTTTGACCACAACTCTCTGTCCTTCTGCCGAGAGCACATATTGCAAAAACTCTCGCACCAGTCGTGGCAGGGGCTTGTTGGGATAACGCGTGACGTAGATAAAGAGGGGGCGACCTAGCGGGTAAGTTCTGTTCAAGGTGTTGGCAAAAGTTGGCTCGACCGCGGGTGACCTGTAGGTTTTGCGCAGGGGCACAGCTCGCACGTCACTAGTCTTGTAGCCGATGCCAGAATAACCGATGCCATAGAGGTCACCGCCCACACCGTTGACCACCGAAGCCGAGCCAGGCTGTTCTTTCACACTGTCCTTGAAGTCGCCCTTGAACAGCGCAATTTTTTTGAAGAAACCATACGTGCCCGAAGCCGAGTTACGTCCGTAAAGACTAAGGGGAGCACGTGCCCACTTGCCCGTCAGACCAAGCTGTCCCCACGTCTTGATGTCCCGCTTTGCCCCGCCGCGCCGACTGCGAGAAAAAATTGCATCGACCTGTGGCAAAGAGAGCTTGGTGGTGGGATTGTCCTTATGCACGTAAACCGCGAGGCTGTCGATAGCTACCACATAACGTGTCGGCTTGAAGCCATATTTCTTCTCAAAAGCCTCGATCTCACTGTGCTTCATCGCCCGCGACATCGGTGCAAGCTGTGCCACGCCCTCAATCAATGCAGGTGGTGCAGTGCTCGATCCCTTACCCTCGATCTGAATGCGCACATTACGATAGTGCTTGCGAAAACCCTCCCCCCACAAGCTCAGCAAATTGTTGAGCGTGTCTGAGCCGACACTGTTGAGACTGCCACTGACACCCGCTTGCTTGCGGTAAAGATTAGCGGCGCGGCCTGCTTGCTGCTTGCTGTCTCCTAGCAGCGGCGGCATAGCGAGTGCTACCACCAAAAACACGGCTAAATGTGACACAGCGATGACTCCATCCAAGGTTTACGTCGAACTGAACAGTAGCGAAAACTTTCAGCAGGAGCAACCTGCTCTTGCTACGCTACGCTACGCTACGCTGCGCTGCGCTGCGCTGCTTTTTTGTAACGCTCGCTTCCTAGCTCGCTGCTTGCGCTGCGCGCTGCTTTTTGTTCCGCTCGCTTCCTAGCTCGCTGCTTGCTGCGCACGACTCTTTGTAACGCTCGCTTCCTAGCTCGCTGCTTGCGCTGCGCGCTGCTTTTTGTTCCGCTCGCTTCCTAGCTCGCTGCTTGCGCTGCGCGCTGCTTTTTGTAACGCTCGCTCTACGAGTCTTTTTTGCCGTCGGGCACAGACCGTCCTGTCCCAGTGCTTGAATACACAGCATGGTTGATATCTTGATCCTAGTTGTGAGAAAATGATGCCATCTCACTCGTGACTGTGCGACAGATTTAGTGATTACTAGGGGCGGCATCCTATGACAAAACGGGCAATACATAACGCCCTGTTTGTGGCGATTATCACCAACAATCGGGAGGTTATTGTCGAACTGCTGACCTTCTTGCTGCCTCCTGAAGAATTTGCCAGGCTTGACCTCAGAACGCTGAAGTTTGAGGCGACGGTGTTTACCGATACTGAAGGGGATGAACGCCGTGCTGACGCAGTGGTCTCGGTGATGACCAAAGATGGCCAGCGAGTTGTCTTCCTCATCGAGCACAAGAGCACGCAGGACAAAGGGCTTTTAGGACAGCTGCTGAATTATCAGGCACTGCTTGAAACACACCTGGCTGACAAAGTAATCCCCATTGTTATCTCTAACGCTAAGGGACATTGGCGCATACCGCTGCGGTTTCAGGGCAAGTTTACCAAGAGTGCCAACGCGGTGGGCAGCGGTGTGGGCAACTGCGAGAAACTTGGAAACAAGCAGAGAGGGGCCTGAGAACAAGCAGCGAGCTAGGAAGCGAGCGTTACAAAGAGCCGCGCAGCACTCTGGTATTGGAGATAGAGGAGAGAAAACGGCTCTTGGAACTAGCAACTGACTGTTTCTCTAAATTCAATGGCGATTTCAGTTTAGCGGTGCTAAAGGGCATCGAGGTGGCGGCTATTAGCAAACAGAAGGATAGACTTATGAACAGGCTCAAGATTGGTCGTGAAGGCTGGCTGGAAGAGGGCATGCAAGAGGGCATCCTCAAGGGGCGGCAAGAGGTAGCACTGCGTATGCTGGAGGAGGGTATGAGTGTTGCTGCCATCTGCCGCATAACGAAGCTTAGTCGCAATGCAGTGAGTAAGTTAGGGCGAGAAAACAGCGAGCCTCGCGGAGCAAAGAAGCAGGCCTGAGTTGGCTGATCGTCCTGCTCGCCAATGGAAGCCTGCTGTCATGATGGTCGTTAAAGCACGTCCTGACGCGTGCTCAGCAGTTAGGAAGAGCCGATCAGCTGCCCCCGGATCAACACCCGAAAATAACTCTCGTTGTAATTGTTTAATCCCTGAGCCACGCGTGCCCCATTCCGAACTGGAAAGTGTCCTGTTTCTTATGGGGGGTCACTCCAGTGTCCTTGCCCCAAGTCTCTCGGCGGTTACCCCCACCTCTTGCCCACCGAGAGCGCCGTAGCGCTGCGACTCTTCGTAACGCTTGCCTGCTAGTCACCGTCGGCGTTGAAAAAATTCCTGCAACAGCGCCGCACTTGCCGCGGCAGCGATGCCGTGCTGTAACTCAACGCGGTGATTGAAGAGCTCATGCTGGCGGGCGTGCACCCACTTGAATGCACCATAACGCGGGTCTGTAGCGGCAAAGACGAGGCGGGCAATACGTGCTTGGTAAATTGCGCCACTGCACATCAAGCAAGGCTCCAGGGTGACGTAAAGGGTGGTGTTGAGCAGTCGCCACGCATCTAGTCGTTGACTGGCGGCACGGATGGCGAGCATTTCAGCATGGTGGGTAGCATCACGTTGCGTTTCTTTGGCGTTAGCGGTCGCGGCAACGATGTCGTGGTGGTGAACGAGCACGGCCCCGACAGGCACTTCACCCTGTTGTGCTGCACGAGCTGCGGCCTGCAGGGCAACTTGCATGTAGTGCACATCGTCGTTCACTGCTGCAGCTGGACGAGATGTTGGCGGATACTACCCGTGCGCTTGAGACCGAGGTGTGCCATGCTGTCCTCGATGCTCCGGCCCTGTTGAAGCATGTGCCTAGTGGCGTGATGACGCAGCAGGGCGGGAGACAACGAGCTGACTTTGGCTTGCAGGGCAAGTTGGGCAAGAATGAATTTCAATCCGTGTCGGGTCAGTGTGGCAAGCGGCAACGCCCCCTCAGGCCCTTTGAACCCCGCGAAGATGAGCCTGTCACCTAGGGAGAGGGAGGAATGACGTTGTTGCGCCCAATGTCGCCACTGGCGTAGGCTGTTGGTGCTGGCAGGCTGCAGGTCGATGATGCGCTGGCGACTGCCGCTGATACGTAGTATCCCCCCGCGGCGGCTGGCCACAAAATCTCGCCACTGCAAGGCCGTCAACTCGCTAGCTTTGAGCCCCTCAAAGGCAAGCAAACGGATGATGGCGAGGTTGCGCAGGCTATGTGCTCCCTTGCGTCTGCTCAGCGTTGCTAGCAGTCGGGTGAGTTTGTCGCCCTCAAGATCGTAGTGCAGGGTGTCGTCGCGTTCAGGGATAATGCTCTGCTCGAAGGGGTTGGCGGCGAGGGCCGCACTGGCCGTCAGGCAGGTGAAAAACTGACGTATGGCAATGATCTTGCGGCGCAGGGAGTTTTCTTGTAGCTCGTGGTCGTGGCGGAGAAAATCACGGTAGGCATGCAACGTCGCCGCACTCAAGTCTTCGCTGGTCAGTTGCTCAGCGTGCATGAACTGCAAAAACAAGCGCACATCGCTGCTGTAAGAGGCGATAGTAGCCGCGCTACGCCCTCTTTTACCGAGGTAGGCTTTGAAGGCGGGGATAAGTGCGGTAAAATTTTCACTGGTGAGAGTGTCAGGCATGGTCAAGTCCGTTCCGATACCGTAGTTGTCATCCTAGCACGAGGGTAAATTTTTTTCACGCACCTGGGGTTGGGCTTTGTTGTTGAGGACGTGGTTAGTTGCAGTTTTGTTTTTTTGCCTCGCGGGGCGCGATTGGGTAAGTCCCACGCAGTACTCGCCGCGGCATAGATATGCTGACCCGGCCCAGCAGCTTGATTATCTTGTGCTTGAGATCAACGGCGAGCGGCGTTTGCTGACGGCAGGCACACAGGCTGAGATTGTGCGGGGTGACACGCTCAAGGTGGTTGCCGCGGTGCTCAAGGATCGTCAGCAGCAGGCACAGTATGTCAATATCATTGGCTTCAAGAATCCTCCTGATGATGGCAAGGACATGGGCTATCTGGTCAACACTGACAAGCAGTTACTGTCGGATTTTTCGCAGCGGGGCGAGGGGCGAGTATACGCCATCGTGGTCGGCAGTGAAGATAAAATTCACGGCGAAGTTTTTTATCGCTTGCTCGATCCGCAGTTGCGTTATGCTGTGTTGCGGGTCAACGATGGCAAGTCGTTGGTTTTGCGTGATGGTGAGCCGGTGCAGGTAGCACTCGACGACCGCTTGACTATTAGCAATGTGTCGGTCAATTTTACCCCGCGTCGGGGACTTACCTTCGATATTTACCGCCATCCGCACGCTGCTGTGCAGCATGAAATTCGCTTTGCCCGCAACGACAAAATTTTTGCCCGTATTCCCTTGCAGATTATCGCTGATTAATTTTGAGATGTTGGTAAAATGTAACACTGCTGCTTCACAGGGTAGGAGTTTTACTCTTGGTTACTACTTCTAGTTCTAAAAGCATCGAGCCGGGCACTGATGTTGGGCGCAGCTCGCTGCAAGTTTTTGGTCACTTGTTGCAAGGCTTGATTCGTGACCGCTGGTCAGGCACGATCACTGCCAACACGGAAGACTGGAAAAAGCGTATCTATATCGATCAGGGACGTTTTTGTTTCGCAACTTCAACCCTAATCGACGATCGTCTCGGTGAGGTGCTCTATCGGCGTGACCTGTTGACGATCGACCAGTTAGCAGAGTTGGCGATGAAGGTCACTCCTACTGCCAAGTTTGGGCAGGTAATGCGCAAGCACGGTATCATGAGCAGCAGTCAGCTGTGGCATGTGTTGCAGACGCAGATTATCTGCATTATCAAATCGCTATTCATGAACGAGCACATCAGCTATTTGATCCAGCGTGATACACCGCCTGCAGGTGGCCTTACCGTCATCGATGACTGCCACGCGCTGGTTGATAATTTTAAAGCCTTCAATGTTATTTTTCTGAAATTTTGCAACTCGATCGATGACAAGACATTCTTGATGATTTCCAAAAAGAAGAGTGCCAGCTTGCGGCGCGGGACTTTTTACGGGGATATGTTGGCCTTGATTGAGCGCAATAGCAAGGTGCACGAGGTAGTGAAGTCGTCACGTTTGAGCGAGTCGTATACGATGACCGCGTTGTTGGAGTTGCTGACGGCAAATGTCTGTTCGCTGAACACTGATTTTGTCAACAAGGACACGTTGGCACGGGTGGAATTGATAGCGATTAAGACGGCCGCGGACAATTATCGTCTGGTGTTGGAGAAGGCCACGGCGGCGTTTGTGCGGCAGGGTTGTGAGAGTGAGTTGGGGGAGGTGCGCAAGTTTTCTTTGACGCTGGTGCATCCTGAATTGCGCACTCTGGTATTGGATTGTGATGGCGATATTTCGTTGAATGCCTTGGCACGGATGGCTGACCACTGTGCAGTTGATCCGAGTCGGGTGTATTTCTACGCCAGCAGAATTTGGACGTTGACGCGGTTTTTGGTGCAGACTGCGGTGGATCTATTGCCCGCGGCGGAGGTGCAACAAATAGTGCAGACCTATCGTCGGCTTGTCACGCGGTGAAGTTTACCATCGAGGGCGAGCGGCATGTTGCGGAGTATTTACGACATCGCCCGCAGGTGGTTGAGGATGTTGTCTGCCCGCCACGCTTGGTGCGGCAGTTGCAGACCTTGGGTGGTCGGTCGGTGGCGGTGCGAGGGCAGACAGGCAGCAAGGTGCTGGCGATGGTGCGGCTTACGCCGTTGCACGAGAGTGAGCTGTTTACCTTCGTTGCCACGGATAAGCTCAGCCACGTGCTGGTGGCACTTGACCATGTCGTTGACCCGCGCAATCTCGGTGCGGTGGTGCGCTCGGCGGCTTTTTTTGGCGTGCGGGGCTTGATTGTGGCGCGGCGGCGGCAGGTTGGTTTAACGACCGCGGCGGTCAATACGGCGCGGGGTGGCTTTGCCTTGCTAGATCTTTTTTTGGTGACCAACTTAGCTCGTACGCTAGCGAATTTGAAAAAGCATGGCTTCTGGGTTGTGGGGGCCGATATGGCTGGCGAGCCATTGCGTGATTGTGGTTTTGACAAGAGGATTTTGTTGTTCGGTGCAGAGGGCAAAGGCATATCGCCTGCGGTGCGGGCGCAATGTGATTGCCTGTTGCGCATCGATGGCATAGGGGTTGGTGGATCTGGCCGAGCGAACGGGGGTGGCAAAGCTAGTGAACGAACCTTACAATCGTTGAACGTGTCGGCGGTGGCGGCAATTTTTTTGCAACAGCACAGCCGTTCTGTGGGTTAGGTTATTGACATGAGATTGCCGTTCAGTCATAACCCCTTGCAGTTCCATGCGTGGAGCTAGGAAGCGGCAAAAAGCCTGGCGAGCGAGGAGCGAGCTAGAAAGCGGCAAAAAGCCTGGCGAGCGAGGAGCGAGCTAGAAAGCGGCAAACGGTCGCGACACGAGCAAAGCGAGTGGAGCTAGAAAGCGGCAAACGGTCGCGACACGAGCAAAGCGAGTGGAGCTAGAAAGCGGCAAAGAGTCGCGTAGCAAGCGGCAAAGAGTCGCGTAGCAAGCGGCAAAGAGTCGCGTAGCAAGCGGCAAAGAGTCGCGTAGCAAGCGGCAAGGAGTCGCGTAGCAAGCGGCGAAAAGTCGCGAGGTTGGGGGGTGTCCGTTGCGCTGGCGTAGCTCAATTGGTAGAGCAGCTGACTTGTAATCAGCAGGTTGCGGGTTCAAGTCCCATCGCCAGCTTTGTGTCTACGGAGGGATGTCCGAGTGGCCAAAGGAGACGGGCTGTAAACCCGTTGGCGCAAGCCTACGATGGTTCAAATCCATCTCCCTCCATGCTCGTGGATTGAGTGGCGCGTTTGGCAAGGAGCTAGAAAGCGGCAAGAAAGCCTGGCGAGCGTAGCGAGCTAGAAAGCGGCAAGAAAGCCTGGCGAGCGTAGCGAGCAGAAGGACTGGCAAACAAGCAGAGAGGCTGGCGGGCAAGAGCGGGGGAACAAGTTTGGGGGAGTGCGGAAGTAGCTCATTTGGTAGAGCATCAGCCTTCCAAGCTGAGGGTCGCGGGTTCGACTCCCGTCTTCCGCTTGTGGATTGAGTGGCGCGTTTGGCTGGGCCTGGGTAGCTCAGGGGTAGAGCACATCCTTGGTAAGGATGAGGCCATGGGTTCAAATCCCATCTCAGGCTTGACGAAGCTGCTGTTGCCAGGCGGGCTGTCGTGGGTTATGACGGCTGGCGGTCGGGTGTGTTTTTATGTGGGTTTTGGTTTAATCGTGGAGGTCAAGGATGGCTAAGGAAAAATTCGAACGCAACAAGCCGCATGTTAATGTTGGGACGATTGGTCACGTCGATCATGGCAAGACGACGTTGACGGCGGCGATCACGAAGATATTGTCGAAGAAATTCGGTGGGCAGGCGATGGCGTTTGATGAGATTGATAAGGCCCCTGAAGAAAAGGAGCGGGGGATTACGATTTCGACCTCGCATGTTGAGTATGAATCGGATCAGCGGCACTATGCCCATGTTGACTGTCCTGGCCATGCTGACTACGTGAAGAACATGATTACGGGTGCGGCACAGATGGATGGTGCAGTATTGGTGGTGAGCGCGGCTGACGGGCCGATGCCACAGACACGGGAGCACATTCTGCTGGCGCGGCAGGTAGGTGTGCCGAAAATCGTAGTTTTCCTCAATAAGGTTGACATGGTGGATGATGCGGAACTGCTAGACTTGGTAGAGATGGAAGTGCGGGAGTTGTTGACCGAGTATAAGTTCCCTGGCGATGACACGCCGATTATCAAGGGTTCGGCATTGAAAGCACTTGAATCTGACAATGTCGATAGCGATGAGTGCAAGCCGATCTTTGAGTTGGTCAAGGCCTGTGACGATTACATCCCTGTGCCAGACCGTCCGATTGATTTAGATTTCTTGATGCCAATTGAGGATGTGTTCTCTATCTCTGGACGGGGAACGGTGGTCACAGGCAGAATTGAGAAGGGTATCGTCAGGGTTGGTGATGAAATTGAGATTGTCGGGATCAAGGACACGACGAAGACCACTTGCACTGGTGTGGAGATGTTCCGCAAGCTGCTCGACGAGGGGCGGGCAGGTGACAACGTCGGGGTGCTGTTGCGCGGCACGAAGCGTGACGAAGTTTTTCGCGGGCAGGTGTTGGCTAAACCCGCATCGATTACGCCACACCACAAGTTCAAGGCACAGGTGTATATATTGACTAAAGAGGAGGGTGGTAGGCACACACCGTTCTTCAAAGGCTATCGACCGCAGTTTTATTTCCGCACGACGGACGTGACGGGGGTGGTCAAGTTACCCGACAACGTCGAGATGGTTATGCCTGGTGACAATATCGACATGGAAGTCGATCTTATTACGCCGATTGCGATGGACAAGGAGCTGCGCTTCGCTCTGCGTGAAGGGGGGCGCACAGTCGGTGCAGGTGTCGTGGCTGAAGTGTCTGATTAGCAGAGGCTTGATGACAAGCAGAGGGGCTTGGGGGCAAGCAAGGGGTTCTGAGGCAAACCCATGCGGAGCTGTTCCTTAGCACAAGTCTCCGTTATCTTGGCGCGGTGCAGACCTGGAGCTAGCAAGCGGCAAGGAAGCCGCGCAGCGAGAAACTCTCCCTAGAATAGGTTGTGAGCACATGCCTTGTGCAAAAAAATAATCTGAACGCTATAACGAGAGGCACAGACCT
Source organism: uncultured Oligoflexales bacterium (assembly GCA_958296095.1). Taxonomy (GTDB): domain Bacteria; phylum Bdellovibrionota_B; class Oligoflexia; order Oligoflexales; family JAPPIL01. The sequence continues at coordinate 1,511,173 of OY282434.1, forward strand.
TCCTTAGCACGTACCTCCGTTATCTTGGCGCGGTGCAGACCTACCGAGAAACCCGACCTCAACAGGTATAGGCACATGCCTTGTGCAAGAGCATAATCTGACAGTAATATGGCAGTATTTATGGTCGAGTTTTCGCACGGTCTCACCGCGCCCTTCATGGAGCTCTTGGTAGGCAAGAGGTGGGGGCAACCGCCGAGAGGTCTGAGGACAGGCAGGGAGGCCTGAGTGCAAGCCTAAATGCAATAACGAGAGGTCTGAGAACATGCAGAGAGGGCGCGCAGAGTGAGCACAGCACATTCACTACTTAGCACAAGTCTCCGTTGTCTTGGCGAGGCGCAGCCCTACCGATAAACTCTCCTTGAGTTAAGTGCAAGCACATGCCCTATGCAAAAGCATAATCTAACGGCAATATGGCAGTATTTATGGTCGAGTTTTCGTACGGCCTCGCCTCGCCCTTCATGGAGCTCTCGGTAGGCAAGCTTGAACGCAATAGCCGAGAAGTCTGATGACGAGCCCGAACGCAGTAACGAGAGATCAGAGTGCAAGGAGCGATCTAGGAAGCGAGCGTTATAAAAAGCCGCGTAGCACGTAGCGCGCCACGGCGCAGACCTACCGAGAAACTCTCCCTTGAGTTAGGTGCAAGTACATGCCTTATGCAAAAAAATAAACTGAACGCAATAGCAAGAGGTCTGATCGCAAGCAGCGAGAGGATGCAGAGAGACTAGAGGATAAGCAGCGAGCTAGGAAGCGAGCGTTACAAAAAAGCAGCGTAGCGCAGCGCGTAGCGCGTAGCGCAGCACCACGGCGCTAGCGCGGCATTGGAGTTCTTAATAGGAAGTCGAGCGCCCCTCGAAGACATCCTCTACCGTGACCGCGAATGACTTGACACCTAGATATTTACTCCCATCGCTTCTTCTCGTGCGTGAGGTGAAGGTCATCTGCACTTTCGTGTAGTTTCCTAGGTTATGGTGGTCACCCAAAAACTTCATCTGACATGACGAACGCCCGTGATCGGTGACGGTACACGAACCTTCCCCCAGCTCGATACTATCGCTGAGATCAGTGAGGCGAAAACAGCTAGGACAGCGCCAATGTTTGTGCCGCCGCAGCGGAAATATATACCTCGACTCGGGGCCACCCCAACCGTAGCCGAAAGAGAAGACCGACACGTCGCCCTTTTCCCAATAAAGTATTTCATAATCTGGGGTTTCATCGCCAAACGGCCCAGGCTTTTCAGGCAAGTTACCCCTAGCATGACCAAAGGCATCGGCAGGTTGGCTTTTCATCTCCGCGACAGACAGTGGAATGTCACCAGCTTCCGCCTGCACTGCCAACGACAACAAGCCCGCAAAACATAAAGTCAACAAACGCACAACGAACCTCCTTAAATAAACAAAAGATAAACACCGCCCGCTGGTTAATCACAAGTGGACATCCCTAGCAACAACTTTCTCTGACTTTACTTGTTGACAGCCTTCCCTTATTTCCGTAGGTAGACCCCAGCTGTTTTTTCTTTAATTTTTTATCGAGGGGGGCATGTTATGTGGTGTGTGCGAGGTTGGATCTGTAGCTTTGCCATGTTGTTGGCGACCACGGTCTACGCGGAGGGTCAGCAGGGTATGGTCGAGAAGGAGATCCCCAGCGGGGTCGAGGAGCTGTGGAAGAGCGAGCTGGCGGAGCGCCTCAAGATCTACTTGAGTCAGAAGCTGATGGAAAGCGAGCAGCTGTCGCGCTATGTCGATCGTGACTACTGGAACGCGGTCAAGGGCAAGTTCGACGCACGTGTAGCCGAGGCTATCGCTGGAGATGAATTCATTCAGGCAATACTGCCGATTCTTGGCAGCTTGCAAGCAGAGCTGCGGGCACTGATAAAACTAACTGTGCAGGAACTGCTTGCGCGTGGTGAGAGTATCGCGACGAAACTGCACTCTGCTATGCAGCAGTGGCGGGAAAAGGCAGCACCGCTGGTCGAGCAAGCTATCATCAAGATCAAGGAGCTGGTGGAACTAATGCCAGAGGAATACCAGGCATTGATTGCCAAGATAGGTGAAGTGGTCGGTCGGGCTGCTACCACCGTTGAAGAAGAAATAACCGGGGTAGCTGCAGCTATCGCCGTTGCTCCCCTCATAATGTTTATAGGCGGGGGCTCAGGGATTTTTTAATTCCTCGATAATCTACTTGCCGAGGCGCGGAGCGGCACGCTACGCGCCTCGCCAAGCTGCGCTACGCGGCTTTTTGTAACGCTCGCTTCCTAGCTCGCTCCTCGTCCTCAGACCTCTCGCGATTGCATTCAGGCTTGCCCTCAGACCTCTCGCTCTTGCGTTCAAGCCTGCCCTCAGACCTCTCGCTCTTGCGTTCAGGCTTGCCCCCAAGCCTCCCTGCTTGCCCTGTAGCAGAGAGGGGGATAGGCTGGCTTACTTTCGTTCTTGCCACTGACCATCGACCCAATTTGCAGACCACTTGCTAGTCTTGCCGCTTCCTCTGCGAGACTCTTTGCCGCTTCCTCTGCGAGACTCTTTGCCACTTCCTAGCTCCTTGCCGCTTCCTAGCTCCTTGCCGCTTCCTAGCTTCGCTGACTTCGCTGACTTCGCTGACTCTTTGCCGCTTCCTAGCTCCTTGCCGCTTCCTAGCTCCTTGCCGCTTCCTAGCTCCTTGCCGCTTCCTAGCTCCTTGCCGCTTTCTAGTTCCACCATCCCGACGAGATAGTAGCTGCGTGTCTTGCGGCTGAATTTGATCGCAACTTTGTTGCCGTCGTTATCCACCGCGGGAGCATCGAGCAAAAACTTAAACTTCGGATCGATCTTACTTGCATGTCGTTGCAAGTCTTCGACCAGTGGTGCACGTGTCTCCCGTGAACGCGGATAGTTGCTCGAGGCGAGAAAAATCCCTGAGGCGCCATCACGCAAGACAAAGTGGCCGTCAGATTTTTGGCATTTCAACTCTGGCATGGGCACGGGATCGGCCCGTTGCGGGGCCGCTTCGCCATTACGCAACAACTTGCGGGTATTCTTGCATTCGGGATAAGCCGTGCAGGAAAAATACTTGCCGAAACGCCCTGTTGTCAGCTGCATGTCCTTGCCACATTTGTCGCAAGTCAGCAAAGGCCCCTCATAGCCTTTGATTTTGAAACTGCCTTGTTCAATCTCATACGCCGAACAGTCGGGGTGGTTAGCACAGATGTGCAAACGCCTCTGTGCATCGACAAGATAGGCAGTCATAGCCGTTGCGCAGAGCGGACAACGATGCCGTGCTTGCAGTTCTTTAACCCCCTCCTCGCCACCGCTGACCGCATCTTCGCCAGCCACGAGATTGATGGTCTCCTTGCAACGTTCCTTCGGCGGTAGCTGATAACCAGAGCAACTCAAGAACACCCCCGTCGAAGCATTTCTGATCATCATGTTGCGCCCACACTTGCACTTGAGTTTGATCTCCGTAGGATCGTTGGGACGCATGTTTTCTTCCGCCGCCTGCAAGGTTGCCTTGAAATCGCCGTAAAAATCATCCAGCACCTGTAGCCATTTCGCTCGCCCCCCAGCAATCGCATCCAGCTCCTCTTCCATACTGGCGGTGAAACCAAAATCCATCAACTTCTGGAAATTTTCTTCAAGCCGACTGGTAACGATGTCACCCATCTTCAGCAGATAAAAGCGGTGCTTCTCAACTTTTACGTAGCCACGTTCTTGGATGGTGGAAATAATGCTCGCATACGTTGACGGTCGTCCGATGCCGCTCTTCTCCAGCTCCTTGACTAGCGCAGCTTCTGAATAGCGCGGCGGCGGACGGGTGAAACGCTGGTTCTCCTCCACGTCGATGAGCTGCAACACTTTGCCCGTGCTCAGCTCTGGCAATATCACATCGGTTTCTCTGCTGACAGGTGGCAACACCTTCTGGTAGCCATCGAATTTCAGGATGCGGCCGCGCACCTTAAGTTCAAACTCTTCAGCCGTGATCGTGACTGTCGTCGTGTCGAATTCCACCCGTGTCATTTGACTAGCCACGAAATAACGCCAAATCAATTCGTAGAGACGCACCGCCTCCGCATCTTTAAAGACAAAGTCCTGTGGCACGAGTTGCATGTCCGTGGGGCGAATGGCCTCGTGTGCCTCCTGCGCGGCCTTGCTGCTCGCATAGATGTTGGCACTCTGGGGCAAATATGGTCGGGGGAAGCTGTTGCCAATGTAAGCCCGACACGCGGCGATGGCATCTTTGCTAACGTTGGTTGAATCGGTGCGCATGTAGGTAATGTGCCCCGCCTCGTAGAGACGCTGCGCGAACATCATCGTCTTGCGCACCCCGAAGTTGAGACGTGTGCTGGCTGCCTGCTGTAAGGTCGAAGTAATCAAGGGTGCAGGCGGTTTTGACTGCGCGGCTCTCTTATCGCAAGCACTGACGACAAAACGACGCTGCCGCAAGCGGGCGCTCTTCTCCGCACAGCTGTCCTTGCTGGTAGGGCGGAACGGCTTCCCCTGTTCTTTGACCACCTGTGCCTTCATCGTGCTGCCATTGCCGAGCTGGCAGAGGACTTCCCAGAATTCTTCAATCTTAAAGGCGTTGATTGCTTTCTCGCGCTGGGCAACTAGCCTGACTGCCACCGACTGCACGCGCCCCGCAGATAGACCGCGGGCGATCTTTTTCCACAGCAGCGGTGAGACCATGTAGCCGACGACACGATCGAGAAAACGCCGCGCCTGCTGGGCATTGACGCGATCCATGTTGATTGCCTGCGGTTGTGCAAATGCCTTTTGCACCGCCTTGCGCGTGATTTCGCTGAACATCACACGGCGATAGCGTTCTGCCGCACCCCCGATTGCCTCGCGCAAATGCCACGCGATCGCTTCGCCTTCACGGTCAAGGTCCGTGGCGAGATAGATGGTATCGGCAGTCTTGGCCAGCGCCTTCAGCTCCCTGAGCACCCTCTCCTTGCCCGGTAAAATTTCGTAGTAGGCACGCCAGCCGTTGTCGGGATCGACGGCCAGACGACTTACCAAGGCTTCGTGTGCAGATTTTTTGCTGGGCGGTTTTTTCTTTGTTGCGGAAGGTTTTTTGCGTCCCCTACCGCTAGTCGGCAGGTCACGCACATGCCCCACACTTGACTTAACGATGTACTGCCGTCCTAGGTACTTGTTGATGGTGCGAGCCTTCGCGGGCGACTCGACGATGACCAGACTTCTAGTGGCAGCCAAAATGTGCCTCCCATGACGCGCAAGTTTATTTTTACAAAAAAGATCACCGCACCAGAAAATCCTCCGCTGCGATGCCCGTTCCTACACCGATAACCGTGCACTCGGCAAGGTTCTCAATGCGGTGCACAAATGCCAGCGCCGCGGGCGGTAGTGCGGCAATACGTCCCTGGGTGGGAATTGCCGCGGTCCACCCTTCATATTCTTCCCAAACAGGCTGGCACTCTTCCAGTATACGATAATCACAAGGAAATTCAAGCAGCCGTCCCTGCTCAGGGTGCTGATAAGCTACGCACAGCTTAACGGCAGGCAATCCCGCGAGAATGTCGAGCTTGTTCAACACCAGGCCGTCGAAACCGTTCAGCTCCTGTGCATAGCGCAGAGCCACGCAGTCGAGCCAGCCAATACGACGTGCTCGCTGCGTCGTCGCGCCGAACTCTGCTCCTCGTTGCCGCAACTGTGCCGCGGTGTCGCCGTGCAGTTCTGAAGGAAAGGGGCCGTTGCCGACACGGGTCAGGTAGGCTTTGGCGATGCCATAAACTTTACCACAGGCACGAGGCGCAAAACCAACCCCACACAAGGCCGCGGCAGCCAGCGTCGAACTCGAGGTGACATAGGGGTATGTGCCACAGTTAATGTCCAGCAACGTCCCCTGTGCACCCTCGCACAACACCGCGTCGCCTGCACGAATCTTCTGACGCACCCGTGTTTCCGCCGCACAGACATAGGGACGCAAAAAATCTGCCGCCCGCGCAAAATCTTCCCACAGCTGACGATCTTCACGTTGACTGACAGCAAAGTGTGGTTCGCCCTGCATCTGTGTGATCCACCCTGCACAGCGCTTTGCGTCGATATAGTCTGCCATGCGCAAGCCGCAGCGCAAGGCACGCGTGCTGTAGGCAGGGCCGATGCCGCGTCTCGTCGTGCCGATTGGCTTAGCTTGCTCCTGCTCTCGGCCTCGATCCAGCCGAATATGCCACGGGGTGATAACGTGTGCTGCCGCCGAAATCCACAGCCGCACCGCGCTGAGTTGCACCTGCTTCTCCAGCGCGTGGCACTCCTGTTTGAGGACTACAGGGTTGATGACCATGCCTGCGGTTAAGGCACAGGCAACCTGTGGATACAGCACCGCCGACGGTAGATGATGTAGCACAAATTTCTGCCCGTGGTGATAGACCGTGTGCCCCGCGTTGTTGCCGCCTTGAAAACGCACAACCAACTTGTAGTCGCGGGCCATGCGATGCACCCACTTGCCCTTGCCTTCGTCGCCCCACTGTGCGCCGACGACCACGTCCGCCCTGCCCATCACCATCCTCATACGTAATTCGCAACCGTTTGCTGTCTATAGCTCAGGTAGGAGAAGTTTGCAAAAGGGCGCGTGATGTGCCCTCTATGCAGCAGGAAATTTTAGCTTTTAGGTTCTAACTGTTTTCTCAGTGTTCCCCAAGCTTTTAGGATTTCATCTGTCCTACTATTGGCAGCTTTTATGTCGTCAGGGTTCTTGTCGGGGTGGTGTTTAACTGCCAACGTTCTAAAAGCCTTCTTAACCTCTTCAAACGAAGCATCGCTATCTAGTCCCAGAACCTTGTAGGCTTGCGCATTGCTCATGTCTGTATCCACGGTGGGCCGACTGTATCCGTGAGAAGACCTAGAAAACTTACGCTCATAAGCCCCTGCACCAAAATACCGATCGTAATGCTCGCTAAGTAGTCCCGCTGCTCTGAGCCGTTCCTCAAGCTCACTAAACATACCTTGAGGTTTGCCATGCATCGCTTGCTCTAGCACTTCTTGGGCAATCTCTTTATTGATATCGATGCCTGTAGCCTGGGCTGTCTCAAACAAGGAAGTGATCCGAAATATTCTCACAGCCTCTGCCGCATGCTGCAGTTCATCTTCCAGCGCAGAGCTCAGCTCCGACTTCTCTATGCGCACGCCGCGCTCACGGGCAGCTTCAATAAATTTTTCAACTCTGCCACGATACTGATGCCACCGATTCTTGAACAGCGCGCGACAAATTTTCGTGTGATCAGCATCATAATCAGTAGCAAGCTTTACTACTACGCGGGCCTGCGCGCAGCAGCGAGAGGCAAAGACCTTCCTTAGCACATGTCTCCGTTGTCTTGGCGAGGCGCAGCCCTACCGAGAAACTCCCCACGAATATGTATAAGCACATGCCTTATGCAAAAAATAATCTGGTTGCAGTATTGGCAATATCTGCGGTCGTTTTCGTACGGCCTCACCGTGCCGTTCATGGAGCTCTCGGTGAGCAAGAGGTGGGGGCAACCGCCGAGAGGCTTGGGGGCAAGCAGAGGGGCTTGGGGGCAAGGACACCACTTAGCACAAATATCCGTTATCTTGGCACGGCACAGCCCTGCCGAGAAACTCGACCTGAGCATGTATAAGCACATGCTTTATCTAAAAGCATAATCTGACAACAATATGGCAATATCTATGGTCGAGTTTTCGCACGGTCTCGCCCCGCCCTTCATGGGGCTCTCGGTAGGCAAGCATGAACGTAACCGCAAGAAGTCTGATGACGAGCCCAAACGCAATAGAGAGTGGTCTGAGAACATGCAGCGAGCTAGGAAGCGAGCGATACAAAAAGCAGCGTAGCGAGCGAAGCGAGCTAGAAAGCGAGCGTTACAAAAAAGCCTCGTAGACGAGCGATACAAAAAGCAGCGTAGCGCGTAGCGCGGCGCGTAGCGCAGCGAAGACTCGCCTAGTTTTTGGTTTTGTCTAGCACTGCGATTGCATCGAGATATTCATCGATTATCGCCCGCATACGCACAGGTGCTAGCTTGAGATCTCGGTAGTATTTTAACCTAGTCTTGAGCAAACTTGAGAATTTTATAAAGAGAATCGTAGTTATCAGCAATTTCTTTTTCTATATACTGGAGCAGTTCGTCTTCCGACCAATGTGCGGGCCGATGGATGCCCTTAGCTAACTCTTCCAGAGCTATACCATGTTTGAGGGCATCTGCATTTTTTGCCAGATATTTTAGTAGGGTAGCTCCACCAACAGCATTTGTTGGCAATGCCAACAACACACACAGAAAAATATGTCCAACAGGCCTTTTCATGTAAAATTCCAGCATTATATAAAAAAAGAACGTATTATATAATATTATTGGCAGGTGTCAAGCTAAAGTTTCAGTTGCTAGATGATGGACTATACTAGTGAGTGGCCGCCACAAAATTACCGAGTCAAGAAGTCGGGACTAAATATCTTTCTAATTTCACAAGCTTACAATAAATATAGCAGTAAAACTTTTTTTACTAAAGAATGCAAAAAAAAAACGATAACTCATATAGAGATAGTCATGGTGTTATAAAAATTTTGCCAAAGGAGGATCAGATGAAGATTATGATGATGATCGGCTGTAGCTTGGTGGTTGTTTTTGGCTGTAAAATCCAAACTCAACCACAATCCGAGGACAAATGGGGAAGCAAATTGATTCGGGGGGCGGCAAAAAGTGCCGATGAGCTGTCCTCTGTCATCTCAAAACTGCTTGCCGATGGTGATTATGATGCGGTGGCTAAAAGGATTCTTAAGGGAGGGAACGATGCCGATGAGATTCTTACCTTCCTGGGGAAAAGAGTGCAGGATAGTGATCAGAGTCTACGGAAACCCCTTTGGGCTTACAATAATGGTTGGAACCAGGGTAAGGATGTGAGTCGTTATTATAAGCCAATGATGGATAAAGCTGATAAACTATCGACTCATCTAGGAGAGAACCTGCTAGTAATGCAAAAAGTTAACGATATTAGTAACTCTAGTCTAACCTTTGCGAAAAAGGCGGAACTGTCCGCAAAACTCCAAATGGCTAGAATGGAGGACATTTCCACAATACCTGAAGTATTTGCCAAGCATGCTGGTGATAACTCCCCAAAGACTGCCAGGATACTCAGTCTTTATAGATCTATACCTGAAAGGCATTTGGAGCTTATGTTTTATCAGAATGATTCTGGTCTTGTAGCAAGTAGGATAGATAATCTAATCACTGCTTCAGAAGCTTCTTTCGGTAGTGTTGATGATTTAATAAAGAATAGAAAAAATGCGCTAGATATTCTCGATATAATGGACTCAATGCGTACAGATATTGATAAAATAGGTGGATATCGAAATTTTTATGAATGTTGTTTACTGGATTATCAAAATTTTCGGAACAAATTTCATGCTTTTCAACTTATAAAAGCAAACAACCTGAACAGCTCTCCCCCCATTATCGACCCCAGGCTCATTGAAAAATTAGATCCGTTCATAAATAAAGTTTTAAGGCTATAGTGACCACAGGATAATGGGGGTAGCCAATTGTGATCAGGACACTGCTATGGTTGTTCCTCACCCTAGCCTGCAAACAGTTGCCGGGCACAAAGCCGGCAACAAAGCCAGCAACTACCCCTGAGGTGCAACAACTGCTTGATGAATATCTCAATTACACCCAAAGGGCTAACGAGGTATTGTTTGTCGATCAGATGCGTGATTTGCATGAGAAAATCAAATCTGTCAAACCGCAAGCCAGCGACTTAAAAAAAATAAACCACCATCTGCGAAGCATTCTCTCGGTTACGCGGGCAATGAAGTGCCGAGTTGATAAAGAGGGCTATTATCTGCTCAGAGCCGATGATCTTTGTGTCATCATCGTTCGCCAACTTTTAAAAATGCGTTACCAAGATATAGACCTGGACAATACGAACGAAAAATTTTTCGCCGATGTCAGCACAGGAAAATACGATAGATTTTTTCACGCGGGTGAATATCGAGAAATTAAATTCGACCGCGCATGGTATCAGCGTGCAAGTGGCGGCGAGATACGGGAGTTTTTTCAGGCCCTGCTTACGGAAATCCTCGCCTTGACCGTTTCTAGTATGCAAAAATATCAGCAGATGTTTCCGTTTGTGCTAACTGCTGACGGTTGGCAACGCACCTGTAGGGGTGGGCCGGCTGGTAGGGGTAATCCAGATTCGGGTAATGCGGCTTCTCCACCGCGCAAAACCAAGTGTGCACAATTAGCAGATTTGCCGACAACGTCAACACCAACGACTGTTTACAAAGATGTGACAGCCGCAGCTAGTGCACTCAATGCTTATGTCAGCCGTTTGAATGCGTTAAGACAGGAATTGAACGAACTATACACACAGCCGACAGAAAGATTTGCTCCGCAGGCAACTAAGCAGCAGAAATTTTTGTTTTTACCGGGGATACACATAACCAATCCTGGCAATCAAGATGTCACTCGTCGACATGAAGAGCACGAGATTGCCATTGCCGAAAGTGCTCAACAAGCACTGTTTCCACTTTTGTTAAGCCACTTTAAAGGAGGTCTGCACCTTGAAAAAAAGGGGCGGTTTTTTGGTTTAGCTAAGGTGCGACATTCTCTGCTCAGCAATATCAACGACCAGCATGTCGCTCAACAATTGCGGAAACTCCGCCAACAGCTGGTGGCAAGCTGGTGGCAAACAAAAGCAATTATTACCACTAGCCAAGGATGGTCTAACGATGAAAGTTTGCAGAATGCCCGTCAGGTCTATATGTGGGCGATTCACCACGAGTTGGCAACGGCCCGGGTCTTGTTGCAAAAACCGCAGTATAGTGTCGTGGTTGGGTATTTGCTGGCCGATCATCAACAGGCAATAAATGCTCCCAAGTGGTTACAATTAGCGAAAAAAGCCACCTATCGGATCGATATCGGTCTCATTCCGATTTGCATACTCGGTGGGATATTTTTTCCACCCGCCGCCCCTGCCTTGGCAATCTTGGCAACCGCGGCAAATTTTTTGTGGGTCGGTAGTGCTACCGCCGATGCGCTCGTTGCCCACAATCGTTTTGCAAAAGCTGAACGGGCTATTCTTAGTGGCACATCTCAGCAAACCGCGGACGGTTTACGGGCGTTGCGCAAATCACGAGAAAAGGTTGGCCAAGCTATTGTCTCGGGCACACTCGGCACAGTGCTCAGTGCCTTGAGCATCGGCAAAATCGTCAAGGGTGTCGATAAGGGATTTAAATTTTTCGCTATCGATATGGGGGGTGCATTTGGGGCAGAAATTTTTACCGGGCAGGATTTGACTTTGCTGGGAAAATACGAGGGGCCGAGCGATAGTAGCGAAATGATAATGAAAGAAAGGCAGTTTGCACCCCGACAGTAAGTAACGAAGGTAAGATTATCGCGCGGCACTACCTCTCATTCTCGGCCCTGCACAGCACAGTTCAGTCTGCTACATAACCGAGCAAGAAATCTATGGTTGCTTCTCTGCGCTGCATGCTCACAGTGTTGGCTTGTAACGCCATAATTCTTGCTAGAGTCTGCTTTTGAACGGGGAGATTTTGCCTAGCAAATACCTCGTAATCCTGCCTCGCGGTCGCCTCTGCGGCTGCATCCCAGTAACCATCCTGTGCAGTTTCTGCGTGGCGGGCAATAATGAACTCCAAAGCCTGCGCGGCGCGCCCCAACACTGCATCTAGCTGTGCTAGGGACAGTGCTGCAAACATAGCCCGATCGATATTTTCTATCTCTGCTTCAGCAATCGGTCGACCGTGTTCTGTGCGTAGTTGCCAAGAGTCCGTCGTTGAGACAAAAGCCGAACCTAGTTTGCTGTTGCGTACGGCTGGGGGCATCGCGGTGGCAATGATGGCATAGAGAATTGACGGCAAGAAATCACTGCCCTCAGCTGCGGTTTTGGCGAGCAACAAGTCGATCATTGCCAAGCGTAGTTCTGCTACCGATGCAATCTTCGGGCTGGATAGATCTTCTTCGATAGCCGCGATCTGAAGAAGGTGAGGAAGTGCTGCTAGGGGCTTATCTCCGCTATAGTAGGTGCTAACCTTGGCGTAGTGGAGATCACCGACCAGTGCCACGGCTCGATGCAGTTCCAACAACGGTGGGTGCTGCAGTTCTTCCCGAGCCTCTGGTTGGTGAAGAGACAATCTTTCGTGCGGTGCGAGCGGCTGAGGCGAAAAAAAAGCATCCAGCAGGGCGTTGTGTGTTACCATACGCAATAGATTTTTGCGCGTCAAATCAGTGCCAGGTATCGTCGTTGCCGCAAGCGAAACATCAAATCGGGAGGTTTTGTAAAGAAAGTATGGACTGGCATACAGCGCAGACGACAGCACGAGGAGCAACAACCAACAAACATGCATCATGGTAGGATCTCCAAAATTTACCCCGCGGCAGGGTACTATATCTGATTTCTTTAGCAAGCGAAAACTGATCGGGAAAGATGTCTGTTGGTAGTTGCCAGAAATATAATAGCAAAACCAGCTAGTTACGAATTAAAACGCAAAAAAAACGGAACACCGATGTCTGCTATACTTTGCTGTAGTAACGTTGACGAAGTAGCCACGTGCACTACAACTTATGAAACCACCTACGTGTTCCTGCTCAACCCAGAAATAAGGTTTGCATTTTGCTAAAAGAGGTAGTCTCCTGTGCAGTCGAGCGCGACAAGTATGGCAACCAAAGGGGATAGCCACATATCCGTTAGCGCGGCGTGGTTGGAACTTCAAGCAACTGGTCATAGCCCCCCTACCAAACCACCAGCAACGCCGCGATCTCTTGTTCACCCAATATATTGGCTATGTCTAGGGGCGTGTTACCGTCGTTGTTTTTGATCCTGGTATCTGCACCGTGTGCGAGAAGTATTTCTATCGCTGAGCGATGGCTGTCTTGGGAAAAGGGGAAATTTGAGACGGTAGCATGCAAAGGCGTGTTCCCCCTTATGTCTCTGTGGTTCACATTTGCCCCGCGGGCGGTAAGCAGGCGCATCACGTCCAACCTGTAATACCGTGCAGCCTTCAACAAGGCGGTCTGCTTGAAAAGAAAGTCGCTAGCTTCGATATCACCCCCAGCATCGAGGAACATTCTGGCAATCTCGGGGTGCCCAGATCTTGCCGCCACCAGGAGTCCATTTTCCCCATAGTTATCCCTGGCATTAGGATTGACACCGTGCTCGAACAACAACTGCAAAATGTCTTTATGCCGCCCGTACGTAGCACCAAGTATCGCTTGGGCGGTGACAATTACTCTCCCATAGCGGAATATCTCTACTATTTCTTGCATGTTCCCTTGTCGACAGGCAATCTCAAGTTGCCGTGAAAACCTACCCATCTGCGCCAGAGATGAGCTTGCCCCGATAGCCGCGGCAAGCACCAGAACACCGACAAGCATCTCATTCTCCTTGGTCACATGGATAATTGAATCACCACGTGCCTTGTTAGCTGAGGTTGCCGGGCGGTGTCAACAGAATGTTACAAGATTATTAGGTGAAGATTGTTTTCCACCTGGCCGCGTCGGAATTGAAGCGACAAGCCTAAGCGACATGTGCCAAGCAAGAGGTGGTAAATAACTTTTAGTTCCGTGTGATGCGATCGAGCAAACCCTGGTGCTCGGATGCTGGGCTGACCTGTTTATGTAAGTCGAGCAGTTTTACTATAGCCTCACGGTGCTTGCCGGTGTAATTGACGGAGGCGGCAAAGTAAATATGTCCTTTCAGTTCCTTGGCTATCTTGTTCGCTAACTCTATATCCGCATCATCGAGATCATCCGCGGCAGACATCTCGTCCACAGTGGTATAGCCAGAAAGAACATCGTCTTTAATAATGGCATGCAAAGTCTCGTAATGATTTGCAAACAGGTTGTGGCTATCGTGCAAAATCGACCACTCGACCAGGTTTAGCGACCGCTCCCTGAACTCCGGCAACTGTCGGGCAACGCGTGCTTCATCGGAAATAACCAAAGGATACGCATCGTGTCCAATTAAGAAGTCCGTGTCAATCTCGACCAGGCGTTTGCCAATGACTTCATATTCATCTCCCTCCCATATTTCAGTCGAAAAGCTTGGTAATGTGAGGGTTACTTTCTCCTCGCTGAGGTCAAACCGTTCCAGCACGGCATCGACCAGTTGTTTAGCCTGTTGCACATCCTTGCTATAGCGTTGCACATCCTTGCTATAGTTTATGATAAAGGGCAGGGGATTATCCGCGTTAAAGCTCAGCCAAGGATTGTCCGCAGACTCCGCAGACTCCGCAGACTCCGCAGACTCCGCAGACAAGTTCTGTTTATCCCACTTCCATTCGTCTGTGCTTGTGCTGTCCGCCCACATCATGGCCAGCAAGAGGTCTTTGTTCAGATACTTACGAACGAGTTGTGGCGTGTTAATTTTTTTAGAATAAAAGTTTAGCAGGTTAGCTTTAAAACGTTGCAAACCCTCCCCGATATCCATCGTGCTTTGAATTCGTGACTGTTGCATCGCTACGGGAAGGCCGTAGAACTCAGCTAAACTCGTGTAGCCAGCCTGCGCGTAAACTGCTCCTAGTGCCCGGCGAGCATCTTGGTTGTGTACATCTACATCGAGTGCCACCGCCTCCCGCAGTTTGGATAGCACCTCTTGCGGCTCTACCTCCGCCGAGTTGCGTAAACGCACAGTTTCCTCGTAGAGCTGTAGTGCTTCGGCAGTGAAATCATACATGCGGGGATCTTCGATCAATTGTGCCACACTCTGATCACCACTGCCTGCCTGTTGGGCAATACGATGTGCGACCCGCAGTAATTTGTAATGGTTTAATATACCGCCATTGCGGACGTTGTCGTCAGTCGTCACCATAGGGGTAGAAGTTTCCTGCAACAGATGAACAATTAGCCTGTTAAATTCCTTCCGCATGAGAAGTTTGCCCATCGAGGTAACTTCAGCCGTGAGACTTGTGATTGCGGTGGGAGGCAGGATGGCAAACATATCGGCAAGTGCCCCAGTGACCATCGGGGCTGATAAGCTTGTGCCCCACTCAATGCTACCGTCGGGTAACAGGTGTTCGCCTGGAGCAAAGATATAGGCAGCATTGGAGTCGTAGCTTTTCTTACCATTAGAATCGATAGCACCGACCAAGATTGGCTTGTGTGATCCTCCTCGTGAATATGTGCTTTCCCACGGCAAGGAACGGTTGCCCGCCGACAAAACGATAGTCGTGTAGTCAGGAAGCACATTGTCGGCAGGTGAAGTATTGCGACCAAGCGAGACGTTGAGAACGTCAGGTCTGCTTATGCTGCCATAAAGATCTTGTGGATCAATCTTCTTGCCAGCGTTGCTCCTGTTAGCGTTGATCAAAAAATTTAATTCGCCAAGAACACTGATCCCAAACGGAGGTTTACCCACCGCGAGACTAGTGACATAGAGACCATGTATACCAAGTCGCGTCGGGGAAGTGTTCGCGGCAAGTTCTTCCTGCAATTCCTGCCCAACCCGCCCGACGGAAGCACCTTGTAAGGCCTCGTAAGAAATTCTCCCACCTTCGCCGTCGTCGCCCTGAAAGACATCCCAAATACCAACAGTTGGTCGGTAAAAGCCTTCTTTTGCAGCCAAATCCAAACGAGCCAACCAGCGACGTGCCTCAGGTGTGAACACCACCTCCTGCCCCCAAAAAAGCGGCAACCGCCCAAAGCTCTGTGACATAAAAGATTTCCCGCGTAAACCAGGCAATGTCTTCGCCTGCGCCAGGCCAGTGACCAGGACAAAGACTGCTATAGTAATTGTATACTTCATTTAATCCACCAATTGTGTGCTCTAATCATCCTATTAATAAACAACCGCACGCCAACGTATATTAAAGTAAGTGTAGTGTCAATAGTAGATTATCAAAGACTATGTAATTTTATTGCGTTTATCTTTTCTTGCCCCCTGCCTGTCATCAAGCCTCGAAGAGCGAGAAAGCGGCAAAGAGTCGCGTAGTGAGCGTTACAAAAAGCCGCAGCGCAGCGAACGGCCTCGCCGTGCCGTTCATGGAGCTCTCGGTTGGCAAGAGGTGTGGGCAACCGCAAGAAGGCTTGGGGGCAAGGACACTACTTAACCCGTACCTCCGTTGTCTTGGCAGGGAGCAGACCTGCCGAGAAACTCTCCCCTGAGATAGGTGCAAGCACATACTCTTGTCTGAAAGCATAACCTAACGGCAATATGGCAGTATTTGTGGTCGAGTTTTCGCACGGTCTCTCCATGCCGTTCACAAAGCTCTCGGTGGGCAAGAGGTGGGGGCAACCGCAAGAAGGCCTAGGGACAAGCCTGAACGCAATACAGGGAGATCTGATGACAAAGAGCGAGCTAGAAAGCGAGCGATACAAAAAGCATCGCGTAGCGATGAGCTAGAAAGCGAGCGATACAAAAAGCAGCGTAGCGAGCGAAGCGAGCGTTACAAAAAGCCGTGCGTAGCAAGGAAGGACGGCGGCAAAAGGTTTACGACGACTTGGGTTTGGACAAAATTATTCATGGTAGTAGCGATGACGATAAGTTTAACAAGATCATCAATGCACTGGTGCTCAGTCGCATAGCCCATCCAGACTGTAGCAAGGTGAAGATTGCGACGCGGCTTGCGCAGCAGGAGGTTGTTCTCCTTCATCAGCCGATAGACTCGTTTGTGGTTGATTTTAGTGCCTAGTAAACGCTTGAGAAAGGCTGTTACTCGTCGGTAACCGTACGTAGCATGGTCAATGATAACATCGTAGATTTTCTGCAGAATCGAGGCTTCGTCAGCCCTGCGCCTCGGTCGCCTCGATTTACTACCACCCTTCAGTCGCCGATGGAGATTCGGTCTCGATACCTCCAAAGCTCTAGCAACACGGGCTACAGGGTATTTCCTAGCTTCGCTGACTTCTTGCCGCTTCCTAGCTTCGCTGACTTCTTGCCGCTTCCTAGCTTCGCTGACTTCTTGCCGCTTCCTAGCTTCGCTGACTTCTTGCCGCTTCCTAGCTTCGCTGACTTCTTGCCGCTTCCTAGCTCCTGCAATTTCGACTGCGGCATCAGTTTTTTTTACCAGAAATGCGAACGGCATCCCTGAGAATATCACGATCCATCTTGACCCGCTCATGCTCATGCTCAAGCGCCGCATACTCTTCAGCCTTCCGACCAAGAAGACGCTCCAGATTTTTGGCCCGCCTCTCAAGTGCCTGATGCTTGGCGGCGGAAACAACACCGCCGTTAGATTGAATTGCCACCAGTGATCCCTCCTCGATCTGTTTACGCCAGTAATAGAACCTCGAAGGACAGATACCATACCTGCGAGCCACGATGGAAACGCTTTTTCCTACCTCGTAGCTCTCCATGACCATCGCTCGCTTTTCCTCCGCCGACCAACGCCGACGAACACGACCAGATGAGGTCGCATCAACACCCGAAACACTCATGCAAAATCTCCTAACAAAAGGTTGATGTTAAGAGCTGGATCAGTGTCCTGTTTCGCAGGGTCGACTCCAAATCCACGCGCCCACGAGGGACGCGACTTTAAACAGGTGTGGAGGTGCCAGATGCATAGAGTTTCAATCCACGCGCCCACGAGGGACGCGACCTGTCGGCTGGCCACCGAGAAACAACATCTCTTCGTTTCAATCCACGCGCCCACGAGGGACGCGACTCAATGTTTCTGCCTGTCTTGGGGTTTGCCCTTAGGTTTCAATCCACGCGCCCACGAGGGACGCGACCCAAGATCCGCGACAACACATTCAACAACCGAAGGTTTCAATCCACGCGCCCACGAGGGACGCGACACCGCCACCTACAAACGGCTCATAGTAGTTATTAGTTTCAATCCACGCGCCCACGAGGGACGCGACTGAGCGTCACTTTGACATCAAATTTACATCGCTAAGTTTCAATCCACGCGCCCACGAGGGACGCGACGAGGATGGCCTACATCGCAGGTATGGACGACGATGTTTCAATCCACGCGCCCACGAGGGACGCGACCACCTGTTATGTCGCCTGTGCCACCGCCACTAGTTGTTTCAATCCACGCGCCCACGAGGGACGCGACTATTTTAGTGGGTCGCGTAGGTAGACCGCCGTGTGTTTCAATCCACGCGCCCACGAGGGACGCGACTAAAGCTTGAGCTATGTAAGAGAATAGCTGATTGTTTCAATCCACGCGCCCACGAGGGACGCGACGATGTATACAATACGATGATGGCTTCCTTGCGTGTGTTTCAATCCACGCGCCCACGAGGGACGCGACCCTGGTTTGCAGTCTTCTATGGCGACCTTTTCCTGTTTCAATCCACGCGCCCACGAGGGACGCGACTTTATATTTTGTATCTTCCCTGAACTTCTTTGTCGTTTCAATCCACGCGCCCACGAGGGACGCGACCCAGCTCGTTGCCCTACACAAGCAGGCGATGGAGGTTTCAATCCACGCGCCCACGAGGGACGCGACGTTGACTCATCCGATACAGCTATATGGTCGTCACGTTTCAATCCACGCGCCCACGAGGGACGCGACTGATTGGGCTATAAAGCTTGGGCTAATTAAGTAAAGTTTCAATCCACGCGCCCACGAGGGACGCGACTGTAACTTGCCAGCTGCTGTAACCGTAGCAGGCTGTTTCAATCCACGCGCCCACGAGGGACGCGACCCAATCTATTTGTCGCATGTAGCCTCCTTGCACGAGTTTCAATCCACGCGCCCACGAGGGACGCGACTGTCATATCGTGCTGTAATAGTCCCTGATTTGGTGTTTCAATCCACGCGCCCACGAGGGACGCGACGACCAGCTACAAGTGTCACTTGTTGACGTGTGCCGTTTCAATCCACGCGCCCACGAGGGACGCGACCGCCGACAGCGACGAAACCAAGCGGCAGGTCATCGTTTCAATCCACGCGCCCACGAGGGACGCGACCCAATTGTATGGCAAAACGATTTATGTCACCTGTGTTTCAATCCACGCGCCCACGAGGGACGCGACGCTGTTGATGCCGCGTTTGGTAAGGATTAAATTTGGTTTCAATCCACGCGCCCACGAGGGACGCGACAGTATGGTGATGGTCTACTGCTTAATGCGGTGAAGTTTCAATCCACGCGCCCACGAGGGACGCGACAAAGATGATATTGCTAATCTTCTCCAGGGTGTTGTTTCAATCCACGCGCCCACGAGGGACGCGACAGATTGCGAAGCCCTGCAAGATATACCATAACCTGTTTCAATCCACGCGCCCACGAGGGACGCGACATATACTGGCGGCTACGCATACGCGGCACTACCGGTTTCAATCCACGCGCCCACGAGGGACGCGACTCAACCCCTCTCCCAAGGTGGGAAGGATTGTACTGTTTCAATCCACGCGCCCACGAGGGACGCGACTCAACCCCTCTCCCAAGGTGGGAAGGATTGTACTGTTTCAATCCACGCGCCCACGAGGGACGCGACGATGCCGCACCGTCCGTAGGCGATCAGGTATTCAGTTTCAATCCACGCGCCCACGAGGGACGCGACCGGATTGGATACGGGAACAGAATTTACTATTCGGTTTCAATCCACGCGCCCACGAGGGACGCGACGGTCTACGAAGGTAATCGTAATAACTATGCCAACAGTTTCAATCCACGCGCCCACGAGGGACGCGACTCACGGTCAAGACCCCATTCAAGCGCAAACATGCCGTTTCAATCCACGCGCCCACGAGGGACGCGACGATATGTTAGTATGTCTCCAGCCTGCGCTAAGCTAGTTTCAATCCACGCGCCCACGAGGGACGCGACGATGAGTATCCCGGTAAGTTTGTTGTAATTAGTGGTGTTTCAATCCACGCGCCCACGAGGGACGCGACGCGGTGTCAAGCTCGTAGCAGGGGACATCCGCAAGTTTCAATCCACGCGCCCACGAGGGACGCGACCCACCTGCGCCTGTCTTCTTTAACCCCTTGCTAAGTTTCAATCCACGCGCCCACGAGGGACGCGACTATCGGTAGGATAGGCGGTGTAGCTGCACCTACAGTTTCAATCCACGCGCCCACGAGGGACGCGACGGTCGATGCCTGTAACCCGTGTGGATGCGGATGAGTTTCAATCCACGCGCCCACGAGGGACGCGACCTTACGCGTCTGACTAACATACCAATCACACACAGTTTCAATCCACGCGCCCACGAGGGACGCGACACATCGTCTATGCTGTCGATGCGTTAAATTGGGATGTTTCAATCCACGCGCCCACGAGGGACGCGACCCACGCCTTTACGTGCAAGGTAGCCCATGTTCTTGTTTCAATCCACGCGCCCACGAGGGACGCGACTCAGGCCCTAGTGATATAGGTGTTTCATTGGATAGTTTCAATCCACGCGCCCACGAGGGACGCGACAATGTTTCAAGTGCTGAAAAGACATATAAATTGTGTTTCAATCCACGCGCCCACGAGGGACGCGACTTAGTAAGCTTACCGGTATTGACTTGACCAAGACGTTTCAATCCACGCGCCCACGAGGGACGCGACAGGGTTGGTGCAATTGAAACAACAGGTGTGACACGTTTCAATCCACGCGCCCACGAGGGACGCGACACACAGTAACCACGACGGATTAGCGCTATGTCTATGTTTCAATCCACGCGCCCACGAGGGACGCGACTGATAAGTCAATGGATGGCGAAACAATACTGCGTGTTTCAATCCACGCGCCCACGAGGGACGCGACTCAGGGTGAGCCTTTAACCCTTGCAATTGACAGTGTTTCAATCCACGCGCCCACGAGGGACGCGACGACCTCTGGTCAGAAGCAATTCTTAATCACGATTGTTTCAATCCACGCGCCCACGAGGGACGCGACAGTCCTACGTCTTAAATCAGACAAGACAGGCTATGTTTCAATCCACGCGCCCACGAGGGACGCGACCATGATATAACAATGCTCATCAATCAAGTTCCTTGTTTCAATCCACGCGCCCACGAGGGACGCGACTTTCCCACTGGATATTGCCAGCTGATTGGACTATAGTTTCAATCCACGCGCCCACGAGGGACGCGACCTGGCTAAATTGCAAAGATGGGTCGTCTGTTATGGTTTCAATCCACGCGCCCACGAGGGACGCGACGGGTATAGTAGGGTTCATTAACGCACAGACAGATGTTTCAATCCACGCGCCCACGAGGGACGCGACTGCTCGACAAAGAGGCGAAAAAACCGACTGCTTAGTTTCAATCCACGCGCCCACGAGGGACGCGACTGACTGGCGGTGCTAAGTCGGGGTTGGTATTGTTCGTTTCAATCCACGCGCCCACGAGGGACGCGACCATGCTAGCAATCACGCTAGCAACAACAACGACGGTTTCAATCCACGCGCCCACGAGGGACGCGACCACGGCGGTATAAAAGCCGCCGTGCAGCTATGTGGTTTCAATCCACGCGCCCACGAGGGACGCGACACACGCTTACCGCCTTCGGGCGGTAGGCAACTTGGTTTCAATCCACGCGCCCACGAGGGACGCGACCAATTTTAATGACGGCATCATACGCACGCATGCCGTTTCAATCCACGCGCCCACGAGGGACGCGACACCAACAAACGCAGCACACCAAGGCACGTTGTCGGTTTCAATCCACGCGCCCACGAGGGACGCGACCGTGCCGTAGGCGTACGGCGGCGTAAATGTAAAGCGTTTCAATCCACGCGCCCACGAGGGACGCGACGATGGCGCGGGCAAGCGCCTTAAGATGCTGCCCTTCGTTTCAATCCACGCGCCCACGAGGGACGCGACTTTGCTGAAGTAACTTATCCAAGAACTTCGAAAGTTTCAATCCACGCGCCCACGAGGGACGCGACTAAGTCTCTGTTGCTGCACTTGTGTAATGACGATGTTTCAATCCACGCGCCCACGAGGGACGCGACGCAATAGCCGCGTCGTAGCAATGCCATGTCGATAAGTTTCAATCCACGCGCCCACGAGGGACGCGACACTGGCGTAACAAGAAATGGGTGAATCTTGATAAGTTTCAATCCACGCGCCCACGAGGGACGCGACTAACTTGATTTTCAACTATGGTTCGACCTTTATACGTTTCAATCCACGCGCCCACGAGGGACGCGACGTGGTGGTGGAAGAAAGCATGATTGACTCCTTAAGTTTCAATCCACGCGCCCACGAGGGACGCGACCAGCTGATTGGGCTATAAAGCTTGGGCTATGTAAGTTTCAATCCACGCGCCCACGAGGGACGCGACTCAGGCACAGTCGAAATCTCCTTAGCAATACCATGTTTCAATCCACGCGCCCACGAGGGACGCGACCCTGACACTGAATAGGTGTAGAAGTCTGTCAGGTGTTTCAATCCACGCGCCCACGAGGGACGCGACGATAAAGCGCCCACATAGCCCTTAGCCATCCCCACGTTTCAATCCACGCGCCCACGAGGGACGCGACTCATCCCTCCCCGCGAGCGCGTCAGTTTTATGGCGGGTTTCAATCCACGCGCCCACGAGGGACGCGACTGACGGCGTGCGTCGCTAGGGTGATGTCTTGCAGCGTTTCAATCCACGCGCCCACGAGGGACGCGACTTAATGCTCGCCAAGCACTATCAACATTAGGTGGCTGTTTCAATCCACGCGCCCACGAGGGACGCGACGTAGACGTGTATAGTCACAGCATCCCATGTTGGGTTTCAATCCACGCGCCCACGAGGGACGCGACTGCGCGGCGGCGGCTGCGCACCCGCGGGACGTGGGTTTCAATCCACGCGCCCACGAGGGACGCGACATGATGTGTGTTTGTCCTACAGCAGGTGATGGTGGTTTCAATCCACGCGCCCACGAGGGACGCGACGAGATAGGTCGCAAGGATGAGACAGAGAACCCGCGTTTCAATCCACGCGCCCACGAGGGACGCGACGGCAATCTGCTGACATCATTGAAGAATCGTATTAGTTTCAATCCACGCGCCCACGAGGGACGCGACCCCTGAGATGGGGTTCCGATGTTATATCATTTCTGTTTCAATCCACGCGCCCACGAGGGACGCGACTGTTGTCATTAAAATACAAACTAAGAAATTTATCGTTTCAATCCACGCGCCCACGAGGGACGCGACTTAGAGATAATGCGCTGGCTGTTTGCAAGCGCGAGGTTTCAATCCACGCGCCCACGAGGGACGCGACATAATTTCCTTATTCCTTTCGATTAGCGCCCTAAGTTTCAATCCACGCGCCCACGAGGGACGCGACCCCAAGCGGCTACAGTTTATGCTGGCCGCTGCGCGTTTCAATCCACGCGCCCACGAGGGACGCGACTTAGCAATGCTGTAGCTGTAGGCATCGTTGTTGTGTTTCAATCCACGCGCCCACGAGGGACGCGACTTAGCGTTTGTATCGTCGCGGACGTTCCCGAACAGTTTCAATCCACGCGCCCACGAGGGACGCGACGCCTGTCTATTTGCGTATCAAAAGTTGCGCTGTTGTTTCAATCCACGCGCCCACGAGGGACGCGACTCCTTGACAGCTACTTGTCTATCTTTTCAATGTTGTTTCAATCCACGCGCCCACGAGGGACGCGACATTGCGACTATCGCTAAGACAATGGGGCAGTATGGTTTCAATCCACGCGCCCACGAGGGACGCGACCCTGCTGGCTATTCATACACACACAGCAGATTTAGTTTCAATCCACGCGCCCACGAGGGACGCGACCCCTACCTTTAGGCGTGTGCACTCCCATAGCCTTGTTTCAATCCACGCGCCCACGAGGGACGCGACGTATCTATGATAGTGGATTCAACGTTGATAAGTTGTTTCAATCCACGCGCCCACGAGGGACGCGACTGCAGTGTCCCCATAACCGCGTGGGGATGTTGTTGTTTCAATCCACGCGCCCACGAGGGACGCGACCTGTCTGACGTTATGGGGGTTACCGCTATGTTTGGTTTCAATCCACGCGCCCACGAGGGACGCGACAGTCAGCCGAGAAGGCGCTGAAAAGATTTGATGACCGTTTCAATCCACGCGCCCACGAGGGACGCGACAGACGATCGTCATCGTTTCGATTGCTGTTATTGTAGTTTCAATCCACGCGCCCACGAGGGACGCGACCTCGCGAGATTACCGCGGAAGAGTACGGGGCTTTGGTTTCAATCCACGCGCCCACGAGGGACGCGACGTTTGTCGTTGCGGTATTGCCACGCTGCTTCAATGTTTCAATCCACGCGCCCACGAGGGACGCGACCCCGCTATTTATACGGGTTAGGTGGCCATAACATGTTTCAATCCACGCGCCCACGAGGGACGCGACTTAGGAGACGGCTGTGTGCCCGAACTAGATAAGGTTTCAATCCACGCGCCCACGAGGGACGCGACCATGCTAACAGGGATAAGGCACGTGAATACAACAGTTTCAATCCACGCGCCCACGAGGGACGCGACTCCATTTATGCATCCTAATTTTCTTAAGGCGATGGTTTCAATCCACGCGCCCACGAGGGACGCGACAAATCAGCTTTGGTTCAGTTTAGATGTGATGCTGGTTTCAATCCACGCGCCCACGAGGGACGCGACGTAACAAACTCCGCCACCGCACAGTGCGGTGGTGGTTTCAATCCACGCGCCCACGAGGGACGCGACAAGCCAAGCGGAGCTTACCGAAGGACAACAGAAAGTTTCAATCCACGCGCCCACGAGGGACGCGACTTACTTCAAGTTGTCTGTCGATTGGGGGGGTGACGTTTCAATCCACGCGCCCACGAGGGACGCGACTCACCAAGATATTCACCGCCCTTCCACCCAAGATGTTTCAATCCACGCGCCCACGAGGGACGCGACACACCGCCTCTTGTGTCTGTAACCCTGCTTCCTGGTTTCAATCCACGCGCCCACGAGGGACGCGACCGTGGCGGAGAAAAAACGAAAACACTAAAAATAAGTTTCAATCCACGCGCCCACGAGGGACGCGACCTGCTGGTAACTTAAGCCTAGACATGATATAGCTGTTTCAATCCACGCGCCCACGAGGGACGCGACTCGGATACGTGCAGATAGTTTTTTCACTGTCGTTGTTTCAATCCACGCGCCCACGAGGGACGCGACTTTAACCCGCCGCCCTTCGGGGCGGCACCACTGTGTTTCAATCCACGCGCCCACGAGGGACGCGACCTTTGCGATTTGGTCGCGCCGCGGCGGCCTCAAGGTTTCAATCCACGCGCCCACGAGGGACGCGACTCGCCAAGCGAGACGTGCCTACTCGTCGCTTGGCGTTTCAATCCACGCGCCCACGAGGGACGCGACATTAACCCGCCGCCCTTCGGGGCGGCGCCACTATGTTTCAATCCACGCGCCCACGAGGGACGCGACTCCAGGCCGAATATGTATCTGGCGCTCTAGCCAATGTTTCAATCCACGCGCCCACGAGGGACGCGACCCATCACAAAGCGGAGGAAATACAGTGAGTAGTGGTTTCAATCCACGCGCCCACGAGGGACGCGACCATCGACACAGGCAAGCGACGACAATCACGTCATGTTTCAATCCACGCGCCCACGAGGGACGCGACTTGATATTGTAACACGCGTGCTTTGGTTAGTCTCGTTTCAATCCACGCGCCCACGAGGGACGCGACAGCGGCTGATAGGCAGGATGAGCAGCCGTGGGTTGTTTCAATCCACGCGCCCACGAGGGACGCGACACAGTGACGAGTTTGCTAGTCTCGTAGACTATTAGTTTCAATCCACGCGCCCACGAGGGACGCGACGTGTTGGCGGTTAGAGCATTGGCATATGATGTAAGTTTCAATCCACGCGCCCACGAGGGACGCGACATTAGCAACAGACTATAGTATTATATATACATAGTCGTTTCAATCCACGCGCCCACGAGGGACGCGACTGCGTTGTAGGTCTCTGTTCCGATTACAACAGGAGTTTCAATCCACGCGCCCACGAGGGACGCGACCTAAGCGTCCCATCGATGATCCTGCGGGTTTTTTTGTTTCAATCCACGCGCCCACGAGGGACGCGACACTATAGTATTATATAGATAGTTGGCAATTAAGCGTTTCAATCCACGCGCCCACGAGGGACGCGACAAAATCAAATGAACTGTCGGTCATAATCTCGCGCAGTTTCAATCCACGCGCCCACGAGGGACGCGACTGAAACCGCTTCCTCACCCAGGTTACCTTCATCAGTTTCAATCCACGCGCCCACGAGGGACGCGACGTAGCAAGGGCACTCCCTTGCCCCCCCACGACCTGTTTCAATCCACGCGCCCACGAGGGACGCGACCAACGTCACCGCACCGCTTGTGCCACCACCTGTTGTTTCAATCCACGCGCCCACGAGGGACGCGACCTAATGTGGTGTGACGATGACGCCAAGCTCGTCAGGTTTCAATCCACGCGCCCACGAGGGACGCGACTCTTATGGACTTGGATTTGTTGCGTGTCTTGCCTGTTTCAATCCACGCGCCCACGAGGGACGCGACTTAGCATTTGGGGTCGTGACTACAAGATAGCTAAGTTTCAATCCACGCGCCCACGAGGGACGCGACATGGTCTCCAGGACTGAGCGCAACTCTTCACCTTGGTTTCAATCCACGCGCCCACGAGGGACGCGACTGACATACGATTTTCTGTCGGTCAGACACACGAGGGTTTCAATCCACGCGCCCACGAGGGACGCGACTTTGGCAGCGGCACTAGCATCGGCGAATCCAAGCGTTTCAATCCACGCGCCCACGAGGGACGCGACTGCGCCACGATAGATACGATGTGCATGTTGTATTGTTTCAATCCACGCGCCCACGAGGGACGCGACATGGGGGGGTAGTGTTTTCGGAAGCCGATAAAACAGTTTCAATCCACGCGCCCACGAGGGACGCGACTGAGAGGTGGTGACTTTACTTTCATCTGGGTTTGGTTTCAATCCACGCGCCCACGAGGGACGCGACCATGAATTGGCTGCAAGATTACCAGCTGCTGAGAGTTTCAATCCACGCGCCCACGAGGGACGCGACCCGCATGTCAAATAACATGTCACTCATATACTCAAGTTTCAATCCACGCGCCCACGAGGGACGCGACCCCCTTGTGTAAATACTTGACTATCCATTCATTTGTTTCAATCCACGCGCCCACGAGGGACGCGACTTAATGGTGTCATCAACTATCTTGGTGTTGGACAGTTTCAATCCACGCGCCCACGAGGGACGCGACTATGACTGGGGACGTAACCTCTGGGATTATATTTGGTTTCAATCCACGCGCCCACGAGGGACGCGACGCTGATATGCTTCTGGAATGCTCTGGCATCATGGGTTTCAATCCACGCGCCCACGAGGGACGCGACCATGTTAATCAATAGGCAATCTACCCCATTTTGAGTTTCAATCCACGCGCCCACGAGGGACGCGACAGCAGGGGTCGCAAATCCATTTACAAGTGCTTACGTTTCAATCCACGCGCCCACGAGGGACGCGACCCGCGGTGTGTTGTTAGTCCGATCAATCTTAGCATAGTTTCAATCCACGCGCCCACGAGGGACGCGACGGCGTCAATCTGATGCCCTTGTTGGCACCGATGTGTTTCAATCCACGCGCCCACGAGGGACGCGACTATTTGGTTGCGATTCGACAGTTTGTTTGATGAAGGTTTCAATCCACGCGCCCACGAGGGACGCGACATTTCATCCCGGCAACTTACCAGCTAGATTTGCGGTTTCAATCCACGCGCCCACGAGGGACGCGACTATTGAGTCACTTCGTATTCAGGTCTTTGGATTCGTTTCAATCCACGCGCCCACGAGGGACGCGACATAATTGTACCGCTGTCAGACCGCCCATTGAAGCGTTTCAATCCACGCGCCCACGAGGGACGCGACTGTCACCGATCGTCGTCAGCGCCCTCCTGTGCACCGTTTCAATCCACGCGCCCACGAGGGACGCGACTGAGAAAGGAGAAAACGCGTTCCTTGGTAAAAGGTGTTTCAATCCACGCGCCCACGAGGGACGCGACGAAGTAGATTGGGTCGCATTATTGGAGTTGCTGAGTTTCAATCCACGCGCCCACGAGGGACGCGACACAAGTTCTACATCGCAAAAAATGATCGGACGGCGTTTCAATCCACGCGCCCACGAGGGACGCGACTCTATAGGACGCTTAAGCAATGCAGACTCTGGCAGTTTCAATCCACGCGCCCACGAGGGACGCGACCTATCTTAGGCTCGTTGACAAACATTTGTCCTACGTTTCAATCCACGCGCCCACGAGGGACGCGACACATGCGTATGATAAGGCGTATGGTATCGCAAAGGTTTCAATCCACGCGCCCACGAGGGACGCGACATCAAACGACCGCACAGGTTGTGTTGCGCTTTATGTTTCAATCCACGCGCCCACGAGGGACGCGACGGCCGTTACCGCCCCAGCATTACAATTGTAGGTCGGTTTCAATCCACGCGCCCACGAGGGACGCGACTTAACATGTTAAGGAATGCAAATGCCAATCAAGAGTTTCAATCCACGCGCCCACGAGGGACGCGACTTAATCCACAATCCTGTCTTGTCTGCAGCCTTAAGTTTCAATCCACGCGCCCACGAGGGACGCGACTTCGGGGCGGCACCACTACGAGGTAATGTGAAATGTTTCAATCCACGCGCCCACGAGGGACGCGACAGTCTCGGCCCGTTAGGGAACAACCAATAGTAATGTTTCAATCCACGCGCCCACGAGGGACGCGACTTGCACTTTTGCAATGGAGTAACCTCTGATGTTCGGTTTCAATCCACGCGCCCACGAGGGACGCGACCGTGCCATCTATACGGAAGGAATCGTTGTTGTCGGTTTCAATCCACGCGCCCACGAGGGACGCGACGAAAGAGAAGGAAATACTGACGTGGTGCTCGGGTGTTTCAATCCACGCGCCCACGAGGGACGCGACCAACGTAGTTACTGCCCTTGATGGCCACCAGTTTGTTTCAATCCACGCGCCCACGAGGGACGCGACCCCGATGCGTCTTCAACGTATTCAGCGTCGCCAAGTTTCAATCCACGCGCCCACGAGGGACGCGACAAAAACCTCGTCTACACGATCACCCGCCCCTACCGTTTCAATCCACGCGCCCACGAGGGACGCGACATAATCTTATCGCTCCGCCCCACAGCGACGAGGCGAGTTTCAATCCACGCGCCCACGAGGGACGCGACGTCATCGCCTCCGTCGCCGCACCTCATCAAATAATGTTTCAATCCACGCGCCCACGAGGGACGCGACTGAATGCCTCTCTTGCCCATACCCCTAATTGTAAGTTTCAATCCACGCGCCCACGAGGGACGCGACGTCTGATGACGAAATCCTAAAGCTATCTTTAGGTGTTTCAATCCACGCGCCCACGAGGGACGCGACAAAGCTCCCTGACCGTGCCCGAAAAGCATTAATGGTTTCAATCCACGCGCCCACGAGGGACGCGACTTAACACATTAAGGAACACAGATGCCAATCAAGAGTTTCAATCCACGCGCCCACGAGGGACGCGACTATAGTTCCTTATCTGACTCTTCAAGTTGTTCGAGTTTCAATCCACGCGCCCACGAGGGACGCGACAAGGTTGTTCCAATACAAAGGTGTCACTGTCATGGTTTCAATCCACGCGCCCACGAGGGACGCGACTGACGAGACTGGCTTTGTAACACTACAATTGGTGGTTTCAATCCACGCGCCCACGAGGGACGCGACTTTGCACCTATAAATGTTGCGGCATGTTTAAGAAGTTTCAATCCACGCGCCCACGAGGGACGCGACTTATAAGTTCGAAAAAAGCCATCATAATAATCTCGTTTCAATCCACGCGCCCACGAGGGACGCGACGTAGGTTTCTCTGCGGTAGCCTTGGGTACGAAAGTTTCAATCCACGCGCCCACGAGGGACGCGACTGACTATCTAGCGCCTCCTGATGACGATTGTTGGGTTTCAATCCACGCGCCCACGAGGGACGCGACGTACGGGCAAGTGACTCAGACATGTCACGACGAAAGTTTCAATCCACGCGCCCACGAGGGACGCGACATGGCAATGACATCCCGTATAAGCCAGAGTATGCCGTTTCAATCCACGCGCCCACGAGGGACGCGACTATGACAATTTGACACCCACCGAAACAGCTATTAGTTTCAATCCACGCGCCCACGAGGGACGCGACATCTATCAAAGCAGCATTACAGGCTTTTTTGGTGGTTTCAATCCACGCGCCCACGAGGGACGCGACCGAACGCACGGTAACACTATGTCATAGCGGGTGTGTTTCAATCCACGCGCCCACGAGGGACGCGACTGGCGTGTCGGCATACCAACGGTGTCTGTCGTATGTTTCAATCCACGCGCCCACGAGGGACGCGACGTGTTGGTAACACAGGCTGACCTACAGATAGAGGGTTTCAATCCACGCGCCCACGAGGGACGCGACGTTAGAAGTGAAGACGGCAGTAGGTCGCTTCTCACGTTTCAATCCACGCGCCCACGAGGGACGCGACAAAGCGACGGGTTGCTGACGCGCGTATAGAGACTGTTTCAATCCACGCGCCCACGAGGGACGCGACACGCTGTCAAGGCGGCTCGTAAACAGGTTGAGCAGGTTTCAATCCACGCGCCCACGAGGGACGCGACCTGGCATGACCCCATAAGCATGCATCGTCAAGCGGTTTCAATCCACGCGCCCACGAGGGACGCGACACTGCCACCAACAAATTAAAAATGTATCTAATGCGTTTCAATCCACGCGCCCACGAGGGACGCGACCACTACGGGTGCCGTTGCGCTTCTAACCTTATAGGTTTCAATCCACGCGCCCACGAGGGACGCGACACCGCACTATCGCAAGCCCCCAATCCACATTACAGTTTCAATCCACGCGCCCACGAGGGACGCGACGGATAGCAGCGTAAGAAGTGCGCGTCTCTGTATTGTTTCAATCCACGCGCCCACGAGGGACGCGACTGAAGATGTAGATGAATCTTTGCTTGATAATGAAGTTTCAATCCACGCGCCCACGAGGGACGCGACAAAGCAAACCCATCCTGCGCAAATGCTCAGCAATGTTTCAATCCACGCGCCCACGAGGGACGCGACTAAACGGTATCTTTAGTCCCAGTGGATTAGAAGCAGTTTCAATCCACGCGCCCACGAGGGACGCGACAGACTGATATCTGCGTTTTGTAGGGCATCAGGCAGTTTCAATCCACGCGCCCACGAGGGACGCGACTTGGCATTCATCCTGTGACCAAACAGGCACAGGCTGTTTCAATCCACGCGCCCACGAGGGACGCGACACAACACACCCCAGGCACCTACCATGACCACGATGTTTCAATCCACGCGCCCACGAGGGACGCGACCAAGTTCTATTGTGCAAAAATTAATCAGGTTGATGTTTCAATCCACGCGCCCACGAGGGACGCGACCAAAGTTGATCGGAAAGCACTCCGTAAATATTGGGTTTCAATCCACGCGCCCACGAGGGACGCGACCCTCATCTACGCCGCCTATGGAGTCTCACCATGTGTTTCAATCCACGCGCCCACGAGGGACGCGACGGTGCAGGCAATCACAACACAGGCTATTACCAGTGTTTCAATCCACGCGCCCACGAGGGACGCGACTGACGCAGAATAGGAATAGAAGTCGTTAAGACGGGTTTCAATCCACGCGCCCACGAGGGACGCGACCTTTGACCATAGCACCATTAAGCTCAAACTGTTTGTTTCAATCCACGCGCCCACGAGGGACGCGACCTGCTACTGCTTAAAAATGTTGCAACAATTGTGTCGTTTCAATCCACGCGCCCACGAGGGACGCGACAGATCATATGAACCGGTCTGATGATTTGTCGGGGTGTTTCAATCCACGCGCCCACGAGGGACGCGACCCCCATATAGGATTGCCTTCTAAGTCGATTAGTTGTTTCAATCCACGCGCCCACGAGGGACGCGACTTAGAGATGTCCTACGATGCCCTCAACGTGCCGCCGTTTCAATCCACGCGCCCACGAGGGACGCGACTCAATTTAAACATCCTCGCAGTGAAGAAGAAAAAGTTTCAATCCACGCGCCCACGAGGGACGCGACCTATTGTGCGCTATATTAGCTGTATAGTTAGTAATTGTTTCAATCCACGCGCCCACGAGGGACGCGACTAGGAAGGTCAGAGAGAGTTCGTTTACAGCATTGGTTTCAATCCACGCGCCCACGAGGGACGCGACTTAAGGTGTGTCCTGTGTCCTTTCACCTCATTTAAGTTTCAATCCACGCGCCCACGAGGGACGCGACTGTAGGCTTCGTACCCCAGGGCAGCGACGATAAAGTTTCAATCCACGCGCCCACGAGGGACGCGACCAAGCTGCGTCTGACTACACTGCTGCCTTTATAAGTTTCAATCCACGCGCCCACGAGGGACGCGACAGGGGACTCTTGCCAGTCAAAAGTATTATAGGGCTGTTTCAATCCACGCGCCCACGAGGGACGCGACCAAGCTACAGCGAATCGTATCTGGCTCACCAGAAGTTTCAATCCACGCGCCCACGAGGGACGCGACTATGTAGCACCCTATCCTCCATTGCCACCCGCTGAGTTTCAATCCACGCGCCCACGAGGGACGCGACTTTGCACCTATAAATGTTGCGGCATGTTTAAGAAGTTTCAATCCACGCGCCCACGAGGGACGCGACTTAACACATTAAGGAACACAGATGCCAATCAAGAGTTTCAATCCACGCGCCCACGAGGGACGCGACTTAACGATAAGTTTGACGCGTTAAAGGAACTTATCGTTTCAATCCACGCGCCCACGAGGGACGCGACGGCCCTTGATAGCCTTCTTCATCATTACCCCAAAGTTTCAATCCACGCGCCCACGAGGGACGCGACAAAATAATACAAAGAATTTTTTCGAATGGGCGTAGTTTCAATCCACGCGCCCACGAGGGACGCGACACACTGCAACCAAAGACGAGGCAACATCCATATTAGTTTCAATCCACGCGCCCACGAGGGACGCGACCGAAGGCATACAACAGCACGTGGTGGCTATCTAAAGTTTCAATCCACGCGCCCACGAGGGACGCGACTGTGCTATACTTGGAATTGAACATCTTTTTTAATGTTTCAATCCACGCGCCCACGAGGGACGCGACCTATCAAGGCGTTTGTTTTGCGAGCGAGGGGTTTGTTTCAATCCACGCGCCCACGAGGGACGCGACGCAGTTGATGCCGCGTTTGGTAAGGATTAATTTGGTTTCAATCCACGCGCCCACGAGGGACGCGACTTTTCCTACGACAACTAAGATAGCAACGTTAGCAGTTTCAATCCACGCGCCCACGAGGGACGCGACCCTGTTGGTAAGGTGGCTCCCGCCTTGGTTAGCTGTTTCAATCCACGCGCCCACGAGGGACGCGACTTAAGGAGTTACTTACGGATGTATTTGATTTTACAGTTTCAATCCACGCGCCCACGAGGGACGCGACCATCAAAACAAGACGCGGCAAGGTAATGTTTTACGTTTCAATCCACGCGCCCACGAGGGACGCGACTGCTACATTTATCGATCGTTGTCCTAACACCACCGTTTCAATCCACGCGCCCACGAGGGACGCGACTCAGGATCTATAGCCTCTTCTTTAAGTAAACTTAAGTTTCAATCCACGCGCCCACGAGGGACGCGACACTCTTTTCTGTGGCACTCGTGGGTGCGGTAAGAGTTTCAATCCACGCGCCCACGAGGGACGCGACATAGATCCCGCAATGGTTGCGCACAGATGGTTCGGTTTCAATCCACGCGCCCACGAGGGACGCGACTCCGAGATAGCTAAATGGTCATCACCAGCAATTTGTTTCAATCCACGCGCCCACGAGGGACGCGACGTGGTTTACTACCTCCGAAGTTGATTAGTTCGTCGTTTCAATCCACGCGCCCACGAGGGACGCGACAAAACAATTCTTCATTACTGATGATCCATCTTTGGTTTCAATCCACGCGCCCACGAGGGACGCGACGCGATCAAATGGTGATGATGTGCATCATAATGGTGTTTCAATCCACGCGCCCACGAGGGACGCGACATATAACCTCCTAAAAATGTTTGCCCCTCCCCCTGTTTCAATCCACGCGCCCACGAGGGACGCGACATAGTTATGGTGATTTTATCGGCGCACATATCGCTGTTTCAATCCACGCGCCCACGAGGGACGCGACCCAGCAAAATCCTCCCTGATGCGTCTTCACAAGAAGTTTCAATCCACGCGCCCACGAGGGACGCGACAATCCGACATGTATCATTTCCCACTGGTTATTGCCAGTTTCAATCCACGCGCCCACGAGGGACGCGACCGTTACTCCACTAACCAGATTAGCCCCACAGCAGGTTTCAATCCACGCGCCCACGAGGGACGCGACTCACTGTTATTATTACTTAAAATATACTTATCCAGTTTCAATCCACGCGCCCACGAGGGACGCGACCAACTTTTTTCTTGCCAGCTGCAGGATACCAACAGTTTCAATCCACGCGCCCACGAGGGACGCGACCTTAACCCGCCGCCCTTCGGGGCGGCACCACTGTGTTTCAATCCACGCGCCCACGAGGGACGCGACTGATCGAGGAGGATTAGGATGTCGGAGTCAGGAAGTTTCAATCCACGCGCCCACGAGGGACGCGACTATAGTTAGTGATTAGCTAGCTTACAACACTTCGGTTTCAATCCACGCGCCCACGAGGGACGCGACCGACAAGATAGGGTGTGCAGGCTGACGAGATTGACGTTTCAATCCACGCGCCCACGAGGGACGCGACCTGAAATGAAAGAGGGTCTGAACATAGGCTACAAGTTTCAATCCACGCGCCCACGAGGGACGCGACGTATAATTTCGGAAATGTTTGGGGTGATTGATGCCGTTTCAATCCACGCGCCCACGAGGGACGCGACTGTGAGCAGACTATAGTATTATATATACACAGTCGTTTCAATCCACGCGCCCACGAGGGACGCGACGTCTTCTGCGTTACGTTGTCGGAAGACAAAGTCAGTTTCAATCCACGCGCCCACGAGGGACGCGACCTACGAACCTGGCGATAAGGTCTACCTATCTGGCGTTTCAATCCACGCGCCCACGAGGGACGCGACTAACGGGGCATTTTTTTTTGCCTGTAATTCTAGTGTTTCAATCCACGCGCCCACGAGGGACGCGACCCCTCCTAATGATATGATGCATATCCCACATGGTGTTTCAATCCACGCGCCCACGAGGGACGCGACATAGACATTCCTGTCGCTGAAACATTCCTGGACGTTTCAATCCACGCGCCCACGAGGGACGCGACCTTACCTTCTTAGGATTTGCTTTTTTCCACTCGCGTTTCAATCCACGCGCCCACGAGGGACGCGACTGACCGCGTGCGTCGCTAGTGTTATTTCCTTTAAGTTTCAATCCACGCGCCCACGAGGGACGCGACGGTAGGAGTCACAACTAACGGATTCTAAACAGGAATACTGCAAGTCTCCGCTAGCCGTCAGGAAAATAAAAAAACCGCACCGTAAATCGGTGTCATTTTCAAAATATAACAACAAAAATAAACTGTTAACACATCGCTAACTGCCCGACACTTTCGTGAGAACCGACGGTTAGCGATTAACTTTGCATTTATATAATTTCTACCTTGTCCCTCTCACACTAACAGCTAAACTGTCAAGGTATCACGCAAAGGATCAAATGCTTCTTTTGTTCCAAAATGTTCAACATGATCTCGCCCTCTTTTCCCCAAATAATAAAAACGCAAGCTATCTTCTTTTGGGTTATACAGACTCAGCAATTTATCTTTAAGAATTGTGCATTGCGCGGTATCTATTTCACACTCAAAAACAGAATTCTGCACCCGCATACCATAATCCAAACACACCTTGGCAATGTTGCGCAGTCGCCGTTGCCCTCCTTTTGACACCACACTCACATCATAAGTGATTAAAACCAACATCTTTATTTTGCCAAATACGGAGGATAATATTTAATGTCGCCACGGATATGCCGTGCCAGCAACATAGCTTGGCAATGTGGCAATAGACCTAATGGAATTCTTTCTTTGAAGTATGGATGCATAATTTCATCTTGCTTACGTTCTTGGTAGGCAATGAGAAAATTTTTCTTGGCATCATCCGTAAATCGCACTGCCCCACTGGCTTCGTTAAGAAAATCTTTTTTCTGCAATTGTTTTCTGTTGATCAATGTTAACACCAGACGATCAGCCCATGCTGCACGAAACTCCTCAACTAAATCCAATGCCAAGCTAACCCGCCCCGGTCTATCCTGATGTAACAAACCAACATACGGATCAAGACCAACACCAGATAAAGCTGAAACACATTCTTGGGTCAACAACGCATAAACAAACGACAACATTGCATTTACTGGATCAGTTGGTGGTCGCCTTATCCGCCCATTAAAAACAAACACTTTCTCACGAAGCAACTGTCCAAACACAGAGAAGTAAACATTAGCTGATTCACCCTCAATTCCCCTGAGTGTTGCCATAGTGCTAGTACGCTTAATTACTCGTAAACTATTGGCTAATCTTTCAACGGCATTTTCTAATAATGTGTTAGAACCATGATTGCGCAACTCTCTTTGCAAAACATAGCGAGTGTTGGCAATTTTTGCCGCGACCATCAACTGTGCGACAGACAAGGATAATTTGTCATCGTCAGCCCAACGATACTGTTCCCTGCGCAACAAGACATTACCTGCTAATTTTCCTTGTACACGAGCAAGAAACTTGCCGTACTCAGTAAAAAACACCAAGCCAATCCCACTGTCAGCACAATAACCCATAAGAAAGGGCGAGACTGACACCCGCCCGAAACAAAATATATTAGCAATGTTCAACGATGGAAACTGAGCTAGCTTTACATCACCTTCCTTGACAACAAGCGTTTCCCGCTCTTTGTGAACATAGCTACCTTGCGTGTTGATAAACAAAGTGTTTAGCAATTTTTTCACGAACCAAACAACTCCTCAATGTAAGCTTGTGAATGATCGTTGCGCAAGACATCTGGCTTACAAATATCCTGTAGCGAACAACCTCGGCATCGACTTTTTTTGTTAATTGGTGCAGGCATTGTTCCCGACTGTAAAATTATTTTTGCGGCCTTGATTGCCGCAATCGTCGCGGCACGGAGATCAGCATTGATTGCTACTATCTCCCGTGTTTTCGTTTGCCCATACCATATTGCCCCTTCTGTCACGGAAATATTGAGCATCTCTTCAAGACATAAGGCTTGCGCACACAGTTGAATATGATTATTATTTTCACGTTTTGGTTTGCCACGTTTGTATTCAACTGGAAAATATCTCGGTGGCGCACCTTTGATGGTTTCGATTTCTAATAAATCCATCTTGCCTATTAGACCGTGCTTATACGAAACAAGAGAGACACCTCGCTCATAACGCACGGCCCCTCGCGTCTCGCGTTCGCCACTATCAACCCGCTCGTGTAAAATCCGTCCTTCTGCCGTTGAACGATTTTCCTGCCATACCTGCTCAACATGGATCAAAGCAAATGAACGCGGACAATAGGCGTAGTGTCGCAAAGCAGATATGGCAAGCAGGTCATCCATTTTACCCTAAATAATCTCCAGACATTCAACATCGCTAGGACCGTCTTTAGACACCGCGACATGATAATCAGCATAGCTTCTGGCCGGAGCATCGCTGCTCTTACGCTCAACTTTTACTGAGTCGAACAGCTTATGGGCTGGGGCATTACCAATTGCACTGCTGTGTTTGAACACGACAAGCTTACGGGCCACCATCTCCCCCCGCGCCGCCGATCGATCATGTTCAAACATGTTTTGCAAGGCCTGCCAAAATAAATGCAAATCATTATCACTGAAACCTGTTTGCTCAGCTAACTTGGCAGAGATGTAACCATGCACCCGATATAAACCATAGGGAACGATATGTTTGCGGCCCATGGTGCGTTTTTTATCGTCATCATCTGTCTCCTTGCCCTCAGTGACCGCCATGCGGGTGATGGAAATTTCTAGCGGAAAAATTGGCTCAACTGAAGTGGCAAAGGCTAATTGCACCGGACCTCGCACCTGCCCACAATTCACGCCCGTGCTCATAACTGCACCAAAGGTGCGAACATCATAGAAATTTTTGCACATCCAAGTTCTGGCACTATCAACATTTTCAGATGATTTGTTATCTTTAGGTTTGATTGAGAGAGCTTTGTGAGCTTCTGTGTGTTTGTTGTTCAAAATTGCCTTTTCGGTAATATAAATCCTAAAGCCTTGCTCATCTTCTTTGTGCAAAGCAACAAAATTACGGATCTTGCGTTTTAAACAAACATCGGTGACCAATCCGTGACTGGTTTCAGGATCGATACGTGGCAAGTTGCCAGCATCGGGGTCACCATTGGGGTTGCCATTAGTGACATCAAACAGATAGACGAACTCATAACGATTACTGATAGCACTCATGTTCATTATCTCCCATAAAAAATAAAATTATTGTTGTTGGCTAGATGCCGGTGCTTTTTTCTGGAACAGTGAAGCATGTTGATGATAATAGCCGATGGCAAACCGCCCTTGATCCTCGATATTCAAGGTTTTAGGAAAGTTATCAGCATCGATCTTGCTGAAAATTTTGGAAATTCTTTTGTCAATGTTGACAGCCATGCCCGGGTTTTCCTTGCGTAACTTTGCCTCGTGATGCCGACATTTTCTGATCAAGGTTGGAAAGGTCGCGGCGGGATTAGCCGATGCCGAACCATAGTACTGATCCTTAATGGTCGTGTTTGTGTCCTTACCGAGTGCACCGCGTTGTGCATTTTCTAACTCGGCAAACAAC
Source organism: uncultured Oligoflexales bacterium (assembly GCA_958296095.1). Lineage (GTDB taxonomy): Bacteria > Bdellovibrionota_B > Oligoflexia > Oligoflexales > JAPPIL01. The sequence goes on from OY282434.1 coordinate 1,549,960, forward strand.
CTGCCGAGCAGGTAACCCAGGTTTTTGCTGTCTTTGTTCAAACTCACAAGATTTTCCTCCATATTATTGATCCGCATTTTACGTGCAATAACTGCCTTACATAGTGCCACTCGCAAGCCTGAAATTTTCCCATCGGTGCGCATACGCATGACGAGACTGGTCAACAGACTATAGGGATAATTGCCGCCACTGATAATCGCTCGCATTACTTCACCCGCAAGGTGTGGCAAAATATCTTTGCTATCATGCTTGCCGTTACGAGAGGGGGTGGTTTCACGCAACAACCACCGAATCGATGGTGGAGTTTTCCACGCTAATGGCTTTAGCTCTAAATCACGATAATGCTGAGCGATTCTTCGCACAAAAATATCCAGGGTAGCTGGTTGCCAAAAGCGAATTGATAATCGAGAAGCATTCGGTGATAAGCCTAGTACGTAGACATCGGTGTTGGGATCGAGTTCTGGTTTAATGTCCTGCAATGGTCGCCCCTTGCTGACATCGGTTAAAAATCTTTGCAATTCCCCTGTTTCTTGGTCGTCAGTCGGCTTCAAGAGCGCACCGAGAAAATTTTCCGCCTGATCCGACTGTTCACTACCCTCTGCCTCGGCCCAGAACACCGTTGTTGTATCACCGATGTTCACCGAACGATTGTTTTCCGAACGCAATAAAAAATTCAGAGCCTTGATGTATTGGTCTGCAACCATTTCTGAAACAGGAGCATTGAATGATTTTTTCTTCCCGTATGAATTAAAAGCATCTGGCTTAAACGAGACAATGTTCGCACCAGAAGGTTGTGCACCCCTTACTCCTTCTATCGGCTGATGTAAGCGAGCAATCACTGCCTTTTTTCCTGTGACCAGACAGCTAGCTATATGTGCGACTTCCCCACTACTTTTCTGGTTACGCATGGTTTGCCATAATTCTTTTGCAGCGAGCCGGTCGTGCAAATATTGTCTTTTATCTTCGTCGAGTTGAAACACTATATTGGTATCGAGCACGTCCTTCCCATCTATATCGCTAAAAGGTGGCTCATAAAATTTTTCTGGCGACCAAGTCTGCAAAAACTTTTGCAGAGCTATCAACCCCTTATCGGTCTCCCCTTCTATAGCATTTAATATCTGTTTTTTGAATGCATCATGTTTATCTTGAAGCTTTTTGTCTTTTTCGTTACCAGTTACTCCTAATACATACGCAGTATTGTCCCAAAAGAATGCCGGTGATATGGATGTTCTCTTTTGTAATTGTGGCACATCTAACAATTTTGGGCGAATTTTTTTTCCGTTTACTTCCCGAATATCGAACAAATCAATGGCTCGCCCGTCAGCAGATAGCACAATTACATAACTTATTTTCTTTTTGCTGTATCCTTCTGGTAACACTTTGCTATCTTTAGATAGTCGCTGATAATATCTGTTCAGTTCCGTAAGTATCATCCTCGCACCTCTTTTTCATCAAAATGTGGAACTTCGATAATTCCATCGATCATTTTTGCCTGAAAAAATTTTGGCTTAATATCTTTTTTGTCGGAAAAATCTAAATCATGAAGCATATACCCTAAATATTTTTCGCCAACAAGTTCTGACTTCGGTAAATCTCCTTCGAGAAATTCAAAGTTAGCTGGAAATTCCCGAGTGCCAAGACATGGAGTATGAAAACATTGACCACGTTTTGCCCGGCGTTTGAAGGTATCGATATGTTTTGCCTCGTTGTCATCTGTTCCTGCCTTTAGGGTCATTTCAAAATGTGCTTCGATAATATAACTGACATCACGCAAGACCGTTGATGCCCGTTGCGTTCTGCTATCTTCTACCAACAGAGTCAATCCATCGAGGGATCTTTTTTGCATAGCTGTTTTTACATTTCTTTCAGAAATAACATCTTTTACCTCATTCCTGCGTAGCGATTCAAATTTTATAGGTTTTAAGACATGCAACCTATCGATAATCCAACGAATAGCTGGTTTCCAGTGGATTGCCTCCAAAATGCCGCGGGCCGCCGATGGAGTCATGACATCGTATGAGACCCGTTCAACCTTCATTTCAGGGCGGGTGAAACAGGCACGCTCGCCCCAAACCTGTAATTTTATGCCGTATGCCATTAGTGCAGCACCTCCTTCGTTATCGTCATCACATGACACAAGACGCGGCGGGAATTGTGTCAAGATCATCGATGCACAAGCCGTAATCGGTATGATAACGAGCATCTTTAGTGGCGAGAGTCACAAACTGTTGCGCAGATTTTTCTTTGGCAACACACTCCAACAACCCTGCTTTGTGCATCTTGTCATAGACATACTGGGGAACTTGCACGATATATGGTTGCAATTGCCGAGCAATCCCGCCACAGTTGTCCATATATTGCAACTTGCTGAGTAATTTCTCGGCTTCGCCATCGTAGCGGATAATAATCGCGGCTTGATAGTTGTCGAGCATAACAAAATCTCGGTCTATTTTTTCCATCGGTAGCGACTCTAATTTACTTCCCCGTAGCGATGGCAGGATACCCTTAGTATCGAGTTGTTGGTCGCCTTTTTGCCAATAGAGGTTACGAAAATAATTTTCCATCGTTTCCGTAGATAGAGGGTCACCGCCGTTGCGCAAACAACCCCGCATTACCTGTGCAAATTGTTTCAGCTCGGTAGGGGGTCGCCACTTTTCGCTGTCGGGGGTAAAGATAAAAACCTCACTCTCGGCCCGCGCCCGTTTCCCTTCACGGTTACAGCGTCCTGCCGCTTGTGCGATCGAATCAAGCCCCGCTTCGGCACGCAACACCATTGGAAAGTCAAGATCGACCCCAGCTTCGACCAACGATGTCGCGATAACTCGGCAGGACATGTTTGCCCTGAGTGCATCCCGAATTTCACGCAGCACCTTTTGACGATGCTTGGCGCACATCAAAGTCGTCAACAGCCTAACCCCTGCACAATCCGCCAAACTATCGACCAGGGCGCGGGCGTGGCGGCGGTTATTGACGATACACAACACCTGCTCTTGAGCGCGGATTTTTTGTGTGAGGGTGGTATCATCCCATTTTTTTATCTGGGGATCGATAGTAACTCGCTTAAAAAAAGCAAACATTGCCTGTCGCTCAGGAGCTAGTTCTCGGACATTTCTGAAACCATCTATAAATTTCTCGGCCCCTAACGCAGGTTGAGTGGCGGTGCATAGAACGACACTGCTTTGATAATTAGCAACCAACTCTTTTACTGCCATAACACAGGGACGCAAGACACATAGCGGTGTTGTTTGCACCTCATCGAGAATAACAACGCTGTTGGCAATGTTGTGTAGTTTTCGGCAAGAAGATGGACGAGAGGAAAATAAACTTTCAAAAAATTGCACCGCGGTGGTAACGATAATCGGCGCATCCCAATTTTCCATCGCCAATTTTAGTTTTTCTTGGCCTTGATACCTATCATCCTTGCTGTCAACGCTAAAACCACTGTGGTGTTCAAGCACCTTGTCCTGATGTTTACCGAGAGCATTGCGAAAAACTTCAGCCGTCTGCTCAATGATGTTAGTGTAGGGAATAACATAGATGACCCGTCGCAAACCATGGGCAAGCGCATGATCGAGAGCAAAGGCCAGCGAGGTCAAGGTCTTGCCGCCCCCTGTCGGCACGGTCAAGGAGAACTGTCCCCGTTCATAGCTGGCTTTAGTGCGCACCGTCGTGAGAATTTTATGCCGCCAAGCGTTGAGTTGGCTAGGGGGGTTTTCTGTAAATTTTTGCAGATGAGTATCGAGTGCATTGCGTAAATTTTTTATGAGCATAGTGTCAGCAAAACCACGTGCTATATTTTGTTTCTCGGCCCTAGCATAAAAATTTTCCGTATCCAAACGATCGGCATCGATCAAAGACGAGAACAACATGCGAATGAGAAAGGCACATTGAAAAGTTTCAAAACCCTTGATTTGAGTCATGCCTCGCAGATATTTGTGAAAATCTTTTGCCTCTGCTAGTGCTATTTCTTTTTGCCAAGCCGTTGATAATTTAGGCAACTCATCCTTGCGGCGTTCTGCCAAAGATCTGCGTTTGCCAGCAAATCCCTCGCCATCCGCTAAACCTGCGTGATGGCCAGCGATGGCATAAGCGATAAAATAACCTAGCTTGCCAAAACGCTCGATGGCAATCTGTGCACCGTGCGTCGAGTGATTGACCTGGGCCGGATTACCCGTTAGCCTGGCCTGAAACTCAGCACTATACTTGCCAAGATCATGCAACAGCCCCGCTTGTCGGGCCAGGATCTCTGCCCCTGCACCGAAGTGTCGGGCAAATTCTCCCGCCAGCTGCGCGGTATCCTGCAGATGTTTGGCGAGCAAATGCCATTTGCTTTTGTCACGACCTGCTAACGAATGGGCATAAAAGTGTTTGTTAGCGGTTTCGTTGTTATTCATTGCACACCATCTAGCGTAGGTTAACTAGACAACAAATTCTCTCAGCAACCCAAACCTCCCACCCTGCGGTTGAGAGTCAGGCGTACGCGGTCACACCACCAGTATAACATTAGAAATACGTTGTCAAGGAAAAAGTTGAGAGTCAGGCGTACGCGGTCACACCACCCGCCTCACTCGATGCCCGACTCATACAGGCGATCGGCTTCTCGGGTAGCTTTGCGTTGGGCGAGGATGTGTTCGTACCAGCTGGTGCTCTGTTCGATGAGCCATTGGTTGGCGGCGAAGTGCGGGGCCGGGATCTGTTCTTCACAAAAATCGACGAATTCGCTGATGCTGCCGTTGGAGTGCGTTTTGACCCATTCTTTGACGGCCTTTTTGAATTTATTGGGGTCAAACACGAGCTGTCCTCCTTCCTCTTGCAGCAAAGCTTCTACCCCTCCGTTCGGTTGCGAAGCGGGAGGGCTTTAGCAAAAACGTACGCGGTGCGGCTAACTAGCATTGATCGCACTATTGGGGGGAAGGAGTTGCACTACTAGGCATCGTCTTGGTGGCGGCCTCGTTAGCTGGCTTTGCCTCGTCTGGTTTTGCCTTGTTAGCTGGCTTTGCCTTGTCAGCTGGTTTTGCCTTGTTAGCTGGCTTTGCCTTGTCAGCTGGTTTTGCCTTGCTCGCCGCGGTGAACAAAAAATTACCTGTCATCAAACCCACATGCCCTGGGAAGGTACAGAAGAACAGGTACTTCTCACCCACCTTGAGCTTGCTGGTAGAAAAGGTAACACTCGTCTGTTCCTTGCCGCCAACCATGCCAGTGGCTGCGATGATACGTGCGTCGCCCTGCTGCAGATAACCGTGCTGTGGCCCTGCCGTCACCCCCGCCGCGACCGTGGCATCCTTGTCCGCCGCCTTCGTCAGCACCCAGTTGTGCCCCATCGCGGCCTTGGGCAACTGCCCGCTATGGGTCAGTGTCAATGTTACCCGTGAGCAAGCACTGTCGACCTGCAAGACCTGCTTGTCAAACCGCATCATGTCATTGCCTGCAATCTGCAGAGCACAGTCCTTGCCTTGCAACAGCGTCGCAGCCATGGACAACAGCAGCACCAACACCTTACTGAACATATCCTCCTCCGTCATCTGTCAGGCAAAAAGCACACCCCGTCTACCACAAAAGCCGCCCCCGCCGAGCGAAGCTACCACACCATTGAGAGTTACATCAAAAAAATTTTGTGCAACCTCAATGCCTGGCTTCGCGCCGACAGCCTGCTGCAAGCCATCCGTAGGATTGTGGTTGAAAGGTGCACTGCTGCCGAGCGCGCAACCTGCCCGCTGAGCACTAGCCCTTGAACAGCCTGCGGTCAGCGCGGCCCGCCGTCTTCAATCTTCCAGCCTTTGGCGACCAATTGGGCACGAGCCGCAGCCGCCCCGCGATCATAGCGCGAATCCCCGCCATCGAGAGGCACACCGTTCTGGGTGGTCGTCTGCAAGATGCGGTTTAGTAGCTGGCTATAGGTAGCATCGGGCAAAGTTACCCCCTCGAACATGCTCTGCATATTGGTAACGGCTTTAAAACTCCAACTAGTAGCGTCCAATTGCAGTTTTGGGGTAGCGGCGAACATGCTCGACATGTCGGTCACTGCTGCCGTCGTGCCCCCTTGCACTATGCCGAGATTGCTGCACCCAGCAAAAGCTCCCTGCAGGCTTTTCCAACCAACATCGCCCAATTCGTTGACCGCAATGATCTTGTCCTTGCTCGCCGCCAAGGTCGCGAAACTCCACGCCTCAACTAGTCCGTAGATGGTAACCTTGTATTCGCCCGCCCTATCATAGACATGTTCTGTATCAGGATCGTCGTACGAAGAGACATAAGGGTAGCCATCCTTCTCTCCCGACCCGTCGCCCCAGTCCACGGCAAAGCTGTGGCTAAAACCACTCGGCAACGGCAGCTGCACGGTATCACCAGCATTTACCCGCCATGTCGATACGAAACCACGATGTGCCAGATCAAGCGCACAGCTAGAGGTAGTAGTGCTTCCACCACCGCCACCGTCGTCGTCGGGTCCTTCCCCTTTACGCAGATCGCTGCTATCCACACCACAAGCATACGTAAAAATCAATGAAAACAGTAAGATAGGATTGCGCACGACGATTCCCTCCAGAGTTAGTCCCTGTAGGTATTTTAGCACAAAGGGAAAAAGCTGCGCACCGCGACGGGGAGCAGTTGTTGTCAACTTTGACGCGGCGAGATTAGGGTCAGGTAATGTCAGGGCGCAAAATGTGACGAAAAACCTTGTCCTAGCACACGTGTTGTTGTCGCAGGGCAAAAAAATCAATCGGGACTGTAGAGTTTTGATTTTTGGTAGAGGGGCATTATCTGGGTGACAATGACTTTAACGACGGCAATGGTAGGGATAGCAAACAGGACACCCCAGAAGCCAAACAGTTGTCCGAAGCTGAGCACGGACAGGATGACCAGCAGAGGGTGTAGCCCAGCTTTTCCGCCCATGATACGGGGGGTGAGCAGCATGCCGTCGATCGTCTGCACGGCTAGGAATACTCCCGCGACACCGAGCACCTGTCCCCAGCCGCTAAAATCAGAAATAATTACCAACGCACTCAACGTACCGCCGACGATGATATCGAAGTAGGGGACGATACGGCAGATCCCTGCGACAAGACCGATGGCAAGGGCGGCTTTGAGGCCGACGAGCGACAGGCCGATAATGTAGAGCAGAGCCATAATCGCGGCAACGATTGCTTGTCCCTTCAGCACTGAACGCAGGGCACTGCTGATATTGGTCAATGCCGTGTTGATGTGTGGCAACAGGTCTTTGGGAATCACGTCTCGTACTTTGCGACGCAGCGAGCCGTTTTCGCTGAGCATGAAGAAGGCAATCACCGGCACCAGCACGACGTTAACGACCGTGCCGAAGAGACCGGGCGTCGACATCCAGATACCTTTGATCGCTTGGCGGATACCCGCGGTAACTTGCGGAATAATGTTAAGTTCACCCAGCCAAGCATCGAGCTGTGCCGCGTCGACGAAGCCCAGGGCAAGGATATGTTCTTCCAGCACGGGCACCCAATGCGCACGAATCCGCAGCAAGGCGTTGGGAATCGATTGCAACACGCTCAGCATCTGGGCGTAGATGATCGGCAAGAAGTAAGCGGAGACAATTACCACCGCCAGCAGTGCCAGGCAGATAATGGCAACGATGACGAGGTTGCGGGGCACACGGTACTTGCTCAGGTAATCGATAGGCGCGCTCAAGAGAAAATAGAGCAGCGCGGCAAGGGCCGACGGCAGTAATACCGCCTGATACAGATAAGCGATGGGCAGCAACAACAGCAGACAGCCGCACCCAAACAGCAGGTAGCGCAGTGGCTTTTTGCGCAGCAGCTTGGTGCGCGTCAGTTCTAGCATCGGCAAAAATTCCCCTGCATTACCAGCCTAAAAATAAAATACAATAGGCGTGCCTGCCGCACAAGTATCACGGCGCGTCAACACCTGATGTTTGCTGTCGGGAAAAGTGACACACACCCTTTGTCCTGGCATGATGTTGGTCAGCGTCTCTTCTTCCTCGTACTCGTTGAAAATGTCAACCATACCAGCAGCAACTAGAAAAAAAGTGCGACAATACAGGCTGAATGTCAATCCCGCATATTTTTGCAAAACATAGCTGCGTTGCAGGTCGACACGCTTCTTTCCCCCGATATAGAGGGTGCGAATTTGGGTGTTGATGTGAATATCAGCAGTCTGCTGCCGTGCGGTGGAGATGCGGCATTTCGTGCCCTGCACATAGTTACGCCCCTGCCACCATGGATATAGTCTGTAGCTGACCCGCACCTTATCGCTAGCCAGGGCCGGCGAAGTGTGCGGTTCGACAGCAGCAGGTGGTGCTACCTCAGCTGGAATTTCTGCCTCGGCATCTTCCGTCGTCTCTGCCTCAGCTTGCTTGTCACCCACCGTGGTCTGCTGCTCGTGTAACGTGCCACTGTTCTGCTTATCTGGCGTAGGGGTTGCGGTCGGAGTTGCGGTCGGAGTTGCCTCCGGAGACGGCGCAACAGCGGTCTTCGCCTGTAAACAGGCGCTCAACAATAGTGGCAGCACGTGCCGACAAAATTTTTTAGCGCAACCCAACTCCATGTCATGTCTTTCGGCAGCTGTGGCGGCAAAACTGAGTACCATCTGCGGCGCTTTGGGCTTATTGGTTTTATTTACTTGTAATGCAATTTTTTATTTAAAGTATCTATATATTATGTAAAGAGAATTATCTGAGTAAAGTATGTATATACTATGTAAAGAGAATTAGCTGATTGAGAAAGAGATGGCTACTATCAGCTACAGCCAGTCGTCTCACCGCAGCTCAAACACTTTAGACACGAGCCGTTGCGCACCAGCGTCAACGAATTACAACTGGGGCAGGGCTCGCCTGCATAGCCGCTGGCACGAGCTTGTTCCAGTGGTGCAGTGAGCGCCTCTTGTCCGTCTAACGGCAAGCGTGGTTTGGCAGTTGTGTTGCCCAAATCACCGCGGCCGAGATAGTTGATAGCCAAGTCACGAAACAGGAAGTCGATAATGGAAGTCGAGTGCTTGATGTGGTTGTGCCCTAAGACCAGACCGCTAGGCTCAAAACGACTGAAGGTAAAGACATCGACAAACTCATCGAGCGGCACGCCATACTGTAAACCGAGACTGACGGCGATAGCAAAGCTGTTCATGATACCGCCGAGCAACGTGCCTTCCTTGTTCATGTCGAGAAAAATTTCACCGAGATCACCATTCTCATACTCGCCAGTGCGCAGATAAATGTTGTGCCCTTCAATCTTTACTTTCTGCGTGTAGCCTGAACGCTTGTTGGGTAACTGCCGCCGCACTCCCTTGTGAAAACGCACCAAATCCTCAGCCACCTCGCGCACTCCCGTATCCTCTTCGTACCACTTGCTCTGTTGTGTCGCCAGTGGCTGGCTGAGCTTCGACCCGTCGCGGTAGAGTGCAATTGCCTTGATCATCGACTTCCACGCCTGCTGATAGATGCGATCAACATCCGCCAATGTTGCCTCATGGGGCAAGTTGATCGTCTTGCTGATCGCTCCCGACACAAACGGCTGGGTCGCCGCCAGCATCGCTAAATGCTTGAACGGCGAGATGAACCGCTCTCCCTTGCGTCCACACTTGTTAGCACAATCAAACACCGCGAGATGTTCTTCTCGCAGATGCGGCGCGCCCTCCATTGTCATCGTGCCACAGACGTATTCGTTCGCTTCCGCAATCTCCAGCTCCGAAAAGCCGATATGCTGCAAGATGTTACAGGTTGGGTCGGCAAGCTGGGCGCGTTCGATATTCAGCGTCTCAACACAAAATTCTTCGCCCAACGTCCACTTGGTAAAGGCGAAAGAAATATCAAAAATATGCGGCATATCACCGTTAAGTTTGATCAGCAGGTCATCGGTGAAGCCTTTTTCTTTTAGGGTGGCGAAGTTGATGTGCGGTGCTTCCGCCAGAGTGCCGCGTCCAACGCAGTAGGTGATGATTTCCTTGACTTGCTGGGGGCGATAGCCAAGCTGTTGCAAGGCGCGGGGCACGGACTGGTTGATAATTTTAAAATAACCACCCCCTGCCAGCTTCTTATATTTAACCAACGCATAGTCAGGTTCGATGCCCGTCGTATCACAATCCATCAGCAGACCAATCGTGCCCGTCGGGGCAATCACCGTCGTCTGAGCGTTGCGATAGCCGTGTTGCTTGCCCAACGCCAATGCATCATCCCAACACTGTTGAGCCGCGGCCAGCAGATAGGAGGGGCAATGGGCTGCGTCGATGCGCTGTGGCTCGCAGGTCAAACCTTCGAAAGGCTCTGTGGCATATGTCGCAGCACGATGGTTGCCGATGACCCGCAGCATGTCCTCACGATTTTCCTCAAAACGCGGAAACGGACCGAGATGTTGCGCTAGTTCGGCGCTGGTGCGATAGGCCTCAGCCGTCATCACCGCGGTGAGTGCAGCACTGATGGCGGTCGCCTGCTCGCTGCCATAAGGTATGCCCATCGTCATCAACAGTGCGCCGATATTGGCATAGCCCAAGCCGAGCGTGCGGTATTTCCAGCTTTGGCTAGCGATCTCGTGGCTGGGGAACTGTGCCATCTGCACCGAAATGTCAAGGATTATCGTCCATAGACGGCAGGCATGGCGGAAGGCTTCGACGTTGAAGACATGCCGTTCGTAATCGTAAAATTTGAGTAAATTGATCGAGGCAAGGTTGCAAGCTGTGTCGTCGATAAACATGTATTCCGAGCAGGGATTGGAAGCTCTGATCGCTCCACCTCGCGGGCAAGTATGCCACTCGTTGATGGTGTCGTCGAACTGCAGGCCAGGATCAGCGCACGACCACGCGGCAAAGCAGATGTCATCCCATAGCTGGGTCGCGGGCACGGTGCGCACGGTGTGCCCATTGCTGCGTGCGGTCAACGCCCACTCACGCTGCTCTGCCAAGGCTTGCATGAAAGAGTGCTTGACTCGCACCGAATTGTTGGAATTCTGTCCAGAGATCGTTTGGTAGGCCTCCGAGTTCCAGTCGGTGTCGAAGCTCTGCACGTCTATCTGCGTATGTCCCTGCCGTGCCAACTCTAGCACCCTGTTGATGTAGCTGGGTGGCACATGTGCCCGCTGAGCGGCGCGACAAGACTTGCCCAGCATGGCGTTGCGGCTGGGGTCACATCTTTCCGCGGTAGCACCACCGTCCTGCTGACAAGCTGCGAACACCTCCTCTAGATGCTGCTTGAGCGCCTGTGAACCTGCCACCAGTGCCACGACTTTTTGTTCTTCCTGCAATTTCCAGTTGATGAAGTCCTCAATATCGGGATGATCGATATCGAGACAGACCATCTTGGCAGCCCGCCGTGTCGTGCCCCCACTCTTGATTGCACCTGCGGCACGGTCACCGACCCGCAAAAACGACATCAGGCCTGACGACACCCCGCCTCCTGAAAGCGGCTCGCCTTTGCCGCGCAAACTGCTGAAGTTAGTGCCTGTGCCACTGCCGTATTTGAATAGACGGGCTTCCTTCGTCCACAAATCCATGATGCCGCCATTGCTGACGAGATTGTCCTTCACCGACTGGATAAAGCAGGCATGTGGCTGTGGTCGCTCGTAGGCATTGGTTGACTTGGTAATCTCGCCGCTCTGTGGACAGACATAATAGTGGCCTTGCGGCGGCCCCTCTACCCCATAGGCATAATGCAAGCCCGTGTTAAACCACTGCGGGCTGTTGGGTGCGGCGTATTTACGTGCGAGCATGAAGATGGCTTCATCGTAGAAAGCCTGTGCGCTCTCCTTAGTGTCAAAGTAGCCGTGTTGTTCACCCCAATGTCGCCAGCACCCTGCGAGGCGGTGGAACACTTGCCGTGCGTCCGTTTCCGCCCCGTGTTCAGGCACGCCACGTCGCCGAAAATATTTCTGCGCCAAAATATCGGAGGCAACATTACTCCAGTCCTTTGGCACGGTGACCGCCAACACTGCACTCGCAGCACTACCGTTGGAGTTCTTCAACTCCGACTGGCGCTGCTCAAATTCCAGCCCCTCGTAAGGGCTGGTCTTGTTAGCGGTGAAAAGGCGGCTCACCCTCATCGGCCCGCCCTCATCGGCGAGCCAATATGTCGGTGTTGGGCAGCGGGTGTACGTCGCCGAACAGGGCGTTTAAGAAGGATGGCGAGGCTAGTGAGCTTAAGAAGGATGGCAAGGCTAGGGAGCGAACGAACGCGGCCAGCACTGCACTCGCACCACTACCGTCGGGGTTCTTCAACCCCGACTGGCGCTGCTCAAATTCCAGCCCCTCGTAGACTAACGCGAACACCATCAGCAACACGCACCACACCTGATTGTCTCCGCTCAAATTCTAGCCCCTCGTAAGGGCTGGTCTTGTTAGCGGTGAAAAGCCGACCTACACTACACTGCCCCACACTCATCGGTAAGCCGACAAGAGAGATGAAAAGTCAAGCAAGCGAACGCGGTCAATATCAGACAATTCCAGAATTTATTTTTAGCCCCCACGCGCCTCAAAATACGGCGCAAGACTATCCATCATAACAATAAATCTACTAGGTAACCACATTTTTTTTAGCGACAAGGACACCACGCTCGCATCGCAGTCACAATGCAAAGCTCTCCCTCGTAACAATAAATCTACTAGGTCGGCAACCAGATTTTTTTGGGCGAAGCGTGTCCTCATATCTGCTCAGGGCGATATTTTTTTTACGAACCTATAAGCTTAGCGAGGCAAAATTTCTCATCAAGCCTTTATCTGACCAGCGATGACTCCGACGATAACGACCAACCACCAGCCGATAGTAGCGAGGCAACTGGCTAAGCCCCAAGTCCGCAAGGAAATACGACGACGTTTTCGCACAGCTATTCGCAGGATAATCGCGGTCGCCAGTGGTATAGCCAAGGGGAAGGCCAAACCGATTGTCAATGGAAAAACTGCAACTCCGAGGGCCAAGCCAGCTCCTATCGAGCCGAGCGATAAGCCCGGATCATTTGCCGAAGCGAAGATGAACCTGTGGTAACCAAGCTCGGAAATTCCATAAACAGATAGACCTAGCATACCGACGGTGAACGACAGAGCGAGACAGCTGAGCGCCGCGGCAGTCGGCAGGCTTAGCAAGCGTCGTCGTGTTTGCCGATGGCAGAGTGCATAGAGACCGACACCGAGATTGGCAACGACTGTGTTGGCAACGATAGGAGCTACTGCGATTGTCAGCAGAAACTCGAAGTTATCATGAAAATTATTTGCGTTCGGCAATCTCCAGCTCCAGATACCGAACACCACCGCGGCAATGACTACAAACAGGACGACCCACGAAGCAAGCGCCCAAACCCAGCACTTGCACCAAGCCGACGACTCACCGCGCTTTTCGCCATCAAGAGGGGAGGAAACCATACTGCTGAGTATAGCCTAGTCACCTAGCAACCTAAACTTCTTTTGCCGCTTGCTAGCTCATCGCTGCGCGATGCTTTTTGTCCCGCTCGCTTCCTAGCTCGCCCCTTGCGCTCAGACCTCTCGGCGGTTGCGTTCAGGCTTGCCCTCAGGCCTCCCTGCCTGTCCTCAGGCTTCTCGCGGTTGCGTGCAAATGATGGATGCCTAGCCTATGCCTGAAAAAACCCGATATGGGCGTTGCTTAGGTGCGGGCGTGATCAGCAATCAGGGGTGACGTTGTATCGAGTCTTGGCGGCTACCCACATCGCGCCAGTGTAGATGTCTATTGGCAGAAAATAGGGGAAAAGAAAGGTGACTAAAAACCAGCCGCTGATTCTGCGCTCAAGCACGGCGATGGCGACATCACAGCCTCGCTTCCGGCCCTCGAAGAATTGGTATCGGCGTTGGTTGATCATGGTTTGGGTTGATCGGCCGTGCTTTTGCAGCCTGCGCCCGCTGGCGAAGTAGGTGACACCTTTCTCATCGGCATCGAGCGTCACGGGGATGTAAGCCTTCTCCATGATTGTTGCACAGCTTGTCAACAACAACAAACTGGTAGCTCTGAACATTTAGGTGCACTTCTCGATAACATCCTTCGGGCTGCACAGCTTTAGTTTACGATCCTTGCTGATCTTCCAGCCGTCAGACTCATTACAGTCTGGGTAAATATACGGCGGCTCAGCTCGATAGCCCGACGTACCAAATAACGCGAATATCAGGTTTCGCATATCTACCTAACCAGACAAGAGTTTTAGCCGTAAAATCCTATTTTACCAAAATATACATTGAAAAATCACAGATATTACTTGGAATTAAATACATAACGGTAAATATTCCTGCTTTTCATGGGGTCACTACAGCTGCGTGGTACCCATCGGCATTGTTGCCACCAAACTTTAAATAATTTCCTAGTTCCGCTGCGGCGGGCAGCGCTAAGGGAGTTAGCGATCGCCGCGTTGCAGTTCACCTCACGTAACCGCGGTCTTGTCTTTAGCGTTGCCGGACAGGGCTCGAGGATGGAGTTTTTCCCTAATTTTGCAGCTCCATCACCCAATCCCTGCATGTCCTAAACTGAATTGATAATGTCAACAAACTGCGCGGCTTGCAGTGCCGCCCCGCCGACCAGCACGCCATCTACCGCGGGTAAGGCCATCAATGCCGCCGCGTTGTCGAGCTTGACACTGCCACCATAGAGCACGGTTAACTGGGAATTTTCGTCTTGGGCACACTCCTTGAGGTAGTGGTGCACCTCCTGCACCTGGGCCGTGCTCGCCGTTTTGCCGCTGCCAATTGCCCACACGGGTTCGTAAGCAACGCACAAGGACACACCTGGCACATGTTGCAGAACGCTGACTAGCTGCTGTCGCAAGACTGCTCGTGTTTCGCCGCGTGCCCGCTGTGCATCTGATTCGCCCACGCATAGAACGGCTAGCAGGCCTGCTTGTTGGCAGGCTTGCACCTTACGAGCCACAATGGCATTGGTTTCACCCCACTGTGTCCGGCGTTCGCTGTGTCCGACAATCGCCCCCCGCACGCCTGCATCGGCAAGCAGAGGCGCGGACACTTCGCCTGTGAACGCACCCTCAGGCGCATGATGAACGTTCTGTGCCAGCACCCCGATACCATATTCCTTGGCGGTGGTGACAGTCTCCACCAAGAGCGGGAACGGTGGCGCAATGTAGACCTCTACGCCGCTGAGTTTTGCTGGCGACAGTGCGCTGCGCTGCGGCTTTTTTGTATCGCTCGCTTCCTAGCTCGCTGCTTGTTCTCAGATCTCCCTGTATTGCGTTCAGGCTTGCCTACCGAGAGTTCCATGAACGGCACGGCGAGACCGTGCGAAAACTCGCACCACAAATATTGCCATGTTGCCGTCAGATTATGCTTTTAGATAAAAGTATGTGCCTATACCAGCTCAGGGCGAGTTTCTCGCTGATCGGCTTTTTTGCCGCTTGCTAGCTCCACTGCGCCATGCCCAGCTGCGCTGCGACTCTTTGTAACGCTCGCTTCCTAGCTCGCCCCTTACGCTCAGGCCTCTTGCTATCGCGTTCAAGTTTGCCTGCTAGCCTCTCTGCTTGCCATCAGGTCTCTCGCGGTTGCCCACACCTCTTGCTTACCGAGGGCTTTATGAACGGCACGGCGAGATCGTACGAAAACTCGACCACGAATGTTGCCATATTGCCATCAGATTATTTTTTTGCACAAGGCACGTGCCACATCTACTTCAGGGAAGAGTTTCTCGGTAGGTCTGCGCCGTGCCAAGATAACGGAGACTTGTGCCAAGATAACGGAGGCATGCACGACTCTTTGTAACGCTCGCTGCGCTCGCTTCGCCTGCTTCCTTGCCGCTTCCTAGCTCCCCGCTCGCTCCTTGTTCTCAGACCTCCTCGCGATTGCATTCAGGTTATTTTTTTGCATAAGGCATGTGCTTATACATATTCGTGGGGAGTTTCTCGGTAGGGCTGCGCCGTGCCAAGATAACGGAGGTGCGGGCTAATACAACGGCGGCTTGTGCCAAGACAACGGATGTTTGGGCTAAGCATTGGCTAGCTCCGCTTGGGTTTGCCTCAGAACCCCTTGCTTGCCCACCGAGAGCTGCCTGCATGCCGTGCGCGGCATCGTCCAAAGCAAGCTATAACCCACTGATATTTTTAGAACTTAAAAAAAAGCTAATGGCAAAAAAAAACGCCGAACTGCCATATAGAGACATGTGCTTAGTGAGTTACGCCAATTTTAACTGAGGGTAGTAGGATGAGTGCCAAAGAAATATTAAAGGGCAAGCTGTTGGGGTTCTCGCTGCTGGAGCTGATGGTCGTGGTTGCTATTCTCGGAGTATTGGCAACGGTGGCAGTGCCGCGTTTTAATATCTTTAGAGCGCGGTCGCGGCAGGCCGAAGCGAAGAGCAGTCTGGGGGTTATCTTCACCTTGCAGGAGTCGTTCGCCATCGATCATGAGAGGTATTATGATGGTGATGAAACCAAGTGGGGTGGGGTGGCCATGAATAAAAATGGGACTCGCTACGGCTATGGGGGATCGGGAAATAGTGGGTGCGTAGCTGGCAGATCGAAAAATAAGCTGGGCTTCAGACTGGCAAATTGTGAGAAGGCGCGCTACGGCTACTTCATAAACGGTGCTGGAGAGGATGGTTTTTTGGCCATCGCCTACGGCGCGTCGGATACTCCTGGCGATAAGCGCATCTTTCCTGGTTGTGAAGGCACGGATGCTTCGCATAAGCCGGAGCCGACCACCAGGCCGGCAAGTGCGGTATCAAGCCTGGTTGCATGCTCAGCAGCTAACGCCGACGGCTACGCTGCCAATAAAATAGAGTCTCAGTTTGAATCAGGCGATGCCTGGTGTACAGACGAGGCTCGCAACGTCTACAATTATCGAGACATAGTCGAGGATTGCGAGTAGAGGGGGGGTAACGTATGCGCTGGATGGGGAAAAGCCTCCTCGTGGCGTGTCTCAGCTGGATCACGTACTTTGCCGTGCCCGGCCCGCGGCAAGTTTATGACTTTGTCTTTGGCTCCAGCTTGCACAACCCCCAGTATCTGTTCGCCAGCAGTCATAGAGAGGTCTGCCGCCGCGTGCGAAGAGTGGTGGAGCATGGCAAGGTTAACATTTATGTGGAAAACTTATCTACCCACAGACTGCACATCTCGCTCACCCAGCACCAGATACGAGCACTAGTGATTGTCTGTGCCACAAATCCATAACTTTTTGGTCCAATAATTACAGAGGGCGGTTTAGGCACGCAAGTCGGGGGCACTGCTAGCGCCGTGGCGCGCTACGCGCTACGCGGCTTTTTTGTAACGCTCGCTTCCTAGCTCGCTGCTTGCGCTCTGATCTCCCTGTATTGCGTTCAGGCTTGCCCTCAGGCCTACCTGCCCTCAGACCTCCCTGTATTGCGTTCAAGCTTGCCCTCAGGCCGACGTTGTTGCATAACTAGTGATTTGCTACAATTGGGGTTGTTTTCTACGCACTGGCAACATTCAAACTAATATTTTATGCCGCGAGAATTGTTCTCGGTATCCCCAGTGATGTCAGTTTGTTAAGTATGAACACCATTATTTTTGCTTCTGTCACCATATTTTCGTGTATTCTTGACCTAAATCTACCGCCGAAGCACGCCTTTATTCTATACATCTGGCATTCGACCAAGCTTCTTTGATGATAGCGGCTACGTTCTTTCCACCCAGACCTGCCGTATTCATGCACTTGCCGTAAAATATCGTTACGCTGTTTTAGCCCCGGATTTTCCCTAACCATCTTCGGATTTGCCAATCGTAGATCCAACCTAGGATCGATTACGGCAGTGCCTCCCTTCTGGTGAATCAAGTTGAAGCACTCCTTGGATACATAAGCTTTGTCAGCATAAACCTTGCCGATGTCCCCCTTTTCCATAGTTGCCATCATATCAACAAAGGCTTGACCATCTCCCTTTTTGCAGGTGCTAAGATCCATTGCAACAATCTGAAAATTGTCGGTGCGCATCGCTATATGTAGCATTCGCCAATCTCTAACGTTGAGACGGTCGTTAGGTTTTGTTTTCCATTCACCACGCCCACGTATCTTGATCCCGGTTGAATCAAATACCAGATCGATTGGCATACCGATGTGCTCGTTGACGGTGGTTTCAAATTCCACAGACAAAGCCTTCATTCGCCTGTGGAGGGTGGTGTAATTCGGCACGGGTAAATCAACTCCCATCTCTTGGAACAGCGATTTGGTGAGACCTTCCGTTCGACGAAGGGTGAGATTGAGCAACGTGCGCAACGTTAATACCAACTTTATGGCTTCGTCGCTGTAGGTCGCAGGGCGACCGTTTTTGCCCCTCGTCGTCGCTCGCCACGAATCCAGCACTTTTTGCGTGACGAAAACCCGTAGGTCGCCACGGTCAACAAGAGCCTTGTTGTAAGCACTCCAGTGCGAGACCTTTTGCTGTTCCTGGGCATTTGGTGCGACAATGTCACTCATGGCTGGTCTCCGTATTTTTTGTTTCTTCTGATTCTGGAGATAACACGGACAGCCACATATCTCTATATCTAACTGTAATAGCTCTTAAATTTATTGCTGGTTGGTGTAAACACGCATTGAGAAATTAAGGTCAGGGACGGGGGTTATGCAACAACGTCCCTCAGGCCCCCCTGCTCGTCCTCAGACCTCTCGTTATTGCGTTCAAGCTTGCCTACCGAAAGCTCCATGAACGGCGCGGCGGTAAGCGGCTCTTCGTAACGCTCGCTTCCTAGCTCGCTCCTTGTTCTCAGACCTCTCGCGATTGCATTCAGGTTATTTTTTTGCATAAGGCATGTGCTTATACATATTCGTGGGGAGTTTCTCGGTAGGTCTGTGCCGTGCCCAGCTGCGCTGCGACTTTTTGTCCCGCTCGCTGCGCTCGCTTCGCCTGCTTCCTTGCCGCTTCCTAGCTCCCCGCTCGCTCCTTGCGCTCAGACCTCTCGTTATTGCGTTCAGGCTTGTTATCAGGCCCCTCTGCCTGCCAAGATAACGGAGGTACGGGCTAAGGTGGCTAGCTCCGCTCTCTGCTTGCCCTCAAGCCTCTCGGCAGTTGACACGTCGCGGTTTTTTGTCTACGATGCCGCGCTCTGTCCCATTTTGATCGAGTGCGATGCGTGGAAAGAACGTCGTTCAAGTCTGTTTTCATCGCGGTGTTTATCGGAACAGCGTTGCTCGTCGTCGCACTGCTGTTCAACACCCACCGCCCGCAGCGTGACACGCAACAGCCGCAAGCGGAATTTGTGCGAGCAACAGGTAAATGTGCCTCGTGCCATCTGCGGGAGACAGCTGCAGTTGTGCATCAATTTGAGCGCAGCAAACATGCCTCGCTAGGAGTGAGTTGTCTCGATTGCCATCGTCCCGTGGCAGGGCAGCAGGATTACGCCCATCGTGGCTTTACCCTAGCTAAGCAGCTCAGCGCCAAAAACTGCAGCCAGTGCCATCCGAGCGAGTATCAGCAGTTTTTGCGCAGTCGTCATGCCGCTCCAGCCTGGGCCGCGGTGTATGGTGCAAGTGATTTCAGCGCCGCGCAGATTGCCCATGCGGAAAAATATCACCAGGGTGCGGTGCAGCGACCCGCGAACAAGTTAGCGATGCTGGAAGGGGACAGTGCTACCGCAGTCGGATGTGCAGGTTGTCACGATATCGGCAAGCCCAACGCCGACGGTTCAATTGGCAACTGCACCGACTGTCATGCACGACACAGCACTTCGGTAGCATTAGCACGTGATCCGCAAACTTGCGGGCAATGCCACATGGGGCCAGACCATTCCCAGATTGAAATTTATCACGAGTCTAAACATGGAGTACTCTTCAGCACCCAACGTAACACGTTGAATTTAAGTGCCACCCCACGTGAACTCACCACTGCCGACATGCCCATTCCAACCTGTGCAACCTGCCACCTCAGCGGTCTTGATGGGCTGCGGGTAACACATGACACCACCGAAAGGCTGTCGTATTGGCTGTTTGCCGCGATTTCTCACAAGCGCCCCACATACGTGCAGGGACGCAATGCCATGCAAGAGGTCTGCCTGAAGTGTCATGCGGCCACCCACGTTGATAATTTCTATACAGAAGCAGAGCAAGTCGTTGCCGACACCAACACCAAGGTCAAAGCAGGCAAGGAACTAATGCAGGAGCTACGTGCTGAGGGTTTATTAACTGCTAAACCGTTCGATGAGCCGATCGAATTTCTCTACTTCGACTTATGGCACTACTACGGTCGCACTGCCAAGCACGGCGCGTATATGGGCGGTGCAGATTTTGTGCAGTGGCATGGCAATTATGAGCTGTTGCTGAAGATGATCAAGATGAAAGAGATGGCTCGTGAACTCAGGCAACGCCAAGACAAGCGCTGAACAACACGAGCGTATCGCTCTGCTGCTCGACATCTTTATCATCGCCAACCTGGTGTGCTTGGCAGTGGATGTTTTCGTCGCCCATGCCGCTAACGAGTTTGCCCGTAAATCAGAATGGTTACCATGCATCTTTGCCTTGCTGGGTGCACTGCTGTTAACACTGACAGTGCTCATGAAAAATCATCTACAGGCGGCATATATCTGTCGCCTGGTCGTCAGCTGGATGGCAATCTTTATCGGCATTGCAGGCATGTTGTTGCACCTACATAGTCGTTTTTTCGTCGAACTGACCTTGAAAAGTCTCGTCTACACCGCACCGTTCGTCGCCCCGCTGGCCTTCAGCGGAGTGGGCTTGCTACTGCTGTTGACCGTTAGCATCAAGTGTACCTCCCTTGCCTGGGGACAGTGGGTAGTGTTTCTTGCCGGCTGTGGCTGGGTGGGAAATTTTCTCCTATCTGTGCTCGACCATGCCCAGAACGGTTTTTTCAATCCACTGGAGTGGTTGCCCGTCGGCGCAAGTGCTTTCGCTATCGGTGCATTGCTAGTGGCGGTGGTTAAACCGCGTCAACGGCACAGCTTCGCTTTCACCGTGCTGGCTTTGAATACCCTGCTTGGCATAGCAGGTTTTGTGTTACACCTGATAGCGGCGTGGCGACAGCCTGGACCGCTGGCGGAAAAATTTCTTTATGGCGCACCGCTGTTTGCGCCGCTGCTGTTCGTCGATCTCGCCATCCTCGCAGCACTTGGCTTGTGGCAGTTATGTAGCGTGAGCAAAGCACAGCAGTCGTTGTTGTGAATATTTTTCCAAAAAAGGCTTGACCG
This sequence comes from uncultured Oligoflexales bacterium, assembly GCA_958296095.1. Taxonomy (GTDB): domain Bacteria; phylum Bdellovibrionota_B; class Oligoflexia; order Oligoflexales; family JAPPIL01. The sequence continues at coordinate 1,571,013 of OY282434.1, forward strand.
CAAAAAAAAACGCTACTGTGCTACACACGCCGTTGTTGGCGGGTTTTAATTTTTAATTTGGGAGAACTGTTATGAATCTTTTGTTGGTGTTTGTAGCTAGTGCGTTATGGGCGGTGGATGCGTTCGCCGTGGGTGCTTTGAGTGAGAGTGCTGAGACACGGTGCGAGCTCTACATGGGTACGGGGAGCAGGTATTACGGAGGTGAGCGTGAGCGTCGGGCCGATTACACGGTGGCGCTGCGGGTGCGTCCACTTGACAGCGGTGAGGATCGGCTGGACTACAGCTTCGTTATCGACGGGCAGGTGACGGGTTTGACTATCGTCCTTGAGGAGGAATTTATGGGTGGTATTCGTGTTTCCACACCGACTAGAGCTAACCCTACCTCCTATCTCCATATTGGTTGGGGAATGCAACTAGAGTATGATGCAATGCACCGAGAAGAGGGCGAAGCGAAGAAGACCACCATACTGCTCGGCTACTCCGGCCAGAGCGGCAACAGGTATACACACCACATACTTGCCACCCGCAGGGCGGGAGCGTGGCAGCTTATCTCCAGCGGTTTAGTCACTACTACTGACGGAGAGCGACTCTTCGCCTGGGCGGACAAGCTGTCACTAGTAGACGGGAGTTGCCAGGGTCCTGAATTACCACGGGTTGAGTTGCCGCCTGAAGAAGGACGGTCACAGCCTGAAATTGAATTGCCGCGGGTTGAGTTGCCACCTGAAGAAGGACGGTCGCAGCCTGAAATTGAATGGCCACGGGTTGAGTTGCCACCTGAAGAAGGACGGCCTGAAATTGAATGGCCACAGCCCTGCCGCGGGTTGAATTGCCGGCGAAACTGAGTGATATCTACCTCGCAAAGAGGCGGGTCTTCTCTTGGACTTAGCGCCGCGTTGATGAGAGCGGGCGGGATGGTTTCTCGCCCGTGCGTTAATGCAGGACAGGGTCGATGTGATCGCCTTTCTAGCGCGCGGCGGAGCGTGGTTCTGAACCGCGGCGTGGTAACACAGGGAAGGTTGTGACGTGCTCAGCAAGACTGTTAGTTCGCAGTTGCTTGAAAAAATCCTCCGAGAGCAGGACGATTGGTTGGCGTATTTTGCTACTCGCAGCCCTCGACCTGACCCAGCGCGAAAGATCAGCCAGCGGCTGCACAGCCACTATCGCATGCGTCTCGCCCAGCTGTGGCTCGAAGACACCAGCGAGATGACTCAGGCTGAGTTGGATGCACAAGCTGCGGCAATTCACGCCGAGTGGCAGCAAGACATCGCGGCTCTGCGTTCTCTAACCGATGCTATTGATGGTAACGCGGGTCGTGCCACTGAGGTGGCGCGCTGATCCTCTTTACATTTTCTTCTGGGCTATGATTGCAGACGGTAGTCCATCTGGATTACCATGGTAGTGTGATTAAACAATGCTCGGTTCGTAATGGGGGGGAGAGCTGTTTCGCCGCGCAGATTGCAACGGCATCGGCACGTTGTCGATTAATTTGCGCCGACGCGACGCAGCGTTCCGTGCTGGAGAGGGACAGCATCGATTTGATCGTCACCTCGCCACCTTACAATGTCGGCAAATCATACAGCGGTGACACAGCCGACGACTCGATTGATTATCAGCACTACCGGCATTTTACCAAACGTTGGTTACGCAACTGCCTGTATTGGACTCGTGACACAGGTCGACTCTGTATCAATGTTTCCATAGACAAGAACAAGAACGGCAAACAACCGCTGGCCGCGGATGTCACTACCATCGCCTTACAAGTTGGCTGGAATTATCACGCCACCATTCTGTGGAACGAAGGCAATATTTCACGGCGCACCGCGTGGGGAAGTTGGAAATCAGCCAGCGCTCCACATATCATTGCCCCTGTCGAGGTGATCATCGTTCTCTACAAAGGGAACTGGAAACGTCTGCGGCCGGGGGAATCGGACATCACCAGCACTGAGTTCAAAAATTGGGTGCTGGGTATCTGGGATTTCAACGGCGAGAGCAGCAAACGCATAGGTCATGCGGCTCCTTTCCCACGTGAATTGCCCAAACGTTGCATCAAACTGTTCTCGTTCGTCGGCGACACGGTGCTCGATCCTTTCATGGGATCGGGGACAACTCTGATTGAAGCCATAGCCAACAACCGCATCGCCTATGGTATTGAAATCGAAGAGCAATACTGCCAGTTGGCACAGACAAGGATTGCGCGTGAATGCGAAGTAGAATTAGTGAGTTGATCGGGGGAGAATCAGGGAGAGTCTACGAGGAGGTCCTGGCTGGCGTGGATGCTGGCATCTACCACTCTGTGCCACATGAGTTTATCGACCGTGCCCACCATATTTACAAGAACAGCCACCCTGACAGGAAAAACGTTCACGGGAGGGTGTTTGAGTATCTAATATGTGAAACTCTTGCCCAGCAAAATATCGTGCCGTTCTACTGCCAAGCTACGTTTGAACGTGTGCCAAACGTCAAGTTTGATATCGTGCTCTATGACCCTAGAGAACCAGTTGTTCTGAGCATCAAAACCTCATTACGAGAGCGCTACAAACAAGCCGATTTAGAAGGGCAGGCCTTGCAAGCCGTGTATAGAAAAGCCAAGAGCTACCTCATCACCCTGTCGGATGAGGAGGCGCCGAGTGTGAATCAAAAAATTGCTGAGGGAGCAGTCATGGGCTTGCAGAAGTGTGTCGTTGCATCGTCAGCACAGTACGACGAGCTCTTAAAAATACTGAAAAATAAAAGCTTTGGCATGGCGGAAAAGGTGCGGCCCCTTGATGGACAGTTGTTCCAAACTTCCGCAGGCGATTAACCAAGAAAGAGCTGACGGTGCTCAAACGAAAATTAAGTAATTAAAGATTTCAGTCGATTTTTCCAGACATGCCTCTGCCCTTCACGGAGCTCTCGATAGGCAAGTCTCAACGCGACAGCCAAGCAGCCAAGAGGTTTGGGGGCAAGCAAAGGGGCTAGCAGGCAAGCCTGAACGCAATACATGGAGATCTGAGAACAAGCAGCGAGCGGGGAGCTAGCCACCTTAGCGCAAATCTCCGTTATCTTGGCACGGCACAGACCTACCGAGAAACTCGCCCTGAGTGGGTATGGCACATGCTTTATCTAAAAAAATAAACTGACTGCGGTATTGGCAGTATTTGTGGTGCGAGTTTTCGTACGGTCTTGCCGTGCCCTTCACGGAGCTCTCGATAGGCAAGTCTCAACGCGACAGCCGAGAGGCTTGGGGGCAAGCAGAGAGGGCACGCAGAGTGGCCTGAGAACATGCAGCGAGCTAGGAAGCGAGCGATACAAAAAGCAGCGTAGCGAGCGAAGCGAGCTAGGAAGCGAGCGTTACAGAAAGCATCGCGTAGCGATGAGCTAGGAAGCGAGCGATACAAAAAGCCGTAGCGCAGCGCAGCCAAAAAATTCAGCCAAGATATTGGCGAGTTACAAAAAAATTCAGACAAAATCACAAGCAAAGCTAAAGCAAAAAAAAAACGGTCGATACGTTGCGTGGTCTAAGCACTGGGTGCTGGCAATATTTTTTTGGAGGTGAATGATGAAAATTACAGCAGTTATGGCTTTGGCGATGGTGGTGGTGATGATCAGCTGTCAGGTTGAGCATGGGGGAGAGGTAGCGGAAGCCAAACAATTTAAAAGGAAACCAGCACCCTCCAGCACCAATACACCTTGCCCGATTTATCACGAAACAGAGTTTGAGTTTGCTGACGGAACTCAAACAGCGGGGTTTTTCGAACTCGAATGGGATGACAGGTGGGGCCATAAAGTTTGTCTTCTCAAGGGTGCTAAAAAATATACACCCAATATAGTTGAGCGAGGTGATGACGGAAGCGCAGATTGTAGCACAAAAACAACGATCGAATTTGTGGATATGATAGGTACTCTTAGGGGGGCTACTCTGGAGGGTCACAGGAAGACAGCAATATACGCAAAAATCACAAGAAGATCCGACGGTTCTGTTCTTCACTCTCAAATATATCATTTTAAATGCTTAGCATTCGTTTTAGACACATCTGATCCGGTGGTAAGATGGGTTGTTGAGGCTATAGATATGATAGATAATGCTCATGAATCCCCAGGTGATGCCGCAGAAGGACTCCGTCGAAAAAAAGATGGCTCATCCCGTAATACCGTAGAATATTACAATAGCTGCCTTCAGCCCTCGCCATCAAAATGTCGTAAAATCGAAGGACTACTTGAGGCGTATGGGCAGACACCTTGAACCCAAGCCCCTGATCCTATGCGAAAATAGGATGTGGGGGTGCACCTTGAAGCCGAATTACTGCTCCGATTACTGGCATGTCTTGGTCGAGTAATCTGGTTTGTGCCTCTCTCTGTAAAGCCCCCAAGCTTCCTCGATCAGCACACCTTGTTAGTCGTTGTCGACCTTGAACTCTCGGTCTTCTAGCTGGCTCATGGGTATCCTCCTGTTTCTTGTGGGATCGCTACACGCAACAGCCGAAAGGCATGAGGGCAAGCAGCGAGCTAGAAAGCGAGCGATACAAAAAGTCGCGCGCAGCGCAGCTGGGCGAGGCGCAGCCCTACCGAGAAACTCGCCCCCGAATAGGTGTGGCACATACTTTTATCTAAAAGCATAATCTAACGGCAATATGGCAGTATTTGTGGTGCGAGTTTTCGTACGGTCTCACCGCGCCGTTCATAAAGCCCTCGGTAGGCAAGAGGTGTGGGCAACCGCAAGAAGGCTTGGGGGCAAGGACACTACTTAACCCGTACCTCCGTTATCTTGGCACGGCGCAGCCCTACCGAGAAACTCTCCCTTGAGTTAGGTGCAAGTACATGCCTTGTGCAAAAAAAAATAATCTGAACGCAATAGCAGGAGGTCTGAGTGCAAAGAGCGAGCTAGGAAGCGAGCGTCACAAAAAAGCCGTAGCGCAGCGAACGGTCTCCCCGTGCCGTTCATGGAGCTCTCGGTGGGCAAGCCTCAACGCAACCGCGAGAAGGCTTAGGAGCAAGCCTCAACGCAATACAGGGAGATCAGAGCGCAAGCAGCGAGCTAGGAAGCGAGCGATACAAAAAGCAGCGTAGCGCGTAGCGCGCCACGGCGCAGACCTACCGAGAAACCCAACCTCAACAGGTATAGGCACATGCCTTGTGCAAAAAAATAAACTAACGGCAATACGACAATATTTGTGGTCGGGTTTTCACACGGTCTCCCCGTGCCGTTCATGGCGCTCTCGGTCAGCAAGCCTCAACGCAACCGCGAGAAGGATTAGGAGCAAGCCTCAACGCAATACAGGGAGATCAGAGCGCAAGCAGCGAGCTAGCAAGCGAGCGTTACAAAAAGCATCGCACAGCGATGAGCTAGGAAGCGAGCGTTACAAAGAGTCGCGTAGCGCGTAGCGCGCCACGGCGTAGCGTAGCGTAGCGCGCAGCATAGCAAAAACCCTTGACAGCCACCTCCATCTATAGCACGAGCTATCCTGCTGTCTCCGACCCTGACAAAGCACGGCTGGAGGCGCACTCCCATGCTTGGCAGTTCAGTCGTTGCCCTGAGGTGTATGTGGTGAAATTTACTTTGTCGCTGTTGTTGGCGATGATGATGCTTGTCTCCTGCTCGCTGGCACTGCTTAAGTGCAAGGTCGATCACGAGTTTGTCGGACGCAAGCTGGCTCTTGCCAGTCAGGGCAAGCACAGCAGTCGTATCGGTCGAGACATCTATGCTGCAGGCGGAAATGCAGTTGATGTCGCGACCGCGTTATCGTTTGCGTTGGCGGTGGAGCGCCCGCAATCTACCGGTCTCGGCGGGGGTGGGTTCATGCTCATCTACATGGCTGAGCTGGATCAGGTCTATGCCCTCGACTTTCGTGAAAAAGCCCCGCAGCAGGCAACACGTGACATGTTCTTGGACAGTGATCGTGCTGTCATTCCGCAACGCTCACGGCAGGGGGCCGCCGCGGCCGCGGTGCCGGGTTTTGTGGCTGGTGTGCTTGCCGCGCAGGAACGCTTTGGTAAATTAGCTCGAGCCAAGGTTGTTGAGCCCGCGGCGCGTTTGGCCGCGCAAGGGTATGTTGTCTACGATCATCTCGCCGCGGCTCTGCAGCGCAAACAAGAACTGCTGGCTGGCGATCGCCATGCTGCGCAAATTTTTCTGAAAGCGGACAACACTCCTTATCGGGTGGGTGAAACGCTGCGACAACCGCAGTTGGCGGCAACGCTGCGAGCCATCGCGGCGCAGGGAGAGCAGGCATTTTATCGGGGAGAGGTTGCCAGCAGCATCACCGCGGCAACACGTGGCAACATAACGCTACATGACCTTGAATCTTACCACATCGTTTGGCGACCGCCCGTGCAGGGATCGTTTCGTGGTTATCAGATTTTTTCTATGCCACCGCCTAGTTCTGGCGGTGTGCATATCTTGCAGATGCTTAACATCATGGAGCAGTTTTCTTTTCAGCGTGAAGACTTTGACCGTGCGGCGCGCATCAATGTGTTAGCGCAAGCGATGCAACGTGCCTATGCTGATCGGGCGTTGCATCTTGGCGACAGCGATTTTGTCAAAGTGCCTGTTGCCCGCTTAACTTCGCCCGACTATGCCCGTGAAGCTGCCAGCAAGATCGATCGGCAGCGGGCACGTGCTTCCGCCGCAACGCAATCACGGGAAAAGCTATCCTCCGACTCGACCACCCACTTCAGCGTGATAGATGCTGAAGGCAATGTGGTCACGTCCACGCAGACGATCAACGGCTTGTTCGGCGCGGGATTAGTGGCTGGAAACACTGGCATCGTGTTGAACAACGAGATGGATGATTTTTCCATCAAAGCCGATACCGCTAACATGTTCGGCGCGCTAGGTGGTAAGCAGAACAGCATTGCCGCGGGAAAACGCCCGCTGAGTTCTATGTCGCCCACAATTGTGCGGCGAGATGGTCAAACACTACTGGCGCTCGGTGCACCGGGCGGAACACGTATCATCACCTGCGTGTTACAGACACTGCTGAACTACCTCGACTACGGCATGCCGCTCTACGCCGCAGTTGCCGCGCCACGTTTTCACCACCAATGGCATCCCGACATCTTGCTGCTGGAAAAAGAACCATCCTTCAGTGCCACCACCTCTACTCAGCTGCGCAGCATGGGTTGGCAGACGGCAGAAAAAGAAATCCGCTGCTACGTGCAGGCGGTGGCGCGCCGCGACCAGCGGTTGCAAGCTGTCTCTGACCCCCGCAGCTACGGATTAGCTACGGGCCTGTGATCTGCTGGCAACGCGCGCTGGCTAGCGATCTCGCCCCTCCAAAACTGCATGGCATTTTAGGCAATACTTGCACGTGACGAGCACGGCGGCTATAATGGTCGGCCGCGATCCTTGTGAGTTTGTTTTTGAATCCCTATCTGCCTATCTTGATGTTTTTTGTCGTGGCAGGCACGGTTGGTCTTGCCTTGAACGTCTTGTCGCGCTTTGTCGGCCCGCGTCGTCGCCAGTCAGCAACAAAAACCGAAGCTTTTGAGTGTGGTGTGCCGACGGCAGTGTCGCGCTTTGGTCGGCGGGAGAAGGTGAGCATCAAATACTACGTCACGGCACTGCTGTTCATTCTCTTTGATGTTGAGGCGGTATTTCTTTTCCTCTGGGCAAAGGTGTTCCGATCGCTGGGTTGGTTCGGCATCGTTGAGATTTTTATTTTTCTGCTCGTGCTCATCTTCGGCTACATCTACGTGTTGAAAAGCGGAGCACTGGAGTGGGAATGACAGCCGAGCTGACCGAATTGGCACTGGCCTTAGGTAAAATTATTTTGCTGACCGCGATGCTGGTGCAAGTGCCACCCATCATGATTTGGGTGGAACGCCGTGGCCCTGCTTTGATGCAGCGACGTCGCGGCCCTAACCGTGTCGGTCTGTTCAAGTGGCGCTTGTGGGGTTTATTGCAAAGCCTGGCCGATGCCATCAAGTTGATCTTCAAAGAAGAAATCGTGCCCGTGGGTGCACATCGGCAGTTGTTCCAGCTTGCTCCACTGCTCGGTGTTGTCCCTGCCTTTCTCATCGCCGCGGCCATCCCTTTCGGCCCCCCACTTGTAATCGCGGGTTTAACGATCCCCCTAGCGGTGGTGCAGCTTGACGTTGGCTTTCTCTACATTCTCGCTATCTCTAGTCTCGGTGTCTATAGCATTGCGATTGCGGGGTGGGCAGCGAACAGCAAGTATGCCTTGCTCGGCTCGTTACGGGCTGCGGCACAAATGCTCAGCTACGAAATTCCGCTCGGCCTGTCGTTAATTCCTATCGTGCTCATTTACGGCACGTTTGACCTCAACGAAATCGTGCTAGCACAAGGCACGCTATGGGGGTTCTGCAAAGCTCCCGTGTCGTTTGTCATCTTCCTCGTCTGCATGTTCGCTGAAACTAACCGTGCCCCCTTCGACATGGCGGAAGGCGAAGCCGAGTTAGTGGCAGGCTTTCACACCGAATACGGTTCAACCAAGTTCGCCGCGTTTTTTCTCGCCGAGTACGTGGCGATGTTCGTGCTCTCTTGCCTCGCGGCAACGCTGTTCTTCGGTGGCTGGCAATTGCCTTTCATTTCCCCGACGCTGTTGTCGGAAACTTTGGGCAGCGTCATGGCCACACTTTGCGGGGTCGCGGTCTTGCTGCTCAAGGCGGCGTTCTTCATGTGGCTATTCGTCTGGGTGCGCTGGACTTTACCGCGCTTTCGCTACGATCGCTTGATGGCCTTAGGTTGGAAATTTCTCCTGCCACTCGCCTTAGCCAACATCCTCGTTACCGCACTGTTGCTTACCCTGACCTGGTGAAGCGCTTAGCGAAGCCCGCAGGTGGTCTGGTCTAATTTTTAGGCGACTGGTGTGTGCGTTGCTGAGCTAATTCTTGCTGCATCTGGGCAATGATGGCCTCGACGCTGCGCATCCCCTGTACGGGAGAGACCTGCGGCCGTCGCCAGAAAAAAAACCACAGCAGCAGCGGGCCGCTTAACAGCAGTGCGAGTGGCAGCCACCAGGCAAGAGAACTAAAGCCGCGGCGGGGAGGTTCACGCAAAATCCAGTAGCCGAAGCGGGCGGTGAAGAAGGCGAGAATTTCTTCTCGGTTTAAGCCCGCGTTGATTTTGGTTTTTACCATGTCTTTGATTTGGTTGGAGAACACGGCATCGGATTCCCACACGCTTAAACCTTGACAGGCAGGGCAACGCAGATCTTTGCTGAGCTCTTCAAACAACTGATAATCCTGGGGGGCAATATTTTCGGTGCGATCGTAAGCACCAAGCAACGGCAAGCTGGCGAGAGCGAGCAGTAGAGTTTTAGCCAGCACATTCATAGCATCTCACTGCCCAAGAAGTCCCGACTGCGTTGACCACGATAACGATCGCTAAGCGCGATCAGACCACCGCCAACCATCAGGAAGATACTAAGCCAGACGATCCGCACGGTAGGGTTGATGTGAATGTTGAAGGTTGCCGCTTGCTGCTCGGCTTCGTAATCGGCTAGCACGACGTAGACATCGTGCCAAAAACCGCCATGCACGGCAATTTCGTGAAAAATTTCTGTGGCCGTGGGATAACGACTGCGACCTGGATGAAGGATAATATCTTCCTGCCCGGCCCGGCTAACCTGAAGCGTGGCCTCCTGTATAAGGGCGTTGTCTACCCGCCTGGCTCGCACGCCATCAAAAACAAATTGGTAACCAAAAAAATTCGTGTGCTCACCGTGGTTGAGGTGGACGTTTTTCTCTAATGCCCGATAGTTGCCGAGGAAGCCGAGCACTGCGACCAGCAGACCGACATGTCCGACGTAAGCACCGAGATAGCCGAGATTGCGCGCTGCGAAAATTTTAATTTTAAATTTAAGTTGCTGCAGACGATAAAAAACATCGCCACTGATTATCGCCCAACTCCAAAAACAGAGGTAGATGCCGACCAGTTGTGCGCCAAGAGCGAAACCATCGGGTGTCTGTAACACCTTGCCGCGGTAGCAGAACAGCACCGCCGCGGGCAGCGCTAGCAGCGCGGCAATGATCAAGAGCCGCGCGCCGCCGACGATTTGTGCCCGTTGATAACGCATAATATTGCCGCAGGCGATGGCAATGACTAGGCACAGCCCTAGCCACGGGGCGAAGGCATTGAAGTAGGGTGCTTGCACGGAGATGCGTTGCTTGGTCAGGGCTTCGGAGACGATGGGGAACATCGTGCCAATGATAACGATGATGGCTAGTGTTAACAAAATAAACTGGGTAATGAGTAGGGCCGATTCTTTGGACACCCCCCACACCCGTTCGGTTTCGGCAGGCAAGATAGCAGGGGCACGCAAGGCGTAGAGCAGGATAAAAGCTAGCAGCAGCACGGCGAGAAATAGCAAATAGTTAGGGCCAATGGGCGACTGCGCGAAGGAATGCACCGAACTGACGACCCCTGAGCGTGTGATGAACGTGCCGAAGAAGCTGAAGAAAAAAGCAAAAAAAGCTAGCACGATGCTCAAGCGTTTCAGGTGGCCGAGTTTTTCTTGCACCAGCAATGCATGCAAGAGGCAGACACAGAACAGCCAGGGCAGGAAGCTGGAGTTTTCCACCGGATCCCAGGCCCAGTAACCCGCCCAACCGAGTTCAACGTATGCCCAACGCCCACCGAGACTTACACCTGCGGTCAGAAAACAAAAAGCCACTAAAGCCCAGCGGCGGGTAGTCCTGAGCCAGCCTGCGGTGATGTCGCCGTAAAAAAGCGCGGCCACACTGTAAGCAAACGGCACGGCCAGCACGGTGTAGCCGATGAACAGTGTGGGCGGATGAATTGCCATGTAGGGGTTTTGCAACAGGGCATTCATGCCTTGCCCATTACTGGCGATAGGAAACAGGCGCACGAAAGGATCGGAATGCGTTACCGCGAGGTAGAACATCCAAGCCAGCACCGCCTGTAACGCCGCGCTAACATAGGGCATGATATGTTCGTTATCACGTGCATGGGTCCACAATGCTAGCGTTGCGCACAGCGACAGCAGCAGTGCCCACAACAGGTGCGAGCCTTCCAGCGAAGACCAGAAGGCGGTCAGGGTGTAGTAAGCAGGTAGATCGGAGCTGGAATTTTTGAAAACATAAAGCAGTGAGTAGTCACGGCTAAAAAAAGCTAGCCAAAGAATCAGTGACGCAGCAAGCACCATCAGGGAGCTACTTGTCTGTGCGGCCTTCGCCGACAGGTAGAGACGACGATGCCGTAGCCGTGCGGCGCACAACGAAGCCACAGTGCCGTAGATGTTGACGATGAGGCAGAGCAGTAGCAGGTAGTGTCCGACATCACCGAGAATGATAGGCATCGGTAGATTTTCCGCAAAAACTAAACAACCTTGCAAGTCTAAACTGTTTGCCCCCGTTCGGCAAGATTCATAACTTTCTGGTGTATTGCCGAGATGTTGAGATGGGTTGCAGGGCACTGTTGCAGTAGCTGCGGGGACGCGCTAGAATCGGCCGCATGATGGCCGGAGAAGAGCTTACATATCGTCAGGAGCGGTTTGCGTGGCCAGGCGAGGTCTATTGGCAACGACTACGACCGCCCTGGTGTTTGGTAACGACACTGCGGGGGGTGAACATTTCGCACCGCGGGCTACTGGCAGAGGGTGACGAACAGGCGTTGACAGACATTTTCGCGGGCAGCGCTACGGCTTTGCAACTGAATGGCGAGGACTGCGCCGCAGTGGTGGAGGCAGTCTGTGTGCGTCGTCAGGGGCCGCGGGTAGCTTTCTCCTTTACCACCGCTACCGCCGAGCTGGAACAGTTGCTGGCACAAGTAAGTGCGGAGGAGCAGTGAGCAAGCAGGCGACTGCCAGTCTCGAACGGTTACGGCATATCTTCAGCATGCCGCTCGACCGCAACGCGGCTTTGCTCAAGATAGAAGCAGAAATTTCCACCAATCTGCTTGAATTTTTACGTCACAAAATCGTCGCCGAACGCATTGAGCCGCGGGAGTTGGAAAAATTTTTTCGTGAACACAGTATCCCCGCAGCCCCGCTGTTTGTCTCCGAGCAAGCGGAATTTTTGCTGCAAACAGCAGTGCGGCATGCAGTCAACACCGCGACACCAAAATTTATCGGGCACATGACCGCGCCCATGCCGAGCTTCATGTTGCCATTGACCAAAATCATGACGGCACTCAACCAGAACATGGTTAAAACTGAAACCTCCAAGTCTTTCACCCCGCTTGAACGACAAGTAATTGCCATGCTGCATCACCTCATCTATCGCCGTTCCCGCGAGTTCTACACCCGATGGATGCACGACAGCACCGCGGCACTGGGTATATTCTGCTCTGGCGGCACGCTGGCTAACATCACCGCGCTATGGGCGGCACGCAACACCTTGCTGGCTGGCGAGGAGGCAGTGCGTGAGATTGGAGTGGGCACAGCACTGCGGCAACGCAACCTGCACGGACTGGCAGTGCTGGTGTCACGACTGGGTCACTATTCACTGGCCAAAGCCGCGGACTTGCTGGGGATTGGACGCGCGGCACTGATTGCAATTGAAACGGACAGCCGCGATCGCATCAATTGCAAGGCACTGGCGGCACAGCTGCGACAACTGCGGGCACGTAAAATCGGCATCGTCGCCATCGTCGGCATCGCGGGTAGCACCGAGACGGGCAGCGTCGACCCCTTGCATGAATTGGCAAACATCGCCGCGGGGGAAGGCTGCCACCTGCATGTGGATGCGGCCTGGGGAGGGCCAACGCTGTTCTCCGCGCGTCATCGGCACTTACTGCGTGGCATTGAGATGGCGGATACGGTGACTCTCGATGCACACAAGCAGCTCTACACTCCCATGGGGGTGGGCTTGCTGCTGTGCCGCACGGCAACGGTATTGCGTGACATCGAGCAGCAAGCTGCGTACATCGTGCGGGTTGGTTCACGTGATCAGGGCAAATTCACCCTCGATGGCTCGCGGCCTGGCATGGCGTTGCTGGTGCACTCAGCTTTGCGGGTCTTCGGACGCAAAGGTTTCGAGCTATTGATCGATTACGGTATCGAACAAGCAGCCTGCTTTGCCAACCTGATCGAGGCGAGCGAAGCTTTTGAGTTGATCACTCCTCCACAACTGAACGTGTTGACCTATCGCTTCAACCCTTGCAAACGGCGCACCCCGCGGCAAGATGCAGTTACCCACACCAAACTGCTTAACCGCCTCAACATCTCTCTCCAACGCAAACAGCGACGCCGCGGTGCTTCCTTCGTCTCCCGCACCACGTTGCACCTGTCTGCACATCCGTTGCCTATCGTAGTGCTACGGGTCGTGCTGGCCAATCCACTGACCACGACGGCACACCTGCAGGAAATCCTCGCTGAACAGACGGAGATTGGGTTGGAACTAGAAGCTGGCTTAAGGGACGCGGGATGACTGCTAGTCTTGGCTGAAGAGCTGCCGCCTGCTTTTGCACCCTCTCTCCTCTGCGTGGCCTAAGCTGGGCTGCGGCTCATCTTCAAGCTGCCGAGATACAATTAAACGCGAGTATCGGGTTTTTTTCAGGGGGTCACTACACTTAGCCCAAATCTCCGTTATCTTGGCGAGGCGCAGCCCTACCGAGAAACTCTCCCCCGAATTAGGTATGAGCACATACTCTATTTTAACCCGGTAATCTGGTGGCAATATGGCAGTATTTGCGGTCGAGTTTTCGTACGGCCTCGCCCCGCCATTCATGGAGCTCTCGGTAGGCAAGAGGTGTGGGCAACCGCGAGAAGCCTGAGGTCAAGCCTGAACGCAACCGCGAGTGGCAAAGACCCTCCTTAGCCCCAACCTCCGTTGTCTTGGCACGGCACAGACCTACCGAGAAACTCTCCCCAGAGTAGGGTACGGCACATACTTTTATCTAAGCGCATAATCCGACGGCAACATGGCAATATCTATGGTCGAGTTTTCGTACGGTCTTGCCGCGCCATTCATGAAGATCTCGGTAGGCAAGAGGTGTGGGCAACCGCGAGAAGGTTTGGTGGCAAGCAGAGAGGGCGCGCAGAGTGGCCTGAGAACATGCAGCGAGCGGAGCTAGGAAGCGGCAAAGAGCCGCGTAGCCGAGCGATACAAAAAGCAGCGTAGCGAGCGAAGCGAGCGATACAAAAAGCAGCGTAGCGCAGCGCGTAGCGTAGTGCGCAACGTAGTGCGTAGCAATCAGCAATTATCAAGGAAGAATTTGGTGAAAGTTAGTGTTTGGCGATTTTATTCTTTATTTCTGCGAGTTGTTCTTCAGTAATATTAGCAAGTTGGCAAATTACTGGGTCATCGAGCTTGCCATACTTTAGCATGCTAATGATGACATCCTCGCGCTCCTGGGCACGCCCCTGCTGTATGCCTTGCTTTTTCCCCTGCTCAATGCCTTCTAGGCGTGCACCCTCAAAACCGAATTCGATACTTGACATGATACGTTCCTCATCTGGTAAATCGGGAAAACAATCTGCCTCGATGGCAGACAGCCTCTTTCTATCATACCTCCCATCGGCAAGTCCAAGGTAAGATATTAGTTTAGCCGATAAACTCTTGCGATCTTCAGTGGATAGCGCATAGCAAGAGTGAAAAATTTTCGCCACAATTTTGGTGCTCAGATGCCAGATGTGTTTCATTCCCAGCAGGCAAGGGCTGGTCGTGAGGCCGCACAGTTGTTCATCGGACAACTTAGGCAGATTTACCACCAGGATTGGGTCATCTGCAATATAGCGGCGCAGTCCGTGAATAGTTTCCAAGGGATGCCGATTTTTAAATTTTAGCTCAAGCTGGTTCTTGGCTATATCGACGGGTTTTTTGGTTTGCAGAACGAGGATGCCTAAGACAAAACCGTCGGTGCGCGCTGTGCGCTGTGCGCTGCTTTTTTGTAACGCTCGCTTTCTAGCTCGCTCTTTGCCTTCAGGTATAGTGACACCATGAGAAACAGGACATTGCCGGTGGTGTGCTCAAAGATAACCCCAAAATATACTGGGGAATCTGGCTCTTTTTTGAAGGGCACAGAAAAATTAAGATCACAAAATTTTTCTTTGCCAGTATCGGGATCGATGCTTGCCTCCTTACTGGGGATGAGTTTGTCAATATCGAACAGTTCATAATCTTCGGGAAATAATGCCAACCGGAGAAGATCTTGGGCATAACGAGGATCGCTATAGATTTTCTTGAAAAATTTATCATGCAAATGATGCTTGTTTAGTGGGGTTTTATCGTTGTCGGGCATGGTTGCTGTCCGTTGCTAATGCGGTTACCTGTCTCTGATGATTATAGTAACATAATTTAGCACAAATCTCCGTTATCTTGGCCCAGATCTCCGTTGTCTTGGCACAAGTCTCCGTTGTCTTGGCACGGCGCAGACCTACCGAGAAACTCCCCACGAATATGTATAAGCACATGCCTTATGCAAAAAAATAACCTGAATGCAATCGCGAGAGGTCTGAGCGCAAGCAGCGAGCTAGGAAGCGAGCGATACAGAAAGCCGCAGCGCAGCGAACGGTCTTGCCGCGCCGTTCATGAAGCCCTCGATAGGCAAGAGGTGTGGGCAACAGCCGAGAAGTCTGAGGACAAGCTTGAAGTCAATAGCAAGATGCCTGAGAACAAAGAGCGAGCTAGAAAGCGAGCGGGACAAAAAATCGTGCGTAGCAAAACATGATATTCGCGTAATTAACATGTGCCTTAGCCCTGTGGCTGGTCTGGCGGGCTTTGATCGGCTAGTTCTTTGGCTTTGTGCTGCACAGCTGCGCTAAGTTCTGCTTTGAGTTTTTTCTCGGCATCAAGTTCCTGTTCAGCTTCACGAATGACATTGTCGAAGGTCGACTTCACCTCGGTACTCATGCGCCGCATTCGCACGAAGAGCCGACCGAACTGTCGCATCAGGTCGGGCAAGCGCCGCGGGCCGACGAACATCAGCACGACCACCGCCACCACGACTACTTCCATGAAGCCGATGCCGAACACGATCTGCTCCTATGCTATCATGCGACGAGAGTTGCCTCGAAACGACGAGAGAGGATTATCTTAATCTGACCGGGGAAAGTTAGCTCAGCCGATAGCTGCGCGGCGATGCGCCGACTCAGGTCGGCAAGTTCCGCTTCTTTGACTTTGCTCTGATCAACGTCGACGTGAATTTCTCGTGCCCCATTCATAATCATTACCTTCGACACACCGCGGAAGCTGGTAATCAAGTCCTCAATCGCATACAGGCGACTCTGATAATCCTCCTCAATGTTGACCCTTGCTCCTGGCCGTGCACCCGACAACGTGTCCGCTGATTTCAACACCCATGCCAGTGGGGTCTCGACGAGCAAATCGTTGTGATGACTCATCACCACATCGCAGATCATCCGCTCCTCGCCGTAACGATCCGCGTAGTCACCGCTGATTACCGCATGACTGCCCTCAATACGGTAGTCGATCGCCTTGCCAATATCGTGCAACAAGCCGCACCGCCGTGCCTGTGCAGGATCAACGCCAAGCTCGTGCCCTAGCAAGCCTGCTAGTTTTGCCACCTCAACCGAATGATACCACTGGTTCTGCTTGTAGCTGGTGCGCCAGTTGAGACTGCCCACTAGTTTTTGGATCTCGGCGTGAATGCCATCCAACTGCAACTCCCGACAAGCCTTGCGTCCCAGCTTGAGAGCCTCCTGCTCCAGGCGCATGTAGTGGCGATAATAGGCCTGCTGCGCTCGTCCCCAACTGCCAGGGCTCAACGCTAACACCTCGTTCAAAGTTAAACGCACTGCCTCCCGTGACAAGCCAAAACCACCTGTGAGTTTTACCACCCGCACGCGCTCGTTATCGAGTAGCTTGACCTGCACACCCGCGGCAACCTCCTCTAACTCTCGCAACAGCTTGTCATCGTTATGCAGCAACTCAAACTTGCGCCGATCCTTGACCTCAACGCTGTTCAACGACCGCGGCCAGATAAATTCTGGACTGTAGCGGGAATGCACCCGCCCCAAAAAACGCTGTGCAATGCGCTTCGCCCCCGAATTGTGATCAAAAACTATCGCCTTCAGAATCTTCTGGCACTCAACCGTGCGGCTCTCCACAATCTGCACCACGCTCTGGGCATGCAACTGCTCAGCTCGCTCACCGCAACGCTCCTGTAGAGCATGCTGCAACTGCTGTAGATCCTGCTGCCATGACGCGTGTGCCGTCTCATAGCGTGTCTTGCTGGTCTCAACCCGCGCCGTGCCATTGTCCAACTGCTTCGCCAACAGTGCCACGCGACTCTCCTCGCGCTGCAAGTGTTCCTCCTGCGCGTCGAGATCGCTTTCAACAACCTGCAAGTCGTCCATCTGGCCGCGCAAGCTCTCCTCGGTCTCGCTACGCAGATAGGCCAGTTCTTCCTCTCCACGTTGATGCTGGCGGTTTTTGACGGCAACAGCCTGACGACGAGACTCGGCGATAATTTCACGGCAGCGGGAACGCTCACTCAACGACATGCGCCGTGGCACATAGAAGAGCAAAAGGCGGAAAAAAGCGTAGCCGCTAACGACGCTCGCAATGAAAAAAAGGACATACTGCAACACAGGAGATACCCACGGCGTGCCGACTAAAACTCCTCTATAGCAGTATTGAGACGCTCACGCAACTTGTCCGAAGGATGAAATGTAACGATGCGACGGCTACTGATCTCAATCTTCTCGCCCGTGTATGGGTTGCGTCCTGGACGCGCACGCTTCTTGCGCACCGACCACTTGCCAAAATTGGAAATCTTGACCTCTTCGCCTGTTTCTAGTTTCATTTTCATTTCTTCCAACAACATTTCGATGATAGAACGTGCTTCTTTCATCGATACACCAATCCTGAGATGGAGATTCTCGGAAAGAGAATCCTTCGTCAGTGTCATAAAGCCTCATCCCTCCGTTGCCTATAGGTTAGCAATGCCAGACGCTACCCCTCACCTACTAGTCTATCTCGGCGCAAAGCAGATTTCAACAATTAAAATAAAAGGTTAGCTCACCTCAAACATGATGACTGGCACGAGGCTCTGTAACGCTCGTAGCCTAGCCAGCCTCAAACATCACCCCGAACGCGATACTGCGACGGCTGAAGTCAGCGCCGCGGGCGCGCATGACCTGCATTTGTTCCACCTTCAGGGAGAGGTAGACGTTGCTGATGTTAAAGCTGCGTCGCAGGGCATGCATGGCTTGCCTCTCCAATCTGTGCAGCGAAACGCTGATCGCCGCCTGCATCACTCGGTACGGTTGCCAGAACTTGTTGAGCAGGGGGGAATTGTTTTGTGCCCCAGCATCGCCGCTGCCCACGCGAGTTTCTTGCCCATAGAGATATTCTAGCCCAATACCGAGATCAAGGCTTACCCATTTGCCCAGTGGCTTGAGGGCCGTGACCAGCATCATCCGTACGGGTAAGAGGGTCAGCTGTGTTTCTTCTCCTTTGTCACGCGTGACCGTCTCCCCCTTGACCAGCGCCGCGACTCCGCCATCCTGATACCAGTCGAGGCCAAACCCCCACCCGATGGCGAACATCTCATGCACGGGCAGATAAGCCGCAGCACTGAGCCCTGCATACCAGCTCGTGCCCCGATAAAGCTTGCCGTAGTGCGGCAATTCCCCCGTAAAGGTCGGCTTCTTCAAGGCAAATTCAACCCGCTGCATATGCTGAGCGAAGAACTCGAAGAAGGGCAGGCGCAAGGCGTGAGCTTGCGTGGCACATAGCATCGCCAGTAGCAGGATTATTTTGCGCATCGTTCCCCCGCCAAAATTCTCGTTAAAATCTGCACCGCATTGGTCGCGGCACCCTTCTTGAGGTTGTGGGCAATGACAAAAAACTGCAGCCAACGACTGCGCGCCTCGCCATAAGGCAACCGCACCCGTGTCACCCACACTTTCGATGAGGCTGCCACCGTGCGCGGCGTGGGCAAGCGGGCGTGATCATCCACACTGACCAGTTCCAAGCCTTCCTGTTCCTGCAAGCAGGCTAACGCCTGTGCTCGGCTCACCTCCTGCTCCAGCTCGACCGTTACCGCCTCACTATGCCCGTGATAGACAGGCACGCGCACCGTCGTGGCATGCATGCGGAGGCGCGGCAAGTCGAGAATACGGCGTGTCTCGCAGACCATCTTTACCTCTTCAAAGCAATGCCCCGCGGCATCGAAACGATCGATCGCGGCCAGCACATTGCCAGCAATCGGCTGGGCAAAAACCTGCGGCACGGCCTGGGCATCGCGCAACTGCTGCTCAAGTTCGGCAACAGCCCTCTGCCCCGCCCCCGACACCGCCTGATACGTGGCAACATCGACTGCCTGCAAACCAAAACTGCGTCGCAAGGCCGCCAATACTACCACCAGCTGAATAGTCGAGCAGTTCGGATTGGCGACGATGCGATAGGTGTCGCGGTCGAGCAGTGCCGCGTTCACCTCGGGCACAACCAAGGGCACATCGGCTGCCATCCTGAACGCACTGCTGTTATCAACAACTATAGCATTTTCTGCTGCCAGCCGCTTGCCATAACGCTGGGCAAAATCTCCCCCAGCACTCAGCAGCACGGCATCAAAACCTGTACAGCAGGAAGGGCGGGCGAACTTACGCACGCGCAGCTGCCGACTGCCAAAGGGCAAGCTCTGTCCTGCCGAGCGCGGCGAAGCGAAAGCCGTCACATGCTTGAAGCCCGCCGCGGCGAGATCGAGCAACATCTGCCGTCCCACCGCCCCCGTTGCTCCGATTACCGCGACGCGGGCGCGCTGGTGTGCCTCAGTCACCGTTCTCATCCCCTGCGTGTGGAAAAAGATCATCGTCGGCCGCGAGCTTCTTCCAACCGCACAACCATTCAACCAAGCCACTCAATCCATAGCAGACCCCGATGACGAAAGCCCACACCGCGGGACGATAGGCGATAATACCGAGCAAGATAATTGCCAACACCAACAGCTTAAAGGGTTTGATGGCTTTGATACTGAGGGATTTGTGCGAGCGATAAGCGACGTTGGACACCATCGCTAGCGATAATACTAGCGTCAAAGCTAGACAGCAGTAGTTGATCGTCAGCGGCGCGGTGGCAAACACCACCAGCTGTCGTAAAAAAGGCAAAGGTGCCTCACCGCTGCTCTGCAGGTCAGCGATGAAAATAACATAGCTCGCCAAAATTAACGCGGCCATCGGAATAGGCAAGCCGGTAAAGTCGTTGCTGCTCTTGCCTTGATAGCTGCCGACGTTGAAACGTGCCAAGCGCAACGTACCACAGGCGAGGTAGATAAAGCAGGCAATCCAACCGATACGATCCATGCGCTGCAGACTGTATTGGAAAATCAAAAAAGACGGTGCGACCCCGAACGACACTAAGTCGCACAACGAGTCGAGTTGGATGCCAAACGAGCTGTGGGTCTTGGTCATCTTGGCGACACGACCATCGAGCACATCAAAGACTGCCGCCAGGAAAATCGCATAGGTCGCGGTTTGAAATTCGCCCTGCAGCGATTTGATGATGGCGTAAAAACCCCAGAACAAATTGCAAGTAGTTAGCAGATTGGGCAACACGTAGGCAGCGGCGCTGATCTTCACCTCTCGCTCCGCGGGTAGGGCGCGGCAAAGCGGCGTGGCCAATCCTGTGTCAGCACTGTCATCATACGTCGAGCCTCTAGCGGGCAGAATCGCTACCCTGTAGTCTGCTGCGATCCTGTCGTTGCGCAATGCATGTGGGCAAGCAACCTCTTGAATTTTCTCCGCCTAGGCATCATAGTAGTTTTCTACCCGCGGGGAAAGGGCACTTTGTCTGACTGCATGAACAAGATCGTTTCACTCTGCAAGCGGCGCGGCTTCGTCTTCCAGAGCAGCGAAATCTACGGTGGCTTGAAATCAGCCTATGACTTCGGCCCCGTCGGCGTAGAGCTGAAACGCAACATCGCCAACTGCTGGTGGGAGCGAATGGTGCATAGCCGTGACGATGTCGTTGGCTTCGATGCCTCGATCATCATGCACCCCAAAGTGTGGGAGGCATCGGGGCATGTGCAGGGGTTCTGCGATCCGCTCGTCGATTGTCTTAACTGTAAGCAGCGTTTTCGGGCTGACAAAGCTCCGCAACAGCCTGTGGGCAAGACGGTCAGTTATGTGCAGGGGGGAGCTAGGGAACGGACAAAGAGCCAGGCACGCCGCGAAAAAGGCAAGCGCCTGCAAGGAACGGTGGCCGCGGCTGGCTACGTGTGCCCCTATTGTGGTGCGCCAACCTTGAGCGCGGAGCGGCGTTTCAACCTCATGTTTCAGAGCAATCTCGGCCCCATCGATCCACGTGCAGAGCTGTTGCATGCCGTTAAGCACGATGAAGCCCTGACACTGGCAGATGTGCGCGCCCGCTTGCAGCAACTTGACCACAGCAGCACGGTCTACTTGCGACCTGAGACAGCACAGGCGTTGTTTGTGCAATTTGCCAATGTCATGCAGACGACAGGACAAAAAATTCCCTTTGGCATTGCCCAGCTGGGCAAGTCTTTTCGCAACGAGATTGTCACCGAGCATTTTATTTTTCGTGCCTGTGAATTCGAGCAGATGGAGTTGGAGTATTTTATTTCCCCCGACAGTTGGCAAGAACAGCTTGAATATTGGAAAACAGAACGCCTCAACTGGTATCTCGCCCTGGCCAACAACGCCGCGTCGTTTCGCTTGCGCCAGCATAGCCGCGCCGAGTTGGCACACTATGCACAGGACTGCTACGACATTGAGTTTCTGTTTCCCTGGGGCTGGGATGAATTAGAGGGCATTGCCTCGCGTGGCGATTACGACTTGCGCAGTCATCAGCAGGCGACGGGGGCGAAGCTCAGCTACTTTGACCCGCACAAAGTCGATGCCGAGAGCGGCAAGCAGGGTGTGCGCTACACGCCGTACGTGATCGAACCCTCAGCAGGCTTGACCCGTGGGGTGTTGGCACTGCTGCTCGATGCTTATCGGGAAGATAAGGGAGTCGATCATCAGGGACGGGAGAAACTGCGGCTGTTTTTGCAACTGCACCCTTGCCTGGCGCCCTACAAGGCGGCGGTGTTGCCGCTGGTAAAAAATGACGCGCAGCAGGTTGAACTGGCACAACGCATCACACGAGAACTAAAAAAACGCCAGCTGCACATCTGTTACGACGACAATCAATCGATTGGCAAACGCTATGCCCGCCACGATGAGATTGGCACACCGTTTTGCATCACCATCGATGCGCAGTCGCTTGCCGACGAGACCGTGACCTGGCGCGACCGTGACACCACTAGCCAGCAACGCTTGCCCTGCACCGCCCTGGCGGACAAGATAGCCGCGGCACTCGTGCTATCGGTGTAGCTGGTGAGTATCGGGCTGGATTTTCTCGCACCAACGACCGCAGTCGCCAAGCAGGTCGGCGAGTTCTGGACCGCTAGGCAACGCCAGGGGCATTCCTTGCACGAGGTTTCGTATCGTGCCTGCTTCAAGCCACAGTTGCCTGCCTATTGCATCGCCAGATTTTGCCCTGCTGAGGGTGTGGTCTATGATCCGTTTATGGGACGAGGCACAACCTTGATCGAGGCGCAATTGCGCGGACGCGGCGCGGTCGGTAACGACATAAACCCGTTGGCGATAGTTTTAACCAAGCCCCGTCTCAATCCGCCGTCTTTGTCCGATATTGACAGGCGTTTGCACGCAATCGATCTCGCTTGGCCTCAGGCAATAGATGCGCAGCTAGAAGTTTTTTTTCACCAGACTACCCTGCGGGAAATTTACGCCTGGCGAGCCTATTTTGCTAAACGTCAGCCTCTCGATCGAACCGATGCCTGGCTGCAGATGGTTGCTTGTGGGCGTTTGACTGGGCACTCGTCGGGATTTTTCTCGGTCTACACACTGCCACCCAACCAAGCCACGTCGATCAAGGCCCAACGCAAGATCAACAGCAAACGTCAGCAGACACCAAGCTACCGAGACACTAAATCCCTGATATGGCGCAAGTCGCGGCAGTTGTTGCGGCAGGTGCTACCGTCTGCTTATCGACGGCACGATACCCTGTTGCTAACGACCTCCGCCGATTATACGCCAGAGATTGCCGCTGCTTCTGTTGATCTGGTCGTCACCTCACCGCCTTTTCTCGACACCGTCGATTATCACCAAGACAATTGGCTACGTATGTGGTTCTGTGATGTTAGCATAGATAGAGACAAGCTTTGGCAAATTAGAGATGTGCAGACCTGGGTAACCAGTATGACCGCCGTCTTTGCTGAACTGCGCAGGGTGCTAAAACCAACGGGGGTTATCGCTTTTGAGGTTGGCGAGGTGCGCGGTGGAGAGCTGTGCCTCGAAGATCAAGTTGTCACCGCCGCGCAACGCACAGGGTTGTCCTGTACAGAAATACTGATAAACAGCCAACACTTCACCAAGACCGCCAACTGCTGGGGCATAGATAACAACAGCCGTGGCACCAACAGCAACCGTATCGTTATGTTGCGTAAGTGAGAACTCTCGTTATGAAGAGCACGGCTTGAAGGCGGTTCTTGCCTTGACGGGGTTGTCCAACGAATCATTCAAACGATTGATTACCTTTGTCAGACTCACAAAAGATACACAGTTGGTCGAAGCATACGATGACGTTTTCACCTTCAAAGACTCAGAAGTTCAAAGATTTCGTGCATCCGTGAAAAAAATTCTCTCACCAGGAGGTGACAGTGACAAAAAAAAATAATCACCACTACGACATTATTCATGGTGACTGCCTAGATGTCCTGCGAGAAATTCCTACAAACAGCATCGATGTCACCTTTGCCGATCCGCCGTTCAATCTCAACAAGAAGTATGGTGATTACCGTGATCGCCAAGATTTTCACGACTATTTGCAGTGGTGCAAGAAGTGGTTGCAGGAGATGGTTCGGATAACCAAGACAAGCGGGTCGATTTTTGTGCACAATATCCCCAAGTGGTTAACTTATTATGCGACGTTTCTCAACGACATCGCCGACTTTAGGCATTGGATATCTTGGGATGCGCCGTCATCGCCAATGGGTAAGAGCTTGCAACCATCGCATTACGGGCTTCTCTACTATGCCAAAGATCGACGACTGAACAAATTTCACGAACTTCGCTACCCGCACAAGCGTTGTCGCAAATGTGATTATCTCAGCAAAGATTACGGTGGCAAAAAATCAAAGCTGCATCCCTTCGGCCCCCTCGTTTCCGATGTTTGGAGCGACATACATCGTATCCGTCACAACAAACGTCGTGATCCACACCCCTGCCAACTGCCGATACATCTGTTGGAGCGCATCATCTTGATGAGTAGCGATGCAGGGGACACGATCCTCGACCCGTTCATCGGCACAGGCACAACCGCTATTGCCGCGGCCAGACTTGGCAGAAGGGCAATCGGTATCGACATCGACAGCCAATACATTGACATCACAAGAGCCAAACTGTCTACAGGTATTCCGCAAACTAAACTAGGCAATACTTGGGTTAGCCTATTCTGTAAAGAAATCATCACCATTGCTGACTGTGATTGGCAACAACTGGAGGCATATTTTCTTGTTCCAGACAACATTGCCCATATAGATCATGTGAGAATTCTCCCAGATAATAGAGAAACACCTGATGTCGTGTTGCCAGGGTAACGTTTACTGCACCGAGACCACACTTGCTGTCTTGCCCGCACGCGCAGAAATACGGCGCATAACCTAGCTGGAAGTAACTTTGGCGGTAATAATATCCGTGCTGTGATACTGCTGGTGATGGACGGAGTGGGTAATGCCTTTGATAATACGTAGTGGCAGGTGTTCCTCCACGTGGAAATCTGCCTGCGTGCTCAGCAGTGCTATCTGGTCAGATAAGTTTTCATCCCCTGCGGCCGAGGCGATAAATTCCATCGTAACTGCTTTGCTGTTCGCCTCCACAGCCAGGAGCAGGTTGCGCTTGCCAGCTTGTTCCTCCAGCCTGTGGGTAAGCACGAGCATAACTTCCTCACCAGCAGCGTAGAGGCGTTTGATGGCTTTTTCGCCCCAGCCATGTGCAGTAGCCAAGTCCTTCAGCAGAGCATTGATGGCTGGCAACGATTGCATCTCAAGTTTTGTCCGCATCTTTTTAGGGAGGGGTGTTGAAATTTTCAGGAGGATGGCAAGCAAGATAGCGGTTAGACCACCCGCGGTCAGGCTGTTGCCCAAAAAACTCTCCCACACCGACAGCTCAGTGCCAGTGTGAGTCTGAAAGCTGGCGGAAATTCCGACCCAGAGAGAGATGCCGACAAGCAGAGATTTGTGCGTGTCCAAACCGTCCCTGACAATTATGCGCAGGCCCGCGTTGAAGATGGCCACGGTCATCATCAGCAGACAGCCACTCGCAACGGGAATAGGAATGGTCAACAGCAGTGCTAATAGTTTGGGCGAAAAAGCAATGGCAGCTAAAGTGAGACCCGTGCATATACCTACCCTCCGAGCAGTCACTCCCGCAGACTCGATTATCAGCATGTTGGACGACCAAGTGAAGGTCGGCACTGTGCCAAATAGTCCTGATAAAAAGCAGCTCAGGCTATTCACCGTAATCCCGCCCTGCACCTCCTTAAAATTTGCTGTTCTCGGTTGGCGCCAAGCAATTCTCTGCACGGCAATAACGTCACCAGTTATCTTGCTGACTATCACCACACTGACCATAACGAAGGGGGGTAGGAGTGCCCAAAAATCCGGCCCGAAGCTAAGGTCAAAGCCAGGCCACTTCGCCGCAGGAGGCATGCCGATCCAAGCAGACACCGACACCAGACTCAGATCGTATGTGCCGACGATCATGTAGACCAGACAGCCGACCGCAATGCCGATTATGGCTACGAAGAGGCGTGGCCAGCCTTTGGCGAGGATGGAGATCAAGGTCATAGACAACATCGTTGCCGCGCTACTTGACAGCGATGGCAGGGTTGAGCCATCTGGCGCAGGTTTTCCTAAGAGGCCTAAAACAACCTGCGCGATGCTGGCGGCAACAAGCACCAACATGATGCCCGCGACCACAGGGGTGATGATACGTCGCAGCAACACAAGTCTGGTGCAGAGTAAGTACTGCACCAGCGCGGCAACGACGGTCAGAGTGGCTAGCAGTGGAGTTCCGCCCGCCGTTATTGCCGAGATGGAGATTGCCACAAAAGGCGCTGCAGAACCGATGATGAGCGGATAACCTGCGCCAATCCGACCCCAACGCATAGATAGCAGAACGGTCATAGATCCACACACCAGCAAGGAGGCGAAGACACACCAAATACCATGCGTGGCGGCAATACCTGCCGAATCCATCATGACAGTGGGAATTGCGATTATCCCTGCCGCGCAGGCGGCGACAGATTGTATTGCCACAGGCATACACACCGACAGGGGGGCTTGCTCGTCAGGCTCATAGCGAATTTTTCTTTCCTGCTCCTCAGTGAATTTAGCGTCATTTGCCACTAGCACCTGCCGTTGCTGGGGAGATCGCGCTCCCGCCTTCAAGTTGACACACATCTTAGGTTGCCGTGCTCCTAGCACATAACGGCGGATATGTGAAGGAGCAGAAGCATGCTTCCTATTTCACGCGAATATCGTGTTTCGCTACTTAGCCCGTACCTCCGTTGTCTTGGCGAGGCGCAGACCTGCCGAGAAACTCTCCCCTGAGATAGGTGCAAGCACATGTAGGGAGGCTTGGGGGCAAGCCTGAATGCAATCGCGAGAGGTCTGAGAACAAGCAGCGAGCGGGGAGCTAGGAAGCGGCAAAAAGCCGCGCAGCCGAGCGATACAAACAGCATCGCGTAGCGATGAGCTAGGAAGCGAGCGATACAAAAGGCCGCAGCGCAGCGAACGACCTCGCCCCGCCGTTCATGGAGCTCTCGGTAGGCGAGAGGTGTGGGCAACCGCCGAGAGGTCTGATGACAGGCAGGGAGGCTTGGGGGCAAGCCTCAACGCAATACAGGGAGATCTGAGAACAAGCAGCGAGCGGGGAGCTAGGAAGCGGCAAAAAGTCCAGCGAGCGTAGCGAGCGAGAAAGCGGCAAACAGTCTCGTAAGGCGAGCGATACGAAGAGTCGCGTAGCAAAGAACCAAGCGCAGCGCTTGGTTCTTCTGATCCAGAACTTGCCTAACCGAGGTTGCTGTGCGATATTGGTGAACGAGGGAGGGTTAGATGAAGAAAAAACCAACCGCCCGCTCAGGTAAGCAAGCCACCTTGCACGATAGTTTTTTCAAGACTATCTTCAAAGATCCCAAATATATTAAAGAACTGTTGCAGATCATCTTTCCCCCTGAAGTGCTCGTCCATGCCCATCTGGATGATCTCGTTGTCCAAGACAGGGAATTCATCACACCAGCAGGCAAGCAGTTAAGAGCCGACCTGCTGGTTTCGTTGCCTCTGAGGGGAGATGCAAATGGGTTAAAGGTCACTTTGTCGCTCATCTTTGAACACAAGAGCTATCGAGACCACGATGCCCTCATCCAGCTCATGGAGTACTGTGTCGAGTCGTGCCGTGAGCAGCGCCAGAGGTGGAAGGACGGACAACGCGACATCACCGTCTCTATGGTGCTGCTGTGTTGTAAGGATAAGGGTTATCATCCCCCCTCCAATTATCTGCAATGGCTGTTCGGAGACCAAGACGTGCCCGAAGCGGTAAAAGCGTTTGCTCCTTGGTTACCTGAGCTATTTGGCAACAACGTCTTCAATTTCCGCCAGGTGCCTATTGGCAAGGTATCGACAGTCGCAGCCAGCCTTGCTATCATCATCTATGGCATGGGTGAGGCGTGGGAGGCGAATGATGACACGGTAGCCTTCCTGCTGGAAAAAGCCCGTCTGCTCCCACGTGCGGAGGCGGAGTATTTGCTAACGACACTAAGAGATTACTACGATAATGCCGACAACAGTATCGAGAGGCGGGATTTTGATCGTGTTGAGCGTGAACGGTGGCCAGAGCTTGAGGAGGAGGAGAGACTTATGCCAACAATAGATTTTGGGATTGAGCGAGCCACGCGGCTGGGCATCGAACAGGGCATCGAACAGGGCGTCGGGCAAAAGCAGATGGAGGCTGCTCAGCTAATGCTTAGCGATGGCGTGCCTGAGGCTCAGGTGTGCAAATTTCTGCAGTTGACCAAGGAAGAGCTGACGGCACTCAAGCGAAAATTAAAAAATTAAAGATTTCAGCCAATTTTCCAGACATCTGCCTCCGTTGTCTTGGCGAGGCGCAGCCCTACTGAGAAACTCTCCTTGAGTTAGGTGCGAGCACATGCAAGGAGGCTTGGGGGCAAGGACACCACTTAGCCCGTACCTCCGTTGTCTTGGCGAGGCGCAGCCCTACCGAAAAACTCCCCACGAATATGTATAAGCACATGCCTTGTGCAAAAAAAATAACCTGGTTGCAGTATTGGCAATATCTGCGGTCGTTTTCGTACGGCCTCGCCCCGCCATTCATGGAGCTCTCTGTGAGCAAGCTAAACGCAACCGCCGAGAAGTCTGAGGCAGGCAGAGAGGGCGCGCAGAGTGGCCTGAGAACATGCAGCGAGCGGGGAGCTAGGAAGCGGCAAGGAAGCAGGCGAAGCGTAGCGCAGCGAGCGATACAAAAAGCAGCGTAGCGAGCGAAGCGAGCTAGGAAGCGAGCGATATAGAAAGCAGCGTAGCGTAGCGAGCGCAGCGAGCGTTACAAAAAGCCGCGTGGCCTACCAAGGTGCGCGCACCTGCTCCCGTTAGTTTTTTAGGCGTAATTTTTTTGTTTTTGGTATGATAGTCGCGTTGTGGGTTTTGCTGCGGGTAGGGTGCATCATGCTTAAGATTTTTTTTCCAACCGCCTGTATAGTGTTGATACTACAGCTTGCTTGTGCGCAAACGCTGACTCAGCTGCCGCCCACCGAGCAGGTTGGGTCGTCGCGCCCGGGCCACACGGCGACGACTGAGGAACAGAGGCTGAGCCAGGAAGCGGTGCTGGCACGGCATTTGTGGGAGTATCTCGTCGGTGGCAGGCTAGCAGAGGAAGCGACGCGGCAAGTGACGACGGCGGATACACCACCACCCCCTGATTCGATGGCGGAGGCATTGTTGGCCATCGTTGTGCTGGAGCAGGTGGCGGGCAAGGTGGGTGTGTCACTGCGGGAAGCCGCCATGCGTTACAACTTTGACATTTTGCAGGCGTTGACCACCAACCCTTTCCTCAACTACCCGCGCTTTTTCGCCACGGTAGCTAAGGTGTTGGCGACGCATGTCGGTGACAGCGATTTCCACCGTGATTTGGAGAGTTTGCTGCAGGCTCGGCTAGAGCGGTTTCGCAGTGATCTTGATGCCTTAGAGACCTTGCTGACCATTCCAGGTGCACAGCATGAGCGCACTGCGGCGCACGTCGAGCAGGAGATAGACACGGACTTGTTTCGGCGTGGCGACAACACCTTGCTAGAGGCTGAATCGCTTGCCACACAGGGAGAGTATCAGAGTGCGATCAAAAAAATCGCAACCATCGACAAGAGCAGTCCTCTGCTGCAGATAGCTCAGGAGAAACTCATTGAAATCAGCAACAAGGCAGTGCATGACCTGCGTAAGCGAGCTGCGCTTGCCTTTCAAAAGGCGGGGCCGATTACCGATCGTCGCACCCGTGCCGCTTACCTCAACGAGGCCAAGACCTATTTGGAGCGAGCCTTGACGCTCTACCCCCAAGCGGAGAACCTGCATACCGTCAGGAGCAATCTTGTCATTATTGCTAGAGATTTGGAGAAACTGCGCGCTAACGCCACGCCTTAGACAGATTGTCGTCAGTGGGCTGACCCTTTGCCTTGGTGCTGGCTGTGTCTATCGCTTGTCTAACTTGCACTCGCCTGCACGCACTAGGATCGCGCTTGAGGCAATCTACAACACGGAAGCACGCCATATCCCGCACGAGCATATCTGGCAAGCGGTGCAGACAATGTTGGCACGCAGTGGTCAGCTTGCTGCTTATCATGAGGCTGAGCAGCTGCTGCGTATTCATCTGCGTGACAGCACCTTGTCGTCTTCGTCGGCGCATGCCCAGCTACAGCTGACCGCGGCGGTAGATCTGTGGGATTTGCACCGACGCCAGCTTCTCTTCAACACAACTTACCGTCTTGATAGCACTTACCAGACTGTCTTTACTGAGCAGGAAGTGCCACGCCGACGCTGGTTTATGCAGGCCGAAGCACAACGCACCGCCGCGGTAGCTAGCATCGGGGCTGAGTTGGCACGACAGCTGCGGCGTGACCTGTTTGTGGCGCTCGACTAGGTGGCCGCTGCTGTCTGTAAAAAGGCATAGCATGATTACAACGACGTAGTGGTGTTGTTTAGCCGCTGAAGTCAGGAGGAACGTAAAGCGGGTGGCAAAGGTATTGCCAGTGTGGTAGAGCTCAAGCCGACACTGTAAAAAACAGGCAGCGATGACGACCACACTTGCCAACATTCGCCGTGAATTCCCTCTGCTGGCGCGCACAGTGCGCAGTAAACCGCTGGCGTATCTCGACAACGCGGCCACTACGTTGGCACCGCGGGCGGTGCAGGAGCGGGTGCAGTCCTACTTTTCTTCCTGCACGGCCAACATTCACCGCGGGGTGCACTACTTGAGCGAGGAGGCGACACGACAGTTCGAGGCGACTCGCCGCAAGGTGCAGAAGTTCATCAACGCCGCTGATCCTGCCGAGATAGTCTTCACTTCGGGCACGACGCAGAGCATCAACCTCGTTGCCCATAGCTTTGGCCAGCAGTTTCTGCAGGCAGGTGATGAAGTTATTATTACCGAGATGGAGCATCATTCCAACATCGTCCCGTGGCAACTGGTATGTGCTGCACACGGCTGCAAGCTAAAATACATTCCATTGACGACGAGCGGTGCACTCGACCTCGACGAGTTGCCGCAGCTGTGCACACCCCGCACGAAACTGCTGGCAGTTGTCTACGTCTCCAACGCACTCGGCACGCTCAACCCCCTGCCACAGATTATCGCCCAAGCACACAGATGCAACGTGCGCGTGCTGGTCGATGCCGCGCAAGCAGTCAGTCGTCTGCCCATCGACGTGCAGCAGCTTGATTGCGACTTCTTGGCGTTTTCGGGGCACAAGATGTTTGCTCCCACTGGTGTGGGTGTCCTCTACGGCAAGAAGGAGTTGCTCGATGTCATGCCACCGCCATATACAGGTGGCGGTATGATCGCAGAGGTAACACTGGCAAAGTCGACCTTCCTGCCGAGTCCAGAGAGATTTGAAGCGGGCACACCTAACATCGCAGGCGTGCTGGGGTTAGATACCGCCATCGATTTTATCACCTCCCTCGATCGACAGGAATTGCAACATCAAGAGGACGAATTGTTGCACAGTGCCACCGCCGCCCTGCAAGCAATCGAAGGTCTACGCATCGTGGGTACGGCCGAGCCGCGCCTTGGCGTTGTGTCATTCGTCGTCGCTAACGTGCATCCACACGATCTCGGCACACTGCTCGACCACGAAGGCATCGCCATTCGCACGGGACATCACTGCACGCAGCCGTTGATGCGTTTTTTTGGCATTCCCGCGACGGCACGGGCATCGTTCACTATCTACAACACCCCCCAAGAAGTCGAGCGTCTCGCTGCCGCGGTGCGCAAGGCAATTAGGTTTTTCACGTGAGCCTCGATATCCATACCCAGCAGCTCTACCAGCAGGTAATCCTTGACCATAACCGCACCCCGCATAATTTTCGCCGCCTCGACGACTTCACCCATCACAGCGAGGGCTATAACCCCCTGTGCGGTGACCATATCGAGATCTTTATGCAGGTGTTGGCAGAGCAGACGATTGAAAAAATTTCTTTCACAGGCCAAAGCTGTGCCATATGCAAGGCATCGGCCTCGATGATGAGCGTTTTACTGCAGGGACGAGCAACGGGCGAAGCTAAAAACAAGATGCAGCTCTTCCAAAAACTTCTGCAAGGTGAGAACATGACAAAGGACGCACTTGGCAAACTGTTCGTGTTCGCCACTATCTGGCGTTATCCGGCGCGGGTCAAGTGTGCGGCACTGCCGTGGCATACTATGCGCGGTGCACTTGAAGCGTGCTCGCTTGTATCTACAGAACGGGGGAACTAACCATGAACGATCTTAATTCCGTTGTTGTCGCCCAGAAACCAGATGAGAGCTGGGAGGCGAAACACATTCCTTCTGGCAAAGTCACCTTCGGCTTGACTCGTGACGAGGCTCTCGACGAAATGCGCAACCTACTCGGCATGGATGAGGGGGGTAATTTCGACGAACCATTGACCAGTGATCGCTTTGAGAATGTCGCCAAAGACATCGCCCTCTTCCTCGAAGGTGAAATTTCCGACATGCTGAAGGCACACTCTGGTTTCGCTCGCCTGGAAGCCTTCGAGCAAGGCATCGCCCATGTGCGACTTGGCGGCGGTTGTGAGGGCTGTCCCTCCTCGACCTTCACTCTCGTGCAAGGCGTGAAAGAACAGCTGCAAGAGCGTTTCGGCGAAGATAGCGTTACCGACGTTGCCCCAGTGTTTTGATTTTTCCGCACCGCGCAGCGAGAAAGCGGCAAAAAGTCCAGCGAGCGTAGCGAGCTAGAAAGCGAGCGATACAAAGAGCCGCGCAGCGCAGCTGGGCGAGGCGCAGCCCTACCGAGAAACTCCCCACGAATATGTGCAAGCACATGCCCTGTGCAAAGAAATAATCTGGTTGCAGTATTGGCAATATCTGCGGTCGTTTTCGCACGGCCTCGCCCCGCCGTTCATGGAGCTCTCGGTAGGCAAGCCTCAGCTCAACAGCCGAGAGTTCTGATAACAAGCAGAGAGGGGCCTGATGGCAAGCCTGAACGCAATGGCAAGAGGTCTGAGCGCAAGCAGCGAGCTAGGAAGCGAGCGATACAAAGAGCCGCGTAGCGCAAAAATCAGGCAGTTTATCTAGATTGAACAGGGTTTTTCTTGTCGTTAGGGCTGGCTGAGGCTCCTGTTTTTCAGAGGGTCATCGCCTTGGGACTGTTGAATAGATTAATAATTTTTTCTATTCTTTTTATTTTTTTGTTCTTGGCTGGATATTTGCCTTGCTCGGTTTTTTTCTGAAAATCATCGCGCAGCACTTTAGCTCGATCGGACGGAGTTCTGCCCCATTGATCCTTGGCTGTCAGACTAGCGCCATGTTCGAGCAGAATGCGAACGGTAAGGAGAGAGGTTGACCGCACGGCGTAATGTAGCGCTGTTTCTCCAGTTAGCGAACTCGCCTTATTGATATCGATCTCAGGGAACTGCAGTAGGAAACGAATTAATCCACGTTCTTTTCTAGCCGCCGCAATATGCAATAATGATCGTCCTTTGTTGCTGAGATGGTTGATACCGAGAGCTGTCTGCGCGATGAGCTGTCGAGCAATTTTGTTGTCGGCCAACTTGTTTCCTGCGCTATTCTCATAAGTGAGAGATGCTAAGAGAATATCAACCGCCTTAACCATATCTTCCTGCATATACTTTTTCAGCATTGCCACCCTATGCTTTGTTATCTTGTTGTAGAAAATATCGTTTGCTGTTTCTCCATAATTATCTTTGATGTTGTCATTTGCCTGCCAATTGTTGACCATATATTCATAGATGCCACTACCGTGAATTTTAGATAATAGAGCCGCATGGTGCAGTGCTGTTTGGCCGTTTTCGTCACGTTCATCAAGATAATGTTTTGCCCAAGAGTCAGCATTAAGGATAGCCCAAAAATTACCTTGTCTTACCAAAAAAATAAGTGGATAACGCGGCGCACATCCTTTGGTTGATTCTTCGTAGACGTATTGCTCAGGGCATGGCGAATCTTTTTTTTCAACAAATGCTTGATATAACCATCTTAACCCTTGAATATCATCTTCTCCCAAATGCATATCTTCGTTGGCAAAAGGATCAAAAACATAGCTGGCGCTCATCACCGAAAGAGGTTGCTTGCCGATAGTACTACTGTGTCCGCCATCGCTGTAGTTATATCTGTCTGTTTTTGATGGGTCGAGATAGGTATCACCCAGACCAAAGACGTGACCCAGTTCATGAAGTATGGTCAGGGCACTATACTTGTCCCTTTCACTAGCACCAAGCTCTCCGTCAACACGATAACCGTAGTATAGGGACATGGTAGGGAAACGATCTTCTCTGATCATTACATGTGATTGTCCAGGCTTGCAAAAAAATATTATGCCAAAATGCGGTGCTCGGCGGAACAGCCCCGTGGATAATTTGTAGTTGTCTATAACATCTAAAGACGGAGCAACAGATCGTTTTGTGAAAGAGAACTCAGCGGCAATATTTTTCTTATCCGACAAAGCCGACAACCAGGTTTTGAGAGCTGAAGATACGGTAGCCAATAACTGCTGTTGATACTTGCCGACAAAAATTTCATCACAACCATTGTTATCCTGATAACCATAAGCGACACGCACCGGGCCTTCATGGAGGCGATGAATGAGAAAGCGATCAGTAAGTCGAGTAGCTTGTGCTGCTAGAACGAACTTATTTTCGCCATGCTCAGGCTGTTGCTTGCACGCACTGATACATATTGAGGCTATTATTACAAACACCTTCATGTTTTAATTATCGGCGATATGGGCACAATGTTTAGCAAAAACAACTTCTTGCTGCGCTACGGCTTTTTTGCCGCTTTCTCGCTCCCTCGCTGCTTGCTCTCAGACCTCTTGCTATTGCATTCAGGCTTGCCCTCAGGTCTCTTGCTCTCGCGTTGAGGCTTGCCCCCAAGTCTCTCTGCTTGTCCTCAGACCTCTCGCGATTGCATTCAGGCTTGCCTGCTAACCTCTCTGCTTGTCCTCAGACCTCTCGCGATTGCATTCAGGCTTGCTCCCAAGCCTCCCTGCCTGTGCTCATGCAGTAAGCATCGCCAAAAAATTCAGCCAACATATTGGCGAGTTACAAAAAAATACGGACAAAATCACAAACGCAGCTAAAGCAAAAAAAAAAACGGCCGATGTGTCCCTGTGAAGGCGGCTACAGCTGTTTGTAGTTGGATTTTCTAAAATTTTTTGAGGAGAAGCATCATGAAAGTCTTGTTTATGACATGTCTATTACTATGTTCAGCGACCCCGCTGTCAGCGAATTCCAACACCGAGCGAGTAGCCAACTATGGAGAAGCCGCGCGGGTGTTTGCCTTTGCCGCGATCATGCGCAGTTCTCTCGATAGCTTCTTGTGGACTGTTGCTTATGATGGAGTGTATCTAAGGTATGCTTTAGCGTTCGGCCCTATTTGTAATCTAAGATACGATGAAGTCTACGATGCCGAAAAAGATAAAGATGTTCCCACGACATTTTACGGTTGCTCTCCACAATTATTTCCTACTGATCATGTCAGTCAAACACTGTTCGATGCCTATCAGCAAACGCTTTTATCAGCTGAAAAGCTTAGAAACAAACTTGGAGAAGTGTATCGATCAGCAATTGTCTACGAGCTAACCAACAGTGATCAGGCGGAATACAATAAACTTATGGCTTGTGGCGCCAGGTATAGTCACACAAAAATAGCCAAACTCTGGAAAACATTCCACAATAATTACAAACGTGAACACCAGCTTTATTCCTATGAACGACGCAAACACATTATCAATCGGCATTTTATTGCCATCAAACGTGGCTATGGCTTGTATGCTTCGCGGCTGAAAAAAATCAGCCAAAATATTGAACGGGAATACGATTGCGATCGTGACGGCCCGGAAGCATCACCGCCACCGCCACCAAACGTTGGTAACTGAGTATGTTTAGGTTGTGTCTGTGCTCAGCACTGTTGAGTGTAGTTTTTGTTGGTTGTAATAAGAAGCAGGTTGCCGCTGAACAACCGACCGACGACAGTGCTGATGCCGTCTCTACGAAAACACCTGCGCCCGAGGAAACGACAGCCGTGGTCGATCCCTTGACGGTGACCAAGATTGAGGTGACCGAGCAAAATGACCTGCGTGCCACACTAGAGGTTGCCGAGGGGGTAATTACCGAAGCAAAATGCGAGGTACTGGCAGGAGGGGTAGTAAATACTTCGGCAACAGGAATGATGGTTATGCGCCTGTCCTGCAAAGAAGGAAAAGGACAAAACTATCTAACTACCGAACCTTATTGTCACAATTTTATTGATGATATCTCCTGCACCGAGGAAGAAGAAGACGAAGAAGACTGTGATTGCACCTACAATTGTGGCCCCGATATAGACGATTGTCCACCAAACAATGTGACAGTCGTTAACGGTGTGGCAACTCTGTTCAGCCAGGACGACGACGGTTACGATGTCCGTCAATGGGTCGGACCCGACGGTAATTGCCTGCGTTTGCATGTTACCTACGACCACGATGCAAACCCAGCCACCGCGGCCAAACAAGTCACGGGACGAGTGTCCTTAGAGGAGCACGACTCTTTGTAACGCTCGCTTCCTAGCTCGCTCCTTGCGCAGCGAACGGCCTCGCCGTGCCGTTCATGTGGCTCTCGGTGGGCAAGCTTGAACGCAATAACGAGAGGTCTGAGCGCAAGCAGCGAGCTAGGAAGCGAGCGATACAAACAACATCGCGCAGCGCGTAGCGCGCCACGGCGCAGCCCTACCGAGAAGCTCTCCCTAAAGTAGGTTGTGAGCACATGCCTTATGCAAAAAATAATCTGGTTGCAGTATTGGCAATATCTGCGGTCGTTTTCGTACGGCCTCGCCCCGCCGTTCATGGAGCTCTTGGTAGGCAAGCTTGAACGCAACGGCCAAGAGGTTGGGGGGCAAGAGGCAAGTAGCGCAAATCTCCGTTATCTTGGCACGTCGCAGACCTACCGAGAAACCCGACCTCAACAGGTATAGGCACATACCTTGTGCAAAAAAATAAACTAACGGCAATACAGCAATATTTGTGGTCGGGTTTTCGCACGGTCTACCCGTGCCGTTCATGGAGCTCTCGGTAGGCAAGTCTCAACGCGACAGCCGAAAGGCCTGAGGGCAAGCAGGGAGGCTGGGGAGCAAGCTTGAACGCGATAGCAAGATGTCCGAGAACAAGGAGCGAGCTAGAAAGCGAGCGGAACAAAAAGCATCGCGTAGCGATGAGCTAACAAGCGAGCGTTACAAAAAGCCGCACCGCGCAGCGCAGCGCAGCGTAGCGCAGCGCAGCGTAGCAGGAAATTTTTTGATCTTGCCACTCTTGAAATTTTACTGTTAGAAGGCCGCTGGGTTTTGTTTTCACACTTTTGAGGAGATAGTACTATGTTGCGTAAAGTTTTGTGGTTGGTGCCGGTGGTCCTATTGCTAGTGGCCTTCCGGGCTCCGTTACGTCAGGGTGAAGGCGGTCGCACAGGGAAGGGCGTGATTTTTGAAGAAACTGGCAAGAAGGGTGCAGCAGGCAGGTGGATCGAGAGATCGTTGCGAGACCAGTATCTCGGCAAGCGTGTGCATTTCGTCCGTGGAAAACACAGCTATAGTGGCAAGGTTACTAATGTCAAAGTGCAGCCTACTAGCGGCAATGAGAGGCGCTTGGTCCGCGTTACTGTCGAGACGATGGCGAGCATGGGTGATAGGCTTGAGACAGCAGAGGGCGAAGCCCGAGAGGATCGTGGTAATAGTGCGACCATCAACCTCAATCAGATCAGTGGTGTCATGCTGGATGAAGCGCATCCTTACGTCGGTGCCTGGATCGAGGTCAGCTACGACGATATACGACCGCAGATACTTCCGAGCGATCCTGCGGGCATGTTTAGGCGTGGTGCGCCAAACTTGATCGTTGCCTACTACAGCGACGGTTATCTTGAAGTTGATGTTACCGGTATTCTAGTCGGCACTAACCCTGGCACCGCGACCATGAGTGGTACGGTATTTATCCACGCTGAAGACATAGTCAGAGACGAGGGTCTAAACATCGTGTATCGCTAAGACATAGTTGGAGACGATGCATCGTGGAGTAGGCTTCACCGAAAGTGATGACTGAGTTTTGTTCTATCGAGTTGCCGTTGATGCACAGGTAGATCGGCTGCACACTTACAGTTGTAACGAGCGCTTGCTACGTGGCACGCGGGTGCTCGTGCCTTTTGGGGCGCGGCGGAGTTATGGCGTAGTGCTTGATTCTGTTGCCGCCCAAAAATTCCCCTACCAGGTCAAGGACATCGACAGGGTGCTGGAGCAGAGGCCGTACTATTCGCCCCCCCTGCTACAGATAGCTGAGTTCGTAAGCCGTTACTATCTCTGTCCGCTGGGACGTGTGCTCGCGCTGATCGCACCGCGCTATCTCACCCCAAGCAAAGTCGAGCCAGACGCAGAGGATAGGCCCCGTGTAGTAGCTAGCACGGCAGTGACACTTAGCGCGGCACAGCAGCAAGCCTTGCAAGCCATTCAGCAGTGTGGCAACAGCAAGCCTGTGCTCTTGCACGGTGTCACCGACTCTGGCAAGACGGAAGTGTATCTGCATCTCATCGCCGCGCTGCTCGAGGCCTCGCCCAGCTCTCCCGCGCCGCAGTTTCTCGTCATGGTGCCTGAGATTGCTCTGACTGGACAGATGGTGCGAGTGGTGACGCAGCGTTTTCCGCAGCAAGTAGTAGTGGCACACTCCGCGCTGACGGTGCGACAACGCTGGCAAGCTTATCGCTTGTTGCACGGCGGCAAACGATCGGTATTGATTGGCGCCCGCTCCAGTGTGTTTGCTCCGTTCGCTAATCTCAAGTTGATTGTCGTCGATGAAGAGCATGACAGCAGTTACAAGCAAAGCTCGCAACTCGCCTATCACGGCCGTGACCTGGCTGTCTATCGGGCTCGACTTGAGGGAGCGCAAGTTGTGCTCGGCAGTGCCACGCCGTCGCTGGAGTCATGGCACAACGCTTTGAACAAAAAATATCAGCTAGTAGCACTGCAACAACGCATCCATCAGCAGCCGCAACGTGTCAGGGTGTTGCAAGCCAAACCGCTGGTGCGACAGATCGACCTCCCTGCCGTGCGTGAGGGGCTAGATGCCTATGCCTTCAGCGAGACGACCGCGGCGTGTATTGGCACAACCCTGGCTGCGGGGCAGCAGGTGATCGTTATCATCAACCGTCGCGGTTTTTCGCACTACCTGTTGGCAAAAGAAAAAGGCGATGTCGTAACCTGTATCAATTGCAGTGTCAGCTTGACCTTGCACGATAATTTTCAACTGCTCAAATGTCACTACTGCGATTATCGCGTGCCGCTAGCTAAAGTCTTGGAGGAACGGCCGCAGGAATGTTTTCAGGTCTGTGGTTATGGCAGTGAGCGCATTGAGACCACCTTGCGGCAAATGTTTCCTGCGGCGACGATCGATCGCCTTGATTCAGATATTACCGTGCGCAAGGGGCAACTTGACGCGGTGTTGCAGCGTTTTCGCCAGCGCCAGACCGACATTCTGGTGGGCACGCAGATGTTGGCGAAAGGACATGACTTCCCTAACGTCGCCCTGATGGTAATCCTGCATGCCGACCACATGCTGGCGATGCCTGACTTTCGTGCTGCCGAGCGCATGTTCCAACTGCTAGTGCAAGCGATGGGGCGGGCGGGACGCGGCGATAACCCTAGCGAAGTGCTGGTTGAAACCGAACGCCCGACATTGCCAGTCATTGCCGCCGCACTAGCACAAGACTATCACACTTTTGCTTGCGACGAGCTGGCCTGCCGTGAACAATTCCGTTACCCGCCGTTTACCCGCCTAGCTCGCCTTGAATTGAACAGCAACAACGTTGAAAAATTGCAAGCCACGACGGTAAAAATCGGCAACCTCTTCGCCCGCAGCGGTGACCTGCGTATTCGCGGCCCTGCCGATCCGCCGCTCACCAAAATCAACAACCGTGCCCGCAAAGTTATCTACTTCTGTGGTCGCGATGCACAAGAACTGCACACCATGCTGCGCAGCTGGCTGCCACAACTGCAACGCCTGATACCGAGTGGTGTTAGAACTATCGTTGATGTCGATCCTCAAGCAACGCTCTAATCTTTGCCTGTCGCCTTGTTGACCGAGTTGAGGTAAGGGTGTCGCAAGCTTTTTCCTAATCCTAAGTTCACGCATGTTTTGTGGTTGATGCTGTGTGTTGCAGCTGTGGGGCCGGCGACGAATCAAACCCACACGGGGATGTAGCCCATGTTTCTTTTCGACTCCCCGACTGCAGGATCACGTTTCACTAACTTCATCTCGATGGTGTCGGTAATGATGCGATGTGCCATCGGGTAATTTTTCTTGGCGATACCAAAGCGTTGTCGCAGGCTACCGTTGGTCATGACATCACCTGAAACGTATTTCAGGCAACAGTGTTGATAGCAGGCCTCAATCCTTTCCTCTCGGCTCATCTCTTTGAATTTTTTCGGTGCGGAGAGAACGACACGAAAATAATTTTTCTCGGCAATGAACTTGGGTGGCGGTAGCTGTGCCTGCTCCACTGCATGGATAACCTTGTCGATGCCGGAGCCGCGCTCTTCACACAGCCTAACTATGCGCATGAACCTCGCCAGCATTTCATTGCGGGATAGCGGGGCACTGTCAACAACACGCATCTTGTCGACAAGTGACTCACCGGGATTGGTAAACTCTACTCTATCATCAAAAATCTCGATCATCGGCCCGGCCCCGCTAATGCTGAAATCCTGATGAATCAAGAGATTAGCCACTATCTCCCTGATCGCTACCGCTGGATAGGTGTTGATAGAGTTCCTGAAACCATCGCCACCGATCTCTTCCTTGGCGGGCAACTGACTCCCAATGCGTTCGATGAGATCCTCAAAACCACTAGCATAGCCACGGTATGCCTCTAGCTCCCTGAGTGTTTTTAAACGAGACTTGCCACTGTAGAGGACGATGCGCACCGTTTTGCGTCCAAGTCTGTCAAACTTGCGTAGATCCTTGGCCAATAGCAGTGCTCCCATATTGGTGACATTGTTGCCCTTGTCAACGAGGTTTTCCTCTACCAACCTCTGCAACGACGACCCCGTATCAGGTGGCAAGCGCTGTCCTCTCAAGGCGAAATACTTCTCACAATCCAGTAAAGCCAAGACATCGTCTGCAACGAGCCCGGTCCTCGCAATCCGCTTTTCAAACCCAAGCTTGTCACCGAGCATCCATATTTTCCTCTCCTTTTCTACTGGAGTGTCACCCTCACGAGCCCCATCCCGTCGAGTTTATGTAACTGGCAAGGGCCGTACTTGACGACTTTATCTAATAACTCTTTTATTTTCAATGGGTTGCTTATGTAACTGGCAAAGCTCCTGTTTCCAGATCTGTGGTTATGGCAGTGCGCGCATGTTGCAACTGCTGGGGCAAGCGGTGGGGCGGGACGCACTGCGCAAGAACTGCCCAGCAGGCTGCGTAGCTGGCGCAAACCATCCTTAATTACTTGATTTTTTTAAAAATATATCATAGCGTGGCGGCGGTCAGATTTTGACAGGAGAATTTCATGGCTACTAGTGTGTCTCCTAGCGAAGATAATTTCAACGAACGGCGTATCTTCCCGCGTTTTTATCCGCAAAAGCTGGTGCAGGTTAACCTCAATTCACTCGGTGCAGACGAGATCTATGGTCAGCTTACTTGTCTTGACCTCAGCGAGACGGGGGTGAAGCTCAGCTACCCTGCCAGCCGTAAACTTCCCTTTCGTGACAACTCGTTGATTGAGGTGTGCTTGCCTGTGCCTGATGAGCAGGATGAACATATCACCTTCCTCAGCCGCATTCAGCGCCAGCAAGAGCTTAACGACCAGCGTCTGCTGGCCTTGCGTATCGTGCAGATAGGCGTGCGTGACAAAGAACTCCTGCGGCACATGATTCACTCCCGCGCCGTCTTCGTCAGCCATTAGCGTGCGGGGTGCGTCTCGTTTTGGGGGAAGTCTGAGTGCTCAGGACTGGACTTGAACCAGCACGACCCTGAGGCCACTAGCCCCTCAAGCTAGCGTGTCTACCTGTTCCACCACCTGAGCTTGCGTATTCTTCTCCCTGAACCAACACGAGCCTGAGGCCACCAGCTCCGCAAGCATAGCGAGCTAGAAAGCGGGCGGGCGCAGTCTACTCGATGGCGATGGCGATGTCGATGGCTATTCTGATGCTGCCTCTCTCACCCGTGCGGACGTGTCCAGATAAAGACCAACACCCCGACGGCGACGAGCACTAGCATGATGTCGAGGGCGAGGGCTAATTTAGCCACCAGCAGCGAGATCGCGAACAGCAGAACGATAGCGAGGGTGGCACTGATTTTTGCTCTCAAGCTGATACGCTTGTGCTCTTCCCAATCGCGAATTATCGGCCCGAACAGTCGGTGGGCGCGCAGCCAGCGATGCAGACGCGGCGAACTGCGGGAGAAAAAAAACGCCGCCAGCAGCAGGAACGGTGTCGTCGGCAACAGTGGCAACGGGATGCCAACGATGCCGAGCAGGAGAAATAACCAACCGAGACATAGATTCATGCGCTGCCAATTACCTCGCACGTAGCCACCTCGCGGCGAGAAGGAACATCGAGAGATATGTGCCGAGCACAACTCAACGCAACACCAGCATCCGCACTCCCTTTGCTACCAGCAGTGGATCGTATGTCGCGTCGCTGAGGTAGGGCATGGCATACTGACCTAGCCTGCCACTGACGACAATGCTGGTCGTTGACAGAGTAGCATGCAGGCTGCGCACATATTCAACCTGACTGTGCAAGATGCCGCGGGCGATGGCCTGGTCGGTCGTGAGACCACAGGCAGGCTGAGCCTGAGCAAAGAGCTGACGCGGCTGGCGGGCTAACTCGGTGTGGTCAGCTAAAGCCTGCAACGAGGTTTCCAAACCAGGCAAGATATAGCCGCCGAGATGACAGTTTTCTGCGATGACATCGATGGTAGTAGCGCTGCCGAAGTCTACTACCAGGCCAAGCGCGCTACCGTATTCAGCCAGATAAGCTTCGATGGCCGCGAGACGATCGCCGCCGAGTTGTTGCAGGTGACAATTGGTGCGAGCAAGGAACGGCTTGTTCTCCAGCAGCACAACTTCAAAAGCCTGTCTCTCAGCTTGCTTTTGCAACAGCGTCAGGTGGGCACGATTGACGGCGGTGGCGTAAATTACCCAGCGACCACCGTAGTCCAACGCCTGGCGCAGCTCGTGTAAGGCATGGGCAACGTGCCGCGCTTGCGGAACGGCGGCGCGGGTAAATTCAGCCCGGTCGTCTTTGAACAGCACCAGCTTGACAGCAGCATTGCCAACATCGGCCACCACTAGAGGATGCCGTCGCGGTTGCTGGTAGACAAGACGATAGTCAGATGACGATGATATGAGCTCCTCCGTTTTGCCCGTGTGCAAATGCCGCAGGCGCAGGTATCCCCGCGGCTGTGCTTGGCGCAAAAAAAACTGCTCGTCCC
Organism: uncultured Oligoflexales bacterium; assembly: GCA_958296095.1. Lineage (GTDB taxonomy): Bacteria > Bdellovibrionota_B > Oligoflexia > Oligoflexales > JAPPIL01. The sequence goes on from OY282434.1 coordinate 1,614,141, forward strand.
GACACCACAGCTCAGCCGCGGCGGCAGTAAAACGTGCCCCGCGTGCAACAGCCTCTTCTGCCTGTATCGGCTTGTCAAGCTCTGCGACACAAAAACCTGCCAACTGCTCACCATAGGCAACAACGTCGCCTGCACGTCCACAAATTTCCCGCATACTGATTGCCTCTGTCTGCAGCGCCCGCGGCACGACATTGACATTGAGCCCCACGCCGACAATGACGTAGCGCCAGTGTTCGCCTTGCTTCGCCCCTTTGCACAAGACCCCGCCAAGTTTTTTGCCGTGGTAAAGAATATCGTTTGGCCACTTGCAAGTTGCGACGATGCCCTGCTCATGCAACCATTCGCACACCAGCACTGCCACCAACAGCGGCAACCCGTAGTGCAGACGCGGCTGCACTGCTAACGACAGGTAAAGATTGCCAGGCGGACTGTGCCACACCTTGCCCGCCTGTCCTTGTCCGGCACTCTGCTGTGCAGCCAGCACCGCGAAAGGCAAACTTCGTCCTCGCTGTAGTTCTTGCAGTGCCAGCGCTGAAGTCGAGCCTGTTTGCTGCACACGGATAAATTCTAGGGCGTGGTGTTGCTCGTTCATGCAGGTGGTTTGGCCGCTCTGAAAAAGAAACGCAATTTACTGTGGCAGTTCGCTACCGCTGAGATAGTTATCGCTTTTGCGGGAGTAAAGTCTACACACACCTTGCCCGTTTTAACGATCGCCGCGTCTAGGGCTAAGCTGTCCGTGGCAGGCTCTCCGTCACGCTTGGCTACCTGGCAAGTCAAGGCGGCAGCGGTGCTAAGCTGCTTCAAGGTCTGTGTTTCGTTCTTGCACCACAACCGCTGGCTGTAATGCTTTTTCGCGCCCGCATCGATGATAGTGCCAGGGGCGGCAACCTTCTCGGTATGGGCAAGTGCTGCGGTTTTGCAGGTGGTCGTGCAGCGCAACTGGGTCGCCCACGCGGGCAGACAGTCATCACATTGTGTCAGCACAAGAATATTGTTTTGGGAAGTTCCATCCGTAACGGGATGATCCATCGGTGAAGCTGGGTTACCTTTACGCAGGTAAGTGGGTATACCACTATCGTCGCGAGTTGAGTCTTCGGCGCTGAAATAAAACGACAGCAGCTCTTCGGCGGGATTACAAGCTGCGGCAGTTTTGCCACCGATATGGCCCTTGCGGAAGAAGCGCATGAAAGTGTCCCAAAACTCAAAGCAAGCTGACTGCGTCATCTCTGCAATCACTGCTTTGCTCGTTTTCTCTTTAATCGGCTTGTCCCAAAAATCATTGCGGCATGTTATGTTGAAGTTAGCGCCCTGCTGTTTAGCGAAGGCGTGTATGCCTTGATCGTCGATGATCGTGCCGTTACGCGCGGCCAGGTGTATCGCTTGCGTTTTGTTGCCGTAACTTATGCTACAATCTATCTGCAAAATATTTTCATTAAGCTTGTGCTCCGTATCGCTGAAATGGTGTCTGAAATAGACCATCTCAGCCTCGCGTGCATCTTCTTGACAAGCAGCGGTTAGGGAAAATTTCCGTTTGCTGCCGAGCGGAATGTTTGCCAGCCGACAAAAATGCTTGCTGCCATCGTTGGCTTGCAGATAAAACGCGGCATCGTTAATCACATAAAAATTTTCCGCGGCAAACGCCGGTGGCTTAATCCCTGCCAGTGCTTGTGGCGCATCGTTGCCTGCCTGCCAAAGTTGGCTGGCGTCGGTTAGCTGTGGCACAACGATATCGCTGTTTGTAAATGACAGGCGAGCAATATTGTGTGGCAATATCTGTTCGTTATCATCGCTGGTATAGCGGATCGAAACGCGGCCGAGCTTGCTAACATCAAACCAGTAGTCCGCGCCGCTACTCTTGACATTACCTGTATACGGGAGACAGGCAGGCAATAATAAGATCCCTAGACTGCACCACCATACTAACATGTGCCACGCTCTGGGGTTATGGTTAAGGCTTTATCCTTGCCCATCGTCGCACCCGCGGGCACGATGTTATCTGCTTTGATTTTCACGCGACCACAATGAGGTTGGTCGCCAAATAAAAATGACACCCGCAATTGTAGTTCTTTCTGGACAAAAATATCTTTCTCCTCTGCCAGCAGGTTGCTATAGCCGCTGTTGGTGAGCTGGGACAGACTGAGGGTGGTGTAACTGACCCGCACATCGCTGACCATTTGACGATGCGCAAACAAAAATATCGAACGATAGCCACGCTGGTCATCACGGTTAAAATAAACCCACACCGTAGGCAAGGCGGCGGTATCCGTTTCCGCAGGGCGGGGGTCATTCTCGGCTGCAATTACGGCGGCGGGTGTCTCTGCTGCGGTCGGTGTTGCTGTTGCAAGCGGTGTTGCTGTTGCATACGGTGTTGGCGTTGGTGTTGGTGTCGGTGTTGCTGTTGCAAACGGTGTCGGTGTTGGTGTCGGTTCTACGGCTGGTGAGGGCTGACGTGGCTTGTCGACCTTCTGACAACTGCTCAACCCGAACCACAGTAGCATCAGTAGCTTGGCCATCGTGCCTCACCAACTGAAGGTGAGGGCTAGTCTGTGTTTTTTGCCGCTTGGAGAAAGATGTTTTTGTTCAGAAAGAACACTGTCATCACAGCTTTTCTCTACGATGGAGACCTTAGGGAAGGGGGTCTGATTTTGATGCTGCATAAGTTCGTCTTCTGTGATGACACACAGGTGCTGGCGGGTAACGATTGCCTTGCTCAGGGCGATCTCGGCACTATTTTTGTAGTCAGGCCACCAGCGCTTTTTATGGGTAAACTGGCATTTAAGCCTCAACCTCGGGAGGTCACGCACCTGCTGCGGGCCGCCATGACCACACAAGGCCTGTTGATGTGAGTGTCGCGGTGCGGCGCTGCTGGTAACATATGCAAAACCGCCACTGCATCCGCTGCTGATTGCGCACGACAACTCGGTCGCGTCGTTATTGACTGGATGCAGGCAGTCGTTGCACAGTGCTGTCAACACCACTGTGCTCAGTAACGTCTCACCCCCGAATGCAGGTGCGTCAATGACGAGCTGGCCTCCGCCTGTGTTGCCGCCCGTATTGTCGCCTGTGTTGTCGCCTGTGTTGTCGCCTGTGTTGTCGCCTGTGCTTGGCAATGGCTCAGGATTACAACGACTCGGAAACTGTGCGCACGGATTAACGGCGGGCCGCTTTAAGTTTGCGGAGGGATCGATGACCAGTCTGCCTCTGCCTGCACCTGTGCCAGCCGAACCATCGAGAGCTGTCGGTGTGCCTTCTGCTGCAGGTGCCTCAATGCCTGTAGAACGTTTCAGGCAAGCACTGAGTGCCACAGATAACAGCAGATAGAACGCACAACGCATTAGTTTGCCTTAACGAAGGTTATCTTGATGTGGTTTGGGTCTGCGTCTCCAGCGCCGCAGTCTTCGATAGTCTGTGGAAATATGTTGCTTTTGTTCACACACGCGGCGGGAAGGAAGTGTGTAAGTGCCAAGCTAGTAGATGTATTTGTATCATAGTAGCTACAAGTAATAGCATAGATTGCAGCTCCTACTGTCTGGTGACCTGTATCAGCAGGCACTTCGACCGTCTTTGTTTTCTTGCTCGTCGATGCTGCAGCCGTAATAAACACCTTGTCTCCAATCTTACATGTCGCAGCAGCGGTTAGCTTCCATTCAACTTTGATGCTTACATCCGCTAGCAGTGTCTCGCCATCAACGCCGCCGCGATCTCGAGCCGCTACAGCCTTCGTCCCTACCTGTGCATGTATCGCTCGGATAGCGTCAGGCCACGAACTACCTTCACAATTAGCTGCGCCACTCTCGCCAGTAAAACATGCCGAAGAGATACTCCCGCCGTCATTTTTGCAAGCAAATTGGCGCAAATCTTGGGCATCGCTGCCTGCAACTAGTTGCCAATCTCTTTCTGCCAGGCAGGTCACAGCAAACTGCTGCACGTAGTTTTTATCTGTCGCCTGTTCGTAGCAGTGTGTGTCCTCGCCCGCTCGCCGTAGCAAGGTCATTTTGCCCAGGGGGGCTTGCAGTCGTAAGCAGGTATAAGTTTTATCCGCCTGCACAAAGGATATATGCAGATCGTTGAACTGCAACACCACCTCTGCTGGTTGATCGCGCAGCGAAGCTTGGTGCAGCGTCGCCGCTAGGGGTGTTTTGCTGCGACAATCGTCGTCCCTACACTGCACGACAGCAGTCTTGCTGAGATCCTGTGCATCAAAGACCACATCGCCGCTGACAAATCCCTTTGCCTGCTGCACGGGCTCTTCGCTCAGCCGGCAGGCACTCAACAACAGCAGTGCGACTGTTATTTTACGCATTGCCACCCACCTGCCTGTTGTTCAAGTTTGCCTTGGCTAGCAGTTAAATCGAGCGGCTGTTTTTTTGCTTGCAGCAGTCTTTGCTTGATCTCGGTCTCACTGTCACCGCTTACCCACCGCACAACTTCAGCTAACGGTGTCGTAATACAGTGCTGGTCTTGCTCCGCCCCGACGGTAAATTCTAGCAGTAGGTTGATCGCACGGCTGTCTTTGTGGGCGAGATCCATCGTGTCACTAAAAACCGCCCCCTGACTGTAAGCCCTGCGTGCCACCACTGGGGTAGCCAAGCCACGTGCCGTAACGCGCAACACCAGTGGCTGGTAGCCGCCACTTTGGGCATCGTTACGCAAGGCCAGGTAATATCCTGCACCTTGGAGGGTTGTCTCCCCTGCGAGGTCTCTCTTTACGTCCGTGCTCGTCTGTTCGGCAGGCAGTACTGGTGGTCGGCGGCTCGGCCGACTCGGACAAGCCAGCAACGCTAGTGCGACAACATGTAGCAGTATGTAGTGCAGCATCGCCTATGGTGTTCCCTTCATTGTGTTGTATCTGCTTGTGTTTCTGCTTGTGTTCCTTCTGTTGCTCCTGAGTCTCCGTCTCCTCCTGTTATGCTTGCACCGTCTATTACGCACAGATTTCCGTCTACATCTTCTTTATATTTATACTCGATGGCACAGCTACTCGCATCTGTTTGTATATTTTTGCCTTCTTGTTTGCATGCTGTTGTTACCTTAGCCTTAAAGATATCGGTAAAATTTTTGAGAAGGTCCTCCTTTTTTGCACAGGCGAGTATATGGCCGTTTAGACATGCCGCACTACCATCCTCAGTTAGACAAGCAGCTGGCAGCACCGCACTGTTGTTACCTTCGTCGCTAAAATCGCAGGCAAAGTCTCGGCCCTGTCTAAAAATAAAACGGCTTCCCCCCTCAGCACTAGCACTGACACATAGATCAGCTAGCATACGCACATAATCTCCAGCTGAGTTTTGCTGCTCAAAACAAAACGTTGCCGTGTCGATGCCTCCACCCATGATAGTGCGTTGCTCGCCCAAGCTCACAGCATGCAGATGGCATGTATAGGTGGTGGTGGTATCTGTTTTCTTGCGCCAAGAGAAGATGACATTACCGACATTGATCAGAGTTTCGAGGTTAACTTGTGTCCTGATCAACGCCAGACTAGGAATTGTATGACTTGCATGATAGAGCGCATGAATTTTGGTGGACATTCTGTCATCAAAGGCAAGGCTCTTATCTCGCTTGACACCGATGTCATCGAGAGACATCTGCCAATAAAACCGCGGGTTATTACCATCTCCAGCCACCTCGGCAGTGGTATCGCCCAGACAAGCAGTGCACAAAAATATCCACCATAGGCGTGTCATCAACATCCCCCTACTGTAGTCTGCATCACTTGCTGGCCGTCTTCAAACTCTCGGCTTAAGTCACGTTTGGCACAATAAGATTGGCCACCGAACTTAAACTGCAGGTTGATGGGAATTTTAACCCCTGCAAGCTGTATCTTGTCGGTGCTGAACCTAGCGGACTGCCCAAAAACATGTGAATCGCCACTGCCATATCTGAAGGCGATGTCTGTTACCTTAGTGACATGTGTAAAGATAAACTTAGGACGAACACCAGTATTTTTATGATTATTAAAGCTAAGCATCACTGTCGGCACGGCGCTGGTATCGACCTCTGGTTCAGCTGCCCAACCAACTTCAAGCCCCCTGGCCACAGTTCCGTTTATCGTTGCAGCCAGCTGATCCACATAGGTTTGATCGCTCGCGGGGCGCTGGCCGCTGGCAATTTGTTCTTCAAGCACTGCCTTGTCATTCCGCAAGCGCTGCAATTCTAGCCTCATCTGCTCCTGACTTGCCATGGCGCGCTCCATAACCGCCGCGCTGTCGTTGGGATCGACAACAGTGGCTTGATCACTGAGGCATGCACCTGTGGTGGGATCGGGATTGGCGCAACTGATGCTCTGCTTTTTCTTGGCACAGCTGGCAATGCTAAGCAGCAGGCATAAACTGTAAACGACAAGCCGCACCATCACGGACCCCTTGGTTGGTAGTAGGGGTTGTAGGTGTGTCCGGGGATGGGAGTGGGAGTGGCTTGAGGCAGTTGAGTCAGAGGTTGATTGGGATCAAGCCCTAACACCTTATCGAGCCAGGTCAGCACCGCCTGTCCCCCCTTAGCCGCGGCGTGCACCCCGACAGCAATGCCTAGATCCCCTAACTTTTGCACCGCGGCATCTTTCTGTGACTGGGTGGACTGGGGATTATTGAGGATATTGCGCAAGTTCATGATCTCAATCTGCTTCTGCTGATCCTGCTGTATCATCAGCTGAATTTGCTGCGTCTGTGCCTCGAGCCGTGCTTGCATGCTCGCAATCGATGCCGCATTGGGATCTACCGAGCTGACACACTGCCCCGTGCGAGGATCAGTAGTCCCCGTCGCACATGTATCCGACTTGGTTGTCTTTGAACACGAGCTCAGCGACAAGCACGCGATAACTACTGCGAATCGTAACATGATGATATTCTCCAAAAACAACGGCATCCCGCCTCCGAGGTGCGCATCGGTGCATTTGCACGGCAACTTTAGATTTTTTGAAATTTTTTGGCGCGGCAGCTTAGCCTTAGCGCTAAGCCAGCCGATAAGCAGAGATGGAGATGGGTCTATGCATAGCCTGCTAAAACAATTGTTTCTGTTAGCTTTGCTGGGGCACGCCTGCGCTCCGCCTCCCCGCAGTGTCTGTTTCAATCCCGATCCTGCCAGCGGAGCTTGCCGTGATGCAGAACTGCAGCAGGCAGAGAAGAACAAGGCCCACGAGGTGCGCACACAGCGCAGGCGACGTCTAGCTGACATCAAGCAGGCGTTGCAGCTTGCCAATACACAATTGGCTGAAAAGAAAGAAGAACTGAGCACAGCCAACAATCCCTTGACGGTTACGCGGCTGAGCCGTGAGCATGATGCCATCGTCACCGAGATCAACGACTACGTGATGGAAGCTGAGTTTGAACTGGGCGAAAATCTTGGCCCCAAGGCAGATAAAATTGCCGTCCACAAGCAGCCTATCACCTTGCAGCTCAAGCACGACATTGCCACCTCAACCCTGCGGCCCGTGCTCGGCGGTCTTGATCAAGCTCGTGAGGTGCGGGCCAGCTACCGTGCCATGCAGCACAAGTTTGTCGCTGACGCTAGCCAGGGTGCTAGCCCGGCTGAGGAGATGGCAGTGCTGTTGCCGCCGACGTTGCAGATAGCACTGCAGTTGCAGTTTATCCTCGACGAGGCAATTTACTGTGGCCACATCGTCGTTGACGCGGCAGGTAAACGCGGTGGCGAGGTTGAGACGCAGCTGGCGGGAGAGGGGGGGTGTTGAGATGCACCGTTTAGTCCTCCTCGGCATCGCTCTGCTGCATAGCTGTTGGCAGGCGGATGAAAACCGTGCTCTAGACGTGAGCGCGCACGACATCAGGCTAACTATTGCCCCCGATTTAAAGACCGCCACGTTGGCCAGCATGCACGAAGGTGTGCCGAAGCGCTACCGTCTACAGTTGCACGCGGTCATCAATTACGATCGGCCGCTGAGCAAAGATGCTGGGGGAAATTTTTTACCCTTGGCGTTTACCTACGTCGTTTTTTCCTACTGGCAAGCACAGCCACCTGCTGTCTACACCTGCGTCCTACAAGACGTTGTGATCGGTGTGCCGCACCCGCTGCAAACAAACTACTGCACGGCAGGCGAGGCTTTGCGGCAAGAGATGCGCGCTTGTGTTGCTGACGACACCCAGCATCTCAACGTCGCGGCAAGCCCTCCCCACCAGCTCAGTTGTGGTGCAGCTGAGCCACCCCTCTGAAACCAGCGATGGTAAGGTTAAGCGGTCGAGATCAGAATACAGGGCTTGCTACCTGCGGCTGCCTGTGCTAGGTGCAGCACGTTGCTTTTTTGAAAAACTTACGCTCGGAGGGTGGCTGGTGTCGCGTGCTGTGAGAGAGCTAGGTTTTGCGGTCACGTGCGGTGATCGCGGCGTTACGTAGGCCATCTGCGTGGCTGGCTACGCGCATCTGCACGTGCATACCGAATATTCGCTGTTCGACGGCTCGATCAAGGTCGAGCAATTGCTGGAGAAGGTGAAGGGCTTCGGGCATCGTGCGGTCGCCGTTACCGATCATGGCAATATGCATGCGGCGATCGATTTCTACAAGCAGGCCCGTGCCGCGGGCATCAAGCCGATTATTGGTTGCGAGGTTTTTGTGCGCGGCCAGCCAGGCTCGGCTAAGCTCACTAAAGAAATGCCCCGACCGTTCCACCTCGTGCTGTTGGCGGCCAACAACACTGGTTACCACAATCTCATCAAAATCAGCAGCGGCGGTTATCTGCAAGCCAAAGATAAAGAGGCGGTCAGAGAGGCTGTGCCCGTCGTGCCCGAGCAACTGCTTGACGAGCATAGCGAAGGACTGATCGCCCTGTCTGGCTGTCAACTGGGCGAGCTCGGTTTTTTGGTGCAGCAGCTGCAAGCACGCGGCGGAAAACAGTTGGAGTTGGATGATTTGCCTGCCAGCTGTACCCCTGTTTACCAGTTGTTGCAACAGCACATCGCGGTAATGCAACACCGTTTCGGTGCCGACGGCTACTTCGTGGAGATGATCGACAACGGCTTACCGCAGCAGTGTCAACTGCTCGACGCACAGGCTCAGGTGGCACAGCATTTTGCTTTGCCACTGGTCTGCACTGCTGATGCCCACTATATCGACCGCGATTTTCGTGCCACCCACGATATATTTTTGGCGATCAAAAACGAATTAACCCTCAGCGACATTGAAGGTGGCAACAGTAGCGCCCACTTTCATTTACTCGACAACCAAGAGATGGATAAATATTACGCCCGCTTTCCTGAAGCCATCGATAATACAGTTAAAATCGCAGAACGTTGCAACATTGAGTTAAAGTTTGGACAATATCATCTCCCGACACTGGCAGGCGATCCCGCGCAAGAGCTGGCACGCTGTTCTCGTCAGGGTTTGCAACAGCGGGTGGCTAAGCAGGCGGCGCTGACCGCGGCGCAACGGCAGCAATACGAGCAGCGGCTTGAGTATGAGTTAGGCATTATTACCGAGATGAAATTTCCCGGTTATTTTTTAATCGTGCACGACTTCGTTAGGTGGGCCAAAGAACAACATATCCCTGTGGGGCCGGGGCGCGGCTCTGGTGCGGGTTCTCTAGTCGCTTATGCTTTGCGTATTACGGATGTTGACCCTGTCGTGCATGGTTTGTTCTTTGAAAGATTTTTAAATCCTGAACGGGTATCCATGCCTGACTTTGACATTGATTTTTGCCAATGGCGTAGAGATGAGGTTATCAAGTATGTTATTGCGCGTTACACAGCTGACAACGTTGCCCAGATCACGACTTTTGGTAAGATGAATGCCAAAGCCGCTATTCGTGATGTTGGGCGTGTGCTGGAGATCAGTTACAAAAAAGTTGATCGCCTCGCCCGGCTTGTGCCCAACGAACTCGGTATTACCCTCGACGCGGCGCGACAAAAAGACCCCCGCTTGCAGGAAGCCATCGACAGTGACAGTGATTATCGTGAGTTGATGGAATTCGCCCAAAAGCTTGAGGGTCTTAACCGCCACGCCTCCGTGCATGCGGCTGGCATCATGATTTCCGATGCTCCGATCACCGACTATGTGCCGGTCTATCTTTCGGAAGACAAACATCTCATCACCCAATATGAGATGAAAAGTGCCGAGCAGACTGGGCTGGTTAAGTTTGATTTTCTTGGCTTGAAAACGCTGACTATTATCGCGCAGGCGCTTAACTTTATTCGCCAACAGTGCGATGAAAATTTCGACCTCGACACTATCCCTCTTGACGATGCAAAAGTTTATCGTGAAATTAGCCAAGGGCATACCACAGGCATTTTCCAGTTGGAAAGTCACGGCATGATCCGTTTGCTGCAGAAGCTAAAGCCTTCAAATTTTGAAGACATTGTCGCCACCATTGCCCTGTTTCGTCCGGGGCCGCTCGGTTCGGGCATGGTCGATGATTTTATTGACCGCAAGCACGGCAAGAAGGACATTGAGCATCTTTTACCGCAACTTGAACCGGTGTTGAGGGACACTTATGGGGTTATCGTCTATCAGGAACAGGTGCAGCAAATCGCCGCCATGCTGGCTAACTACAGTCTGGGTGAAGCCGATCTGCTGCGGCGGGCGATGGGCAAGAAAAAACCCCAAGAGATGGCACGGCAGCGGTCGCGTTTCGTTGAAGGTTGTGTGCAAAACGCTATCGGCAAACAGAAAGCTGTGGAGCTGTTTGAGCTGATGGCGAGCTTTGCCGAGTATGGTTTTAACAAGAGTCACTCAACTGCCTATGGCTTGATCAGTTATCAGACCGCGTATCTTAAAGTTAATTACCCTGCACAGTTCATGGCGGCAGCGATGACTTGCGATTGCGATTACGATAAGAAAACATTTCGCTATGTCAACGAGTGTCAGCGGTTAGGCATTACGCTGGTGCCGCCTGCGATTAACGACAGCGAAGGGCAGTTTTTACCCCGCCCGACTAAACCAGCCGCGCTGGTGTTTGGTCTGTCTGCCATCAAAGGCATGAGTGGCAACACTATCAAAGTTGTGCAACAGGCACGTGCCGCGTCGGGTAAATTTAAGAGCATGACTGAGTTTATTAAGCGCGTCGATCTCACTAAAGTGGGGAAGAAAAATTTTGAGCTGCTAGCTATCAGTGGTTGTTTTGATGTGTTTAATATTGACCGTGCCTATCTGCATAAAAACAGCGCGCGTCTTGTTAAGTATAGCGAAGAACTGCACGGTGAAGCCAAGCAGCGGCAGACGACATTGTTTGACCGTGCCGCCCATGATCTGAGTAGCTGGCAACGGAAATTTGACCGCGACGGTGTGCCTGTGGCTAGCCTGGCCGCACTGGTGGCAGAGAAGAGGCTGCTGGGAGTTTATTTGTCCAAGCACCCGCTGTCTTTTTATCGCGGCGATCGCAACTTTTTCCGCACGACACAGCTGGCATCCTTGACCACAGCTCAGGCCGAGGTATCGGTGGTGGCAATCTTGAACGAAATCAGCGAGAAGATGGGTAAAAAGCAACAGCGTGTCTTATGGCTGACGCTGGAGGATGAAACGAAAACGTTGGAGGTGGCGTTGTTTGACCGCGATATAGATGTGCCGCCGCTGCACACGGTGGTGCTGGTCAGGCTGCGGGTGGCGACAACCTATAACGACAGGCTGAATTTGAGCATCGCAGCAATCGAGCCTCTCAGTGAGGTGCGCCGTAAGCGGATCAAAGCAGTTTACCTACAGCTGCGCGGCGAGCGGTTGGCACAGGAGCACCCTCTTGTCCTGCAGCGGCTGGAAAAAATATGTGCGGACAACAGCGGCAACACGCAGCTGTATCTTGTCTTGTGCTATGCCAAAATCAAACTCACACTCGCATCCGCGCTGCAGATAGACATGAACGACGAGGCCTTGTTTCAATTACAATCGTTGCCCGACTTGGAGTGTGCTATCGGTTACCCGCGGGACTAGTTGCCACCCCCTGCGCTTCTTCGGATCGGGGGCCTGTTAGCTTGCTGGCTTGGCTGACAAGGGGTGGAAACAGGCGGCCTTGCGCCCGCCGCCGAGTTCTCGCAGAGGGGGCGTGCTGTTGTCGCACTGGCTTGTGCGCCGTGCACAGCGATTGCTGAAACGACAGCCACGCGGAAACCTGCCAATGGCAGGCACGCTGCCAGGAATCGTTTGCAGGCGATGTCGCGGTCCTGCGTCGACATCAATACGTGGCAGCGAATCGAGCAGGCCGCGGGTGTAGGGATGGGCCGGTGAGTCGTATAACTGCTCAACCGTGCAGGACTCAACGATGCGCCCGGCATACATAACATGCACATAGTCGCACATTTCAAAGACAACACCGAGGTCGTGTGTGATCAGGATCATCGCCATGCCGAGCGATACCCGCACCTCCTGCAGCAGTTGCATGATCTGTGCCTGAATAGTGACATCAAGGGCGGTGGTCGGCTCGTCGGCAATCAGTATACTAGGGTCGTTGGCAATCGCCATGGCAATCATTACCCGCTGCCGCATGCCGCCTGACAACTCGTAGGGGTAGTTCTTCAGCAGCAGTTCAGGCTCGGCTAAACCTACCCGTCGCAGCAAGGCGGTGATACGTGCCCGCGCTTGCGCCTGCGGCAGTTCGTTGTGAAAGGCCTCCAGCATTTGCGTGCCCACCGTGTAGACAGGATTGAGTGCCGTCATCGGTTCTTGAAAGATCATGACGATCTCACGCCCGCGATACTGGCGCAGCTCCTCCACTCCCAAATTACTGATTTCTTTGCCTTTGAAAAAAATTTCCCCGCGGCTAATTTTACCCACGGGATGCGGGATCAACTGCATCAACGACAGGGAGGTCACCGACTTGCCACAGCCCGACTCGCCAACGATGCCAAGACACTGTCCTCGCTGCAGCTCGAAGCTGACCTCATCGACGACATTGATGAAATGCCCCTCGTGTCGAAAGGCAACCGAGAGGTTCTTCACCGCCAACAACGGCTCAGACATCAGCACCACCACTGCTACAGTATTGTGGACGATAGCTTCTACGCCCGCCACGCCTACCACAGCTTGCCCTCGGCTAGCAATGAAATTCTGCTTTACAAACCCTTCTACAAGAAAACCCCTAGCCTTGTGCTAGGGTGTGCTCAGGCGAGCGATTGCCATCCACAAACGCAAAGGTGGCAAGATTTGCGCGGAGCAGAAGTCTGTCGATCCCGTTGCGCAATCAGCCCAATTCGTTGTTGTTTCAACAATCGTCGTTTCAGCAACGTAATGTAGCGTCAAGGGGGCATAATCCTAATCTTCGTCTGATTGCTCAGCATCGGAGACGGGTGACAGCTACAAGCCGCCAGCCTTGTGCTGGTAGTAGTTGACCTATGATGGTGCTTTCGGCTAGACTCGCCACCCGCAACGGGAGGTGTTGCAGTTGCATTATGCCAGACAGGTCATTGTTTGAAATTGCCTAAAGTAGAGATTACCACTGACAACAAGACGATTGCAGTCGCTGACGGCTATGCCCTGATCGACATGTGCGATGATCACGACACCTCGATCCTGTTCGGCTGTCGTGACGGCGCGTGCGGGGCTTGCATGGTGCGGGTGCTTGACGGGGCCGAAAACTTATCGCCGATGCAAGATGACGAGCGCGATTTTCTGGAGACGATGGCAGCCGAGCCTGACGAACGCCTCGCTTGCCAGTGCCGAGTGCGCGGCGATGTGCGCCTCGAAGTTTCCGAGTAACGCGAGCCGCGCTACGCGGGCACAGGCTGAAGCCATCCTCGCCCATCTGCGCCAAGCCTACCCTGAGGCACGCTGTGCCCTGTACTACGAAACCCCATACCAACTGCTCGTCTCGGTGGTGCTTTCGGCACAGGCCAACGATCGCATCGTCAATCGCTGCATGCGAGCACACTACGAACGCGGTCTCGACCTCGCCACCGTGCTGAGGTGGGGTTATGCGCGCTTGCTGCGCACCATCAAGCAGATCGGTCTGGCACCGACGAAAGCCAAGAATATCATAGCCTTGAGCAAAATTTTACAAGACACCCATGGCGGGCAAGTCCCTGACAACCGCCCCGCCCTTGAAGGCTTGCCAGGCGTCGGCCGCAAAACCGCCAATGTCATCCTTGGTGAGATTTTTCAGCTGCGCGTGCTCGCTGTGGATACGCACGTCCTGCGCACCACCGCGCGTCTCGGCTTGCATACCGCCGCCACCGCCACCCCCTGCGAACAACAACTGCTTGCCGTCATTGACCGCCACCACCTGCCCCATGCCCATCACCTGTTCATCGCCCACGGCCGCAACATCTGCCACGCTCGCCGCCCCGCCTGCGACGCGTGCATGGTCAACGCACTGTGCAATTTTGCCCAGCAGGCAAGCAGAGAGGGGCCTGAGGACAAGCAAAGGGGCTAACAAGCGAGCCAATGCTTAGCACAAATCTCCGTTGTCTTGGCGAGGCGCAGCCCTACCGAGAAACTCCCCACGAATATGCATAAGCACATGTCTTGTGCAAAAAATAATCTGATTGCAGTATTGGCAATATCTGCGGTCGTTTTCGTACGGCCTCGCCCCGCCGTTCATGGAGATCTCGGTAGGCAAGCCTGAACGCAACCGCCGAGAGACTTGAGGGCAAGCGGGGAGGCTTGGGGTCAAGCCTGATTGCAATAGCAAGAGGTCTGAGCGCAAGCAGCGAGCTAGGAAGCGAGCGTTACAAAAAAGCAGCGTAGCGAGCGAAGCGAGCTAGGAAGCGAGCGATACAAAAAGCAGCGTAGCGAGCGAAGCGAGCGTTACAAAAAAGCCTCGTAGACGAGCGATACAGCTTGACAGACAGTTTGATGGTATTGTAGGGGGGGGCTGGGAAGTACTCACCGAGGTTGTTACACACAAAGAATGGCTATTCACGATGCCATGTTCAAAATCTTCCGCCATCCCCGCTTTCTTGTCGGGTTGTTGAAGCTTATCTTTTCCAAAGATATCTTTGAGATGATCGATCCAACCAAAATCAAACTCAGGGAAAGCTCTCGGTAGGCAAGCCTGAACGCAATAGCCGAGAGGTCTGAAGACAAGCAGAGGGGCCTGAGGACAAACCTGAACGCAATACAGGGAGATCAGAGCGCAAGGAGCGAGCTAGGAAGCGAGCGTTACAAAAAAGCCGCGTAGCACAAGAGTGTCAACAATCCCGAAGCGATTCTGCAGGTGTTGGGCTACTATGCGGAGTTGTGCAAAGAAACGAAGGGTATCGTTGTGCCCGCAATCATCGTTTGTTGCAAAGATAAGAAGAGCAACGTCCCTAGCGATTACCTGACGATGGCGATGCGAAAATTCAAGAATATCCCGCTTCCCCTACAGAGACATCTCAAATACCGGGCGAATTTTTTCAGCATAGTCTGCAACATTTGGGATATTAGCGAGCGAAAGTTGATGATGGGCGGTGCGGCGGGCATCATCCTGTATGCGATGCGCAATTTTTGGCGAGCCACGAAGGAGCATCTTGCGGTAATAATTAAAAAATGCAGCAAAATTGACCGTAACGATGCGAAGTTGCTTCTCGCTGGGCTTATGAGTTACTATGAGCATACCGATAAGGGTTTGGGGCGCGAAGAATTTGACAGGGTAGAACGCGATCTTTGGCCACGGATTAGAGAGGAGGATCGACTCATGCCAGAAATATTGCTAGGTTACGACCGTTATTTTGCTGAGGGGCTGGCCAAGGGGCAGGCCAAGGGCTTGACCAAGGGCAGGACTGAGGAGCGTTCTGCGGTGGCAATTCGGCTACTGAAAGCTGGGGTGGATGAGAGCATCGTTCGCCAGACGACTAAAATCAGCAAAAAAGAATTGACCCAACTAAAAAAATCTCTGTAGCACGTACCTCCGTTATCTTGGCACAAGCCTCCGTTGTCTTGGCGAGGCGCAGTGGAGCTAGAAAGCGGCAAAAAAGCCGCTGGGCACAGTCATTACTTAGCACAAATCTCCGTTGTCTTGGCGAGGCGTAGCCCTACCGAGAAACTCCCCACGAATATGTATAAGCACATGCCTCGTGCAAAAAATAATCTGGTTGCAGTATTGGCAATATCTGCGGTCGTTTTCGTACGGCCTCGCCTCGCCGTTCATGGAGCTCTCGGTAGGCAAGGGGTGTGGGCAACCGCGAGAAGCCTGAGAGCAAGCTTGAACGCAACCGCGAGAGGTCTGAGAACAAAAAGCGAGCTAGGAAGCGAGCGGGACAAAAAGCATCGCGTAGCGATGAGGGAGCTAGGAAGCGGCAAAAAAGCCTCGTAAGGCGAGCGATACAAAAAGCAGCGCATAGCGCGCAGCGCAGCACGTGCAGCAGGCAGGTGAATCAAGTTCGCGCTAAGGCTCCTTAACCGCTAAAAAACTAGGATGTTATCCGGCTAAAGAGAGAATGGTGAGTCATACTTGGCAAGAATTGTTTTGACCCTGTGATCTCGGTAGGAAGATCTTTGTGTTATTCTGGTTAAGAAGTTTTTTTGGCTCAGCATCATGTCACTAAACAAATATATCGAGCAATTATCTGGCAATATACTTCTCTGTTGTTCGTATTCTTGTTCATCAAGTAGCACAGAACAATCTTTAGCGGTGGGATCAAGAGAATGAGTCACAACAAATTTTTCCTTTGCAATAGGAAGCGTCTCAACATATCTCCGAATCTTGTTGCCGTATTTACGATCTGCCTCTGATGGCAGCAAATATATTACACGCACCTCATTCATTTCTATGTGGGACAACAGTACTTCTAGGCATATCTGACTCGATCTCTGCGGACTATAACCGACGACAAAGCATTTCACCTTAGCATCAAAATAGACTACGACGGCAAAAGCACGATAGCCTTTGTACCACGCTGAGGTAAGTTTATGAACGGTGTCCACAACAGGAATAATTCTCCCCCCCCCCCCCCCATTTTTACAACATTTTTTATATTTTCTTTCTGGTGATATTTTATGTTGTTCCAAGCGTTGTATTTTATTTTGCCATCTACAACTAGAGCCTCTTCTTCGCTGAACCTGTAAGCATCCGAGGCCAGATTAAATCTGGAATCGTAGAGGTTAGTTTTTATGTTGAAAAGTCCAACCAGAGTATCATAGATCAGATCATTAGAAAACAGCCGTCGTCGGTTATCTTTAAATGTTTGATAGATATTAGGATACCTACTGCGATATGCACCAGAAAACCAGGCAAAAAGTGGTGTTGTTGTCATATCAAAGCTGAATAAATCTATATTCTGTCCTCTACCAGAAACGACATCAAAACCATGGTCCGGGAAATAGATAAACCCACTAACAGCATTGATCTTTTTTAAAAGTGTCAGGATGTTTGCCACCACCGTATCGTGATACAAAATGCTGTTATCGTAACAGTTCATTTGTTTATGCAAATTTCCTTTTGCAACCTGCCCAAAAACAGCAACAGGTAATGTGCCCTGCCACTGTTCATATTGAGGCGGGAAGCGGTTACAGCTGTCACGGTGGCTTCCATACAGATGCACAAAGACAACCACATTTTCATCGGCGACGTATTTGTCGAGTATTTGAGAAACATATGGAATAAGCACCTCGTCGAAGTGTTGACTTTTTAGGGTTGTGCCAACGTGGTAATTGAACCCTCTCAAGCTCCCAGATTGCTTGGCAATTACCGTCACAGCATTCGCCCACAAGCTATATAGTGAATGGTTAGTCAGCCAAAAGGTTTTGAACTTTGCTTTATGCAAAACATCCATGATTGTGTGTGCTTGATGGGGTTTTAAACCATTATATTGGTTGGCCTGACTGAGTGCATATGGCAATGAATGACGAGTTAAAGTGTGAATTGAGTAGTGGTTATCAAATAATATTAGATCCTTATGTTGTTGCAGTTTCGGGGTGGTCACGCGAGGGTAGCCAAAGATACTCATGTGTTGTTTGTTGATCGATTCACCCATGACTATCAGATATATTTCGCCAGTTTCTTCTTTGTCGCTGACAATGTTTTTCGAGTTTATAACCCTTTTTGCGGCTTCTTGCTTAAAAATTGATAACTCATGATGATACTGGGTGACCGCGGTAATCACGTTCATCGGCAAACGTGGATGATTGTTTACCGCCACTAACAAGGATATGATGGGGATTAAAATATTGCTCAGGAAAACCAACTTGCCTTTGATGGTGTTGGGATTTCTTGAAAAAATTTTGTAGGCTATAAACGTAATGGCAGAAAGCAAGATAACCAAACATACAACATACTTCCATATCCCTAGATTTGACATGAACTCAAGTGCTTGCGTGGCATTCGTTTGTAGCACCGCATGAATCGAATCGGTAGTTACTCCCACGGAATATATTTGGTGATAAACGAGATAAAACACAGGAATAGCAAGGAGCACCAGCGTCACAAACGGATACATAAGTATGACATAGATTCTAGGGGAGGGCAAATATGCATAAACACATACCGTTTACAAAAAGAGAAAATATGCGACGATAGTGCTGAAGGACGTGACACCATATGTTATGAAATCAGCTACTAAATATAGCAAAAACAAGAAAATAACATAAAAAAGGACATAGAAATAACGGGATTGCAATTTGTTTGCCGTCACCACCCCCAGCAATAAGCATCCAGTTGTGGCGAGCAAATTCCATAGCCAAACGTGGCTATAAAAGAATGAAATAATTGCACATAGTATTGTCAGCTCCGTTATCCACAAATGGCCAGCCGATAATCTGGAAACAATATTCTTCATAGTCGTCATGTGCCAATCCAATAGCTAGAGAAAAAAGACGCGGTTCTACTAGCTATTATATCTTTTGTGCTTGCCGCTAGTCAAGTTTCCTCGGACACCGATCAGAAGGGCATTTAGCAGCTGCTCCGATAATTTTTAATTTATTCACTTTGTAAAAAAGAACTTTAAACCTCAAGCTATATTACAACCGCTCTTGCAAGACCTTATCGGATCTGTTTCTGTTCTCATTTAAGTTTACCGCTATCTGTCTGATATTACGTAGTTTTATTTGGCAAGGGATATGTTAGCAAAGTTGTTTTCAGTAATAAGCTAGACCTCATGTTAGTAGGTTTGTGAAGGGGAAAAACAGAGCAACGTAGTTAGTTACAAAAGGAAAACTTGCCGACTTCAAGTGTGTCGGTTATATAGGTGCGCGCAGACGTTTTGAGCTGTGGTTCAGCATCAGCAGGTGGCATCCTCTTGCTAGCAATGGCATCGACCATGTTCTTTCTTTTATGCAAAATAGATTTACAAAAATCGGCTTTATTTTCAGCATACAGAAAAGGATAAGCAGAATACCTACCATGACATCCACCACAGTGCTTAATAAGGGTGCGACCTAATTTATCATTTGGTAAATATTTACTGGAGTCAGAATTGTTTTTTACATCTCTATGTCTATTAAAATCCATTCCTGTGTATGTTTTTAGATCGTAACCCAGATGTGACAGTATATCTTTAATAGAAGCAATAATATTTATGTAATCCTTATGCAGATGACTATTTTTATCTTTAGATGTTCTCATTATAGCATCCCCTATGCGCCACGGGTCGTGAGTAGTACATACGTAAAAACCTGTATGCCCCATAGTTTTGCGACAAAGAAGATCAATGTTATGCTCTCTTTCTCCCCCTGTAAACAATATTCTACTGATTTTGTTTGGCTTTTTTTCTAATGTATCGCTGCCTGAAAAATAAAACGTCAGTTCCTTAATAGGTTGACTTTTCTTATCTGGAAGCAAGTTATTAAATACGCAATTTATTTCTTCCTTACCTTGACAGGTATTTGTTCCATTGTCTTCGTCTTTTCCTTTGTGAAAAGAGTTACGAGTAAAACCTAATTTAGGTAGCGTCGCTGATATCTCCAGTTCTCCGTTAGATATGTTAACTGCTACTGTAATTATCTCTATCTTGCCTTTGTTAGTTTGCAATAGAGCTTGTTGGCGAAAGATATGTGCAGTATCTTCCAACACGTCAAAGACCAATGCATCAAATCTGAATGGTCTCATCTGGGGCTGCTTTCTTAATAGTGAGGGGTCTAGATTCGTATTGAGATGGCTATCAAGCTTATGAGTGTGGATAAGAACATCCTCTACTTCATCATACACGAGTTCAATTTCTTCCACTGTGAGAGGTGTAAGGTGGTGAGAGCCAATAATTTTGTCGCTTGACATGAGTTGTTTAATGATTTCTTTGGCATTAGCGGCAACCACATCATTTTCTTTTTCTGCTAGTTTTGGAAAATTTTCTGTTCTGCTAATCTTGCTGATGACAGACTTGAATTTTTCTGAAAAATTATAATCTTCAATAATATTATTACTGCTGCCCGTAAGTAAATCAAATATATTGCGATCTTCAATAAATCCCAGCGATGAAACTGGGATAATATTTGCTTTTACATCTGCTGCAGGGGAAAGATTAAAAAGAGAGAATGTATTTTTTAAAAAGAGTGCTCGGCACGTTGCTTTATCTCTCACACCTAAGCAAGTAGTGTTCCATATCTTGGTTGTTTGCAGAATCCTTCCTGCCTGTCTAACTAAACTATCAAACAGTTGAGATGGATTGGCTAGATCTTTAGGTGGTTTGTTATGCTCTATTGGAATACCGTCTAACATCCCCTCAGGATAATGACGCTTAATTAAAGTTGCAACTATAGGATTAGCATTAGTCTCAGCCCATGGGTTAGGGGTGAATATGGGGGCACCTTGCTGGTGACAACTGAGACAAAGCTCTCTGTTTGGTAACTCTACAGGGGCTCTTTTTTCACTAGTGTAGTTTTCCACAACTTGGAAATCAAACTCACCTCGTATGGGAAGAAGGCTCATCACCTCGATCCTATTTGCTTGCTCAACGTATCCTAAAAAAAGACGACCCCCTATATCAAATTCTGCCATTCCAGGCGAGGGCAGCTTAAGTTTTTGGAATACACTTTGAAAAGCTTTCTGAACATTCTCTGACATAATAATAGCTGGGTTAAATTTTCCAAGTCCCACTAATCTTCTTGGATCCCTAAACAGTTCCGGATGACCATCATGTCTTTGTGATGATCGACCAAGAGGGATAAGAACTGCTACAATCTGTCCGTACTGACTTAGATAAGTCACCAATTTGGAAAATGGATAAGGAACTTTTTTGTCAGGGGTTTTAGAAATTAGCATATCGAACAGAGTCTCCCTCTGTTCAACTGGTAACTGTTTTGTTTCTGAAAGTAGCTTGCACGATGCTAGAACAACAGTGAGCAGTGCCAAGCGAATCATCTTATGCTCAGACCATAAACCAACATGTGTTACTCCTACTAGTGGATACCAGGATAACTTTAGGATGACTATTTAATCATATCAAACACATAAACTCAAAGAAGGCATGTATTGACCACTGTCACTGCCAGGCTAAGTGTCTGTCTCTTGATGGGACTGACCCATGTTATTTTACCTTTTTACTGCAATGATTTACACTTAGGAAGTGATAACGACCTGGCATAACAAATGTTTTGCGCTATTTTTGTATGAAGATGTAATTGTGTGTTGACTGGGATAATCTGTAGGTTAGATCTTTCTCGTTTTGGAAAAAGGCAACCCAGCATGTGCATCGTCTTTTACAAACAGGGCAACGGCAATTGCATCGCTAGCTGTCAACTGCTTCTTATCGACCACAAGACGGACCATCAGTTCCAAGCCCCACATGGTCTCTACTCCGTGTTTATCGCAAGCCTTACGTAACCGATCGTCATTGGTAAGTAAGATGCAACAATTCTTAGCCACCGCTAAACATATTTTGTCAGTGAAGGAGAGACTGCGCTGCTCGTTTATAAATAATTGAAACTGCTCTTGTGGAATTGTGTCGATTATTGTGAGATTATGTCGTTCACAATCCTTGTCAGACAACTCAGATTTTTTTCTAACCTCCTGCAGCACATCAAGATGGACATATATCCTACCAATATGGGCGTTTGCCATGGTCAACACAGAAAGGTCAGATTTTTGGTAGTCTATTAGTACATTAGCGTCAACAAGTAGCTTTCCTTCTGGCATTAACTGACCCAAGATCTCATCAAATCGCGCATTTCATGGAGTGAAATTTTCAGAAGTTCTGCCGCTCGACTCACGCTAATATTTCCTCCCTCGACCGCTTTGCGTGCCAGTGAGGGTAAGCGATTAGAGGGGAAATCATTGGCAGACAGCCCGCTGAAGATTTCTTCAGGTAGAGGATATGGCTCAATTGAACGTGGAAGGGTCTTCCCGTAACGACGCTTAAACTCGGCTTGGAAACGCCCCCATATATTTACATCTGGGTTATTCTCGTGCAATCTATACAGCACCGTTTGATAACTAACATTGAAGATTCTCTTTACCGTCAGAACTCTCTTAAGTAGGGGGTGACCACTAGTTAGATGCCACTCTTTTGTAAATGCTTCGTTTGGCATAAGAAAGTGACTGGCAAAACTATCTGCTTCTCTTTCGTGCTGTTTGTCTTCGCTTGTTTGATATGTATCGTAGTCATTTGCATGCAGAACCAAATGTCCCAGCTCATGCGCGGCAGTAAAAATCCACCGTTCCACCGAAATTTTTTCCCAAGTGTTGATGACTATAGCGAAATGAGGCTCATTGGAAATTGATAGGCCAAAAAAGCTATGGGACGGTGATTTTATTTCGCCGACCTTGAGTCCCATCTTATGCTCAAGTAAACCGCGGATATTATAGATTGGCTCTGTTTTACCCAATCTATAATGCTCTCGTGTGCGTAATGCTAATTGGACAGGATCGACATTCTTGCCTTTGAATTGTGCTAGAAGATTCTTTAGTTCGGAGGTGGGGTGGTCTCCCAATATCTGCTCTATATCACAAAAGTCGTAGAACCAAAGGCTAACATCGGCGAGGATTTGTTCGCGGTCGTGCATATTTTTTGTGGCACGGAATCTGACCCCCTTGAGAGGTTTAACCGGTTCCAGCATATGTCTTAATGAAACGCCGAGGACTGAAGCTATAACCCGCACTGCCGCAATGTGAGGATCGTCGCTTGGTGATTCGCCAGATTCAATATTTCTGTAGGCATCCAAGGAGACACCAGCTCGTTCTGCAAGTTCCTCCTCGGTAAAACGTTTCGCCTTGCGCAGGCGGCAAAGATTATCTGCTACGATGCTGGCTAACGAATAATTCACCTGACAACCTCTTCCTCGCCTCTATCTTATCATCTCTTGGCAATTGTTCACAACCATTCACCACCCACCATCTCTAGCTCCGATAACTACCTCCACACCGAACACTTGCCCAACCGTCCCCCTAGCCAGTTAATCAAAAACTCCCCACCACCACGTAAACAGACATCAAAAGGTGAGTCTCCCGCAGTGAAGTCATTGGGGGTTATGAACCAGCCAACCGCTTTATCTATGTCGCCAGCGAAGACCTCGACGGCTAGGTCAGTAGCAATCACTACCTGTTCGATGCCCTCTCGCAAGTCGTCCAGACTGTCAAGCTCGACCTTGTCGGCACGAAGAGCCTTTGCACCCACGCCTGCTTTTTCTGCTGCTTTCGGACTGAGGAACGGGCTGTGCTCGAAAAATTTATCAGGAATCAGGCACTTACGGTCAGGACTGATGATGCCCAGCCTGTTGTCGGTGTCCGCGATGCCCAATTTTTTAGCCAATGCTGTCATATCCTAACCCAACCTTCCGTAGACCCCCTTACTACATTCTAACTATTCTGTCACCTCTATTCATACACAAAAGAGACAGACAGCATGACAACATAGAGATTTTACCTCATTTTTACACAATGCCTACACTCTCACCCCTATCTTGCCTGTCAACAGCTGTTGCATCAAGCCACGTTTGAGTTGGCGTTTGGCCACGATCAGTTTCTCAAGTGTGTCGACCACTGCATCGCAGCTCCTTGATATTAAAATATGAAAACTGGATGATTCATCGTTAAGGCATTGTCTTCGTATTAGCATGATTTTAATCGATGTTGTGAACCCTTTGTATGTGAGAACCAGGCAGTTTGATTGAGTTATGCTGTGAATTTCCGATAAGTACAGCGAAGGTGTGGGACTAATGGTAATGGTGCATAGAATAATTAAAACAATGCGGGCTCTGGCGGCTTGGTTGCTGTCCGGCACAGAAAATAATCCACAGCCAACCATCAGATTACCTAGACCAACGCAAAATAAAGATAGCACTAGCGATTGTCTGGACGCTAGAGAAACAGCAATGCCACCCAAGCCACAATCACAAGTAACTCCACATAAAGTTATCGAGCAACAAGAAGATGCCCTACACATTGAGCCGTCACTTCCCGCAAAGAACAAGGAGGTGTCCAAGCATCTGAAAAAGCCCCGTGAAATTGGGGGAAGGAGAAAAGCACATGAACAAAAAACAACAACACGGCATGCATTGAAACCTCGTCCAGAGCTGATATGTCGCAAGGACACTAGCTCTTGGCAGTGGGAAGTAGTCCTGCACGTGGATGATGAATGCCAGATAAAAGTTGTATATCAAGATGGGGTTGCTTTAGATAAACTTAACAACGAGTATAGCGTCTTGTCACTTTCCCACCCGTTGCAGATAACTTTTGAAAGTGGCGAAAAAGAAGAGCTGCCACTGTTTGATGGCAACCCCCTAATTTTTAAATTGCGAAGTGGCTGGAAAGAAACTGGGCATAAAACTTCTAGTATTGGGAAAGGACATTTTGTTGTTTTTGCTCCTAGGGAATGGGAGCGAACAGATCCCGCTCCAGTTGAAGCAAGATCTTGCACAGATAAAAACTTTAAGGCAAATTATTTTTTCGGAGACGTACATGACACACAGAAAGATATAGGTGGCTTCAAGCAATACACTTTGCCAACCAAATCTATTTTTGAACTTACCGGGCAACGTGTTTGCGATGATTCTGACAAGGGAGAATTGTTTGTAGGTGCTGTTCCAAACCTAAAGCCTCTGCAAGCCATTGCTTGGGTGCGGATAGGAGAAGAGAAAAAAGATGGTTGGAAAGGTGAAACATTCAATACCAACGAGCAGAGTGTTGCAGATATCTTAGGTAAACGTGAAGGGCATTTTTTTGTGCGAGTGTATGATAGAAAGGCAACACAGCTGGATAGTGGCGAATTTCGTTATCTGCATGATCTCAAAGAAGTGCTTGTTAATGGTCAGCCATATGACAAAGCTTGCTTATTGATCCCCCCACCGACTGGCTACTCCACGATAAGCGTGAGTTTCATTAGTAAAAATAACACAGCTCTGCGTCCTATTTTGATGCACGATACGCAACACACTAAAGTGCGTGGAGGTAACCTCATTGTCGAGGCGCACCCAGACGAAGACAGTATATCTTGCAAACTTGAGAGTAACACAGGCAGTGTTGACCTCAAATTAAATTTGCCGCGTGTCTGGTGGAAAATTACCAGTGGTAAATCCGATGAGTGGCATAGCGAGCCATTTGTAATGACGCGGCAGGAATTTCGTGAACATGCCGACATAAACGCGACTATCGAGCTGCGATTGTCACGACAAATAAGATCGGTTGGTATTGGTTTCAACGATGATTTAGCGCGAAAATATCAGCGGATAGGGCAAGATGATATTAGCGTCCGGATGAAGGATTTTAGTGATTATTCGCAAATTGATCAGCGGCTGAAGGAAGATGCAATGTTCAACATCAATTGTGGCGAGGAAGTGTTGACACTTATCAGAATTTACGCCGACCCTGTGCCCACTGTCACTCCCTTCACTTGCAAACCATCAGTGGTATACTTAGTAGAACGAGTGACTGAAGAGATGCTCCCGATGTGGAAGCAACGGAGCAAGTTTCCAGTTGTCGTCAGGAAAGTAAACGGTGGCTGGCGACAGGGCAAAGGGTTCAGCAGTGGTGAAATCCGCAATGCTGGACTAGCGATGTCTGAAGCAACTCGCCACTTGATACAGGTAGACAAACGCAGGCGCACTACTCATCCAAACAACACACAAACTATTAGGAGATTGGTTGATGCCAGATGTTAACACCATACAGAACTGGGTTAAGAGGATTAGCCAACGTTATAAGAGCTATTTAAGAACCTCTTTTTTCTTCAAACGCCCTAAGCTCCAAACCTCGTTTCGAAAAGCTCTTGAGGAGGAAGGCAATCTGTCGAAGGGGCCTTTTCCTGAGCCATACCGAAACTTTAAGCTGGGGGTAACAGCACAAACATTGGCGCAAGAGTGTTTTCCTAACAAAAGCAAAGAGCTTGTTTCAGCGCTGATTGATAGAGAACTCTACACTCACCAAGAAAGAGCTATTCGTGCGGTACATTTAGACAACCTTAATATCGTTGTTGCCACTGGCACAGCCAGCGGTAAGACAGAAAGCTTTCTCTATCCAATTTTGTTTGAATTGTATCAGCAATATCTTGCCGGTGAGCTTGAAAAGCCTGGTGTGCGTGCCATGATCCTTTATCCGATGAACGCGCTTGCTAACGATCAACGTGAGCGTCTCGGTGAAATATGCAAGAAACTGAAAGAGGTGGGACATGGATTTAGTCCAACCTTTGGACAATACATTGGCCAAACGCCAGAAAGTAAAGGTGATAGGTATCGCAATGCTTACACACGGGATGAAGAGAGACTCGATGGAGAGTTGGTTTTTCGTGATGAGATGCGAAAAAAACCGCCCCACATATTGTTGACCAATTACTCAATGTTAGAATATCTGCTCATTCGTCCTGACGACAGTCCACTGTTCGACCACGATAGAGGCAAACACTGGCAATTTATTGTGCTCGATGAGGCACACCAGTATCGGGGTGCTAAAGGCATGGAAATGGGCATGCTTATTCGGCGACTCAAACAGCGACTACGAGACGGAGGACGGCAAGAGCCCTTCCGCTGTATCGCAACCAGTGCCACCATTTCTTCGGGTGAAAGCGAGCAAGACAAGGAGGTAGTTGCTAAATTTGCCAAAGAGATTTTTGGAGAAATATTTTCAACAAGTGGTGTTATTTTTGGTAAACAAGGGGTGAATGACAACCCCAAAACACACCGCTACCATGCATTCTTGCGAGCACTTGAAGGTGCGTTTCTTGTTCACAAAAACGGTGAAGATATTGTCGTGCTCAATCGTAAAGATAAAAGTGAAGAGGGCGTAAATGCTGTGTCGTTGGAAATAGCCTTGTGCCGAGAATGCGGTCAACACTACTATGTGGGGCGAGAACATGGGGAGAAGCTAGAAGAAGCTATACGAGACCCCAGTGATTCCCACTTCGGTGTAAGCTATTATCTGCCTGTAAACGATCCAGAATATACTGGTGATGATTACAAACTACTCTGCAAAAGTTGCGGATTTCTATCGAAATCAAAACCAAAGTGCAGTTGCAATGCAACAATTTATGTAAAAAAATGCAAACCACATAAAGAGCATACAGATCGGCTAGCAGAATGTGAAAGCTGTGGCTATCGACGCGGTGGTGTTGGTGACTCAGTGCAGGAAATTGTACATGGTACCGATGGCCCCAATGCTGTCATCGCGACTGCTATGCACGAGTTATTGCCAGAGAACAAACGCAAAGTTCTTGCCTTTGCTGACAATCGTCAGGAAGCCGCATTCTTTGCCTGGTACGCTGAAGATTCTTATGAAAAATTACGCGATCGCAACCTCATTATGCTAGCGATGACCTCCGGTCAAATTGAGAAGGAGGGATTATCCATAGATGATCTTAAAAATCGTCTATTGCGTCAATATGAACATGTTGGTCTATTCAATGAAGCAGAAACTAAAGAGAAAAAAAATCGACAGGTATTGACATCAATTTTGCGAGAAGCACTTACAGATGAGAGAAGATTATCCATGAGTGGGGTTGGATTAGTTAAATGGTTTATTAAGATTCCAAGCAACTTGCTTGTGCCAAAAATTATGCTACAGCCACCGTGGAATTTTACCAGAGAAGAAGCATTTTGCTTGATTGGTTACCTGTTGGATGAGTTGCGCTTACGTCGTGCCATGAATTTACCAGAGGGTACTACTACTCTGATATGGAGTGATGTGTCGCCTGACCGTAACCAACAAAGCTATATGTTCGGGAAGCCAGGAAAACAAAAGAACGTCTTGCAGTGGGGAGGCCATCAGTCAGCTGTTGTTAAACACTTCCTGCACAGGATACTGAAGAACAGCGACCAGCCTGCCGATCAGCATAAAACTGAATCTAGAAAGATAATGGAAGCAATATGGGATAAAATAAAAGAAATCAAAGATCCCCCTATCCTCTCTACAGGAAAAATAAACGGCTCATTTCGCCTCAACCCCAATTGGCTACGCATCAAATCTGCTAGACTTGAGGAAATATGGGAATGTGGCACGTGTGCAAACCTCAGTGCTCACAATATCAGAAACATTTGCCCGCGCAATGGCTGTTCTGGTTGCTTGACTGGAGCAAAAGAAGAACGATTTAAAGAAAATCACTATCGAGCTATCTATGAAAGCAAACACTTGCCACATATATTTAATGCTAAAGAACATACCGCGCAGATTGATACAGAAGAGGCACGTCAGCGACAACAAGATTTCAAAAACAACAAGATCCATCTATTAAGTTCTTCAACAACTTTTGAGGTCGGTGTCGATTTGGGTGATCTGGAAGTAGTATTTCTTCGCAACGTTCCTCCAGAGTCGTTCAGTTATGTGCAACGTGTTGGGCGTGCAGGGCGACGAGACCTTGGTCTAGCCGTAACCTACTGTCGTCGCAACCCGCATGACCTTTATCATTATGAGAATCCAGAGGAGAGAATAATCAAAGGTGTGATACAACCACCACGTTTGTTTATGACAAACAAGAAAATTATTTTGCGGCACATGGTTGCTACGGTTCTTTCTTCGTTTTTTAGGGAGAACGAGGAACGTTTCAAAACCGTAGAGAATCTCATAGGAGACTGGGAAGAACCTTGTATGGTAATGGACGTGAAGCGGTATTGTGAAGGTAACAGTTATTTAAAAGGTTGCTTGCGACAAATCGTTCCAGTTGATATGCATAGCGAAATGGGACTAGAGAATAAAACATGGATTGAGCATATCTTTGGAGACGAAAGTCATTTCGTTGCATCTGAAACAGAAGTTTGTGCAGATTACAAGGAGATGGAGAAATTAAGGATGGAGTATATTGAACAGCGCGAGAGTAGTGATCATATCCTCAAGCGAATAAAAACAATTGCCAAAGAAAAATCTTTGAACTTCCTTTCTCACAAAGCTGTTATTCCTAAATATGGTTTTCCCGTTGATGTCGTTGAGTTTGACACTCGCTCTACAGATAAAAACCGAAGCGTCGTACTTCAGCGTGACTTATCTCAAGCCATTGCTGAATACGCCCCTGGCGGCAAGATTGTCGCTAACAAGTTGGAATGGGAGTCGCGTGGGATAAAAATAGTGCCTGGCAAAGCATTACCTACCAAACACTACCAGTATGATGATGCTCGCAATTTTACGCAGTGGAACGAAGGTAACGCAGATGCGCCAGAAAATTCTAAAAAGTATCTCATCCCAAAATTTGGCTTCGTAACGCCACTGCGTGATAAGCCTAAACCACCAACTAGACGAGCACAGCGTTTGTACACAACACGTCCGTTTTTCTTGAAGCCTAAGGAAGATAACAAACTCGAAACAGAAGAAATCTCTGGCGTGCAGGTTACCGCCCCCCATCCAGGCACACTAGTTATTCTTTGTGAGGGGAGAAACAAGAGTGGATTCCAAGTTTGCCTTTCTTGTGGGTGTCATATGGCATCAGAACCTAAAGGGGGAGCACATAAATCTCCTACTGGTTCAGAGTGCAGAGGAACACTAAAGCACTTCTCACTTGGCCACGAAATGGTTACTGATGTGGTGCGCTTGCAATTTCCTCAGCTCGATGACGAATGGGTTGCCTATTCCGTTGCCTATGCTGTTCTACTTGGCGCGGCAGAAACGCTAAATGTTCCTTCTAATGACTTGAACATAACTATAACTGGTGGTGAGAGACCCGATGAAACTGCAATTGTGCTTTATGACAATGTGCCTGGTGGTGCTGGTCTAGCGGCACAGTTAGTGGGGGAAGAAGTATTCAGAAAGATAATTGACAACGCAATAAACAGAGTTGAGGGCAACTGTGGGTGTGATAAAAGTTGCTACGGTTGTCTGCGTAGCTACCGAAACCAATTTGCACACCCTTACCTAGATCGTAAGCAGGCCTTAGAGGTTCTCAAGATTACAACATAAAGCTATTGCTAAAAAAACCTGATATCAGACTCGGTAAAACGTTTCGCCTTGCGCAGGCGGCAACCCGCGTAGCGCGCCACGGAGCTAGCAGTGCCCCGACTTCCGTGCCCAAAGCGCTCTCTGTAATTATTGGGCCATAAAGCTACGGATTATCTCCTGCGGCACAGACAATCACTAGTGCTCGTATCTGGTGCTGGGTGAGCGAGACGTGCAGTCTGTGGGTAGATAAGTTTTCTACATAGATGTTAACCTTGCCATGCTCTACCACTCTTCTGACGCGGCGGCAGACCTCCCTATGACTGCTGGCGAACAGATACTGGGGACTGTGCAGGCTAGAGCCAAAAACATAGTCATAGACTTGCCGCGGGCCGGGCAGGGCAAAAAACGCTAGCCAAGCGATAGATAAAACCAGCACTAGTTTTTTTACGCGGTTGTGCATCATCTATTCACATGATTCGGTTATATCACGATAGTTAGATAAGTCACGTTTTTCATCCAGGCACCAGGCATCGCCAGTTGAGTACTGGTCCTCCGTTGAAACTCGACCATCTGCATTGGTGACACTACATCCCGATATCCTCGTTCCCGATGTCTGACTAGCATCTTTAGTGTCACCCGCGCCCGGGCAACCAGGGAAGATACGCTTTTCGCCCGGGGCATCCGACGCGCCATAGGCGATGGCCAAAAAACCATCCTCTCCGCCACCGTTCATGAAGTAGCCGTAGCGCGCCTTCGCACAATTTGCCAGCCTGAAGCCCAGCTTATTTCTCGATCTAGTAGGTGCGCACCCACTACCGCCTGCTCCCCCATAGCCGTAGCGATTGCCCTTGTCATCCATCTTCGACCCACCCCAATCGGCATCCTTGCCGTTGTAATACTTCTCATGATCGATGGCGAACGACTCCTGCAGGGTGTAGATAACCCCTAGATTGCTCTTCGCTTCCGCCTGCCGCGACCGCGCCCTGAAGATATTAAAACGCGGCACTGCCACCGTTGCCAATACTCCGAGAATAGCGACCACGACCATTAGCTCCAGCAGCGAGAAGCCCAACAGCTTGCTCTTCAATATTTCTTTGGCACTCATCCCACCACCCTCAGTTAAAATTGGCACAACTCATAAACATATCTCTCTATAGGGCAGTTCGGCGTTTTTTTTTGCCATTAGCTTTTTTTTAAGTTCTAAAAATATCAATGGGTTACAGCTTGCTTTGGGCAGCGCTGCACACGACATGCAGGCAGCTCTCGGTGGGCAAGAGGTGGGGGCAACCGCGAGAAGGCTTGGGGGCAAGCAAAGAGACTTGGGGTCAAGCCTGAACGCAATAGCGAGTGGTCTGAGAACAAGCAGCGCACGGTCTCCCCGCGCCATTCATGGAGATCTCGGTGGGCAAGAGGGCGAGCACCGAGAGACCTGAGGGCAGGCGGGGCGAGCAGAGCACGTACCCTACTTACCACAAACCTCCGTTGTCTTGGCACGGTGCAGACCTACCGAGAAACTCTCCCCTGAAGTAGGTGTGGCACATGCTTTATCTAAAATAATAACCTGGTTGCAGTATTGGCAGTATTTGTGGTCGAGTTTTCGCACGGTCTCCCCGTGCCCTTCATAGGGATCTTGGTAGGCAAGAGGTTAGGGCAACCGCGAGAAGCCTGAGGGCAAGCAGAGAGGGCGCGCAGACCCCCGTTATCTTGGCGAGGCGCAGCCCTACCGAGAAACTCTCCCCCCGAATAGGTGCAAGTACATGCCTTATGCAAAAGCATAATCTAACGACAATATGGCAGTATTTATGGTCGAGTTTTCGTACGGCCTCGCCTCGCCGTTCATGGAGCTCTTGGTCGGCAAGAGGTAGTGGCAACCGCCGAGAGGTCTGAGCGCAAGCAGCGAGCTAGGAAGCGAGCGACACAAAAAGCATCGCGCAGCGATGAGCTAGGAAGCGAGCGTTACAAAGAGCAGCGCGCCACGGCGCTAGAAAGCGGCAAAGAGCCGCGTAGCGAGGGATGCGATGCTCCTCTGCCTTTACCGAACAGCTGTAGAATTGACTTGAACTCCACGTACATACCCCTACTGCCGTTACTTAACCCAACTGATGACCCGAATTCCTTTGTCCTTGGCGAGGTTAAGGGTGCTGTCTGTAACTACAGCACAGATAATTCCCCCCAGTAATTTTTTGTCACGATATTCAGGATACACCTTGCTGAACAGGGGAAGAGTCTCATCAACAAACGCCGTGATAAATGCAGGTGTTAGCTGTCTCACTGCATCCAGAAGAACAACGTTGCCGCCGCCTGTAGCTATCCCGCAAAATTCGTAGGTGTTGCCAGAGTATCTTCTGACCGCGTTAGGGCTAAAACCATCGATGCCCAAGTCCTTTAGCTCGTCGAACAAGAGCATTGCAACATCCTCGCGGGATTCACGGATGTTATCATGGAAGGCGATCGGTGAGGTATGCCTATCAACAGAACGGTTTCGACTTTTGGCTTCATGCCTCAAACGCCCCTTGGCCCGCGTGCTAGACACAGGCTTTGATAGCTGAAATGTGTGCGATGTCAACGTATCAACGGATTTTTCTGCCAAGTCAACTGCTTCTGCAAGCGCCCTTGACCTACTATTTTTTGTCATTTTGTTCTCCAAAATTTTTTAAATCTTGGCTCTGGTCGTTCATAACTCTGGTTTTAAACGGGTCAGCCTCAAGCACTAGCAGCCCACACGCTTGAGCATGTGCAAAGACTTCACTATCCACTCTAACAGATGACATGGCACCATACACCCTCTTACCGACGTGTTCGTCAAAAAAGCTCAAGAAGTCACTCAATTTCTTTATATGTTTCTCAATGTCGCCGTTCTTAAGACTCGTTTTAGCCTCTATGACGACGACCACATCGTTCCCACTGAATCGCATGAGTCCACCCTTAGTTACTAACCATCCGCGAATTTTTTGAGAGAGGCCTGAGGGCAAGCCCGAACGCAACCGCAAAGTGGTCTGAGGGCAAGGACACTACTTAGCCCGTACCTCCGTTGTCTTGGCACGGCGCAGCCCTACCGAGAAACTCGCCCTAAAATAGGTTGTGAGCACATGTCTTGTGCGAAAAAATAAACTGGTTTGTAGTATTGGCAGTATCTGTGGTCGAGTTTTCGTACGGCCTCGCCCCGCCATTCATGTGGCTCTCGGTAGGCAAGAGGTGTGGGTAACAGCCGAGAGATCAGAGCGCAAGGAGCGAGCTAGGAAGCGAGCGATACAAAGAGCCGCGTAGCGCGTAGCGCGCCACGGCACAGACCTACCGAGAAACTCTCACCTGAGATAGGTGCAAGCACATGCCCTATGCAAAGAAATAATCTGAACGCAATAACGAGAGGTCTGAGAGCAAGCAGCGAGCCAGGAAGCGAGCGTTACAAAAAGCCGCAGCGCAGCGAACGGTCTTGCCGTGCCATTCATGTGGCTCTCGGTAGGCAAGAGGTGTGGGTAACAGCCGAGAGGTCTGAGAACAAGCAGCGAGCTAGCAAGCGAGCGATATAGAAAGCCGCGTAGCGAGCGCAGCGAGCGTTACAAAAAAGCCGCGCGGCGTAGCGCAAAGATGTCGATGTTGCTGCCCTGATCACGATCAAAGGACGTATCAACGAACTCGTGCGCAAACTCGGTGTCGGCGAAGTGCTGACGACGATCGAATTTGAAAACGAAGACGAAATCTGCCAGATCAAAATTCACGAGAACATCTAGACACCAAGCTCGATGTTATCGATCAGACGCGTCCGACCCACACGCACCGCGACCAGTAACACCGATGCAGGGGGCACGCGGGTTGTAGTGATTGGCGCCAGGGTGTCCCGTGTGCGCAGTTCAAGGTATTCGGTTTGCAATGCCGTGGTTTTTTGTAATTCCACCGCACAGGCATGCATCAACGCCGCGGCACGACGTTCACCTGCGGCATAAGCCTGTCTGGCCGCACACAGGGCCGGATAGATGCCATGTGCCGCGCCGCGTTCAGCGTCGTTCAGGTAAGCGAGGCGGCTGCTCAGGGCCAGGCCCGCGGCATCGCGTTGCGTTTCTCCCGCCAGCACGCTAAGCGGTAATCGCAGGTCGGCGATCATGCGGGTAACGATGACCAGTTGCTGGTAATCCTTCTTGCCCAGCACTAGCACCTGTGGCTGGATGAGGAGTAAAAATTTCAACATTACCGTCAGCACGCCGCTAAAATGCTGCGGGCGAACTTTGCCACAGAGCTCGTGCGTGAGCGAAGCGTTGACGATCGCAGTTTGAAAATTGGGCGGATACATCTCCTGTAAACCTGGGGTGAAAACAATATCGACCGCGAGTTTTTTTAATTTTTCCAAATCTTCTGACAGGGGACGAGGATAGGTCGCGTAGTCTTCATGGGGGGCAAACTGTTTGGGATTAACGAAAATACTGACGACGGTTTGGGCGGCGTTCCTTGCTGCCAACGTGACCAGGCTCAGATGCCCGTCGTGCAACGCACCCATCGTGGGCACGAAGGCACGGGTGCGGGGGGCCGTGCTCAAGATGTGCTCGAGCTCAGCGCTGGAAGTGATGACTTGCATTCTCCCCCGCGCGTGCAGTGGTAGAGGCAGCGGTGGTGAAAATTAGCAGCCGCGGCCGCCCGCCCTGCACCAAGTTGCCGAGTGCCTCACCGTTGAACCACAGCTTGACTGCCGCAGTGTCGGCGATCGTCAGCTGTGCCTGCTGCTCAAATTCAAACTCATAGTCCTGCGGCAACAACATGCGGCGTTCACGCCTCCCAGCATCGATGGCTATCTCGACCTGCAGTGGTCGAATTACTTGCAAACGCAACCGCTGTCGCCTGGACACTGTTGCACTCGGTGGCACGGGCACTGTTGCACTTGGTGGCACTGTTGCACTCGGTGGCACGGCTGCACTTGGTGGCACTGTTGCACTCGGTGGCTGGCTATCTAGCGGTGTGGGTATAGTTGCCGCGTGATGGCGCATTAAGTATAGAGCCAGCGCGCCGAGCAGCACGAGTGCCAGTGCAACCAGCAGCAGAGGTTTGCCGCGTTGGCGTGGCATGCTTTTGCCCGCACCTGTGCCGATGAGCACGCTGCCGGTGGAGAGTAGCGAGCTGGCGTTTGCTGGCCGCGTGCGTAGGGTGGCGAAGGCTGCTAGCAGGGGGGCCGGGTCGAGTTGCAGATGTCTGGCGATAATGCACAGGAAGCCGCGACAAAAGACCGTTTCGGGGCGCGCAGCATGGTCTTCCTCCTCGATGGCGGTAATGAAAGCGAGTGGCACTCTGCTGGCGGTGGCTAGCTGGGCACGGCTTAAGCCCCGCTGCGTGCGCGCCGCGCGGAGCAGTTGTGCTAGTGTTTGTGCTGTGTCCGTCACGGTCGCTCACACCTTGCTGCGATTGTAAGGTATAATGCTAGACAGAGAAGAGCACAACCGTAACGAGGCTGCCATGCCACTCATCATCGTGACTATCACCGCGCTGCTACTGCACGCTTGTCAAACCAGCGGCAAAGCCACGCAGGACGAAGCGAAAATTCTTGAGTCGCAAAAAAACATCGTCGTCAGCTACCTGAATTCAGGCTTGCCATCGCAGGCACACGGAGAACTGCGTAAAATTATTGAAAAACATCCTAAAGATGCAGATTTTCTTGAATTGATGGGAGTTACGCAGCTCGCCTTAAAAAATCCTGACAAGGCGATCTTCTACTTGCGCCAAGCCTATCGTCACAACGCCAAGTCAACGACAGGTCTCAACCTGAGCTCGGCTCTGATTGCCGCGGGTGCATGGTCACAGGCACAGCGTCTGATTCTTGCGCTGTTGAAGGAGAGTCGCGACACCGCCTACCCCCGCACTGAACGTCTTTATCACAATCTCGGTCTGATTCATCAAGAGCGTGGCGATTACAGCCGCGCGGAACACTACTATCGCCAGGCGCTGGCAGAAAACCCCTCCTACTATCTCACCCTGCTAAAATTAGGACTGCTGTATCATCAACAACAACGTTACGATGATGCGCTCATCTGGCTAAATAAGGCTAAAAACTTCTGCCGCAAATGTTTAGAGCCAGTGCGTCACTTGAGCGATGTCTACATGCACATGGGTAAACGCCAGCAGGCTTTCGCTACCATCGACACCTATAGTCGTCAGACAGAACTCAACCTGCAAGAACGGCAGGCGGCACTGGCATTGCGGCAACACTTACAAAAAAAATAGCTGTAGATATGTGGGTATGATAGGATAGATGACATGGCAGCGCGTGTGGTTAAATTTTCGCCTTCGCATTTTTTTCTCCTATTTTTACTAGTGTTGAGTCAGCGTGCGCTGAGTGCAGGCGAGGAACGCTATCAAGCGTTAGAAACTTTTGCGAAGGTCATTTACTTTCTCGAAACAAGCTATTTTGACCCAGAGCAGGTGGCACAGACCAAACTAATCCAACACGCGTTACAGGGCATGGTTGGCAAGCTCGACCCGCATACGGTGATCATGCCGCGAGAAGCCTTTCGGCAGTTGACGATGGACACGCAGGGCAAGTTTGGCGGGGTGGGCATTATCGTGTCACGAGAACAGGATAAGCTCATCGTTATCTCGGCGATCGAGGGCACACCTGCGGCGCGAGCTGGCATCAAGTCAGGCGATGAGATCATTGCCATCGACGAGCACAAGGTCGAAGTTATCGGCAGCGACACTGCACTGAAGAAAATGCGGGGAGCGGTGGGCACGAAGGTAACTTTCATGATCAAGCGGGGCGAGGCCGAGATGCTGACCTTCGAGCTAGTGCGGGAGGTCATCAAGATCAAGTCGGTGCAAACGGCGAACCTCAGCCAACATATTATCTACGTCAGGATCAACAGTTTTCAGGGCGATACAGGCGACGAACTAGAGAAAATCTTGCAGGCCAGACATGCAACGCTGAAGGGCATGGTGTTAGACCTGCGCAACAATCCCGGTGGCTTGTTGGAGCAGTCAGTCAAAGTCAGCGACCTGTTTATCGAGTCAGGCTTGATCGTTTCCACCGTCGGCAGAAACCGCAACCGCATCGAGCGTGAGTTTGCGCACAAGCGCGGCACCTATGGGGGTTTTCCTGTGGTGGTGCTGGTCAACAGTAGCACGGCGAGTGCGGCAGAAATCGTCGCGGGTGCATTGCAGGATCACGGACGGGCCCTCGTCGTTGGCACGACTACCTTCGGCAAAGGCTCGGTGCAGACGTTGATCGTGTTGCCCGATGGCTCAGGTTTGAAACTCACCGTGGCGCGCTACTACACGCCCAACGATCGTTCAATTCAAGCGAAGGGCATTGAACCAGATATATTCGTTGCCAGTCGACCGACCGGCGCGCAGAAGAGCGGCCCTAGAGAAGCAGATCTCAAGCATCATATCAAGGGACAGGACTTGAGTAATCTTTCTGAAAACATCGGCCTGTTGCAAGAGATCAAGAGCTGGCCACCTCAACGCCAACAAGACCGTCAACTAACCACTGCATTCACCTATCTCAAAGGCTGGACCGCCTTTAGCCGCAGCCAAGGCTCTTGAGTTTGCTTTGCAAGACGTTGGTATTGGGTTAGAATACTAGGGAGCGTTCCATATGGTGGTAAAGTGGTTTATCTTTGGCTATGAGGTAACATAATGAAAAGTATTTTTGCACTGATCCTGTCGGCTGTATACCTCCTCCTGCCTGCGTGTGAGTCTGATGAGCATGCTCACGGCGAGCGCGGCGAGCCGATCAGCAGTGAGCACGAACACGAGCATGAACATGAGCATGAACATGAGCATGAACATGGGCGTGAGGGCGGTTCTGAAGTCGCGGTTGGTTTCGCGGACTTTCGTCTGACGGTGCTGGGCAATAGCGTTGCGGTTGGTTTTTTGAGTGACACGCAGATGGGGCAGGAACTGTCTGCCGACAACGAGTTCTTCAACGCTATGCTGAGCGGCAAGCCCCAGCATCCATCGACGTTCGATGACTACTACAAGCATCATTTCAAAAATGTGTTTTCATCGGGGCAACACTGTGTATCGCTTGCCTGTCGGATTGAGCACAACAACTTCCATGTTCACAACCTTGCCGTATCTGGGGCAAGAGCGAGTGGCACGCGTCCGGTGGACATTGCAGCCCAGCTTGAGCGTGCCGACCTCAGGACGACCCACTACGTGTTGGAAGCAGGCACGAACGATTTTTGTGACCTCGACTTCGACCAAGACACTTTGATCGCATCGCTTAGGCAGGTAAGCGAAAAGATTCTTGCCCGTAATGCTCAAGCCCAGCTATTGATTGTGCCCGTGTTGCCAGTCGTTAGCGTGTTTCGTGACGTGACCAGCCCTGAAGATACCGCCTTCACTAGAGATGGCAAGACCTACACCTGCGCCCAGATAAGAGACGGTGGCCTTGCCCCACCTGAATATCGGCAGCTGGCGAGCTTTTGTCCGCGTATCAGCGGTGCCGACACGGCACAACTTGATGTGATGCAGGCGGAACTGGATGCGGTCAATGCGGCACTCGGTGCGCTGACTAGCACGACAACGCATGTTGATGCCTCTCTCGCACCAGAGGACGGATCACTGGCAGCCAACGCGCATCGGGTCACCTTAGCTGCGTCGTTGGCTAAACAGGTGTTCGAACCACAACATCTAGCCGCCGACTGTTTTCATCCCAGCCGCGCGGGGATAGAAGTTATCTCTGCACAAATTTTTGCCCATGTGCCAGACTGGAAACCGCACCGTGTTGTCGTTACAGATTCTCGCCCCCAATCCAGATTGACACACTGAGCGCGCTAGCAGGCGGAGGATTAAGCACCATCCAGGCGGGGCGGCTGAGACGAGTCGATGGCCACAGAAGTAGCTGCTGCGATCACAGTTTACGATTGGCTTGTGTTCGCGGCGGTCATGGTGGCCACGTTCTTGCTCGTCGTTTACGGGACGCGACGCAAAACCCACCCACCCTCGGCACGTGCGGGTCTGCTCGACTACATGCTGATGGGACGGCGGCTAACCCTGCCGATGTTCATCGCCACCCTCGCGGCCACCTGGTACGGTGGTATCTTCGGAGTCACGCAGTTTGCTTTCGAGAAGGGCATCTACGCCTTCCTGATTCAGGGCATCTTCTGGTATGCAGCCTACCTGCTGTTTGCCTTCCTGATTGCACCAGCAATGCGCAAATTCAAGGCAATGACCTTACCACAGCTGGTCACGCAGATGTTCGGGCCATGGTCAGGGCGGCTCAGCAGCATATTTAATTTCTGCAACGTGTTGCCTCTCGTCTATGCCATCAGTCTCGGTATTTTTTTGCAGACTATCAGCGGCGGTGATTTTTTTGTCTGCACTGCCTTGGGTTTGCTGGCCATCGTTTGCTACTCAGCGCTGAGCGGATTTCGGGCCATCGTTTACTCTGACATCGCCCAGTTTATCGCCATGTATGTGGCAGTAGCAATCGTGTTAATATTTTCTTACTTGACCTATGGTGGGTATGATTTTTTACGCCAACATTTGCCACCCACACACTTCACCCTGTTCGACCGCGAGCCACTGCTGCCGACGCTGGTCTGGGGTTTTATTGCCTTATCGACACTGGTTGATCCCAATTTCTATCAGCGTGTTTTCGCCGCCCGCTCACTGACGGTAGCTCGCCGCGGAATTTTGTTCACCACCTGTATCTGGATAACCTTCGATCTCTGCACGGTGCTCGGTGCAATGTATGCCCGCGCCGCGTATCCAGAACTCAACGCAGCACATGCCTACCTCACCTACAGTTTGGCGATCTTACCTGCGGGCTTGAAGGGGCTCATGCTTGCAGGTGTCTGTGCCACCATTCTTTCGACGATGGATTCTTACCTGTTCATCGCTTCTACCTCGATATCGTTTGACCTGTGCGGTTACAAGAGCGGCAGGTCAAGATGGCCACATATCCTTGCCCTCATCTTTTCAGGACTGCTGACCCTAGCGCTAGTACAGCTGTTTCAGAATAGCATTCCCCAGGTGTGGAAAGTGCTGGGGACCTATTCAGCTGCCTGCCTGCTATTGCCTGTGTTGTATGGTTATTTTGCCCGCCACAAAATACGAGATTGGCAGTTCGTCACCATCTGCCTGGCCGCGGCTACAGGAGTTACGGCTTGGAAGTTTTACCCCGACAACGCCTGGCTGGATGAGCTGTATGTCGGGATTGCTATCAGTGCTGGGGGCATCGCGGTCTTGCGGCTGTTCGATCGTGCCTCCTCATGAACCGCGCGACGTGAAGTGGTTGAGCTGATTGCCGCGCCGCTAAAATTTCTGGATACTCTGCAAGGCCGCGTCAATCTCGGTGAACTTGAAGGTATAGCCTGTGCTCAGCGTGCGCTGCGGCACAACCCGTTGACTGCTAGTAACTACCGTCGCCTTCTCGCCCAGTAGCAAGTGCAATAGCCATCGGGGGACGCGCACGGGGCTGGCGAACAGGGGACGAAAACGTCGTAGCAAGGCCTGATGCAGGGTGTTGTAAGTTATCGCTTGCGGCACGGTGAGGTTATAGACTCCGTGGCAAGCACGGTCCTGCAAAGCCTGGCGCACGAAGCCGCAAATGTCATCGCTGTGCACCCAACTCACATACTGCTTGCCACTGCCTAGCGCCGC
Source organism: uncultured Oligoflexales bacterium (assembly GCA_958296095.1). GTDB lineage: Bacteria > Bdellovibrionota_B > Oligoflexia > Oligoflexales > JAPPIL01. The sequence continues at coordinate 1,654,786 of OY282434.1, forward strand.
CCCGCCACCGAGTCGGTAGATCTTGCCTAGCATCCGCAGCGCCCCGCCACCGTTGCCTAGCACCATACCAAAGCGCAGCAGCACCCAGCGATTGTCCAACCCCGCGTCAACCAGGCTGGCCTCCCACTGTCGTGCGGTTGTGGCAAGAAACCCCGTGCCTGCCGCACTGCTCTCGACAAGCTCGGTATCGCCACGCTCGCCGTAGTAGCCGACGGCGGCCGCCTGCACCACCACTGGCTGATGCGACAACTGCCGTAGCGCCACTACCATTGCCCGCGTCGTCTGCACCCGTGACGCGACGATCTCGGCCCGACGCGCCCGGTGCCAGCGCCCTTCCGCCACCGATGCTCCCGCCAAATTGACCACCACATCAACATCGGCAAGCGCCGCCGCGGGCAATGTGCCATCCTGCTGCCAGCGATAAGCCCGCGCTGGATAAGGTAACTTCACCTGTGTGGCACGACTCAACACCCGCAAGGCATAGCCCTCGGCCTGCAAAAAATCACCTAGCAGCCGCCCGACAAAACCGCTTCCGCCGATCAACAGCACACTCCTGCGTTTTTTTCTAGGCAACCTGCTTGACACCATAACCCCACTTTGATAATGACGCACGGTCGTATTTTGATCAATTTGAGGAGAATTACAATGAGATCCTTTACCAAACAGCTGAGTGTGATGGTATGCAGTATTGCCGTGTGTGGCGCTGCTGTGTACGCGAACAGCAGTGCAATCGGCAGACGTGCTGTCGCACTCGCAAAAACAACCTCACCGCAAGTTGGCTGGCCACTTTCGAAGATGCTTAACCCCCCTCCCTACGGGTTGCTGGCGGCTGCACCACAGGAGGGGGGGTTACTGGATCATATGATGCCGCACGGTAGGCCTGCAGTCAGTGGTGAGATATGGGCAGTCCGGATTAGCGATGCTGACGGTGAGATATCGGCAAGCCAGATTACCGATGCTGACGGTGAGATATCGGCAGGCCGGATTACCGATGCTGACGGTGAGATATGGGCAGTCCGGATTAGCGATGCTGACGGTGAGATATCGGCAAGCCAGATTACCGATATAGTGGCAAGCCAGATTACCGATATTTTGGCGCAAGAAATCGGCCCCTATGGTGAGCAGTTGTTCACACGCAAAGACGCTGAGATAGTGGCAAGCCGGATTACCGATATTTTGGCGCAAGAAATCGGCCCCTACGGTGAGATAGTGGCAAGTCAGATTACCGATACAGTGGCAAGCCAGATTACTGATGCCGACGTTGAACTGCTGGCAAGCCAGCTTACCGATATTTTGGCGCAAGAAATCGGCCCCTATGGTGAGCAGTTGTTCACACGCAAAGACGCTGAGATAGTGGCAAGCCGGATTACCGATATTTTCAACAAACAGCCTATCGAGAAGCGGCCTATTGATGACGAGCAGTCGCGCACACGCAAAGACGCGGCGATGATTACCGATATTTTGGCGCAAGAAATCGGCCCCTACGGTGGGCAGTCGCACACAGGCGAAGACAGAGGCTTGTTGTTACATGCACACGGTGTACCTGCGGGGCTAAACCCCTAAGATAGTTCGCGGAGCGCAGGCTCGATTGGTTTCTGTTGCACAGCGAAAAGAAGCACCCTCTATTTGCCACGGCTAGTGAGGGTGCTTCCATCTTGCCCCATCTTGATGACCTTACCTGAGCGCGGCACTTGTTCCTTGATCATAGCCTCGCTGATAAGCGTCTCCTAAAGAAACGATTCTCCTTCAAGACCAGTAACTCTCCAGATCGCCCGCGAGCGAGGAGGTGCCGCGGAAGCTGATCTTGATCTGCTTAGCCTTGCAACGGGCAAAAAAATCCTCAAACAGGTTGATAATGTCACGATCGATAGCCAGCGGTACTGGGCGAGCGTTGTCGAGCACAACTTCGGAACGATCGGGGATATTGTCGAGGATACCGCGTAAGAGAGGGCGGTTGAGGAAGGATATATCTTTCATGATCCGGATAACATGGCGACCGTTCTCGGAGGTAAAAATAACCGGGCTTTCGGTGTTGGTTTTCATGATGAAGAAAATACTGATCGCCAAGCCGAGACCGATGCCGCTCAGAAAATCAACAAAGGCACAGGTGATGGTAGTGACGACGAAGGGTAGGAACTGACTTTTGCCCAGCTTGAACATCTGACGATAGATACGGGGGGAATTCATGCGGATACCGATGAAGACTAGCAAGGCGGCTAACGAGGCTAAGGGTATTAGGGCGATGACTTGCGGAATTAGCAGAAAACACAACGATAGCCAAATCCCGTGCAGGATCGCGGATAGACGGCTTTCGTTGCCAGCAATCTTGTTTGCCGCGGAACGCAGCGCGGAGGAGATAATCGGCAAGCCACCGAGCAGACCGACGAGGAAGTTGGCGATCCCTTGACCGAGTATCTCACGGTTTTTTGAACTCGGTGTCCCTTTATCCATGCTGTCAGCCGCGTCGAGGCTGATCAGCGACAGAAGCGAGGCGACGGCCGCGATAACCAGGGCCGCTTTGAAGGTGATGCTCTTCTGCAGCGCACTCCAGTCAAATTGAAAAAAAGTTCCCCACAGCTGGCTAGTGTCCGCTGAGAAGACATGCCCGATGAGATAGGTGGTATCTATGTATAGGGAGGGAAGCAATCTGGCAAAAAGCAGGCTGTTACTGACAACGGCAACGACGACGACAAACAAGCCCGCAGGTAAAAATTTAAAAAATTTATGATAGGCCTTGAGTCTATCCCAGAGGAAGATGCAGATCATCGAGAAGCTACCGATGGCGATAACCCCCAGATGAGGCTGTCCTTGAGTTTGCCAATGGGAGAGGGCGATAACTTGTGGCAATTGCTTGCTGATAAGTTGGAGGCCGATGCCCGCGAGCACCCCTTTGATGACTGCGCTGGGAAAATAGTCACCGATGCTGCCGCCTTTGCTCAGGCCGAGAATGATTTGCAAAATACCCGCGAGGGTGATGGCAAGCATCAGTCCTGCAACCGAGCCGATGCTGTCGATGAAGCCCGCGGCGATTACGGCCACGCCTGGCACAGGACCTGAGACCGCCAGACGTGAACCGCTGATTGCACCGACGACGATTCCACCGACAACACCCGCGATGAGGCCCGTCGAGACCGGTAAACCTGCCACGAGGGCCGAGCCGAGACAGATCGGTAATGAGACGAGAAAGACGACGAGCGAAGCACGAATATCGTTACCGAGACGGCTGAGCATCGCTGATCAGTCCACGGTGCGTTTGCGTAGGGTTACCTGATTGCCGTTTGGCAACGGGGTGTATTCAATGTCATCGACGAGCTTGCGGATAAGCTCGATACCGAGCACCACTTCCTCATCTTTGTGGTCTTTTTTGACGATATGGCGGGTAAGATCGAAAGGTTTGGCGTTATCGATGACCTGCACGACGAGCTCCCGTTCGTCACCGTGGATCTTGACGGTCACTAGCGGGGCGGCGTGCTTGTCGGGGTAGCCGTGCTTAAAAATATTGCCGAGCAGTTCATCGAGACAGGTCTTTATCTCAAAATAGAGCATCGTGAGGCTCAGCCATTGCATTGGATAACGTCGGAGGTGGCTTTCTTGGTGGGTGACGACCGCGTCCTTCAGAGCATCGATGTCATCGATAGTCTTGAACTCGAAGGACAGCGGTGTCACGCGGTCAACCATCTCTACGATCTAGCCTAGCCCACGTAGGTGATGTCGGTAGTGCTGCCGTCGGCTGTGCTTGCCTTGACGATAGCAGCGATACCCGCCTTGGTTCTGTCGTCGAGCGACAAGGTGGAGGCATCGATAGTGCCAGCCAGGTATTCCCGTGCTTGCTCGATGGTGATGCTTTCGCCACGACCGTGGGCAACGACATCCTTACGGGCCAATGCAATTCGCAGAGTTTCATCGGGGTCGGACAAGGCATAGGTGATACTTTCCCGAACCTTGGTAGCAATCTTTTTCGCCGTGTCGGTATCGATGTCTCTGCTGATCGCCAAGCTACCGAGTGGTAACGGCAGTTTGTGCTTTTGTTGCCAAGCACTGCCTAGAGACAATACCTGCTTGATGGGAAAATTTCGGTAACGGAGGGGAGGATGGAGAAATGCCGCGGCATCCACTTCCTTGGCTAAAACAGCATCAGCCAATTCCCAGTAACCCATATGCACCGCCTCAAAACTTGGGAGCACCCCTTGGGCGGCAACGAAGGCTGAGGTGTCTTTACCAGGAAACGCGATAGTTTTACCTTGCAGATCTTCGGCCCCTTTTATCTGGGAATCGCTGGCAGTAACTATGACAGGTCCCTTGTCTTTCGCGGTATGTGTGCCGACATTGAGCAGGTGATAGCGGTCGGCTATCCGTGGATAAGCCGCACTACTGACAACGACAACATCGAACTCACCTTGCTGGGCACGGTCGTTGAGTTCTTGTAGAGCACCACGATAGAAAGAAAAACTGAGCTCGCCGAGTGGGATTTTGCGCATTTCCAAGGGCAGGAACATAAAACTGTCGGTGACAGACAGCTTGTGCGCAACCTTGATACATGGTTTCATGAAAACTCTCCTCGTAAGTTATTAATAACGACCACCCGCCCGACCTAACCGAAGGTCGTTGCCTCTGTCAACAATAATAGCCACCAACATCAGGTTTTTTCAGGCCTAGGCTGGGGAGCAAGCTTGAGAGGGCACGCAGAGAGATCAGAGGGCAAACCTGAACGCAATAACGAGAGGCAAAGACCTTCCTTAGCCCGTACCTCCGTTATCTTGGCGCGGCGCAGCCCTACCGAGAAACTCGCCCTAAAATAGGTTGTGAGCACATGCCTTGTGCAAAAAAAATAATCTGAATGCAATCGCGAGAGGTCTGAGGACAGGGAGCGAGCTAGGAAGCGAGCGTTACAAAGAGCCGCAGCGCAGCGAACGGCCTCGCCCCGCCATTCATAGAGCTCTTGGTGGGCAAGAGGTGGGGGTAACCGCCGAGAGGTCTGAGGGCAGGTCTGAACGCGATAGCGAGAGGCAAAGACCTTCCTTAGCCCGTTCCTCCGTTGTCTTGGCAGGGAGCAGACCTGCCGAGAAACTCTCCCCTGAGATAGGTGCAAGCACATACTCTTGTCTGAAAGCATAACCTAACGGCAATATGGCAGTATTTGTGGTCGAGTTTTCGCACGGTCTCTCCCTGCCGTTCATGGAGCTCTCGGCAGGCAAGCATGAACGTAACCGCCAGAGGTCTGAGGACAAGCAGAGGGTCCTGAGGACAAGCCCGAACGCAATACAGGGAGGCCTGAGAACATGCAGCGAGCTAGCAAGCGAGCGATACAAAAAGCATCGCGTAGCGATGAGCTAGGAAGCGAGCGTAGCAAAAAGCCGCAGCGCAGCGAACGGCCTCGCCCCGCCATTCATGAAGCTCTTGGTGGGCAAGAGGTGGGGGTAACCGCCGAGAGGTCTGAGGGCAGGTCTGAACGCGATAGCGAGAGGCAAAGACCTTCCTTAGCCCGTTCCTCCGTTGTCTTGGCAGGGAGCAGACCTGCCGAGAAACTCTCCCCTGAGATAGGTGCAAGCACATACTCTTGTCTGAAAGCATAACCTAACGGCAATATGGCAGTATTTGTGGTCGAGTTTTCGCACGGTCTCTCCCTGCCGTTCATGGAGCTCTCGGCAGGCAAGCATGAACGTAACCGCCAGAGGTCTGAGGACAAGCAGAGGGTCCTGAGGACAAGCCCGAACGCAATACAGGGAGGCCTGAGAACATGCAGCGAGCTAGGAAGCGAGCGATACAAAAAGTCGTGCGCAGCGCAGCGAGCGAGAATGCCTGAGGCAAGGACACTACTTAGCACAAATCTCCGTTATCTTGGCACGGCGCAGCCCGCGGCAGGGGCAACATGCTCATTGATGTAGGCGGTAATATCGTTCATGTGCTCACGAACTCCGCGTGCCCAGCCGTTATCCGATGCATACATGCAGTTCATCCCTGCTAGTGACGCACCGCAGTCTCTCGCATCGCAGCCGCCCCTGCGCACGAGGCGGGCAAATTTTTCTGGTAGGTCGCAAGGTTTGTAAAAACGACCGTCAGTGCTCAAATATGAGCGCTTGATGTGCTTGAAGACACTGTTGAAGCCTTGCGAAAAGGAGGTGAAGGTTGTGGCAAGATGTTCCTTGCCATCGGCGGCGTTCCAGCCCCAGAGATTGTGCTTGCCGAGCGCTTGCGGGCTTGTGCCCCAACCCGACTCGTGAATCGACAGTGCCAGTGCAAAGATAGGGTTAATGCCGTGCAGCTTTTTGACAATCATCAACCCGCGCATCAAATCATCGATGTCGCCTCGTCCGTCATCTTCTCGTTTGAAGGGAGTGTTCGCATAGCGCTTGCCAGGCTGTTTGTTTAGCATGTAGGCACGCAAGTCATCGATGGTGGCACGATTGACATCTAACAAGTCCCTGCTGTAGATGTCAGCGCAGACTTGATCACCACAGGCGGACTTAAGCGACGAGTACATGCTGTCCACACCGCATCCGCCGAGCAGCAAAAGCAAGAGAGGCAAGAGTAGCCACATCAGGTTATCCAAGATAGCTGGCGATACCTCCAATTTTACCATTTTTGGCATAGCATCGCTCATTGAGCTTCTATGGTGGGGCACAATGTCTATCTATAACCACCCAAAATAAAACATGTAATCAACAATGTTAAGATTTTATTTTAAAAATTCCGAAGCACCATGTGAGATGAGCTTTAAGGAGAAACCATGAAAGTTTTGTTGTTCGGCGTGGTGTGTATGTTTGCAATGGCTGGTATTGCTACAGCCGAGGAGAATGGCGACGCAATTCAGACTCTGCCTGCTAACGAGACCAGCACTGATGTCGCGGTGGACGAAGATCTCGGCAAACTTGTGGAAATTGACCTGCGCACATACATGGTCGGGGGAGCATTGGGCACGGTGTTTGGCTTCGGTATCGGACATGCGGTGCAGGGACGTTACGTTTCGGACTTGGGCTGGCTTTACACCGCGGGTGAAATAGCTAGCCTGGCATTGATGGGAGCAGGATTTGCTCAGGCGAGCAAGTGCAAGGAAGGCCGCGACAACCACGACCGCTGTACCCGTCGCGGCGCTCGCAAGGCAGTCGCTGGCTACCTGCTGTTTACGGGTGCGAGAATTGCTGAGATCATCACCGTGTGGCTACCGCGCGCAGATACACACATCATCGTCACCGAGGAGGCGAAGCCCGGCAAGCTGGACCTTCTACCTGTATTCAGCCCACAATCATTTGGCCTGGCTCTCGTCACGAAGCTTTGAGCAGAGAACCCTGTGCAGGGATATCGAGCACTTTGCTACGCGCTGCGCTACGCGGCTTTTTTGTAACGCTCGCTTTCTAGCTCGCTTCGCTCGCTACGCTGCTTTTTGTATCGCTCGCTTTCTAGCTCGCTTCGCTCGCTACGCTGCTTTTTGTATCGCTCGCTTCCTAGCTCGCTGCATGTTCTCAGGCCTCCCTGTATTGCGTTCGGGCTTGTCCTCAGGACCCTCTGCTTGTCCTCAGACCTCTGGCGGTTACGTTCATGCTTGCCTGCCGAGAGCTCCATGAACGGCAGGGAGAGACCGTGCGAAAACTCGACCACAAATACTGCCATATTGCCGTTAGGTTATGCTTTCAGACAAGAGTATGTGCTTGCACCTATCTCAGGGGAGAGTTTCTCGGCAGGTCTGCGCCTCGCCCAGCTGCGCTGCGCACGACTTTTTGTATCGCTCGCTTCCTAGCTCGCTGCATGTTCTCAGGCCTCCCTGTATTGCGTTCGGGCTTGTCCTCAGGACCCTCTGCTTGTCCTCAGACCTCTGGCGGTTACGTTCATGCTTGCCTGCCGAGAGCTCCATGAACGGCAGGGAGAGACCGTGCGAAAACTCGACCACAAATACTGCCATATTGCCGTTAGGTTATGCTTTCAGACAAGAGTATGTGCTTGCACCTATCTCAGGGGAGAGTTTCTCGGCAGGTCTGCTCCCTGCCAAGATAACGGAGGTACGGGCTAAGGAAGGTCTTTGCCTCTCGCTATCGCGTTCAGACCTGCCCTCAGACCTCTCGGCGGTTGCCCACCGAGAGCTCCATGAACGGCACGGGTTAGGGCTGTGTCAACTGCCGCACTTCAGCTCCAGCCTTATCGATCGGGTGGTTTTGCCAAGCCGTGCGGTACATGTTTAGCTGGCGGAAATTGTTGTTGTAGTCGGCAACGAAAGCCTGGGCAAAAGTGCCATTTTGAATATCTTGTAACACGCGGCGCATTTTGGTTTTCACGTCTTGCTGGTCGATGATTTTCTCACCAGCCATATGGCCACCTAGTTCTGCGGTATTAGAAATTTTTTCACCGAAAGCAGAGAAGCCTTCGGCAACCAGCAAATCACAGACCAATTTAGCTTCGGTGACACATTCAAAATAAGCCAAGCGGGGATCATAGCCAGCTTCAACCAACACCTCGAAAGCTTGTCGCAACAAAAGCCCCAACGCACCGCAGAGCACAGCCTGCTCGCTGAACAGATCGCTCTCGGTCTCTTCCTTGAAAGTTGTGCGAAAAATACCACGGCGACTACAGCCAATCGCCTGTGCATACGCCAACGCTAACGCTAAGCCCTCATGATCATCATGACGATACACAGCCACATACGCAGGCAAGCCCGTGCCATCGAGATAATGCGTGCGTAACGCGACTCCCGTGCCTTTGGGTGCAACCACAAACGCGCCACTTTGCGGCTCAAGCAAGCGGTAGTGCACCGCAAAGCCATGGGCAAAACCCAGCACTGCCGTGGGTTTGAGATTGGCACGCACTGCTTGGGCATAGAGCTCGCCCATTACTTCGTCGGGCACGAGCAGCATCACCACATCGGCCCGCCGCACAACGTTAGTGATGGCATCAACCTCTAATCCGTCAGCTTGAGCTACCTGCCAGCGCTCGCTGCCGGGCCGCAAACCAACCCGCACCTGCACCCCGCTGTCCCGCAAGTTCAAGGCCTGTGCCCGCCCTTGATTGCCATAACCGATGATGGCTACGCGCCTGCCGTGCAAACACGTAGCATCAACATCGGCATCACCGTAAACGGCACGCTCAACCATCGATCGCTAGTCGACGCGTAGCCGCCGCCTCGCGTTTAGGCATTGTCACCTGCAAGACACCGTCTTTGTAATTGACCGCAATCTTGTGGCGAGCAACACTCTGGGGCAACACAAAGCGACGCTCAAACGCACCAAAGGCCCGCTCTTCACGCCGATAGCGGCCCTGCTCCTCGCCTTTGTGGCGTTCACCTCTGACAACCAGCTGATCGCCCTGCACCTCAACATCCAACTCGTTTTTTTTGAAGCCAGGCAGGTCAAGATTTAAAGCAATATCTTGTTCTCGCTCGGCAATGCCTGCCTTCGGCACGAAGCGTGTTACCTCATCCTCATGCCAGTGATCAAACCAATGATCAAAAAAACTTTTTTGAAAAAAACTGCTAGGTACTAACATCTCACTACCTCCGTAAAAAAGTTAACCCAACTAACTCGACTGCAACATAAGACCAGTTGCCTTGATGTCAAGTTAGGTTTTGTTTTTAAGCCGCGACGACAAGTTAAAAAGCGCGTTTTAATCCAGCAATTCAGCCGCCATATCGATGATGTCGTGTTCGTTGCGGCGTTGCCAAACCTGAGGCACCTCTGCTGGCTGGGTGTCGAGCAGCAGTTGAGGAATTTGTTGCACGCTGTCGAACGGAGTCAGGCAGTGATTGAGAGGATTGGTCGGGGTGAGCAGCGGACGTGGTGGGCGAGGAATAAGGAGCGCAGCAATGTCCTTGTTGGCGGTGACAGGCAGATGCAGTTGGTTATGATGCTGGCCGCCTGCGTGTAAAAAACGGCGGTAGGCAGTGGCACTAAAAACCCCACTGCTGAACATCTTTATGCCGATTAACATGTAAACATCGTGCGCGGTGGCAGAGCTGATGAGGCTGAGCTGCGCACTGGTAGCACACTGCCCGATAATCTCTAGCATAGCTAACGACTTGTAGATAACCGTGTCCCACGTAGCCGCGGTCGGGGGCAAGTCACAAAAAGTGTCGCAACTCCAGTCCAAGGTTGCCGCCAGCAAACGCTCCTCCACATGATAGCGCCGACGTAGCGATGCCGCGGCAATAAGGTGCAGCGGGCGCGGCAGGTGCTCGTGGCGATATGCAGGTGGTGGTAGTTGCCAACGCCAGCGCCTGAGCGCAGCATAGAGGCCGTTCTTGTCGTGCTGGCTGGCAGCAGATAGTGGTTCAGCGCCGATGTCGCACAACAGATGGCGGGCAAAGCCACGCTGGGGTGGAGGTTCAAAGACACGGCGCGAGATACTTTTGGCAAAAGATGTCGGCATGTTTTTATTTTACCTTAATGCGGCTAGCTTTGCAGTCACACGGCTGCAGCAACCAGTGCCAATGCAGGCAAGATATTTTTTGGACCGGCACCAGCAGTATACTGCTGATTAAAATTTGCTATTTATGATGGTGCTAATGATTGCCTTGCTGCCTTGACTGCGTTGGTAATCAGCTCGATAGACGAGGCAGATGCGGTCTCTATAAGTAGGCAGAGAGCTGTCAAGTAGACACAGCTGCCGCGGTCGAGCAACACGGGTGGGCAGGATGCCAATGCCTGCACCCGCGGCGGTAAGGTCGGCAATGAGCTCAAGACTGTTGGATTGCACAATTCTTCGACAAAGGTGTTTCTGCTGGCGGCGTAATTTTTGCAAGAGGTTGCGCACTTGGGCGAGTTCAGGATCGTACATCAACACACCTCTATCTGCGTCAAGTGTCTGCACCGCTGAGGGGCGGCGTGCCCACCAAAATGCGACTACATCGCGGCACAGTTCTCTGATTACCAAGTCGGGATGCTGCACAGGATTGACGACGATGCCAAGATCAATGTTAAAGCTAACGACCGCTTCGGTAATTTTGCGCGACAGACCGTGCACCAACTTAGTTTCCAGGGCCGGGTAAGCTTGCAAGAGGTGCGGCAGAAATTTTGTCAACGTATACGTGGCTACCGAAGGATGACAGCCGAGCACATATTGACCGCCTGGTTGGCGATCGCACTTGCTGATACTTGCTTTCAAATGTTGCCAGCGGGTAACGAGCACACCACCGTCATCACGTAAACTACGTCCCGCCCGGGTCAATTGCACCCCGCTGTGTTTACGCACCAAAAGCTGAGTGCCTAATTTGTGTTCAAGACGCTGCATCGCTTCGCTGAGGCTGGGCTGAGAAATGTTAAGCCTTTCCGCCGCCCGGGAGATGTTGCCACAGCGAGCTACTTCCAAAAAATAATAGATGTCAGTAAACGCAGGCAGCATGTCATTCTCCATAGGCAATACCTATGATGCGGATAGCTGTTAACTGCTTTCACTGCCACCACTACCATGGTAGTTTTTTAAAAGAAACACACAACAGGAGAAGTGCTATGCAGAAAGACAGCAAGTTATCGCGGCGTCATTTTTTTCAAGTTGGTGCAGGTGCTGCCGGTGCAGTGGTGGCGGGTAGTTCAGCCGCCTACGCCTGCTTGGAAGCGACTGCGGCGCAACCGCTCGGCCCATTCTTTCCCCGGCCCGACACGCCCATCGAGGAGGTAAGAGAAGACGATTCCCCCCAAACACCACTGCATCTTGCCAATGACAATGACTTGACTTATGTCAAAGGCAGAGACGGTAAAGCACAAGGGCAGGTCGTTTACATCGATGGCACGTTGCATGATGCCGATTGCCAGCCCGTGCCGGCGGCGACGCTCATCATCTGGCAAGCCGCGGCGAGCGGGCGCTACAACCACAACGGTGATGCCCAAAACCAAGACTTTCGTCATCCCGTGACTGGGGCGACGATCCACCGCACGCACGACCCCCATTTTCAATATTGGGGACGAGCAACGACTGATGCTAAAGGTAACTACAGTTTTAAAACTGTCGTGCCTGGCTTTTACCCCGCCAACTTAGCGCGGCACTGGTATCGTCCACCGCACATTCACATGCTCGTTATGGCTACAGGGTTACCGCAGTTTGTGACCCAGATGTATTTTAGTGGTGAGCAACTCGTTGACAACGATTTTGTACAGGAATTAAATACGCAAGATTTTCTCCTGCAAAATCCTAGGATGACGGAAGCACAGCGGCAAAAACTTATCGTTGCTTGCACGCCTGATGATCAGCGACAGGGAGATCTTGCAGGTAGGTTTGACATTACGCTGACGTAAGCCTACCTGAGGTGCCCCCATCCTCGTGCAGAGGTCCTGCCTATGGGGGCGCTGACTTAGGCTTCGACTTTAGCAGACCTATTGCCATTCGATCGTCGCCGGTGGCTTGCTGGTCAGGTCGTAGACAACGCGGTTGACACCGTCGACCTGGGCCGTGATACGTGCCGCGATGGTGGCCAACACCTCTATCGGTAGCTCGCACGCAGACGCGGTCATGGCATCAACGCTCTGCACGGCCCGCAAAACGACAGTAGCTGCCTGGCTGCGGCGATCGCCTCGCACACCTGTAGAGCTGAGCGGTAGCAGCACACAGAAGGCCTGCCAAGTCTGGTCGTAAAGCCCGTGTTCGTGCAAGGCAGCGAGGTAGATGGCATCGGCGGCACGCAACCTGGCCAGCCGTGACGGGGTAACTTCTCCGACAATGCGCACTGCCAAGCCTGGGCCGGGGAAAGGTTGGCGTTGCAAGATGCGTTGGCTGAGCGCCAGTGCTTTGCCCAACGCCCGCACTTCGTCCTTGAACAGGTCCCGCAGTGGTTCAAGCAACTTGAGTTCCATCTCGGCAGGCAGTGCCGCGACATTGTGATGGCTCTTGATACGGTGTGTGCGCTCACCGCCGCCCGATTCAATGACATCCGACTTGAGCGTGCCCTGCGCCAAATGCGTAAACCCCTTGCCCTGTGCAAATTTTTCCAGCTGACGCACAAACTCGTGCCCGATGATTTGGCGTTTTTCTTCCGCGTCAGTCACACCGCGCAGGGCGGCGACAAACTCCTGCTGACAGTCGAGGGATTGGGGCACAATTGCCAACTCCCGCAAGACGGCTGTAATTGCCGCGGCCTCGTGCTCTCGTAACAGTCCGTTGTTGATATAGACACAGCAGAGCTGTGCCTGGCTGAGCGTGCGTGCCAGCAACACCGCGGTGACGCTTGAATCAACCCCACCTGACACTGCCGCCAGCACCTTGCCCGCGCCAACCTCTGCCTTGAGGCGTGCACAAAGATCGTCGACACGTTGCAGTGCAGACCGCGCCAGCACCACCTCCCTGCCTGCCTTGGCTGCGCCTCTGCCTGCGGGCGCGGCACATATGTGCTGGCAAAAATTTGCCAAGATGGCTTTGCCATGCGAGGTGTGCGTAACTTCAGGGTGAAACTGCACACCCCAGTGCGGCCAGCGGCGATGGCGCACCGCGGCAATGACACCCGCGGCATTGTGTGCGGTTGCCTGTAGGTCAGCGGGTAAACTACCGACATGGTCACAGTGGCTCATCCACACCACGAGTTGACGCGGCAGCCCCGTGAACAGCGGATCGTCAGGTGTGGCCAACTCGATCGTGTCGCGGCCAAACGCACGTTGCTGGTCGCTGTGCACCTTGCCGCCCGCCGCGTCCACCAACAACTGCATGCCGTAACAGATGCCGAGCAGCGGTACGGCTTGGTCTAGTAGCCAGTCGGGGATCTTAGCGCCTGTGCCTGCCGATTCAGGGCCGCCGGAAAGAATTACCCCACGCGCCCGCAAACCCGCGCCACACTGCGCCGCGCTGACGCTTTCGCTGCGGTAACCCAAGTCCCGCAAACAGCGGGCGATAAGCGGGGTGTATTGCGAACCGTAATCGATGATGACGATCAGTTCAGCGGCGGTAGTTGGGTGATTCTCTGGTGATAACGACATCATGCACATGGCTTTCTTTCAAGCCCGCGGGGCTAAGCTTGACAAACTCGGCAGCGGCGACGATAGCCGCGATGTTCTTTGCCCCGATATAACCCATGCCAGAACGCAAGCCACCTACGAGCTGTTGCAAACTATCGGACAGTGACCCGCTGTAGGGCACAAGTCCTTCAATACCCTCTGGCACGAGTTTGCCCGACGCGGCAACATCCCCTTGCTGGTAGCGATCTCTACTGCCCGCTTGCATGGCTGCAATACTGCCCATGCCGCGATAGGATTTATAGGTCTTGCCTTCGTAAAGGATCATCTCGCCAGGAGCTTCGTCTGTGCCACCGAACAAACTGCCGATCATAACGGTAGACGCACCCGCGGCACAGGCTTTCAGAATGTCACCCGAAAAACGCACCCCGCCGTCGGCAATAACAGGCACGCCATGTTCCGCGGCGACCTGCGCACAGTCCATGATGGCAGTGAGTTGTGGCACACCAATGCCTGCAACGATACGGGTAGTGCAAATACTGCCAGGCCCGACTCCTACTTTTACTGCGTCCGCACCAGCACTGATCAGAGCACGCGTCGCCTCAGCCGTGGCAATATTGCCCACAATCAACTCGTAGTCAGGGGAGGTAAAGGTCTGCTTAATCATCGTCAGCGTATCTATCACCCCTTGGCTGTGCCCATGCGCGGTGTCGAGCGTCAGCACATCGCAACCTGCCGCGAGCAAAGCCTCAACACGTGCACCACAGTCAGGTGCTGGCGTGACCGCGGCCCCGACGATCAACCGCCCGCGGCTGTCTTTGGAGGCAGCGGGGAAACGACGTGCCTTCTCAATGTCCTTGATAGTAAACAGTCCGACAAGACGACCTGCGTCGATTAGGGGAAGTTTTTCGATACGATGCTGGTGTAAAATTTCCAAGGCCTCGCTGCTACTCGTGCCACGTGAGGCGGTGATAACAGGCTCGGTCATTACCTCGCTGACACGCTTGCTGCGATCGCTTTCAAAACGAATATCCCGCCCCGTCAAAATTCCGCTCAGGCGTTCGTCAACGACGACGGGCAAGCCAGAGATGCTGTGGTTACGCATGAGGTCGAGCGCCTCTGCCACCGTGTTGTGTGGGGCAACGGTAATCGGATCGCTGACCAGGCCTGCTTCGCTGCGTTTGACTTTGCTAACCTCCCGTGCCTGCGCGGCGATGCTAAAATTTTTATGAATTATGCCCACGCCACCGTGCTGGGCCATGGTGATGGCAGTGTCCGCTTCCGTGACGGTATCCATTGCCGCCGAGAGCAGGGGGATTTTAAGAGTCAAGGCGCGGGTCAACGGCGTAGTTAGCTCTACTTGTGCAGGGGTGACCTGGGTGTAACGCGGAACCAGCAGCACGTCATCAAAAGATAATCCTTCTTTAATTTTCATATCTATATCTTCTGCCATTACTATAGAAACGCACGCAGTCTAGCGTATTTTTAAGACCGTGACAAGCGTCTCCGCAGCGCGACAAATAGCGGGGCAAAGAGGGCCAGGAGCATGAATTCGTGCGGCATTGCCGCATGTCCCGCGAGGTGGGCACAGGAGGTAAAGTCTTTCCTTGGCGGTGGTATAGGAGGCGAGGTAATGTCACCGCTATCGACGAATTCACGCAGAAATTCGGAGGACGAGGCAACATTGTCTTTGCGATCAACTCCGTCAATTTTCATGGTAATGCCACCCCAGTTAATCCCCAGCAGTCTGCCGCTAGCGACATCGATCAACCCCGATCCACTTGAGCCATGCACGAGATCGCAGGTGTGGCGCAAGCCGAAGGGTAGGTTGTCCTGTTGTGACCAAAAACGCTCGTCAAAACGTCCTAACACGCGGCAATTATTGACAGTTATGACTTTCTTGGGAAAATACGTCCCGGTGCCTTTCAGCATCTCCTCACCCTCCCGCCCCTGTTTGCTCTCTTTGGCATTAGGGTGGTGAATAATGAAGGCGGCGCGGTTAGGTGGCACTTCCCCAACCCAGATTTTGAAAGGCTCGTAGTCGGCGGGCAACTCTTCGTCAAGACTGAACATGGCAAAATCGGCATCATAGTTGGTAACCAACGAACCGCGTGCACAGCTGCGTTTCATAGGCTCTTTTTTAACAGAAAAGTCAAAATAAACGCTGGTTTCCTCGCAGGCTTCGGCGAAAACTTGTGGCAGTGAACGCCCTGTGCTGCTGTTTTTGTGGGCAAAGCAGTGGTGATTGGTGATGATGCGCGGCAAATCACCCGCATTGCGTCCATCGATCAACGCACCAGAGCAGTAACTCTGCTTGCCGTTATACATCTCTGTAACGGTGAGGATAGAGGACTTGATAGCCCTTTCCAAAACCTCTGGCGGAATGTTGGCGCGGCCTGCATCGAGATCGCCTAACCGCTCGATGTCATTGGTCGGGCCAATAATATAGCCTGGCTTGTTGATCTCCTGCTGTGCACGGCAAGCACTGCCTAGCAAGGCCGCTATTACCATTAACTTTGCTAACCAGTTCCACACGCTACCTACCCTGCATCACGAGTTTTGCACCTAGGTATCGGTAGAGCTGCGGAGCTACTTAGCTAAAAATATAAACTAACGCGAATATCGGGTTTTTTTCAGGCATAGGCTAGACTGTAGTAGCCCCTTTGCTTGTCCCCAAACCTCTCGGCGGTTACGTTCATGCTTGCCTGCCGAGAGCCACATGAACGGCGAGGCGAGGCCGTTCGCTGCGCTGCGCCGTGGCGCGCGGCTTTTTTGTAACGCTCGCTTCCTAGCTCGCTTCGCTCGCTACGCTGCTTTTTGTATCGCTCGCTTGCTAGCTCGCTTTTTGCACTCAGACCTCCCTGTATTGCGTTCAGGCTTGACCCCAAGCCCCTCTGCTTGTTCTCAGAACTCTCGGCTGTTGAGCTGGGGCTTGCCCACCGAGATCTCCATGAAGGGCGGGGCGAGGCCGTTCGCTGCGCTACGGCTTTCTGTATCGCTCGCTTCCTAGCTCGCTGCTCGCTCTTTGCGCTGCGCGGCTCTTTATAACGCTCGCTTGCTAGCTCGCTTCTTGTGCTCAGACCTCCTGCCATTGCGTTCAGGCTTGCCCTCAGGCCCATCGTTATTGCATTCAGGCTTGCCTCATATCTCTCTGCTTGCACCCAAGTCTCTCGGCGGTTGCCCCCACCTCTTGCCTACCGAGAGCCACGTGAACGGCGAGGCGAGGCCGTGCGAAAACTCGACCACAGATACTGCCATATTGTCGTTAGATTATACTTTTGCACAAGGCATGTACTTGCACCTAACTCAAGGGAGAGTTTCTCGGTAGGGCTGCGCCTCGCCAAGACAACGGAGACTTGCGCTAAATAAGGTCTTTGCCGTTCGCTGCTTGCGCTCAGACCTCTCGCGATTGCGTTCAGATTATTTTTTTGCACAAGGCATGTACTTGCACCTAACTCAAGGGTGAGTTTCTCGGCAGGGCTGCGCCGTGCCAAGATAACGGAGCTACGCGGCTCTTTGTAACGCTCGCTACGCTACGCGGCTCTTTTGTAACGCTCGCTTCCTAGCTCGCTGCTTGCGCTCAGACCTCTTGCTATTGCGTTCAAGCTTGCTGCCCTAACCTCCCTGCCTGCCCTCAAGCCTCCTGCCATTGCGTTCAGGATTACCCACAGTCAGCAAGTCCGAGTCGGGGAAAATTAGACAACATCATCTTCTTCAAAGACGATATCGTCATCGCCATCATCGTCATCATCGTCATCGCTATCATCGCCATCATAATCATCGCCATAGTCATCGCCAGCTTCGCCCGCCTCCTGCTGGCCAGTAGACTCGTGTGCGAAGCTGTCGTAGTAACGCCCTGAGCTGTATTTTCTGAACAGCAAGATGGGCAAGACTAGCAGCAAGAAGATCGCGAGAACTCCGCCTCCCAAGACGTAGTGACGATAGCGATAGGGAGGACTGCCCGCGACAGTGATCGAGGTAAAACAATCCCACCACAGATTGTTGTAGGTGTCGTCGCTTTCGTTTTTTTCGTAATTTTTGAGCAGATCGGTAAAAGTGACGAGGTAGTGTTCTTTGTCGCCAGAAATGAGCATAACGATATGCGCCATTTCTGTTTTATCGATGGTGTAGCTGTTATAGAACAGTATCGCTTTGCGCTCACCTATATCGACAATTGCGTGCCTTGAAACCTGATAATTTTTGATCGTCGGGCTGTATTTGGAAAATTTGGGGCCGATGTCCCCTGCCAACTCCTTTGCCGCGGCATCATCGATGTAGCGATAGCCCTTGCTCCAAAATACCTGGATGTTACGACGGTATGCCAAGCCGCGCCGATGCTGTTCACGCATGTTGAGAAAAATTCCCCCTGCGCTATCCTGCACCTCAAACCCAGTCGGTGGCACAACAGAGAAGTTGCGCTCCGGATACTCGAACCGCTCGCCCTCAGCGATGTTCAAGCCCTCAGCGGCAAACACCAGCTCAGCAAAAAGTGCCAACACCAGCAGACCTGCGCAACGCACGCCAATCCCCTTCGAAAAAAACATCGCTAGGTGCTTCGGCACAAACGCCCAGACCTTTAGCCGGGCAATACTGCCCTCGCCAAATTAGCGGGCGATTCTCTCCATTTCATGGGTGCGGTCGATGAGGATCTCACGCAACTCAACGTAGCAATTGTCACAGAGTGCCTTGCCCATAGTCTCGGAGCGCACCTCCCCCCAGTCAACCAGCGCCGCCCAAGCACGATCACTGAACTGACGCTTCCTGACCATCACCTTTGCACCACAATGATGACAGAGATTCATACGATCCTCCCCTTCACATAGCTAATACAAGACCATAGGGAAGCAGTGATCAAGCCCCTAGCTCACCACCAAACCCCAACTACATCGACTAGCAAAAGATTAACTTGTGCACTATTTTCCATAATTACCCTCCTGTGTCAAGGTTTTTCCGCAAAATTTTTAGCGGGTTGTCGCAGCAGGAGGGTTGTGTTCTAAAATTTCAGCACTTCTTGCCTGATGTTGCAAAAAATCTAAATTCCCTCGGCGGAGAGCAGGAGGCTATTCAGAAGAGAGACCACCTGGTCCATCTGGGGCGGGGATTTTTTTGGCCAACTGATAGAGATTTTTATTCAAATTGTCCAACATCCGCCGCGGGGTTGCCAGCAGTTGCGGGGACGACTGCACGATGAGGTTATCGGCTTGCAGTATGTAGGTCTCTGTGCTTAGGGTTAACTTTTTCAACGGCGAATGCGCCTGCAATTTTATCTGAAAAAATCCCTGACGATAGAAGCGCATTTTTTCGGCTTTCATCGTGCGCAAGTGCATTTTTATTTCTGCCACGCTAAATAGCAGAAACACTGCGTCGGGAATTTTGCCGTATAGATCTTCCGTCTCAACAACTGTCTCAGTCAATGCGTCACGGTTAACACAGCTAAAGATTTTTTTGTAAAGCTTGAGCCGCTGATTTTCACTAGCAATGTAACTCTTTGGTATCACTGCCGACACAGGAATTTTTATTTCAGGGTCAACGTCGTCATCGTCTTGACTACCTTGCCCGCGCAATTTTTTAATTTCACGATCGACCAGGCTAGTGAACATGTCCAACCCTACCGCGGCAACGCTGCCCGACTGCTCGCTGCCCATCAAATTACCGGCCCCGCGAATTTCCAAGTCCTTGTGCGCAACTTTAAAACCCGAACCCAACTCGTAATGCGTTGCCAACACTTGCAACCGTTTTTGTGCTTCTGCAGTAATATCACCGTCTTTTTCCATCAAGAAATATGCATGTGCCTGCCGATCAGAACGCCCTACCCGACCACGCAATTGATAGAGTTGCGCTAAACCAAAGCAGTCAGCTCGATTAACCACTAGCGTATTGACATTAGGCATGTCGATGCCCGACTCAATGATAGTTGTGCACAGTAAGACGTTAAACTTCTGCTCAATAAAATCAACAATGGCTTGCTCTAATTCCAGCTTAGGCAACTTACCATGGGCCACGACAATACGAGCTGACGGGATAAGTTTTTGCAACTCTTGCTGCATCTGGTAGATGTCATTAATGCGATTATGGACAAAATAAATTTGCCCATGCCGTGCCATCTCATAATGCAACGCGGTCTGCAAAACATGCTCATTGTAATCAGTAACATAAGTCTTCACCGCCATGCGATCCTGCGGCGGTTCGGTAATCATTGAAATGTCCTTCAAACCCATCAACGACATGTGCAAGGTGCGGGGAATCGGCGTGGCGGAAAGCGTTAAGATATGCGCCTCTGGTTTCAAACTCTTCAGGCTTTCCTTATGCCCAACACCAAACTTCTGTTCTTCATCGATGATTACCAATGCGATGTTTTGGGCGTGCAGCTGTAAGCCCAGGATACGGTGCGTGCCGATAATTATTTCCAACTCGCCACAGTTAAATTTTTTGACGGTCGCATCAACATCGCCTTTGCTTAGCAAACGATTGACCAAGCCGACCCTGACATCACTCGCCGCGAAACGCTTGCAAAACGTGTGATAATGCTGCAACGTCAGAATCGTCGTCGGGGCCAGCAATAGCACTTGTGCCCCTGCCGAGACCACCCGCATCGCAGCGCGCAAGGCAACTTCCGTTTTGCCAAAACCAACATCACCACAGATCAGCCGATCCATCGGTACTGCCAGGCTGAGATCGGCGTTGACATCCGCGATGGCCCGCAACTGGGCATCCGTCTCGGCATAAGGAAAGCCTGCCTCAAATTTAAAATACACCTCGCTCGGTGCACTGAGCGCTCGTGCTTGCAGCATTTTGCGGCGAGCATGATTGCGCAATAATTTTTCTGCCATTTCCTTGGCTTTTTCTTCAACTTTGCGTTTGCGTTGGTGAAAATTTTTCTGCCGCAAACTATCTAAGGCGGGATTAAAAGATTCCTCCCGCCCAGAAATATATTTTTGCAACGTGTTAAACTTGTCGACAGGCAAATAAATTTTATCGCTGTGCGCATAGTTGATGACCATATACTCCGCCTGCGAACCGTCAATATCAAGCGTGACGATGTCAGTGTAACGCCCGATGCCATGCGAGTTATGCACAACGAGATCGTTTTTTTCGAGATCATCGAACGAAGTCATAATCTCCGCCGCGGCTTTAACAGCCTCACCAGCTCTAGCCTTTTCTGTTTGCAAGAGCACATGGTCGGGAATGACATACAGGCGCAGTTCCTCACTGAACAGCGTGTCGTCGAGCGTGCCGTTGGTGAGCAGGACTTGCCCACCAGGGACGTGGTTAAGCATAGCGGCGGCAAAAGTCGTCTCCTGCCGAAAAGGGATCTCTTCCTGCGTGAGAATGTTAGCGATACGCAGCGCACCCGACTTGAACGCGGCCAGCACCACCACCCGCAAATCATCTTCCAGCAACTCCCTGATAACCCGCAACTGGGCGGGGAGAGTCTTTTCCAAGGGACGTAATTCACCCGCACTAGTGCGATAAAAAGACAGCCTGCCGCGTTGCGGTGCATCACAATCGAGCACCTGTGCTGGCGCGGGCAGCGTAAAGTCCGTGGCAAAGTGTGCCGCGAGGGGCAAGGCTGAACGTTGTGCCGCCCGGTCTTCTTCGTAGCGAGACTGTAGTGCGGCATGAGTTGCCCGCCAAAAATTTTCTGCGGCCGCCTGCGATTGTGGGAAAATAAAAATACTGTCAGGCGGCAGACACGCGGCACTGGTTATTTTTTCCGCCCGAAACAAGGGCAGATACATAGTTAAGTCGGTGAGATTGTAGTTGTTGCGAAAATCTTCTGTCTCCCGATGCAGGGTTGCCGTGGGTAAATTTTGCGCCACCAAACTGTCAAACAGCCGTTGCACGTTGCGCTGCTCGTCACCTTGCTGCAGCACCGCTTCGCAGACAGGCAAGACACACACCTCTTTGACCTGTCGCTGCGAACGCATGCTTGCCGCATCAAACGTACGCAGCGAGGCGATTTCGTCGCCAAAAAATTCAAGGCGATGCGGCTGTGCACCACCCACACTAAACAGGTCGATAATACCGCCGCGCACCGCAAACTCACCCGCCTGCCACGCCCGTTCTGCTTGCAGATAACCTAGTCGCATGAGTTGGGCGCACAGCTGGTCAAGATCGACTAACTCGCCACTTTTTATGTGCAAGGTGTTGGTGGCCAGCGTTTCGGGCGCGAGCGTGTATTGGCACAGAGCTGGCCAGGTCGTAACGTACAACGGCGGTGTGTCTGCCTGCAAAGCGGCGAGGGCCGTGATACGTTGCTGGCTGGCAAAAGTTTGGCTGGTGAAATGTCCCCGACCCCACGGGGAAATAAAGGGCAGCGGATGGTAGGCGATGGCATTGATGCGCAAAAAATTACCCAAGGCAAGATAATCTTGCTTGCCTCCCGCCACCAGCACCGTGCAACGGGTGCGTTGCTGGCGCTGCCGAGTGATCAACAGGTACTGCACTGCCGCGGGGCTCAAATCAGCCAGCGTGCACCGTCCGCTCTCGGGCAGCTGTGCAGTCTTTTGTAAGGCAGGGTAGAGTTCCATCAAAACCTGCTATACAGCAGATGCCGCGTGCTCAGATTTTGCTTGCACCTACTGCTCTAGCGTTGCAATCAACGACGCAGGGAAGCCACTCAAAGTCGCAACCTGCATAAAGTGGATATTATGCACTGGCACGACCTCGATGCTACGCAGTGTGGCAAGATAACGACGTAGCGGCAATTCCCCCACACCTTGCCAGGGCGGACGATCGGGCTCGTAAATTACATAGCGCTCGACCGCCGCGAACAGACGTTCAAGACTGGCAGTGCGGTCCGCGGCGCGCCGCAGCGCGGGATGCTCGTTACTGCTGCTATCTAGCAACAACAGCGGGGTTAGCACTTTGCCCGCCGCGACGAGACGCGCCACACGTGTCTCATTCAGCTTCGCCGTCTTGGTGACGATGCCAATTGCGTCTTGCCAGCCGCTGGGCGGCAGAGACACAGGTGCGTGTGGCAGCTGGGCCTGCAACTCAAGATACTGCTGCTGGGTGACACGATAACCTTTGATCTTGGCCGTGTACGGGGTAACCATGCCCGCGTTGACGAAGTTAATGTCATGTGCGTGCAGGTAACGCATCAAGGCAAAATCAGCCACCTCGACCATGTTGATGTCACCAAAAACCGAGTCAGGGTGGTAAACATTCTCGCGCACGAACCCGACTACACCTGCCACTGTTGCACCATCGGCATTGCGCAACAGCACGGTAAAGGCTTGGTCATGGGCAAAAGCGGCACGCAGTGCGTGGGCGACGTGCGAATTACGATAGCGGTTCATCTCCACACTCTGCCCGCGGCGCGCCTGGTGCTGCAGTGCCGTGATCGATTGCTCAATATCTTCGTTAAACACCACTCGGTAGCCTTGCTTGAACAGCGTGCGGGTCTTGTTGAAAATTTTGCGCAAACTACGATCCTGCAAAGCCTCGGCGTGATTGATGCCCACCACTTTGCGCTGAGTAAAAGCGGGCACCCGATAGTGGGGCACATCCCCAAAGTGCGGCGAAGCAGGGATGGGTTGCACAGGGAAATGCACTTGGCTCGCGTCCGAGGGTAAATACAGCTGCAATTCTTCCTGACTAACAAAACGCCAACGCTCAGGGCGCATCGCGGCGCTGGGCTGGTCATCGTGCCAGTCTCCGCCTTCGTAGACGGCCCTCCTCGTCTGCGGCGATGCCATTATTTCGGCGAAGTCGACCTCGTGCAAGTCCAGGCCGGCAACAAACTGCGGGTTTATGAGGTAGAGACCCTGCGTCAGCGGGTATGGCACACGTTGTTGATGCGCAAAGGCGGTCTCCAAATCAGGCATGACGTAGACAGGCATGTTCCACAACTTAACATCGTGCTGCAGTAGCGATCGCCAGCCGTCAGCAGCAAAGCTCGGATGGGCCACAAACTTGTCAGGAAAGGGCAACACCCCCCGCAACGTCAAGCGCCATACATCGCTATTGATCCGTGTTCCTTGCACAAACAAGCGTTCTAGCGGGGCCGCTTGTGACTGCAACACAAGCACAACACAACATAGGGCAACAAGACGACGCATAAGCACATTCCTCCTTTTTTGGACCGCAGTAGCCATACAAACCCATGCCACTCCTGTCAACTACCGCCGTGGAAAAGTTATCTAACGCGAATATCGGGTTTCGCTGGAGCTAGCAAGCGGCAAAGAGCCACCCACGTACCGCCGTTGTCTTGGCACAAACCTCCGTTGTCTTGGCACGGCGCAGCGAACGGCCTCGCCTCGCCGTTCATGGAGCTCTCGGCGGGCAAGAGGTGGTGGCAACCGCCGAGGAGCCTGAGGGCAAGCAAGGGGCTCTGATGCAAACCCAAGCGGAGCTAGTCCCTTAGCACAAATCTCCGTTGTCTTGGCGAGGCGTAGCCCTACCGAGAAACTCCCCACGAATATGTACAAGCACATGCCTTGTGTAAAAAAATAATCTGGTTGCAGTATTGGCAATATCTGCGGTCGTTTTCGCACGGTCTCTCCCTGCCGTTCATGGAGCTCTCGGTGGGCAAGCCTCAACGCAACAGCCGAGAGGTCTGAGGACAGGCATAGGTTCTGATGGCAAGCTTGAACGCAATCGCGAGGGGTCTGAGAACACGCAGCGAGCTAGAAAGCGAGCGATATAGAAAGCCGCGTAGCGCGCAGCGAGCGAAGCGAGCGGAGCTAGCAAGCGGGTTAGTTTTTCTCTAACTCGCTGAGCAGTTGCAAAAAGCGCGACTGTAGTTCAGGCTTGTCGGGGGAAAGCAAAACATGTTCCGCGGTAGTGTCCGTCCAAAAGTCTTTATCTTTTACACTTGCTTGGCTGTGAATGCGCTGACCACAGCTGAACGGCACTGTGGGGTCGCGTTCGGCATGCAACACTAGCAGGCGGTGCTGGATGCGCTGCGGATCGGCTGCATAGGCATCGGAAACCAGCAGCCACGCCAATGGCATAAGTATTATGCCAGGAAAACCAGCACCTGTGACGCGCAGAGCTACGTTGCGGTAGGAAGCAAAAGTCGAATCGAGCACCAGTAAATCGACAGGCAATGTCGCCTTAAAATCTTCCAACGCCTTCAACACCACTGCTCCGCCGAGCGACTGACCGACGATGACCAGCAGTCCTTGCTCCGCATAGGTACGGTGCAGACGTTCCGTCTCGCGCAGGGCAGCTAAGGCATCTCGGTATAATCCCGCGGGAGAGGCTTCGGATTCAGAGCGTCCGTAACCGCGATAATCAAACACAAACAGGTTGTAGCCGTGCTCCACCAGCCACAACAGCATGCCGACGTGATTGCTAATATTACCTGCATTACCATGAAACTGCACGATCGTGCCCCGCGGCGGCACAGCACTCTGATAAAAACGCCCGTGCAAACGCACCCCATCTGCCGTGCGAAAAAGCACCTCCTGCGTGCTAATAGCTTGCGCAAGCTGGGGGTGGGTAACCTCAGTGCGGTCGGGGTAATAAAAATACTGCATCAATGGTGCAGCAAGTTTCTCCCGTAGGGTTTTCCAGACACCGCCGACATAGTCAGTCAACGTTCCTGCCTCCACAGCAGTTGCAAACAACACCAGTACTAGCGGTTTCAGACCTGGCATCGATCAGCACTCACAGCCCCCTCAGTTACCACTATGGCAGGCACTTGTACCCCGTTCAGCAACGGCACGTATAGACGAAAATTTACCGAAAGTGAAAAATTCGCGCCGCGGTCATAATTTTTTTACGCCACAAAATTCTTGCCAGCGCTGATTTTCAGGCCTGGGCGGCAAAAAACTGTGGCAATTGCTTGGCCACTCTGTTGTCCTGTGCGAGACAATTCATTGCACTGACGAGGAAAATATGCACACTGAACTACCGTGCGCGGCCGCGGTCGAGCACGACACATCTGCTTGTGTGGTTGTGGAGGAAAGACGCGTCGATGCTGGCAACACAGCTAGAACTCTGCTTAGACTACCTCGCCTATGGAGCAGAGGAGATTGTTTTTACTGCGACGGGAAAGAGCTTGCCTTTAATCGTGCTAGCCGTCGTATCACCTTGCTGAAGGCTTTCCTGGCCGCACGTAACCATCAACTGACCCGCCCTCAGATTATTACCGTCGTATATGGTGAAAGCCAACTGCATCGGCGTTCGGTGCGTTATGCCGAGTGTTTGAACATGAACGTATTGCGCACGCTCAGCGATACTCGTCGCCAACTCTACATTGCCTACGCGGCGCTCCATCCAGGCTTCGATTGGCTGTATTTCAACAAGGGGGAAAAAAAATGGAAGCTGGTGCGTTTACGAGACGATTATGTGTTGGCACATCTCAATGCGCGGATTTTTTATCCACAAGTGCCAGACGATCCGTCAAGACGGTATAGCGGCTGGCATTGAGCGGCTGAGTGAAGTGTTGCACGATACGCCCGTCGGCATCGATGAGAAAAGTTTGCGGCAACCAACGCACCCCGTACTGCCGCGCCACCGCACCGTCACGATCGATGGCTATGGTTTGCTCCTGCAATTCACCCAAGTCAGCATCGGCATCGAAGGTCAGAATCGAGATCACGGGCAACTCAGCATGCTCGCGCTGCAAGGCATGGAGAAATTTTTTTTCTGCACGGCAATTGTGACACCAAGTCGCGAAAAAGTTCAGCAACACGGATTGCCCACGATACTGGCGCAGGGTAATTTTTTGCTCAGCATGCAGGGTGGACAAAGCAAAATCGGGCGCGGGACGTGGCCTCGACCAGGAGCTGAGCTGCCAGTAGCACACGACAAAGATGGCTAGCATGAGCAGGGAGAAGCAGATCTTTATGCCGCGAGTGCGCATCATCTTAACCACAGTCAACTACCACCAGCACGAGGCTGGCGGACTCAAGCCAATAGCGCGTTGCTGCCGCTGAGTGGCTTTACCCCTGAACAATTTGATACGGCTCGCGCTCCCAGGCAGGGTCATGCCAGGGGGTGGCAAGTAGTTCGATGCGGATGCTGAATTTGTTCTGCAGGTGGTCGAGGTGGCCTTTTTCTTCGGTGACGATAAAGCGATAGATGTCTTCTCGGACTCGCAGTTGCATGCGGTTGGTCTTAGTACGATGGTAGATGCGTTCCACGTCACGAAAGAGTTCATAAGCCAAAGTCGCCTGGCTCTTTTGGTGGCCACTGCCATCGCATGCAGGACAGATGGTAGTGAGGGTTTTCTCCAATGATTCCCGCGTGCGTTTTCTGGTCATCTGCACTAGCCCGATGTCGCTGATTTTCAAAATACTGGTGCGGGCTTTGTCGGGTTTTAGCTGATGCAGTAGTGCCTTGTAAACCTTCTCCCGATCGGCTCTGCTATTCATGTCGATGAAGTCGATGACGATAATGCCACCGATGTCACGCAATCTAATCTGAGTGGCGACGGTCTTGACCGCTTCGAGATTGGTTTGCAAGATGGTTTCGCTGGGATTTTTGCGCCCCGTATACTTGCCTGTGTTAATGTCAAAGGTTGTCAAGGCTTCGGTCTCATCGACCACCACAAAACCACCGGAGGGCAAGTCGACTCGTGCCTGCAATGCCAACTCGATGTCCAGCTCGATACCATAGATGTCAAACACGGGAATGTCACCGCGGTAGAGTTCTATCTTGGCACTCGAACTGGCATCGATCTTTTTGAAAAAGGCGATCAACTCCTGATAACCACCCTCGTCATCGATAACAATTCGCTGCACTTCGTCGGTATAAAGATCGCGCGCCACCCGCGTAACGATAGAATAGTCCATATGCAGCAGGTTAGGGCTTTTGCCGCTGTTCTTGCGTGCCGCGAGTTTTTCCCACAGTTCCGTCAAGTAACGCAGGTCACGTTGCAACTGCTCCCGCCCGACTTTCTCTGCCGCAGTACGGGCAATGATGCCGAGATTCTTCTCCCTAATACTGCCAACCAGTTCACGTAAACGCCGCCGCTCAGCCTCACTCTCGATCTTGCGAGACACTCCCGTGCGAGAAGAGGCAGGTAACAGCACCAGATAACGACCAGGCACTGCCACTCCCATAGTCAAACGCGGGCCTTTCGAGCCATACGACTCCTTGATAACCTGCACAACAATTTGTTGACCTTCGCGAATTAACTTCTCAATCGGTTGCTTGTTGGCAGGATAAGGCTCATCACCCTCCTCCTCCTCAAAGACAGCCTCCGCACCCAGGGCATCCTTTGCATAGAGAAAACCTGCCTGCCCCACACCGATGTCAATGAATGCCGACTGCATCCCAGGCAAGACACGGATAACCTTGCCGAGGTAAACATTGCCGACAATGCCTTGCTTGTTGTGCCGCTCGATGTGAATGTTGATCAGTTCATCCTGCTCAAGCAGAGCGATACGTGTCTCAGAGACACTGGCATTGATGATAATTTGCTTTGCGGCCACGCTTACCAGATCCGAAAAAGGGAGCACCACACCCACCCATTACAGCATCTTTGGCACAAAATATATAGACATACTTTATCAATACGACCGCGTGCTGTTATGATGGAAGAGGGGGAGGAGCAAGTCCGCGGCAACCAGCCGTGCCCCGCAACCCGAGCGAAGCAAGTTAAAGCGAATAGAGGTAAGCTGTATGCAAAAGCACACACCCCATCCACGGCGGGTCAATCTCGCCTGGTTCGTCGGCACCGAACAAACGCGATTCCTGCAGGTGCGCATCTTGCACCTCAAGGTCTTGGCAATGCTGGCTGCCGTGCTAGTGCTGTGGTCTGTAGTGTCGCTATATCTTATCCACAACTTGACGCGGGAGTCATCGCAGTTACAGGTTACCCTGCAGAATTCCCTCGCCACCCTGCTCGATTATCAGAGCCGCTACGACAGCATTTACGAGACCGCCTACAGCACCACGCCATCGACCCCAGTGGCCGCCGCGCCTGCCACGGTAGCCGCCGCCACCACACCTGCCACGCCGCCGCCGCTGAACGTGCGCAAGCTGTTGCCAGAGCCACAGCTGGTCAACAGCGATCTCAAGACCTGGCCCTTACGAGTGAAACGCCCGCTGTTCACCGCGACGGGGAAGGAGCTCGTTTTGCAGGTGCAATTGCAGAACAGTCGCAAGGGCAAGATCGCACGCGGGCAGGTTAAGGCACAGGCAAAACTTACCCACCGAGATGGCACTGAGCAGATGCTAGCGAGCAACAGCGTCGGCAAGTATCGCATCAAAAATCACAAAACACAGACCTTCAGCTTCGTGCTGCCTCTGGCGAGCGCGGGGCGTATCGAACATATTAGCATCGAGATGCGTAACCGTGCCAACAAGCGCGCCAAGTGGCTGCTGCCCATCAACCTGCCCTATGCCATCCCCGCGCGTCTCGCCATTAGCAAGAACTGAACCGCTCGCTGCGCTGCGCTGCGCTGCTCTTTGTAACGCTCGCTTCCTAGCTCGCTCCTTGCCTCGTATCTCCCTGTATTGCGTTGAGGCTTGCCCTCTGATCTCCCTGCTCGTCATCAGACCTCTCGGCTATTGCATTCAGGCTTGCTTACCGAGAGCTCCATGAAGGGCGGGGCGAGACCGTACGAAAACCCGACCATAAATACTGCCATATTGCTGTCAGATTATGCTTTTAGATAAAGCATGTGCCTATACCTGTTGTGGTCGGGTTTCTCGGTAGGTCTGCACCGTGCCAAGATAACGGAGATACGGGCTAAGTAGTGTCATTGCCTCCTCGCTGCTCGTCCTCAGACCTCTCGCGATTGCATTCAGATTATTTTTTTGCACAAAGTATGTACTTGCACCTAACTCAAGGGAGAGTTTCTCGGTAGGTCTGCACCGTGCCAAGATAACGGAGATACGGGCTAAGTGATAGCTCCGCTTGGGTTTGCCTCAGAACCTCTTGCTCACCGAGAGCTCCATGAAGGGCGCGGCGAGAGCAGAGCAGCTTCCTCCACTCTCGCCGCGAGAGCCGAACGGTTGGTGATATTATTATTTAATCAGCTTAATCTCTATGCGGGCGGCAACGTTGGCAAAAGTATCTCGCTGCCCGTCCAAATTACCGCTTAAATGTAGACCTTCGTGGGGACGCACAAAGCCCTCGCCACCGTCTGTGCCTACGTTGTGATTGCCACACGGCGGAGCAGGGATGTGTGCACAGTTTTCGGTGTTGTGCTCAACGCCAGCATCGTAGACTTGTGCAAGCCCTTTTCGACCGCCACTAATAGTCGCGGCGATAAAGGCATCGTTGGTGCGTGCTAGCATACTGAGCACGGAGAAAGTGGGTCGCCCGCGGCGAGGCACATCGATAACGTAAGTATGCTTTTCGCCGGGCATAATTACCCCATTGCCGACTTTGGTGGCAAGCACGTCGCGGCTGTTATCAAGCTCAGCCCTGAGTGTCGCGGTAATACCATCCTGAGCGAGGTCGGCCAGTCCATCTGATGCCTGCCCGCCCAACTGATAAACTTTGAGACTATACTTATGGGCAACAATGAGGGGTGGCGTAAGTGGCTGACCCTTGGTGAGATTTAGCACCGTTACCTGATAGGTTCTCTTGACGTCGCCGCCACCGCGCCGTCCACCGCCACCACCATAAGCTTGGGCCACACTCGCACCCAACAGTGCATAGACACTTAACAAAAGAAACTTTCCCATGACATCCTCCAAAAAAATTAAATTAACGTATAACCTGCAATTATCCTCGCACAGAGGTACGAAAGGATAAATAGCACGAACTTAAACGCTGCGTTCGATTTCGTCGAATATGGACAAGTTCCGTGCTACGCTGCGCTACGCTGCTTTTTGTATCGCTCGCTTCCTAGCTCGCTTCGCTCGCTACGCTGCTTTTTGTATCGCTCGCTTGCTAGCTCGCTCCTTGCCTCGTATCTCCCTGTATTGCGTTGAGGCTTGCCCTCAGGCCTGCTTGCGCTCAGACCTCTCGGCGGTTGCCACCACCTCTTGCCTACCGAGAGCTCCATGAAGGGCGCGGCGAGGCCGTACGAAAACTCGACCACAAATACTGCCAATACTGCAACCATGTTATCTTTTTGCATCAGGCATGTGCCTATTATCCGTTCGGAGGGAGAGTTTCTCGGTAGGGCTGCGCCTCGCCAAGACAACGGAGGTACGGGCTAAGGAAGGTCTTTGCTACGCGGCTCTTTGCTTGTTCTCAAACCTCTCGGCGGTTGCCCCCACCTCTTGCCCACCGAGAGCTCCATGAACGGCGGGGCGAGGCCGTACGAAAACTCGACCACAAATACTGCCAATACTGCAACCAGATTATTTTTTGCACAAGGCATGTGCCTATACCTGTTGTGGTCGGGTTTCTCGGTAGGGCTGCGCCGCGCCCAGCTGCGCTACGGCTTTCCTGTATCGCTCGCTTCCTAGCTCGCTGCTCGTCCTCAGACCTCTCGCGATTGCATTCAGATTATTTTTTCGCACAGGGCATGTACTTGCACCTATCTCAGGGGAGAGTTTCTCGGCAGGTCTGCGCTCTGCCAAGACAACGGAGACTTGTGCCAAGACAACAGTGGCACGTGCCAAGACAACGGAGATTTGTGCTAAGGGACTAGCTCCGCTTGGGTTTGCCACGAAGACCCCTGCTTGCCCTCAGACCTCTCGGCTATTGCGTTGAGGCTTGCCGACCGAGGGCTTTATGAACGGCACGGCGGTACGCGGCTTTTTGTAACGCTCGCTGGCTAGCGCAGCTCCGTTAGTCAGCGAGTTGCAAGGCCCTAGTGCTGACGACGAAGTCAAACGTGTCGGCTAATGCTTGCAAGATGAATTGCACGTCCTTCACTCTGCGTGTGTCGCTAAAATCATCGTTTTCTATAAAAATCTGATTCCAGTGCTTGCTCACCTGTCGATCAGCATAACCCCAGACAGACTTGTCGATAGCAAGCATGAGGGCGGCCCCCAACCCCGCTCCAGCCGCACCTCCTATCCTGGCATCCCTTTTGCCCGGCGGCAAGATTTTTGCTGCTTCCACGTATTTCCGCAAGGATTCTGCTTCTTCTGCAACTAAGGCCTCTTTGCGTCGAGTGATTGCTGTATCTAGATCTTTGATATGAATTTCAAATCCGTTTTCGTCAAGATCATGCTTAATTTCCATAGTTCTCTTACTAGTGATTTCATGGAATCGCGCTAGGCCGTCCTGCCATAGTTTGCCTGTCTCCCCTATGTCCTTGGTGATACGGACATATTCTTCACGCGTCAACTGTTCTGTGCGGGGTGCGGTAAGATCCGAAAAACGCTTGGCTAAATCCTTAAACTTGTCCACGAATGAGCTCCCATCATCCATTGTATCTAAAGACTTGATTTCATTGTCTAGCTCAGTCAAACGCGTCGCCCGCGCGTCTGGTGACAAGCCGCGCAGTTCGTTAGCTAGTTTTTTGGCATCCCCCAAGCCCTTCAGTTCAGCCGCAGTGGTTAAGGTCTTGCTAGCCTTGGTAATATCACCCAGACGAACTGCTATAGTATCTGGGAACCATTTTGCAAGTTTAAGATATGATTCTACTTGCATAATCCAGCCCTGATTGTAGTACATGAAACCATCATCACCGAGTCCCTTCTTGATAAGATCGCCAGTGAAATCGCCGGGAAGAGCCTTGCTACCAATACGAACTTCTTCGTTAAGCGCAGGACCCATCTTTTTCATGTGTCGCCATCCTCCAGCAACAAACCCTACCAACGCCACGGGGATGACGGCAAGGGTGAGTATGGTTGCTTGCTTGGCATAGCCTTTGTATTTAGTGCCAAAGCTTCTTTTGAATTGGTTGGGCAGAAAGGCGACCTCCGCGCCATCCCGGTTGCGCAGTGCTACACGACAACGACTGTCGTCGGCAAGCATACTCGGAGGGTATGTCTCCGCTTTTTTACAGAGCAACATGCGATAGGCGAGCTTGCCTTTATCGTTTTGAATTGGCACAACCCCTAAAGTCAGACGTGCATCGCTGACGGCATGAATGTCACTGACAGCTTGCCTTGCCAGCGGCTTACAGGCGACGAAGTTCGCCCCCCCCCCCAGAATAATCATGGCAAAAACTGCACTGCAAATCCTACTCACGACTCACCTCCACGCGACAAGTTAAACAAACAGCACGCCTGTCTCTCGGAGTTTGTCACAAAAACTTTATAGGAAAAGTTCGCCGCGGAAAAACTAACCCACTACAGCAGAGCTAACAAATTTGCCAAGGGTGCGGACACACCCTGCACTGCACCGCGCCGGGCACATTCAAGATCGCTATCCTTATCGCCGACGAAATAACTCCTGGCGGCATCGATTTGAAAATCACGTATCGCCTGCAACAACAACTGCGGCGCAGGCTTACGGCAAGCACAAGCATCGGCCGCGACATGCGGGCAGTAGTAAAAAGCATCAAGTTGCACCCCCGCAGGCGCGAGCAACGCTTGTAAGACACGGTGCACGGCGAAGACATCGCTATGCCCATAATAACCACGCCCAATACCTGATTGATTGGTAATAACGATTAACAGATAGCCACGCCGTTTTAATACCTTCAGCTGTGCCGCCACGCCATCGAGCAACACCACCTCAGCACGATGATAGACATAGCCGCGATCGGCAATTAGCACGCCATCACGATCGAGAAAGATTGCGGCATTCACGCCGTCTTGTTCTCGTCATGCACCGCTTGGTAGATACGTGTCCATAAGCCACTCTCCTTACGCAGCCAGGCAGAGAAAAGCTTGCGGGCGGGGCGGTTTACCAAGGCCTCAGTCCGAAAATAAGCAGCAAACGCACTCGTGTCTTTAAGTTTACGCAACTCCTCGACATGCTTGGCCAGCACGTACAGTTCGGACGGCTCGGCCCGCAGCACGAGGTTTTGTTCGTAAAAATAGATCTTGACCTTGAACACCGTTTATCCGCCCCATAAATTTAGCAGTGCCTGATGTGCCTTGATTAAAAACGGCGCAAAAACCAGACTAGTGATTGCCATCAATTTCATCAGAATATTCAACGACGGCCCCGAAGTATCCTTGAAGGGGTCGCCTACCGTATCGCCGACGACCGCCGCCTTGTGTGCTTCCGTGCCTTTGCCGCCATGCGCACCGGCCTCGATGTATTTCTTGGCGTTGTCCCAACCACCACCTGAATTAGAGGCAGAGATGGCCAACACCACACCACTGACCAACGCCCCCGCCAGCAAACCCGCCAGTGCCTTTACCCCAAATAACGTGCCAAAAATAAGCGGAGTAAACATGACGAGAAAACCTGGCGCCACCATCAAACGCAGTGCTGAGGTTGTGGCGATGGCTACACAGCTGCGGTAGTCGGGTTCTTCTGTGCCGCTGAGCAGGCCCGGCTTCTCCCGAAACTGCCGCCGCACTTCCTCAATCATCGCGTAAGCCGCTTGCCCTACCGCCCGCATCGTCTGTGCGGTAAACAAAAACGGCAATACCCCCCCACATATCAGCCCCGCAAACACGAGTGGTGATAGCAGGTCGAGCACACTGATACTGGCGACCGTCAAGAACGCCCCGAACAACGCCAACGCGGTCAACACTGCCGAGCCGATGGCGAAACCTTTGCCGATGGCTGCCGTCGTATTGCCCGCGGCATCAAGCGTATCGGTGCGAGCCCGCACTGCCGCGCCCAATTCACCCATCTCGGCAATACCGCCAGCGTTATCAGCCACGGGGCCATAGGCATCGATGGTCAAGCCGGTAGCGATAGTTGAGATCATGCCGATGGCAGCGATGGCAATGCCATACATGCCTGCCAACGTCCAAGCCATATAAATAACGACGGCAATAGCGACGACCGGCACCACCGCGGACTTGTAGCCGAGACTCAAGCCGTAGATGATGTTAGTTGCCGAGCCAGTCTGCGATGCCGCGGCGACTTCACGCACAGGTTTGTAGGCATGCGAGGTGTAGTATTCGGTCACCGTGCCAATCAACAAGCCCGCCCACAAGCCTGCCAATAACGACACCAGCACGGCATTGGGGGTGACGACCTGCCCTGCAAGAGGAAATTCCACCATCACTAACTTGGTGACGATGGTCATGACTACCGTCATAATGATAGTGGAGATAAACAGCTGTTGCTTGAGGGTCGGTTCAACGCTAGTGGCATCGGCCTTGACTGTGGCGAAACACATCGTCAACAAGCAGACAGGGATGCCAACCGCAGTAATCAACACGGGATAATAAAGCGCACCCCACCCCTGTGCAATAGTGGCAACACCAGCGCCAATGACAAGTGCAGCACAGGTTGCCTCGGCACACGAGCCAAACAAATCAGCCCCCATGCCAGCAATGTCACCGACGTTATCACCGACATTGTCAGCGATGACGGCAGGATTGCGAGGGTCGTCTTCGGGAATGCCGCTCTCAACCTTACCCACTAAGTCCGCCCCGACATCCGCGGCTTTGGTGTATATGCCACCGCCAACCCGCCCGAATAGAGCTACGGTCGAGCCTCCCAGACCAAAGCCAGAAACAATTTCCATCACTTGGCGGGGGTCGTCGAAAAAATTAGCGAAGATAAGTGCCGTAGTGACCAAACCCAGCACCGCCAAGCCTGTTAAGCCGAAACCCATCACCGCACCAGAGTTGAAGGCAACCCGAAACGCCGCGGCTAAACTTGTTTGAGCTTGAATCGTCGTGCGCACGTTGCCCTTCACCGCAATCTTCATGCCCAGAAAAGCACAGAGGCTAGAGACGAACGCCCCTGCAAGAAAAGCTATGGCCGTCTGCATGCCGTGCGGGATAACGAAGGCAATCAAGGCCGCGAAACATAGCGCGAACAAGGTCACATACTTGTACTCTTGCAGCAGAAACGCCATCGCCCCCTGTTCGATGGCACGGGAAATTTTGGCTAGCTTGCCCTCCTCAACGACAATCGCTAAAACTTTGCGGGTGAAAAAAACCGCCGCCCCTAACGCTAGCAAGCCGAAGAGGTAAATCAAAATCAAGACTGTCATGTTCGTCCCTTAACTGAAACCAAGATAAAGGCGAATACACCTATACACATTCAATAGCGATAAAAATCTGCCTTGTAAGGCCCTGCGACGGCAAGGTTGAGATACTTAGCTTGGGTATCGCTGAGCTTGGTAAGCCTTGCCCCCAACTTGTCCAGATGCAGCCGTGCGGTCTTTTCGTCGAGGCTCTTGGGCAAGACATGCATGCCCGCAGGCAGTTGCTGTTGCCACAGGGTTATCTGGGCTAGCACTTGGCTGGTAAAAGAAGTAGACATGACGAAACTCGAATGACCTGTGGCACAACCGAGATTGACGAGACGACCACTAGCTAGCACGAGCAAGGCCCGCCCGTCGGCGTGGATATACTTGTCAACTTGTGGCTTGATGTTGATCTTTTGGATGTCTTGTTGTTGTTCAAGCCAGTTGATGTCTATCTCGGCATCGAAATGCCCGATGTTGCAGACGATGGCATGATCCTTCATCTGCATAAAATGCTCGCCAGTGATGACATCGCAACAGCCCGTAGCGGTGACAAATATGTCGCCCAGGGGCGCAGCGGCGGCCATCGTTAGCACCTCGTAGCCTTCCATCGCCGCTTGCAAGGCACAGATAGGGTCGATTTCGGTAACCAATACCCTGGCCCCAAGTGCTCGCAGCGACTGGGCACAGCCTTTGCCAACATCACCGTAACCGCAGATCACCGCGGTCTTGCCTGCTACCATGACATCGGTAGCACGCTTGATGCCATCAACGAGCGACTCACGACAGCCATAGAGGTTGTCGAATTTTGATTTGACCGCGGCGTTGTTGACGTTGATGACGGGCAAGGGCAGCTGGCCTGCTGCATCCATCTGGTAAAGACGGTTCACGCCTGTAGTGGTCTCCTCGGAAAGCCCCTTGATGCCTTCGAGTAGATGCTGATGCTGGTCAAAAACCAACGCGGTTAGATCACCACCGTCGTCGAGGATAAGGTTGAGCGGCTGGCCGTCATCGAATACCAAGGACTGCTCGATGCACCACATGTATTCGTCCTCACTCTCACCCTTCCAGGCAAAGACAGGCACACCGCTAGCGGCTATCGCGGCCGCCGCATGGTCTTGGGTAGAAAAAATGTTGCAACTCGACCAGCGCACCCTGGCGCCGAGCGCGGTGAGAGTCTCAATCAACACCGCGGTCTGCACCGTCATGTGCAGACAACCCGCGATACGTGCGCCGCGCAACGGCTGCTGCTCAGCATATTCAGCCCGCAAAGCCATCAGGCCTGGCATCTCCTGCTCGGCAATGGCGATCTCCTTGCGGCCAAAATCAGCCAGGCCGATGTCGGCAACCTTGTAATCCTGCGGTCGATCCTGTCGTTGAATGTTAGGCATGTGCAAGCAACTCCTTGAATTTTCCTCAGCCTAAGTATCATAGTAGTTTTCCCCCCGCAGGGAAAGCGCGCTTTGCCGGGCCGCACGAACAAAATCGCAGCACGCGGCTGGTTGTGCTAAGCTTCTTTGCCGGTGGCGGGGGAGGTATCTCCTGAGTTGGGTGCGAAACCTGCGGGGCCGCAACTCTTACGTTGACATCTCGCAGACCGTTATATACGACGTGCCTCGTCTGATTTTCTAACTCATGAAGGAGGGTTGCCATGTCCCGTATTAGGGTGCTGTCGCTGTGTTGGTTGATGTTCGCCTCGCTTGCCCAGTCGCGGGAGTTGATCCCTGACCATACTGACGGGCTACCTCCGGTTAGAGATGATTTTCTGCTGCACTTCACTCTGGAGGATGGTCGCAAGCTGGCAGTCAAAGTTTTCAGTGCTGACTACCACTCGCCGCTGCTGTTGTACGTCTTTATGCCACCAGAGAGCCGCGCGATTTTTTCTCAATATGTCGAACAGGTAACCGAGGTTCGCAATCCGTTGTTGCTGCAGTCACTGCTCAATCGACGGGCATATTTCTCGCTAGGCATCAGCAAGCGGCTCACGGGGGTTAGCAGTGATAGTCGCTTGCATAAGCAATTGCTGGAACTAAAGGCATTGCAGCGCAGTATCTTTATTCACCATGAATTCGTCTTGCCTGCTCTGCTCGCTAGCGCTGAATTTATCCGCAACTTCTCAGATCCTGAACTGTTGTCTTTCGTCGAGCAGAGCCACGATGCCTATCGTGCCAACTACCACCGCCAGGTTATCGCCGCTATCCCCAGAGACCCCGATGGTATACAGCGTCTGCGTTCGGAGTTACGTCGCTCAGTTAGGTATCAGCGCTATTTCGATCTGCCAACTATAACCTGGTTCGCCGAACGGCTGCAGACGATCTCTGGCATTACCGATGCCAAACAACGTGCCGATCTTCTCCTCGATCACGCGCTCGTCGCTAACCTTACCGCCGCAGTGGAGTATGAAGGTGGAACTTTGCTCGACACTGCTGGCAGTCGGATCGGTGAAAATGTCTGGCGGGCCGCCTACATCTTGCATCGCCAAGACGAAAATATCGACCTGCCCAGCTTGGCAGAGCCGTTTGAACTAGGGCGTTGAGACTTTTTTCACAAGTTTCAAGCAATATCAGTTAGTTAGCAATTTATTTGTGGGGGCCATCATGGCAGGCCCCCACACGATGATGCGCGGCATCAAGCAAGTGCCTACTCGTTCTCACCTGCCCGGAAGGGTGTCCTGTTTCTTATGGGCTCACTACACGCACGGTCTTGCCGCGCCGTTCATGGAGCTCTCGGTAGGCAAGAGGTGGGGGACAAAGAGCTGGCGGAGAACAGGCCCTACTTAGCCCAAACCTCCGTTATCTTGGCACGGCGGAGCTAGAAAGCGGCAAAAAGTCTCGTAGCGAGTGGAGCTAGCCAATGCTTAGCACAAATCTCCGTTGTCTTGGCGAGGCGCAGCCCTACCGAGAAACTCTCCCCTGAAGTAGGTGTGGCACATGCTTTTATCTAAAAAATAAACTCGGTTGCAGTATTGGCAATATCTGTGGTCGAGTTTTCGTACGGCCTCGCCTCGCCGTTCATGGAGTTCTCGGTAGGCAAGCTTGAACGCAATATCCGAGAGGCCTGAGTGCAAGCAGAGGGGGCGCGCAGAGTGGCCTGAGAACATGCAGCGAGCTAGAAAGCGAGCGATACAAAAAGCAGCGTAGCGAGCGAAGCGAGCTAGAAAGCGAGCGATACAAAGAGCCGCGTAGCGCAAGCAGCGAGCTAGGAAGCGAGCGGGACAAAAAGCCGCGCAGCGCGAGCGTTACAAAAAGTCGTGCGTAGCTAGGTAGATATGCGAAACCCGATATTCGCGTTAAATAATTACAACAGAGTTATTTTCGGGTGTTGATCCGGAGGCCCGGACCAGACTCCGGGTTGGACATGGCTGACAAAAAATCAAGCACTGCTTGGGCGGTGTTTTTTGACATGCCTTTAATCTCTAGGAGCTGTTCAATACTTGCTTGTTGCAATGCAACCCGATCGGGAAACTTTTGTAACAAACGTCGGTGCAGCACGTGCCCAATGCCAGCAATGTCGGTCAGGGGTGAGGCGTGGCTGATTTTTGCGCGCAGGTTGCGATGATAAGCCTGAGCAACGCGATGCGCTTCGTCACGCAGTTGAGTTAAAATTTTAAACGCCAGGGCACTAGGAGGCAGAGGCAGCGGGGCGCGACGTTGCGGGATAAAAACTCTTTCGCCACTGCTGACTGTGCGTGCCACAGTATGTCTTTTGCGATTTTTAGCTAGTGCGGCTAGGGCAATGTGTGGATAGCCGAGCTCAGTGCAGGCTTTTTGTGCTGCCTGCAGTTGTCCCCTGCCACCATCGATAAGGAGTAAATCAAAGTGGTCATTGTCCTTTACTAAACGCTGTAATCTACGCTGCACAACGGCTGCGATCGAGGCGTAATCATCAGGCTTTGTGGCTGTCTCAGCCAGTTTATATTTGCGATAGAGATCGGGGCGTGGCTTGCCGTCGATAAAACAAACCAGAGCAGCAACGATTGCATCGTGTTGAAAGTTGGAAA
The DNA here is from genome assembly GCA_958296095.1 of uncultured Oligoflexales bacterium. Classification (GTDB taxonomy): domain Bacteria; phylum Bdellovibrionota_B; class Oligoflexia; order Oligoflexales; family JAPPIL01. Next base: position 1,694,508 of record OY282434.1, read on the forward strand.
TATCAAGACATTCAATGCGACGCGGTAATTGCTTGAGTTCGAGCAGTTGCTGCACGGCATGCAACTCGGCTTCATAAGCACGTCCGCCATGTCGCAGCTGGAAGGTCGCGTTCTTGCTGGCTAGGGCTAGCAAACGTCCGGCATCGCTGCTGGCCTTGACGGTTGTGCCTGTCGTGATGTTGCAGTTATGTGCCTCAAGGGCGGTAAACAAAACTTGCTCCAGCGTGAAGGGCAGTAAAATGTTGGCTGGCCGCGGTCGGTGTTCGTAGTATTGTAAAAGAAATTCCGCCAGCACTTGTTGTTCGTTTTCTAGCAAACTCGTCACCCGGAAATAATCATGCCCCAGCATACAACCATCTCGCACCATCAATACATATAGCAAGGCTTTGCCATTGTGGACATCAACGCCAAAGACATCGGCATCGATGTTGCTGCTCAACACTACCGTGCGTTTCTGCGTCGAGTTTTGCAGGGCCTGCAACTGATCGCGTAAACGTGCGGCCAGCTCAAATTTTTCTTCCTGGGCGGCTTTACGCATGGCCTGGTTGAGACTGGCGGCTACTGCTTGGGTTTGGCCACTCAGCACAGCCATCGCCCGTTCCATCATGTGCCGATAGTCGTCGCGGGAAACATCAAAATGACAGGGGGCCAGGCACATTTTCATCTGATAGTAGTTGCACGGGCGGGTAACGTGTTTAAACTGATAGCGAGAACATCTGACCAGAGGGAAGATGCGTCGCACTAAGTTAAGTAGCAGGTTAAGGTTTTTGACACTACCATAAGGGCCGAAATAAGCGGCCCCGTCGTCTTGCTTTTGCCGCACTTTTTCAAGCCGCGGCCACGGCTCTTGCAGGTCAACCCGCAGCCACGGAAATTCCTTATCATCACGCAATAATACGTTGTAGCGCGGCTTTTGATGTTTGATCAGGGTGCGTTCGAGCAACAGCGCTTCGACTTCGTCGGTAGTGAGAATTATTTCAAAGCCATGAATTTCTTTCACCAGTGTGCTTATTTTTAAATTTTCAATATTGGCGACAAAATATGTGCGTAAACGATGGCGCAGGTTTTTGGCTTTACCGACATAAATAATTTTGCCGCGGCGGTTCTTCATCAAGTAGACACCGCTTTGTTCTGGCATGGTGCTGGCTTTGTGGTGTAAGGTCGTGCTCATTTTAATAACATCAGACGTAAGCTTTGAATTTCGTCACGCAGTTCTGCCGCCTTTTCAAAATCAAGCGCGGCCGCGGCTTTGCGCATGGTACGTGTCTTGCGGGCGATGCTTTTTTCGACTTCGCTGTTACTGAGTGCCACGGTTGCCGCGGTAGCAGGTTGTTTGAGACCGAAAATTTCGCGCAGATCTTGGGGCAGGTCTTTTTGTATTGTGCGGGGGACGATGTTGTGCTGGCGATTGTGTTCAAGTTGCATATTTCTGCGGCGTTCAGTCTCTTCAATGCAGGCTGTGATCGATTGGGTGCGGCGATCGGCGTAAAAAATAACATATGCTTTGACATTGCGCGCGGCACGGCCGACGATTTGAATGAGTGCAGTTTTGGAACGCAAGAAGCCTTCTTTGTCGGCATCCATCACGGCAACCAGCTGCACTTCAGGCAGGTCAAGCCCTTCACGTAAAAGGTTGATGCCGATAAGCACGTCGTATTCACCTTTGCGTAAACCTCTGAGCAGTTCGGCACGTTCGAGACTGTCGATGTCCGCGTGCAAATAGCGCACGCGGATACCAAAATCCTGATAATAACGGGTAAGTTCTTCGGCCATTTTTTTGGTAAGTGTGGTCACCAGCACCCGCCCCTCGTCCTGCACAGTCTGCTTAATTTCACCGAGAAGATCATCAACTTGCCCATGGGCAGGGCGAATTTCAATGCGAGGATCGACCAAGCCTGTCGGACGAATTATCAGTTCGGTGTAACGTGTGCCTGCTTGTTGGCGTTCCCATTCGGCAGGAGTCGCAGAGATGTAAAGCAACTGATCAGTCTTGGTGAGAAACTCGTCGAAATTTAACGGACGATTGTCAAGTGCAGCAGGCAAACGAAAACCATAATCGACTAGTGTTTGTTTGCGGGAGCGATCGCCGAAGAACATGCCTCGCAGTTGTGGCACAGCAATGTGGCTTTCGTCGATGATGGTCAAAAATTTTTGCGGAAAATAATCGAGCAGTGTCGGCGGTGGCTCGCCCGCGGCAACGCCAGTTAGATAGCGGGAATAGTTCTCGATGCCAGGGCAGAAGCCGAGTTGTTCCAGTGTTTCAACATCTTGTCCAGTACGTTGTTCAAGCCTTTGATATTCAACGAGTTTACCTGCGTTTTTGAATTGGCGCAAACGCACACCGAGGTCGGTAAGAATCTCTTGCACAATGGCCGCGATTTTGGTGCGGGCAGTGATATAGTGGCTGTTAGGATAAAGCGTAAGCTGATCGACAGCTTGTAGTTCTCTGCCGCTTAAGGCATCGATGGTGGTAATGGTTTCGATTTGGTCGCCGTAAAATTCTACTCGTATGGCCTCGCGATCTTGATGGGCCGGCAAGATGTCAACGACATCGCCGCGCACGCGAAAATTACCGCGCTCTAAACTGCGATCGTTGCGGGTGTATTGAATGTCGATCAACTCGCTTAACAGGGCATCGCGGGCTAGTTCTCGCCCGACATGTAGGGGGCAGACTAGTTGGGCGTAGTTTTCAGGTGAGCCAAGACCGTAGATGCAGCTGACGCTGGCGACAATGATTGTATCGTTGCACTCAAACAAAGCTCGAGTTGCTTGATGGCGCATTTTGTCGATGTCATCGTTGATAGATGAATCTTTAGCGATATAGGTATCGGTATTGATGACGTAGGCTTCGGGTTGGTAATAGTCGTAGTAACTGATAAAGAACTCGACATGGTTATGCGGGAAAAATTCTTTTAGCTCGGTGAAGAGCTGTGCGGCCAGCGTTTTGTTGGGCGCGATGATCAAAGCCGGGCGGTTGTATTGCGCGATGATGTTGGCAACGGTGAAAGTCTTACCCGACCCTGTGACACCGAGAATGCCGTGATGCTTTTCGCCTTGTCGCAAATGTTGCAAGGTTTGTTCGATGGCACGTGGCTGGTCACCAGCGGCGGCAAAGGGCGCGTTGAGTTGGAAGATACGGCTAGGCATTGGTGTCAGTCGCGTCATCAGAAGGTAGTGCACGCAAAGGTTTATGACGTGCATTTCTACAGGTTAGCACTCTGTCTTTCGCCCGTCAACAATGCTCTGTCTTTACCACCACTCCCAACTATCAACGCTATTGTTTGTCCTGAGCTGCTGGCGAAATCTGTAAGTCTTGCGAGCGAGGTAGGGAAATTCTTGGCGCGATTATGGCAGCTAGTTAACGCCAATATCGGGCTTCGTCTCCCTACCTAGTTAAACAAGAGCTAGTGAGTTTTTGTTTTATATCGGGCTAGCAGTCCCCCGTAAACGTTTCGCCTGACATGCAAGAACTACAGTCGTCTACACCCCTACGCCTGTTTACGCCCCTTTGCAAAGCATCGTTGGCCTCCCGCAAACGGTTCACCATCCAGCGATAGACCTTCTTGTAGGCACTAGTTCTAGAATTGCGATATTCGGTCGCAAACACCTGTACGAGGAAGTTGTACTCTTGCTGAGCCTCGCCACCATAATGAATCATCGCACAGCGACCGTGCAGTCTCGTGTTATCGCCACTGTCCAACACGACCTCGATGATCCCGTTTTGGGCAGCATTCTTCAAGGATCTGGCCCGCGCGGAGGTACGTGGAAAATTACTGTCACCCCTTGTCTGACCTTCGAGTTCCTCGGCGATACCATATAGCATGTTACCCGCCAGATACTCGTCGTTAAAGTTACGTGGCGGCTCGCTCAAAAAAGCCATGAGCATAAGCGCACACCCCCCCAACACTGCTAAACGAAACATAATTCCCTCCATGAGTTGTTATACTTCCTTGTCGGTGTTATCGTCAGCCGCTTTAGCAACTAGAAAATGTATCATTTATTGCAGATAGTTATGACCTGGTTTGATTTTAGCCAGGATCGTGCTTCAGACAGGATTGTGCTATAAGAGGCCACCCCCACCCCTATTGATCGTTGCCACTTTCTTCTTCTTCTCGACATTTCGATCCAGACCCAACCCAGCATCGATTGCGTATCGTGCTACTTTCTATTTTTTCTGGGGCGCCAGCATCACCGAGGTCTTTCCACTTGTATGTCACTTCTCCATCATCATGTACCGTATCGATTCTTTCTTTAGCAGTCGCATTTCTAAATATACACTCTCCTTTATCCGAAATCGAGTAGGTTATCTTATAGATATAGTTACCCAACACATACTGCATAATACCATATGGTCCTGTATTAGTTGGACGACTATTCCGACCTAAAGTTAGATCACCCCCATATCCAGGATCTTCGTCCTCACACATCTCAGCACCCTGCAGCTCCTTATCTGCATCATCTGTTCCCTCACAAACATCCGCTGGTATTCTGAAATTATATTTAAAATATTTGTATCCGCTGTCATAGGTTTCATAATATTTAAAGTTATATTGCACGTATAAATACTCTGTTTTGTCTTCGCACGTTTCATCGTCACCAGAACCAGAATGCTTGGCTTCCGCTACCTCTTCACCCTGCTCAACCTGACAGCCAATTATTACCATCATCGCCAAAGCCATTGCTTGAGCCATAACCATCACAATTCTCATCACTCATCTCCAAAAAAATATTGCCAAGCCCATCTCACCTTGACCACGTAACGTATCGACCGTTTTTTTTCTGCTTTAGCTTTGTTTGTGATTTTGTCCGTATTTTTTTGTAACTCGCCAATATGTTGGCTGGATTTCTTGGCTGTGCGCGCTACGCTACGCGACTTTTTGTCCCGCTCGCTTTCTAGCTCGCTGCATGTTCTCAGATCTCTCGGCTGTTGCGTTCAGGCTTGCCTACCGAGAGCTCCATGAAGGGCGCGGTGAGGCCGTTCGCTGCGCTGCGGCTTTTTTGTGACGCTCGCTTCCTAGCTCGCTCCTTGCACTCAGACCTCCTGCTATTGCGTTCAGATTATGCTTTTAGATAAAAGCATGTGCCACACCTATCTCAAGGGCGAGTTTCTCGGTATGGCTGCGCCGTGCCAAGACAACGGAGACTTGTGCTACTTGCCTCTTGCCCCCCAGCCTCCCTGCATGTGCTCACAACCTATTTCCCGACCTTAGCGCGTAGGGCTACATTTTTATATCGAGCAGGGCTAGCTTTTTCCTAGCCATAGTGCTAGGTTGCCCGCCATGCACATCAAGGCTGTCAAAAGAGGCGAGTCACAGACGTTGTACATCGTTCAATCGGTTCGGGTTGCTCCGAAGGACGGCGGCAAGGTGAAGGTGCCGCGCCACAAATACCTCAAGGCGATCGGCACAGCCAGGGGGGCAAAAGCGCTTGCTTCGCTCAGGCGACGTGCTAAAAAGGAACTCGCTTCTCTGCAGAAGGAATCAGCTCCAGTGGCGAAAAAAAGTCCCACCCCCAAGGGTCTCAAGGCGGTAGAACTCGAAGCCACGGAGGATGTCATCACGGGTATCTATGATATTTACGGCAAGGTTTACGACGACTTGGGTTTGGACAAAATTATTCATGGCAGTAGCAATGACGATAAATTTAACAAGATCATCAAGGCACTGGTGCTCAGCCGCATAGCCCACCCAGACTGTAGCAAGGTGGAGATTGCGAAAAAACTTGCCGACGACTATAACATCGATTTTCCGCTGCACAAGTATTATCAAGCGATGGACAAGCTAGTAGAGGTCAAGGACGAAGTCATGCGTCTTGTCTTTGCCGAGAGCAAGCGTTGGCACAATGCTGAAATTAAGAACCTGTTGATCGATGTGACTACCACATAAGCTCACGTAGTTGCCTGTAGGCAATAATCAAAAAATTTCCTGAGCCACAAGCAGGATCAAAGATGCAGATCTTGGCCACACGCTGCTGTAGCTTTTCCAGTTTTGTCTGGCTGTTGCCAGCATTGTCCAGTTGTGCACGCAGATCGTTGAGAAATAATGGCTTGATCACCTTCATAATGTTTTCCGGAGAAGTATAGTGCATACCAAGATTGTCACGTTCTTGGGGGTCGATCACCGCCTGCATCATCGAGCCGAAAATATCCGGGCTTATGTCTCGCCAGTTGAGTTTGCCGCAGGCGAGCACTTCCTGTCGCGATCGCCGGGAAAATTCAGGCACTGGCAGGTGCTTATCAAACAAGCCGCCATTGGTATAAGGAAATTTTTGTAGATAGACGGAGTACTCGGTATTTTTTTCATCGTTGAGCCGTTGAAATAAACGCGAAATATAGGAGCTGAGATCACTACCGTCGGCTTGTGTATAGGAAGCAAGCGCGCTGGTGAACGAATTTTTTGCAAAGATGTCCGTGTCCTCGGCAAAAAAACAAAATAATAGGCGAGCAAAGAAAACATTTAGGGCATGCTCAGCAAACTCAGGGTTGTCGTGTGTGATCAGACCATGTAACTCAGCGACATTTTCTGCCGCCTTGGTGCTGATCACATCTTCTTTCTCAACCTGCGCTTGCTCCATACCTGCTAACGGTAGGAAAAAAGTAAATTTATCCGGCAATTGCTGAAACTTACAGCTGAGCGTATCGTCGCGAGCAGTGTCGATGGCTAAAAAATTTTCCCAGTCGGTAACGATGATAAAACGCGGTTTATTTTTCCCAAGGTGCTTGTCATGTTTCAGCTCGTCGATCGTTAAGTAACAGTCTTTACCTACTGCTATTTTGAAGAATATTTTTCGTTTCAACAAAATCTCATTCGCATTCTTGGCGCGATTGTAGTCACCTTGTTTTAAGCGGGCAACTGTCGTCTCCGGCTCCCCAAAGGCGCGCAGAAAAGCAAAGACAAACTCTGGATCTCTTCGGAGAGCTAATAACTCCCTGATACTACTCTCTATTTGTTTAATATTTTTATGCATTACAAAACAAGTCTTACTAATTGTCATCTTTCTTTTCGCTTTATTAGGGCTAATTATTAGAAATTTTTATTTGTGGAGGGGGAATATATTCCTTGACTGCTTCACGCGCGGGGTTGGTATCGACAGATTCTCCAGATATTGCCATTGAGATGAGCACCAGCGTTCCCGATGATTCAGGAAAAATTTTAATAATTTCAGGGAGAGACAGCTTGCCTCGCGATGTTAGCGCTGTTACGATGAAGGGGGAGTGTTCGCAGTGCGGTGTGCGTATATTAATCCTGATATTTTGCGTTGGGCAAGGGAGACGGCTGGCTATCGGCTCGACGAGATGGCACGGCAGGCCACCTTCAAGCGAGTTGAGGAATGGGAGCAGGGGCTTGCTTATCCGACCTATAAACAGTTGGAAGGCTTGGCCTCACGCTACAAACGCCCGCTGGCAGTGTTTTTCTTTCCCGAAGTTCCTGCTGAGGAGACTATAGAATCATCGTTCAGGTCTTTGCCCGCTAGTCAGGTGCAATCGTTACCAGTAGCCATTAAGCTGATGTTACGCAAAGGTAGAGTCTTTCAGCTTAACTTAAACGAATTGACAGATGGTATGAGCCATGCTCAAGAGTTGATCGCCGCTGCTCGCAGATTTAGTGGTGAGGGAAAGCGGCAAAAGATCTCCACGAGCAAAACGAGTGGCAACCACAATGTGAGGAAGTGGGCAACCGCAACCAGAAGATTATTGGGTATTGACCTTGACCAACAGAAAAAATGGCGCACCGCGGACGAGGCTTTACAAAACTGGCGTGACATCCTTACTGCCAAGGGAATTTTTGTCTTCAAAGATGCCTTCACTTGTGATGATTATTCCGGATTTTGTCTCTATGACGATAATTTTCCTATTGTCTTTGTTAACAACTCATTGACAACGACGAGGCAGATATTCACGATATTTCACGAGTTAGCGCATCTTGTATTTAGGCACAACCACATAGATGCTACTACTAGCGATACTGGTATTTCCTACTTGGAAAACGTTTCCGCAAACTACCGCGATATTGAGTTGCTGTGTAACGAGTTTGCCGCAGAATTTTTGTTGCCTACCTCAGACTTTGCTAAAGAAGCTAAATGTTACGGCACTAGCACCGCTGGTGTTGCCAAGCTTGCCGAACACTATTGCGTTAGTCGTGAGGTTGTGTTGCGCAAAATGCTCAAAGACGAGCTTATCAGTCGTGCAACCTACAACACACAGCTCTCAACTCTGAATACGTCTTATAGACGAATAACAAAAAAAGACAGTGGCGGTTCTTTTTATCGCACTAAGCTTGCTTATCTGGGGCGCGCCTATGTGCAACTAGTGTTGACAAAACACGACCAACAACAAATTTCTCTCGATGAAGCATCTGACTATCTCGGCATCAAGCCCAGCCAATTCGACAAACTAGAAGCTAACTTCTACGAAGGCCAGTGACGTGATCTATATTTTTGATTCATCTAGTCTTATCTGGGCGTTTCGCTATTATGAGGAAGATATTTTCCCATCTTTTTGGAAAAAATTCCAGGCAATCGTTAGGGACAAAAGACTAACATCCGTGCGAGAGGTTTATAAAGAAGTGTCCTCTTACGGAAACAGCTTAAGCAGGTGGGCTGATGAAAATAAAGATAATCTTTTCACATATCCTACGGATGATGAACAACACATCTTGCAAAAAATTCTTCGTGAGCCTTGCAATCGAAAACTGGTTGACCGCAAGAAGCTAGCAGGAGGCGGATATGTTGCCGATCCTTTTGTGATTGCTAAAGCGAAAAACATCTCAGGATGTGTTGTTACGGAAGATGGGTTTAACAACAAAGGTCAATTGAAGGAGAATGTTGTAAGCATAGCGTCAGTGTGCAAAATACTTGAGGTTACTTGCATTAATATTAACAATTTTATGCGTAAAGAAAAGTGGAAGTTTTAGTCACCTTAATGCGCCCATCGACATCGTTGCTGAACTCAAACATAAACACCCTAAACTCGCCAATACCTTGGCTGTTTTTTGGCAGCGTTAGAGACACGCATAGCGAATTGCATGACGGACCTAGTGTGGCTAGGAAAATGCTAGCCCTGCTCGATGCAGGAATATAACCCTACGCTCTGAAGGTCGGGCTGTATCTACAACACCTAGAAAAATTTCCACCCGGCGGGCGCATTGTTTATTGACACCTAGCATCAACATCATCTACACCAGGCGGTCTCAACCTGTCGGAGTACACCACATGCAACGGTTTTTTCTGCGGTTAGCGACAACGCTTATAGCTGTATCCGCATCTGTATCTATATCTAGCCCCACTGTCCCTAACCAACTTCTCAACACGCTGACTTATGGCAAACTCAGCCACTTTTGGGCACAGGAAGCTTGTGCTATTCCGGAAGCTCATGCTTACCTCGGACAGTTGCAACGGGACGGTTTTTCTCTCGCCTCACCAACAGTTGCCATTATAGATTCTGGATTTCATCCGCAAAGCATCTTATCCGCCGATGTCGGGATTAGCGATAGCTTGCGTGCCGATCTCGCTAAGGGAGACAATGCTGATCATATTAGAGTTATTCTCGCACAAGATTTACCACCTCAACTTAGAGATATTGTTCTCCCTCTCTATGCCCAGCGCGTTACGCTCAGAGAAAATGTTCGACATGGCACTGCTGTTTTCAATCTCTTGGCAGGTACATATGGTGCGAGCACAACAGCAAAAGTAAAATTTTTAGCCCCCTTTCCTCATCGTGTGTCTTTCGCAGGCAATGTTGCCTGGCATTCAGCTATGCAACACTTGCCTGAGCCATTTCCACAGGTCATCAACCACTCGCAGGCTTTCTATAAATACGATAAGCACAGATCTCTGGCTATCGGACAAGCTATACGTCCACTCGTCCGCAAAACCCTGTTTGTCACTAGTGCTGGTAACTATAGCCAGGAGCCTATCGAGGCGGCTAAACGTGAACTCGCACAAGAGATTATCATCGTCGGTAGCACCGATCCAACCGGACATGTTAGCTCCTTCTCACAACGTGGCGATGCCGAAACGATTAGGGCTTTCAGCGACTCTCATATTCAAACCATCGATGCCTATACGGGGGATTTTACGGACTTCGGTGGAACTAGCGGCTCGGCCCCCTTGGTCAGCGGAGCACTTGCCGATACCTTAGCCATTCTGCCCAACCTCAACCGCGATAGCGCGGTGCTCCTGTTACAAAACACTGCCATAGCTAGTTCTTACGGCGATAAAGTAGGAACATTGAACAGTTACAAATTATTGCGAGTAGCAAAACGCGTGCATGATAGGGGTCAGTTCAGCTCCGAAGAACCTGAAATATTGCACACCAGCGAACTCTACGATTTTCGCGCCGAAGCTAGGCAGTTAGCTAACGATGCACAAACAGCAACGCCAAGTGAGGCGCTGGCAAAACTTCGGCTAGCTTTTTTTCTCGATCAGAAAAACACCGATATTCGTAAGTATTTGGCAACAAGCTATCGGCAAGCTGGTTACGAAGCACAGGCTTTCTTTTACGACACCCCTGCCCAAGAGGCACGTGATTTATTTATCCTTGAAAAACAAGATAAGCAGGCTCGAGCTCTAACAGATTTTTGGCGGGGCCTAGCTAGAGGTGATCTAGAGACAGCAGAAGAGCTACTTCCGTTCTTCGCTAAGAAGATGTTGACTAGTAACTCGCTAATGGACATTTTGCTGACTGTCGATCGGACGACCCAAGCTAAGATCATCGATTTTATGCGTGACCACAGGCTAGCCGAGATAACGATATACGAGGACGGCGATATAGATATAACAATGGATACGACGACACGTTAATCTAGACGGATAGGTTTGTTGTTATTTTATTTTTCGCAATAGAGCACTGGCCAACAGCACGCAATTTTAGCTCGAGGTGTAGTGTGGCGGTTCTTTGAGGGCCAGTGGCGTGATCTATATTAAAGACTAACATCTGTGCGAGAGGTTTGGGGGCAATCCCGAACGCAATAGCGAGAGGTGTGAGGGCAAGGAGCGAGATCTGAGGGCAAGCCTGAACGCAATCGCGAGAGGTCACTACACGCGATCAGTTAACGTGTATTTTGCGTTTGATTTCAGCCAATTGTTTTTTGGAGATATTGGCAACTGCACAGATGCCATCTTCGCTCAACTCACCAGATTCTAGGAGACGTATCGCGACCTGCTCGATACCCTGCTCGATACCCTGCTCGATACCCTGCTCGACACCCTCTGCGCGGCCCCGCTCGACACCCTCTGCGCGGCCCCGCTCGATACCCTCTGCGCGGCCTCGCTGAAAGCCCTGATAATCAGCTTCCTCGAAGCCGAATCTGATTTCTTCCATAATCTTTACCTACACGTTAGGGAAACTATCTGCCTCGATAGCGGCTAAACCCTGCCTATCATATTTCTTATCGGCACGGCAAATATAGGACATGAGCATTGACGATAAGGTCTTTCTATCTCCAGCTGTTAGCAGATACAGAGCACCGAATAGCATCGTCATGACCTGGTGGGTGAGCTTGCGGATGTATTTCATCGCGAGCAAGCAGGCGGCACTGGTAATCTCTGGACGGCGCAGTTGTTCGGGCTGTAAGGCAGGTAAATCAACACTCTTGACGAAAAAATTGCCAAAAATCCGCGCTAGTTTTGCGATAATTTCTGGTGGCACTTTGTTTTTCAGCAAATAATCCAGATAGTTATCGGGGGTAGTGATCTTGCTCAACCCTTGATTGACTACGACCCCGAAAACAAGACCCTCGGTGCGCACCGCGCGGCTTTTTGTAACGCTCGCTTCCTAGCTCGCTTCGCTCGCTACGCTGCTTTTTGTAACGCTCGCTTCCTAGCTCGCTGCTTGCCCTCAGGCCTCCTGCCATTGCGTTCAGGCTTGCCCTCAGGCCCCTCTGCTTGTGCTCAAACCTCTCGTTATTGCGCTGAGGCTTGACCGCCGAGAGCTCCACGAACGGCAGGGCGAGACCGTTCGCTGCGCTACGGCTTTTTGTATCGCTCGCTTCGCGGCTTTTTGCCGCTTGCTAGCTCCCCGCTCGCTGCTTGCGCTCAGGACACTCTGCGTGCCCTCTCTGCTTGTTCTCAGAACTCTCGGCTGTTGAGCTGAGGCTTGCCCACCGAGATCTCCATGAACGGCGAGGCGAGGCCGTTCGCTGCGCTGCGGCTTTTTTGTAACGCTCGCTTGCTAGCTCGCTCTTTGTTCTCAGATCTCCCTGTATTGCGTTCAGATTATGCTTTTAGATAAAGCATGTGCTTATACATGCTCAGGTCGAGTTTCTCGGCAGGGCTGTGCCGTGCCAAGACAACGGAGGCTTGTGCTAATAGGCGTGCCGTGCCAAGATAACGGAGGCCTGCGCTACTTGCCTCTTGCCCTCAAGTCTCTCGGCGGTTGCCACCACCTCTTGCCTATCGAGAGCCCCATGAACGGCACGGCAAGACCGTTCGCTGCGCTGCGGCTTTTTTGTAACGCTCGCTTGCTAGCTCGCTCTTTGTTCTCAGATCTCCCTGTATTGCGTTCAGATTATGCTTTTAGATAAAGCATGTGCTTATACATGCTCAGGTCGAGTTTCTCGGCAGGGCTGTGCCGTGCCAAGACAACGGAGGCTTGTGCTAATAGGCGTGCCGTGCCAAGATAACGGAGGCGTGGGCTAAGTGATGTCTCTGTGTAGTGACCCCCTGAAAAAAACCCGATATTCGCGTTATTTAGCTAAGTCACGCGGGGGATACATCCCCCTAGATAGACCTTCTCTGACTGCTTGGAAGATGTGTTCTTCGGCGATACGGGCACAATTAACGATGTCATATAGGGTTCGCACCGGTGTTGTAACTCGGTAGCCTCCCATCTGCCGCCAATCCTTGGGTGTAAGTTTACCTCGTTGGAGAACGAGAACCTTCGGTATCTACGCTTGCTTGCTGAAACGGAGGGGCAATCGCCGCACTATAGATCATAAATTTTATGAATAATACCTGAGAAAACCCTGCATCTGCCACTACGAGCATCACGCAAGCAAAGACCTAACTAGCTATTATTTCGACAGTAAAGACATTTTTCTGAAATTTGCTGTTTTCTATTTGTATTTTATTTTATATACGTTGCGGGTCGGTTTTGTAAATATTTTTAGAGAGGTGTACCTATGAGATCTTTACTGGTATTTTTGCTAGCCATATCTCCGCTGGCTGGGCAGGCAGCCGCAGGCGAAGGTGTAGCCAGATTTTATCGTAGTTTTGCTCTTAAAAAACTTAAAAAAGCGGGAAAACACAAAGAAGCCTTGCACTACTTGTTGTCTAGCATGGGTGTCGAAAATGCGGAGGAATTTGCAATTGTGATTATTCATAATCTTGAGAAGCGCGGAGGAAGGGGGGAGTCTTATAGATTTAGGAATGTATCGGATGGCACGTCTTATGGACCTGAATATAATTTCAGGACAACTGATGACCGAAAAAGTGTATACTATACCATCCGTCCCATCCGTAGTGATCTTGACAATAAGATAGATAGCGCAAGGTTATTAGATCCTAACTTTCATCTGTACCCTGAGTTAATGAAGAATATGATTTTGAGGCGGTATCTTTACACAGAAGTGGATAGGGTTACAGATGAAATGATAGATAGGTTACTGAGTCATCGGCTGATCGACCTTACGATCGGTGATGACGGTGGATATTTGAACACACCGAACATTCCTGAATATGTGTATGAAGACTTGGTCAAAATTGAGCCGGAACGTGCGGAGATGTTCGTGTATACGGGTGGAGTTGCTCATCACAAAGTTGTGTATACGGATGGAGTTGATCATCAAGAATTCGAGTCTGAAGTGCCTGGTGATATGATATATGCGCCTATTAGATATTCTAAATTGGATAGAGGCTTAGTAATTCGCTTCATAGACAAAAATGGTAAATACGAAGATTGGTCTCCGTTTGATAAAAAGTTTATGAAGAAGTTCTTAACTAACTAAATCGCCAACGATAGCCTTAACCTCTAGGCACAAATCGCCGCGCCAGCACCTCCGTATGTTTAAAGCAGTTGCCCTTTGCTTGGCGTTGCAGTAAAGCTAGGGCGCGGTAACGAGGATAGCATGTCTCCTGAAGTTGAATTGGTCGCGCCCGCAGGCAGCATGGACAAACTCAAGGTTGCGTTGCGCTACGGTGCAGATGCGGTCTATCTCGGCGGGCGCAGTTTCAATTTGCGGGCTCGCTCCAGCAATTTTTCGCTGGCCCAGCTGGAAGAGGCGGCTGACTACGTGCATGCACAAGGCAAGCGTATCTTCGTGGCCCTGAACATCCTCGCCCATGCGCGTGAGTTGAAAGCCCTGCCAGCCTTCATCAAGCACCTCGACCGCTTGGCAGTAGACGGGGTTATCGTTTCCGATCTCGGTGTGCTGGATCTGGTGCGTGAACACTCCTCCCTGGCGATACATGTCAGCACCCAGGCAAGCGTTACCAACTGGCGTAGTGCCCGTATGTGGCAGCGTCTTGGTGCTAAGCGCTGTGTGCTGGCAAGGGAGCTGAGCCTGAAAGAAATTCGCACGATCAAAGACCATCTGCCGGACCTGGAGCTGGAGGTTTTTGTGCATGGGGCAATGTGCATGACCTACTCAGGCCGTTGCAACCTCAGCAGTTATTTTGCCGACCGTGACGGCAACCGCGGTGCCTGCTCTAACACTTGCCGCTGGCAGTATCACCTCGTCGAGGAGCAACGCCCAGGCGAATACTTTCCCGTCTACGAAGACGACAGTGGTTCTTACATCTACAACTCTAAAGACCTCTGCACGATTGAATTTCTCGACAAGATCATTGCCGCGGGCGTTTCCGCCTTGAAGATCGAGGGGCGCATGAAAAGCTTGCTCTACTGCGGGGTAACGACACATATCTACCGCGCGGGGCGCGATCGTTGCCGTCAAGCTGAGCCATATCGCGCCGATCCTGACTGGCTGGTGCAGTTGCGTTCGCTCAGCCACCGCGGCTATACAGGCGGGTTTTTTCACGGCAAACTCGACCGCGACTTCCAAAACCGTGCTGGTGGATATAGCGCCACCCACAAGTATGTCGGTTACGTCAAGAGCGGCACTGCCGACGGTGTTGCCAGCATTACCGTACACGAGAAGATCGCCCGTGGCGATAGGCTGGAAATTATCAAGCCACATGAGGCAATCACTGCCTTCACCGTCACCGCGATGTGGAACACCGCAGACGACGCACCCCTCGACATTGCTCAGCCGAACATGGAAATCAAACTGCAAGTCCCGCTTGCCTGTGAGCCTCTCGACCTAGTGCGTAAAGAGATCAGCCCACACACTTCGCCAAGCAGTTCGCCAACTCTTCCATACAGCGAGCCAGGGCAAAGTCTTTCTCCGTAATGCCACCCGCATCGTGCGTTGAGAGCGAGACCTGCACACGATTGTAGCAGTTACTCCAGTCGGGATGGTGGTCGTGCCGCTCGGCGTGCAGCGCGGCCGCGGTCATGAAGGCAAAGGCCTGCTGAAAATCACGGAACTGAAAAGATTTTTTAATTTGATCGCCGTCTAGCTGCCAACCACCCATCTCCTCTAACAATACGGCAATCCTGTCTGGTGCTAACTTCATTCTTTCCCCCACAAGCAAAAGCACTATTCTACCACAATCGCTTGGCGGGTGCTATAAGTTGGAGTTACCCCAAGACAAAGTGGATCGACACTGCCGAGCAGGGGAAATGCCGATCCCACCTAGTTACCTTCTTACCTTCTTACCTTCTGTCCGCCCCTTGCATTTTGAAGGGCATGCCTCCAGAATGAAACCAGCTATAGGACACGATAAGTGATGCCAGCTGCTGCTTGTCGTCGACACCGAACACACATAGGGTTTTCAGCCCTGCACGTCGCATAGTTGCGGTGATCGGTCTCTGGAAACCAACGACATTGCCAGGGTAGCTTTTAGCGGTGCTCGGACATAGGCCCGCATCGTGAAAAATACGATAGCGGTAGCCAGCCAGATTACGATCGGAAGTCGATACGGCAATCTCTACCATCTTGGCTGCCGAGGTCGGAGTAGGCAAGCCTCGCCCCAGCGTAATGGTCGGGGTGTTGGTTTGTTCCCAGCTGCGCGCGAGTGGCTCTCCACCTACGTTCTTGAACATGGCGGTGAAGATCGTCGCGAAGAGCTCTTCGTTTTTGGTCAAGCCCTTCATCACTTCAAGGATTTTAGTCTTGATACGGTCAGCACTGGCCACGCCATCAGCCGACACGATCTCGCTAGTCAGTTCATGCAGGTTAGTGACCAGTTGAATGAACTCCTCATCGTCTTCGGGCACAACTAAGGCTCGCATCAACTCTTCGTTGGCAAGCAAGGCAGCCACGATCCCCTCTATTTTTTGCAAAGCCAGCGGAATGTCGATGATCTGCGCAAGAATTTTACCCTCGTCATACTTCATCAACTCCGCGACGAAATCCTTTTGTCCCAGAATGCCAGAGATAAGATTTTCCTCGACCAACACCTTGGCCAGAAAATCACCTTCCTGTGCCAGAGTGCTCATGATCGCCGCCATCAAGTTGCGATTGACGCTCAGGTCATACAGCGCATTGTTGACCCCCACCCGTGCCGCGTTTTCCTCTTGGGTGGTCTGAGCTTTGTCCAACGTGCCAATTGCCGACACTAGCGCCGCCACCTGTGCCGTGACCTGTGCCATATCCACGCCATCGGCCTTGAGCAGACTATTGACGAGGTTTTTGTTGGACAACAGGCGCATCCCGACCTCTTGCAGCTTGCGTGCGGTCGCGGGATTCTCCGCCAACTTGGAGAACAGTTTACTGCCTTCCTTCTCCAAAACCTTAAGCATGAACATCTGCTGTCCCAGCAAGGCCGAAGTCAACTGCCGCTGCTCAGGCGTTTGCGAGAAAGAAATAGAGTAGTGGTGTCCCTCGACGTTGCCGCCCGTGAGACCTACGTTGATACTGTTATCACCGCTGTCAGCAACATATACAGCTACCGCTTCACCGCTGCTCTGCGTTTGCTGCACCTGCGGCGGCGGATCAGAACCCTCGATATCGAGTTTACATGCCAATGTCGCCAGCAAAGAAACAAAAACCAAATACCTCATCGCTACATCTCCCCATCAAAATGATCAAAACACAGAGTCTGCCACCTCATCGACAGATATATTTTTTTATTTAGGAAAAACCGCAAAAATTTTTTCACGTTAAGAATCAACAGGTTAGCTGGGCAAGGGCAGGCCACCCCAGGGTGGTGCTGAAGCAATCGGGTCTATCTACCGACAACGGGAGGCGGGAGGGTGTAGAGGCAGGATAGCTATGTCCCTGTTTAGTAAAAAGAATATAGAAATACTTGTGTTTTTAGGTGCCTGGGCACTAGCAAGCATGCTCTACAGACTTAGCCCTGTGGCAGAATTTGTTGAGCAGAAATTTCTGCGTCCGCTTGAATTCAAGACACGAGAACTGCTCGATCTCGCGCCGCCGCTGGATAGCAGAATCAAGTTACTTACCTATCGGGCCGATCGTCTGTTCCCCTCCAATACGGCTTTGCTCAAGGCGTTGGAAAAAATTGCCGCCCGCCAGCCGCGTTCTATCTATGTCGACAATGTCTGGTCGTTCTTTGCCCCTGGCAAGTCGGCAACTTTTGCGCAGCAACTAGCACAACTGCCAGTGCCGTTGGTTGTCAGTAGTCGTATTTCTGAATTTGGGCGGCGGGATAATTTGATGGTCAGCATTGACAGCGAAAAATTTTCCAACGGAGTCAGTGGGGTGGGGTTGCCTTATCGCGTTGGCATACCGTACTCGATCGACAACCACGCGGTGCAAAATTTCGCCCGTATTGGTCAAGACGAAAGTTATACTCCAGGCTATGTCTACCCGATGTTGAGTTTTGGTTCGCACCTAGCTACCTCCTCCTCCTTTGTTGTGCCCCACGTCGCGCTGCTGGCGGCGGGGGGGGAATTAGCAACCCATGACGGGCAGGTGTGGTTTGACGGGCAAGAGCTGCCTGTCGCTGAGCGTGGCCAAACTTTGGTTAATTTTCCGCGGCGGCAAGATTTGCGCACTCGCAGTCATGATTTTGCCGACCTGCTGCTAGATTTTGAACGCGATTTTCTTAGCAGTATTGCCCCCCAAGATGTTATCGCGATCTTGCCAGAAGTGCCCTTGAGTGCGCGCTCGGAGCGTTCCAGCTATATTGGCACGATCAAAAGTTCATGGCTAACAGTCGCTTTCCTCAACAGCGTCATGACATGGCAGTGGCTTATCCCGATGCCCTTCGACGATGTCATCGCCATCCTCTGTTGTCTATTGGGTCTGCTAGCAGTGCGGGTCTTGTCTCGTAAAATTTTCTTTGCCATGATGTATGTTGCCATTGCCAGCGTGGGCTTGGCCTGCTTTATGTTTTTTGATCTGCTGACGACGTGGCCGTTGTGGGCGGCAGGATTTTATCTGGGGGTGCGTTCAGATTATTTTTTGCGCATGCTGTCGTTGACAGAAGAAAATTTTATCAAAATCACCGCACCTCGCCGTGAACCCACTGAACATCTGGTCAGCGCTATGTTCATCGACATGGTCGGTTTCTCCATGTCCTCCGAAGACTTAACCCCGCGCCTGGCCTTAGCTCGCTTGAGTTCTAACATTACCTATCTCAAAGAAAAAATTTATCGTCATGGCGGTGAAGTCAACAAAACACTGGGGGATGGTTTGCTCGCCTATTTCGGCTATCCTGTGGCTAGCAATAACCGCAATCACGCCGAAGCTGCACTCAGCTGTGCAATTGAAATTCAACAGGACTGCCTGCAACGTTGTGTCGAAAAAAATGACAGTCTTTACACCTATCCACTGCGCATTGGCATCAATACCGACTTGGTTTATATCGGTGTAATCGGTGACGATCGCGATATTTCGTTGGTTGGCAGTGCGGTAATCTTTGCCGCTCGCCTTGAAGCTGCCTGTGAACCATTTCGGATAATGTTGGGTAGCACGACAAGAAAATTCTTGAGCGAAAATTTTCTCGCTGACAACCAAGGCTTAAACAAAAGATGGGTAAAGATAAAGCATTATGAAAAACTTTTTGAAGCTTACGAATACAATCCGTTTCATGGTGATTTAGTCAAACAATCACAGGCTAAAAGATCATACCGCACTTATCTCAACCTCGACAAAGATCGCGATTATCGCCGCTGGCCAATTCCTGAACGTGAGTCTCTGACCATGCGCTGGGGTGACGATCAAGCCGTGATACTAAACGTTTCCAACTGCGGCTTTGCTATTGAAACTAGTCGTTATCTTGCCAAAGGTGTGGTCATTGAAGTTATGCTACATTCTAAAATAGATATGGTAGAATACACGCTACAAAAATCAGGACTGCTGCCCTTTCGCATTGAAATAAAATGGGGACAGCCAGTCGAAAACAGCCAAAAATTTAAACAAGGGGTGCGTATTACCAGTCTCAATCAAGAACAAGGCGAAATGCTTCTCAACATCTGTCTGGGCGTTTTGCCCGCCAGCTCTGGGGGGCAAGATGATGTGGAGGTTCACGGTGCGTAGGGGGGCAAGCTGCACAGAAAATCAAGTGGTGCTGAAGCCGCGGCCTAGGTAGGTTTTAATTACTTGGGGGTCGGCGGCAACTTCTTGCGGTTTACCCCTGGCAATGACTTTACCGTCGCTAAGCACGCAGACACGATCGCAGATGCTCAGTGTCTCGCGCACATTGTGGTCGGTGATGAGCACACCCAAGCCAGCGTTGCGCAGATCGGTGATCAAGGCTTGTATTTCCCGTACCGTCAGCGGGTCGATGCCAGAGAAGGGTTCGTCCAACAGCAGAAACTGCGGCTTGCTAATCAAGGCACGGGCAATCTCCACGCGGCGTCGCTCGCCACCCGATAGCGAGATGCCCGCCAGTTTACGCACATGTGTTAGCTGAAATTTTTCCAACAACTGTGCACACATAGCCGCACGTTGGGGGCGCGGCACGCGACAGAGCGGCATGACGGCCAACAGGTTCTGCTCGACCGTCATTTTTTGAAAAATAGAGCTGTCCTGCGGTAGATAGCTGATGCCACGACGCGCACGACGATGCAGTGGCAGGGTAGTTATGTCCTCGCCGTGCAGAAAAACACGTCCCTGCTCCGCCGCCAACAACCCAACCATCAGATAGAAAACGGTAGTTTTGCCCGCACCGTTCGGCCCCAGCAAGCCAACCACCTCGTTGCGGCAGACGTGGAAGGAGACATCATCAGCGACACGGCGGTTAGCAAAGGACTTGCCTAGCCCGACCGCATGCAGACCTTCACTCACTGCGGCTCCGATCGAATTACTCCCTCAGCCTCCGTGACCTTAATCCAGCCTGTATGCAGGTAGTAGATAATTTGCGACCCGCGGATGGTATTGCCACCCCGCGTCGCCTGGGCGCGCCCCGACAGCACAATGCTCTCTTGCGGCAGCAGTTCGGCTCGGTCGCAACTGCCGCGGACTTTTGCTGTGCCGTGGCCAAAACTGAACCGCACCTGCCCGCGCAGTTCGACCTTCACGATCGCGTCACGCCCCATTTTGCGTGCACCACCATCAAAATAAATGCGGGCGGTGTCAGCTTGCACTTGCACATTGCCCTGCTTGATTTCCACCTCGTCTTCAAGATTGATGACATTACCTTGGGTCGAGGCCTTGAGGCCTTTGCTGCGCCACTTGATGGGGCTGGCCAGTACGGTGCTACTGGCTAGGGCGGTCAGCAGAATAAGCTTCACCCTCCACCTCCCCTAGCAACGTCAGTTGTCCGTCTGCCAGCACATAGCTAAAACCGTCGTGTCCGTGTAAACGCATGCCACCACCCTCAATCTGCACCGCGGCATCGCTGAACACCTTGCCGTGGGCGAAAGTTGCCCGTGTCGTGCGCAACACATGCCCCTCGCTGGCAAACAGTACTTCGCCTTGCAACTCAACCCGTGCGCGGCCAAGCTCAAGGGTGGGGCGCGCCGCGGCGGCAAAGAGCAGCGTTGCCTGCTGTGCTTTTACCTGCTGCACGACATGTGCGCCGCGGTAACGTTGCCAGGTAATGCCTTCGCCATGTGTCTTGAAGCGGTCGTCGCGGCTGGTGAGGGCGAACTCTGTCGGGGGTCGCAACCATACGTAGTGCATCAGAAAGAGCAGCGCGGCACAGAACAACACCATCAATATGCGGTGCAGCTTGGTCATATTTCACCTCCTGCCATCAGCTCGTGCAGCCTGACGACACCGAGCAGTTGGTTGGTGGAGCTAGGAACGAGGAACAGGGCGGTGATACGGTGCTGCTCCATGCGTTGCACCGCCTCAGCAACGCACATGTCGGGCGTTACGGTTTGGGGTGGTTGGGTCATTAGTTTGGCGGCGGACATGGCAAAAGCCTGGTCACGATGTTGTGTCAGGGCACGGCGGACATCGCCGTCGGTAATGGCCCCGAGCAAATTATCTGCGGCATCGACGACGGCAACGATGCCGTGATTATAGCTGGAGACACCGTGCAGCACCGCGAAAAAATCCGCCTGCGGTGAGACGGTCGTTGCCTGTTGTTGAAAGTCAGCCACTGCTTGCAAGCGTCTTCCCAAACTGCCGCCAGGGTGGAGGCGGGCGAATTGGCGCGTTGTGAAGCCGCGTTGTTTCATCAGTGCCGCGGCCAGCGCGTCGCCGAGTGCCAGTGCGGTAATCGCTGAAGAAGTTGGGGCCAGACCGAGCGGGCAAGCTTCTTCCTGCACCGAGCCATCGAGCACGATGTCAGCCAGACTGGACAGCGTCGAGGCTAGTCGCCCGGTGATGGCGATGATGGGCAACTGCAAGTGTGTGGCATAACGGCAGACGGCATTGACCTCATAGGTCTCGCCGCCGAAGGCGATGGCTAGCAGCACGTCTCCCTGGTGCAGCAGACCGAAGTCACCGTGCAATGCTTCAGCGGGGTGCAAAAAAAACGACGGCGAGCCGGTGCTGGACAGCGTGGCGGAAATTTTGCGGGCAATATGCCCTGACTTTCCCAGGCCACTGACCACCACCCGTCCTTTGCAAGCGGCGATACAGTTGAGCGCATGGGCGAAGCTGTTGTCAAGACGCTGAGCGGCGCGGCGAATAGCCTCGGCTTCGGCTTGCAGGCATTCACGTCCGTAATTGATGATCTCTAGCGGTTGCAACGCTGGGCCGCCTCCACGAATGAACGAAACAGCGGATGTGCACGCCGTGGCGAGCTTTGCAGTTCGGGGTGAAACTGACAGCAGATAAACCACACATGTCCTTGCAGCTCCATGACTTCAACCATCGTCTCGTCAGGGGACAAGCCTACACAACGCATGCCGTGCGTAGCAAATCGTGCCCGAAAACTGTTGTTGAATTCAAAGCGATGCCGATGCCGCTCGCTAATTTCATCCACACCATAAATAGCGAAAGCTCGCGAATCACGGGCAAGTTTGCAGGGATATGCACCGAGACGCATCGTGCCACCCTTGTCCTCCCGCTCTCTTTGCGCGGGCATCAAGTCGACGATGAGATCTTGCGGCGGGGGGTCGAATTCAGCGCTGCCAGCATTGTGCAATCCCAACTCGTGCCGGGCAAATTCAATCATCGCCAACTGCATGCCATAGCAAATACCGAGAAAGGGCAGGTTATGGCGACGGCAGTAGCTGATGGTTTGAATCTTGCCGCCGATGCCACGTTCACCGAAACCGCCAGGCACAATTACCCCTTGCAGTTTCGACAAGATATGGTCGATGTTGTCCTGCTCAAGTTGCTCGGCATCGATATAGCTAACTTCGATCTGCAGGCGGGTGTCGATGCCTGCATGGATCAGAGCTTCGTGCACAGATTTGTAGGAATCGATAACATCGACATATTTGCCGACAATGCCGACCTGGCACTTGCCGCGCGGCGCATCGAGACTGTCGCTGATCTTTTGCCAGACGGTAAGGTCGGGACGGCGTGTCCAGATTTTGAGTTTATCGACGATGACTTGGTCGAGACCTTGCTGGTAAAAATGCAGCGGCAGTTTGTAGATGCTGTCGAGGTCTTGCGCTTGAATGGCAGCTTGCTGGGGCACGGCGCAGGTTAGCGATATTTTTTGCAATACTCGTGGTGGTATTGGACGAGAGGCACGACAGATGAGCACGTCAGGCTGAATGCCTGTTTGGCGTAAATTTTTCACCGAGTGTTGCGTGGGCTTGGTCTTCAGTTCTTGGGCCGCCTCTAGCCAAGGGACAAGGGTAACGTGCACGAACAGCACGTGCTCGCCGCTTAGTTCGCTGCGCAGCTGCCGGATGGCTTCGAGGAACGGCAGGCTTTCGATGTCGCCGACCGTGCCGCCAATCTCAACGATCGCTACATCCGCATGCTGTGTTGGTGCCAGGAGGCGACGGCGAATTTCATCGGTGATATGGGGGACGACCTGCACTGTGCCACCGAGATAATCGCCGCGGCGTTCCTTATTGATGACGGCATCGTAGACCCTCCCAGTCGAAAAACTGTTGTCGGCATTCATCACCGCATTGGTGAAACGCTCGTAGTGGCCGAGATCGAGGTCGGTCTCAGCGCCATCGTGGGTGACGAAGACTTCGCCGTGTTGCCGCGGGTTCATCGTGCCAGGATCGACGTTGAGGTAGGGATCGACTTTGATCAGGGTCACCCGCAAGCCTCTCGTCTCTAGCAGCGCCCCGACACTAGCGGCAACCAGCCCCTTGCCGAGCGAAGAGACCACCCCGCCAGTGACGAAAATAAATTTGGTTGGTCGGGTGGTGTTCACGCAAGTACTCAAGTGTAAGTGGGAAATGGCACGCCTTGTCTCTGGCACGCCTTGTCTCTGGCACGCCTTGTCTTGGCACGCACGCAGTCTAGCAGATTTTCTCGGCTTGATGCATGCTATTCAATTAACAGCTTGATTTCACGAGGTTATCCTTTCCTCTGGGGGCGGCAGAAAAACCAAGATGGTGGTGATCCCTGACTTGCACGCGAATATCGGGTTTTTTTCAGGCATAGGCCAGACATCCATCATTTGCTACGCACGACTCTTTGTAACGCTCGCTTCCTAGCTCGCTTCGCTCGCTACGCTGCTTTTTGTATCGCTCGCTTCCTAGCTCGCTGCATGTTCTCAGGCCACTCTGCGCGCCCTCTCTGCCTGCCCTCAGGTTTCTCGCGGTTACCCCCACCTCTTGCCTACCGAGAGCTTCATGAAGGGCGCGGTGAGGCCGTTCGCTGCGCTACGGCTTTTTTGTAACGCTCGCTTCCTAGCTCGCTTCGCTCGCTTCGCTGCTCTTTATAACGCTCGCTTCCTAGCTCGCTCCTTGCGCTCAGACCTCTCGCTATCGCGTTCAGGTCTGCTCCAAGTCTCTCTGCCTGCCCTCAGGTTTCTCGCGGTTACCCCCACCTCCTCTTGCCTACCGAGAGCTTCATGAAGGGCGCGGTGAGGCCGTTCGCTGCGCTACGGCTTTTTGTATCGCTCGCTTTCTAGCTCGCTCCCTGTCCTCAGACCACTCGCTCTTGCGTTCAGATTATGCTTTTGCATAAGGCATGTACTTGCACCTATTCGGGGAGAGAGTTTCTCGGTAGGGCTGCACCGTGCCAAGACAACGGAGGCTTGTGCTAAGTGGTGTCCTTGCCC
This sequence comes from uncultured Oligoflexales bacterium, assembly GCA_958296095.1. GTDB lineage: Bacteria > Bdellovibrionota_B > Oligoflexia > Oligoflexales > JAPPIL01. The sequence goes on from OY282434.1 coordinate 1,719,069, forward strand.
TCAGGCTCCTCAGCGGTTGCCCACACCTCTTGCCCACCAAGAGTTCCATGAACGGCACGGGGAGACCGTACGAAAACTCGACCATAAATACTGCCATATTGCTGTCAGACTATGCTTTTAGATAAAGCATGTGCTTATACATGCTCAGGTCGGGTTTCTCGGTAGGTCTGCTCCGTGCCAAGATAACGGAGGTTTGTGCTAAGTGGTGTCCTTGCCCCCAAGTTTCTCGGTAGGGCTGCGCCTCGCCCAGCTGCGCTGCGCTGCTCTTTGTATCGCTCGCTTCCTAGCTCGCTGCATGTTCTCAGACCCCTCGCTTTTGCATTCAGGTTATTCTTTCGCATAGGGCATGTGCTCACAACCTATTTTAGGGAGGGTTTCTCGTTAGGGCTGCGCCTCGCCCAGCTGCGCTGCGCTGCTCTTTGTATCGCTCGCTTCCTAGCTCGCTGCATGTTCTCAGACCTCTCGTTGTTGCGTTTAGGCTTGCCATTAGATCTCTCGCTCTTGCGTTGAGGCTTGCCTACCGAGAGCCACATGAATGGCGCGGCGAGGCCGTTCGCTGCGCTACGACTCTTTGTATCGCTCGCTTCGCCTGCTTTTTTGCCGCTTTCTCGCTCGCTTCGCTCGCTGGACTTTTTGCCGCTTTCTCGCTCGCTACGCTCGCTGGACTTTTTGCCGCTTTCTCGCTCGCTACGCTCGCTGGACTTTTTGCCGCTTTCTCGCTCCAGCGAAACCTGATATTCGCCTGACTTGTGGCAATCAGGGGGTGCGCAGCATCAACACAATCAGGACGACAAGTACGATAAGTAACAGCAGCGAGATGCTGGCAATGATGACCGCGTTCTTCGTGCGCGGCAGATATGCCATGGTGCGTGGCATCATGCTGGTAATCACAGTGCTTTCCCTCCGCTCGTGGCTATCAAACTCCGCCTGATAATCCTCGGCGCGGCGGTTTAGTTTCGCGTTCACCTCTGCTTCAATGGCGGCGATGGTTTCGTCCATACGCTGTTGTTCCTGTTTCACGCGTCCACCTTCGCTATAGCTGTGCTAGCGTGTCTGCGCTCGGTCGTCCGTGACACTTCTTGTATTTACGCCCTGAGCCACAAGGACACTGTGCGTTCCTGCCCACCTTTTCGGCTTCTCGACGAAAAGGTTGAGGTGAAGGTGCAGATTGTGGCTCTGCAGGTTGGTAGGCGACTGCTTCTGGGGGAGTCTCTGCTTGGACGTGATCGGGGTCGGGGTGTTGTAGGACAAGCTCGTCCTCGCTCTGCTCCGCGTTGCGCTCGACGTATTCAATGCGCGGTGTCGGCATGCGTACCAGCGTGAACATCGTGTCTTCCTCGATGCGCATCCACATGCCGTTGAAGAGGTTGAAAGCTTCGCGCTTGTATTCTTGCAGAGGATCGCGCTGGGCATAGCCGCGCAAACTTACCGCGTCCTTGAGGTTGTCCATCGACAGCAGATGATCTTTCCACGCCACATCGATAACCTGCAAATAAATCTGCGATTCCAGCTGGCCGATAATGTTCGGATCGATCTCTTTGACCTTATCCTTGTAGGCAGCTTCGATCTGCTCCGTGGCAATCTGCATCACCCCTGCGATGCTAGTTTCTTCTACGTCACGATCGACGATGCTGACCTGCTGTAAGTTGAACTGCTTGTTGATCTCGTCCTGAAGCGGCTGCAGCTCCCAATGATCTGAGTTGGTCGCTTCGGGCGAGAGACCTGCCGCGATGTTGGAGCAGACACGGTTGATGACCGTGCTAAAGAAATCCTGAATTTCTGACTGTGCCTCTAATGCCGCCCGACGACGCATGTAGACCACCTGCCGCTGCTGGTTCATGACATCGTCGTATTCGAGCAAGTGCTTGCGACTGGAAAAGTTCTGCTCTTCGACTTTCCTCTGGGCTCGTTCGATTGCCCGTGACACCATCGGTGAGACAATCGATTCGCCCTCCTCCATGCCGAGCCGTGCCATGATGCTCGACAGCCGATCGGAAGCAAAAATTCGCATCAAGTCATCTTCGAGCGACAGAAAAAACTTGCTCTCGCCTGGGTCACCCTGTCGTCCCGACCGTCCTCGCAGCTGATTGTCGATGCGGCGTGATTCACCCCGCTCTGTGCCAACAACCAACAGCCCACCCTGCTGCGCCACGCCCTCGCCGAGAATAATATCCGTGCCTCGTCCAGCCATGTTAGTCGAAATAGTTACCGAGCCACGCTCGCCCGCGTTCTTGATAATCGCCGCCTCACGCGCGTGGTTCTTGGCATTGAGCACTTCGTGTGGAATGTTTTTCTTGGTCAACAACTGCGACACCAGCTCTGATTTAGCCACCGACTGCGTGCCGACCAAGACAGGCCGCCCTGACTTTTGTGCCTTGGCAATCTCGGATACGATCTGGTTGAATTTTTCTCTGGCGGTGCGATAGACGATGTCCTCTTGATCTTTACGGATCATGTTTTTGTTGGTGGGTAACACGACCACGTCGAGCTTGTAGATTTTTTTGAGTTCTACTGCTTCGGTATCGGCCGTACCGGTCATGCCTGCCAACACCTTATACATGCGAAAATAATTCTGAAAACTGATCGTCGCTAACGTCTGCGTCTCGTTCTGCACTGGCAGGTTTTCCTTTGCCTCCAGCGCACCGTGCAAGCCTTCGCTGTATCTGCGGCCTGGCATCAAGCGTCCCGTATGCTCATCGACGATAATAACCTGCTTGTCACGCACAACGTAGTCCACGTCCTTGCGAAACAACACGTGTGCCTTCAGCGATTGCGATATGTGGTGCAGCACATCGATGTTTTGCGGGGCGTAGAGGTTGTCCACTGCAAGTCTGGCTTCAACTTTGCTGATGCCGTCTTCGGTAAGGCTGGCAGTGTGTGCCTTCTCGTCCACAGTGTAGTCTATGCCTCTTTTGAGCTCGGGGATGGCCTTGTTGGTCTTGAGGTATAACTCGGTGGCAGTCTCAGCAGGCCCTGAAATAATCAGCGGGGTGCGGGCTTCGTCGATGAGAATCGAATCAACCTCATCGACAATGGCGAAATCTAACTCGCCCTGCACGATGTGGTCACGCTGCACCTTCATGTTGTCGCGCAAATAATCAAAACCGAACTCGTTGTTCGTGCCATAGGTAATGCCACAGGAGTAAATCTCCTTGCGCTCGCGATCACCGAGACCATGCACGATTGCTCCGCAAGAAATCTGCAAGAAACGATAGATCTGCCCCATCCATTCTGCATCACGCTTGGCGAGGTAATCGTTGACGGTGACGAGATGCGCCCCCTGTCCACTCAAGGCGTAGAGATAGAGCGGTAGCGTGGCGGTCAAGGTCTTGCCTTCGCCTGTTTTCATTTCGGCGATCTTACCCTCGTAGAGGACAATGCCGCCCATCAACTGCACATCGTAGTGGCGTTGACCGAGCGTTCGCCTTGCCGCCTCCCGCACCGCGGCGAAGGCTTCGGGCAAGAGGTCTTCACGTGTTGCCCCGTTGGCGAGTTTTTGTTTGTAGGTCGCGGTGGTCTGCTGCAGTTGCGCATCGTCGCGCTTGCGCATGTCATCTTCGTGGGCGGCGATACGCACCACCATGGCCTGCAGGCGTTTTATGTCGCGGTCATTCTTGCTGCCGAAAACTTTCTTAAAAAATTTCACTGCGCTACCGTTCGCTTTGTCCGGGGGACTGTCTTTGCCGCTATCTAGCTCTTACCCACACCATCGCTTCTAGATTTTACACAATGTGGCGCGTAAAAACAGGCATTTGTCAGAAGAGGTTCTGTTTGCCAAGACCAAGAATGAATTTGCGGGGATTACTCGGATGACCGTTGACCCATACCTCGTAGTGCAGGTGTGGTCCCGTCGTGCGTCCCGAAGCTCCGACCGTGCCGATCTGATCGCCGCGCCGCACCTTTTGGCCCGGATGCACGAGGTTGTGGGCGTTGTGCCCGTAACGCGTGACAATGCCGTAACCATGTGCAATCATTATAAAATTACCAAAATTTTCCTTGCGCCCCGAAAAAATTACCACACCATCCGCAGGGGCGAGGATAGGCGTGCCGATGGCACTAGCGATGTCCATGCCGCGATGGCGGGTGCGTTCGCCCGTGAAGGGAGAGACGCGATAACCGTAGCTGCTGCTGACCCAGCCCTTGACCGGATAGATCGAGGGAATTGATGATAGCAGGGAGCGTTTCTTGTCGAGCTTGGATAGCAGTCGTTGCATCTCAAAAGTTCTGCGGCGTGCTTGATCACCGACATCGGTGAGCTGTTGCAGCACGTGGCTGAAGGTCAGTTCGTCGATGTCAATACCGGCAGGCACGACCTCGCGCGGTTGCGCTTGTGGCGGTTGCACGGTTGTGACGTTGAGGCTGTTGGCACTGAACTCTGCGTCGCTCAAGGGTCCGATGCCCGTGCGGGTATTGAGCTTGCTGGTGTCGATCTGGGTGAGTTCGTCGAGACGAACAGTGTAGTTTTGCACGATCTTGAGAGCACGTTTTACCTCGCTGAGTTTCTCGACGAGCACACGAATCTCGCTCTTCACGCCCTCATGCTCGACCGACAACTCACGGTAACGAGTTGCCGTCTTGCGCAGATCGAGATAATCCAGGCCAAAAAGTACCGCCACGTATAGCAGCGCCAAAGCCAGCACTAGTGAGGCTTTAGGCACAAAGCGCGGTATTCTGAAGGTGCGCGAGGCTGCCGCATCGCCGGGCACTACGATCAGTGTTAAGCGTTTCACCAGTTCCTCCCCCTTCACCTCAGCTGTGATTGCGACTTGGTAAAATGTAAAACAAAGCTCCTAACCACCAACGACCACGACGATCAAGGTAATATTGTCCTTGCCGCCACGCGCATTCGCCAACTCGACGAGTTCCTTAACGGCATTTAGTTTGCTTTTGTTAACAGCGTGCGAAATTTCCTGGTCAGAGATGCGCCCATGCATGCCGTCTGAAGACAGGACGAAGAGGTCGTGAGGCTCGATGGCAATGGTGCTGGTATCGACATCTTCCATCTCCTGATAGCCGACACTACGGGTAATGACGTTCTGCATGTGGGTGTTTTTTGCTTCCTCGCGGCTGATAACGCCTGCACGTAACTGTTCCCCGATCAACGAGTGATCGTTGGTCAACTGGTAGGTAAAACGGTCGCGAATCAAGTAGACACGACTGTCACCGACATGCCCGATATAGGCATGTTTGCCGCTGATCATAAGGGCTGAGGCAGTTGTGCCCATGCCCATAAGCTGTGGTTCTTCAAGGGCACGCTCGAAGATACTGGTGGAGGCGTGGTTGATTGCCTGCACTAGTGTCGAGCAGATATGTGCGTGGCGGCTGGCTTCGTCCAGGCTGGCTAGTTTGTGCGGGGGGGCATGCTTATCAATCCAGCTGGCGACGCGCTTGACACAGAGACTGCTGGCTACCTCGCCGCCCGCGTGACCGCCCATGCCGTCCGCAACGATGTAAAGGCGACGGGCATCGTCAACTAAAAGCGCATCCTGATTGGAGGAACGGGTCAAGCCAATATCGGTCTCGCCGCGTGCGGTAATCTTCATGAACCTCCGCAACCCACCTATCTTACACTCTACCACTGTCAGCCTGATGTCTCTTCGTTATCGTAACAAATTCAACCGTTATCGTAAACTTTTTCGGGTAGTTCACCGCGGCAGGGCTTTCTTTTTCTTGCTTGCATCGCATAGTTGCCGTGCGGTAAAAATTGCCACGTGGTTCAAGTGAAGACACATAAACGCACCAAAGCTCAGCGGCTGAAAGGCTTTCCTGATTTTTTGCCTGCCGCGGCCGCAGTGCGTGCCCATATTGTCGGTGTTACCCGCCAGCGGGCGATGTGTGCGGGCTTTAGCGTCATCGACACGCCGACGCTGGAGTATGGCACAACGCTTGGTGCTGTTGCCGAGCAGGAAACCAGCAAGCAGGTCTATCGTTTTCAGGATCATGGCGGGCGTGAGGTCGGGCTGCGGTTTGATTTGACTGTGCCATTGGCGCGGTTTGTGGCGGAACATCAGGCTGAATTAATTTTCCCTTGGCGGCGCTTACAGTGTGGCAATGCTTTCCGCGGCGAGAAACCGCAGCGCGGGCGTTATCGTGAATTTCAGCAGTGCGACCTCGACATCGTCGGCACGACCAGCAATACGGCTGAGATAGAAATCATCTCGCTGTTCAGCGCGATCCTAACGCAGCTGCAACTGGGTGCTTGGCGACTGGCGATCGGGCATCGGGTGCTGTTGAACGCGGTGCTGGACAAGATTTATCCCGCCCTCGAGGCTAAGCGGCGCGGCGAACTGCTGATCGTTATCGACAAGATCGCTAAACTGGCACCGGCCCGTATTGCCGCGCTGTTGGTTGAAAAGAGCGGCGGCACGCCTGCACAAGCACAGGAACTGCTCGATGTGCTACAGCTCGACCTCGACGGCGTGGGGGAATTTTTACGTCACGACACGCATCTGGAAGCTACGCTCAGCTCATTGCGGCAGACGCTCGCGACCTTGCAACAGCTCAATGCTGACAGTGAAGGGCGGATTGCCTTCGACCTCTCGATTGCACGGGGACTCGACTACTACACAGGCATCGTCTTTGAGACGCTGCTCGATGAAGCCCCACAGCTCGGCTCGATCTGTTCAGGGGGACGTTATGACGACCTGATTGCCCGCTTCTCGGCGCGACCCTGTGCGGGGGTAGGTGGTTCAATCGGGGTTGATCGTCTCGTGCCCCATCTCGTCGCCCGCACCAAACCACCTCTTGCCGCGGCCGAATTGTTCATCGCCGTTGCCACAGCAAGTGCGCGCCGCTACGCCTTGCTGACCGCACAGATGCTGCGTGCAAAGGGCATCAGCACGGCAATCGATGTCTCTGAACAGAGTTTGAAGAACCAGCTTAAGCATGCGCATCGCGGCGGCTACCCGTGGGTGGCCATCATCGGCGACGAGGAGATGCAGAGTGAGGTGGTGACACTGCGCAATATGCAGACGGGCGTGGAGCAGAAGGGCATGGCGAGAAAAATGTTGCCCATGACCCTGGCAGTTGCAGGCAGTTCCGAGTAAGAGGCTGGTAGTTGGTTTTGTCTACGTTCGCGCCGCGGTGTGGTTGCCGCAGCTGCCGCAGGCAGGTTTTTTCAAGCTGAGATCCTGAAATTCCCAGTTGCCGAATTCAAGGTTGGTGTGTTCCAGCGCATCGTCGAGAAAGACGAACTCTTTGGTATAAATTTCCTTCAGTAGCTTCTGTTCTAGGCAGTAGGAGTTGTAGCGGTAATGGTCTGCCACGGGATCGTAAATTTCGGTAACCCCTGCCTGGCGGTCGCGGAATTTAAAAAAGCACCAGCCATAATTATGTGCGGTGAGTTTGGTGGGCGCGCTCATGCTTGCTCGGCCTGCTGTTCGGCTTGCGTCTCCTTGCCCATACGGGTGACCGCGGCAGCTGTGACGCGGGTCAGCAGTGGCTGGAAATCGTTCAAGGTGCGTTGTTCGCAGGTCTCTTGGGCGCTCGCCCAGGTGAACGGCTGGGCTTCGGCAAACAACATCTCCACCCGCTGGCAATAGGAAGGCAAGATTGGTTTTAAATAAACAGCCGCGATGCGAAACAGGTTGAGCATGGTGGTGATCGTGCCACGGGCGCGCTCGTGGTCGTGCTTGATCGATTCCCACGGCACTGCGTCGTTGCAGTAGCGGTTGGCCTCATCGACGATAGCACGAATCGCTAGCACCGCTTTGCTGAAGTCACGTTTTTCATAATGCGCGGCGATCGCCTCACTCTGTGCTGCGGCTTGCGCCACTAACTTGCGCCCCTCTGGAGGCAGGCTACCCAGACGACGGTCGAGTTTTCTCTGCAGCAACTGTGCCCCGCGCGAGGCAACGTTGGTAATCTTGCCGATCAAATCTGAATTGACGCGAGCACGGAAGTCATTGAAGCTGAAATCAACATCGCTGATACGCCCGTTGATTTTCGCGGCGAGATAGTAGCGCAGCCACTCAGGGTCGAGATGTTTCAGCCACGTTGCCGCCCTGATAAACGTGCCGCGTGATTTAGACAGCTTCTCCCCTTCAGAAGTCAGCATGCCGTGCACGAAGATACGTCGTGGCAGGGTAAAGCCCGCCGTCTTGAGCATTGCGGGCCAGAACAGCGCATGGAAATAGACGATATCCTTGCCGATATTATGATAAATTTCTGTGCCTGCATCCTTCCACAGGCGGTCAAAGTCTTGCTCGTGCTGTTGACACCACTCCTTGGTGGTGGCGATGTAACCGAGCGGGGCATCGACCCAAACGTAGAAGTACTTGCCTGGCTGGGCGGGAATTTCAAAACCAAAATACGGTGCGTCTCTCGATATGCACCAGTCCTTGAGTCGGTCCTGTAGCCATTCGTCCAGTTTGTGCACGATCTCCTGGTCGACCCCGTCTATGACCCACTGCTTGAGAAAATCACGGAAGTGCTCGAGCTTGAAAAAGTGCTGGTTGGATTCACGCGTAACGGGCTTCTCACCGCAGAGGGCACACTTGCCATCGCGCATATCGACGGGAGAGTAAGTAGCACTGCACACCTCACACTGGTCGCCATACTGGTCGGTGGCATTGCAGGCGGGGCAGCTACCGCGCACAAAACGATCGGGCAGGAACATCTCATCCCGCGGGCAGTAGCTCTGCCGCACGCCACGCGTTTCAACATGACCCGCGTCCTGCATCTGCTGGTAGACTTCGTGGCACAGGGCACGGTTGGTGTCCGAATTGGTGGACGAATAGTGATCGAAGGCGATGTCAAACGCGGCAAAATCGCGCCGATGGGCGGCAAAAGTTTTGGCGATGAGGGCTTCAGGTGTAATGCCCTGCTTGCGCGCGGCCACCATGATCGGCGTGCCGTGCGTATCGTCAGCACAGATCGAGAGGCAAAAGTTACCGCGCATCTTCTGGAAACGCACCCAGTAGTCGGTGATGAAGTGCTCGAACAGATGACCGATGTGGATATCGCCGTTGGCATAGGGCAAGGCGGTAGTGACTACTATTCTGCGGTGATGGGCGGTTGATGTGGGCATAGCGACGTGAAATCCTAAGGTATTGCCGCACGTTAGCCGATAGCAATGACGACCGCTCAGAGTAGCTTTAATCGAGCGAGAAGTAAATGATTTTCAGGGTCTACATGCTGTGCTGGCTAGCATTCGCCTGTGCTGATGAGATAGATCGCGTGCACAGCTCCGCGGCGGCGGGCAGCGCGGCTACAGTCACACTCGGTCAATACGAGCTGGGGGAGGTCGATACTGAGCCGAGTGGTATGCCCGCGCAAAGCGAGGATGCCACCCTGAAAGATGTGAAGTTCATCAGCAAAATTTCGGCGACAGAGTCCTTGCTGATTACCGAAAAGAACGTGACGTGGAAATACGACGAGGCTGCCAATACTCTGACAAAAATTACCTACAGCGGGAACAAGACCTACGACAATGGTGCTTTTGTGCAGAAGGGAACGATCGAATATGGCTTCTCGCAGCATCTCTTGCGCACGTATATCAAGTCTGATCAGGAAGCAAGACTGGTCGTCACCCCCAGCATGACGGGCACGGGAGGATTTAGCACGCCAGTGATTCTCGAATCAAATCTATACGATAAAGAAAAACCACCTCTTATCCTATATCTCGATGCCGAGACGAAGGATAGGAAAGTGCCTTCGGTACTCATGTTCACCAAAGGCATGTATGTGCTGAACTCGCATGCCATGACTTGCGGCGGCAAAGACTCCATCTCGGTGAAGCTGAAAGTGAGCGCTAAATTCGACCTCAATGTCACGCAAGGTGGGGTGGGTGGTATTGCTAGCGATGGCGCGAGTTTCTGGGTGCTCACCGCTAAGAATTTCCAGCTGTATGTGTTTCACGACTGCAAACAAGTAGAGGAAAAGGATACTGAGGGTAAAGTGCTGACAGACGCGCAAGGCAACGCGAGGATGAAGGCAGAGTACGATTACAAGGGCTTCGATTTCAAGCAGACGAGCGAAAAGCTAGGCGTTTTATACAAGGGGGAGAGCGCGAGCAAGTTGCCGCTCGGTGTCTGGATAAACATCAGCGATAAAGAGCGCCCAGTCATAGAAGGCAAGATAATTTCCATCAGCGAAGAGGGCAAGCTGCTCAGCGCCGACGCACCACAGTGACGCTCAGTCTTGCTCGGTGTTAGCAGGCGGGGCGTTTTCCTGCAGATAGCGCGCCCCTTGCGCCGACAGCAGTGTGCTACAGACAGTGTAGGTGCAGATGAGCGCGAATAGCCAGACAAGACCATCGTTGACGAAGACATCGAGCATGGCAACCAGTTCTTCATCGGCTGCGGTGACCACCAGCGTGACATCTTTAAATGCAAACAAAAAATGCTTGAAAAGCAGGGCAATCAACACCACAAATGCAAGTGTCAGCAGTCCCTGATACAGAACCATCGTGCGTGTAAAGGTGCTAAGCAACGAAAAACCCCGTCGTGATGAGGTTGCTTGCCGCGCCGCGCCGCGCCAAGCACCCAGTAGTCCGCTTGTCTTCACCGCGAATTCCTCCCCAGAAAGGTAGCCTATGGCAATCTTAACACGCTTTTATTACAGGTAAAAATAAAAATTAGCTCAAGACGCTAAGACGCAACGGCAGCGCGGTTACGCACGCATCATGTTGCTGGACACTTTCATAGTTACCTACGGAAAAACATTGACAATTACTTGTCATTTGTGTTACAATGCCAGCTGTATTAAATGCAATTAGAGCCTGATGGGGAGGGGCAGATGGCGCTGTTGGGCTGCGTTGCAATAGCAGTGCTATCGGGTACCTAGATGGGACGGAAACTTTCATTGCTGGTTGCCAGCCTCATTTTTTACGGGGGAAGTTCGTTCTCCTCTGTCTCTGCACCAAAGTCAGCGTTAACGTTGCCACTGCCGAGTGAGCCTGCGGCGCGGCTTGAACAAGTCTATCTACATGAATTCACAGCAACAATTATGGAAACGGCGCGGCACTATGCCATCATTGCAGGGCGTGCCCCCGATTTAGGGATCGAGTCGTTGCCGCAGTTTGATCGCTGTCAAGCTTTGCTAGCATCGTTGCAACCGCGGGCCGCGCAGTTGCAGCACATCGCCGCGGCGGACCGGATCGATCGCACCATCTACTTCGAACATCTGCTGACGCTATCGTTGATGGTGGCACACATGAACCGCAAGCTATATGAGTTGGGTCAGGAACGGACGGAGTTGCAGAAAGATTTCGCCCGCGGTGTCACTGACAAGGGCGAGGTGCAGAGGAAGCTCAAGACGCTCGATGACAAGATCGCGGTGCTCGACCACAAGATGGATGCTATTTTTGCCGCTGACCCTGCTAATCTGCTGTTGACCGTCAAGGTGGGGCAGCAGAAGCGGCCCCTGTACCAGAAAATAGTCGCCGACTACTACCACCTGCTGAGCGTGGAGATAGTGGGGTCGCGGTTGATTGAGACGATACAGAAGTCAAACCAACCTCTGCTCGACAGTGCGTGGGAGGAAGTTACCACCAGACACAGACAATTTCTGCACCAGGCGTGGCGGCATACCTGTGGTGAGCGCAAGTTGCGGCGCTTGTTGCGTCCACATGAGTTTGCTGCACTGGGCTTTTACATCAAGCACCGTGGTCTCGTCGCGCGGGTAGAATCTCTGCTGACAGAGGCACAGGACGACGGTCTGCTGAAGGTGCAGCATAAGGTGGAAGGTCACTTCGCCGCACGTCTGACCCCTAAACATTTTCACAACTCGGCCAGCTCTTTCTTTGGCTCGCTGGCCGCGTTGACCTTGCCTGCCTTCCTGGTGCCCAGCAAATACAACGCCTTCACCCTGACGGCAATGGGAGTGGCGGGGGCACTGCATACTGGCCACCGCACCAAAGCACTCTACGACATGCGCCACCAGTTGGAGGCGGGTGCGTTGAGCGGCCTCAACTCCTACGAGCTCTACCACGACTTTCGTCGCAACACTTCGCTCAGTCGCACCGCCTTTTCGCAGTTATCGGTGACGGCACTGGCGATGGTATTGCGGCGTATGCCACGCGAGGCGGCGGCGGCAACAACCAAGGTCGATAGCAAGTTGCTACTTGCAGTGGGGACGGTAGGCTCGTTGGCATCGATGCTCATTACGGAGACGCTGCAGACTGGCAACATGAATTTTCTTAAAGATCGTGATTTTTTCTACAATATGTTTATCGTCGCCGCGATCGACTTCACCCTCATCTGCCTCGCGTCTCCCTCACTAGCACTGTCTTATGAAGCGCGGACGGCATTGACGGCGGCGGCATCGGTTCTATTGTCGGTCACGGGGCACGTCCTCAGCGGCAAAGAGATGAACTGGGATCGCATCATCTTTGACACTACCTTTGTCAGCACCTTTTCGCTGCTCAAGACCAAATACTTTTACACCAACGGCGCGCACTATTTGGTCAAAAAGCTTAAGGAACAGGGCATTGATAACATCGGGGCGCGGACTGCTGCGGTAAGCGTGTTGTCACTGATGAACAATTTTGCCGGCAACGTGCCCTATGCAGTTATCGCCCGCCGTTGGGTAGAACGCCAGCCTACCTACCACAAGTTTCCCTTGCCCGAAGGTCGGCGCGGCGATGAGTTAGACCACATCGATCTTGAGCAGCAGCTTGAGCTTCTGCTCGCGCAGCACAACCTTGAGGATGATGAACTCAGGCAAATTTTACTGCAAGCGACGGACTCGGCCAGCCGCGCGACGGCGAAGCCGTGACACGTTGGTGTAACTAACGCGAATATCGGCTCTTTGTCCCGCTCGCTTTCTAGCTCATCGCTACGCGATGCTGTTTGTAACGCTCGCTTCCTAGCTCGCTTCGCTCGCTACGCTGCTTTTTGTATCGCTCGCTTGCTAGCTCGCTCCTTGTTCTCAGATCTCTTGCTATTGCGTTCAGGCCTGCGCCCAAGTCTCTCGGTGGTTGCCCCCACCTCTTGCCTACCGAGAGCCACATGAACGGCGCGGCGAGGCCGTACGAAAACTCGACCACAAATACTGCCAACACCATAGTCAGTTTATTTTTTTGCACAAGGCATGTGCTTTCACCTAACTCAAGGGAGAGTTTATCGGTAGGGCTGCGCCGTGCCAAGACAACGGAGATTTGTGATAAGTAGTGCCTGTCCTCAGATTTCTCGCAGTTGCCCCCACCTCTTGCCTACCGAGAGCTTTGTGAACGGCACGGGGAGACCGTGCGAAAACTCGACCGTAAATATTGTCATATTGCCACCAGATTACCGGGTTAAGATAGAGTATGTTCTCATACCTAATTCGGGGGAGAAGTTTCTCGGCAGGTCTCACCGTGCCAAGACAACGGAGATTTGTGCTAAGACTAGCGGGGACTTGCGCTAAGCATTGGCTAGCTCCACTCGCGCCTTGCACCGTCAGCGTCTCAGATAGCGGGAGATGACGATGCGTTGAATCTCGCTCGTGCCTTCGCCGATGCGTAGCAGTGCCGCATCACGATAGAAGCGTTCGATCGGGTATTCCTTCATCAAGCCGTAGCCGCCAAAGATCTGCTGACCTTCACGCGCCGCGAATTCCGCCACCTCCGAGCAGTAGAGCTTCGCCATCGCCGCGAGTTTTTGGAACGGCTTACCTTCCTGTCGTAGCCAGCAGGCCTTGTAGAGTAGGTTCTCGGCGGCCTCGATGCGGGTAGCCATGTCCGCCAGCTTGAAGGCAATGGCCTGGTGATCGATAATAGGCACGCCAAAGGCCTGGCGCTGTTTGGCATAGTCGAGTGCCAGGGCCAGTGCTCCCTTTGCCAACCCCAAACCCATGGCGCTAATCGACAAGCGCCCGTTATCGAGCGTCTCCATCATTATTTTGAATCCCTGCCCTACTTCACCGAGCCGTTCGCGGTCCGCAACTCGCACATTATCGAAGTACAGCTCCCCCGTATTGGATGCCCGCCACATCATCTTATCCTTCATCGCCACGCGTCGCAGGCCTGGGCTGTCTACGGGCACGAGGAAGCAAGTCAGCTGTGGCTTGCCCTCCGCGCGTCCCGTCACTGCCTGCACCGTGATACCGAGCGTGTTTTCCGCCGCACCGTTAGTTATCCACAGCTTCGAGCCGTTGATTATCCACTGCTTGCTCTTGCTGTCGTAACGTGCCGTCGTGCGATTAGAGCGGGCATCACTGCCCGACCCTGCTTCCGTCAAGCCAAAGGCCCACAGGTGTTCGCCATTGCACAGGCGGGGTAGCCACTGTTCTCGTTGTGCAGGCGAGCCGTAGTAGAAAAGCGGTGCCACACCGAGACTGTTGTGTGCTGCAATCGTTGCCGCCTGCGAACCATCCACCCGTGCCAGCTCCTCGACCGCGACGATGAAGGAGAGATAATCCAACCCCTGTCCGTGCGCCTCGCGGGGCACGATCATGCCAAACAAGCCTAATTCACCCATCTTGCGCGTCAGAGGCACGGAAAACTGTTCGTCACGATCGAGGGCAAAGGCTTGGGGGGCAATTTCCTTGGCAGCAAACGCACGCACTGCCTGCCGCAACAGCTGTGTTTCTTCGCTTTCATAAAACTGGTATGCCATCGTTCAACCCACACCTGCCCCGATTCTAACACATTGTTGGTGCAGGTCAAAATCACAAGTTACGGCTATCACTTGATAGCGAGATAACCTTCAAAGCAGAGGTACTTCATAACCGTGAAAACACGGGAAAAGCCCGCGGCACGCAACAGTTTTTTGTTAGCACTGGCCGTCAATGGCTGTTGCACACCGCGCAAACTGTTAGCTTTAGTGATTACCTGTTCAGGCGGGCAACCGTGTGCCAGCTTGAAGTTGGTATGGATCAGCGTGGCCATTTCTTGTAAGGCGGCATCGGCAGCAATTACTTTCTCAAACAGCAGCAACGCACCCCCGCGGTGCAGGCCGTGATAAATTTTATGCAGCAGTGTTGCCCGCAGACGTGGCTTGATAAATTGTAGCGTGTAGCAGGCAATCATCAGATCAGCGGGGACGAATTCAAACTGCGTGATGTCAGCAGTCAGCAGCTCGACGTTGGCTAACGCCTTACAGTGGGTTGCGTCGGCATGCGCAATCATGCGCGACTCGATGTCGATGGCCTTGATCGCTGCCTGTTGATGACGAGCGGCGAGACGAGCACTGAGCCGACCTGTAGCACAGCCAAGATCGTAGCACAGTGACCCGTCGCTGAGAAAAAATTCCGCAAAGGCACAGATCAAATCGTGACTGTGGCGGTAGAGTGGCACGGAATTTTCGATGTGCGCATCGAAGTTACTCGCCACCTGTGCCTGGCCAAAACTCCACTTACCGTCAGGTTCTAGCACCAACGCATCACGGTTCATGTTCTCCTCCCGACTCGCGCCTTATACAGACCCCAGAGCACGCCGCTGAGTAAACCAAAGAGATGCGCGGCATTGGCCATGTTCTCAAGCAAACCGCTCATGCCGAGCAACAGCCACACCAGCATGAAGCCGATGGTGAAGCGATCCATCAGGTAACCGCTGGCGGGCTGAAACTGTGCCATAATCCAAACATAGCCGAGCAGGCCATAGACCACACCAGAGAACCCCCCGAAATTCGGCCCGGCAAGCACGTACTGCCCGACATTGGAGACCGTGCCGATGGCTAGCACGAGTAGGGCAAGTTGTCGTTGCCCACCACGCATCTCTATCTGAGTGCCGAGCGTGTGCAGCCATAGCATGTTGAAAATAATGTGCAAAATGCCAAAGTGCAAAAAAATCGGCGTGACCAGCCGCCACAACTGACCCTGCTGAATTTCAACGAAGTGCGGGCGCACGAACTCGGAGATATATAGCAGGGCGATGAAGCGCGGGGCCAGCCCCGATGCCTGCACCAAAAACACCCCGACGGCGATGGCAATCAAGATTGTGCTAAGTTTACCCTGCACCGCGGCACGGGGAAAAAGTTGCGAGCGCACATCGACATAGCTCGCCCGTCGCGGTTTTTTCGTCGTGGGCTGGGTCACGTTGCGATAGCGGGCATGGAACGGGTCTTGGCGGAAAGTTGCGGTTATCTCACGCGCGTCATTGCCGTGCTCCTCGTCCACCACCCACAGCTCGAAGCCGGCCCCGCTCGCCGCGGTGCGCAGCACGGTCTCAATCCCTTGTGCTTGCAAATAGCGCACGAGAACTTTGCCATCGCCTTCATTCAATGTCGTTACTTTGCGCACAAAACTCTCTCCAGGCAAGACGTAGCACTATGCCTATACCCAAAACTCAAACCCCTAAGCAACACTCGCGTGTGCTTGTTTGCATGTGCGAGGCGCAACGAACGGCCTCACCGCGCCCTTCATGGAGCTCTCTGTGGGCAAGAGGTGGGGGCAACCGCCGAGAGGCTTGGGGGGCAAGGACACCACTTAGCCCAAACCTCCGTTGTCTTGGCAGGGAGCAGTGGAGCTAGCAAGCGGCAAAAAAGCCGATCAGCGAGAAACTCTCCCCTGAGATAGGTGGCAAGCACATGCCTTGTGCAAAGAAATAAACTGAACGCAATAGCGAGTGGTCTGGGGACAAGCAGCGAGCTAGGAAGCGAGCGATACAGAAAGCCGCAGCGCAGCGAACGGTCTCGCCCCGCCGTTCATGGAGCTCTCGGTAGGCAAGAGGTGGGGGCAACCGCCGAGAGGTTTGAGGGCAAGGACACCACTTAGCACAAATCTCCGTTGTCTTGGCACGGTGAGACCTGCCGAGAAACTTCTCCCCCGAATTAGGTATGAGAACATACTCTATCTTAACCCGGTAATCTGGTGGCAATATGACAATATTTACGGTCGAGTTTTCGCACGGTCTCCCCGCGCCCTTCATAAAGCCCTCGGTGGGCAAGTCTCAACGCGACAGCCAAGAGGTTTGATGGCAAGCAGAGAGATCTGATGACAAACCTGAACGCAATAGCAAGAGGTCTGAGAGCAAGCAGCGAGAGGATGCAGAGAGACTAGAGGATAAGCAGCGAGCTAGCAAGCGAGCGATACAAAAAGCCGCGTAGCGCGTAGCGCGCCACGGCGCAGCCCTACCGAGAAACTCTCCCCCCGAATAGGTGCAAGTACATGCCTTATGCAAAAGCATAATCTAACGACAATATGGCGGTATTTATGGTCGAGTTTTCGTACGGCCTCGCCGCGCCCTTCATAAAGCCCTCGGTAGGCAAGTCTCAACGCGACAGCCAAGAGGTTTGATGGCAAGCAGAGAGATCTGATGACAAACCTGAACGCAATAGCAAGAGGTCTGAGAGCAAGCAGCGAGAGGATGCAGAGAGACTAGAGGATAAGCAGCGAGCTAGAAAGCGAGCGTTACAAAAAAGCAGCGTAGCGAGCGAAGCGAGCTAGAAAGCGAGCGTTACAAAAAAGCCGCGTAGCGAGCGAAGCGAGCTAGAAAGCGAGCGTTACAAAAAAGCCGCGTAGCGAGCGATACAAAAAGCATCGCGTAGCGATGAGCTAGGAAGCGGCAAGGAACTTGCCTGCATCAAGTCGTTGCCAGTAGCTGCTTGCAATTTCAATTTTTTTTTGCTACAAGGCGTGCCGCAAGAATCATACAGGAGGAGCAGATGGCTGACGATGTGCGCAACTTGCGCTACGAGCCGCATGAGAACCCGCCTCCGGCGCTGACCATCGGCTTGGCGTGGCAGTACGTTGTGCTCCTCGTCGGTGGCATCGTTATCACACCGGCAGTGGTCGTGCGTGCCGCGGGTGGCAGCGACACCTACATGTTGTGGGCGGTGTTTGCGGCACTGCTGATCAGCGGGATTACCACCATGTTGCAGGCGGTGGGATTTAAGCGTATTGGTGCAGGCTACATCCTGGTCATGGGCACATCGGGAGCATTCATAGCCATCTCCATCAAGGCGCTGGCCAAGGGCGGGCCGTCGTTGCTGGCGACGCTGGTCATCGCCTCGGCAGTGGTGCAGTTTTTTCTGGCGTGGAAGCTGGCGGCCTTTCGGCGGGTGTTCAATTCAACCGTCGGTGGCATAATTATCATGCTGGTGGCGGTGAGCGTAATGCCGATCGTTTTTGGTTTGCTGACCGAAGTGCCTGCTAGTGCGCCGCCGTATGCTGCACCGCTCAGTGCACTGGTTACCATGATCTGCGTTGTCGTCATCGTCTTCAAGTCCTCAGGCATTCTGCGCCTCTGGGCACCCGTAATTGGGATCATCGTCGGCTCTATCACTGCCGCGGTGCTCGGTTTGTACGAAGGGCAGCGAGTCATCGATGCGGCTTGGATTGGCTTGCCGTTGGCAAACTGGCCCGGCTTGAGTTTTGATTTTAGCCCCACGTTTTGGCTGCTGTTGCCGTCGTTTATCTTCGTAACCATCATCGGTGCAATTGAGACCGTTGGCGATGGCTTCGCGGTGCAGCAGGTTTCGTGGCGCAAGCCACGCAGTATTGATTTTCGCTCCCTGCAAGGGGCGGTGTTTGCCGACGGCGTGGGCAATTTTCTGTCAGGCCTGTTCTCGACGGTACCTAACTCCACCTACTCGACTGGTGTCTCACTCGTTGAATTGACGGGTGTCGCGGCGCGTCGGGTGGGTCTTTGGATTGGGGTAGTGCTCATCTTTTTATCCGCGTCACCGAAAGTGACGGCCGTCATTCTCTCCATTCCCAATCCCGTCGCCGCGGCTTATATCGGGCTGTTGTTGGCGCTGCTGTTCGTTGTGGGGATGAAACTTGTCGTGCAGAACAGCGACTATCGCCGTGGTATGATTGCAGGCGTGGGTTTTTGGATGGGTTATGGGTTTCAGAGCGGTAAAATTTTTCCTGAACTCATCAGCGGTGACAGCTGGGGCGTGTTGTTGCAAGATGGCGTGACTTCAGGTGGACTGGTAGCACTGGGACTGTCGATACTGATGGAGCTGGTCGATTCTCGCCGTCGCAAACTCAAGACAGGATTACGTGCTGGCGACATGCCCAAAATTCATGCTTTCTTAAGTGAACTGGCAGCCTCTAAAAACTGGAGCAAGGAGGCAACCATGCGTCTCTGTTCTGCGGGCGAGGAGACGGTGCTGAGTTTGATTGGGCCGCAGGAAGATAGCGCGACCACAGGGCGAGATGACGAAGACGATGACGATGATGATGATGAAAACAAACAGCGTCATCTGTTGATTACCGCACGCGGCAGCAGCAAGAGCATCGAGTTGGAATGCATCGCCGCCCCAGGCGAAGAAAATCTTGAAGATCGCATGGTGCTGCTCAAGGAAGGTGGCAGCACTGCCAGTGAAAGCGATCTTTCCCTGCGTATATTGCGGCATGTCAGTTCTTCTTTCCGACACCAGCAGTATCACGATACCGATATAATTACCGTGCGGGTGGATGCTGAGCCATCTGCCAGCGCGGCTGCATCTTAGGTTGAGGTTGAGATGGCTGGTCGTGGTTATGTGCTGCATAGTTTAGCTAACGAGATCGAACGGCTGGGCTTTCAGCACGATGTGTTGGCGGAAGGCTTTCGTGCCTTGTGGTTGCGTGGTGGCATTACCGCGGGCTTGCAGGTGCTCGATGCAGGCTGTGGCCCTGGCTATGCCAGTCTTGAGTTGGCAAAGCTGGTCGGCGATACGGGCAAGGTGACCGCGGTTGATTTCTCCCGCCAGTATTTGCAACATTTGCGCCAGCAGATCGCCGCGGCCGCCATTAACAATATCACGGTAATTGAAAGTGATCTGGCGCGTACGCCGCTACCCGACGCGTGTTGCGATGTCGTCTTTGTGAAATTCGTGTTGCTTTTTATTCCTGACATCAGCAAGGTCTTAGAGAAATTCTACCGCGTGCTGCGACCAGGCGGGCGGCTGTTGATAAGCGATTATGCAGGTGGCGGGAATTTTTCTCCCCCGGACACTCCTCTCAACGAACTGCTGGCGTTTTTGGGACAACGCTACGAGGGACGTGCTGATGTTGAGGTTGGACGGGTGTTGCCTCAGGCTCTCATTGCCCAGGGCTTTCATCTGACTTCGATTGTGCCAGAGGTACAGATCGGGCGGCTCGGTGATCGTGTCTGGCAATGGGCGGCAATGTTTGTAAGCTCCGTGCTTGATCGTTTTGAAGACGACGGCGACCTACCACCCGTGCAAGTCGACAAATACCGCCAGGAGCTAGCCAGGCTTGCCACCGATCCTACGGCTTTCTACGCGTCATCGCTGCTGCTGCACTGTGTTGCCACCAAGCCTTGTTGACACACTAGCCGCATATGGTTAATAATGTGCCCGCGCTTTTTTATCCCTTATAGTGGAGGACAGGGTGAGTTACGAGACGCTGCGGTTGGCGCGTGAGCAAGCAATTCTTACCGTGACGATTGCACGAGAGAAGTCACTGAACTCGCTGTCTGTTGAGGTATTGAGTGATTTACGTGACCTCCTGCTGCATGAAGGCGATAACCTCAGAACACGCGGCTTGATCCTTACGGGCGAAGGGGAGCGGGCTTTTATTTCTGGAGCTGACATCGCTGCGATGACAAAAATGACCCAACGTGCAGGCGGAACTTTCTGTGAGCTGGGGCAAGAAGTCAGCACCTTGTTTGAGGCGATGCCGTTCCCCGTTATCGCCTGTGTGCATGGCTATGCACTAGGTGGTGGCTGTGAAATGGCGATGAGCTGTGATCAGATTTTTGCCACGCGCAGTGCCGTCTTCGGTCAACCGGAAGTTTTGCTCGGTCTTATTCCAGGCTTCGGTGGTTGTGTGCGTTTGGTCAATCGGGTGGGCTTGAGCAAAGCCAAAGAGTTGATCTTTAGTGGGCAAAAAATATCAGCCAGCGAAGCAGAGCAGATTGGCTTGGTCGATCAAGTGTTTGGCAACAAGGAAGAGGCAATGGCCGCGGCACGTAATTTTTTACTAAAAACAATGCCCGCGTCACCGACCGCGATTGCCGCCTGCAAACGCGCGGTGCATGCCTCGTTGGGAGAGACAATCATTGCCGCGCTCGATCGTGAACGGCGTGAGTTTGTGCGGGTCTTCGGCAGCGAAGATAGCAGTGAAGGGCTCAAGGCCTTTCTCGAAAAACGCCGACCTGAATTCAGTGAACGCACAAAGCAAACTTAAAAGGAGCACGCCATGCGGCCTATTTTCGTCCCCCTTACTCGTGAAGAAGTAGCCGCCACTGCGGGGAATGATTTCTCCCGTGCCTTTGTCAAGCACCGCCACAACATGAAGCTAAGCATTGCGGCCATCGCGGCAAAGACGCGGGCAAGTAGCCAAGTATGCCGTGGGTGGGAGCGAGGCACAGGATTCCCCTCAGCTAAAATCAGGCGAAGGTTGGCAACCTGGTTGTGGGGCGGGAGTTACGCTAAAGTTGAACAATTGTATAAGCGCGGGCGCAGACAAAGACGCAGCGAACTAACCGCCAGGATGTTGCGTAAAAATGAAATTTCGCAGCTAGATTTAAGGCGTTTTCAACGTGAAAATAAAACTTGGCTTAGCTGTGTCAAAGATGCTTTAGCGGACAATGTTCACTACCTAACTCCTGCGACAGTGAAGATGTTACGCCAGGAACTTAAAGGCAAACATAGCGGGTTGCAGTTTTCTGGTGCCGCGGTGCAAAATATCTCCGTGGCGTTGCGGCTTAACTTTACCGACATGCATAACAAAATTAAAATTGAAACAATTCTTACGGCTTACCAGAACAGAAAAGAAAAATACGGCGATTTTTTACTCAACAATACCATGCGTGCCGACCTTGAAGCCGCCTTGGCAGTCTTGGCACAAAAAGATAAGCGCTCTACTACGGCCCTGTTAGCACGAGCGCCAAAACAAGCTCCTGCTTCGGCATTGTCGCTGACGTTATCGGCGCGGCTCAGACATGCAGGGGTAAGTTTACAGGCAGCAATTGGCAGGGATAGCATCAGTCCGTTTACGCTGGAGTTGTACTACTATGGTCTGAGTTTGCCGGTTAACAATGTCAACACTGTCAAGAAAGTTTGCCGAGCATTTCGCCTAACTTATAGTCAAAGGGTAAGGGAGGCTTTGTATGTTGAAGAAAGGGTGCGCAAATATTTAAAGAGAATGTTTTACAGCAAAGCAGTGCTGGTGGATGTGTTGCCGCGACCAGTACTTAACGCGGCGATTGAGACGATTATGGCAGACTATTCGCAGTTGAGCCGCATGATTTTTTGTCGGCGCGTGGCCTTGCAAATGTCGATGCGGCGCGCCGCCCGAGAATTGCAACTCGATGCCGACGATTACCTCGAACTTGAGTGGTGCATCTATCCGACGCGACAGAAAATTTTACAAGATGCACGTTTTTTGTCGCGGCTGGCTCAGTTTCTCTCGGTATCGACCGCGCAACTGCGGGGCTTGACTAGTGTCGCGGTTGCACAACGTGAGGAACGCGCCCGTCAGGCCAGGAATGCACCGCGGGCACGAGAGGCACAGCTGGCCGCCGAAGCCGAGGTCGAAAAAGAGGGGCGGGTCAGTGACGAAACGCCTAAGCTCGCCGCGCAGCGCATTCTCTGTCAGCTTGATGAGCAAGGTATCACCGTCGCGACCCTGCGGGCGTTTGATAAAACTTTCGTCACCCGCCTCAGAGAGGCAACTGTGTGCTCGCCCGCGGCGGCAGCGAGAGGCAAGATTGGTATAGTCAAGATTCGTTTTTATTTACATGGACGTGGTCTTCCTGACGACAGAGATTTGCAAAAAATTTGCACTGGCTTTGCCATAGCTGATGTTGCTGGCTTGCGGCATACCATTGCCATCGAGCAAGCAGTATTGGAATATCAGCTGGCCGTCTCTTATCTTGGTGCGTTGCCGTTACCGCAGGATATCGACGCGGCGCTAAAGCAAGCCGCGACGGTCAAGATGCGTGATTATTCTGAGTTCGGTCGGGCACTATTTAAGCGGCGGGCGGAACTGCAGTTATCGCAGCTTGAGGCGGCACGACGGGTGGCTTGCAAGGACAGCACCGACTATCGCAAACTGGAGTGGAGTACGGCCCCGTCACTGTCGATCACGCTGAAAAAACCCGAAGTGCTAGAGGCGGTAGCGGAGTTTTTGCAGCTGTCGACTGAGGCAGTGCAAGAGTTGATTGCCCGCGATGCAGAAGAACAGTTGCGACACCGCGGCCGTGAGGATACCCCTGCGGTAGCCGCGTGGCACGTCGAGCGGCGCATGCGTGAGTACAACGTCAGCAACGCTGATTTCAACAAGTTTGACAAAACTCTCGCCACCCGTATCCGTGAGTCAGGTGTTAGCCTGTCCGATGCTCGCGCCCGCTGTGAGTCGGACGGCACTAGGCTAAGTCAATATGTCGATGGCGCGGGGCTGCCTATCAATCGTGAGAGTCTGGAAAGAGTTTGCCATGCCTTTGGTCTTGATGTGCGGCGGATGGAAAAGATGGTTAGCGTCGAAAAAATCGTGCGTCGCTACATGACAGATACCTCTCGTGTCGGGATGTTACCCCTGCCGTCGGCAACCTGCTCAGCGCTAGAGAAGGCGGTTGAGGCTGTCGTAGCCGATTATTCGAAGTTTGCCTTGCGCCTCTATCGGCGCAGACGTGAATTGAAAATTACGCAGCGAGAAGCCGCGGAGCGACTCGGCGTGGGGAGCTCCAACAATTACCGCAAGATGGAGCAGTCGACGACACCATTGATTGATCGTAGCTTGAGAAAAAATCCACAGACTATGGCTAACGTCGCCGCTTTTTTGCAGATATCGCAGGAGGAGTTGAAAGGCTTGTTTGTCGAGCGACAGCAGAACGACAGACAAAGCCGCGCCTATGTCCTCAGGGTTGCTTCGGAGCGTTTGCTGGACAGTTTGCGACAATCAGGTTTAGGGGTCGCGCAGCTAAGCAGTTTTACCCAGTCGTTTGCGGCCCGGCTGCAAGCATCGGGTGTCAGCTTGGTAGAAGCATGTCGGCGCAGTGTCTTCACCCGCAGCAAAATCAAGCCGTGCTTTGAAGGTCTGTATCTGCCGACAGGCAAGCATGAACTGCGTCAATTCTGCAGCGATTTTTCGCTCGGCGATTACGAGCACATCGAACAACAGCTCAATATTGAGAAAATTATTCGTGAATACATGGTCAAGACAACACGTTACGGCACGCTGGAATTACCTCAGGACGTGAAGGCGGCGTTGGATCAGGGTGTGGAGACTATTACTTCGAATTATTGCGAGCTCAGTCGCCTGCTGACGCGACGCCGCATGGAGTTGCGCATGTCGATGGAAGCGACCGCGACCGCGCTGGCAATCAAGACGCACGAGTATTATCGCAAACTGGAGCGTTCCATCGGTTCATTGCCAGGGATGGCTCTGCGGGGCAATCCTGAAACCATCCCGCGCTTGGCGGAATTTTTACAAATCAGCGCCGAACAGCTGCACGCCTTGATCGCTGCAGATACCGACGATGGGGAGGATGAACAGCAATCGGTGGTCGAGGATCTGACAACGGTTGCCCGGCGGGAAGCGACGACCGAGATCATCAAGCGCTTGCAGGAGAAGGCTATCACGCCTGCCTGCCTGAAAGCTTTTGATCAAACTTTCGCCGCCCATTTGCGTGCCACAGGCGTTGCTGCACACATGGCGGCAGTGCGGGTCGATATGGAGGTAGAACACATCGAGTCGTATCTACGGGGCGAGCGCTTACCGCAGGACGAGAGTGAGTTGCACAAAATTTGCGCGGCCTTTAGCCTCAGCGACTACGAGACGTTGCAAAAGGTGGTCGCAATCGAATCAGTGGCTAGCTTCTATATGCAGAAAATTTCTGAACTGGGAGCGCTGCCTTTCCCTGAAGAGACGAAAGACCAGCTGAACCGTGTCACCCAGATTATCAAGTCGAACTACTCGGAATTTGGCAGGTTGCTGTTTCGTAAACGTTTTGATCTGAAAATGTCGCGAGAAGAAGCGGCACAGGAACTCGGTATCGAGCATACGCAAAATTATCACGAACTCGAATGCAGTGCCGTGCCTGCACAATCGACGCTATTGCGCAGCAACCCAGCTATCGTCGAGAATCTCGCCGATTTTTTGGAGTTGCCGATCGACCAAGTGCAGAGGCTGGTAACCCCGATGGTGCATTGAGCTGCACTGCGCACGGTTAAGTGCAAAGGCGGGCCGGTGGTGCGCTGACGGTGTGGCGAGGCGTGGTCGAGCGCCGTAACTCACGTGCCTGTTGTGAGAATTCGGTATGGAAAAATTTTGCGCATTGGCGTAGGAGTAGCACGCGCTTTTGTCGAGCAGCGGAGGCAGAGTTTGCGACGGGTAGCGGTGACGGGGTTAGGTATAGCTGCCCCGGTCGGAACTGGGGTTGAGGTAGCATGGCGGAATGCGCTGGCGGGCAGTTCTGGCATTGCCGCGATTTCACTCTTCGATGCCTCGGACCTCAACGTCCGCATTGCAGGAGAGGTTAGCGATCCTGACTCGCATCTCGACGGAGTAATCGATGCCAAAGAAGCACGCCGTGTCAGTCGCTACATCAAGCTGGCGATGATCGCTGCCCACGAGGCGGTGACGATGGCGGGCCGCGGGTTGCTTGCCGTCCCCAAACGCTCTGGCTGTGCCATTGGCGTCGGTCTGGGCGCGCTGGAGGATATTGAGAAGAACACCATCAATCTCAACAAGCAGGGGCAGAAGAGAGTTTCGCCCTTCTTTATCCCGTACACCATCCCTAACATGGCCACCGGGGTTATTGCCAAGTATCATGGCTTGCAAGGTGTCAATCTTGCTCCTACTGCCGCCTGTGCCAGCGGCAATCACGGTATCGGCGAAGCTTTCCGTGCCATCAAGTATGGCTACAGCGATGTCATGGTCTGTGGTGGTGCGGAGGCAGCTATCAGTCCGCTCGGTATCGCGTCGTTCGCCAACATGAAGGCGTTGTCTACCCGCAACGATGATCCAGCCGCAGCCTCTCGTCCGTTTGATCGCGCCCGCGACGGCTTTGTTACGGGTGAAGGTGCAGGGGTCCTGGTGCTGGAAGAACTTGAACATGCACAGGCACGGGAGGCAACGATTATCGCTGAAGTCTGCGGTTACGGCAACAGCGGCGATGCGTGGCATATCACCGCACCCCGACCGCACGGCGAAGGCATGCGTGACTGCATGCAGCTCGCCCTGCAAGAGGCAGGCCTTGACCCGCACCAAATTACTTACATCAATGCCCATGGCACATCGACGCAGCTTAACGATCGTTACGAGAGCGAAGCGATTGGCGTTTTATTCGGCGAACATGCCAGCAAAGTTTGCATTTCCTCGACCAAAAGTATGACCGGGCACTGTCTTGGCGCGGCAGGTGGCATCGAGGCAGTTTTTACCGTGCTGGCCATTCGCGACGGTATTATGCCGCCGACTATCAACCTCGACAACCAAGACGAAAATTGCCCTCTTGACTGCATCCTCAAGCATGCCGAGGAACGAGAGGTGGAACATGCGCTCTCGAATTCTTTCGGGTTTGGGGGGGTAAATGCGGCCCTGGTCTTCTCGGCCTGGCAAGGTTGAGACATGCCGATCTGCTCACGCAGGGGAAACGCCTTAAGAAGGACCGACGAGTGACAGCTTCGACAGCTTCAACGACACACGAGCAGTTTCTTGAAGACAACCGCAGCCTGGCGCGATCTTTTTATCACGACATGCTGCTCTACCGTAGCTTTGAGGAGCGAGTGCAGTTTGCCTACACCCAGGGCAAGTTTTCTGGCTTCTGTCACCTGCACATCGGTCAAGAAGCGGTCTGTGTTGGCGTGCAGGCCGTATTGCGGGCGACGGATTACGTTATCTCTGGCTACCGTTCGCACACCCAGGCTATTGCCAAAGGGATACCGCCTGAGGAAGTGTTGGCGGAGATGTTTGGCAAGACAACAGGCTGCTGTCGTGGCAAAGGCGGCTCAATGCACATGTTCAGTTCTGCTCGCCGTTTTTTTGGCGGGCACGGTATCGTTGGTGGACAAGCACCGTTGGCGACGGGCATTGCGTTCAAGATCAATTATCGCCACGAAGATGACATAGTGGTCTGCTATCTCGGCGATGCGGCCATGAATCAAGGCCAGGTCATGGAAGCGATGAACATGGCGGTGATTTGGAATTTGCCGCTACTGTTCGTGATCGAGAACAACCGCTACGGCATGGGCACGGACATCAAGCGCACGACCTCAATCGAGCGACTATGCGATCGTGCGGCAGGCTTCGGCATGCTGGCGGCACAGATGGATGGTATGGATGTTATCAGCACCTACCAGCAGACACAGGCAATTGCCGCGCAGGTGCGTGAGCAGAAGAAGCCGTTTTTGCTGGAAGCGCTGACCTATCGTTATCGGGGGCACTCGGTGTCCGATCCGGGCAATTATCGCACCAAAAAAGAACTTGAGCAGTATCGCCGCCAAGACCCGATCGCCAACCTTGCCGCCAAGTTAGTGAGCGCAGGCATCATGAGCGCACAAGAGCAGCAGGACCTTGCCGCGACGATCAAACAGCAGTTGCAAGCGGCTGAACAGCAAGCGGACAGCGCGGCAGGGTTGCCTGTCGCCGCGATTTACGAAGATATTTACACGACAAAGTTGGGTAGTTGAGATGGCGGTGATAACGATACGGGAAGCCTTACGGCAAGCGATGACGGAGGAGATGCGCCGCGACCCAGATGTGTTCTTGATGGGCGAAGAAGTGGCCGAATACGATGGTGCATACAAAGTGTCGAAGGGCATGTTGGCGGAATTTGGTGCGCAGCGGGTGATCGATGCGCCGATTTCGGAGGTCGGGTTTACAGGTCTAGGCGCGGGGGCGGCGATGGCAGGCTTGCGTCCAATTATCGAGATGATGACGTGGAATTTCGGTATTCAAGCTTTCGATCAGATTCTCAACAGTGCCGCCAAGGTGCGTTACATGTCGGGCGGGCAGTTTAGCTTTCCCCTCGTTCTGCGCGGCCCCAACGGCATTGCCCACATGCTAGGGGCGACGCACTCGCAACATGTTGAGCCGTTTCTGACGCACGTGCCAGGTCTAATTGTCATTGCCATTGCCACGCCTTACGATGCCAAAGGCTTATTGAAATCGGCAATTCGCTGCGACGATGTGGTCATCTTTCTCGAAAGTGAAATCATGTACGGGCAGAAGGGTGAAGTGCCTGACGGCGAGTATCTCATACCTATAGGCAAAGGTGAGGTTAAGCGGCAAGGTGAGGACGTAACCATCGTGGCGTGGGGCAAGATGCTACCGCTGAGCTTGAAAG
This sequence comes from uncultured Oligoflexales bacterium, assembly GCA_958296095.1. Classification (GTDB taxonomy): domain Bacteria; phylum Bdellovibrionota_B; class Oligoflexia; order Oligoflexales; family JAPPIL01. The sequence continues at coordinate 1,747,171 of OY282434.1, forward strand.
CAGCCGAGCAGCTGCAAGGCATTAGCGCTGAGGTTATCGACCCGCTGACTTTGCAACCGCTGGACGAGGAACTTATTTTCGCTTCGGTGCGTAAGACGCATCGGCTGATTGTCGTCGAGGAAGCCCCAGGCTTTGCTGCGGTGGGTGCGCAGATTGCGGCCCGGGTGCAGGAAGCATGTTTTGACGACCTCGATGCGCCTGTGACCCGTGTTAGCGGTGAGTTTGTGCCTATTCCTTATGCGGAACATCTTGAAGCTGCGGCCTTGCCGTCGGTGGACAAGGTTGTGCGTGCGGTGCAGGAGGTTGTGGCGTAATGGCGATCGTCATCAACATGCCCCGCCTCAGCGACACGATGGAAGAAGGTGGTGTTGCCAGCTGGCTAAAGCAAGAGGGCGACAGTGTCGCAGAAGGCGAAGCACTGGTTGAAATTGAAACCGACAAGGCGACGATGGAATACCAGTCGCCAGCAAATGGAGAGTTGCTGCGTATTCTCGTTGCCGCAGGGCAGAGCACTGCACTCGGTGTTCCCATCGCGGTGCTCGGCGACAAAGGTGAACAGATAGACGAGGACTTGCTCAAGGATAGCCGCGGCGCGGCACAGGCTCAAGAGAAGCAAGCTGCACCAGTGCCAGAGAAGCAGACAGCGGTGGCACAACAGCAAGCCACACCTGTGGGGGGACGTATCAAAGCCTCGCCCCTGGCGCGTCGTCTTGCTGCCGAGCATGGCGTGAAATTGGAGCATGTGCGCGGTTCAGGTCCGCAAGGTCGCATCGTGGCCCGCGATATCGGTGCAGTAGACACGCCTGTGCGGGAGTCGACGCGGGTGGCATTATCACAGATGCGTAAGACGATTGCTAAACGTCTGCAGCAAGCCAAGCACGAGATTCCCCACTACTACCTCAAGGCTGCGGCCAACGTCGGTCACCTGTTGCAAGGTAGACAGAGGTTGAATGCATCACTGCCAGTTGAACAGAAGCTCAGTTTCAACGACATTATCGCCTTCATGACCATCAAGTCCTTGTTGCAACACCCGCAAATCAACACGGCGTGGGACGACGGGCAGGAAATTATTCAGCACCATACGGTCAACCTGGCACTAGCGGTCGCCTTGCCTGAGGGCCTGATTACGCCCGTGATCGAAGACAGCCAGCGCCTGAGTTTGACGGCCCTGAGTGCGGCGAGCAAAACATTGGTAGCAAAGGCGAAGAGCGGTCGCCTGTCTCCCGACGCATACCGCAATGGCACGTTCACCATCTCCAATCTCGGCATGTATGGCATAGAAGAGTTCAGTGCCATTATCAATCCACCGCAAGCAGCCATCCTGGCAGTGGGCGCGGCACGTGCTGTCCCCCAAGTGCTGGACGATGGACAGCTGGGTGTCCAACAACGTGTTGCACTCACCTTGTCATGTGACCATCGCCTCATCGATGGTGCGGTGGGGGCGCAATTCCTCGCGACACTGGTTGCTTATCTGGAGAATCCACTGCTGTTGTTGGGCTAGTCTCTGGAGGCAAGCAGAGAGGGGCTTGGGGGCAAGCTTGAACGCAATAGCAAGAAGCCTGATGGCAAGCTTGAACGCAACCGCGAGAGGCCTGAGCGCAAGCAGCGAGCTAGGAAGCGAGCGATATAGAAAGCAGCGCGTAGCGAGCGAAGCGAGCGTTACAAAGAGCCAAGCGCAGCGCCGTTGTCTTGGCACGGTGCAGTGGAGCTAGAAAGCGGCAAGGAAGCCGATCAGCGAGCGGAGCTAGCCACCTTAGCCCGTTCCCCCGTTATCTTGGCACGGCGAAGACCTGCCGAGAAACTCTCCCTGAGTGGATGTAGTCACAGGCTTTTATCTAAAAGCATAATCTGACAGAAATATAGCAATATCTGTGGTCGAGTTTTCGCACGGTCTTGCCGTGCCGTTCATGGAGCTCTCGGTCGGCAAGCCTGAACGCAATAACGAGAGGTCTGAGGATGAGCAGCGAGCGGAGCTAGGAAGCGGCAAGAAAGCCTCGTAGCCCAGATTTTGCGGATACGGAACTTGCCTAAGCACAGCTGCTGTGCGATATTGCTGCACGAGGGAGGGTTAGATGAAGAAAAAACCAACCGCCCGCTCAGGCCAACAAGCCACCTTGCACGATAGTTTGTTCAAGACTATCTTTAAAGACCCTAAATATATTAAGGAACTGCTGCGGGTCATCTTTCCCCCTGAAACACTCGACCATGCCAAACTGGATGACATCACCATCCAAGACGGGGAGTTGCTAGCCCAAGGTGGCAGACAGTTACGGGCTGATCTCATTGCCTCGTTGCCCTTGAAGGTTGATGAGGGTGATGTCGATGTCACGCTATCGCTCATTTTTGAACACAAGAGCTATCGAGATCCCGATACCCCCATCCAGCTCATGGAATACCAGGTTGAGTCGTGCCGTGGACAGCGCCAGCAGTGGGACCAGCGGAAGGATGGACGACGCAACATCACCGTCTCTATGGTGCTATTGTGTTGCAAGGATAAGTATTATTATCCCCCTTCTGATTATCTGCAATGGGTGTTTGGAGACCAAGACGTGCCCGCAGCGGTAAAGGCGTTTTCTCCTTGGCTACCTAAGCTATTTGGCAACAACGTCTTCAATTTCCGCTTGGTGCCCCTTGGCAAGGTATCGACAGTCGCAAACAGCCTTGCTACCATTATCTATGGCATGGGCGAGGTGTGGGAGGCGAATGATGACACGGTGGCCTTCCTGCTGGAGAAAGCTCGGCTGCTCCCGCGTAAGGAGGGGGGGTATCTGCTGACCATACTAAGAGATTACTACGACAATGCCGACAACAGTATCGAAGGGCGGAATTTTGATCGGATTGAGCGTGAGCGGTGGCCAGAGCTTGAGGAGGAGGAGAGACTTATGCCAACGATAGATTTTGGGATTGAGCGAGCCACGCGGCTGGGCATTGAGAGGGGCATCGAGCAGAGCCGCCAAGATGCCGCCGCCCGTATGCTGGCACAGGGTGTGTCTGAGGCTCAGGTATGCGAATTTTTGCAGTTGACCAAGAAAGAGCTGACAGCACTCAAGCGAAAATTAAAAAATTAAAGATTTCAGCCAATTTTTCCAGATATGCCCCTGCCCTTCATGGAGCTCTCGGTGGGCAAGAGGTGGGGGCAACCGCGAGAAGGCTTGGGGGCAAGCAAGGGGCTCTGATGCAAACCCAAGCGGAGCTAGTCCCTTAGCACAAATCTCCGTTATCTTGGCGAGGCGCAGCCCTACCGAGAAACTCTCCTTGAGTTAGGTGCAGGCACAGGCAGGGAGGCTTGGGGACAGTCCTGAATGCAATAGCAAGAGGCCTGAGTGCAAGGAGCGAGCGGGGAGCTAGAAAGCGGCAAAGAGCCGCGAAGCGAGCGATACAAAGAGCCGCAGCGCAGCGAACGGTCTTGCCGTGCCGTTCATAAAGCCCTCGGTGAGCAAGCTTAAACGCAACCGCCGAGAGGTTGGGGGGCAAGAGGCAAGTAGCACAGGCCTCCGTTATCTTGGCACGGTGCAGCCCTACCGAGAAACTCTCCTTGAATTAGGTGCAAGTACATGCAGGGAGGCTTGGGGACAATCCTGAATGCAATAGCAAGAGGCCTGAGCGCAAGAGGCAAGTAGCACAGGCCTCCGTTATCTTGGCACGGTGCAGCCCTACCGAGAAACTCGCCCTTGAGATAGGTGTGGCACATACCTTGTGCAAAAAATAATCTAACGACAGTATTGGCAGTATTTGTGGTGCGAGTTTTCGTACGGCCTCACCGTGCCGTTCATGGAGCTCTCTGTAGGCAAGCTTGAACGCAACAGCCAAGAGATATGAGAACATGCAGCGAGCTAGGAAGCGAGCGATACAAAAAGCAGCGCATAGCGCACAGCGCAGCGAACGGTCTCACCGCGCCGTTCATGGAGTTCTCGGTGGGCAAGAAGTGGGGGCAACCGCCGAGAGACTTGGGCGCAAGCAGAGAGGGCGCGCAGAGTGGCCTGAGAACATGCAGCGAGCTAGGAAGCGAGCGATATAGAAAGCAGCGCGTAGCGCACAGCGAAGCGAGCTAGGAAGCGAGCGGAACAAAAAGCCGCGTGCCGTAGAGCGAGCGTTACAAGGGGCCGCGTAGCACGCGGCACGGGCTGGCACAGGGTTTTTTAGCTTTTAGGTTCGGTTCTAACTGTTTTCTCAATGTGTCCCAAGCTGTTAAGATTTCCCCTGTCCTCTTAGGGGCTTCTTCGCTAGGGTTCCTGGTGGGGTACCATTTCTTTATCAACGTTCTAAAAGCCTTCTTAACCTCTTCAAATGAAGCATTTCTATCTAGTCCCAGAACCTCGTAGGCTCGTTTATTGCTCATGCCTGTGTCCGCGACGGTGGGCCGACTGTATCCGTGATAAGACCTAGAAAACTTACGATCATAAGCCCCTGCACCAAAATACCGATCGTAATGCTCTCTAAGTGATCCCAATGCCCTGAGTAGTACATCAAACATACCGGGATCTTCTTCGCGATGCATCGCTTGCTCTAGCACTTCTTGGGCAATATCTTTATCGATATCGATGCCTGTGGCCTGGACTGTCTTAAACAAGGTATTGATCAGCGAAAAGCTCCCATCCTCTGCTGCATGCTGCAGTGCATCTTCCAGCGCAGTGCTCATCTCCGACTTCTCTATGTGCACGCCGCGTTCACGGGCAGCTTCAATAAATTTTTCAACTTTGCCAAAAAGATACTGCTCCTTGAAAGAAAAAAATCTTTCGTCATGAGGGCGCTCCTTGAGAAGCAGGCGACAAATTTTCGTGTGATCAGCATCATACTCGGTAGCAAGCTTTACTACTACACGGGCAGCATCCATGAAGTCTTTTTTATCGTACCATCTCGTTAAGACGGAGGCAAGATGCTCACCAGGTCCGATCGATTCCTGATGGGCAAATTTGATCCCCGTGGTAAGGTAGTGCTCGAATGCTGTACCAGTAGTAACGGCAGGCTTGTCTACGCGAGTAAGAACATCAGACGCAAAGTATTTATATTTCATACCACGCTTAATAGCATAGTTAACGAGCGCTTCTGCGATCTCAATGTTATTGTTACGCCACGAAGTTTCTATCTGAGCGGCGATGTCAATATTTTCACCGAAATCAAAATTATCTACGATATTAACTTTAATCAGGCTATTTACTGCTTTAATCTGATTGTTCTTCACCGCTTCGCTGAGCATATAACTGAGGTCGTAGGGGTGAATTTCAAAATCTTTTTCAATGCTTATTTCGACCACACGATCCATGATGTCTGATCTTCCTTTTCTGCCCGCCGCTGTCATGATTTCAGTGAAATAGAAGTATCCCGCTTCGTATGACTCTCTCACCGAGCCATCCGCAAACCATTGCGTGATGTCATCCGCTTGTCCCTCGTCAAAAAAGTGCTTCAGTCCTGCCGCATCCACAACATTATAATATGAGTTTGCCCCTTTCCGTAAAAACTTGGAGAACTTATATCCGCCCACCGTCAGCAACGCCACCGCACCGATAGTAATCGCGATAGCCTTCCAGTCTCTTATCTCATCTACTTGCGGATCTTCTTCTTTCTCGTCGCCACGGAGTGCAAGAGAAAAGCACAACGATAACGTAAGGATAATCACACTAACTCTATTCACGAAGGTTCACCCTCTAACTTCATTAATAAAATATCTGACGGGCATATTATTACGTTAATATAAATTAAATGCAACTATTATTATGCAACTACTAGGACTTGAACGCAATAGCGAGAGGCTTGAGGGCGAGCAGTGCGCGGAACAAATACACCACTTAGCCCGTACCTCCGTTATCTTGGCGAGGCGCAGCCCTACCGAGAAACTCGCCCTGAGTGGGTATGGCACATGCCTTGTGCAAAAAAATAATCTGAACGCAATAGCAGGAGGTCTGAGTGCAAAGAGCGAGCTAGGAAGCGAGCGTCACAAAAAAGCCGTAGCGCAGCGAACGGCCTCACCGCGCCCTTCATGGAGATCTCGGTAGGCAAGAGGTGGGGGCAACCGCCGAGAGACTTGGGCGCAAGCAGAGAGGGCGCGCAGAGTGGCCTGAGAACATGCAGCGAGCTAGGAAGCGAGCGATACAAAAAGCAGCGTAGCGAGCGCAGCGAGCGTCACAAAAAAGCCGTAGCGCAGCGAACGGCCTCGCCTCGCCGTTCACAAAGCTCTCGGTGGGCAAGAGGTGTGGGCAACCGCCGAGAGGCTTGAGGACAAGCAGAGAGGTTAGGGCAGCAAGCGGAGCACGGACCCTACTTACCACAAGCCTCCGTTGTCTTGGCACGGTGCAGCCCTACCGAGAAACTCGCCCTGAGTGGGTATGGCACATGCCTTGTGCAAAAAAATAATCTGAACGCAATAGCAAGAGGTCTGAGCGCAAGCAGCGAGCGGGGAGCTAGAAAGCGGCAAAGAGCAGCGTAGCGAGCGCAGCGAGCGTCACAAAAAAGCCGTAGCGCAGCGAACGGCCTCGCCCCGCCGTTCATGGAGCTCTCGGTGAGCAAGCCTAAACGCAACAGCCAAGAAGTCTGATGACGAGCCCGAACGCAACAGCGAGATGTCCGAGAACATGCAGCGAGCTAGGAAGCGAGCGATACAAAAAGCAGCGTAGCGAGCGAAGCGAGCTAGGAAGCGAGCGATACAAAAAGCAGCGTAGCGAGCGAAGCGAGCTAGAAAGCGAGCGATACAAAAGCAGCGCGCAGCGCAAGCAGCGAGCGGGGAGCTAGGAAGCGGCAAGGAAGCAGGCGAAGCGAGCGTTACAAAAAAGCCGCGTAGCGTAGCGCGGCGTAGCGCAGCACAGCCCCGGAAATAGTTATTCGACCTCAACCTCCAGGAAAGCCATCTTGAGATAGCTACTATCTCCCTTCTTGAACTGAACGGCATGTATAAGGTATTTACCCGCGGGCAGGGGGTCAACAAGCTCGTGCCCAGGGGTACAAATACCCCTTATAAAGTCATAATGCCCTGCGGTGCAGAGAGGAGCAGTGGCAACCTTGCCGTTGGGCAGTAGTCCCCCTAAGTTAAAGGTTTTCGGATGGAATGTGACTTCTTCTCCATCAGCACCCTGTGTATCAATCCTGCTTATGAGGAACGTTGTATAGTAACCATCGGCCACCCGCAGGCCGTGTGTCGTCAGATATAAGCGAACAAATCCATCTCTCCTGAAAGTCGCATCGCTGAGGTAGGTAGTCGCACTGCCGATGGTAATGTTCTTCTCTTTGGTCGTACCATCGCCACCAGCGCCCAGGACACGAGCACGCAATTTACAGGCAGTCGTGGGTGCCGCGGCACCGCCGTCGACACGATAGATCCACATACTCAAGAAACTACCCACCCTGCCATCGACCTCATTGCCCATTAGCCGATTGCCATCGTCATCATAACTCCTGCTGTCACCACGCAGACGAAAGCCAGCGCAATCGTGCAGAGTTATCCTCATCTGTTCGTTAAGTTTACCATCTATATCAAGCTGCACCTCGAACTGTTCGTTTAGTTTTATGCCGTGTGTATTGCTAGCCCCACGCACATTGATCAGCCAACTATCGCTGCCGTCGCTTACGGTGGTGGTCGGTCCCGATGCTGAAAGTTTTTCCATCTTGCTTTTCAGGGAGGTTATCTCGTTGCGTAATTCTTCATTTTCGGCATCTGTAGGAGTGTTGGTCGGAGTTGGCGTAGCAGCCGGATCTGGAGTTTTCCTTTTCTCTCCACAACTGATCGTCAGCAGAAAAATCAACCATCCATGTTTCATCAGGTAGATCCTTTCGGTAAAATTTAAACACCTCATTTGCAGTAGGCATCGGCCGTTTTTTTTTTGCTTTAGCTTGGTTTGTAATTTTATCCGTATTTTTTTGTAACTCACCAATATGTTGGCTGAATTTTTTGGCCCTGCCCTTCATGGAGCTCTCTGTGGGCAAGAGGTGGGGGCAACCGCCGAGAGACTTGGGCGCAAGCAGAGAGGGCGCGCAGAGTGGCCTGAGAACATGCAGCGAGCTAGAAAGCGAGCGGAACAAAAAGCAGCGTAGCGAGCGAAGCGAGCGTTACAAAAAAGCCGTGCGCAGCGCAGCGCGCCACCGCGTAGCGCAGCGAGGCATGGACAAAATACTTAGCATCGTGGGGGCAGAGTTGTATACTGGGATAGCTACATAGAGATGATGAGGAGTGGGTAAATCATGCTACACCAAGACCTAGCTGAGTTCGAGGGCAGCTGTGCTTACGAGGGACAGGACTGCAGTTATCTCAATCTGCCCCGCTTGGCCGCGGCTTGGGGTTGGAAGCTGACGAGTTTGCCGTTTTCATTGCGGGTATTGTTGGAAAATATCGTTCGCAATCGGCCGCAGCACCTATCCACGACACGGGCAATTTTTACCAAGTGGCTACAGCTACGCCGTTCCGATGCGGAAATTTTTTACCAGCCAGTGCGGGTGTTGATGCAGGATTTTACCGGTGTGCCTGCCATCGTTGACCTCGCCGCCATGCGTGATCAGGTTGCCGCACAGGGTGGTGACCCCAGCAAGGTGACCCCACTGTCGCCTGTCGATTTAGTTATCGATCACTCGGTATCGGTCGATTATTACGGCAATGCGAAGGCGTTTGCCCGCAACATAGAGCTAGAATTTACCCGCAATCGCGAGCGTTACGAACTGCTCAAGTGGGCACAGCTGAGCTTTGACAATTTGCGCGTCGTGCCGCCTGGCACAGGTATCTGTCATCAGGTCAACCTTGAATACCTAGCCCAGGTTATTTGGCATGAACGCGGTGCGGGCTACCTGTGCCCCGACACGCTCGTCGGCACGGACAGCCACACGACGATGATCAACGCTCTCGGCGTGCTAGGCTGGGGTGTCGGTGGGATCGAAGCCGAAGCCGCCATGTTGCAACAGCCGATTTCGATGTTGTTGCCTGAAGTGTGTGGGGTAAAAATTCACGGTCAGCTTGCCGAGGGTGTGACCGCGACCGACTTGGTATTGAGCATTGTTGCCACCTTGCGCCGCCAAGGTGTCGTGGGCAAATTTGTCGAATACTACGGCACTGGACTCGATCAATTGCGACTTGCTGAACGTGCCACGATCGCTAACATGGCACCTGAGTATGGCGCGACCTGTGGCTTTTTCCCCGTCGATGCTGAAACGCTGCGCTATTTGGCACTGACGGGCAAATCACCCCCACAACTTGCCATGATTGAGTTTGCTTGCAAAGCCATGGGCTTGTGGCGTGAGGACGAGCACACCCCCGACTATAGCGAGGTCGTGACCATCGATCTCGGCAGCATCGTGCCTGCTATCGCTGGCCCTAAGCGTCCGCAAGATTTAATCCCCTTGCCAGAGGTGAAAACAAATTTTCGCCACCAGCTAAGCGAGGTCTTCAAGGTCAAACCGCCGCCTCCAGCTACTGAAATAACCCATGGCAGTGCCGTCATCTGTGCCATTACCAGCTGCACCAACACCTCTAATCCGAGCGTGATGATTGCTGCAGGACTGCTTGCCCGCCAGGCCTTGGCTCACGATTTGATGCCCAAGCAATGGGTCAAGACTTCGCTGGCGCCTGGCTCGCAGGTGGTGTCAGAATATCTCGAAGCCTCGGGGCTACAGAAGTCTCTGGATCTTATCGGCTTCAACAACGTCGGCTATGGCTGCACTACCTGTATCGGCAATTCGGGTGGCCTGGCCGCGGGGATTAGCGCCATCGTTAACAAGCATGATCTCGTGGTCTGCTCCGTGTTGTCAGGCAATCGCAATTTTGAGGGGCGCATCAATCAAGACGTGCGTGCCAACTTCCTCGCCTCGCCGCCTCTCGTCGTTGCTTATGCGTTGGCGGGGCGGGTAGACATCGACTTTGACCGAGAGCCGCTCGGTGCAGATCGCCATGGCAAGGACATCTTTTTGCGTGACATCTGGCCTAGTGGTGACGAGATCGATAGAACTATCGCTGAGACAGTCAAGCCTGAACTATTCCAAAAACGCTACCGCACCGTGTTGCAAGGCTCGGAGGAATGGCAGCAGGTAAGCAGCGGCAAGAGCGTGCTTTATCGCTGGCAAGAGGATAGCACTTACATCAGAAAGCCTGACTTTTTCAGCACCACACCGCCTGCAGACCTCGACCAGGCACGGGTGTTGCTGCAACTCGGCGACAGCGTAACCACCGACCATATTTCACCCGCGGGAGCGATCAAGCCAGACAGTCCCGCGGGTCAATATTTGCAGGCACGTGGCGTTGCCATCAAGGACTTCAATTCTTATGGCGCACGACGTGGCAACCACGAGGTAATGCTGCGCGGCACGTTTGCCAACCCTCGCCTCAAAAACTTGCTGCTCGACAACGTTGCCGGTGGTTTCACCAAACACGCCGACCGCGGCGAGCAGTTGAGCGTTTATGATGCGGCACAGCGTTATCGTGATAGCAATACACCGCTGGTGGTCATTGCTGGGCATAACTACGGCAGCGGCTCATCCCGTGACTGGGCTGCTAAAGGCCCGCGCTTGTTGGGCGTGAAGGTAGTCATCTGTGCCTCAATCGAACGCATTCACCGCTCCAACCTCATCGGCATGGGGATTTTACCACTGGAAGATAGCCAGCAGGCTATTACCTCCCAACGCTTGCATGGCGACGAAACTTTCAGCTTCCGCGGCATCGCTGACCTACAACCACAGGGTGAAGTTATCTGCACCTTCAGCCGTAACGGACAACCGCCGCAGCAGGTGCAGTTGCAAAGCCGCATCGACACCGCCAAAGAACTGCACTGCTACCGTCAGGGTGGCATTCTGCCTGCTGTGCTACGCGGTTTTCTCGCCACGGGCTAGCGCCGTGGCGCGATGCTTTTTGTAACGCTCGTCTACGAGGCTTTTTTGTAACGCTCGCTTCCTAGCTCGCCTGGGGGGCTGTGCCTCACGGTGTTGGTGACCGACACTCTGAGGGCGACTGAGGCCAACATTGGTTTTGGATGTCACCGGGGTGGACATCTTTTTTTGTTTGAAAAATTTTTACACCAATTTCTTCAAATGTTTCGATCATTGTTATGCCCTTAAGTTCAAGGTGCTCACAGAAAAAATTATAGATCCTGTTATCTTTCTTACTTACATAGGGGAAAGAATGTGTCCAGCTATCGTGTCTATTTGGAAGAGTTCCAAAATCGTCAGAAGCCATAAGCACCTCCATGTCCTTTTTCCCACCGTTCTCCGGACACATCTGAACAGCCATGCCTGTTCGACGCTGACAAATTGTCGCCGGTATCCGGAAGTTGACCGGAACTCTATAGCTTTGACCGTCCTTATTCATGGTAAATACATACCGCTGGAAATCATAGTCTACACAATCTTCATAGGGTACTGCGTTCTTCTCAGGGTCTATTTTAACTTCCGCTGCTTCTTCACCTTCCTCAACCTGACAGCCGCTCAGTGCTACGATTGCCAAAGCGGTAACCGCCACAATTCTCATCACTCACCTCCAAAGAATACTTCCAGCACCCAGTGCTTAGACCACGCAACGTATCGACCGTTTTTTTTTTGCTTTAGCTTTGCTTGTGATTTTGTCCGCATTTTTTTGTAACTTGCCAATATCTTGGCTGAATTTTTTGGCCGCGTCAGGGGCACAACATCGTCATCGGAGCAGAAAAGCAGACCTACGCGCTACGCTGCTCTTTGTAACGCTCGCTTTCTAGCTCGCTGCTTGTCATCAGACCTCCCTGTATTGCATTCAAGCTTGCGCTCAGACCTCTCGGCGATTGCATTCAGGCTTGCCCCCAAGCCCCTTTGCTTGTCCCCAAGTCTCTCGGCTGTTGCGTTCAGGCTTGCCTACCGAGGGCTTTATGAACGGCAGAGCGAGACCGTGCGAAAACTCGACCACAAATACTGCCATATTGCCGTTAGATTATGCTTCCAGACAAGAGTATGTGCTTGCACCTATCTCAGGGGAGAGTTTCTCGGCAGGTCTGCGCTCTGCCAAGATAACGGAGACTTGTGCTAAGTAGGGCCTGTTCTCCGCTAGCTATTTGCCCCCCAGCCTCTCTGCCCACCGAGAGCTCCATGAATGGCGGGGCGAGATCGTGCGAAAACGACCGCAGATATTGCCAATACTGCAACCAGGTTATTTTTTTGCACAAGGCATGTGCTTATACATATTCGTGGGGAGTTTCTCGCTACGCGGCTTTTTGCCGCTTCCTAGCTCCGCTCGCTCTTTATCATCAGACCTCTTGCTATTGCGTTCGGTTTGTTCTCAAGTCCATCTCTGCTTGCCCTCATGCCCCCCTGCCTGCCCCCACCTCTCACCACGGACTAGCTCGCCTAGGAGCTGTGCGTACTGCACGAGGCCACCATCCTTGACACGGTCACTCGCATTGACAAGAAATTAAAATTATTTTGGTTACTTCTGTTTTTTTTTTTTTTTTTGCTAGTAATGCAGGCTGTTGTTGGCTAATTTTATTTTTAGGAGAAGTGTTATGTTGAAACGACAGCGTTTGATGGGACTGATGGTGGCAGCACTATGCTTGCAGGCGGGGGCGCTCTTAGCTAGCGAGGACACTGCTGTCTGCCGTAGCGATGTGGCCAGGGAGCGTGCTGCGGTGCGGGATTACTTGCTGGCACGCGGTGTGCGTCCTGGTGGATTGATGGTTACAGGTGGCATCAAGGTTCGTCTAAACTACGGCGATGCTGAGACACAGGTGGGCAGTTTCTTCAATGCCTATCCGCAGATCGTGGATGACATCGGTAAGCTTTTGCAGGGAAATGAAGTTGAGATGTTGATTTTGTCTGGGGGGGATAGGGTTGTGCCTTTTACCCTGATGCGCTGGAATGACAATAGCCCAGATGCAGGCAGCGTTGTAGGCGACTGGTGGACAGACGATAATTGGAGTCAGGGCTGGAAGCTTGTATTTGCAAATCTTTTTCTGACCCGTGACCTGCCACAGTGTTCACGACTGGCAGTGCTGGTGCACGACAACGAGGAGTTTTTTGATGGTAACATGTTCCGTCTACAAACCTTCCCCTTTGCTAGCCGTACCGCAGAAACATGGCTGACTGAGCCTGTCATTTACAGAGTGCTCTCAACACACCCACCGACTCCCGAGTGGACACTTAAATTTAATCGCAACATCGCGTCATCCTCTTTCATCTCTTGGTATGTCGCGGCCGAAAATGGCTCGGTAGGTTCTGTGACAAGCTTCGCCACCGAGAAGGAGACGGCGCGGCTCACGCTCACGACCACCCCCTACAGCGCGTGGGGAGGCGATAGTTGCATGACGCTTGTAGTAGAAATTACCAGTCCTACTGTTCCAGGCTGCCGTGAGCGTGATAGTGCCATAGGCTGCCTGTATAAGTCCCCTGAAATCATCGCCACACCGTTTGGCAACTGCGACTGAACGCACCGCGCTGCGCTGCGCCGTGGCGCGCGGCTTTTTGTATCGCTCGCTTTCTAGCTCGCTGCTTGCACTCTGATCTCTCTGTATTGCGTTCAAGCTTGCGCTCAGACCTCCCTGTATTGCGTTCAGGCTTGCGCTCAGACCTCCTGCCATTGCGTTCAAGCTTGCCTCCAAGCCTCCCTGCTTGTTCTCAAGTCTCTCGGCAGTTGCCCCCACCTCTTGCTCACAGAGAGCTCCATGAACGGCACGGCAAGACCGTGCGAAAACTCGACCACAAATACTGCCAATACTGCAACCGAGTTTATTTTTTAGATAAAAGCATGTGCCATACCCACTCAGGGAGAGTTTCTCGGTAGGGCTGCGCCTCGCCAAGACAACGGAGATTTGTGCTAAGGGACTAGCTCTGCTTGGGTTTGCATCAGAACCCCTTGCTTGCCCTCGCTGCTTGCTATCAGGCTTCCCAAGTAATATCTGTGATTTTTCAATGTATATTTTGTCAAAATAGTATTTTACGGCTAAAATTCTTGTCTGGTTAGGTAGATATGCGAAACCCGATATTCGCGTTTGAGAGGCTCTAAAAAGATAGCAGTATCAAACATCAGTTGCTATTCCGTGGCAACTAGCTTAGCTTCGATGCCAAGCTCACTGTGTGATAACGATCCAAATACAACCACAGAAGGCACATCATGTCAAAACGCGCTCTACACAATGCCCTGTTCATGGCGGCATTTACCCGCAACGTAAAATTAGCCACAGAACTGCTCAAGTTCTTGCTCGGTAAGGCAAGAGCTGCACAGTTCGACTTCCGCACACTTAAATTCGAGACGACGGTGTTCACCGATGACGAGGGCAACGAACGCCGTGCAGATGCCATCTGCTCCGTCATGACTAAAGAAGGGAAGCGAGTGCTGTTCTTGATCGAGCACAAAAGCACGAAGAGCAAGCATATCTTCCAGCAACTGCTTTCCTACCAAACCGTTCTTTACGCAGAGGCTGCCGACGAGGTTGTGCCGATCGTTGTTTCCACGGCGAAGAGCAAGCTTGAGAGGGCAAGAAGAGTGGTCTGAGGACAAGCAGCGAGCTAGAAAGCGAGCGTTACTAAAGAGCCGCGTAGCGTAGCGAGGTCAGCCTCAATTTTGGCTACTTGCTATTCGATTTTGCTGAGCAAACTGCCGAGACACTACAGACTGTGTTTCCCAGCTCACATCCCTATCTCCTCGGCATGCGTAGCCTGCAACAGTTGAATAGAGAGGCGATCGGGGAATTTATCGTCGGCAGTCTTGCTCTGCCTGCGGAAGAGAGGATAAGATTGACGGGGCAGGTGACCAACTGTCTTGTCGAATCCGATGGCGGTTTCGACATGGGTCTGCTAGAGGAAATCGAGGCTGGTTGTATCAACAAAGTGGAGGATAGACTGATGCGCACCATCAAAATTGGTCAAGAGGGCTGGCTTGAGCAGGGCTTTAAGAAGGGACTAGCCGAAGGCGAAGCCAAGGGCAAGGCCGAGGGCGAGGCCAAGGGGCTGGCCAAAGGCAAGGCCGAGGGCGAGGCCAAGGGGCTGGCCAAAGGCAAGGCCGAGGGCAAAGCCGAGGGGCTGGCCAAGGTAGCATTGCGCATGCTTGAGGAGGGCATGGATATTGAGGTCGTTTGCCGCACAACAGGCCTCAAGCGCGGTGACCTGACCAAGCTCAAACGCAAACGTGCCTAGCGCCGTGGCGTGCGCCGTGGCGCGCTGCTTTTTGTATCGCTCGCTTCCTAGCTCGCTGCTTGCGCTCTGATCTCCCTGTGTTGCATTCAGGCTTGCCCACAAACCTCTCGCGATTGCATTCAGGCTTGCTCCCCAGCCGCCCTGCCTGTGCTTACACTCATTCAGGGCGAACTAGACAGCTGCTTGAAGATAGTGCTCAGTTGCATATTGGATGTGCCTTCGTAGAGCTTGCCGATTTTGGCATCGCGGTAGAATTTTTCGGCGGGAAAGTCCTTGATAAAGCCATAACCACCGTAAATCTCCAGTGCCTGTGATGCAACCTTCTCCGCTACCTGCGAACTGAAATACTTAGCCATCGCCGCCTCCTTGGCAAACGGCAAGCCGTGCCCCTTCAGGCGCGCCGTGTTATAGACGAGCAGGCGTGTTGCCTCAATATCGGTAGCCAACTCTGCCAGTTTGAATTGCACCGCCTGGAAGCTGTTGAGCGTCTGCCCAAACTGACTGCGCGCCGCGGCGTAAGCCATCGCTCCTTGCCACGCTCCCTGCGCCAAGCCTAGCATCTGTGCGGCAATGCCGATACGCCCCTCGTTGAGGGTCTCAATGGCAATCTTGTAGCCCTTGCCAACCTCGCCGATGACGTTGCGGCTAGGCACTCTAACATTGTCAAAAATTACCTCGCAGGTCGAAGAGGCACGAATGCCGAGTTTGGTTTCTTTTTTGCCTAATGTAAGCCCTGCCGTGCCCTTCTCGACGACGAAAGCGGTAATGCCACGATAGCCGCGGCTTAAATCGATGTTGGCAAAGACGATGAAGAGCGAAGCCTCACCTGCGTTGGTAATGAAAGCCTTCTTGCCGTTGAGAATATAATCGCTGCCCTCAGCTTCTGCCTTGCACTGCAAAGCAAAGGCATCCGAGCCTGAAGCAGGTTCGGTCAGGCAATAGCAGCCAATGGCTTCCGTGGCGAGACGAGGATAGAAGCTCTGCTGCTGTTCGGGCGTGCCCCAGCGGTGAAAGACGTTGTTGACCAGCGTGTTCTGCACATCAACGATTACCCCTGCGGCTGCGTCAGTGCGTGACAAGGTCTCAATCGCCAGCAAAGCCATGAAGAAAGTGCCACCTGCACCGCCAAACTGCGTCGGTATCTCAATCCCCATCAAACCCAGTTCAAAAAAACTACGCAGCAACTCGGTGCGGAATTCTTCTCGTTCGTCCATCTCAGCGACGGCGGGAGCGAGACGCTGTTGGGCTAGCTTCTCAACCTCCTGTGCGAACAAGCGCTCATCATCAGACAGCAGCGTCAACGGCTCTGGCATGCCACTTCTCCTCAACGATAGAATGGCGGCATTGTAGCACATTACGCCAGACAGCGACAGACATTTTGATCGTTAGCTTTTAAGGCGCGGCAAGCAAAAACTGCTCAGCTACACCGCGGGCCTCAACATCGCCACCGCACGACTGTTACGATCTGAAGATTGTTTACAGCAAGTGCTAGATTGTGCTAGCGTGACCCGTTGTCTTCAGCACAGGTCGTGTCAGTGTTACGCTTGCTCTGCATGTTGTCGTTGTTGCTTATCGCTCTACCCGTACTGGCATTGCCAGTGGGCTTTCGTGTCAATCGCGGCGACCTCGTCTACAAGCAACTCAAGCAGCGTGATTTTCGTTTTCTGTTTGACCAACGCACCGAACAAGAAGCTCGCTTCCTGCTGCAAACCGCGGTCAAGGTCAAGCCAATCCTCGACGCGTGGTTTTACCAAAAGCGCCGCCAGCCACTGTTGGTTACGTCTTCCGCGGTAACCAGCAATGCCTCGTTTGCCAACTTTATCACCGACGGCATCGAATTGCAGACGCTCGGCCGCGGCAACCGTGACCTGCTCCTGCACGAATACGTCCACATGATGATGTTCCTTTACCTCGACAACTTTTTCGGCCCCGCAGGTGCTATCGTGCATTTGCCGTGGCTGCCCGCGTGGTGGATCGAAGGGCTGGCTGAATCCCTCGCCGTCTCGGTTGGCTCTGATGTGCACTACGGTATCGAGCGCTATCAAGCGTTGCACGATGATTTTCTTAGCTACGAACAGTTGCATAATCTTTACGAAGCCACCTTCCAATACCGCGGTTACAGCACGGCGGGGCGTTTTTTAAGCTATGTGCTCAACCATTTCCGCGCTGCGACTGTGCTGCGTGACTTGCACGAGGAATTTTATGCCCAAGCTATGCCGTGGCTGTGGCCAATGACAATTGTGCCCCTGGTCGATTGGTTGCCGCTCGATATCGTGCTCAAGCGCCATACTGGTGTGAGTGGGCGTGAGCTCTACCAACGCTACATTGCCGCCAAGAAAAAATACTGGCAAGCACACCGCCCTCCCGTGCTGCTCGGAGCTAAGCGAGGTAAGCGGATTTTTTTTGGCAGCATTATTTCGGTGCAAAACTACCGCGACCAGCTACGCACACTCACGTCGTCAGATAACGACATCTACGCGACTCGGATTGTCTTTGATGCCGATACGGGTTTCGCCACCGCGACACAAAAGACCACCAGCAAATTACCTGCAGAGAGAGTAGCGCTCAGTTCTACACCAAGTCAGGCACTGTACGCCAGTAGCAGGTTCAGTCCGCGTCTCGGCGAGCCACATGTCTATGTGCGGCGGGGTCGGGATCTGCACAGTGGCTTACCTAACAGCACGCTTGTGTTGCGCACAGAGGCAGGTGAGCGTGTGCTGCAGAGCGGTGAATTTCGCACCTATGACACCTACCTGTATGAAAACAAAGTTGTTTTTCTGGAGTATGAATTTTCTCACACCCGCCTCTGCTGGTATGATCGTCGGACCGCACGAGCCAAGAAACACTGCCCCTTGCAGGCGGAATATCCCCAGACGTTGAAGATAATCGGCCAGCGCGGGGACGAAATTTGGCTGCGTCACTATCGCGAGAGTGTGCAAGGTGGACGCTACAAGATCATCGCCTGGCATCCTGAAAACGGCAGTCGTGAGTTTGATTGGCCTTTTGTCAGCGAACCGCGGCAGGTCGCGTTTGTGGCTGGCAAGACGTATTTTTTTATTGCTGAGCGCAGTTTTCGCTCCATCATTGAAGTCGATGCCAAGTGGCGTTGCCGGCGAAAAATAAAATTTGCCGACCACCTTACGGGTCTATTCAGTTTGCAGGACCGGCTGGTCGTATCACTCTACCACCCCAATGGCCATGTGCTCATACGTCCTTCGGCCGACGACCTGGCGCGCAGTAGCAACCCTTGTCGGGTGTTGCGCGGCCATAGTTCGCCACTGCTCTACGCCCTGCAACAGCAACAACTGCCATCGTTTCCCCAAGCGCTGTCCCGTTACGAGTCGGGGGTAAACACGCAACCTGCGCTGCCTGAGACAGAGAGTGATGTCACCCGCGGCATCAAGGCAACTGAACCTGAGCGCGGTGTGCGCCCGCTGTTTTTATTTCCAATACTGGGCGCGACAGATGTGCAGAGCTTGCAACTCGGTGTTATCTCCGTGCCCTTGATGGACTGGTTGCAGAATGAGATGTTGGTTGCCAACCTGAGCTATGGTCTCGCATCCCGCTATCCCG
Source organism: uncultured Oligoflexales bacterium (assembly GCA_958296095.1). Lineage (GTDB taxonomy): Bacteria > Bdellovibrionota_B > Oligoflexia > Oligoflexales > JAPPIL01. The sequence continues at coordinate 1,765,801 of OY282434.1, forward strand.
CCATCGACCTGACCCTAACCAGCACTCGTTTTCAGCCGACCTTGCAGGCCTCAGTGTTCAAACGGCAACTGTATGATGGTGCAGATAGCGAGGGTCACTCGATCTATTACGATGAAGTCGGGATACGTGGCACTGCGGTTAAAAACCTCTATCTACGCACCACCCGCCTCTCCTTCACACTAGGCGTGGGTGGTTCACGCCTGCAACGTTACCTGTATCGCGGTAGTGAGGAGATCCCGCAAGGGGGGCTTGCGCATCTCGCCCTCGGTATTGCTTGGAGTGGCAGCCGTGCGCAACACGCGTGGAAGCTGCGCGCCTGGAGCATGTTTTATCCGGCGCTGATCAATCGTGAGTTCGACTATCATCGGCATGGACTTGAAGCGAGTGGCAATCTAGCCCTGCCTGTCTTTGATTCAAAACTAGTCAGCAGTGCTGAAACTATCATGACCTCAGGCCCTAAACGGCGCAATTTGCAGGAACTGTATCAGGTGTTCCAGACCTGGAGTGCTGCCAACACAGGGGGGCTAAGCAGCGTCGGCATCCCGATCGTCAGCGGTGGAGGGTTGTTCAGTTATCGTTGGGGCGACACGCAAGCACGTACTCGTGTCGCGTGGGTTGTGCCACTGATGACCAAGCTTGATCGAATGTTCTGGATTTTTTACGCCGAAAAATTAAATTTCAGTGCTTTTTGTAATTACGGTGGGGCCTGGTATCGAAAAAATGGACTGCGGCGTGAAGATCTTGTCTTTGCCCATGGCTACAGCGTTGACCTGCATCTCAACAACAAAGGCGTGCAGTTCCACATCGGCCTTGGTGCGGGGCAGGTGCTGTACGAACCACTAGAGGTCTACGCTAATTTTGGCTTCGTCTCGTTTCTCTAGGGACTTGGTGACGCGAAACCATGGGCTTGCCGCCAGTCAGAGTCGAGAAACTTGCTCAGGTAGTTGCGTACTCCATCAGGCAAGATAATGATGCAGTTCTGTCCTGCACGCAGGCGTTTAGCTTGACGCAAAGCCGCGGTCACTGCCGCGCCACTTGAACCGCCGACCAGCAAACCCTCGTCGCGAATTAGTTGTGCCGCCTGGGCAAAAGCTTCCGCATCGGTAGTTTTTTCCCAGACATCGATGTGCTGACGATCGAGCACCTGAGGCACGAAGTCATAGCCAATCCCCTCGACATGATACGGGGTAACCTCTGTGCCACCACCGAGAATCGAACCGACAGGGTCGACACCCACCACAATCGCTTGCGGGCAAGTCTCTTTGAGGCGACGAGAAATGCCGCTGATAGTGCCACCCGTGCCCGCGCCAACGACGACCATATCGACCTTGCCGTCGAGGTCATCGAGAATCTCCTGTGCGGTCTGCTCGTAGTGAGTGCGGGGGTTATTGGGATTGCTATATTGGTCGAGGATATGTGCATCGGGTCGCTCGGCTTCTATTCTTTTGGCCACGCCGATATGACTGTGGGGTGAATCCCAGGGCTCTTCGGTAGGGGTGCGGATAATTTCTGCACCGAGAGCGGCCAGGATGACTTGTTTTTCCTGGCTCATTTTTTCCGGCATAGTAACGATGACTCGATAGCCACGTACCGCCCCCACGAGGGCCAGGCCGATGCCCATGTTGCCACTACTAGCTTCAATTAACGTATCGCCTGCTTTGATGCGCCCCTCACGTTCAGCCGCGAGCACCATCTGCAGTGCAATGCGATCCTTGACCGATCCACCTGCATTCATGAACTCACACTTGCCTAGCATCCGACACGGTAAATCTTTGCCCGTCCTGTGCAGCTCCACCAACGGGGTTTTGCCTATTGAGTCGAGAATGGAATCACACAACATGTCACTTCTCTCTGTAGTTACGCAGGCAAAGACACCCACGACGCACGGCCTGGAAACTGCCCTGCTGCTGGTTGACGCTGGTGTTTGCATCTGTGAAAATAAAGGTAAGACCCCTTTCCCCCGTTGACAAGAACCAACTATACCAGACAGGCCTCGAATTTGAAACACAAAGGTCGCGGTAAATGTGACTTGATTACTTGAGGTTTCAAGTGCTTGATATATTCGGCCAGTCAATCATTGCCATCGACATCGGGTCGTCATCCGTAAAAATAGTCGGAGTAGGGGGGATGCGCGGCAGTAAGGTGCGGCATCTAGGTCTAGAAGTCTTACCTGTTAAGGTTGTAGAAGATGGTGAGATCCGTGATCGTAATGCCCTCAAGGAGACCATCCAGAGATTGATTAAAAAACTCAAAATAACTGTGATGGGCGGCAGTGCAGGAATATCGCTCAGTGGTAGTGCGGTAATTATCAAGCATATTACTCTGGCCAAGCCACATACGGACCCAGATTTTTACGAGTATCTCTATCATGAGGCAGAGCAGTATTTGCAGTATGACGTTTCCGAGCTGTATATTGATTGTGAAGTTTTACCTAGTGCACGTGGCAGCAGCGGCACTCCCTTGCTATTGGTAGGAGCAAAGCGCGATGTGGTAGAAGCATACACCACGCTGATCGGCAGTATTGGCCTCAAGACATCGGTGGTAGATTGTGATGTCCTCGCGTCAATCAATATAGTTAGTAGAACTACTAATATCCAAATGGATCTGGTGGTAATAGTTAATGTTGGCTACGCGTCAACACAAGTGTCGCTGCTTATCGATGGCAACTTTGTCTACACTAGAGAAGTGCCTATTGGCGGCAATAACTACTCAGCTAAAATGGTTGAGCTGATAGGACTTGATCTTGAAAGTGCAGAGACGGTTAAGATAACTATGGGTAATGGGGAGCATGCAGTTTCTGAAGAATGTGAGAATATCGTCAGCGAAGTAAACTCAAGCCTGGTCCATGAAGTAAACGCGACAATCGAGTACTACTTTCAAAGCGGGGAAGCAAACGTGCAGCCCATGAAACCTGCCAAAGTATTCTTAATGGGTGGCGGCTCGAAAACAATTGGTCTCGATGCTGCCATGAGAGAAGTTTTGCAAACCCAGGTAGAGCATATCAACCCCTTCCAAAAAGTTGGGGTAAATAGCAGCAAGTTTGACCCGCAATTTATTGCGCAGCAGGGTCACTTGTTTGGTGTGGCTATGGGGATTGCATTGCGTAAGCTAGATAGCAAAAAAGACAAAAAATCAGCCTAAGGCTATAGATAATGCTAAGGATTAACCTTGCCAGTGGTGTTGAGGGTGTCAGTGATGAGTCGCGCGGCAGCAGTTGGTACGTCTTTGACTTAATTGTGCTCTCCGCGGTAGCAGGTGCGGGTTATTTTGGTGTGCAGTACTACATGAGCTCTGCCAAAGACAGTATTGAGATAATTGAAAACGAAACTCGCAGTATTCGTGGTAGTATCGCCAAACTGAAACAGTCGGTAGATAGATTCGGGACACTTGAAATTGATATAAAAAAGTTAAGTAACAAAGTTGAAGCAATAAAATCCATCACAGTTTCTGTTTTTGAAAGGTATAAATTGCTGATTGTGTTAGAACACTTGCAGATTTTACAGCCAAGTGGTGTTTGGTATAATACCTTGAAAGTTGAAAATGACAAGGTAAGCATAAAAGGTGCAGCCTTCGACAATATTTTGGTGGCGGAGTTCTTGACTGCGTTAGAGTCAACGAAGACACAGGAGGTTGACCCAGTTGATTTGCGTACCTATGTTTATTTTTATCCATCAAAGCTAATAGGCACAAGTGCCATCCAAAGTAATATTACTAGTGATGGCAATGCGACTCCTTCGGTTGGGTTTGATATAGAAGTCGGTTTTCAATCCCAATCATACGAGCAGGTTAGAGACGAAAACAGCAAAGAGCTGGCGGTGAACGATGTTAGAGGAGGCTAGAGAAAATTATAAAGACATGAACTATAAGCAGCGCGCGCTAATTATGGCACTGGTTGGCCTCTTACCTGCGGCTTATATTTACTATGATGAAGGCAGTGGGCTGTCAGAAAAATTGCAGTCAGCTCAGCAAACTAAAATATCTGAAAACAAAAAATATCAAGTTGCAAAAAACAAAAAGGAAAACCTCCCGCTGCTTGAGGAAAGATTCACCAAAGTTACGAAGCAACTGCGTCGAGCGCAAGAGAAGCTTCCCAACAAGATTTACATGGATGATATTTTGCACAGCACCGCGAGTCTTGCTAAAGAAACAGGGATAAGGTTTAAGTCGTTCAAGCCCGGTGCGGAGCGGGTGATAAAAGACGCACACCAGTATGCCGAGATGCCCATTGCCCTTGATTTTACTGCGAAATACAGTCAGATTATGACTTTTTTTGACAACATTGCCAATATGGAAAAAATAATTCATCTACGTAATATCAGCATGACTGCGGTGCGCGCTCATAACGCGGCTGGTAGTGTAATGATTGACACTAAGGTAGAGTTGATTGTGTTTAGATCATCTTAGGTTGAGGCGCAGCTATAATGTTTGTGTGGCTATGGTCACAAATAAAAAGAATTGCCATGCTCAGCAGTGGCTGCTGCATTTTTGCGACAACATCTCTGCTAGCATCGCCTGATTTTAACCCCCAGTTCAGGTGGAATCAGGAGAGCATTACCGTCGCTGATAATCATGAAAAAATGGCCGCAGAGAGCAATGAAGAAGTACCGCAACAGCCGCCGCCGCAGCCGCAACAACAACAGCAGGAGGAGCAGGACGAGCAAGAAGCTACTGATGGAGATGGAGATGACACAGTTGAAATTCTTAAAACTAGTATTCAGATAGATGATATTATTGAGCCGCCCGCGAGTTATCGCTATTCTTCTTTCAACAAAAGAGATCCTTTTGCCTATCCTGATCGCGAGGAGCTAATGGATGACGAATTTATTGTCAGCAAACTCCAGCATCACGACATCTCTTCGCTGAAACTAGTAGGAGTCTGGCGCTTGTCAACGGGAGTTTCTAAGGCGCTGATTATCATTCCTACAGGTGAGGGGGTGGTGGCTGTTATCGGTGATCCTGTTGGTCAGAATAACGGTGAAGTTATGGAAATTGGTAGAAATAAAATAATTGTCAGAGAATATTTGATGACTCCAGATGGGACGCGCCAATTTAACGACATAGATATGTTCTTGGAAAATTATTTTGATGATGGTGCAGCACTTAGCGTAGAGGGCTTGCAATCGACACCCAAACAAGACGGAGATTTTTCTTTGGAAGATGAGCTTAATAAATTGTTACAAGGTGCGGCTAAAGACATGAGTCCACCTAATGCCCCAGCTAATGCACCAGTTAATGCACCAGTTAATGCACCAGTTAATGCACCAGTTAATGCACCAGTTAATGCACCCAATATGCCGGCTGCAACTGAGGCTATCGATACTCCGGCCAGCACAGATGCACCAGCTCAACCGTAGGAATTGCGATGAGAGATAACTTGTTTTTTTATCTAAAAATTTTGCTGCTACCCTTGCTGCTATCTTGCTCCGCTGCACAAACTGAAGAAGATGCCGAGTTGCAGAATACGGTGGAAGCAGCCATGATCGGCGTGCCAGGCGTAGACATCGAAGACGATGCCCAGCAAGATTTTGAGGAACAACAGGATAGCGATGCTCAGCAAGATTTTGAGGAGCAGCAGGTTGACGACGCTCAGCAAGATTTTGAGGAGCAACAAGAGGGCGAGAACGACACGGGAATGGCTGAAAATCAGGACAATGCTGAGCTCAATGAGTTTGATGAGATCGCTGGCCAGCAGGATGCAGATGATTTCAGCGTCGGGCAGAATGCTATAGACCAGCAAGATTTAGGGGGGCAAGAAGAAGGCTTTGGCGAACAATTTGAGCAGAGTAACGAGCAGACGATGTTCGACGAAGGCGAGCAAGACTTGCCCACAAATGCTCAGACAATGATGGAAGCTGGAGATGGTGTTGATGCGAGTGTCGGAGGTGCTGAAGCGGATGGCACAGTTGCAGGTGAGGAAAGCGCGGCCGCAATGATGGGAGTAGTGCATTGGATTGGCTATGTTTACAAAGATGAGGAGTCTTTAGTCAATGTTGAAATTGTAACAAAAAATAACCCGCAGTTTGATATTTATCAGGAGGTCAACCTCGCCAAGCAAAAAGAAATAGTCGTGCGCTATTACAACGCAAAATTACGCCAAAAGATGCGTCGTGATATTGATGCTAGTGAGTTTAGATCTCCTGTTGCTTATATTCGCACCCGTGATGGTGACGAGGAGGGGATTGTCGAAGTTGTTATTACAATTCGTGATGAAGTGGAAACCAAATACTTCGCTAAGGAGGGCAGTTTGCTGCTTTCCTTCCCCATACCGAAACACTATTTTGGCAGCGATGATGTCGCGGCCGCGCCATCCGAACAAGCAGTTGACCTATCTAGTCCGTTGGTTGTTGTTGAAATGGATGACAGTCAAGCCCCGCGCTTAGGTAAAGTGCTCGGTTATGTGTTCAACAGAGAAGTTTTTAAGAACGTCAGTAATGATAGTATGCAATATTTGCCCGATGGCTCGCTGTCTTTCAATAATTCAGCTAATGCAACTGAAGTAGATGCTAGTGGTGATGAGGTCCTCGCTGAGGATAGTGATATGATGATGAACAGCAACGAACAGCAAGAGAATCAACAGGGAGACTTTCAGGAAAACTTTCAGGAAAACTTTCAACAGAATCAGCAGCAGAATCAGCAGGAGAACTTTCAACAGAACCAGCAAGAAAATCAGCAGGAAAACTTTCAACAGAATCAGCAAGAAAATCAACAGGAAAACTTTCAACAGAACCAGCAGGAAAATCAGCAGGAAAACTTTCAACAGAACCAGCAGGAAAACTTTCAACAGAATCAGCAGCAGAACCAGCAGGAAGATTTTCAGGAAAACTTTCAACAAAATCAGCAAGAAAATCAACAGGAAAACTTTCAACAGAATCAGCAAGAAAATTCCGCTGCACACATGCAGACACTGGATCAGCTGGCGAGCGCGGAAGTTATTTTTCTGCATGTTGGCCAAGATCCTGCGGATGACTTCAGTGCGCCAGATAATATATCGGATGGCAGCAAGGACTCCGAAGGTCTACCGACTAACAATGCTAGCCAAGTAGGCAATGCTACCCAAGTAGGCAATCCTGCCCAAGTAGGCAATCCTGCCCAAGCAGGCAATCCTGCCCAAATAGGCAATGCTGTACAAGGAGGCAATGCGGCCCTGAACAACTCAGCTAATGCCATCGATGGGGGTAATGCCGAGTTAGAGATGGGGCGGATAGATAATGGTAATATTGACAACAACCTAAGTTTAGAAGAGGCCTTGCTTGACGAAGACAGCTTGCTTGCCCCTCTACATGGCACGGAAGCTATTGGACAGGACGGGGCTGATGAAGAAATCGCCGTTTCGGAGGCCAAGGCAGTGCGCATGGTTTTTCGTGATGCACCGTTGTCAGAAGTTCTACATGCAATCAGAACTGAAACGGGCACTAACTTTATTTTTCCACCTGCGATTGGCACGCGCAAAATTTTTCTCAATCTTTCTAACATCGCCTGGGATGAGGCACTGCGCGCCTTGTTGGAAGTCAACAATCTGGCCATGGCTAAGATCAGTGATAATCTCGTGCGGATCGATACTCTGGGTGCAATTGAGTCCTACAAAAAGCAAACAGAGAGTCTTAAAATTCAAGAAGGCCGCTCGCGACCAACTAAGGTGATGATTTTCAAAATATCCCACGCCGACGTGGGTGCAATGCAGGGAATGATAAGAAATTTACTAGCTAAAGTCATCAAAGTAGATGAACGTATCAGAGTTGAAGTCGATGCCCGCACTAAATCTTTGCTGATTGAGGCTTTGCCAGAGGATTTAGCAAAAATTCGTGTGCTGATCGATCGCCTTGACTACCGTGCTCCACAGGTAAAGATTGCTTCACGGGTCGTTGAAATTAGCGAGGTCAACTCCAAGGGCTTTGGTATCAGTTGGTCGGGGCCTATCAACTACGACCAATCACGTGGTCTCGGTTTCGGCAGTCTTATTTTTCCCAATTTTGCTACCGCCAGTTTTGCTATTGATGCTGGTGGCGGTTCAGGGCCTGCGGGTGGTCCTGGTGGCAGTTTCGGGGTGCATTTTGGCAGCCTCAACGATTCGGTGGCTCTGGATTTGCGTTTGAGCATACTTGAAGAACAAAATGTTGCCGAGGTAATGCAGACCAACAATGTCGTCGTGCAAGATGGCAAGAGCGCAACTATCACTGCGGGTATTACTGATGTCATCATCACGCAAGGCTCTGGGGATCAGCCTAATTCGCGGCAGGATGTAAACTATAATGTCAATTTAACCGTCAATCCACACATTACAGCTGATAACTCGGTGCGGATGGTGATCAGTATTGACAGCAGAAGTCCGCGTCAATCTAGTCATGCAGCATCCTATGACCAAAGAAGCATCAATACTGAGTTATTAAAACAAAGTGGCGAAACAATTGCTATCGGTGGGCTGTATACTGTCAATAAATCGAAAGCTATTGGAGGTATTCCGATCCTGTCTTCGATTCCAATTCTAGGTGCACTGTTCAGATCGTTAGGAAAATCTGAATCTCGTAAAGAGTTGCTCTTCCTTGTTACCCCAACTATCCTCCACGCGGGCCAGACAGGGGGTGATGATGACTTTGGCGATCAAGGCAATATTGACTCTAACCTAAGTAATATACAGCAGGAAAACCAATTTCAGCAGGACAATCAATTCCAACAAAATCAGAATTTTGATGTTGATAACATCAACTCGGAAAATCCTAGCAACGAAGATTGGCAAGCTAATAACGATCAATTCCAACAGCAGCAAGGACAACAGGGCAACCAACAAAATTTTGACCAAGATAATGAGCAACTCAATAACGAACAACTCAATAACGAACAACTCAATGATGAGCAATTTAATAATGAAGAAGATCAGGGCAATGAAAATTTTCAAAATAACGACGAAGAAATAGATTTGGATGAACAGCAAGATGATGATGAACAGGAGCAGGACGCGTTAACTATCAATCAGCAACAGAATCTTGGCGATCAGTTTTAGTTAGGGGATAAGCTCTATGGCAGGAAATTTTAAAAGTGTAGCTGTGGTGATGCTTCTGACTATCAGCTTGAATACTTGTGCTGGCAAGGTCGAAGGCCCGGCGGAGTGTCCGATCGATTGCAGCAATGCTATCAATGCTACCGACCAAACAAATATCACGGCACTGGTGACGGGGGTTACGGTTTATTGTCATGGTTCGGTAGTGCCGAAGGTAGTGGAGCTACTATTTACGATCGATGCACCTAGTGGTGAGGGGGCGCCAGAGGGTGGCACGCGGCCAAGCATCCCGCGTCCGAGTATTAGCTTCCGCCCGGTTTTTAATGGCAGTTATGATCCAAGTCGTAACGATCACGAGGAAGTTGAGTATAAAGGCATCATGACCCCGAAAGATAAATGGTGCACCAGTAAATGCGGCGTTGCAAAAATAAATCTTTGGCCTCAGTGTGAGGAAGGTGCAACGCTGAAGCATCAATTTTATCTAACCTCAGGCCCAGTTGTTTCGGATGAAGTGGTTATCACTGCTGAAGACGAAGATGAGGATGGGGGAGAGTGATGGTGTCAGTGCAGGCGTTGCCGCCGCCAGTTTACTATCTGACTATTCTCGACGACTTTCCGTTGCTGAAATCAGATCGGTTATTATTGGAACGCTTTCGCCGCGAGCCTGAGGGGCGGGGATTTTTATCTGTTGCTGAACTACTGAAAGCTTGCAATTTTCCTACTGAGAGTCTTGAATTATTACAAAGCGGAGTCGCGGCACATCCACGCTTTAGTGCCGCGCGGGTAGTGCTAGCCAAGGAATTTTTCCAACGTGGCATGATTTGCGAGGCACTCTCCATTATCGAGGAATCGCCAGTAAATTTAAAAGCAAATATCATGGCACAGAAGATAAAATTAAAGGCGTTGCTGCTATTGCAACGTGAGCAAGAATTTTGTGCTGTGCTTGATTCTTTAAGCATCGAGCGTGCCCTTGACGATGAGTGCGAATGGATTGCGCAACTTTTTCATCGTGATGGTTTTGCTAAGACTGCGTCTATCTTTTCTGCACGTCTTATCGCCAATGGTGTGCCTGTCAACATCACACCTCCCTCACCGCCACCACCGACAACACCAGCACAGCTGCAACAAGAGACGAGTAATTACTGGATCATGCCAGTTGATGAAATTTTTTTTACTAGCGACAGTGGCTCTAAAGGCACTGTTGTTGATCTCGAAACCAAGGCACTGGCACAGGTTTACGAAGATCAAGGTAACCATGCTAAAGCCTTGCAAATTTATCGGCAGCTATTGGCTAAATTACCTCACAACGAATTTTTGCGCCACAAGGCAATCGAATTAGCGCAGCTGGCTAAAAAACCCAAGCGTCATCATCTCGCACTTGACGCGGCAACCATCAACAGAATAGAGCAACTCGATCAAATCGATCTTAAGCTGAGAAAATGCCGTACCTTTTTGCAGAAGTTACCATGAATAAAATAATCGTTGCCAACGGTGTTAATCTTGATCTCTGCGGCCAGCGGGATACAGAGCTGTATGGCAAGTTTACCCTGGGACAGCTAGAAAAATATCTGCATCAACATGCGACACAACTTGCCCCTTTATTTAACTGTAGCGACTGTGAGTTGGTGTTTTTGCAAACTAATTGCGAACATGAATTCCTCACCGCAGTATCTAAACCATGGCGCGGTGCGTTGCTCAATCCTGGTGCCTGGACACACACTAGCCTTGCCCTCGGAGATCGTCTTGCGGCCTTGTCATTGCCGTTCGTCGAAGTGCATATTTCGCCCCTAGCACAGCGCCCAGCACGTCGGCAACGCTCTTACAGTGCCCCCCATGCTATCGGTGTAGTCAACGGCTTTGGCCTTGACTCATATCTGGTCGCTCTAGTTGGCTTGTTCAGTTACTTGCAGAGGCTGGCATGAAACTTGATCTCAATCAACTGTCGTCTACATATCAGGAAAATTTTAAACAAAGTGCAGTTATTCTCTCTTTTCATGATTTTCTGCAACGCCTTGCCGCCCAGCCACGTCGCTTGATCAGAAACTCGGCCCAGTACTTGCTCGACACCTTTGATCATTTTGGTCGTGAAGAAAACAGTGACATGCCACGCTTACGTCTTTTTGATCTTGCTACTCCTGGTTGTGCTGCCATCATTGGCTGCGAAGAAGTGCAGCATTCCATCTATGAAGCGGTGCGAACTTTTTGTACGCAAGGGCAGATTAACAAACTTATCATGTTGCATGGCCCTAACGGTGCGGCAAAAACTTCGATGATTGAAACCATTGCTGAAGCTATGCATTGCTACTCAACCAGTGACGATGGTTGTGTTTATCGCTTCAATTGGGTTTTTCCTCAAGACCCTGACAAAGTTACCTACCTTAAAGGTGACAGTAGGCCGATCGGATTTAATGACGGCGAAGCATACAATACCAAGGTCGGTTCTTATGCTGAGCTGGTAGATGACCAAATAAGCTGTAAGATTCCATCCGAATTCAAAGAAAACCCCCTCTACTTGTTGCCTATGCCACAGCGCGCCCAAATTCTTAAGCAGTGGCTTGCCGCGCATGAGAATATTCCTCTCGAAGAGGTAGAGTTGCCGCCACATGTGCTCTTGTCAGGACTATCTAAACGCAATCAGCTTATTTTTGAAAATCTTCTTAATGGTTACAATGGCAATCTCTCGGAAGTTTATCGCCATGTGCAGGTTGAGCGTTTTTATTTTTCTAAGCAGTATCGTGTTGGCATCTCAACGGTTGAACCACAGATGTCGATTGATGCCCATGAAAAACAATTGACGATGGAACGCTATATGGAGAACCTCCCGTCGGTGTTGCGTAGTTTTCGTTTGCATGAATCTTTTGGTGAGCTGGTCGAGGCTAACAGAGGGTTTTTAGAATTTTCTGATTTGCTAAAACGTCCTCTGGAAACGTTCAAGTATCTGTTATCAACAATCGAGAGATCAATCTTAAGTCTTCAGGCTAGCACTATTCCGCTTGATTTATTATTTTTTGCTACCAGCAACGAAAAACATCTTGACGCTTTCAAAGCCAACCCGGACTTTAGCTCTTTTCGTGAGCGTTTTAGTTTGCTGACGGTGCCCTATCTGCTGCGCCCGTCACAAGAGCAGCGAATTTATCAACGTGATTTGGAAATGCTTAATAATAACATTGAGGTAGCTCCCCAGGCGATCGAGATGCTCTGCCTCTGGGGGGTGATGACGAGATTGAAACAACCTGAGGGCAAATACTATGACGAGCAACATAGAAAGTTAATTGCACGTCTCGATCCTCGCAACAAGATTAGATTGTATGAGCAGGAAAAACTCGATGAAAGTTTTAGCGCGGGAGAAGCGGCGATTCTGCGCGGGTTGCACAAAAAAATTAAATCAGAATCGCAAGGCACACGTGTTTTTGAGGGACGGTTTGGCATTTCTCCCCGTGAGGTAAAAGCGGTTATCTACCGTGCGGCACAGCACGCTAAACATGGGGTGCTGACTGTTGAAGCGATTTTTAATGAACTCGAACGCATGGTCAAGGATCGCAGTGTCTATGAGTTCCTGCAGTTTGAGCCGCGCGACAAGTATCATGATGCAGGGTTTTTTCTCAACCTCGTCAAAGATGAATTCTGCCATATTTTTTATCATGAACTACTAGAGGCGATGACTTTGATTGACCACAAAGCTTATGCTGATTTGATAGCAAGCTACGTGGAAAATGTTGCGGGCGACATCAAAAAAGAAAGAATCCTCGACCGTACTACAGGCGAAACACATCCACCATCACAACAAATTATGAACAATGTTGAAAAAATTATTGGCGTAAAAGATAATCAGCGCCGCCATCGGGAGTCGGTGTTGAACAGGTTGGCGGCTTTCAGACTCGACCATCCTGAGGGGGCAGTGAATTTGCAGGAAATTTTTAATGATTTTGTTGAAAAAATACGCACTTACTATTTTAAGGAAAACGAAAAGCAGGTGCAGGAAAACTTCAAGGTGATGCTGTCGCTGGACAAGCCCGACCATAAACTCACTGCGGAAGCCATCAAGCTAGCCGAAGCTACTTTTACGAATCTCAAAGCGCGTCATGGCTACAATAAAGCCATGGTGCTTGAACAGCTTAAGTTTTTGATTAATCGCAAGAAAAAATAATTTTTTTGTCTCCAGGCGGGCATAAAAGAACTCGGTTGATTTCAGCTTGAGGTAGCAATTTGGTAGAATAGAGTTAGAAGTTATTCCGTGAGAGTACTCACATGCCTGCACAAACCGACATTGTTTTTGAATTATTGGGACTATGTGAGACTTTGTTGATTAACATTGAGCAGCAGTTGCTTTATTACCGTGCCAGTGTTTACAAAGACGAAACTGCCCGCAGTGTTGATGTTGAAATCACTCGGTTACAAAGTGTGTTGGCAATGTTCAATAGCGAGGCACTGCTTGAACCGCTGGCAGATTATCATGCCTTGCAAACGCATCAGCTCAAACTTTCGCCTGGCGAGTGCTCTTTTTCTCGCAGGGTCGCACACTTGGTTGTGACAACGCGGCAGCAATTGCGTCTTTACCGTCCTGCTAGCCAGCCTAAGGTCGATTTCAATCGTCAGATCCAGCAAAATCGCCAACAACTGCTAGCACTCTGTCGGCAGGGCACCAGGCAGTGGAGTTTTTTCCAATCTCTGCGAGCGCCATCCGAAAAAGAGGCTGCCGCGCGGCGGCAATCGTGCTAAAATCGAAGCGTGAATGATCAGAAGCACAAGGCAGTGGTGGTTGCCGTCGCTAGCCCGCGGCAGGACGTGGGCAAGAGTGTGGTGGCGTTGAATCTTGCCGCGTCGCTGGCTCTGGCGGAAAAGCGCGTGCTGTTGGTTGTTGCTGACCCGCGCCATACGGTGGCGTTACGTCGCACGGGCGAAGTCAGCCTTTATGAGGTGTTGCGGGATAGCGTCGCCTTGGGCCGTGCCATTGTGCCTGCTTCGTTGTCGCAGCTTGAAGTCGTGCCTTCCGCCCCGTCTCTGTGGCGGCTGGATGTGGAACTAATGTATGTCAGAGATAGCGAACAGCGTCTGCATCAGGCCTTGCTTGCCATCGTTGACCTCTATGACTTCGTGCTGATCGATTGCCCGTCATCGACTGGCTTGCTGACTATCAGTGCGTTGCTGGCGGCAGATAGGGTTATTGTGCCTGTGGGTGCGGCCACCTCTGTCTGTGTTGAGGCGGAGCAGTTGTTACAAATTGTGGCAAGTGTGCGGCGTAACTTACAGCCCGCCTTGGGGGGCCTGCATCTGGTTGCCAACAAAATCACGCCGCGGCGCGGTGCGGCAGGCCAGCCACACACGGAACAGCTGTTAGGGGTGCAAATTCCTACGAGCGTAGACATTGCTACGGCGGCGGCGCTCGGACAGCCCGCGGTCCTACATGCTGCTGACGGTGTTGGCGCGGTCACCTTTCGCCAGCTGGCGATGGCGTTATTAGCAAGTTTCGCTGCACCTATGGTAGCGCGGGAGCAGCGCCTGTGAGTGCCAATACGGGTAATGACAGCCGGCCACGCCACACATCTCCTGAGACGCGGCGAGAAGAGCCGCAGCAGCAGGTATTTCTGGTCGCATTGGACAAACTCGCACCAGGCCCGCATCAGCCGCGCCTGAATTTCGATGACCAGTTGTTGCAGGAGATGGCGGCTAGTATCAGGCGTGATGGTGTGTTGCAACCGATAATTCTCACCCGCAAGGACGAACGCTACAGTATTGTTGCGGGGGAACGGCGGGTACGAGCGGCACGGTTAGCTGGCTTGAGGAGCGTGCCCGCAATTATCAAAGACTTGAGTGCCGCCGATATGCTGCGCGTAGCCTTGATCGAGAACGTGCAGCGCAGCGATCTCAACGCCATCGAAGAAGCAACGGCGTATCAGGTATTGATCAACGATTTTGGTTTGACCCAAGAGCAGTGTGCCCACCAAATTGGTAAGGATCGCTCGTCCATCAGCAATGCCTTGCGTTTGTTGGTCTTGCCGCTTGAAATAAAAACCGACCTGATGCAACGGCGCTTGAGTATGGGTCATTGCCGAGCTTTGCTATCGTTGCCTAGTAATGCCTTGATGCTAGAAGCGCGGCAGCTGATCCTCAAGAAAAACCTCAGCGTGCGCCAAACCGAGTTGCTGTGTCGCAACATGTCGTCACAAAACAAAAAAAGCACCCGTAACCTCGCGGAACTCGACCACCTCGCCGAAGGCTTGCGCACCCATCTGCAAACCCGTGTGCGTGTCTCTGGCTCAGGCAGCAAAGGACGTATTGAGATTTCCTACTTTTCCGCGGCCGAACTCGACCGTATCCTCAACCTCATGGGCTGCACCAACCCAGAAGCCTAGCACCCTTACGGGCTGGTAATTTTTTTGTGGCATAGATATAAGCAGGCCCGAACTGGGAGTAGCATGATGATTTTTTCACGTCAGGACTTGCAGGTCGAATCGCTACCAGAGCTGCTGGCGTTTTTGCCCATCCTGGTTTTCGTTGGCCTGGTCACCCCTTTCTTGCTGGCAGGCTACACGCTCGGCTTTTGTATGGACCTGCTCGGATTGATCGAGGAGTAGGCAGTTCAGGCTTGTGCTACGCGGCTCTTTGTATCGCTCGCTTGCTAGCTCGCTTCGCTCGCTACGCGGCTTTTTGTAACGCTCGCTACGCGGCTTTTTGTATCGCTCGCTTCCTAGCTCGCTGCATGTTCTCAGGCCTCTTGCTATCGCGTTCAGGCTTGCACTCAGGCCTCTCGGCAGTTGCCCCCACCTCTTGCCCACCGAGAGCTTTATGAAGGGCGCGGTGAGACCGTGCGAAAACCCGACCATAAATATTGCCATATTACTGTCAGATTATGCTCTTGCACAAGGCATGTGCCTATACCTGTTGAGGTCGGGTTTCTCGTTAGGTCTGCACCGCGCCAAGACAACGGAGGTACGTGCTAAGGAAGGTCTGCGCCGTGCCAAGATAACGGAGGCTGCGGCTGTGCTCGTTCCCCCACGCTATAGGTGGAAGATGGAGTTGTATTCAGACAAGATGGTCTTCACTCTGGGGTCATAGTAGTACATCTTACTGCGGGTGTTCTGAAAAAACAGCTCATCCTCCATTGTGCCTGGCAATGACCACACGTGGTAAACGTAGTGCTGGGGCAACAGCTGTTCGAGATGAATTTTTACAAACGGATACAGGCGCACGTCAAACGACACCGCTTGCACTTCCTGACTCTTTGCCTGCGCCGCGAGTTGCTGGGCACGGCGGCTCAACTTGGCGGAATCGTTCTCTGTCTGCAGTGCCAACAGTTCTATGGTGGGCAGATAATACGATGTGTGATAGCCAGCCCTGGCGACCTGCCTATAGTCGCGGCTCTCAATCGACGACTCAAAGATAACCTTCTGCTTGAGGGCGAGCTTGTCGCTGAGCTGGTTCAACCTTAACAATTGGGCGGCGATATTTTTGCTAGTAAGGTTTTTGATATCCAGCCACAGCTTTTTCAACTCGGAGATTTGGATCTGCGCCAGAAACGTGTCAAAACACATGGTACTCATATTCTCGGCATCGTGTCCAACGACGAAACAATTCCTCTTCTCGTCATAAAATAGATCCAGTTCGAAGGCGCGATAACCGTCGTGCCACATCTCTCGCAACTTGCCAATGCTGTTGACCCAATGGGGGATTATGCGCTGGTCTTCTCCCTCAGCCTGCAAGCTCCTCACGTTGTGCTGCTGCCACCAGCGTCGGTTAGCGGGCGTAACATATTTTTGCTTGCCGTTGCGCACCAGAGCGCGGTCTGCGGTCACACTGTAGGCGGCGTGGGAAAGGTCGAAGCTGGAACGGTAGTGTGCACTCGGCACGGAAAAAATTCCTAGCAGGGTGTCGTGCAGCAAATCGCTGGAAAAAAGTGCTCCTACCCTACTACGCAACGTGCGATAGCGCGCCGCTTGGCGCTGACGATACGCGGGCGAAAACCACATGACTAGCGGAATGTTTACCTGCGAGTAGGCAAAGCCTTTTTCACTAGCTGCCAGCAGGTTGAAGCCGCGGGTGGCAAACCAGATAAAACCACTAACTCCGCCATGTTGCTTGACTACTTGCAACAGACGAGCGACATCCTTATCAACCGCGAGCATGCGATTGTCGTATGCGTTGAGCGTAGTGGGTGCGATGCGCTGGTAGTGCCCGTAGACATTGCGTGGCAGTTCTCCCTTGAAATGCTGGTCCACACTTGTCTGCTGGTGCACGAGATCGACGAATACCACTACGTCGCCCGCGGCTTGAGGATTTTTGCCAACTCGGGCCTGATTACTGAGGATTTTCGCCAACTCGGGCCTGATCACTGCGGAGAGCGAGCCTTTGCGGACAACAGTGTTCTCGCCGTTGTGCGCGACGCGCGGCTGGTCACGGTTGGTCAGCCAAAAAGTCTTGACCCCCGCCGCGTTTAGCGCCGTCAGCAGCGAGTGTGCATCCTTAACCTGCAGGTATTGGTTGCGCGCGTGCAAAGCTTGACTCAAGTCGGCGGTCGCAGCACGTGCGTAGGCATGGCGGAAGACGATGAGCTCCCGCTCCTGTTGTAAGTTCGGCGTGGTCCGCCGCGGATAGCCATAGATACCGAGATGCCTTTTCCCCAGAGCATCGCTGATGGCCACTAGGTAGGTCGCTGACGCATCGGCGTGGGCTACGAAAACGCACGTCAGCATGATAACCAAGGCTAACCTAAACACCGTGCACCTCCTGCTAAATCCTGCCGCACTGCCATCCACATCCCTGTGCGGCTACGGCTTGTCCTCTTCTGTCGCGGTCGGCGAGGGGACGGGCTGGCCTTCGCTGGCCTTTTGTAGTCTTTCCTTGAGACCGATGTCGTAATTCGTACCTTGCATGACGGTGAGGCCGATCGAGGTAACCATGAAGATAAGTGCGAACACGTAGGTGAGTTTACCGAGCAAGCTCACGGGTCCCGAAGCTCCGAACATGCTCTGCGAGCCGCCACTGCCGCCACCGAAACCAGCACCCAGTCCGCCTGAACTACCTCCCTGCAACAGCACAATGCAGATGATGAACAATGCCGCCGTGACATGCACAGTCGTTACCAAAGTAAGCATAACACGCTCCCGCCCGATGCAAAGACAGCACAAGTGCCGTCTCCCAGAATTGAACTGGGGACACGAGGATTTTCAGTCCTCTGCTCTACCGACTGAGCTAAGACGGCAGCCTCGCCGCTGGCTGGTATAATACTTGTGCGCTATCTCGTCAAAGTGTTTTTTGTCAACGGGCCACACAGTCTTCCCGCAGTGATGCCAACAGTGCGCTAAAATCAGACGGTGGTGGCACATCAATACGGCAAGCCGCGTGGCTGCGGGGATGCTGGAACGCAATCCTGCTGGCGTGTAACATCTGTGCCGACAGGCTTTGCACCGCTGCACGCAGGATGACGGGGAAGGTTTGCGGCAGCTGTGTCGGGCGGTGGTAGAGGTTGTCGCCGAGTACAGGCGCGCCGAGGGCGACGGCATGCACCCTGATTTGGTGCGTGCGTCCTGTGCTGATATTGATTTTGACGAGGTTGAGGCGGCGGTGAAAGCGTTGTAGCACAAAAAATTCGCTGGCGGCATAGCGGCAGTTGCGTCCCCCGACGGGGCGAGGGAATGTTTGCATTTGCAGGCGGTGTTTGCGACTGCGGCTCAAGTATGACTGCATGTGTGCGTAGTCACGGGGCAGGTTGCCATCGAGTAGGGCGAGATACTCCTTATGCACTTGCCGCGCCTTAAACTGCGCTTGTAGTAGTTCCTGCACGGCGCGGTTGCGTGCCACCAACAGCACCCCGCTCGTATCACGATCGAGACGATGCACAGGCATAGCGCTGGCAATCATGTTGCGCACGTGCACCATCACCGTGTCAATGGTAGCACCGCGTGCCTTGTCGAGGACGAGCAAGTCAGCGTCTTGTTCAACGATGGTGAAAGGCACGACGGTCATCTTTTTTCCCACCTGACCTTGGCACTAAATCAGCATGCCGATGGCCTCAATATATCTTATGTATGTCCACTGTGCTACGATGTCTGGCGACAGTGGAAGGGAGTGCGTCGTGCTGTTAATCATGACCGCGCTGGCGTTGGTGCTACTGGCATCGATGGCGTGGCCTTTTTTTCTGAGCGGCGAGACACAGCTGGTTGCCTGTGCGGCAATCAACGATCATGCCAAGCTCAATGCCTTGCGGGAGGAGATTATCAAGCGTTACCTGACTGACGAGAGCGGGTGGCGAGCAGGGCAAATAACTGCCAGGGCCTGGCATAAGCGGCGTATTTTCTTGACCAATCGCTACATCGATGTTTGCCGTCGTCTCGATTATCTCGCCGCGGTAAGCGATGCACAGTAGTTTTATTTTGGCAGTCCTGTTGTTTGCTCTTGCCCATCCTGTGCGGGGCGAAATTACCTTGAGTGACAAGCATCTTATCATCCTGCGGGGGGGACTTGATAGCGTGTGGGGCGACTATATTTTTTCGGTGCAAAACACTCAGCATGTGCCGCAACAGGCTAGTATTGCTTTGTTTTTGCCCCGTGAGACGGTGGATTTTAAAGCGGTCGAAGGCGTGCTCCCCGCCGATTTGCGTGTCGACGCTCAGCATGGCACGGTGACTATGGAGAAGGAATTTCCCCACGGAGCAACCCTCGTCAACGTCGCGTTCAAGGCCGCGGCACAGGATGGTACGGTGACCTTGAATTGGGTGGCAACACAGACGTTGACCAGCGTCAATATCATGCATGAGTATGAGGTCATGGACGTTTTCTCTGACCAACTAGAGATCACGCAGTTGCCGCGTCTCGCGGACGGGCATTACCGTGCTTTGCGCACGACACAGGCGCTGACGGCAGGAGACCGCTTGCAGATACAGGTGCAAGGCATAGCGCAGGGACGGGCACGACTGCATTTATTCGCTATCGTGTTCGCGGTGATTTTGCTAATCTCAACGGTGTATCTGGGCATCAGAACCAGGCCTCGCGCAGGTGAAGGACAACCACGTGAATCTTAAACACATCTTTCTTATCGGGCTCGGCTTGATCTTAGGGCTCTTGTTGGTGCGTTTTGGTACCGTCGCGCTAGCAGCAGTTGCCTGGCCGCTGCTGCAGTTGGGGCTGAAGTTTGCCCTACCGTTGGTGGGGGTCTACCTGGGCGTGAAGTTCTTGCGGGCAAAGCTGCGGCAACTGGACGATAACCAAGCGCGACCGCGGCAAGCGCGACCGCGGCAAGCGGAAGAGATCGATATCTGCCCTAAATGTGGTGAGGCGATGTTAGGTCACCATCGTTGTCGGCCATCCGACCGCTGATGAGCACGCTGTATTTGATCGATGCGATGGCGTTAGCCTTTCGTATTTTCCACGCTCTCGGTCGCCGCCAGCCACTGACCACTAGCAGCGGGACGCAGGTGTCTGTGCCCTACGGTGCCGCGGTCTTCCTCCACAAACTAATCACCGAGTTCAACCCTGACTATCTGGCCCTCGTATGTGACACCGAGGCGAAAACATTTCGGCATGATCTCTATCCCGACTACAAGGCTAACCGCGGTGACATGCCTGAAGACTTGGCCGCGCAGTTGCCGCTTTTTTTTACATTATTCTCCTGTCTTGACATTAAAGTTTTGAAGTCACCTGGCTACGAGGCCGACGACATTATCGGCACATTGGCAAAGCGGGCGAGCGCGGCACAACTGCATACCTACATCGTTTCCAACGACAAGGACTTCATGCAGTTGATCGATATGCAGGTCGCGATGTTGAACAAGGATTACCAGGTGTTGCGGGAAGAAGCAGTGCAGCAGCGCTTTCAGTGCCGCCCCCAACAGGTAGTCGACAGCCTAGCCCTGATGGGCGATAAGTCTGACAATGTGCCTGGTGTGCACGGCATCGGCGCAAAAGGTGCGGCAAAACTCATGGCTGAATTCGGCTCGATCGATGCCATTTACAGCCGCATCGACACGGTTAAGCCTGAGGGCCTGCGCAAAAAACTCATCGCTGGACAAGAGGCTGCGAAGTTGTCGCGTCAACTGGTGACGATCAACACTGAGGTGCCATTGCCGACACAGCTAAGTGAGCTTACTTACGATGCCGATATTTTTAACAACCAACGCCTGTATGATTTTTATCAGAAACTTGAGTTTAAACGCCTGCTGCCTAGTTTTACCTGCCAGCAACAAGATGTGGTGCGGTGCGAGAGCGTGCTCACCGTGCATAGCCCTCAGACGTTGGCGGAGCTCGAGCAACTACAGCAACGCTGGCAAGCCTTGCCGCAATTGCTGGTGGTAGTGCAGGCAGACAGCCATGATCTTGTCGCGGCCCGGCCGGCCCAGATTGTGCTGGGTGATGCCCAAGATCTGGGTGTTGTCGATATGGCTCATTTTGAGTTGGCAGATGTGGGTGAGTTGCTGTCGCCACTGTTAGGCAACGAGGCGATAGCAAAGCTTGGCTACAATTTAAAGAGTGTGTGGCGGGTGCTAAACAATGTCAACATCTCGTTAGCGGGCGAGCTTGCCGATGTGTCGCTGTATGATTATCTGCTCAATCCTGATTGGCATAACCACAGTCTTGTTTCGCTTAGTGAGCGTTATCTGAACAAGTCAGTAGACATGCAAGATATTGTCGCGCAGGCAACAACAATCTTACAGCTGCGGGGCAAATTAACAGCAGAAGTTGCGGCACAAGGCCTGGGTAAGTTGGCCGCGGAGATGGAGATGCCGTTGTTGCGTGTGCTAGCAAAGATGGAAGCCCGTGGTATCTTTATCGATTGTGATATGCTGCACAGTTATGGTGAAAGTTTGTCGCGGGATTTGGCAGGGTTGGCAGAAAAAATCTACGCCGCCGCGGCGCGGCCGTTCAACATTAATTCCCCCCAGCAGTTGCAGCAGATTTTGTTTGTTGAACTTAAAATTCATGAGCAGCTCAACATCAAAAGCATTCGCCGCACCAAAACTGGCTACTCGACAGACGAGACAGTGCTCAATCTGTTGTGTGCCCACCCGTTGCCACGTTTAATTCTTGAATATCGTGGCTTGTCAAAATTGAAAAACACTTACGTCGAGGCCTTGCCACGACATGTGCATGAGCAGACCCAGCGTTTGCACACTAATTTGCGTCAAGATGTGGCGGCAACAGGACGGTTGAGTTCCGATAATCCTAATTTGCAAAATATTCCCATGCGCAGCGAGCGGGGACAGTTGCTAAGGAGAGCATTTACGACCCAGGATAAAGACACTCTGCTCATTTCGGCTGACTACTCGCAGATTGAATTGCGTTTGCTGGCTAGTCTTGCCCAGGCAAAGAGCTTGATCGATGCGTTCAATGCGGGACTCGACATTCATCGGCTGACCGCGGCAAAAGTTTTTGGCATTGCACCAGATCAGATCAGCAAAGATCAACGCCTGGTAGCGAAGGCGATTAACTTTGGCATTATCTATGGCATGGGGGCACGTAAGTTTTCCAAAACGGTGGGCATATCGATAGCTGCCGCGCAGGACTTTATTAACCGCTACTTTGCTGCCTATCCAGAGGTTAAAAATTTTACTGAAGAACTCATCCGCCAAGCGGCGACGCGTGGCTACAGCCAAACTCCATGCGGGCGGCGACGCACGATTGCGGGACTTGATAGCACCAATGCGCAGGTCTATGCCCATGCCCGCAACATGGCGGTCAACTCTTGTATTCAGGGTTATGCGGCTGATTTAATTAAGCTGGCGATGTTGAAAGTTGATGCCGCGTTGCAAGCGGCCCAGTTGCGCACAACAATGTTGCTGCAGATTCACGATGAGTTGTTGTTTGAAGCTCCTCGTCTTGAGTTGCCACAAGCGATTGAGATTATCAAGGATAGTATGGAGAATGCTCTGCTGGGGGCGGTGCGTTTTCAAGTCAATGTCAAACATGGCAGCAATTGGCTCGATGCCGAGTAGTTCTTTGTCGGGCAGTACATTATCTTGACAAAGCTACATTCGTTGTCGACTTACTTGATACGTTCGATCACCTTTGCTAAAGCTCGCAACTCACGGTCGCGGTAGCTGGCAATATCTCTGATGAAGGTGAACCAGGGAGTGATCGATGGTGTGGCACGCTTGATCTGAAAATAGTAGGCAATCAAGCTCTCCGCGGGGTTACTTTCTTCTGTGAAACGGCTAATATCGACGATCCCAATGCTGTTTGCACCCGCTTCGAGCACGAGGTCAATGCAGAAGGCAGGGTCACCGATGTTGATACTGTAATGCACTTTCAAGTCGGGATGCTTGATATTTTCCGCCAGAATTTTCTCGATCAACTGCCCGCTGTATCTACGCCAGGGGGTAAAACCAGGCGCAGGGTTTTGCGCGCGCGGGATAAAAGCTTTACGCTCTTTAACTTGCTGTTGCTGGCGGTAGGCTTTCCACAAGTAATCACTAATCGTGGCGCTGCTGTGCTTCAAACCAGCAAAGCCTTTATGTAAGTAGTGATAGGCACGCTTCTTGGGGCGACTCATCAAAACGTTTAATTCACCCTTGCGTTTGTCCTCCTCGTCGCCTTGCCGAAAAGCCATCATGTTACTGCGATTGATGTCCCACAGGTAAAAGATATAGTCACGCTCCTTACCTTGCAATGCCGCACCCGCACCGTCGAGAATATCATTGCCTCGGTCCAAGCGGTGCAGAAAATCACTTTTCTTGGCTTTGATATAAGGCTCATTTTTTAGAAGAAAGTAACACAAGGCTACGTCCTTCTCTGTGTTTATTTTTATCTTTTCTTCTACTTCTATTTTTTTAATTGTATCTGCGACGAACGTCAAAAAGCGATCAACCATATCCGTCTCAATGCCTTTATAAGCACCCCGTGTCTGGCGTGTGGAGCTCTCGGCATGTTCTTCACTGTAATCAATGACGACGGCATCACGCCCGCCCCACTGCATCATTTTCAAATCGTTGTGGTAGACATAGTGGTTAGAATAAGCGATAATCCCTGGCGGACAACGGTAGTGTTCATCAAGCATTAGGGCCGCCTGTTTGATCTGCTTGATCAAGCCAAAGATATGCGAGCCACCGCCTTTCAAAGCCTGTCCTTGTGTTTTACGTAAATGCTCGTCAAGTCCGAACTCTTTGAACAGATAGTCGTCAAGCGCGGAATTTTTTGCCAACACAGTCTGTTTATCGTCGCCAACCACCAGTAGTTTTGCCGCACGAAACAACAGCGGCAAAGCATCGTCAACCCGACATTGTGTCGCCTCATCAACAATAACAAGATCAAAGATATTTTCAGCACAGGGAAAAAGAAACGGCACTGTTTGTTTGCGACAAATCCAAATAGGAAAGACTTGCATTAGCTTTTCTTTCAAGTCATTCAATACAGGCAAAGCCATCTCCAGCGAATCATAGCTGCCAAGATTGTCACACAACGCGGCGATGGTAGTCAGGGGGTCAGATTTGCCGTGACCTTCAGACTGCTGCGCTTTGCTGGCAATTTCAGTAAGATTGAGCAGAAAACGCATTTTGACGATACGATCACGCTCTTCCTGCCGCTGCTCCATAATTTGTAAAATTTCCTGGGCCGACACCTCGGTTTCTTTTCGTTTGCGTTTGTCCATAGCATCTTCATTTTTAGTAAAAATTTCATGGGCAAGACACGAGACCTGATCTTTGCCTGCACGGAGATAGTGATGAATTTTATTCATCTGAAAAATTACTTTGCTGTCAGCAGTTTGCAACAGAGCTAGCTGGTTGTTTAAAACTCTGCGTATTTTTTTCAAGCGTCCCGTCAGCGGGTGGCGGATAAGGGCGGTAAAGTAACGAAAGGCTTGGGCGAGCTTGGATCTGTGCATAGGGAAGGCACGTTGCCATTCCTTGGAAAAATAAGCGGTGACGGCATTGTCGAGCTTGCGCTCATAAACAATGTTGAGTTGGCGGGCATTCTTGGGTTTTATTTTTAGCATTTTGTTGACAAATTCACGGGTCATCAACATTTCTTGATTGTATTCAGACAGTGTGCCTTGAAAACGAAAAAAGCGATACAAGCTCCCAAATTTCAGCAACTCTCCGCGTAGCGAGATGAACTCTTTGATTAGCTTTCTATTCCAAGTGTTACGTTCTCTATTCTTGCCCCCACGACGACTGTAGCCACAAAAACGGATGAAACTTAAAATGCTTTCAATATCCTTGACCGTCGACTCGTGATAGTTGCGTGGCGATAAATCTTTGCTGATTTTTTCTTGTAGTCTATCTTTCAGTATTTTTATGTCGTTATCGATTTGTTTGATCTGTGCTTCGTAGTCAGGTGCGTCTTCAACACTACGTTCAACCAACTTGTTGTTGACCAAAATCTTTTTTAGGCACGCGGCCCAGGCCGATAGTGTGCCATCTGTCGCGGGAATTTCATCGACGACCTTGATGCTTTGGGCAATGATATTAGTGATATTTTGTGTGTCACTACTGCCTCGGTGAGCGAAGTCTTTCAGGGGTTCAAGCAGGGCGTGAATAGCACTGTGTTGGTCACTGACGATCAGCACTTTTTTACGAACGCAGATACTGTGAATGAGCAAGTTGAGAATTGAATGTGTTTTACCTGTGCCTGGTGGCCCTTCAATTAGCAGGAAATTATGTTCGTCCAGTTTTTCTAATAACGCGGCAAAACTTTTAGGCAATACCTTAGGCACCCAGGCTCTTTCAGCATACGAACCATCAACAGGCACATATGTTTCAGGCGAGAGAAAATTGCCGAGATTAGAGCGATAGAAACGCTGTGGGTGCTCATAGGCAATGGTTAAAATTTCATTCAGGTCATGCTCAAGACTCAAAGCCACCAGCGACTGCACTTTAGCTGAACGATAGAGAAACACGCTATCGAGATCAATTTCTGCGCCTACGGTAGTGAGGTCAAAGAGAATCCCTCCCTTGCCACGTTCGTCAGGTGCACCAAAAAGAATTTTTCTCACCTGTGCGAAAATCTCTTCGTTGACAGGCAGCATACGGGATAGATAAATTCGTGTTGGTTTATCATCAACGGTCATGTGCTGTGCCAGCAGTGTTCTAAAAAACTTATTGATATTGTCGGCAGATTTGCTCTTGGAAAATTTATCCACGAGATTAGCCAGGGCGAGATGATTGAGGTAAAAAACACCGTCCTCGACTGGTTCAACGATGATCTCTTTGCCTGATTCTTTCAGCGTTACCTTCATATAATAGAGCGGAAATTTAAAAGTTTTCGTGCTGCCTGCTTGTTTGAAAAGACAGTCAATAATTTCAAAACCGAGCAAAAATTCACCGTGATGATCGCTGCCGATAAACTGCAAAAAATCACTGAAATCACCGGTAGTAAACTCACATCTGAAAGGTAACTCGGTAAAATTTTTAACATCTTGGGCATGCAGGGGCAACAGGATACGCTGCTGATTAGTTTTTGCCCCTTTGGCTGGTTCAGGTTCGGGGGCTTTTTCTTCGGGGTCGAACAGCTGTTCATAGTTGACTGCGGCAGGTTTTGCCATAGCCTTCTCTGCTAAACGTGACTTGAAAAAATTCTGTTGCTTCACCTCAGGCATAGCCGTGGGAATCGAGGGAGGGGGTGCATTGCCGATGAACGGGATAATTTTACTAGCGAAGCGTGGTCGTGGTTTTTTTTTGTAGCTTTCTAATGAGCACAGCAGATCGTTTTTGATGGCGAGTCTGCTAGTGATGCTATCGGTGTTTTCTGAAAAGCTAAAACGAAAAATTTTATGATATTCAATCAAGCGGTTAAGCAAATCATTAGGATGAAATAGTTTATGATGATAGAGCAATTTGTTCAGCGCGGTGACGGCATCAATATCAAATGACACGTAGCCCGTATTGTCGCCTTTGTGATCGATTTGCTGGATGAGATACTGTTGGTTTTCGTTGAGTTTTTTTGCAATAATAAAATGCACTTCAGAGCGATAAAACACTTTTGTTTCTGGAGGTAACTTGCGAATTTGCCATGACTTTTCGATTGTTTTTAGCGCACTACGAAAGCGATCAAAAATAAAACGGCTGATGCTAATTTTTTCCCGTCGGGCAGTATTTTCAAGCACATAGACATGAAAACCGAAATCGTCCTTGATGCGAGTTATCTTGAACTTGTTGGCGCGATTGAAACGCTTGCTCAAACCCGCAGGAGGAATTTTTTGCGCAATTATGCTTTTCATCACAGTACCTACTTAACCAGCAGTGATACTCGTCTATTCTGTGCTCGGGCGCGAGCAAGAGCACGACCGCTTTTTCCGGCTATGTTTGTTATCGGCTTATTGCTCGCATATCCAACTACCCGCAGCCTTTTTTTTGCAAAACCTTTTTTCCTTAGGTAAAGCACGACGGTGCTAGCCCTTCTGCCACTCAGTGACCAGTTAGTTTCTATACTGTTATCTTTTTTGACATAATAGAGGTTACGATCGTCGGTATGCCCTTCAACATCAATCTTATAGTTGGTTTTTCTTATCTCTTTCAGCAGTAGGTCAATTTTGCGCAGAGCATTCTTTTTCAGTGTCGCACTGGCAGTTTGAAACAGTGCCGTGACTTCGAGGTCGAGGCGTAGGCCATCTTTATCTAAGCTTATTCTTACCCCCTTGTGCTGTGACATGCCCTGTAGTTTTTTGCCTAGTTCTTCCAGGGTGCCGCGCGTTGAGCCTGTGAAAGAAGTTTTGATTTTCTCAAACGAAAAAGTTTCAATCTTACTGATACTTACCAACATGATAAAAAAAACACATAGCAGCACCATCAGGTCACTAAAACTGAGATAGAACGTGTTAGTCCTGCTTTCTTGAGTTATATTCTGCAGGTCACTCAATTTCATAGGCGTTAACTTCTTTCAAGCGTGCTCTACTCATACGTCGCTCTGATCTTTTCAGCAGCAGGGCAATCTTGTTGAGCAGTTGGCGATGGACTTCGAGATAGATAATATTATGATGCTCGATTCGTCCTGACAACGGGGTAAAAACTAGTGAGCCGAGACCTGTGCCATAAACTGTGGTCAGCAAGGCAAGCGACATAGAGGCCCCGATGCCTTCGGGGGTATTGAGCGAACGCAGCACCCCAACTAAACCCAGCACGGTACCGAACAAGCCCAGTGCAGGGGCAATAGTTGCAGCTTTATTTAGTAGTGAGACTGCTAATTCTCGATGCAAGTATTCATCGGATATGCGGGTGGTGACGAATGTATCTATCTCTTCGTAGAGCAACCCTTTGTGGTACATGTAGACGATGTCGTTGAGCAACTCTCCTGTCAATTTGTCACCTCTGCGCAGCTTGTCGAGGCTGTGATCGTTAATGATAGCAGTATCTAGCTGGCGCAACATTCTCAACACCGGGCGATCAGGTGTGCCTAGCAAAGATTTAAGAATTATCTTAAGAGAAACAAAAGCCGAAGTAAAATCGAATTGAAACAGCAACACAAAAAACGTGCCGCCGACAACGATGATCGCGCTGCGAACATCCAACACCTGTGCCGCTACCCCGACACGGTTAGCAACATAAAAAACAAAACCTAGCCCGGCACTACTGATCAATAGCGCAAACGGATCGAAGCGCTTACTCGGTGCTTTCAAGTATGTTCTTGCTTTTAGTTTTTCCATGCTCGTTCCTCGCTCACATCGCTGTCAGTGATGTGCAAATCAATCCCCGCACGGATAACTCGCTCATGCATTAATTCCTCAAACAAAGTGTCTGTTGTCGGTGTTAGTATTTCAAGGTTAAAAATATGTCTCTTCCACATGGAAGCAATAACGCTACTACCACGCTCTACTTGTCCTAGCTGCTCTCTTTCCCTATCGCTTTTTACAGTGAAAAGATACACACGGCGGCTAAATCTATCGCGTAACTTGATACGATCGCCTTTGATATGTAGCACAACACACACAGTTTTTGGAATTGATTTGCTGCCTTCGCCATAGATAAAGACCTTGCTAACTTTGTTGTTTTTATCAAACCTAGCCAGGCACATTTGTTCTTTTTCAGGCAAGGCATCGAGTAGACTCAAAGGCACACGGTAAGTTTTATCACGACATTTTAGCAGGAGACAACGTTCTGGGACCATGATTTCTTTAGCGTGCGCGAAAGACATGTCGGTCGGCATGGTATTGCTTGTGGTAAGCGCATGTTCGTGGGCGGATTGTAAGTAGGCGACCATCTGCATCAGCTCGGTATTTTTTTTCTTTAGTTCGGTATTTTCTGCCTGTATTTTTTCTAGCTCAGTTTCTAATTCACGCTTATTTTTTTTGTTACTCGGCGTGTTGTCTGCTTGGTAACTGGCGATAATATCTTCGTATTTGTTGACTTCTTTGTAAAAGTTGTTAAGCAGTGCGCCAATTTTTTTCTTATCGGGAAAGCGGATTACTAGACAAGGTGAACCCCGCTGCACACTGTCACCTTTATGCTCACTGTGGATGCCGAAACACAATCGTTCGAGGCAAGAGAGCATGTTTTCAAAATTATGCACAAAGCCATTAGCTTCAAGAATTGTTTGGATTACTTCGGGTATTTTGCGAAACAGAATACGATCATAGGTAACATAGAAACGGTTGAGTTCACGATCGATCCCTACCGTTGAATAATCCCCACACAGAATGAAGTTATCCTTATCAAGGGCGCGTTCGTCAGTGATAATGTTGAGACTATCAGCTTTACCCATCTTTGCCCTCACCCCTGTTCGCAGTGTCTATCGGCGGAACAAAGCTGAAGTTTTAGAGCTGGCGAGGGGAAATTGTTCATCTATGCCGACACTGCTGGCGGGCTTTGCTGGTGGTAACGTGGCCACGCCTGGGCGATGTTGTCTCTCTAACGCAGCAACCCAATCAACTCTTGGCGGGTGAGGTTTTTGAAAATCTCCTCGTCTTTTTCAAGATATTTTTCAAATAAATCCTGTTTCCTGCGAATAAGGCGGTCGATCTTTTCCTCGAAGGTGTCCTTGGTAATCAACTTAAAGACCTGCACGTTCTTGTTTTGACCGATGCGGTGCACCCTGTCTGTTGCTTGGTTTTCCTTGCTGGCGTTCCACCAGCGATCGTAATGGATGACGATTGAGGCGGCAGTAAGGTCGATCCCGATCCCACCTGTCAACAGCGTGGCCACAAACACCCGTGTCTTGGTATCACCTTGAAATTTAGCAATCAACTGCCCGCGCTGGCGACTTGCACCAGTGAGAGAGACGAATTTTATTTTTTGTTGATTGAGATGGGCACTAATAATGTCCACCATCTTCAGGTACTGTGTGTAGATCACTATTTTTTGGTTGGATTCCAAGCCCTCGAAGATCAGCTCCTTCAGCAACTCAAACTTGCCACTCTCGTGCTTAGCCAAGTCTAAACCATCGAGCACCAGCAGCGGATGATTGCAAATTTGCTTGAGCAAGTTCAAAATTGCAAAAATATGCACGACGGGCACATCGCTTGCTCCATGCTCCAACTGCTCTGATAACGGACGTGCCTTGAACTCGATGACGCTTTGGTAGAGCTTTTTCTGCAGCGGCGACAACGTGCACGTCCTGAAATCAATGATTTTGTCAGGCAAATCAGGCAACACTGCTTCTTTGGTGCGGCGCAATTTGAACGGATGAATGAGGCGTTTCAGCACCATCTCGTCGCCAAGATTTTCGTTAGTCTTGAGCGGGCGCAAAATGTTTTTGTTGAAAAAACGATCCGAGCCCAGATAGCCAGGTAAGAGAAAATCAAAAATGGATTTTAATTCACGTAAATCATTCTCAAATGGCGTGCCCGACAGACAGATACGCATCGCATTGGGCAATCGACATGCGGCACGATAGGTGCTGGTGCTGCTGTTTTTGACGTAGTGGGCCTCATCCAACACCACCACATCCCAATGGCTCTTCTGTAGTTCAAGCACATCACGCTGCAACACGCCATAACTAGTGACTACCGTTGTATTGCCACGTCCTACACGTGGCAACAGCACCGCGCGTGACTGCCCGTGATAGATCATCGGTTGTAGTGTCGGGGCAAAATCGCTGATCTTTTCCTGCCAATGTGTCAACACCGTCGTCGGGCAGACGACGAGAAAACGGAAGTCTGTTTTCTCGCGCTGAATGGCTGCCAACAATGCCATCGTCTGATGCGTCTTGCCCAAACCCATCTCGTCCGCTAGTAGTCCGTGCAAACCATTGCAATACAACCACCACAGCCACTTGAAGCCGAAATGCTGATAGGTGCGTAGCTGTAAGTTAGTGTGTGTTAACGTCGGCGGCTCAAGTATTTCGTCAAAAGCAGTGCGGGCACTTAAACGTGCCAGCAGTTCTTTAGAGCCCACAAAAGCATCGTAATCGCCTAGTGCGGCCCGCAGCCGGTGAATGTCAAGGGCTGAGGCAACAATCAACTCTCCCGTGCTGTCGGTCTGCCAATCGATTTCTGTCAGCAGCGCGGGAATTTTAAGCCAGTGCTGGTCATGGGTCTTGAGATAGCGGCGTTTCTTGTTGCGAGTCAGCAGCTTAGTCAAAGGAATGGCGACATCGCCATCTTGATAACTCAGGGACAGATGAAACGCGCCACCCTCGACTGCCTTAACCTCAACGCGGGTTTTCTTCGGATCTTCGATGATGGTCTCATCTCGCAAGTCGCGCTCGATGCAAAGATGCGAACAGCTGTGCAGTTCCTCCAACTCACTCTGCAGCAGAGCTGCCGCCTGATCGCCGAGATAGCGTTTGCTATGAGGCAAGCTGCCCCACGAACTGTCCTCCACCACAGGCACGTAACCGCAGCCCGACAAAAAAAGATACTTTGTCCCTAAGCGCGCCTCGACCTGTGCCGCCACCAGGTAGTCGATGCTCGTCTCGCTCTCTTCGCCGCGGCGATACACCGTCGCCTGACGTGGCGCGGGCGTTAGGCGTGCTGGCAGTTGACAACCCTCTGCAGCCTGCAACACTATGACCCGTTGCCAAAACAACGACTCATGCCCATCTCGACAGAGATAGATGGCACGGATGGCGCTGTATTCGTGACACAGGGAAACTCGTGCCCCTTCGGTGCTGGATGCAAATTCCGCCGCTTGATCGATGTCGAGGTCGTAAGTCGCGGCCTTGCCCTTTTTGATTTCAACCTCAACCGTCATCCGCCCATCGGTATGCAAGCGTGTCTGTGAAATCGAGCCTCGCAGGTGCGACAACACCGAACGCTGCACCGACACCGCCGCCGCCCGTGTCTGCTTGCGCACCGTTCCCGTCGGTCGAATTAACATCTCCAAATCTAAATCCTGCACGATACGATGCTTCTCGCGATCGAGATGAAAAATCACCGCAATGATGTGCCGACAGAAATGTCCCCGCATGCGGTTATCGGCACAAGTGCACTCCAGCCACTGAATGAAGCGCCGACTAGCGTGCATCTTGATCCGTACCTCCGTCTCCTGGAACTGCTCATCGTCGCGCACCTTGCTCACTACCAACGAATCTACTGTCGCCAAATGCGTGATCGCGCCAGCTTGATAGAGCTCAAGCCCTGTCTGCCAGTCTAAGTCGGAGGTAAACTGGTAGAAATGATTGATGAACTCGGTCTTAGCCGGTACCGCGGACATAGGAATTTACCATTCTTGGATTCAGTCTCTCATTATACCACTACTTGTCTGATTTGGCAGCAGCTATCTGCAACCCCCTGCTGTGCCTAGCGTGTATCGATTTTCAAAACAGCCAGAAACGCCTGCTGTGGAATTTCCACCTTGCCGATCTGCTTCATCTTTTTCTTGCCCTCTTTTTGTTTTTCCAACAGCTTGCGCTTGCGCGTGATGTCCCCGCCATAGCACTTTGCCGTCACGTCCTTGCGTAAAGCCTGAATGGTCTCACGGGCGATGATCTTCGCCCCGATCGCAGCTTGAATGGGAATTTTAAACATCTGCCGTGGCAACAGGTCTTTGAGTTTTTTGCACAACTCCCGCCCGCGTCCAAAGGCATGACTGCGATGCACAATACACGACAAGGCATCGACTACCTCGTCATTAACGACGATGTCCATCTTGACCAAATCACCGCTACGGTAATCGCATAGCTGATAATCCATTGAGGCATAGCCGCGTGAGATGCTCTTCAAACGATCGTGAAAATCAAAAATCATCTCGTTCATCGGCATGTCATAAACTAACCGCACCCGCTTGCTCTTCGTATACTGCAAGTCCTGCTGAATACCGCGGCGTTCGGTCAGCAGGGCTAACACCGCACCGATGTAGGTGTCAGGGGTATGCACCTGCAGCGACACGTAAGGCTCTTCGATCCTGGCGATCGTCGCGGGGTCGGGCATGTGGGCGGGGTTTTCAATTTGTGCCACTGTGCCATTGTGCAGATAGACCTTATACAGCACCGATGGCGCGGTGAAGATCAGCGTCAGACCATACTCGCGTTCAAGCCTGGCTTGGGCAATTTCAAGATGCAGCAGTCCCAAAAAGCCGACCCGAAATCCCAAACCCAGGGCAGAAGAGCTGTCTTTCTCGATAGTTATGCTAGAATCGTTGAGCTGGAGTTTTTCTAGAGATTCTCGCAATGAGTGGTAATCATTGGCATCGACGGGAAAAATTCCGCCGAAGACCATCTGCACGGCGCGCACGAAACCTGGCCAGGCCTCGACCGCGGGCCGCACCGCATCGGTTACGGTGTCACCTACCTCCGTATCGGCAATGTTTTTTATTGCACCACTGACACAGCCAACCTCGCCAGTTCCCAAGGCCTCGACCGCCACGGCCTTCGGGGTCAAGCGGCTGAGCTTGAGCACCTCGAATTTCTTGCCACTCGCCATCATCATGATGCGCTGCCCCCGTCGCAGCTGTCCTGATTCCACCCGCACGAGCGATACCGCGCCGAGGAACGGGTCAAACCAGCTGTCGAAAATTAACGCCCGCAAGCGTTCGTTCCTGCTGTCCTGCGGTGGTTCAATGCTACGCACGATCGTCTGCAACAGTTCCGCCACCCCCGCGCCCGTCTTGGCACTGACCAACACCGCCTGGGTGGCCTCGATGGCCAGCTCGTCCTCGATCTCCTGCCGCACCCGCTCGGCATCAGCACTAGGCAGGTCGATTTTGTTGATCACGGGAATCAGGGTCAAGTTCAACCGCATCGCCATCTCAACATTGGCCACTGTCTGTGCTTCCACTCCTTGCGTAGCATCGACTACTACCAGTGCCCCCTCGCAGGCAGCTAGGCTGCGCGACACCTCGTAGCTGAAATCGACGTGCCCTGGCGTGTCGATGAGGTTGAGCAGGTACTCATGCCCGCGGTTGCGGTAACACATCGACGCGGTCTGCGCCTTGATGGTGATGCCGCGCTCGCGCTCCAACTCCATACTGTCGAGCACCTGCTCCTTCATTTCGCGGCCCGACAAGCTACCCGTCTCCTCGATCAGGCGATCCGCCAAGGTGGACTTACCGTGATCGATGTGGGCAATTATGGAAAAATTTCTAATATATTTAGGATGATACATGAAATACGTAATAATACCGCGCCCGCGCCCCAGAGTAACAGCCTAGCAAATTTTGCAACAGTTATCAAGCTGTTACAGGGCTAGGTGGTGGCATGCGCAGAGGACAAGCTAGCAAGTTTTCAAGCTGTTGCAGGTCGCAAGGCTAGGTCTTGTGGCAAGCTTGTCAGGACCGCCACGCCATCGACTAGCTCTTGACGGCAACGTAGGGCTGTGATTGTTTCGCCGCGGAGGTTGGATGTGCGTAGCTTGGTATTTTTTCTCCAAGACATCAAGATTGCCCATAGCGTCTTCGCCCTGCCCTTCGCCGCGGCCATGCTGTTGCTCACCCCGCCAGCCGTGCTCAGCGGGTCGATGCTGCTGCTGGTTCTTGGCTGTCTCGTCACGGCCCGCAGCTATGCGATGGGCATGAACCGTGTCCTCGATCACCGTCTCGACGCGGCCAACCCTCGCACCGCGGCACGTATGATCCCTGCTGGCAAGCTATCGTGGCAGCAGTCGCTGTGCTGGTCATCGGCAAGTGCTGTGCTATTTGTGTTGTGCTGCGCGTTACTCAACCGCACTGCTTTTTTTTTAGCTTCGTGGTAATTGCCCTGCTCGGCGGCTACCCGCTGACCAAACGCGTCACGGTTATGTGCCACTGGTATCTCGGTCTGTGTCTCGGCCTCACTCCTGCCGCAGTGTTGGTCGCCTGTGGCAGTGAGGTCTCCCTCGCCGCGCTCGCACTCGGCGGCAGTGTGATGATGTGGGTGGCAGGTTTTGACATTATCTATGCCCTAAGCGATCGCAATTTCGACCGCCAGCAGTCTTTGCATAGCGTTCCCGCGCGCTATGGCACAGCTACCGCTTTGCAGTTGAGCCGTGCTTGTTTCTTGCTCGTCGTGCTCGGCCTCGGCATAACGGGCCTGCTTGCCACGGTGGGTTTCTGGTATTGGCTAGGCGTTATCTGCTGTGCACTGCTGCTCACCGCGGAACATGTGTTGCTGGCGATGGCGTTGAAAACTAACCATCGCTCAGTGCCGATGGTGGGGATTTTTTTCCGAACTAACGCCGCGGTTAGCGTGAGTTTTTTGTTTTTTACCGCCCTAGATTTTTGGTTGAGTTAACACTGTGGAAAAACCCTCACCTCGCATTTTAATCGGCATCACGGGGGCATCAGGGGCAGTTTACGCGCAACGCTTGCTGCAGGTGTTGACTGAGCAGCTCCAGCGGGTCTACCTTATCGTCACCGATAGCGGGCGGCAAGTCGTTGACCATGAGCTGAGCAATAGTGCGGATGAATTTTCTTTGCGGAAAATTTTATCTGACAAAAAACATCCCCGCCTGCGAATTTTTGCCAACGATGATTTTTTTGCTCCCGTTGCCAGTGGCTCGAACGCTCCCGATGCCGCGGTCATTATCCCCTGTTCGATGGGCACGCTCAGCCGTGTCAGTCATGGTTTCTCCACCACGCTGCTCGAACGTGTCTGCGATGTGGTGTTGAAACAAAAAAAACGCTTGATCATAGTGCCGCGTGAGACACCGCTCAACCATTTGCACCTCAACAACATGCTGCGTCTCGCTGAAGCAGGAGCATGGCTTGTGCCTGCTTCGCCAGCTTTCTACCACAAGCCACGTACGATGGCTGACTTGGTCGATTTTGTTGTCAGCCGTGTGCTCGACTGTCTCGATTTTCCTCATGCCATCTCGTCGCGTTGGAACAGCCGGATGCTTTAGGATAGGTATCGAGACTGAGGGGACATCGATGCGGGCTTAGCGGAAAGAAAGGACTCAACTTGCAACGCATCCTAATCATTGACACTAGTCTCGGTGGTGTCGCACTGGCCGCCGCGCAGCTGACGACAAGTTCCGCCACTATCGAACGCCGATTCATCTGCAGCCAAAAACGCGCCGCCGAACGCTCACTGGCGATAGAAACTCGAAAGATATTGGCACAACCGCTGACCCGCACAGTCGTATCCATCGGCCCTGGTTCTTTCACCGGCATTCGTGTCGGAATTGCCTTCGCCTGCGGTCTCGCGGCATCACCCCAACAACTGCTCGGCATCTCGTCGCTGCAAGCCATCGCGGCCTGGCTAGCCGTTGAACGCCACAGCACCGCCCCCCTATACCATGCCATCACCGCGGCGCGCGGCGTGGTTGCCTACATGAGTGCAGGCGAGGTAAAGCTAGCCAACGTCAGCCTGCCCCTTCCTCCCTCCCGCGCTGACGAGCAGCAAGTGCTAATTGCGGGCACTTGGCCCTGCCTAGCCGCGCAAGTAGGGACGCGCGCCATACACATAGGTGCAGACGAATTGCTCGCTTACGCCCTGCAAGCTCTGGCCTGGCAGGCTCAGCGTATGGTGACAGTGCCAGCAGCAGATTGGCCGCGACCGCTTTACCTCAAAGAACCCTACCTGCGTCGCGAGATGTGAAGATCAGCACCGACCGTATGCAATCGCTAGCACCTAGTTGTTTATGCTTGTGTGTACCTGTTTAACAGACGTTACTGCAAAGTTACCCACAGCACGTCCGACGATATGCGCCACAACAACCAACCAAAAAAAGATGTAGAATCTCATTCTAGGGGAGGTAGGTTCGGTGAGAATTCCCCAACTGTTAGCGAGATCGATACTATTGATTATCTGTCCTGCTAGATGGGTGGCAAAGGCAGGAAAAAGCAAGGCGAATGCACCTCTAAGGCATCGCCTCGATTCGTGATCAGAGATGAATCGCAAGGCCTTTCTTGTCGCGACAACTTCTTGATAGAGATGGACTGGTGGAAAAAACGACGCTAACGTGTATAACCCGGGCCCGATATTTTTTTCTGATTTTTCAGTAACATCTATTGCGTGTCCAGCTTCGTGCAAGGCAATCTCTAAACTGTCGGAGTAAAGACAAATACTATCGGCAAACTGGTTGTAATGATCAGAAATATACAGAAGTTTGTTAGGAAAAAATGTATAGTGTAAAGCCACTATCGTTCCTAATGTGACCTTGGTCAGCATAGATGTCTTGTCGTTGCTGAAGGTGCGTTGCCAAATAAGTATTGGATTGTATTCGTTGATGGAAATATGTGTAGATGTCGCTCCGCCATCTACAAGAGCGACCTTGAGTGCTGTCAGAGAGTTTTCATGTAATGCACCCAAACCCACACGTGCATTCCATAAAACTAGCTTTGCAGGAATAGCAAAAATATTGCGGATACCTTCCACAACAAGATATTCCTTACCTCTTGTTACTTGTAGGGACTGCACACTCTCTCTTAATTGTGTATCGCCTGATAATCTTTTATTGGTATACATGTTTTTGTTCAAACTATAAACAAATAAAATTAGCGGGCATGATAACATGTAGAAATATAAATGTAAAGTGCTTTTTTATTGTAGTTTCATCAGGTAGATCCTTTCGGTAAAATTTAAACACCTCAGCTGCAGGGGGCAAGCAAAGGGGCTAGGGGGCAAGCCTCTACGCAACCGCGAGAAGGCTTGGGGGCAAGCCTGAACGCAATAGCAAAAGGTCTGAGTGCAAGCCTGAATGCAATAGCGAGGGGTCTGATGGCACGCAGCGAGCTAGAAAGCGAGCGTTACTAAAGAGCCAAGCGTAGCTCCGTTGTCTTGGCACGGGGCAGACCTACCGAGAAACTCCCCACGAATATGTGCAAGCACATGCCCTGTGCAAAAAATAACCTGGTTGCAGTATTGGCAATATCTGCGGTCGTTTTCGCACGGTCTCCCCGTGCCGTTCATGTGGCTCTCGGTAGGCAAGCTTGAACGCAACAGCCAAGAGATATGAGAACATGCAGCGAGCTAGAAAGCGAGCGTTACAAAAAGCAGCGTAGCGAGCGAAGCGAGCTAGAAAGCGAGCGTTACAAAAAAGCCTCGTAGACGAGCGTTACAAAAAGCATCGCGCAGCGCTCAGTGATTGGTAACAGCACCGTCTGCACCATCACGAACACGATCGACGATGGCGGTAGTAGAGTGCCCGCGCAGCAAAGGGATGGTGGTAACTGTGCCACCTTGCCGCTGCACGATGTCAGCTCCAGCGATGTCTTGTGTTTGCCAATCTGCGCCTTTCACCAACACCTGAGGGTTGATGCTGGCAATCAATGCCGCAGGGGTATCTTCCTCAAACCAGCTGACGAGATCGACACAGCTAAGTGCCGCGACGAGGCGCAGCCGTGCCTGGAGGGGAAT
This sequence comes from uncultured Oligoflexales bacterium, assembly GCA_958296095.1. Classification (GTDB taxonomy): domain Bacteria; phylum Bdellovibrionota_B; class Oligoflexia; order Oligoflexales; family JAPPIL01. Next base: position 1,804,370 of record OY282434.1, read on the forward strand.
TATCGGGCGGGCGCTGCCTTTGAGACGGGAGACGGAGCGGTCGGAATTGAGGGCGACGATCAACAAGTCGCCGCGAGCACGGGCTTGTTCCAAGAAGGCAACATGACCCGCGTGCAAAATATCAAAGCAGCCATTGGTGAAGACGATGCGACCGCTGCTATTGCCGAGGGTGTGGCTGAGCTGTTGCGGGGCGACAATCTTGTGGGTGCTGCTATGGATGTCATCGGCGCTGAGGGATCGCTTCAGCTCTGCGGCGGTGACCGCTTGCGTGCCGCGCTTCTCAACCACCAGTCCCGCGCCGTGACTGGCAAGTTCCAATGCCTGGGTCACGGAAATATCGCAACCCGCTGCCAGTGCCATCAGTGCTGCAACCGTGTCACCAGCACCAGAGACATCAAAAACTTCCCGCGCCCGAGTGCGTTGTAGCACCGAGGTTTTGGTCGTCGCGAGTGGCACATAGATCATGCCACGTTTGCCCATCGTCACCAGCACGTCGCGCAGACGAGGATAACGCTGTTGCAAGGCACGCCCCAACTGTTCGCCATCGTTTTGCTGAGCTACAACTGCATCCAGAGCTCGGCGAGCTTCGGGCAGGTTGGGGGTGATGAGATCAGCATCGGCATAGTGTTGAAAGTCGCAGCCACAGGGGTCGACGACGACCTTGCTGCCGCGGCCACGCGCCAGCGCGATGAGGCGAGCCGTCAGCGGCGCTGGTAACGTGCCCTTGCCATAATCGCTGAGCAGGAGCACATCAAATTGCAAACACTCAGCCGTGGCGTAGAGCTGTTGCTGTTCGGCGGCGTTGAGCACTTGAATCCGCTCGTGGTCGACACGCAACATCTGCTGGTTCTGGGCATAAATTCTTGTTTTTCTTATCGTTTCCCGCGGTGCCGCCCGAACCAGATAGTCGTCGCTAATACCGTCTTGCCGCAGTGCCGCGCGCAACTGCGCCCCCACCTCATCCGCTCCGACAACAGCACAGAGGTAAGTTTTCCCTCCAGCAAGTTGCACGTTGCGGGCGGCGTTGGCTGCGCCCCCTGCCATTCTACGCCGCTCCACCACCCGATGCACGGGCACAGGGGCCTCGGGCGAAATGCGTTTGACATCGCCGTCGAGACACTCATCGAGCATCACATCGCCCATTACCAGCACGGTAACGGCATTTTTTTCCCAGGGCAATTGCATGTCATAACCTCCGTCACAGCCACGCCCCTAACCCAGATGTCATGCTTATACAAAATTTAACTGATACTATGCTAGGCATGGCTTGTCGTATGATGAGCGATGCTTTTGGGTTTTAACTTTATGTTTTAGACCTTGCTGCCGATACCGCGTCGCTATGCGGGTGGAAAACGTCAAAAAAATTGTCGCTAAGGGCGATTTGCAGCAGGCCCAGGAGCTCTTGGACACCCTGTTGGAGCTTGGCCCTGGCAATGTTGAGGCGCTGAAATTGAAGGCGGCCTTGCTCAGGATACAGGGTAAATTTGATGCAGAACGGCAGATTTGGCTCAGAATCCACGAACTCGACGCAGAGGATCTCGACACGCTGCGTTTTTTGCAGAAAAAACAGCTGGAGGAGCGCGAGTTTTTTTATTTTACCGACGAGTTGCCAGGTGGACGCAGGTTTCTCGCTTATCCCAAAAAAATGGCCATTGCCTCGGTCATCGGCTTGCTCGGTTGTCTGCTGTTTCTCGTTATCTCTTACCTCGTGCGCACCCATCTGCCCTTAGGGGGGCGGGCGCTCGTGCTGTTGACCTTTGCTATCTGCGTGTTACTGCCATGGCTGCTGATCATTCACCGTTTCTTGACTGGCTTGGTATCGATTGCCGTCACCGCTAGCGACATTCGTATTAAGTCACGGCTGAAAACGCTGGCCTATCGCTGGGAAGAGTTGCATCAGGTATGCCTGGCGCACCATCGCACTGCAGCCCATACACAGTTGTTGCTGGTAATCGTGCCCCACAGTGCGGCCTTGCCCGCGGTAAAGATTGACATGAGCGATGGCAGTTCAAGTCTCTGTGCGCGCTCTTACCTGATCGCCGAAATCAACCGCTTTTGCCGCAAGCTCGAACACACACCGAGCGAGCAAGTGCACCTCGGCAATAGGCGACTGTTGGTTTTTTGAGACCTAGTTTACGCGAATATCGGGTTTCGCTGGAGCTAGAAAGCGGCAAAAGAGCCTCGTAGAGCAAGCGGCAAAGAGCCCCCCACGTACCGCCGTTGTCTTGGCACGGCGGAGCTAGAAAGCGGCAAAAAGTCTCGTAGCGAGTGGAGCTAGCCAATGCTTAGCACAAGTCCCCGTTATCTTGGCACGGCACAGTGGAGCTAGCCAGCGGCAAAAAAGCCGATCAGCGAGAAACTCTCCCTTGAGTTAGGTGCAAGTACATGCCTTGTGCAAAAAAATAACCTGAACGCAGTAACGAGAGATCAGAGTGCAAGCAGCGAGCTAGGAAGCGAGCGGAACAAAAAGCCGCGTAGCGCGTAGCGCGCCACGGCGCAGCCCTACCGAGAAACCCGACCACAACAGGTATAAGCACATGCCTTATGCAAAAAATAAACTGAACGCGATAGCGAGAGGTCTGAGGACGAGGAGCGAGCGGGGAGCTAGAAAGCGGCAAAGAGCAGCGTAGCGAGCGAAGCGAGCGATACAAAAAGCAGCGTAGCGCAAGCAGCGAGGGAGCGAGAAAGCGGCAAAAAGCCGCGTGCAACCCGACCTCAACAGGTATAGGCACATGCCTTGTGCAAAAAAATAAACTGAATGCAATAGCGAGAGGTCTGAGGGCAAGCTTGAACGCAAGAGCCGAGAGGTCTGAGGGCAAGCCTGAACGCAATACAGGGAGATCAGAGCGCAAGGAGCGAGCTAGGAAGCGAGCGTTACAAAAAAGCAGCGTAGCGCAGCGCGTAGCGCGTAGCGCGCCACGGCGCAGCGCGTAGCAAGGTCTATTTTTTCTGCTAATCGCTTACACACATGCGTAGGTGCTGTCCCCAAACCTCTCCTCTTTGCCACTGGTAGTCGGGGTTTTTTCTTCTGTAGAGACGATCAAAGCGGGGCGGCTTGCCGATCTGTTCCCACGCGGCAAGGCTGTACGGGTGATCGCCACAGCTGAGTATTGCCCGCACCACTCCGCGCTCGAAAGTCTGCCGGTCAGAGAAGACCTGCGAGCAACCTATGCCCCAATATCCTTCTGTCTGCTGTGTAAGTGTGCGGTCGTGAAAGTCGATAAATTTTTGTCGCATGGCAGTGGTCTTGGTTGCTCTACAACCCATACGAAGAGTACGGTGATTGATACAACCATCGTCCCAGAGGTCGGCACGCATTTTTCTGCCGTTAGCATCGTCCTTGAAAGCATCGACATTTCGCAACGCACAAGCGAGGTCGAGCAGTGGCCTGCCCGCAAGCGAGCTGTAGAGAAGGGCATTTGTCCAGCTCTGCCGAGTGGTTCCCCAGAAGCATTCGCAGTTCTCGTCGAGGGCAGGACTGTTCCGTTCTTTGCCGCTGCTGAAAATTCCGCCGCAGGACATAACAGCATCTTGGCTGCACGTGCTGGCACAGGAGCAGGTCTCCGAGTCCCAGGCAAACCTACTGTCGCGGGGACAGGAGGTAATTTCGTTGTTCCGCTCGTCACAACACTTACAAGTTGGTGGAGGGGGGACATAGGGTGGTGGTGGTGATGTAGGGGTGAGAGGAGGTGGTGGAGGGGGGACATGGCAATCACGTGTGCCTTCGACGCTGCGTTTGCTGGGTGCGAGAATTATAAATGTCGGGCAATCTTTACTCTCGCAAAGATTGCTGCAACTGCGGCGTTGCACTCTCGATTTTCGTTGCCGCATCGTCTCTCCGCCACAGACGGTGTCTGTCGCTGGTGACCAAGCTTTTGATTCCCACACTTTCCAAGTAGTGCAGGCTGTGTCGCAAGAATTTTCGCAGACAGGGGCACATACCTTCGTGCCACCTACGGCTTGGGTGTCGCTAGCGGTGGTCTCGCAGTCATCGCCGTCGCAGGGATCAGGACAGATTCTCTGGCGCGTGCGTGTCTGAGCTAGTGTTTCGCCTTCGCACACGGTATCCGTTGCAGGTGTCCACGTGCCCCAATCACCCCATGCATCACAAGTTTTAGGATTTATACGGCACAGTGTTAGGGCTGCAATCGCCGTTTCGGGCAAATTTCCAACGAGGCTTTCGCCATCGAGATCACGCACTGCTCGCCAGGTCTCGCCGTCGCAGACATCTGTTGGCGGCAGATCTTTGAAATGCACCGAGCGAGCGGCAGCCCATAGTGGTGCTGAAAGCGTCTTCAGCGCAGTCAGTTGCTGGCTGTCGAGATTGTCAAGCAAGGACAGTATGCTGGCCTTGATGGTGTTGACGTTGTGATCATCTTTCTCCCCCTGCAACTCCTTGTATAGCGTGAAGAACTTGTTTAGCACCGTGCTGGCTGCGTCGACGATAGTCGGGTCGCTCATCGTGACCATCAAGCTCGCGTCATTGAGCACGGTATGCATAGTTTCCACCAGCTCCGCGAATAACGTGGGTATATCTAGCACTTTCCGCAGGCTCGTGGTTTCTTCAATAGTGAGGACTTCGTTGATGAATTCCTCATTGAGAATGTCGGCGACAATGTCGGGCGGCCCCTTGAGTTTAGTGCTGATGAAACTGCCCTTCGTTGCCAATGCTTGTCGCAAGCTCGCATCGCCAAAGAAGGCAACTACGGCCGCGTTGAAATCTTTGCCGAGTTGCTTGTTCTGCGTCTTGTCGGGGTTGAGGGCGAGGGTGGTTGCCGCATCGACTATTTTTTTTAAGCCTTCTGCCTCCGCACTGTCAGCAGGAAACTGGCCCTGCAGTGCGGTTATGAGCGATCCGACTTTCAGTGCGGTGCTGATGTCATTGCCGAAGCGTGCGTGTACGATTGCCATCACCTTCTGTGTGAATGTGTTGAGAAATTTTTTCTGGGTAATGGCGGTAGCATCAAAATCTTGCACCAACAGCCTATCCATAACGATGGTGTAACGCCAGGCGACAGCCGCATCCGTGCCGACAAGCTCGCTGTTCTGCGTAGTATAGACCTGCGTACCGCCACAGCTCAGCGACAACAGCAGCAAGCCAACTGCACCAAAAATTCGCACGACCACCCCGCCATAACAATTCTCACGCGTGCCCATCGGAGAGTTTAAGCACTTTCTTAGGTAAACTTACAAAACGCTGTAATGTCAGGATGATAAGGGAGCAGCGAGCTAGGAAGCGAGCGTTAACGCCTCGAGTGGCACGCTGTGCACCACCCGCGCTTGATAGCCACGCGTCGTGGTGGCAGTGGTCAGCGAATTCCACACCGCTTCTTCGCTGGCATCGACGACAGCACGCAGCAGTGGATCAAGACAGGATGGTGGCAAGGTGCGGCTGGAATCGGTGTCTCCCTGTAGATAGGCAGTGGTTGAGAAGGCGAGGGCAAATTCACCGCTACCACTCAGGCTGCACGTGCCGGTGCGCGCCAGGCCATGTGTGACGCGCTGCGCCAGCAACGACAACTGCAGGTGGGGCAAAGGGGCATCTGTCGCAACAACAAACACAAACGAGCCATCACGCCGATGTGGAGGCACAGGGGTGGTGACCAGCGGGGCAACTTTGCGACCTTGCAACAGCAGTTCGTCACGCCGTCCGCCGTTGCTATTGACCAGCACACCGACCCGATAACCGAGTTCAGGCAGGAGACGGGATGCCGTGCCGATTCCGCCCTTGAAGTCATAACTGCACATGCCGGTGCCTGCACCTACTGCACCTTCGCTAACTTGCCCGCCCTGCGCGTTGCGAATGGCTTGCTGGGCGTGATCGGGGGTAATTGCCAGTGCCTTGATGTCGTTCAGGTAACCATCGAAACATTCGCTGACGACGGGCAACACATCGCAGGCCTGCGGATATGCCTTTATCATGTGGCGCACCACACCTGCATAGACCTCGCCGACACTCAAGGTATTGGTGAGCATAATCGGTGTTTCGAGAAAACCGCAGGTGTTGAGCCAATCACCGCCCGTCAACTGCCCGTTGCCATGTATAGTGTGCGCTGCAGCGCTGACCCGTTTGGCAGTGCCGACCTCCGCGCAGGGCAGTACCGCCGTCACGCCAGTGCAGACATCGCCCTCAGCCAGTGTGACATGCCCGACCTGCACGCCTTCCACGTCAGTGATGGCATTGTGCGTGCCGACAGCTAGCTCGCCGAAGGCAATGCCAGCTGTGCGCAAAATACGGCGTGGCTCAGTCGCCAAGTCGTTCTTCGACCTTTGCCCAATCCACCAGTTGCCAGAACGCATCGAGATATTTAGGACGAGCATTCTGGTAATCGAGGTAGTAGGCATGTTCCCAGACATCACAGGTCAACAGCGGCGTGATACCTGTGTCGGTCAGCGGTGTGCCTGCGTTGCTGGTCGACACGATCTTGAGGTGGCCGCGGTCGTCTTTGACCAACCACGCCCAGCCAGCGCCGAACAGCGTAACTGCCTTATTGGTGAACTGCGTTTTGAATTCAGCCAACGACTTGAAACACCGCGCCAAGGCTGCAGCGGTCTTGTCTTGGGGTTCACCGCCACCCTGCGGTGAGAGACAGTTCCAATAGAAGGTGTGATTCCAAACTTGCGCCGCGTTGTTGAATATGCCGCCGTCCGACTGCCTAACGATGTCTTCGAGCGGTGCGTCGGCCCAGCGGGTATCGGCGATGAGTTTGTTGAGGTTGGTAACGTAAGTGCGGTGGTGCTTGCCGTAATGAAATTCCAACGTGCGAGCCGAAATATGCGGAGCGAGACCATCCAGTGCATAGGGAAGGGGGGGAAGTTCGATAGCCATCAGGTGATTCCTCTTAGTTAAAACACAACCTAAGACATGGTACACGCACACGCCCTGTTGTCAACTCAGGTCACACAATTCACCCCCGCAAAAACATCTCTATCTCAGCGGCAGGCCGTGGCCGCACTTGAAAATCAGGCCAGGACTCGTGCGTGTGCAAGCGCAGCATATTGAGCCGTGCCAGCAGTGCCGCGCCGAAGAGAATGTTCGTTGCCACATCTGCGACTTTGCGTTGTGGTAACGGGGCGAGGCAACTGTCGGCTACCCAAGCGTTGAAATCTCCCATTGCCGCGCCACACCAGATTTGAAAATTGAGGCGGTGTTCGGCATCGTCGTGTCGTGCCCATTGCGAAGACTTGCCTAGATAGGTGCGAAACAACAGTGCCATCTGATGTTTGGGGTCGCGGGCGGCGCGGTCGAGTTGTTGTGGGTCATGGCGTTGGAAATAGTTAGCCGTATCCTGCCACGCTTGGTCGAGCGGTGCGCCGAAAAAATTAGCGGCGAGATTTTTACGCTCGGCAGCGGGCAAAGCTGCAAGGCTGTCGTAGTTGCGGTAGAGTTGGTAGAGGCGTTGAGCTCGCATGGGAAACATCGTGCCACGCTTCAGCACCTGCACTTGAATGCCCATCTCAAACATATCGGCCGCCGCGGCCATCGTGATGTCGGCAGGACGTGCTTGGGCGAGCAGTTCTTTCACCCGCGTGGAGGTCTTGGCTTCGACGCAACACTGATTGATCGAGCCGCTGACTATGTAAGCCGCACCCATGCTAAAGGCCGCGAGCGCGGCGCGAGGTTCAGCGATGCCACCTGCAGCCCCGACGTAAAGCCGCCGCGGTAGGTAGCGCGGGGCGAGTTGTGCTGCAATGCGGATAAAGGCAGGCAGAATTGAGACGAGGGCACGCCTATCGGTATGCCCGCCTGAATCGGCTTCGGCAGTAATGCAGTCAGCCAGGGGGATATGTGTAGCAATCTCTGCTTGCGTGGTGGTGATTAGCCCCTGTGCTTGTAGCGTCTTGAGCAGCGGGGAGGGAGGGGGGGAGAAGAAACTCTGCACCAGTTCTGCGCGTGAAACTTTGGCAATGATGCGATTAGGCACGACGATTTTACCCGCAGGATCTTTGTGCAAGCCTGCCGTGCGGTATCTGACTAGCGGCAGGGTGACACCCATGAAGGCGGAAGCTTCGACGATGTCGATGCCGTGGCGCAGATAGAGTTCAACCGTCCCAGCTTCAAGTTTTGGTGCGAAAGGCGAATGAATAAGATTGCAGCCGAACCTGAAGCCCTGCTTGGCGGCGGTAGTCTTCAAGGTTATGATGGCATCCTCAATGGCGGCAAGTTCAAGCCCTGCCGCGCCGAAAAATCCCAGCATGCCTGCCTTGCCGATAGCCGTGACGAGATCGACAGAACTAATGCCATCAGCCATCGCTCCGCACAGATAGGGCAGGGCCAGGCCCAGGTCCTGTAGGAAATGCTGATCACCTAGTTTCGCAGGCGGCAGCGGCGGCAGAGTGACTGTATCAGCTAACGGCACGCTGCGGCTGAGGTAGCAATAGCGGTCGGGAACAAGCACCATACACTCCAGATGCTATCTCTCTCTAACTTATCCACAGCTTCTGGTCTAATTTTGACTATCACGCATGCCTAAAAAGCAAAAATAAAATCTGCGGGAGACACAGAAAAATGCCGGAGGAGGAACAGGCACGGCTGTCGCCCTAAACCTCTCGCCCCGCCATGGAGCTCTCGGTAGGCAAGCTTGAACGCAACCGCTGAGAGACTTGATGACAGGCAGGGGGACCTGAGCGCAAGCCTCAACGCAATGGCAGGAGGTCTGAGCACAAGAAGCGAGCTAGCAAGCGAGCGTTATAAAGAGCCGCGTAGCGCGTAGCGCGCCACGGCACAGACCTGCCGAGAAACTTGGGGGCAAGGACACCACTTAGCACAAGCCTCCGTTGTCTTGGCGAGGCGCAGCCCTACCGAGAAACTCCCCACGAATATGTATAAGCACATGCCCTGTGCGAAAAAATAAACTGGTTGCAGTGTTGGCAATATCTGCGGTCGTTTTCGCACGGTCTCGCCTCGCCATTCATGGAGCTCTCGGTAGGCAAGAGGTGGGGGGCAATCGCCGAGAGACTTGAACGCAAGCAGAGAGGGAGCGCAGAGTGGCCTGAGAACATGCAGCGAGCTAGGAAGCGAGCGATACAAACAGCAGCGTAGCGAGCGAAGCGAGCTAGCAAGCGAGCGTTACAAAAAAGCAGCGTAGCGAGCGAAGCGAGCCACGGCGCAGCCCTACCGAGAAACTCTCCCCTGAGATGGGGGCAAGCACATGCCTTGTGCGAAAGCATAATCTGAACGCAATCGCCGAGAGACTTGGGGGCAAGGACACTACTTAGCACAAGTCTCCGTTATCTTGGCACGGCGCAGACCTGCCGAGAAACCCGACCTCAACAGGTATAGGCACATGCCTTGTGCAAAAGCATAATCTGACAGTAATATGGCAGTATTTATGGTCGGGTTTTCGCACGGTCTCACCGCGCCCTTCATGGAGCTCTCGGTAGGCAAGAGGTGGGGGGCAACCGCCGAGAGACTTGAACGCAAGCAGAGAGGGCGCGCAGAGTGGCCTGAGAACATGCAGCGAGCTAGCAAGCGAGCGATACAAAAAGCAGCGTAGCGAGCGAAGCGAGCTAGGAAGCGAGCGTTACAAAAAAGCAGCGTAGCGAGCGAAGCGAGCGGGACAAAAAGCAGTGCACCACGGCACCGTAGTGCACCCTATCTTTTGCGTCGATGCTATGGTGTCCCCGAGCCACCATCGCTATTACTTTCACAATTGCTGGGGAAATATCGACTTTGGACATCACTGCCATCTACACCAATACGTGCACCACCATCGGTAGTTTTTAAGGGATCGAAGCTGTAAACTTTGCCATCACCCATAATAATCTCAACACCCCAAATATCCCAAACCATTCCCGGATCTTCACCGTGCGGTTTTTTTAGATTTACCCAGATCGAGGCTTTACCGTCGTCACTACGTCCAAAAGTGGAAATATCCGGTAGGCCATGTGTGGCTATGTTTAGTTCTGCCGCCGCATTGTGCAGAGCAGTTTTTGCGTCTTTGACTGCTTGAGTTTCAGCTCGGACATTATCGATGGATTTGTGCAATTTACCTAGTGCTTCATTTACCTCATCTGCACTATCGTCAACCCGGTCCGCGACCCTTGTCAGTTCCTTCCCCGTCGCCTTTGCCGTCGCACTTAACTTGGCAGCCCTAAGCAAAATATCTCGTGAGAGAGAGTTGCGTGCCAGGTCGCGCATAACTTCTCTTTCTCTGCTGGTGTAGTGCTGCTCGAATTTGTAGTGGTCGTAGAAGGATTTGTCTCCTCTTATCTCTAGTCTTTGCTTCAACTCTGACAGTGGATCTAGTTCCCTGCCCATACCCTCACTAACTTCTGCTAACTCTTTAATTAAATATTCCAATTCCTCTTGTTGCATAATGACATCGTGATCACCTGAATCCGTCACAAGATCCTGCACTGATTGCACTTTGTCGCTACCATCTTGTCTTACCCGTACTCCTGTGATTTTCTCCCCTTGACGTTGAACTTCGATAGCAACCTTAGCGACCTTGCCATCTTTGGCGTTCTTTAGTTCGAATAAACCATACAGGTGGTCATTTTCGATGCCACACATGTCGTCATCAATAAATGATTCCTTGCTTGTGTCCTCTCCTAGGTGACAGGAAGATACCACCAGCAGTGTTACCCCAAACACGGCCCGTCCCACACATTTTCCTGAAAATTTCATCACGCACCTCCAAAAATTTATCCAAATACTTCCAGCACCCAGTGCTCAGACTACGCAACGTATCGACCGTTTTTTTTTTGCTTTAGCTGCGCTTGTGATTTTGTCCGTATTTTTTTGTAACTTGCCAATATGTTGACTGAATTTTTTGGCCGCGGTGATGTTATCCCTCCCCCTGCCCTTCATGGAGCTCTCGGTGAGCAAGAGGTGGGGGCAACAGCCGAGAGGTTTGGGGGCAAGGACACCACTTAGCACAAGTCTCCGTTGTCTTGGCGAGGCGCAGCCCTACCGAGAAACTCCCCACGAATATGTATAAGCACATGCCCTGTGCGAAAAAATAAACTGGTTGCAGTGTTGGCAATATCTGCGGTCGTTTTCGCACGGTCTCGCCTCGCCATTCATGGAGCTCTCTGTGGGCAAGAGGTGGAGGCAACCGCGAGAAGCCTGAGGACGAGCCTGAACGCAATGACGAGAGGCCTGAGAACAAAGAGCGAGCTAGTAAGCGAGCGATACAAAAAAGCAGCGAAGTGAGCGAAGCGAGCTAGGAAGCGAGCGATACAGAAAGCCGCAGCGCAGCGCACGGTCTTGCCGTGCCGTTCATGTGGCTCTCTGTGGGCAAGACTGAACGTAACCGCGAGAAGGCTTGATGACAAGACTGAACGCAATGGCGAGAGGTCCGAGTGCAAAAAGCGAGCTAGAAAGCGAGCGGGACAAAAAGCAGCGTAGCGCAAGGAGCGAGCGGGGAGCTAGAAAGCGGCAAAGAGCAGCGTAGCGAGCGAAGCGAGCGTTACAAAAAAGCAGCGTAGCGCGTAGCGCGCAGCGCACGGCGCTAGCGTTTGCGCTTGGCTGCTTCAGTTGCTTTCTTCGTCGCGGTTTTGTTGGTTTCGGACTCTTTCGCCCGCTGGCGGAAATCTTCCAGTTTGCGGCGGTGAGCATCGTCCGAAAAATTTTCGATCATCACCCAGCGTCCTGTTGCTTTATCCAATTGCCACGTTGATCCGTACGGCTGAAACGGCCTGAGCAATTCCAGCGCTTTTTGCACTACCTCTGCGGGTTTATTAGAACCTTCGGGCAATTTGAGATGGCGCAAACGGTAGTTGAGCGTGTGGATCAGCCCCTCGATCTTCTCCTCCGTGCCAGGTGTGGAGAGGCGCTTCTTCGGGATGGCATAGTCGCCGCGATCACGCTTAACCCCTTGCAGATAATCAACCAACTCGGAAAAACGCTGGATGTTTAAATCTTCTGCTGACTCGGCATCCGCCGTGATAATACTGTCAGCGATAACTTCACCAAAATTTTTGACCACCTTCTTAAACGGGGTAGCTCGTTCAATTTCAAGAAAGAGTTCATAAGCCTCTTTGCTATCAGCAACACTTTCTCCACTTCTACCCCTGCGCCGCCTGTCGTCCCCCCTGCCACCTCTGCCACCTCTGCCACCTCTGCCACTGCTGAAGTGATAGCCACTGGACTTGCCTTCCATCACCAGTTCGGATTTATCGACCATCTTGATGCCTTCCATATACAGGGTGAGCGCTTTCCAGATCGGCAATTGGTGCACCTTAAGCGCTGCCGATTGGGAGAATAGCATCGCCTGATAAACACGCATCAGGATGACGGGGTGACTTTGAAACGTGCCTTCGTTGAGCGTTTTTTGCAGATCCTCGTTCGTATTCAAGTCCATCGCCCACTTCTTTGCCTGCCGCATCATCGCTTCTGGGTTGGCATCACGTCCGCCCCCGATACGTGCGAACCCCATCTGCACCGCCTTCTCCGAAGTCGCAATCTGCTCAAAGCGATCACAGGTTATCTCATGTGAGCGTGACAGCTTACTCAATGATCGAAATAAACGAATCAGACCAGCCCAAGTTATGGCGGCAGAAGAGTGGCGCGCGGTATCTTCCCCTGCCTCAGCCGCATCGCTTTCTGCCGTGCTTTCTGCCGTGCTTTCTGCCGTGCTTTCTGCCGTGCTTTCTGCTGCGCTCACCTCCTGGTCAGCAATCTCACTGAGCTGCACATCGATGCCGTAACGTGCCAGCAGTCTCTGTCCTGCTCGCACTTCTGCTTCAGACAGAGCACGGGCCTCGGTTTCTGCCTCCCCTTGTGCCGCGTCGACCTCACCATCAACATGCGCCAAATCCCTGAAAAAACTAAGGCCATCGTAATGACGAAAAGCCTTATCAAACTTGTCGACCAGTGCCTCGAAATTTTCTGGATCAGCGGCAGCCCGCATCCCTAGATCTTCAGCCAACCGCTCTATCACCTCCCAACTGTGGTCAAACAGTTGTCGGTATAAGTCCGACTGCTGTGAGGCGAGCGCCTGCTGCGGATCGACTTGGTAGAGTGACTGCATCGCTTGATCTTTCATCATGGCACGATAATTTGCCTGCATACTACTGGGTATTATGATCTGCCCTCTCGCTAAGAAAATCGAGATAACAATTATCCTCTGCTCGACGTGTCTATTCTTAACATGCGCCAGTTCATGAGCAATCGTGCCCTTGACCAACTCCCTTACCTTAGTAATCGGATCACCAGGCTCGTTGAGCTTTTCAATCAAGCCAGTAAAAAAGGCCAGCTCAATCGTGTTGAAACTGCCGTACGCGAAGGCGTTGACGCTTGAGCTGTCTACGACGAAGACGTTCAAGTTAGAGCGCATCTCTTTGGAGAAATTAAAAAACTTTGCCAAATGCTGTGCCGCGCTGCGAATTCCAGCATACTGGCCCGGTATGTTTGCTTCGTTGTCGGCATAGCTACTCTCCGCGCCTCGTGAACGCAGCAAGTTACGCCCGTTATCGCCCAACTGCCGCAGCGTGTCGTCGATCAAGGCGCGATTTTTTTTGACAAACTTATCTTTGGCAATGATATTGGCCGTCTTGCGATCCAAACCATGCCTAATCAAGTCATACAGAACCTTGTCCACCCACCGTGCCATCTCCTCGTCCTTCAGCAGACTCTCAAAGACTGGCTGGAACTTGCTGGTGAAGCTGTCATCCACCTCGGCCACACCTCTGCATGGCATGGTAAGCAGCAAACACCCACACAACAGACCGCGGCCAACTGGCAAAAAACGCATGGAACCCCTCCCTTGTCGTTTATTCACCCTGAACTCATGCTCCACCGTAACAGCAAAGACACAGATACAAATGTTCAGCGCGAAAGCTGAACCGCATCTACCCCATCCTTGGTTGGCTGGTCAACACAAAAATAGAAGAAAATCGCCAAAGCTGGCAGAAATCAGTAGCTACCTATAGATGGGAGAAAATTTTTAAAAACGCGCCAGCAGGGTGGTGGCTGAGCAAAAAATAGGCGGGCAACGGGATAATCATATCAAATAGTTGCTATGTCTGGCGGTTGAACTCAGCCGCGCGGCCAACACTGCGGCTAAGTTGCTGAAGTGTGAAAATTATCCCTGTGCAGGGGGAAATTTAGAAAAAATACCTTAGGTCGACGGTGGTTTCTGCCGATGGGCGGGTGGAGTTTGGAGATTGAGATGCTAAAGGCGATATTTCTTATCAGCGCAGGTGGGTTGGCCGTTCTCGCGGGCTGTGCGGGCGAGCGCAAGTCCACGGGGTTGGTTGCCAACGATCCGTCTGCCGATGCTGCGGCAGGCACGTCCTACAAACTGGTGTTCTCCACCATAGATCCTGAGCCGGACAACTCTGGGGCAACAGTCGTCTCCGTCAAGCTCAAGAATGGCGATGTCGTCGTTACCCACGGCGAGCTGTCGCAGGTCGTGGTGACGCTGAAGTACCGTGTGAATAACGTCGACGGTGAAGACTATTTTGAAGAATTTGATGATGGCGGCAAGCGAAAGCTGCGCAGCGGTGCGGCCACCTTCAGGGTGCGGCTGGACGCTAGCAAGTTACATCATCAGTTGCGGGCGGAAGCTGTCGTTGATGATAGAGAGGTGCGGGGTGAAAGCGGCATCTTTTCAGTCTTAAGCGAAGGGGAGGCGGACGCGGCCGAGGAAGAGGAACTCTGAGCTGAGCGTCTATAAAGCCAGTAAACATCCCGACCATCAGGGCGTTCGAGCCGCATCAACTAGCATCTTTGCAGCAAGGAAGGATGAAAATCATCGTTAGGGGGTATATTCATCGCGGTTAGGGCCGTAGCGGCAACGTTGGCCAGCGTCGGATGGGTGGTGTTGGTGAGCTGATATTTGCGTGGATCGTGGGGATCGTAAAAATAAAACGGTACCGCACTCAGCGTATGTGAGGTCTTGGGCAACTGTTCTCCGCGTGCGTTTTGCTCATACATCTCTTCGCAGTTGCCATGATCGGCGGTGACGATCAATTTAACTTTGTGCTCACGACAAGCGTTGATGAGATGGCCGAGCATCATGTCGACGACGTTGACGGCTACCACCGCGGCATTGAAATCTCCGCTATGCCCGACCATGTCCCCGTTGGGAAAATTTATGCGGGCGAAATCAAAACTGGCTTTTTCCATGGCGGCGATGGTTGCTGTGGTAATTTCCAACGCTTTCATCCACGGGCGACGATCAAAATTGAGGTTTTTGTGCGAGGAGATGCACAGATATTTTTCTAGTTTCGGATCGAGGTAGCCAGAGTGGTTGCCGTTCCAAAAGAAAGTAACATGCCCGTATTTTTGGCTTTCGCTACAGGCAAACTGCCGTACCTTGAAAGGGAGCAGGTAGCTGGTCAGTGTCTTGTCGATGCGAGGCGGGGTAACCAGATAGTGCCGCGGAATACTGCGATCTGCGTCGTATTCCATCATGCCTGCGAAAAAAACCGCGGGAAATTTTTCGCGGGTAAATTTGTCAAATTCCTGCGCCGTGAATGCCTGTGATACCTGCGTGGCACGATCACCGCGAAAATTGAAAAAAATAACACTGTCACCGTCTTCGATTGTGCCATGGGTAGCGCTGAGGCGAAACGGTGGCAGGAACTGATCATCGGTATCGTGTTCAGCGCGCAAGGTTGCAATCCCTGCCGCGGCGGAAGCAAACACCCGACCTTTGCCCAGCACGTGCAGTTCCCAGCCGCGCTTGACGATTTCCCAATTTGCCTCGTAGCGATCCATTGTAATCTGCATGCGACCGCCACAGGAGGCCAGCTGGGCATCAAAGTCGCCGAGTTGTTGCAGGTGTTGTTGCAGTGCGGCGATGTAGCGCTCGGCAGATTTAGCAGGCACGTCACGCCCGTCGAGAATGGCATGCACACGTGTTCGTGGTACCCCATCGAGTTTGGCTTGTGTCAGCATGGCGTGCAGATGACGTTGATGAGCATGCACGTTGCCGTCGGAAAGCAGACCGATAAAGTGCAGTGTCGTATTGTTGGCGGTAGTGTTTTTCACCGCTTGCTGCCAGCTGTCCCCTTTGAACAGTGCCCCACTAGCAATGGCGTTGTCGACGAGCTTTGCTCCTTGATCGAATGTGCGCCCTGCTCCTAGTGTCGTATGCCCCACCTCGCTGTTGCCGAAATCATCCTCGGCAGGCATGCCAACCCAGGTGCCGTGTGCTTTCAAGGTTGTGAACAAGCCGTGCTGCCGCAAGTAATCGAGCGATGGCGTGTGTGCCGCCTGCACCGCATTGCCGTGTGCCTGTGCCCGGTGCCCAACACCGTCAAGAACCACTAGGAGAAGTTTTTCCGGCATTGCCTCACCTCCGACCGTGCCTTGTAACACAGCTGTCTGGGTTGTGCATCGGCGGAGATGCTGAGGTAAGTTTTGCCATGCCGTTCATGGAGCTCTCGGCAAGCAAGCTTGAGCGCAGTAACGAGAGATCAGAGTGCAAGCAGCGAGAGGATGCAGAGAGACTAGAGGATAAGCAGCGAGCTAGAAAGCGAGCGTTACAAAGAGTCGCGTAGCGCGTAGCGCGCCACGGCGCAGCCCTACCGAGAAACTCTCCTTGAGTTAAGTGCAAGCACATGCCCTATGCAAAAGCATAATCTAACGGCAATATGGCAGTATTTATGGTCGAGTTTTCGTACGGCCTCGCCTCGCCCTTCATGGAGCTCTCGGTAGGCAAGCCTGAACGCAAGAGCGAGGGGTCTGAGAACATGCAGCGAGCTAGCAAGCGAGCGTTACAAAGAGTCGTGCGTGCCTCCGTTATCTTGGCACGGCACAGACCTGCCGAGAAACTCGACCTGAGCATGAATAAGCACATGCTTTATCTAAAAGCATAATCTGACAACAATATGGCAATATCTATGGTCGAGTTTTCGCACGGTCTTGCCGTGCCGTTCATGGAGCTCTCGGTGAGCAAGCTTGAACGCGATAGCCGAGAGGCTTGGGGGCAAGCAGAGAGCCTGAGAACAAGCCCGAACGCAATACAGGGAGATCAGAGCGCAAGCAGCGAGAGGATGCAGAGAGACTAGAGGATAAGCAGCGAGCTAGAAAGCGAGCGTTACAAAGAGTCGCGTAGCGCGTAGCGCGCCACGGCGCAGCCCTACCGAGAAACTCTCCCTGAGATAGGTGCAAGGACATGCCTTGTGCAAAGAAATAAACTGACTATGGTGTTGGCAATATTTATGGTCGAGTTTTCGTACGGCCTCGCCTCGCCGTTCATTAGGCTCTCGGTGGGCAAGCTTGCACGCAACAGCCGAGAGACTTGAAAACAAGCAGAGAGGGGCCTGAGGACAAGCCTCAACGCAATACAGGGAGATCAGAGCGCAAGCAGCGAGCGGGGAGCTAGAAAGCGGCAAAAAGCCGCGTAGCGAGCGTTACAAAAAAGACGCGCCACGGCGCAAAAAAGCCGCGCCACGGCGCAAGAAAGTGCTAAATTAATAGTGGTGCACAACCAGGCGGGAGGACGCATTTGGCAGTGCCGTGGAAAGATATGTTAATCGGTTCAGGGTTGTTTTTTTATGTTGGGCAGGCCGCGGCGGGAGTTCCTGCGCGGCGCTTGCGCACAGATTTGCAACAGCAAGCGCGTTTTTTTTGTGCACCACAACAAGACATGCGCGCGTTGTGGCAAGCTGGCATTTACGACACGCTACTCAGCTTACGCACATCACCGCGGGCCGGGCCGGGAAAGCAGTTGGCACGCACACAGGCACAGCGTGAGGGTGGTGCTGGCTATGCATATGGCAATTGTGAAGATGGCCGCAGCTGGAGGCTGAGTGTTTCGGCCCCGTACGCCGCGGTGCGCGCAGGCAATAAAGTAAAACTCGCCGCGGGGCTACAGCACTATTGTCGTGTTGTGCGAGCACGGTATGCACCTAGTGGCCTGCAACGCACACGGGTTGTAACCATTGCCCAGCACGAACTGCTGCTGCCGACATCGGGTAGTGGTCTAGTTGCCGTCAACTGTCTGTCGCGCCATCCAGACAAGACCGGGCCACGCTTGCTCTATATTTTTCCTGTCGGCAAGCCTGCCAAGCGCGCCCCCTTGTTGCCACAGCAGGTGCCGCGCAGCCGAGAGCCGCAAGCGGTGCAAGCCTGGGTGGCCGCGTTGCGGGCAAAGCTAGGGTTGGCCGCGTTGCCGTTGCAAAAAATGCCGCCCACGGCAACACGTCTCAGCGTCATTCACGACCGCACCGAACTGTATGCGGTGAAGCAAGCCTTGCACCAGCGACGGTTGCGCTTGCTGGGCGAGAACCGCGCCCGCGGGCGCACACTGACCGAAGCGTTAACGCTGTTGTGGGTATCGCCCTTCCATCGTGACTTGCTGCTACACGACGCGGCCACCTACCTGATGGTTGATATTGTGCGGCAGGACAATCAAGTCTTGGTAACCATGCTCGTCAATGGCGAGCTGCCGCGGCACCAGCGTTAGTTCAGACGCTTAGGCATGCCCATAAGTTTGCGCTGGCAACGGCTGACTTCTTCCTTGCGCAACACAGCTGCCTGACGTATGCACCTTCCTACTGCTCACGCACAGCAGGCAAAGCATGCAGCCAACGGACGTTAACAATCCCGACTACTACCATCGCGTTGTCGATTGCCAGTGGGCTTGTCCTGCACATACCGATGTGCCCGAATATATTCGTCTCCTGGCACTAGGCCGCTACGCCGACTCATACCTGCTTAACCGGGCCTCGAACGTCTTTCCTGGCATTCTCGGCCGCACCTGCGATCGTCCCTGTGAACCAGCTTGCCGCCGCACCCGCATCGATGCCAAGCCAGTTGCGATCTGCCGCCTAAAGCGGGTGGCTGCCGACCTCAAAGGCGATATCAAGGCACGCCTGCCGCAAATTCCCAAGCGCAAAAACGGGAAGAAAATTGCCCTCATCGGCGCAGGGACAGCTTCGTTGACTGTCGCTAACGACCTTATGCCGCTCGGTTATCAGTGCCACATCTTTGAAAAATTACCCGCGGCAGGTGGCTTGATGCGCACCAACATTCCCGCCTTCCGCCTGCCGATTGAAGTTTTGCAAGAAGAACTGGACATGGTCATCGACATGGGTGTTGGCATGCACTACAACCACGAGGTCACGAGTTTGCGCGATTTTCTCGCCGATCACAACTTCGACGCGGTGTTCATCGGCAGCGGCGCGCCTAAAGGCAAAGATCTGCAGCTTAGCGGACGCCAAGCCGCCAGTGCTAACATTCACATCGGCATCGAGTGGCTTGAATCCGTTGCCTTTGGACATACGAGCACTATCGGCAGCAACGTCGTCATCATCGGCGCGGGCAACACCGCGATGGACTGCTGCCGCACCGCTAAACGCATCGGCGGTAAGAACGTCTACGTCGTCGCCCGCAAACCGCGCCACTTACTAAAAGCCTCCGAGTGGGAACTCGACGATGCCGAAGAGGAGCAGGTCGAACTGCTTTTAAACCATGCACCGCAAGCCTTTTTGCTCGACAACGGCAGACTGTGTGGCACGGCCTGGGAAAAAGTTGAATGGCACGAAGATGCACGAGGGAAGCTAACCGCAGCCAAGGTTGGCACGGCGGAAATTTCCTGCGACGATGTCATCCTCGCCGTTGGCCAGGAAAACGCCATGCCGTGGATTGAACGTGACCTCGGCATTGAATTCGATGCCTGGGACACACCTAGCGTCGATCGTCGCACGTTCCAAAGCACTCGTGAGGGTGTTTTTTTTGGTGGCGACGCGGCCTTCGGGCCCGAGAACATCATCACTGCGGTTGCACACGGGCATGCCGCGGCGATCTCAATTCATCAATACTGCCACCACCAGCGCATCGACCAACGTCCACCCCCAGGCGCAAATCTCTATGCCATGAAGATGGGCATGCATCAGTGGCGCTACAGCAACGACTACAGCCCTCAACCACGTCAACAGATGGTGCATGTTGATCTCGAACAACGCTTGCAAAAACTCGCAACCGAAGTTGAACTTGGCTTCACCGCTGAACAGACCAGCAAAGAAATCGAGCGCTGCCTCAACTGCGATATCCAGACTCACTTCACCGCGTCACTGTGCATTGAATGCGATGCCTGCATCGACATTTGCCCGCTACACTGCTTGACCATCACTGGCAACGCGGCTGAGCCCGACATGCGCCCTAAACTTACCGTCCCCGCTGAAAATGACGCACAAAGCCTCTACGTCTCAGCGGCATTACCTCAGACTGAACGGGTGATGGTGAAAGACGAAAACCTCTGCATTCACTGCGGACTGTGTGCCGAACGCTGCCCGACTGCGGCTTGGGACATGCGTAAATTTGAACTGGTTATCCCCTATGCTGGCTGAACGCAATCCCAACAGCATCAACAATTTTTCTATCAAGATCGCTACTCCTAACGGTACCGGCTCGGCTAGTGCCAACAGCCTGCTGGTGCAAGCGATTTTCCGCATGGGAGTGCCGATTGCCGGCAAAAATATCTTCCCCTCCAACATTCAGGGTCTGCCAACCTGGTATGAAATCAGAGTCAACAAGAGCGGGCATCTCGGCAGGAAAAAACACTTCGACCTCGTCGTGTCCATGAACGCCCAAACTTACCAACAAGATGTGCGAGATGTGCGCCAAGACGGGTACTTGCTCTATGATGCGACCTGGCCGCCGACGACCGCGAAGGTTAACCGTGCCGATCTTAATTTGTTCGGTGTGCCTTTCGCTGAACTAGTGAACGTGCATTTCCAGCAGGCACGAGAACGCACGCTGATGCAAAACATCTGCTACGTCGGTGTCGTTGCCGCCCTGTGCGCCATTGAGATGAGCATTATCAAGACACTGCTGCGGGAAAAATTTCAAAAAAAACAAAAATTGCTCGCTTCCAACTTCAAAGCTATCGAACTCGGCTATGATTACGCCCAAAAAAACATCTCCTGTCCTTTGCCCATCCAACTAGTGCGCATGCATGCCACCGCGGATAAAATTCTCGTCGATGGCAACTCCAGTGCGGCCCTCGCCAGTGTCTACGCAGGGGCAACGGTCGCCGCCTGGTATCCGATTACGCCCTCGACCGCGCTGCTCGACGCTTTCCAAAATTTTTGCCGCAAATTTCGTCAGAACGAGGAAGGCGGGCACAACTACTGTATCTTGCAAGCCGAAGATGAAATGGCCGCCCTAGGCATGGTGCTCGGGGCGACGTGGAACGGGGCGCGTGCCCTCACCGCGACCAGCGGTCCCGGTATCTCACTGATGGCTGAACTGATCGGCTTCGCCTACTATGCAGAGTTGCCTGCGGTAATTTTCAACGTGCAACGTGTCGGCCCCTCGACAGGCATGCCGACCCGCACTCAGCAGAGCGACCTGCTTGCCTGTGCCTACGCTTCACACGGTGATACCAAGCATGTGCTTGTCTTTCCTGCCGATCCCGAAGAAAGCTTCTACCTTACCATCGCGGCCTTCGACCTCGCCGACATGCTGCAGACACCTGTGTTCGTGATGATGGATCTTGACATCGGCATGAACGACTGGCTCTGTCCTCGCCTCAAATGGAACGACAGCTATCAGCCAGAGCGGGGGAAAATTTTGCACAAATTCGATAAAGGCGAGCGTTTTCTGCGCTACCACGATCGCGATCAGGACGGCATCTGCTACCGCACCCTGCCTGGCACCAACCCCGCGGGGGCTTTTTTTACCAGAGGGTCAGGACACAATAAATTCGGAGCTTACACCGAAAACGGGACGGAATACCAAGAGGTGCTTGACCGCCTACAGCGCAAGCATGCAACCGCCAAAGATTATCTGCCGCTACCGCTGATCGTTTACGAAGACGACCTCGATCTCGCCATCGTCACCATCGGCAGTTGTCACGAAGCCGTCATCGAAGCCAAAGCCTTGCTTGAAGAGCAAGACATTGAACTCAACTACATGCGTATTAGGGCTTTTCCCTTCCACAGGACGGTGGTTGACTTTTTGCAAAAACACCGACTCAACATTATCATTGAACAAAATCGCGACGCGCAACTGCACACCCTACTCGTCACCGAAACGCCCCTAACCAAGGACAAACTCTACTCGCTGCGTAGCTACGACGGGTTGCCCCTCACCGCTGAATTTGTTTGCGAAGGGGTGAAGGCTGCGCTTGGCTCTTTGTAACGCTCGCTGCGCGCTACGCGCTACGCGCTACGCGCTGCGCTACGCTGCTTTTTTGTAACGCTCGCTTGCTAGCTCCACTGCGCCGTGCCAAGACAACGGAGGCATGTGCCAAGACAACGAAGGCAGAGGCATGTCTGGAAAAATTGGCTGAAATCTTTAATTTTTTAATTTTCGCTTGATTGCCGTCAGCTCTTTCTTGGTCAATTTCAGAAATTTACACACCTGATCTTCAGGCATGCCATCGCTGAGCATTAGCTGAGCAGCCTCCATCTGCTTTTGTTCAACGCCCTTCTGCAATCCCAGCTGCTCGCCCTTCCGCAATCCCAGCTGTTCGCCCTTCCGCAATCCCAGCTGTTCGCCCTTCTCAATGCCCTTCTCAATGCCCTGCTCAATGCCTTTCTGCAAGCCCAGCTGCTCGCCTTTCTGCAAGCCGCGTCGCTCAGCTCGCTCCAGTCCAAAATACATCGTTGGCACGAATCGCTCCTCCTCTCGCTTGTGCGGCCAGCGCTTACGATCAACACGATCAAAATCCTGGCGCCTCACCCCCCTATCGGCCGCATCACAATAATCCATTAGCATGTTGCCCAAAAACTGCCCCTCTCCTCGTTCAAGCCCTTCAATTTTCTCAATGATCAAGGCTATCTTATCTTCGTCCATACCCCACAACTCCGCCATAACATAGATGATGATAGCACTGCTCCCCGCCTTCGTCCACAACTCGCTGAGAGGCGGTTTTCTGAGATTGAATACCTTGCAGCGCATCACCGGCAAGTCATCCGCTAGCGCTGCCAGCTCTGGCGGAATCTCCTCGCTGCCAAACTCCCAACTGAGGTAATCCTGTGGCGGCTCGTAGTCCTTATCCTCACAACACAGCAGAATTACAGGAATAATCAACTCATAGGGTTCGCCTGGCTGCCTCGTCCTCCTCTTGCTGCGCGCCTTGCATTCCGCCACGTAATATTCCATGGCTTGCAAGACAGCATCACGATCCTTATAGCTCTTATGCTCAAGAATTATTGACAGGATGACGATCCTGTTTGTGATGCCCCACAAAGGTAGCTGCACCATGATGTCGGTGCGTAATTCACCTCCCGGCCCCTTGATAAGCACACTGTCTCTGATGACCAGCTTATCGACAACAAACATAGCAAAGGCCGCTTCTGAAAAAACTAATCGCAATAATCCAATAAGATATTTCTTTTGTTTGAAAACCATCTTAAAGAATTCATCATGGGGATTGTGAGATCTTCTCCTAGCTCTTTTCGCAGCTCGCTTTCGCTTGACCACCAAGTTACCTCCATAAATTTACTGAATGCACTCAGGGATAGTATAGCATTTTTGCGCCAGCTGCGCTGCGGCTTTTTGTATCGTTCGCTACGCGCTACGCTACGCTTGGCTCTTTGTAACGCTCGCTACGCGCTACGCTACGCTTGGCTCTTTGTATCGCTCGCTTCCTAGCTCGCTCCTCGTCATCAGACCTCTTGCTATTGCGTTCAAGCTTGCCCTCAAGTCTCTCGGCAGTTGCCCCCTACCTCTTGCCCACCGAGAGCTCCGTGCTTGGGTGTGGCTACCCCCTCGGCAACGAAAAAAAGAGAAGGCACCAGGGCCTTCTCTTCAAAAAACTGCTTGTGTTGTGGCTAGCTCATTTGCCGAGCGCCAGTGCTTGTGGGTTGACTAGGTAGCCAAAGAAATCAGCGAAACTGCGCAGCAGGGTGGACATGTCTTTGACTTTGTTTTCACTCTCCATACTTTCTGAGAAGACCTGACTCCAATGCACACTTGTCTGCCGATCCGCGTAGCCCCACACCGACTTGTCAAGACCAGTCATGGTCACCAAAGCTACACCAGCCGCGCCTTTAAGAGCCAAACTACCAAGATCACTGTACTTTACACCCAGCGGACTGTACTGTCTCTTTATCTTAGCATCAAGGACTACCTTTCCCGCTGCCTGAATACTGCCCTCTGGAGCTTCCTTTTCAGCCGTACTCGCCAATGTATCAAGTCTTGTTTTATTGGTGGTTGTGGCATCATCAGCCATATTGAAAAATTCAGCCTGGTTAAAGTTGTCGTCATTAATTTTCGCGATGTAGTCATCTTCGAGGACTTTTATCTTTTTTTGCCTCAACAACCCATCTATGCGGTCGGGGTGATCTTCGGGCAGATTGGCCATCTTTATCTGGAAAGAACCCAGAGCTTGGCTCGCATCATCCGCCTCTACAAGCTTGCCGTTCGCATCCAACATTGTAAATTTCTCGTTACTCTTTGGACCAGTAATGTTGCCGTCTTGCCTTTCGATCCCCTTAAGGTCGTCTAGATCTTTTTTCAGCTTATCAGTGTGTTCGGTCCGCTTAGCAGCGTCATCAGCAACCTTTTTCAGATCTGTGAGCAACCCCTGCTCGTATCTCAGTACGTCCAGATCAGAAGTCACATCCACCATATGCCTAGCCTCCTTGAAAGCCTCGGCGGACACACGGGTACTTACTCGTAACACGCTCGTCAGCTTACCCGTCCGATCCAACGCAAACATAGCCCTGTACCTAGCTGCAGCCACCTTGGAAAAGGCAGGACCCCTGTGAACTACGTGACGCACTCCTAAGACCTTTTTAACAAACTTCAACTTATCGTCGTTATTCCAATACTCTTTGATACCCTTCGCCTTTTTCACAAAAAATGACTGATCAGCGTCCTTGATCCCTTCTTGCACAGAAAATGCCTTTGTCTTACCACCGACCCACTTGCCAGCACCAGCGACAGCCGCAGCAGCCACAACACCGACCAAGACAGGAGCTATGTAGCCCTGGGCGTAGCCCGCGTATTTGGTAGCAAAACCTCGCTCAAAATCATCGTGCATGAAGACGATCTCGCTGCCAGTTTCGTTCAACAACGCGTGACGGCACCTGTTGGTGTCTTCAAGCATCCATTTTGGATATGAGTCTGACTTGCGGCAGACAAGCAGGCGATAAGCCTGAACCCCATCGTCATCCTCCACCGGCACCATACCCAAAGTTAAGTTGCCATCAGTGACTGCCTCCAAGCCAGACACAGGCCCTCTCGCCACTGGCTTGCAGGCCACGAACAACAGCAGCAAGCTTGCCGCCAAAAACACGCTACGCATTACACACCCCCCACGATGAAATTGCTATCCTTAATACGACTGCTGTATCAATCGGCAGCCTCGACTAGGACTTTAGACATCTACGTAAATTTTTTCAGAGGTGCGCCTGGCTGTCAAGTTAGGCGGGCGCGAGTTTTGCGAAAAAATCGTGTTAATCTTTGTTTTTCAGCAGGTTAGTTGTCGGAAGATAATTCTACCCACAGGCATTGTTTCTAGGCAAGATGTTCCCCGCAGCCCCGCGCCTCCCACCTAAGCGCACGGTTTTAGCCGCGGAGGGAAAATCACAGCAGGCGCCTGTATCTGCCCCCCAGCACATACAGCAGCTCGGTAATTTCCTGCAGCGTGGCATATTTTACCGTATGCATCAACTCGGCAAAGATATTATCGCCCGTTAAGACCACCTGTTGCAATTTTTGTAAGGCAATCTTTGCCTGTTTTGCCTGGCGCTGTTTGAAGGCGGCCAGGTCAGCGAGACGCTGATCTTTGGTCGCGGCTGTCGCCCTAATCAGGTCAGTTTTACCTCGCTGCTTCTCGTCTGATGTCGCGACAAACGTGTTGACCCCGATGATAGGCACGTCCCCTGCATGCTTAAGCTCTTCATAATACAAGCTTTGTTCCTGAATTTTGCTACGCTGATATTGCGACTCCATCGCGCCGAGCACCCCTCCCCGTTGGGCGAGACGCTCGAATTCTTGCAAGACCTGCTCTTCCACAAGATCGGTTAAGTGCTCAATAAAGTACGAACCTTGCAAAACATTTTCGCACTGATTGAGTCCTAACTCGCGATTGATGATCAGCTGAATCGCCATTGCCTGGCGCACACTTGCCTCTGTCGGTGTCGTCAAGGCTTCGTCGAAGGCATTGGTATGCAGCGAGTTGCAGTTTTCGCACAAGGCCACCAAGGCCTGCAAGGTAGTGCGAATATCGTTGAAGGTCATCTCCTGTGCATGCAACGAACGTCCCGATGTCTGCACGTGATACTTCAACTTGCAGCTGTCCTCGTTAGCACCATAGACATCCCGCAGAGCGAGTGCCCAGATGCGGCGCGCCACACGACCGAGCACGCTGTATTCGGGATCGAGACCGCTGCTGAAAAAAAACGATAAGTTCGGGGCAAAATCATCTACTTGCATGCCGCGTGCCAAGTAGTACTCGAGATAGGTAAAACCGTTGGCAAGCGTAAAGGCCAGCTGCGTCACAGGATTAGCACCTGCTTCGGCGATGTGAAAGCCAGAGATAGAGACGCTGTAGTATCTTTTGATTTTTTGCGCCACAAAATACTCCTGCACGTCCCCCATCATGCGCAAAGCAAATTCGGTCGAGAAGATACAGGTGTTCTGCGCCTGATCTTCCTTCAAAATATCGGCCTGCACTGTGCCTCGCACCGTCTGCAAGGTCTGCGCCGTGATTTTTTGCTGTTCGGGAGCACTGAGTTCTTTCCCCTCGGCACGGTGCTTGTCGAGCTGTTGGGCGATAGCAGTGTTGAGATACATGGCAAGAATTATCGGCGCGGGGCCGTTGATGGTCATGCTAACGCTCGTATGCGGGTCGCAGAGATCGAAGCCTGCGTAAAGTTTTTGCATGTCATCCAGTGTAGCCACCGAAACCCCTGATTCGCCCACCTTGCCATAGATGTCAGGGCGGGCATCGGGATCGTGGCCATACAAGGTGACGCTGTCGAAAGCAGTGCTCAGGCGTTTGGCTGGCGAGGCCGCGGACAGATAGTGAAAGCGTTTGTTGGTTTGTTGCGGGCTGCCTTCACCAGCGAACTGCCGCTGTGGATCTTCCTGTGTGCGACGAAAGGGCATGATGCCTGCAGTGTAGGGGAAACTGCCCGGCAAGTTTTCCTTGCGCAGATAACGCCACAGGTCGGCATCGCAGTCGTAACGTGGGCGGGCAACCTTAGGCAGCTTGTTCCCTGTCAACGAAACAAAATGCGGCAGCGCGGTAATTTTTTTGCCCCGCACCGCAAAGCTCGTCTCTTCCTTGTCATAATCGGCATCTCGCTCACGCCACGCCGCAATACTCGCCAGTGCCGATGCAGGCAACTGAGCTTCGCACTTCGCTACGGCCTGATGCAACTCGGCACGTAACGCCTCCGATAGCAAGGCATTGCCCTGTGCTAGGCGCAGACTTTCTCGCTCCTGCAATAGGGCCCCGAGCCGCTCGCTGTGACGATGATAGCTGCGCACCGCCGCGGCGATGTCGAACAGATACTGCTGTCGTGTCGCGGGCAAGAGGGGCGCACGCTGACTTGATTGCAGGGCGGCAGATCGCTTCGCGTGTTTATGCTCATCACGATCAGGAAAAAGCATGGCACAGAGGTGTTGATAGAGAGCGTTGACACCGTCGTCGTTGAAACGGCTGGCAATTACGCCAAACACGGGATAATCGCTATCCTGCACCCGCTGTCCCGCAAAACGACTGCGCCTTATCTGGGTGCGCACATCGCGGATAGCATCGAGGGCTTGTGGTCGTTCAAACTTGTTGATGGCAATGCAGTCGGCGTAATCGAGCATGTCGATTTTTTCCAACTGGCTCTGCGCCCCATATTCAGGGGTCATCACATACAGGCTGCGATCGGAAATCTTGACGATGTCGGAGTCTGCCTGCCCGATGCCAGTTGTTTCAACGACGATCAGATCAAAATCTTGTGCTTGCAACAGTTGCAAGGCTGCCTGCAAGAAAGTTGTGAGCTGACCCGACCCGCCGCGGGTCGCGAAGCTACGCACGAAGACCCGTTCGTCACGCACACAGTTCAAGCGGAGGCGATCGCCGAGCAACGCGCCGCCCGTCTTGGATTTAGTCGGGTCGATGCAGATGACGGCCAGCTTGAAGTCTTTGAAGTCAGCCAGAAAACGCGTTAAAACCTCGTCAATCAGCGAACTTTTGCCCGCCCCGCCACTACCCGTAACCCCCAGCACAGGAGTTTTTTGTGCGACTGAGGCAGTCGCCTGCGGCCGCGGCTGACCGGCTTCAAGCAACGTCAAGGCACGTGGCAAACTGTCGTTGGGCTGGGCGACGAGATCGACATCGCTGGCCTGCAACATGTAGCCGATGATACCGCCAAGCCCTGCAACTTGCCCGTCTTCAGGGCTGAAAATCTTGCTGATGCCTTGCTGCTGAAGGGCAGCAATTTCCTCTGGCGTGATTACCCCCCCGCCACCGCCAAAAATTTTGATGTGTTGGCCACCCTGTTCATCGAGCAGCTGTCGCAAATAGACGAAGAATTCGTTGTGCCCGCCCTGATAGCTGGAGATGGCCACACCGTGGACATCCTCGCACAGGGCCGCACGGGCAACCTCGGCCGCGGCACGGTCGTGACCGAGATGGATGACTTCTGCACCGCGGTGCTGCAACAAACGACGAAAGATATTGATGCTAGCATCGTGCCCGTCGAACAACGCGGTTGCCGTCACAAAACGCAGCCGCTGCTGTGGCACGTAAGCACACAGCTGTCGCCACTCAACCACACCAGGCTCCCGTCTTCAGTTGTCGGTGCTGTTACCAAAAACAGGCAGTTTTTTCAAGGGGAGAGCTTCGGAAAAATAAGGAAAAGCAAGTGCCTTTGCAGACACTTGCTAGACAAAAATGCTTTCGGCCTAGTCTGCTACTAGGGTGCTAAAAACCTGCTTGAGGTTAGCTTGCCACATGTAGGCAGTGCCTTCGCCATGGCGTTTCCCACCACGGATACCTAGCATCTTGTTGCCATCCTGTTCATGGAGATAAAAATGCTTGACGAAACCACTATCAGACAAGAGATATATATTGTCACCTTGTTTAAAACCCCAGCCAGAGGCAACGTAACGGTCAGGAATACCATTGCTAACTTCGGCTGCGTCTACTTTCTTGGTAGTGATGTCTTTCGGATCGGGCCTGTAGACGTAAAACTTGGCAAAGTCGTGTCCTTGCATGACTACCAGCATGCGGTAATGCTTGTGCTTATCACCAAGACCAAACTTGTCAAACTGCAAGTAGAACTTGTGCTCAGTGAGCTGACGGTAGGCGAGCGAAACGAGGTAGAGCTTGCTTTCACCAGCTTCGTTCGTTTCAACACTCTTGCCGTGCCAATGAACAGAGCTGCTCCTGCCATGACGAGCATCACCAGTCATAAAATCGATGGCAAAAGCGGACAACGACCAAGTCGCAACCAACAGAGAGAGTAGAATCTTCATAACGAAACTCCTTTGATCAAAATATTAGAGGGGACAATTCCCGCCCGCCAGGATACAACACATAGCCGAAAATTAGAAGATTTTTTTCAAGGGAAGAGCGCCTTCTGGCTCAGTCACTGTTGCCGCAGTTGTTTTTGTGCTCGCCGGTTTTTTCTTCAAAGCACACCCTGAAGTATTTCCGCCCCGCCACCTGCTGGGTTGAGTAGCTGCTGCCGCTGTTAGAGTCAAAGATGACCCACCCCCAGTTACCGCGCCAGCCACTCTTGCCAGCTACTTGTCTAAGTTTTCTGTCTTCGGCCTCAGGGCTGAGTTTCATTTCTACGTAAGTATCTTGTTTCCGCACTAAAAACCAATCTTGGCTGTCTGAAACCTGTGTCCAACTGCTACCTACCGTAGACCCTACCTTGTTGCTGCCAGAACCGGTCGACTTAGCTACTTGCCAGCTTAAATTGCCCTTACCCCTGTTGTTAATGTATAGCCTGTGGACTTTGTTCAGGCTATCCTTCGGCAGGCTCAGCTGCCAGTTTTTTTTCTTGCCGTTGACAACTCTTGGCCTGTTGTTGCCAAACGACATTTTGGGAACGTAGAGGCTCACTTCTAAAGTTGCGTGGCGGTCATTATCATCGTCGTGAAAAATAAGGCGCGTCTTGTATTCCGCAGGGTCTTTATACTCCAGATATTCATATGCAACCTTACCTGTCATATCAAGTTTCAAACTGAAAGAGATCGCCCCCGACTTGCTGCCCGCGGCTACTACCCCCTCGAAGATAGCGTTTTCACCATCATCAGGTATCTGCTCAACTTGACCATCGTATTCGGCTTGCAACCACCTGATCGCGCGGCTGCTGTCCGACTGCATGCGCCAATTCAGCGGGGCGCTGCCTTGGTTATGCACATACACGCTGATCTTGCTCGTCTCCCCGTTGCTAAAGGCGATCGTGGCGAGTTGCCGGGCGCGGCCATTGTTGCCCTCGCCAATTTTTATCTCGGCTTGCCCTGACGGAGACACGGGCGGGTTGGGTGCAGGAGCTGGCATAGGGGTTGACTCTTCCTCCTCTGGACTGGGCATAGGGGTAGGTGTAGGAGCTGGCATAGGAGTTGACCCTTCCTCCTCTGGACTGGGCATAGGCGGGGAGGCTGGTTCTTCCTCCTCGACCTCAATGGGAGGTGGTGGTTCTACTTCGGGTGCGGCTGGCATTGAAGTCTCTTCGGGCAATTCTTCCGCGGCCGGCCCTTCCTCCTCTTCCTCATCCTCGACAGTCACGCTGGTATCGATCACCCAGGTAAAAGTAGTGGGAGCTTGCTGTGCAATGCCCGCGGCATCCTTGCCTCTAGCACAGAGCAGATGATGACCTTCAGGCAGTCTGTTACGGGTAATTGCCCGCACCAGGGGAATAAAGCTACTGTACTTGGCACTAGAGCAGGCTGAACTTCCTCCCTCAGCCTCCGTACCCGTGAGCAGCGCGTATTTATACTTAACCGCACCTTTTTGGCTGGTAACGCCGATGTTGATGTTGACACTGTTGTCTCTCATCTTGGGCAGATTTTCGAAGCCAACACTGGCTGCTTCGCCCTCTGGTGCGACAACTGCATTGGCATCATTGGCTGCATACGAACGGCTGTAGTTGCGTTCGTCAGCTTGACAAGCAAACGACAAGGACAGTACTGCCAGGGCCAGGCCTTTCAAGGTCTACCTCTCAATTGTGATGGCTAGGATCATGTTCGGGGCACCTAGTATTGGTGTTGACATTGCCGTTAACGACACATACATACAGCCAACGAATACCAGGATTTGATTGCCCCACGTAGGTCGCACCCCCGTTGGATATGATGCCCATGTGCGTGTGGTCGCCCTCAGCAGGGGGCTTGTTATCCCGCCGTCCTCTACGCCTGAGTCTAACGTCAAAGTGACCACCATTGGTTAGATTGTTGGAGGTGACATCAAATTTATTGTAATCCTTTTTGTTGTTGCGCCAAGTCAAGTTGCCCTTGCCGCGTTTCTCGATATACAGTCTTTTCCGGTCATGGTCGCCATTGGCTATCGGTAAGTGCCACTGATATTTACGGGGCGGGCTGCTCTTCTTCAAACCCAGACGAGGGATTTGCAGATACACGGATGCAGTCGCCTCCTCAGTCGCACCAGTGTTTTCATTCTTGAAAATAATCGTTGCCTCATATTCGGAGGTCTCGACACGTTTACCGTTCACTTTTTTCACGGCCAGATAATCATGATCGACACGCCTGCTAGAGTCAGAAACCAGGCCGACCCAAAACCCGGATGACCTGCTGTTGGCCGCCAATGTGCCGCTGAAGCTGATGTCACTGCCTACTTTAGCTTCCCCGTTGTAAGTCACCCGCAACCACCCAACATCCTCCTCGTCACCTAATTTCAAACTCCAGGTTAACTCAGCATCGCCTGTATTATGAATATAGTAGGAGATGATGCCCATGGTGTCGCCGTGCGAGAAGGCATGCGATAGTGCCCCCGCGTTGTCGTTTTTTTTAACCTGCATCTTGGCCTCTGGTTCAGGCGATGACTCGACTGGCGGTGGTGGCGGAGGTGGCGGCGGCGGCGATGACTCGACTGGTGGCGGCGGCGGTGGAGGTGGAGAAACAGCAGGGGGAAAATTGACTACAAACATCGGGCGCTCATCTGGGGTGGGCTCGACTGGTGGTTCTTCATCTGCTGGAGGGGCTAAAGCGATCTTCCAGGCATGGCTGGTCGCGGCTTGCTGGGCGATCCCCGCGGCATTCTTACCGCGAGCACAGAGCAGCTGAGCACCTTCGGGCAAGTCGCTGGCAATTATGGGATCAGCCAGGGGTTGAAACTCACTGTAATCAGCTTCAGCACAAGCCGTTGCTCCCTGCGCGGCTGCGGGGCCGCTGAGCAATGCATAGCGGTATTTCGTCGCCCCGCTGGTGCTTGTGACATAGGCATTGATGCTGTTGACGGTGGCGACGGCTGCGGGCAAAGACCCCTGATCGAAAGTAACGCTGACTTGTGGCAGGGCATCGATGCTGGTCTGCTGCTGCGCCTTAACCCCGTCGCTCAGATAGGCAGGCTTGTCTGCACTGCAACTGACAATTATAGCAGATAAAATCGAGACAACATACAGCACTGAGTTCCTCCTCAAGGCAGTAAGCCCGCACATGTTGTCGGCAGGAAGTGTGCAAGGCTTTAACAAAAAAATTACTTTCCGCTAAAGACCGAACATAATTATACCGATGGGGGAGGGCGAGGATGGTGGTGATATAGAGAATGTGGCAAGGAGAAACAGCCCCATGAAGTTCCCCCTGGTGTTGCTCGGTGGCATACTCGTTGCCTGTAGTGAAAGACCGACGGTCACGCCCGATCCGACTGGAGCAGATGCTGAGGCGATGCCCTCAGTCAGCTTCGACGGAGCACCGATTAGAACTTCAGTGGGGACAGGCGTAACTGTGAAGGTGGTAGCTGACAACAAGGCTACGGTAGAGTACGCCTACGCACTCATCTCAGGAGTAAGCAGCT
The DNA here is from genome assembly GCA_958296095.1 of uncultured Oligoflexales bacterium. Taxonomy (GTDB): domain Bacteria; phylum Bdellovibrionota_B; class Oligoflexia; order Oligoflexales; family JAPPIL01. The sequence goes on from OY282434.1 coordinate 1,837,213, forward strand.
GCGACAACCAAGCGTATGGCACGTGGCGCGACTTTAGCGAGTCCATCAGACTAACCAAGACAGAACTCGGTGCTGCTGGCCACAAGACGTTGTGCGCCAAAGGGAGGAAACAAGACCGCACCGAGCAAAAGACACCAGCCCGGCACAAGTGGCTGGTTGGGGCTGCGCCTGCGCCATCGCCTACGCCATCGCCTACGCCATCGCCTACGCCATCGCCTACGCCGCCAGTCGAGTCGTCTCAGCCCGCAACTACAGATGGCATGACAGATGACATGGGGGACGGACAATCACTCGACACCGATGATGCTAGCGCGCAAACCACCGACGATGGTCTGAAGTTGTCACAAGATATGTTAAAATTTGCCAGTGCCAGCAAGGGTGTGCAGAGCTTCAACATAGAAAACACCGAGAGCAGTAGCCTGTCATGGTCGGTGCGCACTGAACATACGGCAGGGCTGTTGGAGGTGCGCGAAGTTACTATGGCTAACAAGGACGACCCTGGCGGTGATGGCTGGCAACGTGTGCATAAGAAAGAAGGCATGGCAACAATCATTGCGGGCACATTGAGCGCTAACAGCACACAACATCTACAGCTTAGGCTGACGCGCCGCTGGAAAACTAATTACGATGGTGATAAGGAAATAGAAATAGAATTCAGCGATGGCAGCAACAGCACAGCGCTCACCGCCCACATTCTTGCCCCACAACTACACATTACTGCCGCAGACGATAGCGATACGGGTATCAGCGCGTCAGCTGATGCCCGTGTCTGGCGGGTAAATTTAACTCCCTGTGCTAAGCAAAAGACCCTAACCATTGCCAATAAGAAAGGCGAGCTTGCAGTGCTCAAGTGGGATGTATTCCCTTATGCTTGGAAACCAAACTGGTTCGACTACGGCAAAGGCGAAGACGATGGCACCCTGATAGTTAAGCTCAACGGTGACAGCGCCCTTTATCCAGCCGCAGACGCAGACGATGAACTTACCTTAATTATCGCATCAAACAGCGATAGCGCGGGGGTGAAAGCCGGCAGTTTTGCTCTATTTAATCATGAGCAAAAGATTACCTGGCAAGAAGAGGGGAATACTGTAACACCGAAAACAGCAGAGTGGCGCACCAATGATATTAGATATGTGGTGGTGAAATTCAAAAACGAAGAGGCGACTTCCTGTCCCTAAAAATCTCGGAAGACAATATATTTAGCGGCAAGAAAATTAAACATGAACACGCTGCCAGTGGTAATAACCCGTGCCCACAACAGACCGGGCAGGATGAAGTGCAGACGGTCAAGACCGCATATATCGATCAGCAAATACATACATATAAGGTTAAGGGCTAGGGCAAACAACGCGGCGGTCAATTGATACCACCAAGCACGATTGGCGCTATGGCCGCGCAAGTTAAAAACGAATTTAAGACAGAGTAGAAATTTCACCCCAGTGGCGGTAACGACTGCTACCGCGGTGGCCAGCAGGTAGTTGCTTCCCAGCCAGTTAACACATATCCCAAACACAGCAAAATCGCACAGGGTGGCGATACCGCCTGCAGCCAAGTATTTACAAAAATGCTTGACCGTATCGGTGGTTATCCAACTCGGTAACGCTTTGCGTAATTTAATGCCAGCCATTATAGACTATTATATTATGCCAACTAGGCGACTGCACCTAAATTTTTTGCAAGGTTGTGTCGATGCACGAGGTAGGCGGCCGCGTCGCTGTCTATGTAGGTATTCATCAGCACGGTGAGGGGGATAATGAGCGTGTGTGCCTTAAGGGTAAAGTTAGTGCTGTGGTGTTGCTGTGCCGCAATGTTCAGTGCTTGCCAACATCAGCGCACAGCTGATGGTGACGGCGAGGTGCTTAGCACTAGCAAGGCGGGAAGTTGTGAAGAGCCGCAGTTTGAAATGCACTACAAGCTGGGTGAGGTAATGCCCGCCTATATCGATCTTGGCGTTGAGATGTGGCGGGGGCAGGGGCCTTTCCGGGCCAGCTTTGGCAAGGGCGGCAACTATGACACCGAAATACGTGTCCACAAGCGAGAAGAGGGGATGGTAGCAAGCATTTTGGTGCGTGACAGTGCAGGCATGAAAACAAAGGCAGAAGGCCTGATTATTGACCGTTATGGGGTAGAAGATCCCTTCATGTTGGTCATTGAAAACGGAGCTAATGACCCGCTTGAAATTACCGTCAAAGCCCGGGAAATGTCGGAACATAAGAATCGTGGCATCGTCAAGGACCAAGGTGTCAGTGCCATGATGTCTGCTGAAAATCCTCAGTACTTGCAGGTGAGCAGCCATCATCGCGGCTTGATAGTTACTGAAGGCGGCAAAGTTAAAGAGAGATTTTTTATGAAGAACGGTAGCCAGCGCGGCAAAACTATTACCCCCAAAAAATTTCAGGACATCGCCGAAGATTATTTGGTCTGTCTGGGAAAACTTGAACCAGATAAAGCTAGCGAAGAGGGGGATACCGAGCAGTAATGAGTTTCTGATCTAGCTGGGCACAGAAAATTAGTAAGCGCACCTATCATGCCCATGAACACACCTCACCTGCTTGGCGCAGTGCACTTGCCCGCGCGAGGCTCGCTCCGCACTTGGCAACCATTACGAAAGAGACAGCTTTGCCCTGCATCCAGCACCCCGCTGCCGTTCAAGGTGACAAGACGTGTCTGCCAAGAGCTGTTTTTCTCTCGCACTTGCAGGCGGTAAGAGAGCTGTAACCCAGACATAGGATCGAAGGGATAGGCAGCTTGATCCAGCTCAAAGCCTTGCTGTGGTGGCACAGTCTCGGCGCTGAGATTGCCGCAGTTGGGCTCGCAGGCCACGCAATCGTGAAAGCCACCACCAGCATCCCGCTCGCCACAGAATTCCACCTCGTAACTACTATTCACCTCACGGATCAAACGCCCCACCTGACAGTGCCCCCCTCTAGGGAAAAAATACAACTTGTCCCCAAACTGATTGCTGGCATCGTGATGCATCGGAGCCGCAGTGCAGTCGAGCTTGCCGACAACGTTGTGCCGTTGCAGTTTGAAAGCTTCGGCATGCTGGCAGACTTCATCCTGCGTGTTAATACGCAGCCATGCCCACAACACGGACTGTGTCGCAGGGGGAGAGGCTAGCTGTTGTCGTGCTGGTTCAAGACTGACCACCACCGTCTCCACCTCAGCCGTGACCCCGTCGAGCGTGAAGGTAAACCGCGGCCCCGCGTCGCTAGCGGGTCCCACTGCCAGCGAGCGTGCCGGTAGGGGTGCTTTCTGTATACATGCAGTCAGCAATAACGCCAAAAAGACCAGATATGACACCTGTTACCTCCAGCAGAGTAGTCGGCAGCAAGTAGTCCTTGCCTTAGCTGTCGCCCCAACTTAGGGACAGGGCCGAGGATCGCGGGGAGAATCGCTGCCTATCTCGTCCCCCTGAGTTCTCCTGATATTGACATGCACTCGCATAATGTATACGCTCCCGCCCACCCTATTAGTGTTTGCCTGCGAGGTTTGGCGTGCGTTCGTTCTTCTTGTGGTCGCTGGTGGCTAGTCTGAATGTCGTGCATGCGGAGGGCGGTGCGACTAAAACCAAGCAACTCGTCATTTACACTTCCCGCGCTGAGTATCTGCTGAAGCCGCTGTTGGACCGGTATACTGCCAGGCATGGAGTGAAGTTTCGTTACATGAAAGGCAAAGCCGCAGCACTGGTGCAGAAGTTGATCAGTGAAGGCAAGAACACGCAGGCTGACCTGTTGATGACTGTCGATGCAGGTAATCTTTGGTTTGCAGCCCAGAACAAGTTGCTTAGACCACTCAAGTCGAAGCAGTTAGAGGCATCTGTGCCTCAGCATTTGCGCGCCGCCGATCTGAGCTGGGTAGGGCTGTCGGTGCGAGCGCGCACGATCGTTTACAGCACTGAGCGAGTGAAAACGCAGGCACTGAGCAGTTATGAGGATCTGGCCGACAAAAAATGGCGGGGCAAGCTCTGCCTGCGCACAGCCAAGAAAGTCTACAACCGCTCGTTGGTCGCGATGTTGCTGGAGGTGCATGGGGTTAAGCCAACCGAAGCGATACTCAAAGGCTGGGTGAATAATCTCGCCGCGCCAGTCTTTCCCAGTGACACGAAAGTCATCGAAGCGATCAAAGCTGGGCAGTGCGATCTCGGCATCGTCAACACCTACTATCTCGGACGCTTGTTGAAGAAAGACCCGGCCTATCCTGTGCGGATTTTCTGGCCAAATCAAAGCTCTTATGGTGTGCATGTCAACATCTCTGGTGCGGGCATCGTGCGTCATTCCAAAAATTATCAGGCGGCCCTCGCCTTTCTCGAATGGTTGAGTCAGGGCGAGGCACAGCGCATGTTTGCCGATCTCAACCTCGAATATCCCCTCGCTAGTAAAGCGGCCCGCAATGCCATCGTGCAGGGATGGGGAGATTTCAAAGCTAGCAACCTGAGTTTGTCTCGTATCGGGGCGTTGCAGAAAGATGCGATCAAGGTAATGGATCGAGCTGGGTATCGTTGAGGTGACGCGGCACAGTATCTTCTATCATTTTATTTTTCACACGCTGTGCCTGTCACTGGTTGCTCCCGTACTGCTGCTGTTTACCGCGTGGTATGCCGTTGATGCTGAACTATGGCAACACGTGGTGCAACACTTGCTGTCCGACATCGTGCTCAACTCGGTGTTGCTGCTGCTCGGCACGAACATCTGCACAGCCGTGTTAGGCGTGGTTGCCGCGGCATTGGTAACGCTGACGGCATTGCCAGGCCGCCGCATTTTTCAGAGTTTATTTATCTTTCCCTTCGTTGTGCCACCCTATGTCTTTGGCTTCATCTACATCAGTATGTTTGATAGTGCTGGTTTTTTGCAAAATTTCCTCCGGCTCTTTCTCGGCGATTTTTTTATCAATATCCGCAACATCGGCGGTTTGATCGTGGTATTGTCGTTGGCGTTGTTTCCCTATGTTTTTCTGTTCTGTCAGCAGGCTTTTATCAGTCAGGGACGCAGACTACTGGAAGTTGCCCAGACACTTGGACACAAGCCACTCGCGTGTTTTTTTTTGTGGTGTTGCCTATTGCCCGGCCTTGGCTCTACGGGGCGTTAATCATCGTTTCGCTGGAGGTGTTGGCTGATTTTGGCACGGTGTCGATTTTCTCCATCGAAACCTTCACGACGGCTATTTACAAAGCGTGGACGGGATTTTTTTCTATCGCTACCGCGCGGCAACTGGCATCATTGTTATTGTTAGCCATCTTGGTTTTTTTTCTGCTGGCAGAATTCTTTCAATCTCGCCGCCGTTACGAGGTGCATGATAGTGCCACAGTCTTTCGCCCTGTTGTGCTGCGTGGTTGGGCGAAGGTGGCGGCGCTGGCGTTTTCAGTTGCCCTCGCGCTGTGTGCGACGGTGCTGCCGGTGGCGGTGTTGGTGCTGCTGGTTATCGAGGCCGAGAGCTTTGTCTTTGATCATACGGTGCTGTTAAACTCGGCAATTATCGCGGTGGCGGCGGCGGCGGTGGCCACTGTGTTGGGGGTGTTGTTGAATTTCAGCCGCTATATGCTAGCTTCTACGCGGCTGATAAAAATTATGGGGCGGTTGTTGCTCTTCGGGTATGCGGTGCCCGGTTCGGTGTTGGCAGTGTCGGTATTTACTTTCTTGCATTATATCCTCAGTAGTTTTTTTCCTGCGGCGTTGCCGCTTCTCAACGGCTCGCTGCTGGTGCTGCTGTTTGGCTTGGCGGTGCGCTACACGGCAATATTTACGCTTAATCTCGATCGTGCTCTGCACCGGGTGCCCAAACTATTTGCCGATGTCTCCAACACCTTGGGACGGGCGGGCTTTGCTATGTTTCGGCGCGTGCATTTGCCGTTGTTGTTGCCGGCGTTGCTGTATACTTTCTTGATTGTGATGATTGAAGTTTTGAAAGAGATGCCGTTGACGTTGATGACGCGCCCGTTTGGGTGGGATACGTTGGCGGTCAGTATTTTTGAATTTACTTCGGAAGGCATGTGGGGGCAAGCTGCCTACCCGTCGTTGTTGTTAGTGGCAGTAGGCACAGTGCCAGTTTATTTTTTCTCGGCTTCGTTGCAGGAACGGTGCTGATGAGCTTGTTGCGGGTTACAGGACTGCGTTATCGTGTCGATGATCGTGTCATCCTCGAAGATGTCAGTTTGCAGCTACAAGCACATCGTGTCGGTTGCCTGATGGGTAAGAGCGGTTGTGGCAAGACAACACTGCTGCGTTGCATCGCGGGACTTGAGCGTATCGACGGGGGGGAAATTGAGATCAACGATCAGCTGGTTAGCAGCAGCAATTATCATCTTGAAGCTGAGCACCGCCAGGCTGGGATGGTGTTTCAGGAAGGTGCACTCTTTCCGCATTTGACGGTAGCAGGCAACATTGCCTATGGCTTGATTGGTGCCAGCCGTGCCGCACAAGCTGTGCGTGTGCGTGACCTGCTGCACTTGCTTGATCTGGTTGGCTGTGACCAGCGTTATCCGCAAGAGCTGTCGGGCGGGCAGCAGCAGCGGGTGGCGATTGCTCGTGCACTTGCGCCGCGGCCTTCGGTGCTATTGTTGGACGAGCCGTTCGCTAACCTCGATCAGCCGTTGCGGGAAAAAATTCAGCAATCACTGCAAAAAATCTTCGGGTACTACCGCGTCACCGTGTTGTTCGTGACCCATAATCAGGATGAGGCCTTTGATTTTGCCGAAGAGGCAGGCCTGCTGGCGGATAAAAAAATTTTGCAATGGGGTTCGCCGCACGATCTCTATCATCAACCTAATAGCATTGCCGTGGCAGAATTTATCGGCAGCGGGACTATTTTGCCCTTGCAGCAACACCGCGACGGTCAACTAAGCTGTGTGTTGGGCAAAATCGATCGCAACTACATCGACAGCAGTCAGTTAGATCAGAACGGGGCTGCCTATAGCTTGTTCGTGCGTCCCGACGACATCGTTATTGACCAACACAGCAAACTGCACGCCCACATCGTGGGCACTTCTTTTCGCGGCACGCATCAGGTGTATCGCTTACAGTTGCAGGACGAAACGATTGTCAATTGTTTCAGTCGCGATAGCAGGGCTGAATTAGGCAACGGTGCAACATTGCCGATAAAACTTCACCCCCAACGCAGGATGCCTGTCTATTGCAAGCGTTGATGCTGTGAGGCAGAGCAGCGGCTCAGGATTAGGCAGTCAGAAAAACTTCTTGCGCTTGCTCGACGGTGGAATGCTGAGCTGCTCGCGGTATTTAGCTACCGTGCGGCGTGCCAGCTGAATGCTGTCTTTCTCTAGAATTTCAACCAGGGCTTGATCTGAATGCGGGCGTTTCGGGTCTTCGCTACGCACTAGCGCAGCAATCTTGCGCTTGACGGTCTCACTGGCAACCCCAGCACCTTTTGTGCCCGACACGGCACTGTTGAAGAAAAATTTCAGTTCAAAGATACCGCGCGGTGTGTGGGCATACTTGGAACTGGTAACCCTACTGATGGTTGATTCATGCAGGTCGAGTTCTTTGGCGATGTCTTTGAGGATCATCGGCCTTAAGTGCTCAATGCCGTGCTCAAAAAAATCATGCTGCTTAGCCACGATACAGCGAGTGACAAGATAAATCGTGCTCTGGCGTTGCTGAATGCTTTTGATCAACCACTCGGCCTCTTTGAGTTTGCCACTAACGTAAGACCGGTCCTTGCTGCCACGTTTTTGATCGCTGAACAAGGCACGGTAGTGATCGCTGATTTTTACGTGCGGCAAGCCTTCTTCGTTGAGGCTGACGATCCACTTGTCACCACTCTTGAAAACATAAACATCGGGGGTGAGATACTGCACCGTCTCGGCCCCGAACTGCCGACCAGGGTTGGGTTCAAGGTCGCTGATAATCTGCACGTTTTCAATCACTTGCTCAATAGTGATGCTGAGATCTTTAGCTATGACTTGAAAATTACGAGTTACCAACAGCGGCAGATGCTTCTCGACTATTTTTTCAACGATGCCGTTTTTGCGTTTACTGTTGCGCAACTGAATGAGCAAACACTCCTGCAAATCCCGTGCTCCCACCCCACTGGGGTCAAGACGTTGCACTGTGTCCAGCACTTCCGCCATCTCTTCAGAGCTGACGTGCTCACGCTGGCATATTTCGTCCAGCTCGGCGGCGATATAACCACGCTCGTCAAGATTACCGATGATAAGTGCCGCGATGCGCAACTCGCGCTCGCTAAAGTCTAACTCGGCGATTTGTTTGCCGAGATGCTCGCTCAATGATTGTGCCCGGGTCGCAACATTCTCGTAATGCGTGGCCCCGCTATCATCGCGCGGTTGGGTAATAGGCGACTGCTGGGCAGCTTCCTTCATGCGGGCAAGACTTTCCCAGTCAACCTCCGAACTGCCTTCAGGGGTGATGTTATCCACAATCTCAGCTGCGCCCGTGATGTGGTCGGTGATCGCCTGCTCCTCCGTGCTCTCGGGCACGCTGCTGGCCTCGTCGCCCTCTTCCAGCACGGGGTTCTCCTCCAGCTGCTCGCTGATGAACTCGCCTAACTCCAGCCGCGACAGCTGTAACAGCCGAATCGCCTGCTGTAGCTGCGGGGTCATCCGCAACTGCTGGGAAAACTTTAGCCCTTGTCTTAGTTCCATAGCCACGAGCGCACAGCTACTCCGTGAGTTCACTTCACTTAGCTAGTATCGGTTGATTCCCCAGTCTATTAAAATTTCAACAAAAAAACCACAGGAACTTCAGCAGATTCCCGCCTGAAAACGTCTGCTCCTCCCGCCGCAGGTAGCGCGGCACATTGCTCAGCAGCTCCCGCCGTGGTAGAATATATCCTGTATGTAGACTAACTTTGCTTGCTGGACTAGCCCTATGTCTGACCAACAGCCCGTAACGCTAGAAGAAGTCTGGCGACTATTCAAAGAGACTGATGCTAAATTCAAAGAGACCGACGCTAAATTCAAGGAGACTGGCAGGCTAGTCAGTGCCAATGCCAAGCATCTCGGTAGGCTCAGCAAGAAGTGGGGTGACTTGGGCGAAGCCATGACTATTGGCGAGACGCTGCCCCTCTTCAATGCGATTGCGGGCATAGAGGTGCACAGTCTCCACCCGAACGTACGACTTGATTACGAAGGCAAGGAGTGGGAGATCGACGGCATTGCTATTGGCAAGGACACCGTAGTAGTGATTGAGGCGAAGGCCACCCTGAAGAAAGAGCACGTCAAGACCTTCATCAGCAAAACGCTCAAGCATTTTACCAGACTAGAACCCGACCACATCGGCAAGAAAATCTACGGTGCGGTAGGTTTTCTCAGTGCCCATAGTTCCGCTACCGAGCTTGCTCTTGCCAGCGGGTTGCTGCTGCGCTTGGCTCCTTATAACGCTCGCTTTCTAGCTCGCTGCTTGCGCTCAGACCTCTTGCTCTTGCGTTCAGGTTTGTCCCCAAGTCTCTTTGCTTGCCCACCGCCTGGTGTCAAGCTCCGCAATTTTCATCCTTAAGGCACGTGCCCTGCGAAGGCAAGGAGGGGGAGATCGACGGCATTGCTATTGGCAAGTGTGAGCACAGCAGTGTTTGTAATTTAGCCTCAATCTCTTGCCGTTCTTGCTGTGGGTCACTGTCCAACACTATGCCACCGCCTGCGGCATATATTGCCCCCTGATCATCCTCAACTAGCGTGCGAATTAACACCGATGCATCAAGCCGCCCGCTCGCATCTATGGAGATGATATTGCCCATAAAAAAACCGCGCTCCCGTGCCTCGTAAGCGGCGATGGCGCGCATAACCTCAACCTTCGGTGCTCCGCTTATCGAAGCCGCAGGACACAAGGCCTGCAAGAATTCCCCCAGGGTTACGTCCTCACGCAAGCTGGCCGTGATTGTGCCCACGAGGTGGTGCACCGCCATAAAACTCCGCACCTGTGCGGCACAACTGACCCGCGTTGAGCCGAGCTGCGCGATACGATTGATGTCGTTGCGCGCCAAATCAATGGTGATGTGCAGTTCAGCCAGGTCTTTCGCCGAACACTGCAGTGCTTGCCGTGCCTGCTGGTCAGCTTGTGCATCGGCATGCCGTGCCGCCGTCCCCTTGATAGGGGTGCAAGTCAAGCGGGTGTGCCCCTGATGCGAACGTAGGGTGACAAACTGCTCTGGACTGAACGAGTAAAGCTTAAAATCTTTCTGCCATATTACGGCCCGACAAGGTGCATGGCTGTGTGCTAGGCGACGTAGCAAGTCATCGTCATCGCCTGGTGCAATCTGAAAAAAACGTAAAAAATTGAGCAGATAATACCTGCCGTCCCTGATGTCGGCGACAATCTGCCGCACCGTGGTCAAATAATCAGCCTCGCTGGTTAAGGCTCGCAAGTTCAGGCGGCGCGTGGGGGGTGGCACAAGTTCGGGCACGTCTGGCAGGGCCCCACTATCCTCGCCGCTTTGCCAGACAGTGGATGTATGTAGGTCAAAAATTAACGCCGCTTCGATGCGGAAAAACCGCGACAACACGGGCGAAGGACGCGCGGCAAACTGATCATAGCTGACCAATCCAACGATGCCCTGAGTGAAGGGCAGCCCCCCTGTTTCAGGCTCAACCCGCAACAATCGCTGTTGCACCGCAGCCAACGGCATGGTCGTAAAGCGCCGCGCAATTACAAAATAACGCCCCGCGCCGCAGGCAAAAGCACATAGAGGTTGCGAGCGCGGTTGTTGACGCAACAGCGCAAAAGGATTTACATAGCCGCGTAGCTTGGTCAACATAAGGCACAACCACTTACCACTGTGGAGAAAGAGATGCGAACAGGAGTTATAGGCAGCGGGCAGATGGGTAGCGGTATCGCACAGGTCTGTGCCACGCAAGGGCTGAAGGTCTATCTGTGCGATCGTGACGCTAGCCAACTGGAAAAGGCCAAGGCAGGCATTGCTCGCTCGCTGCAAAAATTGTGCAGCAAAGGGGTCATCAATGCCGACACAGAGCAGGCGGCCCGCAACAACATCAGCTACGCCACTAATGACCAAGGGCTGACGCAGTGCGAATTAATTATCGAGGCAGTTTCCGAAGACGAAGCCCTGAAAAAAAACATCTTCACCCGCCTCGACCAACTCGCTGAGCCTAAGACGATCCTTGCCTCCAACACCTCCTCTATCCCTATCACCCGCCTCGCGGCCTGCACGCAACGCCGTGAGCTGGTTATTGGCCTGCACTTCATGAACCCTGTGCCACTGATGCGCTTGGTGGAAATTATCCCGACCACGGCGACCGCGGCTAGCACGATCGACAAGGTCACGACACTCGTCACCCAACTTGGCAAGGAAAGTGTTGTCAGCCAAGACTACGCGGGCTTCATCGTCAATCGCGTGCTGATGCCGATGATCAACGAAGCCTTCAACGCCTTGATGTGTGGTGTTGCCAGCGCGGAGGATATTGACAAAGGCATGCAGCTCGGGACAAACCAGCCACTCGGCCCGCTAGCCCTTGCTGATCTGATCGGGCTCGACACCTGCCACGCCATCCTGCGAACCATGCGCAACGATCTCGGCGACCAGAAATACCACCCGGCCCCGCTACTGACCAAATACGTCGAAGCAGGACATCTCGGTCGTAAGACAGGGAAAGGGGTGTTCAGCTATTGAACCAAGTTGTCAGTATCAAACCAACAAGCTCTTAACTTTTGCCACCAGACGGCGAGAGGAGATGGTCTCGGCATCGATGATCATCTTGCGATCGAGCATGTTTGCCAGCAAAGTTGCCTCGCGGCGATACTGCACCCGCACCAGAACGAGGGCTTCGGGCTGCAGGCGTAAAATATTTTCAACAACGGCACTGGTAGCAACCACCCCTGCGATACAAACAACGATCAGCTTGGCGCTGGTAAAGCCTACACTGTGCAGTATCTGAGCATTAGTACCATCGCCATAAACAACCGACAGACCTGTGGCACGGGCTTTCTTGACGAGTTCGTAGTTCTGTTCGATGATGCGAAAACTCTTGCCTTCATCCTGCAACCAGCTGACAAGCTCTTGACCTGCCACCCCGTAGCCGATGATCACGGCATCACATGTCACCCGCCCTCTCTCGGCCGCTACTTTTTGTTCAAGACCTACGTGGGAGAGAATTAAGCGCGGGGCAAAACGGAAGAACATAGGGGTAATCATCATCGTGATGATGGTTATCGAAAGAAAATATTGAAAATGCGTCTGACTCAATAACTGGTTTTCAAGACCAAGCTCCGCCAACACGAATGAAAGCTCGCCGATCTGAGCGATAAACAAACCGCAGATAATAGCACTCTTGATCGGCACCCGTGCTAACCACGCTACTGCCGTGCCGATGATTACCTTGCCACCGATAGTCAGTAGTGTGAATAAAATTATCCATAAAAAATTCTTGGCAACAAAATGCAAATCGAGCAACATGCCTGTCGAGACAAAAAATAACGCCAGAAAACTATCTCGCAATAAAATTATTTCCGAAGTTGCTTGTCGTCCAAAATGCGATTCGGAGATCACCAAGCCCGACAGAAATGCACCTAGTGCTAGCGAGAGATTGAGCTTTTCAAAAAGTAGCGCCGAACCGAGACATAGTAGTAGCACAGCAAAGAAAAATAGCTCGCGTATTTTTGTTCTTGCCACTCTTTCCAGCACAAAAGGCACAATAAATTTTGCTGCCACGTAAAGGAAAAGGCAGACACCAACAAGCAATCCACCTCCAATTAACAACTTGTTGTAAGAAAAATTAAAAGTCTGCCCGCCAAGTTTGCCCGCTGACAATAGCGCGACACCTAAGGTCATCGGGATAACAAGAATATCCTGCGACAGCAGCATACCTGTTGCCGCGGCACCATAGCTTGAAGTTACCTCACGATTGTCGATCAATAACTTCATAACGATTGCTGATGAGCTTAACGAGATGAGACAGCCCCACAGCAAAGACTGGGGCCAGTTTAAATTTAACAACCAGTAGCAGATTGCCGCAAAAAAACCAACCGTCAATATCACCTGTCCCAAGCCAGAGGTAACGATCAGTCGCCAATTTTTTTTCAAAGTCTGAAAAGATAATTCAAGACCAATGGTAAAGAGCAGAAAAATTACTGCCAGCTCTGCGATAAGATTCGCCCCTGGCATGGTGTTAATGAAGGCAACCCCGTCGGGGCCAATAATCACCCCCGCAATAATAAAACCGACAATGCCTGGCAGTTTGAGCTTTTGACAGACCAGCGCACTGATACTGAGCAGGCCGATAATTACTACCGCGCTGAGAATAAGATCGGCAAGATGTAGTTCAGATGTCATTGTGCAGCAGCACTTGAATTACGGCGGGCGACGCTCTGATCTTGAATCAACACCAATAACGAGCGGGCCTTGTTACGAATATAACCATCTTGATCTTTATCGTTGAGAATATTTTTGAGAATGTTGCGAGCCTTGACCAGGTTTCTTTTTATTTTGAAATAACTGAAGGCCAGATAATACTTGGCCAGCGTATCTTCCGTGTCATCGTTAATGTCTAACAGCAAGCCATGGGCACGATTAAAATTACCACTGCGCAATAAACAGATGGCGAAACCAACTCGAGCAATTCCGCATTTAGGGCAGCGTTTAACAATCTGGGCAAAATACTGCATTGCCTTGCTGCAGTTGCCTTTCTTCATCATCCAGATGCCCAGGTTCAGGCCCGAGGCGATGTGGGTTTTGTTTTCGGCAAACAATGCTGCCAGTCGCAACTGCGCAGCATGCTGCTGGTAGTGATAACTGTTGGGAGCAAAAATAGCGCCCAAGGCCTTGATCATGTGAGCATCGGTGTCGTTATTGTTGATCGTCAATAACAGATCAGCATAATAGGATGCTAGTTTATATTTTTTCTGGAGAAAAAGAGCCTTGACTAGAAGACTCAACGCCACAGGATGTGCAGGGCTAGTGCGCAAAAATTTGCGCATGTCGTCTTCAATTTTTTTGTAGTTTTTTTGTAGGATAGCAGTATTGACAGATTTCCATAACTCACTGCTAGTATCTGGCAACAACTTGAGATCTAGCTCTGGCAACATGTTCTTGCCCGTTCCCACATAGCGCTTGCCAACAATTACACGTGTGTCGACAATCTTATGCGCACAAGATAGCACAACACTGCTCAATACAAACAAAACTATTCTACTTAACACTCTTCAGATCCTCTGCAACGTTGAGCTGAATAAAATCAGGTTCGGACAGATAGCCATTGATATACGATAAGTGCAACTCTGGTGACATAACGAGGCTTTTCGCTACCCATTCAAACGGAGCATTGCCTGCCTGTAATTCTTTCACAGAGGCGTTGCGAAAGTGTTGCTTCTCGCGTTCAAAGTGGCTGATTAATCTTTTCTTTTCTTGCGTGAACACATCGTATGCATGTCTAGTGCTAGCCGCTGAAAGCTCTGCGGTGCTGGCGGCATCGACGAAAGTAAGGCTGCGGTCAACAAGACTTAAATAAGATGCCAAACAAAAGCGACTCGTTGCCAATTTGCACACGTCAAGGTAATTTTTCTTAACTTGTGCGAAACTGCTGTAGAGATATCTAAGAAACTCAACAGGTTTTTGCTCGTATTTTTCAATTACTCGTGGGTTAACAAAACTTTGCGTCTCCGCGATGTAAAAAGACAACTCATTACGCACTTCCTTATACTCATAGCGGCTCGCACTGAGCCTGCTTTCTAGGGCAATCAGAGCGCGACGATCTTTACGAGTATAGTGGTAGCGTGCCAGTAGTCCCGCGGCAATAGCTTTGTGGCGGGCATCACGCCGTGGCTGGGACATAATTCTCGTGGCAATGCTTAGTGCTTTAGAACTGCTGCCGTATTTTTCTTCCAACTCCATCATGGCGATTTCATTTTTTTGTTTCTCCATGCTACTAAACAGGGGAGAAACAAAAGCATACTCATATATAACCAGCAAATCTCCGTACAGACGCATCGAGTCGTAGAGTTTTATCAGTTGCAATACGACACCTCTAATAGCCCTGTCCTTCGGATTCGGATAACGTTGGTAAAACAAGCGGTATAAGACGACTGCCTTTTGTTCGTCTGCCTGCTTAGTGGCAAGATTAGCGGCAAGCAACAAGCCGCGCCGAAAATAGATGTTGTTCTGATAATTATTAACCAACTCCATTAAATAAAACATTGCCTGAGCATACTCTCTACTCTTTAGAAAAATTTCGCCAAGACGCAGGAGGTTTTCTGGTTGGCGGCTATCTTGAGGGAAAAGTTTAAAAAATTCTATGCTTTTTGATTGCGCAGCCTTAAGGTTATTTGTTTTGAGATAGTGTTTAATCACCTTGTCAACGGTATTAACATAAATTTTATTAAGCGGCATTCGCGGGGTTGTGTGGGGCACAATAGCAAAGCGCAAGCAACGTTTGATCAGAGTTTCGGCTTTTATCCAAGCTTTGTTCTGCAGATAGTCGTCTAGGACCATGCCCAGCGCTAGCGGTGCGATTTTAGCATGGGGATGTCGCATACTGCGTGTCCACAAACCCCAAGCCTGGTCTTTCATGTTGAGATTAAGTGCTAGTAAACCACGTTGCGCAATGATGTACCAGTCCACTTTCGCCATTAGTGGTGCTTTTTTTTCGTACATTTTCAGCAAGCGCAAGCGCGCCGCTCGATGCTGCCGCGGCTGTGATTGCCAAACAAGTGTCTGCGGCCAGGCGGCTAACTGATGCTGGTATTTTATCGCATTGTCAATATACTTCTGCGTCTTGCCGCCCAGTTCCTTGAACAAGTCATAGTAAATGTTAACCGCCCCACTGGGGTTGTTGAGGCGGAGGTGAATTGTCGCCAGCCTGTCTTTGTTGCTTATCGTATAATCAGTGTTGGTCTGCAAACGTAGCATGTCTTTGATAAGTAAGAGGGTTTGTTTGAGTTGTGGCACTGGCATGCTCTGGAGGTTAGCACTCTCTTTATTGATGAGAAACTGAATGTATTTGTCTAGCAGTTTTTTGTCGGCTTCAGACTTGAGATAGTTGCTGCTCAAGTGCATAATCTTGCGATATTCTTTACTGTCACGGCTTTGTAGATAGGATTTTTTGGCAATCACCAACAGTCGTCGCACAATGTGCTGGGTCTTGCGTCCTTTGACCATCGGTAACAGACGTTTGTAAAGACTGAGTGCTGCACCAAACCGCTGCTGTGCTAAAGCAGACAGGGCTTGCCGCTCAAGCAAAGCAGGAAACGCCGCGGTGTAGGCAAAGGTCTCAATGCGCACGGGAAAACGCTGCCAATCGATGCTGGTCTCAGCTCTACTGACCACACCGATCATAAAAGCCAGCACCGTTGCCTGCGTATCACTGCTGACCTCGCTGAGCAGCGGCGTAAGTTGTTGCAAGTAATGACGATAACGAGGGCTAGCCCGCTTTTCTCGTTTGCCGTGCAAGTTAAAACCAGCCAAATAGCGGGCGGTGGCAAGATGAATGATAATCTTGCCGCGCACGTCGAACTTCGCCATCAAGCGTTGCCACGTCACCGCAGGAATGCTCTTTTTGATTTCAAGATCAATCAAGTACGTCACCAGCCCCGCCTTCAACGTCAACGGGTTGCTGAAAGACTTGCTTGACAGTTGGCTGAATTGCTTGTGTGCTTCACGATACTTGCGTAAATTGAAAAGACTCAACGCGACATTGTAAATTATCTTTCTGCGTTGCGTCTTGGTGATTTTCAGCAGTTTCATACCTGTCTTAACCAACTCCCGATGACAGGCCCGCTCCGCACGTGATAACGACGCGGTTTTGCGGTGACGGTAGCGGTAGTAGCAAGATTCCGATAGCATGAGAAAATATTCTTGCAGCTGTTTTATGCTGCGCAAAAGTTGTTCTTTAGCATCCTGCAACTCCTCCCTGTGCTCATTAAAATCTTCTTTTGAGTTTATCACAAAAACGCTGGGATCTTTTAGATATTCGGCCAGAAAGGGCACCTGCACTGCCTGGCCGCGCAAGGGCAGCAGTGGTTTCCACGCCGCCGCGGGTGCAGGCACACTCCACAGCAGCGACGACAATAGGATTATACGTGCATACATCGGATAACAATCGCAGAAGGTCTCTCTTATTAATCATAACATGGATGCCGTCGGCTTTCACGCTCGCATGCTTGACAATCGGCGCGCTTCAGGTGAAGATGCTGGCGGCGGGGGAAATTAATTAAGGAAGTGCCAATATGTCAGTAAAATATAATGGATACGGTGTGTTATGCCTGGCGATGCTCTTGTCCAGTGTCGGTTTAACTGCTTGGGGAGAGCCGCAACTGGTCGACAAGATCGTGGCAGTCGTGGGCGATCAGCCAATTCTACACAGTGAGGCAAAAGCGAAAACCGACGGCGGTCAGTTGGTGATCGTATCTGACCACCCTGCTGCTCCTACAGCTACGCGCCTGGTGCGTGCCATCAACGACCTGATTAACATGCAGTTGATCAGGCGGGCGTTAGCTGAGCACGACTTGGACGTGAGCGATGCGGAGGTGGAGCGTGAGATAGCGGCATTTCTCAAGCAGAAGGGTTTGGCCCGTGCCGACCTCGATGTTTTTTTGCATTCGCAGGGTAAAACTTATGAACTTTATCAGCTGGATTTTAAAAATCAGCTAGTGCTGCGCAAATTTCACGGCGCGCTTATTGTGCCAACGATCAAAATCACCGCTGAGGACATCAAGACCTATTATCTCAAAAAATCTGGGCATGTTGGCGATTTGGTAACGTTTGACTTGCAGCAAATTTTTGTGGCAGGCAAAGATAAAAAGCAAATTAAAGAAGCATATCGACGGCTACAAGCGGGCGCGCCTTTTGACGTGGTCAGCGAGCTGTATCACGACCAGCAGAGTAGTGCCGTCATGACTGGCGTGCAGCTGCAAGATCTATCCCCGACACTCCGCCGTGCCCTGCGCACCCTACCAGAGGGGCGGTTTTCCGCGCCCCTAGAGACAAAAGCTGGCCAGCACATCTTCTATGTTGTCAAACGCCGTGTCAGTAGCGATACTGCCTTTGCCGCCAACAAAGATGAACTTGAGCTAGAACTCAAGCAGCTTGAGCTCGCCAGCCAGACACGTAAATGGCTACAGAAACAGCGGGGCGAGACCAACATCAAGCTACTGTATCCGTGACACAGGACGCTAAACTCTGTCAAACCAGCGGCCTACTTGGGTGGGGGTAAAGATTCTCATGACGCGTCGCCCGTGGGGGCAATTGTGGTAAAAATCTACGCCGTCGGCGGCGACAAACAACTGCTGTAAGCGTGCCGTTTCTAGCAGGTCTCCTGCCTTGACCGCGGCGCGACAAGCAAGGGTGGCAATGACATCGTGTAGCAGCGACTCACCAAACCAGGCGGTGGCATCTCGCTGCGCCAGGGCAATCAACTCCTGCAATGCTCCGACATAATCTTGCTGCTGCAACAGGGCCGGCACGCCTTTCAACAACACATCGCTAGTGCCTGCCACCTCTAGGACAAAGCCTAGTCGGGTGAACTCCTCTTGCCGTGTCTTAACGATGTCAACCTCTGCGGTGGCTAGCGATAAGGCCTCGGCAATCGCCAGTCTCTGTCCCCGGGCCAGCATCTGTGGCTCAGCCAGCAGCTGCTCAAAAATTATGCGTTCGTGAAACGCGTGTTGATCGACAACGATTAAATTTTGCTGCTGATCTTCGAACAACAGGTAACAGCGTGCCATCGTGCCAATGTAGGTCAGTGCCGCCCAATCCAGCTCTGCGTCGCGGCCCTGAGCGCACTCGCTTGCCTGCGTGGTCGTAGTATCGCGTTGCAGTTCAGGCTCATCCCTTGTGTCTCCTCGCGGGTAAAAAATACGCGGTGCGTGGGCAGCAGGACGGGGCGAAGCCGCGCGGCGCACAGGGGCAAGGCTTGGTGGTGCAGGCGGTGGAGACGAGGCTGGCATGGTTGCCGCGGTGAGAGGCGGTGGGGCCGTGCTCCACGCAGGCGAACGCAGTTGACGGCGTAAATTTAGCGCCACTAATTCCTGCACGTCCCTGTCATATTGAAAGCGCACCTCGCTTTTCATCGGGTGCATATTGACATCAAGCAGTGACGGATGCACATGCAGGTATAGCAACACCAGCGGGTAACGTCCTTTCAACAGGTGGCTGTGATAGCCGCGCAGGATAGCATACTTCAAGGTTGTGCTCTGTATCCAACGACTGTTGACGAAGGTAAATATATGGCGGTTGTGAGCACGATC
The DNA here is from genome assembly GCA_958296095.1 of uncultured Oligoflexales bacterium. Lineage (GTDB taxonomy): Bacteria > Bdellovibrionota_B > Oligoflexia > Oligoflexales > JAPPIL01. The sequence goes on from OY282434.1 coordinate 1,856,373, forward strand.
ATGACCAGGGGGTGAAAACAACATTGCCACCTCCGCCATCTCGTTCTTACCCTCTGCATACAGCAGTGGCACAACTGCCTCCTTGCCGAACAGGGCCGCGGCACGCTGGCGCACCGCTTCTTCGCCGCGGGCTTCGGGGGTGGCAACGACACGCAACTGCTCTCTGTTGTTATGGTGCAGGATAAACTCAACCTGTGGATGGCTGAGTGCCAAGGCTTGCACACATGTGTTGCAGTGGGCATATTCGGTGGTGGTGTTTTTCAAAAATTTGCGGCGAGCAGGAACGTTGTAAAAAATATCCTTGACGCTGACGGTTGTGCCTGTGGGGCAGCTCCAGGCGACGACATTGACACTGTCGTTACCGTCGGTCGTCAGTCGTACGCCTGCCGTTGCCTCAGCGGTTGCACTCGTCAGGGTGAAGCGTGAGACCTCGGCGATGGAAGCCAGTGCCTCGCCTCGAAAACCTAGCGAATGCAAGGCCCACAGATCATCGGCGCGGCTGATTTTGCTCGTCGCATGACGTTTGATGGCTAACGGCACGTCGTCAGGTGCGATACCTAAACCATTGTCGCTGACCACGATGGCATCGATGCCACCTTTTTCCAGCGCAATCGTGATACGTGGTGCGCCCGCGTCAAGGGCATTTTCCATCAGCTCTTTGAGCACGTTGGCGGGGCGCTCGATCATCTCCCCTGCTTTAATCTTGTTGATTAGCTCGTCTGGCAGTAGCCGAATGGCACTCACTTCACCTTCCCCAGGCCCCACCTCGCTTCACCCGTAGCACGGGACTCTTGCCAAGTCCGTAGACACAAAGCAAGCTAGCCAGCGAGTGGTGCAAATAGCCCGACGAGCATAGAGAGTTGCGGGGGACGGATTCGAACCGCCGACCTTCGGGTTATGAGCCCGACGAGATACCAGACTTCTCCACCCCGCGTCGTCGCGGCGCAAGCTAACCGTTAGTAGGGTCGTTGTCAAGCGTGATTCACTGCGCCTTGTCCATAGCCGCGGGGAAAAGCTGGGCGGCGAGTTCGTCGAGTTGTGTTGCGACTTCTGGTGCGGTGGTCAAGGTCAGAGGCGGTGGCTTGATCTCGGCTGACTGCAGCGTGTGCAGGTAGCGTTCGATGGTCTTCATGTCTGCCTGAAGGTCTTTGCTGGTGTTGCGACTGTGAGCGAATTCTTCCTGCAATTGCCCCAGTTTGTTTGACATAGCAGCCGATTGTCGCGAGAAGGAAGTTGGCTTGAGGCGGAGATTCTCGCCCACAATAATCAGGTCGAGCCATCTCAACATGGTGTCCAACGCTTTGAACAGGCGGGTGCTGTAGAAGGTGCAGAGCAGAATTGTAACAACATTGAAGCACAACAGTGCACTGACCCCCACTAACAGAGGGGTCTTGAACTTGGCGATAATTTGCCACTTCTGGTCAGCATTGAGGTCAAAGTAGACTGCTAGCACGGAAGCCACGTCATCGACGAAAAAAACCAGCGTGGCCAGCATGACCAGTGAAAAAACTGCACTCCAGACACTGATCGGCAGGGCGAACTTAGCCGCAAAAAAAGGACGCATACTGCTCATCGTGACCACTCCCGTAGCCAGAAGTTAACAAATCCTGCAAAAAAAACCGCGGCGGTCTCGGTTCTCAACGTGTCCGTACCTAGATCGACAAACTTGAGTGGCACAGAACGCAGGATCGCTAGTTCTGCAACACTAAAGCCACATGCCGCGCCCACCAACATGCACACGTTACCTGACGGCGAACTCTGCAATAGCTCGGACAAACTGCACTCACCGCCACGCTGTAGAGCCAGCCTAACCGCAAAGTCTCGTGCTAGTGTTTGGGTCAATTCCTCCCATTCAGGCAATAGCTCGATGCTGGGCAGCCAGACGCGGTGGCACTGTTTGCAAGCACTGACAATTATTTTACGCCAACGTGACAGACGCGCTGAGTGTATTTTACCACGCGCATCGTGCTGATGTCTAAAAATTAGAAAACGCCCGATCCCAAGCTCGGTTAAACTGCGCAAGAGGCGATCGTCAACCGTACCTGCCTGTGCTCCCAATACCGCGGTGACGGCAGCCGCAGGGCGTGGCTCATAGCGAGTGGCAACGATAGTGGCACGTGCCTGGTGGCGAGTTAACGTCTGCAAACGACAGCGATAGACGTGCCCGCGCCCGTCGAAGGCTTCGAGTTCGTCCCCCCGTGCCATCCTAAGCACACACAAGTGCTGGCGCTCGGTGACATCGAAGTGCGCCTCACCGCCCTCGACGACGGCGAAAAAACGAAACGTATGCCTCTCTTCTTCCATGCGCGCCAACCCTATGACTTGCCGATTTTTGTATGCGCGGGACCAGAGAGGTGTCAATATACTCTCGCATCGGTGTGTGCAGCTGTGCCAGCCCCGTATGCAAACAAAAAACGCTGTTGACCCGCAGTTTTTTCGCGTATACTGTTACCGCTTGGGTTTTTTGCTACACATGGTTGTTTTTGGTGACGCGGTTGCGTCTTAAATTACACGGGAGGGTTGATTCATGGCAAAGAGCGGGAGGTTGCTGGCAACAGCGGAGTATATCTGGTTGGACGGGGGGCGGCCAACACAGGGCTTGCGTTCCAAGAGCAAGATTCTAACTACTGACAAGGTCGAACAGCTGAGTGATCTGCCTGAGTGGGCTTTTGATGGTTCTTCAACCTGGCAATCGCACGGCTCGCATTCTGATTGCGTGCTGAAGCCTGTTTTCTTCTGTCCTAATCCCATGCGTGAGATGGAGGGCAACCACTACCTCGTTATTGCGGAAGTTTACAATTCCGACAATACCCCGCACATCACTAACACCCGAAGTGAGTTAGCCAAGCTGTTAGACAGCGCTAAGGATGCTGAGCCTTGGATTGGCTTTGAGCAAGAGTATACTTTCTTTGAATACAGCCGTCCGTGGGGCTGGCCTGACAGGGGCGGTTTCCCAGAACCGCAGGGGTCGTTCTACTGTGGCTTGGGCACGAACCGTGTCTTCGGTCGACAAATTGTGGAGGGTCATTTACAAGCCTGTCGGCAGGCGGATCTTGCCCTTTACGGCATTAATGCGGAAGTGATGCCCGCACAGTGGGAGTTCCAGATCGGCTACCGTGGCATTGAGGGCGAGGCAGTTGATCCGCTAACGATCTCCGACCAGCTGTGGATAGCGCGTTATCTCTTAGAACGAGTGGCGGAGCGGCACAACGCCATAGTTTCTTTTGACAACAAGCCGATGCCAGGCGACTGGAACGGTGCGGGTATGCACACCAACTTCTCTACCACCGCGACGCGCAATCGCGAAAACGGTCTAGTGGCTATCAAGGCCGCGGTGGAAAATCTCAAGGACAGCCATGCCAAGCACATTCGTGACTACGGTGATCGTCTTGAAGAACGCCTGACAGGACTGCACGAAACTTGCCATATCGACCAGTTCAAGTCGGGTGTGTTGGATCGCGGTGCGTCGATTCGGATACCTCTCCCCACCTCACAACAGGGGCATGGTTATTTTGAAGATCGTCGCCCTGGCGCTAATGCTGACCCTTATCGGGTTGCGGCTCGACTGGTGGAAACGGTATGCTTAAACTAACGTCAGAATTTTAGTGAGGTCAGGTTTATGGACACGAAAGTTGGTATCAAGATCGAAGAAGTGGGCGATACGATGGTTTTCGCGATTGAAGGTCATCTCGATGCCTCTATGGTTAACGCGGTCAACGAACGTGCTACCGATGTGTTGGAGAGCGACTTCGTCAAGGTGGTGTTCGATTTCTCGAATCTGGTATACATCTCTAGCGCTGGTTTGCGGGTGCTACTTTACGTGGCTAAAAAGACCAAAAGCAAGGGCGGCAAGGTGGCGTTATGTTCGGTGAACAGTAACGTGCAGAGGATTCTTGACATCAGTGGGCTGACCAGATTTCTGCCCGTCTACGACGATCGCGAAGCTGCACTCAGTGCTACCAAGTCATAAGCGACGAAGCAACCTCATGAGTGCGAGATGATTATTGGTGTTCCTGTTGAGGGTGCAGCAGGCGAGAAACGCACTGCGCTCACACCGCGGGTTGCGTCCGTGTTGCGCTGCTGGGGTAGTGAGGTGCGGGTGGAGCGCGGCACAGGTCTTGGTGCTGGGTTTGCCGATGCCGATTACGCCGCACAAGGTGCTGTGCTCAGTGACGGCAGCGGTGTTTGGCGTGAGGCAGATGTAATTCTCAAAGTCACACCGCCATCGCCAGCTGAACTTGAACAGATGCAGGCACAGGCAACCCTGATCAGTTTTTTCAGACCGCACAGCAATCAGGATTTACTTGAGGTCGCGGTGCAGCGTGAGCTCTCAGTGCTGGCGATGGACTGCATTCCCCGCATCTCGACAGCACAGAGCATGGATGCCTTGAGCACCATGTCCAACATCGCTGGCTACAAGGCAGTCGTTGCTGCCGCCGACATGTATGGCGGATTTTTGCCAGGGCAGATTACTGCGGCAGGGCACAGTGCCCCCGCGGAAGTGCTGGTCATCGGTGCAGGCGTGGCGGGGCTGAGTGCTATCAGTGCGGCGCGTGCTCTCGGTGCAGAAGTCTATGCCTTTGACACCCGTGCTGAAGCTGCCGATCAGGTGCGCAGTGTAGGCGGGCGTTTTCTTGCGCTTGATAGCGATGAAGACGGTGCCGGGCAGGGTGGCTATGCCAAGCAGATGAGCAATGACTATGTTTCGCGTGAACTGGCGTTAATTGCCTCACGTTTGCCTAGCGCTGCGATCGTGGTTACCACGGCACTAGTGCCTGGTCGCAAAGCCCCCGTGCTGATTACTCGCCAGATGGTAGAGAGCATGGCAGCAGGCAGTGTGATTTTTGACCTCGCGGCAGAGATGGGAGGCAATTGTGAGGTGACGGTGGCGGACGAGGTGATTACGCATCAGGGGGTGAAGATTGCGGGCTTCACCGACTTGCCCAGTCAGATGGCGGTGCAGGCGAGCACATTCTACAGCAACAACTTACTCCAGCTGTTAAAGCTACTGACGGACAACGGGCAGCGTGAGTTCAACCTAGATCTTGACAACAGAATCGTTGCGGCAGCTTTGATATGTCTGCAGGGCACGAAACGCTGGCCACCGCCGCAAGTGGTGGACATTACACCCAGCCAACAACCAGAGCCTCCACCTGTAGTTGCGACGCGCAAGAAGGCGGACCGCCAAGCATCAACTTCAACACGTCGGCACAATTATCTTGTGTGGTTGGGGTGGATCGTGGCAGTGGCGGGTCTATATGGCTTGGGTAGTGTTGCCCCGCCTGATTTTCTCGAACGCTTGACGGTGTTTGTGTTGGCATGTTTCGTTGGCTGGCAGGTGGTGTGGAACGTCACGCCCGCGCTGCATACCCCGTTGATGAGTGTTACCAACGCTATCAGTGGCATCATCGTGCTCGGTGCGATGCTTGAGCTACAGCCGCCGAGTTTGGGAGTTGCTTCTGTGCTTGCTATCGCGGCGGTGTTGATGGCGGCAGTGAATGTTGCGGGGGGCTTTTTTGTGACGTGGCGCATGCTAAAGATGTTCCACAAGTAAGGTTAATGATGAACAGTAGTCTGCTGACTATTTCCTATCTGATTGCCGCGGTGCTCTTTATTTTGAGTCTCGGCGGACTGAGCGCGCACCGCACTGCTCGCCGCGGGGCACTGTATGGCACGGTGGGAATTTTGTTGGCGATCGTTGCGACACTACTGCGCGACGGGGCTGGACTAGTGCTGATTACGCTGCTGCTCGTTATCGGTGCTGGTGTCGGTATTTACGTTGCCCGCCGTGTGGAAATGACTGCTATGCCGCAGTTGGTGGCGATTTTGCACAGCTTCGTTGGCTTAGCGGCGGTGTTGATTGGTTTTAGCGATCACCTCAGTGGACACGAGCTTGTTGGCGGCGCGGCGGCACAAGCGGTGCATCGCGGCGAGGTGTTTGTAGGCGTGTTTGTCGGGGCATTGACTTTCACTGGCTCGGTAGTCGCGTGGGCTAAACTGCAAGGGACACTCAAGGGTCGGCCGCTACTGTTACCAGCTCGACACCTGTTGAACTTACTGATGCTGGGATTAATTTTAGTCTGCGGGTATTATTTTGTCAGCGGTGGCAGTGTCTTGCCGCTACTGCTGGCTTGTGTTATGGCGTTCGTTTTTGGCGCTCACCTCGTCGTCGCCATCGGCGGGGCTGATATGCCTGTGGTGGTGTCAATGCTGAACAGCTACTCTGGTTGGGCGGCGGCGGCGACTGGTTTTATGTTGGCCAACGACCTACTTATCGTCGCGGGGGCGTTAGTAGGTAGCAGTGGAGCAATTCTCAGCTACATCATGTGTCGGGCGATGAACCGTTCTTTCGTCAGCGTCATTCTCGGTGGTTTTGGCAGCCAGCCCGCGGCAGTTGCCGCGGATAGCGGCGACAAGCAGTACCTCGTCACCGATGCGAGCGCGACGGCGACCTTGTTACAGAATGCCACCAAGGTCATCATTGTGCCTGGCTATGGGATGGCAGTGGCACAGGCACAGCACAGCATCAAAGAGATCAGTGCTCGCTTGGCTGCTAATGGTGTTGAGGTGCGTTTTGCCATTCACCCCGTGGCGGGGCGGTTGCCAGGTCACATGAATGTTTTGCTAGCAGAAGCAGGTGTGCCTTACGATATTGTGACAGAAATGGATGACATCAACACCGAGTTTGAAAGAACTGACGCGGTGCTAGTTATCGGGGCGAACGACATCGTTAATCCTGGTGCTCTTTCCGATAGCAGCAGTTCGATTTACGGCATGCCTGTGTTGCACGCGTGGCATGCCAAGCAGGTGGTGGTGTTGAAACGCAGCATGGCGAGCGGCTATTCTGGAGTGGATAACCCGCTATTTTATCGGGACAACACGCATATGCTGTTCGGCGATGCCAAGAAGACGGCTGACGACGTTCTTGCCCTGCTGCAGCCGCGGCAGCCACAGCAAAACTTTGCTTAAAAGCTTATGACTTCCATTAGCAAACCGCTGCTTCGCCATCCGCAGTTGCCACGCAACCGACTCGGCTTGACAGTGCGTGATTACGAGGGCGTTGCTTCGACCTTGTGTGCTGGCTGTGGCCATGACTCGATTACCGCGGCCTTGGTGCAGAGTCTATTTGAACTAGATATCGCCGCGGAAAAAGTCGGCAAGCTGAGCGGCATCGGCTGTTCATCGAAATCGACCGCGTATTTTTTGCGGGGTGCGCATGGCATCAATGCCGTGCACGGGCGTATGCCAGCCATTGCCACGGGAGCCGCGGTGGCACGCCAAGACATGTGTTACATCGGGGTTTCGGGGGATGGCGATTCGTTGTCGATCGGCTTGGGACAGTTGTGCCATGCCATGCGGCGTAACGTCGACATGCTTTACATTATTGAGAACAACGGAGTCTATGGATTGACGAAGGGGCAGTTTTCCGCGGCGGCCGACACGAAAACGCGCTCACGCACGGGCGCAAGCAATCCTTATGCGATGATTGATGCGGTTGAGTTGGCACTGCTACTCGGTGCACCGTATGTGGCACGAGGGTTTTCTGGCGATCGGGCACAACTCGTAACCCTGTTGAAGGGCGGGCTGAGACAGCGTGGCTTTGCGTTGGTAGATGTGATTTCGCCGTGTGTAACTTTCAACGACCATCGTGCGTCAACCAAAAGCTATATGTACACACGAGAAAACTACGACGCGGTGACTAAGGCAAGCTTCGTGCCGCCACGGGAGGAGATTGAGGTGCAGATCGCGGCAGGGGCGAGCGCAAAGATCCCACTGCACGACGGCTCGCAACTAGAAATTCACAGCCTTGCACCCGATTACGACGCGTGCGATCGCGACGCGGTGCGGGCGTACTTGCAAAAGGCGCAGGGCGTGGTGACTGGTTTGCTTTATGTTGAGCCGAACAAAAAAGACTTAAGTGCCCTCAATAGCTTGCCGACGACACCGTTGGCACAGCTTACACACGAGCAACTATGTCCGGGTGCCGCGCAGCTCGATGCCTTGCAGGAGAAATATCGCTGAGTTTCTGTCAGCTGCGGGGCAAACGTGCTCGTCGTAGGTCTGTGCGAGGGCAGGCGTTTTCCCTCAACTTGGCAGGCACTGCCGCGTCGCGTAAATTGCTGTCGCTATTCGTCATGCCTCCGTCGCCAACAAAAACACTTGACAAAGCCGCCTATCCGTTTTACGCAGCGCTTATCGTGTAATTATAGTCAGATATAGGAGGGGGCGATGCGCAGAGGCTGGGTGTCTGTATTGGTTGTTTTCTGGTTGAGCGGAGGTGCTGAGGCTAAATCTCCGCGCAGTGTGTTACGAGCGTTGAACAGTGCAAATTTCAGGGGCAATGCCCTTCTTTCGTCAACACCGAATTACCGCGTGCTCTCGCGCTACAGATATCGTGAGCAGAAACCGACATCGGTCGAAGGTGCTTCGCTGTGGTCGGGGCGTGATCGTCTCAGTGCTGGGCATGAAAACGCCCAGTTTGAGAGTGAGGGAGCTTATGGCTTGCATCAACTGCTGATTGGCAGGAAAGGTAGAAAGATTTTGCTGGCGGTTGTGGACGGGTTGTGGGGGAACTCGTATCTCGGTGGGTTTGTCGCCGAGAGAGCTGCCACGAGATTGCTGGATACGTTCACCCGAAGATCGCTGCGCGAGGCTCTGCTCGGCTTGCCTGAGCAGTTAGAAGTGGCGGTAGACAGGCAGGTGCGTGGCTATAAGGAAAGTCCTTATCCAGGTGATTATGATGCCGCGATGCCTATCGCAGAAGACGCAGGGGCCTTTATAACCGCCGCGGAGATAAGCCAGGGCATGTTGCAGGTGGAACATATCGGCAATGCCCGCCTGCTGCTGATAAGGGATGGTGAGGTGTTTTGGCAAACGCAGGATCACAACCGTGGGTATCGCATGTCTTCCAATCCTGAAGCTGTTATCAATCCCGCTGACGAAGGTGGCACTAACATATTCAGAGCCATTGAATTGCCCGCTAGTATGGGTGCGCCAATTGCTGAACTCATTGACAGTAGCACGGTAAAGCTGCGGCCTGGCGATCGCATTATCCTTGCCTCTGACTCAGTGTGGGCAACGTGCACGAACACAGACCTGCTCTGCTGGACGAGTGGACGTGGCAATGCTGATGCCAATCGCCATGCCAGAGATAATATTAGCCAAAGGATTGCTGCGCTAAACGAGCTGGATGGGACTGAGACCTACGATGAGCGGTTTGCCCTGATTGTCTACGATTACGGTCAGGTACGGTGAGCAGATTCATACGTCTGGGGTGGGCTGCTGTCGCGGTCTAAAGAGAAAAAGCTTGCGAAAAGACATGCGGATGCCGATAATTAACTGTGAGGGTCGGCGATTATGAAAAAGGCAGGCGGTGAGCTGCTGTTCACCACTAAACTCAAAGAGCTGGTTGCTTGGGGGCGCAAGAACTCCCTGTGGCCATATCCGTTCGGTACGGCTTGCTGTGGCATTGAATACATGGCAGTGGTTGGGCCACGCTACGACATTGCCCGCTTTGGTGCAGAGGCGGTGCGGTTTTCGCCTCGTCAGGCGGACTTGCTGATCGTCGCGGGCACGATCACAGAGAAGATGGCTCCGGTCATCAAGCGTGTTTATGAGCAGATGGCCGAACCTAAATGGGTGATGGCGATGGGGGCCTGTGCCTCAAGCGGGGGTTTTTATCGTGCCTACCATGTCCTACAAGGTGTTGATCGCATCATTCCCGTCGATATCTACATCGCTGGCTGTCCGCCCACACCTGAGGCCGTGCTCGCTGGCCTGCTTATGCTACAAGACAGGATTGCGCGCCCTGACACCTGAGTGTATGCGCGCTGCGCGCCGCACGTAGTTATTTCAGATGGTTAACCTTCGTACCGGCAGGAGGAGAGAACTTAAACCTTGCCGCGGCGATGTTTTGGCGGCGCGGATTACGGAAGGTGAACTCGTTGTATCTTTTGTGGCGGTAATTTATTTTTACGCTGCTGATAAAATTAGCCTTGAGATCAATGACGACGGCGATGTTACTGATGTCGCTGTTGTTGCGCGGCACCAGCGCCAGCTGTAGCCTGTGTTTGCCGTCGGCCCGTTCCTGCACCACATAATCGTGTGGCAAGCGGTGTGGAGCTTTAATCAAGGCAACGATACGGCTGATGGCATCAGTTCTGGCACTAGCAACACTCCAAACATTGGCGGTTTTTTCTGCGGGCAGATACTCGGTGATGGTTTTGCTATCGTAGACGTAGGTGCGCACTACCCGATCCCGATGCGTGATTATCCAGCGAAACCGCCCATCGGGATGAAAAAACCCTTCGCCTGTCGTCAAGCGGATTTTCTTTCTGATGGTCAGCACACGCTGCTCAAAATCAACTCGCAAGCCCTTCTTGACCCGCAATTTCTCGCCCGCTTCTTGCAACATCGTGGTCTTCGCTGCTGTTGCAAATAGCAGACTGCCGCTAAGCAGAAAAAACTTCACGGCACTTGCTACTTTTTCTTTTTGGTGCTAACCGCAATCAAGTCTCGCAACGGCATGCTAACCAACCAATAAACGATAATTCCCAAGACAAACAATGCACCTGAAATAGCCAGCCACAGTTCCATCACCGCTCCTTCAAACCAAGATACTGCTCATTTTAACCACCGATTGCGGGGGCTTGACACGGTGCAAGCATCCGAGTTGTCTGCGCAAATTAAAATACTGCTCTGCCAAGATGAATTTCTCCAGACCCCACATATACGATAAAGGAGCAGACATTAACTGTAAAGACAACAGCGCCTGATAGTGGTTCTGATACATGCACGTAGTCAAGCGGCAGAGATACGTGCCTAACAACTCCTCTGCACGAGGGTCAGAGATGCGTGCCGCGGTCGACACAAACGTATTCCACGCGTGCCGCTGTTGTGGCTTGAGGTCGCGCAACCACCGCAAGCCCCGTGTCGTTATTTTGCTGCGGGTAATAAAACGCGGCAATACTTTCTCAACCAAGCCCATCAACACCGATAACTGCCACGACCACAAGTTCAACGATAACCGCTCCGCTAGGCGTGCGAACAGCATACTCCACACGGTGTCAGGCATGTTTTTGATGAATAGCGGTAGTTGCTGATTACGGGCTAGCATGCCATCACTGCTGAAATAATAGCCCCGCGCACTCGCAGCAAGTTGCGGTATGGCATTAAGAAAAGTGTCAATCTGCTGCCGTGGCTTGTCATCCCGCAGCGTCGCGCGCCGATAGCGGCGTGCTTGCGGATCGAGGCGAGCAAACAAGGCTGGTATCATGGCGGCAATGTTAAAAAACGCGGCGAGGAATTTTTGTTCATCCGCAGCCCAGCCCACCGTGCAAAACTTGACCGCCTCCTCCTTCCACAACAGCGGATAGGTGGAGCGTTTTTCTCCCGATGCTTGCCACACACCGCGCACGCGTGCATGCAAGGCCTGTCGGGCATTGAGCACTGTCGCCGTGCGCCAAGCCAAATCAGCCCAGCCGAGTTTAAGTGCCAAGGTCCAGATACGGTCAAGATCGCAGTTTTGTAGGTGAGCAAGGTTGGCCTTGCGCCAGATAATGTCCAGCTCAAGCGCTGTTGAACGCTGCGCCCGCATCGCCGCTTCCAGCTCTGTCAACACGTAACGCGACGTGCTGAGCGGCAAGTAGGCCCCGACCTCGCTGAGGGCTAAATCCCGTCCATGACAGGCCACCCGCAGCTGAGTCAACATTCTCTGGCGTTGGGCAATGGGGATTATTTTTGCCTGCCGCACATACCGCAAGGCCTCCGCATGCAAGCGTTGCCACAACTCTGTCTCACCTAGCTCGATGAGAATTGTCTTCGCCAGCCATAGTGCTCTCTCGTTATCGCTACCGCAGTTGACATAGTGGTGGATATGGGCGATGCCCCGCAGCAGACGATGCCTGTCGTCCTCGGTCTTCAGCGTGAGGAAAGCACTCCATAGCGCAGTGTCGAGCCCCGCACCGTGAAAAAGCTCGCGGTTTTGTCTGAAAACACGATACAGGTCGGGATAGTTGCACAGCTGAGCACGATGACGCACCAGCAACTGCGATAAAGCCGTCCACGCGGCCGCGGTCTGTGGCAACAGGGCTAGCGGATCGCTCAACACGGCATTGACGGCTGGTCGATCCTTATCGCTGAGCGGATTTTTGCGAGCAGCATCGGTGAGGTAGCTGTCGAGCAAGGTCAGACGGTTCTCCCACTTTTGTTCGGCGAGAATGCTTTGCAACACACGATTGCTCGCATCTTTCGCAGGCGGAATGAGTAAAATCCGCAAAGCCGTGCGATATGCTTGCGACTGCGGATTGATGTTGTGCAGCAACTTGCGACAACCGTCGAGATAGCCAGTCTGCAACGCGGCCTTGCCCAGCATCAGGTATAGCGCGTCGCAATCGAGTCCCTGCGCCTGTGCCGCGCCGAGCAACAAGGCACGGTGCTGTTCAAAATAAATCAGCAACTCGCTGGGCACGTCAAGTTTGCCTAGCAGTTGTAAAACATAAAGCCGTTCCGCCGCAGTCAGTTTTTCGCTGTTCCTGTGCAACATCAATATATCCGCCAACGGCGAGCCTTCGCCACCCGCGAGAGACAGTAAACGCTCCCGCACAGCAGGGTTGATGTGGAGGTAAAAATCTTTGCTGCGCGTAGCAAGAAACTGCAACATTTCCCGCACATCGTTAGCACTGCCGTGCAAAAACGCCAACTCCACCAGTTGTGCCCGAAAACGCACACTGCCATCATAGGCATAGAGCTTGGCCAACACCGTGCGCATGGCGGCAAAGGCTGCCTTGTCCTCGATAAGACGCTGCAACTCCAACTCATACAAGGCTTGCGGGCGACGACGACTGTCACGGACGATGGTGTCGCTCAGCCGGGTTTTCAGTTTGGCATAGCTATCCCGTTCCATGATACGAGATGCCGTGCGCAACAGCCGCACCCGCAGCAGAGGCGATAGGGCGAAGTTCTCCCCGCGTTCTGTCATCTAACCTCCAGCTCCTACACCACCAGGACTAAACATAGGCTGCACCAGCACGCCGTAGCTCTTCTGTGCCATCATGCCTGAGCGCAGGCCACGCCAGCACGTCGCTCTATCCCCAGCATCGGAGGGACACGCGTGGCTGTAACAAGACTAACTAGTCGCTCTCATCCGCGTTCAGGTCGGGGATAATTGCCTTGATTCCCTTGCCTGTCTTGTGATCTTTGATTTTTTCTTTTTGGCGTTTGAGCTGCACCCGCAGCTTGTCCATCAGATTATCGACCGAGCCATAGACATCCTCGCACGAGGCATCTGCCTGTATGTTAAACCCGTCACCGCCGCTGACAGCACAGTGTGCGTTATGCAGATGGCGGTCGGTGGAGAAGGTAATATGCGCCTCGATCGGCTTGGTGACAAACTTCTCGATCATCTTGCGCACTTTCTGTTCGGCGTAGGTTTTCAACCTCTCCGATGATGGAACTTGCTTGAAGGAAAATCGCACTTGCACTGACTACCTCCCGCTCGTACAATTGCCTAATACACACGCTGCGACCCGAGACCCCCGCGGCGCTCCTTGCCACGCGCACCAGAGGGGGGATTTTGCCGCACCGCGAAAACTGCGCGAGGAACGCATGGTTGATAATTCGAACTGCCACCCCTAACATTTTAGCACGAGTGAATAACCACCGCCAGTCCAGTACCACAACTGCCTCCCGTGATGACAGGGAAAAATTTACCGTCGAGGTTATGAAGGTAATTTTTCGCAATCCTGACAATGATTGGACGGTTGCAGCCGCGGCTTACGAGAACGGCAACATCACTATCTGCGGAGTGCTGCCGACGCTTGCCGCCCACGAGACCCTCAGCATCAGCGGCACGTGGCAAGAGCATGCTCGCTTCGGGCGACAGTTTCAAGTCGAGGCGGTGCGTCCTGCTATGCCGCGCACGGTTGAGAGCATTGAGAGATACCTCAGTCACGGCAACTTCAGCGGCATCGGTAAAAGCACAGCCCGCAAGATTACCGCCATCTTTGGCACGGAGACGTTGAAGATTCTCAAGGATGAGCCACAACGCTTGCTCAGGGTCAAGAACGTCAGCCGCAAGGTGCTCTACAATTTAATTGCCCAGTGGCAGGAGCATCACGAACAGGCGGAAATTCTCGCTAAACTTGGCGATTATGATGTTCCCTTACATCTGGCGCAAAAAATTTACCGTCAGTATGGCGAACAGGCGGTGCAGGTTGTGCAGCATGATCCGTATCGGTTGCCGTTCACGGTGCGCGGCTTGGGTTTTTTGACCGCGGATAAGATTGGCTTGGCACTCGGCATCGAACCAAAATCAACGCAACGTTTGCAGGGTGCGCTCAATTATTTTTTGCAACAGGGCGAGGAACGCGGCCATTGCTTTTTGACGGAAGGGCAGTTGTTGCGGCAGTTGGAAAAAAACTTGAAAATGCCGCAGGCAGAATTTCGCGCGGAATTTCTTGCCGCCCAACGACAAGCCGAAGAGAAAAATTTTCTCGTCCGTGCCCAAAGCGGCCCTGATGGACAGGTCGCTTATTACCGTGCACCCGTCTACACGACCGAAACCAACACCGCCAAGTATATTGAGATGATGCTAGCCACCTCAGCTCAGGCACGTTCGGTAGCCTCAGAACTCACGCCGTTACTGGCAGCACGGCGTGCCCACCTGTCCGACGAACAGGTGCAGGCAGTGCGCAAACTCTTTCAGCATCGCATCGTGGTATTGACGGGTGCCTCAGGCACGGGCAAGACCAGCACGGTGCGGCTAGTGGTGGAGTTGGCGCGTGAGCTTGATCTGACCTGCGCGTTGTGTGCACCGACGGGGCGGGCGGCTTGCCGTCTGGAAGAACTGACTGGCGTTGAGGCGAAAACAATCCACCGTCTGCTGGAGTGGCAACCGCAGCGCGAGGAATTCAGCCGCAATGCCCAAAACCGTCTTGCCGCCGAGTTGATCGTCGTTGATGAGGCCTCGATGCTCGACATTGCCCTGGCTGAGGCAGTGCTTGCTGCCTGCGACGAACAGGCACGCCTGCTGCTAGTTGGCGATGTCAACCAACTGCCCGCGGTGGGTGCAGGGAATTTTTTGCACGATGTCTTGCAATCCGAAGCAGTGCCTGCGGTGCGGCTGAGTCGTATCTTTCGTCAACGCGGCGCGTCACAGATAATTCACAATGCCCATCTCATCATTCAGGGTCGAGATCGGGGTTATATCGGTGGACGGGAGTTTATTTTTTGCCAAGAACAGGATAGCGATCCCATCGTCGCCCAAATCAAACGCTGGTTGCAGGAGTTTCCCCAAGCACAGGTGCTCGTGCCTATTTATCACGGCACTCTGGGCATAGACCATCTCAACGGCGAAATTCGCAATTGGTTACAGCGTGGTGACAGCGATAAACTACAGGTGCAGGACAAGGTCATACAGACCACCAATAACTACGCTCTCAATGTTTACAATGGCGACATCGGCTACGTGTGTGGGGTCGGCAAAGACGAGATGACGGTTGATTTTAATGGCAAACTAGTCATCTACACGCCTAAACACTATGCTGAACTCAAGCTTGCCTATGCCATCAGTATTCACAAAGCCCAAGGCAGCGAGTTTGATGTCGTTATCATGCCCGTAATCAAAGCCCATACCCGCATGCTCAACCGCAACCTCATCTATACGGCTATCACCAGAGCCAAAAAGAAAATGCTGGTCATCGGCGATGTGGCAGTGTTCAAACGCGGGGCACGACGCAATTACGAAATTTTTCGCCAAACTCGTTTGCAACAGCTTTTGCGGCGCTAGTTTTATTTCCTGCCCCCTGCCTGTGGGGGTCACGCGCCCAGCCTTCGTCACAGCAGCGACTAGCAGGCATTTTTCTAGCGCAGCACCTGATGGTTGTGGCGTTGCTCGCGCCATTGCATTGAACCGTGTGCCACTGCGGTGCGGGATGCAGGCAGGTAGTAGTTGGGCAAGGGTGAGATGCGATAGTCGTAAGTTCCCGACGGCAAGCGGAGAAATTTTGTGCGGCCGTTGGAGATGGCGAATTCCGTCTCGCTGGTAATACTGGCAACGAGGTAGTTGCCCAGCAGATCGTTGCGGGCTGTGGCAGGCAATGGTGGGTAAAGCACTGTGCCACAGCGTCCTGTGTGCAAACCGATGGCTTGGGCGAGATGGTGGAGGCGCATGTTTTCGGAAAAAAACGGATGCCAACAGGTCGGCGTAGATTTGTGCGGGTCGCGTGTTGCCAACACTTGCTGGTAGTGACGCACGGTTGTTGCCCGTGTAGCCGCCGTCGGGGTGAGCAGTACCCAGAAACGGTGACTCAAGGGGGCGGCGATTCTTACGGCAACGTTACCGCGGTGACTAGCACGCTCGAAGAGATGCTTGAACAGGGTAATTTCTCGCACTGCCAACTGCAGACCGAGCGCGGCATGCTTGAGGCTTGCATCTTGTGTATTGCACACGCTCTGCTGCCAACGCGTACTGGTGAAGGCCAGCGGCAGTTCACGCACGGAGGAGTTGCGCAAAACTTGGCAAAAGCGAGTCAGACGCGCGGCCTCACCATCGCTGAGAATTTGGGCAAGATCGACGGCAATGGCCAGGCGACGGGTCAATAAATATGGCTGCCGTTGCCAAGCTCTGACCATCCTGAGTTTGATGCGTTCCAGAGTTTTCCGCTCAGGCCGCACCGCAGGCACGGGTAGTTCGCAGTGAAAACCACGCACAGGGCGAAACTTAATGAGGCAAGGAGGGGACAGCACCTGCAGCCAGGCAGAGAGAGAGCGCAACAGCTCACTATCGGCGTGGCCGTAAAAGAAATGGCCGCGGCGCGTAACAGCACGGCACAGTGTCTGCCGCAGTTGTAGGTAGTCGGGTTGCAGGCCTGGTGACGGGGTAAGAACTAGCCCGTCAATTTCCGTATGCAACTTGTTGTCGGCATGAATGACAAAGCTGGGCCTGTAAACCTGCGAGCCGCTATGTAGCTTGACCTGCAGGCGCAAGGGCGACAAGGTAGTGCAGGACAACTCGGACGCACTGGCAACGACCACCCCATGCTCATCGCTAAATCTGACGACAGAGAAGAAATCCTGCGGTGGAGGGGGGGAGGTCTTCTTGAGCAAGCGCACGCTGTAGCAGCCAAAAGACAACCACAGGAGCGACAGCGGGGCGAGAAAACTAGCGATAGCTGATGTCTTGAACAGCGAGCACGACAGTCTCATGATACCCGCCTGAAGCAGTGTTCGCCGCCTCGACCGACCACGATAGCGGCTGGCAATATTTGAGCAGATAGCGCGGGCCGTTACCCTCCACCTGCACCGACAAGACGATGTCCGATGCCCGTGTGTGTCTGGCACGTTGCCGCTTCGCCCAGAAAGACAGCGACGGATGGGCAACGAAGTGCCGCTCCAGCGTTACCTCAAAGTAGCCTTGCTCGCCACCAGCAACATTGACCCGCTCGATCCCACCGATACGATCAAATACTCCGTAATCAACCCCAGCAATCTCGACTTGAAAATTACGCAAATGATACGGCAAGCCTGCAGGCAGCGTCTGACTCAAAACCACCGTGCAGACGACAGCCAGTAGCACGGTCGCGACCCAACCTAGACCTCTTTTGACTAAAGTTTTTGTTGTTGTGTAGCCCAATACTGATAATCTTCTGAAGGTGGACGAAAAAGAACCCACTATGGATTTTAACACACCCACCCCAGTCTCTGCCAGTGCCGTGCGGTAAAATTATCGCTACTGCCTTACCACTCACTGCGGTAACGCATACTACGGCTGCGGTCGAGAGTTTTTTGCTCCTGTGCTTCAAAATACAGATTGGCACGGGTGCAGAAGACGATCGTGTCTTTCTCGATGCTAAAAAACTCGCCCCTATCGTTGTCCTGCAACTGTGAAACGAGCACGCCATAATAGCCATCATCGAAGACCGCAAACACCCTGCCATAAAGAAGTGATACGCGGGTGCGCTGTCCCTCCACGTATGCCTCTGTTCCCCACAGCCAGTCGTTGCGGGAATACCTGTCGTGCAGACCGATGACCGAGCTGTCTACTATGACGGCAACCCTTTTGCCAAAATCTGGGTGCAAGGGGGTCAGTCGGGCCTCAACGGCGTGGATGTTTACCCTCAGTGACACGGGCGAGACCTGCAGCAAGGGCTTGTCTAGGGGCGGTGAATGTGGCAACAGCCAGCGATGGTAAACACGGTGCGGTACAACGCTGACATACTTCAGGTGATCGCGTGCCACAATCTTACCCAACGCCGTGTCGCCACCGGGCAGCAGAAAGCGCACGACACTGTCGGCCCGGGCTTCGCCGCGCAACTGCAAGCGTGTAATGCGGTCAGCGACAGACGTATCACTCTGGTCTTCCCAGACGAGACTGTTGACTAGCAGGTAGGACACCGCTGCCCCTACTCCCACGGCAGCAATGAGCTTAGGGACATTCTTGGGGGCAAAAAAATCAGCGACAGCTTTCGCCTGTTGCGCCACCGCGTGACGAACCTGCTCACCACGCCACCAGCGTGCCGCAGCCACCTGCTCCACCCCGACAGCTGCAACCACCAGCCAGGGCGACACTGCCGTCAAAACAAAACGGCGCACTGCTACAGCTCCTTACTTGCCGCGCGGTGTGCCACAGGCTACGGCGTATGTCAAATGTAAAAGTCATACACCACGCAGGCAGCACCCAGAACGTTCCGCGGCACTACAGACGTTGGCTGCGGCCCTTAGTCCAAGCGCGATCCTGTCACTGCCAGCCCCAGAAAACTGTTGACACCATCCCTTGCTGTCCATACTAAGGCAGGCCTCTATCCCTCCCGTGAGGCTGTATGTCTGTCGCGGTTAAAACTGCTATCCTTCCCGTCCTGCTGGCCGCGGCCTGCCAACCACGTGATCCCGTCTTGCAGCTACAGAAAAAACTCGACCGCTTCCCCGAATATGCCATTATCCTCAACGATATGCGCCACGAGGGAAATTTTTTCACCGATTATTTTCATCAATACAAAGTCATCGTTAACGAGAATAAAGACGTTGCTGCCCACGAACAAGTCTTGAGCGATTGGCAGCGTGTCAGCACAGGCTTCTACCGCAAGCATGCCAACAACCTCGGCATGGTGCTTGCCGCAAAAACCGTCGGCGGAGAAAAGTCGAACATTCCCCAACCACCGGGCTATCAATACATCGGCAACCAACAGTACGGGCGTTGGGTTGAGCGTGATGGCACGAGCTTCTGGGAATTTTATGGCAAGTATGCCCTTATCAGCAGCGTGTTCAGCATGATGCACAGCCCGTTTTATCGGCATGATTACCATGTCTTTCGTGACCGCCAGCGCCGCAACCTGCCCTACTATGGCAAGCGCAACGAATTCGGCTCAAACGGCGCTGAGACCCGCAAACGCCACGCCAATTTTTTTCAACGCCGCCAACGCCGTGAAAATATGCGCCGCCAAGCCTTCAGCCGCCGCGTCAGTGGCCGCACCACACGCAGTCATAGCAGTGGCTTTCGCCGTGGTGGATGGGGGTTCGGTAAATGAGTTTCGATAATATCCTTACCTCTCTGGTATTGATTGCCGTCGTCATGGCGATCATCCTGATTGCTAAAAAAACTTGGGACATCTGCCATCGCCGCATCAAGTTGCACCACGAACTAGTAGAAAACGATAACCCCGCCGTCGCGCTCGCCCTGTGCGGCTACCTGTTCGGTATCGTCTTTGCCATCGCGGGGATCATGAGTGGTGCAGACCTCGCCCTCGTCGATGAGATCATCGACCTTGTCCTCTACGGTCTGCTGGCCATCGTCCTGCTTAACATATCGTCTTTTATCAACGACCGCCTGGTCTTCCACCGTTTTGACAACAGCACCGAACTCGTTGACGATCGCAACATTGGCCTCGGTGCAGTCGAAGGGGCTTTTGCTACGGCTTCGGGTCTCGTCCTCTACGGTGCACTGCTCGGCGAAAACGGCGGCATCGTTACGGCTCTGGTCTTTTGGTTGCTGGGACAGTTTGCCTTTTTGCTATTCGCCTACCTCTACAACTTAATCACACCCTTTGATTTCGTCGCTGAAATTGAAAAAAACAACCATGCCGTCGCCTTTGCCTTTGCTGGTCTATTACTAGCCGCGGCAAATTTAATTCGTGTTGCCACGGCTTTCGATTTTGTCTCATGGACAGAGAATTTACAGAATTTAGCCCTGATTTTTGGACTCGGCATCCTGCTCTTTCCCTTGTTGCGTTTCATTACCGATAAACTACTCCTACCCTCCGCCAGCCTCACCCACGAACTGGTCGGACAAGCACGCCCCAACACCGCGGTCGGTTTGCTGGAAGCCTCCACCTACATCGTCGCCTCGCTGATTATCGGCTGGGTGGTCTAGCTGCGCGGCGCGCTACGCGCTACGCTGCTTTTTTGTAACGCTCGCTTCCTAGCTCATCGCTACGCGATGCTTTTTGTATCGCTCGCTTCCTAGCTCGCTGCTTGTTCTCAGACCACTCTGCGTACCCTCTCTGCCTGCCCCCAAGTCTCTCGGCTATTGCGTTCAGGTTTGCCTGCTAACCTCTCTGCTTGCTCCCAAGCCTTCTCGCGGTTGCCCCCACCTCTTGCCCACAGAGAGCTCCATGAACGGCGAGGCGAGACCGTACGAAAACTCGACCACAAATACTGCCATATTGCCGTCAGATTATGCTTTTAGATAAAGCATGTGCCTATACCCACTCAGGTCGAGTTTCTCGGTAGGGCTGCGCCGTGCCAAGACAACGGAGGTACGAGCTAAGGAAGGTCTTTGCCTCTCGCGATTGCGTTCAGGCTTGCTCCCAAGCCTTCTCGCGGTTGCCCCCACCTCTTGCCCACAGAGAGCTCCATGAACGGCGAGGCGAGACCGTGCGAAAACGACCGCAGATATTGCCAATACTGCAAACAGATTATTTTTTTGCACAAGGCATGTGCCTATACATGCTCATGTCGAGTTTCTCGGCAGGTCTGCGCCTCGCCAAGACAACGGAGATTTGGGCTAAGGAAGGTCTTTGCCTCTCGCGATTGCGTTCAGGCTTGTTCTCAGACCTCTCGCGGTTACCCCCACCTCTTGCCCACAGAGAGCTCCATGAATGGCGAGGCGAGACCGTGCGAAAACGACCGCAGATATTGCCAATACCTCAGTCGGTTTATTTTTTAGATAAAAGCATGTGCTTATACATATTCGTGGGGAGTTTCTCGGCAGGTCTGCGCCTCGCCAAGACAACGGAGATTTGGGCTAAGTGGTGTATTTGTTCCGCTCGCTTGCTAGCTCATCGCTGCGCGATGCGCTGCGCGCTGCTTTTTGTATCGCTCGCCTTACGAGACTTCCTTGCCGCTTTCTAGCTCCCTCGCTGCATGTTCTCTAGTCTCTCTGCGTACCCTCTCTGCCTGCCCCCAAGTCTCTCGGCTATTGCGTTCAGGTTTGCCCACCGAGAGCTCCATGAACGGCGAGGCGAGACCGTGCGAAAACGACCGCAGATATTGCCATATTGCCGTCAGATTATTTTTTTGCACAAGGCATGTGCCTATACATGCTCATGTCGAGTTTCTCGGCAGGTCTGCGCCTCGCCAAGACAACGGAGATTTGGGCTAAGTGGTGTATTTGTTCCGCTCGCTTCCTAGCTCATCGCTACGCGATGCTTTTTGTATCGCTCGCTTCCTAGCTCGCTGCTTGTTCTCGGACATCTTGCTATCGCGTTCAAGCTTGCTCCCCAGCCTCCCTGCTTGCCCTCAGGCCTTTCAGCTGCCGCGTTGAGACTTGCCTACCGAGAGCTCCATGAACGGCACGGGTAGACCGTGCGAAAACCCGACCACAAATATTGCTGTATTGCCGTTAGTTTATTTTTTTGCACAAGGTATGTGCCTATACCTGTTGAGGTCGGGTTTCTCGGTAGGGCTGCGCCGTGCCAAGATAACGGAGGTCTGTGCTAAGGCGGCTAGCTCCACTGCGCCGTGCCAAGATAACGGAGATTTGTGCCACTTGCCGCGTCAGGGTCGTGCCTGGCGATCGGGGTGATAGTCGTTAGCTATCCGTTGGATCTCGTAGCCTTTCTCAGTTAACAGTTGGAGCAAAGTATTCTCCTCGCCGACAACAAAATGGTTTGCACCGCCATAGATCAAGCACGGAGTGGAGTCTTTGTTGCAGGTCTCTTCAATTACCTTCAGCCATTTTTTGTTGCGATCAGCGGTTACTATATGCGTGTGCGAATCTCGATCAGTAGTGAGTCTCCGATACTCGGCAACGTCTCCGTCAACAAAGGCCTGGTAGCCCCTGAAAAATGAATCACTAGCGTCTAGGTGGTAGCCGATTTGCTCTTCTGTGGACAAGCCCTGCAGAGCCTGATGACGATCATTTTCTCTGGCGTTCATGTAGTCTTCAATTGATTGAGAAACCTCTTCCATATTTTGATCTAACGACACTAACGTTTTCTTTTTGCTTTTTCCATACTTCGTTAGAACGCCGTCAAGCGCAGCTTCTAACTCTGCTAATGCCTGTTCAGCTTTATTTCTATCGGAGAATGATTGTTGCCTCCCCAATTGGCTGATTCTTCTCCTGATCTTTTTAACCGCCTCGAAGTGATGATCATGGTTTTCGGCAAGAAAGGTGGTCGCGCCGCCGATAATCTTGAACAAGTGATGCGTTTCTGGAAGGGTAGCCAGGTTTACATGAAGGTGGATCGTTGGGAAAAGAAAGTGCTGACTTCCATCTGGAGCTATCATTTTCCACAGCATCGGGTTTTTTAGGCCCGTGATCAGAGGGATATGTATCAAGGTTGAGAGAAGGCTAAGCCAACTATCATCCGCTTGTGTAGTGAATCTATAACTGCGTCTTAATAATTCCATCTGTTGCCGCCACTCACTCTTTGGTGGTGTGCTAGCAGAAAACTCATGCGCGATTATCGGGAACAGTACCTCCTTGTTTAAACCACCTGCACGCGTGTAGGCTTGTGCGATTTCCTGGGCAAGTGTTGCCGTCTGCGGCTTGACAATTTTCAGAGACCGCAGGTTGATCGGTTTCCTGGCAAGTGCCGCGGTTGACATAGCCATTAGTAACAGCAGAGATTTTTTCATTTCATTGACCCTTCATCTTTGTTTACAAAAAAGCCATCCACGATGGCCGTGCGACATATAACCCCCCCCTGGGTTACGTGTCAATTTGAAATGGCGAGACTGGGTCTCGACTTAATCCGCCTATCCACATAACCACCTGTAAATACAGAGGTCTCATCTCGTTAGGCACGCTAAGTTCGCCTGCTGAATGTCGAACGCTGATCGACCATACTAGCGAAGTGTTGGCAGAGCATCCCGCCCTGCAAGGGGCAAGCCTGGCAGCTGATCGAGGTATGTCCATCGCTAAATGTCAGGAGCTTGCCTCCCGCGCATCTGCTGGCATTGCATCGGTGCGTCTACAGTTCAATATCTGCTAAAAAATGCGCAAAATTTTTAAAAATCTAACGTTAGATCACTTCTCGTCTACCAAAGTGGCTCACTGGAGGGCGGTGCGTGTCACCCTACTCTCTTAAACTCGGGATAAGGTTACGAAAAAGCGGGTGCGCGGCCCGGAAAAGATTGCAACGCCAACAGCGTTATTTTAGCTAAACCGTGCCTTTGGGGTTATTCGTCGTCAGTATCTTCTGGCTGGGAAAAACTTATCTTCACCAGATAGTCATTATTATCCGGGGAAATTTCCGCGAATGAAAGCTTCCTCCTAAATCCAGTTTTGATAAAATAGTTTTTGCCGAGCACCTCAGTAGTTTTTCCGATATTCTGATAACCGCGATAACCACCGCCGCTTCTTTCTACGGCTCTACAGCCGAGGGCAAGGGTGCTCTCTGTCGGTGCACTAAAAGAAAAAGAGCCTGTCTTGATTTCTGCAGCTGTATTTATTGAAAATAGTTTTCCCGGATCATCATAGTCAGGAATATTTATTGAGCACTCGACAAGAAGAATATTCTCGGCTGGTCTTTCCGTATTGTAAGTATAAGTAACAGCCACTTCCTGCGTGTTTTCATCTGTTCGGGTGTTAGTGCAGTTTTTCGCAACAGTGAATTTATGCACTCTGCCTAGAGGGGCTTTTTCTAAGGTGCAGTTATAGACTTCCTTGCCACTTTGGTAAAAATCAAATTCCACCGTGACCAGATAGGGGCTACTGATGCCATAGTTTTTCATGTCATCGAGCGCAAGCAAATCTTGATTGTCAGTATCTATCGTTAGCTCCTGATCTGGAAACGATATTTTCTTAATCTTGATCGGAAAAATCACATCGTAAGAGCTATTGCAACGTGAAGTCTTTTCTCGTGTACTGGTAGTGGCACAAAGGGCAACAGTCCCACCACCTTTATTGTCTGCGACAATTGCAATGTAACCAAATCCATCGGCACTGAGGTTGAGAAAGTAATGGTGACTGGCATCGTCCTTGACCTCGGTGACCAGATTTTTGCACCCCTGGTTGAACAATAGCAAGCTAATCAGTAGCAGTTTCATTACATACTCTTATATTTGTTATTTCTTCACGACTGGCAATTATATGTTCCTTAGATGATCTTTTCAAATAAGGAACAAAACGAAATTTTTCGGGTTCAGCACAGTATTTTTTGCCCATGAAGACAAACGAGATAATGGTTTCGGGATAATGAGATATCGGGGATGCACCTCGCTGATTATCTACATATCTAGAGGGAAAAATAGCACTGTCGGTATAGCCGGAAACTGAAATCTTCACCTCTGTTACCCCTTCTATGTCGCTGAAACCGATGACATACCCTACACCATGTTGAGAATAATCTTTCCCCGCGTGTCGGGCATATAGATAAAGACGAGGTAATTGAGAAGTTACTTCTTCTGTCAGTGCTGGCGAATTCTCCGTCCCTTGATCATTTTCTTCCGTGTCGTCTACTATCTTTGCCGGATTTTGTTGGGCAACCTCTGCCTCTTCAAGCGCGGCAATTTTTGCCTCAACCTTGGCTTTCTGTTGGGTGTCATCTTCGTTAACCGCTGTTTGTAGTTCTTTCTCAAGGTTGTTTACTTCTTCCTCTCGCTTAGCTTGCAGGGTCTCTACAGCTGATAGCTTTTTTTGCATTTCTTCGGTATCTTTCCCCTGTTGTTCGGCCTGGGCAATTTCATTTTTTAAGTCGGTGATGACCTTAGGTTCTTCGCCAACTTTACTTTGTTTAAGGTCGGCTAAGCGTTCCCGTAAGCTAGTTTTATCGATCGGAGACTGCACCGACGGCGCATCTTTTTGGCAAGCAGAAAAGAGACCCACCGCCACTACCAGAAAACGTGAAATTATCAGCACAGGCACAATCTTCTCTCACTTCTTATCTTAGCCCAGCCACCGTATCGGTTTTTTTATTTTTTTTGCTTAGCATAAAAAAAACTTTTGTGCCCAACAACTTCTCGACTTACAAATGCCTATCCAAATAACCTCCTGCAAATACAGAGGTCTCATCTCGTTAGGCACGCTAAGTTTGCCTGCTGAATGTTGGCTTATGGGCGATCAGATTTTGTAGGGATTTACCGAGTATTTGAATCCAACGATGTGATAGAGACTTTTGGCTAGGGTCGATGCCGATGACGGCAGAGCATAGTGTTCTTTGCTATCAGCGAATAATTTTGCCAGACCAGAGCTGATCGAGGAAAGTTTGCCAAGACAACAAGTAAAAGTTTCCCTGTTTGCGATCGATGGGATCGTGGCTAACGAGGTAGAGATGGGGGAAGATTTTTTCCATAGCCAGTGCCCGCAAGCCGCGCAAATCTCTATGGTCGATATTGCTAGTTGCTTTTACTTCGATAGCCACCTGTTCACCGATAAGGAAATCGACTTCGGGGCCGTTTCGTGCCCGCCAAAAGCGCAACGGTGCGGAGTTTGTCGTGTATGACAGGTAGGCTCTAATTTCCATCCAGATGAAATGCTCGAAGTTTTTCCCGTAGAGATCGGACTGGCGGTCTATGCTTTTGATACCTGCCAACGTGTTAGCAACACCACTGTCAAAAAAATAAAACTTCGCGGTAGTGGTCGCTTTCCTGGTTTTGCTCGCCGTCCAGGCTGGGATAAGAGTGCCGAGCATGGTGTCTTCGAGAATTTGCAGATGATCTCTTGCCGTCGATACCGCAACCTGGCAATCGTTGGCCAGCTTGGTGAAATTGATAACGGCAGTGTTGCTGAGGGCGATAGCTTGCAGAAAACGAGTAAACGGTTGCAATTTGCGAACCAAGCCTTCGTTTTGCACCTCGCTCATCATATAGAGGTTCACATAGGCATCGAGTTCTTTAGCGGGATTATTGCTCAGGTATACAGCAGGCAAACCGCCGTAACGCAAGTAGCGATCGAGATCAAAGCCAGCTATTTCTTTACGCACCAAAGGGAATAAATGTGCCAACCAAGCCCGGCCCGCAAGAAGATTGACCCCGGCCCGGCGGAGTTTGCGCACACTGCTCCCCGTAAGCAAAAAACGCAATTCCTTGTCTAGTTCGATTAACCGCTGCACCTCATCGAGCAACACAGGCAACTTTTGGATTTCGTCGATAACAATTGTTTTCTTGTTTCCGAGGGCGATCATTTCGGCAAGTCGGGATGGATTACTCGCCAAGGACATAGCTACCTGCACCTGTAGGAGATCGATTACCATCGCCGAACCTGCCAGCTGTTGCCTGATCAAGGTCGATTTGCCCGCGGTACGTGGCCCGAAGAGGAAAAACGATTTGTCCAGCAACAGATCTTTGATTTGTAGGTGGCGTTCGATCAACATAGCAACTATTATATCGTCAATTTTCAAAAAAAATCAACACCACTACCGTGGATTTTTGAGGAAAAACGACGACACTGCCAGCTGGCGATCCTTTCGCCAGACTTGCCAGCCTTGCTGTAGCCAAAAAATACAAAACGGTGCTATGGCGTTGTCCCGTTGGAGCACGGCTACCCACGTAATGCCTCCTCAAGGAGGGGTTGTTTTTTTTAATTCAAGTCTCAAAAAATTTGACCAAAGTTAAATTACCAAAATAAATAGCCGATACTATCGCTAAAATCAGTATGTTATTTGTAGGTAAAACATGACAATAGGATCAGTTGCAACCAGACAGGGGACAAGATGGAACAGATAGATGCCTCACCAGATGCTTATATAGCGAGTCACGTAGCAGATATTCGGACTGTTTTAGAGGAACTGCATACGCTGATCAGTGCCGCACTTCCGAGTTGGCACTGCCAACCTGTCACAGTAAATACCGATCGGCATTACGGTAATTGACCGAAGATCAAGAAGATACCCTCGCGGATTAGCCTCAATTAATTCAGGGGTATTTCTGTTAATCACTAGCAACAAGGGATGCAGGCAACTCAGCGGCTAGTTCTTCGGCAATTTTTGCCGCGTCGTTGAGTCCCCGTTCCCGCAACTGTTCGACCAGCCTTACTGCCAATTCAGAACCTGTGAAACCAGGATTGCCCTCGAATCGGTGGTATACTTCGCTGTCGATAATCTTTGCCAACACGGTCCCGGTGCTTTTTTGGTTTTCCGCGAAGGTGGTTAGCTTTCCTCCTAACAAGCCGTATTGGGTACCCGTGCTGACAGGTTGGGCGCGTTCCCCGTAGCTCGCGACAACTTCAGCATCGATCGCGGTAGGATTGATCGCGAGATATGAATATGTGCCGATCGATAGCTCCTCGCTGATAATTTCGTCGGTGGTGGTATCATGCCAGGCGGTGTGCCTATAGACGACATAAGGGTTGTAGCCGTTCACGGTTATGGTTTCGACAATCGTGATATCGGTCTCTACACCGGGCCGTTCCCCTCGATACACTCGGTAATCTGAGCTTGGCGCGAACCTGCGATCAAACACGCCCCACCCGTCGCTGAAGGAAGCCCGTAGATCATCACCTTGCCGATGTAGCTCGTAATCGCTAAGCATATGTTGCCAAAGCTCATTTTGTTTTTGTTCTGGCAAGACGACGGCCGCCTGAAGATAGACTCGTTCCTGGGCATAGATGCCCTCCGCATGGGCCACCGCATCCATAGTAACGTCTTTGCTTCGAGCATAAATACGAGCACCATCGCGCAGATGGTCTCGATAGATCAGTATGTCTGCACGTGTGTTCTGGTACGCCAAATTCCCCGAATAGAGCCGATAACCACTCGCCACCATCTTGTGGACACTGCGCGCTAGGTAAGCCTTACCTCCGCCGATAAGTGTTACAATCGGCGCCGCGAGATTGCTGGCAAACACCCCGCTACCTGCAACACCCAATAACAAGACTAGTAACAATTTCATTGTAATTCTCCCGGTTAGATCAAAACATGCGCGTGGCGGTAACAAAATTCGTCATCTCGGTCAATGCTAAACTTTGGCAAACGCACCCACGCCTATATGGTCATCGAGCACAAGAGTCGCCCCGATAAGTGTGTCCTGTTTCTTATGGGATCACTACAATGCCTAACCAGTGAGCAGAGCTGTAGAGAAAGGACAAGGCTCTGTCAAGAAAACATATTTTTAATCGGACGTTGCGATCCTCGCTGAGACGGACGTTGACGTTTACCCCGTCGGCCCAGAGATAAACGAATTCGTCCTCGATCGGTTGCTGTAGCCAAGCATCGAGTTCTGCGAGCCACTGCTTCTTGAGCGATGCCACTGAACTTTTCGACAAGCCGCGGGCATCCTTGCCCAGCAAAGCTTCCAGTCCTTCTTGGAAGGTGTTGCCGCTGAGTTCTCGCAGGTAGAGTGCAGGGATAACGGCATCGATGCTCGGTGACTTGCAAAGATACGGTGGCAAGATGTTGGAGGTGAACTTGTGTCCCTTGCAGCGGTCGGAGCATCCCAATTTTTCGGGAGTTGTGGTAGGGAGTCTAGCATCGGTGTCTCCTCTTGTTGTTATTGATCCAACGAGGATACACACCTTGCCTGCGAGAAAACCTCACCCTAGCAAACTAGGACGGCCACACTCAGGTTTCCCTCGTCCGCAAGATTCGGGAGTAACTGTGGCAATCGCTCGCCTGAGCACACACTGCACCAGTGCTGATTTCAACAATGAAGACCTTTGTTTTGCTTGGACGTAGGTCTGACGATGCAGATAACCTTGGTGGGTCGAATCCAATGCCGCGATCTGTTCCAGATACCAGTCGCACAGCCGCATGCCCTCACGAACCATTCGTTCGTCGGAAAAACCAGGCAACGGAAGTTTTAAGGTTCTGATCATTTTATTAATTGTACCGCAAGCCTCGATCAGAACCAAGGCAATTCATCCCCTAGCACAAGGCTAGGAGCTTTCTTGCTGAGGAATTTGTAACATGGTAGTATCCTGTGGATTTTTACTTGCTCTTTCTGATAGTTATGGCCTTGATGCTGGTTCTGCTTGATTTTTTAGCTAGATTGCCGATAATTACAGCGTGAGGGAGATCATGCCATGACAGAAAAAATTTTGCCCCAGCCCGCTGACAGCGCATCGCGTCCCCAGGTTTCCCGTGAGAGGGAGGTCGAAATATACCGCGTTTTCACAGAGATGGGGATTCACGGTCAGCCTAGCACTGGCGGGCGATATCCCCGTTTCAAGAAGCTCGGTTTTTTAGCCCCCCCCCCTTACGGGGTCGAAGTTTCAGGAAATTCTGGAAGTTAGGGTGTTCAACCACAATGAGATTCTAAAGGAAGTTCTCGGTAAAGATGTCCCGTCCGCTAGCTCTTCTGACATAACCCGTCGAAAGTATTTAGGAAAAATACATGAACGGAGAGGGCGTAATATAGTTGCCTATTACTCTGGGCACTTGCATAAGCGGGGGGTATCGGGAACAGAGATCGATGACGAAGACAAGAATGCATTTCTAAATGCAGTTCATGGTCTCGATCCTAAAAAGGGGCTTGACCTGATCCTGCACACTCCGGGCGGGGAAGTTGAGGCTACCGAGTCGATAGGAAACTATCTGCGCGAAGTATTTGGCACAAATATTGAGGTTTTTGTGCCGTTGATAGCAATGTCTGCTGGAACGATGATAGCTTGCGCTTCAAAAAAAATTCACATGGGAAAACAATCTAGTATCGGCCCCATAGACCCGCAGACAGATGGTGGTATAAGCGCAGGCTACCTGCTGGACGACTTCAACCGCGCTGCCGATGAGATCGAGAAGGATTCCTCAAAAGCCTTACTGTGGCAACCTATTATGGGGCAAATCCACCCGTCTTTGATTACAGAATGCGAGCAGTGGATCAAACTGTCGGAAGAAATAGTCACCAAATGGCTGGAAACGGGTATGTTTTCTGGTGACAACGAGAAAGGCATGGCCGGTAAGGTTGTTAACCAGCTCTCTGACTATCAAAAAATGAAGTCGCATGGCAGGCAAATTGGCATCACCAAAGCTAAGGAAATCGGCCTAAAGATCGAAGATTTGGAGGCAGATAAGGAACTCGAAGGGCTGGTGCTGTCAATGCACAGCTCGTTCATGCATAGCTTCGTGTATTCTATGTGCTTCAAGATCGTGGAAAATCACAACGGTGTTGCCACTATCTACTCTGCCCGGCCTCAGCCGATTCAGCTACAAAATGGGTAGCTACCATATTTCTCCACATCGGATAGTTCACCGTCGTCGGATGCTCGCCTGCGCCGACAGCTTTACACCAACACGCTACGCACGTTTTTCTTTTTTTGGGCAAATCAATTCCGTCGAGGGCTGGGGAGGTATTGCGCAGGGGGGGTGCCCGACGTTGTTGCATAACTAGTGATTTGCTACGACTGGGGTTGTTTTCTATGCACTGGCAACCTCCAAACTAATATTTTATGCCGCGAGAATTGTTCTCGGTATCCCCAGTGATGTCAGTTTGTTAAGTATGAACACCATTATTTTTGCTTCTGCAGTTACTCCCAAATGTTGAGGATTGGGCCGAGTGATCCCGTTGGCATCTGCTAGATTCTATTGGTTATCACATTTTGTAGAGCCCCATCTTCCATCTCAATGATTTCTCCTGAAGTTTTTTCGGAAAGGGCAATGCCATAGCCACCGCTATCTCCCTGCTTCCTGCGCCTCTGGTCGAGCGCATGCGAGTGGTGGCAAACTCTGGAATTTATCGAACGGCGGCCCATAACCCTAGTGCACCATCACCGACCAACACACGAGGAACTTTCAAGCCACGTGCTACCTAGTCATTGAAGTCATCCTTCCAAGCTATCGCTGATTCACGGTAGCCTGCGGTGACTGCAAGAACCTTCTTCTCGCCGCTGATGGTAACACCCAAGATCACCAAGAGGCAGACGTTGCGATCCTCGCTGAGACGGACGTTGACGTTCACACCGTCGGCCCAGAGATAAACGAAGTTGCCCTCGATCGGTCGCTGTAGCCAAGCATCGAGTTCTGCGAGCCACTGCTTCTTGAGCGATGCCACTGAACTTTTCGACAAGCCGCGAGCATCCTTGCAAAGCCTCCAGTCCTTCTTGGAAGGTGTTGCCGCTGAGTTCTCGCAGGTAGAGTGCAGGGATAACGGCATCGATGCTCCGCGATTTGTGGAGATACGGTGGCAAGATGTTGGAGGTGAACTTGTGTCCCTTGCGGCGGTCGTTGATGCGCGGGGCTTTGATGGCAATAGTGCCCGCGCCACAGGCGACCTTACGCTCTTTGGCAAGACCATTCCTGACTACCAACCGCCGACCACGTTCGTCGCGCTGATCGGCATGTTTCTCAACGTAGTCGTTGACCTCTTGTTGCAAGGCCAGCGACAGGATGGTCTTGACCGCAAAATTCGCCAGCTCATCGATGGTGCAGGCGGCTTGATCGTTCCAATTTTCCGGGGGTTGTGATAGCGAATCCAGCATCGGTGTCTCCTTGTTTTGTTTGTGTTACACAACAGGATACACCGACCTTGCCTGCAAGAAAACCTCATCCTAGCAGACTGCGACGGCCCGACTCAGATTTCTCCCGTCCACAAGATTCGGGAGTAACTGGATGCAAAGTAACGGTTTATATATTAAGCCTTGATATTTTATCCCCAGACTGGTAGAAGCAGCCGATTGCGTTCGGAGTTTTGTCCGCGCTATTGTTATAACCACAACCGTTTGGAGAAGAACAATACATGCCTTACTTTATGTTACTAGCTCTCATCTCTACTAGTTGCCAAAATGACCGCCAGCTCGCCCAACCACAGGTGACCAAGACACGGCAACTGATCGCGGCAACAGCACAAGATAACAGGCTCTTTGAAAAAACATTTCGGCTGTTTGTCAGCGAGCGAAATCTTGTTGGTCTCCGCGCGATCATAAGAGACTCGACACCCAAAAATATGGATAGGGTGCGTGAACTTATCTTGGCTGACAAAGGCATCGATGCTGAATTTGCCGACCAGACCTATCCCTTGCTCCGAAAAATACTGCGTGAAAAAAGTCATCAGTCTCATCTTGTCAAGGTTATTGTCGGGGACGAGCTGGCTGGTGCTGTAAAAGAATTTACCGCTGCGGTGCGGGCGATATTTTTGGAGATTAGCGAGCAAAAGGTAGACACGCAAAAGTTTTTGGAGATTAGCGAGCAAAAGGTAGACATGCAAAAGGAGGTAAGCGGGCTATCTCTGTCTGAGTTGTTCGAACAACCTCTGTATATACCCGATCAACTGTTACCGAGACTAGACATGGCACTTAGTGAGCTAGAGATTGCCTACGGGAGATACAGTCATATGCATGTCAACATCGCCCGAGATAGCAACAAGCTCAGCCATCACCTCAGACGAGATGTTGATCGATCTGTTGCTCTTGTATCGGAGACGCGTGATTTTAAAAGCGGTGATAAGCTATCCGATTATTTGAATTTGAAAGCTGAGTTACCCGAGGTCCTTAAACGCATAAATGGCACACTGTATGTCCTGCAAGGAGTCCTTTTGCCATACACTTTCTCACAATCTGAATATGACATGTTGAAGAGCCCGCATGAGCAGGACTGGCCCATAATCTTTTCTCTTTTTCCTTCTCTACACACTATCGCACACCGTAACCATGAATTCAGTCAGCTTGTAGGTCGTGCGCAAGCTTTCGAAATGACAGTGCTCAGAGATGGTATCTGGCCCGACAACAATCAACTAAAGGACTGAACATATAGAATCTTGATATTTTACCCCCAGCTTGGTAGAGACTCCCGTTAGCGTTCGGAGTTTATCCGCACCGCTGGGATCATCAACTGTTTGGAGAAAAACAATGCGTACCTTACTTTTGTTACTGGCTCTCACCTCTACTAGTTGCCAAAACGACCACCAGCTCGCCCAGCCACTGGTCACTACAGCTAAGACACAGCAATTGATCGCGGCAACGGCGCAAAATAACGGGCTCTTTGAAAAAACATTTCGGCTGTTTGTCAGCGAGCGAAACCTTGTTGGTCTCCGCGCGATCATAGAAAACTCGACACCTAAAAATATAGGTATGGTTCGTGAGCTTATTTTGCATGACGAAGGTGTCGATGCTGAATTTGCCCACCAGACCTATCCTTTGCTCCGAAAAATACTACGTGAACGAAGTCATCAGTCTTTTCTTGTCAAGAGTATTGTCGGACAGGAGCTAGTGGAAGCTACAGGCAAATTTGCCGATGCGGTGCAGGAGATATTTTTGGATGTTGGTGCACAGAAGGAGGAGTCACCACATCGGTTGATCGTACCCGAACAACTGGTAACGAAACTAGACCTGGCAATGACTGAGCTAGAGGTTGCCTATGAGAGATACGAGTATATGCATGTCAACATCGCCCAAGGTAGCGACAATCTCGGTCGTTACCTCAGACGATACGTCGATAAGAAGGTTGTCATGGCATCGTCGAAGGTGCACGATATTCCCGTCGATGAGCCACTAGCCAATCGTCTGAATTCGGGGACACTAGGTTATCCTGGTGTCCTACACCACATAACCAGTGATATATTATTTTTTGATCTGTATAATGGAAACATCAGGTTATACCCTCACCTAGAATCTAACGATAAATTCCGTCAGGTTGTCTATCGTGCGCGAGATGTCCATTCAGCGGTGGAGAGAACTGGTCTCTGGCCACGGAAACTGAACGTCGAGAGGGAAGGCCACATCGACATCTTTTGAACTTCAGCGAGAGGTAACGCGGCGAAGGATCGCAAGATAGTGAGATGAGATTGCACCTGTCGTTCCCTACATTCAGGTGTGGTCTCCGTCGCCGCTACTTTCTGTGTCTGCGTGTCTTGAACATTTGCAATCACATGCAGTGTGCCTTCAGTTGCCTCAGGGATTTCATTGGCAGAGATGCTAAACTTCATACCAAACGGCTTGATGGACTGCCGATCTTGGAAACGGAGCGTGATATCGTCGCATGGGTAATCAAACCCATGCTTCAGATTGTCAACACTGATGCGCACCACAGACCCGTGGTCTTCGCTGACAGCTGGCTATGCCTGTGGGGAGCAGGTAGTAGTCCACCATCCGCAATTTTCAGGAGTATCTCCGCTCCCCGCAAATGGACTAACCACTGACTGTGCAGTACAATATTGCGCCGAGTTAACTTAATCACCAAGTCTAAGTTTGTATTCTTACAAGCGATCTTATAATAATATCAAGTAGTTAATATTGAATGTGATTGCTCCGATAAGCCTGACTGACAGATGTAAGGCAAGGTAATGTTATACAAATACGTAAGCGATAGCAAGAGAATGATGAAGCCATTGCCGCCTGGAGCGAGGGTGGAGTGTCGTGATGCACAGTGGGTGGTGCGTAATTGTCGCTATGCTAATGAACTAGGATCATACGTTGTTGAGGTTGAAGGGACAGAAGGGCTGGTTGAGAACTTAGCAGCAAGTTTTCTCGATGTTATTGATGTGATTAAAGAGCGTGTCATTATCTTTACCGAAAGCAAACTAACGCAACAAGCATTGAAAGATAACCTCAGCTGTGACCGCAAGCTGAGATCCTGCAAACAAGATCAGAAATTCAATGCACAAGCAGATCTGGTCATCATGCATGCAGGCTTGAGTGAAGAAACACAACAAAACATCGTCGAAGCCTTTGCCAGCAAGAACAGCAAGATTAACGCGGGGTTTCAACTTTTGAAACGATTACTCTGCTCGGCAATGGCGAGTTAATAAATGAGCGCAAGGCTTCTTGAAACCATGCTACAATTTCTCCACGATGTTGATATTTCTTGGTTGCGTTACGGCATCGCCATCCTCGTTGTCCTCAGCAGTATCGTTGCCCAAAAATTAGTCAGTTCTTTTCTCGCGAAAAAATTAAAAAGCTCGGCAGAATCGGCGGTATTCTTTGTTAATAATTTATTTTTTGCCGCGATTAATAAACCGCTGGCAGTGATATTTGTTCTTGGTGGTATCTATCTGGGTTTAGTGATCTGTCAGTTGCCGATTGCCTACCAAGAACACATAGACGGTGGGTTTACTGCGGTATTGAGCTGTTTGATTTTGTGGATATTAGTTCGCTTGTCAGATATTTTGATGACAGTTATCGGTGACAAGCTTAGCGCAACTAACGATAAAATAGCGTTGCAGTTTATCCCGTTGTTGCGGCGAGCGTTGCGAGTTTTGTTGTTGATTGTCGGGGTGATTTTTATCGTGCAAAATATCGGTGTCGATGTCGGTAGTTTATTGGCAGGACTCGGTATCGGTGGACTGGCGGTTGCCTTAGCTGCTCAAGAATCGTTGGCAAATTTTTTTGGCGCATTGGTGCTTTTAGTCGATCGTCCCTTCAAAATCAACGATTGGATAAAAATCAACTCCGTCGAAGGAATCGTTGAGGAGATGGGCTTTCGTTCGACGCGCATCCGCACCTGGGAGCGGGTGTTGGTAACTTTACCGAACAAAGGCTTAGCTAATGCAACGATTGAAAATTGGACAAAAATGGATAAACGGCGGGTGCGGCAAACCTTAGCTATCACCTACGATAGTGGTGAGCAAAAAATTCAGCAATTTAGCGCTGGTCTTGCCGATCTTTTGCAAAGACATGCCGAAGTAGAGAAAGATACGATTATCGTGCGCTTTACTGATTTTAATGCCAGTTCACTCGATATTTTGGTGCAGTACTTTACCTTGACCACGGTGTATGTAGAATTTTTGCGCATAAAAGAGCAGAACAACTATGCTTTTCTCGCCTTAGCCGAGCAACTTCGGATCGATTTTGCCTTTCCTACCCAGACTTTGCATGTGCACGGGAAAGAAATAACCTAGCCGCGGTCAGCTACGAGATTGAGAAATTCTCGGAGACTTATCGCTTCGATACCATTACTTCATCAAGCTTAGCCGAACCATGTGAACTCTTTGCGAGCTCCTCAACTAAACCGTTGAATCGCGCAGCAAGTGATCTTGGAGACAATCAATCCTCCAGAGGCATTTGTTCTTCTTTGCTCAGTGGTGATGACGGACGAGGGAAGGCATCGACTGGATCGACAGCTTGTAGTGATCAACATACTATCTCGCGTAAGCAACACCTATCGCGTAAGCAGCACGCTACTATCGGCACCACCATCACCACGCACTATCATTCGGCGATCAGCATGTGCACCAAGCCACCTGAACGCCTGATTTGCTCGTAGAGAGGTCTTGGCGGTTAGTTCCGCTCTTAGCACTATCTGCTCTTGTCCAGTGCTGGTGGCAGTTGACATATAGACACCTAGATCGCCGTAGTTAAAGTCATAGAGGCACACCGACCCAGCACCGAGATTGTTACACGAGACATTACCGATAACTTGCGCAGAACTAGTGTCACCATCGTAGATGAGCAAGCGGTCACTATCGGCACTCGCTTCGGGATGATCGCGGACAACTGCTGAGATCGTTTCGCTGTTGCCACCTTGCGCCAACGTTAAAGTAAAATTCCAGTTGTTGACGCTATTAACATCGGTTGTTTTGCGGAAGGTGACGTGCACATCGTCGAGTGTCTGTTCTGCCGCGCCGCCGAAAGGCCAGTCGACCAAGACCGTGCCGTTGCTCGCAGAATACGAATCGATAGTTGTCGCCGATAACGGTTGAATTCCAGAGGGATAGGTTGGCAAGCCGCAAGCACTTGCATCGAGGGTGCAGACCGTGGTCGCCGCGTTATCGAACAGAAAATTGCGCGGAGAAACAAGAAAATCAGCCGATGACAGTCCTAGCCAAGTGAAAGCCTCGCTACTGGTGGCTGATAAACCGATGGTCTTCGTCACGTGATCGCCGTTAGCCGAGGCATTGCCAACTGTCAGGTGAATATCGGGGCCGTCGGTCGGGGTAAAATCTAGAACCGCAACCCCCCGGGCCGTGAAGCGTCCGTTGCCGATCTTTATCTGCCCAGCACCATGCCGATCGTAGATGTTGAAGTTGTTCGCCGAATCATAGACGAAACCACGCACCGCCGAGATCGTCTCGGTCAGGTCCGATCCCTGCCGCCGCAAGCGCAAAGAAAAACTTCCACCACCGAGCTGTTCTGCGACCGCGGTATGGCTGTCGTTATAGACGATGTCGATCAATTGTATAGCTCCCAATCCTGCCGTGAGCTGTCCCTTTGTCGATCCATGCCTGAATATGAGTTGCGCACCTTGGACGGTAAAGCTGGCGAGATCGGAACTTACGGCATCATAGGCATTGGCATCGCCGTACTCAGGTTGCGACTCATTGGTACGAATATAAATCTGTCGACCAGCTTGCATCTCATTACAAGCCAGACCGCCAGCACAAAGACTGCCTATCAACGCCCCACCGATCAGCCACTTCTGGAGTTTGCTGACAACCCGCTTGCTGATCGGTGATTTCTTGCCGATGACCAAAGAATTGCCAACACTCGCTTGGCTGATAGCCATTGCCAACAGTACGCTAATAACAATCCGCATAATACTATCCTCGTGGGTAAAGAAAAAAACAGAGGGCCGTGCTAACGGAGTTGATTTCTCTTGTCAAGAGGGATATCAGCATCTGCAAAAAGGGGGTGGTCGGGAAAAATCCGCGGCTAAGGGTGAATAAGGAGAAACGAGAATTTTCACCCCTTCCCCATAGGATGAGGTTTTCTTGCAGGCAGGGTCGGTGTATCCTTGTTGGATCAATAACGACGAAAGGAGACACCGATGCTAGATTTACCAACACAACCCCAGAAGAATAGGAACGGTCTGACCGCCTACGATCTCGATGAGCTGGTCTGGTATGGGGTCAAGGCGGCCCTGTCGCTAGCCTTGCAACAAGAGGCCAACGAATATATCAAGAGGCATGCCAATAAGCGCGATAAACATGGTCGGCGGTTGGTGGTCAGGAACGGTTTTGCCAAGGAGCGCACGGTGACCATTGGCACATGGACTACTACTATCAAGGCCCCGCGCATCAACGACCGCCGTAAGGGACACAAGTTTACCTCCAACATCCTGCCACCGTATCTCCACAAGTCGCGGAGCACCGCTACCGTTATCCCCGCGCACTACCTGCGAGGACTCAGCGGCAACGCCTTCCAAGAAGGACTGGAAGCTTTGCTGGGCAAGGATGCCCACGGTCTATCGGAAAGTTTGGTGGCATCACTCAAGAGACAGTGGCCCAAATAGCTCGATGCTTGGCTATAGCGACCGATCGAGGATGAATTCGTTTATCTCTGGGCCGACGGGGTAAACGTCAACGTCCGTCTCAACGAGGATCGCAACGTCTGCCTCTTGGTGATCTTGGGTGTTACCGCCAGCGGTGAGAAGAAGGTTCTTGCAGTTACCGCAGGCTACCGTGAGTCAGCGATAGCTTGGAAGGATGACTTCAATGACTAGGTAGCACGTGGCTTGAAAGTTCCTCGTGTGTTGGTCGGTGATGGTGCACTAGGGTTATGGGCCGCCGTTCGATAAATTCCAGAGTTTGCCACCACTCGCATGCGCTCGACCAGAGGCGCAGGAAGCAGGGAGATAGCGGTGGCTATGGCATTGCCCTTTCCGAAAAAACTTCAGGAGAAATCATTGAGATGGAAGATGGGGCTTTACAAAATGCGATAACCAACAGAATCTAGCAGATACCAACAGGGCCACTTAGCCAAATCCACAATATTAGGGAGTAACTGGAAAATCGCCCCCAATACGGGGCATCGCCTGGGCTGTCTGCTCTAGTGTTGCCGACGTTTGACCTGCTGATCTAAGTCAAAATACGCGTTGATGGAATTATCGATAGACAATTCTTTTTTATCCACCCAATCTACGACCTTGATAATGTCTTGATAGCCTTTCGCTGCCGCGATATCGCGCGCGGTTTTGCCTTGGTTGTTTTTGATCGTTGTCGAAATAGTTTTATGATAAACCGCCAGCAGGAGTTTAACCAGAAGATGTTGTACATAAATAACGGAGTAGTGTAGAGCAGTGTTGCCGCGCCCGTCTTGAGCATTGATATCGACATCTAGGCGGTATTTTGGGCTGTTGATGATTGTCTCGAGAACGCCCCATTGTTTATATTTGATCGCGTAAAGCAAAGGATGTTTCGGGCGGCAAGCAAGGCTATTTTTACCGGCGGCATCTTTCGGGAAGTGCTCCACTTCATACTCAAAGGGACATTCCGCCAATGAGTC
The DNA here is from genome assembly GCA_958296095.1 of uncultured Oligoflexales bacterium. GTDB lineage: Bacteria > Bdellovibrionota_B > Oligoflexia > Oligoflexales > JAPPIL01. Next base: position 1,895,833 of record OY282434.1, read on the forward strand.
GATCGCACCAGTTACGTAGCTATACATCATGTCAACTCCTAGGTAATCATCGCGGGTCGGAGCAATATCCTCATATCTGGGAAATTGTAAATTTAAAAGCGGGTAGCCACCCATTATCGAGACAACCTGTTTGCCAATGGTATACTCCGAAACCCCTGTGCTTTTCAGATGACCACGCGGGTGGAGAATAGCACGAGAGCCTGCGTTGCTAACTTCAACATAGGTATCATCTAAACCAAAGGTATGACCAATCTCATGTAATAGCTCAGCAAAAGGGAATGCTGTACCAGGGATCAGATGATTCTCTGGTTTGTGTTGTGGTCTATGGTAGAGGTGAATGTTGCGCGTCAAAGGGTGCATATATGGGGAACCTGCTTTACAGTAGAAGACAATGGTCGCATCAGGCTTGCGTGCGGATCTCTCTAGCAACATGCGCATTAATTCCTGATAAACTTCCCGGCGGGCGTTTTCCCCTTCTGTCTTATTAAATTTTTCTATCATTTTTTTAACATCAGCAAAATCGACAGCCGTATCGACCAGATATTGTGTGTATGACTTATTGTTGGCGTGTGCTGTAACTTTCCGCACTGGGTGTTGTTGTAATTTGAACTCGCTGACAACATGCGGTATTGGTTGTAGTGTTCTAGGAAGTGACCTATTTGGATGTGTTTTTTGAAGATCATCAATTAGTTTTTTATTAGCCCTGAGGCTACTTAGCCACAAATTAAAGGCACGCGTTATGGCAACCTCTAGTTTGGGAGAGTAACTCTTTTTTTTTCCGCTTACTACACGATGGGGCGAACCCGTAATGGATATAAAGTTGCTGATCATGCACCCTGTTTATTAGGCTTACCTTGGTGTTAAGCGGTGTTCTGCCTTGTTGCGGATAAAGAGCAAATTTTTCCTCAGCACGGGTTGCCGTCTTGCAGGCAAACAGACCACCTAGGTTAAATACAGCTAACAAACACATCATTCTAGACATTGTTTTCTCCCAGATATCGCCAAAACAAGAATCGCCTTAATCATGGCCAGTACCTCACAGGTATCGGATAGGTGGTTTTTTTCTTAAGAGAAAATTCTCTAAGCCTGCATGGGCACGACCGTCGTAATGGGGGATTGAATGTTCTTATAATGTTTGTTAGGTAGCTGGGTCGGTTTTTTTATTCTTCTCTTGAGGTGTAACATGTCTCGTGATTTGACAGCAGTATCGGTGTTGATGTTATTTGTGCTCGGTTGTAGCACAGGTGGCAAGCAGGAAGCGGCGACAAATATCTTTGCCAAGGAATAATAAAACTCCCAGAAAAGAGAGGAGGGTCGTCAGTGAATTGTCCATTAGCCAGCGTCATTGCAGATAATCTGCGTCGTCTGCGCAGGGCGAAGCGTTTTACCGAGAAGGAACTTGCCGAACATGCCGCTGTTACCTTAACCACCTACAGAGACATTGAATCTTGCAAATCACCGAGCAACGATCAGCATATTTGCGGCGATGCGGGTTATAGCTTCCGTTCTTGTGGGGCTATTCCCTCTATTGGTACACTTAGCCGCTTAAATCCAACGTGTTCCCCAAATGGTAACGTTGAGATGTTTTCGCATGTCTGTGACCTCACAGTAACGAAATGCCCGCATCCCCTGGCAGGGGTGTGGACACGATATGTCCCTCGGTAGATTTGGTGGAGCAAATCCATCGAGCTACAGAATCTGTGTCCAATCATAAATTATCAATGAGATCAGATGGTTGCAAAACTTCACCAATCATCCCTGAAAGCGTGATCAGACAAAAATATCTCGAAAATCGCCTCCCGACACGGGCTATCGCCAGTGAATTTTCGTGTTCAAAAACACACGTGAGAAGTCTGTTGCTGAAATACAACATCCCTCGTCGCCATTTGGCATTTGAGCGGTTGCTATCCCGTATTTTTAGCTACCAGCATTCGAGTTGGATATTAAGGGGTGGCTATGCCATGGAGCTTCGCCTAAAGAGAGCTAGGGCGACTAAAGATGTCGATCTTGCAATATCAGCGGCAATCTTGGCAAACCTGCGGACAGAACATATTTGGAGTAGCGTGTTCGATCAGCTTGTCAAGGCACTTGCCATTGATCTTGGTGACTTCTTCACATTTGAAATCAGAAAGAAACCCGCATCGCTGTTCGGGCCACCCAACGGTGGTATGCGCTTTTTTGTTGATGCAATACTGGGCACAAAACTGTCTGCCAGATTCCAGATAGACATTGGAGCAGGCGATGTTGAGCTTCTTCCCACCGAAAGCCTAAAGTGCAAAAACCTGCTTTCCTTTGCAGGCTTCGATTGTCCGCTGTTTCCAGTGATTAGCAAAGAGCAACAGTTTGCGGAAAAGCTCCATGCCTACACGACATTGCGCAAAGGCCAAGTGGGAACTCGCATTAAGGATTTGGTAGATATGATGCTTCTTATTCAAGTCGGGATGGATAACGAAAAAGTAACCGAGGCACTACACATGACATTCAACAAGCGCGATACTCATCTTTTGCCACCAGAATTGCCTCTTCCCCGAATTTCCAGCGCACGTCGCCGACCACATCGGGCCAGGTCAAACGAAACCAGTGTTCGCCGTTCATGATGCACATATCGGGATGCTTTCTTTGCAGGTGGGTCAGTTTCTCAAGGTTGGTAGTCACGATGGTGTTCCTCCGTCAGTGGTTCGGCTGAACTGTGTAGCTTATCGGCGGACGTTGTGCAAGACGACAAAAATTTTAGCTCAAGTAAATTTGCTGAGTGCCGATACAGTTATAGGTTTTGAATTTATCAAAAAATGGATAAAGATTATGAAGATTCTAGCGGTTATGTTCTTGGCAATGGTGGTAATGATCGGCTGTCAAGTCGAGGAAGGGGACGAAGCCTCAGAAATTAAATCTTCCGAGGAGGAAGAAACGTGCGAAAACGAAGATGGTGAGTATGACTACAGAGATGTTAAGTTTAGAGGAGAGAAATTTTATCTTAGGTTACCGGAGAAAATCTGTCAAAAAGCATCGGTTAAGAATTCAGACGTTAAATCGGTAGAGATTTGTCCCACAGATGAAACTGAACCTAATGCGCTTACCTTAACTGCTGCTGGACCCATAAGCCTTCCTATCACCATTAACGAAGTGACATATGAAGAAGGTGATGATGTTTATGCCAAAGTTTATTCAAATAAAAAAGACGGAAGACGGTATCAATTTATTTGTTATCGATATAAACGTGATGATAGGGAATTCCTTCAACTTTTAAGGATTACCATTGTTCTCCCCGATGGTACAGGGGGGCCAACCAGACAACGAAGCGAAACAGACCCCCGTGACATAAGAAACCAATGTTGGTCTGCATCATGTCGAGAAGGAAGTGGCAAAGCTGAATGAAAATCTCTCAGCACACCCAAACCCTCCGATCATATGCGAAAATAGGATGTGGGGGTGCACCTTGAAACCAAGCCAGCTCGACCGCGAAATCTGCAACATGCTCACCGAGACCTACAACGGCTTGATCAACAAGCCCACGCGGCACACGAAACCTTCGCCAGCTCCAAAGATCATCGCAAAACCAAACGCCCGGGATTGGCATATCTGTCAGGCAACGATCACCTCGATCGTCAATGGCGAGCATCCGGACGAATTCCGTTGCGCCTTTGTCTGCAAACACAAACAAGTACTGTGGGAACATTATCGGAACATCGATCATTTCTTGCGGAAAATAAAACTACCGGGTGTGCTGGATGCCGATGACCTGCTGGGGAAGGAGGTGACGATCGTGCATAGCGATAGCCGAGTGGTTGGCGAGGGTTTGAGCGCGGTATTCTTCTTTAGTTATCGCTGATTAACAAATATGGGTTGATCGTTTTTCTATAACACGCTAGCAACACCGCGTCGTTAACTTTCACACAGGGAGTCCGATTCAGATGTCTGTCGACAGCCCCCGTGAGTGGCTCATGCCACCTGAACCCTTTGAAGGGACGGTCACGATCGAAGGGCATGACATGCCATTATCTTTAGAAGTTGCTATTGATCTTGCTGGAGAGCTTGTTTTTGATATTGACCCTATACCAGCGAGTGCCAACAACGAGTGGTTGGTCTTGTCTAACGTGGGCGATTTAGGTGAGTATGCGCCAAACCTGCGCCTAGATGTTCATAGCAAGGATGGGAGTAAAAAGCTGTCTAGCGAGACGGTTTACATCGTTAGACACAGGTCTAAAATCAGTGCTGAGTGCGTGAAACTTCATATTGGCATAACAGCCCATCGTGCGTGTGTGATTACCAAGCCAAAAAAACACACCAATCACCCAATGGTTATTTCACATTTAGTTGGATTCGGGCTTTTGGGTAGAGGGTTTACACTACCAACGGAGCTTGGAGAGTTGCGGATATTTGGCAACCCACCGCCACAAAAGGGCGAGATAAGCGGTAGAATTGCTCTAATATCAAATGACAAACACAATCAAGATGACAATTGGCGAGCCAAGGCCAAAAAACTTGTCGAGCGGGTTAGAATTATCTTGGGGTTTGCTCGCGGAACTCCCTTGCGATCACCTATGGTAGACTTTTTTCATGGTGACAAGGTTTATGTGGAGTTTAACAAGAATACACCTCCGACTTTCGGGATGTTGCCACCGTTTCGAGAATACACATCTCATCTCAAGCCGTTGGTAAAATCGCTCATATCTAGCATCGAATCTATGGACGAGGAGAAGTGGGTGGGGATTACAATGGCGATCAATATGCTCACCGAGAGGTCGCACTATGACGAACTCTCCTTGATCATAAGGACTACTGCCATCGAAGTTTTGTTGAAAAAGGTGTTTTGTATTAAGGCCGGTAGCCTCAAGGAGAAGATCATCAACGCCTTTAAACAAGGGAAGATAGAACACGAATTAATTGAGGAAAAGGAGATCGGTCGGGTCACCGATAAGAGAAAGGAAATTATCCATCATGCCTTTGGTGTATCGAACGATAGAGAGGCCGATGATCTTAGGGAAACATTGCGGATAGCAACTGAAATTGTGGTTGTCATGGTGTTGTCGGCTATAGGGTTTTCAGGTGAATACTGGTGTTATATAGGTAAGGCACACAGACGACGCTTTCCCCCCGTCCCCTCTTCAAACACACAGGAATAGTCTGACAAAAATATCCAATTGTATTAAATAGTTACACCAGAAATCCTCCAGGGAATAGCCCCAACATCTCTACATTGACAGGGCTAGCTTTTTCCTAGCCATAGTGTTGGGTTGCCCGTCATGCATATCAGGGCGGTCAAAAGAGGCGGGTCACAGACGTTACACATCGTTCAGTCGGTTCGGGTTGCCCCGAAGGCACGGGAGGGGTTATCGCGGGTGTCTATGATATTTACGGCAAGGTTTACGATGACTTGAGTTTGGACAGAATTACTCAGGATGATAACGATGCACTCGGCAAGATCATCAAGGCACTATACCAGCCGACAATTGCAGGGACTGTCAAAAGTCAACGCTTTCTTGCTCCAAGCCAGCATCCGATAATACGATAGCCGAGTGTTGCAAACAGAGAAGTCAATATTAGATATTGTGCCCAACGCTCACAGGTGTTGTCTTGAAAAATTTTCTTGCCATCGACAGCGAACAACAATATGTCACCCTGCACTGCGGCGGGTAGAAAGTCATTGCCTAATACCTGTCTCGCTTGCAAAAAAGCTGTCAATGCCTGGTCATTGAACAAATTTCTAGGATGTTTTTGCAGTTGAATGCGATCAACGGCATGCATATTGTTGAGCTTTACTGCTTGCAGGTTGTCAATAGTCTTCTGCTCCATCCCTGCTAAGGGAGGCTGATCTGTCGTCGTTTTTAGTACAGTAGGCGTTATCGCCTTCTCCAGAGGTGTGATAATTGCCTTGAGTAAGGCTGTTTGTAATTGTGGGACGAACAATTTGCCGGGCAAAGATAACACCCTTCTGCCTTGCATGGCGAGAAGATTGCGTTTTTCAATGTCACTCAACATCTTCTCATAATTAGCATGCCATTTAGCCCCATCAAGATAGATAGCAACCTGTTCACCACCAAAGGCATTGAGCACAAAATCAGGACGAGTGACCTCATGTCCGTGCTCATTGCTAACACTTTCTTGCTGGGTAACATTACCACGGAAGTTTTTCTGCAAAAATTTTGCAAAAACATCTTCGATATGGCTCTCAGGTTGTTTGTCTTCAGCAACAACTCTCTCTTGTCTGTATCTCCTACCATTACTGTCATTGCGCTGTAAAAAGTCAAACAACGAGTTCTCTTGCTTAAAAATACTTTTATCTAACAATTTATGCACTCTTTGATTATCATAACTGCGCACACATTGATAGCAAGATGTTTTGCAACAATCTTTCGTAGCCAGATGTTTAGCTTCGCGAAGAATATCATCCCAATAGACCCAAATCAAAGCAATAACCCCACTGCCGCCTTCTTCGGTATCGAGTAGCATAATGTCTATTTTTTCAATTTGAACATCAGTGTCTACAGAAGGCTTGACGTGGACTTTATCGAGCACTATCTTCAAACTATGATTGCGCTTGCGCAAGCGGAGCACACGATGTGTCGCCCTGATAAACAACTGGCTAAAAATTTCGTAAAATATTTTTTCCCCATCAATATCTACTTGTTCAAGATAAGACGATACTGCATCAAATGGCATCGTCAAGGTAATTGCTTGCCCTTTACCAAACACGGTTGGAATAAACGGCTCGTATTTATCTTGGTCTTGTTCACTGATTTTTAGCTTAACACTGAATATGTTGCCCTCGACAATTTCCTTAAACACTGGCATCACTCGCTTATCTTGACCACCTCCTACACATATAATTGTCGCGGTCTGTACCTGATTGTCAGTGCTTAGGTATTTTTTGATTTTTATTCTTTCATCATCTTGTAAAACCAAAGCCTCATCTGCATTGAGAATGCCTATGCGCCGCACATCTTGCGTCGCGAAATGATGCTGTCGTCGTGGGCTTTTATCACTGATAATTTCGTGCTGATGCCCTTGTGCCTGCTGAATTTCAATCAACTTCGGCTGTTTAAACTTTTCTTCTCTGTATTTAACTAATTCACCACCACAGAGTTGACACTCCTTCGCACTTGGATCAGTCAGCTGCGTGCAACCTTGTAGACATACACCCCAACTTTTGTTGTCATCAGGTCTGTCTGCTGCACGAGCCACATAGCGATCAATCTTGTACACATAATTATGCCCATAGATAGTCTGCTCAGGAGAAAACTCACGCAAAGCTATCTCCGCGCCCCGCTCATATTCCATTGTTGCCTCATCTTTACGGGGGTAATTACCGCGACGATACTGCTCAGCTGTGCCGATAAATCTTGTCGTAACCCCAGGAAAATCAAAGTTAGGTAAGAAACCAGAACTACACAAGTAGGTAATAGGATAGGAAAAATGTTCACTATGTCCTTGCAAATAACTCTTTGCCATAAGTTGTTCGCGCTCAATCAAACTTTTTTGTTTGCCAATATCACGCGTTTGCGAACCAGACAAACTTCTTCGTAACCTTTCAATTTCAGTTATGTGGCTTCTAATAATCGTCCGGTAGCCAGCACATTCTTTTTTAAAATTATCTGCCCATCCGTGTGCTGCTTGGGTGATCTCACGTTCAAGTCTGCTAACATCCGCTAGTTCTTTCCACAAGCCACTGCGTAAAATTTTTCTAAAATTTGCTAGCTTATCCTCGATAAAGTCTTTTCTTTCATGGAGGATACTTCGCCAGTCAATCGGCTCGCAATCATGCAATCCCCACTCCTCACCTGTTGCTTTTTTTAAATCAGCTTTGAGATCATTGAGAGCTACCAAATCTTGCCAACGTGTAAAGCTCAACACACTACTAAACTCCTGATGCTTGATAGCCAACAGTTCTAGAACAAGTCCTTGCACATGCCGACGAATGATTGAGATATTTTCACATGGCAGACCTGGTGGTAAAATTTCACCCGCAACCATCATCTCTGGATGATCATAAAAAACCAGATCATGACTGCTATAGCCACAATGTGTTAACAAAAATGCTCGTTTGGGATCACGTCCTGCACGTCCTGTGCGTTGTGCATAGTTGCTGGCATCAGGTGGCACACTACGATGAATGACAATCGGCAAATCAGGCAAATCAACCCCCATCTCTAAGGTAGGAGTTGCCACAAGCGTATTTATTTTTTCTGCAACAAAATCTTCAATAACTTGATTAGCCTGTTCAGATTTGAGCATGCCATTATGTTCTTTACCTCTGATTAACCGGGCCTCTTCGTCAAAATTACGACAGTAGAGATTGCGGTAGTAGTTGTTCATATCAACATCGTATTTATCCCACACCTCATCCTTAACTCCTGTGGCAATACCCGCAAGCGGATAATTACGTGGCACAGTTATGATTCTTTTTGTTTTACTGCTACGATAAACATCAAGATCATCTGTGATGTAAACCCTCTTCTCCTTGATCCTCAAGATGGATTCTTTGGTTTCTATTTGTATATATTTTTCTAGTGGCGACTGTTCAATAAAATTTTTCCACGTGCGAGATTTTGACCACTCATCTATATTTTTATCATTCTTTATATGCGCCTTCAGTAAGCGATAAATTTTAGCGTTAGGAGATAAGCCTTTGCCATCAAGACCTTTGCTGATGATAGTCTTAAGATTTTCATTTTCGTTTTGTTGCCAGCGTATTACGTGTCTACGAGTATGTCTGTCAAGATACAACCCTCGACTGATAAGTTCACGTAGTAGCCAGTCAGCAATTGCAAACAAGCCTTTTGCATCAAGACCTAGCTGTTGGTTGTTCTCCGCATAATCACAGAAAAGTTCATAGCCATCAAGCCCTGAAAAACCCCACGCCGCGACGCCAGCACTAGCGAGACTCGAATCTCTGCTCAACAGCGCGGTCATCTCGATAAAGATAACATCACTGAAAGTTTTTAAACACCACTTGCCACGATCTGTTTTGAAAATATCCTCTGTTTCATCTTCGATATTTAACTTGTCGTGCTCATTAGATAGTGTTCGGTTATCCATCAGCCAATTTTTGTATTCTTGCTCTTCTCTTGTGGCGGGATCTTTTCTATCTAGCCAATCTGTTTCAAGCATGTCTTTAGGAATAAGATCGATCAAGGTTTGTTTGCTTAGTGAAAATTTATCAGGCAAAGGTTTAGTTCCCCAAAATTCTTTCTTCTCGACTGATAGCAATATGCGAGCGGCAAGATCATAGTACGAGTTTTTGTCTTTTTCATCATTATTGAGCAAAGACCATTTTCTTTTAGAATCGCTTTTGAGAAAAGTAGCAATAGCCCTCTTAACATTCAAGCGCCTATGCCTATCGGTCAAAAATCCCGCCAAAAAAGCTGTTTCTTGTCTGTTATCACAAAAGGTCAACAGTCGTCGTTCCTGAGGCAAATCCATATTGGTCAACAACGATGCCCCGTAAATACTGATGTCAGTCGAGGCGCTAGAACGCAATGTGCTGAGCACTGCGCGTTGCTTGTCTGACGAAGTGCCTCCACAAGCTGGGCATGATTGGTTATCGTTAGCCTGTTGCTTCTTACTATCTTTTCTTCTTACTCTAATAAATTCTATTTTTTTGCTACTTAGTTTAGCAATGAGTAAGCCCTGGCCACTAGCTGTAATCTGCCACCCCTCCTGTGACCAGTCTTTTTTATCAAAATTGCTCGCATCTATATCATCGACATGATGAAAGATAACAAGTTCTTGTCCGCTGGCAAGTTCACGATCTTCGTAAAAATCTGGCAAAGGCGATAGTTCTCCACTAGTGTGTCCGCCTTCGTTAGTAGGAGTATATACTGCACCCCAAGCTTGATGACCACAGCGGCGGCAGGTGATAAAGTCGAGCATATTACCCGCTGGTTCACGATCTAGTTTTTGTTTATCGAGACTCCAGTAGATACGTGGCTCTGGTTTAGTAAACAGATGCACACGCAAACCCAAGCAAGGAAGCTTGTCATTATCCTTGAAAGCATGACTAGCAAGCATTAGCAGTGCTTCGAGATGTTTAGGTGTGCCTGTTAAATTTTTTTGAAATTTCTCTACTGCTATTTGCCACTTGATGGTTGTAGCTTTAGCACTATCGAGCAACACGGCAGGCAGTTCGCGCGCAAGTTGTTTAACGTGTGGATAGATAAGCTTCCCCCATTGCTCATAAGCACTATCACCTGTAAGGTCCAGACCAAAAAATAAGTGCGCCAAGCCGACTAAAGCATCCGGAAATTTTTTCTTAAGTTCTTGCTCTATCTTTTCTGCTGGTATTTGTAAAATTTTAGCAAAAGTTTCAGAGTGATAATTACCAAGTTCTGCATATTCATCTGCAAGCAACCAATCCTTATTGTTAGGAAAATCTACACCAAACAGTTGACTGAAGAAGGTGTGCATACTTGCCCGCTGGTTGGTATCGCTAGGTTGTTCGTGTTGCGGTAGTTGTTGCACCAAAGTTGCAGAAGTGGCAATAGGCAAAAAATTCGCTGCATCTTCATCGATATGTACCCGCAAACGAGCAAGCAGGCAGGCGATTTCCAAACCAAGTGTGCCTGTATAGATATGGGCTTCATCGAGGACGAGGTAAGATAAATCGATGTTATTGAACAAGCCTTGATCGTTTGAACGCAACAACATATATTCAAGCATTTTGTAGTTAGTCAACAAGATATGGGGGATCGTTTCAGGATTATTGGGATCAACATAGATAGTGTTAGGATCTATATTTGGATCGATGTCAGTTTGAATTTTTTTATTTATTCTTTCTCGAAAATTTCGCGAAGGCTTTTTAAACGTGCCGTTATAGATTCCCGCACGAATCCCCGTCCCTTTGGCATACTTGAGAATACGAAAGAACTGATCTTCAACCAGCGCATTCATGGGATAGAGCAACAGCGCTCCGATGCGATTGCTACCTGTGTGAAAATTTTTCTTGAGCAAGCCATCTATGATGGGAAAGATAAAACTTTCTGACTTGCCTGAACCTGTGCCTGTGGCAATGACTGTTGGTACTTCCTGTTGAATGTTACGCCAAGCCTTAAGTTGATGCTCATAAGGTTTTTGGAAATTTTCCATATTCTTCACTAGAGATGGATGAAACATACTGGGGTCAGCTACTTGTGTCTTGCGGCTACGCATGATCTGCAACACAGGGTCTTGGAATAAAACACCTGTCTCTGACATGATGTTGCGCAGTTGTCGATCTTGTGAGTTCATGCCTCGCTCGGCGAAAGGATACTTGGAACTGAGATAGTCGATAAAGTCTGTCTTTAAATGCCTTAGCAAATTAAACGGTTGCATACATCCTCCCTAAGCTGCTTGCTTAGATAATTTTTTGGTAAATGCTTCATCTGTAATACATATATACTTTTTATCTTTACTATACACATCATAAGCCGCAAGCACTTGCTGCACATAGTCAGGCTCATTCTTGCTGACGAGCGGAAACTGTGACTCCATCAGCCAGCGCAAGCCATCACCATCGAGCGGTGCTTTGCTACCACCATAATGCAACCAGATGAGGGCCTCGATCTTTGCCCGTGCCTGTTTGATATTGTTGCCGTCAAAATTTTTGCGATAGATGTGCACCGCTTCTTGCAGAGCAAAGGAATCATAACAGGGTATGGGAATATTAGAAACATAACCCATATTGACGTTAACTCCGCCGATTAGACGCACGCACACATCGACTACCATCGTCGACCACAGTGTCGCGAGTCGATACAGGAGCGCTTCGTTGCTGAACTGTATGCCCCACACGCTGTCGTCAAACCACACATCTGCAGAAAGGATGCTAACAATCAGTGTTCTTGAATTGTCACAGCTTGCAATAGCACGCCACACCAGAGTCTTGTTGTTGAGATTGACTTTGGCAGGTGTTTTACTCCGACATAGATACTGTGCAAAGGCATTATCTTTTTTTATTTGCAGATAATCAAAATACTTGCCCTTAAACAGTGGTATCCACTTGCTAGTAGACAGTTCATGGAGAGGAATTTTTTCGCGGTATTGACTGATGCCTCTTTGCGGCGAAGTAGTGACGTTCAAACCTCGCCCTGTTAGTGAAACTCCCGCTAGCTGTGCAAGATATAGAGCCTCACCGCGTGTTTGTTGCAAGGCAATAATTGTTTCCTTCAAGCGTTGTGAGCTAAGTGATGGAATGGAGAGGTTCTCTTTAGAAAAGTAGCGTTGGATCTCCTGCATGCTAAGGCTGACCGCATCTTCCTTAAGATTTTTCTGCAGACTGTCGAGATCGATGATCCCATCAACAAACTTAGCAATGCTGTTTTTTGCTCTTTCTCCTATCAGAATGGTGAACTGATTTCTGCTGTCGATAGATGTAAAAATGCCCATCGTGTTAACAAAAGCATAGCCATACTCTAAACCCCAGTCGGTGAACAGATACTCTCGTAAATTTTTCGTGGCCTTATTGGTATAAACAGCACTCTTACTCAATAGTAAGCCGTTGCGATTGCTTTTCTTGGTCAAGTTGCCCGACAACAGGGTAAACAGCACACAAGTATCTACCTTGCCTTCTGGTATGACTGCCGCAAGCTGAGCATTTTTCCAAAACTGCGATAAAGAGGTGGCGAAGTGTGTATCTCTATACCACCTACGAGCCGCTAGAGGTTCATGATTATATAGCTGTTGTTTGCGTTTTTCCTTGTCTGCTGCACTAGTGTTCATAAATTGCGGATCGAAGTTTGGGTAAATTTCTTTTTCTTTGACACCAACTACTTGCCACGGTGGATTACATAGCAAGGCATCGAAGCCATGCTTTTTGCTGATGATATGCGGAAACTCTAACTGCCAATGAAAAAACTTATGTTGTTTGGCAAGCTTCGCAGAGGTGGTGAGGATTTTTTGCTGTCGCGCATCGAGATCATCATTGCTAAACAGTAAATGCTGACAAATACTTTTAAAGTCTGCATGTGAAGGGAAGAGGTGATACTTGTTGATCGGCCAAAACCACAAAGCTACCCACAGATTACCGAGTTGCTTGAGGCGCGGATAGTGAATATGTTCTCGATTAGAATTTAATTCAGCTAGCATTGTCTTTACTCTTGCCTGCATTTTGTCTTTAAATGCTTGCCAGTCACCTACTTGCTGGCGTTCCTTTTTTATTTTACTGAGGCGTTGTTGAAAAATTTTGGAAAGTGCTTGCCCCTGTGCTTCTTTGCCACAGGCAAGGCATTTGTCATCATAGGCGGCAATTATTTTTTTGTCGATCTTGAGATGGTCAATAGGCAGGTCAAACAACTTGTCACTAAAAAAATCTGCATGTAGTAGTGAATCGCCATGTTTTATCTGTTGTCTGAGATTAGGCAATGGCACGCCCTTGACAATACATTCGAGATGCAATGAGATGATAGCAAGATTGGTAGCACGATAGTTGACATCTACCCCATGCAGACAGTGTTCACAGATAATGCGTTTACATTTTTGCCGATCATCATCAGTTGCTTCCCGTCCTCGTATATCAAGGTGTTGCTCATTTATTTTAGCGTCAAGCAATGCTCGTGCTAGGTAGCGTACCGCAGCAATCAAGAAACTGCCACAGCCGACCGCGGGTTCAATTATCCTTATTTTTAAAATTTCTTTATAACTTTTGTCTTTAACCAATGGCTGTAATGTTTGTTCGACAAGAAACTTCGCCAATTGTGGTGGTGTATAGAAAGTAGCACTGCCCTTCTGCTCACTGCTGTTTGCCGCCAAGACGAACTTGCCTGCACTAGGATGGAAGGCAGGGCGTTGTTGTTGTACATAGTTTTTCAGTGTTTTTATTTTTTTTGTGAATCTTTTTTTAGAGGAGACTTGTATGTCACGCGGGCAATGTTCTAGTTGCATCTTGTCAGCAAAATCACAGCTAACCAAACCAACACCACCGCCTTGGGCAGTTACCCAGACATGATCTTCCTGTAAAATGCGCGGCTGTTGACTGAGTAGTGCCTCATAGACTGCGCCAATCTGTTCAACCCCAAGACTGCTGAAGTTCCACCGTTGCCCCTCTACATCACCACTAACTTTAGCCAGCGCAATTAAAACTTTAGCCATTGCCCCATCACGTAAGCAAGGCTCACGCTTGAAGCTAGGGGTCTTATTATCATCAAACAGTTCGCCATTATAGGCACTTACTTTTTCTTCCCCGTGCAAGGCAATGCCCTTATTCATCAAAGTAAACAACGCACGCAATGCATGCCATAGATATGTGCCTTCGGGGTCAGCAATACCTCTCTTTTCATTTTTGAGATAATTTTCTGCCCAATCGATAAAGTGATCGAGCGAATAAAAAGAAGCATATTGTTTATTGTGGATAGGCAGGTAACCTTTGGCTTCAGCAAAGAGGACAAACAAAATTCGATAGAGCACAAAAAGAGCGTCGTCGAACAGTTTGTCAGCAATTTTTTGATTACATGTTGCTTGCTGTGCTTGGGCTGACAGTTGTTGATCGACTGCTAGTCTCTCGTTGATGAGCAGTTCAAGAGCCAGCATCATCTGTCGATGCAGTTCTTCAGTAATTTCACGACTACGCCTAAGATTTTCCTTGAAGAGATTTGCCGACTCGGTAAGACAAGCTCTGTCAGTGTTGCCATCTTCGCCTTGCTCTTGTTGCTCATGATATTGGAAAAATCCTGCACCGAACACATGTGACGCCAATACCAACGCATTTTCACTATCTGCCTTCATGATGCGCGGCAAGTCTACTTCAAGGCATTCTCCGCTGAGCTGTGAGTCAGCACGAAACCAGTAAATTTTTTGCGGCAGAAACAACACTGCCTCAGCAATACTCGCTCTCTTTAAAGTCTTTTCAAGCTGTTCAGCTAACGTCCATGATTCTTTAATGCTATCTTCAAAGAGCGTCTCACCTTCAAGATCGGTCAGTGCATAGCCACGCTCGAAAGCTGAATGCACGTTGCTATCGTTGCACACAAACACTGCCACCGAATGCGAGTCTTTGTCTGGTGTGACATAAAAGCAAGCTTTACCTAGATCAGCAAAATCAGCTGTCTGTATTTGAAAATCTTGATAACCAAAGTAGCTTAGTGTTTCTTTAATCCAATGCGTATGAAGTTCTTTTAGTTTATTTTTGTTGTTTTTATTAAGATATCTTGCAATTTTTCTGTCAAATTCCCACCACAAATCACGCCAGAAACGCAGGTGTTCGTTGCAAAATTTTTTATAAATATCTTGAAAACCATCATCATGCACAATGCTGAGTAGCGTCTCCGCGTCAACAAAGTTACCATGCACTTCAAATCCTTGCAGTGTCGCGTTTGCCCTGTTGAATTTTTGTGCAGTTGCTTGCATCTTGACTCCTTCTGATCAGCATATCGGAACATAGATAAATTTTACTGAAGTGATAATTGTATAGAGTTGACACTGATCACGCACAATGGAGCTAAAGAGCATACATAAAACAGTCGATGGCATTTGTGTCGAGCCATCAGGAATTCGTATGTCTATTGCCTGCAAGCCAGATGTCGGTCAGATAGTTGCCTGTCGTGGTGGAGTATGGCGTTTTGTGCGTGCAGAGGGGGACTTTTGGTTGCTGGAGTTATTAAGGCAAGGGTCGCATTATGCAGAAGAGGTTATCCAAGTATGGGCAATTCCATCTCTAGAAGCCTCGACTTTGCAAAAATTAAAACCATCCGCCGCTTTCATCCCACTTTTGCCTAGTAGTTATAAAGCTCAAAAGAAAGAATTGTATGCCCCGTTTTTGGCGGTGCGTAAAAATAAAATATTAATGGATCGACGGACATCTAAAGAACCACAGACGGCACGACAATGTGCGATTGAGATTAAGACGTGGCAGTTTGAGCCGTGGCGCAGAATTGTCGAGGCCTTGCCTTTCCCGCGTTTGTTGTTGAGTGATGATGTGGGATTGGGTAAAACTACACAGGCCGCGATCATTCTTACTGAACTAACGAGGCGCAAGCGTGCTGAACGTGTGTTGATAATTGCTCCGCAACACCTCTGTGAAAAATGGCAAAGCGAGCTTTACGAGAGGTTTGGCTTGGCTTTTGGGGTTTATGATCGTAAAAGTCGTGAACGTTTGAGTAGTCGTGGGGTGAAAAACCCTTGGCAAGTAGTGGAAAAAGTTATCGTTTCACGTGATTTTGTTAAGCGTTGGGAAAACTTAAAGCCTTTGCAAAATATCAAATGGGATTGCATAGTTATTGACGAATGCCATCACTTTGTTAGAGATAAAAACAATGCTACGAAAAGATTGCGTGATCTCGCTGATAAGATTGTCTACAACAGTCCTGCTCTGCTAATGCTTTCAGCGACACCTTTTACAGGTAATCAGGAACAATTCAATAGCTTAGTGCAATTGCTTGATCCAAAATTTTATTTTCGTGAGCATTTACAAAAATGGAATTATGATACGCCTTATTTAGTGCGTCGTAATAAAAAATTTCTGGCAGAGAACGCGGGTGAGAACTTTGCCATAAGGCAAGTGCAGCATCATGTAATCACTGAAGGTGATCTCTGTAAAGATGAACGGGAGGTCGTGCAATTAGTCGATGCTGAACTTAGTGCTGCTGTGTGTCGAGCAGATAGTCAAGTCTGGGATCGTTTGCTTGAGGAGGTGGCAAAGAAGCGACTGTCTTCAAGTTGGGCTGCCTTTTCTGATACGATCAGCGGCGATAAGGGACTAAGAGCTTGGTTTTCAGAAGCAACGAAAGCAAAAGTAAAACATTTGTGCGATAATTTTATTTCAGCAAAGTTACAAGTGTTGTCCGAAATTCTTGCTGAAAATGTTGCCAAAACAAGCAAAGTTGTAATTTTCACCGAGGCCATCAAAACGATGCAGTTGATTAAAGGTTACTTGTTGGATAAAAAAATATTTCGTAAAACACAAGTAGCAACCCTTGATGGCAGTACAGTTAAGGATAAAAGAATGGACATAGAAGAAAGATTTGCTGATCCTTCAGACGATTTGCGAATTCTTATTGCTACCGATACTATAAGTGAAGGTAAAGATTTACAGCACACATGTTATCACTTGGTGCATTTTGAATTGCCGTGGTCGTTGGTTAAAATGGAACAGCGCAACGGGCGTATTGATAGGCTTGGACAAAAACACACACCTTATATCCACAACATTATTTATGACACAAAAATAACTCCTGACCAAAAGATTTTGTCTCGCCTGCAAGATAAAATTAAACAAGCGGCTGACAATATCGGCAGTGTCAATCAAATTGTTGAAACAATTGGTGAGCTTAGCTATAAGCAATTACAAAATGAAGAAAAACTACAAGAAGAGTTGGCGAACAAAATTGCGACTGTCACTAAAAACAGTGAAAAAACTGGCTTTAGTCTCGCAAAATTTACGGCACAATCTAACGCTCCACTTGTTGAAAGCGGTGAATACAAGCGAGTGCAACAACTTAACACGATGCTACAGATATTGCATGGTTCGCTTAAGCCGAATGGCAAGGCAAAGGGAGAGTATCTGTTGGTTTTGCCTGATGATTGGTATATTGAAGAGCTTGTTGCCGTTGGCAGTGAGCAATTGCCGTGCAAAGCCAAGCCTTGGCGAGTGACTTTCAATGCCGCACGCTTTCTTCAACACGAAGAAGCACGACGACAAGGCGAGACACGTATGTTGCACTTTATCAGTCCTGTGCATCCGCTCTGTCAGCAGATTGAGACAAGGTTTAGGTTGCAATTAGAGAAGGGCGGGCTTGCTATTTTTCATGTGCGAGACTGTCTGTCTAAGCATGTGGTCTTAGCTGAAATTACTGTGCGAGCAAAATCTGCACGCATTATTGCACAAAAAATAATTTCACTTGATCTCGCTGACTTTAAGGAGATAGAATTTTCTCTGCTCGATAATTTTACCCCTATCGATAAGCTTGTTCCCTTGCCTGACAAACAAAAATGGCAACAACTTGAGAAAATTTTAACTGACAAGAGCAAAGCATATATCTCTGCTTTGCAGACTGCCTACCAGTGCCATATACAGTCATTTTTGCAAGAACAGCAACAACTCAGCAGGCTTGCTACTGATGCTCACAGAGACCAACTAGAAGCAAGAAACAGTTGGCTGAAAGACTTTTGGATTGTTGATACAGAGGCTGTTCATTATCAGATCGTAGCACTCTTGGTTGGCGATGGCATGTAAGGCAAGTAGATTCTCTGCATATTTGTCCATGAACTGATTACCATTCTTCAGGGATGTCAGCGGTTGATTCGATATGGTCTTGAAGCCAAAGACCCAACCCATACAAATCTTGGCTAAACCTTTGAAGACCTTATGGCATTTGGATCGAACAATTGCAACAAAGCACTACTGGCGCAGTTGCTGCCTGAATTAGCGTGTGTCGAAATTGAACCAAGGGGGCAGTTTAAGTTTAAACCGTGCTGCGCGGATATTGGATTTGGAATCAGGTTTCGCCTCGAAGGCAATCTGTTGGATAACCGAAAGCGAAGAACGATACGCGTCGATGGCTCTGCTGAGCGTTATTTTACCTCCATATCGAATGCTGGTCACGTCTTTCCCAGAAGGAATTCGCTTTAGGTGATTGCGGTCGATAGTTTGGGCACCGAGACGTTCTGCCTTTTGTGCAAGGGAAGGGAGATCGTGACTATGAGAGGGAGTCTGTCCATATCGCCGAATTAGTATCTTTATTGTCTTTTCCGTGGCCTGTGACGCATCCCACGCCGTTGAGCGCAATGCAGCGTCATTCCGTTCACAGAGCTTCCTCGCACTGCTTTGAATGTCCGTGCGAACAGAGCCAGCTAGCTGGGCGATGCTCGAATCAGTATCCCTCTCCAGTGACCGAGTGTCGAAGTCGATACTCCGCGTCAGGTTTGCGATTTCTAACGCCTCTTTTCTAACGGTATCCAGGTCACCAACTGACAACCCACCTACCAGGTCCTTGTTCTGAATCCAGTCAAGTGGGTTTTCTTCCTCCTGAACGGATGCCGGCCATCCAATCCAAATCGTATTCGGTTCGTCGGCGGCTATCTTGAATCTTTTAGGTACCCGCAAAATGAATGGTGTTCCATGGATCAGCAGTGCCGAAAAAAAAGCATCTTCATCTTCTTTGGGTGTTTTTCCGTATCGCTCGCGATACCAGTCGTTGATGATGGTCAGAATTTTTCCATGCGCTTCGCTGATAAAAAATGTCTTCCAGTCAGGTACTTCGAGCATCGTATCTCTAACAATATCGAAAGCCAGAGATGGGCGGGAAGTAATCGGCAGGTTAGCTTGGCTGAACTCTTTGTCGATTTCATTGAGCGCGTCATGGAGGAATGAAGCGACCCTTTTCCAGATATTTGCATCCATCACACTAACCTCCATCAGCTAAATAACTAGTCCGTCAAAGTGGCTTTGCAGGAAACCTCAGTTAGTACTTCGATGCCCAACGTCAGAAAAACCCGATATTGGCGTTACACAGTTGCTAATGCCACTACCAGCGCGACGAGGAGCGGGAAATAGAATAAGGCAACCGACCATGAGCGCGCCGTTTTGAAAGCAGAGTCAACACAACCAAGATACGGCTTAGGGTCGAGGTCGAACATTCTGACATCCTCCCCAGCAACAATCGCTTCGTGTAGCTTCACATACGCCCGCTCTAGCCTCAGATACTTAGCATCCTGCCACCACATGAAGATGAAAGGAATGCCACCAGCAATGCCTGCTACAATTGGCGCATCGCCAAACTTTCCAAATGCAGCCACAACAGGGACAAGTGCCATCGTCCACCTCTTCATCAGGCTACTATTGCCAGCCATACGGCTGATTATGTTCTGAATAAACTTCAGATGCTCTATCTTGCCACTGTCCAATGACTAACTCCTCCCTGCCTGTCTGGCGGCTGTCTCGATCCAGCTCGGCAGATCAGCCTGCCCATTGTCGTTTACCCAATCGTAGTAACGACAGCACGGATACACAATCTGGCCACAAGCGGGGGTAAAGTTAAAGTGTTTTGAGAACGGATTCTCCCCCTTGTCGTCGGTAGCACCAGTCCTAAAATCCTTGACGTTGTGAATGTAAATGCCCAGAAGCCCGTTTTTCCTGTCGATGCTTTGCTTTATTTCATACCTTACCCATCGCCTGCTTGCCGTCTCAGCCCCAATCAAAACCACAGTAACAGACGTTCCCTTCAGTTGTTCGTCGATCCAGCCTTTGATAGCGTCATCTCCACGCTGCTTGATTGACTCCCAGTCAGCGGCATCAAGAAACTTAGATGACTCGCCCTTGGTCAGCCAGCTGTTACGAATTTGGCCAATCCTACCAACATCCCTTGCATAGTGAAAGCTGAAGAACACCCGTCTCATAAGTCCAATCTCCAAGCAACACTGCCACCTAGCTAGCTACCTAAATTTTCTAGTCAGTTCAACCCCTCATTCTCGGATATTAGGCCGTTTCGTAGTTGTCGGGTGTGGCAAGCCACAAACAGGATGGTGACAGCGATGCAAGGACACGTTGTGAGCCGTGACCGCGTGGGAGATAAAGCAACGCAGAGACTTGACTTGGGCAGTTTCGGACTTACCTTGGTGCACGTGAGGACCGAAAGGTCGCGACCGGCGAGTGTAGTGGCGATCAAGCAACCCTCAAAGACTGTGGCAAGCACAAAGTCATTGGTCAAGGTGAAGTTGTTTGACAAACGCATGAGCGTAGTCAGTTTTGGTGTGAGTTTTCTGGGTTGAGAGGGTTTTTATGGGCAGGAAGATATTTGTTAGCTACAAGCACAACGACACGGCAGTGGCAATAGAAGTTGGCACACAGCCAACGACTGCTAGAAACTATGTCGATCTGCTGGAGCAATACTTTGAGGCAGGCGACCATATCTACAAGGGGGAAAGGGATAACGAGGATCTTAGTGCCTTCAAGGACGAGACGATAGCTTCGCATCTTCGTGATAAAATTTTCGACAGTAGCTTAACGATTGTTTTGATCTCCAGAGGCATGAAAGACAGCTACGAGAGTGAGAGTGATCAGTGGATTCCATGGGAGGTTTCCTATTCTCTGAAGGAAATGACCAGAAATGATCGTACAAGTACCACCAACGCGATGCTAGCCGTTGTTTTGCCTGATGAGAGCGGAGGGTATGATTATTTTATACAACAATCTATATGCTCGTGTGGATGTCGCGTGTACCAAACAGGTGTTCTGTTTGAAATTTTGCGACGGAATATGTTTAACCTAAAAACCCTAAAGCGAGACAAGTGTCCTCTATGTGGCACAACAATTTACCGTGACCACGATCACTCCTACATTCACGTTGTCACATGGAGGGAGTTTATTTCAAATCCAAATCTCTTCATAGAAACAGCACTCGAAATAAAAGAAAACTCTGATTCTTACAACATCACGAAAGAAATCAATTAAGGCAAGAAGATGTTGCTACCCTGTAGATACAACGAATGTTTTCCATCAAGGCACTTCGCACATTGCCACATCTATAAATCCAGATTTTGCTTTGGGTGTGTTTGCTGTCCAAGTGTTGTTGTGTCTACAGCTATGATGGTGTCCTAGATAAACCATCAAGATTTATTAAAGAGATAGACGAAAATTGCTACGACACAGAGACGAACCGTTTAGGCAGAAGCAAGACATGATAATCTTTCCATCTGAATAATTATTTCAACCTAATTTTTTCTTACCCAAAAACTTTTTAAGATTTCTGAATGCTTTGTTGCAAGCTCCTACCAAATAGTCATAGTGCCTCCAGTAGCCACTGTATTCCTCAAGAACTTTGGCCTTAAGTTCCTTCGCCTCTTGTTTGTCTTTTTCCTTAAGTTGTTCGTGTGCTGGTGAAACTTTGTTCCTCAACCTCTTGATACCTCGCAGAGGAGCAAGAACTTCACTGACATCTTTATATCCTAGTGCCTCCAGATATTTTTCCAGAAGGTTAAGCACTCCTTTTGTTTCATTAATATCTTGCCCTAGAGCCTTGAGTTTGGATTTCAGCCACACATCTTGCAAGCCCTCAATAACTAGACGGTGCAGGGCTAAAATTTCCCGCTCCCAATCCGCACAGTCGTTCAAAGATTTTACGATGGGGTAGTTTATTTGATGGATACAATCTATCGAGCCCGTCCTCCACCACGGGCACTCTGATTCGTGTAACTCTTGCAGTGTCTCCTTAAGACTACTAATCGATCTCTGTGAATAGTCCCAACTCCCCTTGACATGTGCTTCAAAATATCCCTTGCTGAGTATATTTTTAAGAATCTGTTCTGGCTCTTGATCAAAGTCTGTAATCGTAGGACGGGGTTCTTCGTTATACAATTTCCAGTGTTGCTGTTCTTCATAGGGCATCTTCCCTAAATCAACTAGCCAAACACAAACTTGACCCTCATCGTTGATCCCGTATGTGATCCCGTCAACATAATACTCGTTAAATCTATATTTGTTTTGGTCAAATTTATATATTGCCAAGACCTCCTGGCGGAAAAATGCAGGTAAAAGCTTATATGCATCTGGTGAGCATGACATTTCCACAATTCTTTTGTTTTGCTGGTCTAGGACGATGAAGGTCTCGTATTTTTTTTCTCCAATGAAATTAACTCCTACAGTCTTAGCGGCTTCTTTCTTGGACATAGCAGATTTCAGAAGTTGAACCCCTCTATAAAAATTACAAGCCCATCCCTTGCTTACTCGGTGATACATGTTAGGAAATTCCGTGGCCTTATAGTATGCGGGAAAATCGAACATTCGTACTAAAACGGAGTTAGTCAGAGCTGCGTATGCTGAGAGAAGATTTCGATCAAATAGGACGGCAAGCGCATTCATTTTTTTCTTCTCCTCTAGTATTTCCACTATCCTAATGAACGGTTTAACATCGCCATTTTTATCTGGCATGAACCATGCTTTTTGGTCAGGTCTGTAGTGGAGATTCATCGAGTGGGTAAATTTTTGTGATATTTCTACACATTTCTGGTTATTCGCAACTTCTTCGGAAGATCGTATAAATACAAGCTGTTCTCCCTTTGCCAAAACTTTACTACCAGAATCAGCAAGTGGTGGCTCAATCCATGTGTTTGAGTCACACGAGGTCACACGCCAGCTATGATAGGGGTTATACTGCCACTTCAAAAGGTCGTCGGTGTCTAGTGGCTTAAGTGCCTGTTCAGGGACGAGCACACCGTGGATAAACACTTTACCCGATCCTGAGTAGATCACGCACCAGTTATCTTCTGCGTTCTGGTGTAAGAACTTCATGGCATCATTATTTTGTTCTAGCCAATTTTTAAATTCATCCGTTCCAACTTTAGGAACGTTATATAACCTGCGCAATTTTTTTAGCACGCTTTTCACTCCTGAACTCCTTGGTCTGATGAAAATTACGGCAAGCGTACCTCGCTCGCCGACAGCGTGATCTACCTCGTCGCATTGCTCTTGTCAATAGCGGGGAAACTAATTGCTCTAGTTCACAATGCCTGTTACGGGTTGATACATGTCAAAAGCGAGGACACAGTCGCTGTATCAACAGCGAAAAGATTGGAGACTGAACCGTTTCTTCCCGAAATAGGGCATTGCCATTACGCGAGCTTCAGACGGCGGTCTGCTTAGGGTAGTCTCAACCGCGGCTACCTTGCAACCTCATCGAGACCTCGCCCGCATCGGTTTTTCCGCGCCTAAGCTTTACACACAAAAAAACTCATGAGTTATCTCAGCTAGATACCTACATTTTTCCCATAGATACAAAATTCAGCTAAAGAATGCAAAAAAAAAACGATAAGGCAAGTAGTATGGTGATTGTTAAAATTTAAAAGAGGAGGTACTGATCATGCGCTTATTATTAACTGTGCTAGGTAGTGGGCTATTGAGCACTCTCGCCCTAGCATCTAGCAACGAGGGCATACGACTGCTACCAAAATTTCCTGGTAGCGATAAGGTGTTTGTTTATGGCTTTGCGTTGCATCAGGCTATCGACAAGTTTCAGATGGCTGTTGTCCATGACGTATATAATAATAGGTACGCCCAATTGGGAGTTACTTGTCAGTTTGCCTTGGATGCGCGTAACAAGATAACGCATTGCTTAGCTTATCCTAGTGACGCTTATACAAGCGGAAATGCCAGCGCGGCCTTGATAAGTGCCTTTAAACAATCTCTGCGTGTATCTAATCAGCTTAAAAACGAAATGGACGGCACAATTAAAATTCTCCTATTTGATCCGGCTGGTTTGACGCAAGAGGCACTCAACAAACACGTCGCCTGTGTGGTGCGGTCGGCTAGTAAGCGGGAAGCACGTAGGTACTGGAGGAGGCTCTCAGATAACTTTACGAATGAGTTCAGGCAGTTTGAAGATCCAGCCCGCCGAAAAACGATCAGGCTCTATTTCGAGGCGGTCTCCCGCACTTATGGCATGTATGCGGCGCGTATGAAAAAAATATCTCGACAGATAGAAGTGGAATATGACTGTGATGGCGATGGTGGGAGCTGATAATATGTTACGAATTACCATCGGTGTTGGATGTTTGCTTTTACTCGGCTCTGGCTGTGGCAAGAAGAAGGGTGTAGCTGGAGAGAAAGCGGCGGATTCTCCCCCTGCACTAGCGACTGAGGATGCTCGGCCTAAGTCAGAAAAAACTGCCCCAAGGATTGACGAACTGACCGATCCGCTCGATCTTAGCAAAGAGGAAACGGTCACCGAGCACGATCCAGAAAATGGCGAGGATGGTTTACGGCTGACTTTTCGGATCGAGACCGGTGCGATAGCTGTCGCAAAAGCGGAAATTCTCCAAGCGGGCACTGCGGACAAAATAAAAACCGATGCCACAGGGATGGTAATCTTTCGCGTTGCCTGCCGGAGCAGTATCAACACCTGGTACCTAGACACGCACACAACCTGCACCGAGGATGAAATAGATGACGGTGAATGTGATATAGGCTGTATCAGCAACGATAAATGTCCACGCCAGATGACAGTCACCGCTGGTGTGGCGACGTTATTCGCGGTAGACAACAACTTTCCGCCGGTCACTGAGGATCTCTCCATCGATGCTAACTGTTTGGTGTTGTTCGGCGAATACTATGCTGATGCCGACGCTGATCCCCCGCCTCTGAAGAGCGCAGAGGTGCCGGTTGAACTCGTGGAGTCACCCCTATAAATTTTTTTGGTAGAAATCGGCAGTCTTGCCCTGCCCGCTGGGAGAGGATAAAGCAGAGAGGTTTGAGAACAAGTAGAGAGGCTTGATGACAAGTCTGAACGCAATAGCAAGAGGCAAAAACCTTCCTTAGCCCGTTCCCCCGTTATCTTGGCACGGCGCAGACCTACCGAGAAACTCTCCACGAATATGTATAAGCACATGCCTTGTGCAAAAAAATAATCTGAATGCAATCGCGAGAGGTCTGAGGACAAAGAGCGAGCGGAGCTAGGAAGCGGCAAAGAGCCGCGTAGCCGAGCGATACAAAAAAGCCGCGCGTAGCGCACAACGGGCCTCAAACGTGCTGACCTGACCAAGCTCAAACGCAAACGTGCCTAGGTGGGCAACTCTGGCGCATCCCGCGATCAGTTTCTGGGTGTTCTGGCGCGGACTTCCTTTAATCGGTCAAGAAATTCCGGAGTCTGGCGGAAAAGCCTAGCGAGATCTTCCTCCGTGATCTTGGGTCTGTCGTTGTTTGGTTCGGTCACGATCTGATCGGGTCGGTCTCTATCAGGCGGTTGCAATCCCCCACGCCCAAGATCGACTTTGGGATAGAAGATATTGCCTCCTAATTTAGCCAGTGCCCCATCCTTAGTTACGTGCCTAGCAAGCCCCCTGTGGGTACCCCTACCATCTGCCCGTAAGGACAAAAACGAGACGGTCACTACAAAAAACACTACCCCAACCATAGCTTCACCCTCCAGTAGCAAATAGTAAAGACGCGCCGGGGGTATCTCCTTTTCTGGGGGATGACAAGTGCATTTTTATCATCCCCGTATTACGGAGCAAAAATGTGCGACAGATGAGTCAGATTCGTGCCGTTGGGTGCATCGATTTTGCTCGCGGAATGGACGGAAACTGAGCACGGAACGCACCGATTCGTACGCGGGCGAGGCACGTTTTGCGCTGCGCTAGCTGAGGAAAATCTGCATCGGAACGAGCCAAAACTGAGCGTGAAATGTGCCCGACGATGACGCGTTTTGGTGGCGGGTTACGGCATGGTTGCTAGCGCAATCTGCTGGTGATTTGGTTCAGCAACGGGGCTGGACAGGATTGAAATCTGATTAACCTAGTTAAATGTCCTTGCAATTTCAGTGGTGATCACTTACATGGGGCTGTCGTCAATAACTACAGGGAGTAGGGTATGCGTTTGTTGTTGTGTGTGTTGCTGGTGTTCGGTGTGTTGCCGGCGACGGGGTCGTTTGGGTTCGTCAATTCGCCTAATTTTGATTTCACGATATTCTTGGAGAGCAACGGTGGTGAATTCTCATCGGGCCTGTTAGCTGGGAAAGGCAATTTCAAGAACGCTGAGCTTGTCTTAAAGTTTGGAGCTCCATCTAGCCCACAGGCGGGGATGGCTATCTATCAATACAGCCTCCACTATGACAACAAAGATGGCGAAGTCGAGGTGCTAACGGTTGCGACCTGGTTGACCGCCGCGGACAGCACAGAGGTTTTTGCCATCGATAGTGAAGGTAATAGAGCTGGTGTGATCGGGAAGCACGCACCTTTGCCAAATGAAAACAACAGCAGGTCGGTCACGATCGAGACTGCCGACACGAAATTAAAAATCGAAGGATTGTTTCATGATAAAGAGCAAACGTATCTGACTGTAAGTGCTGCTGAGAAGACGCTCGCTGATGGGCAGGTCATAAAATGGCAAGATAAGCTTACAGAGCGAGAGCCGTCGTTGCGGATAACGTATTCGTCAGCGCAATAGATGAGTCAGATTCGTGCCGTTTGGTGCATCGATATTTGGTCTTGACATTAATGTTTTTTACAACATGGAGTATTGGTATGTCGCGTTCGTTTTTTGTTTTTCTGGCATCGTTATCTCTTCTATGGTCGTTTGCTGTCTACGGTACTAGTTTCATGGGTCGAGCGACGGTAAAGTTACCAAAGGTTAAAGCCACACTGTGGTCTGAGGTGCCTCTTTCTAGGCAATTTTTAGGAGAAAATTTCGAGTTTATGCTAGGGCATAACTGGGGAAAAAGACAGATTGCAGATTTTTCGGTGTATATCCAAGCAACTGATGACGGCAACTACGGAATTTACCGCCTCTACGATGATAATGGTCAAGTCGATAAGGAAACCCTTCTCGATGGTAGCTATGTTGTTGGCGAAGACGGTAGCACCGCGGTGTTGCAATATACCGAATTGAGTGGCGAGCAGGTGGTGATAAATATCTCAGGTCTCAAGGAGCGGATTCCTGACAACCCTAAGGATTGGGAACTAAAAATCACCGCCACTAAGCGCACGGCTGATGGCACGGAGACGTTGTCGGCAGAAGCTAGCCTGACTTACAGCAAGATTATTGCTCTGTAGTGAGCCCATAAGAAACAGGAGTTTTTGGATCGTTACCATATGGAGAACACGTTGGATTTAACCGTGTACCAATAGTGGGGATAGCCACAATGTATTGGGCAGAAATCTTCTCAACAGATGCTAACGGGAAGCCCATAGAGGTTGATAGTGTCCGAGGCATCGTCGAGTTAATCGCCGGTGGGCTGGGAGTTGATGTCAATCAAGGTGCGTTCAAACGCATAAGAAGGTGACGTTGAGGCCTGCTGTGGCTACCCCTCAACACAGCTACTGCCTAACTCCCTCCGAAGCGAACAAAGCATGCGTCAATCTCATCACGCAGTGCAAGCCCGACACGCTCGAAGCAGTTCAGCAACTCCCGATAAGTTCCTTTGCCGCCTAAAAAATCCCAGAAATCTTCGGCAACCTTGAGTTCCTGTTTCAGGTCGAGCATCCCCTTCATTGTCCATCGTTGATAGGGTTTCGGCTCATAGGGGTTATATGGGATGGCAATCAGTGAGGAGACATCTAGCTGCGGGTTTTTTGCCAACACGATCGCGCACCACTCCAGCAGAGTTCGCTTGAAATCTTTGAAATTACTGATGTTAGGCTTGACAGTCTTAAGATCGAACAGAAATACACTCCCTCTTTCATTTTCCACGTACAAGTCAACTCTAACTGGCTTCAAACGCCGCATTTCACCAGACTGGCACACAGAACGAATTCTCTTGATTTCCTCCAACTTACACGGATTACTATTTCCCATCGTTAGTTCGTTGAGTATTTTTTGAATTTCGTCTTGAGCTTGCGCGCTGAGACTGTCTCCGACAACTTGCTGGTGAGTTGCCTTGACAAATTTTGTTGTTGCTAGCGTGGTAGCAACAGGTTCAAAAATCGACATGCCGAAGGTTGTATTGAGCGATTGAATGAACGAAAACAAAGCCATACGGTCTTTTCCCAGTAGGCGATAGTGGAAGGGCATGTGTTTTGATTCTGGCTTGTATTTCTCTAGCTTCGCTAATAAACTTTTTGTAATTACGGCTTCAATCTTGGTGGCATGCTTCTCTATCATCGCGATCGCAAATGAAAAATAATCTCTGAGTATGCTGCCCTGTCTTTTTCGGTGCGGTTAAGTACCGGGCGTTTGAAGCGCTTGACGACATGCATTTGTGCTTGAGCGGCGATTTGTTCGTAGAGGTTGAGGCTGTCGTTAGCAACGAGGAAAATATCACTATCATCGGTAAGGAAGCGACGGCAGTTGCGCAGAACCGCGGCAATGCCTCGTATGTAATCAGCTTGCGCTTGCCTGCTCTTGCCTTGGTGCAAGCGGCCGATCTCTTGGCTATCACGACGGGGCAAGCCGAGGAGGTCATAGGCATACGCATGTTGCTCGTGATAATCTATGAGACCAACATAGGGTGGACTAGAAAAAATACCGCGGATTTTTTGTTTTTCGACTAGTGCGGCAAGTTTAGGGTGTTTATGTTTGAGTTCAGCAACGATATCGAGATGGCGTGCATCACCCGTCAAGCAGAACTGTGGCTGTGCGGTGCGTAGCTGGGAAAACTTTGCTAGACGTTGCAAAGTGTCTTTGCTGTAACGTCGCCACCAACTGAACAGCGAAAACAGCGGGCGACAAACCTTGCCATGCTTGGCACAGTAGTAAGTCGTGGTCATCGGCTCTTTCAGTGTTGCCAAGTCGGCATGCATCGTGGCACGGCATGAACGCACAGTGCGGCTCAGCATAATTGTCATTACCTCTCGGTCGCCTGCATTGCTAGAGTTGGCAATATGCTCAGCCAGAAAGTTGATTTCTCTACGCACAGGGTGCAGATACCATCTAGTGAGAAAGTTTTTATCGCTGTTTGTCTGCAACAACTTAACTTTGTATTCAGCAAGTAACCGATGATAGCGGGGCAGAAACTTCTGTGCCTGTGCAGGGCCGTAAGTTTTTTCGTCAATTTCACCTTGTCGCACCAGATACTTAAATTCAGGCGAAGGAAAGTGCTCAGCATTAAATTGCGACAATTCTTGGGCTAGATGTGCTTCAAAGGCAGGCAGACGTGAGCTTATGACAAGATGTTGCAGCTTATCACTGAGCCTAGCAACTGTTTCTGCTATGCTAGGTAAGTTGTGTGCACCCACCTTAACGTTGCTAATCAAAGTGTTGAACGCCGAAATATCAATGCCAATCGCAGGCATGCCTAGTTCGTTTGCTTGCACCAGCGTCGTGCCACTACCACAAAACGGGTCGAGAATTATATCACCACGCTGAAAATAAACCTGCCGTTTGAATTTATCCGTGTGCTCATCAAGAAAATATTCTACCAACTGGGGGATAAACTTGCCCTTGTAAGGATGCAGACGATGCACGTGTTTGGTTGTTTCCGCTTCTTTCACATCTGCAAACGACAATGCCCAGTTCGCATCGTGTCCTTGCCAGCTGTCTTTGCGCTGCTGATTATAGGTGCGATAGTAGTCGATTAGTTCTCGTTTCGAGACCGCGGTCGTGCCACCACGCTCAAGTTTGCGAATGCGCCCATATTGAATAAGATAGGCGATATTAGAGGGTGTAACGTTTTTACGCAGATATTTACTCGCCCAACGACTGGCAACTGCGACCGTCATCAAATCCTGCGTCGCCGACACCGCACGATAACCATGATCACCGCGGCTAGATGTGGGTTGCATTGCTCAGTCTCCTGTGTGCTCTCAACCACTGTAGCACGGTACTAGATGAAACACAATCCTGGCTAAAATCAATTTGGTAGGCTTGGAGAAGGGGGGCTTGGGGTCAAGCTTGAACGCAACCGCGAGAGGCTGGGGGACAAGGAGCGAGTGTCGAAACTGATATTAAGGCGATCATCGTAGGATGTTTGGCATATCTTAAAAATATAACCAAACAGCTAGAGTATGTGTGGTGTTAGAAAAACAATAGCTTCGTGGTTGTGATTTTACCGGGGAAGAGATAATCAGCTAATGGTAAACTCTTATCCATGGTCACGAAGTTTCTCACATCTACGGCACGGCACGGCACGGCACGGCACGGCACGGCACGGCACGGCACGGCACGGCACGGCACGGCACGGCACGGCACGGCACGGCACGGCACGGCACGGCACGGCACGGCACGGCACGGCACGGCACGGCACGGCACGGCACGGCACGGCACGGCACGGCACGGCACGGCACGGCACGGCACGGCACGCGGTGTAAATCCATTCCGCCACCGTTGTCAAGGCAACTTTCCGGTCTCGTAGTTATTTTTTTCAGCCTGTCTTCTCAAAATGCCTATGCCTATTTTGATCCTGGCACCGGCAGTCTGCTGATCCAGCTGATAATTGCAAGCGTCGCCGGTTGTCTGCTCTATATCAGGGCTATCGTCGGGAAAGTAAAGTCTGGCTTTCAAAAGGGCAAAAAACACCTGCAGGTCGGGAAATTTTTCTACGATAAATATGCCCTATTCGCTGGAGCTAGCGGTTTGTTCGCCGCGGTTTTTTATTCGAGCCACAACAGCGAGACTTTGACCTTCAGCATTTTAGCGAGCAATGTCGTGTTGTTGGCAGGCTTTAGTTTTTTGCTGATCAAAAGTTTAGCATTTGCTCTCCGGAAATTTCCACAACGCCTCCGCCTGCTGAATTGCCTGATTATCTTTTTGTTTTTTTACTACCTGCGCTTTCCGCTCGGAGAAACTTGGGCGATCAGCAAGTTCTTAATTTTTTCCGGCAGTATTCTCGCCATCAGCTTAGCCTGCGGCATCGTCGGCGGTGTCATCTATGTCTTGGCGCGTAAAACTGTCTCGGTTAGACACCAGCACCTCGCACTTATCCTGTTGCTGAGCGCGGCAGTGCCGACCTACGATGCGGTGCAGGCAATTATCATCAATAACCGAGAACAGCCGGCAATTACCCGGATGCACAAGCAGGTCTTAGCAGGAATTGACAGCAAATTCCAGAGAACCCCCAATGTGTATTTTTTTATTCTCGACAGCTATACGAGTATCGCTGGTCTGCGTTTTTTGGGCATCGACAACTTGCCTCACACGCAGAATTTTTTTGCGGCCTTGCACAACAAAGATTTTACCCTGTATCCGTCTTTTTTTACAAATTTTCAACCCACCATTTACGCCGTGCCTACCTATCTAAATATGGATGTGCAACACAATGCTAGCTTGATGTATGATGTTCCAATCAAGCAACTACGGGCCGTTGCCGCCGGGAATAATCCGGTAAGTAAAATCTTTTCGGATAACGATTACCAACGATATTTACTTTTATCATCTAATCACCTGACCGGCGAACTGTGTCAGCCACCGCGCTGTTTGCTCGGTACGCGAGCTAGGCAATTCAACCGCTATGTGGAACTGTTCGATAAAGTGGTCGCACAAGGGATTATGAAAAGTTTATATCTCCAGCCAGCACCGACCGCCATGCCTAAGTTATTGACAAGCAAACAGCCTCTCTACGAGACCTGGGGGGTGGAAAATAAAACGCGTTTCACCATCGATCACCTCGCACAGGTGCTAGATGGCAATAACCCTCAGCACAGCTACTTTATTTTTTTGCATATGTATCTACCACTGCATACCGAAGCGTCGAGCACTAAGTACGGGCATTGCAACGAAGCGGAGGAGACGAGACTGTATGCCGAACGACTTTCTGATACCCACCGGATAATGCTTGCTGAGATAGAAAAAATTATCGCTAAAGATAATGATGCCCTAATAATTTTAGCCGGTGATCATGGCCCCTATATCCTCGATCGTTGTGCGGGGCAACCGGTCGTGAAGACCATCGCCGAAGTTACCGAACTGCAAGGGGCCTTCCTCGCCATCAGGTGGGGTGAAGATTACCATGGCAAGTATGATCAGGAGATAAAAACGTCCGCTAATTTGTTTCGCTATATCTTTTCTTATTTGTTGGGACATGAGCAATTGCTGGACAATAAACCTGCCGACGATGTTTTTTATAAGCACAACGCGAAAACGCTAAAAAGTATCGCCGATGGGGTGATCATTATCGGTAAAAATAAACAATGATCCAGCACCCCGCTTCGTTTCGTGATCCTAGCGGTTATCTCTTTAGCCAAGACGAAAAACTTTACCGGGTAATCTATCCTAGCTACTTTGCGGAGTTCGCTCAAGTGGCCTTTCAAAGCTGGAGAAAATCGAGGTAGCGGCATTGGCCCTAGGATCAGTGGCTTGGGCTAGCCTACCTGCAAATTTTAGGCACGGTCAGCCCGTTGAAATGGAGGCGGTGGGAATTGAACCCACGTCCAAATGCTCGCTGGTCAAAGCGACTACATGCTTAGGTGCGTGTTTTAGCCTCTTTCCCAGAACGCCCACGACCAGGCTTTCTGGGCTGCAGCCCGATTGATCTCATCCGCAACAACTCCAGACGTAAGCCATCACGAACCAGCTGGTAGATGACATCTTCCAAAAGAGACCAGCACCCTTAAGGTCGATGGCAGCCTAAAGATTAAGCTGCGAGTGCGTAATTAGCGGTGCCAATTATGCAGTAGAACACCTTTTTGCCGAGATGCGTTCCAAGCTCGGACATGCTCCTTAACTCACCGAATGCACCTGTCGAAGCCAGTGCGCCCCCGATAACCACCAATGTAAGGTCATAATTAACGATGTCAAGAGCTAATCTCTGTCAGCTCGCCTGGCGGGTTGCTCGCTCCCGTCTCCGAGCGGCAGAAGCAGGGTGGTGGCTTGCAGGCGCGGGGGAGGAAGGGCGGCAACTCAATAAATTTACCCTCTGCTAAGGGAAAAGGGCAATATAGCCGATCGCCTCAGGTGTCAGGAGACTAGTGTGAATGGGGTGTTATGCGAAAAATAGCTGTAACCGCAGGGATACTGGCAGCTTCGCTGTTTAGTGCTGGCATCTACGCGAATAGCTATAACCGCGGCATCAAACTATACCGTCGGGCAGATTTTAAGGGGGCAGAGAGTGCCTTCATAGACGTGCTGCGCGGCGGAGCTAACCGGGCAACAAAAGGCCGTGTTTACAAGTACATAGGCTTGAGCCAGTATATGCTGGGGCGTAAGAACGAGGCACGTGCCAGTTTCCACAGCGCCCTGAAATACGATCCCAAAACGGAAATATATCCCGACGAAGCACTGGACAGTTCCGTGCTGGAATTTTTCCTCCAGATCAAGCAAGACAGCAAGAAAGGCATCGGGGTAATCCCTAGCCCGCCTCCAGTCAGCGGAGGTTACTCGCCGCGTGCCCCTAGCAAACGGACTGCACCAAGACTGCCCCCACGCCGCGCCAGTGTGCCCAAAGCCGTGCCCAAGCCCGTTGCCAAAAAGCCAGTTAGCAAGAGGGCACTTAGCGCTAAACCGAGCGGGAAGCAGAATGCCAGGGGCACGCGGCAGGCGGCACAGAAGAAAGCTAAGAAAGACAGCCTGTTCACCGGCAAAGGCCGAAAACCACCGCGTGTTATCTTCGACAAAAAGGGAAAAGCAGGTGGACGGCAGACTCGTGCTGAGCGACTTCTGCTACCGCCAGGCGCAGACGGCAGCGAGAGTCGTCAGCGCGAAGGCTTGGACTTGTGGCGCTTGCTGCCCTTCGGGGTCGGGCAGTACGCGAACGACAACTACAAACTAGGACATGCCTTTGCCGCCGCGGGAATTCTAACCCTCGGTAGCTTCGCCTTCTACCTCTACCGCTGGCAGGATGATCAAGTCGTGCTGGATGATTTCTACCTGGAGAGGGACGCAGCCCGCAGAAATACCCCCAACAAAAAAGAGCATCTCGCCGAGTGGGACGCAACTGTCACTGAATGGGAAGAGTATGTCGCGGCACTGAAGCTATACTCCTACCTCTCGCTGGCAGGCTTCGTCGCCGTGTGGGCTGGCGGCGCGATCGAAGCAGTGGTCAATCGCCCCACGCTACGGGAATACAGTCTGCTCGTGCCGGAGGTGCACTACGGCTACGATCATCACGGCCACCAGCTAGCCTTGCTGTGGCAGTATCGACTGCCTTAGCCCGCGGGCGCAATTTGCATATATGAGGCACTCTGGTAAAATTACCCTTGGCTGGCCAAGCACATCCCGCGCTTAGAGAGTTCCTGCATGAGCAGGGTTGGGGGAGAATTTGTGAGTTGCCACCCATGACTGCAGCACAGCTCAGTCGTAAATTCGGCATCGCCCTCAGTGGCGGCGCGGCCACCGGCAAGAGTGTCGTCAGTGCCCTGCTGCGTGACCTAGGGTATACCGTTATCGATGCTGACACGCTGGCCCGCGCGGCAGTTACCCCCGCGTCACCAGCGCTGGCCGAGATAGTTGAGGCCTTCGGGAGCACGGTGCTCAACCACGACGGCACTCTGCACCGCAGCCGCCTGCGCACCCTCATCTGCAACGATAGCGCCCAACGCAAAATACTCGAAGACATCGTGCATCCCCGCATTCGGGAGCTTCTTGCCGACAAACTGCGGCAGGAAGGATTGTTCGCCAAGCCACGGCTGTGGTGCTACGAAGCCGCGCTGCTAGTGGAGACAGGCACTTACCGCCAATTCAAACAACTGTGGGTCACACACTGCAGCCCCGCCACCCAACTCACCCGCCTCTGCCGACGCGATAACCTCTCAGCCCCGCAAGCCGCGTCCCTCATTGCCGCGCAACTGCCGACCAGTGCCAAGCTTGCCGTTGCCGACCTGTGCATCGACACCGCCCAACCTCCCGCCGCTATCAAGCTACTGCTGAGCCAACAGCTGGAAAACTTAACCACCAACGATCTTTGCCATACTGAAGATGGGCAGGTACATGGCAACGACGATGAAGCCGATACAACCACCGATAACAACAATCGTGAGCGGCTCAAGTAACGACAGCAGTGCCTTGACTTGTTCTTCGACCTCTTCTTCGTAAATTTCGGCAATCTTGGCTAACATTGAATCAAGCGCACCAGTTTGTTCCCCGACTTCGGTCATGGAAGTCACCATGTTGGGGAAGATGTAAGATTCACGCATGGAGTCGGCCAGACCCTCGCCTTGCTCGACCTTGTCTTTGATGGTAATGATATTTTCTTCGACGATCTTATTGTCGGCAGCTATCGCACAAATTAAGAGCGCATCAATCATGTTAACCCCGCCAGATAGCATGGCAGACATAGTATAACAGAATCTCGCAATCACCGTCTTGTGGATTAGAGGGCCGACGGCAGGTATCTTCATCATATACTTATCGTAAGTCCTGCGCCCCTGTTTTGTTTTTAGGGCCATCTTGAAGGCAACAAAAATTCCAACGACCATGCATGAAAATAAAATATAACGCTCACGGATAAAATCAGAGGCATCGACTACCCAGCGGGTTAGAGCGGGTAACTCTTGACCAGCAGACTGGAATTGTTGCGCAAATACTGGCACAACAAAAACCAACATCCCGATGATGATCCCTATCGACAGGAGAATAACCGCCACGGGATAATATAGAGCAGACTTTACCTGTGAAATAATTTTGGAAACTTTGTCAAGGTGTTCGCTTAGTTTACGCATAATTGCATCAAGCTGGCCGCTGGCTTCGCCTGCCTTGATCATCGACACATAAAGTGGCTTAAAGATGTTGGGGTACATTTCTAAACTTTCCCCCAAGGATTTTCCGTGCTCTACTCCGGTGCGGATTACTTCGATGGCTTTGCCAAAGTCATGGAGGTTTTGCTGATCGCGCAAGATTTCCAGACATTTCATCATCGCGACACCACTCGCTAGCATTGAGGAGAACTGTCGCGAAAAAACAGCCAGGTCACGTGTCTTAGGCCATTGGTAGCCAAAGCGCAGTTGTAAGCGCCCCTCTTTATCCCTGTAATAAAAATATTCCAGCGAAATACCAGGGCCTTTTGCTACTGAGTCATCTCGTTCTAATCTGATCGATAGGGTCACTAAACGCAACTGACGTAACCGCGACCTAACTTCAGCCTTTGAGCTGGCCTCTAGCCCACCATAACGTAAATTGCCACCGCGATCACGGGCTTTATATTTGTAAGCAGCCACTTATCACCGCACCCTTTCAGCTCGCAGCCTTTACGGCGAGGACTCATCCATCATGCCCATCAATTCATCTGGATTGGCACTTTTATTGAGAGCTTCGTTTTGATCAATAATTTTATTTGCCCACAATCCCAGCAGAGATTGATTCATCGTTTGCATTTTAGTTTGTTCCTGACCGACTTGCATGGCAGAATATATCTGATGGATTTTATTTTCTCGGATCAAATTGCGGATACCTATGTTGGGAATCATAATCTCCATGGCCAGTCCTCGTCCCCCAGAGATAGCAGGGATCAGTAGCTGTGAGATAACCGCGCTGAGGTTAAGTGACAGCTGTGTTCTGATCATCGGCTGCTGTTCAGGGGGGAAAATATCAATCAGGCGGTTAAGTGAAGTAACCGCAGAGTTAGTATGCAATGTGCCTAACACCAGGTGTCCTGTCTCGGCAACTGTTACGGCACGCGTGGTTGATTCCAAATCGCGCAGCTCACCAATTAGCACGACATCGGGATCTTGACGCAGCACACTTTTCAGCGCTCGCAGAAAAGATTTTGTATCTGCACCGACCTCACGTTGATTGATTAGACAGCCTCTAGATGTGTGCAAAAACTCAATGGGATCTTCAATCGTAACGATATGGTCACGACGAGTGCGGTTAATATGATCTACCATCGCGGCCAGTGTGGTTGACTTACCGGAGCCTGTCGGCCCTGTTACTAGCACCAACCCGCGCGGCATATCAGCAAGTGTCTTTAGGACTATAGGCAATTTAAGCTCTTCCAGAGTTTTTATATTAAGGGGAATAGCACGAAAGACCCCTGCCAATGTTTCTTTTTGTAGAAAAAGATTGGCACGAAAACGACCGACATTTTGAATTGAAAAAGAAAAATCAATCTCCCGCTCGCTTTCAAGAATTTTTTTCTGCTCCTCATTCAACACCCCGTAACACAGTTCGGTTGAATCTTGGGGGCTCAAGTCCTCGGTGTTAAGGGGGCGTAACCCACCATCGATTCTGAAGCGCGGCGGTGAGTTGACCGATATGTGTAAGTCACTGCCATTTTGGGCAACGAGAGCTTCCAGCAGTTGGATAAGAGTGTAGTTCATAAGTTTCCTCCTAATCACTATCCGAACTAGTTACCTTCACTACTTCCGCGGCAGAAACTACTCCTTGCAACATCTTTATCAAAGCCGCCTGTCGCAGGGTGCGCATGCCAGTGCTGATGCCAACTTGCTTTAATTCTGCCGCCGTTGCTTCCCTGACAATTGCATTGTATAGTTGTGAAGTCATG
Organism: uncultured Oligoflexales bacterium; assembly: GCA_958296095.1. Classification (GTDB taxonomy): domain Bacteria; phylum Bdellovibrionota_B; class Oligoflexia; order Oligoflexales; family JAPPIL01. The sequence continues at coordinate 1,933,533 of OY282434.1, forward strand.
CGCAAAACTTCATGGATGGCAACACGTCCCTTGCTGCCTAGCCCATTACATTCTTCACACCCCTGACCTTTGTAAACCTTGGCCTTGTGGGCGAAATCTTTCCTGATGCCTAAATTAAGCAAGTAGTCAGGACTAGCTTGCGTATCGATTACCTTGCATGCTTGGCATAGCCTGCGCATGAGCCGTTGGGCAACGATGCATAGCAAAGCACCGACAAGGTTGTGTGGCGCAACCCCCATATTGACGAGTCGAGTTATCGTTTCATAGGAATTGTTTGTGTGTAAAGTTGAGAGCACCAAGTGCCCTGTCAAAGCAGCATTAACAGCAATAGAGGCTGTTTCTGTGTCCCTAATCTCGCCAACCATAATCACATCTGGATCTTGGCGCAAAAAAGATTTTAATATATTGGCAAAGTTCAAGCCTATTTTGACTTTAGTCTCAACTTGATTAACACCGTCAAGATTGTATTCTACAGGGTCTTCAGCAGTGAGAATATTTTCTTCAATGCTGTTACGGTCTGACAGGGCTGAGTACAATGTCGTTGTCTTGCCTGAGCCCGTTGGCCCTGTTACCAGCACAATGCCCCAAGGCCTTTGCACCGCATAGCGAAATATATCCAGTTCCTTTTTTTCAAAACCTAAATCGATCATATCTACCTTGAGGGCGGATTGGTCGAGTAAACGCATTACTACTTTTTCACCATATATGGTGGGTAGCGTGCTAACCCGAAAATCGATGGGGACATCGTCGATGGCAATGGCAAGGTTGCCATCCTGTGGCAGCCTCGTTTCGGCAACATCCAACCCACACATCACCTTAAACCTTGAGACTAAGGCCGCCTTTATGTCGATAGATTCCCGCACAATTTCCATCAACAAGCCATCAATTCTTATTCTGATGCGTAGGTAACTTGCATATGGTTCAATATGAACATCTGAAGCTCCGCGTTGAAAACACTGAACGAGCACCTTATCTGCCAGCTCCAAGATATCGCTATCGTACGTTGCACCACGAGTTTTGATAGCAATACGATCTTTTGTAGTTGCCCCTCTACCAGTAGTTTTCTGCTTGCCCTTCCCTCCAGTGGCCGCGAGTTTAGTCGAATAATATTTCTGCAATATCATCGAAATAGAACTTTCTGAAGCCAGCACTAGCCGAGCAAAATAACCAGTTGCAAACCTAACCTTCTCAATAATCAGCAAGTTTTTAGGGTTACCTGTGGCAATGATAATGTTGTTGCCGACGCGATCAACTGACACAATTCTAAAAGCTTCCGCCAAAGATGCAGGAATCAAGCTGACAATAGCAGGTTGCAAATGCTTGCTACGCAAATCTACCTTCGGCACTTGATAGTATTCGGCCATGATAGACAACAAACGCGGTTCGCTGAGCTTGCGGGTGTGCTCCAAAGCATACATCAAAGAAACACCTTGCTCCCTGCCGAGTGCATCCACCGTGGCTAGATCTTCCTTGCTCAGCCCGTTTTCTTCTAAGATTTTTACCAAACCTGCTTCTAGCATGACGCGCGCCGTATTTTATGCAACACAAAGATACACTTGCTGTTTCGGAAAAATGGCGACGAGATTTTAGGGAGATTTTTTATAGGGGGTGCTTAACTGCGTAAAGTTGCAAAGTTAATGTGCATAGTTGGTGTTTTCTAAAAATGTTTTGCGCCCCTGCACGAGGCAAAAAACAACCACTAGCGGCGAAACATACCACAGCACGGCATCGACGTTCTGGGTGATGATACCCAGAAAACGCAGGCTGACCAGCAGCAGCCACGCGGCGAGGTGGGCAAAACAGTAGCCACGCACCAGCCGCGGCCAGCAGAAGTTTTTGCGGCGCACAGTCTTTAGCCCGATCCAGCAGAAAATAAAATCCGTCGGCCAGAACAGCCATAGGTTGGCGTTGTGGTGCAGGTCAAGATGCTCGGAGTAGCACCACGAGACGATCATAACGCTACTCAGTAGGGTGGCAAAAATTCCCCACAGCATCAACAACGAGCTGTACAGCAAGCGAGAGTTGTAACGCCGAAACAGCAGCCAGCTGAGCAGCAGCAACAGCAGAGCCACGCCCGCGAACACCACAAAGCTGTCGGTGTCGGAGGACTCCCAGGCCTCGCCCTGATGGATAACTTCCTCAACCTCCAGCAGCGGCTCATCGGTAAAGTTACCCGCGTCATCGAGCGCTCGCAACTCGCTCATATATTGCTGCAACTTGAGCGGATAAAACATCTCTTGCCACTTCGACAGCGGATAATCGATGCGGCTGTTCATTAGCATATCAAGGCCGAAGATCACGATGGGGGGGCGATTGAGGTTGCCGCGCACATAATGGCGAAACGTCTGAGCTGTCAGCTGTTCGGCGTAAGTTTCCTTGACCTTGCCGTGTAACACGCGATCAAGATAGTCCCTGATGATCGTCGCACAGTTGTCAAAAAAATACTGATAGTGGTAGGTAATGTTTTCGGGGCGCAAGTTGGTCGCGATCAGCTCAAAGAGCTGGGCTTTTTGTTTTTGGGTGAGGTTTATCTTGTTTTGACTCATATAGCGGTTTTCTCGGCGCGTGTAATGATCGTGCATGCGGGCATAGCCAGATACGCCGAGACGATAGGTAAGAATGCCTTTGAAAAAAACAAAACCAAAAGCCAGCTGGCTACGATAGTCGAAGATACCCCAGTTGAAATTGTAATCAGCACCGCTATCACGATCGATAATGCGCAATACCGTATGCCCATAACGAGAGTAGAGCTGCTGCCCTAACCCCAACGTGACGAGATAGACATCGCCGTTGCGCGGTGGCACAAACTTGCGTGCCCAAGCGACATCGCTCAGCCACACCCACACGAGCAGCACGCCCAGCCGCCATCTCATGTCTTGCCCTCCGCCTGCATTCTGCGCTGCAAGGCCAGCCGCAGTGCCCGCCGCGTTTCTGCCGCGCGGCGACGGCGTTTATCGCGGTCGCTCTGCACTAACAGAGGGGGTAACGGGCAAGGCTTTCCCTCTTTGTCGAGGGCCACCATGGTTAGATAGGCGCTGGCAGCATGCACGCTTTCCCCTTGCTGGATGTCCTCCGCCCCGACGCGCACACCCACCTCGCAGCTGGTGTTGCCGACGTAGTTGACCCTCGCCCGCGCCGTGACAATCCAACCCCGCCTAACGGGTTGCTGAAACTGCAAGGCATCGACCACCGCGGTAACCACAGTCATTTGTGCGTAACGCATGGCACAGATGCCCGCGACGGTATCAATCCAGGCCATCAATGTGCCACCGAAGAGCGTGCCGAGATGATTGGTATCGTGGGGTGTGACTATGTTGGTAGTGACAGCCTCACTTGCAGTGCGTGGTTCAATAATTTTTTTGCTCAAAGCATGACCTTCTAATAAAATTTGAAAAAAACCTGAAGTTCCTGCCCGAAAAACAAGTGCATAACCGACCCCAAGGCTAAGTACGGACCGAAAGGGAGCGCTGATTGAAGATTATACCTCTTTTTACCGATGGGAATCAAAATCATCGCCGTCAACATGCCCAGCAACGAGGCATAGAGTAGCGTTGGCAGCACTGCTTGCCAGCCGAGCCAACCACCGATACCCGCGAGCAGTTTGGCATCGCCCATGCCCATGCCTACCTTGCCACGTATCAGTTGGTAGCCCCAGGCGATGGCGTAGATAACCCCGCCCCCTAGCACGACACCGATGCCTGCACTCTGCCAATCGAGCTCAGGGTGCAGATAGACGACAAGCGGAGTCAAGCCCACCATGCTCAGGCTGATTTCATCGGGAATGATCATGTGGTGCAAGTCAATCACCGATGCAACTAGCAGCAAGCAGCAGAGACTAGTGGCATGCAGATAGCGCATGAGCTGAGGGTATGCAATCCCTAGCCCGCCATCGAGACTGATGAAAGGGGCGTAGAAAAACAACCCCGCCACCAACAGTGCACTGCTCAGCTCAACCAGCGGATACTGCAGTGATAGCCGCTGCTGGCAACAAGCCGTGCGTCCCCGCAACAGCAGGAAACTCACCAGCGGGATGTTAAGATAGAGAGGTATCTGCTGCTCGCAGTGTGGACAGCGTGAACGGCGGGAGCTCCAGAAGATGTCGCGTGGCAAGCGGTAGATGAGCACATTGAAAAAACTGCCGAGTATGCTGCCGATGACGAACAGCAGCAACAACAGCGGCCAGTTCGTCATCACCAGCGGGATAAAATTAACGTAGGTGCTCATATGCAGTTGTCGCGTCGGCGGCCCCCGCGAAGTCGAGCCAGTTCGGTGGTGCAGAGCTGGATCTAGGGACGGTTGCCAGCCCGTCCCTCCCTCACAGAGAGCCGCAGCTAGGTGTTGTCAGTGCCCTCTGCGTCTGACTGAATGCCTTCGAGGCTCAGAAACTCTGGATAGGCTTCGATGCCAAGCTCCATGATGTCTTGACCGAGGAACTCGCTGTCTTTAGAAACACGTAGACCCAAGGTGTATTTCAACACGGCCCAGACGGCGAGCGAACTGACAAACACGAAAGCGCCGATCGCCACGACCCCGATAAGCTGATTGAGCACCGTTGCATCATCGGAAAAAATCCCTACTGCTAGCGTGCCCCAAATACCGGCGACAAGGTGGGCAGGGATAGCACCGACCACATCGTCGATTTTTAATTTTTCAAACACAGGCACGGACAGGGTGGCTAGCAGTCCTCCGATTGCGCCGATGATCAGGGCATACACAGGACTAGTGATGTCGGGGCCCGCGGTGATGGCAACCAGTCCGCTGATTGCACCGTTCAAAATCCACAGCACCTGCACGCGGTTGTGGATAATTACGCCGAGTAGCATCGCGGTAATTACACCACCGACGGCGGCGATATTGGTGTTGAAAAGAACTAAACCGACGGCCGCGGCATCGGCAACACTGCCGAGCGCTAACTGCGAACCACCGTTAAAGCCAAGCCAGCCCAGCCAGAGAATGAACGTACCTAGTGTCGCCAACGGCACGTTAGAAGCAGGTGTAGGCACGACCGTGCCATCGGGCTTGAATTTACCGACCCGTGGCCCGATGAGCAAAATACCCGCCAGTGCGGCCCAACCCCCGACGGAATGCACGATCGTCGAACCGGCGAAGTCCTTGAAAGGCTTTTCGCCTCCGCCTAACTGGCTTAACCAGCCACCGCCCCAAGTCCATTCACCGATGATCGGATAGACGAACGCGGCGAGGATGAAGACAAAGATCAAAAAAGACCAGAGCCGCACGCGCTCCGCTAATGACCCTGAGACGATCGACGCGGTGGTGGCAACGAACACCATTTGAAAAAACACACTAGTCATCGAAAACGTGCCGCTCTTGGTGGCGGCAGCTAGATGCTCAGCATTATCTGACGCACTGAGCACACCCAGCTCGAACAATTCTGGGGACACAAAAATACTGAATTCTGCATACATGAGGTTGTAGCCGACGATAAAATATGCCAGACAGGCCACCGCGTAGAGCATGAGGTTCTTCAGACAGACGATGGCGGTGCTCTTCGCCCGCACCAGCCCACTCTCCAGCATGCAGAAACCCGCGGCCATCCACATCACCAGTGCCGCGGAAAAAAACAACAGCAGGTTGTTGAGAATGTACTGGGTCTGGGGCGATACCCCCGCGTCAGCTCCCAGCGCCAAGCCAGAAACCCCTACCCCGCCGAGCAGCAAAAAAACTGCTGCTGGCACTAGGCGCGTTAATTTAACCATGACTACCCCTCCATAACGTTAACGATTAGACTGCCGCTGCCTCTAGGTGCAGACAATGCGTCCTTGCTTTCTTTGCCAACATGTGACATTTTCCTAAACTGACTGCTTAATTCGTCAGGCGCAGCGCCAGAAGAGTCCTTATACTTTAGATAGAGGAGTTTGGGGAATAATGAAACAAAAAAATGATTTGGTGTTTAAACTCAAGCGGAAGGAGGAGCTCGATGCGCTCATGGAGGCGCTGGATGGATTCCGAAATGAGCACGACCTCGACTACAGGATCTACTTCGATCTTAAGATATGCCTTGAGGAGGTGATCATCAATATCTTCAAGCACGGACAGGGCGATAACAAGGGTGAGCTTGAGATCGATGTCGCCCTCGGCAGCAAGGATGAGGGGCTGGTCGTGGTGACGGTCGAGGACAATGCCATTCCGTTCAACATCGTCGAGATGGATAGCGGGGTTGATTTTCAGTCTGGGTTGGACGAGCGACCCATCGGTGGTGTGGGCATCCATCTTGTCAAAAACTTGACGGATGGGCTGACCTATGAGCGATTGCAGAACGGCAACAACAAGGTCACGTTGAGCAAAAAAACCAACGTCTGAGTGGGGAGGCAGTCATGGTCAAAATTTTGGTGGTAGACGATGAGGTTGATGTTGAGACCCTCATCATGCAGAAGTTCCGCCGCAAAGTTCACCGCAAGGAGTGGGAGTTCACCTTCAGTCGTAATGGTGAAGAGGCACTGGAGGTGCTGCACGAGAATCATTCTGTCATTGACATCGTGTTGTCCGACATCAACATGCCCAAGATGGACGGCTTGACGCTGTTGCAAAAAATCGGTGAGGAGGGCTTCGATCTGCGCACGATCGTGGTCTCTGCCTACAGCGATATCGACAATATCCGCACGGCGATGAACAACGGCGCATTCGACTTTATTACCAAGCCGATCAATTTTCAGGACATGGAGCTCACCATCCAGCGCAGCTATCAGAACCTCAACCAGATGCGGGAAGCACTGCGCTCCCGTGACGACCTGCTGGTGTTGAAGAAGGAACTGAACCTCGCCCACAAGATTCAGAAATCAATCTTGCCGCAGGACTTTCATATTCACAAGAGCAGCGATATCCATGCCTTCATGACTCCTGCGAAGGAAGTTGGCGGTGACTTCTACGATTTCTTCCAGCTGGACACGGATCACGTGGCGTTTCTGGTCGCCGATGTCTCTGGCAAAGGTGTGCCAGCATCGTTGTTTGCGATGGCTAACCAAGCTTTGATAAGAGGCATGTCTTCAGGGTTGAGCATTTCCACGGGCGAGCTGCTGAGCAAGATTAACGACAAGTGCTGCGAGAATAACGAGAACTGCATGTTCATCACCATATTCTTGGGAATTTTGAACACCACCTCGGGCGAAATAGTTTACACCAACGCGGGGCATACACCGCCTGTGCTCATCGACACTGACGGCCAGTGCAGCCTGCTTCCCCTTACTGAAGACGTTCCGCTCGGTATCTCCGAAGGCGAAAAATTCGCCGAGAAAACCGCGACACTCAAGCCGCAAGACACGATTTTCATCTACACCGACGGCGTTACTGAGGCGATGAATGCTGACGGCGAGGAGTATGGCGAGGAGAGGCTGCTGGTTGAACTCGCTAGTCAGGCGGGCAAGCCTTTGCCAGAGCTTGATGATCATGTTTACCGTAAAGTTCTTGAGTTCGCCAACGGCGTGCAGCAGTTCGACGACCTCACCTATCTTTCACTACGTTATCTAGGGCCATCATGAGTATCTGCCGTGTAGTCATCCTGCTGGTAGCGACTACTTTGCTATCTCCCGCGCGCGCTGAAACCGACAAGCCCGCGGCAATCGAATCCCGACAGGGGATCACCGACTCCGAGATTTTGATCGGGCAGACGGCCGCGCTGACGGGGGTCGCTAAAGGACTGGGGATCAACATGCGGCTCGGCATTCTTGCCGCACTCAAAGAAGTCAACGCCGCGGGTGGTGTGCATGGACGCAAGCTGCGTCTGGTTAGCAAGGACGATGGCTATGAGCCAGAGCAGACGATTACCAACATCCACGAGTTGATCGATAAGGAGAAAGTCTTCACCCTCGTCGGTGGCGTGGGCACACCAACTTCAAAAGCGGCACTGCCCATCGTTGCGAAGACTTCGCTGCTCTACATCGGCCCGTTCACAGGGGCTTCTTTTCTACGCACCTCGCATCTGGATACGGTGATCAACGTGCGCGCTTCCTACGCGCAAGAGACGAAGGAGATGGTGACGAGGTTGCGCAAGGATTTAAACATCAGGCGTATTGCGGTACTCTACCAGAACGATTCCTACGGTTTCGACGGTTTGCGTGGCGTGCAGGCCGCGGTGCAGGAAGTCGAGGGCACGAAGCTCGTTTCGTCTGGCACTTATCGCCGCAACACACTGGCAGTTAAGACGGCATTGCTCGACATCAAGCGCGGCAAGCCGCAGGCGGTCATCTCCATCGGTTCGTATTTGCCCGTTGCTACTTTCATCAAGTGGGCGAACAAGATAGGCATGCGGGCGACGGTGTTCATGGCGGTGTCGTTTACTGGCGTTACGCCGATGGCCGCGCAGTTACGAAACAATCGCGGGCGGGTGTTTGTGACACAGGTTGTGCCGCCTCCAGATAACTTGAAAAGCCCCCTGGTGATAAATTACCGCAAAGCGCTGAAAGCGGTCGATGCCAGGGCGCAGCCCGGTTTTATTTCGTTGGAGGGCTACGTGGTTGGTCGGCTCGTGGCCGCGGCATTGCAGAAGGCAGGCGCTGATGTTGATCACAGCAGTTTTCTGAAGGCGTTCAAGGCGGTGCGGACTACGTTCGCGATCGATGACTTACGGCTGACCTACGCCAAGGATGATAATCAGGGTTCTGACAGTGTCTTCTTAACCCGCATTTACCGCGGTAAGATAACGCCAGTGCAAAGACTCGTCGCGCGGGGCGGCAAGAAACGCAAAAAGTGAAGTTGAGAAGGGGGGGCGGCACGCTTGGCAGACAAGAAAAAATTTAGATTTTCGATCGGGTTGCAGCTGTACGTCATTCTTGGTGTGTTCGTCGCCCTGATCATGTTGACTAGTTTGCTGGGGCGGGTGTCGTTGCTGCAGATGAACGACATCCAGAAAAACATCACCGAGCAACATATCCCGGAACTTACCATAGCCATCGGGATGGGGCAGGAGAGTGTGGCGCTTGCCAACATCGCGGCAAAGCTGCGGAGTGCGAACACCGAGGACGAGGTGCGCAAGGTCCGGGCTACCGTTGATACGCATGCCGAGCGTCTCGACGAGGTGTTACAGCAACTGGAGGAGATCAATTTAGGTGCTGATGCCAATATGATCGTGCTGACAAAGTTTAAGGATTTTTCCAAAGACCTGCTCAGCAACCTCAACTTGCTGGAAAAATCTGCCTATGCCACCATCGGCATCAGAAAAAAAATAAAAGCTAGCACCGAGAAGGCGTTGCTGGAAGCCAGAGCGCTGGACAACTTCTTGCTTACCCACATCGATGATCAGACGTTCTTTCTCAACACAGGCTGGAAGAGTCTCACCCAAAAAAAACCAGCATCGCCCACCCGACGGCTACAGGGAGATACGGTCGGCTATTATCGTAGCATGATGACACTGCGCTCACGCTCACAGCGCGCCGCCAACCTCCTTGCCGAAGCCGCGCAAATCGCCAACGGCGACCTCATTCAGCCCTTGCGGGAACGTTTTCAAGCGGCGGTTGATACCAGTAAACGCATGCTACAACGCATTACAGACAAGGGACTACAGCAAAAAGCACGAGAACGTTACGAGGCAATTAGAGCGATCGGCTTGGGCGCGGCGGACAAGCAGGACGACCCCTCAGGCATGTTTCAGATGATGGAGGCGGTGTTCCAAGAAAGGGATCGCCAAAGCACCTATCTGGCGAGCAACAACGGTATTGTGCAGGTGCTGTCGCAGCAAACCGAGAAACTCATCGAGGAGATACAGAGCGCGAGCGGGGGCACTTCCGATATTTTTGCCCAAGCCATCACTCACCGACGCAATGAGTTCTTCGCCCTGAGCATTATCTCGGTAATTATTGCCATTTTGGTCGGCAATTTTCTGGTACGCAGAAACCTAATTGGCAGAATAAAAAGCCTATCCAACACCATGATGACCATGTCGCGGGGCAATCTCCGCACCCCGCTAACTATTCGTGGCAACGATGAGATTACCGACATGAGCCGCTCGCTGGAGGTATTCCGCCAGCACGCCTACGAAGCACAGAAGCTGGAGTTAGTTGAACGCCTGGCCAAAGAAAACCAAGAAAAAAACGTCGAGTTGGAGAGCACAATTACCAAGCTCAAGAACGCACAGCAGCAGATGATTATGCAGGAGAAGCTCGCGTCGCTAGGGCAGTTGACCTCTGGCATTGCGCACGAGATTAAGAACCCGCTGAACTTCATTACCAACTTCTCGCTCGTCTCGCGGGAGTTGTTGGAGGATATTTCTCGCGAGATCGCTGAGGTGGGCGATAAGCTCCCCGCCGATAACAAGTCCTTCGTCGAGGAGGTGCTGCGTGATCTTTACGGCAACATGGAAAAGATCAACTTTCACGGGCAGCGTGCCAACGACATCGTCAAGGGCATGTTGCAGCATTCACGTGGCGGCGACGCGGGGGCGACGGAAGAAATTGTCTTCGGTCGTTTCCTCGACAGCACTATCAACCTCGCCTATCAGGGTAAACGCACTTCCAGCAAAGAGTTTAATGTTGACATCAAGAAATCCTACGACGAGCAAATTGACAAGGTGAAGCTTAACCCGCAGGATATTTCTAGGGTAATTCTCAACCTCGTTACCAATGCCTGCGATGCGGTCGAAGATAAGCGCAGGCGCGACGACACGGACAACGATTATCAGCCAACAATTTGGATTGAAACCAAAAAAATCGGCGACGACGGTCACCCGATGGTGGAAGTCAGAGTACGCGACAACGGCCCTGGCATTCCTGAAAAACTCACCAAGAAAGTCTTCGACCCCTTCTTCACCACCAAACCCACCGACAAGGGCACGGGGCTTGGTCTGTCGCTTTCGCACGACATCATTGCCAAACACCGCGGCGTGCTCAAGCTGCAACGTCTTGAAGAGGGCACGGAGTTCATCGTCGAACTGCCCCTCGACGCGGGCCTCGAACTCACCGAACAGAGCTCCGCCTAAGGACTGCACGATGCTTGTCGCATAAGATGCAAGTGTGCCAAGACCGGTGCGGCGGGGTCGCAATTGCTTTTTCCTGCGCGGATCAGTAGAAGGGAGCGTTAGCAGATGGGGGAACTGATGCCCGTTGGTATTGACAAGCAGTATGTGCGTGCTGACATTGCTCAAGATGCCCAAAGCCTTGAGAAACAGGCTTGCAGTGCGTTGGAGGCGCTGGCAACGGCTACCTGTCGGGGCCGTGAGTGGACGGGGTTTTTCGATTATCCGCAACGGTCTGGCTTTGAGCTCAATGCGCACTTAAACCGCGAGCTTGCCAAGCTGTCGTTCGTTTACGACCATGTCTTGGTGCTGGGTATCGGTGGTTCATTTCAAGGCACGCTGGCGGTGCACGAGGCGCTGACACACAGTTACCTGTTGCCAACGGACCGGCCGCGGCTGTCCTTCTGCGGTTGCCATCTCTCGGAAACACTGACCTTGGAATGTCTTGACGCGCTCGATCGCACTGAGCCTGTGGTCGTCGTCATCAGCAAAAGCGGCACCACCCTGGAGACTGCCGTTGCCTTCCGCATTATCAAGAGTTATCTCACGCAACGGTTTGGCACAGAAGACGCGTTGGCACGTATCATCGCCGTTACCGATGTCGAGAAGGGTGCATTGCGTGCTTTCAGCGCTAAGCACAACTGCCTGACCTTCCCTGTGCCTGACGATGTCGGGGGGCGCTATTCGGTGCTGACTGCGGTGGGCTTAGTGCCACTTGCCTTAGCGCGCTATGATACTGAAGCACTGTTGCAGGGCGCGGCGAGTTTTTTTGCGGCCCCGCGTGATGCCCATAACCTCGCGGTGCAGTACGCTACGTGGCGCAGTGCCTGCTATCAGCACGGTAAGTTGATCGAGGTGCTATCCTGCAGTGATCCTAAGCTGCGTGCCTTTGCCGATTGGTGGAAACAACTTTTTGGTGAATCGGAGGGCAAAGACGGCAAGGGGATTTTTCCTAGCACAATGCTGTTGACTACTGACTTGCACTCGCTCGGACAGTATTTGCAAGACGGCAGGCGGCATTTGTTTGAGACCTTCTTGACTATCGCCACCCCGACACACGCGGCGGGCGGCATTGAACGTCGCTTGCGCATTCCTCCCGACGATGACGATGGGCTTGGTTTTGCCGACAACAGATTGATGCAGGACATCAACCTCGCGGCGCTACAAGGCACACAGGCAGCACACTGCAAAGGCGGTGTCCCCAACCTCAGCCTTACCGTGCCACAGCTCGATGAATTTCATCTCGGCTATATGTTCGCGTGCATGCAAACTGCTTGTGCTATCAGCGGCGCGCTGCTCGATGTCAACCCCTTCGACCAGCCAGGTGTGGAAGTTTACAAAAAGAAATTACGCCAATTTGCTGAGCCCCGTGCACAATAGCGTCCCCTCCTTCTCTACCGTGCAGGAAGCTTTTGTGCGGGGCAGTGCCTTTTTGCAGGCGGGGGACTCACCGACACTCGACATCGAATGTCTGCTACAGTTCGTGTTGCAGATGCGCAAAGAACAGATTTACACGCACTTCCAACATACATTAACCCGCCGCCAACGAGAACAACTGCAAGCCCTGCTTGCGCGTCGTCAACGGGACGAACCCATCGCTTATCTCGTCGGCGCAAAAGAATTTTACGGGCGTAGCTTTCATGTCGATCGGCGGGTGCTGATCCCACGTCCAGAGACGGAGCAATTGATCGTGGCAGCAAAAAAACATCTCCCTGCGGGCACCAGACTGCACCTACTTGACATCGGCACCGGCAGCGGCTGCCTCGCGATCACACTTGCACTTGAATTCAAGCACAGCCAGGTCACTGCCTGGGAGATCGACCCTGACGCACTGGCAATCGCACAGAGCAACGCCCGTCGGCTCAACTGCAACAACGTCACCTTCGTGCAACGCGACATGTTCGCCCCCCTGCCACAGACAGCAACGCATTTTGATGGCATCGTTGCCAACCCGCCCTACATTCTGCCCGCGGAAAAAGCCTCACTGCCAGCCACAGTGCTCAACTACGAACCGCATACGGCACTGTTCACCGACCAGCATGGGCTACTATACTATCAACGCCTCGCCGCCATCGCCCCCGACCTGCTGCGCGACGGCGGACTGCTATGCCTAGAACTCAACCCCAGCACCGCAGCCGCGACAGAAGCGCTTTTCCTTGCCTCAGCTTTTAGAACCATTGCTAAAGAACATGATTGGCAAGGGCTAAGCCGCACCCTGACGTTGGCTAACACCAAAACCTAACTCTGTGCCAACAAGAAAAACTTAAATGCTGAGCAGTTCTTTTTCTTTTTCGGCTAAACGACCATCGACGATGGCAATGCAAGCATCCGTCTCTTTCTGCACGTCTTTTTGAATTTTTTTGCTCGCATCTTCAGCAAGGTCTTTGTCTTTTTTAATTTTATCATTGGCATCACGGCGCAACAGTCTGATGGCGACTTTGGCATCTTCGCCAAGCTTTTTAATAGATTTTACCAACTCTTTGCGCCGGTCATCGGTAAGTGGCGGCACTGGCACACGAATTATGTTGCCGTCGCTGTTGGGCTGTAAACCGAGGTTGGCAGCCATGATCGCCTTCTCGATGTCGCCTAGTGTCTTTTTCTCGAACGGGGTGATGACGATCGTCCTGGCATCAGGCACGGTGAGCGTGGCCACCTGATTGAGTGGGGTTGGCGATCCGTAATACTTGACCAGCACTCGGTCAAGTAGATTTACTGAAGCCCGCCCCGTTCTAATTCGCACCAGCTCCTCATCAAAACCGCGCAGCCTCTTGTCCATGCTCGCCCGACATTCCGCCGCATACTCTTGCATTACGTACCTCCCTGTAGATAGCTCAAGCTCCAACCTGAAAACGCACGAAGCCAGTGATCTCAACCTGCGGGGCGTGCTTGCGCATAAACGCGTCGACGCTCGTCTTCGGTTCTTTGATGTGCGGCTGATTGAGCAGACACACCTCGTTGTAAAACTTGTTGATCTGACCCTCGATAATTTTCGGGATAATGTCCTCTGGCTTGCCTTCCTTGCGCAATTTTTTCGCGGCGATCTCCTTCTCCTGCTCGATCTCCACCGCACTGACCTCATCGGGCACAAGATAACGCGGTGCGCTAGCCACAATCTGCAAGGCCAAATCACGCCCCAACTCCCGATGTGCCTCAGGCGTTGGCGTTTTCAAACCGACCAGCGTGCCTAGTTTGCCACCGAGATGCACATAACCACTGACAACCCCCTGCTCCTGCAGTTCGCACAAAGCAACGCGCTTGATGGCAATGTTCTCGCCGATCTTGCTGATCAAATCGACCACCTGCTCCTGCACGGGACGCGCCCCCAACTTAGCCGCGGCCAAGCTCTCTACCGAGTCGAGATGCTGTTGTGCGGCGAGCTCTGCTAATTTCTGGGCAAAGGCACTGAACTCCGCATTTTTGCTAACAAAATCTGTCTCGCAGTTTACCTCAACGATCGCCCCACGCTGGCCCGTCGCCTCGATGTGCGTCGCCACCAAGCCCTCCGTCGCGGCACGCCCCGACTTCTGGGCGGCACGTGCCAAGCCTCGCTCACGTAAATACAGCACTGCCTTATCCAGATCGCCGTCCGATTCCTGCAGGGCACGCTTGCACTCCATCATGCCTACACCGGTCTTCTCCCGCAGCTGCTTGACAGCCTGCGCATTGACACGCATCGCTACTCCTCTCGTTCCTTGTGGTCTGCATCTGCCTGTGCCGTCGCACCCTTCGTCTTACCGCTACCCTCAGCGGCCTCAGACTGCCGCTGCCCGCGCTTCTCTACCGCCACCGGGCGCCCCTGCGCATCGTAGAACGACCCCTCGGTCACCGCCGCGGCTTTCTTCTCCTTGTCCGCGGCGAAGTCAGGCGCTCTCGCCTTGCCGAGGGCACAGGCTTCCGCTAACGTCGTGATGAACAGCGTCAACGACTTGAGGCTGTCGTCGTTGCCAGGGATGATATAGTCCAGTCCCGTCGGGTCGGCATTGGTATCGGTAATGGCAACGATCGTAATCCCCAACCGCTTTGCCTCGCTGACCGCGATAACTTCACGGTGCGCATCGACGACTACCACCGCGTCAGGCAAGCCGTGCATGTCCTTGATGCCGCCGAGGTTGCGATTGAGTTTGAATTTCTGGTGTTCAAGGCTGAGCACCTCCTTCTTCGGCAACTTGTCATAAGTGCCGTCGGTGCTGATCTCTTCAATCTTGCGCAAGCGATGGATGCTCTGCCTAATAGTCTGAAAATTAGTCAGCGTCCCACCCAGCCAGCGGTGATTGACATAGAACATTTTGCAGCGGGTTGCTTCCTGGGCGACGATCTCTCGTGATTGTCGTTTAGTGCCGACGAATAGTACCCGTCCGCCTGAGGCCGCGAGGTTCTCCAAAAACACCGTCGCGGCTTGAAAGTGCTGCACTGTTTGTTGCAGGTCGATGATGTGAATGCCATTGCGTGCCGCAAAGATATACGGACGCATCTTTGGATTCCACCGCCGCGTCTGATGCCCGTAATGGACTCCCGCCTGCAACAACTCCCGCATGTTAATCGCTACTGCCAATTACAACTCCCGTTCTGAAGGTTAACCTCAGCCGCCGCGATCGTGTAAAAGCACCTTCAGTGCGGCAACCTGTCTCTAACAAACGCACCCCCGTGCGTTCGCAAACCACCCCTTGTATCATTTTTGCCGCGTTCCGTAAACGCACAGATCGTGCCCGCCTAGTCGATACTGGGCTACTCGCACCAACTCGATGCGCATTGTGGCAACAAGCACCGAGATCTTTTTTGCCCAGCATCACCGCCGTCTGGTTGTGTTCATAATCATGGCAGAGAGGTATGTAATGCCTAATGCTTGCAGATGCAAGCCTGTGCTCGTGTTGACGCTAACAATTTGCTACAATGCCCTCAGCGCGAAATTTGCCACCTACGGAACATGCCACTTCCTGCGAACGCTTTCATCCTTGCCGCTGGCTATGGCAGCCGTCTCCGCCCTCTGACTGACACCATCCCCAAACCACTGCTGCCCTGCATGGGCGTGCCACTAATTGACATCGCTCTCCACCAACTGCACGCGCACGGTATAGAGCAGGTCAGCATCAACACCCACCATTTGTCGGACAAGTTTGCCCACCTGTCCCGCCCCCCACACGCGGTCACCCTGCTGCACGAACCAACCCTGCTCGGCTCAGCCGGTTTCGTGCGCAACCTCGACCGTCATGACCACGACCTCATCGTCTACAACGGCGACATCCTCAGCGATATAGATTTTACCGCCCTCTACCAAACACACCTCGACCGCCAGGCCATCGCCACCCTTGCCTTGCTGCCCGACGCCCGGCCCCATACTCGCCCTGTCTACATGCGTGCCGGACATCTCGTCGCCCTAGATAAATGCACAGCACCATCCAGCGCCCACACCTTCGCCTGTGCCCAGGTATTAAGTGCCGAGTTCTTGCAGTTGATTGTCGCGCACAAATTCACCCACATTAACCGCGCTTGGCAATACGCGCTCGACCAGCACTATCCCATTGCTACATTCCTGCATCACGGGCTGTGGGTTGATATTGGCACTCCAGCAAATTTTTTCCACGCCCATCAGGCACTGCACCGCAAACTGCAGCATGATCCCGACTTCCTCCATATCCCCAAACTGCTCAGCCAAGAACTCCACCTGCACGATGATCATGTCATCGTTGGCACTCCACACATAGAAAAAAACTGCCTGATCAAGGCACAGACCTTTATCACCAGCAGTCAAGTGACTATCCACGCCCCTGCTCAGCTCGATCATTGCGTCGTGATGCACGCGGCTAGGGTGCGCGATTCGTGCAGTCACACACTCTTGCTCGGCGATCGCATCCTTGCCTGGGGGTAAAGTGTGCGACGCTCAGCCTAGCAAAGACATTGTGCCACTGCTGACCTGCGGGGTGCATGCCTCGTTAACAAGGTAGCTGCTGATCTGGTAACTAGGTTGATTTGTGGGTAGGGATGGCTCAGCCTTTTCGAGCGGACTCTCGCTCAGTGGCCGCTGCTTCGGGCAATGTTTGCTTGCTCTGCCAGGTAACTTCTTGAGTAGTCGCTTGCTCAGCTGCTTGTTCATCCTGCTCAGCTGCTTGCTCACCTTGGGTTTCTAGCTCAGCCTCCAGCTTACGGTGGTTGCCTACCTCGTGGTCTTCCGTGTGGTGCTCCACGCTCAAGTAACCCTGTTGCGGATAGGTGATTACTTGCCCGACCTCAATACGATCTGGATTGACGACGTGGCCATTGTATCTCCAGATAATTACCCAGTGGCTGGGATCGCCATAGACCTTGGTGGCAATTCCTGACAACGAGTCGCCTGCTTGCACTACAACTTCTGCCTGCGGCTGGTTTTCGTATTTCTGGGCAAATGCTGCCGACTGTTCGCTGTATTGGTAGTATACGAGGTTGCCGGGAAAAATCAGGTGTGGGTTAGAGAATCCCGACCATCTCGCGAGGTCACGCCATTTTGATTTGTCCCCGTAAATGTTTTGGGCAATGTCGCCCAGCGTATCGCCTTTCCTAACCACATAGGTAAGCTTCGCACCCATCTCTGGCAAGCTTGAACCTTCCACCGCGGCAGGAGGCATCATCGCCGTTCCCGCGCCACCCATCTCATCCGCAGACATTGTGTTGGCAGAGGGAAGCTCACCCGCCGTTGCACTTATCTCATTAGCTCCCGCGCCGCCCATCTCAGGCAACTGGGTATCGATTGGCGCGACTGCATCGCTTTCATCGATGACATTCTCGGTCGCCATCTGGCTTTGATCAGCAGTCAAGTTGGGGTCGGCACCAGCTTCAGCCATTATGTTGCCTTCACCGCTGTTGACGAGGTTGTTGATATCCTCTCCCGCGGCGTTCGCTCCAGCCATATCACCCTCGGTAGGCAATTCCGCCCCGACTTCGTTGTTACCTTCCATCGCTTGGTTCTCGCCACCGGGATCAACACCTACGGCGAGAGCATCGTTGTTGCCAATATCATCCTCGCCCCCTGCGAGCGCGATCTGATTGTCGGCGTATGCCTCCTGTCCCGCTTCCGCGTTGGCCGCGGCGGCTTCTTCTACCGCAACCTCAAGGTTTTCTTCGTCGCTCTGTGAGCTAGAACAGGAAACACCCAGTCCACACACTAGAGCCAAACTGGCGATCAAGGTTTTAGATGACGAGAAGGCAACCTGTTTCACAATAACTCCGCTTTGCTTTTCTCACTGTCTGACCTACGTTCGGACAGCGACTGATTAGACTTTAACGTTGATGCAAAAAAAATTATTTTCACCTCCCCAGCCCCACCGCGCCGCGCTAAAAATTGAGCTATTACAAATGCTTAAGCTTGGTGAGGGGAAAGTCTGTGTTGATGCAACTTTTGGTGCGGGCGACCACAGTCGGGCAGTTTTGGCTCAGATGGGCGGCAGAGGAGTACTGATCGGCATAGATCGCGATGAGCAAGCTATTGCCGCGGCACGGGTTAATTTTGCCGCCGAACTGCAGCAACGACGCTTGCACCTACAGCGGGCGTGTTTCTCGCAGTTGCCTGCCATAGTCGAGCAATTCTCCCTGCAGGGTAAGATCGATTGCCTCTACGCCGACCTCGGCTTCTCTTCCACGCAGGTGCTCGATCCAGCCAGAGGCTTCTCCATCTATCACGACGGGGAGCTGGACATGCGTATGAGCCAAGACACACAACAGTTGACCGCCGCCGACCTCGTCAACCAGCGTTCGCAGGAGGAGTTAACCCACATCTTGCGCACCTACGGCGAAGAACCGCGCGCGGCCCGTATCGCTCGCCATCTCGTGCAAGCCCGTGCCAACACTCCTATCACTCGCACGCACCAGCTGGCCGCATTGGTCGCGGCCTGCACCAACCATCGTGGTCACCGCCGCCACCCTGCCACCCGTGTTTTTCAGGCATTGCGCATTGCCATCAACGACGAGTTGGGGGAACTGCGGCAGTTGCTCGCCGCGGAAACTTTTGCCTTGTTGCGCAAGGGGGGATGCCTGGCAATTATCTCCTTTCACTCGCTCGAAGACCGCCTCGTCAAGCGCAGTTTCCTGGCGCGCACGGCCTCGCCACATGCAGGACTGCCTCGCTCGCTACCGCTGATTGCCTCCGACCCGCCCGCGCGGTTGATAAAGCCTTTTCCAGTTCAACCTCGCGCCCAGGAGATCTATACTAATAGTAGAGCTCGCAGCGCAAAATTACGCGGCCTGGAGAAACTCAGCTGAGCGCGCCTTGAAAGACTACTGGTTACTAATTCTATTCGGCATTTTTTTCATACTAGCACTTGGCCGCACGCACGTGCGCAACCAATCGACGCGGCTCGGTTATGAGATCGGGCGCTTGAAAAAGCAGGAGGTCACATTGCTAGAACGGCGCAGCCACCTGAAGGTGCAGCTAGCCCGCATTACCGCCCGTGAACGGCTGCTAGCACTGGCACGACCTTGAAAAAGCCCGCCCGCCAGGCTGAGCACTACCGCCCTGGGCGCTTCGTCCATCCACGAGCAGGCCTGCTGCAAAAACTGCTCTTCGTCGGCTTTGCTCTCGTCGCGGCGAAGACCGTCATGCTCGCCATCTTCTCCGATCGCCGCAGCACGCTCGACAACATGGCTGACCGCCAGTATCACGAGGCTCTCGATCTAGCCCCCTGGCGTGGCACTATCTACGATCGCCGCAAATTTCCGCTGGCACTGAGCGTGCGCCGTCCAAGTCTCGCCATCAATCCACGGGTCTTCGCACCAACACGGCAACAGCTGCGCGCGCTGGCACGCCACCTCCAGCATACACCCAGCAGTCTCACGGCCCTGGCGGCGCGACAGGGCTACTTCGCCTGGTTGCAGCGCAAAGTTCCTCCCGCAGTGGCCGAGAAAACTCTTGCTCTCAACCTCAAGGGCCTCTACCAGATCACCGAGCCCTACCGCTACTACCCGCTCGGTGAAAAATTCGCCCAGTTGATCGGTTACGTTGGTATCGACAACACGGGCCTGCTGGGTATCGAGCAGCAGTTTGAAAGCCAACTGCATGGCACGCGCACCGCGTTGACCTTGATCAAGGATGCCCGCAATCAGCCCGTGTTTTATTTTCCCAGCCAAGCAACCCCTGCTACTAGCGGGGCAACCTTACACCTGACCCTCGACCGGGTCATTCAAGAGATCAGCATGGAAGAGCTGGCCTGGGGAATTGAACGTGCACGCGCCCGCAAGGGTTTTGTCATCGTCGCCGATCCGCATAGTGGCCGCCTGCTGGCGCTGGCCAACTACCCTTCCTTCGATCCCAACAAGCCGCGGCATATCAACACCAGCCATCTGCACAACACCGCGGCCGCCACGCTGTACGAGCCTGGCTCAATCGTCAAACCGCTGGTCATCGCCGCCGCCCTTGAACGGGGACTGACATCCATGTCTAACCTGCACTACTGCGAGAATGGGCGACTGGAAGTTGGCAACACTGCCATCCGAGATGACAAGCCCTACGCGGCCTTGACTACCGAGGATATTCTTACCTACTCCAGCAACATCTGCATCTACAAGCTGGCCCAGTTGCTGGGGGCCGAACGCCTTTACCAACTCTACCGCGACTTCGGCCTCAGCACCGCGGTCAACCGCATGTCGCTGCCTGGCCAAGCCCGCGGCCGCATCGATCACTTCAGCAAGTGGTCGGCAATCAGGTTCGCCAACATTTCTTTCGGACAGGGCTTTGCCGCCAGTGGCATCGAACTGATCACCGCCTTCAACAGTATCGCTAACGGAGGTAAGCTGATGAAACCACAGCTGCTCGAACGCATCGAAGACGGAGAAGGCAAGACCATCACCATCAAAACCCCGCAGATGATTGCCCGCGTCCTGCAACCAGAAACCGCCCGCCAGTTGCGCGGTGCACTCGGTCGTGTCGTCGCCCACGGCACAGGCAAGCTCGCGGCACTCCAGCATTTCCGTGTGGGTGGCAAGACCAGCACGGCGGAGGTGTTTGACCGCAAGCTCAAGCGCTATTCAAAAACCCGCCGCATCGCCGGCTTTATTGGCTTCGCCCCGCTCGCTGACCCGCACGTCACCATCTATGTGTCGCTGTTTGAGCCAGAGAATACCCCGCGCTATGGCGGCAAGTGGGCTGCGCCTGTCTTCGCACGTATCGCCTCCCGTGTCCTACGCTATCTAAACGTCAAGCGGGCTATTGCACTTTCGGATTGAAAATTTCCCCCCTATCCAGCACCATAGCGCCGCTTTTTACTTTCCTAGGAGGATAGGCACGGAGGTCTTCCCGCCAGCTGCGAGCTCCCCCTTTCCCCCCTCGCCTGCGCTCGAAGTGCGGGATGCGGTCGCTTGCCTGCGCGCCGCGGGTGAATGGCACTGGGACAATCTGGCTCACTTTCCCGCCGCGGCCGCGATGCAGCGCGGGCCGGTGTGCGTTGACTCGCGGCAAATGCGTGCCCGTGCTATATTTATCGCTTTGCGCGGCAGGATTTACGATGGCAACACCTTCCTAGCACAAGCTGTCTCGGCAGGGGCTTGCCTGCTCATCAGCGATCAGGCAAGTATCACCGCGCAGGCAAAAAAGTTCTCCGTGCCACTGCTTGTGGTCGGCAATGCCCGCCGTAGTTGGGCCTTATTGTGTGCTGCGGCACAAGGTAACCCACAGCAATATCTCAACATTGTTGGCGTAACAGGCACAAATGGCAAAACCACCACGGCAACTATGCTGGCTCAGCTGCTGACTCAGCATAAGCAAAAGACGGTGCTTATCGGCAGTAATGGCATCTTCTGTGATGGCCAGCTATTGTGCCAAAACCCGCTGACCACACCTGATCCCGACCAGCTCTGTAAAATTCTTGCTTGGTCTCAGGCATGCCACGTCCGTTACGTGGTGCTCGAAGTCTCTTCGCATGCCATCACCCTGCACAAGGTCGCCCCTCTGCACTGCCAAGCAGTTATTTTTACAAGTTTTTCCGATGATCATGGTGACTTTCACGCCTCGCGCCGTGACTATTTCGCCGCCAAGTGGCAGTTTGTTGAGGCAAATCGTGACTGTGCCCAACTGCTGATCATGTCGCAACAGGTTATGGCACAGGCACTGCGTTACCAACTCGGCATCGTTCACCCCCAGCTGTGGCTTTATGACTACGCACCGCCTAGGCAACAGCCTAAGCAGCTGCCTAAGCATCAGCGTATGGAGGTTAACATCTTGAAATCACAGAACTTGACTGCTGAGCTAGCCGTGGTGATGAACGGGCAGAAACGCCTTGGTCAGCTAAACTTTTTTGCCCCCCACCTCGTCTTGAACTTCGCCGCGGCACTGTTGGCGGCAGAAAATTTACTCCGCACCAAGATCGCTACGGCGCAGTGGCAAAAAGTGCCGCTAGCCGCAGGCCGGATGGAGATAGTTAACGCTAAAAATCCTTTAGTTATAGTTGATTATGCCCACACACCCGCGGCTCTGGGTGCTGCTCTTGAAGCCCTGTCGTTCGCTTCACCGCGCTGGGTGGTGTTCGGCTGCGGCGGCAATCGCGATCGTGGCAAACGCCCCGCGATGGGCGAAGTTGCCGCTCGTCTCGCCGAGCATGTGGTCTTAACTGCCGATAACCCACGGGACGAGGAGGTTGCCGCGATCACGGCGGCAATCCTGCAGGGGGTCACGGACCGCAGCAATGTTAGCGTGCAGTACGACCGTCGTGCTGCTATTGCCCAAGCCATCCATGCGGCCCGCAACTGCAAAAACGCCGCGGTGCTCGTTGCTGGCAAGGGGGCGGAAAAATATCAGGAGGTTAAGGGCAAATTTTTACCCTTTGACGATCGGGCGACATGCCGTGAAGTTTTGCGGCAATTGGCTTGAGGATGGCGAGAGGTGGCGGCTTTTGTTCGTTGGCAGGCTAGGCTCGCTACCCGTGTCGCGTTGCCCTCGTTAGTGCCTTGTCTCAGGGAAGTGGGTCACACCAGTTGACCTTTGGTTTCTTGCCCCCATCGTAAGGTACGCCAAGCTTCTTGGTCAGAATATAGTTGGTTAGCGATCTGCCATCGGCGACGACATCGGCAACAATGCGGAAATATTTGCCGCGTCCAACATTCTTTAGATCAATGCGTTTTGCCCCCCGCAAAAACTTCTCCACCTCCAACTTTGCTTGTTTAGCTTTGGTCTTGCCACAACTGTCTTTCGATCTGATCTCTGGTGCATCCACCCCTCGCACCCGCACGCGTATCTCTTTCCCCAGCAAGGCGTGCACGTTAGGAATATCGAAGGTTATCGTGTCAGCATCATAATTTTGCACATACTTTACACAGCGGAAGTTTTTGCTATCGTGTCGACAAGAGTTCTCTGCCGCCCCACAAGCACCACCTACCACCAATGCCAAAATTACCCAACGCACCGCCAGTCCCCTTTCGGCCCGATGTCAGTATATGCCTATCGGAGCAACAATCGCCAACGTTTAGGCTATCTTTTCGTGCAGTTCCCCCCCAAATAACGCGAATATCGGGTTTCGCATATCTACCTAACCAGACAAGAATTTTAGCCGTAAAATCCTATTTTGCCAAAATATACATTGAAAATCACAGATATTACTTGGAATTAAATACATGACAGTGAATCCTCCTGTTTTGCTACGCACGACTCTTTGTAACGCTCGCTGCTTGCGCTACGCGGCTTTCTATATCGCTCGCTTTCTAGCTCGCTGCGTGTCCTCGGACCTCCCTGTATTGCGTAGAGGCTTGACCCCTAGCCCCTTTGCTTGCCCCCAAGCCTTCTCGCGGTTGACCCCACCTCTTGCCCACCGAGAGCCACATGAACGGCGCGGTGAGGCCGTTCGCTGCGCTGCGGCTTTCTGTATCGCTCGCTTCCTAGCTCGCTGCTTGCGCTCAGACCTCTCGCGATTGCATTCAGGTTATTTTTTTGCATAAGGCATGTGCTTATACATATTCGTGGGGAGTTTCTCGGTAGGGCTGCGCCGTGCCAAGACAACGGAGGTTTGGGCTAAGACAACGGAGATTTGCGCTAAATTATGTTATTATAATTACCAGAGACAGGTAACCGCATTAGCAACGGACAGCAACCATGCCCGACAACGATAAAACCCCACTAAACAAGCATCATTTGCATGATAAATTTTTCAAGAAAATCTATAGCGATCCGCGTTATGCCCAAGATCTTCTCCGGTTGGCATTATTTCCCGAAGATTATGAACTGTTCGATATTGACAAACTCATCCCCAGTAAGGAGGCAAGCATCGATCCCGATACTGGCACAGAAAAATTTTGTGATCTGAATTTTTCTGTGCCCTTCAAAAAAGAGCCCGATTCCCCAGTATATTTTGGGGTTATCTTTGAGCACACCACCGGCAATGTCCTGTTTCTCATGGTGTCACTATACCTGAAGGCAAAGAGCGAGCTAGAAAGCGAGCGTTACAAAAAAGCAGCGCACAGCGCACAGCGCGCACTAATGGTTTTGTCATAGGCATCCTCGTTCTGCAAACCAAAAAACCCGTCGATATAGCCAAGAGCCAGCTTGAGCTAAAATTTAAAAATCGGCATCCCTTGGAAACTATTCACGGACTGCGCCGCTATGTTGCAGATGACCCAATCCTGGTGGTAAATCTGCCTAAGTTGTCCGATGAGCAACTGTGCGGACTCACGACCAGCCCTTGCCTGCTGGGAATGAAACACATCTGGCATCTGAGCACCAAAATTGTGGCGAAAATTTTTCACTCTTGCTATGCGCTATCCACCGAAAATCGCAAGAGTTTATCGGCTAAACTAATATCTTACCTTGGACTTGCCGATGGGAGGTATGATAGGAAGAGGCTGTCTGCCATCGAGGCAGATTGTTTTCCCGATTTACCAGATGAGGAACGTATCATGTCAAGTATCGAATTCGGTTTCGAGGGTGCACGCCTAGAAGGCATTGAGCAGGGGAAAAAGCAAGGCATACAGCAGGGTATCCGGCAGGGTATCGAGCAGGGTATCGAGCAGGGTATGCAACAGGGGGTCAAGCAGGGTATGCAACAGGGGGTCAAGCAGGGTATGCAACAGGGGGTCAAGCAAGGGCGTGCCCAGGAGCGCGAGGATGTCATCATTAGTATGTTAAAGTATGGCAAGCTCGATGACCCAGTAATTTGCCAACTTGCTGATATTACTGAAGAACAACTCGCAGAAATAAAGAATAAAATCGCCAAACACTAACTTTCACCAAATTCTTCCTTGATAATTGCTGCTTGCTACGCACTACGTTGCACACTACGCTACGCGCTGCGCTACGCCGCTCTTTGTAACGCTCGCTTCCTAGCTCGCTGCTTGCGCTCAGACCTCTCGGCGGTTGCGTTCAGATTATTTTTTTGCATAAGGCATGTGCTTGCACATATTCGTGGGGAGTTGCACGCGGCTTCCTTGCCGCTTGCTAGCTCCAGGTCTGCGCCTCGCCAAGACAACGGAGGCCTGTGCTAATAGGTGCACCGTGCCAAGACAACGGAGGTTTGGGCTAAGCATTGGCTAGCTCCGCGGCTCTTTGCCGCTTTCTAGCTCGCTACGCTCGCTGGACTGTTTGCCGCTTTCTAGCTCGCTACGCTCGCTGGACTGTTTGCCGCTTTCTAGCTCGCTACGCTCGCTGGACTGTTTGCCGCTTTCTAGCTCGCTACGCTCGCTGGACTGTTTGCCGCTTTCTAGCTCGCTACGCTCGCTGGACTGTTTGCCGCTTTCTAGCTCGCTACGCTCGCTGGACTTTTTGCCGCTTTCTAGCTCGCTACGCTCGCTGGACTTTTTGCCGCTTTCTAGCTCCACTCGCGCCTTGTCGAGCAAGAACTTGAGTGTAGTGACCCCCTGAAAAAAACCGATATTGGCATCAAATAGGTATGGCACATACTTCTATCTAAAGGCATAATCCGATGGCAATAGCGAGCGATACAAAGAGCCGCGTAGCGCAAGGAGCGAGCGGAGGGTTACAGCGATGTGTGGTATTTTCGGTTATGCAGGCAACGAGCCATGTCTGCACATTATCACTGCGGGGTTGCGCAAACTTGAATACCGCGGCTATGACTCTGCAGGTGTGATGGTCTACGATGATGCGGTTCAGGTGGCCAAAAACACGGGTAAGGTTGACGACCTTTTGCCACACACGCACGATCTTTCCGCACGAGCCACGATCGGCATGGGGCACACTCGCTGGGCCAGTCACGGCAAAGCCACTGCAGCCAATGCCCACCCGCACTGGACACCCGCCGCGGCTATCGTCCACAACGGCATCATCGAGAACCACGCCGAGCTGCGGGCTACGCTCAGCGATGACAACATTGCCTTCCAATCCGAAACCGATACCGAAGTCGTGCTGCATCTCGTCGTCCAGGCCCTGCAAAGCCAGCCTGACCCACTGATTGCTTTCAGCAGTGTCATGCGGCAACTCAAGGGTCTCTACGGGCTAGCGATGTTTTTTGCCTGCGACCCACACCGTATTTACATCAGCCGCAAGGGTCTCCCGCTCGCCATCGCCGCGGGCAAGGATGCCCACCTGTTCTCCTCCGATCCGCTGGCGCTGGCAGAGCATAGCAGCGATTTCATGTTCCCCGCCGATGCCACCATCGTCGTGCTGGAACGGCAGCGCCTTGCCCTCTATGATTACGATGGCGAACAACTACCCCTGCCTGTGGCACAACACTTGCAGGTGCCGACACAAAAAATTGACAAGGGCAGCTATCGCCACTTCATGCTGAAAGAAATTCACGAACAGGGTCTCGTGTTGGCAAACAACATTCATCGCCTGTTTGATTTCGCACAACTGCGTCCTCGCGCCGAAATGCTGGCGTTGCAGAAAATTGACATGCAGCGAGTTAAGCGCATCAAAATTGTTGGTTGCGGCACTTCTTATCATGCCGCGCTGCTGGCGGCAGTCTTTGCCGAGGAACAGCTGCACATCGAGAGCCTTGCCGAAGTTGCACACGAACTGCGCTATCGCCGTGCCCTGCTCAATGACCAGACACTGATCGTGGCGCTGTCACAGAGCGGTGAAACGGCAGACACCTTGTCCTGCATTGAACATGCCCGTAGTCGCGGCTGTCAAACACTAGCCATCTGCAACAGCCCCCACTCAACGCTGGCCCGCACCTGCGATGCCTTGATCGAACTCAACTGCGGTCCTGAGATCGGGGTGGCCTCGACAAAAGCTTTCACGACGACAGTGCTTATCTGGTATCTGTTCGTGCTGGCAGTGCGCAGTGCTCATGCCCGACCGCTGACAAAAGATGCCCACAACTTGCGCAAGCTGCCGCTGTTGATCGATTATGTCTTGAACAGCACCGCGCAGATTGAAAGCGTTGCCCGCCAGTATCGCCAGGCGCGCAACTTTATCTACATTGGACGCGGTCCCAGTTTTCCCATCGCCCTCGAATCGGCTCTAAAGCTGAAAGAGATCTCTTACATTCATGCCGAAGGCTATGCTGGCGGCGAACTCAAGCACGGCCCTATTGCCCTGATTGACCACGACATGCCCGTGCTAGTAGTTGCACCGCAGGACGATTATTTCCTCCGCATCGTTGCCAATGCAGGCGAGGTCAAAGCCCGTGACGGCGCGGTTATCTTGCTCGGCAATCCCAAAAACCGCGAGCTGCGTGCGCTCAGCGACACCATTATCCCCTGTCCCGACATCAATCAGCCGTTGTTGCAAGCGATCGTCTGTGCCGTGCCGCTGCAACTGTTTGCCTATTATCTGGCCTTGGAGAAAGGCACAGACATCGACCAGCCACGTCACCTGGCCAAGTCGGTCACGGTGGAATAGACCGCGTATGTGGTGTGGCGAAAATTACCCACCCAAGGAAGGGGAGCTATGATACCACCGCGTCGTTTTCCTCGCAGTCGTCTGCGCCGTTTGCGGGTGAGCAAGGCTGTGCGCGCCCTGTCTGCCGAACATCATCTGGCGGCACACGACTTTATTTATCCTGTCTTCGTGCATGGCGGTAGGCAAGCGCAGGAGGAAATCGCCGCACTGCCTGCAGTCTGTCGGCATTCGCAGTCGTCGTTGCTGCACATTGCCGAGCAGGCAATTACTGCAGGCATCAAGGCCTTGGCACTGTTTCCTGCCATCGCCACGGAACAAAAAACTGACGACGGGCGCGAGGCGTATAACGAGGATGGTCTTGTGCCACAGACGGTGCAGTTGTTGAAGAAAAATTTTCCAGAACTGGCGGTCATCACCGATGTGGCTCTTGATCCCTACACCACACACGGGCAAGATGGCATTATCGATGCCGACGGCTATGTCTTAAACGATGCCACGCTTGCCGTGTTGCAAAAACAAGCCTTGTGCCAGGCCGCGGCGGGGGCGGACATGGTTGCACCTTCGGACATGATGGACGGACGCATTGCCGTCCTGCGGGATGCGTTGGAGGAACAGGGGTTCGTCAACACCATCATTCTTTCGTACGCGGTAAAATATGCCTCCCACTTTTATCAGCCTTTTCGGGCTGCGGTGGGTTCGGCAGAGATGTTGAAGGGCGACAAGCGCAATTACCAAATGCAGTCTGCCAATCGTGCTGAAGCTTTGCACGAGGCTAGCATGGATGTCAGTGAAGGTGCAGATATCCTGCTGGTCAAGCCTGCGGGTCTGTATCTTGATGTCATCGCCGCGCTGGCTACGACCTGTCACCTGCCCATCTATGCTTATCAGGTCAGCGGCGAGTATGTCATGCTCAAGAATGCGGCGCGTTTTTTGTCCGAGCCTCATTGCGTGTTGGAGGCGTTGCTGGCCATCAAGCGGGCGGGGGCGAGTGCAATTTTCACCTACTATGCTCTCGATGCGGTGCAGTGGCTGCGAGATGAAGGTTTGGTGTGAAAAATTTTACCTCGTTAGTAGCGCGGCGTTACCTAAAAATAAGCCGACGGGATTTATTTTTTACGTGGATTTCCGTGCTCTCTATCGTGGGCATCGCTATCGGTGTCGCGGCGATGATCGTTGTGCTGTCGGTCATCAACGGGTTTGAGGAAGAGTTACGCCAGCGTTTCTTGGCTGCCAACGCGCACGTGCTCGCCTATCGCTTTCCTTCAGGCATTGAAAACTACGCCAGCTGGGCTAACAAAATCACCCGTGATTTTAAAGATGAGGTCAAGGGCGTGTCGCCGTTTGTGCACTATGAGACGATGGCACGAGGCGATAGCAGCATGCACTCTATTCTGATGCGAGGCATTCATCCCCGCCAGCGAGAGAAGGTGCAGAGTCTTGCTGGTTTGATTGAACCCGCGCAGGCGCTCGACTTGTTACAGCAAGAGATGACACAGCCGCGGGGTGAGCCGCAGATAATTATCGGCAAAGGTTTGCTGCGCTTGTTGGGCGGCAAGATTGGTGGATTGGTGCAGCTTATTTCACCGCACAAGAAAAGCTTTTCGCAATACAAGAATTTTAAAGTTGTCGGGGTCTACAATTCGGGTTTGAAGCATTACGACAACCGGGTTGGCATCGTCAATCTGCACACCGCACAGCAGTTCTTTGGCATGGGCAAGCGTGTCACAGGTGTGGAGATCGGCTTGCGCACTCCTAGCGACAGCCGCCTGATCGCGACACGTATGCGCGCCACCTACGCGCTGTCGATCAAGGAATGGCAGTCGTTCAACCGACCACTATTTGAGGCGATGAAACAAGAACGTGCCGTTATCTCGGTAATCGTTGCCCTCGTTGCCCTCGTTGCCATTTTCAATATTTTTACGACGCTGTTCGTTTCCGTTTCACAAAAACTGCGTGACATCTCCATTCTAAAATCGCTCGGCGCAACCAACCGCCAGATCAATGCGATTTTCTTGCAACAGGGCTGTCTCATCGGTCTATTTGGCAGTTTTTTCGGGGTTGTCGTCGCCCTGTTAGCTAGCGCTTTTCTACGGCGCTACAAAATTATCGATCTGCCCGACATCTATCTCCTCGCTGAACTGCCCGTGCGCTTTGACCTGCGTGTTTACGCGGCGGTGTGTGGTGTCTCCATCCTCTGTTGCCTGATTGCCGGGCTTTACCCTGCACAAATTGCGACCCGCACCTCGCCTCTAGAAATCCTGCGCAACCGTGATATCTGACTAACGCGAATATCGGGTTTTTTTCAGGCATAGGCTAGACATCCATCATTTGCTACGCTACGCGATGCGCTACGCGATGCGCTACGCGGCTTTTTTGTAACGCTCGCTTCCTAGCTCGCTGCATGTTCTCAGACCTCTCGTTATTGCGTTTAGGCTTGCACTCAGGCCTCCCTGCCTGCCCTCAGACCTCTCGGCTGTTGCCACACCTCTTGCTTACCGAGAGCGCCGTGGCGCGCGGCTTTTTGTAACGCTCGCTTCCTAGCTCGCTGCTTGCACTCATGCCACTCGTTATTGCGTTTAGGCTTGCACTCAGGCCTCCCTGCCTGCCCTCAGACCTCTCGGCGGTTGCCGCCACCTCTTGCCTACCGAGAGCTTTATGAACGGCGCGGCGAGGCCGTACGAAAACCCGACCATAAATACTGCCATATTGCTGTGAGATTATGCTTTTAGATAAAGCATGTGCCTATAACTGTTGTGGTCGGGTTTCTCGGTAGGGCTGCGCCTCGCCAAGACAACGGAGGTTTGGGCTAAGTGGTGTCCTTGCTACGCGACGCGGCTCTTTGTCCCGCTCGTCTACGCGGCTTTTTTGTAACGCTCGCTTCCTAGCTCGCTGCTTGCACTCTGATCTCTCGTTATTGCGTTCAGGCTTGCCTACCGAGAGCTTTATGAACGGCGCGGCGAGGCCGTGCGAAAACCCGACCATAAATACTGCCATATTGCTGTGAGATTATGCTTTTAGATAAAGCATGTGCCTATACCTGTTGTGGTCGGGTTTCTCGGTAGGGCTGCGCCTCGCCAAGACAACGGGGGGACGGGATAAGGAAGGTCTTTGCCTCCTGCCATTGCGTTCAGGCTTGCCATCAAACCTCTCGGCTGTTGCATTCAAGCTTGCCTACCGAGAGCTCCATGAACGGCAGGGAGAGACCGTTCGCTGCGCTGCGGCTTTTTGTATCGCTCGCTTCCTAGCTCGCTCCCTGTCCTCAGACCTCTCGCGATTGCATTCAGATTATTTCTTTGCACAAGGCATGTGCTTGCACCTATCTCAGGGGAGAGTTTCTCGGTAGGTCTGCTCCCTGCCAAGACAACGGAGGTTTGGGCTAAGTGGTGTCCTTGCCCCCAAGTTTCTCGGTAGGTCTGCGCCTCGCCAAGACAACGGAGACTTGTGCTAAGGGAGGTCTTTGCCCCCAAGCCTTCTCGCGGTTGCCTCCCACCTCTTGCCGACCAAGAGCTTCATGAATGGCAGTGGCATGTCTGCAAAAATTGGCTGAAATCTTTAATTTTTTAATTTTCGCTTGATTGCTGTCAGCTCTTTCTTGGTCAATTTCAGAAATTTACACACCTGAGCCTCAGGCACGCCATCGCTGAGCATTAGCTGGGCAGCCTCCATCTGCTTTTGCTCGATGCCCTTCTGCAATCCCAGCTGTTCTCCCTTCTGCAATCCCAGCTGTTCGCCCTTCTGCAAGCCCAGCTGTTCGCCCTTCTGCAAGCCGCGTCGCTCAGCTCGTTCCAGTCCAAAATACATCGTTGGCACGAATCGCTCCTCCTCTCGCTTGTGCGGCCAGCGCTTACGATCAACACGATCAAAATCCTGGCGCTTCACCCCCCTATCGGCCGCATCACAATAATCCATTAGCATGTTACCCAAAAACTGCCCCTCTTCTCGTTCAAGCCCTTCAATTTTCTCAATGATCAAGGCTATCTTATCTTCGTCCATGCCCCACAACTCCGCCATAACATAGATGATGATAGCACTGCTCCCCGCCTTCGTCCACAGCTCGCTGAGGGGCGGTTTTCTGAGATTGAATACCTTGCAGCGCATCACCGGCAAGTCATCCGCAAGCGCTGCCAGCTCTGGCGGAATCTCCTCGCTGCCAAACTCCCAACTGAGGTAATCCTGCGGTGGCTCGTAGTCCTTATCCTCACAACACAGCAGAATTACAGGAATAATCAACTCATAGGGTTCACCTGGCTGCCGCCTCCGCCTTTTGCTGCGCGCCTTACATTCCGCCACGTAATATTCCATGGCTTGCAAGACAGCATCACGATCCTTATAGCTCTTATGCTCAAGAATTATGGACAGGATGACGATCCTGTTTGTGATGCCCCACAAAGGTAGCTGCACCATGATGTCGGTGCGTAATTCACCTCCAGGCCCCTTGATAGGCTGCGCTGCGACTCTTTGTATCGCTCGCTTGCTAGCTCGCTGCTTGTTCTCAGACCTCTCGTTATTGCACTCAAACTTGCCTGCCGAGAGCTCCATGAACGGCACGGCGAGACCGTACGAAAACTCGACCACAAACACTGCCAACACTGCAACCAGATTATTTCTTTGCATAGGGCATGTGCTTGCACCTATCTCAGGGGAGAGTTTCTCGGTAGGTCTGCGCCGTGCCAAGACAACGGAGATTTGCGCTAAGTAGGATCTCTGCTCTTTTCGCAGCTCGCTTTCGCTTGACCACCAAGTCACCTCCATAAATTTACTGAATGTACTCAGGGATAGTATAGCATTTCTGCGCCAGCTGCGCTGCGGCTTTTTGTATCGCTCGTCTACGCGGCTTTTTTGTAACGCTCGCTTTCTCGCTCGCTTTCTGCACTCAGACCTCTCGTTACTGCGTTCGGGCTTGCCATCAGGCCCCTCTCTGCTTGTTCTCAGATCTCTCGGCCGTTGCGTTCAGGCTTACCTACCGAGAGCGCCGTGGCGCGCGGCTTTTTGTAACGCTCGCTTCGCTCGCTACGCTGCTTTTTTGTAACGCTCGTCTACGAGGCTTTTTTGTAACGCTCGCTTCCTAGCTCGCTGCTTGCACTCATGCCACTCGTTATTGCATTCAAGCTTGCCTACCGAGAACTCCATGATGGGCGCGGCGAGGCCGTACGAAAACCCGACCATAAATACTGCCATATTGCTGTGAGATTATGCTTTTAGATAAAGCATGTGCCTATACCTGTTGAGGTCGGGTTTCTCGGTAGGGCTGCGCCTCGCCAAGACAACGGAGACTTGTGCCAAGATAACGGAGATTTGGGCTAAGTAGTGATTGTGCTCCGCTTGCTCCTGCGCCTCGCCAAGATAACGCGAATTAAGTCCCAAGCACCACCGCGGCACAGTTGCCCCCGAAACCCAGTCCACACACCAGCACATGGCGCAGTGTAGACGGCGGGTCGGCACACCACGGCGCGGCAGTAGTAGGCAAGTAGGGCAGGGTGAAGCTTGTGCCGGTCCGCATTTGGTGGACCGCGAGTGTGACCGACAGCAGCGTCGAGCTGCCTAAGGTATGCCCAATACACCACTTGTGGAAACGCAGAGGAGGCATGTGGGGCGCGAAAACTTTTTCCAGACAAGACCACTCGGCGCGATCGCCTTGTTGCGTCGAAGCCCCATGCCCGATAATCAGGTCGATGTCGGATGGGCATAATTGAGCCTCGTGCAAGGCACGCGTAATTGCTAACACCAAGCCCGCCCCTGCCGCGGAAACACCTGTCAGCGATACATCTTGATCGCGTGCCGCGCCATAGCCCGCGATACGCACGGCATCGGCACGTGGCTCGCAACACAGGTACAGTGCTGCCGCGCCTTCCGCCAGTACCAAGCCATCGCGTTGCGGATGTAGCGGACGCACAGGAAAGTTCTCCGTACGGGGGGCGCGGCTGAGCACCCTCGCATTGCGCAACATCTGGGTGACAAAGGGGGTAAGGGGGGCTTCGCTGGCAACACACAAGGCCTGCTTGCTGCCGCCGCCTCTGAGATAGAAGAGGGTCGCGGCAAGCGCGTGCAGACCGCTAACACAGGTGGCTGAAAGGGTAAAGCTCAAGCCCGTGCTACCTATGTAGGTACTGAGGTGCGTGGCCAGCAGACCCGCGGTCGTGTGGGGACTCGCGGCGGCGGAGGTTGTGCCATGTTGCAAAAAACGTCTGTGCTCCTGCTCCAGTGACGTTGCCGCGCCGCGCGCCGAAGCTGCCACGACTGCCATGGCGCGGCGATCTCGTGGCAAGCGGTCCTCTAATTGCCTCGCCGCGGCGGCTGCCAGCAGTGCGACGCGATCGGCTTTGCTGAACAGCTTAGTGTGGCGCAAACAGTTTAGCTCTTCCTCTGCCGCAGGTGGCAAGTGTCCCTGCCAGCGCTGGTTGTGCCAGCTGAAACAGGCCCGCCCCCGTCGCAACGCCTGCCAATGCGCGGCAAGCCCCGCGCCTGCGGCACTGATTGCCCCACAACTCACGATGTAAACGGAGGTTGTCATTGGCGCAGCACACGATAGCGCAGAAACAAGTGGTCACCGACACGCCGCACGCTAAGCAGCCGCAAGCGGGTGGCGGTGGATAACGAGGGCTTGACGAGACGCGGCGCATCGGCACGGGCGACGATAGTTGGGGCGATGGTGATGCTCAGCTCATCGACAAGTTGCTGGCGGTAGAAGAGGTTATTGATTTCGCCACCACCGAACAGTATCACCCTGTTGAAATTGTGCTGTCGCAGCTGAGCGACGACAAAGGTTGCGCTGTCCTGCCGCGGGCACACGAAGGTGCGCACATTGGTGGAGTCGGCCAGCTCAAGTTCGGAGGGAGAGACGAGCCAGCGCTCGATGTGCTGCTGTTTCCAGAAGGGCGAAGCTGGCTCAATGCCACGTGTTGTCAGCACTACCCAAACGGGGCAACGTCCGCGGTCATTTTGGTAGGAGAGCAGGCGGGGTGAGGCTCGCACGGTGTCAGCACCGAGAATTACCGCGTCGCTGCGCGATACTTCGGCGCGCACATGCTGGCGGTCGGCGGCGGTAACGAAACCGCTGGCAACACGAGCAGGATCTTTTTCGGCAGGCGCGGCGGCAATATGCCCATCGATGCTGGCTGCCATGACGTTGGTAATTTTCAAGATGGGGGAATGATTATCAAGCTTGCTGGAGCAAGACTTGGTCGATTTCTTCTTCAACTTCGACCGCTTTCCGATCGCTAGCGGCGCTTATCTCACTGACGACCAGCTCCCGCGCCCGCTCAAGCATGCGTTTCTCGCCCCAGGATAGATCCTTGTCAGACTTAAGATAATGCAGGTCACGGTAGACCTCAGCGACATCGTTGACTGCTCCTGTGCGTAGCTTGTCGTTGTATTCCCGAAAACGCCGATTCCAGGTGGTCCGATTGATTTTCATTCTCGTCTTCAGAATATTGTAGATACCCTTGATGCCCTCGTCAGACACCAAACCTCGCATGCCCGCCCGCGAACAGCCCGTAACGGGTACCATCAGGCGTGCGCCCGAAGAAACGATATGCAGCACGTAAAAATCCTGCTTCGAGCCCCCGATGTCACGCGACTCTACACTTTTGACTACCCCCACACCGTGCGCGGGGAAGACTGCCTTATCACCAACCTTGAATTCCATCGCCTCCTGCCTCCGAAATTACACCGTCACTAAAAACAGGAACGCAAAAAACATCGCACACCACACTATTTCGCAGCTACCTATTGTAACATCTTTTCATAAAAAGTCAAGCAGGGGTTTGTGTCCTGTAACACGAAACACATTTTTTTGTGAACACTCACTTGGAATTCAATACATTACAGTGAAGCTAAACAGCCGCCGAGCTTGAGGGAAAGTGGGCGGGGTGGTTTTTTCCAAACTATCGTGCAGTATGGCTTGCTTTTTGGCTATGAGGTTGTTAGGTTTCGCCCCGTCTTGGTGAAAGGACGAACGTGGCATGGCTCTATCAGGAGAGGACAGAGGCTCTATCATTACCAAGTTTCGGTCGCAGGCAGGCGATACGGCTTCGCCCGCGGTGCAGATAGCACTTCTGACGGCGAGGTTGCAGTATCTCAACGAGCATTTCAAGGCACATGCTGGTGATCATCATTCCCGCAGGGGGCTGTTGAAGATGGTTGGCAAACGACGGCGGTTGTTGGCTTATCTGCGTCGCACGGACGGGGAGCGTTATCGTCGTGTGCTGTCCGAGCTGGGTTTGCGCAAGTAGTGGCCGCGCCGCGTGTCCCGAACACGCATCTTAACTAGTGATGATTATCCCCACAGTTGGCAAATATCTACGGAGGTTCTCAGGTGTCTAGTATTATTGAAAAAATAGAGGTCGGTGGACGGCAGATCGACATTGAAGCGCAGAAGTTCGCACGGCTGGCAGACGGTGCTGTGATGGTCACTGGTGGCAACACGCAGGTGCTAGTCACGGTCTGTGGCGAGGACGAAGATGCGGATAATGATTTCTTCCCCCTGACGGTTGACTATATCGAAAAATACTATGCCGCGGGTCGCATTCCTGGTGGCTACAACAAGCGTGAAGCGCGACCCTCGTCGCTGGAGATGGTGACGGCACGAGTCATCGATCGCACGCTGCGTCCCAATTTCCCTAAGGGCTACAGGCGTAACACGCAGGTCATCTGCACGGTATTGTCGTTTGATCCCGAATACGACCCCGCGGTGCTGTCGCTGCTCGGTGCGAGCTCAGCCTTGACCATTAGCCATCTGCCGTTCCTTGAACCAGTGGCTGCTCTGCGCGTCGGCGTAAATGCGGCGGGTGAGTTCAGTGCCTTTCCTAACGAGGAGGAGCTGAAGACACTTGACCTCTTCCTGTCGGCTAAAGAGAAGGCACTGGTGATGGTGGAAGCTGCCGCTAATTTTCTTAACGAGCAGAAAATTGTGGCCGCGATAGATTTTGGCCATAGCACTCTGCAACCGATGTTGGCGGCCCAGCAACGTTTGCGTGAACGCTGTGGCAAGGACAAGCAGAAGTTCGTTGCCAAGGAAATTGATGCCCAGCTGAGGGAAGAAATCAAAAGCCAGCACCTCGATGCCATTGCTACGGCCCTGCAGGTCAAGGAAAAGACTGCGCGGCGCAAGAAACTCAAAATGGTCAAGAAGAACATTATCGCTGCTTACGAGGAGAGTGATCGCACCCGCGAGGCCACGGAAGTTTACGAGGAGCTGGTCTATGAGCATGTGCGCGGTTTGATTTTGCGGGAAAAGACCCGCATTGATGGACGCGGCCCCACTGACATTCGACCGCTCAGCTGCGAGGTTGGCGTGTTGAAAGCACCCCACGGTTCGGCCCTGTTCACCCGCGGTGAAACACAAGCACTGGCAACCGTGACCCTTGGTTCTGGCGATGACGAACAGCGCTACGAAACGCTCAGCTCACAAAACAGCAGCCGTCACTTCATGCTGCACTACAACTTCCCTCCTTTTAGTGTGGGCGAGACACGCCGCTTGATGGGACTCAGTCGCCGCGAGATTGGGCATGGCTATCTCGCTGAGCGTGCCATCTCGCACGTTATCCCTGAGCAAAGCGATTTCGGCTACACCATCAGGGTTGTTTCGGATGTGCTCGAATCGAACGGCAGTTCGTCGATGGCTTCCGTCTGTGCGGCCACGATGGCACTGCTGTGTGCAGGCGTGCCGATTAAGCGTCATGTCGCAGGGGTGGCGATGGGGTTGGTCAGTGGCGGTAACGAGCCTGTGGTGCTGTCTGACATTCTCGGCGACGAAGACCATCTTGGCGATATGGATTTCAAAGTCTGTGGTGATGAAGAAGGCATAAGTGCCCTGCAAATGGACATCAAGGTCGCGGGGCTCGCCCAAGAGACGTTGAGCAAAGCGCTCGAACAGGCACGACAAGGACGCTTGACCATTTTGCGCAAACTGCAGGAAACAATTGGCAAGCCGCACGATCTGCCGCTGAACGCACCACGTATCATCTCCATCAAAATCAGCGAGACTAAAATTCGTGACCTCATCGGCCCTGGTGGTAAGATGATCAAAAGGCTTACCGCTGAAACTGGCACCAAAATCGACATTGAAGATAACGGCGTGGTCAGAGTTGCCTCGCCTGACCTTGCTCGTGCCGAAGCTGCGAAAGCAATGATCCTAGCCATCGCTACCGACCCTGAAATCGGCAGTGTGCATCTCGGCCTAGTGAAAAAAACCACTGAGTTCGGGGCCTTCATCGAAATTAAACCGGGAGTTGAAGGCTTGTGCCACATCTCCCAACTCGAAGACCGCCGCGTCGAGAAGGTTACCGACGTGCTCAAAGAAGGTGACGAGGTGATGGTCAAGGTAATCGAGATCGACCGTCAAGGACGCTTAAAACTCAGCCGCAAAGAAGCCTTTGGGCAAAGCCCCGTGTCTTAATACTTCGTCTGTCTGCAAGCATGCTTGCGATGAGCTGAGACGCGGGCAAGCCCAGTTCGGCTCGCCAGGAAACATCTCCGCGCTTGGTGAAGAGGGCTGTGTATGCGGCATGGCGGTGAGCAGCGAAACATGGGCACACCACAGGACCCCTATCACAGCTGGATTGTCAGTGCCGCCGCGGGGTCGGGCAAGACGTGGCAGCTGAGCCGCCGGTTTTTGTTTTTGGTCGGGGCACATGCCGCGCCGAGTGAAATTTTAACGGTCACCTTCACGCGCAAGGCGGCGGCGGAGATGCGGGCACGGGTTATAGCTTGTGCTGCCGAGCTCGCGGTCGATAAGCAGGCACAGCGAGAATTCGATCGTGCGCTCAGCGATTATCACAAAAATTTTAGCAGCCAGGCAAATCAGCCTGTGCGTCCACCGCTAGCCGCGCCGCAGGTTAGTTCCACCATTCTCAGTCAGTCGCAGAAACTCAACATCGCCACTATCCACAGCGTATGCAGTGGATGGCTATCGAGCCTTGCAGGGCAAGGATTTGCGGGTATTCCCCTGCCGTTTAAAATTATCACCGACGCGGAGGAAACGGACGTGCAGGAACGCAGTTGGCAACGACTGTGGCAGACATTGCCTGCCTGCGCGCAACAAACCGTGCGAGAAGAAGGTGTTGCCAGTGTGCGCCGCAACATCGGGGTACTGCATAACTTCGGTCTGCCCCAGCCGCGTCGGCAAGCACTCAACCTCCCCGCGGCACCGTCGTGGGCCGTGTTGGCGCGACAACTCGCCGCGCTGCCAGGTTTTGCCAGCTGTGCCGCGGCTACGACGCAGGCTGAACTGCAGCAGATCGGTGTGTTGAAGGGGAAAAAAATCAACCGTGCTCTGCTCACTGCGGCGCAAAAAAAACAACTTCAGCCACGACTACAAGCGCTCGAGGCTGAGCTGCAGGCTCAGCGGCAGGCGGACCTAGTTGTGCATCTCAATGCTCGCGGCAAAACATACTTCTCTCTGTGGCAACGTTGGCGGGAAATATATCGAGAGCTAAAAAAGACACGGCGGGTGCTCGATTTTCAGGACTTGACCACCATGGTGCGGGAACTGCTAACCCGTGATGCAGGCCTGTTGTTTTTCTTGCAACAGCGTATCGCCCATCTCTTGCTCGATGAGTTCCAAGATACCAGCGAGCAGCAGTGGGATATTTTTCACCAGCTGAGCTGCGAGTTGCTGGCTGGTGAAAATTGTGTGGCGGCACGACAAGGCTTGCAGGCAACGGTGTTTATCGTCGGCGATCCCAAGCAATCGATCTATGGCTTTCGCGGTGCTAAAGCACAGATTATGCACACGGCCACAGCTGATTTGGATAAATTTAAGCCGCGGCCTCATCCGTTGACGGTCAATTATCGTTCGGCCGCCCACTTGCTTAAATTTTTCAACGCCGTCTTCCCCGCGCTTGACCTGCCTGACTTCCATCAACATCAGCCAGCGAAAGACGCACAGCAGGTGCATGATTATGGCACGGTTACCCTGGCCCTGCTGAGCACCACAGAGGTCGAAAAAGAAGCGGAATATGTTGCCTGCCACATCGCCCAAGCGTTGCGGGACAAGCCGCATTTGCAAGCCAGCGACATCTGCATTTTGTATCGCAATGGCACGCACGCGGAGGTTTTTCGTGCCGCGCTGTCGAGAGCAGGCCTCAGCAGTTTTCGCCACGAGGAACAGGGGTTCTTCAAAGCCCAGACCAGCCAAGACTTATTGGCCTTATGCAAATGGTTGGCGTTGCCGCAAGACCAGCAAGCACTGCTGACGGTGTTGCGCAGCCCCCTGTGTGCCATCCCCGCGCAGGAAGTGCTGCATGTCTATGCGCAGCAGCAGGCGCAGGCGCGAGCTTATTGCAGCAGCCACATTTTGCGGGCACTTGCTGTGCGTTACCCACAACCGATACAGGCGTTGCAAGACATTCGCAGGTTGTGCAACAAAACCACGCCGTGCCGCTTACTGCTGTACGCCTTGCACCATCTCGGTGCATTACCGCGCTACCGAGACCACGGGGGTGAATTCATCGGCCAGCAGGCGCAACAGAACATTACCCGCTGCATCGATTTACTTGCCGCGGCGGAGCGTGAAGGTTGCCACACTCTTGCAGCGTTGCACGTGCGGCTCACCACACAGGCACAGCACGACAGCATTGGCAGTGCGGTGGCACGTGCTGATGCGGTGACGTTGATGACCATCCATAAAGCCAAGGGCTTGCAGTTTAAGTATGTTGTCCTAGTGCAGGCGCAGGGAAAATGGGCAAAGCGAGACAGCTACTGGCTGAAAACAGATGACAGTGTGATTTACAGCGGCAAAACAAACATGCGTCCTC
This sequence comes from uncultured Oligoflexales bacterium, assembly GCA_958296095.1. GTDB lineage: Bacteria > Bdellovibrionota_B > Oligoflexia > Oligoflexales > JAPPIL01. Next base: position 1,973,998 of record OY282434.1, read on the forward strand.
AAGATGGCCAACTCGACGCGCTCTACGCTACCAGCGACAAAGACGACGCGGCTGAATCGTTGCGCTTGTTGTATGTGGCTTTGACACGCGCCGAGCATTATCTGCTCGTCTGTGGCAGCACGCCGAAACGTGGTAAGGGGCATGGTTTCTTGCCGCGCATTGTCGCGGCGGTGAAAGCTAGCGACCTGTCGTGGCAAAATGGGCAAGCTGATGATGACGAGATAATTACTCTGTGTGGCACAGCTGACCCGCCCGCGGTAGCAGCAACCAATACCGTGCCACTGCCTGCGCTTTCCACGGCACGCCTACATAGTGATAGTCTGCAGCAAGAGGTGCGAATTTTGTTGCCGCATCAGAGGCGGGCGGTGCGCGAGGCCGCGCCTGAAAAAATTTCACCCGCGGCACGGGTGTATGGTATCTACCTGCACAAGGCACTTGAACAGCAGGTCAAGCAAGCCCCGCCGCCGACGCGCAGTTACTGGGACAAGTTAGCGGTGGAACTCGGCGACGACCGCGAGAGCATGTGGCACAAGGCTGAGCGCACGCGACAAAAATTGCTGGCCGCGCCTGTGTGGCAAAACTTGTGGCCCGATGCTTTGTGGAGCAAGGCGGAAATGCCCATCGTCTGCCTCGATGACGGCTTGTTGATTAACGGGGTCATCGACTTGCTCATCTGTTATCCACAGCAACGTCTCCAGCTGATCGATTACAAGACAGGCGCGCGGCGGGACGATCTCAGTGCCTATCGGCATCAGCTTGCCACCTACTGCCGAGCAGTGCATAAACTACATCCCGACCACACGATAACGGCGGCCCTGCTGTTTACGGACGATTGCCAGCTAGTGCCTGTGTAGCAAATTGTTCGTGCCTGCTGTAGATGCGATTGAGGTGAATCCTAGCGCACAGGCAAGCGCTTTAACCTGTGCTTGAGTGTCTGTAGCAACTGTGGTCTCACCCCTTCGTTGATCGACCGTAGCAAAGCCAGATGCTCGGATGTCAAACTGACCTGTTGATGTAGGTCGAGCAGTTTTCCTAGGGCGGCACTGTTGTCGCTGTATTGGACGGTAAAGTTGATATGCCCCTCTAGTTCCGCGGCTAGCTTGTTCGCCGACTCCAGCCTATCGAGATCATCTGCGGCAAAAATCTCGTCCATAGTGCTGTAGCCAAGAACGTCGTCCTCAATCAAGGCCTGCAAAGTCTCGTGATGCTCTGCAAACAGTTTGCGGCTATCGTGCAAAATCGACCACTCGACCAGGTTGAGAGACTGTCCTGCGAACACTGGCAACTGCCGGGCAACGCGTGCGGCATCGGAAATGTACAAAGGATGCGCATCGTGTCCGAGTAAGAAGCCCGTGTCAATCTCGACCATGCGTCTATCGATGATTTTTTCTTCAGCATGCATCCCTTCTTCGCCCCAAATGCTCGGTAGCGTGAGCGTCACTTTCTCCGCGTGAATGTCAAACTGTCCTAGCACGGCATCGACCAGTCGCTTAGCCTGTCGCACACTCCTGCTATAGTTTATGATGAAGGGCAGGGGATTTTCCGCGTCGAAACTCGCCCAAGGACTGTCTGCAGGCAAAGCCCGTTTACCCTGCTTCTCTCCTCTCTCGGAGGCGGGTAAGGTGCTATGCATCAGCGCAACAATACTAGTCCTATGACCCGCCCACATCATGGCCAGCAAGATGTCTTTGTCCAGATACCTACGAACGAGTTGTGGCGTGTTGATTTTTTCAGCATACACGTCTAGCAGGCTAGCTTTAAAATTTAGCAACCCTTCCCCCTCCAGATCCATCGTGCGGTGGATTCGTAACTGGTGCCTCGATGCGAGTAGGGTGTAGAACTCACTTAAACTTGGGTAGCCTGCCTGCGCGTAAATTGCTGCTAGCTCCTGACGGGCGGCCTGGTTGTGGGCATCAAGTGCTACCGCCTCCCGCAGTTTGAACAACGCCTCTTGTGGTGCGACCTCCGCCGAGTTGCGTAAACGCACAGCTTCCTCGTAGAGCTGTTGCGCTTCGGTAGTGAAATCATACGTGCGGGGCTCTCTGATCAGTTGTGCCACACGTTGCTTACTACTTCCTGCCTGTTGGGCAATGCGATGTGCGACCCGCAGTAATTTATAGTGGTTCAATATGCCACTGCTGGTGTTGCCGCTGATCGTTGTGGGGGTAGAAGTTGCCTGCAACAGGTGCACGATCAGAGTGCGGAACTCGCTCAGCGCGATAATCGCCCGGACATCCGAGGCAACGATCGGTTCAATCGTGAGACTTGTGATCGCGGTGGGAGGCAGAATTGCAAACATGTCGGCGAGCGCCGCGGTGACCAGCGGGGCTGAGTAGCTCGTGCCATGACGACGGCTACCGTCGAGGAACAGGTGTTCGCCAGGCGCGTAGATGTGGGCATCACTGGAGTAGTGGCCTATCCTACCACGAGGATCGCTAGCACCAGCCGAGATTGGCGTGCGACCTGCTATGATAGATTCGCCCCTCCGCTCCAGAGGGTTGTTGCCAGCCGAGGCAACGATAGTCGTGTAGCCAGGGAGTGCATAGCGCAAGCCCGGAGCAGTCGCGACATCGAGCGAGACGTTGAGAACGTCAGGTCTGCTGCCATGAATACCCCGTTGCGCAATCCCGCCAGTGTTGTTGGTTGCGAAAAAATCTTCGTGGTTGATCAAAAAATTTAGTTTGCCAAAAACGCTAACCCCAAACGGAGGTGTGCCTACCGCGAGACTAGTGACATAGAAACCATGCTGATCAAGTCGCGTCGTGGCAGTGCTCGCGGCAAGTTCCTCCCCCAGTTCCTGGCCAACTCGCATGACGGAAGCATCCTGTAAAGCTTCGTAAGAGATTGCTCCACCTTCGTCGTGAAAGACATCCCAAACACCGACAACTGGTAGGTAAAAAGCATAGCCCTCCGCCTCTAAACGAGCCAACCAGCGACGTGCCTCAGGCGTGAACACGGCCTCCTGCCCCCAAAAACGCGGCAACTGCCCAAAGCCCTGCACCTCAAAATCATCATAGTGCTTCCCATGTAGATCAGGCAACGTATTCGCCTGCACCAGATCGGCTGCCAGGACAAAGACTGCTATAACAATTGTATACTTCATAAAAATCACATTAGAGGTGCAAGCACTACCGCACTACTATGCTAAAAGCAAGAGAGGTCTCCGTAGGTGATGATGTCAGCGAGACACGGACCATGACTCAAAACAACGTCGGCTGGTTGTCAGCGTATAGTGGGCTGACACGAGAGCAGAGGGGACGCAAGGCCTCGCAGTAAGCTTTGGCGTAGTCGCCGAAGGTGAAGATTTCTCGCGGCCGTACTCTGGTGACAATCTGCCTTAGCTCTGCACCGCTACAGGTGCGGCTGAGGTAGAAGTCCGCATCGGGTGGCGCGGTGACAGGCGGGGGTGGATAAGTGTCGTGAACATGAAAGGTCAGTGCGTCGATGTGGCACGGGCGATAATAGTTGGCTGGTGGACTGGGCATGATCAAGACTTCCCAGTCGTCTCGCTTTCTGTTGAACACCCGGTACTTGCCGAGCTCGATGGCAAAGCTCTGGTAACCACGGTTGACCGCAGCGATAATCGGATGCACGACCACCGCCTGTTGCTGAGCGGTGGCCAGTTCGGTAACTTCTTGTGCCGTGCCGATGCTGGCGCAGAAAATCTTAACACGTTGCCGCATTCCGACGAGCGCCGCGACCAAGCGCTCCCGCTCCTGCGTGCGATCTGGCAAGGCTTGGTGCAGATTGGCATGATGTGTGCCGAGAATTAGAGTGTCCGCCCTCTTCAGGCCCAGCGGCCGCACGTGCGGCACAGCTGCAGTCTGCAGCGCGGGGGCGTAGAGGATGGTCTTCTTCTGCCGCTCCACATGCAACATGGCACTGCCCACCATCGACCCCGACGGCAGCAGTTCAAGGCGTAAATTACCGATCGAGAAGGGGCGGTTGTATTGACAAGTCAGGGCGTTAGTTTTTTTTTTCGTAGCACCTCGATGAGGTGAACGGTCTCCTCGGTAGCGATGATGCGGCGCGCCCCTAGTGTCTTAAGGGCTGTCTTGGCTGAAGAGACGAAGGAAAGGTTGGCTTCGCCATAGACATCCAGCGACAGCACGGAGTCCCTGAGGTGCAAGCCCCCCTCCACAGGATTCACCCGCAATCGCGTCGCTCTCGCTCGCCGTGATGTCAGCCCTACTCCGGGCATCCGTTCTTCCCTCGTTGCCACGAACCATGGCGGCGGCACGGTAGCAGATGTTGATGCCGCGGTCAAGTTTAGAACGCGCTAAAAAATAAAATAAAATACTCTCACTCCCCTTGACAAACTCATGGGTGTGATTATGTTCAGTTCTGTCGGGTAGCGTGCGGTTGTGGCATATCCCAGTGCGTTGCTCGCTGTCTTGGGCGGTGACAACACCGCAAGTTTCGCAATTTTTATACAGGAGGTTTTGTGCAATGAAGGTCAGGCCTTTGCAGGATCGCATCCTCGTCTCCAGAATTGAGGGCGAGGAAAAAACGGCTGGCGGGATCATTATCCCCGATAACGCCAAGGAAAAGCCGATGGAGGGGAAGGTTGTCGCTATCGGCAACGGCAAGGTGCTCGATGACGGTAAGGTAAGAAAACCAGAGGTCGGCGTTGGTGACCGGGTGCTGTTCAGCAAATATTCTGGTTCGGAAGTCAAGATCGATGGTGAAGAGCACCTCATTCTGCGTGAGGATGATATTCTCGGTGTCATCGAGTAGTCTGTGTAGCAGGTAACCCACTTTGTTAGGTATCCAGTGAAAAAATGGAGAAAGGAATTTAGCAATGTCAGCAAAAATGATTAGTTTTGGCGAGGAGGCTCGCCGCAAAGTCTTGAATGGGGTCAATATCCTCGCCGATGCGGTGAGAGTGACCCTCGGCCCCAAGGGGCGCAACGTCGTTATCGACAAGTCGTTTGGCTCACCCACGATCACCAAGGACGGTGTTAGTGTTGCCAAAGAAGTAGAGGTTGAGGACAAGTTTGAGAACATGGGCGCGCAGATGGTGAAGGAGGTCGCTTCCCAGACTTCTGACAACGCGGGTGATGGCACTACCACCGCAACCGTGCTGGCGCAGTCCATCTACCGTGAAGGTGCGAAGCTCGTTGCCGCAGGGCACAACCCGATGGAACTTAAGAAGGGCATCGATTGTGCGGTGAAAGCCGTTGTCGAGCGGCTGAGCAAGGTTTCACGCCCTACCAAAAAACGTGAAGAAATTGCTCAAGTCGGCACTATCTCTGCTAACAACGATCCTGAAATTGGCGAGATTCTCGCGGATGCGATGGATAGGGTTGGTCGTGATGGCGTTATTACTGTCGATGAGGCGAAGAGCATGGAGACAACCCTCGATGTTGTTGAAGGCATGCAGTTCGATCGGGGTTACCTCTCACCCTACTTTGTCACTGATTCCGAACGCATGGAAGCGGTGCTTGAGGATGCCTACATTCTTCTCCACGAGAAAAAGATCTCCAACATGAAGGACTTGTTGCCTATTCTGGAGAAGATCGCTCAATCCAGCAAGCCGTTTGTGATTATCGCCGAAGACATCGACGGCGAAGCCCTGGCAACGCTGGTCGTCAACCGTCTGCGTGGCACGCTCAAGTGTGCGGCGGTCAAGGCCCCAGGTTTCGGTGATCGTCGCAAAGCCATGCTAGAAGACATCGCCATCCTTACTGGCGGCGCGGTGGTCAGCGAAGATCTTGGTCACAAGTTGGAGAACATGTCGATCGATCAGCTCGGCACAGCCAAAACCATTACCATCAACAAGGAGAACACCACTATCGTCGATGGCAAAGGCAACAAGGCTGATATCGATGCTCGTGTGGGACAAATCAAGAACGAGATTGAGAACACTACTTCTGACTACGATCGTGAGAAACTGCAGGAGCGTCTCGCCAAACTCGTCGGTGGCGTGGCAGTGGTCAAGGTTGGTGCCGCGACCGAGACCGAGATGAAGGAGAAGAAAGCACGGGTCGAGGACGCGCTCAACTCAACCAGAGCTGCGGTCGAAGACGGTATCGTCGCAGGTGGCGGGGTTGCTTTGTTGCGCACCCAATCCAAGCTGGAAAGTCTCAAGACCGACACTAAAGAACAGCAGTTTGGGGTGCAGATTATCAAACGTGCCATCGAAGAACCGTTAAGGCAGATCGCTAACAATGCTGGCATCGAGCCCGCGGTTGTGGTTGATGTCGTCAGGAAAGCGGACGAGAACGAAGGTCTTAATGCCATGACGGAACAGTACGAGGACATGTTCAAGGCTGGTATCATTGACCCCACTAAAGTGACGAAGGCTGCCATCACCAACGCCGCTTCCGTTGCTAGTCTACTGCTTACCACCGAAGCGATGATTGCGGATAAGCCAGAGGAGAAGACCGCGGCAGCAGGCGGTGGTCACGGCCCCGCAGCAGGCGGCGGTATGGGAGGCATGGGCGGCATGGGCGGCATGGGCGGCATGATGTAATCACCCTATCGCGTTTCAACCAACGCCAAGCCCTTTCCTAGTCATGCACTGGGGAGGGGCTTTTCTTTATAACGCGAATATCTGGTTTCGCATATCTACCTAACCAGACAAGAATTTTAGCCATAAAATCCTATTTTGGCAAAATATACATTGAAAATCACAGATATTACTTGGAATGAAATAAACAATGGTAAACCTTCCTATTTTTCAGGGGGTCACTACAGCTACTTGTTATCAGGACTCTCGCGGTTGCGCTGATGCTTGACCGCCGAGAGCCACATGAATGGCAGGGCGAGGCCGTACGAAAACTCGACCGCAAATACTGCCATATTGCCACCAGTTTATTTTTTTGCACAAGGCATGTGCTTGCACCTATCTCAGGGGAGAGTTTCTCGGTAGGGCTGCGCCGTGCCAAGACAACGGAGATACGGGCTAAGTAGTGCTTGCCTCGCGCCTTGTCGAGCAAGAACTTGAGTGCAGTGACCCCCTGAAAAAACCCGATATTCGCGTCTTATAGATAAGAAATCTTGATAATTTGTCCGGGATAGATGTTGGACTTCTTGAGGTTGTTGATGCGCTTGATGCTGCGGATAGAGGTGTTGTACTTGCGAGCGATGCGATAAAGACTGTCCCCCCGCCGCACGCGATGCTCAATCACACCTGCCAGTCCGGCCACCGCCCGCTTGTGCGATGGCGTAGACTTGTTACGCAGGGCCGCAATCTGCAACAACTGCCCCGCGTAGATGCGGCTACCGCTGATGTTGTTGGCCAGCCGCAAGGAGCGCACTGAAGTATTGAAGCGCCGCGCAATAGCGTAGAGTGAATCGCCATGCCGCACCCGATAGCGCCCCTTGACCTCGCGGGCCTGCCACGACCGCAGCCGCTTCTTGCTCAGTGCTGCCAGCGTTTGCTGCCGTGCCGCACCCAAGGCCCCACATTCAGGCGGTAAACGCAACTCCACCGCACGCCGCGGATGCACCAACATACGCCGCACCGCAGGGTTGTGCTCTCTTATCTGCTTGACCGAACACCCCGCCTTGTGGGCAATCTCACGCAAATAGACGTGCGGGGGAGTGCGGTAAAGGTGAAAATCTTGTTCGGCAAAACTGCGTGGCTGGGTTAGCGTGAAACCAAAGCGCTCCCGGTTGGCGGCAATATACATAGCGGAGATGAACTTGGGCACATAGTTGATCGTCTCGGCGGGCAGGACTTTCTGTTCAACCAATTCAAAAAAATCTCTGGTGTTGCGCTTCATGATGGCCCGCAAAACTCGCACCTCGCCGCTGTTATACGAGGCGATCGCCAACCACCACGACTGATAGACACGATGCAAGTCCTGCAAATAAGAGATAGCTGCCGCAGTCGCACGCACCGGATCCATACGTTCATCAAGATAGCCATCGACCCGCAAGCCGTAGTGCCGTGCCGTGCGCGGCATGAATTGCCAAATGCCCACTGCCTGTGCTCGCGAGCGGGCACGATTGCGAAAACCGCTCTCGATCATCGCTAAATAATACAGCTCCTTCGGCAAGTTATGCGCTACCAGCTGCTGCTCGATAAAACTACGGTAATACTCACCCCGATTGAGAAAACGCTGAAAGCGCTCGTGCTCACGCACCGTAAAGTAATGCAGCCACTTCTTGACCAGCGGGTGCTCGGTATAAGCAAAGGCATGCGTGGAAAAATCAGAGACAGGGGCCGCAGGTTCGATCTTTGCTCTGACCACTGGCACTGGCTCAGGGGCAAGCGGCACAGACACCGCCGCGGGCGTATCGATCCTCACGAGCATACCACTATCCGGTGTATGCATACAGGCAACGCACAACAACAATAGCACGACGCAGGGCCGCATGGTTAATTCTCCTGCACAGACAGTTCCCGCTTCCATTATATCAGCAAGCACTGCAAAAAATCCAGCACTAGGCATATTCATACAGGCAGAAGTCATGCTTGCCCAGCTGAGTGGTATTTCAACAAAAAAATTATGAGCAACCACTAAATTAAATTAAAATTCATCCGAACTGTGAGATGGTTTTATAATTACTTATTTGTAGGGGAGAGGAAAATGAAACACCTGTTAATTTTTGCCGTGTCTATGGCCGCGGTGTCTTGTGCAAGCGATGATGAGATTTCTACGGTGTCGAGTTCGTCACCATCATCGAGTGATGCGGTGTCCTGTGGAGACATCTCTATCGATCGTGCCGATGTTAATCAGGACGGAGTGGTCGACATCTTGGATCTTACCGCAACAACCTGCCACTTCGGGAAGGACTTGAGTGGGTTACAGTATGGCTATCAAGCTTTGCTCTACTTGCGTGGCGGTGTCGGGCAGCCATCAGGTGAGACCACCACCAACGAACTCTTCGGCGCTGGTTTCAGTCCCACCGTCGATTGGGATAATGCACCTCCAGGGACACTTGAGAAGGTGGAGGAAGACCGTCAAAAACACGAAAAGCGCGTCGTGCCACACGATGCTAATGGTATGCCAGTCGCTGGTGTGCTGGCAGCTTGGCCTAGTGGTGATGGGCAAAATATCCACAGCCTTAGCAGCGGTAGAACATCTGCCATTATCGACGAGCTGTTTTTCATTAAAGGCGCGGAAAACAAAAACATTCGCAAGCTGGCTTTCTTCATGGGTGAGACACTGGTCGATGATGCCGATCTTGAAGTCAGCGCACTTGCTGATACTACGATCGCTTTGCGGGCCGAACCAGCCGCCTATGCCACCGATAATGGTATTTGGATTAGGCGCACCTACTACGAGCTGACCTCGTCGATCGGCGACCCAGAGGGGGAGGACTTTAAGTTTACCAACGAGCTGCGAGAAAAAGGGGTTGAATTTATCACCGTCGATAGCGATGGCATGGTGCTGAACTATTTCAATACCAAATCACCGAGTGGCACTTGGGGCAATGGTATGCGAGGAGGCGCTCAGCCTTACTTCAGAGCCGATGTGTATCAGTTCACCTGTACTGTTGGGCAGAGAGTCTTCGCCCGCATCAAAGGTGACATCAATATTTATCAAGGCGCGTGCGAGGAATCTCAGCATGGCCACTAGTGCCCTCGCCACGCTATTGCCTGGGGGAGATGGAATTTCCCTCAGGCATCCGACCACCTGCCCCACACTCAATCGCCCTGATAATTTTTTTCCAAAAATGCCGGGAAGTGGCGCTTGCTCATATCCATCGCGGCGGTGATATGTGGATGGCGTTGATGCAGAACTTTCAAAGCATTGTTAAGCCAGGTGTGATGCTGGCGAATGTCGATCGACCAGGTGTAGAACTTTCCTAGTGAGATCATGAAAGAATGCACCCCGATGAGGTTAAGCTGGCCCTGTTCGTCGTGCCACCACACGGGGCCGCCAGAATCACCAAAATTTATGCGGCGAAAATAGTTGGTAAATTCCAACAGGTCCGATCGTCGATAATCATGCACTAGCTTAATCTTTGCTCGCCGGGCTCGTGCAGGTTGCTGGCCAATATCGCCGATGCCATAACCAGCGATGGTTACCTGCTCTCCGCTGAGGTCACGTTCAGGTGAAGGAATTTTAAAATCAAATCCGTATGGCAATACCAATGGCTCTGCTAATCTGATTACCGCTAGATCTTTGAAAACAGAGAGCGGTTTGGCAAAGGTCAGCTTTCGCCAAGCCAACCGCTTAGCTTTTTTGTTGAATTGAGACAGAAAAGATTTACTGACAACAAAAGACTTGCCCTCACCAATGGCGGAGAATTCTTCGCCCGTATCGGTGATAATCTTACGATCATGTCCAACTAGCACCTTTGCCCCCCACACGCCATCGACACAGTGAGCGGCAAGCAGCACATGTTGCGGGCTAAGCAATGTTCCTGAACAGTGCCCGTGAACGAACCCATCGAGATGTTCGCTGCTAAGCCTGACCAGTACAGTGTAGCGGTTGAGAGGATCATCACCCGCAATTATTCCCGAGCCGCCAACCTTCACCCTGGCATGCTCGGCTTCGCCACAGGCAAACAAACTCAATATGACCAGAAATCTCTTAAACATGTTACTTTCCTTCCTTAGCCGCTGGCTTTTGTTGGTTACCTGTCGGCAACTCCGGCGTGGCGGGACATTGCATTGCATCCCGCGACTCAAGCCAGCTAAAATTTTTGTGCAAACGCTCCAGTTCATCTGCCGACGCATCGTGTAGATGTGGAGAGACTAGCTTTCTGCTGGTAAGACCAGCTGCCTTAGTGCCTGAACGTGCGAAAAGATATGCCCCCGCTTGAAGCGCCATCCCGACCCCACAAGTCACCACCGCGAGCTTGGCCAGCGGGGCTGCTCTCAATACAGCTTTAGAGCCATTGATAATTACCGTCTCGACGTTGTGAAACAGAAACAAAGTTGACGACACATAACAGACCCCCGCCAATGGTGCGAAGACAGGGTTGGATAGCAAGTGGGAAGCGATATTACTCTCCTTTGTCGCTGCGAGTAAGCTCCGATGCACATCCTTTTGCGAGAGCGTGCGCGGTGTCAACAGCTTGCTGTCTTGTGCCAACTCTTGCACTACCCTCTCACCTGTCAGCGATACCTCAGCGGCAACATCCCCGCCGTAGAAACAATGTTGTCCATTGGGCTGCCTGGTCGCGAAAATTACAGATTTTCTCCCCCCTGCACCTTCGCCGTCGACGAGATGGCGGACGCTCCCATCATTACCTTGCTGCTCGCCACACGATAACACCAGCACCATAACAATAAAATACAAGTACCTCATATTCCAACACAATTAAGTTAATAAATTTGACGTTGATACTACTATACTATAAATTAAAATCATTGTCAACCCATTAATATTTTATAGTTGACGCGCTACGGATCGGGGGCAAGAGGTGGGGGCAACCGCCGAGAGGTCTGAGGGCAGGCAGAGAGGGCGCGCAGAGTGGCCTGAGAACATGCAGCGAGCTAGGAAGCGAGCGATACAAAAAGCAGCGTAGCGAGCGAAGCGAGCGATACAAAAAGCAGCGTAGCGAGCGAAGCGAGCTAGGAAGCGAGCGATACAAAAAGCAGCGTAGCGAGCGAAGCGAGGGAGCTAGAAAGCGGCAAACAGTCTCGCAAGGCGAGCGTTACAAAAAGCCGCGCAGCGCAGCGCTAAACTACTTGAAAGCCCCCATTGCCGCGAGGACATTGCGGTCCTCATCTTTCAGAGGGGGTGGTTTGCCGATCGGCTGGGCGAGTTCAAAGACATACCACTGTTTTGCTGGGAGAGATGCTACCAGCCGGGTGACATGTGTTTCTTTGTCTAGACTTTTAACCTGCAACTTTCGTCGTTGGGCGAGCTCGCTTTGCATAGCAGATGCCTGCTGTGTGCGCTGAATAAGTATTCTTTTCTCGGTGATGAAACCACCTATACCGAGCGTCTGCTCCTGTGACAACACTAATGCTATTGACTCTTTAACTGCCGTTTTGTCGAGGTGCAGCATATCGCGCGCGACCCCTGGCATAGCATCGACAAGTTGCTGCACATTTTCTGCCTCTCTCATATCGGAGGACGGCACTAGATAGCGCACACCGGGCACTTTGTTGATACCAGGAACAACACTCGCAACTGGCAGTAAGTTGAGAAGCGTGGTCAGGGCAAAAATAGGGTAGCACAAGATAGCCAGGGGCAGCGGTGCAGAGCCAGCAGGAGCACCGAACATGTTTTCTCCTTGCCCTCCCCTCCAAAAGCCCAGATAGACGGCTAAGGGTGCGTTAAGAAGTGGAATTAAGCATAATAAAAACCACCAGCCACTGTGACCAAGATCATGCAAGCGCCTCACACCTAGGGCGATAAAGCTCCAGGTTAAAAAGAAAGCAAAAGCAACCACCACGAGAAACTTAATAAGCCCTGGCAAAAACGAGATCAGCGGCAGTAAAATGTAGAACGACAGCGAGCCTAAGATAACCATACCGACCATGGCCACGACGTAAGCTGAAACAGAAACTCGCCCCCTGAAGTTGAGCAAAAACTCTTTCAGGCCCAGCGGTCCGACCCCTACGTCGGTAGATGCCGCGACCGAACTAGGTGATCTCTGCCTGTAGTAAGTCGCCCGCGTGTGCGTAGTAGGCGGTTTGCTGCGGGGAGTAAACTGCCCTACAGGATGAATCTCCTCCCTGGCACGGGGAATATCACGCCTGCCGTTGTTGCCAGTGTTGTTCCTACCGTTATCGTAATCCATTTTCTCCCTACAGCAGAGATGACCACCCACAGGTACGCTCGGAATTTTTAACTAAGAACTGAGAAAAATCATAAAAAAATATATATATTAAGCTGTTATCTTCAACAATGGCTGAGCCTCAACCATCACCTCTGTTGGCCGCTGAAAAAAAGCGGGGGTGCATCTATACGGGGGCGAGGCGGAGCTAGAAAGCGGCAAAAAGTCCAGTGAGCGTAGCTAGAAAGCGGCAAACAGTCCAGCGAGCGTAGCGAGCTAGGAAGCGGCAAAAAGTCTCGCAGCGAGCGGAGCTAGCCAATGCTTAGCACAAGTCTCCGTTGTCTTGGCACGGCATACCTTGCTTAGCACAAGTCTCCGTTGTCTTGGCGAGGCGCAGCCCTACCGAGAAACCCGACCTCAACAGGTATAGGCACATGCCTTGTGTAAAAAAAATAAACTAACGGCAATACGGCAATATTTGTGGTCGGGTTTTCGTACGGCCTCACCTCGCCGTTCATGGAGTTCTCGGTAGGCAAGAGGTGGTGGCAACCGCCGAGAGGTTTGGGGACAGGCAAATGGGTTTGGGGGCAAGGACACCACTTAGCCCGTACCTCCGTTGTCTTGGCGCGGTGCAGACCTACCGAGAAACCCGACCTCAACAGGTATAGGCACATGCCTTGTGCAAGAGCATAATCTGACAGTAATATGGCAGTATTTGCGGTCGAGTTTTCGCACGGTCTCTCCCTGCCGTTCATGTAGCTCTCGGTGGGCAAGAGGTGGAGTCAACCGCCAAGAGGTCTGATGACAGGCAGGGAGGCCTGAGTGCAAGCCTAAACACAATACAGAGAGACTAGAGCGCAAGCAGCGAGCTAGGAAGCGAGCGTTACAAAAAAGCCTCGTAGACGAGCGGAACAAAAAGCAGCGTAGCGAGCGAAGCGAGCGAAGCGAGCGAAGCGAGCGTTACAAAAAAGCAGCGTAGCGCAGCTGGGCGAGGCGCAAGCTGAAAAAAATAAAATTAATTTTTGGGCGTTTTTTCGATCAATGTGTCGGTTTTGGCTTTGATTTTTTTATCTTGGTAGGCACTAGCAAAAGCTTGCAGAATTTCGGGGTCGTAGAGATCGCTTTCACCCAATAACTTCTCAAGTGCTTCTTCTTCTTGCATAAAACCTGAGTAGGTGCGCCCTGAGACCATCGCATCGAAGCTGTCAGCAATGGCAATGATGCGAGCAAAGAAGGGAATATCTTCGCCCGCGAGACCTTCGGGATAACCGGTGCCGTTCCAGCGTTCGTGATGGTAGAGAATGCCAGAGACAAAATCTGCCGAGTTAGGAATATGGGCCACTATCTCTGCACCGAGCACAGGGTGTTGTTTCATCTCTTCGTATTCGTCGCGGCGCAGTATAGAGCTTTTTTTGAGAATACTATCGGGGATGCCGATTTTGCCGACATCGTGGCACAGGGCGCTGGCAAGTAAGTTTTGTTTGGTGGTATCATCTAAACCCAAGACTTCTGCTATTGCTAGTGCATAACGTCCAACTCTTTCTGAATGCCCCATCGTGTAGGTGTCTTTTTCTTCCAGCGTGCGGGTAATGCTTTTGATCATGCTCAAACTCCAATTGTTGAGCGTGCTATGCAAGGCTAACATCTCAAAATGCGCGGCACTGCGATGCAGCAAGGCTTGTATCATTCCGAGCGCCACCATTGTTTCCTCTTGTTCGCCTTTAGTAAACTCCAAATGCACTAGCCCCACGGTTTTGCCCAGCAGTAGCGTCGGCAAGATCGCGAGGTTAGATACTCCTGCGCTGAGAAACAACACCTGTTGACGGTTAATTACCTGGGCGAGGTGGCCACTGCTGATTTTGAAATGCCCATCTTCTTCTTGCCCATACACTTCGTAGGCCAGAGGAACTAAGCGGCGCATTTTGTCGTTCCACGTAAACAGCATAGCCCTGAGGATAGAAGCCAGGCATTGTTTTATACAAGACAACAGTTGTCGTGCCGCGTCATCAGAGGTCGGGATGACCATCAGGTTGGCGTGATAATCGTAGATAAGCTGACGATTCGACGACTGCTTTTCGCACGTCTCGACAATTTGCTCAGGACTGATGCGCCGTAACAAAAAACCGCGTGCGGGCGGCGGGCGATTGTCAAGCTCGCACAAATCAAGAGCCAGAGATTCTTCAATGTCTTGGGCGATATTGGCAGAATATACGAATGTTAGGGTAGTTGTGCCAATCTGGAGTTGGTCGTTGTTTTTCAACACCGAATTAACAATTTTTTCCCCGTTAAGATACGTGCCGTTCTTTGAGCCAAGATCTTGAACGATATAGGAAATGCCGCGTTTTTTTATTTTTAAGTGAAAACGTGACGCGGCTGGGTCGTCGACAACGATACCGTTAATGCTATCCCGCCCTACTACTACAGGAAAGCCCTCTAGCCGCACCCTGCCACTTTCCTTACCGCGCTGCACCAAAAAATACGACATCGGTCGATACCATAAATTTGCGTCCCTGCAGTAAGGTATCGGCTAAACTCAGCAGATATTTAGGATGTTGCACCCCGCCGCGGTGCGTTCAGGCACGGGCCAGCTGGCATGCAGCAACTGTAAGTCGCCAGCCAGCAACTGAGCCGCTTGGGCTAGTCTAGGAGGCCATTCCTGTGGTGTTGCCAGCCTTGGAAAATGGGGCTAACTATACCACTGTCGATCTTGTGATGGCAGGGAAACTGCCGTAGCATAGGCGAATGACGGGCAACGTTCCAAAGCCAACCGCCACCTCCAAAGACACCCAACCACGCCCAGTAACTGTAACCGAGCAGTCCCTTCTCGCAGATAGCCTGCTTGTCCTCGGCGGGCATTTTGGCAAGCCGCACATGCGCGTTCAGACAATGCAGACAATCCTTATCTGAAGGGATCGTTGCACAAGAAGACAATACGAGAATAGCTATGCTTAATAAAATTTTCATACTAGTACTTCACCACAAACTTTTCGCGCCTGCAACACCTATTGCAGATTTTTTTGCTGTTTTTTTTTAACCTCGCTGATTGGAGTGATTTCCGCCAGTTTTTTAGCAAAATGTAAACTTTTGCTGCGCCTAAACACAGTTTATGCTTGCTGTTTACTAAGCTGAGGTATGGTGAAGTAGTGATGACAAAAAATTCCCCCCTGTGATACGATGGCAGGAGAGCAGGCGGGGCGAAAAGACCCCCGCGACGCGAGTCGGGCGAGGAGATATTGTTGCACAGACCAACTGTTATCGTCATTTGTGGCGGGCGCTCGCCTGAACATGAAATATCATGCCGCAGCGCGCAATATGTTGCTGCCGAGTTGCGGGCGGCGGGTTATCCACTGCGCATTATCGGCATTGCCACCACCAACACCTGGCACTTGCAGGACAGCGAGGTTTTTTTGCAGCAAGGCTCGGTGCAGGAAGGTGAGGCGATTGCCTGTGGCTTCTACCCCCAGACGCAGAATTTTTTCACCGCCATCGATGTCAACTATCCCCAAACGGAAGTTATTGTCTGGCCCGTGATGCACGGGCACAACGGCGAAGATGGCACGTTGCAGGGCATGTTGACGCTGAGCGGTGTGCCTTACGTGGGTGCGGATGTCACGGCGGCAGCGGTCAGCTTTGACAAAATCATGACTAGGACGCTGGTGCGTGACGCGGGGATTGCGGTGGTCGAGAGCCTGGTGCTTACCGCGACAGAATGGGAGACGGCACAGGCGGGTTGCTTGGCACGCATCAAAGCGGAGTTGCACCTGCCGTTGTTCGTCAAGCCTTCACGGGCGGGCAGTTCGATCGGCATCAGTCGCGTCACTGCACAGGATCAGCTCAGCGCGGCAATCACGCAGGCCTTGCAAGGTGACGGGCGGGTGTTGGTGGAGCGGGCGGTCGACGCGGTCGAGGTCGAGTGTGCGGTAGTGGGTGACCTGGTGCCTGAGTCGGCGGCTTGTCTTGCCGAGGTCAACACCGTCTCTGGTTTTTACGACTATCACGCCAAGTATGTTGATTACCGCGAGGTCGATGTCGCTATTCCAGCGCGTCTCAAGGCCCCGCAGGTCGAAGAGGTGCGCAACATGGCACATCGTATTTTTAGGTTGTTGTGCATCAATGGTCTGGTGCGCGTTGATTTTTTGCGTGATAAACAGCGGCATTGTTTTTATTTTAACGAGGTGAATACCCTGCCAGGATTTACTAATTTGTCAAGATTTCCGTTGATGTGGCAGCGGTCAGGGGTAAGCATGCCACAACTGCTTGCCAAGATATTGCAGACAGCACTAACACGCCAGCGGCGAGTTAATGCGTGGGAACAGCATCTGCTCCAGAACAGGGGAGGATAATTATATGCAGGATAGCGAAGCAACGGTCATCAGTCGTCTGCCCCCGCCGCCGAGTCGCATTACAGGGCGGGCGAAAGTGCTGTCGATCGCGGCACTGGTGTTGATGGCCATCGGCAGTGTGGGGCTCGATCAGGCTAGCAAGATCATGTCGGAACAGCAGTTGATGGTCTGGCAGCACGACGACAACCTGAAGATGTATCAAGGTCGTCCGCATCGTGTTTGGTCGAACAGCACTACCCCACCTGAGCGTGGCAGTGGCGAGTTTTACCTTTACTTTGGCTTCAACTACGTGCGCAACCAAGGCGCGGCCTGGGGCATGCTGGCCGATGTCGACGATAGGATTCGCGTCCCGTTTTTTTACGGTATGACCGCCTTAGCCGTGATCATCATTCTCTTTTATCTGAAGGCAACACCCTTTGGGCATCGGTTGGCGCGGCTGGCACTGGCATTGATTTTGTCGGGTGCACTGGGTAACTTCGTCGATCGGGTGCGAGTCGGTTATGTTATCGACTGGATTGATGTGCGCTGGAATATTTTCGGGTGGTCGTATAGCTTCCCTAATTTCAACGTCGCTGACTCCTGCATCAGTGTCGGAGTTTTCATGCTACTGCTCGATGCCACATTGTTGGAGCTGTTGCGGCGTAAACGGGTCAACGCTCGTAACGCGGTGTTGGGAATGAGCTAGATACAGCCACCAGGCGAGTAGTTCAATTGAGCCGCGATAACAGCAAGTTAGTCAATTCAATCAGGCCTTCTCGTGCCGGGCCGGGTGCGAACTGTGCCAGTTCCTGCTGAGCACGGGCGGTGAAGGCCGCGGCACGTTCCGCACTGCGAGCGACCGTGTTATGACTGGCAGTGAGGGCCTGAATGCGCTGTAGCTCTGCCGCGTTAGCACGTGGTGGTTGCAGGGCTGTGCGCAGCATCTCTTGCACGTGGCGGTTGCCTTGCTGATAGAGCAGGATAATAGGCAAGGTAATTCTGCCGTTAGCGAGGTCGATCATCGTCTGCTTGCCAAGCTCCTGCTCCTTGCCACAGAGGTCAAGGGCATCGTCGATCAGCTGAAAGGCAATGCCGATATTGAGACCAAAATCATACAGCCGCGCACAGGTGCGCTCGTCAGCAGCCGCTAGCAACCCCGCGACCTTGCAGGTGGCGGCGAGCAATTCGCCGGTCTTGTAGTGGACGATCTTCAACCAAGTTTCTTCCGTAATATCAAGGTTGTAGAGGTTTTCAAGCTGAATCAGTTCGCCCTCGCTCATGCGCTTGATCGCCTGAGTGAAGGCCGCGATAATGCGGAGATCGCCTGCTGCCGTCATCAGTTCGCAAGCACGGGCGTAGATCAAATCACCGACGAGGATGGCGGTGGTATCCCCCCAACGGCTGTTCACCGTCGGTTTACGGCGACGCAGGGTAGTGTTGTCTAGCACGTCATCGTGTAGCAGGCTGGCGGTATGCATGTATTCGCTTACCGCGGCAAGCGGCAGCAGGTGTTTGCCACGGTAACCAAGCAACTCGCAGAGTAAGAAGAAGATCGCCGGACGCAAGCGTTTGCCACCACTGCCGAAGACATAGCGCAGCACCGGAGTGGGCACGTCGGTGCTGGAGAGAGAGTTGCCCAGCAAGTAGTCCTGCAGTGCGTCGAGTTTGTCCTTAATCGGTGCGAAACATGAGCGTGTTTGCGGCAGCAGGTGTGCAATATTGGCGGTGCGCAGCCGCTTCTCTGTTAGCGAGAGCATATGCCTTTCCTTGACAAACGAGCAGCAATCCACAATGCTGTATACCGAGATGGGAGTCCTACCACGTTCGGATGGGGCTCTTCAATTTTATTCCGTCCCACTAACATTTAGGGCTTTGGCGCAGGGTCAGCATGGACAGCATGATTGCCGGACGAGAAGAGAGCATCGCCACGCTGGGCAAACAAGAGCTCGCCGCAGTCCATCCCTGTGTTATCTACCGATTTTTACAAGAAAAATCACCTGAGGCCTGTCTGCAACTGCTGCCACTGTTATCCGAGGAACAGTTCGTCAGGCTGTTCGATTACGATGTTTGGCAACGCGAACAGCTATCACCGCCCGCTGCCTTTCATTGGCTCGACCTCTATCGGCGCATCGATGCTCATGAGCTGCTGCGGCGTTTTCGCAGTCTCGACGAGGAGTATCAGCTGGCTATCATGGCCCCACTGATCAAGCTGGTCACACACGAAGAACTAGAGCGGCTTGACCCACGGCAACAGGACGACTACGCCCCCCTGCCCTGCCACAAACTCTACTACGTGGTTACCTCAGCACAGGCAGATGTGCGAGAAGCGGTCTCGGCTTGCATTGAGACTTGGTTAACGCAGGATTTGGCCTGGACTTATGCCCTGCTCACGCACGCGTCGGGCTGCCTGGCCAACGAGCAAGAAATGCTGATGCTGCAGTTTCGCACCGCGCGTATGGAAGAAGATGGCTACGTCTCCTTCACCGAGAGCAACAAAATTTTCGTCCCCATAGATCTCGACGACTGTCGCCAACGCTGGCAAGGCCCAGCCAGCACCGCGCCTGCCAGCCAAGCTCCGCTGGAGGACTGGTTCGCACGTGTAATCGCCTATGCCAACAGCCAGCAACTCTTCGATGCCGCAACGCGAGAGCAGGTGCAGTTGAAACTGCTGTTTTGCAGCAATACCCTGTGTGCCGCCACTCTGACCGAGATCAGCGACAAACACGGGGTCAAGCAGATACTGCAACAGACACGAGCAATCGTTGGGCTTGCTCTTGATTACCTGTCAGGGGGAAGCCTGCCCCGCAGTGCGGAAATTCTTGCCGTTGAACATAGCCAAACGCTGTTTCGGGTTGGTATGACCCTCAGTTACCGCGCCCAGGAAGAACTGCTCTCGATGTTGCCCCGTCATCGGCTGCCGCAGATCGAGGTGTTCCTGCGTCTATACAAAATGCGCAGGTGGCAAGGGCTGCATGATTTTATGGACATGAACTGGCTCGATGCCCTCGGCTACGAACAGCTGGAGCTACTGAAGGGCATCTTTGCACGTTTTCCCTACCTGATCAGCGCTGAGCGACACGCACGTTTTATCCCCATCACCAGCATGTACTACTATCGCATGTTGCAAGAACAAGTACAGCTGTTTGCCGCCGCGCTGGAGGGAAGACAATGATTTTCACCGCACAGGAACGGCGTAGTCTTGCCCAACGCTTCAACAGCCGCTTCCACGAGAGCCGCGGGTCGCGTTGGTTTGCCGTCGACGCGGCAGAACTTGAGGGCTATACTTGGGTGCAGGTGCTACTGCGCAACGATGCGAATTCGTTCCACTACCCCGTAGAGGCACGCATAGCAACTTCCACAACGAGACCCCAGCTGGCACAGGCGTTCTTTTTGCTCGCCTTCATTAACAGCTACTGGGAAGAGTTCTTCGCGGAGGACGAGAACGTCTTCATCCCCATCGACTGGTCACCTTACGAGCACCAGGGCGAGAAGTTTCACCTCAGAGGACAGGTGTTCAACCGCAGGATAGAAAAAATGGCGGACGAGTTGCTGGCTGAACAGCCCTAGTTCGGGTCCGCACCACCGTCATAGATTGTCCAGCCGTAGTCGCCGTTGAGCTTGTGCTTCGCGCGTACACCGACGGCGTTGTATCGGGAGTTGCCTGCATCGAAGTGAACGTTCTTCATTACCGCGCCTTCCGAGATTTTGGCTAGCATGTTGCTATAGCTCTGGGTGGGTAGGGTTTGGCCAGTAAGCATGCCTTCCATCGACCGCACTTTGCTGAAATCCCACTCGACGAGGTAGGGGGTCCTGTCCATGCTGCCCTCCGAACCGGTGTTGGCAAACATGCGGGACATGTCGGTAACCTCGCCCGTGTCCCACGTATCGACTTTGAGGTCATCGACGGCTGCGGCACTTTCGAACATCGCTGCCATATCGGTGGCATTGCCGGTCTCCCAGTTGCTGACATCTGGTGTTGCCGCACCACTGTTCTCGAACATGCCCCTGAAGGTTGCGACAGCAGTAGTATCCCAATTACTGACATCGGGGTTGGCGATGTCGGTACCCGCAAACATGTTTGCCATACTCGTAACCCCGCGGGTGAATTCACCCTTGCGAGCCACAACAATGGTGAGATTGTCGCATTCCTGGAAGGCCCCGCTCAGGTCGAGCCAGCCAACACTGCCGAGATTGGTCACTGCGGTAAGCTGATCACGGCTGTGAGGAAACTTTTGGAAACTCCAAGCCTGCATGAGTCCCGTAATCTTGACCGTATATCTGCCTCCCTGCCTGTAGACATGAATCCTGTCGTGGTCGTCCCAGTCGCTGATATGGGTGTGCTGGTCATCGCCCCAATCCACCTCAAAATCGTACTCGAACCCCTCTGGCAGCGGCAAGATTATCTTTAGCTCGCCGTCGATGTCTTCAACGTTCCACTCCGTGGTGAAGGGAAACTCATCATCAGGAGGAGGTGGTGGTGGAATCGGTGGAGGTGGCGGAAGTGGCGGCAGAGTCGGCGTAGGTGATGGTGTGGGGGAAGGCGTAGGCGTAGGGCTTGGCTCACTGCTGGTGTCGGGAGCGCGGCGTCCGACAATGTCATCAACGCACCTCGCCTGCGTGAAAAACAACACTGTCAGGCACATGAGGCTTGGCAGCAACCTATACACAATTCCGTCCACAAATAAGGCTGTTCTACTCTCCATTATACCGCTTTCACAAACTTTGAAAACCGCGGAGCAAATACAGCCACTTGCAATACACTGCATCCTGGGATAGAACCCGCCCGTCGTGCGGCCCCAACACTAGAGGAGCACAGTGGACAAGAGCAGCATTGAGCATAAGTTGCTACAGGATTTCCCTGATGCAGAGTTGCAAGTGGTAGATCTGACCGGCACGGGCGATCACTGGCGCATCGACATCAAGTCAGCCCGTTTCGAGGGTCTTACCCCCATCGCCCAGCACCGGCTCGTCTATCAGGTGCTGGGTGAATTCATGCCGCGTGCCATTCATGCCCTGCAACTCAACACCGCGGCGCGCTAGCTGACCTTTGCGTCCGCCGCTCGGCAAGTTGTGTGGCAATGGCTTAGCGACGAAATTTAACCTCCAGTCTTGACTTTGCCGCGTAAATTTTTTGCCATAGCATGGCTCTTGTATGTGACCAGGAACGTTGCTAATGCAAGCATTGCATGGAGTTTTGGCGCTGGACAAGCCGCGTGGCATGTCTTCCGCAGCAGTAGTACGGGGGGTGAAGAACATCATGCCGCCGCGCTTGGCGATAGGGCATGCGGGCACGCTCGATCCATTGGCACAAGGGCTGTTGCCAGTTTTGTGTGGCACGGCGACGCGTCTGCAGGACATGATGCATGAATTCCCCAAAACGTACACGGTAACCGCGACATTCGGCTACGAGACCGACACACTGGATGCCGAGGGTAAGATAGTCGCGCGCCGAGAGTGTCAGCCGACGGCAGCGGCAATACATGCAGCCTGTCGGGCCTTGACGGGCGAGCTAAGGCAGACCCCGCCGCTCTACTCGGCCATCAAGCTGCAGGGCAAGCCACTCTACCGTTATGCGCGCCAAGGTCAAACTCTGCCTGTGGAGTTGCAGAACTTGGCACGGAGCGTGCGAATTTTTAATTTTGTGCTGCTGCATAGACAGGGGCAACTGGCGGTGCTGCGTGTCACTTGTTCGCGTGGCACGTATGTGCGCAGCTTAGTACGAGACCTTGCTCAGCGTCTCGACAGCCTTGCAACTGTAACCGCCTTGGTGCGGGAGGAGAGTGCTGGCTTACAACGCCGCAACAGTGTGGCGTGGGATAAACTTACCTCGCAAAATATCAGCCAGCACCTGCTGCCTATTGCCCGCTTGCCCTTGTCACAGCTACGTATCGGCGACCCTATAGCTTGTATCCGTCTGCAAAATGGGCAGCTGTTGCCCTGCCCCATGCCGCTGTTCGTGCCGCCGACGAAAAAATTCCTCCTCACCGACAAGCTGGGCACGGTGTTCGGCATTGGCGAGCACCACAACGGCAGCGTGCACATGAGCCGAAAACTGTAGCCACGATATGACGTAACATACTAAAATTTCTATCAAAAACAATATTTATTTCAAGCTTTGACAAAAATTCACCGATTAGCGGCATGGAACTTTGTAGTAGACAGGAATTGTGATGGCGCAACCTTCTCCAACTCCTGCGCTGAGGCTGACGGTGCGGCATGCTGATGGTCGTCGTTCTACGTATCGCACGGCACGTTTGCCCATCGTGGCTGGCCGCGGCGGCAGTAGCAACTTGGTGTTGAGTGACAGCAAGGTGTCACGGCATCATCTGCGTGTCGATTATCGCAGCAATTGTATTGTGATTGAAGATCTCGGCTCAAAAAACGGCACATATATCGATGGTCGGCGTGTTCCGCCTCGCAAGCTGATCATGGCAAATGGATATATTACTATTGGCCGCACCCGCATTGCGCTCAGTGTTGACAGCGGCAAAGCGGCGCGGGGTCACGTTGAACTATTGCCCCACAAGCCTAAACCACGTGCCGCGAGCAGAGAAGCCGAGACTCGCCTTGATCTTGGCATAGCACGCCACCCGCAGTTTAAGATCGAGCCACTACTGCACTCGGCGCGCAAAATCATCAGCCACAGCATGTATCAGAAGTTTGCTGAAATCGCCGCACAAAAAGACATCGCCGCCGCGCTGCAAACGCTACGGCGCAAAGTCATGCATATTTTGCCTGTTATCAAAAATATCAACTTCCTCTTTTTTAAGAACAACAGTTTTTTCCTTGAAAACTTTACTGCCACGGCTGACTCGGAGTTTCCTACCGTCTACAATCTTGTGCGGGACGAAGAGCGGGGCATGTTACTAAAAAGCAGTGGCGATCTGGAAATTGTCAAGAAGGCCATTATCCCTGTCAAAAGTTGCAGCAATATGCTCATGCTCGTCGATATTGACATTAATCGGCGGCTATCGAACCAGCAGATGGATAAATTGCTGGAAATAAACACGCTTATTGATTTCTGTGCCGCAGCACTTGAATCCTCGCTGTTGCGAGATGAGCTCAATCAGGTGTTCGTTAAAATGCTGGAAACTATCGTCGGCACAGTGGAGGCGAAAGATACCTACACGCATGGACATTCCGAGCGTGTCTGCCGTTATGCAACGGTTATTGGTGAAGAAATGCAGCTCAGCTCGGAGCAGAAAAAAAACCTCATTGTCAGTGCCTTGTGTCACGACATTGGCAAGATCGCTATTCCCGATGCAATCATAAAAAAGCCTACTCGCTTGAGCCTAGATGAATACGAAGACATGAAGACACATCCTAGCGTCGGAGCGGCGATTGTGCGCAATATTCCCGACGTGGAAAAATTTATCGGTGGCATCAAACACCATCATGAGAGATGGGATGGCACTGGCTACCCCGATGGTTTACGGGGCGATAACATTCCGCTCTTTGCCAGAATTATCGCCATCGTCGATGCCTTCGATGCCATGACTTCAGGACGCAACTACACTGGCTTCGTGGACAGTGATGTCGCGGCCGAGCATCTCGTCACCACAGGTCGAGAACTGTTTGATCCAGAAATTTTACTAATTTTTGCCAACGCTTGTCAGCAAGGACGCATTCGCAAAGAGCACAACACCTGCATGCCTGCTGCGTAAATTTTCCCCGACTTCGACCTCTCGGTGGGCAGAGAGGCTGGGGGCAACCGCGAGAAGGCTTGGGGGCAAGCTTGAATGCAAAAGCGAGATGCCTGAGGACGAGCAGCGAGCGGAGCTAGGAAGCGGCAAAGAGCCGCGTAGCCGAGCGATACAAAAAGCAGCGTAGCGAGCGAAGCGAGCGAAGCGAGCTAGGAAGCGAGCGATACAAAGAGTCGCGTAGCGCAGCTGGGCGAGGCGCAGCCCTACCGAGAAACCCGACCTCAACAGGTATAGGCACGTGCCTTGTGCAATCGCGAGAGGCACAGACCACCTTCCTTAGCACAAGTCTCCGTTGTCTTGGCAGGGAGCAGTGGAGCTAGCAAGCGGCAAAAAAGCCGATCAGCGAGAAACTCTCCCCTGAGATAGGTGCAAGCACATACTCTTGTCTGGAAGCATAATCTAACGGCAATATGGCAGTATTTGTGGTCGAGTTTTCGCACGGTCTCTCCCTGCCGTTCATGGAGCTCTCGGTAGGCAAGAGTCTGGGGGGCAAAGAGCTGCGTGGCAAAGACCTTCCTTAGCACGTACCTCCGTTGTCTTGGCGAGGCGCAGCCCTACCGAGAAACTCGCCCTAAAATAAGTTGTGAGCACATGCTTTATCTAAAAGCATAATCTGAACGCAAGAGCGAGTGGTCTGAGGACAGGGAGCGAGCTAGAAAGCGAGCGATACAAAAAGCCGTAGCGCAGCGAACGGCCTCGCCTCGCCGTTCATGGAGCTCTCGGTCAGCAAGAGGTGGGGGCAACCGCCGAGAGATCTGAGAACAAGCAGAGAGGGGCCTGATGGCAAGCCTGAACGCAAGAGCGAGAGGTCTGAGAGCAGAAAGCGAGCTAGAAAGCGAGCGTTACAAAAAAGCAGCGTAGCGAGCGAAGCGAGCTAGGAAGCGAGCGATACAGAAAGCATCGCGTAGCAAGCGGAGCACAGACCCTACTTAGCACAAATCTCCGTTATCTTGGCACGGCACAGCCCTGCCGAGAAACTCGACCTGAACATGTATAAACACATGCTTTATCTAAAAGCATAATCTGACAACAATATGGCAATATTTGCGGTCGAGTTTTCGCACGGTCTTGCCGTGCCGTTCATGGAGCTCTCGGTAGGCAAGCTTGAACGTAACCGCGAGAGGTCTGAGAGCAAGCCCGAACGCAATAGCGAGAGGTCTGAGGGCAGAAAGCGAGCTAGGAAGCGAGCGATACAAAAAAGCAGCGAAGCGAGCTAGGAAGCGAGCGATACAAACAGCATCGCGCAGCAAGCAGGGGGCTAGGTGGCAAGCCTGAACGCGATACAGGGAGATCTGAGGACATGCAGCGAGCTAGAAAGCGAGCGGGACAAAGAGCCGCGTAGCAAACCTCACAATTTCAGTGCCGCGGTGTTGACCTTATGCCCTAGAACATCTGCCAATTTGTTGAGCACAGCTGGCAGGTCCGTCACCGAAACTGCATCGGCAAAGCTGGCCTTATCGTTAAAAATCTGACTCCAATGCTTACCCAGTTGCTTTTCGCCATAACCCCAGATGGATTTGTCGAGCGAGGCAAACACAGCCGTCGCGCCTAAGCCTGCCGCCAACCCCGACAGGCCCCAAGCCTGTCTTTCCGCCCCTGCAACCTGCCTGAGCTCTTGCACTCGTGCCGTGTTGCCATCTACGGTAGCTTGCGCTCCTTCTCGCAGCCGCTGCACCACATTACTCTGACGCTCGGTGAGTAATTTCTCCAACTGAGCGTCTCTATCTCTAGACACTCGCGCCGCTTCGTTGGCAGCGTCAAACTTGGCGGTTTTCACGCGTAGATCAGCCTCAAAAGCACCGATGTCGCGTTTAAGCGACGCTATGCGTGACTTTCGTGCCTCGGACCTAAGTTCTATTGTGGAAGTTATCTTATGCCAGAATCTAATCTCTTTATAATCGACAAGAATATCATGTGGTATTACAGGTGGTATTACTGTATAAGCTACCCGATCGTAAAGCTCTACATGCCGTCCAGATATTCTGCCGTCAATTTCTGACAATGCTGATTCCAGCTTGAACCCGTCTGTCTCATACTTACGGATAGCCTCCTTGTATGCCGCTATTTTATGAATTTTCTCTACTGTTGGTAGGGGTTGTCCCAGCAGCGACTCCTCTGCTTCGATACTTTTAAGGAATCTTTTTGAGGCATTTGGGTCAACACCAGCAAGTCCTGGAACAAAGTAGTCACTACTATCCATAAGATTGTCCGCGCGGGCCAGATAATCTTCTGCATCAATTGGCACCTCATCTGTCAGCTTCTGTAAACTTTTTTTCACCTCGGCAATGGTGGGTTTGCCCGCGCTGAGCTCAGTAAGCAGTTCCTTCTCCATCTCATACTGGCGCAACTGGGCAACCTGATAAAAAGTATCTGCTTTTCTTACTCGCATAGCGATTGCCACCTTTTGGGTATTTGTAAGTTCGTTTACTGTCAGACTAGGATCACCCTCAGCTACCCTGACAAGCATTTTCCGGACATTGTTATCAAACATCTTGGCAGCATCGCGGTAAAGATAGCCAAAATGATACAGACCACTTTGCCCTATCTCCTTATTATACCTGGTGGCTGCT
Organism: uncultured Oligoflexales bacterium; assembly: GCA_958296095.1. Taxonomy (GTDB): domain Bacteria; phylum Bdellovibrionota_B; class Oligoflexia; order Oligoflexales; family JAPPIL01. The sequence goes on from OY282434.1 coordinate 2,001,226, forward strand.
ACCCTCATATTACTGGCAAAAATTGCATCCGTTTCCTCAACCCTTTTGGCAAGATTCTCCAACAAGTCTGCATCCATGAAGGAACTGTCAGCCAATTTAGCTTTCAAGCTCTTACCTAGATCTGCATCGATACCTTCGATACGGGTAAACACTTTTTCCAGCGCTGCGCGGCTTTAAACACCGCACCTGCGGCAAGAACCACGCCTGTAGCAATTTTTGCGTAGTCTTTATACTTAACCCCGAACCCCCGCCGTAAGGGGTTGTGAAAGATAGTTACCTCTCGCCCCTCATCATCGAGCAAGCCTGATCGCAATTGCGAGGGGCTTGAGAACAAAGAGCGAGCTAGGAAGCGAGCGATACAAAAAAGCCGCGTAGCGCATTGTAGGCTGTAAATTTTTTGCACAACAGCAAGCGATACGCCTGCAGACCTTCCTCGTCTTCGCTCGCAACCACACCTAGGGTAAGTTTACCATCGGTGACCGCATGCAGATCTGACTTTGGCTGAGGCCACTTGAACACACAGGCGCTCGTAGTTAGCAACGATGCCAACAGCAGCAAGTTTACCCTACCCATAGCTACACCGCCGCGGTAATTGTTAGGCATTTTCCCACGCAACATTTTCATCACTAACCCCCAAACAAAAGTCTAAAAATCATCAACGCTCGCTAGGCGTATCGTTTTTTTTTTGCATTCTTTAGCAAAAAAATATTTGAGCCCGCATGCTGCTATATCTTATTGTGATAATTGTGGATTTTTTGCTCCCCACCATAAGGGAGTCTCCGAGATGGCGGCGAGGACAGGCAGAGGGGCTTGAGGTCAGGCCTAAACGCAATGGCAGGAGGCCTGAGAACAAAGAGCGAGCTAGGAAGCGAGCGTTACAAAGAGCCGCGTAGCGCAAGCAGCGAGCGGTCTTGCCGCGTCCTTCATGGAGCTCTTGGTCGGCAAGAGGTGGGGGCAACCGCGAGAAGGCTTGGGGGCAAGATTGAACGCAATACAGGGAGATCAGAGCGCATGCAGCGAGCGGGGAGCTAGAAAGCGGCAAAAAGTCCAGCGAGCGCAGCGAGCTAGAAAGCGGCAAAAAGTCCAGCAAGCGCAGCGAGCTAGAAAGCGGCAAAAAGTCCAGCAAGCGCAGCGAGCTAGAAAGCGGCAAAAAAGCCTCGTAGAGCGAGCGGGACAAAAAGCATCGCACAGCGATGAGCTAGAAAGCGAGCGATACAAACAGCATCGCGCATCGATGAGCTAGCAAGCGAGCGATACAAACAGCCGCGCATAGCGCAGCGCGTAGCGAGCAGCAATCATCAAGGAAAAATTTGGTGAAAGTTAGTGTTTGGCGATTTTATTCTTTATTTCTGCGAGTTGTTCTTCAGTAATATTAGCAAGTTGGCAAATTACTGGGTCATCGAGCTTGCCATACTTTAGCAGGCTAATGATGACACCATCGCGCCCTTTCTCGATGCCCTGCTCGATACCCTGCCGCATACCCTGCTGTATGCCCTGCTTTTTCCCCTGCTCAATGCCTTCTAGGCGTGCACCCTCGAAACCGAATTCGATACTTGACATGATACGTTCCTCATCTGGTAAATCGGGAAAACAATCTGCCTCGATGGCAGACAGCCTCTTCCTATCATACCTCCCATCGGCAAGTCCAAGGTAAGATATTAGTTTAGCCGATAAACTCTTGCGATTTTCAGTGGATAGCGCATAGCAAGAGTGAAAAATTTTCGCCACAATTTTGGTGCTCAGATGCCAGATGTGTTTCATTCCCAGCAGGCAAGGGCTGGTCGTGAGTCCGCTCAGTTGCTCATCGGACAACTTAGGCAGATTTACCACCAGGATTGGGTCATCTGCAACATAGCGGCGCAGTCCGTGAATAGTTTCCAAGGGATGCCGATTTTTAAATTTTAGCTCAAGCTGGTTCTTGGCTATATCGACGGGTTTTTTGGTTTGCAGAACGAGGATGCCTAAGACAAAACCGTCGGTGCGTGCTATTTCTCGTGTACAGTAGCTACGTAATTGCCTGATCGCTTTTGTGACATTGCCGGTGGTGTGCTCAAAGATAACCCCAAAATATACTGGGGAATCTGGCTCTTTTTTGAAGGGCACAGAAAAATTCAGATCACAAAATTTTTCTTTGCCAGTATCGGGATCGATGCTTGCCTCCTTACTGGGGATGAGTTTGTCAATATCGAACAGTTCATAATCTTCGGGAAATAATGCCAACCGGAGAAGATCTTGGGCATAACGCGGATCGCTATAGATTTTCTTGAAAAATTTATCATGCAAATGATGCTTGTTTAGCGGGGTTTTATCGTTGTCGGGCATGGTTGCTGTCCGTTGCTAATGCGGTTACCTGTCTCTGGTAATTATAATAACATAATTTAGCACAAGTCTCCGTTGTCTTGGCACAAATCTCCGTTGTCTTGGCACAAGTCTCCGTTGTCTTGGCTAGGCGCAAGCCTCCGTTATCTTAGCCCCCGCCTCCGTTGTCTTGGCAGGGAGCAGACCTGCCGAGAAACTCTCCCCGAACGGGTAGTAAGCACATACTCTTGTCTGAAAGCATAATCTAACAGCAATATGGCAGTATTTGCGGTCGAGTTTTCGCACGGTCTCTCCCTGCCGTTCATGGAGCTCTCGGTAGGCAAGTCTCAACGCAATAGCGAGAGGCCTGATGACAAGCCTGAACGCAATACAGGGAGATCAGAGCGCATGCAGCGAGCGGGGAGCTAGAAAGCGGCAAAGAGCAGCGTAGCGAGCGAAGCGAGCTAGGAAGCGAGCGTTACAAAGAGTCGCGCCGCGCGTAGCGCAGCGTAGCGCAGCGTAGCGCAGCGCGTAGCAAAAAGCCTCGTAGAGCGAGGGAAAAATAGTTAGCATGCTATCCGTGGTGTCTTGTTTTTTTCCATTTTTTGGGAGGATAGTGTGATGAGGTGCGGGGTTGTGTTGTGCTGTCTGTTGTTTGCTGGACGTGCGCTGGCGGACAGCATTTACTTTGAGGGTTACGTAGCCGTCAAGGGTGAAGAGGAAAAAAATACGAAGGCTCAGTATGTGCTCAGGGATGGTAGAGTTTTCGAGTTGACGCTTGCTATCAAGTCCCGAGGGGAAGAACCGCTCGTGATATCAGGCTTGATGGCGGGACTGGAACACGAAAGTGGCATAGCGATCTACAGCGCTGATGGCAAGCAACGCATCGGCACAGGAGCGCAGAAAAGTGATGATACCCTGGCATTGGATTTTTCCCTGTTGCGCGAGGGCATCAAGGTGGGGGATGTCAAAATCACGCAAAGATTCGACGACGACGTGCAAGGTCTTCACCTAAACTTTAAGCTCGGTTTGCAGGTAGGAGAGGTTTCTTTTGAAGGCAACTTGCCGCTGGATGTGGACAAAACCATGCGCTGCTCATGGAGCGATGATCCCCCAGCCCCCGATTGCTAGAGGCCTGAGGGCAAGCAAGGGGTTCTGATGCGAACCCAAGCGGAGCTAGTCCCTCAGCCCAAACCTCCGTTGTCTTGGCGAGGCGCAGCCCTACCGAGAAACCCGACCTCAACAGGTATAGGCACATGCCTTGTGCAAAGAAATAATCTGGTTGCAGTGTTGGCAATATTTGTGGTCGGGTTTTCGCACGGCCTCGCCCCGCCCTTCATGGAGCTCTTGGTCGGCAAGAGGTGTGGGCAACCGCCGAGAGGTTTGAGTGCAAGCTTAAACGCAATGGCAGGAGGCAAAGATCTTCCTTAACCCGTTCCCCCGTTGTCTTGGCAGGGAGCAGTGGAGCGAGAAAGCGGCAAAAAAGCCGATCAGCGAGAAACTCTCCCCTGAGATAGGTGCAAGCACATACTCTTGTCTGGAAGCATAATCCAACGGCAATATGGCAGTATTTGTGGTCGAGTTTTCGCACGGTCTCTCCCTGCCCTTCATGGAGCTTTCGGTGGGCAAGCAAGAGGGCAACAGCCGAGAGGTTCAGGGGCAAGCTTGAATGCAAAAGCGAGATGCCTGAGAACATGCAGCGAGCTAGCAAGCGAGCGTTACAAAAAGCAGCGTAGCGAGCGAAGCGAGCTAGAAAGCGAGCGATACAAAAAGCCGCAGCACAGCGCGTAGCGCCCTAAACATCGCGGCCTTTGTCGCTATCAACAGGAGAGCTTTTCTTGCCTCCCGTTCTCGTATTGACTAGGAACTGTTCGAGTGGCAAGCCTGTCAGGTGCTTGACCCCCCTAAAGAGAACGAAAAGGGCGATGCAGGTAACCACCAAGCAGGGCAGGACGATGACGGGAAAGCTCAATGCCATCATCTTGCCCAGCTCTTGATTGAAGGCGACTGTGCCAGCTGGGCTTCGCAAAATTACCACCGCCAAGACAAAGTTCAACACCGCGCTGAGTAAAAACGAAGCTGCCAATAGCCACGTCGTCGTAGTTAGCAGGCGAGCGAACTGTTCTTCGTGGCCGCGGCTGCGCAGACGCGTGGTGATCTCATCGACCTTGAACAGCCTCGCGTTGAAGAACAAACTCTTGACGAGCGGATGACGCGTTCTCATCGAGATAACGATCGCCCCGCCGATAAGCAGGGGGATGAGAGCTTCCTTGATTGCAAACCAAACACCATCAACTTTCAGCAACCCCAGCCCCCCGGTCAGCAAGATACTGACAAAGCCGAGCGCAGGAACAAAGCCGACCCTCCTGTTTTTGGCAAAATCATAACCGCTGTAGCAAAGCGGAAAGGCAAGGGCGATCAAAAACGCATACAGTGCACCGAGACGACCGTCGTCGCTCATCTTGAGCAAAATCAATGCCGGGATCACAACGTTGAAGGCAAGACTGAACAGCGGGTTCTCACGCGGCGGGGCACTCATCGACAGCTCTCACGGAAACACAGGAGGGGTGAATATAAAACAGCCGCACCACAAAACACAACCGCACTGCTGAAATCAGAAGGGCGCTTCTTCCTCTATATAGGAGTCAACCCGCTGGCGCAGCTCCATGCCCGTCTTCCACGAGGGTAGCTTCTTCGGGGGGACTTTTATCTTGGCACCGGTTTTAGGGTTGCGTCCTTCGTAAGAACGGTACTCACGCACCGAGAGTGCTCCGAATCCTCTGATCTCGACCCGCTCGTCGCGGCACAGGGCATCGATGATAGAGGTGAAGAAGATGTCCACTATCTCCTCGGCACGCGCCAACGTGATGTCCGCGCGGCCTGCGAGGCTCTCGACCAAATCTGACTTGACCATCCTGCACCACCTTTCATGCCAATGCCTCTATTTTATCAGGACAATACAGCTAAAAACAAGCTATGCCGATCAAATTTTATCATCTCCGCCTGTGAGCTAAAGATTGGTTGCCGCTGCCAAGAAGAAAACAATGCGGCGGAGAGAAAAAACATGACACAAACGCAGTTTTAGGGGTAAATACAGCCCTGCTGTGGAGGTTAAGTTTTGGACTACATCCCCCTTGAGCGACCGATCGTTGATCTTGAGGAAAAAATTGCCCTGCTGCGACGTATGGATGCGGCCCAATCGCTCAACCTCGATGCTGACATCAAGAAGCTAGCACGTCAGGTCAAGGAACTGCGCACCCAGATTTTCAGCCGTCTGAGCGCCTACGAGACCGTGCAGCTCTCCCGCCATCCGCTACGTCCTAACGGGCTAGATATAATCGCCCAAATCTGTAAGACCTTCATTGAGTTCCACGGCGATCGTAATTTTTTCGACGACCCCGCCATCGTCGGTGGTATTGCTGAACTCGGCGACTGGCACGTCGTCATCATCGCCCATCAGAAGGGACGGGGCACGAGTGACAACATTGCTCGCAACTTCGGCATGCCCAAGCCAGAGGGCTACCGCAAAGCCCTGCGTTTAATGATGATGGCAGACAAGTTCAACCTGCCGATCATAACATTGATCGACACCCCAGGAGCTTATCCGGGCGTGGGTGCGGAGGAGCGGGGCCAGTCAGAAGCCATCGGCCGCAACATCATGACGATGACACAGTTGCAAGTGCCCGTCACCACTGTCGTCATCGGAGAGGGAGGTAGCGGGGGAGCACTGGCCATCGGCGTGGCCAACCGCGTGCATATGCTGGAGTACGCCGTCTACTCGGTCATCTCGCCAGAGGGATGTGCCTCTATTTTGCTCAAGAATGCGGAACAGGCCGAACAAGCCGCGGCCTCGTTGCGACTGACCGCCGCGGGGGCACGTCATCTTAAGCTCGTTGACTCGGTCATCGACGAGCCTAGCGGTGGTGCGCATCGTGATTGCTCTGCGGTCGCACAGAACATCAAGCGTACATTACAGCGTGACCTTGAGGAGCTCACCCGTCTATCGCCAGCTCAACTGCAAGCACAGCGTGCCGAGAAGTTCCGTGCCGTCAATTTCTTTAGCGATGATAGTTAAACCATCGACAACGAGAGCGGGCACATTCACGGTGGCGTTGCCCGCCGACAAGTCGCTGACCCATCGCTCCCTCATCTTCGCAGCCTGTGCTAAAGGTAATAGCACCATCATCAACCCCTCGCCTGCACGTGACTGTAAAACGACTGCCGCCGCGCTACGACAACTAGGTGTAGTGCTGGAGTTAGAGAGCGGCAAACAAGACCCAGGCATGCCGCAAGTGGCATGTGCCCCTGCACGGCTAGAGATTGTCTCGCACGGGCAAGAGCACTGGCGATCTCCCTCCGTGCCCCTCGATTGTGGCAACAGCGGCACGACCGCACGCCTGCTGCTCGGTCTGCTGGCGGCGCAGCCTGGCTTGTCCTGCACCTGTCGCGGGGATGCGAGTTTGAACGATCGCCCGATGGGACGCGTTGTGCGCTGGCTACGTCAGGCAGGAGCAAGCATCGACGGTGAAAGTGGGGGCGAACGACTGCCCCTGACGATCAGGGGACGGCAATTGCGCCCTATCAGTTGCAAGCTGGAGACGGCTTCAGCACAAGTCAAGTCAGCACTGCTGCTCGCCGCGATGAACATCTCAGGTGACGTGCAGATCGACCTGCCCGACGGGACGCGCCTCCATACCGAGGAGATGTTGCGACAGCAGGGTGTAGATTGCACGTGGCACACCCACGCGGGACGGCAACAGCTCAACGTGCGCGGCCCTTATACGCTACGCCCTCAGGTGTGGCACATTGCCGCCGACCCTTCGGCCGCGGCGTTTTTTATCGTGCTAGGTTTGCTGTCGCCACGTGAGGTGTGCATTGTCTTGCCTGGCGTGCTGGCGGACGATAACCGTCTCTCGTTCCTGCGCGTCATCAGGGCCATGGGTGGCAAAGTGCAGCGCCGCGAGCGCGGGGTGGGTGTCTGCGAGCTCGTGGTGCAAGGCCGTGCGCAGCTGTTGGCAACAGAGGTCAGTGCGGCTGAGATGCCTGCATTGATCGATGAAGTGCCGATTTTGACGGTGCTTGCCCTCTTCAGCGCGGGTAGGACAGTTTGGCACGGGGCCGGCGAACTGCGCACCAAAGAGTCCGATCGTCTTACCGCGCTGGCGAACCTGTGCCGTGCCGCAGGACGAGGTGTTGAGGTGCAGGGCGATACGCTGGCGGTTTACGGCAACGACGCGCCCGTCGCTCCATATGTGTTTGATGCACAGGGTGATCACCGCCTAAGCATGGCAGCCGCGATCTGTGCCTCGTTTGCAACCCAGCCATGTGTGCTGGAGAATGCCGCATGTGTGGACATAAGTTTCCCGAATTTTTTTTCTCATTTGTATGCGGTAACGCAGGGAGGGTGATGATGGCAAAATACGTCGTAGCCGTCGACGGTGTCGTCGGCGCGGGCAAGAGCACGGTCTGTCGCGCCGTGGGCAATGTGCTCGGCTGGCCCGCGGTCAGCACGGGCATTTTCTACCGCACGGCAGCTTTTATCGTGCATCGGCATGGTCTCACGGTAGATGCCGAACAAAAAATCCGCCAACTGTTAGCACAAGAATTGACAAAGGTGCATTGGCATCTTACCACCAGCGGGGAAATTAGTTACGGCAAAGAAACACTTACCGCGCAGCTACAGAGCGAGTCGATGGGTTATGCGGCCAGCTTGCTTTCGGAACTGCCCGCGGTGCGCGAGCTGTTGCTGCCCTTGCAACGAGAGGTAGTGCATGTGTGCCCAGCGCGGGGGGTTATCGTCGATGGCAGAGACATCGCTACGGTCGTATTCCCTCAGGCAGACCTGAAAATTTTTATGGTCGCCAGCCTTGAACAGCGAGCCCGACGCCGCGCCAGCGATGAAAGCCTTCACCCACAAGCACTGCTGGCAAAAATAAAAGCACGCGATATGCGCGACAGCGGCAGAACGCTAGCCCCACTCAAGAAAGCCGCCGATGCTGTCGAACTAGATACAAGCATGATGAGCGTGGCGCAAGCAGCTGCACGTATGGTAACACTTATCCGTGGACACTTGCCGGGTGCGGCAACTTAGCGCATAATGTGAAGATGGAAATGTCAACGCGCAAGAGGGATTAACGTGAACCAGTTGAAAGATAGTCTTAAATCCACCCAGACATGGCAGCGGGTGTTTTTTGTTCTGCTCTACCTCGTAGTTGCCTGCATCATCGTCGAGACGGTGTTCGTGGCGCTAATCTTGCTTCAGTGTGGGTTTATGCTGCTGAGCGGCAAGAAAAACGACAACCTGCTGCAGTTCTCCAGATCAGTGCTGAGCTACTACGTGCAGGTGCTTGAATATCTCTGTTTCAAGTCCGACGAGCGCCCCTTTCCCTTCAAGCCTTGGCCTTGAACTAAAGAGGCTTCTCTCCCATCGCCACCAGCTCAGCGTTGATGGCTTGGGGGAGGTCGGTTTTTAAGTCGCGGAAGATGAGCTTGCGCCCGTTGACAAAGAACGACGGCGTGCCAGTCACTCCAAGGCGCTTGGCTTCGCTCTTGCCACGTGCCACAAGACGCTGTGGCTCTTTGCTGGCCATACAGCCGCTGAATTTTTTGCTGTCCAGCCGCAACTGCTCCGCCAGCTGTGCAGGAGACTTGGCACTCAGCTCAGCTTGCCGCTCGAACGCGAGATGGTGATATTCCCAATATTTGTTTTGGTGCTGAGCACAATAGGCCCCTTGGGCAACGAGAGCTGAGACCCCCGAACGGTTGATGGGATAGTCGATGTTGATTACCCGCACCTTGTCCTTAAAGCGCGGCAGGATCTGGCGTAACTGCAAAGAAGCCTCGCGACAGTGGCCGCACTGATAGTCGAAAAACTCTACGAGGGTTATCTTGCCCTTACCCTTGCTGGGAAAACCCTGGGTCTTAACAGTGAATTGCGGGGCAATTGGCTTGGTTAGCAGGAGTTCATACTCGCCCTCCTTCTTTACACGAGCCATATACTCGTCGCGCTTCGATGCGCTTTTTTGTGCTTGCAGGTAACGCAACAACTGGGGCTTGGCCTTGTCATACTCATACGGAATACGCGCTTTATTGTCTTGGTAAAATTTCTTTATTTCTTTCTCATCTATTTTTCCATGACTGAAAATTTCCGCGCGCAATTCGTCCATAGTTTTGTTTGCTTTTTTTGCGTCACGCTTGAGGCGATTCTCAAATAGATGTTCGGAAATAACACGATCCGTCTCTTGGTAATAGCTAAGCTTCGCCTCGTAGAGGCGTTGCATCAATGACGGGGGCAGATTGTCATCAGCATAAGTTTGCTTTTGAAAGCGGTAAAGATTATCGCTGTAGGCTTTGCTGCCAAGCGACACAAACACAGTCATCATCGCCATGCTGCACAATTTAAGAAGCCGCGTCGAGTACATATCTCCTCCTGCATCCAGATGTAAGATTTCTACCATACTTGTCCAAAAATATACAGTAAATTTTTATTAAGCCCTGCTGAATTTTTTCCCTTGCAACATCACGAGTCGTTCTGTAGCTTAGGTGCAGGATTTTATTTTCAACCAGGAGTTAGTTATGAAGTTACTGTTAGCTCTTTCCGTGTCTCTTTGGTCGTTGGCCACGTTTGGCAACGTGCATTCTCTTCACAATCAGTATTTCAGTGGCAGCGGTGTTGCAATTCACCCTGATGGCAGTGCTAAGCGCTATCTGATTAGCCTTTCCATCAGCAAGAGCATGCCACACAAGTTCCACCTGAGCTACGACGCGCAGTTCGGGGAAAAGAACATGTCTCTTGATCTTGTTTATCTGCATGACAAGCCTGATTCCAGTTTCTTCAGCATCTACGCGGCTGACGACATGCTTATCGGTCATGGCTACTGCTGGGGATCGCGGTGTCATACCAGTTGGAGTCATAACGGTCACAACGTTGAGCACACCTACTATCGCAGTCGTCGCACAGGTGCGATTCACGGCATGGGCTCTCGACACAACAAAGATGGCATGGAATATATGTGGAAAGAGAAGCTACACCCACTGCACTAATGGCTGGCTGGCCAAACAATTTAGTGACCAAGCCTATAGTGGATAATTTTGATTACGTTTAATTTTTCATCAGGGAGTTATTCATGAAGTTTCTAGTTACGGTTCTGTTTTCTCTGGGTTCGTTGGCTGCGTTTGCCGCGGCCGACAAATCCGATATCGCTACTCATAAGTTGTCTTATGGTTCTGCGCACGACTTTGAGTACTATCACGGTTCAGGGGTTTTCAAAAAACCTTCTGGTAAGCGTCGCAGTTTTCTTGCGTCGTTGACTATCCGTAAGCTGGATGATAGTCACCACAATCTTATTTATGGCATCTATCTTGACAACAAGAGCGTGCAATATGACATCGTGCTCAGCGAGCGTGAGGGCGAAAGTTTCTTCGACGTTATGTCTCGTGGTGAAACCATCGGTTACGGTTACTGCTTAGGACACAAGTGCCACCTTGAGTATAGCCTTATGGGTTATAGCATAGAGGAGACTATCAAGCGGCACAAACGCAGCAACTCGCTGACCCTCATGGGCTCAAAGAGCAAAGGTGACCTCATCAAGTCTTGGAAAATGTCACTCAAGAAAATTTTCTAAATTTTCCCTAGGGCGGACTTGATTTATCCACCCACAACCCCTGCATGGCGGCCAGATCGCGGTGCAGGGGTTACTGCTAGCCACAAAAGGCTCAGCCATGCCTAGATCTTTTTGCGCCTTAAATCATGCTCGGCGGTAATATAGCGCACCGTGCCTGATTGCGAGCGCATCACCACCGAGTGTGTGCGCGCCCGTCCGCCGTAAAACTTCACCCCATCGAGGAAAGTGCCAGTAGTCACGCCCGTGGCACAGAACATAACGTTGCCGGAGGCAAGCTCGTCTATATTGTAAATTCTCTCTGGATTTTCGATGCCCATGCCACTGGCGCGGGTTCTTTCCTCCTCATTGCTAAAAACCAACCGCCCCTGAAAATCGCCATGCATGCAACGCAGGGCCGCCGCCGTCAACACACCTTCAGGTGCACCGCCGATGCCGAGTAGCATGTCGATGTCGGAGTCGGGGTTGGCGGTTGCGATGCCAGCCGACACATCACCGTCGCCAATCAGAAAAATACGTGCCCCTGCTTGTCGCACCTCGCGGATCAATTGCTCATGGCGGGGGCGATCGAGGATACAGACCGTCAGGTCGTTGATCCTGCATTTTTTTGCCTGTGCCACCACCTGCAGGTTGGCCGACGGCGTGGCATTGATGTCAATTATGCCGCGTGCCTCCGCCCCGACCGCGATCTTGTCCATGTAGACATCGGGAGCATGCAAGAAGTTGCCCTGTTCCGCGATGGCGATCACCGAACAGGCGTTAGTGCCGCCTTTCGCACAGATTGTTGTGCCTTCAAGGGGATCGAGGGCGATGTCGAGTTTGGGACCACGCTTCGTGCCCACCTCTTCGCCGATGAAGAGCATCGGTGCTTCGTCGCGCTCACCTTCACCGATGACCACCCGCCCATCAAAATTTATCGTGTTCAACATGCCGCGCATCGCTTCGACCGCGGCACGATCAGCATCGTGCTCACTGCCGCGCCCCATGAAGCGGGCGCTCTTGATCGCGGCCGCCTCCGTCGTGCGCAAAAACTCTAGCGTAAAATGCCGTTCCACTCTACTCCACCCGTTGCTCGGCGGCGAGCATAGCCCGACGTTGGCAGGAATTCAATCGTGTTCGTTTGCGCCTAGAAAAAAATCTCTGCCACTGCTCCCGCTGACTACACGGGGGTGACTGATACAGACCCTACTTAACACGAGCCTCCGTTGTCTTGGCACGTGCCTCCGTTGTCTTAGCCCATGCCTCCGTTGTCTTGGCACGTGCCTCCGTTGTCTTAGCCCATGCCTCCGTTATCTTGGCGAGGCGCAGCGGAGCTAGCCAATGCTTAGCACAAGTCCCCGTTGTCTTGGCGAGGCGCAAGCCTCCGTTATCTTAGCCCCCGCCTCCGTTGTCTTGGCACGTGCCTCCGTTGTCTTAGCCCATGCCTCCGTTGTCTTAGCCCATGCCTCCGTTGTCTTAGCCCATGCCTCCGTTATCTTGGCGAGGCGCAGCGGAGCTAGCCAATGCTTATCACAAGTCCCCGTTGTCTTGGCGAGGCGCAGCCCTACCGAGAAACTCTCCTTGAGTTAGGTGCAAGCACACGCCTTGTGCGGAAAAATAACCTGGTTGCAGTATTGGCAGTATTTGTGGTCGAGTTTTCGTACGGCCTCGCCGCGCCCTTCATGTGGCTCTCGGTAGGCAAGCCTGAACGTAACCGCCGAGAGACTTGATGACAGGCAGAGAGGTTAGCAGGCAAGCTTGAGAACAAGCAGAGTGGCCTGATGGCAAAAAGCGAGCTAGCAAGCGAGCGTTACAAAGAGTCGCAGCGCAGCTGGGCACGGCGCAGACCTGCCGAGAAACTCTCCCCGAACGGGTAGTAAGCACATACTCTTGTCTGAAAGCATAATCTAACAGCAATATGGCAGTATTTGCGGTCGAGTTTTCGCACGGTCTCCCCGTGCCGTTCATGTAGCTCTTGGTCGGCAAGCCTCAACGCAATAACGAGAGGCTGGGGAGCAAGTCTGAACGCAATAACGAGAGGTCTGAGAACAAGCAGCGAGCTAGGAAGCGAGCGATACAAAGAGCAGCGTAGCGAGCGAAGCGAGCTAGGAAGCGAGCGTTACAAAAAAGCCTCGTAGACGAGCGTTACAAAAAGCCGCGCATGCGCAGCGCTGCGCGCAGCCAGAGATTGAAATCAAACAGCAGCGTTCCTGTCAGTGCCGCGGCGGCAAACCAGAGCAGTGTCAGTTGGTTGAACGTGTCTGCGCCCCATAAGGAAAAGGCCAACAGCGCCACCCCCGCAATCGCCAGGTGATGAAAAAGTCCTGCACTCCTGACCTTATCCACCTCCGCGGGTTTCAACAGATACGTGGCAAATGCAGCCCCAGGGGCGATAAAGATAGCTCCGCAGATAAGCGCACACACACTTTCCCCGTAAGCATGGTGAATATAGTGCAGCAGCTCGGCACTGCCACCCAAGCTCAACCCAAACTGCGGGCAAAACGACAGTGTCAGCATGCCCATGACCGCTTGCACCAACGAGAGTTTGGCAAAGACCAGCACCGCGCTAGGTTGCAGCTCGGCCTTGATGTGGCACAAGACACGGGCGTGGGCGCGTGCAGGCACAAGCCCGTTGCGGCAGGCGATAAATTCCTGCAAGTCGTCGTTGATGTCAGAATTTTTGCGCATCACAATCCCGATGGGGTATATTTTAGACGTAATTTTTGCAAACCGCGTGAGACAATCTTACGCACCCCAACCTCGCTGCGGCCGAGACGTGCCGCGATGCTGCGATAATCCTGTTCAGAAAAATACTTAAGCTTCAGCACGGTCTTTTCATCAGCGGTCAGGCGCTGCTCGCCATCGAGATCGAAGTGGACATCTTCGTGCTGCACCTCCACCAACCCATGCTCATCCCGTAACGCAACCCAAGGTAAGGCAGGTTTTTTTAAGTGATCGAGCAGCTCACAACGGCAGATAACGTACAGCCACGCCAGCACGGGATACCTGCTAACATAGCGCGCTCGTGTTTTGTGTAATTTAATAAAAACGTTTTGAAATACATCTTCCCGCTCCCTATCATCTCGCAACCGCCGCCGCAGCCAGGCATTGACATGCCCCCGACAGCGCAGATAGAGCCGCTCGAAGGCGGCGTAATCGCCTTGCTGGTAGCAGCGCATCAGCTCTTCATCGCTTGCCGTGCGGTAGTCTTTCACCCTGCCTCCGTGTGGCTGGCGGGGAGGAAAAAAGAGCAGATCACTGGCACGAGAAACAACGTCAACAGCTGCACTGCCATGCCACCTAGCACAGGAATGGCCATCGGTTTCATCACCTCACTGCCTGTCGAGGTTGACCAAATCACGGGTAACAGTGCCAACACCGTTGTGGTCGTCGTCATCAACAGTGGCCGCACTCGCCGCCCGCCTGCCTCGAGGATACAGGCGTTAAGTTCCTCTTGCGTGCCCGGTCGCTTCAGCTTAAAAATTTGCTGCAAGTAGGTAATCATCACCACCCCATTGTCGACGGTAATGCCAAATAAAGCAATAAAGCCCACCCACACCGCTACCGAAAGATTGAAATCACCCGCCCACAACAGCAGCATCCCGCCAGCCATCGCCAACGGCACCGCGCTGCAAACGATCAAAGCATTGCGCCAACCACCAAGCCCCAAGAAAATAATCAGCAAATTTATCAATAACACCAATGGCACGAGTAGCATTAAGCGTCGGTTCGCCCGCACTTGATTTTCATACTCCCCCGCCCACACTAGCGCATAACCAGGTGGCAAGGTCACGTTTTGCTCCACATGCTGCTTGGCTGCCGCGACAAAATTGCCCAGACTGCGCCCCTTGACGTTGAGCAGCACGAGTGCACGCAGCATGCCGTTCTCCGATTGAATCGCCGCCGGCCCTGTCACCACTTTAATCTCCGCCAGCTGTTCCAGCGGGATATGCTGACCTGTCGGGGCGGGCACAAGCACGCGCTTGAGTTCGTCAATACGATCACGTAGCTCTTTCTCGTATCTCACCCGAATCGGGTAACGAGCTCGTCCCTCATAAAACTGTCCGATAGGCACACCACCCACTGCTGTCTGTAAAATTTCCGTCACCGTGCCAGTGTTGATGCCGAAGCGCGCCGCGGCAACGCGGTCGATGTCAAACTCGATGTAAGGCTTGCCGCTGATACGTTCGGCGTAGACTCCGTAAGCTCCCTCGACCTGTTCAACCTCCGCCCCAATCTGGGCGGCGAGCTCTTCTAGTTTTTGTAAATTATCGCCAAAAATCTTAATACCCACCGCCGTTTTGATGCCTGTAGAGATCATGCCGATGCGGGTCTGAATAGGAAAATCCCACGAGTTAACCAAGCCAGGCACCTGCAAGGCACGGTCGAGTTCGTGCATAATGTCGTAGATGCTCTTGCCCTGCCACTGGTCACGCGGCACAAGTTTGACCACCGTCTCAATCATCGCTACCGGGGCGGGGTCGAGCGGCGAGTCGGTGCGGCCTAATTTGCCCACCGCATACTCCACTAGAGGGTGTTCTTTGAGGACGCGATCGGTGTAAGCCAACAACTCCCGCGCTTTTGTCATGCTGACATCAGGTGTCGTTACAGGCATGTAGAGAATGTCACCCTCGTTCAACGACGGCATGAATTCCTTTTGCAAAGCATTGAAGGCGAGATAACTAACTGCCAGCAATGGTATGAGCGACGACAAAAACACCCAGCGATGCCGCAACAGATGCCGCAGCAAAAAATGATAGCTGGTAACGATGCCTAGGCTAAGTTTGTTTTTTTGCAGAGGTTTTAGCTCGCCGCGCAAAAATAGCGCCGCCAACGCAGGAATAAGCACTACGGCAACCAGCAACGCACCGAGCATGGCCAGTGTCTTCGTCCACGCCAGCGGTGTAAATAGCTTGCCCTCGCTGCCTTCAAGGGCAAATACAGGCAGAAAAGTAACGATCGTTGTCATCACCGCAGTCATAATAGCAGGGCCAACTTCACGTGCCGCGTGCGAGATTATTTGCAGTCGGGCGCGTTTATCGGCCTCAGGTTGCGCGGCTAAGCTAGCATAGATGTTTTCCGTCATGATAATGCCCATATCGACCATCGAGCCGATGGCAATTACCAGCCCTGACAAGCTCATGACGTTAGAGTCGATCTCCAACAACCACATCAAAATAAAACTTATGCCCGCGCCGAATGGCAGCGTCAACGACACCAGCACCGAAGCTCGCAAGTGCAACAAGAACAGCAGGATAACGATGACGGTGATGATTATCTCTTGGCTGAGTGCACTGTAGACCGTCGCAATGGTATCACCAATTAATTCGGTGCGGTCATAGAAAGGCACGATGCTGACCCCGCGCGGCAACCCCTTGGCAACGACTTGCAAGCGCGCTTTAACGGCATCGATCACTGCCTGCGGATTTTCACCGTAACGCATCGTCACCACCCCGCCGACGCTAGCAGTGCCGTTTTTGTCTAAGGCACCGCGCCGAAACGCGGGACCAACGCCTACCCGTGCAACATCTTGTACCCGCACGGCGACGTTGTTACGCACCGCAATGACGACGTTTTCAATATCCGCCAGCGAGGTAAAAAAACCTCTGCCGCGCACAACAAATTCACGGCTGCCGTCCTCGATAACTTCTGCTCCGACATCCATATTGCTGTTTTTGATTGCTTGCAATAACGCACTGAAATGCACATCAAAAGCAAAAAGTTTTTTAGGGTCAACATCGATTTGGTATTCTTTAACAAAGCCACCAATACTGCTAACTTCGCTAACGCCCTTAACACTTTGCAGCATATATTTGATATAAAAATCCTGCAACGAACGCAGTTCGGCAAGTGAACGAGGTTGCTCGGATTCAGCAGTGTTTTCAACGGTATACCAAAATATCTGCCCGAGGCCCGTAGCATCAGGCCCCATTTTGGCAATTGCACCAGCAGGTAAGGTGTCACCCGCGGTCGAAAGTTTTTCCAAAATACGGCTACGACTCCAGTAAAAATCAACCTCATCATCAAAAATTAAATAGATGGTTGAAAAACCAAAGGCCGAGGTGCCGCGTATATCCTTGACGCCAGGAACGCCTTGCAACAACACACTCAGTGGATAGGTAACCTGCGCTTCGATGTCTTGGGGCGAACGTCCCCGCCATTCAGTAAAAACGATTTGTTGGTTCTCGCCGATGTCAGGGATGGCATCGATACGGGCATGCCTGAGGCTAAACACGGCCCCTAGCGCGATTAAAACAAAGCTGATGACGACTAGAGTTCGGTGCCTGAGCGCGGCGGTAATTAATTTAGTTATGACGGTGTGCATCGCCACCTATCTCGCTATAGCCGCCGAACAGCTGTGCCTGTGCGTCGAGCAAAAAATTACCATCGAGCACTATCTGCTGGTGTTCTTCCAGCCCAGCTTTAACTTCAACATAGCCTTCTGCCTCGTAACCAGTCTGTATTACTTTAGCCTGAAATTTTTTGGCGCTAATCTTTGTCCATACGACTTTGCGTTTACCTGTGTCGATCATCGCACTGCGAGGAATGACCAGTGGCATGCCAGGCAATTCAATCTGCAAGGTAACATCAGCAATCATGCCAGGCTTGAGTTTGTTGCCAGGATTGTCTACCGTTGCACGAATCTTAAGCGTGCGCGAAGTCGTGTCCAAGGCAGGCGAAATAAAATCTATCTCACCCTCTAATGCTTGGCCAGGTACGGCGACAAACTGCATCGTCACTGCTTGACCGCGCGTGACGAGACTAGCATCATGTTCGTAAACGTCAATTTCTACCCAAACACTCGATAGGTCATAGAGTTCAAAAAAAATCTGCCCCTCTTTGAAATAGCGCCCGGCAACGGCATGGCGTTTCTTGACGACACCACTGACAGGCGAATAGATGGTGACACGCTCGGGGACTTTGCCGCGCTGCGCCCACTTTCTGTATTGAAACGATTGGATACCCCACAGACGAAGTTTTTTCTCAGCTTGGGCAAGCATATTTTGTCCGGCAGAGCGCGATGATTGCCGCAGACCGCGATGCGCAACGAGATATTCTTCGCCCGCAGTAATCAAAGCAGGACTGTAGAGATCGAGCACCGCATCGCCGCGCTTCACCTTGCTGCCAGTAGACTTGATGTAAACTTTTTCGACTCTACCACCGACACGGGCCGGGATGGTCTTTTCACGGGTTTCAGCTTGTAAAACTCGGCCCAGTAGACGTGCTCGCTTCTGCATCTTCATCGTCGTGACCGTAAAATAGGCAGGGCGAAAATGCTGCAGCTGTGCCTTGCGTAGTCTTATCTCGGCTACCGTCGTGCTGGCGATGTCACTAGCTGTCGTCTCTTGTTCATCCTGCTCGTCTGGCTCGACTTCGACTTTGGTCAAGTTCATGCCACATATAGGACACTTGCCTGGCGCACCTTCTCTTATCTCTGGATGCATCGAGCAGGTGAAGTAAAAATCATGCTCGTGCTTGTGTTCAGCAGACATGTTGGCCTTATCATCTTCGGCGAGTACGGATGTTGCTAGCGCACAACCTAGTGCCAAAATTAGCAAAATTAAATTATTCATGCAGCGGTGCTCCCTTGAGATAGCGATGCTTTAAGTGTGTGGTAGCCAGCTGAGCTTGCAGTGCGGTCTGCTTGAGTAGTATGTTTTGCAGTTGCAACTCTGCTTGCAGCAGTTCTGCGTAAGTTGCTTCACCGTGACGATAAGAGATAAAGGCAAGACGGCGTGAGTCGCGCGCGAACTTTTGTGTTTCGCTCCGCAAAATTTGCAACTCGGCAGTTATCCTAGCGCTGCGTCGTCGTAGAAAATCTAGCTCGCTGCTCTTGCGCCTGCGATAGGTGTCGAGCTGCAACTCAGCCTGCTGCTGCGCGTGCAAACTGCTGGCATACGCGGCACGGCGACCGGCACTGACAGGCAAGGGCAGGCTGAAACTGAAGCTGAAAAAATTGCCCTGCCCATCGAGATTGGGACGATAAGCCGCAGTAACGATGAGGTCAGGCATGCGGGCGGCGCGCTGTGCCTGTGCCTGCGAGGTTTTGGCGCGCCGCGTGTATTGCAAAGCCTGCTCCTTGTAGTCCTGGGTGTCACTGTCTGTTGGGGTAGTGGCGAGCAGCGACCACGGGACTGAGGCGAAGTCAATCTTGGCGCGTTGCCCTGTCAAGTAGTGCAGCTTGGCCTGCTGTTCTTGATGGGCATGGTCTTTGTTGCTCAAGGCGGTGCGCACTTCAGCCTCTCTTATCTGAATGTCGAGCACAGCAAGGCGGGTGGTCTTGCCGTTGGTGTAGAGTTGCTCGGCGACATCGAGGGTTTTGCGCAACCAGAGGCGGTTCTCTTGTAAAATTTTATGCTCGGCACGCAGTTTGCGCTCGGTAATCAAAATCTGCCACAGTGACAACAACAACTCGCGTTGGCGGTCTTCGGCTTGTGCTTGCACACTCTGTTCTTTTGCCACAAAAACCTCGTGCAGGTATCGGTAGCGTCCTGTCAGAGGAATTTTTTGCATTATCCCAACATCAAAGCCACTCATCGGCGTGGCTTTGCCCGCGAACCACGCTGGCGATAAATTTTTGGCGCTGAGTTTGACGACGGGATCACTCCAAGCACTGCGCTGCACCCCCTCCTGATGCACTGCTTGTGCGGCGCGCTGGAGGGCGATGACAGCCGTGTGCTGGTCGATCAATTGCACCGCGTCACGAAAAGTAAACCCGCTAGTCAGCAGGGCGATAACGATGAGTAAATAAGCCTGCATGCATACCATTACGACACAAGACGGGAGTTTGTGACAGTTTTTTATGCACTCGCATCTGTTCGAGAGACGAAAGCCTGCCACTCCCGTAATGCTCTCACTTTGGCGGCGAGGCTGGAGGCATATATGACGATAACTATTTGATTTTATTGATATAAATACAGTATTTTGTCAAAATTTATAAATGTTCCACGTGGAACGTTCCGTGCTCAGGCGTTATCCACAGTTATCCACAGGCAGTGTTGCACGTGAAACATATAGGGTTGTCTTCAATTACCCCCACAGTTATCCACAGCTGAGTGTTCCACGTGAAACATTCAGAAAAATTTAAGATTTAAGCCTAAAAAAATGCTTTTTAGGCTCGTATTCACCCACGTTTGTTGGTTTTTGACTAAATCCAGCTGTTTTAAGCCAAAAACACACGGATGTGGTCGAAAACGAGCATTTTTACTGAAAAAAGTGGTCGTACTCGTCTGAAAATAGGAATTTAGCTAATTTTATCGTTAAAATGTCTTTTCAGAGACTAAAAATACGAGTGCGTTATGCACGGGAAGTGTTTCACGTGCAACATTCAGGGTCAATCTAGGGGCAAGCCGTCCGCTTCAGTCTGCCCACTGCCGAGGTTATCCACAGCTGAGTGTTCCACGTGGAACGTTCCGCGTTCAAACGTTATCCACAGCTATTCACAGCTGAGTGTTCCACGTGGAACATTTATAAATTTTGATAAAAAAATTATAAAATGTCTTTTATTTTAGATAGTTAAATAGATTTCTGTCTGGGTGTCGGGTACACGTTCGGCTAGCGCATCACCGTGTTTGACATTCTGGGTGGCGGGTGATAGTTTGCGCCGCACCGATCGATGAATGTGATCTGCGGAGGGCGGTGACCTCTTGTCATGAAGTTAGTCGTTCTACTTCTGTTGCTGGGTGTCGATAGTTTTGCTAGCGCGGGTGCGTTGCCCGTGTCTGCCAGCAGTGATCTGCGGGTGTTGTTCGATACCGAAGACGAGGTGGAGTTGCGCTTGGCCGCACAAAGTCTGTGGCAGGGCGGAACGGAGGAGCAGGTGCTCGATGCCGCGGCACTGGCCCCCGTGCTCGTCTGTGTGCGTTCGCTGGTCGAGCAGCGCATTGGTGGGCTTGAGGGCACGCAAGTAGCGGCTGACATTCTCGCCAGTCTCGCGCCACATGGCGGCTATGATGCCACGGCACTATTGCAACGCTGTAATACCTATCGGCATGAGCATGCACCGCGCCGCATCGATCGCAACGAGCAGGCGCGCTATGTCTCCCGTTTGCGCCAGTACGGGGATCGGGTACGCACGCTGCTCTACCGTTTCATCAAGCCGACGACCACCTGCTACAGCATTTCAGGGCGGTTGAATGCTGGCTTGCTCGCCGCTTTCGGGGGCGATGTGGCCCTTGAGTATTGCCTCGCTAACAACGGTCGCCACTGGCTGCAGGCCGCGCTGGAAGCTGAAGCTGGCTATGGCATGGGTGCGTTGGCACGGTGGCGTTTTGGCAACTATCGTTATCGCATGAACTATCTCGGCGGCCCCTTTACCTACACCAAAACTCGGCACAGGGATTGGGCACTTGGCTTTGGTATGTCGACCGCCGAGTTCGGCGAGGAATACGCTCATCGCCAGCTAGGCATCATTATCGCCATTCCCGGTCGCCACAGCAGAAGCCTTAGTGCCGGTCTCGGTGCAGCCTACATGCGTACCTGGGGACGGCGGGTGGGGTTGAAATTCCTGCCTCTCGGCACGCGGGACGAACGCTTGCTAGCCGACTATGCCGCGCTGTCACGCCGCGATTTGTTGCGTGAACAGGCTTCGCTTGCAGCGGTATTGCATACGGAGGAGCAGGCGATCCTGCAGGTTGAGCATGCCACCCAGGGCGATACCACGACCGCAAAGTTCCGCCTCTGTTCCCCCCACACTTCCGCGTGCGAAGACTTGCTCGGCGGGCGTTATTTTCCCCTCGACCTGATCGAGAGCAATCTTGCCCGCGGGCAAGCTGCAGAGCATGCTTGGCAGCAGGAATCGGCCGCGCAGCGCACTCGCATGGTTGGGGCCGCGATCATTGCCACTGCCACCTCAGCCCCTGTGACGCTCAAAAACGCGGTGGGGAGGTTTTCCCGCACAGCCAGGATTTTGCCATCGCGCTGGGATGGGTTTGATTTCAACGCCTCCCGTGTTAACAAGGGCCGGGGATTTTTGTGGAAAATATTTGACAGCCGTCCCGTAGCTTCGGTGGGCGAAACGGCTAGCAGGCTGGTCGAGGCTTGGAACGGGCTGTTCGTTAGACTGGGGCGTGATCGCTTCATCAGCAAAACCTTACGCACAGGCATTCCCGCCATCATCATCGTCAGCAGCGGGGTCACGGTGTTGCTTACCTCGCTTGAGCTGGCCCGACGAGACCTGGCCTTGGAGAAAGTCGCCGCTATCAGAGCTCAGCAGGAAGAAATTTTCAAACTGCTACAGAACCCCTATCAAGAAGTGCTCGTCCACGATCGCACTCTACTGCTGCAAAGTCTGCGCTATCTAGTCAGCCAGTCTTGAGTCTGCCAGTCGCGCCGCGGCGGTCTGGCAGTAGCGGGGTGAGATGTCGATGCCGAGATAGTGGCGGCGCAGTTTTTTTGCTACGACTGCCGTAGTGCCCACACCGTTGAAAGGGTCGAGCACCACACTGCGGGCGAAGCTGAACAGTTTTAGCACCCGCGTGGCAAGTTCTTCGGGAAACATGGCGGGATGCTCGTAGCTACCCATGTTCCGCTCAGGGGCGATGCTCCACTTAGCATTGACCCACTGCTTGAATTCATCGGCGCTAATGTCTGCATCGGCTTTGCTACCCTCGCTCTTCAAAGACCCTTTGGCAAACACCTCGATGAATTCCCACGTATACTTCAGATAAGGACTGGCAGGACTTTTCCAACTGCCCCACGCCGTATATTTGCAGTTGTAGTTGTTCTTTTCCCACAGCAGTTCGCCTTTCCATATCAAGCCTCGTTGCATAAAGAAGGAACTGATAATATGATGACTGGGTATATAATCAGAAAAAAGCGGCTGCACATTGACGACGATGCGCCCGCCAAATTTTAACACCCTGATACACTCAGCAAAGATAGCAAAAAGTTTTTGAAAATACGCTTCCCACCTTATGTCATCGGCGCTATCGCCATAGTCCAAACCAAAATTGTATGGCGGTGAAGTAAAGATCAAATCAATACAGTTGTCGGGTAGTTCGCACAGTACTGCCTCTGCATCACCTGTGATAATTTTGTCGATAAATTGCGGTGGCAGACGCTGATTAACAGGGTGAAAAGAATGATCGTTAGCGTAGTAGTGCTTGCCGCGCCGCAGTCCCTTGTCAGCACGATCTTTTACCTTGCGTTCGTCAGCATAGCCGACGAAGTAGCGTTTGCCAGCACGCATGCCGTAGCTCTTGATGCTCTCGATCGCTACCAGCACGGCGGTAAGAATGTCATCTCTCGATGCTGTAGATGACAGCTCTGCCACCACCTGGCGCAGTTCGCCAATATCAATCGCCCGCAACATAACCGTAGCGCGGCCACCCTGCACAGACACCGACATGTCCTCAGGGTTGAGCTTGCTATTCAAACGTTGCAGGAGTCGGCGATCTTTGTGTGCAATCGCCGTCGCCAAGGGTATGGCACGATAGCCGTTTTCTGGCGGAGCAGCTGTTACCACCCTTTACTTTCCAGCCTCATCGGTAAAAGGAGCATTATAGTGCAGGCAGCCGCGTCCGACAAGGTTCGCTGTGTGGAGACACCTAAGCGCCATAGCTGGCATGATTAGAGCTCGAAATTGTGCAGCGATAAGCTCCGCCTAATAAAGTCCGCTTCGGTGCTAAAGCCTTCGGCGGCGTAATCGTCGAGGAAGGTTTTAATCTTTAGTGCGACCGCGGGATCGCGGTTGGCAGTGTGGAGATCGTTCAGTGCTTCCCGCATTGCTCCGCCGCGCAACAGTAGCACGCCGCGCTTGAAGTAGAGCAGTGCTGCGGCATCGGGAGCGAGTTGCAAGGCCTTGCTATAGTATAGATAAGCCAGCGGCGGTTCGACATGGTCGGCGGCAACAAGCAATCGTTGTAGGGCAAAGTTGCGGTCAACACCTGCGACCGCGAGCATGAGCATGGCCACCGCGGTGACCAGCAAGATGCGCAGCCCGCGGCGACGGTTGCACAGGACGAGACGATTAGGACGCAGATGCAGGATCGCCCGCGTCGCCACGATACCGAACAGCAGTCCCCCGATATGCGCCGCGTTGTCGATGCCAGGCATGATAAAACCAAACAGCACGTTGATGATAACCAAGATGGTAAAATTGCTGCGGCCGCGCAGCATGCCACCCGACATCTCTTGCAAGCGCCGTCGGAAACGGCGGTCGAGGTACCAGCCCGCACCGAGTAGACCGAACAGTGCCCCTGAGGCACCCGCGCTAATACCGAGCGTGAATAGAGCACTGCACAGATTGCCAGCTATACCTGCACCGAGGTAGACGAGCAGGAACAGACGTTTGCCAAAAATTTCTTCGATGCGCGGCCCGATAACACACAGGCCCAGACTGTTGAAGGCAAAGTGGATCATGCCGACGTGAATGAAAACGGGAGTGAAAAACCGCCACCACTCGCCTTGCACCAGCCGCACGGTGTCTTTCGCACCCAAGGCAATCAACACCTCGTTACTCGGCGCACCGAAGAACACGCCCCCCAGCCAACAAGTAAAGAGAAACACGATCAGATTGACGACAAAAATCCATCCCGTTGCCGTGTATAGTAAGAAACCGCGGGCCGCGGTGTAGTCTACCATGCTGTGCATCCTGCTCGTTCTCAATGGTGAGGCTCATCGCCCTGCGCAGAAGAATACCACGAACCACACCCGACAGGAAGGTGGGAACTAGGCTCAAGCCGTGACCCGCATCTCTACGTCGACAACGAGATGGTATTGCCCTACGCTTGCCATCCCTTGCCATCCCTAGGGGCGACTAAAACAGCATAAAATCGCTTTGTGGGGCATGCATGTCAATGTACCTCGCTCCCTTCAGGTCGGACAGCGCGGGCGCGGAGCGGGACAACAGCCATACGGGAAGATACGAGGTGGGTGTAGGCAGAAACAGCAATATCTGCCGTGCTTCGACAACGTTACCTTGTTGTGCGGCAACCTCCGCCGAGAGGCGCAGCACCTTGCCTTCCTCTACGCTGACGTGGAGGTAGGAGCTTTCAAGCGTTATTTTCTGCACCTGCGCCTTCCGATCAGTGCTGACGAAGGTGACTACAAAGCCGAGTTCTTTGGTCTTGACGATCGACTTGACCTTGAACTCACCGCCGACCCGCACTAACTTGGCACTAGGGTTGTCTTGTGTGCCGAGCAGCAGCAAGCTGGCCAGCACTAGTAGTTTTTTCATCAGCAAGTCCCCCGCCTAAGTTGATCCATCGCCGCCGCGCGGTCTGGCGCGGCACAGACATACGTGCCCGCAATTAGTAGGTTCGCGCCCGCGGCAACGGCCTGCCGTCCCGTGTTGGCATCGATGCCACCATCAACGCCGAGATCGATCGCGCGGCTGCCGATGCGAGCGCGCAAGGCGCTGACCTTCGGCAACACCGATGGCATGAAGGCCTGTCCACCAAAACCGGGCGTGACCGCCATCACGGTAATCATATCGAGTTCGTCGAGATAAGGAAAGACCGCCTCAGCTGGGGTAGGGGGATTGAGTGCCAAGCCAACCATGCTGCCTCGTGCTTTGAGCGCAGCAATGATCGTCCGCACATCAGCCTGCACCTCGCAATGGAAGGTCACCCGCGCTGCGCCCGCGTCGCGATAACGCACCGCCATCGTCTGTGGATTAGCGATCATCAGGTGCACATCCAGTGGCAAGGCTGTCATCTGGCTGAGTGCGGCAACTAGGGGCAAGCCAAAGGAAAGATTGGCGACAAAATGCCCATCCATAACATCGACGTGCAGCAAGTCAGCGCGTGCCGCTTCCATCTTTTGCACCTCGCTAGCGAGGTTAAGCAGGTCGCAGGCGAGCAGCGAAGGCGCGACACGGATGGCTTGCGTACGCATTCAGGGAGCGCCTAGCTTTTGCCTGATGGCATCGGCGCGCAGCTTGGTCATGTGGTTGATGAAGACGATACCGTTAAGATGGTCGATCTCGTGTTGCAGGCAAACTGCAAACAGGTTATCCCCCTCGATCACCTGCGCTTTGCCGTCCACGTCCTGTGCCTTGACCAGCACGCGTCGTGCCCGCTCTACTTCGCCAAAAAGTTCGGGGAAACTCAAGCAACCCTCGTTGAAGGTAATTACACCTTCTTGCTCGACGATCTCTGGATTAACAATCGTATAACGCTGATCGTGCCAGGCCCGCCGCTCGCCATTCTTGCCGTAACGCTTGCCATCCCACGGTATTTCAATTACCAAAATGCGCTTCAGCACCCCGACTTGGTTGGCCGCCAAGCCAATGCCGTGTGCCGTCCGCATCGTCGCGTGCATGGCCTCACCAAAGGCACGCAGCCCGTCGTCGAACACGGTAATCTCCTCCGCCCGTGTTTCCAGCACCGGTGCAGGCCAAGTGACTATTTTGAGTTGTTCTTGCGTCATGTTGTCTTCTACCACTGTCTACCCGCTCCGCACCTGCTCGTCATCCTGTGGCGTTCCAGAAATACGTCGGTAGGCAACTCGTGCCGTCTTGCCGATACTGCGCCACAGATCACTGAGTTCCTGATCGATAGCACTGACGACACGGTTCTCCACCAGCACTCCATGGGCATGGTCGAAGATCGTCTTGTCACCGACGCGCACCGAAAGACAAAAGATCCACACCACGAAAATTAGAACATATCTGCCGAATTTTTTCATCCGATAATGCACTCGCTGCCTCCTCCCAGTGTCAAGCCCCTGCTCAAATTTTAGCAGATCCTGCTCGGCGTAACAATCCTCGGCCCAGCTACGTGCCCCGTATTGAGAAGGAGGAAAGGCTGTTATCCACAGCAGCGTCAGCAATGCCTTCAGCACCTCCATTGTACTCCAAGGATTATCGGTCGCGTAAGCTTGCCTACCTGCGAACCGACCTGCGAGCCGACTTGCGAGCCGACTTGCGAACCGACTTGCGAACCTACCTGCGAGCCGACCTGCGAGCCGACTTGCGAACCTACCTGCGATAGGGTAGGGTGCGATTCTCGTGGTTCGTGTATGCTGGGGGAATGCTGTGTTGAGAGAGGATATTACCCAAGCTCTGGATAGGGGCGAGGGTATGCACATAGAGTTCAAGGAGCAACTACCCCCCGGATATCAATTGGCTAGGGCTATGTGTGCTTTCGCCAATTGCAAAGGCGGCAAAATATATATCGGCATCAAGGATAAGGGCGATAGCCACGAAGAAAGGGTGTGTGGCGTGGTAAATCCCGATGATACCATCTCTAAAGCGCAGAATATGGCCAATGATTGTGACCCGCCGGTTCAGGCTCATATAGAAAAAATCCCCCTCGATCACGCTGACCCTCCCACCCAGGGGGTTCTTGTGGAGGTGTTTAGTAGCCAGTCCCCCAATCTTCATACATGTGATGGGGGCAAGATATATAAGCGGGTGGGAAGCGAGAGCAAGCGTGCTTCTTCGTCAGAACTCACTGCTATGCCGAGTTTATGCAAAGGGCGGGATATGTAGAGCGTGTCGGTAGGGGTATCAAAACAATGTTCGAACGGACAAGAGAGGTTGGACTGCCAGTTAAGTTCGGCATCGAAAATTTCACTTGGAAGGTCACCTTTCCAAGAAAAATATATGGCAAGACATTCCCAGCAGCGCGTCCTTTTAATTTCGGGGATGACGGCATGACTACCAAGCGATCAGATCGGCTTGTCCAGATACTAGAGCTGATTGCCCGCAGAGTGTTCGTGAAAAGTGATTTCGCCAACAGCAGTGGCGTTAGTAATAGAACGGTGGAAACTGACTTGAATTACCTGTCTAAACAGGGTCTTATTGGTTTTAAGGGTAAGCAACAGGAGGGGAAGTATCAAATTACCGAAGTGTACCAGCAGGGTCTCGAAACCGGTCTCTCTCCAACTTCTTTAACTGTTGCGCGGATGTTTGTCGTAGGGTCAGCAGACGGCGGTGAAACCGAGGAATTCCTCTCTATTGAGAAGATTGAGGACTCCGTTGGCGTTCGTGGTGACCACCTCATAGACACTCTTCATGAGCTGGAACAGAACGGTCTGGTTAAGCTATTTTTTAGACCCGGAAAATCAGCTCCAGTTAGTGCTGCTGCTCGTCAGAAAATGTTTGCCAAGCTCGACCGCTACTGGATGGGCTGGAATCCTGAAGAGGACGCTAAGGCCCTATCTATAGATTTGATCAGCCAAGAAGCTGGCCATGAAATTTCCTCCCGCCAAGTAGCCGCGCAATATAAAGAAGGGTTACGTCGAGCCAATCCTGCTCTCTATGTAATCAAAAAAAATGTCTCACGTCTCACGCCTCCGGATTCGAGGAAGGAAAGACCTTCGCGACTCGATCCGGACCAGCACTCATGGGACGTAGGAAAATCAGCCGGACAAAGCTTTTTAAAACACGCATATAGCACCAATATGGAGGCAGGCAAAGATTTCAGGGAGGCTATCTTGTTGAGATGTATTAGGTCTTCTGTCGAGTATCTTAACTACGAACTATATGCTCAGATCACGCATGAGAAGACCCCCGCTAAAGGATTCCCCGGTGGGGGGGTGTACCTTGTTTCCACCCCGGAAAAAATGCGCAAGTTGACATTGATTCAATCGCTTCAAAAATTGGCCAAGGACATTAAAAATGAGGAGGTTAAGCTGAAACAGCCACCAAAATCCGATTAATCTAGTTAGAAGTTTTCAATTTTAATCAGCGGCCAAGTAAATATCGCTCAACCCGCACGGCTACCTTGAAATCCTGCAAGAGAAGTTTCAGCTGCAACTCGGCTTCGGCGCGGCTGTGCGTGTTCTTGTTCAGCCGTGGCCGCCTGTGTCGTTTCCGTCGTGGCTTGGCAGATAGTTCGTGCCTCGCAGCCTCAAGCACTGCATATACTCTCTCTGTGTCATCAACAGCGAAGGCGATCTTCCCGTGCCGATAGGCTGCGACGGTGGCGGCATCAAGCTGTGCTCGTCGTGCTAGCTCCGCAACAGACAGCTTGAGGCGGTCGAGAACTGCGTTAAGAATGTCGGTCGAGGTCTGCTGTTTGTTTTTGTAGAGATTAATATCGGCAAGGCTCACCCCGTGTTTGAGGCGAGCAAAAGCATCGTTTCTGATGAGATTGACCTTGTTAACAAGCTGTTCCTGTTCGGCAGTAAGCTCTCCGCCACTCTCGCGCAGTTTCCACGCTGCCGCCTCGATCTGCGCATACAGACTGAATTTCTCGGCATCGATCACACCATACAGAAGCTTGCTTGCCTTGGGATTCGGCGATAGCCCATCGTTGTAAAACTTGCGCACGATCCCCTTGACATCGTCGACGAAAAGTTCGATCAGGTCCAGCTCCATCTCGTCGAGGATAAGTTCGCCCCTCAGGTAGCTGCGGAGGCGATCTTCGTGTTGCCCGCTCCTATTAGCAAATTCCGTCACATCCATCTGCAGTGCCGTGAGTATCTCGTGGAAAGCGAGGATGGAAGACTCCCGGTAGGAACGGGCCATCGCCACCCAGTCCTGCGCGACACGGACACCCTCGCGCCCCAGTGATTTAGCTTCAGTCCGTGCAGGCAGCAGACCGCTCAAGCACAGCAGTGCGGCCACGAAAGCCTTGAACGAGCAAGTGTGGCAGGTAGCATAACGCATCGGCAACTCCATCAGCTCAACCCCTCGTCATCTCAAGGATAGTGGCAGCTACAGTAGACCTCCGCTGTGCCTCACTGCACCAGGTGACGAGAGATGATTAATTTTTGAATTTGGGAAGTTCCCTCGTAAATTTGAAAAATTTTCGCGTCGCGATACAGTTTTTCCACAGGATATTCGCGATTGTAACCATAGCCACCATAAATCTGCACCGCATGCTCGGTTGCCTTGACCGCGGCGGCGGAAGCGAACAGCTTGGCCATCGATGCCTCCTTCGTCGCTCGCTTGCTCTGATCAAGCAGCTGTGCCGCCTTCCAGGTCAATAGACGCGCAGCTTCGATCTCGGTAGCAACTTCCGCCAACATGAAGGCGATCGCCTGATGCGCGAAGATTGGCTTGCCGAAAGCACTGCGTTCCTGTGCGTAGCGCAGCGCGTGATCGAAAGCACACTGCGCCACCCCGGTTGCAAGAGCCGCGACCATCGGGCGTGACTTGTCGAAGGCACGCATGGCGATTTTGAACCCATCACCTTCTTCGCCAAGACGGAAGGCGGCTGGCACTTGCACGTCCTTAAAGGTCACGGCACGGGTGTCGGAGCAACGTTGCCCCATGTTTTTTTCTTTTTTGCCGGGGGCAATGCCAGATAGATCGCTTGGCAAGACGAAGCAAACCATGGCCTTCGTTCCGAGTCGGCGGTCGAGGGTGGCAAGCACAAAATACCAGCTGGCGACGGAAGCGTTGGTAATCCACATTTTTTCGCCGTTGAGGACATAGCTATCACCATCCTTTTTGGCGGTGGTGGTAATTGCCGCGACATCGCTGCCCGCATCTGGCTCGGTGACGCAATAGGCGGCGACGCTAGGTTTTTCCAGCAACATGCGGGTGAATTTTCTGATCTGCTCAGCACTGCCCGCTAGGGTCAGGGGCGAAAGCGCGAGTTCATTGGCAGTTATAGCCGTCGCCATGCCCGAACAGCCGTAGGCGAGCTGTTCGACGATCAAGGTCACATCGAGGTGCGACAGACCTAGACCATCGTATTCTTGCGGCACGAAGACGTTCATCAATCCCTGTGCAAAGGCTTTCTCGATAATCGGCCAGGGGTAGTCCATTGACTCGTCGTAGTTGCCCGCGTGTGGCATCATCTCACGTTGAGCAAATTCACGGGCGGCGCGCTGCAGAGCTAGCTGTTGCTCGTCGAGTTGCAAGTCCGGCATGTGCTATCCTTAATTATCCTGTTGGCTTAACGTCGGCACGGTGGCATTATCATGTTAGTGGCACGTAGTTCAAGAAGTCAAGCATGACCGCTTCATCCAGCAGTAGAGGCAAACGCAGTCGAGGTAGCAGAGACGACCACAGCAGAAGCGACAGCTATTCCACCCGCTGCCGCGTCCAAATAGACCAAGCACTTGCCGCAGGATGCTACATTATCTTTGACATCGAGACGACGGGTGGTAACGCACAGAAGAACGGCATTACCGAGATCTGTGCGCTCAGCTACCGCAACGGCAAGGTTAGTGACCGCTACCACACGCTGGTCAATCCACACATTCCTATTCCGCCGATTGTGCGCAGGATGACGGGCATCAACGACAACATGGTCAAGGATGCTCCAACCATCGAAGCGGTCATGCCTGAGGTGCTCGACTTTATTGGCGATCAGGTGCTGGTTAGCCACAACTGCAGCGGCGACATGAAGTTCATCAAGCACTTTGCCTTCCAAGCCTGCCGCAAGCAGATCAAAAACTTCTACCTCTGCACGCACTTGCTGACCACTAAGCTCTTCCCCGCCGCGCCTGACAAAACCTTGCAAGGCAGCGCCAAGCATCTGGGGGCGAAGGTCTCATCGGCACATCGCGCCGAAGGCGATGCACAGACGACAACCGCACTGTTCACGCAGCTGTTGCGCGCCATGCGCAAACGTGGCATCGAAACGATCGTTGATGCGATCAGGCTGCAGGGTGACATCGATTCGTGCATGAAACTCGGCTGGGCGATCGACAACAAAACCCTGCAAGACATGCCCACCTGTCCGGGAGTAATAAGACTGTTCGATCGCGAGCGCAAGCTGGTCTTCAAGGCCAGCTATGCCAACCTGGCTCGCGATGTGCGCGGGTTGAGCCGCTATCGTGACCTGCCACGCACCGTGCTGCGCAACATCCTACAAGCCAGTAGTCTGCACGCCCAGCCATTCCCCAACCTCTATGCGGCAATGCTGTGGGAGCAACGGCTGCACGAGGGTGAACGTCTCATAAAGAGCTGTCTAGGCTATCAGCGTGATTTTGCTGCGATTTTCTTGCAACCACACCGCGGCGGCGTTAGGATTGCGGTGGGTGAAGTGCCTGCCGCGGCGACGCATGCGTTCGGCCCCATCGAGAACAAGCAACACTACTGGCAGGTGATCCGTCAGATTGGGGCGATTTTTTCTCGTCGTGTGGGGCGGGATGGCTTGCACCTGTCCCCGACACAGGCGGTGCTGGTGGAATTTTTGCTGCGAGGCGAGTTGTCCCTCAAGCGTGCCGAAATGGAAAAAAAACGCACCAACAAGTTCACCGAATTTCTCAAATCAATCTTTCTCAATCAGGGCGGGCAAGGTGACATCGACCGCCTTGAAGCGATTGAACTGCCCACATCGTTGACTTCGCTGCTTGATACTTGTGGGGTGCTGGCTGTGACGAGCTATACCCGCAATGCCTGGCAGCTGTATCCGATCGTTGCCGCCCGCCCGCTCGCCTGTCTTGAAACCAGACGTGATTGGCGCGACTTTCTCGCTCGCAACGAACGCAGCAATGCTATCCACAAAAAACTGCAGCACCTGCTAAAGCAGCACAAGGGGTTGGCAACGTTGCAGGACAGCAGCAAGATAAATATTACGCTGTGGTGGATTTTTTGCCACAGCGTTAAATCCGAACGCATCTGGATCTCGCTCAAGGAGTTGAAAAGCGCGGTGAAAAAAAAATCATAGGCACACTTGCCACTATCCGTGCTTGTGTTTAGGGGTTAAGGTATGCTCGCCTTGTTCACGAGGGGAGCGATGCTCGTGTTTACGCTGCGGGGGAATGATGGCTGAGAATCGTCGCCGCTACCGGGTGAGGTTTCTGGAGAAAAATGCGAAAAGCCCCATAGCGGTCGTCGCCACCACCGTGCGGGCGAGCGAGTATTTCGGCATGATTGCCATCGAGGGTTTGGTGTTTAACGACCATCGTCGCCACATTATCCTGCCCGACGAAGATAACACGCGGCGGCGCTTCGCCAAAACCAACCGCCTGCACATACCCTACCATAACGTCATCTGCATCGAAGAATTCAACGAGGACCCGCCCGACTTGAAAAAACTACCCTTTATCAAACAGGTCGAACTTAACGGAGAGACACCGAGGGATGAACAGCTTTCGTCTTGAACATGACTCGATGGGCACAGTTGAGGTTGCTAGCGATCGCTATTGGGGGGCACAGACACAGCGTTCGTTGCAAAATTTTCGCATCGGCACACAAAAATTTACCCCTACCGTCATTCGTGCTATTGCGATCGTCAAAAAAGCCGCCGCACTTGCCAACTGCGAACTGGGCGTTTTGCCAACTCATAAACGTGACCTGATCGTCAAGGCTTGCGATGAAATTATCGCAGGCAAGTTGCACGAGCATTTTCCGCTCGTCGTGTGGCAAACAGGCAGCGGCACGCAGACCAACATGAACGTCAACGAGGTTATCGCCAACCGCGCCATCGAGATAGACGGCGGGGTGTTGGGCAGCAAAGATCCCATCCATCCCAACGATGATGTCAACAAGTCGCAATCCTCTAACGACAGTTTCCCGACCGCGATGCATGTGGCGACGGTGTTTGATTTGCACGAAAAACTCGTGCCGTCGCTGCAAAGATTACGGGAGACGTTGGCGCGCAAAAGCGAGGCCTGCAAGGACATCATCAAAATTGGGCGCACGCATTGCATGGATGCCACACCGCTGACACTAGGGCAGGAGTTCGGCGCGTGGCGGACGCAAATCGACGAAGCGACACAGGTGGTTGAACAGGCAGGGGCGCGTCTTTACGCCATACCGCTCGGCGGCACCGCGGTAGGCACGGGGCTCAATGCTCCCCGCGGCTACGACGTGAAGGTTGCCGCGCACATCGCCCGCTTGAGCGAGCATCCCTTCGTTAGTGCCGTGGATAAATTTCATTTGCTCGCGGCACACGATGCGTTGGTCAACGTCAGCTCGGCGTTGAAGCTCATCGCAGTCGCTTGCATGAAGCTTGCCTCTGACATCCGCTTACTGGGCAGTGGCCCGCGGTGTGGCATCGGCGAGTTGCAACTGCCTGCCAACGAGCCGGGCAGTTCAATCATGCCAGGCAAGGTTAACCCCACGCAGTGCGAAGCCTTGACGATGGTCTGTGCGCAGGTGCTAGGGAACGATACCGCGGTTGCCATCGCTGGCAGTCTGGGGCAGTTTCAGCTCAACGTCTTCAAGCCCATGATACTGCACAACGTGCTCACATCGATCCAGCTGTTGGCAGATGGCACGCGCAGCTTCAACGACAATTGTGTCGCAGGCCTTGAGCCTGATCGCGCAGCACTGCAGCGTCATCTGCACAACTCGTTGATGCTGGTCACCGCCCTCAACCCTCACATCGGTTACGATAAGGCCGCGCAGGTAGCCAAGACTGCTTACGAGCAAGGCTTGACACTCAAGCAATCCGCGGCACAACTAGGCTACGCGAGTGCCGAACAGTTCGAGGCGTGGGTGCAGCCGGAGAAAATGCTCGCGCCACACTAGCTAGGAAGAGGTGAGCGCAACCGCCGAGAGGTCTGAGGGCAAGCCTGAATGCAATGGCAGTAGCCCTGAGGGAAAGGACACCACTTAGCACAAGTCTCCGTTGTCTTGGCGAGGCGCAGCCCTACCGAGAAACCCGACCACAACAGGTATAGGCACATGCTTTATCTAAAAGCATAATCTGACAGCAATATGGCAGTATTTATGGTCGGGTTTTCGTACGGCCTCGCCTCGCCATTCATGGAGCTCTCGGTGGGCAAGGGGTGGAGGCAACCGCCGAGAGATCTGATGACAGGTAGAGAGGTCTGATGGCAAGCCTGAATGCAATACAGAGAGACTAGAGGATAAGCAGCGAGCTAGAAAGCGAGCGTTACAAAGAGCCGCGTAGCGCGTAGCGCGCCACGGCACAGACCTGCCGAGAAACCCGACCTGAGCGGGTATGGCACATGCCTTGTGCAAAAAAATAAACTGAATGCAATCGCGAGAGATCTGAGAGCAAGCAGCGAGCTAGGAAGCGAGCGATACAGAAAGCCGTAGCGCAGCGAACGGTCTCACCGCGCCCTTCATGGAGCTCTCGGTGGGCAAGCAAGAGGGCAACAGCCGAGAGGTTTGGGGGCAAGTAGAGAGGCTAGGGGGCAAGCCTAAACGCAATACAGGGGGGTCTGAGGGCATGCAGCGAGGGAGCGAGAAAGCGGCAAACAGTCTCGTAAGGCGAGCGATACAGAAAGCCGTAGCGCAGCGAACGGTCTTGCCGTGCCGTTCATGGAGCTCTCGGTGGGCAAGCTTGAACGCAATAGCCGAGAAGTCTGATGACGAGCCCGAACGCAACCGCCGAGAGGCAAAGACCTTCCTTAGCCCAAACCTCCGTTGTCTTGGCACGGCGCAGACCATACTTATCGCAAGTCTCCGTTGTCTTGGCGAGGCGCAGCCCTACCGAAAGACTCTCCCCTGAGATAGGTGCAAGCACATGCCTTATGCAAAAGCACAATCTGACGGCAATATGGCAGTATTTGCGGTCGAGTTTTCGCACGGTCTCACCGCGCCGTTCATGTGGCTCTCGGTGGGCAAGCATGAACGTAACCGCAAGAAGTCTGATGACGAGCCCAAACGCAATGGCGAGAGGTCCGAGTGCAAAAAGCGAGCTAGGAAGCGAGCGTTACAAAAAAGCCGCGTAGCGCGTAGCGCGCAGCGCTGCGCTTACTTGCCACGTGCATAGAAAATCTCTTGTCCGGCGTGCACCGCTAACCCTTGGTTTTGGCTGGCATCGTTGCCGTTCCACTGCTTGTTGGTCGTTGCCCACGTGTCTAAGCGCCACTGCGGTATCTTTGTGTCAAAACCAGTTGCCCCACTGTTAGAAACATACAGCGGTTTAACCATGCCCTTAGCATTAGAACCCACCAGAATGTTGTCTGCACCGCTCTGTCTGCTCAACGTCATGATGGGATAATCGTGGGCCGCGGTGCTTGTCGCTACCACGGTGACCTCTCCGACTTTCAAGCTGAGCGAGCAACCTGCAGTCGGATTGCCCCGTGCAAAAAATTTTTTAATCTTCCCATCCTGGCCAGGGGTAATCTCAAGCGCGGTCGTAGAAATTTCCTGCAACGCCGCGCTACTAGCGTATTCGGTCAGGCGAAACACCTCCAAGCCACAGGCATTATCTAGCTGCACTGCCACAGTGTCTGTGCCAACACCGCTGAGACTAAACAGCTTGCCCCCACCCACGCCAGCTCTGACTTCCCCGACAGTCATGGCTGCCGCGGCGAGATACCACCAGTTCTCACTGCCTTGTGCAACCTTTAGCAGCGCGCGGTTGTCGCTGGCACGTACCGACCAATTAATTGCTGCCGCATTGTCACCACCCCACTTTACCTTGCTCAGACCTTGCCACGTGTTGTTGGCATGGTCATAAACGTAGAGACTCCCACCGCTGACCAGCTCGGTCGCTATCACCAGTTTGTTGGTTTTTTTCTGCAACGCCGTGATCTTGCCCTGCGCCACGTTATCGTTTGCAGGTGGAACACTGACATCCCTAATCTCTCGTCGAGTCCCGCCTGCGGAGCTTGCCAGCATAAGTTTACATCCCGGAGATGGGTTGCCCACGATGACATATTGCCAGTTTTTTTTGCTGTTAATTGCAACTCCATCACCATTGCCAGCCGAGACGGGGTCATTGCTATCATCGGTAAGCGCCAATACCTCTCCCCCTGCACAATGGCCTAGCGACAAGAAACCGTTGTAAACATCGCCATTCTCGTCTTTTAGCGTATTGACGGCGTACTCCAGCCCGGCAATGAGCGGCGGCTGGCTCACACCACTCAGGGTGAAAGTCATGCTCTGGGTCAGGTCTTGCTTATCGACCTGTGCGCGCGCGGTCGCAGTGCAATCGCCCGCCCAGCTGTTGTCAGTCGTGAAGGCCGCGAACGTCGCCACGCCCTTGTCATCCACCACCTGCTGTGCCACGTACTTTTGCGCACCGCAGACAACTTCTAAAGCAGTCTCAATCTTTGCCCCGCTGAGCTCTTGGCCGTCTTGCCTCACCCGCACACTGGCATTGATGGCTGTGCCCGCGGTGATGTCTGTCTCGATGCCATCTATCTCTAACGTATAGCTGGGTGTTGTTTGCTCACTGGTTTCGCTAGCCTTGCCTTCGCTAGCCTTGTCTTGGCTGTCTTTGCCTTCGCTAGCTTTGCTCTGGCTATCTTTGTCCTGGCTGTCTTTGCTCTCGCTAGCTTTGCTTTCGCTAGCTTTGCTCTGGCTGTCTTTGCTTTCGCTGACCTTGCTTTCGCTAGCTTTGTCTTGGCTGTCTTTGCTTTCGCCAGCTTTGCTCTGGCTGTCTTGGCTCTCGCTAGGCTCGTCCTTACAGCCGCCTAACAGCGACACCAGCAAAATAACTACCCCTATCCTCACGTGCTCTTCCCCACCAGCTAACCGAATGATACTCCCGCAATTCTACCACCACTCCGGAAAAAGAGAAAGTTGCACATTAAAAAAGAAATTGGCGCGCCACTTCCTCGCTCGCTACGCTCGCTGGACTTTTTGCCGCTTTCTCGCTACGCGGCTCTTTGCCGCTTTCTAGCTCCTAGCCACCATTGACAACGGGGAAGGTGGACGATATACCCCGTGAGCGTCCGCCTGGGGGTGGCTCTGTTACAAAAACGGGGAATGCGCACCCTGTCACCTGCAACTTGGAGTATCTCACCATGAGGATCTTGGCTATTGCGCTGCTGCTCTTCGTCTTGCTTCCGTGGCCGTCGCTCCTTTCAGGACAGACCAATGCGGGTCTCTCTTGGATGGAGACAAGACCTGCTGCTTGGTCATTTGACCCAGGCCCAAGTGTTACAACCCAAAGAGACCTGATCGACTTGCACGCTGAGATCCCTAACTTTCCAGGGATTTCTTTGCAAATTATGCGCTATCGCTATGGCAAACCCACGCAAAAATTTCGCCCTGCCTATGGCCCCATCCCGTGGCGAATGATCCTCAAGCCTAACCACGTTAAAATCCTCTTTATCGGCCAGGATGGTACCCATATAGCCGAAGCCGCCAATCGTCCAGGCACGGCTGGTTTTGGTGGTCGAGCACACAGCTTAGCGGCCTTCTTTGGCGTGGAATACAGTGCGGCCTTTATCAATACCTACGCCTTCACCATCAAGGGACAGTACGGAGCTAGGGGTGCTCCGTACGTTCGCAAAGGCAAAGTAAACACCCGACAAACCATCGTTCCCAACGATGTCTGGCTCATGTCTCAGGATCCCGACAGCCCTATCGCCCAGTGGCGGAATAACCTCATCGAGTGGATTATCAACAACAATCGCCAGTCTCTCAAACTGATTGTTCTTTTCGGAGGGTCAGCCAAGGACAGTATTGCCAGTTTCATTGAAAGTCGTGGTGGCAAAGTGGGATCGCGCTTGGAGCGAGAGATGAACAATATCCAAGTCCCAGAATTTTTTATGGTGTCTTCAGGAGGCAATAGCGAGTTTCCCGTTCCCTATAATCGCTATGGTAAGGATGCTTACCGCACGATGCTCGGCCGTCGCCTTGATTATACCCAGCCTTCCGAGTCGGCTCAGATTCGCTCCCACCTCCGCCAGCACCCCGATGCCGCCATTGCAACTATGGTCTTCTCCAGGGCAGGGCCTTATCGCAACGGCCTGCTCCACCACGCTCAGTTAGGAGGATACGATCTTGACAAGATTTGGGTTAAGCGAGAGCACGCCCGCCATCGCGTGCCCACTCGTTCACTTAAGGGGCTAAAGCTCAAAAAAGGCCGCCCTATTGATAGTGACATCGTTGTTCTCGCTCTTCCCCACCCCACCTTCCTCTCCACTACCAAGAACACCGCAGCCATGCGCTACTGGGCGCGTGGCCTAGAGGAAGAAGAAAATTTTCATCGGATTGCAGAAACGATAGACAGTGTCCCCGCCTATAAAAAATTGGATGCCATGCTTGCCGCCCTCGCGCAGCTCCCCGATAGACGACGTGCCCAAAAGCTCAGAGCCGAGGGCTATAGCTATGGCAATAGGCAAGTGGCAGCTTTGGTGGAGAGAGACGTAGCTAAGCTTCGCCCCTACCTCCAGCGCGGCTGGTCTGTTCCCCCCGATCCCAGCGCTCCTAACGCCAAACGACAAAACGAAAATCGCTTTGCTCAAGGGTTAGTATATGAGTATGGGCGGTCTGGAATCCATCAAGCCTACTATGATTTTGGCACGCCTAAAAACCGCATGGTCTCCCGCTCCACAGCTCGCCGCGGCAAACACAAGGTAGGCAGAAAAAATCGGGGTGCGCAGATTATTATTTTCGGCTCTAGGGACATTCCCGCTTACGACCGTCAGCTTATGGATCAAACGCTTGCACAACGCGCTAACCAGCCACTTGATAGCCGCGAAACATTCGTCTCCCGTCTGGTGCAAGGGCCTATCCGTTACCAATTTGATCCAGGGCCGCCTGAACAGTACGCCCAACTGATGCAGGCATTATCTTCCTCAAACAATTCCATCTATGCTCCCAAGCCGGGCATGAGTTACGTGCGCAACGGCATCGATGCCTATACTATCAAAACTCACCCCAGTGCGGGGGCTTTTGGTCACTATCGGGGCACATTTGCTAATCCGCACGTGGTCATTCTTGCCGATCCAGATGGCGTGGATGATATGATCACCTCCCGTGCTCTCACGGGGACTCGTGGACAATACCTGCACGGGATGATGGAAGATTTGCACGCGGCAGATAGCTATCTGGTGATCAAAACAGTGCCCTTTGGTATGGATGGTGCTACGACTCAAGATTGGCAACGAGTCTATCAACTAACGCAAAAATGGCGCAACAAGCTCATGCAGGAAATTTTACACAACACCGACCCTGACTGGATAGTGGCCGATGGCTCGTGGGCGCAAAAGACCATAGAGGATCTGCTGCAACAAAAACGCCTTAAGGACAAGTATGGGGAAAAATATGTCCCCATTCACCGCACAGGTCTTAAAAATAGCTCCGGTATTGCTAAGGCTATGCAGTCACTGGGTTTCCCTCGCTCCTACCGAGCTAGGATGAGCAATATTCCTCGCACGCATCTCACCTACTACGCCCGGGCCTGGGAAGGGACTTCGGGGGATAGGGTGCTGGATTCCCGCGGGCGCTATCGGGGGCATGCTTTCCAGGTGGTAATCCCCAACTGGGTGGTAAATCAAAAGCACATCCTCGATGAGTCCACCCAAAAGGCAGTGGAAAAAATGAAAGCTAAACTTAACGAAGGTGGTTTCCCCAGGCCTGATGAAACCATTCCCGATTTCTTGCGGCGGACCGGTGCTAGTCATGAACGCGAGAATGATGCCGCGTGATGCGCTACTCGCTGCGCTCTACGAGACTCTTTGTAACGCTCGCTTGCTAGCTCATCGCTACGCGATGCGCTAAGCGGCTCTTTGTATCGCTCGCTTTTTAGCTCGCTGCATGTTCTCAGACCCCTCGTTATTGCGATCAGGCTTGCCCTCAGACCTCTCGCGGTTGCGTTCAAGCTTGCCTCAGACCTCTCTGCTGTTGAGTTGAGACTCGCCTACCGAGGGCTTTATGAAGGGCGGGGCGAGGCCGTTCGCTGCGCTGCGGCTTTCTATATCGCTCGCTTGCTAGCTCATCGCTACGCGATGCGCTAAGCGGCTCTTTGTATCGCTCGCTTTCTAGCTCGCTGCTTGCGCTCAGGTCTCCCTGTATTGCGTTCAGGCTTGCCTACCGAGAGCTCCATGAATGGCGAGGCGAGACCGTGCGAAAACGACCGTAGATATTGCCAACACTGCAACCAGTTCCCGACCTTAGCGCGTAGGGTTACGTCTTTATATCGATAGGGCTAGCTTTTTCCTAGCCATAGTGCTAGGTTGCCCGCCATGCACATCAAGGCTGTCAAAAGAGGCGAGTCACAGACGTTGTACATCGTTCAGTCGGTTCGGGTTGCTCCGAAGGACGGCGGCAAGGTGAAGGTGCCGCGCCACAAATATCTCAAGACGATCGGCACCGCCAGGGGGCCAAAAGCGCTTGCTTCGCTCAGGCGACGTGCTAAAAAGGAACTCGCTTCTCTGCGGAAGGAGTCAGCTCCAGTGGCGAAAAAAAGTCCCACCCCCAAGGGTCTCAAGGCGGTAGAACTCGAAGCCACGGAGGATGTCATCACGGGTATCTATGATATTTACGGCAAGGTTTACGACGACTTGGGCTTGGACAAAATTATTCAGGCTAGCAGC
Source organism: uncultured Oligoflexales bacterium (assembly GCA_958296095.1). Lineage (GTDB taxonomy): Bacteria > Bdellovibrionota_B > Oligoflexia > Oligoflexales > JAPPIL01. The sequence continues at coordinate 2,042,169 of OY282434.1, forward strand.
GATGACGATAAGTTTAACAAGATCATCAAGGCACTGGTGCTCAGCCGCATAGCCCATCCAGACTGTAGCAAGGTGGCGATTGCGAAAAAACTTGCCAACGACTATGACATCGATTTTCCGCTGCACAAGTATTATCAAGCGATGGACAAGCTAGTAGAGGTCAAGGACGAAGTCATGCGTCTTGTCTTTGCCGAGAGCAAGCGTTGGCACAATGCTGAAATTAAGAACCTGTTGATCGATGTGACCACCACATATTTCGAGAGTTTTGTTAAGGATGGCTTTCGTCAACCGGGCTACAGCAAAGATAACAAGTCGGCAGAATCACAGCTCGTTATGTCTCTGATAACGACAGATGAAAGCTTCCCGATAAGTTATAAACTTTTTCCTGGCAACACGGCTGAATGTCGAACGCTGATCGACCATACTAGCGAAGTGTTGGCAGAGCATCCCGCCCTGCAAGGGGCAAGCTTGGCGGCTGATCGAGGTATGTCCAACGGCAAGATTTTTTCCCATCTGGAAAATGAAAAGATAAATCTCAAATATGTCATCGCCTCCAAGCTTCGGCAGTTGCCCAAGGAAAAGCAAGCCTGTATTTTCAATGACATAGATGCCGCTTTGGCTCGGCTCGGCGAGGACAAGGAATGGGCTAAAAGCTACGCTTGGGAAGGGAAAGGGCGGCGGATAGTGGTCGGCTATTGTCCCAAACGTGCTGAACGTGATCGCCGAGTTCGGGAAGAAACTTTGGCGAAAATTTTTGCCAAAAATCCTGACGGTCAGGTCAAGGTATCGAAGTTAGTGCGCAACAAGTATCTCGATACTCGGAACAAAGAATTGAAAATTGATGCGGCTAAAGTTGCCGAAGATGCATGTTGGGACGGGTTGTATGGCATGGTCACCAATCACGCTCCTTGTCATGCCAAACAGGTGTTCAGTCGTTATCGTGAGTTGTGGAAGATCGAGGATGCGTTTCGTATTTTGAAATCCGATCTCAAGTTGCGACCAATACGTCACTGGACTCGTAACCGCATAGAGGCGCATTTTCTGATTTGTTATCTGGCGTTGGCAATAACGAAATTTATGCAGGCGAAAGTCAATGCCAAGTTAGAGGCTAAAGATCGGCTGTCCATCAATAAATGTCAGGAACTTGCCTCGACGGGCAAATCGTTTATCATGGTGAACAAGTGTTATAACGACAATTACCTTTATCTTTTTCCCAAGCGATTGACTGAGGAACAGCGACGAATCTACGATGTTCTCGGCGTAACACACCGCAAGGATAACATCCGCATATTATCTCCACCAAATATCAGCCGACAATTGCAGGGCCTGTAACAGGTCAACTCGCCTCCCGCGCATCTGCGGGCATTGCATCGGTGCGTCTACAGTTCAGTATCTGCTAAAAAATGCGCAAAATTTTTAAAAATCTAGCGTTAGGTCACTTCTCGTCTACCGAAATTCCTCACTGGAGGGCGGTGCGTGTCACCCTACTCTCTTAAACTCGGGGTTATTGCGATCAGGCTTGCCCTCAGACCTCTCGCGGTTGCGTTCAAGCTTGCCTCAGACCTCTCTGCTGTTGAGTTGAGACTCGCCTACCGAGGGCTTTATGAAGGGCGGGGCGAGGCCGTTCGCTGCGCTGCGGCTTTCTATATCGCTCGCTTGCTAGCTCATCGCTACGCGATGCGCTAAGCGGCTCTTTGTATCGCTCGCTTTCTAGCTCGCTGCTTGCGCTCAGGTCTCCCTGTATTGCGTTCAGGCTTGCCTACCGAGAGCTCCATGAATGGCGAGGCGAGACCGTGCGAAAACGACCGTAGATATTGCCAACACTGCAACCAGTTTATTTTTTCGCACAGGGCATGTGCTTATACATATTCGTGGGGAGTTTCTCGGTAGGGCTGCGCCGTGCCAAGACAACGGAGGTACGGGCTAAGGAAGGTCTTTGCCTCTCGTTATTGCGATCAGGCTTGCACTCAGGCCTCTTGCTATTGCATTCAGGCTTGTCCTCAAACCTCTTGGCTGTCGCGGAGCTCCATGAACGGCACGGGTAGACCGTGCGAAAACGACCGCAGATATTGCCAATACTGCAACCAGGTTATTTTTTGCACAGGGCATGTGCTTGCACATATTCGTGGGGAGTTTCTCGGCAGGTCTGCGCCGTGCCAAGACAACGGAGGTCTGTGCTAAGTAGTGTCCTTGCCCCAAGTCTCTCAGCGGTTACCCCCACCTCATGCTCACCGAGAGCTCCATGAACGGCGAGGCAAGACCGTGCGAAAACGACCGCAGATATTGCCAATATCTGCAACCAGATTATTTTTTGCATAAGGCATGTGCTTATACATATTCGTGGGGAGTTTCTCGGTAGGGCTGCGCCTCGCCCAGCTGCGCTGCGCACGACTTTTTGCATCGCTCGCTTGCTAGCTCGCTTTTTGCACTCAGACCTCCCTGTATTGCGTTGAGGCTTGCTTGTTAGCCTCTCTGCTTGTCATCAGACCTCTCGTTATTGCGTTCAGATTATTTTTTTGCATAAGGCATGTGCCATACCCACTCAGGGCGAGTTTCTCGGTAGGTCTGCGCCCCGCCAAGACAACGGAGGCGGGGGCTAATGGATTAAACTCCAACTTAAGCTAGCGGATAATTGCCAAGTTGACTCATTCCTCGCCCATAAGCTCGAGTTCCTTACGGAATTGTTTGTCTTCTCGCAAAGTTGAATAGCCCGCGTATTTTTTGAAACCACGTATGCATTGACTGTAAATAGTCACCTCTTTTTTATCGGCAAGGTATTCCTCAGCCTGTTTGTGGCTAGTGACTTTGACATCGTCAACACTGATAAGATAGCAACCCTCACGATCGTGTTCTCTGGGAAAGGCTCGATCACTAGTTATCAACAAGCCTTCTTGCTTTGTCAGTTTGTAGAAACGCGAGCCTTTGTTGATTTCTGCCACCCCTAATTCCCAAAGAAAAGATGTATCGGTGACGGGACGGGCATCGTAAGGATCGTGCCGCAGTGCCACCTTGACTGTTTTTTTCTTCACCTTGCCGTTGCGAATAAACCTGACCGTCAGCGAAGTGCTGGGCGCAGTGAAGGCGATCACGTTGAAGGCATCGACATGTGAAGTTATTTTTCTGTCAGCTAACGAAAAGACCACATCTCCGCGTTGAAGACCAGCCTTAGCTGCGGTGCTATCTTCGTCGACGGTAGCGATAAGCACGCCTGTGTCGTAGTCGGATAACTCTGGATAATCGTCGATCTGCCAGGCCTGCCGCAGATCCGTTTCTAGCCGTTGCCAGCTGACTCCGATGTCTCCCCATTTGCAACCCCCAGACTCCCGTAACTGTGCGATAACATGCTGAACGGTATTGGCAGAAACCGCATGGCTGGTCATGCCTGTTACATCATACCTGCCATCTGCTAAGCCAAAACTATTGATGCCGATGACCTGTCCCTTTGCATCTAGCAACGGCCCGCCACTATTGCCGCTAAGCAGCTGTGCATCGTGGTGAATGTATTCCCCGAAACTGTCTGTTATGGCGGCAGAAAAATTGGCAAACTCCCTGGCAGATGGATGGTTGAAACTGGCGATGTTCCCCGTTGTTGAGCTATTCCTCAGCGCCAGCGGTGCACCGAGTGTGAAGACATCATCACCCTGAAGCAGTTTCCCAGAATCGGCAAAAGCAAGTTCAGCCAAGCCCTGCCGATCGAAGTCGGGATCACTGACCTTCAGCAGGGCAACATCAGTATACTTGTCCGCACCGATTACTTCACCGCGATAGGCTTTGCCGTTTGCTAGTTTGAGCACCAGGGATTTGACACCATCGACACAGTGCTGGTTGGTGGCTATATGGCCCTGGGCAAGATCGATGAAAAAAGCCGAGCATGCACCCTCTCTCGTTGTGAGTGTCGATCCTGAACGCCTTAGCCTTCGTCCACCATAGTAGTGGGCGAGAAGATCCGCATCGCGATAAAATCCATCTTTCTCCCGAGTGGTCTTGAGATACACCAAAGCCTGGCGCGATTCAGCAACCAGGTCCGGTAGATTTTCGATATGTTGGACGCTTGCGATCTGTTCGAGGTTGGCACTGCAGTTGGCAAGAAAACAGCTGGCTAACAGGGTAATAACAGGTAACTTCATAATAATCTCCTAGTAAACAACTAATAAGCTGTAGGCTTGTAGCAGGATTTTAATTATAAATCAATAATTATATTGTTTTCTACCTATTATCTATGGATAGCGAGCATCAGCGCTGCGCTACGCTGCGAGGCTTTAGGGGGCGTGTAGTGAAATCACTCCGCATGTTCCTAGCAAACACGGGAGATGGTAGCCATGGCATTTGTAAATGTCATTTCGTCCCGCTTGCCAATGACATCGCCCAGCATCGGCGGATCACCATCGAGACCTTCATCGCGTTGTAGGTGTCTTTCTTGATAGGCACAGTATCGAAAATCAGCGCGATCAGCGGGATTTGGAGGAATTTCTCGTCATCGTAAATGTCGGCGACGATGCCGATGAGATGACCAAGCTCGACCAGGATGTCGAGCGAGCCGACGAGGTCATGGACAACGTGATCGAACTTATGGCTAAGGAGTTGCTTAAGAACATTCTTGGCCGATAACCTTTCGGCTACCTTGATAATCCAGCTTTATCCAGACACAGCCGAGCCGCGGTATCACCACGTTCGACACATTTCCCCCCGCAATTTTCGTAGGGAAAATCTCCGCAAGCCCGAATACACGTATTGGTAATAGCTTTCGCTTTCGTTGCGCAGGTGCAGGCAAGTTTCAGCAATGTGTGAAACGTGTTATCAATACCTATCTGCTCCACCTTTGCGTAAGTCGTTAGGTCATCGATGCAGTGCTCGGCGTGTGGAAGGGTGTCATCATTTGAATCGGTGGAAGTTAAAGCCCTTTCTGCAGTTTTTTCTACTTCTTTAGCCACACACTCGTCATCCGGGTCATCACCGCAAGATAACAACAGCCCGATTAGAAGCAGGTATCTGACAATGTTTCCTGCCGGAGTTAGCACCATCATGGGAATGATCTCAGTGCACATACTGCCAACTCCATCGACTCTCTATCACCCCTTCTGATCAGGTTAACTACAGCTTTCATTGCATTTTCTCTGTTCTGCTCAAGAATTCTAGATGCCTTGTCAGTAGCGCACATGCTAGGCACTGAGGTGAGCCGCCGTGCCAATCCAGGCCTGCATTGTTCTTCATCACTTGGTGGCTTTGGCTGTGGAATTGCGTTGCGGGGTATTCTTGGGGAACTTGGCTTTTTCGCATTGTGACAGTGGTAGGGTTTACTACCCGCGTGACATCCTTCCGAGTTCGTCCCCCCACTGTGTGCGATGAGTGCTGTGGTATTCGCGAGTAAAGTTAAAATCATTAATGCCTTCATATGTTATATAATGCAAGTTCGATCTACCTGTTGTCAATAGAATATGTTGATTTTCTTTTAAATAAACTAAATTACAATAGTAGATAGGCTAAAATATCCCAGCAAGCATAAGGTCTTTCCGAGGCGTGAGGATCGCCGACAACGCCCCGAAACACCAAACCGAACGCCATACCTCGCGCTAGTGCCAAAGTCTATTCTAGGGGATTTTGGTTGTAACCGCTTGATATTGTGGGTTATATCAGTAGTCATCGAGTAGCGTTGTTCGATCTGGGTGGTGATCTACAAGCGATGCCAGCCCAAGGTCGCATGGACAAGGCAATTGCGAATGCCCGTGGTTTCGCCATGGCTGTGTATAATCATCTTTTAACCCAGAGGCAGGAGAACGCCGATGAGTCAGCTAGAAGACCAAGAGTTCAGGGTCAACAACGACCAATTAGCAGAGGCCAAATCCCAATTACTTGACCAAGGCATGCCAGTGATCGGGGCAGGGGTGACGATGCTTCCCCTGTGGGGGTACTGGGGCTGGCTACCAATTCAGCCAGATGCGGAGGAACTGGACCTACCCCTCATCTATGAATTTGGCAATATTCTCCATGTTGGGATCAATATGGGAATACCCAAATGGGGTTCTGTCAAGCGTTACCGAAGCTTCCACGATCCTATTTTCCATTAGATAGTGGATCGCGGGGTTTAACCTGCGAGGTGGCATATTGAATGCCTCAGACACCAACTTTGGATCGGAGGGAAATTTTTTATCGATGGAATATCCCGTAGCTATCACTAAGGCATCCTCAACAGTATTCCACGGCATCCATAGGCTATCGAACCTGGCGAATAACGCTCTATAGGCATAAACAAGTGTCTCTTCAGGACCATCTCCCCAAGCCACATGGACAAGCTTTTCTGCCTCCAGTTGCTTGATAGTTTTCGTCACATCTTCGATGTTTAGACCAGTTATTGCAACTATATCCTTGATAGTTCGACCAGTTATTGCAACTATATCCTTTGCTCCTACACGCCCATCGACTCCAACCCCCATGTCTGCTTTTTCCACGAATATACGAATAACTGCTAACTTTTCCGTAAGACAATAGCGCCCATTTTTGGGCGCGCCTTTATAGAAAATAAGACCTTGCTTTATCAGCTGGTTTAGTTCTCTTTCTACAGTCCGTGAAACTATATTTTCTAGCTTAGCGAACCCCCGCTTGGAGAATGTGTTGTTTTTTATAGATGCCAGCAGCTTGATCGTCCGTTGGGTTTTGATGTGATGGCTACCCTTCCCCCTGTATATTCTGCGCCTAAAAAGCACGGTGAAGTAATTGTCAAACTTAAACTGTACGGGAGGGAGACCAGCATCTTTGACTGACTCCTTGATCTTCGGTATCCCCGTCCCCCATTTTTCAATATATTTTGCCTTATGCATGAGATCGGCTATTAATTTGTTCCTAACGACGCTCTTTTTGCCGAATTGCTTCTTCTCCAAACCGGCAGGCAACCCGCCGTAGTTGGATATCTCCACGCGGTGTTCGTATATCTCGACAGTCACATTGATACCAGGATTGGCGTAGTCCCTGTGAGTCACCGCATTAAGAAGTGCTTCCCGCAAGGCATCTTCGGGGATTTCGAGAACTTCTTCCCGTTGGAGCTGACCTGGAGGATGCAAATAGCTCGTTCTTAAGTTTTTCTGTAAGAATACCATCGCATCCTCCACACTAGAAAGGAGGTCACAGTTTGAACGCATGCTGTCTATGATGCTGGTTCTATCTCTCCCTTTAAACAGGGCACAAGCCACCTCTGTATGCGAGTATATTTTGCTTAAATCTTTGGCGAAGAACAACACCCCCGCATTGTTGAAGACTGGTGCTGCCCCCCCCCTTGTTGATCACCCCCAGATTTTCTGGTGCTCGCATCTCCCCCCCATTAACCGGGGGTTTGAGCTTAGCTTTAGTTAGAAAAGCAGACAGCTTATCCGGATCAAAATCTGTTTGGTAGTCAAACTCCTCGCAGGGTAGGTGGTCAAAATTTGCCATTCCGCTCTGTACCGCCGCGTCCACGATCTCTGCCGGTGTCATCGTTCCGTTAGAAGCTCCGCGCCGAACGTAAGCAGTGCCATTGTATAGATGAAGTTTCCCGCCGCCCTCCTCAACAGTTATGGCCAATATATATTTTCGATCTTCACCGTGGGGCGGCCATAAAATGACTTCGATGGTGGCATCGATGTATGGGTCACAATTCTGCAGAAGGTGTTGGATATCAGATTTCAACTTGTTGGCTTTTTCGGCCTTAATTCCTACCACCCTGTTGGAGTCAGATATGCCAACAAGGATCAACCCCCCAGCGGTGTTGGCAAACGAACAGATTGAGTGGCCTATATTGGAGACATACTTTGCCTTGAATTCAACGCATTTGCCCTCGCCCGAGGCTAAAGCATCCTTGATCCTACTAGCCACATCGTTCATATTCCAACCTAGCCTCACGACAAGACAGCTTACCTACCACGCGACACTTTACACCGACAATAGAAATTCATCTTGGCCTCGCTAAAATTGTAGGGGCAATAATTACAGTATGTTATCTTCTAAAAACGCCACTTACACCGACACTTACACCGACACCCTCGTTTTTGGGGAGGCGATTCCATTGATGGCGGAGGCGCTACAACCACGAGAGACTACATTCCTCGCTAGGGTATGATTCTCCACAGGAGTTTTTGGATCGTTACCATATGGGAAACACGTTGGATTTAACCGGCTAAGTGTACCAATAGTGGGGATAGCCACACCCTGTGTCGGGATTGCCGACTAAAAACAATGCTGGAGGTCAACAATGGCAGAGGGTAACGATTTATCAGCGGAGATAGAGGCGGCCAAAGAGCTGAAAGAAGAATTAACTGGCAAGATTAGCGACTATTTCGGACGAATCGGCGACTATTCTAATATCGAGCATCCTGTCGTCAGCTGCAAGCCTGAAAATAAGACCTAGCAGTGGCATTGTCGTATCAATTAAAATAATTGGCAGCTTCTTGGCACATCTCCCGCAAACCGATTGCCTCAACACCGTAACGAGTCGGAAAGCGTTCTCGTCCGGGATAAACGAGGTATGCCCTCTCTGGTTCCACGTCTAGGCAAGCCTGATTGAATCCTCTGCTACAGCTCGGAGCTTCGCTGCGTTTCACTTCTATAGCCCACGGCTTATCACCCCCTCTGCGAATAAGCAGGTCGATTTCTGCCCCACCATACGAACGGTAGTAGTGTACTTCACAGTGAGAAGATATAGAGGACAGGATGTTGTGCACGACCAAACCCTCCCAGCTAGGGCCAGCAATTGGGTGACTGAGAAGGTTTTCCTTGTTCGTTATATTAAGTAGCGTGTGACAAATACCGCTGTCCGTCAAATAAATTCGCGGTGACTTGCGAAGGCTCTTCTTTCTGTTTGTGAACCACGGATAAATTTTTTTCACTAGCAAAAGATCCACCAGAAAATCCACATACCTACTAAGCGTGGACTTACTGATGGCCAAACTACTGGCAAGAGTGGCTGAATCTAAATTTTTGCCTTGGTAGTGTGCTAACATTACCCACAGACGAAACAGGGTCTCATGTGATATACGTGGGGCGAACTGTCGCATCTCGCGACTGATATAGCCGGCAATAAAATTTGTTCGCCAATCGTGGCTTAGCTCGTCAGTGCTCGCTAAAAAACTATCAGGGAAACCACCCCTCACCCACAATTTATCGAGTTCTGTTTCCAAAACTTCCAGTGCATCGAAAGGATGCAACTCCAAATGCGCTATGCGTCCCGCTAAACTCTCCGACGATTGACGCATTAGCTCCATAGAAGCTGAACCCAACAACAAAAAACGCCCCGATCGCAGTCCTCGCCGTCGTCCATCATCGATCAGTGTCCGTATCACCTTAAAGAGGTCTGGATAATGGTGAATCTCATCTATAATTACCAGCCGCCGCTCATGCTCCTGTAAGTATGAAGATGCATTCGCTAACTTCCTGTAATCAGCAGTGTCCTCCAAGTCCAAATGCAAAGCATCAAAACCAGTAGCGACTGCACGTGCGAGCGTGGTCTTGCCAACCTGGCGCGGGCCGACTAGGGCAACGGCTGGATAGTGCGATAGGCTGAATTTTATCTTTGATTTCAGTCGTCTATCTATCATCTGCTAAACTTTAACACATGGTGACGCAATTTCAAGGATAATCTGTAACTACGCTACACCAATACCAGATTGGTTCGAATAGCACCGCGGGGTCGTCCATAAGACAGTAGATAAATGAACGAGTTATCCACAGGCTCGTATCCCGCTCATAGCTTGAAAGCCTTGGAGCAAAATTGAGGGGGGTTTTATGAACGCTGTTGTGCAAATTTTGTGCAATCCCTCAGGACCGCTTCCAGGGGTCTCTAGGGCTAGTCTGATTGCCCCGGTCTTTGGCTCAACATCATGCAGTAATTACAGGTAATTGCATCATTCAGCTGGCTTACCCGTTCAGCAGTCACTAAGCAGGCATCGGGAGCACTCTGCATGTCCCTAGCCGTAAAGAGGGGGTCGCTATCACCCCCAGAGTGCCCACCAGCTAAAGAATCGCGTAAAATATGCCGTTGATATATAATGGAGTCGATTGCTTGACTGCAATGCGTTGGCATGTAATACGTTGGCGAGGCTGATCAGCCTAGGAGGTTATTTTGCTAGAGCGAGAGGAAGGATATTTTAAAAACAACAGGCGCTCTCTTTTGGCGGAATATCGGGACAGGTTTGTCGTGATCGTGGGTGAGGAGGTTGTCGGTCACTACGATGACCAGTGGACGGCGATCAAAACCGAGTCACGTGATAACAAACGAGAAATCGGGTCGTTTCTCGTTCGTCAAGTCACCGAAACCGATAGGCCTATCATATTCCGGTCTAGAGTAAGGGGCTGAATGTCTCAAGTGCCTTACCACGCGTTTGATGCCGTTATTGGTGATTCCAAGCGCAAAGCTAGTGAAATTAAAACAGACTGTTATTTAGCCAATCCTTACAATTGGTTACCAACTTATGAAGAGCAAAGGGTCAAAGTCAGCGCTACCTGGGATACAGGTGCAACTGATACCTTTATCAGCAGAGAGCTTGCACGCCGTCTGGGGTCACCTGTTCACCGCAAAGTGAGTTTTAGCACAGCAACCGGCCCAGTAACGGCGCACTGCTATGAAGTCTTGATCGAGCTCCCCAACAAGTTTGCTGACTTTGTTCAAGTACTAGCTTTAGAATCAGATGAGGATGATGAGGATGATGTTTTGATTGGCATGGATATAATCGCCAAGGGAGATATGGCTATTTGCGGTGGCAAGCTATTTTCCTTCTGTTCCCCCTCTCTCCCCAAGCCTATAAACCTCTCAGATGAGGCAAAAATTGCCAACCGCAACGACAGGAAATAGGAATCTCTGCCCCTACCCCAGCCACCGAGTGTTGTGCACATCGGGAGTACCGCTGCACCCTGACGAGACTCAAGGCGCTTGGAGACCTAAATTTCACCGAAGCGCGGCGGCACGTTCAGGAGGCACAGCTTGCCCCCCATCGGACGAATACCGCCCAGAAAGTCGGGTCTCTATAACACTATCCGTAACAATCGTTTCAAATCTCTTATCTTGCCCTTCAGTCGGGCGCGTTCCGCCATTTTCCAAAACGGCGTTTTCTTCAAACGTTCACGGAAATATTCCAGATCCTCGTATAGCCTGACCATTCTCTTCTCCGGAGGTATACTGCGCGAGAACAGGCGGCTAATAATAGTGTTAGTTTTCGCAGGCGGCGGATGGCTCCCGCAACTAGCGATCACCCCAATCAATACAAGCTTCCATAAGATCTTCATAAAACACCACCTCAAAGTAATAATAAAACCAAAAAGAGGTCGGTAATGTAACAAATTACCGGGTATCGTCAACAGGATAGTCTTGCCCCAAAATTCGCCAGCTCACCGATTAGTGCAGGCGGTTGCCAGGGCGTTCCAATTTTTCGGGTACAAATCACGGTCTATCTCAGGCAGATAGCCACTATAGAAACCAAGGACATGAGCTGGATAGCTTTCCATCTCCGATAAAGACAACGGGATCTTGGTAGTAGTTTCTGCCTGAACCGCAAACGAACAGATCAGCAAGGAACAAAAAGTAAGCGAACGCATAAAAACCTCCACAAGTTATGGTGATACGTCCCATCATCTGCCCCTGCAAACAGCAAAATTTCAGACCCGCCCCCGCCGTCGGTTACGGGGCGAAGTAGAGGAGCGGCGTTCGACACTGACAACCGAGTTGATCATTTCCAGTTTGCTGATGATGGCCTGTAGCTGTTCCATGCTGCTGAGGCTGAGGCAAAAATCATGCACCGCGGTCAGCCCTTCCGAGGTGCGGATATTTGCTTCCAAAACGTTTGCCCCATGGGTGGCGATGACGTTGGTAACTTCAGCCAGGATTCCTCGGCGATCTTTTGACATAACGCGCAGATAACAGGGGTGGTCATCGCCGTTGTCGCTGCCGCCTTTCCAGTCAGCGGCAATGCGGCGCTGAGGGTCCATGTCAAAGACACGTGAACAGCTCTTACGATGCACCGTCACGCCGCGCCCGCGAGTTATGAAACCAACGATGTCCTCGCCCGGCAGCGGGCTACAGCAACGCCCGAAGCTGACCAAAATATTATCCAGCCCCGAGATCAACACACCCTTTTGCGTAGTAACTTTGGCGGCCTTGCCACGTGCATGACCGACAGCAACCTCGTCTTTGGTGTCTTTGAAACGTTTGTTGAGCAGATTAGCCGTGCTGATTTTGCCATAGCCGATTGAAATCAACAAATCATCGAAGCTGCCCTCCTTGCCTAAACGAACGAGGTGATCTTTTTCGCTGGCGGTGAGAAAATTTTCGTAATTGAGTTGTCGTGCTCCCAATTCTGCCTTGAGCAGGTCTTCGCCCATGCTGTGACTGCGGCGGCGTTTTTCGCTGCGCAAAAAAGCACGAATTCTGTTGCGTGCTTTTGAAGTGTGCACATGGGTAAGCCAGTCATTGTTCGGTTTTTGGTGAGGTGAAGTGATAATTTCGACGATGTCGCCAGATTTGATTTCCTGCTTAATCGATACCATCTTGCCGTTGACCTTCGCACCCGCACAGTGCAGACCAACATCGGTATGCACCGAGAAAGCAAAATCGATCGCGGTCCCGCCCAGCGGCAGCTGGATGACATCTCCCTGTGGGGTGAAAACAAAAATTTCCTCCTCAAACAATTCAACCTTCACCGCTTCAAGAAATTCTTCAGGGTCGGTCAATTCACTCTGCCACTGCATAATTTGCCGTAGCCACGAGAACGCTTTCGTGTCCGTCTTGACTTCCTTGCCACCCTTGCTCACGCTCTCCTTGTAAAAAGCATGGGCGGCAATGCCATATTCGCCGCGCTCGTGCATATCAACAGTGCGAATTTGAATCTCAGCCGGCTCACCGCCAGGGCGAATGACCGTCGTGTGCAACGACTGATAGAGGTTGGCTTTGGGCATGGCGATGTAATCCTTGAACCTTCCCGGCATCGGCTTCCACATCGCATGAATGATGCCCAGTGCCTCATAGCAGTCTTTGATCGAGGCAACGATAATACGAAACGCAAACAAATCATGGATGTCCTCAAAATTTAATTTGCGATCGACCATCTTTTTGTAAATTGAATAGAAATGCTTGGGGCGACCATAGACGCTGGCTTTGAAGCCGTAGCGTTGCAGTTCCTCGGCGATAATGCCACGCACTTCATCGATGTAGTGTTCACGTTCAGTTTTCTTTTGTGCGACTTTGGAGGCAATTTCGCTGTAAATGTCCTTCTTGACCTGTCGGAAACAGAGGTCTTCGAGTTCGCTCTTGATGCCGTAGATGCCGAGACGTGTGGCGAGTGGGGCGTAGATATCGAGAGTTTCCTGGGCGATGCGCATGCGCTTGGCGGGGGGCAGAACGCTGATGGTGCGCATGTTGTGCAGGCGGTCGGCGAGTTTGATCAGGATGACCCGCAGGTCTTTTGCCATCGCCACAACCATTTTGCGAAAATTTTCCGCCAGACGCTCCTGCTTGGAACGGAATTTAATGCGAGAAATTTTAGTGAGGCTATCGACCAGCTGGGCAACATCTTCGCCGAACGATGTCTGAATATCTTCAAGCACCGTATCGGTATCTTCGACAACGTCGTGCAGCACCGCCGCGGCGACTGAAGCCGTATCCATCTTCATCAATGTCAGGATATTAGCAACCTCCAGTGGGTGGGTGATGTAGGGCTCACCTGAGGCTCGTAGCTGTCCCGCGTGGCTGCGAGCGGCAAAGCGGTAGGCACGCGTTACCAATTCAAGGTCTGGCTCGCTGAGGTAGTTGTTGAGGTTTTGCTGCAGTTGCACAAACACCGTATGAGGGACATCCTCTGTTGCGCTGTCAGCAACTGGCGACGCGTTCTTTGCTGGCTCGACCAACTCGATCCCTCGCTCCTACGGCTGCGCCCACGGACGGGCAATACTGACACTGAAAGCTACCACCTTCTTATCCAGAAAGGGTATTTTTTTCAACCAACCTCAGACGTATTAAGCCAATCGTGCTGTTGGAATTCTTCTAGCAAACGGTCACACTTGGCAATGCCCTGCTCACGACTGAGGTGCGGTGGTCGCCGTTGCAGGACGACATCTTCTAGTTCTGTACAGGAGCGCTCAAAATTAGCGTTGACCACAAAACAGTCGTAGGTGCGCCCGCTCTTTATTTCGGCACAGGCATTGCGCAAGCGTTTCTGCTGTTCGGCAACGGCATCAGTGCCGCGCTGCACCAGACGACGGCGCAGCTCTGCAATCGTCGGCGGCAAAATAAACACCGTTACACAGCCAGAAAACTTCGCCCTTATCTGTTCTCCTCCCTGCACGTCAATCTCCAACAGGGCAATCTTGCCTGCCGCAGTGATGCGCTCAATCTCGCGCCAGGCTGTGCCGTAGAGGTTGCCGAAAACTTCCGCCCACTCGACAAACTCGCCTGCATCGCACATCTGCTGAAATTTTTGTCGGGTGACGTGAAGATATTCCTTCTCGACCGTACTCGCGGTGCGTGCGGGGCGGGTGGTGTAACTGCGAACCATCTCGACACGATCGGCATTACGACCCCGCACATGTGTGTCGAGCGAGGTCTTGCCTGCACCTGAGGGGGCTGAGACGACGATGAGGCGACTGCTCATGGCTTTCCTCCCTGCAAACGCAGTGGTGCACCGTAGTTGTCCACGCCTGGGCGCAGTTCGAGCTGGCGTCCGACATCGTAACCACGGGAGTAGCTATCACGACGATAACGGCGACCGCCAACGCCGACCGTATGCACCCGCGGGCAACGTGTCTTGGAGAAGGACACTGCCTGTGCCTGCAGCTGCACTGTCAAGGCATGTGCCTGCTGTGCCGCGGCGGTGTTTTCCCGGCGGGCCAGCGTCTGGGCAAAGCCTGCCAGCAGTCCTTCACTGAAGGAGCTTTTGCTGCGGCGCGCCGATGCGGGCAACGTAGGACGCGTTTTGTCCCACAACATGTTTATTTGATTGAGTAGGAAGTAGTAAACGTACTCGGCAATTTTGACATCGGCGGCACGTCCAAACAGTTCGATGGTGCGATGCGTGGCGTTGCTAGCCGCGTCGTAGAGCGATGAACAGATGACGTTGACGGCAAAGTTGCTGGTTAGCAAGCTGCAGATGGCCAGCTGTTCTCGGCTGAGGCGTTTCTTATGTCGGTTGAGTATCTGCATGACGTACTGATCGTCTGTTTCGGGCAAAGACTTGAGGTTGTGGCGGTCGCAAATTTCCCGCACCCGCTGCATGGCAAGCTCGGCTTCGTGTCTCTCGCTGGAATTGCCGAGGGCGAGAAGCTTCTTGACCTTGCGCAACACAGGGCTATGGCTGCCCTCACCCGCTTCGCTCTCACTCGCAAAGACCCGTGCTCCTAGTTCGATCTCGGCTTGCCTTGACCACGTGGCCATTCCCAGTCGGAGGCAGCAGGCTTTGAACAGTTCGCCGTGATGTTCATCGTTACGCTGGTGTATCTCGCTGACCATCTGGTGTGCCATCTCATGCTTGAGCACCTCGGTGACGGTATTCCAAGGGTAGTTGGTGATCAAGCGGCGGGCGATGGTTATCATGCGGGGTTGCGATTGCCACAAGCCCCATGAAGACCGCAACTCGGCGATGCGAATGATCGGTGCGGTCAGCTTTACCCCGAAAAAATGACAGATGCGTCGATACTCTGCGGTTAGTTCGGTGAGCCAAGCTCTGGCTTGTATGTCGTGCTCGTCTGCGCTCATTGTCGCGGGGTGAAAATTTGTTGTTCAAGTTGGATGTGCGTGTCTGATAAGATAGTCGCTGAGTGTCTCTTTCAGCAACCACACATGAGCATCGCACATGCGCTATACCACTATCCACTATGCTCTTTTCTGCGCTTGGTGGCAACTTTCCTGTGCTGATTTGCCATCGCGGCAGCACCAACCCCTGCCTGCCGTGGTCATCGCGACACCAGAACAGATCGATACGTTGCAGGTCGTCGCCAACCGCTACATCGTGCTATTCAGGTCGCTGCCTGGTCTGGAGCGGGCGGCCTTCACCGGCTACCACGCCGAGAGCGTCTACTTCTCACCCTTTCTCAACGAGAAGTATCACTACGATGCAGGCATCAAGGACATCAGGCTCATCAGCGCGGTCGAATTACCCTCTTGGCAGGAAGAGGCAGGCACACCGCTAGCTATACTCAACTGGCAACAAGCACCGCGTCCACCGACAGGAATTATCACCGAGGTGCAGTTTGCTGACAACGAGTTGGCTGCGGCGCATCTGCAGCACTGGCAAGCACGGGGTGATATTTACTTCGCCGAGCCAGTCTATGTCAGTTTGATCAGGGAAGAGATGGAAGCACCAGAGACGGAGAATGAGGTAGAAGCACCAGAGACGGAGGGTGAAAATCTCACTGGCTATGACGCACTGCATGCAAGATACAATTCCTACCAAGTGGACGACGGCGGGTATTGGTGGCACAAGGAAATCAAGCTCGCCGATGCTCTGTCAAACGTTGCCGAGGCTGCCAGCAACAGCGATGCCAATTACCTCAGCTGGGCTGAGGTCAGCAAAGTCGAGAATCAGACGATCATCGCGGTCTTCGACAGCGGCATCGACTACGAACACCCGGCCCTGAAGGAAATGATGTTCAAATTCTCTGATTATGGCACGACGGTCCCCGATCTCGCCTGCTATGCGGGGAATAATGTTGGTGAAGACCAGCATGGGTGCAATACCACCAACCCAGAGAAGGGCAAGTTGGGCGACGGTCAAGCTCGTCCGTGGGGAACGAACAAAGGATGGGCTGCCAAGAGAGATGCGAAAGTAGGGGGTGCGTGTCCTGTTGGTGACGCTGAGGGCAACGAGTTTGCGGCCTGTCCACACGGCACGCATGTCGCGGGTATTATTGCTGCGGATGGCAATGTTGGCAGGGGGAGCTGCAGTACGGCTGGTGTATGCCCATTCTGCAAGATTATCAACATCAGGGTGCTGGCAGGAGTTGGAGCAGACGGCCCCGAAGAAAGCACGGTTGGTGGCGTTACGGACACGTCTATTTTGAACGGCCTGAAGTACGTGCACGAGCTGTGGCTCAAAAAAATCGAAGTGCGGGTCATCAACGCCTCGATTGGCAAGTTCCACCGTTCACGGGCCGTGGCGTTGCTCATCAAAAACCTCAAGAAGATGTCCAGCACCGACGGCGGGCAAGGGGTGTTGGTTGTCGGTGCGGCGGGCAATGAGGATACCATGGCTCGCACTTATCCCGCGGCCCTCGATGATGTGTTGGCAGTCTCTGCTACTGGGGCGAATGGGGAGAAGTCAGATTTTTCCAATTTCGGGATGTGGGTAGACATCGCGGCACCGGGAGGCAACACTAACCACAAGATATGCTCAACTATCCCGGGCAAAAGTTACCGAGGTGAGGCTGGCACTTCCATGGCCACTCCAGTTGTGGCTGGTGTAGCGGGTTTGATGGTTGCCGTGCGCAAGGAGGAGATGAGTTCAGACGACATCCGAGATCGCCTCCTCTTCAACTCCGATCCCGATAAACTTTACCCCAAGCCCACAGATGGCAAGGACCCTGTGAATAACAAGAACGAAACATATTACTACGCCAAACTTGAGCATGTCGAACACCCCGTGCCTTTGCTTGGTTTTGGCTTGGTCGACGCGGAGGCGGCCTTGCGGGGTGGGTATGTGGAGGCGGCCAAAAAGATGATCGACAACGACCCCATCGATCGCGTTAGTCTGGCTTCCTGCGGCACGATTGCCATCCCTGCGGGTTCTTATCCGCTGGCGCTATTGCTACTGTTGCCGCTGTTGTTGGCGTTGAGGTATCGATGTCGCTCTTCCTGCACTTGAGTTCAGCGGTTGTTTTTTTTGCGCTCTTGCATCTATTACGACGTATACTCACTGAGCGCGATTTCCTCCGCACCCTGATCAATGCCCAGCGCTCTGGACACAAGCTCTGCATCGCTCCACTTGTATTTGTGCGCCGCTTTGCGGGTCTGTTTGCAATCGACCTGCAGATACAGAAGCCCGTGCAACTGCCGCCTGCAATGGTCAATGCACAGTTTTTTTTAGACTTTTATCGGCAATACGGGATACAATCGATGCTAGTCTGTATCGACAGGGATGGTGGTTACGTGTTGAGCATAAGGACAGTAGCCAGGCCACGCGAGGTGCCTGAGTTAAGTTTTCCCGCAGGTGTTTTTGGCAAGATGCTTGCGGTTGAGGTGAGTGGCTATAACTAAGCTCTACACAAAGAAACCGTAAGCAGACGAGATGTGGCACGGGTCTCGTCGTTGATCGTGCGTGTGCAGGTGATGGTATATGTATTATACGATGCCAGGTTTTCGTTTCAGGTTGAATTATCCCCTCGTGCCGCGTTTAGCGCTGATTATGATGTTGGTTTCCTGCGCGACGTTGATGCGTTCGGACGATGGTTTGCCCCAGAGTTATGAGGGGCTAAGCGTTGCCGAGTTGGTGGATTTGGTGCGTCAGCACGGCGGCAGAGCCTTGCGGCCCGTGTATCGGCAATTACAGCGAGACCAGGCTTTGGCGACGGCAGGGCGGTATATTGCCACTGCTGTACCGAGCGCTTTGCAAGGTGATGACATCTTGGCGCTAGTGGCGATGTTGCACCTCTACCAGTTGACGGCTGATCCTGATGCGGCGCGTATTTTTACGCTGCTGACTGCTCCTGAACAACGGCATGCGGTGTTGGTGCAGGTCGGCTGGCAGATTGCCACGTTGATGCCATCGCCGCGTATGGCTGCAGTTATCACCAGGTCTTTGGAGCTGGCTTTGCGGCAGGGGCGTGAGCAGGCGCTGTTTTTTCCGCAAGCCGCGGCTGCCATTGCTGCCAATCGGGTGGCCGAGGGCTACACATTCGTGCGGCAGGGTTTACAACGCACACACGACGAGGCCTTCGCCCGTGCCCTGCTCAAGCTCAATCCCCAGCGCGCCAGCGAGGATTTTCTCGTCTATCTAGCGAATGTGCCGCTCGATGCGCTGCGCCAAAGACTACCGATAGCGGGCAACATTCCGCTGCGCCTGATGATGTTGCAGCACTTGCGCACCTATCCCGTGACCACGCAGCATCGCAAGCTAGAAGCACTGTTCAACTATGTTGTGTCCCGCAATCCTGCGTTGTCGGAGGCGGCACAGCAGGCGTTAGCGGTCTTCTACGACAAGCATAGCGAGCAGTTAGCGCAGTTATTGGCACGTATGCCGTATTGGGTGCAGTTTGCCTGTGTGGAGAAGCTCGCTCGGCGTTTAAATCCGTCGTCGCGGCGTTTCTTGGTGATTTTGCGCCAAAAAACTTCTGGGGTTGACGTTGTAGATGAAATTAATCAGCTAATACGCTAGAATTTACTCGCTAGATAGCGGTGCGGAGGAGAGCGGTGAGCATTGACAAGTTGATCGATATTGAGGGTGGGCTTGTCCTTGAGCAAGGGGTGCAGGAGTCGCTCGACGTTGAGAGGGAGGAAGAATTACAGACAGCCGAGCCGCCGCTTTATCAGGTGTTGTTGCACAACGACGACTATACCCCGATGGATTTTGTCGTCGAGGTGTTGGAGATTTTTTTCGATCAGGAACGCAGCCAAGCGACAGAGGTGATGATGACCATTCACCGTTCGGGTGTGGGGCTAGGCGGCGTGTATCCGTTTGAAATTGCGGAGACGAAGATGGCAGAGGTCAGCGAGTATGCCGAACAGCACGAGCATCCGCTGCGCTGCTCGATGGTAGTGGCAGATGATCAGCTCTGAAGCCGAACTGATTATCAACAACGCGATCGAGCAAGCGACAAAGGCAGGACATCAGTTTGTCACCGTCGAGCACCTGTTGTTGGTGATGATCACCGACAACGGCATCAAGAAAATCATCTCGGCTTGTGGTGGCTCTACCGCAGACATGAAGAGCAGTTTAGAGGAATTTCTCATCCGGCACTTGTCTAATGCTAAGCGGGTTGATGACCAGGCTGCACGTCTAACGGTCGCGTTTCGGCGTGTTATTCAG
This sequence comes from uncultured Oligoflexales bacterium, assembly GCA_958296095.1. Classification (GTDB taxonomy): domain Bacteria; phylum Bdellovibrionota_B; class Oligoflexia; order Oligoflexales; family JAPPIL01. The sequence continues at coordinate 2,062,133 of OY282434.1, forward strand.
CGTGCTGCAGGGCACACGCAGCGGGCCGGACTCAAGCAGTTGCAAACCGAGGCGATTTTGGTGGCGATGATGGCAGAGACCTCTTCGCATGCTGTGCACGTCCTGCATTGCAACAACATCAGGCGTTACGATGTCGTCAGCTATATCGCACAAGGCAAAAAGGGACGGGAAGAACAGTGGGCAACAGGGCGCACTGCCGCGACTCATTCTGCGGCCGCGGTATCTTCTCGTAGCCCGCTAGCACTGTTCACTACCGACTTATGCAAGGCAGCTCGCCGCGGGCGTTTTGACCCGTTGATTGGGCGAGAAAAAGAACTGCGGCGCACCATGCAGGTGCTGTGTCGTCGGCACAAGAACAACCCGCTTTACGTCGGCGACGCGGGAGTAGGCAAGACTGCGGTAGCCGAGGGGTTGGCGCATTTGATCGTCACCCAAAAAGTGCCGTCGCGGCTAAGCAAGGCAAGTCTTTACTCGCTCGATATGGGTTTGGTGCTGGCTGGGTCGCGTTATCGGGGGGACTTTGAGGAGCGTTTCACAGGGGTGCTGAAGGAACTGGAACAACAACCGAGTCCGATTCTGTTCATCGATGAGTTGCATACAATCATTGGCGCGGGGGCCGCGGGCAACAGTCCACTCGATGCCTCACACATTTTGAAACCACTGCTGACGGCACCTGGTCTGCGTATTATTGGGGCGACCACTTACAGCGAGTATCGCCAACATATTGAAAACGAACCAGCTTTTGCGCGGCGTTTCCAAAAAGTAGAAATCGGCGAGCCTTCGACCGCGGAAGTGCTGCAGATTTTGCAGGGGTTGAAGGAACATTACGAGGAATACCACCAAGTGCACTACACTAGAGGCGCGTTGCAGGCGGCGGTTGATCTCTCGTCTCGTTACATGCAGGACCGGCACTTGCCTGACAAGGCGATCGACGTTATCGACGAGGTAGGCGCCGCGGTAGCACTCGACAGACGCGGGCCGCGGGTGCGGGTGCTGGAAAAACACGTCCAGAAGACGGTCGCTGCCATCTCTAAAATTCCCGTTGAGAACGTCACCGTGCGAGATCATGCGACGTTGGCTGACCTCGACACTCGCCTGAGGCAGCAGATTTTTGGACAAGATCAGGCGGTCGAGGCGGTCTGTGAGACGGTGATGTTGTCACGTTCGGGGATTGAGGATCGCGAGCGTCCCGTCGGGTGTTTTTTGTTTTCGGGGGCGACGGGGGTAGGCAAGACCGAGTTGGCACGGCAGCTGAGCAAGCTACTCGGCATCGAGTTTCTCCGTTTTGACATGAGTGAGTATATGGAGAAGCACATGGTGTCGCGCCTGATCGGTGCACCGCCAGGCTATGTCGGTTTTGAGCAGGGAGGACAATTGACCGATGCCGTCAACCGCTCGCCGCACGCGGTGTTGCTGCTCGACGAGATTGAGAAGGCGCACATCGACTTGCACAGCGTGCTGTTGCAGGTGATGGATTATGGCATGTTGACCGACAGCAGTGGGCGCAAGGCGGATTTTCGCAATGTTATTTTGATTATGACCACCAATGTGCATGCGGCAGAGGTGATGGGCGACACGATTGGTTTCGGACGTGCAGGGGGTGACGACAAAAACGCCGAAGCGGTCAAAGGGCACTTCACGCCTGAATTTCGCAACCGTCTCGACAGCGTTGTCTTTTTCAATCCACTGGGGGAGGCGATGGTGGCCAAAATCGTCGCTAAGTTTTTGCTGGAGCTAGCCGAGCGTTTGCAGGCGCGCAACTTAGCTCTGCAAGTCACCGCCGCAGCCAAGCAGCATCTCGGCAAGATCGGCTACAGCCGCACTCAGGGAGCGCGACCCCTCTATCGTGCCGTGCAGGATCACATCAAAAAACCGCTGGCGAAAGAGCTCCTGTTCAAAAAAAATATCCAGCGCAGCCGTCGCGTCATCGTCGACTTGGTGGATGACCACTTTACTTTCGATTTTCAGTGAGAGCCTCAACCCCTCTCCCGCGCTGAACGCGCTAGGGTGGCATCGCCTGATCTCAGCTTGACCCGTGAGAGGATAGATGGCGGTGGTATCGGCGAGTTACTGCTAGCCCAACAACTCGGCCCCCGCAAGGCCTAGCACTATTGGCTGCCCTGCGGGTGGTAGCTGGACTCAGGTGTTATGGCTGCAAAATCTCGCTGCTGCCAGCCTTGGCAGTAGTGCCTCTTAGTTGAGCGATGAGCTTGTCGACCACGTAACCCTTAAGCTTGAAGGCGATGCGGCGTTCGGCATACATCGTCACATAATCAGTTCCCCACAGCCGCGTGCGCTCTGCATGTTTCGAGAACAGCGGCAGTTGCTCAACTTCCTCCAAATAATCGGTATACAGTGCTTCAAGCTCAGCGACATACTCGGGGCCGACGGCAGCCGACAGTAAGTCGTGTGCTTTGACGCTATCACGGGTGATGCTGCTCAGCTTGCCGCCGTATAGTTGACCATCGATGCCTTTCCAAAGCAGATATTCCTCGACTTTACTTGCCACCCCGTGACTACGAGAAAGAGCCTGCTCCGCACGTAAAAATTCCTGTGTCAAACGCCCTAGATCATAGTAGAAATCAGCCGACGCATCCTTCGTCTCATAAATTACAGACGCATGCTGACCCCTTATGGACACCTTACGCGGCGGCAAATCCAACCGTGGCAGCTCTTCCCAGGCAACTGGATCTACCCCTAGCAGGGCGAGAATACGGTCAACCGCGCGCCGCTTGAGCTGAACAGCACCCTTGTCGTGCAGCATGAAAGCATAATGCGGTCGGCGATCGACAAACTTGTTGAAGTCAACACGATAGGCTGCCTTTTTTTCCAGCGTCTTCAAGTGCTGTTGATGCCAGCGATGCAAATTCTCCAGGGCCGCGATGAAATCTTGTCCCGCAATCGCCTCAAGCAACGGCTGCGGATCTTGGGCGCGCAAATCAACCTCTGTGCCATCCGCTAACAGGATCACATCACCAAACGTAGGCTGTGAGGAAGTGAGCACGTCACTATCAGGGCCTACACGCGCTGCTGCTCGGTCCAAGACGGACGAAGAGTACTGCGGATTAGCGAACATCAGGTAGTGCCTTGCTGTCTGTGCCAAGAGATGCCGCAGCTTCTCATCGACGCGGTGGCTCGCGTGAAGCACGAGCTCTGCTTCAGCCAAATTCTGTGCCGACATGCCTATCTCGCGGTAAAACTGCGCCGACACCGCCCGTGACTTGTTCAAAATCTGCGCCACCCCCTGGGCAGCTCGTGCATAGAGGCGATCCGTGCTCAAACCCACCGACAAGGATGCCACCAGCATTGCCGAACTAAATAATTTCATTGTAAAACTCCAAAAAAAATTAAAAGACATGGCACACTATATTTAAAAAATAACGCATGCAAGTTTTTTCATTGCTAGCGGGTGAAGCTGGCGGACGGGGAAAGCGGTTGAAGGCAAGTGAGGGGCTGCTGTATACTAGTTGCCACGGGGTGCAGAGCCACATGGCGGTCGATGTAGTTGAAAAGATTGCGCATTTACGAGCGAGGCTTGGCACGCTGGTGTTGCATCTGCGAGACAAAACGCTGGCCGCGGGGCTGGCCTTTCTCGATTTTGACGACCAGGCTGCACAGCAGATAGTCAGCTCGCACACGCAGATTGAGAGTGAGATCGCCGCCTTTCAGGAGGAGTGCTGTGTGGCCATTGCTCGCTACCAGCCAGTGGCACGTGACCTGCACGACATCATGCTGCTGTATCGCATCAGTTATGACTTCAACCGCATGGCGGGGTTGTCGTTGAGTGTTGCCCGCAAGACGTTGAAGGTGGTGCGAGAGGCGGGCGAGCCGCTCGATCGCGAGACGATGACGGCCCAGATCGAGCAGGTGGGAGCAATGCTCGACGATTGCTGTAAGCTGGTCACTAACCCCCAGCAGGCCCTGACCCACAAGATCAAGCAGGCCAATGCTGAGGTTACCTCCATCAAACGCCAGATGAAGGAGGCGACTGATCGTGCCATCGCGGCTCATCCTGAGGATACGGGGGTAATGTTTTATCTGTTTGCGGTGTCAAGACACTATGATCGTATTGCCGATCTGACTTCTTCCGTCTGTGAAGAAATCATGGCACTGAAGGACTGAGAGCCGATGGCGGTTCACATCGGTCGTCTGCTCTACAAGTTACCCCTGCTGCTAACTATCGTCGCCTGCTACGCGTTGGCCGCGGGGTTGGCCCACCTGCTATGGCACAAGCATCGGCAGCGACGCTTACGGGTCGTGGTGGCTATCAACAGTTTTCTGGGCCGCAGTGCCCTGGCTTTACTAGGCATGGAGGTGCAGGTCGAGGGTAGTGTGCCTGCCGGGCGCGGTTTTTTTATCGTCAGCAATCACATGTCCTACATCGATCCGCTGGTGCTGTTCAACGCACTCAGCGCCGTGTTTGTGACCTCAGTGGAGGTGCGAGAAAACAAAACTCTCGGCCCGCTGTGTCGCTTGAGCGAGTGTTATTTCGTCGAGCGCCGTAGCAAATTTAACATCAAGCAAGAGATCGCCGACATCGGTGCCTATCTACAACTCGGCTGCAACGTTGTGCTCTTTCCAGAGGGGACATCGACTAACGGCGAACGTATTTTGCGTTTTAAGACGGCGTTTTTTCAAGTTGCCGTCAACGAGAAGGCCACGATTTTGCCTGTATGCCTGCAGTATTTGCAAATCGATGGTGAGGACATTACGCCTGCCAACCGCGATGCACTCTACTGGTATGGCAACATGGGATTTTTTAAGCATCTCACCCTGATCTTGTCGTTGCGTAAGGTGCGCGCCCGTATCACCATATTGCCAGAGTTGCCCGCCGATGATAGGGACAAGAACACGCTGGCGGCCATTGCTCAGCAACGTATTGAGGGTTTTTATTTTGGCTGACATCAACTGGTTCTTGTTGCGCGGTCTCGGCCGCGAAAGCGAACACTGGCATGACATGTTGCCCTTGCTGCGGGAGGCTTTCCCTGGTGATCGTTTCTTCTGTCTCGACCAGCCAGGCTGCGGCCCGCGTTGGCAAGAGCCAAGCCCTATGCTCATCACCAAGACAGTGGAAGTGGTGCGTAGCGATTATCTCGCGTTACGGCAAAAGGGCGAGCTGGAACAGCGGCCATGTTATTTTCTTGGCCTGTCATTAGGAGGAATGATTGCCGTCGTCTGGGGGCAGCAGTATGCCGATGAATTTCAGGGGGCGGTGCTAATCAACACTTCGCTGCCAGGCATCAATCGTTTTTACGATCGGCTGCGGCCACGCAATCTGCTAACCATGATTGCCCCGCGTCGCATCGACAACGTTGACGCGCGGGAGCACAAAATTCTCCAGCTGGTCAGCAACGAGCCTGCCGTACGGGCGCGCCTGTTACCGAGTTGGGTTAACATACAGCAGCGTCGCCCGGTGACGGGACGCAATTACGTCTTTATGTTGCTCTCGGCGGCATCGTTCACAGCCCCCTCGCGTTCACCGTTTGCACATACGTTGATCTTGAAGTCGCAGCAAGACCGTTTGGTCAACTCACGCTGTTCGGATCAGATTGCGGCGGCGTGGCAAGTCCCGTTGCGGGAACACAAGACGGCTGGGCACGACCTTTCTTCGGACGACCCGCACTGGATAGTGGAGCAGATCCGCGCGTGGCGGGAACACTGAAGCTGTTACGCACAGGGTGCCGCGACGTGAGGTGATAACAGCAGGCGAGTGCCAGCGCGTCGGTGGCATCGTGAGGAACGCGGTCGAGGTTGAGCCTGAGCATCTTGGCAAGTGCTGTTGCCACCTGTTGTTTGGAGGCACTACCACTGCCCGTGATGTGTTGCTTCACCTGCGTGGGAGTAACTTCTACCAATTTGATGTCAGGCGATGTGACCCCGCAGGCACAGAGAATAGCACCACGCACCTCGCCGAGTTTTAGAGCACTGGCAGCGTTGATGCCGAAGAAAGCTTTCTCAATCACCGCTGCCCGCGGCTGGTAGCGGCGCATCAATGCTGCGACCAGGCGATGAATTTCAACTATGCGCTGCTGCGCGTCGAGTTTGCCTCTCTTCTTAAAAGTGCCAAGTTCTTCCACACTGGCTTGCAATGGTTTGTGCTTGTCCTGGACGATAACGGCATAGCCGGTCACTACCGTACCTGGATCGATGCCAATGATTGTACTTAACTTAGTGTGCATGTGCGCACTGCTCGCTTCGCTCGCTACGCTGCTTTTTGTATCGCTCGGCTACGCGGCTCTTTGTAACGCTCGCTTGCTAGCTCGCTCGCTCCCTGTCCTCAGACCTCTTGCTACTGCGTTCAGGCTTGCCCACCAAGAGCTCCATGAACGGCGAGGCGAGGCCGTTCGCTGCGCTACGGCTGTTTTGTGACGCTCGCTTCCTAGCTCGCTTCGCTCGCTACGCGATGCTTTTTGTATCGCTCGCTCTACGAGACTTCTTGCCGCTTTCTCGCTCCCTCGCTGCATGTTCTCAGACCTCTTGCTATTGCGTTCAGGCTTGCAATCAGAACCTATGCCTGCCCTCAGATCTCTCGGCGGTTGCCCCCACCTCTTGCCCACCGAGATCTCCATGAACGGCGAGGCGAGGCCGTACGAAAACTCGCACCACAAATACTACCATATTGCCGTTAGATTATGCCTTTAGATAGAAGTATGTGCCATACCTATTCGGGGGCGAGTTTCTCGGTAGGGCTGCGCCCTCGCCAAGATAACGGAGGTACGGGCTAAGAAGGGTCTTCGCTACGCGGCTTTTCGTATCGCTCGCTCTACGAGGCTTTTTTGTAACGCTCGCTTCCTAGCTCATCGCTACGCGATGCTTTTTGTATCGCTCGCTTCCTAGCTCATCGCTACGCGATGCTTTTTGTATCGCTCGCTACGCGGCTTTTTGCCGCTTTCTAGCTCCCCGCTCGCTGCATGTCCTCAGACCTCTCGCTATTGCGTTCAGGTTTGTCCTCAGGACCATCTCTGCTTGTTTTCAAGCCTTCTCGCGGTCACGTTCAAGCCTGCCTACCGAGAGCTCCATGAATGGCGCGGCGAGACCGTACGAAAACTCGACCATAAATACTGCCAATACCACAGTCAGTTTATTTTTTTAGATAAAGCATGTGCTTGCACCTAACTCAAGGAGAGTTTCTCGGTAGGTCTGCGCCGTGCCAAGATAACGGAGGTCTGTGCTAAGCATTGGCTAGCTCCACTGCGCCGTGCCAAGATAACGGAGGTATGTGTTACTTGCCTCTTGCCCTCATGCCTCTCGCTATTGCGTTCAGGCTTGCCTGCTATGTGGCTAGCCAACCTACCGTTTGTTGATCTTAAGAGCCAAACATCGCCATTGAAGTTTTAGCTTTCCTGAGCTACACACCCCTCCGCTTATGAGGGACTGGACATCTGCTATGAGAAACGGCGAAATCATCCTGTACCAGACAGAGGATGGTTTCTCTGAGGTCAGCCTGCGTACCAGTGATGGCACGGTCTGGTTGACGCAACTGGAAATAGCTGAGCTCTTCGACACCTCGAAACAAAATATAAGCCTGCATCTCCAAAACTTGTTTGCTGATCGGGAGTTGTCAGAGAAGTCAGTTGTCAAAGATTCCTTGACAACTGCTTCAGATGGCAAGAGATATCAGGTAAAATTCTACAACCTTGATGCAATCCTAGCCGTTGGCTTCCGAGTGCGCTCACCGCGGGGCGGGCAATTTCGCAGGTGGGCAGTTACCGGGCGAACAGCGGCAGAGTTGATAGCTGATCGCAGTAACCCTACCCAGCCTCATATGGGGCTTACCTCGTGGAAAGGGTCTGTTGTCCGCAAAGGGGATGTTAGTACTGCCAAAAACTACCTGAAACAGGATGAGATCAAACAGCTCAATCGTATCGTGACCATGTATCTCGATTACGCGGAAGATCAGGCAACGCAACGTAAGACCATAACAATGGCGGATTGGTCAGCTAAGCTTGATACCTTTCTGCAATTCAACGAACGTGATCTACTGACTCATGCCGGTAAGATCGAAATGGCGGTAGCCAAAAAACTGGCTGAGAGACACTACCAGCAGTTTGATGATAGCCGCAGGAAGCGTAAAGAGATTGAAGCTGATGAGGAAGATATCCGCGAGCTGGAGGCTTTGACCAAGCAGGGAGATCGGAGCGAAGAAGGAGAGTAGTATCTATCTTCACATACTTGCTTATGGCGTAAATAAATCAAGGAGGGATTACGGGTGGCAGTTCAATCTGACGGTGGTGCTGTTAGGCAGGGTCAACTCCACCCCCCCAAGCCCCTCTGCTTGCTAGCCTCCCTGCCTATTCCAGAGCAGGCTGAGAATATCGCTGACGGTGCTACGCAATTGGGCACGGTGGCAAATCATGTCGAGCATGCCGTGTTCAAGCAGGTATTCCGAGCGTTGAAACCCTGGCGGCAACTGCTCTCTAATCGTTTGGCTGATGACCCGCGGTCCCGCAAAACCAATCAAAGCATTCGGTTCGGCAATGTTCACGTCACCGAGCATGGCGAAGCTGGCGGCAACACCGCCTGTGGTTGGATTGGTGAGAATGGAGATGAAAGGCACACCTTCCCGCTGCAGTGCGGCGAGCGCGGCACAGGTCTTTGCCATCTGTAGCAGGCTGACCAGTCCTTCCTGCATGCGCGCGCCGCCAGAAGCAGAAAAGATAACCGCGGGTTGGCGTTTAGCCCGCGCCCGATCGAATAGCCGCGTGATTTTTTCACCAACCACCGCACCCATACTGCCACCGAGAAAAGCGAAATCAAACGCACTCACCATGATGGGCCTGCTGTTTAACCTGCCTTGTCCACTGATAATGGCATCGTGACATTTGAGCTTCTGCCTTAGTTCGGAGAGACGTTGCGTATAAGACTTGCGATCAGTGAACTGGAGCGGATCGGTGCTACACAGCCCGCTATCATACTCGCTGAAACTGCCAGAATCGAGAAAGAGGTCAAGGCGGCGGGCGGCACTGAGCGGCATGTGATGGTCGCACAGCGGGCAGACGTTGAAGCTGGCCTCGAAATCCTCGCGGTAAATGATCTCCTTGCACCTATCGCACTTGTGCCACAGTGCTTCGGAGGTAGCTCGGCGCTCGCGGTCATGGGAGGCATCGCTGCTCATGCTTGCCCTATCGGGGTACAGAAGTCAGTTACATGTCCTTAGCCAACAAGATTTCTATCAACCGTGTTGGTCTGGATGAATCTCGCCAAGTGTGTTCTCGGCCCTCGTAAGTGAGGAAGTCCAAATATTTCAAGTCCGATGCTTCCAGCGCCGCAAACATCACCGTGGTTGGCATGCTGTATTCAATCAACAGCCGTCCCCGCGGCCTGGCAATACGTCCCAGCTCACGTAATGCACGAACGCACTCATGCCGCGGACAGCTTCTTCTTTTCTGCGGTCCGCCAAGTGTGATCACCGCCCCAAAGGTATTGTCTGGCAGTCCTGTGGCGTAGAGGTTGCCAAATAGATACCAAGGATTGGAGGTGAAGGTGTTGTACGCGCCACTGATGTCAAGACTGAAAACTTCTGCAGACCGCCGCTGCTCACTAGGTCTTCCCCGCTTGCTACTCAACGCACTCAGCAGCCAAGCAAAGCGCGCCCCGCCCGCGGCAACGTTCACCAGAGGGGATTCGACCTTGGCGAGGAAATCCTCAAAACTAAAACCATCTCGAGAAAAAACCTGGCGAAAGACACTGAGGTCTCGCTCTGTGTAAATATATTCGCCCTTCACCAAGCCATCACGATCACGCACCCTAACGACCGCAGGCGACCTGCCTAGCCGCCGCCTAAAATGCTCGTAGTTAATGGTGCTTTCTGCGACACGCAGGTGACTCACCTCCATGCCATCCGCATAGTTCAGCACGGTGCTCTCGTGCGAACGAAATTCGAACGGCAACCCTGCGACGCGGAAACGCTTATCAAAACGATGCAGGATATTAGCCCTGGTCAACGTCGCCGTTGGCTGTTGCAACTCCGCCAGCCACGGGTAGCGCGCCACAATCTTCTGTGCTCTACCCAGCACAGTCTGCGCCCGTTCATAGGCGGCGGCATCACTGCGCGGAGGCACAACCATGAAGCGCTGCAAATAGTTCTGAGCCGCAGCCTGTGCCGCATAACTTACCAACAATAAAGCAATTATTTTCCCCATAGGGGCGTGAACCTCGCTTAAGTAGAGGCGCATGACCGCCGTCAAAACGTGACGGCTAGCTTTACTGCACAAAATTTGTGCTGTCAAGATTGCCGCCTGAGCACAAGTCGCATCAAAAAATTAAAAACAGCAGTATCGATAAGTTAAAAATTAAAAGCACTAAACCCTTGCAGGTGTTGGCTAAGCCTAGCCGCACCCTCTACACACTCCTGCTTGATGCGTGGCAGTGCCGTTGCGTCGGGGACCTCCCGTCTGAGGGCGAGGTAAAATTTTATCTTTGGCTCAGTGCCTGACGGACGCACGCTAATCTGAGTGCCATCGGCAAGCGTGAACTGCAACATGTTCGTGGCTGGCAGCGTGCTCATCTTACCCGTGCTGTAATCGATCACCTGCTGCACGGGCTGCGCGGCGATAAGGCTGGGATCACGGCGTAGCTGGGCAAGCAGTTCCGCTATTTTAGCCTTGCCATCCAGACCTGGCAGAGTGAAGGACAGCAGTTCGTGGTGATAGACCCCGTGGCGCAGGTAAATTTCATCCAGCACCTCAAACCAACCTTTGCCCTGCGTCTTGAAGTGTGCCGTCATCTTCATGGCCAGACAGCAGGCGGCGATGCCGTCTTTATCCCGCACCCCGCGTCCATACAGGAGCCCGAAGCTTTCCTCCCCGCCGAGCAAAAAGCGCCGATACGGGCGTATGCCTCCCGTCTCGTAGTCTTCAATCAGCCGCCCGATCCACTTGAAGCCTGTCAACGTCGTCTCGCACTGCACGCCATAGTGCGTCGCGATCGCGTCGACCAACCCTGTCGTAACGACAGTGCGCACCACCAAATCATCAGCCCGTAATTCACCCGCCGCCTTTGCCGCAGCAAGCACATATTCCAACGCCAACACCAGCAGCTGGTTGCCGTCGATGCGCCGATACGCCTCACCCGCCCGCACCATTACCCCAAGACGATCACAATCGGGATCGGTCGCCAGCACCAACTCGGCACGAGTCGCTTGCGCCAACCGCACCGCTAACTGCAATGCCTGTGGATCTTCAGGATTGGGCGAAGTGACGGTGGAAAAATCTGCGTCCGCCTCGCTCTGCTCGGTCACCATCAGCACATCGCCATAGCCGAGCTGTGCCAAGGCCCGCATCACGGGACGTGCGCCTGTGCCATGCAAGGGTGAGTAAACCGCCCGCACTTCGTCATCGTTGCCGCGTGCCAACGCCGCCAACCCCGCACTGTGCAGGTCGTCGATGCTAGCGTCGATCGTGGTAATCAACTGCTGCCGCAGTGCGTCTTGATAGGAGAGGCAGGCGATGCTGCCATAATCGCTGATTTTTTTGAACTCGGTGATAATGCCATGATCGTGCGGTGCTACCACCTGCCCGCCGTGTTGCCAGTAAACCTTGAAGCCATTGTAGTCGGGAGGATTGTGGCTGGCGGTAACACAGATACCCGCGTGACACTTGAAGTGTCGCACCATGAACGACAGCGTCGGCACGGGGCACGGAGTTTGCGTCAACCGCGTGCGCACACCGAGTGCGGCCAGCGTGGCACAAGCAGTCTCGGCAAAGAGACGCGAATGCCGACGTGTATCGTAGGTGACGGCAACAGCCAACTGCTGGTCGGCAAACTGGCTGCGCAGATAGCGGCCTAGTGCACAGGCAGCCTTGCGGATATTGTAGACGTTAAGCCGTGCCGTGCCTGCACCGACCAACCCCCGCATGCCACCTGTGCCAAATTCCAGCTCGGCGCCAAAACGTTCGCTTAACTCGCCCGCCTCGCCCGCCAGCAACAGCTCCGCAACCTCCGCTCTAGTCGCGGCATCGAACACTGCTGCGTTCGCCCAGTAGCGAGCTCGCTGGGTAATAGTTGCCTGCATCTACTGCGCCTGATAGTGGGCATCGATGCACTCACACAGCGTATGCCCGATGAACAGATGGCACTCCTGAATACGCGGCACCGCCGACGATGGCACTGCCAAGCAGTAGTCTACTTCTCCCGCTAAGCCCTGCTCACCGACCAGTGCCGCGGTCGTTGCACCTAGGGCGCGAGCCGTGCTTAAACCGCGCAACACGTTGGCACTGCGTCCGGAGGTCGAGATGCCAAAGACGAGATCGTTTTCGCTACACAGGGCGGCGATCTGCCGCGCAAAAATTTCACCGTAACCATAGTCATTGGCCACCGCGGTCAAGACGGAAGTATCGACCGTCAGTGCTAGCGAGGGCAAGGGTTGCCGCTCAGTGCTGAAACGTCCGACCAGCTCCGCCGCGAGGTGCTGGCAGTCAGCCGCGCTGCCACCGTTGCCCATCCAGACGATCTTGCCACCGCCCGCCAGCGCCTCAATACATGCCTGTGCCAGCTGTTCGAGCTGTGACCACAAGTCCTGCAGGTCAGCAAACACGCGCTGATGCTGTTGCCAGCTATGCTCAATCACTCGTCGCATCGTCGTCCTGTATGCCTTCGTTGCCTGCCGTCAAAATCTCCACCCTGCCATCGCTCAAGATGGCGATGGTGTGTTCAAACTGTGCCGACAGCTTGCCATCTCGCGTCACTGCCGTCCAACCATCGTCAAGCGTACGTGCCTTCCACGTGCCCACGTTGATCATCGGCTCGATGGTGAAGACCATGCCAGCTCGCAAGCGCACCCCGCCGCCGCGTACCCCGACATGTGGTATCTTCGGTGCTTCGTGAAAAATTTTGCCAATGCCATGCCCGACAAAATCCCGCACGACACTGTAGCCATAGCTATCCGCGTGGGCAAGGATTGCTGCACCAATATCGCCGACATGCCGGCCGACTTTGACCGCGTCGATGCCCCGATAGAGACATTCACGCGCACATTGCGTCACCAAACATGCCTCGCGGCTCGCCGCGGCCTCCCCCCCGACGATGAAAGTCACCGAGCTATCGCCGTGATAACCATCGACGATGGGCGTGACATCGATGTTGATGATGTCGCCGTTCTTGAGGCGCTGTGTGGCATGCGGAATGCCGTGACAGATTACCTCGTTGACGGAGGTGCAGATTGATTTGGGAAAGCCCCTATAATGTAATGGTGCAGGTATTGCGCCGTGATCTATGGTGAAATCATGGCAGATGTCGTTCAGTTCCAACGTGCTCACGCCTGCCTGCACATGCGCGGCAATCATCCGCAGTGTCGCCGCGGCTAGCCTGCCGCTGCTACGCATGATGTCAATCTCGGCATCGGATTTTAGCAAAAGTGCCATACTTGGCTTCTTTAGTGGCACATCGACCTCGGCTTGCACAGTGCATGGCAAAATTTACGGATGCCACATCCGCTCTTTCTAGGTTATACCAACGTCGGTCAGAAAATTAAGGAGTTTCGTGCCGCCAGCACCGATTAGCCCCGTGCGTAATTGTCAGGTTGCCATCATTGGCGGGGGCATCACTGGGCTTGCGACCGCCTACCATCTCGGTCTGGCAGGCGTTGACGACCTCGTCGTGGTGAGCGACCCCGCGCGTCCACCGACGGCCCTGCACAGCGCGGGCTTTATGCTCGGCTCGCTGTTTGACAACGTCACTAGGGTTGCTCATGCTTACGGGCCAGAAACTGCTAAGACTATCTACCGCTTTTCACAGCAGGCACGGCAGCGCCTCATTGCCTTTTGCCAGCAACAGCACATACCTATCGAGCTAGCTCCGCATCTGCGCTTGATCGTCTCGTCTAACGAGCTGATCGAGTCACGGCAAGCAGTAGGCATCTTTCAACGCGCCGGTATTGCCGCCCGCAGCTTGGAGCTGCACGACAAACTGGGGAGCGACGCGGTTGCCCACTTGTTGTTGTCGCGTGAAGACGAACAGGCCCTGCCTTGCAACCCCAGTGCAGTATCGGCCCTACAGGACGACAGTCTTGGCGGCGGGCATCTGGATGCACAGCTGCTGTGCCAGCGTTTGCAACAGCTCAGCCCCGCGACACACGTTGCCGCGGCGGTCGAGCAGTTGTCTTGGCAGCAGGATAACAGCTGTGTGTTGCAATGTGGCGAGCAGCAGGTGCACAGCGAATTGGTAGTGCTTGCCTGCCACCACCACCTGGTGGCACTGATGCCAGAGTTGCAGGAAATCGTTATCCCCTATAGCGACCAGTGGAGTAGTTATCGGGCCGCAGGTCATCAACTCAAGACGGGACTTGTCCTCACTGCCAATCACGGTCATGAATGGGCGGTGGTCGTTTCAGCAACAGAAATCCGTCTTGGCGGTGCACGTTTTCTGCGGCGACTAGCGGGCACTGGCGATGCCGAACCCCGTGCCGAAGCCAAGATAAGTGCCTACCTGCAACAGCGCTTTTTGAAATTCTTGCCGGCGATCACCGCGCTGCACTGTGAGCGCACTGTGCCGCTCATCGGGGTGCGACCTTGCGACGAACTGCCGCTTATCGGGCCTATGTATGGCAACGATCGCATTCTGCTGGCGACAGGCTTCATGGGCAACGGCCTGAGCTGGGGATTTCAGGCGGGCAAGTGCCTGTCTGACTTGATTTGCCACGGGCATAGCGACACCCTGCCACGCCAGCTGTGGCCAGAACGTCTGCGTGCCTTACCGACCGCGCCGTGAGCGACAACGAACTCCCCCCCGCGCAACTCATCGCCGAATTCGTCCTCGCCCACAAAAACCGTGGCTCTTTTCTTTCCTATCACGATTACTGCCTCATTCAAAAATGGCTCGACTACTGCCCTGAGGTTGATTTTCTGCTGCTACTGCTTTCCGACAAACTACCCTCCCTGTTTGAACGCAACCCACGCAGTGCCTTGCAGCCTATCGATAAGACGATCATGCGCCGCCTCGCCCGACATACCGACCAACCTTCGTAACACCCTGCGCTGCACGACTCTTTGTAAAGCTCGCTACGCTGCTTTTTTGTATCGCTCGCTTGCTAGCTCGCTGCTCGTCCTCGGACCTCCCTGTATTGCGTTGAGGCTTGCCCCCAAGCCCCTTTGCTTGCCCTCAGACCTCTCGGATGTTGAGCTGAGGTTTGCCTACCAAGAGCTCCATGAAGGGCACGGGGAGACCGTGCGAAAACCCGACCACAAATATTGCCGTATTGCCGTTAGTTTATTTTTTTGCACAGGGCATGTGCCTATACCTGTTGAGGTCGGGTTTCTCGGTAGGTCTGCGCCGTGCCAAGACAACGGAGGCATGGGCTAAGGAACTAGCTCCGCTCGCTCTTTGTCCCTCTCTGCTTGCCCTCAGGCCTTTCGGCTGTTGCGTTCGGGCTTGCCCACCGAGAGCGCCGTGGCGCGCTGCTCTTTGTAACGCTCGCTTCCTAGCCTCGCTGCTTGTCCTCGGACCTCTTGCTATTGCGTTCAGGCTTGCCCTCAGGCCTCTTTCTATCGCGTTCAAGCTTGCTCACCGAGAGCTTCATGAACGGCACGGCAAGACCGTGCGAAAACTCGACCACAGATATTGCCATATTGCCGTTAGACTATGCTTTTAGATAAAAGTATGTGCTTATACATGCTCAGGTCGAGTTTCTCGGCAGGTCTGTGCCGTGCCAAGACAACGGAGATACGGGCTAAGGTGGCTAGCTCCGCTGCGCCGTGCCAAGATAACGGAGGCATGGGCTAAGGAACTAGCTCCGCTCGCTCTTTGTCCCTCTCTGCTTGCCCTCAGGCCTTTCGGCTGTTGCGTTCGGGCTTGCCCACCGAGAGCGCCGTGGCGCGCTGCTCTTTGTAACGCTCGCTTCCTAGCCTCGCTGCTTGTCCTCGGACCTCTTGCTATTGCGTTCAGGCTTGCCCTCAGGCCTCTTTCTATCGCGTTCAAGCTTGCTCACCGAGAGCTTCATGAACGGCACGGCAAGACCGTGCGAAAACTCGACCACAGATATTGCCATATTGCCGTTAGATTATGCTTTTAGATAAAAGTATGTGCTTATACATGCTCAGGTCGAGTTTCTCGGCAGGTCTGTGCCGTGCCAAGACAACGGAGATACGGGCTAAGGTGGCTAGCTCCGCTGCGCCGTGCCAAGACAACGGGGGCTTGTGCCAAGACAACGGAGCTGCGCACGACTCTTTGTAACGCTCGCTGCGCTCGCTACGCTCGCTACGCTGCTTTTTGTATCGCTCGCTTCCTAGCTCGCTGCTTGCGCTCAGACCTCTCGTTATTGCGTTCAAGCTTGCTCTCAGGCTCTGTGCTTGTCATCAACCGTTCTGCATCAGGGTTGTGCCTGGCGATCGGGGTGGTAATCGACCAAGACGGTGTCGGGATGGGCAATATCGCAGCTGTCGCCAAAGGCATGCACCGTAAGCAATCCCTCCCGCACCGCGGCATCCTCCGCACCATCGTCCGCCTTCATGTAGGCCATACAACCGAAAATGCGTCGGCCCGCGCTACTAGGCAGGGTAATATGTTGTGACACAGGTTGCCAGCGGGCATAGTCGCGCAGGTATTTCTTCAGAAAATGGTTAACATCGCTAGCTTCCAGCGTCGTCTTGGTTTCAACGATGACGAGATCACGCTCGCCGCTGACGATAATGTCGATCTGGCCATTTTCGAATTTGCCCTGCTTGTCCTGACAACGCACCTTGATGTCGGGCAGGGTGTCGTTGAGGTTGAAGTCACCGTGGCGATTGAGGAGCTCAAGGATGCCCGACGCAATCACAAATTCCGCCAGTTTCCCCCACATATTGTACAACTTGCCCGCCTCGACGGCCACCACTCGGCGGTATTCCTCGCGTTCCTGCTCCCGCTTGGCATTGTATTCCTCGCGTTCCTTCTCCCGCTTGGCATCGTATTCCTTGCGTTCCTTATCCCGCTCCTTGCGTTCAGCGATCCGATCCTGGCGCTCTTTCTCTAGCTTGGCATCGTGTTCCTTGCGCTCTTCCTTGCGCTCTTGGCGTTCCTTCTCCAGAGCCGCCTCAACGCGGTCGGTGAACGCAGCCAGCTTGCTATCAATATACGAGGGCTTCTTGTCCGTGCTCATCGCTTAACTATCCTCACTCAAGTTCCATCTGCTAATATACCACGACGATGCGAATCATGCTACGCGCTGCGCTGCGCTGCGCTACGCTGCGCGGCGCGGCTTTTTTGTAACGCTCGCTTCCTAGCTCGCTTCGCTCGCTACGCTGCTTTTTGTATCGCTCGCTCTACGAGGCTTTTTTGCCGCTTTCTCGCTCGCTACGCTCGCTGGACTTTTTGCCGCTTTCTCGCTCCACTCGCTGCTTGTTCTCATATCTCCCTGTGTTGCGTTCAGGACTGCCCCCAAGTCTCTTTGCTTGTTCTCAAACCGCTCGGCTATTGCGTTCAGGTTTGCTCTCAGGCTTCTCGCGGTTGCCCCCAAGTCTCTCGGTGGTTGCGTTTGTAGTGACCCTCTGAAAAACACCCAATATTCGCGTTAACGACAGCCGCATGATTATGTTTAAGCACCTTATTCCAAGTTCTCTAAAAATATACTTGCTTCTCACCAACTAATTACTTGGCATTCTTAGGTGTGTTTATTGGAGAGTAGTAAACAGTCTTTTTGAATTAATTTTTCACGTCTAAAGTTGGATTTTTTTTCGCTTTTTGAGAGAATAGGGGTAGTATAAGTTTTGGTTTTGTGGTCAAATACGTAAGTATGTGGTTCACGTTTTAGACAATCGTTTTTTTGGAGGAGAGGTCATGTCGTTTAGAGTTTGGTTTTTGAGGATGGTGTGGATCGTCGCTGCTGCTGTAGCTCTAGGCGGCTGTGGTGATGACGATGACAATGGTGATGATGAGAATGGCAATGGTGAGGGTGGGCCGAAGTTGGCGGTTGCTGCTGATCCCGCTAGTGTTCCTGCTACTGCTGAGGGTACTGCTAGGAAGGTGAAGGTTACGGCGACTATTTCGGGTAAGCCTGAGGGTGATGAGGTTGAGGTTGAGGTAACATTGAGTGTTAAGTGCGGCACTGATGATTACGCAGTAAAAGCTGAGGATAGCAAGAAGAATATCAAAGGCGATGGCTCTGCGTCTTGGGATCTGGAAGGGCTTCCTGATGTCGAAACAGGAACAGATTCAGCAAACATTACTTGCACACTGACGGCGAAGGCGGAGTCTTTTGATGACGCTACAGGCACATTCACCCTAGCGAAAGAAGCTCCTGCTGCTCCTGGTGGGGGTACGCCTAGTTGGGGGCTTACGCTCATCAGTGATGAGAACGGTACTGCCCTTGCAGCCGCTGCTAACGATGATAACGATAATAGCACTGATTTCATGGTTGGGGTAACTGTGTCTAAGGGTGCGGGTGATACGGTTACTGGTAGTGGTTTCAAAGTTGAGCTGAAGTATTTTTGTCAAGCTGACGCCACGCCTGAAATTCCAGAAACAGGGGTGACGTGGCGTTTATTTACTACAGCCGATTGGGCTGTAACCACTAGCACCAGCTTCGATGCCAATAAAAGTCATCTAGCACCAAAGGCTGCTCAACACAATGCTAGTGCTGGCCAAGACTGCTACATCAGAGCTGAAGCTACGATAGGTGGAACGCCGGTAACCAGCGACCCAGTAAAATTTATCGACAGCGCCACCGCCTAACAATAACAAACAAGACACTAAAAAAAGGGGGAGGCCAGGCCTCCCCTTTTTTCGTCACACCCTATTTCTAATTATTTAGCTACCCTTTTGCACATAGACATGGGCACTTACATCCTCGCGAGGATCACCAGATCCGACTTTAGCTGTAGCACGTAAGTAGCAGTGTTCATTTTCAGTCCAATCCGGCTCCGGGAATGCAACCATACCAGTTTTCTTAGACGCTGCATCTATCGCAAATGTGACTGCCGTGTCTGTTGGTCTAATTGCCATTGGAGAAGAAAAGTTGGCATCACTAACGGGATCTTGCACATCAGCAAAGCACTTCCATTCGAGTGTCACAGTGACAGCCGATGTTAGAGTACCTGTTCCCTCAGCTATGACCTCGATCTGACCGTTATTAGGCCAGCTATCGTCAGTAGCATCACTAGCAACATCAGTTATACCAGCGAACTTGAGTATAAAGGCAGTACCCCCACCAGGAGCAGCAGGAGCTTCTTTCGCTAGGGTGAATGTGCCTGTAGCGTCATCAAAAGACTCCGCCTTCGCCGTCAGTGTGCAAGTAATGTTTGCTGAATCTGTTCCTGTTTCGACATCAGGAAGCCCTTCCAGATCCCAAGACGCAGAGCCATCGCCTTTGATATTCTTCTTGCTATCCTCAGCTTTTACTGCGTAATCATCAGTGCCGCACTTAACACTCAATGTTACCTCAACCTCAACCTCATCACCCTCAGGCTTACCCGAAATAGTCGCCGTAACCTTCACCTTCCTAGCAGTACCCTCAGCAGTAGCAGGAACACTAGCGGGATCAGCAGCAACCGCCAACTTCGGCCCACCCTCACCATTGCCATTCTCATCATCACCATTGTCATCGTCATCACCACAGCCGCCTAGAGCTACAGCAGCAGCGAGCGGAGCGAGAAAGCGGCAAAAAGTCCAGCGAGCGTAGCCGAGCGATACAATAGAGTCGCAGCGCAGCTGGGCGCAGCGCGGCCCTACCGAGAAACTCGCCCTGAGTGGGAGTAGGCACAGGCTTTATGCAAAAAAATAACTGAACGCAATAGCAAGAGGTCTGAGGGCAAGGAGCGAGGGAGCTAGAAAGCGGCAAAAAAGCCTCGTAGAGCGAGCGGGACAGAAAGCATCGCGCAGCGATGAGCTAGGAAGCTAGCGTTACAGAAAGCCGCGCGCCACGGCACTAGGCACGTTTGCGTTTGAGCTTGGTCAGGTCACCGCGTTTGAGGCCTGTCGTGCGGCAAACGACCTCAATGCTCATGCCCTCCTCAAGCATGCGCAATGCTACCTTGGCTCTGCCCTTGGCCTCGCCCTCGGCTTTGCCCTCGGCTTTGCCCTCGGCCTTGCCCTCGGCTTTGCCTTCGGCCTTGCCCTCGGCTTTGCCTTCGGCCTTGCCCTCGGCTAGTCCCTTCTTAAAGCCCTGCTCAAGCCAGCCCTCTTGACCAATTTTGATGGTGCGCATTAGTCTGTCCTCTACTTTGTTGATACAACCAGCCTCGATTTCCTCTAGCAGACCCATGTCGAAACCGCCATCGGATTCGACAAGACAATTGGTTACCTGCCCCGTCAATCTTACTCTGTCTTCCGCAGGCAGAGCAAGACTGCCGACGAAAAATTCCCCGATCGCCTCTCTATTCAACTGTCGCAGGCTACGCATGCCGAGGAGATAGGGATGCGAGCTGGGAAACACAGTCTGTAGTGTCTCGGCAGTTTGCTTGGCAAAATCGAATAGCAAGTAGCCAAAATTAAGGCTGACCTCGCTACGCTACGCGGCTCTTTAGTAACGCTCGCTTTCTAGCTCGCTGCTTGTCCTCAGACCACTCTTCTTGCCCTCTCAAGCTTGCTCTTCGCCGTGGAAACAACGATCGGCACAACCTCGTCGGCAGCCTCCGCGTAAAGAACGGTTTGGTAGGAAAGCAGTTGCTGGAAGATATGCTTGCTCTTCGCTGCGCGGCTCTTTGTATCGCTCGCTTTCTAGCTCGCTCTTTGCACTCAGACCTCTTGCTTTTGCGTTCAAGCTTGCTCTCTAGTTATCTGCTCACCCTCGGCATCAGTAAACACCGTCGTCTCGAATTTAAGTGTGCGGAAGTCGAACTGTGCAGCTCGCTCCTGGCCGAGCAAGAACTTGAGCAGTTCTGTGGCTAGTTTTACGTTGCGGGTAAATGCCGCCGTAAACAGGGCATTGTGCAGAGCACGTTTTGACATGATGTGCCTTCCGTTGTTTCCGTTGGAGCGTTATCATACAGTGAGCTTAGCATCGAAGCTAAGCGAGTTGCCACGGAATAGCAACTGAGATTTGATACTGCTATCTTTCGGAGCCTCTCAAGGCATGGGCAGTGATATGATCCCGATTGTTTTAGCCAAGACCACTAAGAACCCACGGCAAGCCCGAACGCAATAGCCGAGAGACTTGATGACAAAGAGCTAGGAAGCGAGCGTTACAAAAAAGCCGTAGCGCAGCGAACGGTCTCACCGCGCCCTTCATGTGGCTCTCTGAGTGCAGGCCTGAACGCAATCACGAGGAGTCTGATGGCAAACTTAAATGCAACACAGGGAGATCAGAGCGCAAGCAGCGAGTGGAGCGAGAAAGCGGCAAAAAGTCCAGCGAGCGTAGCGAGCGAGAAAGCGGCAAAAAAGCCTCGTAGACGAGCGATACAAAGAGCCGCGTAGCCAAACACCTCTGCCACGTGCTACCTTATCTATAGAGGCAACATACTAGGAGTAACCATGACAAGACGGCGCAGTGGAGCTAGGAAGCGGCAAAAAGTCGCGCGCAACTCCCGACCCTCCTATCCACACGACAGCTTGTTCAAGAAAATCTTCAAGCGGCCTGATTACTGTCGATCCCTGCTCAAGGTACTTCTTACCCCCAGCTTCTATGCCCTCTTTGACTGGGGACGACTGAAAATCATGGAAAGCGTGGCCACGGGCGCTAGGGGACAAGGACAGGCATAGGTTCTGATGGCAAGCTTGAACGCAATACAGGGAGGTCTGAGGGCAAGCAGCGAGCTAGCAAGCGAGCGTTACAATAGAGTCGTGCGTAGCTCCATCATCTTGGAACACAAGAGCTATCGTGACAACAACGCTATCCGCCAGATGTTGGGCTACTACAACGCCATCGCCCAAGAATCGGGTGGCATCATTCTGCCTATCATCGTTACCTGCTGCCAGGACAAGCGGGCTGTGGTCTACTCTGACTACCTCAGCTGGGCACTGCAACAGCAGGGTGCACCCGCAGAACTGAAGCGGAAATTCAAGCGCTTGCCTAATTTCCACTGTCTGCTGGTTAACTTTCATGCCTTGTCCTATCGTCGTATGCGGCGAGGCGGGGAGGCGGTCAGTTTAGCACTGTTCGGCATGCGCAACTAGGGCTTTAACGCAAGCGCGAGAGGTCTGAGAACAAGCCTGAGCGTAATAGCAAGAGGCCTGAGGACAAAGAGCGAGCTAGAAAGCGAGCGTTACAAAGAGCCGCGTAGCGCAGCGCGCAGCGCAGCGCGGCAGGAGAGGGGGTTTGTGTTGAGTGTGTTAATGGATTACTATGAGTGTGCCGATAAGAGTTACGGCAGGGAGGGGTTTGCGCAGGTGGAGCGCAAGCATTTTCCACGGCTGAAGGAGGAGGAGAGGTTAATGCCGACGATAGAATTTGGCTTTGACAGGGCCAAACAACAGGGCCTGCGACAAGGACTCCGCAAGGGCAAGCAACAGGGTATTGAGCAAGGTATTGAACAGGGTATCGAGCGGGGTATTGAACGGGGTATTGAACAGGGTATCGAGCGGGGTATTGAACGGGGTATCGAGCAGAAGTGCCAAGATGCCGCCACCCGCATGCTGGCACAGGGCATGTCTGATAGACAGATTCGAGATGTCCTGCAGCTCACCACAGAGGAGTTGGACAACATCAAACGCCACCTTAAGAACTAGCACTCGGCACTATTTATGGCGCTCTCGGTAGGCAAGAGGTGGGGGTAACCGCGAGAAGGCCTGAGGGCAAGAGGCAAGTAGCACAGGCCTCCGTTGTCTTGGCACGGCACAGACCTGCCGAGAAACTCGACCTGAGCATGTATAAGCACATACTTTTATCTAAAAGCATAATCTAACGGCAATATGGCAATATCTGTGGTCGAGTTTTCGCACGGTCTTGCCGTGCCGTTCATGAAGCTCTCGGTGAGCAAGCCTGAATGCGATAGCAAGAGGTCCGAGGGCAAGGAGCGAGCTAGGAAGCGAGCGTTACAAAGAGCAGCGCGCCACGGCGCTCTCGGTGAGCAAGAGGTGTGGGCAACCGCCGAGAGACTTGGGCGCAAGCAGAGGGGGCGCGCAGAGTGGCCTGAGAACATGCAGCGAGTGGAGCGAGAAAGCGGCAAAAAGTCCAGCGAGCGTAGCGAGCGAGAAAGCGGCAAACAGTCTCGTAAGGCGAGCGTTACAAAAAAGCCGCGTAGCGTAGCGCAACGCGCACAGCGCTCAAGTTTCTTCCTGCTGGGCACGGGAGGCATAGTCGATCAGCAGCGCGGTGAGATTGCACACCAGTGCTTGGGGTAATTGCAAGGCCTGTCCGGTACGCAAGTTTTGTTGCAGGATGAGGTTTTCGACGGCACTGTCAGTGATGGCAGTGTGTTGCTGGCGCTTGTGTCGTCCCACATGGCGGGCAAGTTGCAGGCGCTCAGCGACTAGGCCAAGAAGCCGTGTGTCGATGGTGGCAATTTTTTGCCTGAGCGTGGCGAGACTGTCGTTCACGCTAACTGTTCCCGCCACAGTTCGCCGTGCATGTTTTCAACCACCGCGCTGTGGCTATCGTGCTGGAGCAAATACTGGTGTTGCAGAGGAATCTTGCCCGCGGCAGTGTCGAGCATGTAGCGCGGCAAAGCCAAGCCACTGACACGCCCCTGCAGAGCACGCATAATATGCAAGCCGACACTGAGCGGCAGCCGCAAGTGTTGTGTGCCGCTGACTAGATGCGGGTGGAACAGGTAATAGGGTCTGATTCTCGCCCGGACCAGGGCACGCAACAGTTGCTCCATTTTGCTGACGCTATCGTTGACACCTTTGAGTAGCACAGTTTGGTTGCCGATAGGGATACCGTGCTGCAGCAGAATTGACACGGCCTGGCAAGCTTCAGGGGTCAGTTCCTGCACGCAGTTGAAGTGCGTGTTGATCCACAGCGGGTGATACTTGGCTAAAATCTGTGCCAGTGCGGTGGTTAGGCGATAGGGCAGCGTGACAGGTGTGCGGGTGCCGATGCGAATTATTTCAACATGAGGAATGGCACGCACCTGTTGCAGCAGGTTGTCGAGGGCATGATCGCTAGCGATGAGCGGATCGCCGCCGGTTAGCAGCACGTCTTTGATACGGGAGTTGGCACGGATATAAGCGAGGCCGCGCTTGATAATGGTGCGGTTGAAGTGCAAGCCCTGTTCCGCGTCACGGCGTTTGCGGAAACAAAAGCGGCAGTAGATGGGGCAGAGTTGAGCTACGCAGAAGGCGACGCGATCGGGGTAGACATGCACGACTTCGGGGACCGGGGAGTGAGGTTTTTCGTGCAGCGGGTCGGCTTGCCCCGTGCGGTCGTGCAGTTCTTGTTGTCGGGGCAGCAGTTGTAAGCGCACAGGGCAAGGCTTGTCGTGCGTCGTGCGCATCAAGCCCATCGCGTAGGGAGTGATGGCGACGTTGAACAAGCGGGCAAGTGTCTTGTCGGCGAAGGCAGTACGTTCGTCGTCGTCAAGCGTGACGAAGCGTGCGGCTGCGGTGCTGGTGGTGATTTGGTTTTTCATCTGCCAGCGCCAATCGCAAAATCTCTGCGGCGCGACACCGATCTTACTTGCAGTTGCGACGCTGAGTGAATCTTTGTTAAGCACGAAACGCCGGAAGTCTTGTAGCACTGCTGGGATGCATCCGTGTTAATTGAAAAACTTATCCTAGCCTCCGCCTCACCCTATCGAGCTGGGCTGCTAAAATCAACAGGCGTGCACTTCGAGACGGTTGTCTCTGGAGTGGATGAGAGCAACATTACGCCGCCCACTCCGCTGGCCACGGCACAGCAGCGCGCGGTGGCCAAAGCTACGGCAGTAGGACGTGAACACCCGACAGCACTGGTCATTGGCTGCGATCAGGTGCTCGACCTCGACGGGGAGCTGCTCAGCAAAGCGACCACGGCTGAGCAGGTGCGGAGGCATTTACTTCTGCTGCAAGGACGCGAGCATGTCTTGCACTCTGCTTTCTGTCTCTACTACCACGCCCATAGGCATCCCTTGCTGCACGCCCAGGTGGTGACGGCCAGGTTGCACATGCGGGCGCTGACGGCGGCGGAGATTGACGGCTACGTAGAACGGGGTGAATGGTCGGCAACGGTCGGCTGTTATCGCTACGAAGTCGCGGGAGTCAATCTGTTCACCAGCATCGAGGGCACAGAAGACAACATCGCCGCGCTGCCCCGCTTGCCTTTGCTGCACCAGCTCCGCGGTGTCGGTATTAACCCTCTGCTCAAGCCTGCACCGCCGTGGGAATTCAGGCGGGGATGATGCTTGCATCACGCACGTTTTTGCCTACCCAGTGGCACAGTGGCGATCTCCTCCTCCAGCTAAGGCACGGCACAGGGCTGTCATTTAGCCTTGCGGAAACATGTTAGCCCAACCAAGCGATGTCCGTAAACTAGTGCAATTGCAATATATAAGTCTTTCTGTTCATTTCAACGTGAGTTTAATTGTATTTTTTGGTAAAGTGCCCCGCTCTTGTGCCGAGATTAGGACTGATGCAGGATTTTGGAAATGAGGTTAGCTATGCAACTTAGGACACTGGTAGTGCTGGTCATCTTCTTGCTCTCGGTTGCGGCAACGCCAGAGGACTTGTGTCGCAAATACGAGGGAGCATATATTTCCTACTACCAGCATGTTTTCTTGGTTAAAGAGTGTCAACGGCATGCTGTCAGTTCGCAGGAGAAAATTAACGCCCTGACCAGCAGCGGGACAAATCTCCAAGCAGTTGGAGCTGAGGTCATACGCAGCATTCCCCTTGCCGATGCCCGCGAGCAGAAAAAACAAAAAACAACATCGCCACAAAAGCTCTGTCGTTCGCTGCAAGGACACTATATTACCCACTCGTTCGTCGATATTTACTACGTGGATAACTGCCAGAAACACCTATTCCCTAACTGGGAGGCCTACCAACAACATTTGCGCAGTGGGAGCAAGCCAGCAGGTGCAAGCCTCACTTCCGTCAGCTGGCAGGAGTTCAAAGCCATCAAAACAGGTAAAGACATGCCGTTTAGGCAAAGAGAGGCCGCGCCTCCCGCGGTTGACGTAATTCCTATTGACGAAGCTTGCCGAGAACTGGAAGGCAAGTACGCGAGCTACTACTCAAAGGTCTACCACATCAAAAACTGCCATCGCCACCTAGTGCCAGAAAGCGCCGTCCGCAGTGGCAAACTAGACATCAGCCGCGAGCTCACCTCCGAGCAGTGGCTATCGCTTCCTGCCGCCGCCCCAACAAAAACTACGGACTGAGCCGCGCGCAGCTACGCGGCGGGACCGCCTCAGGTGCGAGGCGCGTTTTGTTTTCTGTATTGCAACACACCGCCATGAAAGAGCGGAAAACCCCAGCCAAGCACCGAGGCGATGTTGGCATCGTCGGCATTTTGCACTATGCCTTCGTCAAGACAACGCTGTGCCTCATCGGCTTGCACATCCAACAGGCGCTGTGCCATCGTTGCCACTGACAGAGGTTGTGTTGCCGGTGGAAACAAGTCCCGCACACCTGACCACAGCTGTTTGCCTTTGTGGTGGTAATCGTAAAAACCCCGCCCGCTTTTTTTGCCACTGCGATCGTGCTGTTCCAGCATGACGGTAATTACCTCTTGGGCTGCGGCTGGCACTTCTGCACCATCACCTCGTGTCTGGGCAAAAATCTGCTGCACGAGGCTCAGGCTGAGCTCGTCGGTCAAGGCTAGTGGCGCAACAGGCATGCCCGCGCGACGCCCCGCATGCTCGATCATCACCGCATCCTGACCTTCCCGCAACAAGGCCAGGCCTGCACACAGATAGGTCATGAACACCCGACTAGTGTAAAAATAACGAGCATCGTTGACGAGAACAGGCACTTTTTGCAATTTCGCCACATACGCAAAAGCGCAATCAATCACCGCCGCATCGGTCTCCTTGCCCTTGATAATCTCCACCAACTGCATTTTTTCAACCGGCGAAAAGAAATGCAGCCCGATAAAATTATGCGGTCTGGTGCTATAGGCTGCCAACGAAGTTATCGGCAGGGTGGAAGTGTTGGAGGCAAACACAGATCGCGCAGACAGCAGGGGCTCAATGCGAGTAATCAAATCTTTCTTGAGGGCACGATCCTCATAAACAGCTTCAATAACCATATCGCAATCAGCCAAGCTCTCGTGCTCGGTCGTGCAGGTGAGTCTTGCCAATACCTCCTGTGCCGCGGCCGCGGTTATTTTTTTTCTTTCCTGCTGCCGTTGGAGATAACTTTCCGCACGTCGCCGTGCCGCACCCGCGAGTTCGGCCTCGCGATCGATCACGACCACCCGACAACCAGCTAAGGCCGAGACCAGCGCGATGCCGGCCCCCATCATGCCCGCACCGATGACCCCGACGCGCTGGGTTGCAGGTGCTGGCCTTGCCACCGCCCGCTGCATGATTTGTGGCCGAATGATGCCTTGCATCGTGATGATGTTGCGAGTGGCAGGCGCGCGCAGCAGGCGTTGCCAGTGATACAAGTCGTTGGCCACGGCTGAATCAAAATCCAAGCGTGTGCCTTCATAGAGACAGCTGGCGATCGTATCGTAAACAGGATAGTGCCCGCCTGTTTTTTTGAAAATCATCGCGGGGGTAGCCATCCACATTTTGGTTATGGTGAAATCATCAGGACTTGCCTGTGGCCATCTGAATTCGCGCCGATCCCAAGGCTGATGGGCATTCTCGCCCAGCTGCAGGGCTAACTCTTTCGCCCGCGGCAACAGTTCGTCCTGTGTCTCGACCCGCGTATGGCACAGTCCCAGCATTGCGGCAGTTGCGGTCCTGCCGCTCGTCAAAAAGCTCAGGGCCGGCTCAATGCCACTCAGCCGTGCCAATCGCTGTACTGCCCCATGTGCAGGCAACAAGCCAAAATTAACTTCGGGAAAACCAACCTGCACCTCAGGCAAAGCAACGCGAGCATGGGCGGCGAGCACAACTTCTAAACCAATGCCCTGCACCGCGTGCGGCAAGGTGGCGAGCAGGGGACGATCGAGCATCTCAAGCGTGCGCAGACTGCGGGCAAAGCGCGCACTGAGCGCAAAAACCTCTTCGCTGAGCAGCAACTTAACATCAAAGGCGGCGGGAGAAATTTTACCAGTCACGGTAACGATCACCGCGGCGACATCGCTGGCGACGGCATCCTGCACCGCCTGCTCAAAGCGCGCCACGAACTTCTCCTCAAAGCGCGGACTTGCGAGCACGAGGTGGCCAAAATTATCCGCGCTGGTAAAACTTACCTCAGTCATGTTGCTAAACCCTTTCAATCACAGTGGTTGTTGCCATGCCGGCCCCCGCACAAAAAGTTGCCAGGCCGCGGCGCAAATCCCGCCGCTCAAGCTCATCGAGCAACGTGCCCAGCACCATCACGCCCGTCGCACCGAGTGGGTGTCCCATGGCAATCGCACCGCCGTTGACATTTAGATGCTGTGCGTCAATTCCTGTCGTAGACAAGTATTGCAAGGCGACGGCGGCAAAGGCTTCGTTAACTTCAAACAGATCTATGTCCTTAAGACTTAAGTTGACCGTTGCCAAGGCTTTGCTGGTCGCGGCAGGATTGCCTGTCAACATAATCGTCGGTTCAGAGCCAACCGATGCACTGCTGATAATACGTGCCCGTGCTCGTAAGCCTAGTTTTTTGCCAATGCTGGCATTGCCCAGCAACATTAGCGCAGCACCATCGACGATGGCCGAAGAATTGCCGGGATGATGCAGGTGCGCGATTTTTTCCAATTGCGGGTAGCGAGAGCAGGCTACGGCATCAAAGCCAAGTTTACCGATGCCGATGAACGATGGCTTGAGCTTGCCGATCTCTTCAGGATTGCAATCAGGACGAATCATCTCGTCACGATCGAGCAGCAGCTTGCCATTGCCGTCCTGCACGGGAATCAACGAACGCTGGAAAAATCCCGCCCTGCTTGCCTGATGTGCCTTATGATGTGACGCGGCGGCAAACTCATCGAGCTGGCGGCGGGTGAAACCTGCCAGGGAGGCAATTATATCGGCGGAGATACCCTGTGGCACGAAGGAGAGCTTGCGATTGACTTCGGGATCGATATACCACGCCCCGCCGTCGGTGGCGATGGGCATACGTGACATCGATTCAACCCCGCCCGCGACGATGGCCTCGCCCCAACCCGCAGCGATTTTGGCGGCAGCAATGTTGCATGCCTCAAGTCCTGAGGCACAAAAACGATTGAGGGTGACACCAGGAGTGCTCTCGTGCCAATCACTGAACAGTACCGCAATGCGGGCGATATTCGCCCCTTGATCGCCGCACGCGGTAACACAACCGATGATGACATCATCGACACAACTCGTATCAAGCTGGTTGCGCTGTTGCAGGGCGGTGAGTAGAACTTGCAACAATTGCACAGGCTTAACGCGATACAAAGCCCCGCTGCGTTTGCCGCGTCCTCTGGGGGTGCGCACCCAGTCGTAGATATATACTTCGTTACACTGCATGTGTTCCTCCTGTGTGTGCGTAGCGGGGGGTAAAGGTCGAATACTTGATGGGGTGAGCAACTTGCGGCTGGGTATTGCCTTGCCCATCGGGGACCGCAACAATCATCTCCCGTGCTTGGCAGTGCGGATGCGCGACAAGCTCGCCACTGTTCAGACACGGCTCGACGCAACAGTCCTTGGTGGCGAAAACATTTTGCCAGGCAGCGAGGGTGTTGGCTTTAATTTTCTCAGCAATTATTTTCTTGAGCTGCACATTGTCGTCAGTAGCAGGCAAGTCGAGGGTTGCCGCGAAAATTTGGCGAAACTGCGGCTCGATGGCAGCAACACTTAACCAACGTCCGTCGCTAGTTTGGTAATGCTGGTAGAAAGGGTCACCGCCGTTCAACAACTCGCCATCGGGTTGGTGCAACTTGCCTGTAGTGAGGTACGCAGATAGGGGCGCGGCCGCAAGCGCAATCGTAGTATCGAGCAAGGACACGTCGATGTACTGCCCTTCACCGTGGCGTTGCCGATGCAGCAGGGCGGTGAGAATGGCTACCGCGGCGTAGAGCGAGCCTGCACAGATGTCGGCAACCTGCACCCCATGGAGGGCCGGCATGGCGGTGCGACTGCCGAGTGCTCCGATCGCACTGAGGGCGAGGAAATTAATGTCGTGCCCCGCCCGACGTGCATACGAACCTGTCTGTCCATAACCGCTGAGTGCACAGTAGATAAGGTCAGGCTTGTCGCGGCGCAAGGTTGCGTAGTCAAACCCTAGTCGTGCCATCACGCCCGGTCGAAATCCTTCGAGCAAAACATCGCAAGCGGCCACCTGCTGGCGGGCAATCTCTCGATCGTGGCGATCCTTGAGGTCAAGTTTAATAATTTTCTTGTTGCGGTTCAGCACTTGATACCAAGCTGAACTATTCCCGACACGAGGGGACATCTCCTTGAGCAGATCGGGGCGGTGCTTGGCCTCAATCTTGGTGACCTCTGCGCCGAGATCGGCGAGCAGCATAGCAGTGTAGCAGCCTGGCAACAGCGTGGAAAAATCGAGAACCTTCAGCTCACCCAAGGGAGCAGACATGTAAGCACCTGTGTCTTGAGGCGGGCGTGGTTTTAGCATTTTCTTGCACCCTTCACAACGTTAATGTATTAGTCGCCCGAACTGCACAGAAAATCAACGCCGTGCCCGACCTTGCCCAAACCCTGATCGTATGCCCGACCTATAACGAGAGGGATAACATCGCCCCTCTCGTCGCGCGGGTGGTGTCCTGCGCCGCCCCTGCCGCTCTGCTGTTCGTCGACGACGGTGGCGACGATGGCACAGCTGAGGAAATTGTGCGCCAACAGCAGCGGCACGATAGTATCTTTCTGCTTGCCCAGCAGCAGCGCAGTGGCTTGGCACAGGCTTACCTCGCAGGCTTTGCTTGGGGACTGGCACGCACCTACGACTGTTTTGTGACGATGGATGCCGACCTCTCGCACGACCCTGCCTACTTGCCTACTTTGCTCAAACTACTCGATCGCGCTGAGGTGGCAATCGGCAGTCGTTATGTCGCGGGCGGGGGGGCGCGCGGTTGGAGCTTGCGGCGGCGACTGCTCAGCCGCTTTGGATCTCTCTACGCCCGGACGCTGCTCAGGCTTGAGGTGCATGATTTGACTTCAGGGTTCATGGCCTTGCGTCGTCGTGCCCTTGAAGAACTCGGACTGGCTGAGATAGAGAGCCGTGGCTATGTCTTTCAGATTGAACTTAAGTACCGTGCCGTGCTCACGGGCTGCACGCTGCAGGAGACTCCGATCATGTTCGTCGATCGCCAGCAGGGCAAGTCCAAGCTGACCCTGGCCATCGTCCTCGAAGCCGCACTGCATACCTGGCAACTGCGTCGTCTTGGTCGTAGGCAGGGACAAGCACCCCCGCGAGCCTCATAATCTGTGCTAACATCTAGGCGGTATTGCGAGCAGACCTTTGGTATTGCTGGCGGTGAGAGAGATTTAAAATTGCTAGACTATGGACATGAAGGAGGAAATTGTGAACATCTTGATGGTAGGGGTAATTTTGGTGGTGGCGCTCACAAGTTGTGGTGGGGGGCGGGGTAATCTCACCCTAGCACTGCAATCAAAGTTGGCGTTGCCGCTGACACAGGGACGGCTTGCTACCCTTACTGGAGGCTTAGCCCGCAAGAGTTACCTGCTGAGGAATTGGTTGCCTGTGCTAGGGCAGAAGCATGCCTACGAAGTGCGCGGCGACAGTTGGTTTACCTCGTCGTTGAGCGGTGCTTTCGCCAGGAATCGCAGCGGTCAGGTGCAGGGCAAGACCCACAGCACTTTTGGGAAGTTTAGCGCCTACTCGGATCTCGGTTCGGGCTTGAAATACAATGTCAATCAGGATGGCTATGTGCTTTTCCACTCGCCCGACAGGATCGTGTTGACGGTCTTCGATGGCATCAGCACTGGTGGCGACGGGGAGAGGGCCACGGAGGTGGCGATCGATACCTTGCGGGGTGAATTGCCAAAAAGTTCGCTTGCCGATGCCCTGCTCAATGTGCGCGAGAATTTACGTGAGTATGTAGAGGCTAACTCTGGCATCTCGACGCAGTATGGGGTATGCGCGGCGGGGGTTGAAATCATAGGCAACGTGGCAACTGTAGCGCATGTTGGCGATGTGCGTCTTCTGCACATGCGTGACGGTGAACTGCTGTTTCAAACGCGTGACCACAACTTTACCTGGCACCAAGTAGTGCATGGCTACATGACCCCTGAACAGTATGTGCAAGACAGTGTTGACAAGAGTCTGGTTGAGAAAGCCCTGCGCATCCCTACGGCAGGAGATTTCGGTGATGAAACGGTGGATAAGAGCAAGCGCCACCTAGCCAGTGGTGACACGCTGATAATAGCCTCCGATGCCGTCTGGAATCTTTTTACCAATGCGGAGATCACCAAACTCGTGCAAGGACGTGGCACGGAGGCGGCAGTCGCGGCAATAAGAAAGGAAGTGAAATTAAGGGTGGGTGATATTAAAAACAGAGATGACAACTTCACCATAGCAGTTTATCACCATGATCCTGAGGGGTTGCTATAAAAATGTTGATTTTTTGGTGGGAAATATGATACAAGGCACGACCTGTGTTTATTTATTATGGAAAGAGGAGGCGAGATGCTGACTTTTAAATTAAATTTTGGGCGTTACCTGATAATGACAGCTCTGGCAATGGGGCTGATGGCGTACGAGTTCCCGCTGCGGCAGGAGAGCGAAGTGAAGCCATCCTGTGCAAGTACACGTACTGGTGACGTGGATTGTAGGGACGAAACTAACTTTCTGGAGAACCTGTCCAAGAGCGTCGCGGGCATCGTTCAGGAGGCAGAGCAGGCACTGGTGTTTATCAGTGTGACACGTATGGTGCGGGTCGATCCTACCCCTGACTTGTTTGAGCATTTTTTCGGTGGGCCGCGTCGTTCCCCTGTGCCACGAGGAAGAATTGAGAAGCGCGTGGTCTCAGCATCGGGCTTCTTCGTTGACCTCGATAACGGCTATATAGTTACCAATGCCCACGTCGTCAAGGATGGCGAAAACATCGTGCTGACGCTTGCTAACGGGGAAGAACATGAAGGCATTGTCACTGGTGCAGACGAGAACACCGACATCGCTATCATTCAGGTTGCGGACAAAGATTTTAGTCGTGAAGGTATCGATTGGCTTGAGTTGACCGACACCGACAGCTTGCGCACCGGCGATTTTGTTGTCGCCCTGGGTGCACCGTTTGGTTTTAAAGCCAGCGTGTCTTTCGGCATCGTCTCAGGCTTGCAGCGCGGCAACCTACGTGGCTTAACCGCACTGGGTAATTTTATCCAGACCGATGCAGCCATCAACCCTGGCAATAGCGGCGGCCCCTTGCTCAACGCCCAGGGTTTGGTAATCGGGGTCAACTCGGCAATCTATTCGGTTTCAGGTGGCTACAATGGTCTTGGTTTTGCCGTCCCCTCGGAAATTGTCAGGAAGGTTGCCTACCAGCTGGTTGAGAGCGGTGCGTTTGAGCGCGGCTATCTCGGCATCCAGATGCAAGAGCTGGCACCGAGTCAACGCGAGTTGTTCAAGGTAGAGGCGGGTGAACAGGGGGTAATTATCTCTCAGCTACTCGATGACGGTGCGGCCGCGCAGGCAGGGCTTAAGGTGCGTGATGTCATTCTGGCCATCGATGGCCAAAAAGTCTCTACCCCGTTTGAACTAGCTAATGCTGTCGGCTTCAATCCACCTGGGGTGGTCATTGAGGTGAGTTACCTCCGAGACGGCGAGTATCTCAAGGTTAAGGTTAAGCTGGGCAAAGCGCCCGAAATCAAGAAGGCGCAAACCAAAAAGACCGCCTCCCTCTGGGGCATGGATCTTGAGGAAGTGCACAGCACCGACGGTCGTGGCACGATTGATCGCGGCATTCTTGTGCTCAACAGCCAAAACGTCAAATCCGATGTGCGGCGCGGGGATGTTATCGTTGCCGTCGATAATATTGAAGTGCAAGGATTGGCATGGTTTAAGGATTACCTCAAAAACAAAAAAGAAGTAGTCATCTATCTCAATCGCAATGGCCAGTACCTGTTTGTCACCCTGCAGCGTGACTGAGTGCCTTGCTGGCGAGGTGGCGCTGCTGCCTCGCTCTACCTACCTATGCTAACTAAGAAGAGTAGCCGCCAGTTTGCCCTTGTCAGCTGGAAGTGATTGGCATAAGCGCTCAGACGCAGTGATTATTGCACGGGAAGCCAAAAGGAAAGTTGAGCACCGACAAGTTTGACTGGGCACAGGTCATCGAGCAACTCGTTGCCTGCTGCCATACAGATGGCGGACAGACGCGTGCCGCGCAGCTGCCACAGCAACTCTCCGCGGATGAAATTCTCCGGGTGTGGGAGCAGACTGCGGCGCTGCGGGATTTGGTGGCACGTGGCTATGCCTTGCCACCCGTGGCACTGCCAGTGATGACGAAGGTCTTCAAGGCCGCGGCCTATGGACAAGTGCTTGACCCCCGCGCCCTGCAGGATGTGCTTAAGCTGCTCAACGCCGTGCGCAAGTGGTATGTTTTCTGCAAAAATTTAGAGCGGGAGTGTCGTGTGCTGCAGCGTTTTCGCGCTGCGCTGTTGACCTTGCCGCGTCTTGCCAAGTCGATCGAGAAGACTATCGATACCGACGCGACCCTCAAAGGCACGGCATCGGCTGAATTGGCAAGTATTCGCAGCCAGCAAAAAAGCTTGCAGGATCGCATCGCCACCAAGCTGCGTCGTATGATTTACCAGCACAAGTTCGATCCTTACTTGCAAGATGATTTTATCACGCTGCGCCACGACAGGTATGTCATTCCATTGCGTGTTGATGCCAATGGCAGAGTGCCGGGGAACGCTATCGACTTCTCCCGCAGTCGTGAGACAATGTTCTTCGAGCCACGAGAGATAGAAAAATCTAACCAGTCGTTACAAACGCTCGCATTTTCGGAAGACTTGGTATGTTACCGTATTTTGCAAGAGCTAAGCAGTGCCGTCTCTGCCGAATACGACACCTTGTGCACCAACTACGAAGAGCTGATCGCGCTTGACCTGCTGCATGCTAAAGCCCAGTTGGCACACAAACTCGATGCCCATGCCATCACCTTGAGCAGCAAGCCATGTTTGTGCCTGCGAGACATGTTTCACCCCTTACTAGCAGGGAAGACGGTGGTGAAAAATACGCTGCAACTTGACACCCACAACACGCTGATTATCTCTGGAGTCAATGCAGGGGGTAAGACGGTCATGCTCAAGGCCGTCGGACTACTACAGATGATGGCGAAGGCTGGACTAATGGTCACCGCTGCTCCCAGTTCGGAGATGTATATCTTCAGCAACCTGCGGGTCGTCGTCGACGAAGAACAGAACATCACGCATAGTCTTTCAACTTTCTCCAGTCATCTGCTCAGTCTGCAACGCGTTATAGAGGAGGCAGGCACAGACGATCTCGTCTTGATCGATGAGATCGCTACTGGCACCGACCCCGACACCGGCGCGGCCCTGGCACAAGCCGTGCTGGAACAGCTTGCCGCCCGTCACATAACTACACTGGTGACCACGCATCACACCACCTTGAAAGAACTCTCGCTTAGCGATGGACGTTTTCGCAACGCATCGATGCAGTTTTCCACTACTGACTTGCGTCCTACCTATCGCCTGCTGCTCGATCGACCAGGGCGGAGCTATGGTTTGGAAATCGCGCGCAGTCTCGGCTTGCCTGCCGCGCTGCTCGATCGTGCCGCGGCCCTACGTCGTGATAACGTGCAGAAATTCGAGACCGCTCTGCTATGTCTTGAGGAAGAAAGGCAAGAGTTGCAGGCGGAAAAAAATAAATTTCATCTTGAAACGCTGAGACTGCAAAAATATCGTGACCAGTGGCAACGCGATGCTGAGGCAATCGCGGTGTTGCGTGCCAAGTTGCAGCGTGAAGTTGACGCGCTGCCACCGCGACCTTCAGCCGCAGGCCTCTCTGCCGCGCAACTGAAACAACGCCTCCAACCCACCCCAGCCCCGCGCGGCAAAGAGCTGACCTTCAGCGCGGCCAAAGTCGGTTTGCAGGTCTACTGCTTGCCACTCAAGAAAAGGGCGTGCATCACCAAGATCGGGCGGCGCGCCAGCGACTTTCTTGAAATCAGCGTCGGTGACTTTCACTCCAAAGTAAAGCTGCACAACTTGCGTCTGCTCTGAAAGCAGAGATCCCGACCTTAGCGCGTAGGGTTACGTCTTTATATCGATAGGGCTAGCTTTTTCCTAGCCATAGTGCTAGGTTGCCCGCCATGCACATCAAGGCTGTCAAAAGAGGCGAGTCACAGACGTTGTACATCGTTCAGTCGGTTCGGGTTGCTCCGAAGGACGGCGGCAAGGTGAAGGTGCCGCGCCACAAATATCTCAAGACGATCGGCACCGCCAGGGGGCCAAAAGCGCTTGCTTCGCTCAGGCGACGTGCTAAAAAGGAACTCGCTTCTCTGCGGAAGGAGTCAGCTCCAGTGGCGAAAAAAAGTCCCACCCCCAAGGGTCTCAAGGCGGTAGAACTCGAAGCCACGGAGGATGTCATCACGGGTATCTATGATATTTACGGCAAGGTTTACGACGACTTGGGCTTGGACAAAATTATTCAGGCTAGCAGCGATGACGATAAGTTTAACAAGATCATCAAGGCACTGGTGCTCAGCCGCATAGCCCATCCAGACTGTAGCAAGGTGGCGATTGCGAAAAAACTTGCCAACGACTATGACATCGATTTTCCGCTGCACAAGTATTATCAAGCGATGGACAAGCTAGTAGAGGTCAAGGACGAAGTCATGCGTCTTGTCTTTGCCGAGAGCAAGCGTTGGCACAATGCTGAAATTAAGAACCTGTTGATCGATGTGACCACCACATATTTCGAGAGTTTTGTTAAGGATGGCTTTCGTCAACCGGGCTACAGCAAAGATAACAAGTCGGCAGAATCACAGCTCGTTATGTCTCTGATAACGACAGATGAAAGCTTCCCGATAAGTTATAAACTTTTTCCTGGCAACACGGCTGAATGTCGAACGCTGATCGACCATACTAGCGAAGTGTTGGCAGAGCATCCCGCCCTGCAAGGGGCAAGCTTGGCGGCTGATCGAGGTATGTCCAACGGCAAGATTTTTTCCCATCTGGAAAATGAAAAGATAAATCTCAAATATGTCATCGCCTCCAAGCTTCGGCAGTTGCCCAAGGAAAAGCAAGCCTGTATTTTCAATGACATAGATGCCGCTTTGGCTCGGCTCGGCGAGGACAAGGAATGGGCTAAAAGCTACGCTTGGGAAGGGAAAGGGCGGCGGATAGTGGTCGGCTATTGTCCCAAACGTGCTGAACGTGATCGCCGAGTTCGGGAAGAAACTTTGGCGAAAATTTTTGCCAAAAATCCTGACGGTCAGGTCAAGGTATCGAAGTTAGTGCGCAACAAGTATCTCGATACTCGGAACAAAGAATTGAAAATTGATGCGGCTAAAGTTGCCGAAGATGCATGTTGGGACGGGTTGTATGGCATGGTCACCAATCACGCTCCTTGTCATGCCAAACAGGTGTTCAGTCGTTATCGTGAGTTGTGGAAGATCGAGGATGCGTTTCGTATTTTGAAATCCGATCTCAAGTTGCGACCAATACGTCACTGGACTCGTAACCGCATAGAGGCGCATTTTCTGATTTGTTATCTGGCGTTGGCAATAACGAAATTTATGCAGGCGAAAGTCAATGCCAAGTTAGAGGCTAAAGATCGGCTGTCCATCAATAAATGTCAGGAACTTGCCTCGACGGGCAAATCGTTTATCATGGTGAACAAGTGTTATAACGACAATTACCTTTATCTTTTTCCCAAGCGATTGACTGAGGAACAGCGACGAATCTACGATGTTCTCGGCGTAACACACCGCAAGGATAACATCCGCATATTATCTCCACCAAATATCAGCCGACAATTGCAGGGCCTGTAACAGGTCAACTCGCCTCCCGCGCATCTGCGGGCATTGCATCGGTGCGTCTACAGTTCAGTATCTGCTAAAAAATGCGCAAAATTTTTAAAAATCTAGCGTTAGGTCACTTCTCGTCTACCGAAATTCCTCACTGGAGGGCGGTGCGTGTCACCCTACTCTCTTAAACTCGGGGAGATGCCTCTCGTGAAAAGCTAAACAACGCCCAACGCCCGCCCTACCTGCGCGAAAGCCGCCAGCGCTTGCTCCAGTTGTGTGCGCGTGTGCGCGGCAGAAATTTGCACCCGAATGCGTGCCTGCCCCTGCGGCACAACGGGATAGAAAAAACCAACGGCATACACGCCGTGCTCGTAAAGCGATCGTGCCATGTCTTGAGCTGTTTTAGCCTCAAAAACCATAATAGGGATTATCGGGTGCTCGCCTGCGATGAGAGTAAAGCCGAGTTCCTGCAAGCCGCGGCGGAAGAAACTACTGTTAGTGTGCAAGGCCTGACGTAATCGCGGATTCTCTGCCATAAAATCCAGCGCCCGCAAAGAAGTGCCGACGATGACCGGGGCAAGCGCATTAGAAAAGAGATAAGGACGTGACCTCTGTCGCAATATCGCAACTACCTCCTTGCGCCCCGCCACGTAACCACCCGCGGCACCGCCGAGGGCTTTGCCCAATGTGCCGGTGATAATGTCCACCTGCCCCCCAACGCCGCAGTGTTCAACTGTGCCTCCGCCTCGTTTGCCCAACACCCCGACTGCATGTGAGTCATCGACCATCACCAGTGCTTTATAGGTGCGTGCCAATGCGCAAATTTCTTCCAACTGTGCCAACGTGCCATCCATTGAAAACACGCCGTCAGTAGCGATGATGCGAAACCTCGCCGCCCGACTCGCCTTGAGCTGGTCCTCCAAATCCTGCATGTTGCGGTAGCGATGCCGTGTGGCTTTGCAGAGACGGATACCGTCGATGATACTCGCATGGTTGAGAGCATCGCTGATAATTGCATCGCCTGCCTCGAACAGCGCCTCAAACAACCCCGCGTTGGCATCGAAGCAGGACGAGTAGAGGATGGCATCTTCTGTTTCTAGCAGCGCGGCAATTTTTTGTTCTAACTGGCGGTGAATTTCCTGCGTGCCACAGATAAAACGCACCGACGACAAGCCATAGCCATAGCGCTCAAGGGTAGCTTGCGCCGCCTGCACTAGTTGTGGATGTGAGGCCAAGCCGAGATAGTTGTTGGCGCACATGTTGATAACCTGCCGCTCGGTTTGCACTCTGCTGCCCTGAGGCGAGCGCAAGACACGTTCCTCCTTATACAGATGCTGGGTGCGCAAATCCTGCAACTGTGTGTTCAGGGTGGTGTAGAAATCTTCGCTCACGCTAACTCCATCAGGGCTTGCTCTAAGGCGTTAAAAGCCACGGCTAGTTCGTCCTCAGCGATAACCAGCGGCGGCAGAAAGTAAATCGTATTGCCGAGCGGTCGCAGAAATAACTGGTGGGTGGCAGCCGTGCGCACCAACACTTGTGCGGCCTCCGCGGTAGGCACTTCAAAGGCGAGAATTCCGCCCAAGGCACGAGGATTACTGAGTCGGGTGCGGTTTTGTGCAATCCAGGCGGTGAAACAATGTTCCAATGCCAAGGCGCGGGCATTGATGTTTTCTTTTCGGGCCAGGGCCAGTGCTGTCAAAGCGGTGCGGCAGATGACAGGATTGGCAGTGAAGGTATGCCCGTGCATGAAGGCCTGCTGGGTGGCAACAAAACTGCGAAAAAATTCGTCCTTAGTTAGAGTCAAGCCGAGCGGCAGCACTCCCCCTGTTAAGCCTTTAGCGAGGCAGATAATGTCAGGCACAATCCCCGCCCGCTGAAAGGCAAAATCATGCCCGCAACGACCGAAGGCGGTGAAGACTTCGTCAAAAATCAACGGGATACGGTGTTGCGCGGCGAGCGCGCTTATTGCCTGTAACCAAGCAATTTCCTGCATCAACATGCCTGCTGCCCCTTGCACCAGCGGCTCAACGATGATGGCACAGAGGCGGGGGGCGTTATCAGCCAGCAACTGTTGGCAGACGGCGCGGTTGCGTTGCAAAGCGCGAGGTCCATCGGGACAGATGCTGGAGGGATGACTGGTGACGGGACTGAGACGCAAGGTTTTGAACAGCAGCGAGCTGAATTCGCCCCGAAAACGATCGAGATCACTGACCGACATAGCGCCCACCGTATCGCCATGATAGCCACCATGCAGGGCGACGAAGGTATTGCGTTGTGGCTGGCCACGGTTGCGCTGATACTGGAAGGCAATCTTCAGTGCCACCTCTACCGC
The DNA here is from genome assembly GCA_958296095.1 of uncultured Oligoflexales bacterium. Lineage (GTDB taxonomy): Bacteria > Bdellovibrionota_B > Oligoflexia > Oligoflexales > JAPPIL01. The sequence goes on from OY282434.1 coordinate 2,102,260, forward strand.
GGTCGAGCCGTTGTCGGAAAAAAAGACGCGGGCAAAGTTGCCGCCGCTGAGGCCGATGACTTCGTGGGCCAGCTGTGCTGCAGGCGCATGGGTAAGTCCTGCAAAGGCCACATGATCGCACTGATGTATCTGTCGTGCACAGTCGCGCGCGATTTCCTCGCGCCCATGCCCGATGTTATTCGTCCACCATGAACTGATCCCGTCGATCATGCGGTGGCCATCGCTATCTTCCAGCCACACACCACGAGCCTTGACTATGGCACGTGGCACACTGCTGGCGTGGGAACGAGTGAAGGGATGCCAGACGTGGGTTTTGTCGTGCTGGCGCCAAGCATGGGTTGTGTCGCTAGCGGGGGCCAGGCGGTCATCGATAAAGCCTGCCAGTGCCTGAGCCTGCGCATCCCAGTCTTTGCTAGCCGATAACTCCGCACCTGTCGTTAAGCTATGCACGGGCACCTGGCTGTGCATACGTTGCAGCGTAGCTTCATTGTCGTGAAATCGCGCCCCGCACATAACGATAGCGCGGGTCACGCAGCCATTATCCTGCAAACAGCGGAGCGACAAGGCGGTGTGGTTAAGCGTGCCCAATCCGCTGCTGGCAACGAGCACTACGGCAAGCTCGGCGCGCGGCACCAAGAAATCCAGCCAGGTCTGCAACTCGTTATTCACAGGCACAAGCAGCCCCCCTGCCGCCTCGATAAGCAGGATGTCAACACTTGCGCCTTGCTGAATTTCGTCGAGACGTGCCCATAGTAGGGGTAGTTTGACCGCCGCTTTCTTCTCCTCGACCGCCGCCGCGTGGGGCGAGATAGGAGTGTCATAAGCGAAACAGGGTGGGAAAATTTGCATGGCAGGAGCATGTGCCGCGATCACCGCACTATCGCTCGGATGTCCCGACGACACGGGCTTCCAATAGCCGACCCGCGTCTTGCCCGCGCCACGCCGACTAAACCCCTCGCCCAGGGCCGCGGCAACCGTTGTCTTGCCAATACCTGTGCCAGTACCGGCGATGAAGATAGCGTGCTGCATGTTGCCCAAACCGATGCCGCGGGCAGCCTACATACCCGCTCAATACTGGTCAAGCGTCCTTTCATGCAGCCCTGCAGTCACAGCCAAAACAGGCATGACACAGGCAAAGCGACCCCGTCCCGGCTCGAACGGGAAACCCTCGGCTTAGAAGGCCGATGCTCTATCCAATTGAGCTACGGGGCCGATTAGGGCATTACCTCTCCCCTAGTCCCTGTGGAAAAGCTAGCAAAAACAAGCATTCAAGGCGCGGACAAATTAAAAATCTGCTCAGCTACCTGCCGCACCGCCTCCGAAGGCGGCAAATTCTCCGTGGTTATGCGCGCCGCCATCTGCGTCAACAACTCCGCGTGCTGGGCGAACAAGCGCTCGTGGCACACACGTGCCAGCTCTGTTTTGAAAAAAGCTACCTCCTGGGCAATGCGGTTATTCTGCAACGTGCCGCTGGTCGTGCGCCCGCGCAGCAGTCGGTCTATACTAGTGCATAGTTGGTCAAGACCTCTGTCTTCAAGCGCGGAGGTCAGCAAAACTTCTGCCTGTGGCTTGCCGGCCCGCAAATGTAGCGCCTGCTGCAACGCGGTCTGTGCCTGTTCCGCCAGCTGTTTGGTATTGCCATCGTGCTTGCTGATGACATACACATCGCTCATCTCGTTCAAGCCTTTCTTCAACCCCTGCACCAGGTCGCCCCCTCCGCCTGACAGCAGGGTGACGACGATATCGACGCTATGCTTGACGGCAAAATCACTCTGCCCACTGCCCATCGTCTCGACCAGCACGGTACGATAACCAGCCAACTCACATATTCGCACCATCTCTGGCAACAACACATGCACCCCGCCCGTCGCCAGACGACCTGCTAACGGTCGCACGAACACCTCTGCATGCGCGGCAAGCTTGCCCATGCGCAATTTGTCGCCAAGGATACTGCCCTTGCTGCAGGGCGAAGCGGGATCGATGGTCAACACTGCCAGCGGCCCGCGCTGCCGCAATAAACGCAAACCCCAGACATCAATCAACGTGCTCTTGCCCGCGCCCGCCGCTCCGGTAACGCCAATCCTAGCCGTTGCCGGCTGTTCTCCAGACGCGGCACGCAGTAGTGCGACGATGAAATCACGATCCTGCTGGCGGGTGCTCTCTACCCGCGACAAGGTCTGGGCTAACACTTGCCGCTCGCCGCGTTGCAACGCCTGCAGCCAGCTGTGTAAGGCGAATTCAGCCGCCATCGGGTGATAACACCTGCATAACCCGCGCCGCACACTCAGGTAAGGTAGTGCCAGGCACAAATATCTCTCGCACCCCTGCCTGGCGCAAAAATTCATAGTCCTGGGGCGGAATTATCCCACCGGCGACTACGGCGATGGCAGTGTCCTTTAAGCCTGCCAACAGTTGCGGGATCAACACCTTATGTCCCGCAGTGTGGGTGGAAATGCCGATGACATGCACGTCGTTTTCGATCGCATGCTTGACCACTTCTGCAGGGGTCTGAAACAGCGGGGCAAGATCGACATCAAAACCAAAATTGCTGAACGCGACGGCAATGACATGCAGGCCACGATCATGCCCGTCCTGCCCTAACTTACCCACCAAAATGCGCGGCTGCCGCCCTGTCTGGTGAGCAAACTGCGCAATCTGTGCTCGCACAGCCTTGACCTGCGCGTCGTCATCACCGTAATTGTCCACATACAGGCTCGAACTGGTCAAGCTCACCTCGGCTTGATAGCGTCCAAAGACATCCTCCAACGCCGCACTCACCTCCCCGACCGTCGCCCGCTGTCGCACTGCTGCCAACGTCGCGGGCATGAGGTTGGTGCCTGGCTTAGCTGCCGCGTCACGCAAGCGTTGCAAGGCCTGGCTGACCGCGCCTGCGTCCCGCGTTTTTTTTATTCTTTGTAACGCCTGCACCTGTTGGGCGCGCAAGGCAGTCGTGTCGATGTCCCGCACCTCCATGACACCATCATCGTCGGGGTGCTGAAACTTGTTCACACCCACCACTACGTCTGTGCCACGATCGATCAAGGCTTGCTTATGCACGGCGCTCTGCTCAATTTTATTCTTGGCATAACCGCTAGTAATCGCAGCCAGCATGCCACCTTGAGCTTCGAGGTCGGCGAGAATTTTCTCTGCCGCGGCTTGCAAGTCACGGGTCAAGCTTTCGATGGCGTAACTGCCGCCCAGCGGATCAACGGTGTGGGTAATGTCCGTCTCATGCTGCAGGATAAGCTGGGTGTTGCGTGCCACCCGGGCCGATTCTGCCACGGGAATACCGACGGCCTCGTCGTAAGCGTTGGTGTGTAGCGATTGCGTGCCACCCAGCACGGCCGCCAGCGCCTCGATAGTCGTGCGCACAATGTTGTTGAGCGGCTGCTGTTGTGTCAGTGAATAGCCAGAAGTTTGACAATGGGTGCGCAACACGGAAGACTTGGGGTCACGAGGTTGATACTTGCATAGTAACTGTGCCCACAGGGCGCGTGCCGCCCGCAGCTTGGCGATCTCCTGCAAAAAACGCATGCCGATAGCAAAGAAAAAAGACAGCCGCGGGGCGATGCTATCGACAGCCAGCCCCCGTGCCAACGCGGCATCGAGATAGGCACAGGCATTGCCGAGGGTAAGAGCCAGCTCCAGTGCAGGATCAGCTCCTGCCTCCTGAAAATGATAGCCGCTAATGCTGATGCTGTTGAATTTTGGCATCGTCTGACTGAGATGCTCGATAACATCGACGGCGATGCGCATGCCCACCGCGGGCGGATAAATGAAAGTATTGCGGACGATGTATTCCTTAAGAATGTCGTTCTGAATCGTGCCGAGCAACGCCGCGGGGCGAATGCCTTGCTCCTCTGCCGCGACGATAAAACAGGCCAACACAGGCAACACCGCCCCGTTCATGGTCATCGACACACTCACCTGGTCGAGGGCGATACCATCAAACAGCACCCGCATGTCTTCGACCGTGTCGATGGCTACGCCTGCCTTGCCCACATCACCCGCGGCCCGCGGATGATCGGAGTCATAACCACGGTGCGTCGGCAGATCAAAGGCGATGCTCAAGCCTCGCTGCCCGCTGCGCAAAGCCTCACGGTAAAAACAGTTGGATTCCGCCGCAGAAGAGAAGCCTGCATACTGCCTGATCGTCCAAGGGCGACCACGATACATGCTCGCATACGCTCCCCGCGTGTACGGAGCAACGCCGGGCCACGACGGCGTGATGCCTTGCACATCGGCATTGGTATACAGCAATTGGTAGGGCACACTGCCTGCGGCAAGCAGGCGCGGCTGACGTTGCTCAGTGGTCAGTTCACGCCATCGTCGTTCTTCGTCACTCATGCCGCAATTCTAACAGATTTTGTCGGGTAACTGAAGGTCAGCCTGCCAGATAGAATGCCACCCAGCTGGCTCAATTCGTGCCAACTTACGGACAAGCGTCGGGAAAGGCGGGTTTCTTTTTGCTAAGCTTCGCAATAATGCGGTTCATTTTGCGTCTACTGATACTGACGCGCACATGCTTGTTGGCCAAGCTTTCCAAGCGGCCGCGGCGCTGGATCTCTTCAACGATGAAGTTTGCCGGCGGCAGCCAGCTGGAGAAAAACTGGGCGGCAATTGCATCACCCTTCTCCCCTTCGTAGTTGCCCTTGATAATACGGTACAAGCCGTTGACCGCGCCGGCGCTCCCCCACAGCGCCAGCCCGCCGATTCTAACCCACAGCCATGGTCGATTTCTTGCTCTATTCAAGATCGCATTAATGTGCGCGGCAACGAGTAATCCAGCACTCACTGCCTGTGACCAATGACTCATGAAGCTCAACGACTGCCCTAGTTGATCAGCACTCAACGCGCCTCGTTCGGTAATGAGTGTTACCTCACCGCTGCGGTCACGATTGTAGGCACAGTAGCCGCCACCCTCGCCAGGGGTGATATACAGCTGCCGTTCAAAGCTCAAGTAGTCGCGCGTCTGGCTATAGGGCGTTTCTCCCCGCCCACAAGATGACAACAGTATACTTAGCAAAATAATTTTAAACTTCATGGCATAGACTTCTCTATTATCTCGTAGGCAGCATTAATTTCCGCCATTTTTTTGTCCGCGGTTTTCATGTCGTCATCACGATTTTTGTCGGAGTGCACCTTCTTAGCCAACTCTCTGTAGGCTTTTTTAATTTTCTCTTTCGAATCACTTCTTTTCACTCCCAAGACTGCATAGGCATTCTCGATAGCCTCTTCCCTAGCTTGGTAGCTGTTGGTATGGCCAGCTCGGTGGCGGTTGGAGTTTCCAAAAGGATCATACCAACTTGCCTCATCAACCCCCATTTTGTCTGCGACGCGGCGATAGAGTTTGTCAGCACCACAGCGCTTGCGTAACCAAATGAGACAGCCGACGATGACAGCAGAGGACAAGATCAGCACCGCAGGAGTTGCCAGCCCCATCTGCGGTCTCTCCTCCAGGGGCTTGCGCTCCTCTGCAGCTGTAGCTGAGCTGGACCTAGCCGTGCTCACCGCGGTAGGCTCAACCCCACAGGCACTGTAGCCCATTGAAAATACTAGCAGAACTGCAGCTAACTTCATTGATTCATAACCATAGAATTAAAGTACATGCCATTATACCAATAAAAAAGAATTGTATCTAGCCCTATTATACATAAAACAGGCACGTATCTTGCATAGTATCATAGCAACTGGCTCTGGCAGCTGAACAGGGAGTTGTTGTAGAATAGAGCTGTATTTGATGGTGGGTGTGACATGTTGAGATACGTCGTTGCTGTTGTTTTTGCTTTTTACCACGGTACCTTACAAGCTGAAGCGCCGATTACTAAACAGGTGTCGGAGCCGGTTGCAGTGGCACTCTATCTGGGCACGGGCGTAATTGCTTTCCGTGACCTGTATCTGCCACTGACTAACACTGATCCGTATGTGCCACACCTGCGCGCCGATGGCAATATCAGGGAGGCCGATTCGCTCAATCACTTCGGGATTGCGGTGGAGTGCGGTCTGGCACTGCATTACAGCTTGGAGCGCTACCAGCTGAGTTACCATCTCGGCTACCGTCGGGGGGGTTCGTTGGGTGTTGATGGACTTTACGCCGATTCCTCCTATGCCAACACCTTTACAGGTGTCAAAGTTTTTTACACCACGCCTGCCAAGGTTAGCCCCGGTTTTGGGCTGGCAGTGCAGAGGGTTGCCTTCAGCAATCTCTCCATCGCGCACACGGTGATGTCGTTGTTGCCGACGGCAGAGTTGCAGCTGCCGCTCGCAGCTGACTTGATGGTCAGTGGGTATCTTGGCTACGCCATGTGGAACAGACTCGGCTATGCTAGCGATACGCAGTTTCTCGGCACAGAGTTCACCCGTGTGCGTGTCAGAATGTGGAACGTCGGGGCCTCGGCGCGCAAGCAACTCAACGATAGCACCAGTGTTGTGCTTAGCGCTAATCGTGAGCACATTGACCTACATCTCGATGACATCAACACTTACAAAAAATTTGGCCTGACCTTGTTCGCTGAAGAGCCAACTCCTAGAGACATCCCACTGTATACCAGCACCCTCAGCTTGAGTTTGCGGCGCGACCTTTAAGGCGCTGCGCGCTACGCGCTGCGCTACGCTACGCTACGCTGCGCTACGCTACGCTGCGCGGCTCTTTAGTAACGCTCGCTTGCTAGCTCGCTCCTTGCCCTCAGACCACTCGCTATTGCGTTCAGGCTTGCCCTCAGATCTCCCTGTATTGCGCTGAGGCTTGTCCTTTAGCCCCTCTTCCTGTTTTCAAACCTCTTGGCTGTCACGTTGAGACTTGCCCACCGAGAGCTTTATGAATGGCGCGGGGAGACCGTGCGAAAACGACCACAGATATTGCCAATAGTGCAACCAGATTATTTTTTTGCACAAGGCATGTGCTTATACATATTCGTGGGGAGTTTCTCGGTAGGTCTGCCCCGCGCCCAGCTGCGCTGCGCGGCTTTTTTGTAACGCTCGCTTCCTAGCTCGCTTCGCTCGCTACGCTGCTTTTTGTATCGCTCGCTTGCTAGCTCGCTCCTTGTTCTCAGACCTCTTGTTACTGCGTTTGGGCTCGTCATCAGACCTCTCGTTATTGCGTTCAAGCTTGCCTACCGAGAGCCCCATGAAGGGCGAGGCGAGTCCGTACGAAAACCCGACCATAAATACTGCCATATTGCTGTCAGATTATGCTTTTAGATAAAGCATGTGCCTATACCTGTTGTGGTCGGGTTTCTCGGTAGGGCTGCGCCTCGCCAAGATAACGGAGGCTGGGGCTAAGTGGTGTCCTTGCCCCCCAAGTCTCTCAGCGGTTGCGTTCAGGCTTGCTAACCTACCTGCTGTAGGGGGGTATCACGCTCGGTGTCTTTTTCGTGGTACTCAGCTTCGCTGTTCAGCTGCCACACGTCGTGCAGGGGCTGTCCTGCGATGATGTTCTCCACGGTCAGCATCGCGGTCAGCATCGAGTGGTCTTGGTTGTTGTAGCGATGCATGCCGTTACGTCCGACGAGATGTAGTGTCGGGCAGGTCGTCGCCAGTTCGTCACGAATAGTGGCGACATGCTGGGCATAGTCGTGATCATAAACAGGGTAGGCTTGGGGTTGGCGCACGACGAAACCATCGTCAACATCTGCTGGCGTGGCTAGACCTAGCTGAGCTAATTCAGCGCTTGCCAACCTGAGCAACTCTCCATCGGGCTTGTTCCACAGCTCATCGCCTGCTGTGCAAAAATACTCCAGGCCATAGCAGTTGCGGCCTGCATCGGGAATCAGTGCTGGTGACCAGGCTTTCATATTTTGAATGCGCCCCACCTTCACCTGCGGGTCGTGAATGTAAATCCAATTGTCATCGAAGGTATGGCGCTCGGTAGCGATCAAGGCAACGACCATGAAATCCCGATACCGCAACGCTTGTGCCGCCGCGCGCCCCTGAGCGCTGAGGCGAGGCGTGATCATTGCCACCAGTTCACGGATCGGCAGTGAGGAAATCACCCGTGCCGCGTGATAGAGATGTTCTTTGCCGTCGCGGTCACGTGCTATCACCTCCCAGGCATTGCCGTTGCGCCGCAAGCTAGTCACTCGCTGCCCCATGTGGATCTGTCCACCTTGTGCGGTAATTTTTTCTCCCATCCGTTCCCACATCATGCCGCAGCCATGCCGAGGGTAGTGGAACGCATCGATTAGGGTGGTGTGCACTGCCTTGCTTGCCTGTCCTAGCAGTGCGTCACGTATTGCTGCCCGCAACGAGAAATCCTTGATACGTTGTGCCGCCCAGTCAGCGGAAATGGCAGAGCATGGCAGGCCCCAGACTTTTTCCGTGTAGGACTTGAAAAAAATGGCATAGAGACGACGACCGAAACGGTTGCACATGAACTGCTCAAAGTTGGTAGGGTTTTTGTGCGGTAGCAGCAGTGCCTTGACGTAGGAAAGCACGCATGCCGTTGAGGTGAACAAGCCGAGATTGAGCAAGGCATTAGTGGCTCGCAGCGGATAGGCAAAAAAACGCCCGTTGTAGTAGATGCGGGATTTGCGGCGACGATGGATAAAGTCTGCGCCAAGCAGTTCGTGCCAGATCGCGTTGACACGCGCTGACTTGGTGAAAAAGCGATGCCCCCCGATGTCAAGACCGAAACCGTCATGCACAACCGTGCGGGCAATGCCACCGAGATAGCGGGGCTCGGCCTCCAGCACCGTAACGGGCAAACTCTGAGCGCTAAGCTGGTAGGCCGCAGTCAGGCCCGCGGGGCCACCGCCGAGGCAGACTGTTGTGCGTTGCTGCGGAGGCAAGTATCTGACCTGAGCTAGACTATTTGCTCTCTACTATAGCATAGATCAGACACAACTGGGGGCGAAAAAACGTGAGCTCCCCGGAACGGATTCGAACCGCTGACAAGGTGGTTAACAGCCACCCGCTCTACCGCCTGAGCTACCGGGGATGACGCTCAGCTTAAGATGGCAAAGCTTTTCTGTCAAGTGTTTCAGATGAAGGCATAGGGGCATTTTTAGGCGTTGCATTTCGGAGAGGGTCTGTCTACCTTAGACGACTGGTGTATTTGTTTATCAACATGGAGAGAGGTTTTGCCGGGCATTCACATTGGATCTAGTCAACCGTTTGATTCTGCATTGCGATTTTTCAAAAAGCAGGTGGAAAAGGCGGGAATTATTTCAGAACTCAAGAAACGCCGCCATTACGAGAAGCCTTCGATCAGACTCAAGAAGAAGTCCATCGCGGCGCGCAAGCGTGCGATCAAGAACATGCGCCGTTTTGGACACCTGGACTGAGGTCGCGGCGCGGCCGAACACAAGGTTGCCAATCAGCCCGAAAACCCCTACCATGGTAACGGCTTCGCAAGTCTGGTGCCGTACCGAAGTGGTCTAACGGGGGGCATTGCAAATGCCTTTATCGTCGGTTCAAATCCGACCGGCACCTCTCTTCCCACGCGACGTGGTGAGTCACGGGTGCTGGTCGCCTGAGGGCAGTTCGTGAAAATCAGAATCCTGATGGTTGTTGTCATCGTCTTCGCTTACCTGTATGCGGCCCCGTATATTGCCGCCAACAGAATGCTGAAGGCATTACGCCACCACGACGCGGCCGCGTTGGTCGAATACATCGATTTCGATGCGGTGCAGCAGGGTCTGCGTCGCCAGTTGCAGCATGTGCTGAAGGAGCAGGTGCCGGATTTTTGGCGCGGCTTGATTTTGGAGGCCATTAATGCAGAGCCGCGGCAGCTGAGCGTTGACGAACTGATTGCCCAAGCGGTCACGGACGAGAGCCTTACCAGCTTCTTGCAGCGCCACCAGGATCGATCACAGCTTGATGTCCCGCAGGACTTGTTCACCGACATCTCCATGGCCTGGCGTGGCTGGGGTAAATTCGCGGTGACGATCAAGCGCAACCGTGCGGTGGACTTTATCCTTGAACGCCGTGGGTTTAGCTGGCGACTGGTCGATGCTATCCTGCCACTGCCAGATCGCTACAAGATGATGCAGAGGTTCAAGCTCTAGTCGCGTCGGCGCAGCACGACCTCGAAATGCCCTCGCAACGGCAGGTCACCGATACGCACATCGTGGGGTGAGGACTCGATTGCGACAATCCAAGCGCGGTACTTGTCTTGCAGCCAGCTGTGCACGTCCCGCGCCAGCAGATTCTCCCCGCGCGGCTGGTGTCGCCCTTTGCCGGTGATAATTTTGATGCGCACGTTGCCAGTTTTGGAGGCGACACGCTGCAACAGTGCCGCGATTTGCTGCTGTGACTCACGCAGGGTCAGCCCGTGCAGATCGATTTGATGCATGGCTGTGCGTGGGGTGTGTTTTTGGCGCGGCGGCACGACGGTGTCATCCCCCTTGTCGATTTGCGGCGGCATGGAGTCGATGGCATCTTGCAGCATTTGGTGGGCGTTTGTCTCAATGTTGAAACGAATGCCACCCGTACGCTTCGTTGTTTTGCTAATTTTTTTGCGTGCCATTTTTCTGTCGCTGTGCAGTTGCATAAACTTCCGCCGCCCGATAACTGCTGCGCGATAGCGGGGCCGCGACTACGGCAGCAAAACCAAGTGTCAGTGCAAATGTTCGCAGTTCTTGAAATACAGAGGGGGGTAGGTATTCTTTCACCGTCAGATGCTTGCGAGTCGGTCGCATGTACTGTCCGATGGTAACGATGTCCACATCCTGCTCGCGCAAATCACGCAGGGTCTGCTCAACCTCGGCCCGAGCCTCACCCAGACCTAGCATTAAGGCACTCTTGCTGAGCAGGTTGTTACCGCGGCGCTTGAAATTACGCAACACCCGTAACGACGTGCGGTAGGCAGCACGGCGATCACGTACCCGTGGGGTCAGCCGCTCTACCGTCTCGACATTGTGCGCGAGCACCTCAGGCGCGGCCGCGAACAGAGTCTCTAACGATGCCAGCTCGCCTCTGAAATCAGAGGTCAGTAGTTCTAGCTTGACCTGCGGGCGCACGGCGCGCACGGCACGCACCACCGCGGCGAGATGTGCCGCACCACCATCAGGCAGGTCGTCACGATCAACCATCGTAATCACCGCGTAGTTCAAGCCCATCACCTGCACGCTGTCTGCTACCCGCTGCGGCTCGGCGGCATCGACGCGGCCCTGAGGGTTGCCAGTCTTGATGTGGCAAAAACGACAGGCACGGGTGCAGGTGTCGCCCAGCACCATGAAGGTTGCCGTGCCCGTGTTCCAGCACTCGCCGATATTAGGACACTTCGCCTCTTGGCAGACGGTGACCAGGTGACGTTGGGCTAAGTTTTTTTTGATTTGAAAGTAAGTCTGACCTTGCGGCAGCATGGTCTTCAACCACGGGGGCTTGCGCTCTTGTCCGAGTTTGTGGGCCGAGTGCATGGCAACCTCCTCCGTTCTTAATTGTAGCCTTTGTTGGGCACTGCGAACATCCTTATCTATCCTCGGTGCACGAAAAAATTACGCCACCGGGCGAGAAGAGCTAGACCTCAGCCTCGTGTCCACAAAACCTCGGTAGATGTCCTGCCCGTCTTGGCGGTCTTCTTTCTCTACCTCAACCAGCCCTGATTGCACGAGATACTTTAGCACCGCTTGCCGCGGGTAGCGAACGCGGAAAGCCTCGAGAATCAAGTAGCAATCATACAGCATTTGATGAGCACTGCCATAGCGTTTGGGAATTTCAAAACTAAGTGCCTTCTTGAGCATTTTAGTCAACAGCTGCCGCATTTTGTCGTCGGAGCAGGGAATGTCAAAAGTTATGCGTTTCATCAGCGAAGACAAGAGGTTGCGATCCTTGCCCGCGGTTACGGCACGTTGCCCGTTAATCAGTTCGTAGAGAATCAGGCCGACGCAGTAGGTGTCGGAAGCGTAGCCGAGCGCGCTGCTGTTGATGTGCTCGGGCGAGTAGTAGCCTGGTGTGCCGATCAAGTAGTTTTTGTGGTCTTCATACTTGCTGGATAAGCCGAAATCGGTCAGCACGATACGTCCTGAGCGTTCCACCAAAAAATTGCCCGCGGAAAGGTCGTAGTGCATAAAATCACGCACGTGCAGGTGATCAAGCCCCTGCAAAATCTGAAACACGATGGCAACTGCCACTAGGGGCGGCACTTCGCGGCTACGTTTGATAAATTCCGACCCCGACCAGCCATCGATGAATTCGGTGGCGATGTAGCAGCGCGGTGGCTTGAAGCAGCTGTCATGATAGTGCACGATGTTACGATGTTGTAAGCTGGAGTGGACAATTATTTCCTGATGAAATTTGCCGATGAATTTCCTGTTGCAGTGTAGACTGTCACGGATAACTTTCAGCGCTACGGTAACATGGTCGCGCAGATGCACCGCCTTGAACACCTGTCCCAGCCCGCCAGCTCCGATCTCGGAGATAATGCGATAGTCACCGATTACCGTTCCTGTTTTCAGCGAACGCATGCTGCCCCAGCCTCGTCTCTCATCATGGCACAGGTATCTATCGGTTAGCTTGAGAAAATCTGTGAGCGCGGCGGTCGAGAAATTCCTTCAGCGTGCGAGGAGTGTCGGTGATAAGGCCATCGACACCTGCCTGTAGTAAATTTTCCCACTGCTGGGGGTTGTTGACGGTATAGGCTACGACACGTTTGCCCAGCCGTTGCAACACTGCGACACGGCGGGAAGTAATCCACTGCGCAGGCGCGGCGACGATATTTGCCATGAGCGGTATCTTGTGCCAGGCGGCGCTGTGTTTGAACAGACCAGAGATGCGAAGATCTGCCGATTGCAGGTTAACGCGGTGACTCAGGCCACTCTCCCGCACGATAGTCAGCACCTTGCGCACAAAGCGGCGGGTTTTGCGGAGACCGACGCTCTTTAGCTCCAGCATCAGGTTGATCTGCGTGTCCTGTAGTGCGATGAGGGCGAGCGCTTCCCGCAGAGTAAGAAGGTTGTGCGTTACCGCTATCTGATCAGGAAACTGCTGGTTGATGCCGATGCCACAGCGCAGTGCTTTCAGCCGTGCCAGTGGCAGGTCGGCAATCGCTAACCCTGCTGGCGGAGTTCCACCGTCACGCCAGGCACACAGCTGCGGGTTGATTTCAGGGTCATGATGCACGACTGGCACATCATCGGCAGTGAGACGTAGATCCAGCTCGACGAAATCGATGCCGAGCGCGATGCTATACTGGATTGCCGCAGGGCTGGCTTGGGAGAAGTGTCCCATACCGGCGCGGTGACTAACGATGAGTGGTGTAGCAGCGCGCAGCTCGCCGCACAAGAAGCACAGCAGCAGCAGCCTGCGATCCATAAAGCCATCCTCGTTGCGCACTAGCAGATAATAGAGTATCGTCGCGCCGCGGTGTCCCGCGAGCAAGTAAATTTTGCTTGGTAGCATATAAAAAACGCGGCCTAAGGCGCTGAAATCGTGCAGCAATCGTTCAAACTTATCGCCACCTGTCCTGATGAAAGCAGATCGCTGCTGATGGAAGAGTTGCGCCAGATCGGGGCGACGGGCATCATGGCGGATTTTCGTTCCGTCTACTTCAGTGCGGACGTGTCCATCTATTACGAGGTGCATTTGCGGTTACGCACTGCCAGCAGTCTCTTCCGTGTCATCAAGACGGTGCGTGCGCCGACGGAAGAAATGCTGGGTAATCAAAGCGCGCGCGTCGCTTGGCCCTGCTTGTTCGACAGCGGCTGCTCGTTCCGTGTCGATGGCATCGATGCTGATCGTAGTGGGCAAGGCATGTCCAGCACCGTAATCAGCAAGAAGATCAAAGAAGGTATCTTTCACAGTTTTCGCAAAAAAAGCCCCGCCGTACCTCCTGTCGCACTGAAAAAACCGCAGGTGCTCGTCGTCGGCTACAACCAACGTTACAAGTGCACTATCAGTGTTGATACAGCTGGGCAGAGTTTGCATCGGCGCGGTTATCGCCGCGCAGGCACACACCCCGCACCGCTGAAGGAAACGCTAGCCGCGGCGGTGTTGCAACAGATCGGCTACTGCGGGCGCAAGCCGCTGCTCGATGTCATGTGTGGGAGTGGCACAATCGCCATCGAAGCGGCGATGATTGCGTTACGTCAAGCCCCGCTGTTGCAACGTCCTGCAGGAGTGTTTGGCTTCGAGCGGCTGCTGGATTTCGATGCCAAACTTTGGCATGCGACACGAGCACGCTTGCAACGGGAAGCGCACACCAAACTTGCCGCACCTATCTTCGCTTCGGACATTGAAGACGACTACGTGCAGTTGGCAAAAGCGAATGCCAAGCAAGCCTGTGTGGGAGAGTTTATTGAATTTTCCACCCGTGCCTTCGCAGAGGTGAACGTTGACTGTGCACCGGGCACAATCATCGCTAATCTCCCCTATGGCGACCGCATGGGTTCTGCTGGCAGCCTGACGGAGTTGTATAGTAAAACGGGTGATCGCCTGAAACAAAACTTCTCTGGTTGGGAAGCCGTGCTGATTACCGCAGCCTACAGCCCGTGGCGTAGCATCGGCTTGCAGCCGCGCAAAAAATTTAAATTCTTCAACGGCAAGATAGAAATTCTGGCGCTGGTCTTCGAGCTCTACGCGGGCAGTCGCCGCAGGATTATTCGCAGCTGAGACTGCAAAATCCTGATACCGCGCTACTCCTAGCTACGGATGGCATCGATGGCAATTAGCTCAGCCAGTTCCGCGTTGCTGATCAGATGTTGCTCGACCAGCAGGCGCAGGCGACGGGAGGCCGTACTGGGGGGAATGTTGAAGTTGCTGGCGAACTCCCGCACTCCACAGCGGCCGCGGTGGCGAAAATTTTCCTTGACACATTCCAGTAGTAGCAGGTGGTTTAGCATCTCGTAGGTAACGTTGAAGCGGCCATGGAAGGCGTTGCGCAGTTCGATGCCCAGTTCTTGGTCGAGAGTTTCCTCCTGCGATGCTTGCTGCTGTTCCCAGATGCGGGGAGGAATAGCGGCGGGGGTGAGCAGGCCGTCCTGATGATAGGCGGTCATCGAGCGCAAGCAGTTGCGCAATTGCCGCACGTTGCCCTCGCTCCAGCTACAGCTAGTTAGCACTTGCAATGCTTCGGGGGCGATGTGCCAAGGGCCGCCCGGCATCGTCTTGAGAAAATGGCTTACCAACGGCTGAATTTCAGCACTGCGCGCGCGCAGCGGCGGTAGTCTTATCTCCATCTCGCACAGGCGCTGCCAGAGATCGAGACGGAACTTGCCTTCGTTCACTAAACTATCGATCGGCACGTTGCTAGCGGAGATAATGCCAATATCCACCCGCCGCGGTTGGGTGTCTCCCACCCGCACCACCTCATGATTTTCCAGCACTCGCAACAGGGCAGACTGTGTGTTGAGGTCGAGGCTGGAAACTTCGTCAAGGAACAGCCAGCCACCGTTCGCCTGCTCAACGTAGCCACGGCGATCCTGCACTGCACCAGTGAAGGCCCCCTTACGATGCCCGAACAACTCACTGCCGATCAACGCGGGGCAGACACCTCCACAGTTGATCGTCACTAGCGGTCGCGGGGCGATGATGTCACGCACAATGTTAGCAACAACCTCTTTGCCCGTGCCAGACTCACCGCAGACATGCACGGATGCAACTGCGGAGTTGAGCACTTTCAGCAGTTGTGCGGCGATCGTCTGCATCGTTGTCCCAACCACGTCCGGAAAACTGCGGCCCGCGACGGCGCGGCGACAGAGCCACGCATGTACCAGACGCGCCCCAATTTCATCGGCAACACAGCTGCGGGAGAGAAAGTCATCCGCCCCGCTTCTCAAACAGGAGGTGATCAACTGGTGGTCATCGTGACCGGAGCGTACGATGAGCACCACCTGCTGATAATCACGTTTGATGTCACGAAGGAGTTGTGAGGGCACGCCGCCAGCAATATCCAGCAGGATCAGATCGGAGACGGCAGTGCGCAGAGAACGCTGCAACCAACCCGCATCTGCGCCGCTGCGGACGAGAAAGCGGTAGCCCATCGCACCACTTTGCAGGGCCGCGGCAACGCCTGCTTGATCCTCGGCAGTCTTAGTAAGATGCAAAAGGGACAGCGCGCGCACAGTTCAACACCAACAAGGGAGGGGCAGACTAACCGACTTTCGTCTGCAAGCGCAACCGGAATACAGGCGGCGCGGACCGTCATACTACCAGTGTGGGTAAAGCGGAAAACGTTGGGCCAGGGCGAGCACTTCTTGCCGCAACTCGTCAAGGTATTGGGCATTGTTGTGGTTTTCATGCGTGCGGACGAGAAAGGCAGCGATGCTTCCCATTGCGGCTATGCCCATGCCGCGGCTAGTGACGGCGGCGGTGCCGATGCGCAGGCCACTGGTCACAAAGGGGCTACGTTGATCACCAGGAATCATGTTCTTGTTGGCGGTAATGGCAACCCTCTCCAGCGTCTGCTCAAAGTCTTTGCCCGACAGCTTGCCGTGGCGCAGATCGATGAGCAGTAGGTGGTTATCCGTGCCGCCCGTTACCAACTGCATCCCTTGTGCCACGAGAACTGCGGCGAGGGCACGGCAATTATTGACCACCGCCTGCTGATAGGTGCGAAACGCGGCCTCGCTTGCCTCCTTGAAACACAGTGCCTTCGCGGCGATGACGTGTTGCAAGGGACCGCCTTGGGTGCCGGGAAACACGGCACGATTGAGGGCGGGGGTAAGTTCAACATCGTCCCACAGGATAAGGCCACCGCGGGGGCCGCGCAAAGTCTTGTGGGTCGTGGTAGTGACGGCATCTGCCCACGGCAAGGGGCTGGCATGCAGATCGGCAGCAACCAGACCAGCGATGTGGGCCATATCGACCAGCAGACGGGCGTTGACCTCTCTGCTGATACTATGGAACGCTTCGAAATCGATGTGCCGCGGGTAGGAGCTCGCCCCCGCGATAATTACCTTCGGCTTGAGTGCACGGGCCTGTGCAGCCACAAGATCGTAATCGATACGTCCCGTCTCTTTGCACACGCCGTAGAAGTGGGCACGGTAGAGTTTGCCAGAAAAATTCACGGGCGAGCCGTGGGTTAGATGTCCACCCTGTGCGAGATCAAGACCGAGGATAGTATCGCCGGGTGCGGCCAACGCCATCAATGCCGCACTGTTCGCCTGTGCCCCAGAATGTGGTTGCACGTTAGCAAATTCGGCCTTGAAGAGCCTTTTGGCACGAGCGATGGCGAGGCGCTCCAGTTCGTCGGTAACAGCACAACCACCGTAGTAGCGCTTACTCGGCAGTCCTTCGGCATACTTGTTGGTGAAGGGATTAGCGACGCATGCCAACAGTTGTGGCGAGACGAAGTTCTCCGATGCGATTAGTTCCAACCCTTCCCGCTGGCGCAGCAACTCGCGTTCGCACAGCTGAAAGAGTTCGTTGTCGTGTTCCTGCAGCGGCAGCCAAGGCTTGTTCACGCAAATACCGTCTTGTCGACGCGCCGACGATGATGCACCTCGCCACTAAAGTCGGTATCGAGCCACAGTTGTGTCCACTCGACTGCCTGCTTGTGGTCGAGCAGACGTGCACCGAGACAGATGATGTTGGCATCGTTGTGTGCGCGTGACAACAGGCAACTCTGTTCGCTCCAGATGGCAGCGGCCCTGACGCGCATGAACCTATTGGCAACGATGGCCATGCCGATACCTGTGCCACAGATGGCGATGCCACGATCGAGTTCGCCGCAATCGACCGCGTGCGCCAGCGGACGGGCATAGTCGGGGTAGTCCACCGTACCCGCGTCGGCCTGCACACCGTAGTCCCGCGGGGCCGGGTCAAGTGCACCGACGAGCACGCGCTTCAGCTCGCACCCAGCATGGTCAGATGCAATGCCAATCTTCATGGCGTGGCTTACCCTTTCTTTGGACTTATCTTGCGAATGAACGAAACTGCATCATCGACAGTGCGGATATTCTCGGCCTCTTCGTCAGGGATGTCGATCTCGAACGCCTCCTCCATCGCCATCACCAGCTCGACGATGTCGAGGGAATCAGCACCCAAATCCTCGATAAATCTAGCTTTGCCGACTACCGCGGACTCCTCGACACCGAGCTGGCTGACTATTATCTGCTTGACCTTGTCCTCGACCACCATTTTGCTTTAACCTCCTCAGGTTTCCTGATGCTTACCGACGAGGTAGGAAACCAAAGTGCACCTTGATTTGCAAGTCAATTCAACGCAGTCCGCGTCCGAAATTCTCCATGCAGCAACGGTGGTCATGTCTGATTTGCATCTGCGTTCAGCGGTTGATCCGACCAGCCAGCTGTTTGTTGCAGTGCTTGCCCGCTTGCGTCGCTACGAGCTTCACACCCTGGCACTGCTTGGCGATGTGTTTGATTTTTGTCTCGGCAACCATCCGTATTTTCAGAAAAAGTTTGCGTTCTGTGCCGAAGCACTCAGAGGCTGTGCGACACAGGTGCTGTTGTTAGAAGGCAATCACGAGTTTCACCTCGCGGCCAGCACTTGGCTACCAGCCACAACCTGTACCGCCTTCGACTACTGTCTGGCCTTGCCCGATGGCAGTAGCGTGCAGCTCACCCACGGCGACCTGCTGTTGCCAGAGAGAGGCTATCGCTTGCTGCGTACGGTGCTTAAGGCACAGATGATGGGGCGCATCGCGGTGCGTCTGCCCGGAGCTTGGCTCGACAGTATTAGCGCCAAGGTCGCCGATCTATCCCGTCGCCGCAGTTCGACGCATAGCTGCAATGCCCAGCGCGTGCAAGAGTACGCCGCGGCCTGGATCGACCGCTGTTCTGCCCGCACGGGTATCTTCGGGCATTTCCATCTGCCGCTCGTCTGTCGTTCGCCGCAGGGCAAACTCCTGCTGGGTCTCGATGCCTGGACTACGCCGAGTTTTTTGATCTACAAGGCAGGCAAGTACTATCGTGCCTATCCCACGCCTGAGCGCACGACCATTAAAGAACTGCAGACTTAAAGCAGTCGGTCTAGCCAGCGATCGGGTAACACTACACACCTAAGGTAGTTGCCGCAATTTGCCGATCACTAGCAGGGTCTATCTAGGGCATTTGTTGGCAACGGATATAATGATGCAAGCACTGTTGATTTTTTTGCTATTCCTTACTACATGCAAACAAGTTTCAACCCCGATGACTGAGGACAGTGAGGTGCAGGGGTACCGGAATTTTACGCGCATCTACGATGATCATACTTATTTTGTCAACAAGGAAATTGATGTCTTATTTAATAATGGGCAAATTTTTGACCAAGAAAAGAATCTCGCCAAGACATTATCGAAAAACGATATTTTTAAAGATTCTGCCGAAAAAATTTACACAGAAAAAATTCTCCATAAAATCCGTAGCATGATCGCATATGCCTATTACAGTCGTTGTTTCGTACGCAAAAGAACTCCAGGTAAACTGCCGCACGATGATCCCATAAATCGCATTAGCGATTGGCGCCAACGCTACAACCTTAACCAGGTTGATAGACAACGTTTCTGTTCGCTTTTTTTGATAAAAATGAAAGACATGTTACCGGGATTTATCGATCTCAAAAAACCGAACCACGAATTTTTTCAAGCTGTGTTAGACAACAAAATCCAATCGCCAACTGCAACTGTGTCTGAAACTGCTGATCTACAGCGAAAACTTAGCAAAACACTGCAAGAGCGCATAATTTCGGTCACCGAGAATAGCATGGCCAGCCATCACAAAAATTTCCCCTTTGTGACCAGCGGCTTCCGCAGTATATGTGAGCAAGAAAAACATAAAAACTGCAATAAGTTCGATGTTAGCCAACTCCGCCAGCTGAGTCCGTATCGCGAACATATCCCCAGTGTCAGCAGTGATCCCGCACAAAGTCAAGTGTTCGGCAATGTTAACCTAGTTACCGATCAAATCAACAATATTATCGGGGATTTAAACAGCTACCGGCAAACTCTAAATAAATTGGCAACCGCGGGGGCAACTGAAAAGAAACCATTTATCTTGCCATTTCTGAAATTGCTGAACGAAATCGACCTCAAGGAATACGATGTAGTCGTAGCCTGGGAAGCTTACCGCAAGGTCTTGATCGATCGGGCAAAAGAGGGCTTGTTGCCTCTGGTATTTAGCGATAAACTACAAAAAAAGATCGGCAAAATTCACCTCAATCAACGCGGAAAATTTTTTGGTTTTGGGGGCGTAAGCTTCCCGCTCCTCAAAGATACCGATACAAAAACCGTCGGCGAGGTCACCGTGGAGTTACGGAAACAGTTGCTGAGTAGTTGGTCATAATTACAAGATATTGATCCGCAAAAAATGTCCAGCCAAGAGATATTCCAACTTATGATCGCTAACGAAATTCCTACGGCTCGTCTGCTTATCCAAGACCCCCAACACGCGCTTGCCGCTACCGAGACTTTGCTAAAACATCAATCCGACCCGTGCACGCCAAAATGGCTGCGTTGGTTTCAGAACGCGGCACTGGCAATCGATTTGGCATTTATTCCCATTATCATCATCGGCAGTGTAGTTAGCGGTGGCACAGCTACCGTGCCACTGATGATAATGGCAAATAGTGCCAACTTTTTGTGGACCGGTGTCGCGCTTGCTCGTGAGCGGGTCGCGGCCGGTAGATATAGAATTCTCCAACGTAGTTTACTTACCGGCACATCCGAACAAGTGGCAAAGGGGCTCGCTACCTTAGAAAAGCTACACCGCAACCGTGCCGAACTGATCGCTTCTGGGGCTATTGGCAGTGGCATGACCATCGCCAATCTAGGCATAATTACCAGCACCGCGAGGGGCGGGGTTGGAATTTTACGAGGTGCAGGAACCACCTCCATAGATCTAAGTAGCGGAATAGTCACGGATATTGGCGGCGTAACCAGTGATGATGATCCGGCAGAATTGCTTAGCGGCAATCGTGGCGATACCTGTTTGCTCGAATTTCAACGCGCCCAACCAAGTATAGAGTAGGCGACCGATAAAAAATATCAAGTTATACCGCTATGCACCGATGAGCACACAGATGTCGATAATTTTTGGAGTAAGATCGTGATGAATACGGTGAAAATTATTTTTGGGTGTTTTTTGCTTTGCGGTTGTTTGCAACGCCCACAGCCACACGATAATAGCGAAAGTAAATCGGTAAAGCTGGCAAAGGGAGTGAAGGGAATTGCTGAGTTGAGCGAGGAGTTACTGCCCAAAATAGATAACTTAGTCAAGAGCGGGAAGCGAGCTGACTATGATGAGTTGACTGGACTTCTCGGCGCGGCGGGGAAATCTGGCAAAGCCGCGATCCGAGCGTTTCGGAGTTTGGTTTCTCGTAAAATAGATGTGCTAGATGACGCACTCGAACATCTCGATACGACGCGTAAAAACATGAAAGAATCACCGCTATATGATACAGCTATAAAAAATGCCTCAGACGACGTTGATAAGGCTATCACTGAACTCGCTACCGAAGTAGATAATCATCATAAGTCGATTAGCGCAGTTCATGGCAGCCTGAAAAACGACGAGCTCAGTAGAAAATTGTTGGTGCAAGTAGACGAAGATGTTGCCCAGCGCTGGCACAACACCCTATACAAAAAATTTCCATGGCAATATGAAAACTTGAAGACGATTGGTATCACAGCTAATGTTACAGGAGGTATAGCTAAAAAGTCTGATGATATGCAGCCTTTATACAATTTAGGGTATGTATCACTTGGCTTCGGAGCGGCTGTGGGTCTTAAGGAGTTGATGGACCGTTTAGAGGAGAAATTAGAGGAGAAATTCGGTAAGTGACCATATTTAACGCGAATATCGTGTTTCGCGTATCTACCTAACCAGACAAGAATTTTAGCCGTAAAATCCTATTTTGCCAAAATACACATTAACCAGCTAATCAAGGGTCGATACGCTGACCGCCACAATCGGATTCTCAAGGCGTGTGTCTTGGCAAGACTAGCCAATCCTTCGAGCAAACTCCGCACAACAAAACAGCTGGAGAAAAAATTTAACGTTCGACTACATGTCGATAAAATTTACCGCCGATCGCGGCATGTTTAGTGAAGGAAACCTCAAAAAATTGGCGGAGATGAACACCAACTATGTGGTCGCGGCTCGGCTCAAAAGAATGGGGCAAGAGATGGATAAAAAGATTCTTGCCGTTCATGAGCAAGGCTCTGCCGACTGTCATCTGGTGAAGGATATCGCTTGGAAAGGGCGCAGACTAGTCGTTTGTTACAACCCTGCCACCGCGGCCAAAGATCGCCAAGTTCGGCAACGCTTGCTCGAACGACTCGCAAAAATCAGCGGCGGCAAAGAAAAATTTACCACCAAGAACTTGATCAAGAATGATGGCACATCGAGGTTTTTAGACTTTTCTGATAACAAAGAAATCGCCAGCATCAGCCACGGCAAAATTGCCAATGCGGAACGCTGGGACGGTATTCATGGTTACGTCACCAACTCGGACAAGCCAGCTCTGGAGGTAATCGCCAATTACAAGCGGCTTTGGGAAATCGAGGAAGCTTTCCGCATCAATAAACACGATCTAAAGATGCGTCCCATTTACCACCATAAACCCGAACGTATCGTAGCCCATCTCGATATCTGCTTCATCGTCTATGCGTTAGCTCGGCAGTTGATGGCTCGTTACCAGTTGCAACAAGGAAAGCGGATTAGTTTTCGAGAAATACACGATGCCCTCTCCGCAACGGAAGTGTCGCATCTCATACACATTGCAACTAAAAAACGTTATTTTCTGCCTTCAGCATCCTCCCCCTTGGTGCAAAGGCTTTACCGAATTGTTGGGCTGAAGTATTCCAACGTCCCGGGCAAAATCTAGTTCCCCCCGCGTGAAAATTAGGCAGATGTAGTGCTTAACAAAAGAGGTGCATCCAATAATTACAGGATGTTAGGAGGTTTTGGTGCGGAAGCCAGGAATTTCAACGCGCCCAACCAAGTATAGAGTAGGCGACCGATAAAAAATATCAAGTTATACCGCTATGCACCGATGAGCACACAGATGTCGATAATTTTTGGAGTAAGATCGTGATGAATACGGTGAAAATTATTTTTGGGTGTTTTTTGCTTTGCGGTTGTTTGCAACGCCCACAGCCACACGATAATAGCGAAAGTAAATCGGTAAAGCTGGCAAAGGGAGTGAAGGGAATTGCTGAGTTGAGCGAGGAGTTACTGCCCAAAATAGATAACTTAGTCAAGAGCGGGAAGCGAGCTGACTATGATGAGTTGACTGGACTTCTCGGCGCGGCGGGGAAATCTGGCAAAGCCGCGATCCGAGCGTTTCGGAGTTTGGTTTCTCGTAAAATAGATGTGCTCGATGACGCGCTCAAACATCTCGATACGACGCATAAAAAAATGCAAGGGTCACCGCTGTATGATAAAGCTATAAAAAATGCCTCAGACGACGTTGATAAGGCTATCACTGAACTCGCTACCGAAGTAGATAATCATCATAAGTCGGTTCGCACAGTTAATGACAGCCTGAAAAACGCCGAGCTCAGTAAAGAACTACTGGTGCAACTAGACAAGACTGTAGCTACGCGCTGGCACAACACCCTACACAAAGATTTTCCCTTGCAACATACAAAACTGCAGACGATTGGTATCACAGTCGATTCTGTGCCACCCTCCAAGGTAGTCGCTGCACTAGATAACGTCAACTTAGGATTAGCTATAATAGGTGGTTTGGCTTTGGGAGAGTTTATCAGTGATTTGGTGAAAGACGATTAGAGCGCATATTTAGGTGGCAATTACTTGCCTAGGTATTGCCAAAACTCTTGAAAAATTTCAAAGCCGAGCCTAAGGCTTCATAAAAATCCACCGAAAACCCAGGTGACATGATTAGATACAATTGCAAGTTACGATATAAGGGGTGGAGTATGACTAGGTTGCTTATTGCCGTGTTACTGTTCGGCTGTGCGATGGAGGAAGAAAGCTCGGATGTTGCCTCGACGCTCGACGCGGCAAAGCGGGCTGAGGAAGCCCCTGTGTCGATCGCGCGGGCCGATGTCAATGAGGATGGCATCGTCGATATTCTCGATTTGACAGCTGCGTCTTACTGGATGGGAGAAAAGGTAGCTGATTGGCTGGGGGCTGAGAGAGTGCGGTTGGTCGAACGCCAGGTAAGCTCTAAGCTGCTCGAAAATCCAAACATCGAGGTCGGCAAATTTTTTTCGGTGAGCATTTGGGCTGCTTTGGATAGTGGAACTCGCATGTCGGCAGATTTTTACACGGCTGGAGAAGTCGATGGCACCTGTCGCCTAACCACCGAGCTGGTCGCGGTCGATGCCGATGGTGAGGTTGTCAGCGATGCTCTGCTTAGCTTTAGTGCCTATGGCAACTCCTCTGACCCATTTATCAGATCGGCAGGTTTGGGGGCCCCCGTCGTGCGTGTGAGTGGCTCTATGAACGGGCAAGGCTACGGGGCCTATCGTACGACAACTTTTACCAACTCGGCTCTGGAGAAGAACGTTGTGAAACTGATCGTCAAGTCGGGTTCAGTCTGCGGTGCGCATCGATCAGGTGACGAGTTACCAGGTCGTGAGAAAGTTGTTACGCCGCTGGTCGAGGTTAAGCAAATTCCCGTCACCCTGTTGCCACGTAGCGACGACCTGCGTGTTGAAGCCGACTTATATTCGGCGGAGGGGCATCTGTATCTGAAATTTTCTCGTCTTCCCTTTCCTGACATGAAGGAGGGACTTAGGCCAAGAGATGATGATTCCGAACGCACCCATCTCGTGATAATGCTCGTCGATGATGAAGACATTCAGAGGGGTTACTACTCATCAGAGACAGGAGTTTTATCGCGTAGCTCGCGTGAAGCTCCCAGTCGTTGGCAGCGGCCAGATCTAGGACAACACTGGCGCGGCGACCAGGGGCAATTTGACTACATCATATTTAAATGGCGGCAACTTACCGAGCTCAACCCACTCGTACGTGTGCACAATAACATCAGGATTTTTTCCTGTAAGGGAGAAGGGGCAAGAGTGTTCGTCGCCTTGCAACGCCTGCACCGCCGTACTAAGCGCGGGGGGTTTAGCCCTGTCAAAGGTTCAACCCAGGTCTATGAAGGCCCTTGTCATCGCCTTTGATGATCCGGGCCTCGCCAAGTTATTGCTCTACAGGGGAAGGCGCAGTTTCCTTAATTAACTGATATTACTGGAGCTCGTGAAAAAAGTTTCAAAGTCGGAAAGTGTCTTTGTGCAGGCAGGCATCAGGCCAGCTGTGGCTACCTGTACCACAAAATACGTAATTATTAAGGTATTTGTGGTCTTGCAACAAGAACCGAGATACTTCATGCTTGATAATCTGCTCACACTGCCACATAATACTTAATTACTACGTATTGTGTGGCGATATGAGCAGAGACTGTTACGATATTCTTTTCTGGACTGCTGAAGCACAGCGAGGAATTTTCACCTCACGTCAAGCTGTGGAGGCTGGTTTCGATGGCAGAAATCACCACTACCACGTGAAAACGGGGAGTTGGGAAAGGGAGCAAAGAGGCATCTACCGCCTGAAAAATTTTCCCTATGACCCGCTATCACAATACGTAGTGTGGTCTTTGTGGTCTTGCAACAAGGACGGGGAGCCTCAGGGCGTATACTCGCACGAGACCGCCCTTAGCATCTACGACCTCTCTGATTTGTCGCCAGCAAAGATTTCAATGACTGTGCCACCTAAATTCAAGAGGAATGCCCCTATACCTGGCATTCTCATTCTCCAAAAAGGCGAACTTGAAGCCAGTGACTGTAGAAATCATGGTGGTTACAGAGTTACTACACCTGTTCGCACTCTCTACGATGTCCTTCACTCCAAGCATATTGCTGAGGAGTTTATCTATCAGACAGTCAGGGAGGGGATGGCGCGTGGGCTGTTCCCCAAACGTGAGTTGGCAAGATACGGGATCGCCAAACAGGTTGACAAATACAGATGAGTTCAAAAATCAGAAACTATAAATCACCAGAAGAACTCAGGCACGCTATTGAGCATCATCTACGCAATATTTCAACAATCGAAAAGCAAGATGTCCTTCGCTTGCGTAAACATCTGGCGTTTGAGCGATTTTTAGCGCGAATGAGAGACCGTTCGCTGCGCTGCGGCTTTTTGTAACGCTCGCTTCCTAGCTCGCTGCTTGCTCTCAGACCTCTCGCGATTGCATTCAAGCTTGTCCTCAAACCTCTCGGCGTTGCGTTGAGGCTTGACCCCAAGCCTCCCTGCCTGTGCTCATGCAGTAAGCATCGCCAAAAAATTCAGCCAACATATTGGCAAGTTACAAAAAAATACGGACAAAATCACAAACGCAGCTAAAGCAAAAAAAAAACGGCCGATGTGTCCCTGTGAAGGCGGCTACAGTTGTTTGTGGTTGAATTTTTAATTTTCTTAAGGAGAAGCATCATGAAGATCTTGTTTATGACCTGTGTGCTATTGTTCTCGACCACACCAGGGTTGGCTGACAATCGCGTAGAGCGAATAGCGAACTATGGGGAAGCCTCCAGAGTATTTGCCTTTTCCTCGATCATGCGCAATGCCCTCGATACCTTCATGTGGATTATCGCTTATGACTCGCATGCAAATTTTTCTTTTAGATACGGCCCTATTTGTAATCTAAAATATGATACGGTCTACGATGCCGAACAAGACGACGATATTCCTTCGACATTTTACGGTTGCCACCCACTGCCGGTTTCTGTCGATAATGCCAGTCAAACGCTATTCGATGCCTATAAACAAACACTTCTCTCAGCTAAAACATTAAGAGCTAGAATCGAAGCAGTGTTTACGTCAACAATTGCCTACGAACGAACCCACCATGATCAGGCGGCATACAATAAAGCCATGGCTTGTTCCGACAGGAATACACACAAAGAAGTACCTGCAGAGTGGAAAATATTCCACAATAATTACAAACGTGAACACCAGCTTTATTCCTATGAGCGACGCAAACACATTATCAATCGGCATTTCATTGCCATCAAACGTAGCTATGGATTGTATGCTTCACGGCTGAGAAAAATAAGCCAAAATATTGAACGCGAATACGACTGCGACCGTGACGGCCCGGAAGCATCACCGACAAACCCACCGAACGTTGGTAACTGAGCATGTTTAGGTTGTGTCTGTGCTCAGCACTGTTGGCTGTCATCTTTGTTGGTTGCAGCAAAAAAAAGGTTGCCGACGAACAACCGACCGACGACAGTGCTGATGCCGTCTCTACGAAAACACCTGCGCCTGAGGAAACGACAGCCGTGGTCGATCCGTTGACGGTGACTAAGATTGAGAAAACATGCGAGCCTAAGCTGTTGCCCGATATGTGCGCCACACTAAATGTTGACCACGGTGCAATTATTGAAGCTGTGGGCGAGGTGCTGGCCCCGCCCGTAGCTGACAAAGCACCGACGGTGGACAGTTCGGCAACAGGGACGATGCTTATGCGTCTGGCTTGTGAAGAGGATGGAGAACAGAACTATCTAACTACCGAACCAGAAGAACCAGATTGCTCAGACGAGGATGACAATATATGTGACCTGGGAGACGACGGTTGTATATGCGATTACATCTACGATTGCGACTATGGTATGGACGAATGTCCACGTGAGGTGACGGTCGTTAACGGTGTGGCAACCTTGTTCAGCCAAGATAACAGTTACGACATCAGCGAATCGGTCTCAATCGACGGCAATTGCCTGCGTTTGCATGTTACCTACGACCACGATGCAAACCCAGCCACCGCGGTCAAACAAGTCACGGGACGAGTGCTTTTAGAGGAGCTCGACTTTTTGTAACGCTCGCTTCCTAGCTCGCTTCGCTCGCTACGCTGCTTTTTGTATCGCTCGCTTCCTAGCTCGCTGCATGTTCTCAGGCCACTCTGCGCGCCCTCTCTGCTTGCGCCCAAGTCTCTCGGCGGTTGCGTTCAAGCTTGCTCACCGAGAGCTCCATGAACGGCACGGCAAGACCGTACGCTGCGCTGCGGCTTTTTTGTGACGCTCGCTTCCTAGCTCGCTCTTTGCACTCAGACCTCCTGCTATTGCGTTCAGATTATTTTTTTTTGCACAAGGCATGTACTTGCACCTAACTCAAGGGAGAGTTTCTCGGCAGGTCTGCTCCCTGCCAAGACAACGGAGGCGGGGGCTAAGATAACGGAGACTTGCGATAAGTGGTGTCCTTGCCCTCAAGCCTCTCGGCGGCTGCCCCCACCTCTTGCTCACAGAGAGCCCCATGAACGGCACGGTGAGGCCGTACGAAAACTCGCACCACAAATACTGCCAATACCACAGTCAGTTTATTTTTTTAGATAAAGCATGTGCCATACCCACTCAGGGCGAGTTTCTCGGTAGGGCTGCGCCGTGCCAAGACAACGGATGTTTGGACTAAGTAGGGGCTGTGCTGCTCTCTGCTTGTTCTCAAGCTTGCCCACCGAGAGCTCCATGAAGGGCGGGGCGAGACCGTACGAAAACGACCGCAGATATTGCCAATACTGCAACCAGATTATTTTTTTGCATAAGGCCTGCGCTTATACATATTCGTGGGGAGTTTCTCGGTAGGGCTGCGCCTCGCCAAGACAACGGAGACTTGTGCTAAGGAAGGTCTTTGCTACGCGCTACGCTACGCTGCTTTTTGTATCGCTCGCTGCGCTCGCTACGCGGCTTTTTGCCGCTTTCTAGCTCCCCGCTCGCTCCTTGTCCTCGGACCTCTCGCTATCGCGTTCAAGCCTGCCCTCAGACCTCTTGGCTATTGCACTCAAACTTGCCTATCGAGAGCCTAATGAAGGGCACGGCGAGGCCGTACGAAAACTCGACCACAGATATTGCCAATACCATAGTCCGATTATGCTTTTGCACAAGGCATGTGCTTATACATGCTCAGGTCGAGTTTCTCGGTAGGGCTGCGCCGTGCCAAGATAACGGAGGCACGGGCTAAGGAAGGTCTTTGCTTCTCGTTATTGCGTTGAGGCTTGTCCTCAAGCCTCTCGGCGGTTGCCCACACCTCTTGCCCACCGAGAACTCCATGAACGGCAGGGGGAGTGCGGTGAAGCGTCTGCAATCACCAGGATACAGAGTTTTTTAGTTTCGGTACCCAGGGGAGCCTATTGGCATGGTAACCTTTGCGGGTTACTATCTGCATCGATGGAAGTGATATTTTACATCCCAGAGTCTGGGAAGCCGCCCTTTGTAGAGTGGTTCGACAGCTTATCTAAACGCCGTCAGACTTTAGCTGGGGTTTATATCGATAGAGCATCCCGAGGGGCCAGTCGGAAAAACGTCGCTTCCCTTGGTGACAATCTCCTTGAGATAAAAGTAGGTAACGAAGGATTAAGAATCTATTTCTCTGTCCAGGGTGACAAGATGCTGTTGCTCCTTGGGGGGGGACAAGGACAGTCAACGGCGGGACATAGAGTCTGCTAAACATTATTTGAGGAGTTTTTATGCCTAATCGAAGTGGATCCTACAGTAAGTTTATCGCTGACAAAATGACAGACCCTGATTTCGCTAGGAATTTGGTTATGAATGCTGTCGAAAGCGGGGATAGTCTCGACGATGCCTTACGCTTAGCTATCCGTAGTAAGGGAATAAAAGAGTTTTCCACTGCATCGGGGCTTCCGATACAGAACGTCTCTGCCCTCGCTAACAAGCGTAAAGCTTTTGGTCGTGCCACCCTAGAGCGTTGCCTTGGTGTGTTCGGACTTCGGCTCGGTGTCGCGCGGAAAAAGGTGGCCTGACATCCTCACTCCACTCGCTACGCGGCTTTTTTGTAACGCTCGCTTCCTAGCTCGCTGCTTGTGCTCAGGTCTCCCTGTATTGCGTTCAAGCTTGCCTACTAGGCCCTTTGCTTGTCCCCAAACCTCTCTGCTGTTGAGTTGAGACTCGCCTACCGAGAGCTCCATGAACGGCGAGGCGAGGCCGTGCGAAAACCCGACCATAAATACTGCCATATTGCTGTCAGATTATGCTTTTAGATAAAGCATGTGCCTATACCTGTTGAGGTCGGGTTTCTCGGTAGGGCTGCGCCTCGCCAAGATAACGGAGACTTGTGCTAAGTAGTGTCCTTGCCCCCAAGTCTCTCGGCGATTGCGTTCAGATTATTTTTTTTGCATAAGGCCTGTGCTTATACATATTCGTGGGGAGTTGCACGCGGCTTCCTTGCCGCTTGCTAGCTCCAGGTCTGCGCCTCGCCCAGCTGCGCTGCGCACGACTTTTTGTATCGCTCGCTTTCTAGCTCGCTCGCTCCGCTCGCTACGCGGCTTTTTTGTAACGCTCGCTTCCTAGCTCGCTTCGCTCGCTACGCGGCTTTCTATATCGCTCGCTTCCTAGCTCGCTGCTTGCGCTCAGACCTCTCGGCGGTTACGTTCAGGCCTGCCCCCAAGCCTCCCCGCTCGCCTAGACCTCCTCCCCCTCGACCTCGTCGACACGAGTGAAGCCCGCGACTTTCTCACCACGATCGATGTTCATGATGCGCACACCTTGCGTAACGCGGCCGATGATCCCGACTTCGCTGACGTTGAAGCGAGTAATCTTGCCTGCCGAGGTAATGATCATTAAGTCGTCACTCTCCTCGACCAGCGTCAAACCAACTACGGGGCCATTGCGTTTGGTGACCTTAATGGTGAAGATACCCTTGCCACCACGCGACTGCTGGCGATACTCGCGCAACGAGGTGCGTTTGCCATAACCGTTCTCACACACCGAGAACACCGTGCCTTCGCCGCTGATAACCTCCATACCGATGGCTTCGTCGTCCTCTTCGCCAAAACGCATGCCTGTCACCCCCCGTGAGGCACGCATCGTCGCCCGCACATCGCTCTGATCAAAACGAATCGCCTTACCCTGCCGTGAGGCAATCAACACCTGATCACCCTCATTAATCAACGCACACTTGATCAAAGTGTCGCCCTTGTCGAGCTTCAAGCCGATGATGCCCGTCGCCCGCACACTGGCATACGCGGTCAGCAGCGTCTTCTTGACCATGCCCTTCGCCGTGCAGGAAATCACGTAGGCATCGGCAGTAAATTCACGCACCGGCAAAACCGAGACGATCTTCTCATTTTTTTTAAGTCCAATCATGTTAGCAAAGTGCTTGCCCTTCGCCCGCAAATTGCCTTCTGGCATCGAGAACACCCGCAAGTTGTAAACCCGCCCCTCGTTGCTGAAACACAGCAGATAACAGTGGTTAGTGGTCTGAAACAAGTCTTTGACAACATCCTCTTCTTTCGTCAAGATGCCGCTCTTGCCTTTGCCACCCCGTCGCTGCGACCGCACCTGCGCCAATGCGGTGCGCTTCGCATAACCACCAAAGGTGATGGTCAACACCACCTCCTCGTCGGCCACCAAGCTCTCCATCGTCAACTCGTCAGCCTTCTCCCTAATTACCTCCGTGCGCCTCTCGTCACGGTATTTATCCTGAATCTCCGCCAACTCATCCCTGATAATCTGCACCACTCGCTGCGGATCGTCGAGAATGCCCTGATAATCCTCGATCTGCCGCAAGGTCTCCTCATACTCGGCGATAATTCGCTCCCGCTCTAAGCTCGTCAAGCGCGCCAAGCGCATGTCAAGGATCGCCTTTACCTGCAGCTCCGACAGCTTAAACCGCGTGCACAGTTGCAGCTGCGCCGCCGCGGAATCAGCCGCAGCCCTGATTATCTTCACCACCGTGTCGATGTTTTCCGTTGCAATCTTCAAGCCTTCGAGCAAATGACAGCGCTCCCGTGCCTTGCGCAACAGATACGCCGTGCGCCGCACTACCACTTCTTGGCGATGCAGATAAAATTCGTGCAACAAGCGTTTTAAATTCAGCAGTTGCGGCACGCCGCCGACCAACGCCACCATGTTGATGCCAAAACTCGACTGCAACGGGGTCATCTTATACAATTTGTTGAGCACGACGTTAGGAATCTCACCCTTCTTCAGTTCAATGACAACGCGTATCTCGTCTTTGGCGGACTCGTCCCGCAAATCAGCAATGCCATCGATTTTCTTCTCCCGCACTAAATCAGCAATGCGCTCGATCATGCGCGCTTTGTTGACCTGAAACGGGATCTCAGTGATGATAATTTGCCCCTTGTTCTTCACCTCCTCGATCTCGGCTCGACCCCGCATCAACACCGTGCCTCGCCCCGTTTCGTAAGCAGCGCACACACCCTCAACCCCGTGAATTATCCCCCGCGTCGGAAAATCAGGCGCTTTGATGTGCTGCATCAACTCCAGTGTCGTAATCGCAGGATTGTCGATCAAAGCCGACAAGCCATCGATGACCTCACCGAGATTGTGCGGCGGCATGTTGGTTGCCATCCCCACCGCAATCCCCGACGTGCCATTAACCAACAACTGCGGCAGGCGAGCCGGTAACACCTGCGGCTCTCGCTCCTTGCTGTCGTAGTTGGGAACAAACTCAACCGTCTCACGCTCAATATCGCTGAGCAAGAAATCGGTGATACTCTGCATGCGACACTCGGTGTAACGCATTGCCGCGGGCGGATCGCCATCGATCGAACCGAAGTTGCCCTGCCCATCGATGATCGGGTAACGCAAGGAGAATTCCTGCGCCATGCGCACCAACGCATCATAAACCGCCGAATCCCCGTGCGGATGAAACCGACCGATAACATCCCCGACAATACGTGCCGATTTCAAATACGGGCGGTTGTAAAAATTCTTCAGCTGATACATCGCATACAAGATACGCCGATGCACAGGCTTCAAGCCATCACGCACATCTGGCAAAGCTCGGGCCACGATTACACTCATCGCATAATCGAGAAACGAACTACGCATCTCCTGTTCTATCGACGATTGCACTTCCGTCTGCATATCTGCTTGCCGTGTCCTATCTGCTTGCCGCTTCCTAGCTTCGCTGACTTCTTGCCGCTTCCTAGCTTCGCTGACTTCTTGCCGCTTCCTAGCTTCGCTGACTTCTTGCCGCTTCCTAGCTTCGCTGACTTCTTGCCGCTTTCTAGCTCCTTGCCGCTTTCTAGCTCCTTGCCGCTTTCTAGCTCCTTGCCGCTTTCTAGCTCCTTGCCGCTTTCTAGCTCCTTGCCGCTTTCTAGCTCCTTGCCGCTTTCTAGCTCCTTGCCGCTTTCTAGCTTTAAATATCCAAGTTTCTGACGTTCAGAGCATTTTCTGAAATAAACTCGCGCCGCGGCCCGACATCGCTACCCATCAGAATACTGAAAATTCGATCGGCCTCAATCGCACTCTCGATGTTAACCCGCAACAGCGTGCGCTTGTCAGCCACCATCGTCGTCTCCTCCAGCTGGTCGGGGTTCATCTCCCCCAAGCCCTTGTAACGCTGAATGTGTGCCCCCTTACGCCCCCGCTGTAAAATAAACTCCCGCAATTCCCTAACACTGCCCACCTTCTTGAGCACCTCACCGTCCGCATTGTTGCCAACACAGGATAGCGGCGCACGCATCGTCGCAGCCATCTTGCCAGCCAAGCGTTTCATCTCGACCACCGCAGGCGAATTAAAGAAAGAGGCATCGATAGTAAAGTGCTGAGGAATATCACCCACCCTAGTGCGCAACGACAACTGATAGCGCCCGTTCTCCTCATCATAGTGCGCCTTGGCCTGCACTGCATCGAAATTCTGCTCAAGTTCTTTGCCGAGAGCATTCGCCTTCTTCTCGCTGGCCACCGCCTCGACCGTGCAGTGTTCGCTGTTGACCAAATACTCGACCACTGCAGCTTCCCGTCGTCGCCCCGCAATCCGTAATAAATTCTCGTAACGTTCCTGACTGTTGAAGGCTGTCTTCAACGTAACACGATCCAAACTCTGATCTTCTGCGTCGACGACCTTCAACCCCTCCAGACCCGCGTCGCCGAGAAAATCCGACAACTCGTGATCGTCCTTCAAATACCGCTGCGTCTTGCCCTTTTGGTATTTGTAAAGCGGCGGCTGGGCGATATACAGGTAGCCACGCTCGATTATCTCCACCATGTTGCGGTAGAAGAAAGTCAAAATCAGCGTGCGAATGTGCGAGCCATCAACGTCGGCATCAGTCATCAGAATTATTTTGTGGTAACGAATTTTGGCAATGTCAAACTCCTCCTTGCCGATGCCCGTGCCGATCGCCTTGATCAACAGCTTTATCTCGGTTGAAGACAGCATCTGGTCAAAGCGTGCCTTCTCGACATTGAGAATCTTACCCCGCAACGGCAACACTGCCTGATACTTGCGGTTGCGCGCTTGCTTAGCCGAACCTCCCGCCGAATCGCCCTCGACCAAGAATAACTCACACAAGGCGGGATCTTTCTCCTGACAATCAGCCATCTTGCCGGGCAAACCAGCAAAATCCATCGCCCCCTTGCGACGCGTCAACTCCCGTGCCTTGCGGGCGGCCACCCGTGCTCGCGCCGCATCGATGACCTTATGCAAGATCTTCTTCAGAACCTCAGGATTCTCCTCAAAGTAAGTGTTCAGCTCGCTCTGCACGATCGTCTCAACCCACGACCGCACCTCTGGATTGCCTAACTTAGTCTTCGTCTGCCCCTGAAACTCTGGATCTTTGATACGCACCGAAACAATCGCAACCAAGCCTTCACGAATATCATCGCCAGTAATCTGCTCGCTAAAGCCCTTCAGCTGCGGCGAATTTTCTGCCAAATTGTTGATGACGCGCGTCACCGCCCCCTTGAAGCCGGTCAAGTGCGTGCCACCCTCGCCGGTCGCAATATTATTGACATAAGAAAAAATATTCTCCTTGTAACCATCCGTCCAATTCAAGGCACACTCGACCACCGCCTTCAGGTCGCGGCTGCCGTTATTATTTTCCTGTCGGTCGATATGCAGCGGCTGGGTGTGTAAGCTAACCCGCCCTTTGCTCAAAAATTCACAAAAAGAGACCAGCCCACCTTCGTAATAAAACTCCGCCTGCTGCTCATGTCCAGCATCGATCAGCTCAATGCGCAGACCCTTGTTGAGAAAAGCCAACTCCCGAAACCGCCGCGACAATACCTCAAAGCTGATCAGTGCATCTTCAGCAAAGATCGTGCGATCGGGTTTGAACTTGGTAAACGTGCCACGCTGCTGCGTCTCGCCCACCACCTCGACGGGGCCTTGGGCATCGCCACAACGATAACTCTGACGATGAATATGCCCGTCGCGGTAAACCTCAACCAGGCACTCGGTCGCTAAGGCGTTGACCACCGAAGCACCTACCCCGTGCAAACCGCCGGAAAACGAGAAAGCCTTGTCATCAAACTTACCGCCTGCGTGCAAGGTCGTCATCACCACTTCCAAGGCTGATTTTTTCTCGGTGCGGTGCTCGCCTACAGGTATGCCCCGCCCGTTGTCGAGCACACTGACATGCCCGTCGCGGTGCAGCGTAACGACGATGCGATCACAAAAACCCGCCATCGCCTCATCAACCGAGTTGTCGACGATCTCATAAACAAGATGATGCAAGCCATCAGCCGAAGTCGAGCCGATATACATGCCAGGACGCTTGCGGACAGCCTCAAGCCCCTCAAGCACCCTGATGTTCTCCGCACTATAGTGTGCCACCTGCATCGGAGGAGATGACATGTTCAACGCCCTTCCTGTATCGGTGGTATGACGTGCTGCGAACGACAAGCAGGCAACTCAATCTCCGGCACGATGGTGAACGGACTGTCACTGCCCTGAAAACCTACCCAAACATTGTCACTAATCACCGTCGCCAAAATATCGAGCATAAACTTGCCATTCATATCTATCTTGTAAGTCTTGTCCAAACTGTTCTCCAGCGGCAACACTTCTTGACACTCGGAACTACTGTGCGCGCTTAACAACAGCTTGTTCTTGCTAAACTGCATCCGCACCACCTGGGTGCTGTCCGCCGCCAACAACGCCCGTCTGATAACCATCTGCAACGCACTACGCTCCGCCTTGCTCTTCAACTGGGTCTCCTCAGCGGGCAACGCCTCAAAATAACGCGGGTAATCGATCGCCGCCATCCTGATAAACACCTGTCGCAGACCACTGTCCGCCACCAAAATCGTGTTGTCACGAATCACATACAGCGCCAGCTCGTCGCCCTCATCGCCGCACATGCGCGCCAATTCACCCAAACCTCGTCGTGGCAAGCACACATTATCGGGAAATTGTTGACTGTCACCTTCCGCCTTCATCTCGCAGTATGACAACCGAATCCCATCACTGCCAACCAGACGCAGATAGCCATCTTCCGTCTTGTGAAAACAACCGACCGTCGCATATGGACGCTGAGATTCAGAGACAATGCTCGGCAACACCTGCTCGATCATGTAAGCCAGCTCGATCGCACTGAAGCGCATCTTCTTCTCATTCTGCAGCGCAAATGGCTCAGGCCAGACACCATCCTCAATCAGCGGAATCTTGAAATAAAAATCATCCGCAGTCCCCGCGGTCACTACCAACACTGCCGCGTCCGTCTCCAGCTGCAGCGTGCCTTCGGGCAACTCCCGCACGACATCGGCAAACAACCGTGACGGCACAAAACACTCACCTGCTTGTGCAACTTCACTATCGATACGATGATAGACCGATAGCAGCCAATCCGAGGCAGTCAACAGTACCTGACCCTGTTCGTTAGCTCGTAAAGCAGTCCACGCTAGTGTCTTGTCCGAGAGACTGGCTTGCATCCTGGCGGTAACACTATGCAGTTGACGTTTAGAGATCTGAAATTTCATCGCACCTCTTCTTCTTATAAATTAACTTAGATAAATATATAGTAGTAGAAGTAGTTGCTGTGGATAAGTAGAACAAAGCCATCGACCCCTTATCCCGCAATGCGTTTATGCCCTTCAAACCCTGTGGACAGGCGGTGGATAACCCGCGAATAACTTGTGGATGAATTTTCCCCCTGGCCAGCAGTGTTGGGTTTATCCACAGGTTATCAAGAGCTTTTGCACAGACATATCCACAGGTTATCCACAGGTTCATATTCTGCGCCCCAACAGACGTTCAAGCGTTTCAAGGTTAGTCTGGAGATCGAGGTCATCGTTGCGATTGGCTTCTATCTTACGGCAGGCGTAGATGACGGTCGTATGGTCTTTGCCGCCAAATTTTGCGCCGATTTCAGGAAAGGAGGCGTTGCCCACGGTGCGCGACAGGTACATGGCAATTTGACGTGGCACGCTGAAGATACGGCTGCGCTTCTTGGATTTGAGGTCGTTAGGCCTGAGCTTGAAATGCTCGGCGACGGTTTTCAGGATGGCATCAACGCTGATTTCAGTCTGTGGCTCGTCGAAAACATTGCGAAAAATATCTCTGGTCGTATCAATATCCATCGGCCGACCTTGTAAGGCGGAGAAGGCGGCAATGCGGTGTAAGGCCCCCTCTAGCTCTCGTACGTTGCGGCTGGCATGGGTAGCGATGTATTCCGCGACCTCACGGCGTAGGCTGAGGCCGAGTTGCTCAGCTTTGTCAAAGAGAATGGCGATGCGATGTTCGGCATCAGGCGGCTGAATGTCAGCGATCAATCCCCAGCGGAAACGATTGCGCAGGCGGTCTTCAATGTCGGGAATGTCCTGGGGATACTGGTCGGAGGTCAGCACGATTTGTTTTTTGGCTTCGTAGAGAGAATTGAAGGTGTGGAAAAATTCTTCCTGCGTGGCCTTCTTGCCCGAGATGAACTGAATGTCGTCGACCAGAAACACGTCGCAGTGGCGATACTTTTGGCGAAAGTCCCACATCTTGTTGAAACGTAAGCAGTAGATCATCTCGTTCATGAACCGCTCGCTGGAAATGTAGGTAACGACGGCATCCTGCCGTGATTTGCGCACCTTGTTGCCGACCGCGTTGAGCAGGTGTGTTTTGCCCAGTCCTGTATGCCCGTAGATAAAGAGGGGATTGTAGTTCAAGCCTGGATTCTCGGAGATGTTCAGGCAAGAGGCGAGGGCAAACTGATTGCTGGGGCCACGCACGAAATTGTCGAAAGTGTAGACGGCGTTTAGCGAGCCCTGTTCGCTCAGCGAGCGGGAAAACGATTGGCCGCGGGATGCGGTGTCCTTGCTGCCGTCATCGTCCTTGTCCTCCTGTGAAGCGATAGTCAGCTTGAGGTGCAAGTCGTTGAAGCCGAGGCTGTTCTTGCACTGTTCGAGCGTGTTCAGGTGGTTGTTGGTAAAACCCTGATAGAAGACCATATCGGGGATGTCGATCGACAGCACATCGTCCTTGATGTGTGCAGACTGCAGCGGCTGTAGCCAGATACCATACTCATCGTCGCCGATTACGCTACGCATCTCGTCCTTAATTGTCTCCCAGACGGCGTTGGCCATGCCGCGGTCAGGGCAACCCGCGGGCTCGGATCTCGCAGTCGGTTGTGGATAGTCTTCACTCATGGGCAGGCCGTCGCCGCAGTGCGTGCGGCTTGGTCAGTTCTCATCGTAAAGGCGGCATTTTAGCACAAGCGGCGGTCTTTGGGAAGGCAAGTTTGCAAGACGAGCTTACTGCCCTAAGTTGGCACTGCTGCAGGCGGGCTTGCCGTCTTTGTCGCCGCAGATAACGCACGTGTCATGCTCGAACCAATTGCTGCGCTTGTCCTTGACCAGGCCTGATTTGCTGAAAATACCAAAGCAGCGGCAGGCATCGCTCTTGCAGGTGAGCACCGCCCAATCGCGGATTTTGTCGCCGTACCACGTTGCCTCTTCTGGGGGGGCAGAGAACGGCTCGATGTCGAGACGGCAGGTGTTGCCGTTGATGCTGAGCTTATCGTCGGACTGCTGTGCGCGGATGCTTTGCCACCGCTGGTTGTAAAGATCTCTGAGGTCTCTTTGTGCACCATCGCAGCGTCCGCTCTCGGGCACCAGGGGTAACGAGGGATCGGGGAGGCGATAGTTGAACAGCTGGAAATCATCACCCGCGGCAGGTCTTTCCGTCAAGGTGCCTGGGACTTTGCGGACACACAGGCCTACGCCGAAGGGGGTATCGGGGCCAGGGTTGGTGGGTATTACTGTAATGCAGTGACATTGTGGCGTGGCCGCGGCGGTGCAGGTCAATGCGGCGGTGAAGCCAGATGGATACCTCTGCTGCATGCCCTGTTTAGTGCGATCGTCGCTCCGGTTGGCGATCCAGGGTTCGTTGCTGTTGTCATCATCATTGCCAAACCAGTTGAGGGTGCACGTGCCTTTGGCGTGCGGGTTTTGAACCTCGCCCTCGTACTCGTGACGCTCATCCTCTGGGTAGATAAACCTGCCACTCCAGCTCTCGTCGGGAGTTTCTCCGCCAACGCTTGCCGCTTGCACAAAACTAAGGCGACTCGATAGCCAGCAATCAGGCCAGCCACCTGGCGAGGTCATCTTGCTGCCACTTGCATCGGTAAACTCCGTCGGCGGGGCCGGCTCGGAAAGTCCGTCACTGGTAAAGGTAACCTGCTTGTTAGTGCAGCTCAGCAGAAAAACGTTGGCAAGCAGAATCAGTGCCGTGCGGTTGATAACATTCATGGTGGTTCGCTCCCTCAGCCGCGGGCTGAGCCAATGGTTAAGCTAGCGGTACTGCTAGGTAAAGTTTAGCATGGTTTACGGATACAACAAAACTATTATGGCACATAGGGATGGGGAAATCAAAATCCGCAGACTATCTCCATAACGCCAGAAACATGCGTAAAACAGGAATCCTAAAGCAGTGCAAACGGCCCTGTGGGTGAGCTCATGCCTTCATCTGTGCTGTAGTAGGGCACGCGTTTTTGCAAGCGATCATAAGCTTTGCGCACTACGCTGGCCTCGCGCGGGCGGTGGGCACGCATATAGGCAGCCACTAGCAGACGGTGAGCAGCAAAGGAGTGGGGATGTTTGGCAATATAGTCGCGCAAGCCTCTGATGGCGGCAGCATGCTTGCCGCGGCTTATTTTTATTTCGGCCCTGAGCAGGAATAGCCATTTCTTGTGCACGGGACTGGTGGACATGCGTTTCAGTTTGTGCATGTGCTTGGCGAGCGGTGTAGCTTGACCGCTCTTCAACAGGACGATGGCGTAGGCATAGTTATTTTCCCAACTATCACGTAATGAAAGACTGCGTGCGAGGAGGGCTTTAGGGGATTTATATGTTCCGCTTTTCCCTGTTACGTTCATCAGAGCTACGCCTAGAAAAAAGCAATAAAAGTAATCTTTCCCGTAGTTACTGGCATAATCCTTCAAACTTTTTATCACTTCACGAGAGCGCTTACGCGCGACTAGTATTCTCGTTTTCCACTGCTGCAGAAACTGAATGGCTTCTTCTGCTTCAGCATGCCAAGTGCGTTTCTGATACTGCCATATCCTATTGATAACAGTCTCTAGTGCGGCATCGTGACCAAGGTAGATGCTTTCAATTCCGAGGAGGTTTAGGAAGTCAAGATTGTCATACATTTTGCCAAAATTATCCTCGCTCGATAGCGCGTGCAAAACCTCTCTCTTCTTGGCTTTTGCTGTGCCAAGCTTGGCAAGAAAACGCACCCACCAAGATGCTGCAGCATGTTCATCGCTCAGGTTTTGGACGGCTAAGTCGTGCAGTCTCTTTATTTGTGTCGCGCTACCGCGCGGGTAAGTGAAGCGCATTAACGTTTCATAGACATAGCTTAGGGCGGCACGACGATTGCTGCGCTCACCGGTCGAGGTTGCCAGCGTTACGTAATTGCTGCTAGCCGTGTAGTCTCCTTGGTACAGGGCTTGTAGCAGCCAAGCGATGGCACTATAGGGGTTGTTTTGGTGCATAATGCTTGGTTCAGTGACGGACGAAACATGGCCAAATTGCAGCATGCGCAGCAAGGCTTGTGCAAGACATGGAAAAAAATGCTCGCTTCTCTCTGGTTGCGCACACCTGCCTTGCAATAAGGTGCGTACCGTGCCAAATTGTCGCCGTTTCAATAGTAGAATAGTGTAAAGAATCAGCGATTCGTCTTGCAGCTGATGCTTGTTTTTATGCAATAATTGGTAGCTACGCAGATAATCACCACGTAGATAATAGCATTCAGCGATAGCAAACTGTGCCTTGAACTCTAACTCCGATATATTGCTAATCCTGCTCGCACGTGGCATAAGGCCGTGGCACTCCATTTCGGACAGGACTAGCTGGGGCGGTTTGGCTGTGTCACTATCATCGACTACGGTTATGCCACTCTTGCCGCCTATGTCTCCTGCCTGTATCTTGTGCTTGGCTTGTCTATAGAGTTGCTTTAGCCACGGCACAGCCAGCACCTCCAGGCTGGCACGATGCTGGTAGGCAACAGTCAGCAGCGCGCCTAGAAGAAGAGTTACCGCTCCCTTGAAGGCCCAGTGTTTTTTCCGGCGTCGGTGTCTTTTGCTGCGCCGGTAGGAAATATGCGTCTCTTGCTGGTGTGGTGCTGAGGACTTGCTTCGCTCCCGACTCGCTGCTTGCCGCGCGGTAAGTTTTGGCTTATTGCCGATGCTACTGAACCTGCTGGGTTCTGACTTGAATTCTTCAGTATGGTAGGTATTTTTAGCGTCCTCCTCGGTCGGAAAGACAAGCTTTGGGTCGTGCAACCGCTCTGTTGGCAAGGTTGCTTCGCCCTCAGCGCTGGCTTCGTCCTCAACATCGTCACGAAGGGAGATGGTGTTGTCGTCCAAATTTTCCGTCCCCCCTGTGATGGGTGGCTCGAACAAATTTTCCTGGTCTTTTTTCACCGCTGCCTTCCGTGCAGACCGCTCCGCACCTTAATAATCGTGAGAAAAGGGGAAAATCTTTATCCTCGCCCGCATTTTTTCATGAGCTCAGTGCCCAAGAGCAGGATGCTGCGGTCACAGAGAACGACTGACCTACTGCAGCAAACTGCGTAACTCGCGGTGCTTGTCGTCAATACTGGTAATAGCGAGACGCGGGACGATGAAGGTAGTAGTGTGAGGCAGTTCTAGCAGCCGACGGCTTTGGGTTCTCGCCTGCGCGATAGTGACGCGGTGGTAATCGTCACTGAAGACCCCGTCGACGATGCCGTAGAGCATGTCGATGTCGTCAGGAATTTTCGCCGCGCCGCTGGCATAGAGGCGTTGCCCGTCCTGTGGACTGAAGGCGACCCGCTTGCCATAATTGACGTGATTCCAAACCAACACACCACTGACCTGTTCAGCGATGTTGATTTCTTGCCCGCTGACACTTAGCAAGCGTTCATTCTCAGGCTGAGCGTGAGGACTGGCAATGCCGATGTGACTCACCCCGTCGAGGAGATAGTGCACATAGCGATCGTGGTAGAATTTGGCGGTAAGCTGGCCGTGAAGATTCTGATAGCGTCCTAGCTGTGTCGCGTAAATACCGTCGCGCGGGACGATGAGGTTTTTGGCGCGCAAGCGCTGCTGCCACCTCAAGCCAGCCGCGGCATCGATGATGGGAAACAGCGGCACATAGGCAAATTCAACCACATGTGCTAGCAGTTCCTGTGTCCGGCGCGGCAGCGATGAATTAGTCTGCCGAACCAATCCAGTCGCACTTGCGACAGCTGTTGTGACTGCAAGCAAAGAGAAAAAGGCAACCCATCGGAACATCCTAACCCCCGCAAGACCGTTACAGAGGGCGGCGAGCATAGTGCAAAGTAGGGCCGAAAGCAAGCCAGAAGAGAGGTGAGGTTGAAGCTGTCGCGGCTAGTGAGCGGTTGGGGCCTGCTGCTGACTGTCGGCGCTAACGTCGGCCGCGGGAGTGCGCAAATCTTGCGCGGCGCGGTTGACCCAGTTGCGACCGTCGGGCTTCATAATGTCGGAAGCTGTGCCGACGAAGAACATGCCTACCACCAGCAGCATCATCACCAGCAAGTACCAGACATAGCGTTTCTCAATGTTCAAATG
This sequence comes from uncultured Oligoflexales bacterium, assembly GCA_958296095.1. Taxonomy (GTDB): domain Bacteria; phylum Bdellovibrionota_B; class Oligoflexia; order Oligoflexales; family JAPPIL01. The sequence goes on from OY282434.1 coordinate 2,144,863, forward strand.
CATGAAATACGCCGCCACCATCAATGCCTTGACCACAGCAATGCCAAACGCGGTGATCAGGGTGAGGATTTTAACCTCCAACATCGGGCCGAGAACACTGATAATCAGTAGCACTAGGAGCACCGCCCAAATTTTGACATAATGCATTGCTGAAGTGTGTTCGCTCATCTCATTTTGCAATATAGAGTAGGGGAAACAAAAATATCCAAACTATGTCGACGAAGTGCCAATAGATGCCAATCAACTCAACCCGCGGCAAGTTGCGTTGTCGCAACACGTCAAACGAAATAATCGCCATAATAATCATGCCGACGATGACGTGACTGGCATGGATACCTGCAGCAGTGTAGTAGTACGACCAAAAAAGATTGGCTGTAATCGTATAGCCCTGCGCAATCTCATAGCTCCACTCGAAAGCTTTGATAAGCAAAAACGTCAAGCCCCCGCCAATCGTCAGCCAGAGGTAAAAAAACGCCGCGATGTGCCGCTTGCGCTCCGCGGCATGATGTGCCAGCACGACGAACAGACTGGAGGTCAACAGCACGAAGGTGTTGATAGCACCCGCCAGCGTGCTGGTATGGGCGGCACTCTCGCCCCAGTGCGGGTAGAGGTTACGCAATAACAGATAGCAAGCTAGCAAGCCGCCGAAGATAACGATCTCCGAGCCAATTACCCACCACACCGCTAACCGTCCCGTGGGGATGCCGGTCATGCTGCGCGTCGTGGCAATCGGCATCGTGCTCATGCTTTGCTCTCGCCGCTAGGTTTCTCGTGCTGGGGCCAAAAGTCACTTTCCCGCCCGGGCACGCTATATTCGTACGGAGGACGGTAAACTTCGGGCAGGGTGGCAAAGTTACCGTGTGGGGGAGGCGAGGGTGCGGCCCACTCCAGTGTATTTGCTTGCCACGGATTGGCAGTGGCTACCTTGCCGCGCAACATGCTGGCGAAAAAATTATAGAGAAACGGTAGCTGGAAAATTAGCATGACAATCAAGGCAACGGTGGCAAGCACACGCAAATTCTGAAAATCAGCACTGTTCAATTCGCTGAACAACTCATAGCTATAGATACGCCGATGCTGCCCCGCCGCGCCGAGAAAAAACAGCGGCAAGAAAATTAAATTGAAGGGAATAAACGTGCCCCAAAAATGTATCTTGCCAAGTGTCTCCGACATGTGCCGCCCGAACATTTTGGGAAACCAATAGTAAAGCCCCGCGAATACCGCCAGGATCGCAATAGGGAAGAAGGTATAGTGAAAGTGCGCCACAACGAAGTAGGTGTCGTGAAAATAAATATCGGCCCCGCTGGCGCCGAGAAAGATACCTGTTACCCCGCCGATCAAAAACGCGGCGAGAAACGACAGAGCAAACAACATCGCCGCAGTCAGCCGAATCGAGCCGCCATACAGCGTGGCAATGTAAACAAACAGCATCTCGGCGATGGGAATTGAGATCAACAGCGTCGTCACGGCAAAGACATTGGCCATGCGCGGATCAATGCCCGCGATGAACTGATGATGTGCCCAGACGAAAAAACTCAGCACGCCAGTGGCAAAGGCGGTATACAGCACTGTCTTGTAAGCGAAGAGCTTCTTGCGGGAAAAAACCGTGATGATCTCCGCGACAATCCCCATCGCGGGCAACAGCACCACATAGACCTCTGGATGACCGAAAAACCAGAACAAGTGCTGCCACAAGATCGGGTCACCCCCTTGTGCAGGATCGAAGAAACCCGTGCCCAACGTCTGATCGAAGAGCAGCATTATCGCGCCCGCGATCAACGGCCCTACCGATGCCATGAACAGAATGCTCGCCAACACAATCATCCACAACACGATGGGAATGTCATACATCTTCATGCCCTTCGCCCGCGAATTCATCAGTGTCGTGATAAAGTTGATCCCGCCAAGCAAAAAGGCGACAAACTCCAACGCTACTGCAATCAGCCACAGCGTTGCCCCATACTGCGTCATGTTATACTTTGCCTGCGCCGACAAGGGCGGATAAGCCGTCCACGCCCCGCCGAAACCACCGCCAGCCACGAAGAAAGACGCAACCAGCACGATGGCACTGAGCAGAAATACCTGATACGAGAGGCGATTCAAGCGCGGGAAGACCATATCGTCGCAACCAATCATCAGCGGAATTAGAAAATTACCGAACGTCGCCAATAGCACTGGCATCGCCACCCAGAAGATCATAATCGTGCCATGATTGGTAACCAGCGAGTTGTATTCGTGCGGCGAAACCGTGCCAAAGCCGAACACCTCTGTGCCAGGAAAGGCTAGCTGCATTCTGAAGGTGTAAGCGAAATAACCACCGATGAGCGCCATGATCATGCCAGTGAACATGTACTGCATGCCGATGATCTTGTGGTCGGTAGAGAAAATATACTTCTGCCAAAAATTTTGTTCGGTCATGTTGCTTTATTCCTCAGCCACTCGTCGTGCGCCGCCTCGTCCTCGATGACCAGCCGTCCCTGCATCAAGCCATGCCCCATGCCGCACATTTCGGCACACTGAATGTCATACGTGCCCGTCTTGGTCGGCGTAAACCAACCTGTGAACACTCGCCCTGGCACCGCGTCTTGCTTGAGACGAAACACCGGCACCGAAAAACTGTGCAACACATCACGTGATTCAAGCTTAAAGTGGTAGGTAACACCAACCTTGACCCGCAGTTCATCCACCGTCGCCACATCGTCTGCCGTACCCAACTGCTTGTCAAGACCAGGGTGCACGAATTGCCACGACCACTGCCGCCCGATAACCTGCACTACCTCTTGCGCGGGTGGCAAGTCCTGCTTGATGTCATACCAAACCTTGATAGCAAAGAAGATGATAACCAGATCACAAACTATGATGAGGTTGTGTGGCCAGTGTAGCCATTTTTTTTCTTCTTTTCTTGTGCCGGTAATGTACTGCGCCTTCACGCCCTTACGCTGGCGGAACTTGAAGATAAAATAAAACAACACCGCTTCAGCTAGGAAAAACCAAAAGCCCGCCAAGACTGCGATCAAGAGAATGACCATGTCTATATCGGCAGCAAAGGAGGAAGCTTGTTCGATAATCAGGTCCACAACTACCCGCCGTTCAGAGAATGAAAAGCACCACCGTCAACGCATAGGCCGCCACGCTGGCCAGGATAATATAAAACACCAAGCGCGCAAAACTGTCGGCATTGTCTATGTCGAAAAGAGCCATCAGCTTAAATTCACCCCACCCACGCCCAGTGCCACCATCAGCGCAACCCAGAGATGTAGGCTACGACATCGATCATCGCCTGCTCGTCGAGGGTCATGGTAATCGGGCGCATGGTCATGCCGACAGGGTCACGCTTAGGGTCGTTGCCGCGCACCCCTGCCTTGTAGTTACGCATCTGCGTGAGCAAATACCAATCACTGCGTCCCACCAACGCGGGAGCTTTCAACTGCGAGTTGCCCTTGCCATCAGCTCCGTGACAGGCGATGCATAGCTTGTAATGCACCTCCCCCTTGACCCAGCTGCCCTTCAAGGTTGACGTGGATTTTAGCGTGGGCAAAGCCGCAACGTAGGCGGATACTGCCTCGATCTGGGCTGTGTTCTGTAGATAGCGCGCCATCGGACGCATACGCATACCTGCGATGTCTTCAGGATGTGTGCCGCGCACCCCTTGCTGAAATTTAAGCAACTGCTCACGCACATACCATTCCTCCATGCCCGCAATCTGCGGCGCACCGACGGTGTGATTGCCCTCACCCCGCTCGCCGTGGCAGACGGCACAAAAGGCGTAGGTCTGCTTACCCTGGCGCGGTGACGCAACCACAGGTAGGGAGAACGACAGTGCTACCACAACGTACAAGCGCAACAACTTACCCTTCGACCAGCAATGGACACCCCGCATACCACAAGGATTACCCCGAAGGCAATGTCCACTCGCGGGGCGCGGCGTTTTGTATCGGCGCGCGAGCTCCCTAAATAAGGACGCACCCTGAACCGCAAGCGGAATCAGGGTGTAGTTAGTCTCTCAGAGATACGCGCCGAAAAAACTACTTGCCTCTTTGCACGAATTCCCGCAACTGTGCACCGGGACGGAATACAGGCACGGTTCGGGCTTTGATTTTTATTTCTTCGCCTGTTTGTGGGTTGCGACCAGTGCGAGCCTTGCGACGCGCGGTCTTGAAAGTGCCGAAGCCGACGAGCTTCACCTCTTCCTTGCGCATGTTACGCTGCATGGTGTCGATGAACGCATCCAAGAATCTGTTGGTATCAGCCTTGGTTTGTTCTGTCTCATCCGCGATTGCCTCGATCAACTGCTGACGGTTCATAACTACCTTCCTGTGTCAAAGTATTAGCAGAAAAATAAACTTGATTTACTAGAATCTACCCCGCAGACCGAGCGATTACAAGCAAAATCCGCCCCGCGCTACAAAAAAACACAATTTATTTTCCTCCTCTCTCCATGCGGATAATTTTTTATTATTCTTAAAACATGTGTTTATTCTTTCTAAAAATCAGGACTGCTTTTTTTGCTGTGTGGAAGCAATAACCGTGTTAGAATAGGCGACGTTAGGTTCGTCAAGTTTGTAGAGGAGATGTGACGATGCTGTTGCGCGTATTCGTGTTATTACTTGCCTGTGCTGCGCTACCGCTGCTTGCGGCGCGCAAGACCTTTGTTTACTGCTCGGAGGGTAGTCCTTCGACTTTTAACCCGCAGCTGGCAATGGATGGCACGTCATTCAATGCTAGTTCTCGCACGGTTTACAACCGTTTGGTGGAATTTGAGCGCGGCAAGACCCGCATCGTGCCAGGTCTGGCGCAGAGCTGGTCTTATGATCCCGCCAAGATGACGTGGACTTTTAATCTGCGCAAGGGAGTGCAGTGGCACAGCAGTACTCTCCACCAGCCCACCCGCACCTTCAATGCCGATGACGTGTTGTTTTCTTTCAATCGGCAGCGTCGCAAAGATCACCCGTGGCATAAGGTCAGTGGTGGGCGCTACGAGTATTTTGAGGCGATGGAGATGTCGAAGATTATCGCCAACATCGTCAAGGTCAACGACCATCAGGTGAAGTTTGTGCTGACGCGCAACTACACGCCATTTTTGGCAGACATGGCGATGGACTTTGCCTCGATCCTTTCCAAAGAGTACGCTGATCGCATGCTCGCCGCCAAAACGCCAGAGAAGCTTGACCGCCACCCGATCGGCACGGGGCCGTTTGTGTTCGGCAAGTATATCAAGGACTCGCAGGTGCGCTTCACCTCACATAGCCGTTATTTTGGCGGTAAGTCACCCCTCGACCAGCTGATTTTTAGCATCACGGTGGACAACAACGTGCGTTTCCAAAAACTCAAAACACGTGAATGCCATCTCATAGCTTATCCTGCCGTGCAGGACTTGCCTGCCATCAGAAAGAACGGCAAGCTGCGTTTGATGGAGAAGGAAGGCTTGAACGTCGCCTACCTCGCCTTCAACGTCAAGAAAAAACCCTTCGACAACGTGTTGGTGCGCAAAGCGGTGCACCACGCGCTGAACCGCACCCACTACATGAAGACCGTCTATAAAGGCACTGCGGTCGTGGCTAAAAATCCCATGCCACCCAGTGTGCTTGGCTACAATGGGCAGACTAAGGATTACGCCTATGATCCTGCGCGCGCCCGCAAGCTACTGGCGCAGGCAGGCCATGCAAAGGGTTTCAAGGCCGAGTTGTGGACTTTGCCAGTGCAGCGTCCCTACATGCCCGATGGCAAGAAGATGGGAGTATTGATGCAGGCTGATCTCGCCGCCGTCGGCATCAAGGTTAAACTTGTCACCTACGACTGGCCGACCTATCTGTCCAAATCCCGCAGCGGGGAGCATCAGATGATTCAGTTTGGTTGGTCGGGCGATAACGGTGACCCAGATAATTTTTTGCGGGTGCTGCTCAGCTGCACCGCGGTCGAGTCAGGGGCTAACCGCGCCAACTGGTGCAACAAGAAGTTCAGCGAGTTGGTAAAGAAAGCGGCGGAGACCGATGATTTGCGCAAGCGGGACGCGTACTATCGCGAAGCGCAGCAGGTGTTCAAAGCGGAAGTGCCGTGGGTGACGATTGCGCACTCCAAAATTTTCCGCGGCATGAGTCGCCGCGTCAAAAACTTTCGCATTGACCCGCTAGGCAGCGATCGCTTTGATGGCGTTGATTTGCAATAGGAGGGGGACTTTGCATCGCCTGCTAAACCCAGCTGTCGAACCAGCTCCAGTAGCGAAGATATGGGGTTATGGGGAGGGCGACTCCCGTTAAGACGGGGAGGTAGTAGATAAAGAGCAGCACGGCCAGGGCAAGGATCGCCCACGCCGCCCCGCGCTGGCGAACCAGCAGGCTGCTGCCGTTTTCGCCCAACGACAACAGCAGGAACAACAGGGCGGGAAAATAGTAGTAGTGAAAGGCGGCACCGCGTGCGGTAGCTAACCAGAAGCCATAAAAGCCCGCGTAGAAGATAACACACATGCAGGCGAGCAACGAGCCCGTGCGGTACCAGCGCCAGACAGAGTATAGCAGCGATAACAGCCCGCCGACCATCAGGAAGGGATTGCCGAGACAGAAGACGGCGCGGGTCAAAGCTTCCCCCACAGGGTGGTAGCCATACCAGATGGGACGTAGCATTAGCGGCCACTGCCAGGCAGTGCTTTGATAGGCGTGCTCGGTGGAAATTGAGTGTTGCTGCTGCCAAATTGTTTTGAAATCAGCCATAAAACTTAAATCAGCGGTGAGCAGATAAGGCGATAGGTAACCACCCAGGTAGGCGACGGTGTAGATACTGAGGACCTGCCATGCCGTGAGCGGGGCCAGTAATGTGCTGCTGTGCCAGTGCAGAGTGTGGGTTGACCTTGCCGCGGGTCGCACTTGCAACAACAAGAAGTGACCGATACACAGCACAAAGCCTACCAGTGCCAACCACTTGACCGATGTGGCGAGCCCCCACAGGCAGGCTGAGCTGGCGAGCAGGATTTTTTTGTGTCGTGGTGCTGCCGTCGTGTAGGCGCGCAACAGCAGTGCCAATGCCCAGACAAGCAGCGCACAGAAGAAAATGTCAGGCTTAGCGATGCGGGCATGAACATAGATAAAGTGGCTGCTCAACGCCAGGCAGCCGACGTAGGCAGTGCGTTCCAGACCGAGACCGCCGCGAAAGCAGATGTGCAGCAGTCCTAGCACTAGCAGAGCTCCCGCCAACACGCTCAGGGCGCGCCAGCCGAGAGGATTATCCCCGAACAGCATCATGCTCAAGACGGTGAAGAGGTTGTTGAGCGGTGGATGCCAGGTTATCGGGTTGATGCCTTCGTCTATCAATTTGCGTGCCGCGGGCACGTGCGTCAATTCATCAAAATAGATTTCCGCAAAGTTGCCGATACCGATGGCGTAGAGCAGCAGCGCGCTGCAGAAAAAAATTAGACAGAGCCGCGTGAAGGGCGTGATGCTTTTGACCCTGAGGCTAAATCCAGGCATTAAACCAAATCCAGACATCAAAGTAAGGCAAGATGGGCAGTGTCCAGCCTGAAATCAGCGGATAGTAAAAGATAAAAAAGGCCGCGGCCCCACCCAACACTAGCCACGCGCCCAAGCGTTGTTTAGCGCCGAGGTAAGTGCTGAAGCATTCACCGCAGGACAGCAGCAGGAACAGCGTCGGTAGAAAATAATAGTAGTGGTAGGACACCTGGCGCTCAACGAGCAGCCAGAAAAAAAAGAACGTGCTGTAGAAAGTAACACTGATGAAGGATAGCAGGGAGCCGTGCCGCAGCCAATTGTGCAGCGACCAGCACAGCGTTCCTAGCCCTAACAGCAGCAGGAAGGGATTGCCGAGACAGAAAACGGCCTGCACACTATCTTTGCTGCGCTCAAGATATTCATACCATACAGGGCGCAGCATTAGCGGCCATTGCCACCACTGGCTCATGTAGGCATGCTCGGCGGGCACGATTTGCTGCAGTGCCCACGCTTCACCGATGGCGACGAGGATGTTCTCGTGCGCCAACAACAGATAGGGCAGCGCGTAGCCGAGCAGAAAAAACAACGGGGGAAAAACGACCAGCGACGGGAGGCTAACACCCTGCAAATAACGAGGATTGTGCCAGCTATGGGGATTGGTGGTAGTGTTGAAACTAAAACTTTTCACCGTCTTCAACACCAGCAGATAGGCCAGGCACATGATAAAACCGGGTAAGCCGATCCACTTGATGCAGGCGGCCAGCCCCCACAACATTGCCGCGCTGGCGAGCAGGATTTTTTTGCGCACTGGCTGGTCAGCGAAGAGTGCGTGCACCATCAGCACCAGTGCCCAGATGGCAAAAGCACAAAGATAAATATCAAGCATGGCAGTACGCGCGTGAATGAAAATAAAATGACTGCACAATGCCAACGCCCCGACATAGATGACCCTCGTCCGGCGCAGGCCACAGGCAAAACCCAGTGCTAGCAGTCCTAGCAGCAGCAGTGAGCCGCTCGCGGCACTACCTAGACGCCAGCCAAAAGGACGATCACCACCGAGCATGATTGAAGCCGCGATCAAGGCGATACCGAGTGGTGGGTGTTCGGGAATGGTGTTGATGCGATGGGCGATGAACTGCCGCGCGGCTGGGACGTAGTGCTGTTCATCGAAAATAGGCTGCTCCGTCGCGCTGATGCCAATCTGATAGAGAAGCTGTGAAACGACAAGGAACAACCCGTAAACAACAATCTTTGGTGCTGTGCCACCGACTAGGATTTTTTTTATAAAATCTGGGTGCATTTTTCCTTGGCAAAAGTCAGTGGTTCTGTTAGCATAGCATTAAAATTCAAGACAGTATTTTTTTGGTTCAAGACAGGGGGAGGGCTTTAGCCATGAGTGGTCGTAGATGTCCACACTTTGTCCGTCACGGACGTGCAGAAGGCAAGATTGGCAAGCGCAAACTCGTCTTCCACGACAGGTGTGGCTTGAAGATGCGCACTAACGTGCACTATGCTTGTCCGCACTATCCTTTTTCACACACTTTTGACCATGTTAGCTGCGAAGTCTACCACCAAGTTTTCAAGACTGGTGCGGCTCGCAACGACGTTGTGCCCACCAAAGACTTTCAGTATTCGGGGGCCTTACCGTCGGAAGCAATTTCTGACATGAAGCTCTTGTAGGCGCTTTGCCCAGAGCTAGGGTGTAAAAACAACTGGCAATTGGATCGTGTCGCCACCCATGTAACTAAACTCAAGCACCTGTTCCGTGCGGGTGGTTGGCAACGGCGTGTCGATAGCCAGCATCACCACTCCTTCGCCGTGCATCCGCCCCTGTTCGTCTTTACCGTGATGTGCGACTCCTACCGCCTCAATCTCGCTCACTCCCTCTGGCGGCAAGGCTTGCATCTGCCAACGCAGATCACCCCGTCCGATGTTGCGCACTGCCACCATCTGCTGCGTCTTGTCGGGGGTGAGCGTTACCTGCGTGTGGCTCAGCTGCATCTCAGGAACATACAGGGTTACGGCCAGGTCGGTGCTGAAGTGGCTGGCGAGGTTAGTGAAACGCAAGACCTTCGTGTACTGATATGGCTTGTAGATGTGTGGATCGAGTCCCGACCACCAGCTGGCATAGTTGTTATCTGCGTCAGCGAGGCGGAAGGTGAGCTTTTGTGTTTTGCCCCGCGCCAATTCACCCCTAGTGAGCGGCTGTGGGTTGTGCTCGTCTTTGTTGCTAACGTTAGACCAATGCGCCGCGGCACGCATATCTAGCCAAGGTAAGGAGTAAGTAGGCAGCAGTTGTTCTGGTTGCAGGGCGAGTTGTGGCTGCCCGTCACGCGGCTTCCAACTCAGGTCGTGGCGATCTTTGTTGCTAGGCAGGACGGCTTCCCAAACCAGTGTGCCGCGGCCGTTGTTCCACACGCCGAGTTCAGCCTGGCGATTGTCGCCTAGCGTGAAGGTAATTTCTTTGCTGCTCAACAGCAGACGTGCAGGCTGTGCTTCTGTGGACGACTGATACTGCCACTGATGCGACCTGATATGTTCATAATCGCCGGTGACACACAGCGTATGCCAGCCCGCCTTGGTTAAGCCATGATCGAGAGGCTCGTCGATACGACGTTCGTGGTAGGCACTTTGGTCTATCGAGCAATCAACGCGCTCGTTGAGCACCTTGTAGTAGTAACTGTCAAAGACTTTCTCGGCCTTCGAGTTTTGCACCACAACCTGCAATCTACGCTCGTGTCGGCGAGGTAGGTTGTTGAGCAGCAGCGCGGGCTGGTTGTTTTTTTTCCAGCGCAGCATGCTGAAGGTGCGAGCCGTGCTGCCATGGTTGTGCAGCTTGCGCGGCAAGGCGCAGAGAACCTTGATGCCGTCCGGGCGCAATTGCCGCGGGCTAAGTATAATTGTTTCGCCTACTTTAGCCTCGTTGGTAAGGTCATCTTCCGTGCACCACGTGTCACGTGGCAATAAGCCGTATCGATAGCGCTCGACGTTATGACCGCGCACCTCTATCTCTAGTTGCTCGGCATTGGAATCAGGGGGCGGATTGGAAAAATAAATGTAACCCGTATCAGCCCATTCAGCCGCGACATCGCGCAAACTTACCTCGTCGCGCAACGCCTCTGGCAAGCTCCTATCGCCTTGCCTCGCGCCATAGTTAATGTCTTCCGCATCCAAGTTCGTGGCCACACGGCCGACTTCGTCTGCACCACAGGCAGCCATTAACCCACATAATGCAATAATACCCGCTCGCATGACCTAACCCCCGTAAAGTTAACGCTCGTGCCAGGTATCGGTTTTGTTTTGCGGTGGTTAAATTTTATTTTTAAAATATTGCTTACGGGATGAAAAAAATACGCGAACGAAATTTAAAAAAATAAAACATAAGAAGGTAAGTGCCTGTCATAAAAAATAAGCAGGTGCTTTGTTGTTAAAACTTACACGAAATTTTGGCAAAAGAACGAGGAGGGCCGTACCCTCCTCAGGCTGAAGGGAGTGTCTAGTCCTGCAAGTCTGCTGAACCAAGGTCACGGTCACGACGGTCACGACGGTCACGACGATCGCGGCGATCACGATCTCGGCGCGATCTTTCCAGATAATCGCTATGCAACAGTGCGATGGGACGATCGCTGAGGCGCTTGCTATCACCTCGTCCGCGGCGCACGGTTCGAACTTCGATGAGGTAATTGTCATCGCTGAAAACTGCGGCGACTCTGCCGCTAAAGCGGTAGCGGTGGCCTCTGCCAGTGGGGAAACGCTGTTGCCATTCTGGCCCTAGCAGGTCGAGAGCTCGTTCGTCGAAAGTTACGTTACCGTAGCTACTCGCGTGGGTCAGTAGCACACCGCTGATGTCGCCGACCTCGATGACGCGGCTGCGAGAGTGGTCGAGGTGTTCGATCGCCACTTCGTGCTTACGGTATTTACTGAAGAGCTGGGCAATGCCAACCGCGATGGTTGTGCCGCGTCTTCCTCTGTCATCACGCCTTCGCCGCTCGCGTCGGACGTTGTAGGTGACGAGCACATCGTCGTAACCGTTAGAGGTCAAGCGGTCGCGGTTGTCACGGTAGCGATCGACATGTCTGTCACGAATGCCCCAGATGCGGCGATTGCCGAAAGCCTCGTTCAGCACTGTGTTGCCACGACGACTATGCTCATGTCCGTGCCAGCGCACGCCTTCAACCATGGAGCCGCGATCGTCATGGGCACGCGAATCGACGCTGTAAACAGATACGGTTGCTAGGCATAGCAGGTAGATACAGCTGCGCATGTTCTTCTCCTCACAAAATTGATAAATTTACAGATAAGAAAATTCTGCCTATCATTATGCTGATGGTGGGCACATGCGTCAATGAGTAAATTGTCGCCAACAGGATGCAGGTAAATTTGCAGGGGGGAGATAGCAGGGTGGCTGATTACGATTTGGCAATTGTTGGTTCTGGGCCCGCGGGAGTCAGCGCGGCAGTGCAGGCGGCTAAGTTGCGCCAGCGGGTCTGTGTCATTGAGAAGGATTTTGAGCGCATCGGGGGGGCATGGATTCAGACGGGCACGTTGCCATCGAAGACGTTGCGTGAAGTGCTGGCAATGACCAACAGTGTGCGGGCACAATCGGGGTCGCAGTGGTCGGAGCGCATTGTGCAGAGCATGCTGGCGGGGCGTTTGTTCGAGCGGGCACGGCATGCGGCACAGCGGCAGGAAGAGCATGTGCGGCGTTATTTGGCCAAGAACGGAGTGGAGTTGATTGCAGGCGAGGGGGTGCTTAAGGATGCCCAAGCGTTGACGGTGCGACGCGCCGAGAGCCAGCGTGTCATCAGTGCCACACGTATTTTGATTGCAGCAGGTTCGCGACCGCGTCGTCCCGCGTCGGTGCCCTTCGATGGCTGGCGGGTAATCGATTCGGATGAGGTGCTGCAACTTGAGCATGCACCTAGCAAAATTTTAATTTACGGCGCGGGTGTCATCGGTTGTGAATACGCTTGTATTTTTGCCGCGCTAGGAGTGGAGACGCTTATCGCCGACTCTCGTCCTAACATTATGCCAGACATCGATCTGGAGGTAGCAGCCGAGTTGCGGGATTCCATGCAGGCGATGGGGGTGCAGTTTTTGTTGGCGCGGCAGTTGCGAGCTATCAAGGTCGATGCGTTGGCGGTTGAGGTAAAGCTCAACGACGAGGTGCACAGAACGGACGTGTTCTTTTTTGCCGCAGGGCGGGTGGCGAACAGCGATCATGTCAATGCCAGTGCCGTTGGGGTTGAATGTGACAAGCGGGGTATGATTGTCGTCAACGCGGAATTTCGCAGCAGTGTGCCCTCTATCTATGCGGCGGGCGACATTATCGGGACACCAGCTTTGGCGGCCACTTCGTCGTATCAGGGCCGGGTGGCGGCGAGCAACGCCTTAGGTATGCATGGCTTGAGTTTTCCGCGCAATTATCCGGTCGGTGTCTACACGATTCCTGAGCTTTCCAGTGTGGGCGAGACGGAAGAACAGCTGATCGCGTCGGGGCGAGAGTATGTGGTCGGTCGGGCGGGCTACAGTGAAATTGCCCGCGGCTATATTCGGGGTGACAGTCATGGCAAACTGAAGCTGCTCGTCTGTCGTCGCACCCATAAGTTGATCGGGGTGCACATCGTCGGCGAAGGGGCGTGCGAACTTATTCACATCGGCATGGTCTTCATGGAAAAGAACTGCACAGCACAGGATTTGCTCCACGTTGTCTACAATTACCCAACTCTTGCCGAGGGTTACAAAATTGCCGCCTTCAACGCCCTCAACAAGATTTTTCCCAGTGGCATTATTGCCGATCCCCCAACGGCGAGCTGAATCAGGTGAGGGTGTTGTTTTCCGCCCGCAATTGGCTCAGCCACCGCGCCAACTTTTTCCTGTGCTTGACTCTGATTTGTTTTTTTGACAAGAAATTCCCTTGTGGAGTGGAGATGCGGCATCTAACGATAATCATGGTATGGGGCTCGCTGCTGAGCGCAGCGGTGATGGCGAAGTCTGTGTTGCCGCGGACTGGCAAGGGACTGTTATACCAACTGGTGCAGCGCACGCCGTGGGACGTGACTAGGCTGGCGCGCATTCTTCAACTTGAGCTGGACGGTGCTGTCGATGCCGCTGACTATGTTCCCGATGCGCTTAATCTATTCCAGCAGTTGATTGTCAGTATCCCGCGGGAGGAGCAGGTGCAGAAGTTGCTGTTGTGGGAGGTTACCACTCCGCGTGGGGCGAAGCACTGGCTGTGGGGTTCGTGGCATGATGTCACCTACCGCGACTTCTCTGCGCCAGCACAGCACGAGTTGCACGAACTACTGACGCAGATTGACGTGCTCATTCATGAAGGCGACATACCGCGCGGCAAATCAGTGTCGGTTGAATCATACCAGCAACTAGACCACCAGCTGATTGCTCATGCTCGGCAACTAGGCAAGGCGACGACGGCACTGGATACTGCTTGGGAGAGAGGGCAGATTAACCTTGACGAGCAAGCCATCCTCGCCGAACGGGAAGCACAACAGGATGCCAAGCTCGCCGCGCTGAGTGCGGCAGAGACCGAGACACTGCTTGTCGATCAGCTCGTCGCCCTGGAAAGACAGCTCAGTTTGAGGCGAGCCTATCTGCAAGCCGATCATGCCGCATTGGTAGAGTTGGCACGACCGCGTGCTGCGGCAAAAATATTTGATGACACGCTCTTGCATGCTCGCAACTACCGCTGGATTACAAGGATAACCGCAGCTTGCGCACGAGACGTGACCTGTCTGGTAAGTGCAGGCTACGCCCACCTGGTTGTTGATAACGATGACACTGCCAGCATCGTCAGCCTACTGCGCGAGCAAGGCTATGGTGTTGAGCCTAGTTCCAGCTTCTCTGGCGCGCAGAAATAGCCGCTAAGTTCAACAGGGAGGCTTGGGGTCAAGCCTGAACGCAATAACGAGAGGCAAAGACCTTCCTTAGCACAAGTCTCCGTTGTCTTGGCACGGCGCAGCCCTACCGAGAAACCCGACCACAACAGGTATAGACACATACTTTATCTAAAAGCATAATCTGACAGCAATATGGCAGTATTTATGGTCGGGTTTTCGTACGGCCTCGCCGTGCCATTCATGGAGCTCTCGGTAGGCAAGAGGTGTGGGCAACTGCCGAGAGGATTGGGGGCAAGCAGAGAGGGCGCGCAGAGTGGCCTGAGAACATGCAGCGAGCTAGGAAGCGAGCGATACAAAAAGCAGCGTAGCGAGCGAAGCGAGCTAGGAAGCGAGCGTTACAAAGAGCCGCGTAGCGCGGAGCGTAGCAATCATCAAGGAAAAATTTGGTGAAAGTTAGTGTTTAGCGATTTTATTCTTTATTTCTGCGAGGTGTTCTTCAGTAATATTAGCAAGTTGGCAAATTACTGGGTCGTCGAGCTTGCCATACTTTAGCATGCTAATGATGACATCCTCGCGCTCCTGGGCACGCCCCTGCTTAACCCCCTGTTGCATACCCTGCTTGACCCCCTGTTGCATACCCTGCTCGATACCCTGCCGGATACCCTGCTGTATGCCCTGCTTTTTCCCCTGCTCAATGCCTTCTAGGCGTGCACCCTCGAAACCGAATTCGATACTTGACATGATACGTTCCTCATCTGGTAAATCGGGAAAACAGTCCGCCTCGATGGCAGACAGCCTCTTCCTATCATACCTCCCATCGGCAAGTCCAAGGTAAGATATTAGTTTAGCCGATAAACTCTTGCGATTTTCAGTGGATAGCGCATAGCAAGAGTGAAAAATTTTCGCCACAATTTTGGTGCTCAGATGCCAGATGTGTTTCATTCCCAGCAGGCAAGGGCTGGTCGTGAGTCCGCACAGTTGCTCATCGGACAACTTAGGCAGATTTACCACCAGGATTGGGTCATCTGCAACATAGCGGCGCAGTCCGTGAATAGTTTCCAAGGGATGCCGATTTTTAAATTTTAGCTCAAGCTGGTTCTTGGCTATATCGACGGGTTTTTTGGTTTGCAGAACGAGGATGCCTATGACAAAACCATTAGTGCGCGCTGTGCGCTGTGCGCTGCTTTTTTGTAACGCTCGCTTTCTAGCTCGCTCTTTGCCTTCAGGTATAGTGACACCATGAGAAACAGGACATTGCCGGTGGTGTGCTCAAAGATAACCCCAAAATATACTGGGGAATCTGGCTCTTTTTTGAAGGGCACAGAAAAATTCAGATCACAAAATTTTTCTTTGCCAGTATCGGGATCGATGCTTGCCTCCTTACTGGGGATGAGTTTGTCAATATCGAACAGTTCATAATCTTCGGGAAATAATGCCAACCGGAGAAGATCTTGGGCATAACGCGGATCGCTATAGATTTTCTTGAAAAATTTATCATGCAAATGATGCTTGTTTAGCGGGGTTTTATCGTTGTCGGGCATGGTTGCTGTCCGTTGCTAATGCGGTTACCTGTCTCTGGTAATTATAATAACATAATTTAGCGCAAATCTCCGTTGTCTTGGCACATGTCTCCGTTGTCTTGGCACAAGTCTCCGTTGTCTTAGCGCAAATCTCCGCTGTCTTGGCATGGCGCAGACCTACCGAGAAACTCTCCCAGAACAGATACAAGCACATGCCTTGTGCAAAAAATAACCTGGTGGCAATATGGCAGTATTTGTGGTCGAGTTTTCGTACGGTCTCGCCCTGCCGTTCATAAAGCTCTCGGTAAGCAAGCCTCAACGCGATAGCAAGAGGTCTGAGGACAAAAAGCGAGCTAGCAAGCGAGCGATACAGAAAGCCGCGTGGCGCGTAGCGCAGTTTTTGGGCAACATGCTAATGGATTATTGTGATGCGGCCGATAGGGGGGTGAAGCGCCAGGATTTTGATCGTGTTGATCGTAAGCGCTGGCCACACAAGCGAGAGGAGGAAAGATTCGTGCCAACGATGTATTTTGGACTGGAGCGAGCTGAGCGACGCGGCTTGCAGAAGGGCAAGCAGCTGGGCATCGAGCAGGGCAAGCAGCTGGGCATCGAGCAGGGCAAGCAGCTGGGCATCGAGCAGGGTGAACAGCTGGGTTTGCAGAAGGGCGAACAGTTGGGTTTGCAGAAGGGTGTCGAGCAAAAGCAGATGGAGGCTGCTCAGCTAATGCTCAGCGATGGCGTGCCTGAGGCTCAGGTGTGCAAATTTTTGAAATTGACCAAGAAAGAGCTGACGGCAATCAAGCGAAAATTAAAAAATTAAAGATTTCAGTCAATTTTCCCAAGCATGCCACTGCCCTTCATGTGGCCCTCGGTGGGCAAGAGGTTTGGGTAACCGCCGAGGAGCCTGAGGGCAAGCTTGAACGCAATACAGGGAGACCTGAGCACAAGCAGCGAGCTAGGAAGCGAGCGTTACAGAAAGCCGTAGCGCAGCGAACGGTCTCCCCGTGCCGTTCATGGAGATTTCGGTGGGCAGGCTTGAACGCAACTGCCGAGAGGCAAAGACCATACTTAGCACAAGCCTCCGTTGTCTTGGCGAGGCGCAGCCCTACCGAGAAACTCTTCCCTGAGACAAGTGGCAAGCACATGCCTTGTGCAAAAGCATAATCTGACGGCAATATGGCAGTATTTGCGGTCGAGTTTTCGTACGGCCTCGCCTCGCCGTTCATGGAGCTCTTGGTGGGCAAGATTGAACGCAATAACGAGAAGGCTTGGGGGCAAGCAGCGAGGGAGCGAGAAAGCGGCAAAAAAGCCTCGAAGAGCGAGCGTTACAAAAAGCAGCGCGCAGCGAGCTGCCAACTAACTGCCGATGCAGGCGGAAATATTAAAGACCTTAAGTGTAAAAGAAGATCAGTGCCCCGCGAATATTATTCTGGTGCGTGGAGGTGAAAACGTGGTGCAGCAAAGTACCTGCGGGCTCAGCTAAGCTGAGTATGAGCTGAAGACAGATGATCATCAGCTTTTTGTTTTGGGATGCGTGAACGCGCTGAGTAGGCGAAAGCGAGCATACACAGATGGCTAGGAAAAAGCTAGCCCTATCGATGTAGAAATATTTCCCTACGCACTAAGGTCGGGACAGACGATTGCGTGCCCCTGCCGCGGCCAAAAAATTCAGCTAACATATTGGCAAGTTACAAAAAAATACGGATAAAATCACAAGCGTAGCTATAAAGCAAAAAAAAAACGGTCGATACGTAGTCAAAGTGAGATGGACTTGGCAATATTTTTTGGAGGTGATTGTTATGAAAGCACTGTTACTACTATCACTAATGCTAGGTTGCTTGCAGATTGGGCCAACCACGCAGGAAAAGGGTTCTGAAAAAAAGAATGACGAGCTTCTATCTAATCTTCTAGGCAGACACTTCACTATGGGAGCAAAATTCGATCGGGGTTTTATTAATGCAGGTATGACGGAGGGGATTAATTGGGACGGTAAGATACATGGATACAGCAGCTCCAGGCATGGCTGCAATCTGATAGTTTATGTAGATGATGGCGCCAGCAAATATCTGCATGACCACAAAAACTTTATCCAGAATGAAAGTGGTAATACCCGAGTTTAAGAGAGTAGGGTGACACGCACCGCCCTCCAGTGAGGAATTTCGGTAGACGAGAAGTGACCTAACGCTAGATTTTTAAAAATTTTGCGCATTTTTTAGCAGATACTGAACTGTAGACGCACCGATGCAATGCCCGCAGATGCGCGGGAGGCGAGTTGACCTGTTACAGGCCCTGCAATTGTCGGCTGATATTTGGTGGAGATAATATGCGGATGTTATCCTTGCGGTGTGTTACGCCGAGAACATCGTAGATTCGTCGCTGTTCCTCAGTCAATCGCTTGGGAAAAAGATAAAGGTAATTGTCGTTATAACACTTGTTCACCATGATAAACGATTTGCCCGTCGAGGCAAGTTCCTGACATTTATTGATGGACAGCCGATCTTTAGCCTCTAACTTGGCATTGACTTTCGCCTGCATAAATTTCGTTATTGCCAACGCCAGATAACAAATCAGAAAATGCGCCTCTATGCGGTTACGAGTCCAGTGACGTATTGGTCGCAACTTGAGATCGGATTTCAAAATACGAAACGCATCCTCGATCTTCCACAACTCACGATAACGACTGAACACCTGTTTGGCATGACAAGGAGCGTGATTGGTGACCATGCCATACAACCCGTCCCAACATGCATCTTCGGCAACTTTAGCCGCATCAATTTTCAATTCTTTGTTCCGAGTATCGAGATACTTGTTGCGCACTAACTTCGATACCTTGACCTGACCGTCAGGATTTTTGGCAAAAATTTTCGCCAAAGTTTCTTCCCGAACTCGGCGATCACGTTCAGCACGTTTGGGACAATAGCCGACCACTATCCGCCGCCCTTTCCCTTCCCAAGCGTAGCTTTTAGCCCATTCCTTGTCCTCGCCGAGCCGAGCCAAAGCGGCATCTATGTCATTGAAAATACAGGCTTGCTTTTCCTTGGGCAACTGCCGAAGCTTGGAGGCGATGACATATTTGAGATTTATCTTTTCATTTTCCAGATGGGAAAAAATCTTGCCGTTGGACATACCTCGATCAGCCGCCAAGCTTGCCCCTTGCAGGGCGGGATGCTCTGCCAACACTTCGCTAGTATGGTCGATCAGCGTTCGACATTCAGCCGTGTTGCCAGGAAAAAGTTTATAACTTATCGGGAAGCTTTCATCTGTCGTTATCAGAGACATAACGAGCTGTGATTCTGCCGACTTGTTATCTTTGCTGTAGCCCGGTTGACGAAAGCCATCCTTAACAAAACTCTCGAAATATGTGGTGGTCACATCGATCAACAGGTTCTTAATTTCAGCATTGTGCCAACGCTTGCTCTCGGCAAAGACAAGACGCATGACTTCGTCCTTGACCTCTACTAGCTTGTCCATCGCTTGATAATACTTGTGCAGCGGAAAATCGATGTCATAGTCGTTGGCAAGTTTTTTCGCAATCGCCACCTTGCTACAGTCTGGATGGGCTATGCGGCTGAGCACCAGTGCCTTGATGATCTTGTTAAACTTATCGTCATCGCTGCTAGCCTGAATAATTTTGTCCAAGCCCAAGTCGTCGTAAACCTTGCCGTAAATATCATAGATACCCGTGATGACATCCTCCGTGGCTTCGAGTTCTACCGCCTTGAGACCCTTGGGGGTGGGACTTTTTTTCGCCACTGGAGCTGACTCCTTCCGCAGAGAAGCGAGTTCCTTTTTAGCACGTCGCCTGAGCGAAGCAAGCGCTTTTGGCCCCCTGGCGGTGCCGATCGTCTTGAGATATTTGTGGCGCGGCACCTTCACCTTGCCGCCGTCCTTCGGAGCAACCCGAACCGACTGAACGATGTACAACGTCTGTGACTCGCCTCTTTTGACAGCCTTGATGTGCATGGCGGGCAACCTAGCACTATGGCTAGGAAAAAGCTAGCCCTATCGATATAAAGACGTAACCCTACGCGCTAAGGTCGGGAGCAAAATTCGATCGGGGTTTTATTAATGCAGGTATGACGGAGGGGATTAATTGGGACGGTAAGATACATGGATACAGCAGCTCCAGGCATGGCTGCAATCTGATAGTTTATGTAGATGATGGCGCCAGCAAATATCTGCATGACCACAAAAACTTTATCCAGAATGAAAGTGGTAATATGGCCATCGGCGGCACAAAACACAAGATCTACCCTAACTGTGTAGACAGCCCCTTTAGTGTAGGAGAGAAGAAGATCTATAAGTTCTTCAGCGATGATAACATCAAGCCTCTATTTGAACCACAAGGGCAAAGCACTCCAGCTGGATTTAACTTCAGCCGCCTATACCTCTCTGGCAAGGGGGGCGAGCTGACCATCCTTATGGCACTTGTTCAGTTTGATGGCGATCAATATCACTTCGACGATGACGATACCCTCCAAGGCGGAGAGAGCTGCCGACTAACTGCCGATGCAGGCGGAAATATTAAAGACCTTAAGTGTAAAAGAAGATCAGTGCCCCGCGAATATTATTCTGATGAGTGGAGGTGGTGAAAACGTGGTGCAGCAAAGAGCTAGCCACCTTAGCCCGTACCTCCGTTATCTTTGGCGCGTGCCATTGTTGTCTTGGCACGGCGAAGACCTACCGAGAAACTCTCCCATGAGATAGGTGCAAGCACATACTCTTGTCTGAAAGCATAACCTAACGGCAATATGGCAGTATTTGTGGTCGAGTTTTCGCACGGTCTCTCCCTGCCGTTCACAAAGCTCTTGGTAGGCAAGAGGTGGAGGCAACCGCGAGAAGGCTTGGGAGCAAGCAGAGAGGGCGCGCAGAGTGGCCTGAGAACATGCAGCGAGCTAGGAAGCGAGCGATACAAACAGCATCGCGTAGCGATGAGGGAGCTAGAAAGCGGCAAACAGTCTCGTAAGGCGAGCGATACAAAAAGCCGTAGCGCAGCGTACGGTCTCCCCGTGCCGTTCATGGAGCTCTCGATCGGCAAGCTTGAACGCAATAGCCGAGAGGTCTGATAGCAAGCCTGAACGCAATAACGAGAGGCAAAGGCCATACTTAGCCCAAGCCTCCGTTGTCTTGGCGAGGCGTAGCCCTACCGAGAAACCCGACCTCAACAGGTATAGGCACATGCCTTGTGCAAAAAAATAAACTAACGGCAATACAGCAGTGTTTGTGGTCGGGTTTTCGCACGGCCTCGCCCCGCCATTCATGGAGCTCTTGGTGGGCAAGATTGAACGCAATGGCCGAGAAGTCTGATTACGAGCCCGAACGCAGTAACGAGAGATCAGAGTGCAAGCAGCGAGCTAGGAAGCGAGCGATACAAAAAGCAGCGTAGCGAGCGAAGCGAGCTAGAAAGCGAGCGATACAGAGAGCCGCAGCGCAGCGCACGGTCTCACCGTGCCATTCATAAAGCCCTCGGTCAGCAAGCCTGAACGCAACCGCGAGAGACTTGGGGGCAAGAGGCAAGTAGCACAAATCTCCGTTGTCTTGGCGAGGCGCAGCCCTACCGAGAAACTCTCCCTTGAGATAGGTGCAAGTACATGCCTTATGCAAAAAAAATAATCTGAACGCAATAGCAGGAGGTCTGAGTGCAAAGAGCGAGCTAGCAAGCGAGCGTTACAAAAAAGCCGCAGCGCAGCGAACGGCCTCGCCTCGCCGTTCATGGAGCTCTTGGTCGGCAAGAGGTGGGGGCAACCGCGAGAAGCCTGAGGGCAGGCATAGGTTCTGAGTGCAAGCCTGAACGCAATAACGAGGGGTCTGAGCACAAGAAGCGAGCTAGCAAGCGAGCGTTATAAATAGCCGCGTAGCCGAGCGATACAAAAAGCAGCGTAGCGAGCGAAGCGAGCTAGGAAGCGAGCGATACAAAAAGCAGCGTAGCGCAGCGCGTAGCGCGTAGCGCGCCACGGCGCGCAGATTTGTTTTTGCCTTGACCCAGTTGGGTTGCCATGCTTAAAGGCGAACCACTTGCTGCTGGTGTAGAGTGCTATGGACGGGTCTTGGTTTCACGCCGTGCCGCCGTTGAGCGGGCTGGTCGACATCTATTGTGAGCGCACCGCCGACGGGCTGCTGGCCGAGCCGTGGAATTTGTTTTCCAACCTCGTTTTTTTTATCGTCTTCTTTGCGGCGGGAAAATTTCGCCCGCCAAGATGCACGTCGTTATTTAGCTTGCTCCGCTATCTAGTGTTAGCGATTGCAGTTGGCAGTTCACTTTTTCACAGCTTTGCTCGTTTCTGGGCGTTGTTTCTTGATGTTGGCCCGATAAGCTTGTTCATGGTCGTCTATGTTGTTACTTGGCTGACCTGCGTCTTGCGTCTCAAGACGAGCACAACGGTTGTCATCACCCTGTTATTTGTGGTTGGCACTGCCTTCCTGCGGGTCGTCAAGATTGAATTTTTGAACAACTCGGAATTTTACTTCAGTCCGTTGCTGGTCATTGCCTGGCTCTATTTGGATCGCATGCGTCGCCACCGCGCCGAAGCAACAACCTATGGCATCGCGCTGGCTTGCTTTGCGGCCGCGCTGCTTTGTCGCATTCTTGATGCCCACGTATGTCCATATTTTCCGACGGGCATACACTTTCTCTGGCACATCTTTAATGGTGGTTGCCTCTACTACGCCATGCGGGGCTTAAGCATGGCGTTGACATCGCCAGGAGAAGCGCGGCATTGAGAGCTTTGCAAGTTTCTAACCGTAACAGCTACAGGGGGGAGTTAGTCGATGCTGCCGAACCGCTGCCGCGGGCCGGGCAGGTGTTGGTGCGAGTGCGCTACTCGTCGCTGAACTATAAGGATGCGCTGGCAATTACGGGACGCGGGCGCATTGTCCGCAAGTTGCCGCTGATTGCTGGCATTGACCTCGCTGGTGAAGTGCTTGACGCGGGCACAGCACCGTTTAGCCGCGGTGCTCAGGTGCTGGCTACAGGCTGTGGGCTGGGTGAAGAACACGATGGTGGCTATTGTGAGGTAGCGACGGTCGCGGCCGCGCATGTCATCCCTTTGCCGCGGGATTTGACGCTGAGGGAAGCGATGATACTCGGCACGGCGGGCTTTACTGCGGCACTGTGCCTCGAACAGATGGAACGCAACGCCCAAACTCCAGAGCTGGGAGACATCGTTGTCACGGGGGCTTCAGGTGGTGTGGGCAGTATCGCCGTCGCTATTTTCAGTCAGCGTGGCTACAGGGTTCTCGCCGTCAGTGATAAGCGTGACCGTCACACCTGGCTGCAACAGTTGGGGGCCGAGAAAATTTTCACAACATCACAGTTGCTTGAACATAGCTCCGCGCCGCTCACCTCGGTGCGTTGGGGAGGGGGGGTC
Source organism: uncultured Oligoflexales bacterium (assembly GCA_958296095.1). Lineage (GTDB taxonomy): Bacteria > Bdellovibrionota_B > Oligoflexia > Oligoflexales > JAPPIL01. Next base: position 2,168,046 of record OY282434.1, read on the forward strand.
GACAACCTCGGTGGCACATACTTGACGGCATTGCTCAAGGCGACTGCACTGCACGGCAACGTTGCCTGTGTTGGTCTCGCAGCTTCCGCTACCCTCAACAGCACGGTTTTTCCTCATATTCTGCGGGGGGTGAACTTGCTCGGCATTAGCTCCAACAACTGTCCGCACTCACAACGCGGCCGCCTCTGGCAACGCCTTGCGACCGAGCTTAAACCACGTCAGCTCGACATGTTGGGGGGGAAAGAAATTACACTCGCAGACCTGCCTGCCGCCGCCGAGCAGATGCTTGCCCGCAAGACCAGCAAGCGTATTCTTGTGCGCGTGACTAAGTGAGTATGGGTTGTGCCTTGCCGCGGTGCCGTGCTGGCATCGATCAGGTGCTGCTAGCACACCATTGCATGGAGGTCAGTGTGGATCGAGGTACCAACCCTCGGTGACGCGGCGCTCGTGAATCGTCGTCCAGGCGAGTCCTGCGAAGACCTTGCCGATGCGGTTAAGGTCGGGGTCGTCCATGTCTGCTTCGGCCCTGATAACGATGTTCAACTGGTCGAGGCCGCGTGCTTTGGAGCCGATATTGTTGCTGTCGTTCTTGGCCGCGGCCAGAGTGTCGTAAAAGACCACACCATACTTCTTGGGGTTGGTCACGTGATGCCCATTTTTTTCTTCAAATCAGCTAGCGACGCACCGCTTGCCGCCGAGCCACGCAGGGTCTCGTCGATCTCCTGTTCGACCGTGGTCATGCCTTCTCCCACCTCACCGTAAGCCTCCGCCAGTGACTCTTCCTCGACGACACGGGTTTTCATCTTTTCTAACATGCTGATCGTCGAGCTGGAATCAACCCCCGCCAGCTGTTGGTTGATTTTGCGCATCGATTGTGCCGTGCGTGCCCGTGCTTTTAAAGTTAGCAGTTCGTTTTCGTATTTGCGAATCGTCTGGTGCAATTTGTTGACCTTGGCTTGCAACTGTTCGGCGGCCCGCTGCTGGGTAACAAGCTGTGTCTCCAGCGAGCGGCAACGTTCAAGGTACTCCTGCTGCTTGTTGAGAGCCTCTGATGCCAACGTCTCAGCCTTGTCCGCGGCCAGTTCACCATCCTTCATGCGAGCCAGCAACAACACCGCTTTGCGCTCAAACTCCTCCGCCGCCCGCCGCTGGTCGTCGGCATCACGTTGCATGCGAATACACTCCGCCTTCACCTGTGCCAAGCTGCGCATCGACAACTCCAAATCCTGGCGCAAATCCCGCAAGCCCTGTTCGGTCATCTTGATAGGGTCTTCCAGCTTGTCAATCAGTGCATGGCCTTCAGATTTTGCCAGACCGAACAGTCGGGTAAAAAATCCCGTCATCACCACCTACCTCCGTCAATGTTTGGAAAATTCAATCAGCTCAGTGCTAACCTCAGCCAAGCCCAGCGACAACGCCTTGATCGAGCCTTCGAGTTCGTTGAGGTCGAGATTTTGCAACTGCAAGGTATCGCGAAAATAAACCCGCGTCGCGGTTGCCTCGCCGTTTTCTAGCTCCGCGTCAAGCACGAATGCACCGTGCACGAGTATACGGTTCATCTGCAGCAGGCGGCGATAAAAGCACTCCTGCCCCTGCGTGGGCACGTCCATGATAAACTGTTCGAGAATGACGATTGGGTCTTCAACATCGATGATCAAGCTGTTGATGCCGTTGTTCTCATCCTGCACGACGAACAGGTCGTCGTCGGCCACTTCCTTGACAATCGCTAGCCCTAGTTCGTTGAGGTAGCTCTTAACCTTCACAAATCCAGCCGTGTACATAACGCTCCTCTGTTGCAATTAGACCCCCCAGCACTAACTAGAATAGCATAGCGGCCGCGGTAGCGAAAGCTGCGAAAAAATCAAACTTTGTTGCAGTAGGCAAGGAAAGCGGCAATTAGGGCAAACCCGCGTGCTTTGACTTCGGCAGGCAAGGCTAGGGTGATACCCTGACTGTAGAGAAAATCCTGTGTCGCCTCGATATGCGACTGCATGGTCCAGATGGGCAACTGACGATGGCGCAGACCGTCGTAGGGGATGTCCTGGCTGTGGGCAAAGACCTCGAAACCGTCGGGGATAGTGGTGACGATCTCGTTGTGCGAGACGACGACCTCATGCTGGCAGGTGGTGGTGTTAAGCCGCGCATCGCCCAACACCTCGATGCGGCGCAAGCCGGACATTTTCTTGCGGTCGGGATGCATGAAGGTCACCTTGCCGCCAAAAAGCGAAGCTATCAACTGATGACCGTAGCAGATACCTAGTAGAGGTCGCTGTCGATCGCAGAAACCGCGCAGCCACGCACTGAGCAGGTCTTCACGCAGACAGGGTGAGTTAATGCTGCTGTTGCTACCCAACATGATCACACCGGCAATTTTGTCCTGATCGAGCGACAGCAACGAGGTGATGCCGTGCAGGTAAGGCAAGTGGTGCGTGAGTGGCAAGGGCGACAACATCGCCATCTCGTTAAAGCCTGTCGTCGCCGGAGAGCTAATCGCGGGGTCAATGACGGCAACACAGGCAGGCATGTTATTCGGCTCGTGGCTGGCGTTGAAAATTATCCTGCCAGGCACATTCGTTAATCAGCTGCGTGCTAAACTCGGTGACTTTGGTGAGGTTTTCCTCGCGCAAAAAACTCACCGTCTTGCCTGTATCGGCAGTAAAAATAACCACCTGACAATGCGGACAACGCAGTTCCACAGGCGGATGTGAGTCGTTCGCCGTGTCGTCATCACAGGCGAGATGAAAACGGCGCATACATACGGGATTATCAACGACAATTTTGCGGTATGCCAACGACCGAATCCTCAGGTTGAACTTGCAACGGACAACATCCCTAAGTATAACATCTGGCGCACGTCGGTTAACAGAAAATTTTGGCTTAGTCGGTGTGTTAATCGTCGATCTAATTTGAGGTGTGGCATTGGCTGATTCGGTCTTCGACCAGATTGTTCGCAAGGAGTTGCCCGCAGCGATAATTCACGAGGATGACGATATCCTTGCCTTCGAGGATAACAATGCCCAAGCTCCTGTGCATGTGCTGGTCATCCCTAAAGAAAAGCGCCTATCCTTTGCAGATTTCCAACGAGGTGATCCTGCCGCGATCGGTCGTTACATTCAGGGTATTGCCCGCGTTGCTCAAAGGCTCGCGGGTGGAGATGGTTATCGCATCGTCTTCAACGTCGGCCAACACGGGCAGCAAAGTGTTGATTATATTCACGCCCACATTCTCGGTGGCAAGCAACTTGGCTGGCCGCCGGGTTGATGGCGATCGACTGCGCACGTCCTGTATTACTGCAGCCGTTCAATGCCGTGCCCTTGTCCCGCACGCCGTGGGCAGGACAAGACATCGGCCCGCTGCTGGGCCTCGCGCCAGATGAGCCACCGCGGCGACTTGGTGAGTGTTGGGAGTTTTCTTGCGACCCACAGTATCCCTCACGGCTGGCGGCGACGCGCACGCGCCTCGATACAGTCATCGCCGCCGACCCGCGTGCAGCACTGTCAGATGCGGTGGTCGAGCAGCGCGGCCCCTACTGCCAATTGTTGGTGAAATTGATTAACACGGCACGTCCCTTGTCGGTGCAGCTGCACCCGGACCTAAACCCTGAGGCCCCGCGGGCGGGTAAATGGGAGTCATGGCTGGTGCTTGCCGCGGCGCAGGACAGCAAGGCTTACGTCGGTTTTAAGACGCGGCTGAACAGGTCACAGTTGCGGGAGAAAATTAGCGCGGGAACGCTAGTGCACTGTCTCGCGGCACTCACCCTGCACGCGGACCGCTATCTCGAAATTCCGCCACGCACCGTGCATGCACTCGGCGCAGGTGCAGTCGTGCTGGAGGTGCAACACCTGCTGCAAGGGCGGGGCGGAGAAACGTTACGTCTCTGGGATTGGGGGCACAAGTACAACGAGGCGGGTGAACTCGACCTGCAACACGGTACCGCGCGGCCACTGGCACTCGCGTCCGCCTTGCCGTTGATTGATCTCAGCGCCCAGCAGCGAGAAACACTGCATCCACGCATCTTGCCGGCGGGGCGGCGACACTTTTGCTCGCAGGGCGTGGAAATTTTACAGCGCAGCAACAACCCTTACTACCGCCTGTTCACGCTCACTGCTACACGGCACAGTGCCTTCAGTCTGGACATCGTCGATGGCTATGGCATTATGTTGTGCTGGCGCGGCACTTGGCAGTTGGGGCAAACAAAAATTGCCAGCTATCAACCGTTGTTTCTGCCCGCCAGGCTTGGCAGGATAGAGGTTATGTGCGGAAAAAACAGCGCCGCGGTGCTGATTATACCTGCGGGTGCTCAACTCGATTGTCGGCAAGCTTAGCGAGGTGTGGTGGAACTAGATACGATCGTGGCAGAATCGGCTCGTCTGCAGGAAAAATTCCAGCGAATTCGGGGGTTTCTTTGACATCGAGGCCAAGCATGCCCGCCTGCAACAGCTAGAAGAGCAGCTGGCAACTCTGTGGGACAAGCCACAGGAAGCGGCTAGGGTGGCGAAGGAGAAGAAGACACTGGCAGGCTTTCTCGCCGCGCTGCGGCAGATCGATACCCTGTGTGGCGATCTGGAGACCGCGTGTGAATTGGCGTGCGAGGGTGATGAGTTACACGCGGAAGCAGAACAGTTGTTGCAAAATTTTACCAGTGCCCTGAACGCCTTGGAAGTTGAGAGTTTGCTGGGTGGCGAGCTCGACAACAGTGCGGCTCTCGTCACCATCAACGCGGGTGCGGGTGGCACGGAATCTTGCGATTGGGTGGCGATGCTGCTGCGCATGTATTTGCGTTTCGCTGAAATTAAAAGCTTTGGCAGCGAAATTTTTGATCAACTCGACGGCGATGAGGCAGGGGTAAAGAATGTCACCTTTGAGGTCAGTGGCGAGTATGCCTATGGCTTGCTGAAAGCAGAGATAGGCGTGCACCGTCTCGTGCGTATCAGTCCTTTTGATGCTGGTGCTCGCCGCCACACCAGCTTCGCGTCTGTCTATGTCTCGCCAGTGGTGGAGGACGACATTGACATAGAGATCAACGCCGCCGATTTGCGCGTTGACACCTATCGTGCCAGCGGTGCAGGCGGGCAGCATGTTAACAAGACCGACTCGGCTGTGCGCATCACGCATGTGCCGACAGGCGTGGTGGTGCAAAGCCAGACTCAGCGTTCCCAGCACCAAAACCGCGAGCAGGCGATGAAAATTTTAAAGAGCCGACTCTACGAACGCCAATGCGAGGAACGCAAAAAACAAGCCGAACAAGAAGAGAGCCAGAAGAGCAGCATTGCTTGGGGTAATCAAATCAGAAGCTATGTCCTGCATCCCTACAAGATGGTCAAGGATCATCGCACCGCACGCGAACATCACAACCCCGATGCTGTGCTCGACGGCGGCATTGAGGAGTTCATTCACACCTTTCTGCTCAATAGCCTCAAGAGCTGAGCCGCTGCGCTACGCGCTACGCTGCGGCTTTCTATATCGCTCGCTTTCTAGCTCGCTGCTTGCGCTCAGATTTCCCTGTATTGCGTTCAAGCTTGCCCACCAAGAACTCCATGAACGGCGGGGCGAGGCCGTTCGCTGCGCTGCGGCTTTTTTGTATCGCTCGCTTCCTAGCTCGCTTTTTGCCATCAGACCTCTCGCGGTTGCGTTCAAGCTTGCACCCTAGCCTCTCTGCTTGCCACCAAACCTTCTCGCGGTTGCCCCCACCTCTTGCCTACCGAGAGCGCCGTGAAGGGCGCGGTGAGACCGTGCGAAAACGACCGCAGATATTGCCAATACTGCAACCAGGTTATTTTTTTGCACAAGGCATGTGCTTATACATATTCGTGGGGAGTTTCTCGGTAGGTCTGCGCCCCGCCAAGACAACGGAGATACGGGCTAAGGTGCTCCACTGCGCCGTGCCAAGATAACGGTGGTAAGGGCTAAGAAGGCTCTTTACTCATTCTCGGTCCAAACGATTCTGAGGCTGCGAGCATCGGGCGGGATGGTGTTTGTTTTGAGGGTAAGAATGTTGCCGCTAATATTGTAGGCATCAGGCTGCAGTGCCGCCTCTCCTTTGCCAGTGGTAAAAAAAACTTTGGCAGATTTTTCGGGATGAGTTTCTTGTAAAACAAATCTATTTTGCAATACGTCATGAATGTGCTGGGAAATTTTGCGCAGGGTGGCGGTGTAGTCTTTAGCGTGCACAGAGGCGTGATGGTCAAAGATTGGCTTGCCGCGGCTGTCTTTCCAGGTCAGAAAATTTTTGCTGTGAGCGCCGTCATTACTGGTGTTAATCAGCCCGTAAACTTTAGCGGTAACACCAGGAATTCTTATTTTTTGCAAGTAGGCATGCAATGCAGATACGTGGCACTCACTATCATCGAGTGGCTCAGTAATGCTCAAGCCGCTGCTATCAACCATCCCACACGGGCCGCGCTCAAAATTATCTTCGTCGGTGATAATCAGCACCGCCACGGCTGAATCGGCACGCAGCCACTCTTTGCCACGACAGTCCTTTTCTAAACCGAGCCGCGCGGCACGGCTTGCCTGCTCGAGAATAGTGCCACCCGTGCCCAGCTTGCTGACGGCGAGGTGGAAAGCCTGTGTATAGTTGGGGGTCGCGGCACTGATAAGTGTTTGGGGACAATCACGAGGATCAGTGGTCGTTATGGCAATTTGCCAATCATTGTCCTTCACTTCACCGAGCAAGACATCGAGCTTGTCGGCCAAGCCACGGTGCACTTCTGCCATCGAATTGGAGTTGTCGATGACCATCAAGATGTCGAGTGGACTGCGTGCAGCTGTGCCCAACACGAACAGTTCTTCAGGGCTGGCGGCAGTAACCACGGGCGAGTCGTCGTCGTCGTCGCCGCCGCCAGTGCCGATTGCCAAAAAACTGATCTTGTTACAGCCCAGCATACTCAATACTAGGCAAAAAGTTAGCACATGCAGCATGACGAACCTCGCTCCATACTCGCGTGCGTTATCGGCGGCAAACTGTTTTTTCTGAACTGCAATACGCAGACTCAGGTCAAGTTTTTAGAAAATTAATTTTGCATAAATTTAAATTGTAATTTGGTTTGTTTTGAAAACAAGCCGCGGTAACGGGGTGGAGAAAATTTTTCACAAAAAAATATGCAAAATGGGTTGCACATCATCGCGGCGGCTGGTAGAGTTATGAGTAGAACGGTTGATAACATCAGAGTAGCTGATAGCTCTTCGGAGCGGATGATTGGGACGCTTTTTTCTGGTGTATTTCGCCTAAGGTTTTTTGCGATTTGACTCGATGTGTTGTGTGCATCGAGATTTGATTCCCGCTGCGGTGTTTTGCAGTGGGTAGATGCTGCGCTTGTCGAGTAGGCAGGCCAGGCAGGATTAGGGGTTAGAGATTATCCGTCTGCTATGTGCAGGCAGGTGCGGCTTTGCCGCTTAAGTGATAGTTAACTTGGTAACAAGGGCTTATTGCCCACTATGATAGCGGCTATGTTGTTTTTTGCCGCGGCGTTATGCAAGGTTCTGTTCACTAGATCTTCTCTACCGTGGGGTGTGCCCCACCTTCCTTTTGGCGCTTGAGCCACTCCTGCAACGAAAGCATCACTTGGCATTTTAGGACTTTCTTTGTGAAGGAGACGTATCATGAACATCAAAAATATTTTTGCAGTTGTATCTATGTTTTTTATCTCTGGCGCTTTGAGTGCGGCAGTTAATCCCGCCGTGTTGCCTGACAACGAATCTATGACAGGCGAGCTGGTGCAATTTTTGATCGCGGGCAAGCTTTATGATGGCTATCTCGCTATCGATGCCAGCGAGAGTTTGCGCCCTAACATTACTGATCGTGTTGAGACTATGCCTGGCGGCGATCAGTATGGTGACCTATTGTATGATGACCTACTGGACGTTGTGCGTGGCTATCGTGTGCCAGCACATCAGGATGTTGGCCTTGATGTTTACATGCTGGGGGATCGCGACGGGGTCGCGTTTCGCTACGGCATTATTGAGGAAGTCTATGACAACGGCTACCACAAAATCGGAGTTTACTCCGAATCCTACCACAATGGTAAAACCATTCACTTTTTCAGACCTAATTACCTCATCATTCACAAAGCTGTGCTGTTGCAAGATGGCGGCTTTGGCATCCTTAAATAGCCGTAACGCATACTTCATCGGGGAGGACTGTGAGTCCTCCCTCTCTTTATCCCGCACTATATCAAGCACTAGCAAACTTGACAGAAACGCCTAGATTAGCTATGCTAGCGAGGCTCTGTGTTGCTTTTAAGCAATGCTCGCTCTTTTTGTTTTTATATTATTTTATTTTATCCTATGCCAAGTCTCTGTTTTTATTAATCGCTAGGGAATTGCATGGAAACTCAAATTACTACCGAAACACCTGCCAGGCGCGTCAAGCAGCTGCCACCTTCGGTACTGAAGGACATTGAGCTGAAGAACCACGCGCGGCGCTTAGCCAACCTTGCTCCGATCAAAATCAGAATTCGTCGCTGCATCTCCTGCCTGGCGCAATTTGAGTCGGCGGGCAACCGCACCTGCGGCTGTAATACCAGAAGCACAGGCTACATCGCGGGGCGCGAGATCATTTAGCCCGCTGCGCAGCTGGGCACGGCGCAGACCTACCGAGAAACTCCCCACGAATATGTATAAGCACATGCCCTGTGCGAAAAAATAAACTGGTTGCAGATATTGGCAATATCTGCGGTCGTTTTCGCACGGTCTCCCCGTACCCTTCATGGAGCTCTCGGTGGGCAAGCTTGAGCACGACAGCCGAGAGGTCTGAGAACGGGCAGGGAGGCTTGGGGGCAAGCCTGAACGCAATACAGGGAGATGCCTGAGTGCAAGCAGCGAGGGAGCGAGAAAGCGGCAAACAGTCTCGTAAGGCGAGCGATACAAAAAGCAGCGCGTAGCGCACAGCGCAGCGAACGGCCTCGCCTCGCCGTTCATGGAGCTCTCTGTGAGCAAGCCTGAATGCAATAGCAAGAGGCCTGAGGACAAGCAAAGAGACTTGGGGGCAAGCCTAAACGCAACCGCGAGAGGCCTGATGACGAGGAGCGAGGGAGCGAGAAAGAGGCAAACAGTCTCGTAAGGCGAGCGATACAAAAAGCAGCGAAGCGAGCGGGACAAAGAGCCTCGTAGCAAGGACACCACTTAGCCCTTACCTCCGTTGTCTTGGCAGGGAGCAGACCTGCCGAGAAACTCTCCCCTGAGATAGGTGCAAGCACATACTCTTGTCTGAAAGCATAACCTAACGGCAATATGGCAGTATTTGTGGTCGAGTTTTCGCACGGTCTCTCCCTGCCGTTCATGGAGCTCTCGGTAGGCAAGCTTGAACACGACAGCCGAGAGGTTTGGGGGCAAGCAGGGGTCTTCGTGGCAAACCCAAGCAGAGCCACCACTTAGCCCTTACCTCCGTTGTCTTGGCAGGGAGCAGACCTGCCGAGAAACTCTCCCCTGAGATAGGTGCAAGCACATACTCTTGTCTGAAAGCATAACCTAACGGCAATATGGCAGTATTTGTGGTCGAGTTTTCGCACGGTCTTGCCGCGCCGTTCATGTGGCTCTCGGTGGGCAAACCCGAACGTAACCGCAAGAGGTCTGAGAGCAAGCCTAAACGCAATAACGAGAGGCCTGAGAACATGCAGCGAGCTAGAAAGCGAGCGATACAAACAGCATCGCGTAGCGATGAGCTAGGAAGCGAGCGATACAAAAAGCAGCGTAGCGAGGGAGCGAGAAAGCGGCAAACAGTCTCGTAAGGCGAGCGTTACAAGGAGCAGCGAAGCGAGCGCAGCGAGCGTAGGTTAGGTAATTTTCACTGCTCCGTTAGAGCCAGCAGGTGCTTGACTTTGGGGGCGTTTTCGTCTTCGCAGAGAGGCAACATGGCGTTACCGAGCATACCACCGATGGGTAGTTTGTTGCGACTGAGCACGGCAGTAGAGATAAGTTTGCACAGCTCGCGCACACTGTAGGTTGTCTGTGTCGGCGGAGTGATAATCGTGCTCTGTGCCTGCAACGGGCGCTGGCACAGCTCGGCCAACTGTTCGGCAATGCTGTTGACATGCGCCAGGCTCACCTGAGGACGGAAGTCGGGCAGGAAGCACAAACCGGGAAAACGCATCAAGCGCAAGAATGTCTTCACCAAGCGATCGTGCCGACCTGCACCGCTCCAAGTCAGCGGACACCTGACGATCAGCTTTTCCTCGATGGCAGAATTGAGAATGTGATGCTCGGCGATGTATTTTTCTTTCAAGAAAGCCGCTCGTGCACTGCGTCTCGTGCCGCGGGCGCTGAGGAAAATTAACCGTGGCGTGCCCGCTCGCTCCATACCGTGAAGGAGATTACGCAGCGCTCTGATGTTGGGCGTAAACACATTATGCACGGTGGGCGCGGCACAGACATCTTCCCGCGGCCCGATAAAACTATCGCTCCACGCTAAATGCACTACCGTATTCACCCCGCGCAGGGGTGCGGCGAGCAACTCTGCCGAGCGTAAATCGGAAAAAAACGGCATCACCCGCTCGTGTGGTTCAGGCAAGCGATGCCGATACATGCAGACTACCGCCTGCTCAATCTGCGTCAGTTTGCGCACCAGATGATGCCCGATAAACCCCGCACTGCCAGTAATCAACACCGCCATCACTGCCACCTCATAGCCTACCAACCAGTATAGCACATCTTTGCATTAGGGGAAGGTGACGGAGCTGTGGTTACCCCCGCGTAACCCTTTAGCCACAGGGGGGTGTTAATACTTACAGCTTGTAAGGCAGACGATAGCCAGCTGTCCATGGAGATAGATGTGGTGCGATAGGATAAAGATGACAGCTCTGCACAAATTCGCCGCTCTCCTGGTCGAGATGCTTGCTACGCAGCACGATCATCGTCAGCGAAGACACGTGCCAGGGCATGTTGGTGTGGGGCAACGAGATGACTGTGCTGCTAAGCGGCAGCGGAGTCATTTTTATCCTGTTGCAGAGGTCAGTCGCACGGGCCGATTTAAGGTTGACCATGCCTCTTACCACCGCGAAATTCAACTCGCGATAGATTTCTCCACCACAGATAAGCTTGCCCTCAATGATACGTGCCTGGCCCGGATCGGAAGCACAGCTGAACGCAAGCCGCACCTGTCGCGTCAGCAGATAAGGGTTGTTGTGCACCGTCGGTTGGGGTGCGAAAACGGATGCTGGCAATACCCGCACGTGACTGGAAATCCACGTCGTCAACGCCAAACCTCGCACACCAGAAGTCAACGGCACGCCTTCGCCCGTGTTGACAACCTTGTCACCATCTTGAAACTTAATAACCCTGAAAAAGAAGCGGTTGTCATGCCGATCAGCGGACAATGTCTCCGGCAGCTGCTGCTCGATTTGCACTCTAAGTACGTGCTTGCTGTTGAGCTGGCCGAATAGATCAACGATGCTGTCCTTGCCCCAATCATAATCCGTGTTGTGGTCTTGCACAAAACGTGTGCCATTGAGTGTCAAAGCCTTGATTGCGATCTGACAGCCAACACCACCTTTGGGCAAACGCAGTTCATTCTGTTTCAGCTGCGTAACGGTAAATTCCTGTGCAGTAAGCGCGGGCTGTTGGCAACTCAATGCGAACGCAGCCGAGCTGACCTTCATTGCCTCTGCCGTATGGCTGAGATAACCAAAAGTTAAATTGTCAGCTACCGGCGGCTGTTGCTCAGGTGTTTCAGGCTTTTTTTTGCCACAACTGACCGCCACCATTACCATTAAAATGCACAAGTATTTCATCTATGCTCTCCTTAAAACTTTAAAACTCATATTGTTGCATCATTATCTCTTAAAATTATTTGCTTGTCAAGATCATTTTTATATTTTATAGTGGGGCACGAAGAAACAGCATTGATCTTGAGAAGGAGCGCGAGTAGGCTGCGCGGCTATGTGTGGTGGTCAGGTATAGTCATAGATTGGGGTAACTGCATGTTTTTGTTTACAAAAAAAACCTCTGTGAGGATCTGCCAGTTCCTGCTCGGCAGCGCGGTCGTCGCCGTGCTGTCGTTGCCACAGGCGCAGGCCTTACACAGCTATCATGGTGTAATTACTTCTAGTTTTCGCGCTTCAGCACAGCAGGCGGGCGTTGATAACCAGCTCATCGCCGCCTTCACGGATATTTTCTCGCCGCGGCTTGATTTTAAGCGTGAGCTGCGGCGCGGTGATCGCTGGCGTTTCGTCGTCAAAGACAGGCGAGAGGGGATTGCTGCGGCGGAGTACGTGCCGCGACGCGGGCGGAGATTGCGAGCCGTGCGTTACGAAATCGCGGGGCGCAGTGCCCTGCATTATTCGCCCGACGACAGTCACAGCTTGCAGCGCGCTTTTTTGCGCACCCCAGTCAAGGGTGGGCGCATAACGTCAACTTTTTCTCGCCGCGGGCGTTTTCATCCTTTGCTGCGCGTCGTCATCCCCCACTTCGGGGTTGACTACAGTGCTCGTATCGGCACGGAGGTGATGAGTGTTGCCGATGGTGTCGTTGTCAGAGCAACCTACAATCGCATCAATGGCTGGTATGTCAAGCTACAGCACTATCCTTTTTATCACACGGCCTATTGCCATCTGCAAAAAATTGCCCCGCACCTGAAGAAAGGCAAGGCGGTTAAGCAGGGCGATGTCATCGGCTATGTCGGCGCATCGGGACGCGCCACGGGGCCACACCTACACTTTTCCTTTTATGAGCGTGGCCGTTATGCCGATCCGCTGCGCAAGCAATTTCCCCCCAAGACCTCAGTGCCGCAACCCTATCGGGCTGATTTTCAGCAGCAGGCACGTAATTGGCTGTCGCTCCTGCCTCCCTACCCTCCAGGAGCTTGACTCAACAAGGTCTTGATGCGTGCCAGTGTGCTTTGCAAGCCTTTGCTGCGCGGGGTGTCAGAGCGTTGTGCTAGCGTCGCCAGACAGTGCCTGAGCTGCTGGTGTTGGCGCACATACATGGCAATCAAGGCGTTGCGCATCAAACCAGCCCGCTTCGCTCTCGTCAGGGCTGTGCCACCAAAATACTGCTCGTATTGACGCTGTGTCATGCAGGCGATCTTTTCCAGCGGTGGTAGCTTGAGCTCGGCTTCCTCGGTGTTGCGCTTGCCACGATTGTAGGGGCAGACGATCTGGCATAAGTCACAGCCGTAGTAGTAATTGCCCAAGAACTGCCAATAGCGCGGCGGAATTTCGCCCCTGTTCTCAATCGTCAGCCACGACAAACATTTGCGAGCATCGAGCTGGTAAGCTGCATCCAGCGCGCCTGTGGGGCAGTGCACCTGACAACGCTGGCAACTGCCGCAACCGCCATGTGCCGTACGGCTCGTCGCCGCGGGCGGCTCAACCTCTCGTGCTAGCGTCGGCGCGGGAATGAGAATTGCACCGAGTAGCAGATAACTGCCGTGCGCCAAGCTGATAAAGCAGGTGTTCTTGCCCACAAAACCATGCCCGCCACGTTCAGCCAGTTCTCGTTCCAAAACTGGTGCAGTATCAACGACAATCCGACATGCCGTAGGTTCTAGTTGCAGGGCGGTGATGACACGACCTGCTCGTTCCCTGATGACCCGGTGGTAATCACGTTGCCGTGCATACTGTGCTACCCGCGGCTCCGTAGCGCGCAAACGATCACCTCGACCGTAAGGCAAGGCGACGATGATCGCGGTCTGCAAGCCAACACCGAGTCGGCGTGGGTCGGCACGCAGCGCGGGGTGTTTTTCTAAGTAAGACATGTCCGCGTGGTGTTTTTTGTCCAGCCAACGCTTAAACGCGGCGAAGCGCGCCGAACGCCGCAAGGACACGCGACCGAGAAAAATTAACCGTGCCGCCTGCACTGCCATGGCAACAGGCATCAGCGTTTCTCTAGCAAACTCAGGCGTTCTAAAGCCAGCAGCTGTCGCTTGCGCAGCTGACCACCACCATAATTGCCGATTGTGCCATCACCTCTAACGATCCTGTGACAGGGAATGATAACTACCACGGGATTGGCCGCAGCAGCATTGCCGACAGCCCGCACCGCACGCGGGCAGCCGATATCTGCAGCAAGTTCAGCATAGGTGCGCACCTCGCCATAAGGGATGGTGCGCATTGCCTGCCACACACGACGTTGAAAAACAGTGCTGCCTTTAGCGGCAATGGGCACAGAGTGGAAGTCTACCTGCTCGCCTCTAAAGTAGCGCGCCAGCAAGGCCATGATTTTCTTGGCTAGGGGCGTGGCGGAAATGACAGAGGTGGAAGCAAAAGCAAGACGCACAATATGCTCGCCCTCACAGACAAGTTCAAGATGGCGCAGTTCCTGTGGCAAAGCCCTGCTCATGCGCCACCACGTGTAGGCAACTGTGCCAAGCACTTTTTCTTTTCGTCACGGTAGTACTTCAGGGCATTGTTGACTACCTCACGCGTCAGATAAGCGTTGTTGCTCCGCAAAAAACTGCGCACCAGTGGCAGTTCGGTTTTAGAAAATTCCCGCATTATCCAGCCAACTGCAGTTTTGGCGAACCGCTCGGGACGTTTAATCAGCGCGTCACAGGCGGGGATGATGAGGGCGTGATAGGGCACGTGTCCTGTGTGACCCACAAAAGGTACCAGTGCGGCACGTGCTTGCCACAGGTAGGTAGCGGTGTGCTGTGCCGCGATTTGCTCAGCACAGGGTGTGCCATGGTGGCGCAGCAGTTGTCGCAATACACGCAAGCAAAACCAATCACAGATGCTCCAATCATAGATAAGTTTTTTGTGCCACAGCGGAGCAAAACTAGCCAACAGCGTCCGCCATTCTAGCTTGGCACAGAGATGCTTTTGCAACAGCAACACGCCCGCCAGTTTTTCTTCTGCATACCGCTGGGCGAGAAGATAGAGGGATGTGTCGAGCTGATGTGTAAGCGACTGCGAGGCCAGGTCTGTTTCCCGATACCAGCGCGTCAGCTCTTGCTCAACTTGCGGCAAGCCGACACCGAGAAAGTGTGTGCCATGCTTGACATAGTTTTCCCACCAAGCCTGCTTACGTGCGTCGCGGCGCTGGACAAGGCGAGTTTGAAGTAGTTCTGCGTTTTGCACGAGCCCCCTGCTGCAGTGCTCAAGACCACGGCATCAGAGCAGCTGTCGCTAGAAAATGCAAGTTCGTAAGCACAGGGGGTGGTTATTTTTTTAGCAAAGCTGTATGAGGGCAGGCATGAAGATGCTGATAACGATCTGTGCGCTGATATGCGGGGCTGCTTGCGGTCGCCAGCAGGTGGCATGGTTGATGGACACGGACATCGAGGCGGACAGCAAGTATATCTACCTCGTCACCCCGTGGATTGACTTTACCAAGGCCGATCGGGTGCAAGCATTGATCGAAGCACGTCGCCTGATCGTTGCCACTCTGCGGCAGGAGTTTCCGCCCAACGTGGTGACCCGTAAGGCCATCGATGCCCTGAACAGCATGGAGAACGATCGCATCGCGGAAGTTTTAGAGCTGGCCGACAAGTGGATCAACTCCCACCAGGATCGCCTCAATCGCTTCGGTTTTCGCCCGCAAAATTTTATTCCATCGGCGGCAATTATCTCCTTCGGTGGTGGCGGGCAGTTGAAAGTCGGTAACGACAAGCTGCAGAAAGCTGTCACCCCCAAAGCTACTGAAAGCACAGCCAAGGCAGCCACGAAAGCAGCGAAAACGCTGTCAGCATCGAACAAGCGGGCGGGCTTGGCGGCAGGTGGCTTGGGCTTATTGAGAAACGGCGGCTCGTTCACTATCGGCATAGTGATTGTTCCTGTCAAAGTGATTAAAATTCACCGCATCACGAAGGATGTTGAGGAATCTTGGTATCGTTTCCGCCTGTCGATAGTCGGTATTCCCGATGTCAACGTTGTCGTGCAAGGCCAGAAACGGGGCAAGGTCGGTCTGCGCGTGGGTTTAGGGTTTGTCTTTGGTGAACTGCAAAAGCCAGAAGACTTCAGCGGCTTCTCGATCGGCTACTCACTAAATTACAAGTATGGTTCAAAGGAACTGGCCACCCGCGTCGATAAAGATGGACGTTCAACGCTTGGCTTTCTCGACTCTCAGGGTAATTGGCAAGAACGCGTCGGGCATGGTTTAAACATCAAAGTCGCGGCGCTGAAAAGAAGCATCAAGGGTGCGTTCCAAAACGTCTATGTCATCGCCTCCTCGCGGCTCGGTTTGCAGCAGGGCCGCGACCACGAGTATAACGCAGGACCCGTGATTAAATTAAACAAACTCATCGAACTGCTTACAGGGCAAGACCTCTCCGAGTTAGAAACCGAAGCTGAGCAGCCGGCTGAAGAATAGCGGTTGCTTCGTTGACTGCCTCCCGTTAAAATCTTAGGTGGGTCACTGTGGCCACCAACATTATTTAATCATGCATGATAAAGGAGCGAAAATGCGTAAATTACTCTTGGGTGCGGCCGCGTTGTTGCACGTCCAATCTGCTGTGGCGGCGGAGGCTGTTGCCCCACTGTTGCCTGCACCTTTCAACAGTCATCTGCACAGTGCAATGATGGTTTCACCCGCCCAGATATATGCCGTGCAAGGAATGCGGACCGATATGACCCTCGGTTACCGTAAATCCGATCACGAAACGATCACCACCCAAGGCAAGTGGGATTTTGAGTGGATGAGTTCAATCCTCAATCTCACCGCGGTCAGGAGTATGCCTGTGCCAGGCCTGAACGTCGGTCTCAACATCACTTCGGTGCTGAGCGAGCCAGATGAAATCGTTAAGGGCGAAGGCATTCCTGAATTGCTGCGCGCCACTAAGCAAAGTGCTCACACCAAATATAATGAGGTCAACACGCTGCACATTGCCCCGCTGCTGAGCTACCACGTGCAGGACTTGGTCTCGCTTGGCCTGCGATGCAACTACCAGTATGCGGCGCGTGACTACGCGGTCGCGCGTAGCTTTGCCACTGATGCCGACATGCACACGGGCAGCAGTTCGTACTCCCTGGTGCCTGCCTTTACCGTCACTGCCACAGATTTTGAAACGGGTGTGGCCTGGCAGACACAAGAAAGCGGAGCGGATGTGGAAGTGCCTGCCATGCTGACGATGCACGGACGTTATGCGTTGGGCACGGACTTCAATCTCGGTGCGGTTTACCAACTAAAACGCTGGAGCGCCCTCAAAGCGGGGCACGAAGACCAGTCCGTGTTGCGTGCCACCGTCGAATGGCAAAACGAGCGGCTGCGAGTTGAGGGCGATGTTGCCTATGCCACCTCGTATTACGAACAAGAAACCAACATCACGGCCCATAACATCGCGACTTTCAGTGCGCACGCGGCAGTTGATTATCGCATCACCGAGAACGCGGTCGCAGGTGCAGCTGCGGGTTACACCTTCGGCAAGGAACTGTTCTCGGCAGATTCGAACGCGGCGGCGAAAGAATACAACATGCAAGAGATGGACATAGCCTTGCGGGGTAATTACCTCTTCTAGCTTCTAACTTCTAGCTCTGCTTTTATTTTCAAACCCAGCCCCCTCTGTGGGGCTGGGGTGCTTGCCTCACGCGACAACTTGAGCCTGTTCTCGGTCTGGCTGCGCTTTTGCAGCTAGAAGGCATGGCAGCCGGACATTTGTTTTTTTCGCAGCACTGTGCTAGCCTGCGGCGCGTTTTTGACTCAGTTACGGGGGTATGTATGTCGCGCTTGCCTCTCTGGCGTTATCTCCCGCGAGCTTGCTCGTAATTTGTAAAAAGCCCAACTGAATTTTTGGTTAGGTTGAGCACATGTTACCCCGCAGAATTTTTGTTGCTAATCGTGGTGAGATCGTCGCCCGTGTCGCTCGCACCGCCGCAGCACTAGGCATTGACACGGTGGCGGTCGCGGCGCGTCATGCTGTGCCGCGCTTTTTGGCACAGGAGGTAACTCGTCTGCACCTGGTTGCGCAGGAAAGTTCTGACTTCTATCTTGATGCAGACAATTTAATTGCCATCGCCAAGGCAGAAAGCTGTGATGCATTGCACCCTGGCTATGGTTTTTTGGCGGAGAATGCTGCGTTTGCAGAGAAGGTCACCGCCGCGGGTTTAACCTGGATCGGCCCTGCGGCAACAACCATCGCGCAGATGGGCGATAAGCACGCGGCACGGCAGATTGCGATGGCAGCAAAAGTTGCGGTCGTGCCCGCGGTATTTATTGCCGCTGACAGTAGCGTTGCCGCCACGCAAAAAATTTTAGCGGCATTCTCGTCTCAGCACGGCCTGCCGGTCATCATCAAAGCCGTTGCTGGCGGTGGTGGCAAGGGCATGCGGGTGGTGCACGACGCACAGCAGTTGTTGGCGGCGGTGCAGGCAACGGCCCGGGAAGCACAGACGCTTTACCGCAATGCCGCGCTGTTGGTGGAAAAATATATCGCGACACCACGGCACATCGAGGTACAAATCGTCGGCGACCAGCAGGGGCAGCTGATAGTGTTGGGCGAGCGGGAATGCTCATTGCAACGCCGTTTCCAAAAAATTGTTGAAGAAGCACCTGCAACATGTCTGGCTGAGACACAGCGTCAGGGCCTGCATGATGCCGCGCAACGTCTTGGCCGACACGTGGCCTACTACTCGACGGGCACGGTGGAGTTTTTGTTCAACGCTGAGCAGGGTGAGTTCTATTTTCTTGAAATGAATACCCGCCTGCAAGTTGAGCATACCGTCACCGAGGAAGTATTTGGCGTTGATCTGGTCGCGGCACAAATAAAAATTGCCGCGGGTGAAAGTCTTGATCCCCTGTTGTGCAGCAAACGCAAGCCAGGTGGGCACAGCATACAGGTGCGCATTTACGCCGAAGATGCTACGTGTGATTTTCTGCCCGCACCAGGCCGTGTGCTGGCCTTCCACCCCTATCACGGCACTGGCATACGCTGGGAAATCGGCTGTGAGGCGGCGCGTGATGTGTCGCCTTTTTTTGACCCGCTGCTAGCAAAACTTATCGCCACAGCAGAAAAACGCGCGCTTGCCATCAGCCGTCTGCAGCACGGGCTGGCCCGCACATTCATTGCAGGCGTAAAAACAAATATCGCTTTTTTGCAAACACTGCTCGCCCATGAGAATTTTCAACAGGCACATGTGAGCATCAACTTCGTTGCCCAAAATATCACCACGCTGTTGCAGACAATGCAGGATAACGCTCAGCAGACTGAGCTAGAAGAAATTGCGGAAGTTTTGCTTGAGCACTACGGTGCGGAAGGCCAGGATCGCGGTATGGCGCGCATTTTTGCTAAAAAAACTCGAGACACCGCAGTGATGATTTTACAGTCCTACACCGATGACGAGGTGCAAGCAGGTTGTGGTATCTATGCGGAGGTAAGTTTTTTTCATTTCGTGTTGCAGCGGCAAGCACAGGGAATGGCAGTAACGGTCGGCTGCGGGGGGCGTTTGCATCATGCGGCAACGGCACCAGGGACATGGGAGGCAGAAACACATACCAGTGCCGCGGGAACGTTGACCGCGCCTGTGCCCGGGCGTGTCGCGGCGGTAAACGTCAAGGCCCGCGATGATGTAGAAGAAGGCACGGTCTGTGTTATCATCGAGTCGATGAAAATGGAATTTGCCCTCAAGGCACCAGGTGCGGGGAGCGTGCAGGAGGTGCGGGTCGCCGCGGGTGATCTCGTCAGCGATGGCCAGACCCTGGTCGTTTTCGTCGCGGAGTAATCGCCTAAGCCCGCCGACAATATTCTGACCGCGGCAGATGGATAGCCAGCTCTAATTCATCGAGTTGCTTCTGTTACCTAACGCGAATATCGGGTTTTTTTCAGGGGGTCACTACAGCAAGCAGCGAGTGGAGCTAGGCAATGTTTAGCACAGACCTCTGTTATCTTGGCACGGCACAGACCTGCCGAGAAACTCTCCCTTGAGTTAGGTGCAAGTACATGCCTTGTGCAAAAGCATAATCCGACGGCAGTATTGGCAATATCTATGGTCGAGTTTTCGCACGGTCTTGCCGTGCCGTTCATGGGGCTCTCGGTCGGCAAGAGGTGGGGGCAACAGCCGAGAGACTTGGGGGCAAGCCTGATCGCAATAGCAAGAGGTCTGTGTAGTGATCCCATAAGAAGCAGGAAGGCTTACCGTTATTTATTTCATTCCAAGTAATATCTGTGATTTTCAATGTATATTTTGGCAAAATAGTATTTTACGGCTAAAATTCTTGTCTGGTTAGGTAGATATGCGAAACCCGATATTCGCGTTACCTAAACAGCTCCATCAATTTGGCTGCAAAGCTTGGTCAGAATTTCTTTTTTGTTGCGCTTGTTTTTGCTATGAATGTCTTTGATGACACGTTTCGCTTCTTCCTTGCTCATCTTTTTTCTCTTTACAAGACAAACAACTATGTGGCATCCCCAGAGCAACTCAATATGGGCCTTTTTGCAAACTTTTCGTAGAGGTTTATCATTTGTCACAAAGACATAATTATTATCCTTAGCCGTTTGAAAACACAACGCATCTTCGGGAGGCTTGATGTCTGAGTCTTCTGCTTGAGACTGTTGCTCACGAGTTGGCTCAATTATGGTGAACCCGCTCTGCAAGCACATCGCTTCCGATAACCCGTTAACCTCGTCTATTGTGTTGGTAATGACGTAAATTTTGCCAATGTTTTTGTCTGCAATGGTAAAAATGGGCAGATGATCTAGATAATCAATTAATACACAGGCATCAACAAGCAATCCACTAGTTGGCATCAACAGCCCAAGATTGCGTCAGATCATACATTTCACTGGTCGAAATTTCTAGGATATCAGCGGCGCGATTGATGCTTATCTTTTCATCTTTAACGGCCTCAAACACCAGTGCGGGCAGTCTATAGGAAGGGAAGTTATTGGGGTATAGACCGCCGAAAGCCTCTTCTGGCAATGGATGTGGCTCGAATGAACGTGGGAGGGTTTTTCCGTAGCGACGTTTAAACTCAAATTGGAAACGCCCCCAGATATTCTTGTCGCCGCCATTTTCCTCGTGCAACCTATACAGCACCGTTTGATAACTAACATTGAAGAGACTCTTTACCGTTAGAACTCTGTCGAGCAGGGGGCGACCGCTAGTTAGTTGCCACTCTTCTTTAAAGGCATCTTTCGGCATGAGAAAGTAGCTGGCAAAACGATCGGCCTGCCTTTCTGTCTCTCTGTCTTCATCGGTCTGGTCGGTATCGTAGTCCGATGCATGTAGGACTAGATGACCAAGTTCGTGAGCTGCGGTAAATATCCACCTTTCAACAGAAATATTTTCCCAAGTGTTGACGATGATTGCTTGGCCATGATCTTCGTCTGCAATCGATAGACCAAAGAAATTACGAGACGGTGTTTTTACTTCGCCGACCTTGATTGATCCCCCGATCTCAAGTAACTTGCGAATACTGGAAATTTGTTCTCTATCATCCTTTAGCCCCAGATGATTACGTGTAAGCATTGCCGACTCGATGGGATCTGGAACGTCCGTGGGAGGCGACTGTCCGCTTATTTTTTTCGATGTTGATCGCTCGCCCTCAATTAGTTGCTCGATATCGCAAAAATTATAAAACCAGCGGCTGACCTCAGCAAGAATTTGCTTGCGGTCATGCATGTGTTTTGTGGCGCGGAATCTAACACCTTTGAGGGGGCGAATCTTCTCCGTCATGTGCTTTAAACGAACGTCAAGTATCGAAGCAATTGCCCGCAAAGGGGCCTGAAAATCGTCACCTGGCAATTCCCCTGCTTCGATTTTTCTATAGTCGTCCGGGGATAAACCAGCCCGTTCTGCCAGCTCTTCCTCCGTGAAACGTTTTGCCTCACGAAGCCTACGAAGATTCTCTGCAACAACATTTGCCAACTGATCGCTCATCTGAAGACCTCACTTCCCATGCAGTAAAGGTAGCACTTTATCGTATCTGGTTGCAATGTTCCCGTTGCTGGAATTTGCATCGGAAGAGGGCATACCCGCAAGTGACCAACATCGGACGTCACCTGCGGCACCGAGTTTCGCACGCAATCGTCTGTAAGGCTTGAAATTACAGCAGGAACTCGGGAGAAACCACCTCGCCTGCGCTTGTTAAACGTGCCCCTAGCCACCGAGAGGCAACTCTCCTCGTGGCGTAGGGCATCGCTTAGTGGGAATTCAGTTTTGCGGCTGGCAAGTCTCACTCACTAGTGACAGCTCGTGCACCCAGGTGAAGAGTTGCTGTCCGTCAGCGGCGACGACTAAGCCGCTGGAGATAAGCTGCCCCCATCCCGCCTTGCGGTTGGCAAGTATGTGGTGTGTATGCCTGTTGCCGTCTTGGCCAGAGTAGCTGAGCAGTATAGTGGTCTTCTTCGGTGTGCCCTCTTCTCGCTGCATTGCATCATACTCTAGGTGCATTCCCCAGCCAATGTGGGGATAGGACCAAGGGTCACCGCTGGTCGGTGAGAACACATTAAAATTCCCCCTAAATTCCTCTGCAAGGACGATGGTCGAACTCGTCACCTGCCCGTCGATAACGAAGCTGTAGTCCAGCCGATCCTCACCACTCTCTACACCCTTCCTCAGCGTTACCGCATAGTCAACCCGACGCCCATCGATGTAAAACCTGCTCCCCTTACCCGTGTAGAGATCGCACTGCGCCCCAGCACTCTCACTTAAAGCATCGGCAGCGAACACATTCATCGCCCACAACGCACTAGCTACAAACATCAACAAAAACTTCACGACAGTTCTCCCAAATTGAAAATTAAACCCTGCCAACAACGGCTCGTAGACCACAATAGCGTTTTTTTTTTGCAATCAAGCCTTTTTTGGAAAAATTTTCACAACGACTGCTGTGCCTCGCTGCGCTACGGCTTTTTGTATCGCTCGCTTCGCTCGCTACGCTGCTCTTTGCCGCTTTCTAGCTCCCCGCTCGCTGCTTGCGCTCAGACCTCTTGCTATCGCGTTCAGTTTATTTTTTTGCACAAGGCATGTGCCTATACCTGTTGAAGTCGGGTTTCTCGGTAGGTCTGCCCCGTGCCAAGACAACGGAGGTTTGTGCTGAGGAAGGTCTTTGCCTCTCGTTATTGCATTCAAGCTTGCCCTCAAGCCCCTCGCCATTGCATTCAAGCTTGCTCCCAAGTCTTCTCGCGATTGTGTGCAAATGATGGATACCTAGCCTATGCCTGAAATTAACCTGGCATAATATCAAGCGGCCCTAAACCGAAAGCGCATCGCCATCACCCATTGTCACCTTGTGAGAGGGGAAGTATGCCTTCCATCTGCTGTCGACCAGCTTTTTCGTCTCAGGGTCACAGAAAAGCTCAGGCGGATACCAGGCCTTGAGGCGCGCATCGATCAACAGTGGCGGGGTGTAAGTAAGCTTATGCTGGTGGTGCTCAATACGACGGGCGTGAATATCAGTCGCGGGATTGAAACGTGTAAAAGTTGTCCACAAGAAAGCTCCCGTTGAGTGCAAAGCTCGCGCTGCATCGTCAGTCAGGATCAGCAGTGGCCAATCGTTGAGAGCTGGGTGGGCGAGAATTTCCTCGTAAATGCGCGGCTGGTCAGCATGTGCATAGCTCTGCACAACAAGACATCCAGGGCAAAACATGCCGAGTTTCTGCACCCAACTTGCCTCTAGCTGGGGCAAAACAGTGGGCAACGTGCGCCGTGCCGGGCCCAGCCCCATCAGCACCCCCTTGCTGCCTTTGTTGAGCTGCGCGCTGCTGTAATCAAGGGTATCCATCGCCGTGCGTGCGAAGATATGCAGGTCAGCGCTAAAGTCAACCCGCTGCAAGATATGGGTTAGCAGGGCCTTGAAATCGTGCAAGTCAACTGCCTGATCGACGCACAGCAGAAATTTCGTCAAGGCCAGCTGTCCTTCACCAAGAATTCTAAACGCAGTGCTCAACGCTTCACGTTCGTGTCGCTCGCGCAACACACAGGCAGCTAGCGAGTGATAACCCGTTTCACCATAGCTCCACAAATCACGCACACCTGGCATGACGATAGGTATGAGCGGCAGCAGTAATTTTTGCAAGTAGTCGCCGAGAAAAAAATCTTCCTGCCGCGGCTTGCCAACTACCGTTGCTGGGAAAACTGCATTTTTCTTGCTGAACAACGCCCGCGGCCGAAACACAGGAAAATCATGTTGCAAAGAGTTGTAGCCATAGTGGTCGCCAAAGGCCCCTTCGCGGCGTCGCACCCCCGCAGGCACTGCACCGCTGAGGCAGAATTCAACGTTGTTGAGCACATCGAGCTGGCCATGGGAGTTGCGCGCACACGGTAACTTCTCCCCCAACAGCAGCGAGCAGAGCAAAAATTCTGGCACGTTTTCTGGCAGAGGCGCGATTGCCGCCAGTATCAAGGCAGGGGGGCCGCCGAGGTAGACATTGACCTCCAGTTCACGATCGAGCTGCTCGGCCTGATACAGATGATAGCCACCCCCTTTACCAATTTGAAAGTGCATGCCCATCTCGTCAGGTGCGTAAACCTGCATGCGGTAAATACCGAGATTGTCTTTACCATTGACGAGATCACGGCTATGCACCAGCGGTAGAGTTAAAAACGCCCCGCCATCACTGTGCCAACTGGTCAGCGCTGGCAACACCGTCACGTCAGGCTGAGGCAACCGATGCAGCCTGGCCCTGCCACGCCGCGTGCCGAGGCGCAACAGGCGGGTAAGCAGGCGACGTTCGCGCCACAAGTCCTGCAGTCGTGGTGGTAAGCTGTGTAGCAAGTTTACCAACTGTGCCATATTAGCCAGCGTGTCGCGGCCAAAGGCTAGTTCTACTCGCCGCTCGCTGCCAAACATATTGGTGACCACGGGGAAATTTTTACCCCTGACATTCGTGAACAGCAGCGCGGGGCCGCCCGCAGCAATGACACGGCGGTGCACTTCGGCAATCTCTAGGTGAGCATCGACTTCAGCTTCAACCACGACCAACTGATCCTCTTGGCGCAGCAAGTCGAGAAAAGCGCTGAGATTAGACGGCAACATAACCACCTCCGCCTCAGCTATACCCTATTGCAATTGAGAAGTCTTTCCCCGCTTAGCAGTGTGTGGCAAAATATTTCCAAGCCACAGATCGAGGTTGTGCTCACGATAGGCGCGCCAACAAGGGAGAGTTTGTTGACGCACCAACCTCCAGCCGGGAATCTCGGTTGCACCCGCGCTGGAATTCTATCACAGCCTTCTTATCCAGCTGATCGGCATTTTTTAAAATTTAGTAAAAAAATAAGATTTATTCTTTTTGTTTTAATGGGTTACCCTGCTGTTTTTCTCGACTTCCGCCCCGAATCATCGCTAAGGACTGTGCTGCGCGATGCTGCGCTGCGGCTTTTTTGTAACGCTCGCTTCCTAGCTCGCTTCGCTCGCTGCGCTGCTTTTTGTATCGCTCGCTTCCTAGCTCGCTGCATGTTCTCAGACCTCTCGGCGGTTACGTTCAATCCTGCCTACCGAGAGCTTTATGAATGGCGGGGCGAGGCCGTACGAAAACTCGACCATAAATACTGCCATATTGTCGTTAGATTATGCTTTTGCATAAGGCATGTACTTGCACCTATTCGGGGGGAGAGTTTCTCGGTAGGGCTGCGCCGTGCCAAGATAACGGAGGTTTGTGCTAAGCGGTGTCCTTGCCCCAGGTCTTCTCGCAGTTGCGTTCAATTTTGCTTACCGAGAGCTCCATGAAGGGCGGGGAGAGACCGTGCGAAAACTCGACCACAAACACTGCCAACACTGCAACCAGTTTATTTTTTCGCACAAGGCATGTGCTCACAACCTATTTTAGGGAGAGTTTCTCGGCAGGTCTGCTCCCTGCCAAGACAACGGAGGTACGGGCTAAGGGACTGGCTCCCTCGCTCCTTGTTCTCAGGCCTCGTGCTATTGCGTTCAAGCTTGCCCCAAGTCTCTTTGCTTGCCCTCAGACCTCTCGTTAATTGCGCTCAATCCTGCCTACCGAGAGCTTTATGAATGGCGGGGCGAGGCCGTACGAAAACTCGACCACAAACACTGCCAACACTGCAACCAGTTTATTTTTTCGCACAAGGCATGTGCTCACAACCTATTTTAGGGAGAGTTTCTCGGTAGGGCTGCGCCGCGCCAAGATAACGGGGGCTTGTGCTAAGTGGTGGCTCTGCTCCGCTGCGCTCCTTGCCATCAAGCTTGCCCACCAAGAGCTCCATGAACGGCACGGCAAGACCGTGCGCTGCGCTGCGGCTTTTTTGTAACGCTCGCTTCCTAGCTCGCTTCGCTCGCTGCGCTGCTTTTTGTATCGCTCGCTTCCTAGCTCGCTGCATGTTCTCAGACCTCTCGGCGGTTACGTTCAATCCTGCCTACCGAGAGCTTTATGAATGGCGGGGCGAGGCCGTACGAAAACTCGACCATAAATACTGCCATATTGTCGTTAGATTATGCTTTTGCATAAGGCATGTACTTGCACCTATTCGGGGGGAGAGTTTCTCGGTAGGGCTGCGCCGTGCCAAGATAACGGAGGTTTGTGCTAAGTGGTGTCCTTGCCCCAGGTCTTCTCGCAGTTGCGTTCAATTTTGCTTACCGAGAGCTCCATGAAGGGCGGGGAGAGACCGTGCGAAAACTCGACCACAAATACTGCCATATTGCCGTTAGGTTATGCTTTCAGACAAGAGTATGTGCTTGCACCTATCTCAGGGGAGAGTTTCTCGGCAGGTCTGCTCCCTGCCAAGACAACGGAGGTATGAGCTAAGAAGGGTCTTTGTCTCTCGTTATTGCGTTCGGGCTCGTCATCAGACTTCTCGGCGGTTGCCCCCACCTCTTGCCCACCAAGAGCTCCATGAACGGCGGGGCGAGACCGTGCGAAAACGACCACAGATATTGCCAATACTGCAACCAGATTATTTCTTTGCATAGGGCACGTGCTTGCACATATTCGTGGGGAGTTTCTCGGTAGGTCTTCGCCGTGCCAAGACAACGGAGACTTGCGATAAGTATGGTCTGCTCCCTGCCAAGACAACGGAGACTTGCGCTAAGCATTGGCTAGCTCCGCTGTGCGCAGGCCCTCAGATCGCGTTCACGAGGTTTGTGGCACGAACTGCGTCTCTTTGACTCGCTTGCTGGTGTTGCGTTTAGGACTGCTCTTAGCCTTGCGCTTTTTGTTCGCTTCCGCTTCGCGTTCAAGGCGTTTGTGGTAGGTCGCGAGTTCTTGTTCGCTGACGACATCGTCGCCTGCCGTGATTGCCTGCACTTCCTCGGCAGTTAGCGTTTCCTTGATAAGGAGAGCTTCGGCGATACTGTTGAGTGTCTCGCGGTTGTCCTTCAGAATGGTAAGGGCACGCTGATAGCCATCGTTGACAAACCGCTGTATCTCGTTGTCGATTTCCTGTGCCATTTTTTCTGAATGTTCTTTGGGTTGTGCAATCTCTCGACCGAGAAAAACTTCTTGCGACTGTCTTCCCACTGCCAACGGCCCGACAACCTCGCTCATGCCCCAGTTGCACACCATCTTGCGAGCTATCTCGGTTGCCTTCTCAATGTCGTCGCCTGCACCCGTCGTGCGGCGTTCGAAGATCAATTCTTCGGCAGCACGACCACCCATTGCGTAAGCAATCATGCCTTCGGCGTATTCCTTGCTAACACAATAGCGCTCGATGGTTGGCAACAGCACCGTCACCCCCAACGCTTGCCCTCGTGGCACGATGCTGATCTTGTGCAGGGCATCGTGGTTCTTGAGCCTCAACCCCACCAAAGCGTGTCCGGCCTCGTGATACGCGGTGTTGCGTTTTTCTTCTTCGGGCATAACCATGCTGTGCCGCGCCGGGCCCATTAAAATCTTGTCCTTGGCATGTTCAAAATGCATCATCGAAACGATGTCACAATCCTCCCGTGCCGCCAGCAGCGAAGCCTCATTGACGAGGTTCTGCAAGTCGGCCCCAGAAAAACCGGGCGTGCCCTGTGCGATCATCTCAAGGTCAACGTTATCCGCCATCGGAGTCTTGCGGCTATGCACCTTGAGAATGCCTGTGCGTCCTTTGGCATCGGGCTTACCCACCGTCACGCGCCGATCGAAACGCCCAGGACGTAACAGGGCCGGATCGAGCACATCAGGGCGGTTAGTGGCCGCGACGATAATTACTCCCTCGTTGCTCTCAAAGCCATCCATCTCCACCAGCAGCTGGTTCAGGGTCTGCTCACGTTCGTCATGACCTCCGCCCAAGCCAGCACCACGATGCCGACCAACCGCATCAATTTCGTCGATAAAGACAATGCAGGGTGCGCTCTTCTTGGCTTGGTCAAACAGATCACGCACACGGCTCGCCCCCACGCCAACGAACATCTCAACGAACTCCGAGCCAGAGATAAAGAAGAAAGGTGCATCGGCCTCGCCTGCCACCGCCTTGGCCAGCACAGTCTTGCCCGTGCCCGGTGGGCCGATCAACAGTACGCCACGCGGGATGCGACCACCGAGACGGCTGAATTTGCGCGGGTCACGCAGAAAATCGACTACTTCGCCCAGTTCTTCTTTGGCTTCCTCAACCCCAGCAACGTCCTTGAAGGTGATTTTGACTTTGTTCTCACCCAACAGCTTGGCGCGGCTCTTGCCAAACGACAGGGCCTTGCCGCCACCGATTTGCAATTGACGCATGAAGAAGAAAAACAAAAACAACAACGCAATCATCGGCAGCCAGTTGATGAGGGCCGACTTCCACCAGCTCATCTCCTCTGGTGGCTCGAAATTAATGATCACGCCATGCTTCTCTAGAAAAGTGCGCAACTCGGCATCAGGCTTCGGCCCGTGGACGCGGAAATGGCTACCATCCTCACGACTGCCGTAGATTTCGCTGCCCTTGAAGGTGACCTCCATCACCCGATCGCTGGTGCTGCCTGGGTCTCTGACCGCCTCGACGAACTCGGTGTATTTGAGCTTCTCCGCCGCAGGACGCTGGTTGACAGCAAGATGAATGATGAAGAAGACGAACAGCGCCGCAACGAACAGCAAAATCATCCGCGCTTGATTGCCGTGGGGGGGCGAAGGTGATGGTCGTTCCGACATTACGTGCTGTCTCCTGCCATAAGTCTCGATTCTAACAGATTATTCACACAGTTACCAGTTGACGAAAATTTCAACATAGCCTGCAACTCTCCTCGCGCGTTTAGCAGTTTCTGCTGGCCACTGCCATCCCTACACACATACGCACCCCGCGGCAAGGACGACTTCCGCCAACCCTTGCCTTGCCACCGCACCATCTCTCTCTGCGTCGGGCGGTGCAGACGATAGCACACACTCTGCCTGGCGGCTGCATCTGCTTGCACACACAGGCCATCAGACGTTTCGGCACGTGCACCCGATTCTAAAATAAAACACAGCCGTGTTTGCTGCACAATCTGCTCATACTGCCGTTTTCTCGGTAACTTAACACCATCGATGCCAGGCACCAGTCTCAACTTTTGTCCGTCACCAACCAACCGCGAGCCGCGGCGCAACTGGCGGCAAAACTTTTCCCCGCTGGCAATCTTTGCCAACACTTGGGTCACCGTAACTTGGGCAACATTGCCGAGCAGGAGACGCAGCAGAATACTGGCCTTACAGGTCGGCAGTTCCCGCAAAGCCGTGCAGCTAAGCTCGCCCTGCTGTAATTCCTGGCCCCACCGTTGCCGCAGCTCCCGCTCCGCCTCCACCTGCAAGGCATGAGCTTGGTGGCAAGCCGTGACGATGTGCTGGGCTGCGTCGTGATGCAGCGCGGTCAACTGTGGCATAACGAGGTTGCGAATACGGTTACGAGCGTAGCTGTTGTTGTTGTTACTACTGTCGGTGCGGTAGGCAATCCCTTGCCGTGCACAGAGGGAGCGTAAGCACGCTTGGGGCAAAGTCAAGAGCGGTCGCCAAAAAGGTGGGTCAAACTGCACCATGCCTGGCAGTTGCGCGACGTTCACACCACGAATAAGGCGATACAGAGCCGTTTCAGCCAGATCATCACGATGATGTGCCAGTGCCGCGATACAGTTGTGCGTGGCACAGTAGTGTCGCAGCTCTCGCTGGCGGACAAGACGTGCCCATTCCTGCAAACTACGTCCCCGCCGCTGCCCAAGATCAGCCGCGGTGATTCGATGCACATGGCAAGGCAAGCCTCTCGCCTGCGATTCCGCCTGCACATGCTGGTGATCGCCGTCGGATTCGGCCCCGCGCAGGCCGAAGTTGACGTGCAGCACCGCGAGGGTGAATTCTACCTCTCGCTGCAGCTCAGCCAGCAGTGCCAACAATGCCATCGAATCGCACCCACCCGATACCGCGGCCACGACCCCGCCCTGATAACGTCGCGTCAGCGCGATCACCTGTGCCTTGAGTTCTAACTGTTCAAACATGCCCATACCCCAGCCGTGAGCCAGCCACCTAGTGCTGCGGTGGCGTTGACTCAGGCGGATCATAGCACTGCCAGGCAGGCAAATAAACGCACTGCGGCAGGTGTTCACTACCTCCTGAAAAACGCGGCACTGAGAGGGAAGGGCAGCAGTGCAGGCAACAGCAACAGCAACAACAATAACTTATTGCCCGCGACATCGGGGTGCGCCAGTGTGCCGCAGGAGAGTTTTTTCTTGAAGTCGGTGAGTTTGGAGCTTGGGGCGGCCGAGTCAGCTTGGCTGTCATCCGAGTCGCGGACCTGATCTTGTGATGAAGCTTGTGGTTGAGCCGCGGCTGGACATTCAGCGTCAGGGTCGGCCCCCGCGTCGTTCAGTAGCTTCACCATGGCTTGACCATGTCCATGCTGGCCCTGTTGCGCGTAAAACAAGGCGGTATTGCCGTAGCGATCACAGCTGTCGAGGTCGACATTGCCATCATCCAACAGCGTCCTAGCCAGCCGCAAATCTCCCTCTCTGACTGCAAAAATAAGGGGGAAGCGGGGCACACAACCATCAGTCTCTTTCTCCATCTCATAATCGGTCGGGCAAGTGCCGAGCGCCGCGCCACCGTGCGCCTGAAGATACAACCACTTGATCGCTTCTTCATCGTCAGTAGTGATGACGAACTCTCCTCCCCGCAAGCCGATGATGCTGGCGACACCCATCATAGAATTGGGTTGCTTGCCTACCGTTCTATCCGAACCACCCGTGCTGTAGTTGATGCCTTGCCGCTTACTTTGCGTGCTGCCACTGATCTCTACGTAAACGTCTTTGAGACCAAAGGCATGCCCTAGTTCGTGGATTAGCGTCGTCATCATGAACATGTGCTCACTCGACATCTTGTCGTGAGGAAAAATTTCGCGCTGATCCCTGCCCTCACAGCCTGTGTTGCCTGCCACACAATTTTTAGCTGGCTTGCGGTAGTGGAACATGAACACATGAGGGCTGTTACCCATCAATATAAAAGAACGCGGATACTCCCCTTTACCCTCGCTGCGCATGCAATTGAAAGTGATCCTGAAGTGGGGTGGATCGTCTCTTGCCAGCGCGACCTCACGCGTCGCTCCCATACCCTTCGCCATCTCGCTGCGAACCGCGACCGTGTCCTGCAGTTGTAGGTCGAAGGTATCGACAAGCACATCACCGCCGTCGCGCAAGGGCTGCAACCACAACTGCACCGCCCTGACAATGCTGTCTCTGAGCTGCCGATCAAAGTCATCTTCGTCAGCGATGCCACTGCTTTGACAGCGGTTGTTGTCGGAAAAACCATAGTGAATCTTCCAAGCTGGCTGTTTCACCGCGTGGATCAGATACCAGTTAGCCATGCGTTCCAGACTGAGGCCATGGTCGGTAATGAACTTAGCCGCAGATACCGGCTCGTCGCCCCGACAGGACTGCACTTGCCACGCACCCAACAGTGATATGATCGCTACCATTCGGCTATACACCGCGACCTCCCGACCCATCTATCAGGATAACTATCGGTAATAGCGCGCCAAAAATTTATTTTTTAAATTCGGATAACTAGCCAGAGCCGATCACATCGCCCAGCATGATCTCCTTGCTGCTGCTGACTATGTAGCTGATCGCACCCTGTTCGGTGACCTCAATTATCCGTAGCGTGCCAATCGGATGGGTGGCATCGCCTCTGCCGTGGGCGAGTTTGCCACCACGGTCGATATTTCTAAAAATTTCAAACACCTGATCCTTGCTAAAGTCACTGCCAACATCCGCGGCCAAGAAAGCAAAATCTCCCATAGCCCCTACCTGCTGGCCAGTGTGGGTAAAGTTGATGATGTGCCCACGTGCATCGCCGCGGACTGCAGTCGCCAGTGATATCCTGCGTGAGCGAGCCCGATAATCGACGACGATGTCACCTGCAAGTGCTAGCGAGACGGAACTGAACACCTGTGCTCGTGCTGTTTCCGCTTCGCCCGTGAAGCTTTTGACCCTGAGGTTGGCGATGAAATCGTAACGATGCCCATGGCCTCGCAAACCATCTCGCACCCACCCTTGATAGCGTAACACCGTGTAAACACTGCCGCTTTCAAGCCTTGTGCCACGGGCGAAGCCATCGCGCTCGTCCTGAATGCTGAGTGCACCGTCAACACCACCAGCTATCGTCCCGATGACGCTCAACTTATCGGGGAGAATCAGTGCTGGTAGTTGCACCAGGGTCGCCTCGGCAACCACCGCAGGCCCCCCCTCGTCACGGAACAGCTCCCTAACCTCTGGCGGCACGACGATGTCTTCAGGGTTGAGCAGTTCAAGATCCGACGCACTCTCGCCCTTGAACAGCTTCGCGGTCTCCTCCGCCACGAGTTGCTCGTTGTCAAGCTTGCCTTCGGGAGTGAGTTCCTCAATGCCAACTACCCGCATCGCAGGCGGTCGATGGGCATCGCCAGGAAAAAACTGCAACACAAATTCAGGGTAGACGAAGTGTGGATTCTTGATAGCATCGTTCATCGACCACAACTTAGGCCAATAACTAGGCTCGCCCAGCAGTTGTTCGCATATATCGTAGAGCGTATCCCCTGGCTCGATGTGGTATTCGGCAGGGGCTTCTCCGCTGGCGAGATTTTTCAGGGTGCCAGGCAAGGGTGGTGCGCCTGAAAATTCATTCGGCGGTGGCACACCCTCAGCATCGGCGGTCGCAACACCAGCACCATCCTCGCCCAGTCCAGCTTCGGGAAGATCAAGCTCATCGCCTTCTGCCCCCTCCAGCGGAGGCTCGCCTTCGTCCAATAACTGTGCGTCAACATTACTAAACTGCTGGTTTTCGTTCTGAAACTGCTGGTTTTCGTTCTGAAACTGCTGATCTTCGTCTTGAAACTGCTGGTCTTCGTTTTGAAACTGCTGGTTTTCGTTTTGAAACTGCTGATCTTCGTCTTGAAACTGCTGGTCTTCGTTCTGAAACGGCTGGTCTTCGTCTTGAAGCTGGTCTTCGTCTTGAAGCTGATCTTCGTCTTGAAACTGCTCTTCGTCTTGAAGCTGATCTTCGTTTTGAAGCTGGTCTTCGTTCTCTGCGTCGTCTTGTGCATTAATATCCTGCTCGTCCTCTTCGAGATCACTGTCCTCCAGCATTGCTTGTTCTTCTGCTAGTTCTTCGTCCTGCACCTCCGCGAGGTTAGCGGCACAGGCACTGCTCATTATCGCCCAGATCAGCGCGAGGATAGCGGCAGGCATCATGTTCCCTCAAGCTATAACCATACCACTATTTTAGCATGGCTGGCGGCTGAAAATAATTGGAAAACACTGCCCACGCCATGTCCTTGCCCTCGTCTCCTGCCTGCCACTGATGGAAGCCAAGCGCGGCAATCATTGCCGCATTGTCGGTGCAAAAGCGAGCGGCGGGAAACAGCAACCGCGCAGCGCTAAAACGAGCCGCGAGCATGGCACGCAAGCGTTGATTGGCAGCCACGCCACCGGCAACGATGATGGTTTGCGTGGGCGGCGGCAGGTGCAGTTCGATGCCATCTACTAGCTGGCGGAAGGCTTCCTCCTGAAAGGCATGGCACAGGTCCGCGGTCTCCTGTTCGTTCAACTTACCACCCGCCTGGCGGCAAAGATTGACCACGTGGGTCTTCAGTCCCGCGTAGCTGAAGTTACGCGCCCCTTGCATGACTTTCGGCATGGCAAACTTGCCCGCCTGCCCCTGTGCCGCGGCCGCCTCAATACGCGGTCCTCCAGGCCAGCCCAATCCCAACACTTTAGCAATCTTGTCAAAA
This sequence comes from uncultured Oligoflexales bacterium, assembly GCA_958296095.1. Taxonomy (GTDB): domain Bacteria; phylum Bdellovibrionota_B; class Oligoflexia; order Oligoflexales; family JAPPIL01. Next base: position 2,201,990 of record OY282434.1, read on the forward strand.
GCCTCGCCGCAAGCATCGTCAAGCGAATAGGCGACGAGTTGAAAGTCGAGCGGCCCCTGCATGTAGTAGAGATTGGTATGCCCTCCCGAGACAATCAATGCCAGACAGGGAAAAAGTTGCCGCATGTCCTTGTCAATTCCCAGCAAAGCCCCGCACAGATGGGCATGCACGTGGTTGACAGGCAGGAGAGGTTTGCCTGTAGCAACTGCCAGCCCTTTGGCAAACGAAGCTCCAATCAGCAGCGAGCCAACCAAGCCTGGCCCTTGGGTGACGGCGATGGCATCCAGTTCCTGCCGTGTCACTCCTGCTTCCCGCAATACTTCCTGCACCAGCGTCGCAATCTGCAGCAAGTGCGCCCGCGCGGCCAGTTCGGGCACGATCCCGCCGTAGTCAGCATGCAACTGTGCCTGAGTGCTAACCCGCTCCGCCACTACCTGGCGCCCATCCTCGACCACCGCCGCGGCACTGTCATCACAACTGCTCTCAATTCCCAACACTAGCATACGTACTTCATCCCTCATTGCCGTGCGGCTTGGCGATACCAGCGCACAAAATCTCTACCGTCGAAAGCCAGCAAGCCACCCGCCTGCTCGTCTTCAACGAAGGTGGTAGGCAGGTTTTGCCCCGCAAGAAACTGGGCGAGGCGATCGATTTCGTGTCTGCCGCGGTGCGGATAGTAGAAGATTTTGATGGTAAAGTCTGCGCTGATGCTCTGCACGCGTCGATAGACATGATCGAGATTGGTGACAGGATGCACGACGCGCCCTGCCAGGCTCTGCATCTGTGGTGGCGCGACTGGAGCAACAGGCTGACGAGAAAAAACAACGTCCTGCCAACGGGTGTGTGTTCTGATAAAATTGCCGGTGCTAACAAAGCCTGAATCAGGCAAACTAAAAAACCGAGTGGCGTTGCGACTGCGGGCATAGCCGAAGCTGAGTGCAGCAACCAACACGATTGCCGTGGTCACGTAGACAGGTCTGTGCTTGAGATGAAACAGGGCGCGGGTAGGGTTGATGCGGACGATCATGTGTGGCAGCAGGGCAAAGAGAGTCGATAGAGGGAGGCTGAATTTCAAAGACGACAGCAGATGATCCCACGAATGGAAGACAAAAAACAACATGTGCGCTAAGCAAGGCACGTACAGCAGCAGATAACAGTTAGCCGCTTGATAACTCGCGCTGCTGGTTATGCTTTTCCCCTGCAAACGCACCCGCACGGCGACGTAAAAGGCAATGTAGAGCAGTGCCACGCCGCTTACACCATAGCCCAGCTCAGGCCAGCTGAACATGGCGGTTAGTAGTGCTTCCGCCCACAAGCTGAAGGTAGGAATGTCGAGACCCATGCGGGTGATGAGCTTCGTTGCCAGCATGCTATGTGAGCTAAACAGTCGCACTTGGTATAACCAGAAAGCTACCGCTACTGACGCGGGCAGGAAGAACAAGCAGCTGCCGCGCAGGAAGTGCCAACTTGATTGGCGTGGAATTCGGCCCTCGGCCAGACGCAACACATAGACGACCAGGGCAAAAAAAACGAACAACCAATCCGTCAATGTGCCGTAGAAAACCAGCAAGGCCTGTGCCATCTCTCCTTTCCACGTGAATTGCCTCTCTTGCCGTGCCTGTTCCAGCAGCACATACAGAGCGCAGGGTAACAGCACTGCCTGATCAAAGGAGTAGATGAGGTTGAACCAGAAAAGACTGTGGGCGTTGCTATACTGCACGATGGCGGGGGTGCAGGCCATCAAGGTGGCGTTGAGGGCATCGCAACCGCTGCGGCGCAATGTCTGATAGACGATAAAGCACAACACTAGTGTCAGCAGCATGTGGTAGGCGTAATTCCAAGCCATGATCAGACGCAATTGCATGATACGATCTTGGCGAATCTCAGGCTCGAACAGGGACATGACATTGATCATCACGTAAAGAGGAAGGATTGCCCCTGGCGGATAAGAGCCGTAGTAGACACGTTTGTCGATGGTCTGTGCCTCGATGCTGCGGGGCGTATGGAAAAGGGCGAAGCGCAGCTGTAGCGGATTTTCTTGCAACCAGTTGTTGACATGAATCAAAGCGTGTGCGGTCAGCCATTCATACATGCTGGAGCAGCCAGGGCAGATTCGCAGTGAGTCAACCGAGTAGGTCGGCTGCATCCACAGCTGGCGTGTCTGCATGCTCTTGGCGAAGAGGCAGAGGGTAACGATGATGATGACGAGGGCGTAGTGCGGGCGCATTACGGAGTGGTGGACGCGGGGGACGGTGGTGCAATTTTAGCCCAGCTATCACGCAGAGTGACGATGCGGTTCAATACGGGCGCGGCTGCGGTTGAATCCCTATCGGGACAAAAATATCCGCAGCGTTCTAGTTGCCATGCCTGGTGCTGGGTGAAAAGCCGTGGCTCGACTTGGGCGTTGTTGAGCACGGTGAGAGAATTGGGGTTGAGAGGGGGCTCGTCGTCTTTATTCCAGCTCGGTGCACACAGCAAGCGATCGTAGAGGCGCACCTCACAACGCTGTGCATCGCAGGCGGCAATCCAGTGAATGATACCCTTAACCTTTTCGCCATCCGCGGGTGGCTTGCCATGTAAGGTGTCGGGATCGTAAGTGCAGTGCAGGGCAATGATGTTACCTTCTGCGTCGCGCAGCACTTCGTTGCAGGTAATGACAAAGGCATAACGCAGTCGCACCCGCCGCTTGGGGGCGAGGCGAAAAAATTTACGCGGCGGCTCTGCCATGAAATCGCGCCGCTCGATGAACAGCGAGTCGGCAAACTTCAGCGTGCGGGTAGCGAAACTTTTATCTTGCGGATGATTGGGAACAGTCAGGGACAAGGGCTCGCGATCAAAATTAGTGATAATCACCTGTAGAGGGTCGAGCACTCCCATCGTGCGCATCGCACTGGCATTGAGGTCGTTACGCAGTTCTCCTTCCAGCACGGAGAAGTCGATACGGCTCTCTTTTTTGGTCACCCCAAGACGACGGCAGAAGTTTTTCAGGGCGGTCGCAGTATAGCCGCGTCGCCGCAAGCCTGAGATCGTGGGCAGGCGTGGATCGTCCCAGCCCTGCACCTCGCCACTACTGACGAGGCTATGCAGGCGACGTTTGCTGGTCACGGTGTGGTTCAGCACCAGTCGGGCGAATTCGATCTGGCGTGGATGCGGTGCGGGACGCAGTGTTTGCACGAACCAGTCGTAGAGGGCACGATTATCCTGAAATTCTAGTGTGCACAGCGAGTGGGTAACTTTTTCGCTGGCATCGCATAGACAGTGGGTGAAATCGTACAGCGGGTAGACGTTCCAGTGCTGCCCCGTGCGAGGATGGGATTTTTTTTTGATACGGTAGATGGTCGGATCACGCATACTGATGTTGGGTGCAGCCATGTCGATTTTGGCGCGCAACACCATCTGGCCTTCGTCGTAATGGCCTGCCTGCATGGCATGAAACAAACGCAGGCTCTCTGCTGCAGGGCGATTGCGCCACGGACTGTCACGCCCGCGTGCGGTCAGGGTGCCGCGATAGTCTTTAATCTGCTGCGGGGTGAGTTCGCAGACGTAAGCCTTGTCCATCTCAATCAAGCGGCAGGCATCATCGAACAGCTGCCCGAAATAGTCTGATGCGTAGGTAATGTCGGCCCAGCGGTAGCCGAGCCACTGCACATCCTTCTTGATGGCTTCGATATACTGCTCGTATTCTTTGGCAGGGTTGGTATCGTCAAAACGCAGGTAGCACTTGCCACCAAACTCCTGTGCGATTTCAAAATCAAGCACAATCGCCTTGACATGTCCGATGTGCAGATAGCCGCTGGGTTCTGGTGGAAAACGCGTCACCACACCTGCAACCTTGCCATCTTCAAGGTCAGCCGCGACGATACGTCGGATGAAATCAGCAGCCATGTCTATTATGCAGGTAGGACGTTCCTCTCCCTCTCTGGCAAGGAAAACAGACGGAGCTCCAACGCCGAGACACAGATCCCCCCTTCAATCCAAAAACTGCAATTAAATCAAACGGCCACACCACACCTGCGCCCATCCCTGAAGAGCTGTGCAGGCATGCATATCGCGAAAATTACCGCTCGACAAGAGAGAAAGTCGGGAGCAAGAGGGAGCTAGAAAGCGGCAAAAAGCCTGGCGAACGTAGCGAGCTAGCCACTACTTAGCACAAGTCTCCGTTGTCTTGGCACGGCGCAGCCCTGCCGAGAAACCCGACCTCAACAGACATAGGCACATGCCCTGTGCAAAAAAATAAACTAACGGCAATACGACAATACTTGTGGTCGGGTTTTCGCACGGTCTCACCGCGCCGTTCATGAAGCCCTCGGTGGGCAAGTCTCAACGCGACAGCCAAGAGGTCTGATGGCAAGCAGAGAGATCTGAGGACAAACCTGAACGCAATAGCAAGAGGTCTGAGAACGAGCAGCGAGCTAGGAAGCGAGCGTTACAAAAAGCAGCGTAGCGAGCGAAGCGAGCTAGGAAGCGAGCGTTACAAAGAGCCGCGTGTAACGTGTATTTTGCGTTTGATTTCAGCTAATTGTTTTTTGGAAATATTGGCAACTGCACAGATGCCATCTTCGCTCAACTCACCAGATTCTAGGAGACGTATCGCGACCTGCTCGATACCCTGCTTGACCCCCTGTTGCATACCCTGCTCGATACCCTGCCGGATACCCTGCTGTATGCCCTGCTTTTTCCCCTGCTCAATGCCTTCTAGGCGTGCACCCTCGAAACCGAATTCGATACTTGACATGATACGTTCCTCATCTGGTAAATCGGGAAAACAATCTGCCTCGATGGCAGACAGCCTCTTCCTATCATACCTCCCATCGGCAAGTCCAAGGTAAGATATTAGTTTAGCCGATAAACTCTTGCGCTACGCGGCTTTTTTGTAACGCTCGCTTCCTAGCTCGCTCTTTGTTCTCAGGCGCCAGATGTGTTTCATTCCCAGCAGGCAAGGGCTGGTCGTGAGTCCGCACAGTTGCTCATCGGACAACTTAGGCAGATTTACCACCAGGATTGGGTCATCTGCAATATAGCGGCGCAGTCCGTGAATAGTTTCCAAGGGATGCCGATTTTTAAATTTTAGCTCAAGCTGGCTCTTGGCTATATCGACGGGTTTTTTTGTTTGCAGAACGAGGATGCCTAAGACAAAACCATTAGTGCGCGCTGTGCGCTGCTTTTTTGTAACGCTCGCTTGCTAGCTCGCTCTTTGTTCTCAGGTATAGTGACACCATGAGAAACAGGACATTGCCGGTGGTGTGCTCAAAGATAACCCCAAAATATACTGGGGAATCTGGCTCTTTTTTGAAGGGCACAGAAAAATTCAGATCACAAAATTTTTCTGTGCCAGTATCGGGATCGATGCTTGCCTCCTTACTGGGGATGAGTTTGTCAATATCGAACAGTTCATAATCTTCGGGAAATAATGCCAACCGGAGAAGATCTTGGGCATAACGAGGATCACTATAGATTTTCTTGAAAAATTTATCATGCAAATGATGCTTGTTTAGTGGGGTTTTATCGTTGTCGGGCATGGTTGCTGTCCGTTGCTAATGCGGTTACCTGTCTCTGGTAATCATAATAACATAATTTAGCGCAAATCTCCGTTGTCTTAGCCCAAACCTCCGTTGTCTTGGCACGGCGCAGCCCTACCGAGAAACTCCCCACGAATATGTATAAGCACATGCCCTGTGCAAAAAAATAATCTGGTTGCAGTGTTGGCAATATCTGCGGTCGTTTTCGCACGGTCTCACCGTGCCGTTCATAAAGCCCTCGGTCGGCAAGCCTCAACACGATAGCCGAGAGGTTTGAGAGCAAGCAAAGGGGCTAGCAGGCAAGCCTGAACGCAATACAGGGAGATCAGAGCGCAAGGAGCGAGCTAGGAAGCGAGCGTTACAAAAAGCAGCGTAGCGAGCGAAGCGAGCTAGCAAGCGAGCGATACAAAGAGCCGCGTAGCGCAAGCAGCGAGTGGAGCGAGAAAGCGGCAAAAAGTCCAGCGAGCGCAGCGAGCGAGAAAGCGGCAAAAAGTCCAGCGAGCGCAGCGAGCGAGAAAGCGGCAAAAAGTCCAGCGAGCGCAGCGAGCGAGAAAGCGGCAAACAGTCTCGTAAGGCGAGCGTTACGAAGAGCCGCGTAGCACAACCATCCCCAAATCTGCCCCATCCGCTTGCTTACCTTACAGTTTCAGCGCCGCGGTGTTGACCTTATGCCCTAGAACATCCGCCAATTTGTTGAGCACAGCTGGCAGGTTTGTAACTGAAACTGCGTCGGCAAAGCTGGCCTTATCGTTAAAAATCTGACTCCAATGCTTACCCAGTTGCTTTTCGCCATAACCCCAGATGGATTTGTCGAGCGAGGCAAACACAGCCGTCGCGCCTAAGCCTGCCGCCAACCCCGACAGGCCCCAAGCCTGTCTTTCCGCCCCTGCAACCTGCCTGAGCTCTTGCACTCGTGCCGTGTTGCCATCTACGGTAGCTTGCGCTCCTTCTCGCAGCCGCTGCACCACATTACTCTGACGCTCGGTGAGTAATTTCTCCAACTGAGCGTCTCTATCTCTAGACACTCGCGCCGCTTCGTTGGCAGCGTCAAACTTGGCGGTTTTCACGCGTAGATCAGCCTCAAAAGCACCGATGTCGCGTTTAAGCGACGCTATGCGTGACTTTCGTGCCTCGGACCTAAGTTCTATTGTGGAAGTTATCTTATGCCAGAATCTAATCTCTTTATAATCGACAAGAATATCATGTGGTATTACAGGTGGTATTACTGTATAAGCTACCCGATCGTAAAGCTCTACATGCCGTCCAGATATTCTGCCGTCAATTTCTGACAATGCTGATTCCAGCTTGAACCCGTCTGTCTCATACTTACGGATAGCCTCTTTGTATGCCGCTATTTTATGAATTTTCTCTACTGTTGGTAGGGGTTGCCCCAGCAGCGACTCCTCTGCTTCGATACTTTTAAGGAATCTTTTTGAGGCATTTGGGTCAACACCAGCAAGTCCTGGAACAAAGTAGTCACTACTATCCATAAGATTGTCCGCGCGGGCCAGATAATCTTCTGCATCAATTGGCACCTCATCTGTCAGCTTCTGTAAACTTTTTTTCACCTCGGCAATGGTGGGTTTGCCCGCGCTGAGCTCAGTAAGCAGTTCCTTCTCCATCTCATACTGGCGCAACTGGGCAACCTGATAAAAAGTATCTGCTTTTCTTACTCGCATAGCGATTGCCACCTTTTGGGTATTTGTAAGTTCGTTTACTGTCAGACTAGGATCACCCTCAGCTACCCTGACAAGCATTTTCCGGACATTGTTATCAAACATCTTGGCAGCATCGCGGTAAAGATAGCCAAAATGATACAGACCACTTTGCCCTATCTCCTTATTATACCTGGTGGCTGCTACCCTCATATTACTGGCAAAAATTGCATCCGTTTCCTCAACCCTTTTGGCAAGATTCTCCAACAAGTCTGCATCCATGAAGGAACTGTCAGCCAATTTAGCTTTCAAGCTCTTACCTAGATCTGCATCGATACCTTCGATACGGGTAAACACTTTTTCCAGCGCTGCGCGGCTTTAAACACCGCACCTGCGGCAAGAACCACGCCTGTAGCAATTTTTGCGTAGTCTTTATACTTAACCCCGAACCCCCGCCGTAAGGGGTTGTGAAAGATAGTTACCTCTCGCCCCTCATCATCGAGCAAGCCTGATCGCAATTGCGAGGGGCTTGAGAACAAAGAGCGAGCTAGGAAGCGAGCGATACAAAAAAGCCGCGTAGCGCATTGTAGGCTGTAAATTTTTTGCACAACAGCAAGCGATACGCCTGCAGACCTTCCTCGTCTTCGCTCGCAACCACACCTAGGGTAAGTTTACCATCGGTGACCGCATGCAGATCTGACTTTGGCTGAGGCCACTTGAACACACAGGCGCTCGTAGTTAGCAACGATGCCAACAGCAGCAAGTTTACCCTACCCATAGCTACACCGCCGCGGTAATTGTTAGGCATTTTCCCACGCAACATTTTCATCACTAACCCCCAAACAAAAGTCTAAAAATCATCAACGCTCGCTAGGCGTATCGTTTTTTTTTTGCATTCTTTAGCAAAAAAATATTTGAGCCCGCATGCTGCTATATCTTATTGTGATAATTGTGGATTTTTTGCTCCCCACCATAAGGGAGTCTCCGAGATGGCGGCGAGGACAGGCAGAGGGGCTTGATAGCAAGCCCGAATGCAATACAGGGAGACCTGAGGACAAGGAGCGAGCTAGGAAGCGAGCGTTACGAAGAGCAGCGCACAGCGCTCAGCCTGGCTTTTTTTCCACGCCCTGGAGGTAGTTATTCGACCTCCAGCTCCAGGAAAGCAGACTTGCGATGAGTAGTATCTCCCTTACTGAACTGCGCAGCGGCTACAAGGTATTTACCCGCGGGCAGGGGGCCAAGCTGATGATTAGTAGGACAACGACCCGCTACATAATCATAATCCTCTACATGCCCTATGTCACATAGAGGAGCATCGACAACCTTGCCATTGTCAGGCAGTCGTTTCAGCCAGACAAAGGCTTTCGGGTGGAATGTGTATTTGCTTGCTAATCCTCCGCCCTGTCCCTGCTCAATCATGCTCACGGAGAACATCGTATAATAACCATCGGCCCGCCGCAGATCATGTGTCGTCAATGATAATTTAACCTTGCCACCTGTAGTCTTGAAAGCCGCCTCGCTGAGATAGGTGGTCGCACTGCCGATGGTGATGTCCTTCTCCTTGGTCGTCGTGCCATATTTACCAGTGTCAGGCAAGATAACACGAGCACGCAATTTACAGGCTTGCGCGGGTGCCGCGGTGCCGCCGTCGACACGGTAGACCCCCATACCCAAGAAGCTACCCACACGACCATTGACTTTGCTGCCCCCTAGCCGGTCGCCATCGGGACCATCACTTTCGTCAGTTTCACCAAGCAGACGAAAGCCAGCACAATCATGCAGAGTCATGTGCATCTGCCTGTGAAATTCGCCATCTATGTCAAGCCGCACCATGAACTGTTCGTTTAGCTTTATGCCGTCTGTATTGCTAGCTCCACGCACAGTGATCAGCCAACCATCGCCGTCGCTTACGGTGGTAGTCGGCCCCGATGCTGAAAGTTTTTCCATCTCGCTTTTCAGGGAAGTTATCTCGTTGCGTAATTCTTTATTTTCGGCCTCCGTCGGAGTGTTGGTCGGCGTAGCAGCCGGATCTGGAGTTTTCTTCCCCTCCCCACAACTGAGCGTCAGCAGAAAAATCAACCATCCATGTTTCATCGGCTAGATCCTTTCGGTAAAATTTAAACATCTCAGCTGCAGGAGGCATCGGCCGTTTTTTTTTTTGCTTTAGCTTTGCTTGTGATTTTGTCTGTATTTTTTTGTAACTCACCAATATGTTGGCTGAATTTTTGGCCGCGGCAGGGGCACGAAATCATCTGCAAGGCTTGAAATTACAGCAATGCACCTCTTTGGACTACGGCGCTACGCGCTACGCTGTTCCTTGTAACGCTCGCTTCGCCTGCTTTCTTGCCTCTTCCTAGCTCCCTCGCTTCTTGCCCTCGAACCTCTCTCTATTTGCCTGCCAGCCTCACTCCTTGTCCTCAAACCTCTCGACTATCGCGTTCAGGCTTGCCTCCAAGTCTCTTTGCTTGCCTTCAAACCTCTCGATCTGGCGAGTATGCACTCTCTGACTGGCTTTGCATCCCTCCCGCCGATTCTCAACGCTCTGGATGGCGATGCTTGATGATCGGGGTGATGTCTTTTCTCTTACGAACACACCGTCGGCCTAACAGAGCAAGATCTGCCTGTCAATGAATATGACTACAGAAAGGGCGCATCGGCAGCTACAAAAACCCCGCAAAATAGGGCTATCCAGCCAGATGGGGCTGTGAATAAGTTAATCTCGTGCGGAACTCGGGAGTAATAACAAGAAAGATTTTCAGCGTGAGTTAGATGGTAACAAGAGGGATTTTTCAGCGTGATATCGATTAAGTGCATCTGAAGCTCAATCCATCAGCTTGTGCTACGAACTTGGTGGGGGGTAATGCGGCTAAGTTTACGGTATCTTGCTACTTCCCCTGTCGGTCACATTGTTGGTATGCCATCGTCAAAGCGCAGAAAGTGACTTTGACGGCTGATTTGAGATTCAATGTATTTCTTGCTTTTCACCCCAAGCAAACGTATCAGCCAGCGATTAACAAGGTTGCGCAGAGCAAAAAATATCAGTCGTTTTCCTGTCGTTTGCTAACCAGAATTCGTTGGCAATAATGAGCAGTTTCCGGGGAGCTGGATAGGGTTGGATAGTGTGGAAGCTGAAATCTACCAGTTTACCTTGTTCGACAGGGGTTGCGTCTACATAGCCTGCTTCTGTCGTTGTTAGGCGAGTTCCGAGAAAGAAGGAAAGTGCCCACACTAAAAAATCCACCTGCTTTTCATCTGTCTCGCGGGCATCATGTTCAATTGTGTGGGTTTTGGGCAAACTGAACACACGTGCGTTATATGGGAGTAAGTATGTTTTTCTATTTCCGAAGTCATAGAGCTTGGCACGGGGGGAATAAATCTGACCTTGATAGATACCACCATATTGATCACTCTTGACCTCACAAATTTTTTCCTCTAAATCAGGCAAGGTGTTGATTCTGATTGACCAATCATTAGTCCTTGCCTCAAGCTCTAGCGGGAGAGGAAGATAACCGAACTTCTTTTTGCTAACGGGCACAGCGAACCGTCCTTGCGGTTTAGTTAAAAATGCTGATCGCCATCCGCAGTCAATTGGTCGTTACCTATTCATCTCGACGATCTTCAGGGGTAGGCTGTACTTTACAGATTGGCACTCCTTTTTTGGGGCTGTCACCGCAGGGGAGCACGCCGGGAGAGCCACAAGTAGAATACCAATTGGAGCAATTTAGCTCCATACTGTGGCCGTCGACATCTACGTGGATGTGAAAATCTCTCCAGCATATGTTCGAAGCCGGGGGTAACGCCAGGGTGCAGCTTTTCCAACCTATCTCTGAATAAACTGTGTGACTGATCGCTGGCGTTGCACCCATTACCAGCAACACTACTAATAGCAACCTCATAATAACCTCCAATTCTAAATTAGAATAAACACCGATCCCCTGAATAACAAAGCATTGATATACTGTCAACAATAGAAGCAATGACGATCAGGGGAGTATCCACTTGCCGCGCGCACATCGATAATCCACAACGGCGGGTCGAACTATCGTGCAACTTAGCGCGGGTAAATCGTGATGAGAGCTGGTCAACGTATTTTCGTAAATTAACCAGAGTAACTATCATTCTAATCCACCATATTTTTCCCGAAGCACGTTTATGAGCGTGTTTATATCGGGATCGCGGTCGAGCAGTTTACGAAAAATATCTTGGGCAGGTTCACCGCCACCGACGGCAAACACCGTCTCCCGGAGTTTTTCGCCCATGCTACGGAGACCAGCATCGTCGAGTCCGTGTTTTTGGAACATGGCAAAGACATTGGCACTGAGTACTGACCCCCAGGTATAGCGATAACTGTCTACATTGCCTGGATCAAGGGACGAAGGAGGTAAAAAATAATCATCAGGCAACGGCCTGTGTAAAATCTCCCGCGCCAGCTCATGCATATAGGTGATCGGCTCTTGAGCATCACTAGGATCAAGGGTATGCAGATGCAAATGGAGTAGACTGTCGAACAACTCATCAGACCAAACGAATCCCCCGAATAATTTTCGTCTTGCCCGTAATTCTTCAAATTTTTCAGGAGGCAAAGGTTCACCTGAATCGACATGGGCGCTGATGGTTGGCAGAACGTTGTCGAGATAAGGGAAATGTTCCATAAGTTTGCTCGAAAATTCGTCCGCGTCTCCTTCAACCCCATGGATACCAGAAATCGTCGGATAGTTCGTTTCGGTTAGCAAATTATGGAGAGCATGTCCGAATTCGTGAAACAAGGTGCGCACATCATGGGGGGTTAACTGCGCGGGCTGGTCGCCAACGGGTGGCGAAAAATTAGTTATCAAATAACAAATAGGCATCGTTGCCGCATCCCGACGCACACAAGAGCCCACCCAAGCCTCATACATACGACTTTTGTTTTTTCGGCTGTACGGATCGAGATAAAACGCCGCGATATACTTGCCACTAGTCTTATCAAAAATATCGTAGAACGACACATCAGCGTGCCATTTCTGTATTTCTTGGCCATTGTTTGGGCGAATATCGATCGCGAACATTTTTTCGGCAAGCTGGAATATGCCCGCTAAAACTTTGGGCAACGGAAAATAAGCACGTATCTCCTCGGTATCGATGGCAAATTTTTCTTCGCTTAGTCTGTGCAACCAATAACTGACATCCCAATACGCAAGCTCACCGCGCTGTCCGTTAGCATTGGCATAAGCAGTTAGTTCGTGTAACCCACGCTTAGTTTGTTCGGCAGTGGCCGCGTGTAGCTTGCGGAGAACAGCATCCACGCTTTGCACATTATCTAGCATGTTGTTTTCGAGAATAAGTTCGGCATAGTTGGGATAACCGAACAGACGGGCATATTCGCTGCGTAGTTTAAGTATGTCTTGAATAATTTGTCGATTATCGAACGAGGGCTGCCCGGTGAGTGTACTGTAAGCCAGATAAACTTTTTCCCGCAAATCGCGGCGATCGCTATAATGTATAAATGACCGTAAAACTGTGGGTTCGAGGGTGACCAACCACGGGCCTTGCTCCGCAGAAGTTTCCGTTTCAGGAAAACTTTCGCGGTAACTTTGCGACGCGGTTTGTAAAAAACTTTCTGGTAGCCCTGCGATGTCATCGGCAGTCTTCAGCACCAAGTGAGAAGCCTCGCGAGCATCGTCAATGTTTTCGTAAAGTCGCCTTTCTAGCGTCATCAATTCCTCGTCGATAGTCGCGAGGCGTGCTTGCTCCTCAGCAGTGAGCGCGATACCGTGACGGGACATTCTTTGCAGATAAATATCGACCAGACGTTTTTCAGTTGCGCTGAGGGTGCTGTCATTTTGTAGTTTCTGTAATTTTTCGTAGAGTGGTTTGCTCTGGAGAACCAAAGAGTCTATGTGGTCGAGCAACTGCGAAAGATGGTAATGAGAAGTCTTACCCTGTTCCTGAATCGGAATACGCGCAACCATAGTCTGTAACTCTTCGTGGTTATCGACATTCTGTAGATGCCGAATGACCCCTGGTACCTGGTCACGGTAAGCATTGATTTTTTCCAACGCGACAAACACCGTCGCAAAATCATCTTTGGCGGTTTCTTCAAGAGCGGTTATCTCCTCTTCGACGAGTTGAGCATAATGCTCGATTGCCTGCGGGGTGTGTTTTGGCTCTATCTCGTCAAAACGCGGCAACAATGTCTCTCGCACATACGGTTGCAAGATCAATGGTGTCAATAACGGGTTGTTTGCGGCAAGATCAGCCAATGCCGGGTTTTTTTGGATAAATGATGTCAATAACGGGTTGTTCGCGGCAAAACGAGACAAGGCCCCGCTTCCAGAGGTGATTTTCCCGTGCCCGACCGACGCTAGGCCAAGTAAGACAAACCCGAAAAGAAACCTCATAATAATCTCCAATTTTAAACTATAATAAAACACCGATCCTTTGAATAACAAAGCATTAATATACTGTCAATAATCGAAACAATGATACTAGGGGGCCTGAGGACAAGGAGCGAGAGGAGCACAGACCTCACTTAGCACAAATCTCCGTTGTCTTGGCGAGGCGCAGCCCTACCGAGAAACTCCCCACGAATATGTATAAGCACATGCCTCGTGCAAAAAAATAATCTGGTTGCAGTATTGGCAATATCTGCGGTCGTTTTCGCACGGCCTCGCCTCGCCATTCATGGAGCTCTCGGTAGGCAAGAGATGGTGGCGACCGCGAGAGGTCTGAGAGCAAGCCTGAACGCAATAACGAGAGGCATGAGTGCAAGCAGCGAGCTAGGAAGCGAGCGTTACAAAGAGCCGCGTAGCGCAAGGAGCGAGGGAGCGAGAAAGCGGCAAAAAAGCCTCGAAGAGCGAGCGTTACAAAGAGCCGCGTAGCGAGCGATACAAAAAGCATCGCGCAGCGCTGGGTGATACTGGGAGTGCGATCAGTTAACGTGTATTTTGCGTTTTATTTCAGCTAATTGTTTTTTGGAGATATTGGCAACTGCACAGATGCCATCTTCGCTCAACTCACCAGATTCTAGGAGACGTATCGCGACCTGCTCGACACCCCGCTCGATACCCTCTGCGCGGCCCCGCTCGATACCCCGCTCGATACCCCGTTCGATACCCTGCTCGATACCCTCTGCGCGGCCCCGCTGAAAGCCCTGATAATCAGCTTCCTCGAAGCCGAATCTGATTTCCTCCATAATCTTTACCTCCACGTTAGGGAAACTATCTGCCTCGATAGCGGCTAAACCCTGCCTATCATATTTCTTATCGGCACGGCAAATATAGGACATGAGCATTGACGATAAGGTCTTTCTATCTCCAGCTGTTAGCAGATACAGAGCACCGAATACCATCGCCATGACCCGGTGGGTGAGCTTGCGGATGTATTTCATCGCGAGCAAGCAGGCGGCACTGGTAATCTCTGGACGGCGCAGTTGTTCGGGCTGTAAGGCAGGTAAATCAACACTCTTGACGAAAAAATTGCCAAAAATCCGTGCTAGTTTTGCGATAATTTCTGGTGGCACTTTGTTTTTTAGCAAATAATCCAGATAGTTATCGGAGGTAGTGATCTTGCTCAACCCTTGATTGACCACGACCCCGAAAACAAGACCTTCGGTGCGATCCATCTCCCGTAAGCAATATTTTCGCAACTGTTTGATGGCTTGGTTAGCTCCGCTGGTCTTGTGCTCAAAGAAGACACCGAAATGCACTTGGCATTGTAGATAATCTTTTAACGGCAACTTGAAATGCAAATCACCATAACCCTCCTGGTTAGTGCTGGGATTGAGGGTCGAATCTTTGTCGATGGTCATCTTATCGAGATCAAAAAGGTCACATTCCTCTGCCGTCAATGCCAAGCGCAGGATGTCCTTGGCACGGCGTAGACCTACCGAGAAACTCTCCCTGAAATAGGTTGTGGGCACATGCTTTATCTAAAAGCATAATCTGAATGCAATAGCGAGAAGCCTGAGAACAAGGAGCGAGCTAGAAAGCGAGCGATACGAAAAGCCGCAGCGCAGCGTAGCGGAGCAACATATTTGGCGAGAAAATTAAGATCTGCCGAGAGGTTTGGGGTCAAGCCTGAACGCGATAGCAAGAGGTCTGAGGACAGGGAGCGAGGGAGCTAGAAAGCGGCAAAAAAGCCTCGTAGAGCGAGCGATACGAAAAGCCGCAGCGCAGCGTAGCGGAGCAACATATTTGGTGAGAAAATTAAGACCTGCCGAGAGGTATGAGAGCAAGCTTGAACGCAATAACGAGAGGCACAGACACCACTTAGCACAAGTCTCCGTTATCTTGGCACGGCGCAGCCCTACCGAGAAACTCTCCCTTGAGTTAGGTGCAAGTACATGCCTTGTGCAAAAGCATAATCTAACGACAATATAGCAGTATCTGTGGTCGAGTTTTCGTACGGTCTCACCGTGCCGTTCATAAAGCTCTCGGCAGGCAAGCCTGAACGCGATAGCAAGAGGTCTGAGCGCATGCAGCGAGCTAGGAAGCGAGCGTTACAAAGAGTCGCGCGAAGCAAGCAGCGAGCTAGGAAGCGAGCGTTACAAAGAGCCGCGTAGCGCAAGGAGCGAGGGAGCGAGAAAGCGGCAAAAAAGCCTCGAAGAGCGAGCGTTACAAAGAGCATCGCGCAGCGATGAGCTAGGAAGCGAGCGTTACAAAAAGCAGCGTAGCGTGGCGCAGCTGGGCACGGATAGCATGCCCTTAACCAGGCCTGCCTCGTGACAGTTTGCCAGCAAGATGACAACAGCAGACGAACAAAAAAAACACCACGGCCAGCAGCAGCGCTAACAGCAGCAACGGCGACACCACCAGCACCAGTGCGGCTCGCAGTCCTTTTTCGAGCGTAAGGACACGTGCTGCCACCGGTCTGCACCAACGGCGATGCTCCTGCTCGACACGAATGCGTTGTTCCTGCTGTTTTGTGACCTGGCGCTGTTCAGCGAGTTCGTCTTTGAGATCCACAACCTGTGACATCAATCTTGACCCTGCCCACCCATGACGCGGTGAATTGTAGCATAATGTGCCGTTCCTTTCTAGCTCGGACTGTGGCAAAACACGTGCCGTGATCGTTGACGGCGGTGGCCTGTGTCAGCAAAATTTCCTCTCCAAGCAACGCTCTCTGCCACGCAGTTGGCGCGAGCTGCAGAGATACACAGCCTCGATGCCGACGCGGTTGCGCGTGTCAAGGCCTGCTTGCGGCGGGCACCGACGCTGACCGAGCTTGCCATCTTCGGGGCGTTGTGGAGCGAGCACTGTAGTTACAAGTCAAGCCGAGCGTTATTGCGCCAGCTACCGTGCGAGGGTGCAAACGTCGCCGTCGGGCCGGGTGAAAATGCTGGGGCGGTTTTGTTTGAAGACAACCTCTGCCTCGTGTTCAAGATGGAGAGCCATAACCACCCAACCTTCATCGACCCTTTCAACGGTGCCGCGACAGGTGTCGGCGGCATCATGCGCGATGTGTTCTGCATGGGAGCACGTCCGATCGCCAACTTCAATGCCCTGCGCTTTGCTCCCCAACACCGTGCGCACCTGTTGCCAACTGCAGTCAAAGGCATCAGTGCCTATGGCAACTGTGTTGGCGTGCCCACCGCGGGCGGCAACGTTGCTCTTGACCCTCGCTACGCAGGCAACTGTCTGGTCAACGTCATGACGCTCGGCGTATGTCAACGGCAAGAGTTGCATTTTGCCCAAGCGGGCGAGAGCGGCAACCTCGTCGTCTATCTCGGAGCAAAAACGGGACGTGATGGCATACGCGGGGCAAGCATGGCTTCGCAAAATTTTGCCACTGGCGAGCAGGAACGCGGCTGTGTGCAGGTTGGCGATCCTTTTCTGGAAAAACTGCTGCTGGAAGCAACGCTCGAACTGCTGCGACAAAAACTGCTGGTGGGCTTGCAGGACATGGGTGCGGCGGGGCTAACTTCCTCCACGTTTGAAATTGCGCTGCGGGCTGACAAAGGCATGCAACTCAACCTCGATCACGTTCCTCTGCGTGTTGCCGACATGCATAGCGATGAGATTATGCTGTCCGAAGCACAAGAGCGTATGTTGCTGATTGTGTCGCGGCAAAATTATGCACAGGTCGAAGCTGTCTGCCGCAAGTGGCTGCTTGACGTGGCTGTGATTGGAAAAATTACCGCGGCACCATGCCTGGAAATTTTCTTCCAGCAGCAAACCGTGGCACGCATTCCCCTCGCTAAAGAAAAAATCGCCGCACCCTTGCAACAGCATCGCCAAATGCCGCGTCGCTTGTCCGTGGCAACAGACGCGGCCGCACAGCTGAACGAACAGATACAGGCGCGGGGCATCGCCGCGGTCTGGCAAGCATTACACCATGAGCAACCCGACCAACGGGCCATCTATGAGCAGTTTGATCGCAGTATCGGACAACGCACCGTACGCACCTCGGAAGACGGCGGCGCAACGGTGCTGTGGCTACGTGATTGCGGGCTGCAAAACCCACATCGGGGCGTGGCAGTAGCGACGGCAGCACTCGAAGACCTGTGCTATCTCGATCCCCGCCGCGGAGCCGAACAGACGGTAATGAAAACCGCACGCATGCTCTATGCCTTTGGCGCGCAACCGTTGGGCATGACCGACTGCCTCAATTTTGGCGACCCGCGGCAACCAGCAGTCATGGCGGAATTTGCCACCTGCATCGATGGCATTGCTGCCGCGGCGCGTGCCCTAGCAGTGCCAGTGGTCAGCGGCAACGTCAGCCTCTACAACGCCAATGATGCTCACAGTATTCCCCCCACGCCAATGATTGGCTTGGTAGGTAGAATCGACAACGTTAACACCTTGCCGCATGCTGTCTGCACGCGCGAGTGCCGCCTCTATCTCCTCCAACCTGCACCTCCGCACGCCCCACTGCCTGCGGCAGCTCTACGGCGCGTACTTGGACTCCCTGCACTGCACATCGCCGTCCCCGCGGTGAACTGGGCACAGGAGCGTGCCGTCGCCGTGCTGCTCCAGCAATTGCTGGCTCGCCGCCTGCTCGTTGCCGTGCGTGATGTCTCTTCCCGCGGTCTACTGCCGACGTTAGCAGCAATGCTGGCAATGAGCGACTTGTCTGCAAGCATTACCGCGCCCGCGGCCGAGCCGCTGTGGTACTTTGGTATGTTGCCGTGTGCGTATCTGCTCGCGGTGGATAAGCTGGCAGCTCTGAGCGCAATCCCCTTGCCACAGGGCCTGCAACTGATCGAGTTGGGCATGGTGCAGCGCGGGGGTGAATATCTTTTGCGCGGCGACGACTGGCAGGTGGATCGCTAACTGGCCACCGTGACCATGGTTTGCCATCCCCCTTAAGCTCGCCTAGCCGCCTACTTCGTCAGCTTGGCTTGCCGAAAATCGACATGCTTGCGAACTTTGGGGTCGTACTTCTTGATCAGCAGTTTTTCATTTTCTTTTTTTACTTTTGCAGTGTAGTAGTAGCCCGTTCCTGCGGTAGAAACGAGCTTGACAACCTCTCGGCGGGTCGATTTTGCCATGCCCACACACCTCCTCTGCGCCGATGTCCAGCGCCCCCTTGTAGCGAAGGCAGGGGCGTGATGCAAGCAGGAAATTACACCGTGCCTGTGCAGGGCGCGCCATGAGCAGATGGCTTATGGCCACAGAGACGCTGGTTATCTTCGCCTTGGCCTGGCTGCTCTTCTACTATCTACAGTTCACTACCCCATGGATAAGCGGTTACGACGGCTACTATCACATCAAGTATGCTCAGCTGCTGCGTCAGCACGGAATTTTTCAGGAATTCCCGTGGGCGCAATTCAGCCTGTGGCGTGATCATTTTTCCGATAAGGAATTCCTCTTCCATGTCTTGCTGATCCCTTTTACCTTTTTCACCGACTTGGTGACGGGGGCGAAGCATGCCGCGGTGGTGTTTGCCGCACTCTTCATCGCCAACTTCAATCTCGTCTTGCGTCTGCATCGTGTGCCCCTGCGTTATCTGTGGCTAGCCTTGCTGCTGGTAGCGGGCGACGTGCTGCTGTATCGCTTGCATCTGCCGCGTCCGCATCTGCTGTCGATGACCTTCATGCTGTGGCTGGTGCATGCTACGGTGCGACAACGTTATGGCTTGTTGGCGGTGTTGAGTTTTCTCTACGCCCAATCCTACACAGCTATCCACATGCCGCTGGTGTTGGGGATTGTTTTTTGTGCAGGGCAACTACTGATGCGGGAAAAGCTCAGCTGGCGATCATTAGCCGTGCCCGCGGTGGCGCTACTCGCCTCAGTGTTGGTCTCGCCGTTTTTCCCCCACAATCTGGTGGTGTTCTACGTGCAAAACCTTGAACTGGCCTGGCAGCAGTTGTTCTGGAACATCAACCTCTATCAGGGCACAGAACTCAAACCAATGTCAACGCGCTACCTTCTAACCCACAATTTGCCTCTGTTGTTGCCGTTCATGGGGTCACTGTATCTAGCCGTGTTGCATCCAAGTAAAGTCAGCCGAGAGAGCAAGCACCTGCTGGCGATGGCGGTGGCCTTCATCGTCATGACGATGGTTGCCAAGCGTTTTGTTGAATATTCCTATCCAGTGGGACTGCTCTTCTGCGCTTGCTACTACCGTGATCGCAAGATCGATTTGCGCCTGCTGTGGTCACAAGCCAAAATAAAGACCGTTGTGGGCGCGCTGCTTATCACAGTCATAGCCGCAGCAAGCGGTGCAGCCTCCTATCGCAATCTCCATCGCGACCTCATCAAAACACAACCGTCGCGCTACGAGCAGGCGGCTAAATTTTTGCAACAGCACACGCCAGCCAACACCACCGTCTTCACCTGCGATTGGGATGATGCCCCAGAGCTTTTCTATTTCAATCATCATAACCGCTATATGATCTTCATGGACCCGCTCTTTATGTATAGCTGGTCGCCACAAGTCTGGCACCTCTGGATGAAGATTGCTAACGGGGCGGCGGCTGAACGCACAGCAAGGATTCTCTTCAATGATTTTGAAATACAATATGGCCTTTGCACCAGCGCTTTCCAAGCCTTGCGCAAAATTATTGCTGACGATCCACATCTGCACATCATCTACGAAGACGAAGGGGTGTATGTATTCAAGGTAACTGCTCCACCGCTTGAGGAGGCTGAACCAGATGCCATGCCTTAGTCCCTGCCGCCGTTGTCTTGGCACATGTCTCCGTTGTCTTGGCACATACCTCCGTTGTCTTGGCACAAAGCTCCGTTATCTTGGCACGGCGCAGACCTACCGAGAAACCCGACCTCAACAGGTATAGGCACATACTTTTATCTAAGCGCATAATCCGACGGCAATACGGCAATATTTGTGGTCGGGTTTTCGCACGGTCTCACCGTGCCGTTCATAAAGCCCTCGGTCGGCAAGCCTCAACGCAACCGCCGAGAGGTCTGAGGGCAAGCAAAGAGACTTGGGGGCAAGCTTGGACGCAACTGCGAGAGGTCTGATGGCAAGCAGATGGGCTTGATAACAAGCTTGAATGCAAAAGCGAGAGGCAAAGACCTTATTTAGCACAAACCTCCGTTGTCTTGGCGAGGCGCAGACCTGGAGCTAGCAAGCGAGCGTTATAGAAAGCCGTAGCGCAGCGAACGGCCTCACCTCGCCCTTCATGGAGCTCTCGGTAGGCAAGAGGTGTGGGCAACCGCCGAGAGGTCTGAGGGCAGGCAGAGAGGGCGGCGCAGAGTGGCCTGAGAACATGCAGCGAGCTAGGAAGCGAGCGATACAAAAAGCAGCGTAGCGAGCGAAGCGAGCGATACTAAAGAGCCTCGTCGCGCAATTTGCGAAGAATATCACGGGCAGGTTTACCACCACCGACGGCAAACACCGTCTCCCGGAGTTTTTCGCCCATGCTACGGAGACCAGCATCGTCGAGTCCGTGTTCTCGGAACATGGCAAATAAATTGGCACTGAGTGCTGATGCCCAGATATAGCGATAACTGTCTACTCTTTGTATATTAAGGGACGAAGGAGGTAAAAAATAATCATCAGGCAACGGCCTGGGTAAAATCTCTCGCGCCAGCTCATGCATATAGGTGATCGGCTCTTGGGGCTGGGCTGGGTCGAGGGTATGCAGATGCAAATTGAGTAGACTGTGGAACAACTCATGAGACCGACCGAATGCCGCTAAGTATTTTTTCGCACGTAATTTAGCCAATTTTTCAGGAGGCAAAGGTTCACCTGAATCGACATGGGCGCTGATGGTTGGCAGAACGTTGTCGAGATAGGGGAAATGTTCCATAAGTTGGCTCGGAAATTCGACCGCATCTCTTTCAACCCCAGAGGTACCAGAAATCGCCGGATAGTTCGTTTCAGTCAGCAAATGATGGAGAGCATGTCCGAATTCGTGAAACAAGGTGCGCACACCATTGAGGAATAACTGCGCGTGCTGGTCGCCAACAGGTGGCGAAAAATTAGTTATCAAACAAGAAACAGGAATCGTTGTCGCATCCCGACGCACACAAGATCTCACCCAAGCATCAGCATCTATACGCCCTTTGTTTTTGCGGCTGTACGGATCGAGATAAAACGCCGCGATACGCTTGCCACTAGCTTGATCAAAAATATCGTAGAACGACACATCAGCATGCCATTTCTGTATTTCTTGGCCATTGTTTGGGCGAATATCGATCGCGAACATTTTTTCGGCAAGCTGGAACATTCCCGTTAAAACTTTTGGCAACGGAAAATAAGCACGTAGCTCCTCGTCATCGATGGCAAATTTTTCTTCGCTTAGTCTGTGCGACCAATAACTGACATCCCAATACGCAAGCTCACCGCGCTGTCCGTTAGCATTGGCATAAGCAGTTAGTTCGTGTAACCCACGCTTAGTTTGTTCGGCAGTGGCCGCGTGTATCTTGCGGAGAGCAGTATCGACGCTTTGCACATTATCTAGCACGTTGTTTTTGAGAATAAATTCGGCAAAGTTGGGGTAACCGAGCAGACGGGCATATTCGCTGCGTAGTTTAAGTATGTGTTGAATAATTTGTCGATTATCGAACGAGGGCTGCCCGGTGAGTGTACTGTGAGCCAGATAAACTTTTTTCCGCAAATCGCGCCGATCGCTATATCGCATAAATGTCGTGTACGCGGTAGGTTCGAGGGTGACCAACCAAGGGCCTTGCTCCGCAGAAGTTTCCGTTTCCAGAAAATTTTCCCGGTATCTTTGCGCCGCGGTTTGTAAAAAATTTTCTGGTAACCCTGCGATGTCATCGGCAGTCTTCAGCACCAACTTAAAAGCCTCGCGAGCATCGTTAATATTTGCGTCAAATCGCTTTCTTAGCGTTACCAATTCCGTGTCGATAGTCGCGAGGCGTGTTTGCTCCGCAGCAGTGAGTGCGACACCACTATGTGACATTCCTCGTAGATAAAGATCGACCAGACGTTTTTCAGTTGCACTGAGGGTGCTGTCATTTTGTAGTTTCTGTAATTTTTCGTAGAGTGGTTTGCTCTGGAAAATCCAAGAATCTATGTGGGTGAGCAACTGCGAAAGACGATAATGAGAAGTCCCACCCTGGTGCTGAATCGGAATACGCGCAACCATAGCCCGTAACTCTTCATGGTTATCGACAGTCTGCAGATGCTCAATGAGACTTGGTACCTGGTCACGGTAGACATTGAGTCTTTCCAACGTTGTAAACACCGTCGCAAAATCATCTTTGGTGGTTTTTTCAAGAGCGGTTATCTCCGCGTCGACGATGTTACCATAATGTATGATTGCCTGCGGGATGTGTTCTGGCTTTATATCGCTAAAACGCGGCAACACTCGCACATACGGTTGCAAGATCAATGGTGTCAATAACGGGTTGTTTGCGGCAAGATTAGCCAATGCCGGGTTTTTTTGGATAAATGATGTCAATAACGGGTTGTTTGCGGCAAGACGAGACAAGGCCCCGCTTCCAGAGGGGATTTTCCCGTGCCCCGCCGACGCTAGGCAAAGTAAGACAAACCCGAAAAGAAACCTCATAATAATCTCCAATTCTAAACTATAATAAAACACCGATACTTTTAATAACAAAATATTAATATACTGTCAATAATCAAAGCAATGATACTAGGGGGCCTGAGGACAAGGAGCGAGCTAGGAAGCGAGCGGAACAAAAAGCAGCGTAGCGAGCGCAGCGAGCGTTACAAAAAAGCCGCGCCACGGCGCGCTCAGTTGGAGAAAGCCGCATCGACCGCGGCCATGTCCCTGGTTGTGCGCCACAGCTGCAGCAGTTGTGGCACGAGTTGGGTCGCTTGTGACAGAGACAGCTGTAAGTCGGCATCGCTGTGAGCGCGTGTTGGATCGGGATGCACTTCCATGAAAAAACCACTAGTATAACCACTGGCGGCAGCTGCACGTGCCAATGCGGGGGCTAGGTAGCGGTTGCCACGTGAAGTTGCTCGGTGCGTATCGGCAGGGGGACATTGCACGCTATGGGTGACATCGTAGATAATCGGCAAGCCACTGCCCGCCATGATCTGCAAGGCACTCATGTCCACCAGCAAACGTCCGTAACCAAAGCTAGTGCCGCGCTCGGTAAGCAGGCAGTTGGCCGTGGCAACACGTGCCTTGATAGAAGCAGCCAGCAACTGCATTGCCCAAGGTGACATGAATTGCCCCTTCTTGATGTTGACGATGCGACCGCTCGCCGCGGCTTTCAACACCAGATCGGTTTGCCGACAAAGAAAGGCGGGAATTTGCAAAGCATCGCACACCGCCGCGACCGCCTCTACTTGCGCGGTCTCATGCACATCGGTGATGACTTGCAACGGGAAGTTTTTCTTCAGGTCAACGACCCACTGCAGAAATTTCTCCAAGCCCGGCCCTCTGGCACTGCTGGCTGACGAACGATTGGCCTTGTCGAAACTTGCCTTGAAGATAAGGGTAAAGCCGTGCCGTGCCTGCAGCTCGACCAAGCTCTGTGCCACTTGAACCAGCAAGTCATAAGACTCTGCCATGCAGGGACCAGCTATGATGATGGGCTTGTCATTGCGTGCAGTCAGCATCAAACCAAGCTAGGCACGGACTCGATGACTCCGTTGCACCAAGTATCGCCTAACCCCTTCTTCGTTGTGGCCAGTATCGTCCTGCTCTTGTCACGCCGCGGGGCACGTTATACACGCATCAACCTGAATACAGCAACCTCACTCAGCCGCAAGACGCAACCAACGTCGTAGCAGAGGTGCACTGCCGCGATCGAGAAACGATTCGGGGTGAAACTGCAAGCCACAGATCGGCTTTGCCCCCCGAAACTCAATCGCCTGCAATTCGTCTTCAGCACTGACAGCACTGGCATACCAGTGCGAGGGTAAAGTTGACGGGCGTGGCACTGCCAAAGAGTTGTAAGCCGCCGCAGTGAAGGTCATGGGCAAATCCGCCAGCAAGCCACCTCGCCTACAGCGGAAAATTGTGCGCCGCCTGCCATGTTGTGGGCAGCGTGAACGACACACCGCCAGCCCTAACCAAGCACAGATGATTTGAAAACCGAGACAGATGCCCAATACCGCGACCTTCCCCTGACAAGCGGTCAACAAGTCGAGCGTTGGCTGGGCTTCCGTCGGAGAATGTGGCCCTGCCGACAATACTAGTGGGCAAGGTGCATGCTGCAGAGCCGCCACCGCCGCGGCATCGTCATAGGCAACGATCTCAGTCCGCACCCGCGGCACGACACTATGCAGCCACGCATCGATATTGTGCGTAAAGCTATCATAGTGATCGATTATCGCTATTCTCACTGCTGCAGGGGTTGGTTGCGTCGTGCAGAGCAACTTAGCCTCCCCCTAACACTTGCTCCAAGCGGGTCACAATGGCTTCATTGTCAGCTCGCAAGCAGTGCTCTCGCTGTTTCGCCCTGATACTGGCGGCAGCCTGCTCAAGCTCGGCAATCGCCGTCAGCAACTTTGCCCCACTCAAGTCCCTCTCCGCCAACACCTGAGCGAAACCCTTGCGGGCAAAACATGCAGCATTTTCAATTTGATCACCCCGACTGCCAGCATCGAGCGGGATGAGCAACATCGGCTTGCACAGGACTAGAAATTCAAAAATAGAATTCGCCCCGGCCCTGCTTACTACCATATCCGCGAGGCTCAACAGATGCGCAAAATCTTTATTGACAAAAGGAAATACCCTATAACGAGAGTGCGATAAGGACGGCTGGTTGCCCGCGCCAATAATGTGAATTACCTGATAATCGCTGACCAGCTCTGCGGCGATGGTGGACACAACGTTGTTGATACGCTGCGAACCAAGACTGCCACCCATAATCAGTAACGTGCGCCGTCCCGCCTTGAACCCGCACATCTGCCGACCGCGCCCCGCATCGCCGTGGAGCAATTCGTCGCGGATGGGAATGCCGACATGCTGCACCTTACGAGCCTTGACCCGCGTTTCGTCAAACGCCGTCCACACCTCAGTGGCAAAGCGGGCGATGATTCTAGTTGCCAAACCTGGCGACAGATCCGATTCATGCGTAACAACTCTAATGCGCAACAACGCCGCGGCAATTACCACGGGCACACTCACGTAGCCGCCCTTACTGAATACCAAGCGTGGTCTGATGCGCAACAACAGCCACAGTGCCTGACAGATACCGAGGATCACCTTGAACATGTCGCTGGCATTTCTGAAGGAAAAATAACGCCGCAACTTACCGCTCGCAATAGCACGAAAAGGCACATCTGCAGCACCTGCAAGTTGCTTTTCAATGCCGTGTGCCGAACCGATGTAGGTAACCTGCCACTGTCGTGCTTGTAAGTACGGCAACAGGGCTAAATGCGGGATAACGTGCCCAGCTGTGCCACCGCCTGTCAAAACTATCTGCTTGCTCATTGCGACTGTTGCCAATCCAACCTAAACCCCTGTCCCTCAAGATACCCTGTCTGGCGCCGATAACTGCCAATGACCAGTTCACCCGCCGAAAACACCCACAAGATGCGCCGCGCCAACCTCACCTGAAAACGCTGCACACCCACAGCAGTAATAATTTTACGTTCACGCGCAATCGCCGTTATCAGGTAATCACGCTCCCGCGCGACCACCTTCTCCCGATGCCAGCTGAGCGGCACACGCCCCCCCAGCAGACAGTATAACTCCTCAAGATACAGGCCAGTGAAGTCACCGCTAATCACAATTCGCCCCGCCCTGTCCACCACAATACTGAGCACAGAGTTAGGCAACTGAATATCTGCCTTGCTGTCGCGCTTGAGCAGGGCGATGGTGCTGCCCATGACGTTGCTGAGATGTAAGCCTGCTGTCAGGTCCCAGTCGATGAAACCTGAAACGAGGTAGTCTGAATTGCGCAGCAACTTGAAGGACACACTACCCTCATTGCCACATGCTCCGAAAAATTTCTGCTGCAAGCTAGAGGGCAAGTATGTCAACGGTGTCGTCTGACATGCAGCCAGCGCCAACTGGAGCAGGCCCGCTACTGAGAGCTTACGCAGCAGCAGTAGCAGCAGCACAACAGCATGGTTACCTCCGCAAAAAAAACACCTGCACATGCCCATATCAGGAGTTTTCACCCAACTGCTTGATTTTAGCTTCAATACGCGTGCGAACAGTATCTTCATCAGCATGTTGCAACGCTCTTTGATAAGTGTGCAGACTGTCTGCACTGCGGCCCAGTTTCAGCAAAATATCAGCATAATGCTCAAGAATAGTAGGCTCATCAGGGTGCAACCGCACCGCCTGCATCGCACTGATAAGCGCTTTTTGGTAATCGCCTAAGCGATAGTAAACCCACGCCAACGAATCGAGGTAGTAGCCGTTGTTGGGTTTGAGTTCAAGCGCGCGCAGGATAAGACGCAAGGCCTCGTGCAGTTTGGTATTCTGCTCGGCCAACAGATAACCGAGATAGTTGTGGGCGTTGCTATGCCGAGGGTCAAGCTCAATCACCCGGCGCATCATCTGCATGCAACCGGCGATATCGCCAGTTTTTTCCTGATATACACCCTTGGCAAAGAGAAGCGGCACTACGTCTGGATGTCTGGCAATGCCTTGTTCAGCAACGCGCAGTGCCCCGCGGTAGTTTTTTTGTTTGTTGTAAATATCTGCCAAAAAAATAAAAAATTCCCAGCGTGTCTTGCCAGTGTCGATCAGCTGATGCAGCTCTGATTGTGCCAGCCCCAATTCGTTTTGGCGCTCGTAAGCAATCGCGAGCCGAAAACGCGCCACTCGCCCCAGCTCCTTGTCTTCCACCAGTCGGCGATAGTGGGCGATTGCCTTTGTATCATCACCAAGCCGCTCCTCACTCAATGCCATAAGGTAAATGAGGCGGGCCGCCTCAGCGTGCTCGTGCAGGAGTTGTTGTAAAATATCATGTGCTCGCTTGTTCTCCCGTAACTCCCACAGGATAACTACCCGCTGTACCTCAACGCCAACAGTGCGTTGGGTGGCGTGCTCTGCCAACGCGTCCAGCAACCCCAATGCCTGCTGTAATCCCCCCAACTGCCGATACAAGCTGGCAAGATAGTGGATAAAACGCTCGTTGGTAGTGTTGGTGCGATAGAGGCGTTCGTAAATGGCAATTGCCTTGTCCGAAAAACCGTTTAGCGCCAGGGTATAGGCATAGATCAGCATCAGGGCGGGGTTGTCGCTCTGCATCTCAAACGCCGTGCGTGCCGCCTGCAATGCCTCTTGCGGCTGCTCCAACAGCAGACGAATGCGGCTCAACTTCGACCAGCCATGTACGGCACTAGGGATTGCTTGCACCATCCGCTGTGCTACTGCCAGTGCCTCGTGCCACTGCCGCTGGGCCATGTGCAGGTCGATCAGGGCATGATGACCAGACATGTGCAGGGCATCAAGGCTAAGTGCATGCTGCAGTTGTTGCCGTGCTGCTTGCAGGTGACCACTGCGCACCAAAATCTGTCCGTGCAAAAAACGCAGATAAGCATCTCTGGGGTGTAGCAGGGTCATCTTTTTGGATTTTGCCAAGGCTTCAGCAGTATGTCCCAGCTCAGCCAGCGTGAAAATCGACTTGCCACCCAAGAAAGGATCGGGATCAAGACCATAGGCACGCTCAAATGCGGCATGGGCCGTGCGAACATTGCCCTTCAACAGCGCATACTCACCCACCAGGTAGTTGTGGATGGCACTGATGCGACGCTGGTCGGGTGACCACAACGGTGCGGGGACATCAAGTAGCTGTGCCCCATCGGGTGTCTTCTCCAAACCACTCGTTGGTTCAAGTGCCGCAGTCGTGCGACACGAGAGCAGTATGGTGCAAAAACATAAAATCCTCATACCCTCTATTGTAACCGAAATTAATCTGCATGGGAGCGAGAAAGCGGCAAAAAAGCCTCGTAGAGCGAGCTTGAATGCAATAGCGAGAGGCAAAGACCTCGCTTAGCCCATGCCTCCGTTGTCTTGGCACGGCGCAGCCCTACCGAGAAACTCCCCACGAATATGTGCAAGCACATGCCCTATGCAAAGAAATAATCTGGTTGCAGTATTGGCAATATCTGCGGTCGTTTTCGCACGGCCTCGCCTCGCCGTTCATGGAGCTCTCGGTAGGCAAGAGGTGGTGGCAACCGCCGAGAGGCTTGATGCAGGCAGGGGGACCTGAGCGCAAGCCTCAACGCAATGGCAGGAGGTCTGAGCACAAGAAGCGAGCTAGCAAGCGAGCGTTACAAAAAAGCAGCGTAGCGAGCGAAGCGAGCTAGCAAGCGAGCGATACAAAAAGCAGCGTAGCGAGCGAAGCGAGCTAGCAAGCGAGCGTTACAAAAAGCCGCGTAGCGCGTAGCGCGCCACGGTGCAGACCTACCGAGAAACTCCCCACGAATATGTGCAAGCACATGCCCTATGCAAAGAAATAATCTGGTTGCAGTATTGGCAATATCTGCGGTCGTTTTCGTACGGCCTCGCCGTGCCATTCATGGGGCTCTCGGTAGGCAAGAGGTGGTGGCAACCGCCGAGGAGCCTGAGGCAAGCAGAGAGGGCGCGCAGAGTGGCCTGAGAACATGCAGCGAGCTAGCAAGCGAGCGATACAAAAAGCAGCGTAGCGAGCGAAGCGAGCTAGGAAGCGAGCGATACAAAGAGCCAAGCGTAGCTCCGTTGTCTT
Source organism: uncultured Oligoflexales bacterium (assembly GCA_958296095.1). GTDB lineage: Bacteria > Bdellovibrionota_B > Oligoflexia > Oligoflexales > JAPPIL01. The sequence continues at coordinate 2,231,165 of OY282434.1, forward strand.
GGCACGGCACAGCCCTACCGAGAAACTCTCCCTTGATGGGTATGATGGCACATACTTTTATCTAAGCGCATAATCTGACAGCAATATGGCAGTATTTATGGTCGAGTTTTCGTACGGCCTCGCCCCGCCATTCATAAAGCTCTCGGTAGGCAAGAGGTGGGGGCAACCGCCGAGAGACTTGGGCGCAAGCAGAGAGGGCGCGCAGAGTGGCCTGAGAACATGCAGCGAGCTAGCAAGCGAGCGATACAAAAAGCAGCGTAGCGAGCGAAGCGAGCTAGGAAGCGAGCGATACAAAGAGCCAAGCGTAGCTCCGTTGTCTTGGCGCGGTGCAGACCTGGAGCTAGCAAGCGGCAAGGAAGCCGCGTGCAACCCGACCTCAACAGGTACAGGCACATGCCTTATGCAAAAAAATAAACTAACGGCAATACGGCAATATTTGTGGTCGGGTTTTCGCACGGCCTCGCCGTGCCGTTCATGGAGCTCTCGGCGGGCAAGCCTGAACGCAATAACGAGAGGTCTGAGGACAAGCCCGAACGCAGTAACGAGAGATCAGAGTGCAAGCAGCGAGCTAGGAAGCGAGCGTTACAAAAAAGCAGCGTAGCGAGCGAAGCGAGCGTTACAAAAAAGCCTCGTAGACGAGCGATACAAAAAGCCTCAGCGCAGCGTAGCGCGCCACCCTATTTAAATCTGGATGTCAGTTGAATGACTGCCGCTGAAAGCGTGTCTTGTTAAACAGTGTCGTCGTCGGCAGTCGCAACATCTTCCCTGCTAGGGTGACATTGTTACGGGTCGCGGTCAGGGCGTTACTAATGCATGCACGTTCCAACAGACGGCACACGTCTTTTAAACCGTAGTCATCGACCAGCTGGCATAGACTGCTGCTACCCGCGAGAAACGTAAGATAATTTTCAAACTGCTCGGTGTCTGAAAACGACAAGGATTCGTTGATGACGGTGCGATCGAGTTTGTTCTTCCCCAGGCGGGCGGCGACAAAACAAAGGTTTACTAAAAAAACATACAGCGTGCGCGTGCTGGTAAAATTTTTGCGCTGCAATGCCAGGCGTAACAACTGCGAGCTGAGGTCCTGTTGTAACCTGTGCTGCAACAAAAACTTTGCCAATGCAAAGGTATCGCCTTGCCGCTGGGCTAGCGGGGGGATACTAATGGGCAGGAAGTCGCGCAGAGCAGGTGGTGGGGGTGATTTTTCCGTGATGGCAATTACCCGTACGGCACGGCTTTTAGCCAACAAAACCGATAGCTCTTCACCCAAATGCGGCGGTAGCGTGTCGATATTGTCGAGCAGTAAATCACCGCCACGTGCTTCCTGCAAGCATTGCCGCAGGCGCACAACGCTGTGGATGAGACGACACTTATCGGTCAGCAGCACGCGCTGTGGTGCTTGCATGATGCGCCAGCAGTGCAGCGCCAATGTTCTCTTCCCCACCCCCGCCGCACCTTGAATGAGCACATGCCGCTCGCTATTGCAGTGCTCACGTGCATCAGGCAACACCTGCAGGGCGCGCCGCAGACGACTGTCAGCGGTGATAAAGATACTTGATTTGTTCAGCAAAGAAGCACATAGGCCACGTGGCGGGTAGTACCACGAACTAAGGTGACGTGCACGCATAACAGGATTCCCTTCGACGCAGTTACTCGGCTGCTGTTCAAGGAACTCCCGATGGCAAGGGTGGGGGCGAGATCCTAAACAAAATCAGGCTGTTGTGCAAGATTTTTCTCGCCCGCAAAGACACTTCGCTGCTCAGCCCACAGTTGCGCAAAACTTTGCTCGGCAATGGCGGTGCGAATTTTGCGCATTAAATTAAAATAGAAATGCAAGTTGTGCAAACTCAACAAACGCCTGGCGGTAATTTCGCCACTTTTGAACAGATGGCGCAGAAACGCCCGCGAAAAAGTGCGGCAGGTGTAGCACGAACACCGCGCATCGAGCGGGGCATCGTTATGCCGATGCTGTGTATTTTTAATGTTAACCCGCCCTGTGCTGGTAAAAACCGTGCCGTTACGTCCGTTGCGGGTCGGCATGACACAGTCGAACATATCCACACCACAGGCAACGCTGGCTAGCAAATCGAGGGGTGTGCCTACCCCCATCAAATAGCGCGGCCGTGACGCAGGCAACAGCTCACAACAGAGGGCCGTAACATGCCGCATTGCTGCAACCGTCTCGCCGACCGCGACACCACCGATGGCATAGCCTTCAAAATCTAACTCGCACAGACGTTGACAGCTTTCGCGGCGCAAGTCGTCGTAGACACCGCCCTGTACGATACCGAACTGACACAGTGTTTGGTTTTGCCGCGCAGCACGTGCCGCCTCAGCCCACCGCATCGACCGCCGCATCGAGCGGGCAACGTCTGGCTTGGCTTCACCATAGGGCGGGCATTCGTCGAACACCATGTGGATGTCGCTGCCGAAGGTTTCTTGCAGTTGGGTGACTTTCTGCGGGGTGAAAAAAAACTTGTGCCCATCGATGTGGCTGCAAAAGGCAACGCCTGTTTCCTTGATACGCCGTAGCGGTGCGAGGCTGTAAATTTGAAAGCCACCACTGTCGGTGAGAATCGGCTTCGGCCAACTACAAAAACGATGCAGGCCACCACATGCCGCGATAGTCTCCACCCCAGGCCGCAAGGCCAGGTGATAGGTGTTGGCGAGCATAATCTCTGCACCGAGTTGGTCGAGATCGGCGGGGACGAGGGTTTTGACCGTGCCCAATGTGCCGACCGGCATGAACAGCGGTGTAGTTACCGTGCCATGTGCCAGCGTCAGCTGTCCTGTGCGGGCCGCACCGTCGTCAGCAGTGATGCAAAAACGGGCTTGTGTCACAGAATAGTCTTGCCAAGCATGGACTGCACTAGCTCAACACCGAGCTGTGCCGTGCGGTTGGCAACATCACGCATGGGGTTGAGTTCGACGAGATCGAAGCCGCAGACCTTATCGCTTTCGTAGAGCATTTCCAAGGCAAGATGTGCCTCGCGATAAGTCAGCCCGCCCATCACTGCCGTGCTTACCCCAGGCGCGTGCAAGGGATCGATGGCATCAAGATCGAAAGAGACGTGGATCGCCTCAGTGCCCTTGGTGGCCACGCCGATCGCTTCACGCATGATCTTGGCCAGACCACGCTCGTCGATTTCCCGCATGGTAAAATACCTGATGCCGCAGTTGAGGCAGATCCTGGCCTCCTCGGGATCGAGGGTGCGAACAGCAATCAAGGCAATGTTGCTGGGATCGAGACAGAACTCACCCCCCGCGACCAGCCGCGGGTCACCTTCACCCATCAACACTGAGAGCGGCATGCCGTGCACATTAGCCGTCTCAGTCGTCGCGGGCGTATTGAGATCAGCATGGGCATCGATCCAGACGAGGCCGATTTTCCGGGGGTGAAAAAATTCCCCCACGCCGCGCACCGAGCCGATGGCCAGGCTGTGGTCGCCGCCCAGCACGAGCGGCACATGCTCAGCGCGCAAGGCTTGCCCCACCTGCACCGCCACCTGTTGGCAGATCCCGGCTATCTCCTCGACATAGCGTGCATGGGTTGAGGTAATCGGCAAGCCCTCACGTATGGGCACATCGACATTGCCGTAATCACTGACATCGTAGCCGAGACACTCTATTTTGCGCTTGATCTCGCTGGCTCGCAATGCGGCAGGCCCCATGTCAGCACCTCTGATGCCCACACCGAGATCGGACGGCACGCCGATAACTGCTGCTCTCTTGTTGTCGCGGTAAAGCACTGGCAACACCCCCCTTCGAGTTTATGGTATGGGATAATTTTTAGCAAGTAGACCCACAGCTATTACAACCCTGCATGCCTGGTTGATCAACCGATTTTTTGCAGAAAAACAATTAGAGGGTTGACAGCAAAAAAAAAACAGTTAGGCCACGACAATCTGTTTTTTATTTTTTGGAGGTGTGTGATGAAATGGAGTGCTACGACATTGAGTGTTGCTGTAGCGACGTTAGCAGCTTTGTTGTCGGGGGGCAATGCTGCACAGGGGGGGAAGCATATTTCCTCAGCTAGAGATGTTCTTGCCGCAGTGGGAAAATCCAGTGCTAGATTGGCAAGGTCGCATCGTGGCCACGTGGGGTTGTTCAGCCAGCAAAACCTGTCTCTGATCCTCGAAAATATGATTAGTGATGGGGACGCGTCGCTGTCCATTGCCAACCTCAACCTCGATCGGTTGGATGTTTTACGAGAAATTGAAAGAGAGCTTGTGCCTCTGATAAAGCATGCTGCATGGCTGAGCGCGGAGGCAGATTATGGCTATTCCACCCTCCACCGGATCGCGGTAGCAGGCAGAGTTGATATGGCGGTGCTTTACCTTAGCGGAGTAGATGACGTGGCCGCAGCCGTTAACGACCGTAGCAACAGCACTGGCGAGACTCCCATGCATATTGCGGCCAGATATGGTTACACGGATCTGCTGGCCTTGTTTGTTGACCAGGGGGGTGATGTCAATCTGAAAGCTGATTTCGTTCCCACTCTGTCCACCTTCGGGAAAGGGGAAACTCCGCTGATGCTAGCTGCAGAGGGGGGACATGAGCCGACGGTCGACTACTTGGTTGATCTGGACGGCATCGATCTCGATGCACAGGTCGATGATGGCGGCACTGCATTACATCGAGCTATCGAGAATGGCCGCTATGCTATCGGCAAGCGTCTGATCGAGAAGGGAGCAAACGTCAATCTCGTGGGAGGCAGAGGCGACACGTACGCGCAGCGATGGACACCCATAACCGCGGCGGCAGCAGCTGGGGCCAAGGGGATGGTAGACTACATGCTTGCCAACGGCGCAGACCCTAACATCGGGGCAAACTCTAGCAACTTTGCCAGCAGCCCACCTATAGTTGTCGCGGCAGCAGCTGGGTATACAGGGGTGGTGGATTCTCTCATCGCGGCAGGTGTGGACATCGATACCAGAGGACGATACAAATTCACGTCCGTGATGGTGGCTGCGAAAAAAGGCAATGAGCTCATGGTAGTTCACCTGATCGACAAGGGAGCAGACATCAACGTGCATTTCTTTGGCGACGATAAGTGGACTTGGACGGCGATCCGCCTGGCTATGGAATACGGGCACGTGCGTGTTGCCGAGATTCTTTTTGCGGCGGGAGCTAAGCTTAGCCCCCATGATCTGGTAAGGTTTAAGGAGATCGTCGGGGAGAAAGCCGCGTGATCGGATAACGATCTATCGATGGTGGGGGAGATTTAGATGCTGTGAACTCAGTAAAGCTGGGGGGCCGCATTCCCCCAACCCCTTGGAATTTATGGTATAGGCTTGTTTCTGATGAATGCATCGCTACTAGTGCTGCCGCATTCCCCCAACCCCTTGGAATTTTTGGTATAGAGCAATTTTTAGCGGGCAGTGGGGTTGCCTTCTTCCCTCTACAGCGGTAGGACAACATGCCTGCTGTGCGGGAGCATGGCGTTGATGTATAATTAATTATGCTTACCAACGCGGGCCTGACCCGCCGAAGAGGATTTACCATGCCGCCTGATGACAAGACCCCCCGTATCGACTGGCCCGTTTCGCTGTTTTTGCTCATAACGCCCGCGGTGGCGCTCGCTTCGCTCGTTGCCTTCTGTCTCTTTTGGCAGGTTACCTGGCAGTTGGTGGTGTTGTTTGTTTTCTTCTCCTTCGCTTCCAGTGTCAGCATCACGGCTGGTTATCATCGTCTGCTGGCACATCGAGCTTACAAGGCGCGCAGCTGGCTGAAGCACTTCTTCTTGTTTTTCGGGGCGGGGGCGTTTCAAGGCTCGGCATTAAAGTGGGCGGCTGATCACCGCATCCATCACCGCGATGTTGATACGGATAGCGACCCCTACAACATCAAGCGCGGTTTTGTTTTTGCCCATATCGGTTGGTTGTTTTACAAAATGACGCTGGCAGCAGATATGGTCGGCGATCTACAGAAGGACCGCTGGATCGTCTGGCAACATCGCTACTTCCTGCCCGTGGCAATTTTTTCTGGTTTTCTGTTTCCCATGCTGATTATGGCACTGTGGAGCGATCTCGGCTTTTGGCACGGACTGTGTGGTGGCTTTGTTTTTGGCGCGGTGGCACGTATTGTGTTTGTGCATCACTGCACCTTTTTTATCAACTCGCTGTGCCACATGTGGGGTAAGCAACCCTACAACGAAGACAACTCGGCACGTGACAACTTCGTGCTTGCCTTGCTGACCAACGGCGAGGGTTATCACAACTTCCACCATCGGTTTCAATTCGATTACCGTAACGGCGTGCGCTGGTATCAGTGGGACCCCACCAAGTGGTTTATCGGGATGCTGGCAGTATTCGGGCAGGCATATAGTCTGCGACGCGTGCCCCGCACCCAGATTTTGGTGGCGAAGATGGCATTGAAATGCAAGAGCGTCAGAATTACCAGCCCTGCCATCAGTGCACGTCTTGACCTGCTGCGCCGCAAGGTCGAAGCGGCACAAGAGCGGCTGAAGGAGTGCAGTCGTGAGTATCAGGTGTTGAAACGCAACCTGCGTCGTCAGTCACGGGCACATTTGGTTCAGCTCAAGGCCGACCTGAAGATTGCCAAGATTGAGTTTGACAAGACCTACAAGCAATGGCATCTCTGCCTGCGTGCGGCACACGCCTTGGCATAGTTGTGCTCGCTTGCGCTGCTCATTATATCTGCAATAGGGAGGTTCGGTGTCGCGAGAGAGCCTTATCGAGGCGTTGCGCAAACTCAAGGATCAGATCTTGCGGGGCGAAAGTAATTCGATTCGGCTCAGCGAGCAGGATACCCGCCAAGGTTTGATCAATCCGTTGTTTGGGGAACTGGGCTGGGATTTTAGCGACTTCACCGCGGTGCGAGCCGAGTTTCGTGATCCACGCTATAACGAACCCGCCGATTATGCATTCTTTGGCAAGGATGCAGGTAAGCCCTTGCTGCTAGCCGAAGCCAAGGCACTAGGAACTGACCTCAACAACGCCAAAATCATCAAGCAACTCTGCACTTATCTCGGCGAGATCGGGGTGCAGTGGGGTCTGTTGACCGACGGCAATAAATACATCATGTATAATGCCAACGCGGGTGCGTCGTTTGAGGATCAGAAGTTTCTCACCATGCAGATCAAAACAGCTGATACCGACGACGGTATTCCGATGGCGGAACTTGCCAGCAAGCTACAGTCGTTGCTCAGTCGTGGATGTCTCGAAGACGATCGCATTCAAAAATTTTACGAGTCGCACGTTATCGACAGCCATATCGAAGATGCCCTATTGTCGCTGTTGAGCGAGCCGTTTGATACCCTAGCCGCGGCTATCCGCAAGGAGCTCAAAGAAGAACGGGTCAAGGTAACCAGCCTCGTCTTGGCACGGTGGAGCGAGAAAGCGGCAAAAAGTCCAGCGAGCGTAGCGAGCGAGAAAGCGGCAAACAGTCTCGTAAGGCGAGCGTTACAAGGAGCAGCGCGCCACGGCGCTAGGAAGCGGCAAGAAAGCAGGCGAAGCGAGCGATATAGAAAGCCGCGTAGCGCATATTTTGCGGATACGGAACTTGCCTAAGCACAGCTGCTGTGCAACATTGGTGCACGAGGTGAGGTTAGATGAAGAAAAAACCAACCGCCCGCTCAGGCCAACAAGCCACCTTGCACGATAGTTTGTTCAAGACTATCTTTAAAGACCCTAAATATATTAAGGAACTGCTGCGGGTCATCTTCCCCCCTGAAACACTCGACCATGCCAAACTGGATGACATCACCATCCAAGACGGGGAGTTGCTCGCCCAAGGTGGCAGACAGTTACGGGCTGATCTCATTGCCTCGTTGCCCTTGAAGGTTGATGAGGGTGATGTCGATGTCACGCTGTCGCTCATTTTTGAACACAAGAGCTATCGAGATCCCGATACCCCCATCCAGCTCATGGAATACCAGGTTGAGTCGTGCCGTGGACAGCGCCAGCAGTGGGACCAGCGGAAGGACGGACGACGCAACATCACCGTCTCTATGGTGCTATTGTGTTGCAAGGATAAGCATTATTATCCCCCTTCTGATTATCTGCAATGGGTGTTCGGGGATCAAGACGTGCCCGCCGCGGTAAAGAGATAGCGGCACAGGCCTCCGTTGTCTTGGCACGGCGCAGCCCTGCCGAGAAACTCTCCCTAAAATAGGTTGTGAGCACATGCCTTATGCAAAAAAATAACCTGGTTGCAGTATTGGCAGTATTTGTGGTCGAGTTTTCGCACGGTCTCACCGTGCCGTTCATGGAGCTCTCGGCGGGCAAGCCTGAACGCAATAGCCGAGAGGTCTGAGGGTAAGCCCGAACGCAACCGCCGAGAGTCTTGGGGACGAGGAGCGAGCTAGGAAGCGAGCGTTACAAAAAGCATCGCGTAGCGATGAGCTAGGAAGCGAGCGTTACAAAAAAGCAGCGAAGCGAGCTAGGAAGCGAGCGTTACAAAGAGTCGTGCGTGCCTCCGTTGTCTTGGCACGGCACAGACCTGCCGAGAAACTCCCCACGAATATGTGCAAGCACATGCCTTATGCAAAAAAATAATCTGACTGTGGTATTGGCAATATCTGCGGTCGTTTTCGCACGGTCTTGCCGTGCCGTTCATGGAGCTCTCGGTCGGGCAAGAGGTGTGGGCAACAGCCGAGAGACTTGAGGATAAGCAAGGGGCTAGCAGTCAAACTTGAACGCGATAGCAAGAGGTCTGAGCGTAAGCAGCGAGCTAGGAAGCGAGCGATACAAAAAGCAGCGTAGCGCAGCGCAGCGCAGTGCCTAGCGCTTGTCTTTCAACGCTCCCCAGCTAACTGGCAGCTTGTTGCCGTGTGGGCTGACCGAAACCATCGCCTCCACCTGATTGAGCACATCTGGCGAAAAGCTCAGCACCATGTCCCTGCTAACAACGATCAGTTTAGGGTCTAGTTCAACCCTGGAGGGATTAAAACCCACTGCATCACCAGTTATCGAATTGAAAATAACCGACCCCTGCGTCACAGCACCAGCAAAGGGGACAACACAGCTGTGTGTTCCCAACCACGCCCCCCGATCAAGCGCACCTGCCTGACAGCGTAGCCAGAAGAGGGAAATCTCACCGCGTGGCGGAAGTCGGCCCTCCTCCTCATTCGCAGCTGGCGGTGGTTGGTTCTTGTCCCAGGGGGGATCTTGCGGGAGATCTTGCGGTAGTTGATCATCGCCCCACGGGGGATCATCTGGCGGTGGTTGATCCTCGCCCACCGCCACAATGATGGCATCATCGTTGGGGTCATCGTTGGGGTCATTTAGGCGCCTCTCAACGTTGCGCTTCTCACCGTGGAGTTGGTCTTCGAGGTAGCTGAGCTGATTCGTCGGCGTGCCAGGTCGCGGAAAGCTCGCCAGCTGCACAGGGGTGAAGCCGTTCAATTCAAGGTCCGCGCTTTTTACCAGCGCAATGCCGTGGAAATCAAGCCCCGCGACAGGGAAGAAGCTGGCGGTATTGACTTCAATATTTTCCCACACGTGCCCATCCCAAGCCTGCAGGGTGACGGATGCCGCCCCCCTATCATTGGTGGCAAGCAGAAAATCGACCGCAACGTCCCGCATAGTGATAAATACCGCATTGTCACCGCGATCCTGCCCTAGATAGAGCCAGTGTTCGATGATGCGAGTGTTGCCAATATCCATCTGCAAGCTCAGCACCGAGCGAAACTCTGCCGGCGATTCTGCCAGCACCGCACGCCAATGTTGACGCGGTTCATGCGCAGGCACGGGTCCCACTTTTTTCTGTGCCAACGCAGTGAGGCTGGGAAATGGCAGAGCCAACATAAGCACCGCCCCCGCAGTTACCACCCCTTGCCGCCAACCGTCGCGCAACACCCCACGAGCCAGCGCAAGTTGTGCCACACCTAACAGGATGGCCAAAATCAACGATGAACGCAGCATTAGTATGCTCCTCCCTTGATTGCACCCCAAGTAAGGGGTAATTTCCGTTTGGCCGAGACACCAAACCTCTCTTCCAGCAGATAAGTTCGCACCTGCGGGGGAATTACTACTATCTCCCCCGCGGCAAGATTGAAACCGACAAGCTTGCCCGCAGCATTAAAAATCGGGGTAGTGGCTTCTCGCCTGCCGCAGTTGCCGTGTGCCGACCATAGATCTGGAGCAAAACTAAAGGCTATGCAGTCTTCTTGTGTCAAGGGAGCTGCCGCGTGTAACTCTATCCAGTTCAGTCGCTCACGCTCAGGCACTAACTGGGTGCGGTAGTCGACCGACGTTAGCGACTCTCCCAGTTTGGGGAAATCATCAAGCGGCGCGACATGATAGTCGCTCGTGTTCAGCCCTTCAATCGCCACCAAGGTTATGTCGTGTAGCCTCACCTGCTCGGCATCGGGGCGGAAAAAACTCTCTACCTCCCATACTTCTGCGTCACGCCGCGCTAGACCGCTGCGATCGAACAGCCAGGCATCGGCAATACCAAGGATCGATTCAGCTTCTGCGGTAGGGATAGCCATGAAGCCAAATCGCAAGCCGAGAAAAAGCGCCCGTGCTTGGCGATCCTCGCCGACATGGACGATGTGGATGCTACGCCGCGTGCCCTTGAAAGTGAGCACCAGATTAAGCACAGCCGAGTGCTCGGCGTGATTAGCCTCCCGCCATTGACCTTGGGGCTGCGCACCTCCGTCCTGCGCCGCCACGGGTGAGGAGAACAGCAAGATGCCAGCCGCGAGCGTGCTGCCCAGCGTCGCCTGCCAACGTGGTAACCGTTCTTGCATAAGCAGACGCAGCCTCCCTGGCTTGCTGGGCGATAATGTTGCCGCACTGCTGTACATAGCCCCCAGCAGCAATGTCAACACGAGCACAACTTTCATTCCTCACCTCCAACAGTTTTTCTCTCTGGCAATGCCGTAGCGATTAAATCGTAAGCCGACGCGGCATTGATTTTAGCCCGAACAAACTCACCGCAAGACAGTGCCTCGCCTTTGATGTAGACGATGCCATCAACTTCAGGGGCCTGTGCGGCGGTGCGCCCGATGTAATGCCTCCCTTCCCTTCTCTCCAGCAATACGTCGCAGACCGTGCCGATCTGGCGCTGGAGCTTGTGCTGGGAAATGCCCTGTTGCAAGGTCATCACCTCCTGCTGGCGCTGTTTCTTGATGCTGGCAGCTAGCTGTCCTGACATGCGCGCCGCGGCGGTGTTTTTTTCGCGGGCGTAGGTGAAACAGCCGAGATGATCAAATTCTTGTGCCGCGACAAAATCCAGCAGTTCACGAAAATCCTGCTCACTTTCGCTGGGGAAACCGACCATCACCGAAGTGCGCAGTGCGACCTGGGGCACACGCTGGCGGACGTGATGGAGAATTTTTTCCAAGCCGCGGCGGTCGATGTCACGTCGCATCAGGCGCAGAATACGGTCGTTGGCGTGCTGCACGGGAATGTCAAGATACTTAACGATCTTGTTCTCGCTAGCAAAAAAATCCAAGAAGGCATCGGAGATGTATTCAGGATAGATATAGAGCGGGCGAATCCAGTGCAAACCCGACACGGCTGCGAGTGCTTGCAGCAGTGCCAGCAAATCGCTGTGGCCACGATCTCTGCCAAAGGCGGCGAGGTCTTGGGCTATGAGCACAATCTCAACCACACCCTGTGCCACGAGTTGTTCGGTCTCGCGCACGATGTCGGCGATGGGGCGGGAGCGCAGCGGGCCGCGAATGGCAGGGATAATACAGAACGCACAGTTGTGTTGGCAGCCTTCAGACACCTTGACATAAGCACTGCCTTGCGCCAGCGTGTTGATGCGAGGTGTGTCGGCAGAATAGATGTAGTTGGTGCGCGCGGCACGCACTTCGCCTTGCAGTAGCGGTGTGTCGAGAAATTCAGCAATGCGGTGGAATTGGTCTGTACCCACGAAGAGATCGACTTCAGGCAAGCCTGCCTGCAGCTGGTGTTTATATCTCTGTGTCAAACAGCCTGCGACGACAAGTTTTTGGTGGGCGGGCTTGTGTGTGCCCACCTCGATGATGCGGGCGATGCTCTCCTTGATGGCACTGTCGATAAAGCCACAGGTGTTGATAACTACCGCATCAGCTTGTGTAGCTGTGGCGCTGAACTGCCAGCCATGCTCTAGCAGTCGTCCCATCATGACTTCGGAATCGAGGAGGTTGCGTGCACAACCGAGCGAGATGAAATGCACACGGCGCGCGGGCTGCTGTCTGGCGGTGGCATCAAGCATCGCTTGTCTCCGGGCCGGCACGATCAGGGCACTATCGGCAGGTGCCGTTCGTCGACGAGATACAGCAAAGTGCTAAATCCCCCTGCACCACGATCATCGTCGCGTCTGATATACGGCCTGACGAGGAGATAGCCCCCGTTGGTAACTCCCGCCACTGTGCCGAACGTAGACACCCGCCCTGCAAACAGGTGTTCCTTGCTGGGATCAAGCAGATGTGCGTCGCGAATGGTGAAGGTAACGACACGCCCTGGCTTTTCACTGTCGAGCAGCAGCACACCCTCAATCTCTGTGCGGCTGACCAGATCATCGCTGTCGACGCAGCGCAGGGCATCGTTGGCACGATCGACACTTGCCACCGTGCCGAGATGATGTTGTCCGTTTTTCACGTAGTGGATGGTCAGGCCGATGTATCTTTCCAGCGCAAAGTCATCTAATTCCAGCTGTGCACTGACCACTTCGCGCTCACCCCGCACGAGCGCTTGCATGAATATCTCACGCTGGCGATAGGAGTGCTCTATCTCTTCGCGCACCCCCCGCTGAGCGAGGACGGCTGCCGTTACCAAGCCAGCACCCGTGGCTCCTAGCACGAAAACACTTGCCGTCGAAACCAGCCGCCCTATGTGGGGGCGAGTTTTTGCCAGCAAAGAAGACCACGCCCCTTCGCCCCGCCCTGCCATAGCAGGCTGCGATTGGCTGCCAACTACCAGCAACAAGAGCAGCAAGACATGGGTGCGCATACTTCCTCCTTCAGATCCGGAGGCTGTAGCAGCTTCAATTGTGGTGGTCAAGTCCTGACGAAGGAAATAAATTCGTTACGCACGCCAAGATCGCTACGAAAGCAGCCCCGCATCGAACTGGTAAGGGTGAAGGAGTTTTGTTTTTGCACTCCACGCATCTTCATGCATAGGTGGTGAGCCTCGATGATTACCCCGACCCCTCTAGGTTTGACGGCATCTATCAACGCTTGACCGATTTCATCGCCCATGCGTTCCTGCACTTGTAGACGACGGGCGAAGATGTCGATCAGGCGGGGAATTTTGGATAAGCCGATGATTCTGCCGTCGGGGATGTAGCCGACGTGACATTTGCCGAAGAAGGGCAGCATGTGGTGTTCACACAGACTGTAGACCTCAACATCGCGCACGACTACCATGTCTTCGTGTTCAACCTGGTAAACCGCACTGCTAACTATGCGCTGCAGATCCTCGCCGTAACCGCCAGTCATGTGTTCCCAAAACTTTGCCACCCGCCGCGGCGTGTCCAGCAACCCCTCACGCTCAGGGTCACTGACCAGATTGCCAATCAGTTGCCTGACCGTCTTGACGTTTTCGTCGAACTTTGACGTTTCCATTCTACTCCCGTTAAACCTTGCCTGGTGCCAAGTCGTTATCCAGCGAACCTTTACCCTCAATCCCGATCTTCTGGTAAAAGAGATCGTCGATCGTTTTCTTGATCAAAATCCACAGCAGCTCCTTATCTTGGCACTTGCTGAAGATACCGAGGGGAATTTGAAACCCTCCCTTGTCTTTGCGCCCGCCACCATACCAAGTGCCACGGCCATCCTGTCCGAAGACATCCTTGATCCACTTGTCGGGGTCGAGGATGTGCGACTTGGTGCGCAGCGAGCCGTCAACGTAACCGCGCATGACTCCAAAGACAACGACTGTTTCGATACCTTCACGATGGAGGAGGTAGTCGGCACACTGCCCGATCCCGTCGCGATCTTCGTCACGCACAAAACCGACACCTGAAAACAGGTACGTGCCACGGATGTCCTTGCGCTGCAGGGCGACCTGGGTCAAGTCCATGGTCTTGGCAGGAATTGACTGGCGAGAGATGATAGCCAGCAAATCCCTATCGACATGCCCCGCGAGGTATTCGCTGGCGCGGAAGTCGAGAGCCGTTGCATTGACAAAGTCATCGGTATCCGAACGAATACCATGCATGAGTGCGGTAGCGACTTTCATTTCGTCGGCATTGTTGCCCTGAAAGCGGATACGACCCTCAATCATATACTCGGTATAGATGGCGGAGGTTGAGCCTGCCGACTCGCGAATGTCCACGAAACCACCATTGGCACTGCCAGTATTTTTGTGGTGGTCGACGAACACCAGCAGCGAGCAGGACGGCGGCAATTCGATCGGCAAGTTGGTGCTCTGGGAGTCGTTGATCGCGTAGTAGTCGTAGGACGAGACATCGAAGCCTTGCCCCCATTCGACCAGTTCAATGTCGAGCTTCTTGACCAGGGCACGGTTTTCGTGGTGCGAAATTTCCTCAAAGTGCACGATGGTTGAGTCGATGTCGAAGAACGAGCCGATCCACTTGAGGCAGAGACTGCTGCCGATGGTATCAGGGTCGGGATAGCCCTTGATGCAGATGAGCAGTCGCTGGCCACGTGCCGATTCGAGGGTGCGGTAAAAACTTTCTACCTTGCTTTGCGCCGCGGTCTTCTGGTTGAGATCGGGCACTACGGTCGGCGCGGCGGTTGCCGCGGCTGGTGTTGCCGATGCTGGCGGTGCTGCGGTTGCCACTACGGTCGGTGCAGCTGTTGCCACCGTTGGCGTGGCCTTGTCTTTGCTTTTAGTCTTTACTTTAGCCTTCAAACACGTGCTCCCAGTGATCAATCCCCAGCAGTATCGTCACCTGTTCATCGAGCAACTGCAAGCGATAACTTAGCCGCTGCGGGCACAAGTTTAGGTTGTTTTGACACCAAATGCAAAAAGATTAACTAGTTACCGCTACCTGCACGATCAGCTATTTACAATCGCCACCATCTCATGTAGTAGGGCGGTCGGTGTCGTTTTCTGGTTGAGGGTGAATTCAATGTTTTTCCAAAAATTGGTAGCGGTAGTAGTGATGGCAGTTGCGGTGGCTGCGTCAGGTTCTGCACAGGGCTTGGTGGTGGGCAAGAAGGCCCCTGAGGTCGTATTGAAGGACAAGCACGGCGGGCGTGTCGATGGCACGGCGTGGAAGAGCGACGAGCTGACGGGCAAGGTGCATGCGGTGTTTTACGTCGATCCAGACGAACAGAAGATCAACGAGCATGTCGAACAGGCACTCAAGCAGGAAGCCTTCTCGCGCGACAAGTACGGCTCGGTGGCGATCGTCAACATGGGGGCGACGTGGATACCGAACTTTCTGATCTCCAAGCGTCTCAAGGCCAAGCAAACGCAGTTCTCTCACACCACTTTTGTGAAGGATCAAAGCAAAGTGCTGGTCAGGGCCTGGGGTTTGCTAGATAACTCCTACCACGTCTTGGTGTTTGACAAGGGTGGCAACGTTGCCTGGTCAAAAGGCGGCAAGCTGTCCCCTGAAGAGCTGACCGATCTGATCGCGACGATCCGACGCAATCTCTGAGCCACTCGGAGCTTACGTGCAGCTGACTTGCTTGTTTGCCAGCCAGCGGCACTGCTACTTGTCAGCCGCTCCCTGTATTTTGACGCGTATTGTCTCGAGCAACTTGCGTATATCCTTCCGCTCCTTGCCCATCGCCTCTAGTTGTTGGCGCGTTATCTGCTGCTCCTTGAGTACTGCCTCTAGTGCCTCGCGCGTTATCTTCAGCTCCTCGGCCATTTCCCCAAGCATTTTCAGGACGGGGTTTTCTTCTTCGACACCATCCTCCATGTCAATTTCATCAGGGGTTTTGCTCATATCAATCTTAAGGACCTTGGGTTTAAGATTTTCGCCGCCATAAGCGGTTACCGTAAGAATACCGTTAGTATCGATTGAGTACACAACTTCAACATCATTACCGGCCCCGATGTCCTCAAGATCAATTCTCCCCAACAGCATATTCTCACTGGGAATTTCGCTCTCGCCTTGACGGATATTGATGACAACATCGGTAGCCACTGCTTCCCCGGTAGCATCTCCGTCAGCGGGAGTATCTGCTAGCTTATGAATAACTACCTTTGAAACAGATCTGTTACCTCGTTTCATATCAACCCGCAGATCCATAGGGACAACATCCGACAAATGAAATTCCTTCTGCTCCCCGTCCAAAAACTTCGCATACCTTGCCGCGCCTCTGGCCACCACTTCATCAGGATCAATCTCTTCTTTCAGCTTATCCTTACCAAACATCTTGCCAAGTTTTTTTTGCACCAAAAGATTACGGCTCGAACCACCGACCAGCACCACTTCATCGATGTTCTGTTCGTTATCGCCTTCACCGACTGCTTTACGTGTCAGTGCCAGGGTGTCTTCTACAATATCTTTTATCTCTTCGTTAAAGTCATCGTAGCTAAGCTTAACTTCCACATCCTTACCTGCTAACCTGATTGTGTTTACGTAGGTGCCGATAACCTCAGTTCCCAGATGAATTTTGGCCTTCTCGGCCTCTTCGATTGTTGCCAGATGAATTTTGGCCTTCTCGGCCTCTTCAATTATAGCCCGCTGGCTCTCAGGTGACAGATTGTCTAAATCTGAGCCTAATAACTCCCGCGCCAGCTTTTCGGCAATTTTTCTGTCAATATCGTCACCACCGAGACTAGGGTTACCCTCGATCGCGGTCACCGTAAATGTTTTCTTCTTGCCTTCTAGCTTAGCATCGACGATAGAAACATCCATCGTGCCGCCGCCAAAGTCATAGATCAAGTATTTAACTCCTCGCTTTAACTTCTTTTTATCTAATTCCGCCGCGCCATGCGCAAACGCTGCCGCCGTCGGCTCGTTGATAAGTACAACCTCATCAAATCCCGCCGCTATGGCCGCTCGCTTAGTCGCAGCTTTCTGGAAATCGTAAAAATAAGCTGGCACAGTGATCACTGCTTTTTTAAATTCCTTGCCTAAGCCTTTCTCAATCCTCTGTTTAACATCTTCTATTACTTCCTTAGCCACCGTTTCCGGAGAAACATCACCTGCAACAGTCTCAATTGCCGCCAGGCTCTCCATGCCTTCTCTGGTGTCGGCTACCACCTTCCAGGGGTGCTTACCTTTTACAGCTTGCCAACGGGGAGCACCTATAATGCGCTTGGACGAAGTAATCGTGCCATCCTTGCCGAGGGCGGTGTCGCCGTGTTCGACAACCTTGCCGTCCGCATCAAATCGCACCGCGCTGGCAGTCATTGTTATGCCATTATCGTCAGCCACAAGCTCGTCACCGCGCCCGCCGCCAGATTTGGATGTTCCCAGATCGATGCCGATGTATTCTTCTTTATCAACGACTTTCTTCTTGAACATCTCGCTCAGATCAAAGTGCTTCCAGGCCTTGTAACCACCAAAAGTCGCGGCAACTACGCCTGCAGCGATGATCCCCGCGACAATAAACTTGCGCCTGTTATCTTTTTTCTGATTATCATCCCAGGCCAATCCCTGACCAGCCAGGGTCAGGGCGAGCAACCCTACCATAACTCTGTTTCTGATCTGCATTTTCTTACCCTCCTAGTTCTCGTAAAAATCGTTGTTTATCGATCGTATCCAATATATCTCTGCGCTGGCGCAACAGCTCTCCAGCATTACGCAAATCTTCCGTCACGGGCGTGAGACTTACCGCCCAAATTTCTTGGGGCGAACACCCTGCTGCCGCAGTCGTAACCGGTGCTTGCCGCGGTGCATCGAGCACCTGGTTGACCCGCAGACTGGGGGCAAAGCTGTGGAGGTGATTAACTTTCGCCGCCAAACTTTGCCAACGTTGTGCTAGTGTGGCATGAGTTTCTCTTTCGGCCTCAATTTGTTCAACGCTGAAGGTTTGCAAAGCATCTTGGTCTTGTGCACTCGTCTCAATGTCATGTTTTAGTTGACAGGTTTGATAAGCAAGCTCGAGCGCAACTAACTTTTGTATGTCAAGCAGTGCCGCCTTAGGGTGCAGCTTGTGCGTATGCAATTTGCGCCAATAGTGCGCCAGCACCCCCACACCAGCACCGGCAACACCGACAATGCCCAGCCGCTTCAGTGCCTTAAGATTGGTCGGCAGGCCCGCAAAATTCCACTGGCGACCGTTGTCAAAGTGCAGTAATTTCGCGCTCCAGCGCCGCGGCCAGGATTTGCTATGCTTGCCTAATTTTTGCGCCAGATTGCTAAGACCTGCCGCGCCCATCAGAGCAAAAGTGCCTGCTAATGCACCTTTGATGCCGTCAGCCCACACCGCGTCATAATAGGCATCGTGGACTTCGGCCTGCTCCTCAATGTCTTGCACCAGTGTCGCTAGCGCCTGACGATGCTGAGCCTGACGCTGATAGATATCAACTATGTGCAATATTATGTAATTAAAATCCTTAACGTTTTTCAACAAGGCGACTTCTTTTGCCAGAAAACGGGCAAAGTGGCGGGTTGAAGTCAGCACCGCGTGGTTGCGGCCATCGGGCCGCTGGGTCTCTGCCGCCTGCTGGTCATTGGCTTGATGATAGCCGAGGTAAACGTCGAGTGCCGTGCGCAAATCATCGGCAGTAAATTTAATTTTCCCCAGCTGGTTAAGCTCAACTATTTTGCTAAAATTTTCATACATCAGCAGCATATTGTTAAATTTTGCCAACATCTTGTGATGAAAATGTTGCAAAAAAACAAACTGGGACTCTTCACCGAGAACTTTAAACACCATCGCGACTTGCCACAGTAGTTTGATGTTGTGGTGCAAGCGGCCCTCGTCGAGCTCAGCTTTTGCTTGGCTATGGCTCTGCGCAGGCAGGCTGTAGTCATAATTTATTTGCAGTGATTTAGACAGTTGTGCGGTTATGGTCTCAATTCTTTCTCGTATACCTGCATCACTTGCTGCCTGTTGTGCGGCAGGCTTAGCTAGTTCTTGCTCAAATTCTACCATCTTCTGTAGGTGTTGCATCTCGTAGAGTGTAACCAGTTGTGTTGTCACCGCGGTAAGTTGTTGCGCCGCGGTGATGGTCTGCGCTGTATCGCCTGCCGCGGCAGCACCATATAGGTCTTGGAGGCTGTTTTTGAAGTGGCGTTCTTTTCGTTTAGTGGTAACCGTGCGCAGCAGATAGTAGCCACCTTGCTGAACGACAAAGTATCCCAATAGTGCACCCAGTGCGCCTTTCAGGTAACGCGGCTTAAATTTTGGCTTAAGAATTCTGTAGACCTCATCGCTGTTTTTAGTGAGAGTATTAAAAACAAATTGCCCCGTGCCCATACCCGCACCGATGGAAAACAAACGATAGAGATAGTCATTGCGTTTTTGTTGATAATCAAAGTTGCGCTTGCCGTGGGCAAAGCTCAGTATTTCCTGGGGTTCAGGCGGTAGCTCAGGCGAGGGCTGGCGGAAAAAATTAACCGCGTAGTATGTGCCGACACCACCGCCAACAGGCAACAGCAGATGCAGATGTCGCAAGGTGCTAAATGCCGCGAGCGGGTTCTTAAGCAGACCGATACCACCCGCAGCCAAACCCAGCGCCGAGATAAATTTCAACTTACCATACTCAGCCTGGCTGCGACTGACATAACTGTGTAGGTAATGACTATCCCAGTAAGTTTGGATGCTATCACTGAGGGCTAACACGGCCTCAGGCTGTTGCGCGGCAAAGCTTTCTAAATACCTCAGCGTTTGGCGATAGACCTCACGGTCGTAGTTGGTAAAGAGACGTTTGAGTAGTTTCATTTCCAACACCAGGGCGCTGGCCGCAGTCGTGTAGCTGGCCAGATACTCATCAACAAGTGCCTGCTCTTGGCTGGCATCGGCATAGTAAACGGTATCTTGTGCCTGTAATGGCATCGAAAATAGCAATATGCACAGGACTCGCATCATGAGCCACCACCTTCAAAATAGCCATGTTTCAAGTAGTGTTTGATACTCGTCCAAGCGTGATTTAGTCTATCGCGATTTTTCTTCTTGTGCGGCGTATCGTTCTTCATACCAGGAGAGATCGTATACTTGCGGATACGACCTTTTAGTTTCTTTTCGATAAGTGGCCTCTCGTCTCGCACGTCCTTCAGGGTTTTGATGCCTTTGCTGTTATAGCCTATAGTCTTAATATGCTTAAGCAATTGTCGCATCTCCTCAGGAGTTGCCTGGATAACTTCTGTCTTATAGCCAACGAACATATTGCCTTCAAACAGCGCGCTGCTGGCGGCTCTGTTTTTGCCAAAATAATCTCTACTGCCGCTAAACTTGTGACCTAACTTAGATCGTAGCTTCATGAGGGTAGATCTAACATTTTCTAGGTTGGCCACTGGGGGCATTTGTGCCGCGCTGAGATAAAAATTCAGCACCGCGAGATCAAGTGCTGCCTGGCTACGCTCAGGAAACATACTTTCTGCTACGGCTTCGCCGAGGGCGCGTTGATATGTTTTTTCTGCTACCTTAGTCTTACCAATACGCAAGGGAGAAATTTTTAGTCGGCGTACCAGGGTCATCTGTAGCTGCCCCATGGCAAGCTCAGCCTCTTGAAAAACAGCTTTACTATAGACCCCTGTTTTGTAGCCATACTTGATTAAGCCGTAAGCACGCGCGATAGTGTCGAAATCAAACACCGCCTCAGTCAGGCCGAGTGCGGCAAAATCATGCTTGTGTTCAATAGCTGCCACCTTGAGGGCCTGCTCTTTGTCCGCCATCATGCTGAGAAGTTTTTGCTCCGCGGTCTTAATGCGGTGAATACGCTCGCGTTTATAGTGACGCGAGACGTTGCTAGCCCTTTCTAATTCGGTAATCTGTCGTTCGGCGTTACGTTTGATATAGTCAGCTTTAAAAATGCTACGCCTGCGTTTGTAGACCGTATTAGCCGCATCATCAACACCCACATGCTTGAGTAGCCGCTGCAAATTTTTTTCTTTGAGCTTAGGCACAACATGGGAAAATTTCAGGCTGTACACCCACCAGCCGACGAAGAGGGCATGCATGCTCATATCTAGCGCGTAGCTAAGGAAATATCCGTTTCTTTCCTGGCGATAGTAGTTGAGATCAGTGCCGCTGATTAAGTTGTGTCGAGTGCTACCTAGATGGTAGTATTGCTGCAGTTCACGCAACTTTTGTGGTTTAACGACAAAAGTCTGGTAGGGCATAGCTACAAAGTATTCAAATAAAATTACCCCCCACATGGCATGTAACAGCGGCGCGGCATAAGGCATAGCCCCACCGAAGACGGGGTTCAACCAACTCAATACATGTGCCCCCGCCGTGCCAAACAAAGACCTGCGCAACAACCATCCGCCGAGATGATAGCCGATCATGACGGTAAAAAAACTGCCGATATAGTTAATGTTTATTGCTTCCCAGTTATGTTGAAAGCGAGAGGGCTGGTTGTGGCGTTTGACAAATTTTTCATGCAACGGATAGAGACCGTCGAATTCCTTCATACTCACCCTGAGTATGGGTGACCCTGCCGCCAGGTGCTTGATATCTAGTAACGATGCGGCGCGGTCGATTGCGGCAATTTTATCTTTGATATTTAAATGCTGTCGCCTAAGTGCCTGGCTGAGCAAAGACCAGATCTTAGCGGTATCTAGGGTGGCCAGGTCTTTATCTTTTATCCTGGCTACCAGCACCTGATAAAGTTTTTTGCCGTTTTTTTCCAGCAACAAAAAGGGATATTCATCCAGATAGACAAACTTCAATTCTTGCAAATAATTAGCCCGTTGTGATGCCTCTAGTGGCAACATATCCAGCGTGGGGGTGGCCGCGCCGTTATCGGCAAAATAACCAAACCAATACCCGTACTGCAGCAGTGATTTTAACTGGGCCATATGATTGATTCTTACGCTACGCTTAATGGCGCGCACAGTATCTTGTTCGTGGTCTTCAAGTTGTGCCAGGGCCGGGTTGATATGCGTGCTGACTATGTCGTGGTAACTCAATGCCGCCAGTTTATGCGGCTTAAGCTTTGTGTGTGGCAACAGTCTGGCAAAATGCTGATGCAATTCTTGGAAGAAAATTTTGCGACTAAGCTGGTAGTCCTGTTGACGCAGCACCGCCTCGATTGATGCCTGCACTTCACCGCTGAAATCCATAACAAAAAGATCATGCAGCAGTGCTTTGCGCAAAATAGACAGCTGCACAGGTTGCCCCGCCGCTTCGGACTCGATGTTGGCAACATGACGGGCACTGAGGAGAACTTTATTGATAAAACTTTGCCGTATTGCATCTTGGCTATGGGTAAGTTGTGCAGTTGCCTTAGCATACCACTGGGCGGTCTGTTGCGGAGAATTTTTTTGCAGCTCTCGTTGACGCAGACTGAGCTCAGCATACAGCCGGACTTTATGGCGATGGCTGAGTTGCAGTGGCATTATCGCCGCCAGCAGTGCATGGGTGCGACTACGCAGCAGCGCGTGTTGCAGGGCAATTATGCTGGTGTCACTGCCGTCGATGTCCACCGATAGGGTGATGAGGATTTTTTCTAATTCTAGCGGCAACAGGAGATGTTCAGCTAGGAGCATGAAACGTCGCATATCTTCCACATCGTGCACGGCGATGGCATATTTCTGGCGGTTATCGAGCAGTGCGTAGATTTTTCTTGCCAGCTCGCGTGTCGTCACCGCGTTAAGCTGCGGGTGGGCTGCAGCCAGCTGTTCGTACAGTTCCCAGTTAGCAATCAACGGCTGCCGCAAACCCTGTGGAGGCAGGGGCAAGCGTGGCATCGTGGTCAGCAAGGCATGCTGCATATGTGTTTGACGTTGTTCGTGATAGATGCGAGTGACGAGGCGCTGGCGCAAATCGGACTGCGCATAATCTGCTGGTGCTAGCAAGGTGCTGCTGTCAACATCACCCCGATAAAAAGCATTGCGAGCTAGTTGTTGGTAAAGGGTCGTGTAAATAAGATACTTCACAGCTTGCAGGTGGCTGTTGTCGTTAGCTGCGTGGGCAATGGTTGCAATCTGCACGCCTTCGACAAAGGCAGCCTTGAGGCGTAGTTTTACGATGTCATCGCTGGTGTTAATAATGTCAAGTTTTTGTGCCCGCAATTTTTGCAACGTAGCCGAGTAGTGCCAGACCACGGCGCGGGGTGCACGCAGGTCAAACTGCGCTCCCCAGGTCGACCACCGTAGGGGCGGGGCGGTGAGCTGTTTGATGCGCATCAAGTCAGTAACTAATTGAAAATACAATTCAATCAACGCTACTTTGCTGCTCAGCGATACGAACACAGGGTGACGCTCGTCCAGCAAAACTTCTTCAAGCTGTGCCTTCCACGGCCCTAAGTCATCGAGCAGGGTGGTCAAGGTGCTATCGACCTCAGGCGTGTTGACCGTGCCTGCATAGAGCCGCGCCCGCAGCAGCTGGCGCACATCCGCCTGCAAGCTGTCGCCGCGAGCGACAAAATCCCCTGTTGCCGCCTCAGCTGGTGACAGCGTAACTATCGATATTAACGATAAAAATATTAATTTCAAAGTATATTCCACAGTTACATAGCGCTGTCTGTTAATAATAAACAAAATCATAACTAAAGTCAAGATAATATAGTTTGTCGATATTAAAGGCGGTGACCGTGCCTGGCTAAGGGGAGGATAACACGGTAAATTTGTCCAGGTGGCGGCACAAAAATTAGCGCACAAAAATTGCTAATGTCGAGCTGTTAGGGAAATTTTTCAAAAAAATTGGATAGTTAATTACTTTTTTTAAATAAAAAATCATTGCTACCGAGTATTTGTGTGAGGTTACAGTTAAAGGGAGAGGTAGCTATGTTTTTCCGAGTGGTACTACTGGTGGGGTGTGTGTCCTGTGGCACTACGCACTTCAGTGACTCTGTTAAGCTGCAGGACGAGGCCGACGTTAGTGCTGAGCAGATCGAAACGGTAGAACAGAGCGCTGAGGTTGCTGTCTCGACCTTGGCTAGTTACGAGACGAAGCCGCGGTTAGCGTGGCATTTTCCTTGCCAGGAAGATGGTGGATGGTCTTTGGGTGAGCATGATTTTATTGGGCAAGGTGTTTACAGCAAGAATATGCGCCAGGCGAAATCGCTAGAGCTAACCATCTCAGGGGTGCTCTGTGATACGAGATATTTGCCGCGTGATGTCGTGTTTGTCATCGATACGTCGGCCTCCATGCGCTACAACGACCCCGTGACCCCTGATGGCAGCTGTGCGCGTTCACGGGCAATGGATCGGATGGTTTCCTACTTGTCCCGCTTTGATAACGCTCAGGTCGGCTTGGTAACTTACAACAGTTATGTCAGTGTCATGCACGAGCGGCTCGTGCCCGCGACAAAGTTCTATGCTGACTACGTGATGATGCATAGCCGCATGCAGGAATTTCTCTGCTACTCGGACTTCTATACCAACTATCGTCGCGCCTTGCTGC
The DNA here is from genome assembly GCA_958296095.1 of uncultured Oligoflexales bacterium. Lineage (GTDB taxonomy): Bacteria > Bdellovibrionota_B > Oligoflexia > Oligoflexales > JAPPIL01. The sequence goes on from OY282434.1 coordinate 2,255,514, forward strand.
AGACCGAAAAACTTCTCAATACAGGGCGCACCGACAGTTTTCGTGAAGTTTATTTTTTCTCGGATGGCGAGCCAGTTGAGTCTATTTTCACACTGGAAAATCCTGCGGGGTTGCATATTGCCCGAAGACTGCGCAAAAACGCCACCATCGCGACCGTCGGTCTCGGCAGGACCGGGATTCTTGAGAGAGACATCGCCAGTCGCGTCGACGGCGAGCCATTGCATCGTCAAGCGGACAAACTCGACGAGTTGTTTAGGCTGTTGCGCACACTAGTGCAAACTAAAAACGTCGGGGCAGAACTAACGTACAGCTTTCTCGGTAGCGAGGAAAGCTATACCATCGACATCCATCAAGAGACCGGTGCCGTCGAGAATGAATTCTTTCAACTCGACCCCCTGCTGTTCACCATCGATGCGGACGATCCGCAGAAAAACCAAGGCATTGCCATCGCCATAAAATATTGGGATAGCAATGGCAACACCTACCATGCCAGCAGTGAACTGCACTTCACCTTTGAGTGAGGATGGTTAGGGTTAGCCGCCACCAGCAGCTCTGTTTGATTGGGAGTTACGTTGTGATCGTCCTCTTGTCGTATTCTGATACACAGCTTTATTGCAGTCAAAGCCTTTGACAGATATACTGTGGGTGAGGAGTTCTGCGGCAAAATTAGCACCTATGGTCTTGAAAACATCTGTCCAGCTGTTGCCAGAAGACCATGACGCGGTGGCTTTATTGACCACAGCCGCTTTAGAGGAGTTGAGCATGCGGCAAACAAACCCTTCTAATCGCTGGCGTTTCTTCTCTTCCTGCTGAGCCTTATGCTCATCACGAACGTTCTCGACCTGCAAACTCAGACGCAGTTTCTGGTCGAAGTTGTAGATGTTGGCACTGCCCATCCTGCCGCAATCAGCTTCACTTTCGGGAATCTCAGGCATAATACCGTTCACTGCCTCCACGCTATCTTTCCCTTGTTCGGCAACGTCATTGAAAATCTGTCGACAATATTTCATATTTCTCGCCACTATGTGCAGCTCCATCGGCTCTATCTTCACATTTTCTCTGTATTCCATGTGAAAGTGGAAGTTGTGTATCGCAATAGGCCCATTATTGGAATTGTCTACAGAAACTACGGCCCCGCCAAAACCAGGAAAACTGTTTAGGAGAATATCTCTGCTGGTTAAATCTTTACCACTAACCTGCACCACCCACGGCCAGAGAATGTCAGTTGTCAAGGCGATGCGATGCCGTTGTCCCTGCGCATCTTTCTCCACGGTGATGTTGTTCTCGTTGCTGATCAGTTCAATGTTTAAATTGCCAGGATTGAGCGCGGCCGGGGCGGCGAGTGTCGAGGGGACTACCGTCGTCGGCTGGCTGACGCTAGGTGCTACACCTGGGTTCGGTTGTAGCTGTGGTAGGCGCTGTTGCTGGCAGGCGACCAGCATTCCCCCCATGGCAAAAGACAAGACATAACGCATAGAAGCTCTCCTTGAGTGATGCAAGACTCCCTTCCTCGGTGCTTATCGGCACGTTCTTGGTCAGTCTTTATCTCATTGACAATAAATTCAGTTATTGTATAATATGTGAGCTTATTAGGGCTGATTAGATGCAATTCTATAAAATAATCATGACAATCATAGTAGTGGGTCTCGTTAAGGCTTGTGCTGGGGTCGAACCAGCTGGCAGCAAGGCCGTGCGTGATGAGCAGCATGCGTTAGGCATGGTATTGGTCGAGCACCAGGGGCAAAAACTGCTGAAGCTGGTGGTCTGCACGGTGCAGGGGGGGCAGTTGCCTGAAGGTGGGGTGCTGGCTGATGAGTCAGTATGCCCCAATGCTTTTGTCGCCGCGGATGGCAATGGCTATTATTTCAGTGAGTTACAGCCACGCGGGGTGAAGACACGTATGCTCCAGCGCGGTTATTCAAAGCTGGGAGGCTTGTTGTTGATTCCGCTTGCCATCGGCACGGTGGTGGGGTGGAAGGCACTGCCGCTGGTCAAGAGGCTCGAGCTTATCGTCCCCGCTGAGGGGCGCACCAGTGCTAAGGTTGGCGCGGCGGCTGGCTTGATTGCGGCAATCGTCACGCATCAGCACTGGCGTGACCACCTGTGGGGTGAGGGCGAACGCCTGACGGCCACGCACTGGGATGACATTTTTCGCACGCACTTTACTTTTGCCGATGCCAAGCTGCTGGAAAACCCCAATGCGATTAGGGCAATCCTTACCACGCTAGCCGCGACGCTCAACCTTAGCGTCAATCCCGTTCTTAACCTGCCACGTTAGCCCTTGCCAAGCAGCAGCCCCTTGCATAGCATGCGCGCTGCGCCAGCGTCGCGGCCGAGCATGACTAGCGGTGATCGTGCCGCCACTGGAAACTGATTGAGGACTAAGTTTATGCATCATGCAACTATCTGTGTGCATGGCGGTGCTGAGCCGCATGCCGAGACCGGTGCCTTGAACATGCCGATCTACCAGACTTCGACCTATGTGCAAGACAGCCCTGGCCAGCCGCGGCTTTATGACTATGCGCGGGCCGGCAATCCCACCCGCACGGCCGCGGAGGAGGCTCTGGCTCTGCTGGAGGGCGGTGCTTGTGCGTACAGTTTTGCTTCGGGATTGGCAGCAGCACAGGTGGCGATACAACTGCTCGATCAGGGCAGTCATGTGCTCGTCTGCGAAGATGTCTATGGTGGCAGTGGGCGTTTGTTCACGGACATCATGGCTCGGTATGGGCTAGAATTTGATTTCATCGACATGGCTGAACCACAGGCCATTGCCGCGGCGATAAAAGACAATACCCGCATGCTGTGGATTGAGTCGCCTACTAATCCTTTGTTGCATTTAGTCGACATCAGAGCCGCGGTCGAGATAGCCGCACCGCGGGCAATAACGACTGTCGTCGACAATACCTTTGCTTCGCCCGTGTTTCAGTCGCCGTTGGCACTTGGTGCGGACGTTGTGCTGCATTCGACCACTAAGTATATGGGGGGACACAGCGACATGATTGGCGGGGCGTTAATCGTTAACCGCGACGACCTTGCCGCCCGCATAAAATTTTTACAATTTGCCGCGGGTGCTATTCCATCCCCGTTTGAATCTTTTTTGTTGGCACGCAGTGTCAGAACGTTGCATTTGCGCATGCAGCGGCATCAAGAGAACGCGCTGCGCATTGCACAAGCACTGGAACATAGCGGACGTTTTGCCGCGGTAATTTATCCGGGCCTGCCCTCGCACCCGCAACATGCCTTGGCCAAAAAACAAATGCGTGGCTTTGGCGGGATTATTTCTTTGCGTGTGCATGGTGGCCAAGCCGCGGCGGAAGATTTTTTCCAAAAACTGCGCCTCTTCAAACTGGCGGAAAGTCTTGGTGGGGTTGAGTCGTTGGTCAATCATCCTGAAACGATGACGCATGCCAGTGTTCCACTCGCGCGGCGGCAGCAGCTGGGCATCGACGGTGGCCTGATTCGTCTTTCGGTGGGCATCGAGCACTGTGACGATTTGCTTGCCGATCTCGGTGTCGGCTAAGGGAAAGCCAAGAGTAAGAGTCTAGCATCCTGCGGCTAGCAGTGCAGGTCTTTAGCATTGTGAGTGATGTCGGGGTGGTCTAGCTATGGGATGTGCGCCGACCAAGCAAAATTTGCCGCCGCTAGGCTTAACTGTCCAGCTCTAAAAAATTTTAATTCTTTCTAAACTTTTTTTTGGGGACATCCGAAGGGTAGGCGTGAGGTCTTGTTTATTGCTGCTGAGGTTGTGATGGTGGATGAGGACAATAAAGAGCAAGTGGCTCAGCCGCTGGCTGAGGATGCCATGTCTGAGGCCTTTGCCGTGCAGGCAGGGGCAGAAGATGACGCGCTGGTCATGATCGCATCAGCGGCTCAACCTGAGATTGAGGTCGAGCCACGCGATGCTGAGGTTGAGCCTGGTTTGGACGTGCTTGTGCCGCCTCAGTCTTCTGACGCGGTAGAACATGCCGTGTATGATGGTGCTGAGCAAGAAGATGCTAGTGAGGCAGTCGCAGTTAGTGGGCAAGAAAATGCTAGTGCGGCAGTCGCAGTTAGCGAGCAAGAAGATGCTAGTGAGGCAGTCGCAGTTAGTGGGCAAGAAAATGCTAGTGAGGCAGTCGCGGTCAGTGGGCAAGAAAATGCTAGTGAGGCAGTCGCGGTCAGTGGGCAAGAAAGTGCTAGTGAGGCAGATAAAAAAAAGCCCAGCACGAGTAGTGGCATTGCCTTGCCCTCGTTCGTTGAGCGCAACGAAACAGGGGTCTTCGGTGCGGTAGGCACGGCAACCGGCATTCCCCTACCGTCGCGGGATGAGCCTTCAGACAAAGATGCTGCTGCGATTCCCGCCGCGGATGAGCCTCCCCCCCGACAACAGCACACGGTGATCAGCAAGCATGAAGATGCTCAAGTCGTCGAGGGAGTTGAGGCGGAGCATGCACAGGTCGAAGCGCCGTTCAGCGATGAAGATGATCTGCACACCCAAGCAGGAATTGAAGAAGCGCGGCAAGAAGCATTGTCAGCCGCGCAGCTTGGTGTCGCGTTCACAGCCAACGGCTTGCTGTCCTTCGAGCCGCTGGCATCACTGACGCAGTATCCGCATCTTTACACCGCCTTGCTTAATGTCAAGGGTGTGTGGCAAAATTCAGTCAGCATGGACGAACTTATTGTCGCCGCGGCACGTGCAGAGCAGTCGGATCAACACAGCGATGCAATCAAGACCTGGTATGCGACGCGCATCAAAAAACTAGTTATCAACGCCCTCGATTTTGTCTGGATTGCTCAGGCCTACAACGTGGGCAAAGACGGCTTGATGGTAATCGATGACGAGCAGTTGTTCACTGCCTTGACGGGCACAACTGCCAGTGATTTTAGAGAATTATGCAGCCGAGGGTTCATCAACCGCAGCGATTTCAGCGCCCTAGTGCAGCAGATCAAACTTTGGGAGACAGAAGCGCTCAGTCCTGCTGATTATATTTTTTCGCATCTACGTCGAGAGCAGATGGTGGCTTGATATTGCTAACAATGAGGAAGTAACCGATGTTGGAGCTTAATCCAAATATTATTGATGTTTTTGGCAATACCAAAGGCAGAGATCAACTGGTCATGAAGATGGATCGTGCTGTCGACTTCGTCAGTCACCTTGATGGCGAAATACTAGCTGCTACTGATACGATTTTTTTTGATCCCTTTAGCAAGGCAGGTGAGGTGCTGTTTGCCGCGGCCTTGTTGTCAGCTGTGCGCGGCGAACGAGCTAATTCCGACGCTCAGGTTGCAACCCATCTCTTTGCCGAAAATAGATTTTTTGCACTTGCACCTAACTTTAGACATCATCAGTTAAGTCTACGCACCTTCGGAGGCTTAACAGGACGTGCCAATGGCTTTATCGCCGATGGCGGTTACCTGTGTGAAAACAGCGGCAAGCTAGATAAAAAAGTGTTTAAGGATCAACTGATAAGGGTGATAGAACATATAGAGAAAATCGGCAACAAACAAATAGTTGTTGTCAGCAGTTTGCCCTGTCAGCGCAAGGATAACAACAACGCACGCGTGATTTACAACCTCATCGTCGATCTGTTAGTCAATGGCGTGATTGACCAAATGCTAGTGACTGCACCCGAACGCTGGTTCAGTGGTGCAAAAAAATTAGTTGATTTTCGTGAAATAAAATCTGGCTGCGTAAAATATATTCGCATCAAAAACTCGCGCTGGGTATTTCCCCCTTTTGGTAATCGTGAAGGTGTGTGTTATGTCTACGGCGACGCGGCTTACGAAGGCCGCGACCTGATCGTCGATAGTGGCAAACAACGCACCGTAGTTAAGCTACCGCCCGCGGGTCTCTTGCCACGTATGCTGGGGGGGCTGGTAGGAATGTTGCGAGGTAAATAACTCGAATATCGGGTTTTTTTCATAGGGTCACTACACGCAGCGAGTGGAGCTAGGCAATGTTTAGCACAGACCCCCGTTATCTTGGCACGGCACAGTGGAGCTAGTCCCTTAGCCCCGTGCCTCCGTTGTCTTGGCGAAGCGCAGCCCTACCGAGAAACTTGGGGGCAAGGACACCACTTAGCACAAATCTCCGTTGTCTTGGCACGGCGCAGACCTACCGAGAAACTCCCCACGAATATGTATAAGCACACGCCCTGTGCGAAAAAATAAACTGGTTGCAGTGTTGGCAATATCTGCGGTCGTTTTCGCACGGTCTCGCCTCGCCATTCATGGAGCTCTCGGTAGGCAAGAGGTGTGGCAACTGCGAGAAGACCTGGGGCAAGGACACCACTTAGCACAAACCTCCGTTATCTTGGCGAAGCGCAGCCCTACCGAGAAACTCGACCTCAACAGGTATAGGCACATGCCTTGTGCAAAAAAATAAACTGAATGCAATAGCAAGAGGTCTGAGGGCAAGCAGCGAGCTAGGAAGCGAGCGATACAAAAAGTCGCAGCGCAGCGAACGGCCTCGCCTCGCCGTTCATGTAGCTCCCGGTAGGCAAGTCTCAACGTGACAGCCAAGAGGTTTGAAAACAGGCAGAGGGGCTAAAGGACAAGCCTCAGCGCAATACAGGGAGATCTGAGGGCAAAGAGCGAGCTAGGAAGCGAGCGATATAGAAAGCAGCGTAGCGAGCGAAGCGAGCTAGGAAGCGAGCGATACAAAAAGTCGCAGCGCAGCGAACGGCCTCGCCCCGCCATTCATGGAGCTCCCGGTAGGCAAGAGATGGTGGCGACCGCGAGAAGGCTTGGGAGCAAGCAAAGAGACTTGGGGGCAAGCCTGAACGCAATGGCAGGAGGTCTGAGAACAAAAAGCGAGCTAGAAAGCGAGCGATATAGAAAGCAGCGTAGCGAGCGAAGCGAGCTAGGAAGCGAGCGTTACAAAAAGCCGCGCGCCACGGCGCAGCGCAGCTAACGCTCTAGTTGGGCCAGGCTTTTGTCCTTGTCTCGGTAAATTTTCAACAGGCGTTGCTTGAGGTCGGTGTCGTCGCGCGGCAAGCTGTCTGGCTCAATGACGCGGCATTGCACGATAATGTTGATCTGCTTGCCCTGCACCACTGCCGAGATAAATGGCGGTCGTTGTGAGTAGTAAATGCTGACATCGAGCAGCGCATCGATGTGGGTGCGCAAACCCTGCACCGCGGCGGTAAAGCCTTTCGGCCGCGGCAGGAGCACCTTATGCAATATGGGATAATTTTTTGTCCGAGCATGCTGCTGTGAGGCTTGCAGTTTAGCTGGGGTGAAGCGAGTGCCTTCGGGAAAAAAACACAGCCAGAAAGGAGACGGGGCCTTGACTAGCTCAAGAAAATTGCTATGCAAACGGCTACGATCACGTGCCCAGTCACGGTGTAGGAACAGGATCGTTTGCGACAGGTTTGCCCCCCAACCGAGTAGTGGCATGTTCTTGAAACTGCGCTTGCCTAGCCAACGTGGGTGCTGCCCCTTACCAAAATCAGCCGCAAAACGGTACAGGACCGCGATATCAAGCATCGTTTGGTGATTGGCAATTACCACTGCCCGCGCGATTTTGTCCAACTGTGGCGCACGGCAGATAAATTTGAAGCCGAGATATTTTTCGAGACAGGATACGCAAAAGCAACACCATAGACTAGGGAGAAGCCTGCCAATATGAAGAAAGATACGGGTAGAGAAAAGCGAGGTCACAATGTTGAGCAGCAACGAGATGTTGACCAGCACTAGCGCGGAGATCATGACGGAGAAGACGATGATGAGTTTTATCGCGTTGTAACCTCGGCGGGCCGCGTCAAAAAGCTTAGGCATTTCTAGCCGCGTCTACGAAACAACGCACATTATCATAAGGCGTGCCGGGCAGCACCCCGTGACTGAGGTTAAGGATATGCCCGCGCTTCTCCCCCGCGGCGATGCAGGCGCGCACCGCGTTCTCTATGTCTTGCGGCTTGCCCTCTAGCAGCACGTGGTTGCTAACGTTGCCTTGCACGATGGTTTCGCTGCCCAGCTGTTGGCGGGCCGCCGCGATACTCACGCCGCTAGGCAGACTGAGCACCTTGGCCCCCGAACGGCGAATGAGATGCAGGTCATGAAAATCTCTGGCAAACATGATGCTGATGGCACCAGGGTCGAGAGATGCGAAAATTTCTTGATGGTAGGGCAAGGCAAAGTCTTCGTAAATTTCGGGGGTAAGCAGATGGGCCGCAGATTCAAACAACTGCACGCCTGCCACACCATGCTCGATTTGGTAATTAAGATAATCACAGGTGGCACGGGTAAGTTTTTGCAGCAGTACTCGCAAGCGCTTAGGTTCGTGGTGGATGGCTTGCATGAGTTGGGGGGCTTTGTTGTGCGGACTGTGCCCTTCGAGGATAAAGGCGGCCAGCGTCAAGGGTGCGCCAGCAAAGCCGAGCACGGGCAGTTCACCCGCGAGCTCCTTGTCGAGCAGGTCGAGAGTATCGCCGACGAAGCTCAACTCAGCGGCAACATCGCAGGTTTTCAGACTGAGGCAATCGGGTAGTGGATGCGCTAGACGCGGCCCGTTGTCAAAGATGAACTCCGCTCCCATCGGGGCGAGCAAGGTCAGAATGTCCTGAAAAAAAATAATCGCATCGACCCCCAAGGTACGCGGCAGCAGGGAAATTTCCGCCGCTAAGCGCGGATGGCGAAACAGTTGATACAGCGTCATGCCGCTCTCTTCCTTCAGCCGCAGGTAACGCGCATCATAACGCCCTGCCTGCCGCATCAACCATACCGGCACCCGGTCCATGCACTGCCCGTCAGCAGCGCGCAGCAAACTGTCATTGCGATAGTCGCGATGCCGCATCGCACTCACCCCAGGTGTAAAATTTTTACACAGTTAAAAGTTAAAAACTTCTGCCTATTGCTACGAAATACAACTAGGAACAAAAACAAGTTTCAATCCAGTAGGTTAAAATATCTAAGTCTGCAAAAACATTAGTCAACTGTCTAATCTTTAGACATTGTTGGCCGGGCGGACAAAAAACTTATCCATGTAATTACAGCCAGTTAGCTTGCCAAGCCCATCGCCGCTTCCCGCTTTAAGCACACTTTGTGCACGGCAGTAAAGTAGAAAATACCAGAATTATCGACGGTTATTTTTGATCTTCGGCAACTTTATCGGTGATGAGGGGGGGCGATGATTGTGGGTAGGATTGCATTGCTGGCGTTGGTGTTTGCTTGTGGTGAACCGCATGCGGATGTGCGTTGGTTGATCAACGAGAACACCGAAGAGGTGATGGGTCTGGTCGGGCGTGGTGCTGTGGCTGGTTCAAGCCGAGCGCATCGTTTTGTGCTGCTGGAGTGTGCTTCGTACGACATGTTTGTTGCCGCGAGTGAGGCTTATCGGCAGCGGGTGGCTGTGCGCGAGAAACGGCCGCGTGGTTGTAAGGAACTGGTCGCTACCGAGTTGAGCCACGGACAGTTGAAGGCGAGCAAGCAGGAAGTCGTTGCCAAACTGAAGAAGGAAAAGCTGATCGATGGTTTACTGGAGGATGTCAGCAATGGCATGCATTCAGGGGCAGTGTTTTCGGTGTTGGGCATATCGGGGCGACACACGAAGTTCCTTTCCAAGGTAGTAGGCAAACTCAAAAGCCTCAGTGTCCTGCCACAAATTCCTGCACAGGGGAAAATCAAAAAAGGCTTGGTCATCCTCAGCACGGTGGCGATGCTGATCACCAGCAGTGGCATCTTGCGACGCACGGAGCACGAGCACTATCAGGTTGTGCTCAACGAGTTGTCGGGGGCCGAGTACAGCCACCGCTTGCAGGATCAAGGTGCTTCACAGGAGAGTTACGAAGAAATCAAGCGCTTGCTGACAGCATTGGTGGAGGAAAACGGCGGACAGCAGGTATTGTTGTCCACGACAGAGGCTGTGCGCGGCTCTTTGCCGCTTTCTCGCTCCACTCGCGCCGTGGCAAACTAGAAAACAAACGCGAGCAGATAGAAGAGCAGGCCACTGCTGGCTGTGAGGTATATGAGCACGGTGGTCAGCAGGGCAAGTTTCTTGTGGGTGATGCTGTGCTCAGCAGGTGCGGGCGGCTTGGGGAAACGGCACAGGGCTAGAGTTAGCGTCGTTATCCAGGCGCTAGCAGCAATCATGGCGATGACGATGTGGATAGTGAGCAGGGGCGGCAGCCAATCGGAGAGAGCCGCACCTTGTGCTTGAGCTCTCCAGCCATGCATATGCACGCTTACCTCAAAAAAAACCAGCGAGATTAATAACAGGACCGAGATGGCCCGCTGTAAGTTGCGGTGGCGGCTGTAGTTGCGCCGCACCCGCACACTGAAGATGCTGAATGCCAGCAACAACGCGGACAGCGCAGTAGCGGTCAGCAGTGCGTCGATGCCAAGAGGGGCACGGCTGCCAGGAATAAAACCCTGAGGCACGACCTAATCGTTGCCGCGCAGTTTAGCGAGCAGAATCAAAAACTCGACGTAAAGCCAGACCAGTGTCACCATCAGCCCGAAAGCACCATACCATTCCATGTAGCGGGGCGAGTTGTTCTTTGCTCCCTGCTCGATAAGGTCAAAGTCGAGGATGAGGTTGAGAGCAGCGATAGCAACGACGAAGAGGCTAACACCGATGCCGATCGGCCCGCTGCCGTGGATGTAAGGTATGTTCACGCCAAAGATGCCGAGTATAAACGAGGCGGCATAGACGACGAAGATGCCCAAGGTTGCGGCGCAGACGACGGCTTTGAATTTTTCCGTAGCACGAATGATACCGGCACGATAAGCGACCAGCATGCCGACCAGCGTGCCGAAGGTCAGCCCCACTGCTTGCATAGCAATGCCAGGAAACTGCATCTCCATCATGGCAGACGTGCCGCCCAAAAACACACCTTCGCACAAGGCATAGAGGGGCGCAGTGACCGGCGACCACGCGGCCTTGAAGACGGTGATCAGGGCGATAACCAAGCCAAGCAGTGCTCCGCCGATGGTCAATCCCATCAGCGAGGGGTGGATGGCCTCTGCCATCGGATCGTGCAGGCTGCTCCACACCCAGCCAGCTCCACAGAGAATAATTGCCAATAAAATCAAGCACCTATTGATTGTGCCGCTGATGGTCATCGCTCCGCTGCTGGCAGGCAGCGTGGCGGTGGTAAAAGCATCGCGGCTCAAGGCTGGATTGGAAGATCGCATCTCTGAAGGTCTCCGTTTAAATTCATGCTCTCATTTTCTCACAATGGCAGACTAAGCTCAACACGGCTTTATTTATCACCACAGCAGCGGTAAAATTGCAAGTGTAGACCAATTGCCACTAGGGGTGCTGATGTTTATGCTGCTCCTCATCGGGTTGATTCCGATGGTGCTGTATGTGCTGGTCGACTACTTTACCCGCAATCTGCGCACCAGCATCATTACTGCGGTCATCACTGCCGCAATAATGGGGGGGGTGACGTGGTGGCTGATGGGTGAGTTTGACTACGAGGTGGTCATTATCGTCGTCACCATGCTGGCTACGGGTCTCATCTCAATCAAGTTCAAGACTCCCATCTACTTCAAGTTTCAACCAGTTATCACGGGCGTGATACTGGCGTTGGTGCTCGCCTATTTTCAGTATTTCGACACGCCGTTGATGGTCAAGATGCTGCCGAAACTGCGCACGATGCTCGACAATGCTGACCTCGCACTACCGCCTGAGCAGCTGGCATTGATAGCTGACGACAGCCAAGCTCCTTTTTTCGCGCGCATGACACAGCACCTGATGCTATGGCTGCTCATCCATGCGGCAGTGGTCGCCTTTTGTGCCCTGAAGACCCGCAATTCCTTGTGGTTATTGGCAAAAGCTGTTGGCCTGCCACTCGTCGCAGGGGGGGCATTGCTGACCGAGTGGCTATTTTACTGACTGCTGCGCTGCGCTATGCGCGGCTTTTTGTAACGCTCGCTGCGCTCGCTGGGCTTTTTGCCGCTTTCTCGCTCCCTCGCTGCTTGCGCTACGCGATGCGCTACGCGGCTCTTTGTAACGCTCGCTTGCTAGCTCGCTTCGCTCGCTACGCTGCTCTTTGTAACGCTCGCTTGCTAGCTCGCTGCTTGCGCTCGTGCCTCTCGTTATTGCGTTTAGGCTTGCCACTTAGCCCCTTTGCTTGTCCTCAGAACTCTCGGCTGTTGAGCTGAGGCTTGCTTACCGAGAGCTTCATGAAGGGCGCGGTGAGGCCGTACGAAAACTCGCACCACAAATACTGCCAATGCTGCCGTTAGATTATTTTTTGCACAAGGCGTGCCACACCTATCTCAAGGGCGAGTTTCTCGGTAGGGCTGCACCGTGCCAAGACAACGGAGATTTGTGCCAAGTGGTGTCCTTGCCCCCCAACCTCTCGGTTGTTGCGTTCAGGCTTGCCTACCGAGAGCCCCATGAAGGGCGCGGTGAGACCGTTCGCTGCGCTACGGCTTTTTGTAACGCTCGCTTGCTAGCTCGCTTCGCTCGCTACGCTGCTTTTTGTAACGCTCGCTTGCTAGCTCGCTGCTTTCACTCAGACCTCTCGTTATTGCGTTCAAGTTTGCCTGCCAGCCTCTCTGCCTGCCCTCAGACCTCTCGGCGGTTGCGTTGAGACTTGCTCTCAGGCTCCTCGGCTGTTGCGTTCAGGCTTGCCCACCGAGAGCTTCATGAACGGCACGGGGAGACCGTACGCTGCGCTGCGCCGTGGCGCGCGGCTTTTTGTAACGCTCGCTTCCTAGCTCGCTGCTTGCGCTCAGATCTCCCTGTATTGCGTTCAGGCTTGCTCCCAAGTCTCTTTGCTTGTTTCTCAAACCTCTCGGCAGTTGCCCCTACCTCTTGCCTACCAAGAGCTCCATGAACGGCGGGGCGAGGCCGTTCGCTGCGCTACGGCTTTTTTGTGACGCTCGCTTCCTAGCTCGCTCTTTGCACTCAGACCTCCTGCTATTGCGTTCAGATTATGCTTTTAGATAAAAGTATGTGCCACACCTATTCGGGGGCGAGTTTCTCGGTAGGGCTGCGCCTCGCCAAGACAACGGAGGTATGTGCTACTTGCCTCTTGCCCTCAGACTTCTTGCTCTTGCATTCAGTTTATTTTTTCGCACAAGGCATGTGCCTATACCTGTTGAGGTCGGGTTGCACGCGGCTTCCTTGCCGCTTCCTAGCTCCGCTCGCTGCTTGCTCTCAGACCACTCTGCATGCCCCCAAACTTCTCGGCAGGTCTGTGCCGTGCCAAGATAACGGAGGTTTGGGCTAAGACAACGGAGATTTGCGCTAAATTATGTTATTATAATTACCAGAGACAGGTAACTGATTAGCAACGGACAGCAACCATGCCCGACAACGATAAAACCCCGCTAAACAAACATCATCTGCATGATAAATTTTTCAAGAAAATCTATAGCGATCCTCGTTATGCCCAAGATCTTCTCCGGTTGGCATTATTTCCCGAAGATTATGAACTGTTCGATATTGACAAACTCATCCCCAGTAAGGAGGCAAGCATCGATCCCGATACTGGCACAGAAAAATTTTGTGATCTGAATTTTTCTGTGCCCTTCAAAAAAGAGCCAGATTCCCCAGTATATTTTGGGGTTATCTTTGAGCACACCACCGGCAATGTCACAAAAGCGATTGAGCAACTACGTGGCTACTGTGCACGAGAAATAGCGCGCACTAATGGTTTTGTCATAGGCATCCTCGTTCTGCAAACCAAAAAACCCGTCGATATAGCCAAGAGCCAGCTTGAGCTAAAATTTAAAAATCGGCTTTCCTTGGCAACTCGTGACAAAATGCGCCGCTATATTACAGATGAGCCAATCCTGGTGGTAAATCTGCCTAAGTTGTCCGATGAGCAACTGTGCGGACTCACGACCAGCCCTTGCCTGCTGGGAATGAAACACATCTGGCATCTGAGCACCAAAATTGTGGCGAAAATTTTTCACTCTTGCTATGCGCTATCCACTGAAAATCGCAAGAGTTTATCGGCTAAACTAATATCTTACCTTGGACTTGCCGATGGGAGGTATGATAGGAAGAGGCTGTCTGCCATCGAGGCAGATTGTTTTCCCGATTTACCAGATGAGGAACGTATCATGTCAAGTATCGAATTCGGTTTCGAGGGTGCACGCCTAGAAGGCATTGAGCAGGGGAAAAAGCAAGGCATACGGCAGGGTATCGAGCAGGGTATGCAACAGGGGGTCAAGCAGGGTATGCAACAGGGCATCGAGAAAGGGCGCGAGGGTGTCATCATTAGCATGCTAAAGTATGGTAAGCTTGAGGATTCAGCCATTTGCCAACTTGCTAATATTACTGAAGAACAACTTGCAGAAATAAAGAATAAAATCGCTAAACACTAACTTTCACCAAATTCTTCCTTGATAATTGCTGATTGCTACGCACTACGTTGCGCACTACGCTACGCGCTGCGCTACGCTGCTTTTTTGTAACGCTCGCTTCCTAGCTCGCTTCGCTCGCTACGCTGCTCTTTGTAACGCTCGCTTGCTAGCTCGCTGCTCGTCCTCAGATCTCTCGTTACTGCGTTCGGGCTTGCCCTCAGACCTCTCGTTATTGCATTCAGGCTTGCTCACCGAGAGCTACATGAACGGCACGGGGAGACCGTGCGAAAACTCGCACCACAAATACTGCCATATTGCCGTTAGATTATGCTTTTAGATAAAAGTATGTGCCACACCTATTCGGGGGCGAGTTTCTCGGCAGGTCTGTGCCGTGCCAAGACAACGGAGATTTGTGCTAAGACAACGGAGATTTGCGCTAAATTATGTTATTATAATTACCAGAGACAGGTAACTGATTAGCAACGGACAGCAACCATGCCCGGCAACGATAAAACCCCACTAAACAAGCATCATTTGCATGATAAATTTTTCAATAAAATCTATAGCGATCCGCGTTATGCCCAAGATCTTCTCCGGTTGGCATTATTTCCCGAAGATTATGAACTGTTCGATATTGACAAACTCATCCCCAGTAAGGAGGCAAGCATCGATCCCGATACTGGCACAGAAAAATTTTGTGATCTGAATTTTTCTGTGCCCTTCAAAAAAGAGCCAGATTCCCCAGTATATTTTGGGGTTATCTTTGAGCACACCACCGGCAATGTCACAAAAGCGATTGAGCAACTACGTGGCCACTGTGCACGAGAAATAGCGCGCACTAATGGTTTTGTCATAGGCATCCTCGTTCTGCAAACCAAAAAACCCGTCGATATAGCCAAGAGCCAGCTTGAGCTAAAATTTAAAAATCGGCATCCCTTGGAAACTATTCACGGACTGCGCCGCTATATTGCAGATGACCCAATCCTGGTGGTAAATCTGCCTAAGTTGTCCGATGAACAACTGTGCGGACTCACGACCAGCCCTTGCCTGCTGGGAATGAAACACATCTGGCATCTGAGCACCAAAATTGTGGCGAAAATTTTTCACTCTTGCTATGCGCTATCCACTGAAAATCGCAAGAGTTTATCGGCTAAACTAATATCTTACCTTGGACTTGCCGATGGGAGGTATGATAGGAAGAGGCTGTCTGCCATCGAGGCAGATTGTTTTCCCGATTTACCAGATGAGGAACGTATCATGTCAAGTATCGAATTCGGTTTCGAGGGTGCACGCCTAGAAGGCATTGAGCAGGGGAAAAAGCAAGGCATACAGCAGGGTATCGAGCAGGGTATCGAGCAGGGTATGCAACAGGGGGTCAAGCAGGGTATGCAACAGGGGGTCAAGCAGGGTATGCAACAGGGCATCGAGAAAGGGCGCGAGGGTGTCATCATTAGCATGCTAAAGTATGGTAAGCTTGAGGATTCAGCCATTTGCCAACTTGCTAATATTACTGAAGAACAACTTGCAGAAATAAAGAATAAAATCGCTAAACACTAACTTTCACCAAATTCTTCCTTGATAATTGCTGATTGCTACGCGGCTCTTCGTAACGCTCGCTCTACGAGGCTTTTTTGCCACCTACCGCTAAGCTTTCACCTTGAACTAGCCGATACCGCAGGCGAGGCATGGTGAGGCTGTAGAGTATGGCATGGGTGATGGTAATGGCCTCGGTGCTAGCAAGCTCTTGCTACCGAGATAGGGATAGCACCACCAGCTCGTGTGCGGCTTATCCCAACGGCATCTGTCCAGGCGCGGCCGATCAGCAAGAGGGATCAGCCGAGGAAGTGGAAGCTCAGCAGGTGGTTAGTGGGTCAGGCGGTGCAGCAGATCTCGCCGGTAGTGCCATGCGGAAACATCTTGCCAGCTCCCTCGACTTAAGTTTGTCGGACACAAATAATAACACCCTGCTGCACCACGCCGCGCTCCGCAAGAAAAACACCGCCATGTTGAAGTTTTTACTGGCACAGGGTGTCATCAACATCAACCAACAGAACATCTACGGCAACACCGCGCTACATCTTGCCGCGTACCGCGGTGACTATGGCGGAGTGGAGTTGTTGCTGAAGCAGCCTGGCATCGACAAAAGCCTGAAGGGCCAATATAACCGCACCGCCTACGATGTCGCAGTTGTAAAAAAACGCACATTGATAGCTGAGTTGCTTGCGCCTTGACCGTGCTTCAATCAGCAATGGCGATGGCGATAAGAGCTTCTGCGTTGTATAGATCTTCGTCCTGCATGGCTGTCTCGATGGCGGGCAGGAGAATGTCGCGGGGAGTCATGCCCGCCTGGTTGGCGATGTCTGGCGACGCGCCTCAATCCCCTTGCGGTAAAAATCCGCGCCGTGACTGGCAGGCCGGTTAAATCCAACGTGTTTCCCACATGGTAACGATCCAAAAACTCCTGTGGAGACTCATACCCTAGCGAGGAATGTAGTCTCTCGTGGTTGTAGTGCATCCGCCATGCCTCGATCTTTTGACGGGCATCATTCAAACCGCAAAACATGCGCATATCAAGACATTCATCTCTGAATCGGCTGTTGAACGATTCGATGAATGGGTTATCGGTTGGTGTTCCTGGTCGAGAAGGGGGGGTCATCATCGGCGATCTCGCCTTTTTTCAGACCGGTGACAACCCACACCTCTCGTCCGACCAAAACAAAAACCCCAATGATTTCAAGTGGGCACTGAAATGCCGTTAAATATAATTGACCTTTATTTACAGCTTGTTACGAGACAAGAGGTCCATAAGCTTATCTTGCCATTTTATAACCTGCCCATCAGCGAGCGTCTTCTCAGCACTTACAGCCAGATACGGTTCCCCATCTCTATAAAGCTGTCTTTCGATTTTTAATTTTGTGTCGGCAGTCTCGATCGTGATCGGCGCGCCAAACAAATTGTCTTCACTTCGCAAAGATGCTCGCTTCCCGATCACCTCACCTTTTTCGCCTTCACCATCGATGGCAAAAACCTCTGTGCTCTCCGGATCAAGCAACCAGGTCGCAACTGTTAGTGCCTCCGCCTCCTGTTCACCGTCTTTGTTCTCATAGTAGAGTCTGTATTGAAGGGCAAACATCCCCTCTTGCTGGCTAGATGGAACTCCAATCACGAGCGCAATCTCACCGGTATCGAAATTGCTTTTCCCAGCTAACAGGCCCGACAAGAACTTACCGCCGTGGCTCTCCAGAAATCCACCGTACCGAAAATTATCCGACTGGATGAACCCAAACGACTCCGTCGCCAGCAACGCACCGCACACCAGAACCAAACACAACAATGAACGCACTGTCCTTACCCCCTGCAACAATTCAAAGATAGCACCGTGTATGTGATGCCCGCTGAAATTACAAGGAAAATTTCCAAAAATTTAGAAATGAGCATCGCCGAGGGGAGTGTAAGGCAACCCGCGCTAAACCTCCTCGCCCCCAACCTTGGCAACACGGGAAAAACTGCTGACCCGCTCGCCATCAGCGATGTTCATAATCCGCACGCCTTGGGTAACACGACCGATGACACCAACTTCGCTGACGTTGAACCTGGCGATCTTGCCCGCGGGGGTAATGATCATCAGGTCGTCTTCATCATCGACCAACGCCACTCCGACGACCGGGCCGTTGCGTTTACTCACCTTGATGGTCATAACTCCCAGGCCACCGCGTGACTGCTGGCGATATTCGCTGAGTGCGGTCCGCTTACCGTAGCCGTTTTCACAGACGGCAAACACCGTATCGTCGCGATCGCTGATTACCTCCATGCCGACCACCCGATCGTCATCATCAGAAAAACGCATGCCAAACAGCCTGCGCGAAGCCCGCATGGTATGGCGCACCTCGCTCTCGGCAAAACGAATCGCCTTGCCAGATCGGGAAACGAGCAACACCTGATTGCCGTCTTTCACCAACGCACACTTGATCAACGTGTCACCCACGTCGAGTTTCAAACCGATGATGCCGTTAGCTCGCACATTCTTGTACGCGGAAAGCTTGGTCTTTTTGACGATCCCTTTAGCGGTGCAGGACATGATGTAATCCTCGTCGCCGAAATCTCGCACTGCCAGCACCGAGACGATTCGGTAAAGCCTCTGCACCAAGGGTGAGGATGCTGAAGGCAGGAAATAACGTTTTTTAGTTGCAGTGTGTATGAGATGCGACACTTACGTTGCGGAGAGGGCATCGTGTATTTCTCGAAAACTAATCCGCTTCCCTTGTTGCAACTGGTAACGAGCCATCAACTGCCGAGCCAACGCATAGATGATGAAGCAGATATCGAGATGGGCTGCGATACGTTCGGGTTTACGGTGGTAAATGGGACGCACCTTTAGATCGTGTTTATTGATACGAAAAGCTTCCTCGATTTCCCAAAGCCGCCTGTAATTGGCGATTACCTCCAGAGCTGGCTTGTCCGAGGGTGACGTAACCATGAATGCCGTCCCAGCGTTCCGCATTGGCAATTTTGCCGTGGCGTTGCCTTGCCCGGCACACGCTTGGACTCAACGATGGCAACCGAGGTCTTGTTCGTAAGCGGTGATTTTTTTGTGCGAACATACATGACTCAACTATGCATATCCTCAAGGTTTTTGTCTAGTAAAAAAATCCTAGGCACTGCATTAGAGATTGCGAAATAATACCGAAAAATACAGTTAAATTAGCAAGATGGATCGATGAAAAAAATTCTATTTTGGGCTAGGTGCGGAAGTCAGGAAAAACACCGCCATGTTGAAGTTTTTACTGGCACAGGGTGTCATCAACATCAACCAACAGAACATTGACGGCAACACCGCGCTACATCTTGCCGCGTACCGCGGTGACTATGGCGGAGTGGAGTTGTTGCTGAAGCAGCCTGGCATCGACAAAAGCCTGAAGGGCCAATATAACCGCACCGCCTACGATGTCGCAGTTGTAAAAAAACGCACATTGATAGCTGAGTTGCTTGCGCCTTGACCGTGCTTCAATCAGCAATGGCGATGGCGATAAGAGCTTCTGCGTTGTATAGATCTTCGTCCTGCATGGCTGTCTCGATGGCAGGCAGGAGAATGTCGCGGGGAGTCATGCCTGCCTGGTTGGCGATGTCTGGCGACGCGCCTGCCTCGATCCCCTTGCGGTAAAAATCCGCGCCGTGACTGGCAGCTCGTTGCGCGGCGTAGTGCAGCACGGTGTTGCCCTTGTCGTCCTGTGCGTCGATAGGCAGGCCACGTTCGGACAGCAACGCAATAGTGTTGTCTATATCGCCCTGCTGCATGGCAAAGCTCAGCGGGTCTTTAGGCACACAGCCCCCTGTGCTCAGCTCGGAGATGAAACCGAGCGGGCAAGCCTCGTCACCGGTAACAATATAGCGGTAGAGCCACCTGAGGCCAGCAATATCATCTTTGCCCAGTGCAATGGCGCTGTCATCGATCAGCCAAGTATGGACGTTCATAACGGATAGCGGCTGACAGCCTATCATTCTCTGTGACCCACAATCACTCTGGTTGTAGCGCAAGCTAGTGTCGGCCTCGAAAAGCCTGCCACTGCGGCTGCTGCCATATTCTACGTAGGTATCGGTGAGACCGAAGGCATGGCCAACCTCGTGGGTCAGAGTTGCAAGCGAATACTTGCCTCCTGATTTATCCCACATGTTAATATGCGGCGGAGATCTCTTGAAGAAGATAGACGACCGCCCCCGCTCACAGTAAAAGACGATTTCCAGGTCACTGCCCTCTGTTCCGCTGAGGTCGCGGTATCTGAGCCCTGAGCGAGTGGTGTTTTGAGCAGAGGCGGTGCCCTTCAGGTACGTGAACGTTTCAACGATGGCAGTGGCATCGCCAGGTCGTTCAGGCCAGTCGCGTAGAGGCTGTAGCCACTGGCGCATGGCCGCGGTGATGTCGCGCTCCACCTGGGCATCGGTGTATTTGATGTCGCGCTCCCCCTGGGCATCGGTGTATTTGCCGTTGCATGCGGGGGCGAAGCCATACCCTATGGTCAACGAGTCATTGCCTACCTTGTGCAGCAAAGAATGCGTCTCTGAATTTACTCTTACCCCATCTACGAGTGCTTGCACATACGCGACGAACTTCGCATCTGCATGAGGCTGCTGCTCGTCGAGGTTAACACATGACCACGCGGCCGCCACCAGCCACGGCATTGCCAAACGCATAACTCCCTCCTGCCCGCACGCGTCATCGGCAAAATTGCCACCAGACTTTAGTGGTCGGGGCAGGGTCGCGCTCAGAACACGTAGCCGACGGTAAGGGTAGGCAGGCCGCCGCCGAAGAGCCCATGGTGGGCGATCTTCTCAATCTCTGCGGTGATGGTGTCTTTGTCTGCATCGGTCTTGAGGCCGAAAGCCTTGCCGATGCTGATGCCGTAGAGCACCGATTCAACGTAGATGCCAGTTTTCCAGAAATAATAAGCACTTAGCGAAGCACTGAGATAAGCTCCATAGCTCTTGTAGTCGTGCTTAGCACCGCTCTGGTTGGAGGCGATGTCGCCCTTCCAGAAAACGTAACCACAGCTGGTATTGGCACTTAACGGCAGCAGAGGCAGAAAGTAGCGTGCCTTTACGCTCAGCGACAGGGTGTCGGCGGTAAGATTGTACTTGTCGGTGTTGAACTTCTGACCCATGCCGTAACCGATCAGCATGGAGGCGGCAAGTTTTTCCCTCAAGAACGCTAAACCTTCCAGATGTATGAGATGGTGGGGTGAACTTTTGCCGAAACCGACCAAGACCCCGTAGTTCTGGTCAAACAGATACGTGTAGCTAAACTCGTCGCTAATCAGCCCTGCGTCATCACCAATGTCGTCCGGTTCTTCAGCGTCGGCTGCTTGTGTGCCCTTCGCCTCATGCTGGTTAGCCAAGGCTGGGCTGGTAACGATTAGCAAGCCTAGCAGTAAAACGATGCTGTATGCTGTCATTGTTGCCCCCGTGTCTTCCTGGTGCTCCCGCTTACCATGCCGATGACGACGGCTTGGCGGCCAAGAGCACGCTTCCAAGCTCCCTTCGTATATGATAACACTATTAGGTACGCAGGGGACATGGTGGAATTGGTAGACACAGGGGACTTAAAATCCCCTGAGGCGTGTCGTCTCGTGCCGGTTCAAGTCCGGCTGTCCCCACTTGTAATTTACGTAGTTGTAGTCGTGCTTAAGAAAATCTTAGCGTTAATAATAGTTTCCGCGGTGATGATTGTCCTGCTGCGCCTGTATCGCAGCAAAGTTGGGCCTGAGTTACACTTAAACCATGCCATCGCCGCCTCTGACGTTATTGCTGTCGTTGGCGGGGTGGAAATCAAAGCACGTGATTTGCAGTTTGAAGTTGACCTGCAGCTACGCGATGCAGGGGTTGAGGACGTGCCAGAGTTGCAGCAAGAAGTGCTGTCAGAACTGCTGGAGCGGCGTATCTTGTATGAGCATCTCAAGCGCGATGCACGGGTGCAATTCTCCGAGGAGAAATGTCGGCGGCAGGCAGAGGCATTGATTATGTCTGACCCTGTTTTTTACACGAGTGCGCCTCGGCAGGAGGGTATCAGGCGCAAACTGTGCGAACAGGCAGCCATTCGTCGCTACAGTGAGAAGCATGTCTTCGCTAACATCAGCGTTGCCGAGCAAGAGCTGGAGGATTTTTTCAACCGTAACCGTGAACGCTATCTACGTCCCGCGGCAGTGTCCTTCCGCCAAATAGTCCTGCCCCAAGAGAGACAGGCAAAGCGCATCCGCGCTCTAGTTACCGCAGAAAACTTCAGCAGCTATGCACGCCAGCATTCAATCGCACCGGAAGCAGAAAACGGCGGGTTGCTAGGGCCGCTGACCAAGAACGAGCTACCCCAAGTGTTTCACGTGTTATTCAAAATGCGGGCGCAGCGCATCACCAAAGTGCTGAAATCTCCCTATGGTTTTCACATTATACTTTTGCTGCGGAAACACCCTGCAGGCAGTGGCAGCCTCGCAGATTTTCGCGCCGAGGTTGAGCAAGCCGTGCGCGCTCAAAAACAACGTGCCGAGTATCGGAAGTGGCTGGAAGTTGCCATGCACAGTGTGTCCTTCTCGCTGCCACGTAGGTAAGCAGCAGGCACTATGCCAAAGCCTCTATATACCGTTGTGCTTGCAGGGCGGCTTGACAACCCATGCCCGCGGCGGTGACCGCCTGTTTGAAGTGTGGATCGGAGATGTCGCCTGCAGCAAAGACCGCGGCGATGTTGGTGCGGGTGAAGTCGGTAACCTTGATGTAGCCATGCTCGTCAGTATCAACGTAAGGTGAGAAGACAGCCGAGTTAGGGGTATGTCCGATAGCCATGAACAGTCCGTCGACATTGATCGTTTTGGTTTTGTGTGACACCTGATGTTCAACCTTCACCCCCGTCAAGCCGCGGCGATCGGATTGCAGGTCGATCGCTTGATACGGCGTGAGGAACTGGATCTTGTCGTTCTTGCGGGCGCGCGCCTCCATGATCGGTGAAGCACGAAACTGATCGCGACGATGCACGAGGATAACTTCGCTGCAGATTTTGCTTAAATAAAGCGACTCCTCCATCGCCGAGTCACCGCCACCGACGACCATCACCTTCTTGTCCCGATAAAAAAAGCCATCACAAGTTGCACAGGTGGACAGTCCCCGCCCCATCAGTTCCGCCTCATGCGGCAAACCCAGCGTGCGTGCTGTTGCCCCGACCGCAAGGATGGCAGTGGTTGAGGTGAACTGTTTATCCCCCGCCCACAACGTCAGTGGCTCAGTGCTAAAATCGACTTTGCTTATCTCCTCAGACACGATCTCCACTCCCAAGCGCCGTGCCTGCTTGGTCATCTCTTCCATCAGTGTCGGGCCGAGGATAGGGGCTTCAAAACCGGGGAAGTTTTCTACCTCGGTGGTGGTAGTCAACTGTCCGCCATGCTGCAAGCCTGCATAAATGATGGGTTTCAATGCCGCCCGCGCGGTATAGATGGCGGCGGTCAGACCCGCTGGCCCCGTGCCAATAATCGTCACCAACTGTTGCATAAGACTACTCCCCCTGTCGTTATCGGTCCCCGTGCGAGCACATTTTAAGTCTAGCGCGTATATGATACGATGTTAAGGCAATGTTGAAAATTATACCGACGATACTGCTGTATGCCTATCTGTTGCCAGCGGCAGGCGGCACGGGGCAACGATTGCCAGCGGCACTGCTGGATAACGGTGCATATCAGGTGCAGCAGGCGGTGTTGGTGCGCAGGGTAAGCGATGGCACGACGCTATTCCATCATCAGGCTGACCAGCTACTCATTCCCGCTTCGTTGACCAAGTTGGTCACTACCGCGGCAGTGCTAGATACTTGGGGGGCGGCGCATCAGTTCACTACCTCTGTCTTTTATCGCGGCAAACGACAGGGAGATAGAATTCGCGGTGACCTCGTGATGGTCGGGGGGGGTGACCCTTATTTAATTTCTGAAAAAATGTGGATGTTTGCCTCGCATCTCAAAAACATCGGCATCAACACGATCGAGGGGCGGGTGGTTATCGACAACAGCCTGTTTGCCCATAACACCATCCGTAGCGCAGCCGTCAGCCGCAACGCTTACGATGCACCGGTGACCGCGTTTGGAGTCAACTTCAACACTGTTGCAGTGCTCATCGTTCCCGCGGCACGTGCTGGTAAGCGCGCCATGGTCACGCTGTTCCCCTTTCCTCTCGATGGTGTGGCAATCGACAACCAAGTGCAAACCGTAGCTGCTGCGCCGCGCCAAGCGCTCAGCGTTGTGCGACACAACGCCGATAAAGCCTTCAAGATAATCGCCCGCGGTCGCATCGCCGTTGGCAGCCAGCCGCGCACTTTTTACCGCTCCATCGCCCAGCCACAACAAATTGCCCGTGCTTACGTGCGCAATTTCCTGCACCAACACGACGTGCGGGTATTGGGCAAAGACTTCACCCCCGCGCCCGCCCGTCTCATGCCCTTGCACGACATCAGGAGCTATCCGTTGAGCCACATCGTCAAGGGGCTGAACACATTTTCCAACAATTACATCGCTGATATGCTGATCAAAAAACTCGGTGCCGATAAACATCAACGCGGTAGCCTTGCCGCGGGCAGCAAGCAGTTGCGCGGCTGGTTGCGCGACAAGGTCGGCATTACCTCGTCGTTTGCCCTCAAAAACGGCTCGGGCCTCACCGCCGAGAACAGATTAAGCGCGGCTCAGCTGGCTGCGGTGCTGCATTATGCCGCACGGAATATGCGCCTGCTGCCTGATTTTCTCGCTAGCCTGCCTGCAAGTGGTCTTGAAGGCACGGTCAGCAAGCGTCTGCGTCAACACCAGGGTTTGATTCGGGCTAAGACGGGAACGCTCACCACACCTCGCACCGTCGCTGGACTAGCGGGTTATTATTTTTCCAAACGTCACGGGATGATTTCTTTCGTCTTGCTTGCTAACGGACGTGCCGCACGTCCACAGCCACCGCTGGCATCGCTGCGCGCGCAGCAAGACCGACTATTGGACTGGATGGTGGCAAACATCTGATTTACCCCACACCGCGCAGCTTCAGCTCAAGGTTAGTGGGCGAAGATGCTTCGGACAGCGCGGTCTCCATGGTAACGCGGCGATGTTGGTAGAGCTGAAAGAGCGAGCGATCAAAGCTGATCATGCCGTAGCGATCTTTACCCTCTTCAATAGCTTGATTGATGTCGCCGTACTCGCTTTTATTCAAGATGCACTCGCGCACCAACGAATTGCTAAGCATAATTTCAAAAGCACAGACAAGATTGTTGCGTGTGCCTGCTACCAAGCGTTGTGAGATTGTGCCATTTAAACAGCGAGAAAGGATCGTCTTAATATTGGGGTGCTGAGCTGCGTCAAAGTAAGACATAATACGGCTCATCGTATCCGCGCAGCCAGTTGTGTGCATCGTTGACAGCACCAGGTGGCCCGTCTCAGCAGCTTTTAAGGCGGTCTCGACTGTCTCTCGATCTCGCAACTCGCCGACAAAAATAACGTCAGGATCTTGACGCAGTGCTGCACGCAGCGCACGTGAAAACGACACCGTATCAATACCTACCTCACGTTGGCTGATGGTGCAGTTTTTTTCCGTAAAAACATATTCAATGGGGTCTTCAATGGCAACGATGTGATAGGAGCGGTAGTGATTGATCTGGTCGATGATGTAGGCAATTGTCGTCGACTTGCCGCTGCCCGTGGGACCCGTAACCAAGGTCAAGCCGCGGCGATGTTGGGTGAACTTGCTAATCACTGGCGGTAACAGCAGTTCTTTCGCACTAGGAATTTTTCTCTTGATGAGACGTACTGCCAGGCCAAGACGCTGCTGTTCTTTGTAAAGATTTACCCTGAACCGCTCTCCGCCCATCTGGTAACTGAAATCCACATCACCATCCATGGAAAATTTTTGCTCAAGGTGCTTAGGCAAAATTGTGCTGATGATTTGGTGCATGACCGTGTCAGTAAGCTCCTTCGTGTTGCTGATACGCAAAAGCTTCCCTGAATGGCGCATGCGTGGCACACTGCCAGCTTTCAGGATGATATCGCTGACACCGTTGTCTATCGCTAACTGGAGAATTTCTTGCAGAATCATGTTGGCAATACCCGTCCCGTGGTAAAATACTATTCGGATGCTTGTGCTAAAATTTTACTGCAAAGTTCGGAGAAAAGACTCAATGCGGTTTTTATTTTTGACGGCAATTTTATTTTACGGTGCGGATCTTTTGGCAGCAAAAGGCTTTGATCTCAACGTGTTGCCACAGGGTGCAGAGGTTACCTTACCACAGCCCGCGGTGGTCTTTGTGCCGTTGGCTACCCGCGTTACCTTGTCGGCGACCGACAACCCGCAGTCACTCAAGATGACCACGCATAGCCTGAGCAAAAGCAAAATGACCGCGCTGGAACTAGCAGTCTACGACCCCAACTCAGAACGTGTCAGATACTTGACGATAAATCCTGACGTGCCCTACGTCTACAGCTTCAAAGGCTTAAGCTCAGTCATGATCATCACCAAAGTCAAGCACGCACCGCCGGCCCGCAGCCGTCAAGTTCTGCGCATCGAGAGCGACAGGTCACTAAAAATAGCAAAATAGCAGGCGATCCATCGACTGTGTCGCACGGGCCCGCGGTTAAGGCCTCAGCGTATTGCTGCACCTTGGCAAAACAACGGATCACTGGTGTGCCTCAGCGCTGATCGTCCCCCCGTCATTTATTACCCAGCCACGTGCAACCAAGTCAGCTCTAGCCTCAGCGGCAACCGCCTCGTACTGCGTGCTACCAACATCGAGCGGTAGTGGCTCGCGGTCACGGTTGTAACACATGCGGCTAGCCAGCTTGTCGGAAGTTGCTGCAATGCGTATCAACAGCTGAGTATAGTTGGCAACCGATAAAGTCATGTCGCGAAACATGTCGGAATAACACCAGACCTTGCCGAAATGCCACTGCGACATGTCGGGGTCAGCCTGCCAGGCATGCGCGAACATCGAGCGCATATCGGTAACGCCAGCAGTATCCCAGCTGCTGACATCGGGAGTAGCATGGGCGGCACCGGCAAACATGCCACGCATGCTGGAAACTTTGGTCGTATTCCAGCGACTGACATCGGGGTCGGCAACAGCTGCATAAGCAAACATCAGCGTCATGTGCTCGACCTGTGAGGTATCCCAGTTGCTGACCTCAGGATCAGCAGAAACGGCTTTGCTGAACATCGAGCTCATGTCATTCACCTGTGCCGTGTTCCATTTGCTGACATCGGGATCAGCGGCATGGGCATTGCTGAACATGTGATCCATGCGTGTCACCCGCGCGGTATTCCAGCGACTGACATCGGGATCGGCATAAGCAGTGTTTCTGAACAGTGATGACATCATGCGCACTCGTGATGTGTCCCAGTTGCTGACATCGGGATCAGCAACTTTTGCTTCTTCAAACGTTCCCCACATACTTGTCACGGCAGCAGTATCCCAGTTGCTGACATCGGGATCGGCGTGGGGCGCGTTAGCAAACATGCGATCGATTTTTGTGACTGCGGCGGTGTTCCATCGGCTAACATCGGGGTTGGCGACACTGGCACGGTAGAACATCCATCCCATCGATAGCGCGTTGCCCGTGTCCCATCGACTGACATCAGGGTTGGCGGCATAGGCATAGGCAAACATCCAACTCAGATCGGTTGCAGACGCGGTGTCCCATCGACTGACATCAGGGTCAGCAGCATGGGCATTGCTGAACATGGCGCGCAGCGACTCGGCCTTGCCTGTGTCCCAGTCACCCGTGTCAGGCATGACTGAGCCCGCGCCCGAAAACATCTTGGTCATGTCGACGACTTCGCCCAGCTCACCACCGGCCACGACCCCCAAGTGCCGGCAACCGCTGAACGCCCCTCGCATATTCTTCCAGCCAACATCTCCCAATGCAGGCACGGCTGTAATTGCCGCGCTACTGCGCACCGCCTCGCGTGCATTCCAAGCTTCTATCAGGCCACGATTGGTGACCGTATAGTCGCCCGCCTTTTCGTAGGTATGGCGGGCATCAGGATCGTCATGGGCTGTAACCGCTTGCGGCGGCGTGCCATCACCCCAATCGACGATGAAGTAGTAGTTGAAGTCAGGCGGCAGCGGCAACTTGACCTCACGGTGCTGCTCCTCAATCTTCCACTCAAACACAAAAGGCCGGTCCATCACACCCAGCACTACGCCATCGCGCTCAGCACAACCGACCAGCCCCAACATAAACCAACATAGGCACAACCGCATCACGAACTCCATTCAACACTTACCGATTGATATCAGGTGATATTATAGCACTTTGGCAAAAATTTGAAAATCCTCTTCCCCCTTCCCGTGGGCATGATTTTTGGGTAGAACATCTTGCAGCCGCGGAGCATCTACCTCTGCCGCACGCGTTTTGGAGAGATGGCTGAGTGGTCGAAAGCGCGCGCTTGGAAAGCGTGTGTGCCCTTCACCGGGCACCGAGGGTTCAAATCCCTCTCTCTCCGTTGATATTGGGAGCACCACCTCCTTGCTTGAGGTAACTACGATGATCAAGAAACTCCTACTGCTCGTCTGCTGCGCCCTGCTCGTCGGTGAGTGTGCCCCTAGCAGGCGCAAACTTATCTTTCCCCCCGTTAGTGAAGGACAGCCCGAAACGGGTGGCATCGATCCCGTAAAGGTATTGCTGCTGGGGGAAGATTTCAGTGTGGTGCTGCCCAGAGATCCAGAAGCACAACTTGATTGGGAAGTCATCTGGGACAAGAAAGTGCTCGCAGGCTCACAATCGCAGGAGACGATGTGCTCCGATGACGAGAACGGTAGCTGTCTGAAGGTTGTCAAATGCAAGTTCAAGGCTACGCAGGTCGGCGAAGCACTGATCGAATTCCGTCTCAAAGAGAGAGGTAGCGTCGTTGAGTCCTTTAGCAGCCGGATCATCGTTACTGATGACGATGCGCACAAGCGTGACGAAATACCTCGGATACCTGTCAACTAGCAAACTTGCATCGCACCAGCTACACGGCTATAACACGCGTCCGACAGGGGGCTACTCGTGCGTGAAATACTGACCTCGCCGCATCTGCCCGCGGCGGCGTTTCGTTACAGCTCTATGGTCAAGTGTGGTCCGCTTTACCAAATGGCGGGGCAAATAGGTATTGATGTCGACCGTGGCAAACTCGTCCGCGGTGGCACTTACGCCGAAACCCGCACCATCCTGCACAACATGCAGGCTAGCCTGCCAGATTTTGCTCTCACCCTCGACGATCTCATGCACGCAACTGTCTTCTGTGCTTGCTTTGAAGAATTCCATCTCGTCAACCAGGCCTGGGAAGAAGTTTTTGCAACGATAGCACCCCCTACCCGCAGCGCCGTCGGAGTCACGCACTTGCCCCTCAGTGCCAGGGTTGAAATCGAGTTTCGCTTTTATCGAGCAACAACACGAGGCCAACGATGACTGCCACCCACGTCATTGGCATTGATATCGGCGGCAGCAAAATCGAATGCGCCGTCGTGCAGATAAAAAAAGATTACCACGACTGGCTGCACCACCCTCCGTCCACCTACGACGAAACCTTCGCCATCGTCAGCCGCGAGCGGGTTGCTACTGCCAGGGAACAGGGCTACCCCCAAATAGTAAAAAAAATTGCCAACCTCATCACCGCCGCCTGCCAACAACATCACGTTACCTTCGACAAATTGGCAGGCATCGGCATCGGCTTGCCCGGTGCAGTTAGCCAAGATATGCAGATGGTCAACGGCAACACCCTGGCCCTGATCGATAAAGACATCCGCACAGATCTTCGCACCGCCCTCAACTTCGAGGGTAATTGTGTCTGTGAAAACGATGCCAACTGTTTCGTCTTCGCCGAAGCGATGGGCAATATCGGTCTCAACTTGCACCACCAGCAAGGCGTGCCTCTCACCCAACAAATCGCCGTCGGGATAATTCTCGGCACTGGTCTAGGCGGCGGACTCTTTTATCACGGAGGTATGTTCAAAGGGAAATACAGCTCAGCCCTTGAGCTAGGACATCGCACCTTCGTCAAAGACGGCAAGATGTGCTACTGCGGGCGCAGAGGTTGCACCGAACAGTACCTGTCGGGTTCGGCGCTTGAAGCGAGCTTCAATCAACACCGCCCTGCCTATGCCCCACAACAACTTAACGCGGCCGCCATCTTCGCCTTGGCGGAGAAAAAAGACCCCGCCGCCGTTGCCGCAATCAACCAATATCGCCACCACCTGGTGCAACTGCTGGTCGATGTCAGCAACACCTTCGACCCACACTATATCGTCCTCGGTGGCGGGCTTAGCCAACAGGCAAGCATCTACCAGTCGCTGGCCACAGACATGCAGCGAGAACTGTTCGTCAAAAGAAATCCGCCCCAGATAAGACCCAACGAGCTCGGCGACTCCTCAGGTGTCCTCGGTGCCGCGCTACTGCCGCTGTTCGTGGGGGAATGAGCACTCACCCCTACAGGCACTGCCCACTCCCCTCAAATTCAGAACTTACAGGCTAACGACGACCAACTCTGGATACGGTCTTTTTGGCGGGCCTGCCGCGTCTTTTCGCCGCGGGTTTTTTTGCCGCGGTTTTCTTGGCGGCTGGCTTTTTCAGCGCGGTTTTCTTGGCAGGTCTGCCCAGCTTCTTCTTGGCCGCGGTTTTCTTGGCGGCTGGCTTTTTCAGCGCGGTTTTTTTGACAGGTCTGCCCAGCTTCTTCTTGGCCGCGGTTTTCTTGGCGGCTGGCTTTTTCAGCGCGGTTTTCTTGGCAGGTCTGCCAAGTTTTTTCTTGGCCGCGGTTTTCTTGGCAGGTCTGCCCAGCTTTTTCTTGGCCGCGGTTTTCTTGGCAGGTCTGCCAAGCTTTTTCTTGGCCGCGGTTTTCTTGGTGAGCACCGTAGTCGCTTTTGTTCCAACTACCTTGCGCGCTTTAGTCGCTGATTTTTTCTTAGCCGCCGCAGGTTTTTTCGTCGCCGCGGCCTTCTTGCCTACCGCAGACTTTTTCCTGCCCGTAACCTTTTTTCTAGCCACCGGTTTTTTCTTTTTCCTGACCAAACTCCGACCCTCCATAGGTTAAACACAGACACCCGCGGAGGCACGAGCGTGGCCTCCTCAAGAGACTGTCAAGACAACCTCTCTCTTTCATTATCACCCAACCCAACATCCGACCGCAAATAATTTAAGGCAATTTTTTTAATCGCCACCCATGCTGCTACCCACAAGAGCTTCGGTAACACCGTCATTCAGCCTGTGGCCGCGTTCAGAGTGCCAATGTCAATCGTCGCACGATACTTGTTGCCTGCGTCGAGGCCTGCTTGAGCATCTGTTGATGATATGGATGTCGCCAGTGTGGGGCAATTTGCGCGGCGGGCTGCATAACAAAATCCCGAAATAACATGCGGGGGTGAGGGATTTGCAAATCGGGCAAATTTATCGATGCCGCCATGCCATCGACATCGCGCCATAGCAAAATGTCGAGATCTATGCTGCGGTTCGCCCAGCGTTGCGTGCGCACCCGTCCCAGTTGTGCCTCGATCGCTTGTAGTTGTGCCCATAGCGCCTGGGGCACTAAACTGGTTTCGCAGCACAACACCGCGTTGAGGAAACGCTGGTCAGCACAACCACCGACTGGTTCTGACTCGTAGCAGGACGAAACATCGACCACCGTGCCACACTGCTCCTGCACCGCGGTGACGGCACGATGCAGGTGGGAAACCCGGTCGCCAAGATTAGAGCCAATGCCGATTAACACCTGACAAGACATGCCCCCGAAAATAACCCCACGAGCAGATAAAGTCCACCGACTACGAGTCAAAATCGGCGACCAATCTTGCCTGCACCTTGGCGGTAAAATTTTTGTCAGGTTGAGGCTAAGCAAGCGCAACAGTTCGGGATTGCAGTTTGCTCTGCCATGCCTTAGACTTGACCCCGTTATGGCGCACAGCTCGGCAAGCATCACCGCAACCCTCTTCACCACATCGGTAGCACTAAAGCTCGGTATGGCCATCACAGGCGTAGCGCTGGGTGGTTTCGTCTGTGTGCACCTAGCAGGCAACCTGCTGCTCTACCTCGGGCCTGAGGTGCTGAACGCTTACGCGCAAAGTTTGCACGATGCCCCCTACTTGCTTTGGCCGCTGCGGGCGATCTTGCTCACCTGCTTGGTCGTGCATCTCACCTGCGGCATCACCCTACACCTGCGCAACCGCAAAGCCGCGGGACGTTACGTCAAGCGCGACTACCGCACCGCGAGTCTTAGCTCCCGCAACATGCTACTGACAGGCAGCGTCATGCTGTTATTCGTGCTCTACCATCTGGCACATTTCACCCTGCGCATCACCGATGCCCGCTTCGCTCAAATCGGGCACACCGACGTGTATCAGATGTTAGTGCTAGGCTTTCAAAGTCCTGCGGTAACGTTCTTCTATGTGCTGGCGATGGTTTTTCTGGGTCTGCACCTGCAACACGGCTTGAGTTCGCTGCTGCAGACGCTGGGGCTGAACGGGCCTAGGTATAATCGCTGGCTGAGTAGCGGGGGGTACACGTTGGCTTGGCTGATCATGCTTGGCAACATGTCCTTGCCGCTGTCGGTATATTTAGGGGTGGTGAAGTGAACCTCGACGCGCACATTCCCGCGGGAGCACTGGAAACAAAATGGCAGCGCTACAAGTCCACCCTGCCACTGGTGTCCCCCGCCAACAAACGCAGGTTCAAGATCATCGTCGTCGGCAGCGGGTTGGCAGGTAGCTCAGCCGCGGCGACGTTGGCAGAATTGGGCTATGCGGTTGAGTGTTTTTGTTTTCAAGACAGCCCGCGGCGTGCTCACAGTATTGCGGCACAGGGAGGCATCAACGCGGCGCGCAACTATCAGGGCGATGGTGATAGCGTTTTTCGTCTTTTTTATGACACGGTCAAGGGTGGTGACTTCCGCGCCCGCGAAGCTAACGTCTACCGTCTGGCAGAAATTAGCGGTGCAATCATCGATCAATGCGTGGCACAAGGCGTGCCTTTTGCTCGCGAGTATGGCGGGATGCTAGCTAATCGCTCGTTTGGCGGAGCACAGGTGTCGCGCACTTTCTATGCCCGCGGCCAGACAGGGCAACAGCTGTTGCTCGGTGCGTATGGGGCCTTGGCGCGGCAGATTGCACTGGGCAAAGTTACCATGCATGCTCGCCACGAAATGCTCGACCTCATCGTCGTCGCGGGACGGGCGCGCGGCATCGTCGTGCGTGATTTGGTCAGTGGGACGCTGCGCTCTTGCTGTGCCGATGCGGTGGTGCTGGCGACCGGTGGCTATGCCAACGTGTTTTTTCTCTCTACCAACGCCATGGGCTGCAACGTCACCGCCACTTATCGCGCCCACAAGCGAGGTGCAGGCTTTGCCAATCCCTGCTTCACCCAAATTCATCCTACCTGCATTCCTGTCAGCGGTGAGCATCAAGCCAAGTTGACCCTGATGTCGGAGTCATTGCGCAACGATGGGCGAGTCTGGGTACCCACAAAGAAAGGCGATCGCCGTGCCCCGCATGAAATTCCCGAAGCAGAGCGCGACTATTATCTTGAACGGCGCTATCCCGCCTTTGGCAATCTCTCTCCCCGCGACATTGCCTCGCGTGCCGCCCTGCAGGTGTGCAACGATGGCTACGGCGTGGGCCGCAGTGGCATGGGGGTATATCTCGATTTTGCTGAAGCGATGCAACGACTTGGCCAAGACGTGATCGAACAGCGCTATGGCAACCTCTTTAGTATGTACGAAGAAATTACAGGTGAAGACCCATATCGCACCCCGATGCGCATATTTCCCGCGGCGCACTACACGATGGGAGGCTTGTGGGTTGATTACAACTTGATGAGCAATCTCGACGGGCTGTTTGTTATTGGCGAGGCTAACTTTTCTGATCATGGGGCAAACCGTCTCGGTGCGAGCGCGTTGATGCAAGGTTTGGCAGACGGCTACTTCGTCCTGCCCTATACGATCGGTCAGTATCTCGCCGCGGCTCCCGTGCTCGATAAGTCGGCTGCGGAAAAAACCGCGGCCCAGACCCAGCAAGAGTGTCAGCAGAGCATCGCCGCGCTGCTGAACATCAAGGGCAAGCGCAGTGTCGACTATTTTCATCGGCGGCTAGGCAAAATTATGTGGGACAACTGTGGTATGGCGCGCAGTGCCGCGTCGTTGCAGCAGGCATTACAAGCCATTCCTCAACTGCAGGAAGAATTTCAGCGTGACCTGCGCGTGCCTGGCGGGGGTGCGTCTTTAAATCAGTCGTTAGAAAAAGCCGGACGGGTGGCGGATTTTTTAGATTTTGCCCAGCTGATGTGCCGTGATGCGCTGGCACGGGAAGAATCTTGCGGCGGACATTTCCGCACCGAATACCAGACCGCAGAGGGCGAAGCACAGCGCAACGATGCCGAGTTTACCCATGTCAGTGTTTGGCAACACCGGGCCGCGGGCGAGCCACAACTGCACCGCGAGCCGCTGCAATTTTCCCACGTGGCACTGGCGCAGAGGAGCTACAAGTGAACTTCAAACTACACGTCTGGCGACAGCGTGACGCACAGGACAAGGGACGTATGGTTAAATACGCGGTGCGTGAGATCGGTGCCGAGGTGTCTTTTTTGGAAATGCTCGATCTGCTCAACGAGGAACTGACCGAGGCGGGGGAAGAGCCGATTGCGTTTGACCACGATTGTCGCGAGGGTATCTGTGGGGCCTGCTCGCTGGTCATCGACGGGGTGGCACATGGGCCTGGGCGGGGCGTGACTACGTGCCAGCTGATGATGCGCAATTTTCGTGACGGGGCGGATATCTTCGTTGAACCGTGGCGGGGGCGCGCCTTTCCTATCGTTAAAGACCTCGTCGTCGATCGCAGTGCTTTTGATCGCATCATCGAGGCGGGCGGCTATGTCTCGTGCAATACAGGCAGTGCGCCCGATGCCAACGTTACCCCGATCGCCAAGCAAGATGCAGACCTGGCAATGGATGCGGCACAGTGTATCGGCTGTGGTGCATGTGCGGCAGCTTGCAAAAATTCATCGGCAATGCTGTTTGTGGCCGCGAAAGTCGGTCACTTGCACCTCCTGCCGCAGGGACGGGTGGAAAACCAAACGCGGGTAGGCAACATGGTCAAGGCGATGGACGCACAGGGCTTCGGTGCTTGCACCAACCAACAAGAGTGTGAGGCGGTATGTCCCAAAGAAATCTCCGTAAATTTTATCGCCCAGCTTAACCGCAACTATGTCAGGGCACTGTTAGATGTCTGACACCACACAACGTTGTGCCGTTACCGTGCGTCTGCAGCCAGAGGTGCTCGACCCCGAAGGGCGCGCGATTCTTGCCACCCTGCAACGGCTTGGCTACGACAAGCTCAAGGACGTGCGAGTCGCTAAGCGTTACGAGTTGGAGTTTGACGCGACTGCTGACCTCCACGCAACCAGTGCGCGTATCGCGGCACAGCTGCTGGCCAATCCTGTGGCAGAAGTCTATCAGATTGAGACATAACCGCAGTGGCAGCAAATTCTTTGAAACAACATCTGCGCGCTAGCCTGCGTCGCCAGCGTTGTGCCTTGCCGTCCGCGCTGCGGCGAGACTACGATCATGCCATCTGTGCGGTGATGGCTGGCGATGGCAAGCTATCTGCCTTTCCCCAAGTTTTTTTCTATGCTGCCATCAATGCCGAGCCCGACCTAACTGCGCTCGCTGAGCAGTGGTTTGAGGCGAAATGTCTGGCTCTGCCTGTCGTCGAGGGGAAGAGTCTCGTCTTTTGTCGCTGGCAACGGGGCGATGTGCTAGCACGAGGTAAGTTCAACGTGCCCAGACCCAGCACCCAGCAAGTTGTGACTAGCGACCGAGACACGCTGGTGTTACTGCCTGGTCTCGCTCTCGACCGCTATGGCAATCGTCTCGGCTATGGCGGCGGCTACTACGATCGCTTTCTTGCCACCTCCGTAGCTGGCTGCACCGTCGGTGTGTGTTATCACCGCTTTTTTGGCGAGACCGAACTGCCCACCCACCCCCACGACCGCCGCGTGAATTATATCGTCACCGAGAAAGGACTGCACCCAGCAGGAAATCGCTAGAGGAAACTCTGACTGCATGCGGGAGAAACCTCCGCGGCGAATTTGGGAATTTCTTCTTTCTAGGCTATAATTTTAGTGGCAAGCACAAGGTATTGGCAGTCGCTGATGTTTAGCAATTTTTCGCTATTTTTGTTTTTGTTAGCAGGGAGTTACTCCTGCATCAGGGTAACACCAACCTCGCACCCAGAAGCGCCCAACATCATCGAGGCAAGTGAGCAGGCAGATATTTTCTACGACATCTGGGACGAAGATTTTGTCAAAAAATTTAAGGACTTACCTGATAGAGGGGAGGCTCGCAAGCAGCCTTACACCGGACACTGGTATCCGCATCGGCATGGCGGCACGGCGCGTATTTTTAAAGGCAAGTCACAGTCGGCCTTGCACAAGTATGACCGAGCTTTTCCCTCCCCTGAGGGGATGTCAGCAGTAGCTTGGGAGAGACGCTATCACAGCAGCAGGGCCAGCAATTGGACGGGACACTGCAACGGTTTCGCGGGAGCTTCACAACATCGCCAAGAGCCGCGGTTTGAGGTGGTCAGAAACAACGTTACCTTTACGCCTGCCGATATCAAGACTCTGCTGGCAGAGGTGTATCTGCATGTGCGCGTGCGCACGCTCGGCGGACTGCGTTGTCGCAATGTTATCGTCGAAAATGCCACCAGTGGCGGCACGAGTTGCCCGGGGGGATTTCGCAAGGTTATGATGAACAACGGCAAAGTCAAATGCATCAAGAATCCCCCTAGACGCACAGCTTCGCAGCAGCTTAGCGCCTGTGAAGATGTCAATGCTGGCACTTTCCACCTGGCCTTGGCTAACTGGGTTGGCAGACGTGAGCAGGCGATCGTCTTCGACAAAGAAGCCTACCATCAGGTGTGGAACTATCCGCTGTTCAAGTATCACATCGAGCCAGAGTCACGCTTCATCAGCAAAGCAGAGGCATTGCGCTATACCAAACAGCGTGGCAATTATTACCCCTTCAACAGCGCGGCTACGTCTTTCTACTATACCAAGATGCGCATTGGTTACACGCAAGTTCTGCAAAATAGCGAGAGCGACAACTATCCGACCCTCAAGGAGAGCAGCGAGACATACACCTATATTTTGGAGATAGATGATTTCGGTGACATCGTTGGTGGCGAGTGGATCGGCACCAGCTACCATACGCATCCAGATTTTTTGTGGATCGCACTTGAACCACTGAAGTCTCTGACTGCATCTGATGCCAAGCAAGTGATGAGTGGACGCAAGCTACAAAGTTATCTGAAAGGTGCGCCGCGACGCGCCAACCCCTACATTGACCTGGCGATGGTGAACGACCTCTGGGCTGAGTCGGTTGGGCTTGAGCCAGGCAGTATGCCGCCACCACTCAGTTTGCCTGATCGTAACCGCGCCTGGGGAGAAGACTCGCGCTTTAAGCTCTTGCTGGACGGCGGCACCAACGGCAGCGCCTTTCTGGGCAAAGATGTCAGCCTCGGCATCATCCTCAGCGACGAGCAGGACCGCGTGCAAGTTGCTCTAAACAACAGCACCATCGAACCTACCGCAAGTGGCAACGCCGAGTTAAGCTTTACGTTGACACCACGCCCAGGCATCAACACGCTGCACCTCACCTTCGACGACGACCCCGTGGAGAAGAAAATTATCTTCTACGCCGTGTTGTAGTTGTTTTTCAGGGGGCACTACACGCACCTATTAGCACAAATCTCCGTTGTCTTGGCACGGCGTAGTGGAGCTAGCCAATGCTTAGCCCAAATCTCCGTTGTCTTGGCGAGGCGCACCTATTAGCACAAGCCTCCGTTGTCTTGGCGAGGCGCACCTATTAGCGCAAGTCTCCGTTGTCTTGGCACGGCGCAGCCCTACCGAGAAACTCCCCACAAATATGTATAAGCACATGCCTTATGCAAAAAATAATCTGGTTGCAGTATTGGCAATATCTGCGGTCGTTTTCGTACGGCCTCGCCGCGCCGTTCATGGAGCTCTCGGTGGGCAAGCCTGAATGCAACAGCCGAGAGGCCTGATGACAAGAGGCAAGTAGCGCAAATCTCCGTTGTCTTGGCACAGGTCTCCGTTGTCTTGGCGAGGCGCAGCCCTACCGAGAAACTCTCCTTGAATTAGGTGCAGGCACATGCCCTGTGCGAAAGAAATAAACTGAACGCAATAGCGAGTGGTCTGGGGACAAGCAGCGAGCTAGGAAGCGAGCGATACAGAAAGCCGCAGCGCAGCGCACGGCCTCGCCCCGCCATTCATGGAGCTCTCGGTAGGCAAGCTTGAGTGCAATAACGAGAGGTTTGATGGCAAGCATGGGAGCCTGAGGGCAAGCCTGAGTGCAATACAGGGAGATCTGAGGACAAGCAGCGAGGGAGCTAGGAAGCGGCAAACAGTCTCGTAAGGCGAGCGATACAAAAAGCCGCGTAGCGCGTAGCGAGCCCCTGAGTGCTTAAGGCTGTGACAACTCTCTGATCCAACCGAAGAACGAGCGCAAATAGCCGGGCGGCTGGTCTTGGGGGCGAGGGTGTTCGGCATCGATGCAGAGATTGAGCAAGCCCAGTGCCGTGGCATACTTGAGGTTGAAGCTGTTGCCGACATCGAGGTCAATGCGCGGCACGATCTTCCAGGTGTTAATCTGTAGACTGGCCTTCAGGTAAGGTGCGAGGTCGAGCAGTTGTGATCCCCCGCCAGTTAGGGCAATGCCGCCGCGCAGCAGACGCTGGAAAGGCAACAACTCGCCATGCAGCAGCTGAGCGAACTCATCGATACGCGGTGCCAGCACGGGATAGACGTTGCGCCATGAAACCTGCAATTTCTGCTGGTTGAGATCGAACAGATCGAGGTTTTTCTTCAGATCGCTGGTCACTAAGCCAAAGTGCTGTTTGACCAGCTCCGCATCCTGTTGCGATATGTTTAAGCCATACGACAAGTCTTGCGTGGCCAGACTACCTGCCACCGCCAGCGAAAAAGAATGATGTGGCACACCGTTGATAAAAATAATGCCATCCGCCGTCCCGCCACCGATATCGACTAGCACCACCCCCATCTCCTTCTCGCTATCCGACAAGGTAACACTGGCAGAGGCAATCGACTCCGCGGCGAACTTTTTGACTTCTAGCCCAGTGTCATTGCAAAGGTTTAACACATCCTCAAGATAGTAGCGGTCGGAATCGATGGTGAAAAATTCTGCCTCAAGGTTGTCACCGCTGAAGCCGAGCGGATTGCGCAGCCATTCACGCCGATCGATGCGATAGCGCAGTGGAATGCTGTGCAGAATTTCCCGCTTGTCTCGCCGTGCACTGGCACGTGCCGTCTCTTGCAAGCTCTTTAACGTGGTGGTGCTGATGCGCGGCGTAGTGATCTTGGTCTGGGCGAAGGCGCGATAGTAGTGCAGGTGATTGCCCGTTATCCCTACCGCCACGGAACAAATGCGGGTGTTGAATTTTTTCTCCGCCGCATCGATCAACTCCAGCAATACCCACTTGGCCGCACTGAAATCAGACAACATGCCGCGATGCACGCCGCCCGCGGGCAATACGCAGACATCGAGTTTGCGCCCTCCCTGATACGCAGCCAGACAGAATTTGGTCGTTCCCAGATCCAGCGCAAAAATGTTACTCATCAACACCGCCTTCGTTATATTTTCTTCTGCTGCACAAACGCCTTGTCCTCATAATCAAGCTCAATCCGTGCCGCCTGGGTGTTCTTGGCACGCAGTGAGGCCAGAATATCACGCAGTTTTTGCAATTTCGCCGCGAACGGTGCGGGGCCGAAAAAAACCACCGCGGCAACGTCCTCGATCTTAGCCTGCCAACCACGATACTGTTCGTAGATTATTTTCTCACAAATAAAGCCGTTCTGCAGTGCCATCCGCGCCAGTTCCAACGCCTGCTGCACATGCGTCTGTTCTGCGTCGCTCAGCACATACAAGCCATCCTCGTCACGAGCGTACTGCCGCGCGGGGTCAAGCACCCCCTCCAAAACGGGATAAACCTCCGCCGCCCGCGCACGCCCGTAAATATCACCTCTGCGACCGATGTAGCGCAGCTTGCTGTTAACCT
Organism: uncultured Oligoflexales bacterium; assembly: GCA_958296095.1. Lineage (GTDB taxonomy): Bacteria > Bdellovibrionota_B > Oligoflexia > Oligoflexales > JAPPIL01. Next base: position 2,295,358 of record OY282434.1, read on the forward strand.
GCACTACCAACGCAGGGCGACGCACATCGACATACACCACCACCCGATCACGCGCGGTCTTGATAACCTGTACTGCCGCTAACTGCGGATCAGCGCCAATTACCGTGGCCACCTCTTGCAACTGCTGCCGTCCCCCCGCCAGCAAGTTCTGACGTGCGCTCGTTATCACGAATTCCTCCACCCGCGGCGGCAGCGGCGACGCATCCATGGTTTTTACCTCTACGGCCCACAGCGGTAGCTCGCCCTCAACCCCACTACCACGCCACCCCAGCCACAGCGCAGCACTTAAGACAAGTGCCAGCACAAGAAATGTCAAAAATTTTCTGGGTAATAAGCGCTTTTTTATTTTTTGTTTTTTAAGAATATCTTTCAAGTTTTTCCCCTGTGCTCGTGTCAGGCTCGATGGTTTTAGCGAGTCGGGCGAGAATGCCAATAGCGACGAAAAAAACTAGCAGTGCGGACGAGCCACTACTGACCAGAGGCAGTGGCAGGCCTTTGGTAGGCAACAGTCCTGTGACCACTCCCATGTTCAACAGTGCCTGTGAGGTTATCAAAAAGGCAATGCCGAAAGCTAAAAACTTGTGAAACTGATCCTTCACCAGCGCGGCTATTTTGAAACCAAGATGGCAGATGTAGAGAAACAAACTCCAGACGAAAAACACTCCCAGCAATCCGAGTTCTTCGCCGATGACCGACAGAATAAAATCCGTGTGTGCTTCGGGCAGAAAAAAAAGCTTTTGCTTGGACTCACCCAACCCAGCACCTAGCACTCCGCCGTTTTGGAAGGCGAGGTAACTTTGAATTATTTGGAAACCGCCCTCAGAAACCTGTGACCACGGATCAAGAAAACTGACCAAGCGTTTGAAGCGGTACGGTGCGATGGCAGTCGCAATGACCACGAACACTGCTACTGCTCCGCTGAACAGGGCCAGGTAACGACGACTGAGCCCAGCAACGAACAGCATTGCACAGCAAGTCATCACCAGCAAAAAGACCGTGCCAAAGTCGGGCTGCAGCATGATCAGCGTGCAGATGAGTGCAGGTGGTAGCAGGCTTTGCCAGAGGTAACGTGCCTGTTGCAAGTTGCAGGTGGGGCGGCTGAGGTTGCGGGCGAGGTAGAAGACGAGTGCCAGTCGTGCCAATTCCGCCGGTTGAAAGTTAAAGCCGAGGATACTCACCCAGCGAGTGGCCAAGCCAGCTTTAATGGCCAGCGCAGGCACGAGGAGCAGGCTCAAGGCCACCAGTGTTATCAGAAACAGCGGTAGTGTCGCCCAAGCCAGATACTTGAGCGGGAGAGTGAGCAGAAAAAATAACAGCGGCATACAGAGTGCGGCGACTAGCACATGCTTGCGTAGGAACAGATACGGGTCGTTGAACTGCTCCATTGCCCTGGTAGCTGAGGCGGCGTAAATCTCGATGATCCCCACCGCCGCGAGCATGAGTGCTGCACAGATCAATAGAAAAGAGAGTCGCTGGTGGTCGTGCAAGGTGTGTCCCGTGTTACTAATTTAATTTTATCACAAAAAGCTGAGCCCCTTGTCGAAGTAGCGGTTTTGCGTTACAGGTTAGCGCGGTTGAGTTCGGCGGGCTGTCGCTCCGTACTGGATGCGGGGAGGAAAGTCCGGACTTCACAGGACAGGATGCTAGCTAACGGCTAGGCGGGGTGACCCGACGGCAAGTGCAACAGAAAAGATACCGCCTTGCCACCTGTGGCGAGGTAAGGGTGAAATAGTGCGGTAAGAGCGCACTGGCGGGATGGTGACATACCCGTCTGGTAAACCCCATCTGAAGCAAGACCAAACAGAAAGCGCCTCGCTTCGACAGGTGAGGTAAAGGCTGGTCCAGCCGATCTTTCGGGTAGGTCGCCTGAGGCGGGTGGTGATGCTCGTCCCAGATTAATGACAGCCACTGCCTGTGAGGGCAGTACAGAATCCGGCTTATAGCCGAACTCAACTGCTTGGTTCGATGCTTGCCTATGCTGACGGAATATGCTGACCCCTTTCGCGATCGCACCCGCGACCTGATCAGTAGGGTAAATCCCTACCTGCGCCTGCTGCGCGATGAGCACTACCTGCCGCTCCTGCACGGTGCACAGCTACGGCATGCCGCCGCGGCTTGGCGCACGTACTTCGACACCGCGGGTATGCGCGAGTTGCGAGCCTTGCTGGTGGAGATCGGCTGTTATCGCGGGCGCAATTTGCTGGAGGTGGCACAACGTTTTCCCCAGACCGCCTGCATCGGCATTGACCTCACCTTCAAGCGCGTGGTGCTGAGCGCACAAGCAATCTATGCACAGGGATTGCACAACGCGGTCAGTGTCTTGAGCGATGCCCGCGACCTAGCATCCCTGTTTCGCCCTGACGAACTGGATGGGGTTATCTGCTTCTTCCCCGATCCTTGGGTGAAGCCACGTCAGCACAAAAAACGTTTGTTATCAACAAGCTACTGCGCACAGCTGGCTAAACTGATCAAAGCTGGCGGCTTCGTGTGGCTGAAAACCGACAACCGTGATTATTTTATCCGAGCAACACAGGCACTGCGAGCACAGGGCTTTTGCTTTACGGGCACAGTTCCGCTAGAATTAATCAGCGCGTTCGAGCAGCGTTTTCTGGCCGAGCGCCGAACAATTTACCGCGTGGTCTTGATAAATCACAAGCATGTGCCGATGCACGGGAAGACTCACGCACTGGTGCGGGACGGCAGGATTCGCCGTCCACAGGGGTAAACAGCAGAGGAGCACAACACCAGCTTGCACCCTGACGAACACACAACCGTTATTTGTAAAATACGCAAATATGCGATATGCCACGGTAAAATCGAGCAGATAGCTCGCATCACCTGTGGTCAGCTGCGTTTTAAACGCTTTTCATTAAGCGTGAGCTTTGTTAGTTTGGGAAGAATCAGGGAACTGAATAAAGATTTTCGCGGCATAGACAGACCTACCGACGTTTTGGCTTTTCCGTTGTGTCCCCGCGCAACTGCGGGACCGGGGCTTCCCTTCGACCACGTACTTGGCGATGTAGTTATCTGTGTAGCTGTAGCTGCCAAGAGTGCCGTGCGTCTCGGTCAGAGTTTGGGGCGGGAGGTGTGTTTTTTGTTGGTGCATGGCATCCTGCATCTGTGTGGCTACGACCATCGTCAGCCGCAGGAGGAAGCTATCATGCTCGCCAAGCAACGGCGCATCATGGACAAGCTCGATGCGGGGATTTGGCACGAGTGTGTGGCATTGCGCAACAGCAGGAGGAGTTGAGCGATGGAGGCCGCTGCGGGCACAGGAGATATTACGAGTCTGCTACTCATCGGGGTCTGTCTGCTGCTCTCGGCATTCTTTTCTTCCAGTGAGACAGCCTTGACTTCGCTGGGGGCACTGAAAGTCAAGCATCTGATCGAGCAGTCAAAGCGTTACAGCACATTGAAATACTGGATCGACGAGCCTGGCAAGGTGTTGACGACGATTTTGGTGTTCAACAACGCGGTCAATATCTTTGCCTCGGCCCTAGCGACCGAGTTGGCAACGCGCTGGTTCGAGAACAGTGCTGTCGGCATTGCCACAGGGGCCACCACCTTTCTGGTGTTGATTTTCGGCGAAATAATTCCCAAGTCGTTTGCCAAGGTGCATGCCGAGCGCATTGCGGTGCTGGTAATGCAGGTGGTCAAGGTCTTTTGTTTTGGCACTTGGCCTTTGATCTGGGCACTGTCGAAATTTACCGACTGGGTGCTGAGTGCGCTGGGCACTAAAGAGCAGGAGGCAAAACCACCGATCACCGAAGATGAACTAGAGTTTCTCGTCAACGTTGGTGAGGAGCATGGTGTGATTGAAAACACCAAAAAGCAAATGATTTCAAGCGTTTTTGATTTTGACGACAAGGCTGTCAGGGAGGTCATGACCCCACGCCCTGATGTGGTCGCGATCGATGTTAACGAGAGTTTTGCCACGGTCGTTGACAAGACCATCACGACAGGCATATCACGGCTGCCCGTCTACGCAGAGCGCATCGACAACGTCATCGGCATTGTCCTGGCTAAAGACTTGCTTAAGGCCTCGGTTTGTGCGCAAGAAAAGTCCACGCTGATTCGCAGCATCATGCGTGAACCTTACTTTGTGCCCGAATCCAACAAAGTAATCCACGTCTTCAAGCAGTTCAAACGCACCCGCAGTCAGCTGGCAGTGGTAATCGACGAGCACGGCGGCATGGCAGGGGTGGTAACGATGGAGGATATTCTTGAGGAAATCGTCGGTGATATACAGGACGAGTTTGATTCCGAAGAGGAGAAGATCAAGAGTAGCGGTGATGACACTTATGAGGTCGCAGGGGCGATCAGCATCGATGAGTTCACCGAGTTCTTCAAGCTACCCGAAGAGGTCATCGAGGAGCAGTTACAGGTTGAGGCCGACACCCTCGCGGGTCTGTTGACGCAGGTTATCCGCGAGATGCCGCGAGTTGGACAGACGGTGCAGATCGGCTCGGTGACCATCAAGATCACACAAGTCGATAACAACCGTATTCAACGTGCACAAGTGCGCTGCACGCCGCAGACTGCCGCGGTAGAGTGACTCCTATCTTTATTTTCCCAGGTCGGAATGTTAGCAGGTGGCTGTTCGATCTTGGCGATTAAGTTGCAGTAATTACAGCATTGTGGCACAATGGCAAGTATTGTGACGCGGGGGTCTGGGCAGTGTCGAAGCGCGAGCCTTTCGACAAGTATCGCTATTATCGTCTTGCAGTGCAATCACCCGAAGCGGACGTGCATTTTTTTCGTGATCGCTATCGTGAGCTGAACGGCGGTCTCGAGCCCCAAACCTTACGGGAAGACTTTTGCGCGACCTTTTCGCTGTGCTGTGAGTGGGTCAAGTTGGGACGTGACTATCGTGCTATTGGAGTTGATCTCGATACCGAGCCGCTTGCCTATGGCACAAAACACTACCTCAGCCAGATGACTGTGGCACAGCAGGCGCGGGTTACCACCCATCAAACAGATGTGCTGAAAGCCGCGGCCAAGGCGGACATTATCTGTGCTGTTAACTTCAGCTATTTTTATTTCAAGACGCGGGTCACGATGAAAAAATACCTGACGCGCTGCCTGAAGACCTTGCCTCGCGGGGGTATTTTGATTCTCGACTGTTTTGGTGGCAGCAAGTGCTACGAGGCTAACGAGGAAGAGACCGAGGATGAGGAGTTGGGTTACAGTTATTTTTGGGATCAGGACAACTTTGACCCTATTACTAGCCACGCACGTTTTCACATTCACTTCAAGCGCAAGGGTGAGGCGAAACGCATGAACGTGTTTACCTATGACTGGCGCCTGTGGTCGATTGCCGAGATGAGTGATCTGTTGCAAGAAGTGGGTTTCAACAAGCCCAAGATTTACTGGGAAGGCACAGACGAAGAAGGCGAGGGCAACGGGATCTTTAGCCCCGTAACCCAAGGCGAAGAATGTGAAGCTTGGATCTGCTACATCATTGCCCAAAAGTAAGCTGCACGGTCGCTGGCGGACACACTTGCTGCGCCTTTTACCGCCGATGACGGCACAGCGTCTGACTCAGCTGGCACTACGACGTGGTTGGGGGTTGCCGCGCCGCCCCTGGCCAGAGTTGCAGCATTTCCCGTTGCGGGTTGAGTTGCAGGGGGTGGGCAAGCTGCTGCATCCAATTGGTCTTGCCGCGGGGTTTGATACCAATGCCACCTGTTTGCAAGCCTTGCCACGGCTTGGTTTTGCTTTTCTTGAGGTCGGCACGGTCACGCCGCGAGCGCAGCGCACGCGCACACGTCCTCGCATCGTGCGTCTGCCGCAGCAGTTGGGGTTGCTTGACCGCAATGCCTGTGCCAACGACGGCATGGAGGTGGTGGCGGCTCGTCTGCAGGCACTACGTTGGGATAACTCCGTGCCGCTGGCGGTCAATATTGGCAGCAATCATCGCACGCTCGCCGTGGGTGCGGTCTACGATTATCTGCAAGGCATCGCGACGTTTAAAGAACTAGCACACTTCATCGTATTGAATGTCTCTGCCTCACAGCAGGTGGGGTTGCGTTCTCCCGCCGATCGCAACTTTATCAGAACCATCGCCGCGGAGACGGACGCATCGGTGTTGCCACAGCTGTGGTTGAAGCTCGATCCAGACATGGGTCGGCGAGCATTTCAATCCCTGGTGGCCTGTGCCGTGGAGCACAGTTTTGGCGGGCTGGTGTTGACCGACACCCGTCGGGTGCTGAGTCCCTATGCAGGGGGGCAGAGTGGTCACAGTCTTGCCTTGCCCGCGGTCGCGCGGCTGGAGCAAGCTTATCAGGTGGTGCGGGGCGAGTTGCCGCTGGTGGCAAGCGGCGGGATTTTGAACGGCAGTGATATTGTGCAACGTATCATGCGGGGGGCGAGTGCGGTAGAAATTTACACTGCTTTCGTTTATTATGGATCGAATGTAGTAGCGAAGTTGCTGCGGGAAATGATTGCGGAGTTGCAATTGCTGGGGTTTCCTTCGGCGTTGGCGGCCAAAGATGCCTACTGGCAATGAGTGACAGGAGCATGGATGCTTGAGGCGCACGCAGAGATAAGAGACAACTTACATGGCTCGATCACCTTGTCGGCGCTGGAGAACCTCGTTATCTCTCACGCGGCGGTGCAGCGCTTGCGGCGCGTTCGCCAGACTTCATTTCTCTACCTTGCTTTCCCTGGGGCCACGCACTCACGTTTCGAGCACTCACTGGGTGTGCTGCATCTGGCGACGGTCACGTGGAGCAAGCTTTACGACAATCAGAAACAGCTGGCGAAGACACTCGCGGCGCTGCCAGATTATCACGAATTAGAAAAGAACAACAGTTGCCGCCTGTTACCACCACTGCAAGTGCTGGATGCAATTTTTCATTCCCCCTACATCGCTCAGGCACTGCGACTGGCCGCGCTGCTGCACGATGTCGGGCATCCGCCTTTTTCGCATAATGGCGAATGCCTCCTACCGCAGGCGGAGGATATTATCGCCCATAACCCTAGTCTGCCTCCGTATCTGCAGGAGTTTTTGCAGCAGCGGCTGGCGCGACGAGCTGAAGTCGATCATGAGGTGTTCACGGTATTGCTGGCTGATAAGATTCTGCGAGAGGTTTATGCCGAGCATGAGCATATTCAACCCCGTGTTCATCCACAAGATGTGGCTTCTGTTATCTGTGCGGACATTGCCCCACACACAGGTTCAGAGGTCGAGCGCTACGGCATCAATGTGTTGGGACGAGAGTTACTCTCTTCTGACCTCGACATCGATCGCATGGACTATCTGCTGCGGGATTCGAGGGAGTGCGGGGTGTCCTATGGTGTGTTTGACTTTGCTCGTATTCTCGACTCGCTGGCACTCTACCACGACGGGGACGACGGCAAGATACACCTATGCCTGAAGTTTTCTGGTCTCGCGGCCTGTGAGGACTATCTGCAGGCACGCATTTTAATGCACACGCAAATTTATTTTCACAAAAGCCCGGTGGCGGCGGAGGCAATGCTGCAGAACTTGGTGCGTAAGATCAAATACGTTCTCCCTGCTGACCTCGACCGTTTTGTGCGCATCGATGAGTATAATATCCTGTCCGAATTAGAGAAAATTTCCGGCCCTGAAGCGCTGGTGGTGCTCGACGATTTATTTTACAAACGCAATTTGTGGAAGAGAATTTTTGAGGTCACCTCTGCTGACAGCGATCGCCATCACCTGATTGACAGTGTGCGTGCTATCGTTAGCGAAACGAAGGAAGAGTTCGAGTTCATGTCTTACCTGCGCGACATCATTCGTATGCCTGCCAAAGGCGAGAGTGCGTTGAAAATTATCAAGAAAAACCGCCGTCAAATTCCGCAACTAGAACCGATAGAGAAACACTCCCGCTTCTACCAGCACCAGCAGACCATCGAGTTGCACCGCTTCTACGTCACCAACCACCCGCGCCACATCTCCTGCCCCCAGCTGAAAGAGAAAGTCCTGCGCAGTATCCAACCCTGAGGCGCGCTACGCTGCGCGCTACGCTACGCGCTACGCTACGCGCTACGCTGCGCTGCGGCTCTTTGTAACGCTCGCTTGCTAGCTCGCTTCGCTCGCTACGCTGCTTTTTGTAACGCTCGCTTCCTAGCTCGCTGCATGTTCTCAGGCCACTCTGCGCGCCCTCTCTGCTTGCGCCCAAGTCTCTTGGCGGTTGCCACCACCTCTTGCCTACCGAGAGCTCCATGAACGGCGCGGTGAGACCGTGCGAAAACCCGACCATAAATATTGCCATATTACTGTCAGATTATGCTTTTGCACAAGGCATGTGCCTATACCTGTTGAGGTCGGGTTTCTCGGCAGGTCTCCACCGCGCCAAGACAACGGAGGCTGGGGCTAAGTAGTGCCTGTCCTCAAACCTCTTGCTGTTGCGTTCAAGCTTGCTACGCGGCTTTCTAGCTCGCTTCCTAGCTCCCTCTCTGCTTGTATTGCTAAAAAATTAAATTTTTCTTGGTTACTTGCGTTTTTTTGCTAGTGGTACGAGCCGTTGTTGGTTAATTTTATTTTTAGGAGAAGTGTTATGTTGAAACGACGGAGTTTGATGGTGGCAGTGCTATGTCTGCAGGCGGGTGCGCTCTTGGCTAGCGAGGATACTGCTTGCCGTAGCGATGCGGCCAGGGATCGGGACGTGGTGCGAGATTACTTGCTAGCCCGCGGTGAGTTTCCCGATGGATTGACGATTACGGGTGCTATCAAGGTCGAGCTCAACGGCAATCTCACGCAACAGGTAGGACGTTTTTTTCGTTTCTATCCGTGGATCGTGGATGCCGGTGATCAGGTTTTGCAGGGGAATGAAGTTGAGATGTTGATTTTGTCGGGCGGCAACAGCGTCGTGCCCTTTACCCTGATGCTCTGGGGCAATGAGGGTGAGGATGATATTGATGATGCAGGTAGCGTTAGCGGCATCTGGGTAGTAGACGACTGGAGAGCCCCCTGGAGGCTTGTCTTGCCAAATCTTTTTCTGACCCGTGACCTGCCAAAGTGTTCACGACTGGCAGTGCTGGTGCGCAACAAGCCGCGCAGCAGTAACAAGTTCCGTCTGCAAACCTTCCCCTTTGCTAGCCGTGCTGCAGAGACACCACAGCTGACTGAGCCTGTCACTTACAAGGTGCTCGAATCAGACCCGCCACGTGCCAAGTGGACACTTAAATTTGATCGCAACATCGCGTCATCAACTACTATCACTTGGTATGTAGCCTCTAAATACGGCAAGGAGAGTGCACCGACACACTTCACCACCGACAAGGACAGCACGGAGCTAACCATCATGAGCCAGCCCCACCGCACCTGGGAAGGAAATTATTGCATGATGCTCGTAGTAAAAATTGGCGGCAATCCTGGTCCAGACTGCCGCGGGAGTCCCACAAACTGCACGTATGCGCCCCACGAAATCATCGCCGCACCGTTCGCTGGCTGCCGCATTTAGCCATGGAATCGGGGAGAGGATTTAGCACCTCTCCCGACAAAAAATTATTACTTGCTGCCTTCTTCAACGGTTTTGACCAGCGGAATAGCCATGTCTTCTGTAGGAATATAGATGAAGACTTTGTTAGGTGACTTGGCAAGTTCTTCCATCGCTTTCACCGCTTGGTGCTTGATATACAGTGCGGTGAGGGTTTGTTTGACGATCTCCTGCGCCTTGGCCTGCCCTTCAGCTTGAATGACTTTGATGGCAGCTTTTTCTTTAGCGATGGCCTTTTGAATACGCTGTTCTTCAAGCTGTTGTTGAGCTGCAAGCTTGCGCTCGACGGCATTCTCAACGACATCGGGATAGTCGATGTTACCAACTGAGACGGTGTCGACTTCAAACGGCTTGCCGACAAGGAAGTTTTTTAGTTCTTTCAGCACGTTAGCTTCGATAGTGGCACGATTTTCCTTAACATCAGGACTTTCGTAGACCTGCACCGCCTTACGCACCTGGGTGCGCACTGGCTCTTTGATGTTGGCCTGATACCAGTTAGAGCCGCCATAGATCTCAACGATCTCACGAATCGAAGCCTCGTCCCGCTTCGCCCGTAAACGCACATGGGCGGTAAACTCGATGTTCAGCTGGTCGGCGGCGAGAATTTTAAAGCGTTCAGAGTAAGTGCGATAACGAATGTCGATCGGGATGACCTTGTATTCGTTTTGTGAAAAACGCAAGCCAAGTCGAGCAGGTCCCTCGACAGTGCGATAGAAACCACCTTGGGTGCGGGAAAGCTTGACTGGCTCTTTATACACATAGCCAACATAACCAGCCTCGACCATTGGGTTGGAGAACACCAAAAAATTCTTCGACAAATTTAACAAGATCGGCACCGCCACAATTCCCGCGATGATCACCACCTTGCCCTTATTCTTCCTAGCCAACTCCCAGGCCGTCTTGGCCGCTTCCTCAGCCTGCTTCACAGAAGCACTCTTGCCATCATTCGCCACCTCGCTCGTCATCTGCGTGCCACAAGACAGGGACAGCGATAACATCGCGGCCACGAACAGATTTTTGCAATTTACCTTTGCAATAGCCCTACTAACAGTTCTCACGATAAGACTCCTTAAAAAACAAACAAATAAACCCCGATTATACAGAGCCTTTTAAAATTTTTCAAGTGTTTTTTGGAAAACTATACAGACACGACCGCGCTTGTCAGATGCCGCGGAACGCGCTACCTTCTTGTATCTGCTGCGTTAATAGGGACCGATAGCATGCGCATTGCCCCTCCCGTGGCTTCACGGGGTTTACAGTTGGCGGCGGTCTTCGTGCTGTTGCTGGTGCTCGGTGCGACCAATCTCTACAGTGCGAGCTTTAACGGCGACTACTGGCAGACACATCTGCTGCATCTCATCCCTGCAGGCTTGGCGTTTGGGCTATGCGCATTGTTCGTGCCGTTGTCACATCTGCAGGCCTGGGCGTATCCGTTTTACACCCTGATTGTGCTGCTGCATGTGCTGGTGCTGGTGATTGGCTATGAGGCTGGGGGTTCGCAGCGCTGGCTATCGTTGGCGGTGGTGCGCTTTCAACCCGCGGAATTTGCCAAGCTAGCTTTGATTTTGGTAACGGCACGTTTCTTTGCCTTCCATCGCCGTGTCCACTGTTGGCGACTGCGTGACCTGTGGTTGTTGATTGCGATGACGACACTACTGTGCATGCTGATCTTTCGGCAACCTGATCTCGGCACGGCAGGCATCTGTCTCGTCGTCGTCTGTGCACAGCTGTGCTTCGTGCCTATCGACAAAAAAAGCATCTTGCTCGCTGCTGCCGCCGCGCTGGTAGGTAGCTTGGCAGTATGGCAGTTCTTGCTGCACGATTATCAAAAGCTGCGGGTGTTAAACTTACTCAATCCAGCTCTCGACCCGCATGGCTCAGGCTACAATTCGCGGCAATCCTTGATCGCCACCGGCAGCGGCGGTTTTATGGGCAAAGGTTTTCTGCAGGGATCGCAGAGCCAGTTACACTTTCTCCCCGCGCGGCACACGGATTTTGCTCTTGCCGTGCTCGCCGAAGAACATGGTTTTATCGGTGCACTGCTGGTCTTGCTGCTGTTCGGGGTGTTCACCTGGATTGGCTTGCAGATCTCGCTACGGGTGGCCAAAGACTCCTTTGCAGCCCTGCTGGCTATAGGACTGACCGCTAAAATTTTTGTAGAATTCGCCGTCAACAGTGCCATGATTGCGGGTCTGTTTCCTGTCGTCGGCACACCCCTGCCGTTTTTTTCTTTCGGCGGCTCGTCCTTGCTTGCTAACAGCTGTGCCGCGGGATTGCTAGTCGCCATCGATCGTGCTGCTGCATCCCGCCGCGGTGGACAGTGGGTGCATTAACCGCGGCGGTGGCATGTTGACTTCCGCGCGTAAATAACTTAGCTTCGCGCCGAGTAGCTGGCAGTGGTATGGGAATCTGATGCGTCTGACTCTTAATGAAACGCAACAGGAAGCGGTGCAACATCGCGAGGGGCAGGCGGTGGTCTTTGCCGGTGCAGGCAGTGGCAAGACTCGCATCATTACGGCGCGCATCGCGGCCTTGATCGCGCAGGGCGTTGCCCCGTGGCACATCATGGCAGTAACTTTTACCAATCGTGCTGCCAATGAGATGCGCACCCGTGCCGAACAGCTGTCACCACAAGCACGCAAGAGTTTGATTGCCACTTTTCACTCAGCTTGTGCTCGGTGGCTGCGTGAATTTGCCAGCGAGCTAGGCCTGCCCAACAATTTTTTAATTTACGACCAGCGCGATAGCAACACCGCCCTGAAGACGGTGCTCAACAGCCTGCATATTCCGCTCGACGATGACAACTCTGTGGCTAGCTACCAGTGGACAATCTCACAGGCAAAGACCAACTGCATCTTTGCCGACGAAGATGACAAGGTTGCCCATCATTATCCGCTACTGATTGCGAGCGGAGGTCTCAACGTTTACCGTGCCTATCAGGACTACCTGCGAGCTTGCAATGCCGTTGATTTCGGCGACCTGATTCTGAGTGCGGTTTTTTTGCTGCGTCGCAATGAACTGGTGCGGGAAAGTTTACAAAATCGCTGCCGTTACGTGCTTGTCGACGAATATCAAGACATCAATCAATGCCAGTTTGAATTGATCCAGTTGTTAGCGGCCAAACATCGCAACTTGTTTGTCGTCGGTGATGACGATCAATCGATCTACAGTTGGCGCGGTGCAAGTCCGCACAAAATTTTGCAGTTTCAAGAGGTCTACCCCCAAGCGAAGAAAATAATTCTCAACCGCAATTATCGCAGCTCGGCGACGATTATCAGCGCCGCGGGATCGCTGATTGCAAGAAACTCCGTGCGGGTAGCCAAAGAGATGTGGACGGCTAACGAAAAGGGCAGCTTGATTGAGTTCAAGAGCGAAGCCGATGCTGAAATGGAAGCACATGCCATCGTTGACAGTATTGTCAGCGAGCAAGATGAGTTTCCGCGGCGAGAAGTAGCAATTTTTTATCGCACCAACAGCCAATCACGTCTGCTGGAGGACACGCTTAGGCGGCAGAATGTTAGCTACCAGATATATGGCAGCTTGCGCTTTTACGATCGCGTTGAGATTAAGGACATCATTGCCTGGTTGCGGCTCGTCGTCAACGAAAACGATGATGCCAGCTTCAGGCGAGTCATCAATGCACCTCGTTCAGGCATCGGGCCGCGTTCGGTGGAACTGATTGAACAGCAGGCAGTGGCAGCAAAACGTTCGCTGCTACAGCAAGCACGCTATCTGGTGCAGGAAAACATGCCCAAACTTGCCGCCAAGCTGAAACATTTTGTCACTGCTTTTACCACGCTGCAAAACTCTCTGCGCACGAGCGAGTTGGCTTCGACGTTGCAGATTTTTTTGCAAACGATCGCTTACCTTGAACATCTTGACAAAAAATATCGTGATCAGGCGACCGAGAAAAAAGAAAACGTCATGGAGCTTGATACGGCATTGCGTGATTTCGCAGGGCGTTACCCCGAAACGACGCTCGACGATTGGCTGCAGTCGGTAGTGTTGATCGGCGATGAACTGCATCAGAGTGGCGAGAGTGTGTCGTTGATGACTTTGCATGCTGCGAAGGGGTTGGAATTCGATCGCGTCTACGTCTCTGGAGTTGAGGAAGGACTAGTTCCTCACCGCAACAGCGTTGCCTCGCGGGCTGAGTTAGAAGAAGAACGCCGCCTGCTTTACGTTGGCATGACCCGTGCGAAACAAAAACTCACGCTCACCTGTGCCGCCCGCCGCCGCACTTTTCAAAGATGGACGGACAACCCCCCGTCGCGTTTCATGGCTGACATTCCCTCCCAGTGCTTGCAGAGCGAGCGCCTGCCCACACCACCACGTGCCGCGGTGCGACGCAGCCAAGCGCAACGTCTCAGCGTCGGCATGCAGATCGTTCATCCCACCTACGGCATGGGGCATATTACCGGTATTGAAAAATCTTTCGACACCATCGATGTGCTGGTCAACTTCAACGAATTTGGCCTGATTCGCGTCAAGAGCCACCATCTGCGCATCTGAGCGGCAGGTAACCTGCACCTCAGCGGGCGAGAAGGGCTCACCGCGGTGCTTTAATTTCCCCCCACGATACCGCCGCCTTCTGCTTGGGATTGACCCCCAGGATGGTGTCGCTCATGCTCATCAATGCTGGTGATGTCGCGGCCGCATAGGGCAAGCCATCCTCATCGTAGCCGATGTGTATACCCACTAGTGCCCCGCTGTCTTTCGCGAAGAGAGGCGAAGCGATGCTGGCTGGATTTTGAGGCACGACACAGGTATGCATCGCTATCCCTTGACGCACAAAGAAATCGCCCGCAACACAGCTACGTCGCATAGCTGGATAGGCGAAGAAGCCCAGTGCGTTGTCAGCGAGATCGGCGCGATAGGAGAGCATTTCCAACTCCGTCAGCGCCTTCATCGGCCAGAGCTCAACTTTGATTGGCTCATAATCACGCATGTCAACCCCCGCGAGCGTTAGGACGACCATGTCGAGAAAACGCCGTTCTGGGTGAGCAAAGACCCTCTTTATCTCGATGTCAACACCCTGTTCAACCAGGCCGTCATAGCCGACCAGCGAGGCTTCCACCACGTCGAGGATGTCGTGCTCGATACCCTTGCCATCTCGCATGACAGTGAAGGCACGCAAGCCAACAAACAGCGGCTCGTCATCGGCGTTCATGCCGAGATACTCGACGTGCATAACCCGCCACAGGTCACCCGCATCGAGCAGGAGATAGGCAGATGATTTGAGATGCCCCGCTGAGCGGTCATTGACCCGTTGCCAATCCTGTGCCACCAGCGATGACGGGGCCGACAGAGTCGCAGCCATCAATGCCACCGCTAAGGACATCTTAGCGCCCGCGGCAACTTTAGCGAGACCTTGCTCCATTTTCGTGGGCAAGCTCACCGCCCGCAATGCCTGTCGCCACGGTTGCGGCTTGGCTATAATCAGCCCCGCCCCCAGCGCAATGCCCAACAGCAACGATAAAAATCGAACGAACATGGCCTGCCTCCCTGATTTGTATGGATAGTAACACGGCGGCAGTCCTATACTGCTTTGGCCATGCCGTCAAGTTTTAATTACAAAAATTTTGCAAGAAATTTATCCGCATGCTTACTTTCTGTGTGGCTCGGAGTTAGTTTGCACTATTTTGTTTTCAAGTAACTGTAGATGTTCGCTAATTTTCTCTAGTTTTGCTGTCAAACTATTGAATTCTTGCCGAATGCTGGTGTTCCGCTGTTGGCGTAGTCTTGCCTGCAGATCGGCTTGCTTCTGCAGATCGGTCATGTTGTTGATGATCACCCCGATGAAGAGGTTAAGCATAATCATCGTGCCCAGCAGCACGAAGGAGACGAAGAACAGCGGGGCGAGGAAAAAATGGGCACGGGGGGCCGTGCACAGCTGCGAAATATCACCATAGCCATACTGGTCGCAGCCGTACATCGAGATATACATGATGTCGGTCCAGTCTTCGAGCGTGACGACACGAAATAGCGATAGCAGCGAAACGTAGAGGTTGGCAAAATGCACGGGATCGTTAGCACCGAAGAGATGCACCCCCATCACCGCGTAGATGTAAAAGAGAATAAACAGCAGGGCGGATACGTAACCCATCGAAGGCACACTGCGCAGCAACGCCCCGACGATGACTTGCAGACGGGGCAAGGCTGTAATCAGGCGCAGCACTCGCAAAATGCGCACCAGCCGCACGACATAGATGAATTTTGTGTCGAAAGGCAGGAAGCAGACGACGACGATAACAAAGTCGAAGACGTTCCAACCGTCACGAAAAAAACGCAGTGGCTGCCTGCCGCACGCTATGATCTTCACCATGATCTCGAGCACAAAGATGGCGAGGATGATCGTGTCGACTAGCTGCAGCAGGTCTTGATAGCGAGTGGCGAATGGCGGGTAGGTCTCAACCCCAATTACCGCACCCGCAAAGATGATGACGGCGATGATAGCACCGCGCCAGAACGGATGCTCAACCGCGGCGGCGCAAAAATCTACACTACGGGACAGTAAGGTGCGCAAGGTTAGTTTCCTCAGGCCATGATGTGGTAACATACATAATACCTATTTCTGTTTGTGAGGGTAAAGTCTAACCATGGCCGCGGTGTTGTCGTTGCAAGATGTGCGCTTTGCTTGGTCGGCGCATGCACCCCCCCTGCTGCACGTCAAGGCGTTCAGTGTGGCGCGGGGCGAGAGAGTTTTTTTGCACGGTGCTAGTGGCAGCGGCAAGACGACCTTGCTCAACCTCAGCAGTGGGGTGCTGTTACCACAGCAGGGCAGGCTGCAACTGCTCGGCCACGAGTTGACCACTATGCCATCGGCTGCACGTGATCGCTTACGAGGAGCAGAGGTCGGCTATATTTTCCAAATGTTCAATCTGCTACCAGCGTTCAATGCCCTGGAGAATGTCTGTGCGCCCTGTCGTTTCTCCGCGGCCAAACGCCAGCGGGTTGCGGCACAGGGCTTGTCGGTGGAAGACGCGGCACGGCACTTGCTGCTTGCCTTGCAGCTCGACCCGCAACAACTAGCCACCCAACGTGTCAGTCGCCTCAGTGTCGGACAACAGCAGCGGGTCGCCGCGGCACGCGCCCTGCTCGGTGCACCACCGCTTATTATCGCCGACGAACCGACTTCGGCACTTGATCACGATGTGCGCGAGCAGTTTCTCGACCTGCTGTTCGCTCAATGTCAAAAATTCAACATCGCCCTGCTACTAGTCAGTCATGCGCGTGAATTAGGCCGCCGCTTCGATCGCAGCCTGGCTTGGCGCGACCTCAACCGTGCAGGAGATACATGATGCTACTGCGCGTCGCGGCAAAGAACCTGCTCTACCGTCGCCTGACGACAGCACTGATGGTCGTAGCAATCGCCGCGGGCGTATCCCTGCTGTTCGCGATCGAGCGAGTACGTTCGGGAGCGAGAGAGAGTTTCGCGTCCACGGTCGCGGGCATTGACCTCATCGTCGGCGCACGTGGCAGTCCTATCAACCTCCTGCTCTACAGCGTGTTTCATCTCGGCGATGCGGTCAACCATATCAGCGCGGCGACCTGGCAAGAGCTGCGCCAGCATTCGGCGGTGAAGGCTGCTATCCCTTTAGCGATGGGCGATTCGTGGCGAGGGCATCGGGTTATCGGCACGACCGCGGATTATTTTACCCATTATCGTTACGGCGATCAGCGGCAGCTTGTCTTCAGTGCGGGGCGCGCTTTCACGGGGCTATTTGATGTGGTCGTGGGACATGCGGTCGCCCAACGCCTGTCCCAGGGTTTAGGGGAACGGCTGGTATTGGCACATGGGGTAAGCGAGGTGAGTTTTAATGTGTCGCACGATGATATGCCGTTCACAGTCGTGGGCATCTTAGCCCGCACCCATACTCCGACCGATCGTTCGTTGTTCGTGTCCTTGCCTGCAATCACCGCCTTGCATCGCGATGCCGATGCCCGCACCG
Source organism: uncultured Oligoflexales bacterium (assembly GCA_958296095.1). Taxonomy (GTDB): domain Bacteria; phylum Bdellovibrionota_B; class Oligoflexia; order Oligoflexales; family JAPPIL01. The sequence goes on from OY282434.1 coordinate 2,312,777, forward strand.
CGCCGCTGGAGTTGCCAACGCTTACGGCAGTACTGCTGAAGTTGCAGGAGAAGTTTACCGTGTTGGCATTGCAGCGCGAAATCAACACTCACCGACCTGAGGCATTGACGGCAATCATGCCGAGTGTGAGCTTGCGGCAGCTGTGGCAGACACTCGGCGTGGCGGAACGCGTGTTCTTGCTGCTGAGTTTTTTGGTGTTCGGAATCTCGCTATTGGGCATGACGGTAGCGCTACTGATCGGGCTTGATGCCAGGCGACAGGAGATGGCGGTGTTGCGTGCCATTGGCGCTTCGCCGCGCTTTATCTTTGCGGTGCTGATCGTTGAAGCCTTGCTGATAAGTCTGGCCGGCATCGTCGCTGGGGTGGCCCTCTCGTATATGGGGCTGTATGCCTTCGAGCCGCTGCTGGCAACCAAGCTTGGCTTGACCACAGGTATGTTTACCCCCGCGGCGACTGACGTGTGGTTTTTGTTGGCCATCATCGGCTGTGCACTGTTAGCAGGCTGTGTCCCCGCGTGGCTTGCCTATCGCGGTTCCTTGGCGGATGGCCTGACTGTGCGGATGGGTTAGTTTTTGCCGCCGCTCATGAGCTGGCGCGGAGGCAAGAGGGGAGGCCGCGGTTGTAAACGCACATACATGCGTATTGACGCGTGCTTTGGGAGGCTAGCCTAGGTGTTTAAGTTTGGGGCGGCCGCGGTGTTTGTCATCGTTGCCGCGGTGTTGACGTGGTATTTTATTCCTAACGACCTCAAGGAAGTCATATATGAGTCGCAGCCTGAGCCGCCAGCCACCCTCAGCTGGCATACCCTGCAACTGCTAGACTACAAGACTGGCACTGCACCACCCCCTGTGAAAGATCTACATGGCAAGCGAGTCAGAGTGCCTGGCTTCGTCGTGCCGCTATTGGATAGTGTCACCGTGTTGAAAGAATTCCTGCTCGTGCCCGATCCGCAAGCCTGCATTCATGTGCCACCACCGCCACCGAACTTAATCGTCTATGTCAAACTGCGCAAAGCCATCCCCTACCGCAACGCCTTCAACCCCGCCTGGGTCAGCGGCATAATTTACATCCTCGACACACAAAGCCAATTCGGCACCGCTTCATGGCGCATGGATGGCATAAAAATTGCGCCCTATCAACCCTAAGGCAACGAGCGAGCGGAGCTAGCTCGCTGCGCTCGCTACGCTGTTTTTTGTATCGCTCGCTTCCTAGCTCGCTTCGCTCGCTACGCTGTTTTTTGTATCGCTCGCTTCCTAGCTCGCTTCGCTCGCTACGCTGCTTTTTGTATCGCTCGCTTCCTAGCTCGCTGCTTGCACTCATACCTCTTGCTATTGCGTTCAAGCTTGCCATCAGGCCCCTCGCTGCTTGCACTCAGGCTTCCCGCGATTGCGTTCAAGCTTGCTCTCAGATCTCTCGCGGTTGCCCCCACCTCTTGCCTACCGAGAGCTCCATGAACGGCGGGGCGAGGCCGTACGAAAACTCGACCATAAATATTGCCAACACTGCAACCAGGCTATTTTTTGCACAGGGCATGTGCTTGCACCTAACTCAAGGAGAGTTTCTCGGTAGGGCTGCGCCTCGCCAAGACAACGGAGGCTGGGGCTAAGTAGGGCCTGTTCTCCGCTAGCTCTTTGTCCCCCACCTCTTGCCTACCGAGAGCTCCATGAACGGCACGGCGAGGCCGTTCGCTGCGCTGCGGCTTTTTTGTGACGCTCGCTTCCTAGCTCGCTCTTTGCACTCAGACCTCCTGCTATTGCGTTCAGATTATGCTTTTAGATAAAGCATGTGCCTATACCTGTTGTGGTCGGGTTTCTCGGTAGGGCTGCGCCTCGCCAAGACAACGGGGGAACGGGCTAAGTAGTGTCTATGCTCCACTCGCTACGAGACTTTTTGCCGCTTTCTAGCTCCGCCTCGCCAAGACAACGGAGACTTGTGCTAAGTAGTGTCTATGCTCCACTCGCTACGAGACTTTTTGCCGCTTTCTAGCTCCGCCTCGCCAAGATAACGGAGGCACGGGCTAAGGAAGGTCTTTGCCTCTCGGCGATTGCGTAGCAAATGATGAATGTCTAGCCTATGCCTGAAAAAACCCGATATTGGCGTTAAATAAATAGCGTGCGCATGCTGTGCCTTGGCAACTATACTTCCCTAAAATTCCCGCGGGACATACTATGGCCTTCCGACCCTGTATGTGGGGGCGGGGTTAGGGTGTGGTTGTGGCTAAAAACAGGCTAATAGGCATTATCGGCCCCACGGCTGCTGGTAAGAGTGCTTTGGCAATGCGCCTCGCCGCCAAGCTCGATGCCGAGATCGTTATCTGTGACTCGGTGCAGGTCTATCGTGGCTTTGACATCGGGGCGGTCAAACCCCCTGCCACAGCACGTCGTCAGGTCGTGCATCACCTCATCGACAGCGTTATGGCACACGAAAACTACAGCGCGGGCCGCTATCGTGACGCGGCGCGGCGAGTAATTGCTGACATTCTTGCCCGCGGCCGCACGGCGCTAGTAGTAGGTGGCTGTGGTCTTTACTGGCGGGCCTTGCTCGGTCACGAGTGGCACGATGCTCCGCCTGGAGATCCGCAGTTGCGGGCTGAGCTGGCTTGCCTGAGCGACGCGCAACTGACACAGCGCTTGCGTAAACTTGACCCACAGCGTGCGACACAAGTTCATCCCGCCGATCGCGTGCGTCTGTTGCGGGCGATTGAAATCGTGCAGGTGAGTGGCAAGGCTAGGCATGAGTTGTCACGGGCTACGGGCGCACCACTGTCGCCAAGAGTTATCTATCTCAAGCCGCCGCGGGCCGAACTGCACCGCCGCATCCAAGTTCGCACCAGGGATGTGCTTGCCGCAGGGTTAGTGGCGGAGGTCAAGGCATTGCTGGCAAGTGGTTGTCCGCCGCAGGTAAAGCCAATGCAGAGTATTGGCTATCGGCAAGTCGTGGCCTACTTGCAGGGCGAGTTGGCAGAAAAAGAACTGGCAACACGTATCATCTACGCCACCCGCCAGTACGCCAAGCGGCAGATTACCTGGTTTAACAAGACCAGGCACGACATCTGTATTGCCGACAACGAGGAGGCTGTGCGATGCTGACTTATCACCAAATCAGCAATTACTTGCGTGCCATGGTCATCGATGCCGTGCAAACCGCGCAGAGTGGGCATATTGGCGGGGCACTATCAGCGATGGACGTGGCGACGCTGCTGTTCGCCGACTATCTGCGCTACGATCCCGACGACCCCCAGTGGCACTGGCGCGATCGCTTCATCTTGAGTGCAGGACACATGTCGATGCTGCTCTATGCCTTGCACTATGCCATCGGCTATCTCGACGCCAAAGACCTGCACAACTTTCGTCAATACGATTCCCGCACCCCGGGCCATCCTGAACAGCACTGGCCTGCGGTTGAGTGCACGACGGGGCCGCTCGGTCAAGGCGCGGCAATGGCAGTGGGCTTTGCCATCTCCGCTCTGCATCAACGCACAAAATTTGGGGCGGAGCTGTTCGATCAGCAGATCGTTGCCTTGTTGGGCGATGGCTGCATGCAAGCAGGCGTCACCCTGGCGTCAGCATCTTACGCAGGCCATCTCGCCTTAGCCAATCTGACTTGGATTTACGATAAAAACGACCGGCAGATTTCGGGAGCGATTGAACGGGTCACCTCTGACAATTACGAGGCGATCTTCACAGGTTTCGGCTGGCAGGTAGTCAACATTGATGGGCATGATTACGAGCAAATCAAACCTGCCTTGGCGTTAATTCGCAGTCAACGCCCTAAACCGCTGTTGGTTATCAGCAACTCGGTGATGAGCAAAGGCACGCACACGGTCGCGGGCGACCATCGTTATCACGGCGCACCCTTGCCCGCCCTAGAAGCGCAGCGCAGTCGGCAAAAACTTGGCGTAAGCACTGAAGCAAAATTTTACTGGCCTGTTGCCGCGCAAGATTTTTGGCAAGAAAAAATGCAACTACAGCGTGCCCGCGTGCGGAGCAAAAACGCATACTTTGACAAGAGGCAAGCCGATCAGGATTTCGCCACCCTTTGGCAGCAGCACTATCAGCGCACGGTTGATTGCCAGGCTGTGCCTTATCTAGCCTGGCAAGACGATAAACTGGCGACCCGCAAGGCCTTCGGCCAGATATTGCGGCACTATGCCGAATACTTGCCGACGTTGATAGGTGGCAGTGCTGACCTTGAGCCTTCCAACATGACGCAGGCTTTCAACACTTACGTGGGCGAATTCAGCGCGGCTAACCGGGCGGGGCGAGGCTTGGCTTTCGGCGTGCGTGAATTTCCCATGGCAGCGATTGTCAATGGGATTGCCTTGTTCGGCGGTCTGCTGCCCTTCGCGGCAACATTCCTGTGTTTCTCCGACTATATGCGTCCGGCCCTGCGGCTGGCCGCGCTGCAGCGTGTCAAGGTGATGCACGAGTTTACCCACGATTCTTTTTTCGTCGGTGAAGACGGGCCGACACATCAGCCGGTCGAACACCTGTGTAGTTTGCGAGCAATTCCTGACTTCTATGTCATGCGCCCCGCCGACGCAGAGGAGACCGAGGTGCTGTTTCGGGTGGCAGTAAATACCGCGCTGCCTACCGCCTTCTGCTTAACCAGACAGGATGTGCCGTGCTTGCCACGCACCGCGCGACAGCGAGCCAACATTGCTCGTGGTGCTTATGTGCTGGCTGGCGAAGAGATCCTAGACCTGCTCATCATCGCTACCGGCAGCGAGGTGGCACTAGCACTGCAGGTGGCGGCCCAGCTCAACCAGCAGCACGACCTCCCGTTACGCGTGGTGTCGATGCCATGTCGTGAACTGTTCGAGCAGCAGGCAGAGGCTTACCGCGAGCAGGTATTGCCCTCGGCCGCGTACCGCCGAGTAGTGATTGAAGCTGGCACGGCTCAGGGTTGGGAGGGCTATCGCGGCGATAGGGGGTTATGCATCAGTGTGGAGCAGTTTGGCAAAAGTGCCCCAGGTAAAGATTTAGCTGAACATTTCGGTTTTACCGTCACAGCCATCGCCCAGCGGGTGTTGCAGTTTTTCTCTTGAGATTGAGACAAAACAGCCAGCGGTGCGCTAGTGCTATCGTTGCTCTTTGGCAATCGCGGCAAAGTCTTGGCTGAGCTTGACAAAAAAATCAAGTGCTTGCGGGTTGGCCAAGGCACTGCGGTTGTGAATTGTTTCACCCGCTAGGGCTCGCTTCACAGCCAATTCCACCTTCTTGCCATTGACGGTGTAGGGAATGTCGGGCACTTGGATGATGTGGCGGGGCACATGCCGCGGCGTGAGACCCGTGGCAATCGTTTTTTTGATTTTTTGTTGTAACGCGGTATCCAGCTGCTGGCCCGCGGTGAGCACGACAAACAGCACCATGCTGCTGTCGCTGCCGCGCTGATAGTCGACGACCACTGCATCGGTAATTTCCACGAGTTGCTCCAGCTGGCGATAAATTTCTGCCGTGCCGATACGAATGCCATGTGGGTTGAGCACTGCGTCGGAACGGCCATGCATACGAATGCTGCCGTGGGCCGTGATGGTAATAAAATCACCGTGCCGCCACACCTCGTGATCGGGAAAAAAATTAAAATACGCCTGCCGAAAACGACTGCCATCGGGGTCGTGCAAAAAACCACGCGGCATCGAGACAAAGGGTGCAGTGCAGACCAGTTCTCCCTGTGCAGCAACGAGGCTTTCTCCGTCACGTCCCCAGGCGGCAACGGCCATGCCCAAGCCCTTGACTTGAATTTCGCCCACCCTCACCGGCAACAGCACGTTGCCGAGCATGAAACAAGAGATAATGTCTGTGCCACCAGAGATCGAGACGAGATGCACGTCGGCTTTGATACGGCCATAGATGTAGCGATAGTGACTGCCGCTCAGCGGTGCACCGGTCGAAAAAACAGTGCGCAAGGCGGGCAAAGCCACGGTGGTTTTCTGTGCACAGACATCGAGGTAGCGCGGACTGAGGCCGACGGCAGTGCTGGCCGTGCGGGCCGCGACCTCCCATAGCGTAGTCGCGCGGGGGCGGTGCGGTGCGCCTTCGTAAAGACCGATTGCCGTGCCGACCGCGAGCGCAGATAGTTGCCAATTCCACATCATCCAACCGCAAGTGGTGTAGAACATCAGCCGATCGCCGCGGCCGAGATCACCGTGTATGGCATGCTCCTTCAGGTGTTGAAGCAGCGTGCCCCCACCGCTGTGCACGATGCACTTAGGCACACCTGTCGTGCCTGAGGAAAACAAAATAAACAGCGGCGCGGCAAAGTCCATCTCGGCATAAGTCAGGGCGTGATTGGCCGCGTTGGCAAGCAGGGTGGTAAAATTCAGGGTATCGCGGCTGTCTGCGTCGTCGAGATGGGCAACGGCAACCGCGTGGCTATGGGGAAATTTACGCAGCACCGTCTGCATTGCCGCCCGACGATCGTAGCGCTTTTGGCCATAGATATAGGCGGTGGTGAAAAAAATAACCTTGGGATCAATCTGCTGCAGACGATCGCTGATACCCTGTGCTCCGAAATCAGGCGAGCAGGACGACCATACCGCACCGATGGCCGCGGTCGCCAGCGCCGCGACCACTGCCGCGGGCACGTTTGACAGCACCCCACAGACAACATCGCCCTTGCGCACGCCCAAGCTGCGCAACACTGCCACCCCGCGCCCGACATCGTCACGCAGCTGGCGGCGCGTCACGGTAGCAATGCCCGCTTGTCCCTCGACATAGCTGTAGAGCGCCACGTCATCGTCATTGCCGCGCTGGAGCAGGTTCTGGCAGTAGTTGAAGCGTGCCTCAGGAAACCAGCACCGCCCTAGCATTCCCTCCCCGTCGTCGCGATAAGTCAGGCTTGGGTGATGTTGCCAGATAAAACCACAAAACTCCGCACACGCATGCCAGAACCGCGCCGCTTCCACGAGCGAGAAACGATGCAGGTCGTTGTAATTGTGAAAATCGTAACGGCATGCAGGAAAACGCTGACCGAGCCAAACAGCAAAACGATACATGCCGCTGCGCCGTTTGCGCTCAGCATCAGCTTGCCAAACAATTTCGCCGTCGCGGCAGGACAAAGCAGGTGCTGTAGTCGCCAAGTCAGTAACTCCAGTATCATCTACATCTTCACCCAGCACCTGCAATTACGCAAAACCTATCTGTCTCCCTCAGCAAAATATTTTTTGGGCATGTAGTGACCCCCTGAAAAAAACCCGATATTCGCGTTACCTAGAAGCAAAGCTGTAAGCCACCTCGCCATCTCGGTTTGACAAAAAGTTTACGCCTCTGCTAGGGTGGCAGCGTTTTTTTGCCGGAGGTTAGCCATGCCAGTATGCCCCCACCGTTTTCTGATCTCCCTACTTGCCCTGGCCTTGAATGCCTGTGTCACAACGACTACGGCAACGCCGCCACGGCTGGCTATCATGCAGGGCGTGACGGGCAATGACTACACGCAGGTGCTGGTGTTGACGGAGGGCGAGCAGGGCTACCGTTTTGTGTTGGTCGATGCGCAGGGCCGGGAGCGGTCTCCGCATAGCACCAAGGTCAGCAGGCATGCCAGTTCATCGTGGCGGGTGCAGCATGTCGCGTTCCGAAACTTAACCCCGAACACGACATATCTGTTGCGAGTCTATCAGCACGGTGAGCGACGCGATGAACGGCGGCTACGCACTCTCGATCCCCAGCGACGTAAGCTGCGTTTTGCGATTGCCTCGTGCATGGATGACCGCACACCGCAGGGCGATATTTGGCAGCAGATGCTGGCATTGCGTCCCGACGTGATCTTCCTGATCGGCGACAATGTTTATGCTGATCGCTACGTCAAAGGCATCAAGTATGGCACGAAGAGCTGGGAGATAATGGCAACTCCCGCCGAGTTGTGGCGCAGAAACGTCGAGACTCGCAATTACATCGCCCTGTTTAAAAGCGAAGAGCTAGTGCCCGTCGTGGCGACGTGGGATGACCATGACTACGGGATCAACAACGGCGGACGTGATTACCCCTACAAGAAAGAATCGCTGGCGGTCTTCGATGCCTTCTTTGCCAGCCAGCCAAGTGCGCATTACCAACGCGCTGGTCTCGGCACGGCAGCCTTTTTCAACATCTATGCCTTCAATTTTTTTCTGCTCGACAACCGCAGCTTCCGCGTCGCCAAGGCTGTGGCAGGCAAGCAGCAGCAACACTATGGCCGCAAACAGCTACAGTGGTTGTGGCGTAACCTGCAAGGCAAGGACTATGCCATGTTAGTCGGCGGCGATCAGTTTTTTGGCGGCTATCATCGTTTTGAATCGTTTGAAGGCAGAAATCGCCAAGCCTTCGCACGTTTTATGGCTAAATTAAAAACGCTGCCGACGAAGGTTGTCTTTATCTCCGGTGATCGTCATCTCACCGAGATTATGCGTGTTCCAGCCGCACAACTCGGTTATCAGACGTATGAATTCACCTCCAGCCCCATTCATGGCACTCTTCACCCCAGCAACTGGGATAAAACTCCTAACCCGCGCCAGATCGCGGGACAGGACCTGCGGCACAACTTCATGCTGCTCGAACTTGAACGACCACGGGCGGGCCTGCAGTTGCAAGCGGCTGCCTATGCCAAAGGCGGCAAACTGCTGTTCAGCGGCGACTATGTGGTGCGTTGAGTTTGCTGCCTAACCCGCCGCACAACATTATCTGGATTCAGACAGCCTTTCTCGGCGACATCGTCTTAACGACAGCTGGCATACATCTGGCAGCGCAAAAATTCCCGCGCGCCCAGCACTTTCTTATTACCACCCAGACAGGCAAGCTTGCCCTGCATCAGCAAGACTATCTGACGGACATCTTCGTGTTGGACAAGTCCACGCGCAACCTTTGGCGGACTTTCAGGGATGTCAAGCAAGCTCTAGCCCCGCGCTGCCTGTCAGTCGAGAAGACATTAATCATCAAGCCACACTTGAGTTTGCGTTCAGCCCTGTTAGCAAAATATCTCGGCTTCGCTACCGTTACCTTTAGCAACAGCAGCCTCGCCTTGCTTGCCGCGCAAAAAATCAAGCCTGACGACCAGCAGCACATTAGCACCCGCATCGCTTCGCTACTCACACCGCTAGAGGTTAGCCCCGCGGACATCACCGCGGCTAAACCCTATCTCGCCGCGAGCAAGCCTGCGGCACACATACCACGAGACCTGCGTAACTTTGCCGGCAAGTTGATCGCCCTGGCCCCAGGCAGTCAGTGGGGTACCAAGATGTGGCCGCTTGAAAATTACCGCGCCCTGCTGGCCTTGATGCTGGCTCGCTTAGCGCCGCTAGGCGTAGTTGTGTTGGGCAATCAAAAAGAAATTTATTTGGGTAAAACACTTGATGAGCAGTTTGCCACCCAAAAAAACTACTGGAATCTCATCGGCAAAACTTCGCTCGATGATCTGCTCTACCTTATTCCGCACAGCAAACTCATCGTTACTAATGACAATGCCATCGCCCACTACGCGTCGGCGTTCAACGTCGCGACCGTCATGATCTTCGGCCCCACCGTGCCTGCTTTCGGCTTCACGCCGCGGGCCGATAGGCAGGCCATCGTTGAAACGCCGTTGTCGCTCGCCTGTCGCCCGTGTAGCTCGCACGGGCCTAAGCGCTGTCCTCGTCGGCACTTTCGCTGTATGCGTTCCATCAGTGCTGAGCAGGTTTTTCAGCAGGTAGTGAGGCTGCTTGACGATAGAGATCGTTGAGTTTGGCGTACTTGACGAAGCTGTAGAGTGACCCGTAGATGGCGAGGCAGTAGCCTGCATAGCCGTCGAGAAAGCCACCCCTGAGGACATAGAGGTAGAAGAAAAATACTGGCGGTCGCAATACATGCAGTAGCGCTACTTGGCGGCGTTGTCGATAGCTCTGCTGTGCAAACACGTCGCTGTAGTAATTGAATTTAGTCCAGTAGTCGTGGTGGTCGGCGTAGCTATAGTGGAGCAGCACGCCGTGGTTTATTTTTGCAACGGCTTGCGGGTGAGGAATGATAATTTTTTCGTGCACGGCCCCGACAAAGTGGGCTTTTTCTCGGCGGAACAGGGACAAGATGGCGCGGCAACTTCTGCCAAAACGTAATTTACGCCCCATGAACACAGATTGGCGGACGACTTTAAAACCTTCGAGGTGGGGAGAGATAGCTGGTTTAGCAAAATTTTCTTGTAACCAGCGCGCCAGGGCGGGGCTCATCTCTTCGTCGGCATCTAAACTGAACACCCAGTTTTTTGTCGCTTGTTGTAAGGCTTTGTTCTTTTGCTGGCCATAGTTGACAAAAGACGAACTGCTCGTCTTCGCCCCATAATTTCTGGCAATCTCAAGCGTGCGATCGCTGCTGTGTGAATCAACGACGATCACTTCCGCTCCCCGCGGCAAACTAGCCAAACAGCGGGGCAGGTCGCGCTCTTCGTTGTAGGTGATGATAGTTATGGAAAGATCTAATTCAGGCATGGTTGCAAACTTCCCTCCGCGCCGCGGCAACCCTAGCATGTTGCCATCCTGCCGACAATCACGTAGGATCGCCTGAGGGGTATTCCGGGAGCAGCGATGCGCGTCATGCAGGTAACATCCGCACGAGGCTGGGGTGGTGCTGACCATCAGGTTTGCACGTTGGCAGACGGCCTAGCTAAGAGAATGAACAGCTTGGTGCTCGCCCCACCAGGGTGTCAGATCCTTGCCCGCCTCAGCGCGGCGGTGCAGGGTGTGCCACTGGCGCTCGGCAACGGTTTTCGCCCCAGTGCCATTTTGCCTTTTGTGCGTCTCGTGCGACAGAAGAAGATCGACATCATCGACTTCCACTCCTCCCATGCGCACAACTTTGCCCTGCTGGTCAGACGGCTATTGCCGCGGGTCAAGTTTGTCGTCCATCGGCATAATCTCTATCGTCCTTCAGGTGGTTGGCTCGGCAATTACAAGTATCTACACAGCGGCATCGACCGCTTCATCTGTGTCTCGCAGGCGGTGCACGAGGTCTTGCTGGGCTATGGTGTTGCGCCCCAGCGGGCGGTGCTCGTTCTAGGTGCAGTGCCCCGTCCTAGCTACGACGATGCTGCTAGACAACCTCAGCGCCTAAAAATTTTCGCGACCTATCGCCTCAATCCAGATCTGCCCCTAATTGGCACGGTAGCAAACCTCTTGGAACACCGCAAAGGCTACGACACCTTGCTGCAAGCGTTGCGATTGCTTAAGGCCGATGGTGTGCCTGTGCAAGCAATTTTTTGTGGACAGGGGCCTGATCGGGCCAGGCTAGAAGACAGATGCCGTGACTTTAACCTGCATGAAAACGTGCGTTTTGCCGGTTTTGTTGCCGACATCTATGGCTTGCTCACGGCAGTAGATGTCTTCTGCTTGCCGAGCAGAGATGAGGCCCTAGGATTGGCGGTGCAGGAAGCCGCGCACGCGGGTTGCTGTATCATCGCAACCGCCGTCGGTGGTATCCCTGAGATGGTTACCCACGGACACAGTGGCTTGTTGAGCGAAGTTGGCAATGCCAGAGAGCTGGCTGTCAATCTGAGCCGGGTCTTGACTACCAAAAGCGTGCGCCAGCGCCTAGCCAGCAACGGCCACCGAGACATCGCCCAAAAATTTCCCCTGCACACGATGATCGACACTACGGCACAGGTTTACGAGGGTTTACTGCGCGCATGAACCGCCTCAACTATGCCATCGTCCTCGCCGCAATCATGGCAGTGCTGGCTTATGTGCTCGACGGCTGGCTGGTGAAGGCGATGGTGGCTGTTGGCAGTCTTGGCGGCTGGGCCGTCTATGCTCAGCGCCACCGATTATATGGATTGAGCCTCTACCTCTTGGTGCTGTTTTTGGCTTATATGTGCGCTGACGTGCTGGCGTTTGCAGATATTTCCATCGGTGCTTATCTCTCCTACGCCATCTTTTGCACAACTTTGGGCGGCTGTATCACCCTGGCCCGGCGAGGCGGCGCGACGTTGCAGGTGTTTACGGTCCTGACACACACGGTGTTCGTTATCCTGCCAGCCTTTTACATTATTCACTATGCGGTCTTTGCGGCTGAGATTACGAGTGATGTCTATCACGGTATACTGCAAACAAACGTGGTGGAAGCGCTTGAATTCGCCCGCACTACGGGCATCGCTGCGCGCCTGCCTGTGCCTGCGGTTGGCATTATCTTGATAACTTTCTGCCTGTGCAGATACTTGCGCCGAGAAAAAATTATCAGGATGCACACAACACAAGTCTTTCTGCTGCTTACCCTGGTCGCGGCCACAGGCTGGAGTGGCACTTCAAAGTGGGCTCCTGATACAGGGCCGCGGGTCACCCGTGACTTGGGACTGTATACGATCCGCTACTACAATAGACTGCGTTTATTCAAACGCCGCACCGCAGCGCGCGACATCAGCCAGGTCAACTATACGGCCACAAAAGCTGGCACGGGTGAGACCTATGTGTATGTCATCGGCGAGTCACTCAATAAGCATCACCTGCAAATTTACGGTTACCCCAGAGCAACCACGCCTAACCTCGCCGCGGAGCGGGAACTTTTGATCTTTAACAACGCGTACTCCAGTCACATTCAGACCGCCCATGCACTGGTAAAAGCCTTGACAGTAGCCACTCAGTATAATGGCCTGCAGTGGTACGAGGCTGTATCTATCATCGATATTGCCCGCAAAGCGAACATAACCACCTACTGGATAAGTAACCAAAACCTCTTCAGTTTCTTTATCAGCGCCATCACCTTGCTTGCTCAGCACACCGATCATCACATCCATCTCGGCGACGCGTTCTACGACTCGCCCCATTACGACGAAGTGCTATTCCCTCACATCGCCCGCGTCTTGGCCAAAGATACACAGGACAATCGTATTATTTTTGTGCATTTGATGGGCAACCATGCTGATTATTGTTTCCGTTTCACCGCAGAATACGAGCGCTTCATAGGGAAATTACCTGCATCCACACATGGTAGTGCGGCGCAGGGCTCGGCCGCCTATCATAAGAAAGTCAATTGTTACGATAACAGTGTGCTGTATAATGATTTCGTCGTTAGCGAAATACTATCTATGGTCAAGAAGCGGGCGGGAGTTAACGGGTTCATTTACCTTTCTGATCATGCTGACGACGTGTTGGGAGATAAAGTCAAGATCATGCACAGCTTCAGCTACCAGATGACCAGCATTCCCATGCTAATGTGGTTCTCGCCAGCATATAGGCAGAAGTACCCGCACGCGTACCAAAACTTGCAAAACAATGGCGACAAACTTTTTTCTGGCGATTTGCTCTACGACACCTTGCTGGGCATTATGGCGATCGCTAGCGATAAATACCACGCTCGTGCTGACCTGTCTTCGTCCACCTACGAACTGAAAGATGACGAGGCACTAGTGCTTAATGGCCGGCATAAATACGCGGACAATATCCGTTGGCGACAGCGAAGGCACATCACCGCGCTGGTGGCTGCGGGAGACGGTCAGCGGGCTATCCCGTCACGGGTAAACAACATTGGCAAACTTAAACAAGCCTGGCGAGATGGTAGCCGCGCTTTCGCTATTGATCTCACCCGCCAAGACAGCTGTCTGGTTGTCGAGGCAACTGACATGTGCCTGTTGGATTTTTTGTCACACGTGGATATGAGTAGCATAGAAAAGCTGTGGTTGCGGGGAAGCCCTCTGCACGGGGATAGTTTAACTGCGGCACTAGCTAAGATTAAAGCCCGTGTCCCCGCCGCCTTGCTAGTTGTAAGTATTCATAATTGTTCGGATAACTTTAATAAATTAAAAACTGCGGGGGGGGGGGGGCCGCCTGAGCTGTGTCCTGTCTTCAGCTCAGCTTAAAGACTTGCCCCTAGCCGCAACCGCGTTGGCCGCACAGCTCCATAAGCAGGGCATATCTGCGCTTTCTTTCGAGGCACGGTATTACCCACAGGTAAAAAAATATCTTGCGCACCTGCTACCTAGGGGGGTTGTTTTTCATCTGCACAGTGACACAGGTGTCGCAGGAGTGCAGCACGCCACCTACTGGCCTGACCCGCGGGTGAAGACGGTAGCTTTTGACTACCACTCGCTATTTCAACTGCCAGTCAAAACAACACCAAAGAAGTACGCAGCCCAAAAACTACCGTACCCTTAAGTCCCGCAGGTGCTAGGGGGCAAGGACAGGCATAGGTTCTGATGACAAGCCTCAACGCAACCGCGAGAAACTTGGAAACAAGCAGAGAGGGGCCTGAGGGCAAGCAAGGGGTTCTGATGCAAACCCAAGCGGAGCTAGTCCCTTAGCACGTACCTCCGTTATCTTGGCGCGGTGCAGACCTACCGAGAAACCCGACCTCAACAGGTATAGGCACATGCCTTGTGCAAGAGCATAATCTGACAGTAATATGGCAGTATTTATGGTCGGGTTTTCGCACGGTCTCACCGCACCCTTCATAAAGCTCTCGGTGGGCAAGAGGTGGGGGCAACCTCCGAGAGGCTTGGAGGCAAGCAGAGAGGGCGCGCAGAGTGGCCTGAGAACATGCAGCGAGCTAGAAAGCGAGCGATACAAAAAGCAGCGTAGCGAGCGAAGCGAGCTAGAAAGCGAGCGTTACGAAAAAGCCGCGTAGCGTAGCGCGCCCAGACGGTATAATCGACATTGCGCTCAAAATAGGCGTTGCTGACGATCATGAGCGTCTGCGTGCTGTTAGATGATAGCGTCTTAAGGTGTGCTGATCGAGGAAGCTTGGGAGCTATACAAACAGCGGGGCAACGGTGCTCGCTCGCCCAGCACCTAATGCGGATAGTAAGAATATGGGCGATCGCCCTTGCTTTATTCGTTTTTGCCATTATATTTAGCCAGGGTATAGACTGGAGGTTGGTGTGGATTCTGTTGACCCAAACTATGAGTACTTCATCAAAAATTTTGACGCGTTGCGTGGCAAATACGGTGATAAGTTTGTCGTTATAGCCAACTGTGAGGTAGTTTCAGATCATGATACCCGCGAGACAGCCCTGAAGTCGGCTATGAAAAAGTTTCAACCGGGGGAATTCATCATACAACATGTGGGTGATGGCGATGAAGTATACTTTTTTTCTCATTTTAGCTCATAGGTTGGTTCAGCGGTGAAAAATCCTCCCCACGAGATAGGTAAGCTTGAGCAACCGGAAATGTATTTCAAAGAGCATTCGTCGCTTTCTGCTGAAATAAACCCTAAGATTAAAGCCGTTTTCTCTGATTGCAAGGTAAGTGCCACCTCCCTTACCTCCCTTACATCCCTGATATCGCATGCCCCACCCAATGCCGTCGATGCGAGAGGGGTATGGGACACGGGGGCAACTGCTACTGCAATCTCCAACCGAATCGTTAAAAAACTTGGACTGCTACCCGTTGCACGATCGAGAATCAATACCGCCAGGGGCCTGACATATGGCGGGGTGTATGTTGTTGATCTGATTATCGGGAAAATGGCAAACTGTGGCCTGTGGGTGACAGGTGTCGATATTGCCGAACACATTGATGTTCTGATAGGGATGGACATCATTTTGCTGGGGGAGTTCGCTATTTCGCACGGTAAGTTTTCCTACTGTTCCCCGCCGTGTGGCAACCCGGTTGATCTCGCTCAAAAAGCCGAGAGAGCCAACGAAAAAATACGCAAAAAACAGCGCAGGTAGCACTTGTTGCCCGCGCGTCGCCAGCTTCCAAGATAGCTTCGCTATCGCTCTGATGACGGAGAGCCGCTGATCCCGACTTTAAGAGAGTAGGGTGACACGCACCGCCCTCAGAGAAGCGAGTTCCTTTTTAGCACGTCGCCTGAGCGGAGCAACCGCTTTCGGCCCCTTGGCTGTGCCGATCGTCTTGAGATATTTGTGGCGCGGCACCTTCACTGTGGCTATCCCCACTATTGGTACACTTAGCCGGTTAAATCCAACGTGTTGCCCATATGGTAACGATCCAAAAACTCCTGTGGAGACTCCTGACTTCCGCACCAAAACATCCTAACATCCTGTAATCATTGGATGCACCTCTTTTGTTAAGCACTACATCTGCCTAATTTTCACGCGGGGGAACTAGATTTTGCCCGGGACGTTGGAATACTTCAGCCCCACAATTCGATAAAGCCTTTGCACCAAGGGGGAGGATGCTGAAGGCAGAGAATAACGTTTTTTAGTTGCAATGTGCATGAGATGCGACACTTCCGTTGCGGAGAGGGCATCGTGTATTTCTCGAAAACTAATCCGCTTTCCTTATTACCCACAGGTAAAAAAATATCTTGCGCACCTGCTACCTAGGGGGGTTGTTTTTCATCTGCACAGTGACACAGGTGTCGCAGGAGTGCAGCACGCCACCTACTGGCCTGACCCGCGGGTGAAGACGGTAGCTTTTGACTACCACTCGCTATTTCAACTGCCAGTCAAAACAACACCAAAGAAGTACGCAGCCCAAAAACTACCGCGCCCTTAAGTCCCGCAGGTGCTTGGCTGCACTGTGTTGTGCTGCTGCGCTGCGCTACGCGATGCTTTCTGTATCGCTCGCTTCCTAGCTCATCGCTACGCGATGCTCTTTGTCCCGCTCGCTCTACGAGGCTTCCTTGCCGCTTTCTAGCTCCCTCGCTCCTTGCGCTGCTTTTTGTAACGCTCGCTTCCTAGCTCATCGCTACGCGATGCTTTCTGTATCGCTCGCTTTCTAGCTCGCTGCATGTTCTCAGGCATCCTGCCATTGCGTTCAGGCTTGCTCCCAAGCCTCTTTGCTTGCCCTCAGACCTCTCGCGGTTGCGTTGAGGCTTGTGATCAGACCTCTCGGCAGCTGCGTTCAAGCTTGCCCACCGAGAGCCCCATGAACGGCGCGGTGAGGCCGTTCGCTGCGCTGCGGCTTTTTTGTAACGCTCGCTTCCTAGCTCGCTCCTTGCGCTCAGACCTCTCGTTATTGTGTTCAGATTATTTTTTTGCACGAGGCATGTGCTTGCACAGCTGTTGAGGGAGAGTTTCTCGGTAGGGCTGCACCGTGCCAAGATAACGGAGCTGCGCTGCGGCTTTTTTGTAACGCTCGCTTCGCCTGCTTTCTTGCCGCTTCCTAGCTCCCCGCTCGCTCCTTGCGCTGCGCGCTGCTTTTTGTATCGCTCGCTTCCTAGCTCGCTGCATGTCCTCAGACCTTTTGCTATCGCGTTCAGGCTTGCCCTCAGGCCTACCTGCCCCCAAGCCCCTCTGCTTGTTTTCAAGTTTCTCGCGGTTACCACCACCTCTTGCCCACCGAAAGCTCCATGAATGGCGCGGCAAGACCGTGCGAAAACTCGACCACAGATATTGCCAATACTGCCGCTGGATTATGCTTTTGCATAGGGCATGTGCTTACACTTAACTCAGGGAGAGTTTCTCGGCAGGTCTGTGCCGTGCCAAGATAACGGAGGCACGGGCTAAGGTGGCTAGCTCCACTGCGCTCTGCCAAGACAACGGAGGTCTGTGCCAAGATAACTGGGGAAGATTTACTAACCTGATGGGGAAATCAGCAACAAACTCCCGCGCCCTTAAGTCCTTACCAAGACACGCGCGAGAACTGGACGACGCGGTTGTAGTAGCGCGCCCAGACGGTATAATCGACATTGCGCTCAAAATAGGCGTTGCTGACGATCATGAGCGTCTGCGTGCTGTTAGATGATAGCGTCTTGGTGACGTTGGCTTTTTTGCCAGCATCTTCGTAGATGACAATATCGACGGTGCGACCAGAGAAGCTGCTGTGAGTAACTCTGATGCGGTTGGAATCGTAGATGTCTATCTCTTTGATGACATCGCTGTCGTATTCATAGCCATCAGGAATATCGGCCCGCGTCTTGCCGACCCGCAGTTGGCAGCGGCGGGCATCGCCAGTTAGATGCAAGCCATCAACCTTGCCGCGGACGATCCTCGCCCCTGCAACACCGCGATCCTCTCCCCGAATGATAAAGGACGGCTCCTCGCTGCCCGATGGCCAGACGACGAGGTTGGCACGACAAGCGCTGCTGTTGTCATCCTCGCCGACGATAGTGACGAAACGATCATCTTCGGCATTGTCGAAACTCAAGCGACTGCCTGTTATCTTGGCATCGATGATCGCACCACTGATCCTGAATTCCGTGGTCTCTTCTCTGTCCCTGTAGTCAACTCTCGCTTTAGCCCTGACGATGCAGAGCACCTCATCACCATCTGGGTCGTGGTAGTCCTGCATCTCAATGTCTTTCCAGACTGCTGTGCTGTCCTTGGCTTTGCGTTTCGTCGGCGTAAAGGACACACTGCGCCCGTCGCACTTGATGCTCAAGGTCACCTCAGCGGTCTTGTCCGCCTTAATAACATCATCGATAAGCACCTCGACCGTTATCTCCGTATCGGTATCTTCGTCAATATCGTCGATGTCAACGATTTCCAACCTGTCACTATTGTAATCTGCTATGTCGTCATCATCGACAACTTTCAGAAATACATCAGGACAACCTGCCAGCAATGCGGCAGCAACGACAACCCCCAGACTTCGCAAGAACACCTCCACCCCCTAGCAAAGACATCTTCACCCTACTATCTTACCAAACAAAAGTCTGCTGCGCCCTGTTTTCATGCAAATTTTCGCCCGCCACCCTAACTTAATCTTTTGTAATTAATTGATTAAAATCTACTTTCACGTCAAATTTTTGTTCTTTTAAATTTTGCCACGCGTGGTCACTGCGTTTGTGAAAACTTAATGCATTTAGTAGAATGGGGTTAGCAACTACGGGGAGGCACAGCGTGCGGGTTTTTCTTCTTGTCGCGGGATTCTTGGTCACTACATCAGCGTCGCCGAGTTCGACACACCCAGAGATAATGCGACTGCTGGTCAGCGACATCGGCGCTAAGGGTGCTGACTTTGTCGTCTTCGCCCAGACACCCCCGGTCGCGGTGGCATTGTTGCGGCAGCAGGTAGCTTACCTCTATTGCTTGCGTCTCACCAAAGACAAGAAGAGCTGGCGTTTCTTCCTCCCCTGCGGCAAGATCACGCCTGTTTTTGGCAGCACGCTGCAAGTCACGGCTTTCCCCAACATTGGCAAAATCGAAGAGGTGCTCTCTGGTCGCCCCTTGCGTTTTCGCAAGGCAGTTACCCTTGCCATCAGCAACATCGCCCATAACGAGATACCCCAAGCCCACCCCAGTTCCGTCAGGGAGTTCGTCGAGACCCGCCTCAGCGAACGTAAGCAGGATATCTTTATCGGCCTCGACGTTCTGCGCTATGGCCATCTCTAAGCTCATGCGAATATCATGTTTCGCATATCTACTTAACTAGACAAGAATTTTAGCCGTAAAATCCTATTTTGCTAAAATATACATTGAAAAATCACAGATATTACTTGGAATGAAATACATAACGGTAAATCTTCCTGTTTTGCTACGCACGACTTTTTGTATCGCTCGCTTCGCTCGCTACGCTGCTTTTTTGTAACGCTCGCTTCCTAGCTCGCTTCGCTCGCTACGCTGCTCTTTGTATCGCTCGCTTCCTAGCTCATCGCTACGCGATGCTTTCTGTATCGCTCGCTTTCTAGCTCGCTTCGCTCGCTACGCTGCTTTTTGTATCGCTCGCTTCCTAGCTCATCGCTACGCGATGCTTTCTGTATCGCTCGCTTTCTAGCTCGCTTCGCTCGCTACGCTGCTTTTTGTATCGCTCGCTTCCTAGCTCGCTGCATGTTCTCAGGCCACTCTGCGCGCCCTCTCTGCTTGCTCCCAAGCCTTCTCGCGGTTGCCCACACCTCTTGCCTACCGAGAGCCCCATGAATGGCAGGGAGAGACCGTGCGAAAACTCGACCGCAAATACTGCCATATTGTTGTTAGATTATGCTTTCAGACAAGAGTATGTGCTTACTACCCGTTCGGGGAGAGTTTCTCGGCAGGTCTGCTCCCTGCCAAGACAACGGAGGTTTGTGCTAAGGAAGGTCTTTGCCTCTCGTTATTGCGTTCAAGCTTGCCCCCAAGCCTCTCGGTAGGGCTGCGCCTCGCCAAGATAACGGAGGTTTGGGCTAAAGAAGGTTTTGCCTCTCGTTGTTACGTTCAAGCTTGCCCCCAAGCCTCTCGGTAGGGCTGCGCCCTGCCTGTAGTGACCCCCTGAAAAAAACCCGATATTCGCGTGAACTCACACGGGCCGGGAAAACTGCTCGCTAACAACCAGCCACGCAGCTGCGGAGAGAGAGCCTAATGCCCTCCGAGGTAGGCCCGCTGCACATCGCCGTTAGCCATCAGCTCAGCATTCGTGCCCGACAAGGCCAGCTTACCGTTGACCAACACATATCCACGCTGCGCAAACTTCAAGGCCATGTTGGCATTTTGTTCCACCAAAAAGATCGTTGTGCCTTCGTCAGCAATTTTTTGTAAAGTTTTAAATATCTGCCGAATAATCAACGGAGCTAAGCCAAGCGAGGGCTCGTCGAGCAACAACAGCTTAGGCCGTGCCATCAAGCCCCGCCCAATTGCCAACATCTGCTGTTCACCACCTGACAGTGTGCCTGCCCGCTGCATGCTGCGTTCCTTCAACACGGGAAAGATCGCGTAGACCCGCCCCATGTCGGCCGCGACACCGCGATCACGCCGATGTATCGCTCCCGTCAGTAAATTCTCACCCACCGTCATCTGCGGGAAAATCCTGCGTCCCTCAGGCACAAGTGTAATGCCGTAACTCGACACCTTGTGTGCAGGCACACGCGTCAAGTCTCGTCCCTCGAACGTAATGCTACCGCTGCGTACTGGCGGGTGCCCAAACACCGACATCATTAGAGTCGATTTGCCCGCGCCATTCGCGCCAATCAAGGTCACAATCTCATGCTGATCAACATGCAGCGACACCCCGTGCAACGCCTGTATCTGCCCATACCACACACTAACATTGTCGATGCGCAACATCAGTCGTCCTCTTCTGTACCAAGATAAGCAGACAGGACCCGCGGATCGCTGCTGACCTGCGCAGGCGTGCCGTCCGCAATGACCCGCCCAGAGTCGAGCACAATGATGTGATCGGAAATTTGCATCACCAACGTCATGTCATGCTCGATGATAAACACGGCAATGCCATAGCCGCGACAGACACTGCGAATCAAGGCCGCCAACTCCATGGTCTCGGAATTGTTCAAACCCGCAGCAGGCTCATCAAAACATATCAAGATCGGATCGGTGCATAAGGCACGCACAATTTCTAATTTTTTCTGCTGACCATAAGGCAACTCCCCCGCCAAACGATTGCGCTCTTTCTCCAAACCAAACTCCCGCAACCATCCCCACGCCCGATCGACTAGTTTTCTTTCTGTGCGACGATAGGCAGGCAATTCAAGCACCCCCGCCAGCAAGTTAGCATGTGTTGCCTGATGCTGTGCCACCAGCAAGTTTTCCATTACCGTCATCGCGGTAAACAGACGTGTGTTCTGAAAGGTGCGAGCAATGCCCCGCCGAATTATCTGATGTGTGCCACCAGACATCTTGTAGTATAGCTTGCGCGCTAAGCGCGACGGCGCAAACATGTCGTTCGCCGTAAACGCCCGGCCCAACAGCTCAACGACATCCACCGTCCCGCCTTTACCCTGAAACACAATACGCCCCTGCGTCGGACGATAAAAACCCGTCAAGCAATTGAACACCGTTGTCTTGCCCGCACCATTCGGCCCGATCAAGGCCGTCACCGCGTCGCGGCGCACGCGAAAATTGACATCGTCAAGCGCTACCAAGCCGCCAAAGCTAAGGCCAAGACTCTCGACACTGAGCAGCGCTTCGCCGGTCACCGTTGCCTCAGTCATTCAGCCTGCTCAAACTGCTGCCGCTTAGCAACCACAAAACCACGCGGCTTCCAAATCATCATCACCACCATCAAGCCGCCAAATAGAATGAGGCGAAAATCAGAAAACTCCCGCAAAATCTCTGGCAGTAGCGTAATCACCACCGCCGCGGCAATCACCCCACCTGTCGAGCCGCCACCACCGAGCACCACGATGCACAAAATCAAGGCCGACTCAAAAAAAGTAAACGAAGTCGGATTGATAAATCCCTGCCAAGCGGCGAAGAACACCCCTGCCATGCCCGCGATCATCGCCCCCATGCTAAACGCTGACAGCTTGATCGTCACATGATTCAAACCCAATGAACGGCAAGCAATCTCGTCTTCGCGCAAGGCCTCCCACGAGCGGCCCAGCGGCATTTTTTTGAGCCGATTGAAGAAAAAAACCGTGCCACACACCACCAGCAACGACAGCAAATAAATGAAAGTATAGCGGTAAGCAATGGCATAATCGACCCCCAAAAACTCGTGCAGTGGTCGCCCGCCTTGCGTCGCTGTCGGGGCAAACTCAAGCCCCAAGAAAGTCGGTGCTGGTGCTTGCACACCATTCGGCCCGCCGGTAAATTCCAGCCAGTTGTTGAGCACCAAGCGAATTATTTCACCAAAACCAAGGGTCACGATAGCAAGATAGTCGCCGTGCATACGCAACACAGGGAAGCCTAGCAGCACACCACAGCAGGCTGCCAGCCCCATTGCAAATGGCAATGCCGTCCAGAACCCCAAGCCCAGATACTGCGCCCCGAGCGCATAGCTATATGCACCGACGGCGTAAAAAGCGACAAAGCCAAGATCCAACAACCCCGCCAAACCGACGACGATATTCAAGCCCATCCCTAGCAAGATGTAGATGAATACCGAGATGAGCACCGTCAACCAGTATTCGTTAACCATCAACGGCATCAGTAGGAGCACAGCCGGCAAGGCATAGGACAAGTGCCGCTGCTGCGCGGTCAGCAGTTGCAACGGTGCCGCGAGCCGCGACTTTGCCCCCGCCAGCCACCCGCCCATTGCTGCCGATCGCCTGCGACACAACAGCAGCACGAGCCTGCCGCAAGCAACGATGATGGCCAGCAACAGCGGACGCAGCCAAGCAAGTTGGTAGTCATAACCTTTCAGAATAAAGCCAGTTATTGGCAAGAAAATTACCAGTGCGACAAAGAAAGTCAGCAACGTCTCTCTGAGCAGTGGACGCGACATCGCTCACACCTTCTCGATTTCGGGTTTACCCAGCAGACCGCTGGGTTTGAAAATCAACACCAGCACCAGGATAGAGAAAGCAAACACATCCTTGTAATCGGTATTGATCAAGCCCGAAAAAAGCGCCTCGCACAAGCCTAGCACGATGCCCCCTAACATCGCCCCCGGCAATGAGCCGATGCCACCCAGCACTGCGGCGGTGAAAGCCTTGATGCCCGCGACGAAACCGATGTAAAAATCAAACGTGCCATAGTTCAGCGACACCAGCACCCCCGCCATTGCCGCCATCGCCGCGCCGATGACGAACACCCAGGCAATGGTGCGATCGACATTCACCCCCAGTATAGATGCCATCGTCATGTCCTGCTGCGTGGCACGACAAGCACGACCCAGTGAAGTTTTGGCGATGATCAACGTCAGCGCCGCCATGCCGATGATAGCCACGACAATAATGAGACATTGCGTGTGCGAAATTTGAATGACATCTTCGCCGCGGCCGAAAGTAAGATTGCCATCAATCAGAGTTGGCACACCCTGTGAACGTGCTCCCTGACTGATCTGCACATAGTTCTGCAACACCAGCGACATGCCAATGGCTGAAATCATCGGGGCCAGCCGCCCTGAACCACGCAACGGGCGATATGCAACCCGTTCGATCACCCAGCCATACAGCGCCGTAATCACCACCGCCAACAGCAAGGCGATAAGCAGTGGCAAAAAAACCGCGTTGAACCCGAAAGCAAAGCACACCGCCAACACGATAGCCGTGACATAGGCCGAGATCATGTAGATGTCGCCGTGGGCGAAGTTGACCATACCGATGATCCCGTAGACCATCGTATAGCCAACGGCAATCAAACCGTAAATCGAACCGAGCACGACCCCGTTAAGAACTTGCTGACCTAAAATATACAGGTCGATTTTCGCTCCCCCCGCGCGCCCCGTCGCAGAATTACAGCTCGTTTCGTCTCAGCTCACGGTACTTTTTGTTTTTGCTCTCGAAAGTCCACTTGTAAACGACGTAATCAATGGTAGTCAAGTCACCATTCTTATCCCACGTGCGCGACCCCATCACTGTGTTGACTTTGTTGCTCTTCAACCACTTGGCCATCTTCATGCCGTTAGGACGAGAGTTCTTGCCGAGCGTTGCCGCCATCGCCGCCGCTACTGCCTGCACCGCGGCATAGGTGTAAAGCGTGTAACCTTCTGGCTCAAAGCCCATTTTGCGATACTCGGCGACGATCTTTTTGCCCGCAGGCTGTTCCCGTGGGTCACGAGCAAAGGTCATGTAAACACCCTTGACGAATTTACTGCCACCTGCGGTGACAACCATCTCATCACTGACAATGCCATCACCAGAAACGAAGTGTGCCTTCAAACCCTGTTGCCGCATTTGCCGCACCAACGGCCCTGCTTCGCTATGCACCCCACCAAAAAACACCGTATCGGCTTTGACCGACTTAATCTTGGTCACCAATGCGCTAAAATCCTTCTCGCCCCTAGTCAAGCCTTCATACAGAACTTCCTTGAGCTTGGCTTTTCTGAGATTAATACGCACTTCGTCAGCAAAACCCTGCCCGTAGGTATCCTTATCGTGCACGATGGCAATACGCTTCGCCTTCAGACGCTGGGTGATGAAGTTAGCCGCGACAACCCCCTGCTGATCATCGCGTCCGCACGTCCTGAACACCGTCTGCAAGCCACGTGTGGTAACCTTGGGGTTGGTCGATGCAGGCGTAATCATCAACACGTTGTTTTCGGCGTAAACAGTCGAAGCTGGCATCGTCGAAGAGGAGCAGAAGTGTCCAACCACCGCGGCAACCTTGTCCTTCACCGTCAGTTTGTTGGCAACCGCTACGGCCTGCTTGGGCTCGCAAGCATCGTCCGCCTTAATCAATTCAATTTTGTGCCCGTTGATTCCGCCTTTAGCGTTGATATGCTTGACCGCCAACTGGCCACCCTGCCACAACTGCTCCCCAAAGGACGCGGCGAAGCCACTAAACGGACCTGCCAAGCCAATCTTGATCTTGTCCTTACCACTGGCTACTCCCCCGCTGCCAGCTATGCCTACAGCACATACCAAACCCACAAAAAGTCTGCTAAACATAAGATAATCTCCAAGAAATAATCGAACCCTGACTGTCCCTCCAGTATACCGAGACTTATACAACCTTCAAGCCCTTTCCTGCTCAGCGCAGCGCAGCTCTTGCAAGCAAGGCGGATTGCCACGGCGCAGAATGACATAGTTCAAGCCTGCAAAACACGCGTCGGCAGCAACTGTGCTGCGATGATGAAGTTGTAACAAAAAACGCATCCGTGCTAGCGCCTGCGACACAGACTCGGCATGCAAGGTAGTCAGCAAGCCGAGATGTCCGACGGTCAGCGCTTTGACAAAGGCGATGATTTCCTGACCGCGCATCTCGCCCAGCACAAAACGATCAGGACGCAAACGCAGCATCTCTTCAATCAGCGTTTCCAACTTAACCTCACCACCGCCAGCAATCCCCTGTTCCCGCGCTTGACAGCGCACCCAAAGACGCGAGGACAGCGGCAGTTCAACGATCGACTCGACTATCATCACCCGCTCTTGTCTGCACATTTCCCGCAGCAGTGCCGCCAGCAAGGTTGTCTTACCACTCGCGGTCGCACCACAGATGAGCAATGGCTTGCCCTGTGCGACCAATTGCCGACACTGTGGCAACAGTGCTTGCGGATCGTGAAAATTTTGCAAGCTCAAGGCCGCGAAGGCATGCCGCCGCAGCGCGAGAATAGGGCCGTCGATAGCGACGGGAGGGATAAGACAGTGCCAACGCAGATTGCATTCCTCCAGCAATCCGCCGCTGAAGGGCTTGCGGGGGTCGAGCCGCACGCCTTGTGCAAAGGCAAAATCCTGCAGCCAACGCACCATCTCTTCCTGCGCGGTAAAGATCGAATCCTGCACCCTACGCCCCGTGTTACTCACCACAGTGAGTGATGCCGTGCCGTTAACCAACACTTCGACGACCACTGGATCGGCGAAAAATTCACGCAGACGGGCGATGCTCATGCCTGTCCCTCCTGCTGCCAAACAGACGCGGTGGCAAAGCTGTGTGCTCCCGCGGCGATCAGACGTTGGCTACCCGCCGTGCGCACATCGTCCGCAGGGTGCTGCAACACCCAAACCTCCGCGCCTTGATTGAGACTCAAGCCCGCGGTCAGCAGCGCTCCCGAACGCTCGCCAGCCTCCATTACCATCAGCATCGGCGACAGGCCCGCGATGATGCGATTACGCACAGGGAAATCGCAAGGACGGCAGGGGGTATGCCACAGTCGCTCGCTGACAAACAGTGCACCTTGCTGCCATAGCTCACGAAAGGCCGCGGCGTTACCACGTGGGTGCAGAGAGCTGAAGCCGCCAGCAAACACCGCAATAGCGGGCACAGGTGAGACAGAGGCAGACAGTGCACCCCGATGCGCGGCGATGTCGCAACCATATGCACCGCCACTGACGACCGCCCACCCCCGTTGTGCGGCAATCCGTCCCAGTGCAAACGACTCCTGCAAACCCCGCGGCGAGGCTTTGCGCGAACCGACGATGGAGACTCGAGGCAGTTCCAGCAGTGCTGTGTTGCCAAGCAGTGTCAAAACCAACGGCGGGTCGGGAATGGCACGCAGCCGGGCCGGATAAAGGCGATCGCCCCAGACCACGATCTTGGCTCCGTGTCGGGCACAGCTCTGTATATGGCCGTGCAACAGCTTCGCCAGCAGTTCGCTCTGCTGCAAGGCTTTACCCAGCGGCGAGGGTGGCAGTGCATCTTTGCACAGAGCCGCCACCATCAGCACTAGTGCGTGCCAATCTCGCAGTGATAGTTCGTCCATAGCAACACCGCGCAGCTGTAAGCCCTGTAGCAGGATACAGGCATCCCGCAGCGTATCGGGATGCAGCCAGTGGTAAGCTTGCTGTGATGCGGCATGCACCACCATCTTCAGTAAACGCAATTCGTGTTCGTCTATCATCGCTAGTTCTCCAAAACTTTTGCTGATAATTATCCACAATAGGCGAAAACCTGAGCGCGCACCGCTGAGTTCTGTCCGCGACGGCAAAAAATTTTCATTTTTTTCTTTCCCTGTTGATTGCACTATGCCTTATGATAGAGTGGGAGGGGGCCGGGCGGTTTT
This sequence comes from uncultured Oligoflexales bacterium, assembly GCA_958296095.1. GTDB lineage: Bacteria > Bdellovibrionota_B > Oligoflexia > Oligoflexales > JAPPIL01. The sequence goes on from OY282434.1 coordinate 2,339,862, forward strand.
TTTTCTAAGTTTGGGCATGATTCGGGCTTGCACTGAGCCTTTGCTTCGGGTTAGAAGTCCCCCTTTAGGACGTTAGACCTCGCCTGCGCTGAGCGACGCAAACCTGCCCGTGATGGCGCGGTATCAACATACAGGTGAAAGATGAGCAAGGAACGGCAGTCGGCGATGCCTAGCAGAAAGGCTGGCGTGGACGGCAAGGATTTGGGCAACAAGATCAATCTCAAGGATCTCAAGAAGCTGCGCATCTCCGAGTTGAATCGCATGGCGAAGGACTTGGGTGTCGATGGTGCGAACGGCATGCGCAAGCAGGAGTTGATTTTCTCGCTGTTGCAGGCACAGTCCGAGAAAGGTGGGCATATCTACGGCGAAGGCGTGCTGGAAACCTTACCTGATGGGTTTGGTTTTTTACGCGCCCCTGACTACAACTACCTGCCTGGTCCTGATGACATTTACGTCTCACCTTCGCAGATTCGGCGTTTCAACCTGCGGACGGGCGATACGGTGTCGGGGCAAATTCGCCCCCCCAAGGACAGCGAGCGTTACTTTGCTCTATTGAAGGTAGAGCAAGTCAATGGCGAATCCCCCAACCCTGACTTTGAGAAGATTATTTTTGACAACCTCACGCCGCTGTATCCACTGGAGCGTTTCCAGATGGAGATCGACGGCACTGGCTCGACGCTCTCCTGTCGTATTCTTGACTTGATGATTCCGATTGGCAGAGGACAACGGTCGCTGATTGTCGCACCGCCGCGCACGGGCAAGACTATCCTATTGCAGAATATCGCCAATTCATTAGCGAAGAACCATCCACAGTGTGTCTTGATCGTGTTGCTGATCGACGAGCGCCCTGAGGAGGTGACCGACATGGAGCGTTCGGTGCGGGGGGAGGTCATCAGTTCGACTTTCGACGAGCCGGCCCAGCGCCACGTGCAAGTTGCCGAGATGGTGATCGAAAAGGCCAAGCGTTTGGTCGAATACAAGCACGACGTGGTGATTTTGCTCGATTCGATCACACGGCTGGCACGTGCTTACAACTCGGTCGTGCCGCCGTCGGGCAAGATTCTTTCGGGGGGTGTTGATTCCAATGCTTTGCACAAGCCCAAACGTTTTTTCGGGGCGGCGCGCAACATCGAAGAGGGCGGTTCGTTAACGATTATCTCAACAGCGTTGATCGACACGGGGTCACGCATGGATGAGGTAATTTTCGAAGAATTCAAGGGCACAGGCAACATGGAGGTGCACCTCGACCGTCGTCTAGTAGAGAAGCGTATTTACCCGACAATCGACATCAACAAGTCGGGAACACGCAAGGAGGAGTTGTTGTTGCCGAAGGACGTGCTCAACCGCATGTGGATTTTGCGCAAATTGCTGCAACCACTCAACACCGTCGATGCCATGGTCTTCCTGCTTGACAAGATGGAGAAGACTAAGAACAACGCTGAATTTTTGGAAATGATGAACAGCTGAAAGAGGCGATGTTGAAGAAGGACATTCACCCCCAGATGTTCCCCGTCACCGTCAAGTGTGCATGCGGGGCGGCGTTTGTTACCACCTCGACGCTAGCGGAAGTCACGGTAGAAATTTGCAGTGCCTGTCATCCGCTGTTCACTGGCAAGCAAAAACTCGTCGATACTGCAGGTCGCATCGAGAAGTTTGAGCGCAAGTACGGCAAGCGCGCCACTGCCAAGAAGTAATGTTTGCCAAGCTCGACGGGGTCAGCCGCCGCTTTGCCGAGATTGAGGCCGAGCTGGTCAAGCCTGATCTCAGCCGCGAGTGCTTGCGGGAGCTGTCGCAGGAGCGTGCCTCGCTGGAGGAAATCGTCGCGGCTTATCGTGCCTACAAGCAGTTGCTGCGCGATAAGGATGCCGCGGCATCGATGTTGCGGCAGGAGAGCGATGTCGAGCTGAAGGCACTGGCTAAGGAAGAGATCGACGCGCTGCAGATCAAGCTAGAGGCAGTGCAGCAACAGCTCACGTTGCTGATGTTACCCAAAGATCCTCACGACAAGAAAAACGTGCTGCTTGAGATTCGGGCGGGCACGGGCGGCGAGGAGGCCTCGCTGTTTGCCACAGACTTGTTTCGCATGTATCAGCGTTATGCCGATCGCATGCGGTGGCGCACCGAGCGTTTGAGTGTGACGCTGTCGGCCAACGGTGGTTTTAAGGAATTGGTGGTGTTGATCAGCGGCAAAGATGTCTTCAGCCGCTTGAAGTTTGAGCGGGGTGTGCATCGGGTGCAGCGTGTGCCAGCTACAGAATCGCAGGGACGTATCCATACCAGTGCGTGCACGGTAGCGATCATGCCCGAGGCGGATGACATCGACATCAAGCTCGATGCGGCCGATCTCGACATCAGTGTCTGCCGTGCTTCGGGTGCGGGCGGGCAACATGTCAACACGACCGACTCGGCCGTGCGTATCGTGCATAGACCGAGCGGCTTGGTAGTTGAGTGTCAGGACGAGCGCTCGCAGCACAAGAATCGCGAGCGGGCTTTAAAAATTCTACAAGCGCGCTTGTTGGAGAAGGCGGAAGCCGAGCAGCGGGCCTCACTCAGTGCCGATCGCAAGCAGCAGGTTGGCAGTGGCGATCGCAGCGAAAAAATTCGCACCTACAACTTTCCCCAGCGGCGCTTTAGTGATCACCGCATCAACCTCACTCTTTATCGTCTGGAAGAAATTATGAACGGCGACTTGCAGGCAGTCATCGATGCCCTGCATGCCGACCACACTGCACGGCTGTTGCAGCAGTCGGGAGATTAAAGGCCTCCACCTGCGGGTGATAGGATGCAGCTGAGCATGTTGGTAACTTGTCTGCAGTTTTCTGCTTGGAGAAATAAACGCGGGACAAAGATACCACTTAGCCCAAACCTCCGTTGTCTTGGCACGGTGCACCTATTAGCACAGGTCTCCGTTGTCTTGGCACGGCGAAGACCTGGAGCTAGAAAGCGGCAAAAAGTCCAGCGAGCGTAGCGAGCGAGGAAGCGGCAAAAAGTCCAGCGAGCGTAGCGAGCGAGGAAGCGGCAAAAAGTCCAGCGAGCGTAGCGAGCGAGGAAGCGGCAAAAAGTCCAGCGAGCGTAGCGAGCTAGCAAGCGGCAAGGAAGCCGCGTGCAACTCCCCACGAATATGTATAAGCACATGCCTTATGCAAAAAAAATAATCTGTTTGCAATCGCGAGAGATCTGAGGACACGCAGCGAGCTAGGAAGCGAGCGATACAAAAAGCCGCAGCGCAGCGAACGGTCTGCTCCCCGCCCTTCATGGAGCTCTCGGTAGGCAAGCCTAAACGCAACAGCCGAGAGGTTGGGGGGCAAGAGGCAAGTAGCACAAATCTCCGTTATCTTGGCACAAATCTCCGTTGTCTTGGCACGGCGGAGCTAGAAAGCGGCAAAAAGCCTCGTAGCGAGCGGAGCTAGCCAATGCTTAGCCCAAACCTCCGTTGTCTTGGCACGGCACAGACCTGCCGAGAAACTCCCCACGAATATGTGCAAGCACATGCCTTATGCAAAAAAATAATCTGACTGTGGTATTGGCAATATCTGCGGTCGTTTTCGCACGGTCTTGCCGTGCCGTTCATGGAGCTCTCGGTAAGCAAGCTTGAACGCAATAGCCGAGAGGTTGGGGGCAAGGACACTACTTAACACAGACCTCCGTTGTCTTGGCGAGGCGCAGCCCTGCCGAGAAACTCTCCCCTGAAGTAGGTGTGGCACATGCCTTGTGCAAAAAAATAAACTAACGGCAATACGATAATATTTGTGGTCGAGCTTTCGCACGGCCTCGCCCCGCCATTCATGGAGCTCTCGGTGGGCAAGTTTGAGTGCAATAACGAGAGGTCTGAAAACAGGCAGGGAGACTTGGGGTCAAGCCTGAACGCAATAGCAAGAGGTCTGAGCGTAAGCAGCGAGCTAGGAAGCGAGCGTTACAAAAAGCCTCGTAGCGAGTGGAGCTAGGCAATGTTTAGCACAGACCCCCGTTGTCTTGGCACGGTGCAGGTGTTGCTAACTGGGGTAGCAGGATTCGAACCTGCGCATGCCGGGATCAAAACCCGGTGCCTTACCGCTTGGCTATACCCCATTAAAACCTTGTCTGTGTGACAAGGAGCAGGCAGTGATCCTCTCACCTATACCTTACCGCTTGGCTATACCCCATTCAAACTCTCTGTGTGACGAGGAGCAGGCAGTGATCCTCTCACCTATACCTTACCGCTTGGCTATACCCCATTCAAACTCTGTCTGTGTGACAAGGAGCAGGCAGTGATCCTCTCACCTATACCTTACCGCTTGGACTTATACCCCATTCAAACTCTCTGTGTGACAAGGAGCAAGCAGTGATCCTCTCACCTATACCTTACCGCTTGTGTCTATACCCCCGTTCAAATCCTGTCCGCATATTTGAGCTGCAAGTCGGAGAGCAGCTCGTTGAGCTGGCGTTCTTCCTCATCGTTGAGGTTGCCGCGGGTCTTGTCCTTAAGCATAGTCAGTATGGCTATGTTATAGCGTGCGGTTGGCAAATCGAGCCCTCCACCTTGGTCGCCTACCTCCCCCAGACAGCGCAGCGCGAGGGAGCAAACGCTCAGCACAAACTGCGAAAACTCCACCTCCGTCTCGTGTGCTGCATCCTCCTTTTGCATCATCGCCTCAATACAGGTAACATGGACGTGTGCGATACTATTGCTACGAGCGAAAATGAGTCAACCCCAATCAGCCCCCAGGCGCGGCGTTATTGAGTTTTTTCCTCGGCCAGGCACACCCTCGCTGACCGTCAAACTCAAACACCCGCTGACCATCATCGGACGTGAAAAAGCAGACATCATTGTCGATGATGCCGAAATCTCAGCCAGCCACTGCCAGATCCAAGACATCGACGGCACGTATTTTATCTTCGACATGAACTCAACCAACGGCACCTATGTCAACGACAACAAAGTCGTCAAGGCCCCTCTCGCCGCTCAGGACGTGATCCGCATTGGCAAAACAAAACTCAACTTCCTGCTCGTCGACGCGCTCAAAGCCTCGTCAATCCCGTTGTTTGACAAGTATCAGGTGCGACGCAAAGCTGGGCAACGCACCATGCTCGAAACCATGCTGGCAGAAAACCGCCCTACCCACATGCTCAGACTTGCAGCCACCTACCCCGACCATAGCAGTGAGGTATTGAACCTCGACCACGGGGAAACCTGGCTCGGACGCGACAGCGTCATCGGCAACTTCAGCTGCGACCCCGCCATCTCCAACCGTCATCTGCTCATCAAAATCAACCGCAGTGGCGAAGTCTTTGCTAAAGACAACAACTCCCGCACTGGCACTTTCGTCAACGACAAAAAAATCAACGGCCTGCACAGGGTTGCCACTAACGATCGCATCCGCATCGGCGCAACCGTCCTCCAGTTGCAGGACGAGCGCGACAAAAACAAACCTCACAGCTAGCTTGCCGCGATACCTGCGACGGCTTGCACCTTGTTGGGATAAATTTTAAGGATTCTCGTGAAGCCAGAGATTTCAAAGACGTGCGAGACGTTGCTCTGCAGTGCAAAGAACCCCAGCTTCTTATCCTTCGTGGGAGCTTGCTTGGCAAACTGCAACACCGCGCGCAGACCCGCACTGCTGATAAAGTCTAGGCCTGAGCAATCGAACAACACGCTCTTCTCCTCACGTGGCAGCAAGTCCTCCAACTGCGACTGAAAGTCAATGCTCTCAGCGTAGCTCACCCTCCCGTTAAGATGCACGAACAGGCACTCGCCCTCGCTGGAGATTTTTATGGTAAGTCCGCTTTCTTGACTCATTGGGTCGCCTCCCCCTTATCGGTTCAACCTCGCCCCCACACAGAGGCCACGGCGCGACAGTATACCATGAAAAAAATATTCGTGGAATTAAAAAAGCTCAGCCGCTTCTCTTCTCTAGCCCGTACTTATCCACCTTCATAATCAGCCCGGCCCTACTGATACCGAGTTCACGAGCCAAACGCGACTTGTTCCACCGCGTGCGCTCTAAGCCATCTTCAATCATGCGCCGTTCTAGTTCTTCCAGCGCATCCTTGAGTTTGCCATGCACACGATAATCGCTGAATTTATCTGGCAACGTATCCTTGATGCGCGGGGAGAGAAAAGCCGCAGCAATTTCGTTATCCCGCCCCGACAGGACGCACAGGCGCTCGATTTCGTTTTCCAACTCCCGCACGTTGCCTGGCCAGTCGTGGTTGAGTAACTTCTCCATACAGTCCTTAGCGATAATCTTGACCGCTTCCTTGGTCTTGCCCGCGTTGTGCTGCAAAAAATGATCGATCAACAGCGTAATATCCTCCCGCCGTTCACGCAGTGCAGGCACGGTGACGTTGATGACGTTGAGGCGGTAGTAGAGATCCTCTCGGAACTCATTCTTGCGCACCATCGTCGCTAAGTCCTTGTTGGTCGCGGCCAGAATTCTGACGTTGCCGCGCTGCTGCTGCGTGCTGCCGACGGGCGTGTATGTGCCTTCCTGCAACACACGCAACATCTTGACCTGCATGGCCACCGATGTATCGCCGATCTCATCGAGAAACAGCGTGCCTTGATCGGCCTCCTCAAATAGCCCCTTGCGATCCTTCACGGCCCCCGTAAATGAGCCTTTGACATGCCCAAACAGTTCCGACTCAAGCAGGTTATCGTTGAATGCTCCGCAGTTGACGACCACAAAACTGTTGTTCTGCCGGGCCGAATTGTAGTGAATGGCACGAGCGATCAACTCTTTGCCCGTGCCGTTTTCACCCTGAATCAAGATAGTCGCATCTGATTCACACACCCGTTCCAATACCTGATACAAGTCCTGCATCGGCGCGGATCTGCCTACCATGCGGTCGAAATTGTAACGCTGCTCCAACTCCTTGTGCAAACGCTCCACCTTCTGCTTCTCCGTCGAAAGATCCCGCTGCACCAGCAAAATCTCGGCGACCACTAGATTGACCAGCTCCGTTAGATACTGTAGTTCCTTTTTGCTGAGAACGGTCAGAGAATCAACATGTTTCTGATGTTCAGCAACCGAATCGGGAAAATTTACCCGCAAGTATGCGGCGATCGCTTCCCGCTGTGCCGCGGCTGTGCTCTCATGCACGAAGCCATCGGCGAACACACAGCCCATATATTTGTTGCCGATGCGAATAGGCACTGACAAGGCCGAAAAGCCCGCGTGACAGCGAGAAATCTTTGCTGATTTGCTGTTCATCGTCTCTACGGTTGTCTGCTGCGCGGTGCCCCGACAACCAGTAAAGCCTCTATCATCCTGCGTAATCATCTTGCAGATCATGTTGGTAGGATTGAAAAATTTTCCCTCTGGAACACCTCTTATCAATCCCTTTTCGTCGGTGAAATTGATCTGAATGTTCCACCAACGACTGACCAGATCGCGCAACCGCTGAATGACGAGAATTTTATCAAACTCTTCCCATCGCACGCTTTTCGTCATGGACTTCTCTCCGCACTCAAGCGACAATTTAAACACTCAGTTGCATCTTCGGCAGGAGTCGCACTTTCATGATGTTTTTTTTCCTGCTGTCCCTGCTCGGCAGCACTCTGGCTGCATCTTCACCTTCGCCTTCGCCTTCGCCGCAGGGCTGGCTGGCCTTCGGTGATCTGCGCGGCCACGTCGAGTCATGTGGCTGCGATCCCCGCACCGATCTCGGTGGCCTGAACCGTCTGCACTATTTTCTGCAGCTTGAGAAAAACGCAAACAGTCCTTTTTTGCTCTTTAATCTCGGCAACAACCTCAATCATCCGCCCCACCATCTCAAAGACAGCACCATCGTGCAGTTCATCGCCCAACTGCAACTAACTGCCGCCTTGCTCAACAGGCACGAACTCACCCGTCTCGACCTGCTCAAGCCTCCCAAAAACACCGTGCCCTGGCTGCTCAGCAACCACAAGACAGGCAAGCACTGGTGGCACAAAGTTATCACCACCCCCGACGCGGTGGTGCTCGGCTACACCTACACCCCCGCACTGGCAAAGACCGTGCAACGCTTTGACAAGCGGATGGCTGATGCCTGGCAAAAAATCCTGCGGCGACAGCGTCGCAAGCATAGCTACCTGCTGTTTTCTGGCTCACACCAGGACTTGCAGGCCATCGTGCAGGCGGTGAATTTTGACACGATCATCAGTGCCAACACGAATGCCGACGATGCCCCTATTACCCACCGAGAAAAACAACAACCACAACGCCTCGTCATCAGCGTCGGCGAACGGAAGATACACATGATACCGCTGGCAGGGCAGGGGGTGTTGCGGGGTGGGGCAATGTTGACCAACGCCGTCACCGCGGATTTTGGTAAAATTTTTAACAAGCAAGATTTTTTTAAAAATAAAAACAGCACCACGCAATCGCTGGAAAAATTTTTACGGGTGACACAGGTGTCGTGGCTCGATCGTGCCTATGCCGATGAGACAGCGGCATTTTGGCAAGCCTACCAGCAGGCAGTGAGGCAAGACTTTGTTGCCCAGGAAGAACGGGGTCGTAAGCTGCTAGCCGAGACCAAGTTCATCGGTGCCGCGGCATGCCTCGGTTGTCATCAGCAGCAGTATCAGGTGTGGAAGACCTCGGCCCACGCCCAGGCCATGCTGACGTTGCAAAACAAGAAGAAAGCTCAGGATGGCGAGTGTGTGGCCTGCCACAGTGTGGGTTTCGGGGCCGGTGGTTATGTGTCGATGCGCCTCAGCCCACATCTCGCGGGGGTGCAGTGCGAAAACTGCCACGGCGCGCGCCAGGCACATATTCTTGCGCCCAAGCGCAATGTGGGTGCAAAGACCACCTTCACCTGCCGCAAGTGCCATCATCCGCCCCACACGGCAGAGTTTAACCAAGCGGCCTACTGGCAGAAGATCAAGCACTAGAAATATTTCACCTAGAACCTTTGCCCTGCCTCTGGTTTTATTTTTGTTGGTGTGTGATCTCCGACGTGGTAACAGGGGGCCGGCTCAGTGAGAGGGCGCGCAGAAGTTGCAACAGGCGAAGTGCCATGGAACATGAGATGGTCTTGGTAGCTGGCAATGCCAACCAGCCGCTAGCCGAGAGGATTGCTGCTTGTCTTGATCTCCAGCTCGCGGATGCCTTAGTGGGGCGGTATAGCGACGGCGAGAGCAGGGTGGAGTTACGCACCAATGTGCGCGGCAAGGACGTGTTCATCGTGCAGCCAACCTGCCCTCCCGTAAATCATCACATCATGGAGGCGATTATCATAGCCGATGCCTGTCGGCGAGCATCGGCGGGTTGTGTGACGCTGGTCGCACCTTACTTTGGCTATGCACGACAGGAACGCAAGAGTGTTTCCCGCACCCCGATAACTGCCAAGTTGACGGCAGACTTGATCGAGGTATCTGGCATCAAGCGGGTGCTGACGCTGGAGCTGCACGAGTCGGCAATTCAGGGTTTTTTCAACATTCCCGTCGATCACCTGTTCATCAAACCAGTGTTTGCGGCGCACTATCGTCAGTGCCACAATATGGCAGTGATCTCACCCGATGCAGGTGGGGTGGAACGCGCCAGGGCGATGGCGAAACTGTTCGCGTGTGAATTGGCAATCCTCGACAAGCGGCGTGAAAATCCCAACGACAGCACCATCATGAATATCGTCGGCAACATCAGCGGCAAGGACTGTTTGATCGTTGACGACATCTGCGATACCGGTGGCTCATTGCTCAATGCAACCACGGCGTTGCTAAAAAATGGGGCGCGCTCAGTGCGGGCTGCCGTGACTCACGCGGTGTTGAGCGGGACTGCCGTTGAAAAGCTGGCGGCTTCACAACTAAAAGAACTGCTGGTGTCGGACTCGATCTGCTTGTCACCTGCGGCAGCCGCCTGCAAAAAGATCGTCTCCCGTTCGGTTGCAGAACTGCTGGGCACAGCCATGCGCCGCATTCACAACTCCGAATCGATCAGCAAGCTCTTTATCTGATCTGGCTGCCTTCCCGCCTGCTGCCCTCTAGGCGGAAGTCGGAGGGCGTGCCATTAGCTCTCTGCCTCAGGGACATTCAATCGCAGTGATAATGTAATCGATCGTGCCTTTCGGAGCTTTGACAGAGACCAGTGCGTCGAGTTTCTTACCGATGATGGCCTTGCCGATGGGGGAATTTATAGAGATGCGATTCTGATCGATATCGGACTCAAGATCACCGACCAGTTGTAATTTCTTTGCCGCACCACTGTCCTCATCTGTCAGCGTTACCACCGTTCCAAAACGCACCAAGTCGAGATCCTCATGGTGCAACTCAACTATTTTACTGCGTGCCAGCTGGTCTTCTAGCAGTGAAATACGACCCTCGATGAAGGCTTGCTTTTCCTTGGCGGCGTGGTACTCGGCATTCTCCTTGAGATCGCCATGCCCCCTCGCCTCAGCGATAGCCTCAATCACCTGCGGGCGCTCGACGTTGCGCAGCCGCTGCAACTCCTCCTGCAACCGCTGCAACCCCCCTCTGGTGACCGGAATGGACTCCATCTTATCCTCCACCCCCCGCCACGGGCCTGTTACAGCTTCGCCACGGGCAAGTCAAGTTTGGTGTTGCTTGCCCGGCCCCTAAAGGGCATAGCTAAGCTTGCCACGTTGACTCCATTTTAAGTCACAATCAGGCGTGGTGAGTGCCATACTGACATTGACACCCTGCGAAAAACGATCGGGGTCTTTTGTCTGCCGATAATCAGCTCCTGCGAGAAAGACAAGCAGTTCCAGCAAAAACGCATCGCCCTTCATGGCGGCGAACAGGTCTCGAATTTTTTCTGCTACCGCCTTCCTGTCGTTCAAATCACTCGCTTCGTGCCAAAACGGCATGGCCTGCTGGCTAAATTTCTCCAGCAACTTGCGCTGTGCCCGCGGCAACTTAGCGATGGCCCGGGCACGTGTCTGTTCGTAGCGGAACGCGCTGGCAGGGGCGAAGCCGAGCACTTTAGCAATGCCGGTCCACACCTCTGCAGGCTGATAGCGCAACAAATTGCGTATGGCACGGTCATGCAACACCCCGCTGAAGGTGAAGCGAGCATCCTTGCCGCGGCACTTCTCGCTGCTCTGCACGGCATCGATGACGTTGGTTAAAGTCGGCTGATTGGCCGCGAGCACATTGCGGGCAACGGCTAAAAAATTCGCCACGATCCGCGGGCTGTTTTTCTTCTCGTGGTAGAGATAGTTGAAGTTTAATCTGTTGAGCATGACTTCTTGCCAGCCCTGCCCCTGCGATGCCAGGTTGGCCAATACCGCACGGGAGTCAACGTCGATGCTGGAAACATTCGCGGCCACCAATCCCAGCAGCAGTTCGTTGTTGCGGTCGTAGCTGTATTTGAACGCGGCAACCTGCTCACGTTCCTCGACAACGTTGACACTGGTCGTCTCGACATCACTCTTTTTGCTATTGCGACTAAAGTCGAGCCAACTGCCGCTCAACTCCCGACCGAGTAGTTCTTGCAGGTGTGGGGTAAGCATCTTATCGCCTGCAGTGAAGGCAATCCGACCTTCTTTCACCACGTCGAGCAGCAGGTCAGAACTTTTCTCGACGATCGTCACCCCTTGGTAATCGCCAGGATTGGAGCGGAAGGTGGCAATATTTTGGCTTGCCGCGAGATCACCGAGCAAGGCTTTGCCCAACGCTTGTCGGGCGGTGGGGTGATCGAGGTCATAGATAAAATCATAGACGAGTTTTTCTTCCCGCTCGCGTGCTATCTGCACCGTAATCAACTCACTCCCCAACAGCTTGTCGAACAGACTGGTATTGATAAAGGTCAAGCCGAGGGTCAGCTTGGCGGCAAGAGCAAAGTCACGGGTATCAGCCGTCGCGACACGATAGTTGACGAAGGTGCGCGCACCGATGCGAGCCAGCACCTTCAGCGATGATTTGAACAGCGAACTCAACAGCACATGGGTATTGGCTGTGAGTGCCGCACCGACCGCGTTGAGCCGCGGGCCGATCTTGATCAGCAAAGTCCTCTCTCCGACACTGCTGATTTCCGAGCCAGCTGGCAACATCGCCCGCAGCCGCGCCGCCGTAAGAGGCAACGATATTATCTTGTAAATTTTGCTGACGTGTTGCTTGAGGTCGATCGCCGCCTCGTCCCCCTCAGCTTGTCCCGCGAGGGAGAGTACGTCGGGCATGACCAGGCGATACTGTTTGGTCGCTGCAACCCTGCCGTTGGCTTCGATGGCGAGGTTGACGGGGCCCAGCAAGGACGCGAGCGGCAACATCCACGGCACCGCGACACCTGCTTCCAGAGTCAATTCATGCCACTTCTTGCCCTCGTCTTGCTCGTGCTTATCAACGTCACGCAGTACTTCCGCGCGGGTCAAGAAACGATGCCCCTTGACATAAGCGACCTCAAACGCCCCCAGCTTTCTCTTGCCTGCCACATCGCCCGCCAGCAGATCTTCCTTCCACTGTTGGAGATTCTGCAAAAAATTGCGGTAAGCCCCTTTCTCTTCAAGAATTACGACGCTGGTTGCTTCGAGACGCAGCGCTAACACAGACGTGAGTAGTGCCAGCAACACTGTAGTAAAGCGTGTGCTCATCTCTATTACTCCTATTCTTTTTCAATAAAAAGCAGGTGCATTCTTTTAGCCTTTTCCCACGCAAAGCCACTGCCTAGCTGTCGCTGTTGCCAGTCGAGGTAGAGGTCGTTAAAGAGAATTTTCAGGCTGCGCAACAACATGCCCGACTGCCCCAGCAGCCGTGCTGTGTCTGCCTCAGGGCAGTATATCTGCACCACGAATGAAGTCCTGCTGTCCACCTCTTCCAGGCTACAGCGGTCGATGCCGAGATGTTGGGTGAGAATTTGCTGCAACGTTGCCACCAAGGATTTTTGCTGCTGTGCCAATGTGTTGTCCGCGGCGAACACAGGCGCTGTCTCAAAGCCAACGAGCAGCGCGGCCGCTAGTAGATGTCTCTTGATCATGTTGTCCTCTCGCCACGAATTATCGATGCGTGCGGACTAGCAATTCGTGTGCTGTTTTGCAATAGCAGTCAAGGTTTTGGGACAAAAAACCGATAAGCAAGGTGAGGGGCTTGCCAAATCGACATAGCCGAGTTAGAATAATCGGTTAGGGTCGTGATTAGGATCACTGGCAGGCAATGACGGAGGTGGACTGCGATGGTCGTCACGTATGCCATACCGGTGCTTTTTCTTTTTGTTCTTCTGGAGTACCTCTACTGCAAGTTGCGCAAGCGTGGCCGCTACCTCGGTATTGATACGCTAGCCAACCTCTCTGCAGGTATCCTGTCCCGCCTGACCGTCCCGTTCACGAAAGTCATCTCGATAGGCGCGTATGTGTTGGTTTACGAGCACTTGCGCTTGTTCACGCTGTCCGACTTGGCTGCGCCCTGGCTTTATGTGGCACTGGCGTTCTGCTTCCTTGCCGTCGATTTCTTCTACTACTTGCAGCATCGTGTCTCACACCGCGTCAATATCCTGTGGGGGGCGCACATCGTTCACCATCAGAGCGAGAATTTCAATTTCAGTGTGGCCTTTCGTCAATCGGCGATTGGCTCGGTCTTCACTTTCATTTTTGATTTGCCGCTGGCCTTGCTTGGCCTAGATCCTTGGTATTTCGGGCTGTTCATGGGCATCAACCTCCTCTATCAGTTCTTGATTCACACCGAGACGGTAGATAAGCTCGGCTTTTTGGAAATTTTCATGAACACACCATCGCATCATCGTGTGCATCACGGGCGTGACCCCAAGTATATCGACAAGAACTACGCAGGCATGTTTATTGTCTGGGATCGGTGGCTGGGAACGTTTCAGGCAGAGGAAGAGAGACCTACTTATGGGGTAACTACGCCGCCGCAGAATTTCAATCCTGTCACTGCCAATTATCATTTCTACCAAATTTTATGGCGAGAAGGTAAGAAGCATCGGCACTTTATTGACAAATTGGCGTTGTGGTTTTTGCCACCAGAGGCGGTTGAATCTAGATCTTTGCCGCATTCTAATTTTCGGGCTGTCTATGGGTGTAACTTTCACTTGCCGCACTTGCTGCCAGTGTCGCTTTTTTATGTGCTGGTGACGCTATTGACCTTTGCTATGCTGTTGTTTGCCGAAAGCATTGAGCCGGTGTATCTGGTGGCGGTGGGGTTGATACTGATGACTGACTTGCCGTTTCGGCTGGTTATCGATGGTTTAGTCAAGCGTTGCCCGGCACAGGTTAATGTCCGGAGAGGTCTTCATGACACAGTATGACAAGCCTTCAGAGGCACAGTTGCGGGAGAAGCTCACGTCGGAACAGTATCGTGTCACCCAGCAGGACGGTACCGAGCGAGCCTTCGACAACCCTTTCTGGAACAACAAGGAGGAGGGTATCTATGTCGACGTTGTCTCTGGTGAGCCACTGTTCAGTTCATCCGACAAGTATGATTCAGGCACGGGTTGGCCTTCGTTCATGCGCCCGCTAGAAACCCAGCACATCGTTGAGCGCGAAGACCGCTTGTTATTCCGCAAACGCACTGAGGTGCGGTCACGGCACGGCAATTCGCACTTGGGGCACGTGTTCCGTGACGGCCCCGCGCCGACGGGTCAGCGCTACTGCATCAACTCAGCCGCACTGCGTTTCATCAAGAAGTCCGACCTCGTCACCGCAGGTTACGGCGAGTATTTGCGTTTGTTCGACGCTTGCTAGCGCCGTGGCGCGCTGCTGTTTGTAACGCTCGCCTTACGAGACTGTTTGCCGCTTTCTCGCTCCCTCATCGCTACGCGATGCTGTTTGTAACGCTCGCTTCCTAGCTCGCTGCATGTTCTCAGGCCACTCTGCGCGCCCTCTCTGCTTGCCCCCAAGCCCCTTTGCTTGTCCTCAGACCTCTCGTTTATTGCGTTCGGGCTTGCTGGCCGAGGGCTTTATGAAGGGCGCGGTGAGGCCGTACGAAAACTCGCACCACAAATACTGCCAATACTGCCGTTAGATTATTTTTTGCACAAGGCATGTGCCACACCTATCTCAAGGGCGAGTTTCTCGGTAGGGCTGCACCGTGCCAAGATAACGGAGGCCTGTGCTACTTGCCTCTTGCCCTCAGGTCTTCTCGCGGTTGCCCTCACCTCTTGCCTACAGAGAGCTCCATGAACGGCAGGGAGAGACCGTGCGCTGCGCTGCGCCGTGGCGCGCGGCTTTTTGTAACGCTCGCTTTCTAGCTCGCTGCTTATCCTCTAGTCTCTCTGCATCCTCTCGCTGCTTGTTCTCAGGCCACTCGTTATTGCGTTGAGGCTTGCCTGCTAGCCCCTTTGCTTGCCCTCAGACCTCTCGGATGTTGAGCTGAGGTTTGCCGACCGAGAGCTCCATGAATGGCGGGGGGAGGCCGTACGAAAACTCGACCATAAATATTGCCATGTTGCCGTCGGATTATGCGATTAGGTAAAGCATGTGCCATACCCTCTCAGGTCGAGTTTCTCGGTAGGGCTGCGCCTCGCCAAGACAACGGAGATTTGTGCTAAGGAAGGTCTTTGCCCCAAGTCTCTCAGCGGTTGCCCACACCTCTTGCCCTCCGAGGGCTTTATGAACGGCACGGTGAGACCGTACGAAAACTCGACCATAAATAGTGCCAACACTGCAATCAGATTATTTTTTTTGCATAGGGCATGTGCTTATACATGCTCAGGTCGAGTTTCTCGGTAGGTCTGCGCCGTGCCAAGATAACGGAGGTACGGGCTAAGTAGTGTCTGCGCCTCGCCAAGACAACGGAGGCCTGTGCTAATAGGTGCACCGTGCCCAGCTGCGCTGCGGCTTTTTTGCCACTTTGCCTGCCCTCTCTGCTTGTCAATTGCTGCAGATTTGCGCTATACGACCGCGGGGGATAGGCTGTGTGCGAGAGGAGTTTGCATCGATGTCCAGCCCGCGAGTTTCAGATCAAACCAGGCACGATTACTGCGCTGACGGGATTGCATCGCTGTATGCGTTGCCTTTTACCTCGTTGCTCAGGCAGGCGCAGGAAGTGCATCACCGCCACCACGCGGCTGCTCAGGTGCAACTCTGCTCGCTACTGTCAATCAAGACAGGTGGTTGCCGCGAAGATTGCGGCTACTGCCCGCAGAGTGCACACCACAACGCCGATCTGCAAGCCGAACCACTGCTCAACCTCGATACGATTACCACCGCGGCACGACGTGCTAAGCAACGCGGCGCAACGCGTTTCTGCATGGGTGCGGCCTGGCGTTCACCGCCAACCCGCGGCAAGGTCTTCGCGCGCCTGTTAGAGGCAGCTGCCGCGGTCAAGGCACTCGGCTTGCAGGTGTGCATGACACTCGGCATGCTCGATGCTGAACAAGCACGGCAACTAAAGCGAGCTGGGGTTTATGCTTACAACCACAACCTCGACACCTCCCCTCGTTACTACCCACAGGTAATTACCACCCGCACCTATGCTGATCGTCTTGCCACCCTGCGCCATGTGCGGGCAGCGGGCATGACCATCTGCTGCGGCGGAATCGTCGGCATGGGCGAAGAGAGAAGCGATCGCGTCGAGTTGCTGCAACAGCTGAGCAGTCTCAACCCCCACCCCGAAAGCGTGCCTATCAACCTGCTGGTGCGCGTGCAAGGCACACCCCTTGCCAGTGCAAAAGACCTCGATGTCTTCGAGCTAGTGCGCACTATCGCTACCGCTCGCATCATCATGCCATACAGCCGTGTGCGTCTTTCCGCAGGCCGCACGCAGCTGAGCGATGAGGCTCAAGCCCTGTGCTTTCTTGCAGGGGCGAATTCGATTTTCATGGGCGAGAAGCTACTGACTACCGCCAACCCCGATGTCGATGCCGACATGCAGTTGCTGCAACGTCTTGGCCTGCAACCGCTGGCCTCAACTTCTTGATAAAGAAAATTTTTAATAGGTTGAGACCCCATGCACAGCATCGAGCGACTGCAGCAAGCAATTAACACCCAACTCCAGCAGCACACCGCACGACAGCAATTGCGCACCCTGGCCGCCAACCATTTTGCCCAAGCAGGATGGCTCGACCTCAATCACAACGACTATCTCGGCCTACGCTACCAGCGCGACTGGCAAACGAGAGTTTGGCAACGTTGCCAAGAACTGCCTATCGGTGCGGGTGGGAGCAGATTGCTAGGCGGTGAGTTTGCCATTTTTCAACAACTCGAACAGCAGTTCGCGTCTTTCAAAAACGCTCCCCGTGCCCTATTCTTTCCCTCTGGTTATGCTGCTAATTCAGCCTGCGTGCCAGCCCTCGCCAAAGCCTTGCCGCACGCACAGTTTTTTTCTGACCAACTCAACCATGCCAGCCTCATCGACGGCTTTCGTCTCGCAAAAATTCCCGCAGCACAAAAACACATCTACCCTCACCTCAACTACACAGCACTAGAACAGGCACTGAGCCAATCACGTGCTGAGGTGAACATCATTATCACTGAATCGCTATTTAGCATGGATGGCGATACCTGCGACCTGACGCGCTTAGATGCATTGGCGCAACGCTACCGCGGCTTATTGCTAATCGACGAAGCTCACGCGGTCGGAGTGTGTGGCAACGACGGCTCAGGTCTGATCGCGGCGCACCATCTCGACCACGAGCAACTCATCTCGGTC
Source organism: uncultured Oligoflexales bacterium (assembly GCA_958296095.1). Taxonomy (GTDB): domain Bacteria; phylum Bdellovibrionota_B; class Oligoflexia; order Oligoflexales; family JAPPIL01. The sequence goes on from OY282434.1 coordinate 2,357,377, forward strand.
AATACCTGTGGCAAGGCACTCGGCAGCAGCGGGGCCTTCGTCTGCGGGGCGACTTGGTTCATCGACTACCTCATCAACACCGCCCGCCACTTTATTTACACTACCGCCCCCTCACCTTGGCTAGCCATCGCGCTGCAGGAGGCAATGGCACATATCCAAGACCAGCCTCAGCCACGTCAACATCTCGTTATCCTCGCACAGACGTTGCGGGAAAAACTGCGTGCCGCGGGTTTTGACATTGGCACAAGTGACTCGCATATCATTGTCTTGTTGGCAACCGATGCTGAGCAGGCACTGCGTTGGGCCGAGCAACTGGCGGCGGAAAAGATCAGTGTTGGTGCAATTCGTCCCCCGACTGTGGCTGTGCCACGCTTGCGTCTGTCGCTGCACGCGGCGCTTGACGATGTGCAAATAGAACGGTTACTAGCTGCATTGCACAAGACCCGCGTTGCCGCGCGGTAGTGTCTCTCCTTCTTTTAGAACGGCCAACCAAGCACCATGAAGCCGCCGAACAACAGGACGGTAAAAACGATGGCGAGCAGATTGAAATGGCGATCGATAAAGACTTTCGCAGGCGGGCCGAGTTTGTGCAGCAAAAAAGCTAGCACAAAAAAGCGCAAACCACGTGATAGGGCACTTGCCAGAACGAAGACCCCTAGGTTCACCTGGGCAAAACCCGCGGCGACGGTAATCAGTTTATACGGTAGAGGAGTCAAGCCGAAAACAAAGACAACCCAGGCGTTCCAATCGTCGAAAGTTTGGAACAGGTAGGCAGGCTGCACACCTAGCAGTTTTTCAAAATACACGGGCAACGGCACATCTTCCCTGCCGTCAATTGCTATCAGTTCGATGCGCATGACATGTGCGATCAACCACCGTCCCAGCGTCTGCCACAAGAAAAAACCGATGGCATAGCCAACCAAACCGCCTAATACCGAAGCCAATGTCGTGCCTGCCGCAAAGATGAACCAGCGTTCACTCGCCCCTAGCACCATGGGAATCAACAGCAGATCGGGCGGAAGGGGAAAGAAACTGCTCTCGCAGAAGGCGATGATGAGCAAGGCGGGCAAGCCCCAACGAGTGTCAGCCCAGCCCAACACCCAGTCATAGAGGCGACGCAGTAGCTTCATGCCTTGAAGAGATTGCGCAGCAAGAAGAAAAAATTCTCCTTACGCTCCAGCAACCGCCGACTGAAGTACGGTAGCCAGTTCTTGCCAAAAGGAATATAGACGCGCAGGTTATAGCCATCAGCCCGTAGGCGCGGCCAGGTGCGGCGACGCATGCCGTACAACATCTGAAATTCATAGCGATCAGCACTCACGCGCTGCCGCTGTGCCAGCTCGCGTACGTGTGTAATCAACAAGTCGTCGTGAGTCGCAAAGGCCGTATCACTGAAATTGCGCAACAATATCTCAGCCAACTCAGCGTAGTTTTGACGAATAGACCGCATGTCCTGCCAGGCAATGTCAGCCGCCTCCTTGTAAGCACCTTTGCACAAGCGTACTCTCGCCTCGACTGCCTGCAAGCGTTCAAGGTCAGCACGGGTGCGTTTCAGATACGCTTGCAAGACGATGCCAAGCGCGGGGTATTTTTTTTTCATGCGGGCGTAGATGGATACCGTCTGCTCCGTCCAAGCCGACCCCTCCATGTCAATACGCACGAACACTCCTCGCGTTGCCGCCACCTGCAACAGGCCATCGAGCAGTTCACAGGTTAATTCCTCGCTGTGCATGAGACCGAGCATGGTCAGCTTGATCGATAGGTATGAATTACTACCGTCCATGCGGGCGAGCAACTCGATATACTCGCGCTGCACCGCACGGCTCTCTTGCTCGCCGCGAAAATCCTCGCCGAGAATGTTAAGGGTCGTCCTGATGCCCTGTGCCGCGAGGGATTCGCAGTGTGGCATCACATCTTGCCAGGTCGTGCCAGCGACGAAACGTCGAACAATCGGGGGCGCGCTACTCATCGGACTCACCGCTAATGGAAAGATAACACTGTAGCGCACAACGTGACTTGCGCCAAGAAATTTTGCTCCTGCAAGTTTCTCAAAAATTTTTTTAAAAAACTGTTGACTTCCATTTTGAGAGAAAGTAAACCCGCCCCGTAGACTTTTTTTACAACTTTTGGAGGGTGCCGTGAGGAATTTCGTGATTTTCGTCTGCGGAGTGCTGTTGTCCGTGCAGGGCTTCGCTTTTAAAGGAGGGACGGGCAAGAGACAGCTCAAAAATATATTGAGCAACCAACCATTTATGGAGCATGTGGCTGCCGCGAGTGGCAAGACTTCCGTCGGGATCAACAGCGGCAATCTTGGCAAGTTCTTTTCTGGGATAGCTTCCAAGCGTCCAATCGATTCTCCCACTCTTGGTGCCAAAGCTCTTTCGGCTATAGCAGGTGTTGCCGTGATGCTCGGCACAATCACTACCGCTGATGCCAACCTTGAAAAGAGAGCTAAGGTGATGGACAAAAAGATACTCTCTACCAAAGTGGTTGATATTGGTGACGGGGTTGAGCTTAATTACAACGGTACACTTGGAGGTAATTACTTCAACGGCACTGGCAAGCCAGATACCCTTTCCATTGGTGTTGGGTTAGGCGCCGAGCTCAGTAGAGATCTTTCTTCACTTGATGTCAAAGGTTCATTCCGGTCCACTAGGACCAAGGAAGTCGGCGAAGGCGCAAACGATGGTTGGTCAGGTGATGAGGACTATATCGTCAGAGGGATTTTCGTGCAGGGGATTCCCGTCACCGACAGTAACTTGAATCCCGTCTTGTACATAGACGGAGGCTACGCCCATTATGGCAACAAGAAACGCTCCGCCGATGGCACGGTCGGTATCGGTGTTGGTGCTGAAGGCGTTCTGTTCGGCAATAAGATGCAACTGCAGCTACGTGGTGGTTTTGGTATCTTGGGCGAAGGTCAGCATGACCCTGTTAGGGATGAGTTCAACGAGATCGATGACAACACGGTGTTTGCATGGGGTGCCACCTTGAAAACAGGGTGGACTAGCCTTGGCGATATTCTGCAGGCAGGGGATGACTCGATTGCCCACATCATTCCTATTATCCCTGCGGCTGTCACCACCTTCACAGAGTTTCGTCCTGTCGGGGGTGATGCTGATTTCGACATTCATACACGCAGGGTTGAGAGCACTATCAACGTTATCCAGGGTTTAGGTGTTACCCTGACTTATGATGGGACGAAGGGTCAGGAAGCGGCTAAGTCGGCACTGCTATCGTTTACTTACGGATTCTGATCCCTGCGTCAGTTTGCACGCACAAAGGAAGCGGTGGATTTTTTCCCCGCTTCCTTTTTTTCGTGAGTCCCGCGCCGCGCAGGTGAGGCTGGACAGGGGGGTGGATAGGTCAACTTCGTGCGGAAGGCAGGGACTGTTGACTTCCATCTTGAGAGAAGGTATGCCTGCCCTGTCAGTTTTTTGCAATTTTCGGAGGATGTCATGAGAGCTTTGGTAATTTTAGTATGCGGAGTGTTGTTGTCCGTGCAGGGCTTCGCTGTTAGAGGAGTAGCAGGCAAGAATAGTGCGAGACAGCTCAAAGATCTGTTGCACAACCATCCATTGATGAAGGCGGTGGCTGCCGAGCTCGGCGGGACTTCTGTCGCGATCAACAGCCGCATTCTTGACGAGGTTCTGGATTCCAAGCAGCCGATTGAACGTTATCTCGTCAGCGCTGTTGAGGATCTAGGTGTTGACATGAAGTCAGTCTTGTCCACTATGACCAAGGCAGTCGACAGAGTTGAGTTAGGCGGCGAGCTCATTGAAGATCTTCCGTCACTTGATGTCGGCAGGTCAGGCGAGGCTGAGCGCACTAGCCGCGTTCTCAGGCTCCAGACCCTGACTTATGATAAGACGAAGGATCAGGAAGCGGCTAAGTCGCCACTAACTGATCTACCGTTTACTACAACTGATCTACCGTTTACTACTTTCAGGTTCTGATCTCTGCGTCAGTTTGCACGCACCAGGAAGCGGTGGATTGTTTTCCCCGCTTCCTTTTTTTCGTGAGTCCCGCGCGCGCACAGAGGCTGGACAGGGGGGTGGATAGGTCGACTTCGTGCGGGAGGAGGGGACTGTTGACTTCAATTTTGAGAGGAAGTACGGTCGCCCTGTCAGTTTTTTGCAGTTTTCGGAGGATGTCGTGAGAGCTTTGGTAATTTTAGTATGCGGAGTGTTGTTGTCCGTGCAGGGCTTCGCTGTTAGAGGAGTAGCAGGCAAGAATAGTGCGAGACAGCTCAAAGATCTGTTGCACAACCAGCCATTGATGAAGGCGGTGGCTGCCGCGCTCGGCGGGACTTCTGTCGCGATCAACAGCCGCAATCTTGGCGAGGTTCTGGATTCCAAGCAGCCGATTGAACGTTCTCTCGCCAGCGTTCTTGAGGATCTAGGTGTTGACATGAAGTCGGTCTTGTCCACTATGACCAAGGCAGTCGGCGAAGGCGCAGACGACGGTTGGTCAGGTGATGAGGACTATATCGTCAGAGGGATTTTCGTGCAGGGGATTCCCGTCACCGACAGTAACTTGAATCCCGTCTTGTACATAGACGGAGGCTACGCCCATTATGGCAACAAGAAACGCTCCGCCGATGGCACGGTCGGTATCGGTGTTGGTGCTGAAGGCGTTCTGTTCGGCAATAAGATGCAACTGCAGCTACGTGGTGGTTTTGGTATCTTGGGCGAAGGTCAGCATGACCCTGTTAGGGATGAGTTCAACGAGATCGATGACGGTTGGTCAGGTGATGAGGACTATGTCTCCAGCGTTACTTTCGTGAACGGAGCCTTGGTGAACGCTGCCTGGAGTCCCATCGCGTACGGAGACGACTTATCTCCAGCCGATGGCAGGCGGGTACCGTTTGTTGGTGTTGCCAGGCCCAGGCAGTTACCGTTTGTTAGTGTTGCCAGGCGGTTACCGTTTGTTGGTGTTGCTATGTTAGGCAGGGATGGTAGTGTTGTGTTGGGCCAAGTGGTGTATATTGCTGGTAGTGGAGTGTTGGGTCGAGTGATGTATATTGCTGGTAGGGCTGACTTCGATACTGTAACACACGAGGCTGATATCACTATCAACATTACCGGTGATCCAGGTGTACCCCTGAAGTATGGTGGGACGAAGGCTCAGAAGATGGCTAATAGAATGTTAGGATCGTTTTCTCGCTATTCTGATCTGCGTCCAAGGGCGCGGTGAATTTTCCCCGCTTCCTTTCTTCTTAATGTGGGGCATCGTTGGCTTCATCACCGCCACGCCAGGGCATATTGTTTATCAACATTGGCTCGCCTGCGTCGCTGCACTGGCACGCGGTAGCCAGTTATTTGCGTAGGTTTTTGTCCGACCGCCGCGTCATCAGCATCAACCCTGTGTTGCGTTTTTTGCTGGTGAATTTGCTTATCGTGCCTTTCCGCACTCGCAGTTCACTTGCTGCTTATCGTAAAATCTGGTGTCAGGAAGGCTCACCGCTGTTGTTTTTTACCCACGCCTGCGCTCGTGCTCTCAATGCCAAACTGCCCGCCCATATGACTGCAGCAGTGGCAATGCGTTACTGCGAGCCATCGCTCGACCAAGCCATTGCTGCGCTTCGTGCGCAAAACATCGAGCAACTTACTATCATGCCGCTGTTCCCCCAATACTCCTCGGCAGCCAACGGTTCGAGCATCGAAGCTGCACTACGCATCGTTGCCCGCCAAGCCAAGCTACCGCGCTTGCAGGTCGTCAATTATTTTTATGATCAGCCCTTCTATCAGCAGGCACTGAGCGCTTCGATCGCCGCCTATCTGCAAAAAAATCAACAGACCGACTATCTGCTGTTTAGCTATCACGGTTTGCCCCAACGCCAGCTTCCCTGTCCTGCTGCTCCGCCCGACTGCTGTGTTACTGCCACGCAGGACAACAGGATGTGTTACCGCTTCCAGTGCTTGCAGACCACCCAGGCCGTGGCTGAACAGCTCAAGTTGCCGCAAAATTTTTACAGCACCGCCTTCCAATCGCGTCTTGCTGGCACACCCTGGATCAAGCCTTGGAGTGACGAAAAAGTAAGAGAACTCGCCACCAGAGTTAAGCACCTCGCCGTTGTCTGTCCGAGCTTCGTCGCTGACTGTCTCGAAACGCTTGAGGAGGTGAGCATGCGCTTGCGTGCTGATTTTATCAACGCGGGTGGCAAAGAGCTGACTCTGATTCCTTGTCTCAACGACAATGCCTTGTGGGTCGATGCTTTGTATAATTACTTGTGCAAAGATTGTGCAGTAACCGATTAGCAGAAATTCAAGCTTGCGAAAAATAATTACCGCGACTAGAGTAAGCGCCGCTTTTTTAACTTTATAGCATCGAGGAGTTGGGTGATGAAAATTATGTTAGCGTTGGCAGTGTTGTCGCTGCTGGTTTCTTGCAATGACAAGGACATTGATGGGGTGTTGAAGGTGTTCAAGAGCTTTGTGCTTACCGAAGAGGATGGTGGCCAAATCACTATCCCAAAGGGCGAGCACGAGGCTGATTTTAGCTACAAGTCGCGTGAAGATGCGATTGAGCTGGAGATCGATAGCCTCTTCGGCGGTGGTGACCGCGATTTCATGTTCAGCAGGCCCGATCCCGATGATGGTGCAATCGTGAGCTATGACACTGAGACCCGTACGGAGCGGCTGCGGCTGAACCTGCCCTCCTCTGTGACAGGACAGCCTGTGCATGCAGAAGTCGTTATCAGCAACAGGATCATCGTTCGAAAGAAACCACAGATCTTCTGGGATCGTTGCGGTGCCTATCATGGCACTAGGGGCGGCTTGTTGGGACTTCTAGGCTTTAATAAGCGTCACGGCCGCGACGGGCGGCAGGCTGGAAGAGGTACCGGTGACCTCGCAAGTCATATCTACACGGTGTCCTCTCCCACAGAAAGTCGGGTCAGTGTCGCCATCAACATCGTTCATGGCGAAGAGACAGTGGCGCTGTTCGAAGGCACAGAGCGCAGGCGATACCGCGAGCTGTACTGGAAAGGCGAGTGTGGCGACTACAGCAGGCCTATTCTCAGGAAAGATGATTAGAGTTTCCCGGCCCCCGGCTTTTGTTATCTTACGCGATATATCGGTTTTTTTCAGGGGGTCGCTACAGCAAGCAGCGAGTGGAGCTAGGCAATGTTTAGCACAGGCCTCCGTTATCTTGGCGCGGCACAGACCTGCCGAGAAACTCTCCTTGAGTTAAGTGTAAGCACGTGCCCTATGCAAAAGCATAATCCGGCGGCAGTATTGGCAATATCTGTGGTCGAGTTTTCGCACGGTCTTGCCGCGCCGTTCATGGAGCTCTCGGTAGGCAAGCATGAACGTAACCGCAAGAAGTCTGATGACGAGCCCAAACGCAATGGCGAGAGGTCCGAGTGCAAAAAGCGAGCTAGGAAGCGAGCGTTACAAAAAGCCGCGTAGCAAATGATGGATGTTTAACCTATGCCTGAAAAACCCGATTTTGTTATCTTCAAGTTTGTCGGGGGATGGCGCAATGAACAAGTGGGGACGGAGAGACTTGAACTCTCACGCCGAAGCACTGGATCCTAAATCCAGCGTGTCTGCCAATTCCACCACGTCCCCATAATCGTCTAGAAATAGCGTGATCGTCCACGCTCTTTGTATGCTCAAGGCTGACCGCTACAAATGCCACTGCTATCCTCATCCACCGACCTACCGAATCAACAAGTCGGTTAGCTCAAGGCTGCCACGCCGAAGCACTGGATCCTAAGTCCAGCGTGTCTGCCAATTCCACCACGTCCCCATAGTCATCCTCGCGTGATCGTATCAGGCTTTTTGTATGCTCAAGGCTGACCGCTACGAATGCCACTGCTATCCTCATCCACCGAACTACCGAATTAACAGGTCGGTTAGCTCAAGGCTGCCACGCCGAAGCACTGGATCCTAAATCCAGCGTGTCTGCCAATTCCACCACGTCCCCTTAATCGTATCGCGTGATCGTCCACGCTTTTTGTATGCTCAAGGCTGACCGCCACAAATGCCATTGCTATCCTCATACACTGAACTACCGAATTAACAGGTCGGTTAGCTCAAGGCTCTTTGTATGCTCAAGGATGTCCCACAATTTTATCCACAGCATGCCTGTGGATAACTGCCCCAGCTCCACTAACGGCTTGTAATCACGCCTCTTATGGATAAAAGCTGTCGATTTGCAATGTGGATAACCTTAAGCCGAAGCTACAGCTCCGCCGCGCTCTTGGCTCGTTTGACCAAATCGCGGAAGGCACTCGGATCGGCGATAGCGATGTCCGCCAGCACGCTGCGATCTAGCTCGATGCCCTCTTTCTTCAGTCCGTATACGAACCGTGAATATCTGATGCCCAGCTCGCGACAAGCGGCATTTATCTTCACAATCCACAAGCGGCGGAACTCTCTCTTCTTGACGCGGCGATCACGGTAAGCATAAGCCAACCCTCGCCGCAAGACCTGCACTGCACCACGCAATGTGCGGTGGTGCGCTCCACGATAGCCACGTGCCGCGGCCATGATTTTCTTGCGCCGTCGCCGCGCTCTGAAGCCTCGTCTTACCCGTGCCATGTCCGTCCTCTATGCATTGAGGCATCTCCTGATAGCACCGCTGTCGCTGCTGTGCACATATGTCTGCTTCTTTAGCTTGTTCTTGCGTGAGCGTGCCTTCTTGGTCAAGATATGACCCTTGTTCGCCTTCGAGCGCCTAATCTTGCCCGAACTCTTCAGCACAAAACGCTTTCCCGCCGCTCGTTTGGATTTCAGTTTAGGCATTCCACATCCGCCAGTTACGCAGGGGCGCAACCTAACACAGCAACCTCGTGATGGCAATGCTAATCATGTTCGGGGGGCGGGAAAAATAACGGCAATACGTGCCTGCGCCAACAACGCGGCATTGCCCGCGGCGAAGCTCTGCCAGGCACGATCGTCAACCTCCAGCACTGCAGGGGAGGTTTCCCGCACCGCCAACTCCTGCGGCTGTCGTCCCACGTAACGTGCTACCTGCGCCGCGGTCACGCCACGAAAGTAACGCCCCATTAAGCCACGGCGGAAATGTTTTTCCTGCACCATGCTGACATCAAAGTAACGCTGTCCGTTTTTCCCCCGTATCTCATACACTGCACGGGGCGGAAAATAGCGCACCGCCCGCAAGATCAAACCCGAATTGCGTGCTTGCGATAGTCGTGCATCATCTCGTGACAGGGTGGCAGATGAGAACATGTTTGCCAACGCACCACTGAAAGTAAGCCGCACTCGGTGGTCACTAGAAAAAACCGTCTCCCGCAACTGCAGATGACGAAAGACACGTTCTGCCGCCTGCTGCACCACCATAGCCCCCGCCGTGGGAGAGTGCTGGGCGTGGATGCGTGGCATCACCTGCTTGAGATGTTGAAAACCTTGCTGCCACGCCTGCTTTTCTAATTTGGCTAACGTTGTGTCGTGTGCCACACCACTGAATTCCAGCCGTAACTGAGACCAGTTGAGTCGCACCCCGTCCAGCGCGGTAACCACCTGCTGTGCAGCCAGCTGGGGGGAGACAAGCAGCAGGGCAAGCATAAACCTACGCATGGCCATGACCGCGATTGATGAATTCTGCCAGCCGCGACACCGTTATGGCATTGCCCGCGATGATATTGCCGCCTTCAATGTTGAAATCTGCGGACGAGTAGTAGTTGCGCACTCTGCCACCTGCCTCTGTGACCAGCAACCAGCCTGCGGCAACATCCCAAGGTTTCAGCCCCTGTTCCCAGAAGCCGTCGTAAACACCCCGTGCCACCAGGGCAAGGTCAAGTGCCGAAGCTCCGTCGCTTCTGACCGAGTTGTCCGCTCCGCTCGTGACTAGATCACTGCAGACCAGTTCACCAGCCGTGGCCTGCTCACGCTTTGTGCCGAGACCAGTGGCGAGAAAACTGTCCTGCAGGTCTCGTTCAGCCGCGACCCGGAGGCGTTCACCATTACAAAAAGCTCCTCCGCCGCGATACGCGAGATAAGTCGAGTCATCGACGGGATTGTGAATACTACCTGCCACCGTAACGATGTCGCCGCGGGCGCGCACTTCACCCAGCGCGACCGAAACGCAGTAGAAGGGATAGTTGTTGGCAAAATTAGTCGTGCCATCGAGCGGATCGATGACCCAGACGTAGTCACCCTCCTTGCGGGATGCAAACTCCCAATCAGCTGCTGCGAGCTCGTCCTGCCTAGCATCGCTATCAATCGGGGGGGAAAAATCAACCACCGCGGAGGCAGGATTGCAGCCAGATTCTTCGGAATAGATATAGTCGTCAGCGAAGGAGTTTTTGATGTGCTCGACGATAACCCGCTCACTGGCGATGTCCGCCTCAGTGACCAGCGAATGGTCTTTCTTGTGCTTGACTTGGAGATTGGTCGAACTGCAAGCAGTGATTGCCTTGCCAGCATCGCCTAACAGCGTGCCCAGAAAAGAAAATAGCTCGTCCTGTGAACGTGATGACAAAAAAACCGCCCTCGTGATTTCACGTGCTCTGCACTTACTGTATAATGGAGAGCGTGGGTGTAAACGTAAAGCTAGCCGCGCATGCCTCAGACAGAAACAGATGCCGTGATAGATAATGTTAGGATTTATTGCAAAGCAAATCAATACGATAGTGCGCGCAAACTCCTTACCACGGCACTGGTAGCCGATCCTGACAACGCCCGCTTGCATTTCTGGTTAGGCAAGACCTGGCATCACCGCAACAGATTTACCGCGGCGCTGGCGGAGTTCAACCTCGCCCTCAAGGCCGATCCCAACTGTGCCGAAGCCGCCATCTGTCTGGTGGCACTCTACTGCGATCTGGGACGCTATCAGGACGGTGTGGAACTCTACACCCAGCTGAGCCACAGCCATGATCCCGCTAGCGGGCTGCACAAGCTGGCACTGCACAAGCTTGCGCAACAGCACATGCGCTGCGGTGACCTATACGTTCGCATGGGCAAAAAGCCCGAAGCACAGCGCGAGTATCAGCGTGCCCTGCTGCTCGACCGTGACAACAGCACCTGTCGTTTAAAACTCGCAGTGTCCTGCTACTTTGCGGTCAGCCTCGATCGTGTTATTGAGGAGACCGACGCGATTCTTGCCGCTGAACCAGAACATTGCGAGGCACTGCTGTGGTCAGGGTTAGCTTTCTTCAAAAAAAACAACCCCGCCCGCGCCTCCGAACAGTGGGAAAAAGCCCGCCGCTTGCGTCCCCACGACACGACGATACGAGCACTGCTCAGGGCGAACGAATAGCATGATGCTTGCAACCCCACAGCTCCACAACTACTGGCATTGGCGCCGCGCCCGTGGTCAGCCCCTCGCCGACGATGCCTGTCCCCGCTGTACTTTTCGCCCCCAAGGGCGCAGCACGTTGCGTATCTGTGCCTATAGCCTGAACGCCGACGAATTGCAGCTGTTACGCCATGTCGTGCCTGCACTGCGTCCGTTTCAAGCCACCCGTCTCTTTACCTGCGCGGCATCGGCAGGACATCTGTGTGCCTTGCAGCGGCAGGACTTGTGCCAGGTGCAGACGGTCATCTTGCTCGGCAATATCTCGGCGCGGCTCGTCGGTGGGGCGCGCAATTTCGCCCGCCAGCAGGGGCATCCTTATCATGTCGGCGGCTGGCCAGGCGTTACCTTTATGTTGACCTTTCATCCTGCGGATATACATCGCTACCCTGCGGCACTGCCACTGTGGCGACAGGATCTGCAGCGGGCTGGTTGTTCTGTGGCGCACGATGTTTAGAGTTTTACTGCTCACCCTGGGCCTGCTCTTCAGTGGGCAGGCTGGTCACGCCGCGAACAAAGCTCCGACTTGGTTGGAACTGTCGGTCGGTATTATCAGCACGGCAACGGTAGAAATGCTTGCAGGTGCAGTTGCGCTGGCTACGGCGGAAAACTATCAGGGCTTGTTGATCAAACTCGATACGCCTGGCGGAGCGTTGGAAGCTACCCGCAAGATCGTGCAACAAATGTTTGTCGCACCCTTTCCCATCGTTGTTTGGGTGGGGCCTGGCGGTGCACATGCAGGCAGTGCGGGTGCTTTCTTGACCATGGCAGCAACGGTGGCGGCGATGGCCCCTGGCACTAATATAGGGGCAGCACACCCTGTGCAGGCAAGTGGCAAGGACGTGGACGCGTCGGGAAAGTCAGGCGAAAAGATTGTCAACGACACCGTCGCCTTCATCGAATCGATCGCCTCAGTGCGCAACCGCGATGTCGAGATGGCACGCTCGTTTGTGGTCACGTCAATGTCGATTACCGCGACAGAGGCATTGGAGCATAAGGTTATCGACCTGCTGGCTAGCAGTCGGTCGCAGTTGCTGGAGGATATACACGGTCGTGAGGTTACCCAGCAGGATCGGCTGATGACAATCGTTTCCGCGGCGGCACGTGTTGTTCCCTATCAGCCGTCCTTGCGGCAAAAGGCGCTGGAACTGCTTGGCAACCCCAATTTATTTTATCTGCTCTTCCTGGCAGGCTTGATTGGGCTGGGCTTTGAGCTGACGCACCCTGGCGTGTTGTTCCCCGGTATTTTTGGTGCAATTTGTCTGCTGTTAGCGTTTATTTCGACCGCGGTGTTGCCGGTCAGTTTTGGCGCTGCGGCACTGATCATCCTCGGCTTTGTGCTGCTGATCGCGGAAGTGTTTGTGCCAAGCTTTGGTATTCTTGGCATCAGCGGGGTGGCGGCGTTTCTGGTCGGCTCGGTGTTTCTCGTCGACTTCGACAACACCCACGGCTTGCGGGTATCGTGGTATACGATTGCCCCTGGTGCGATCACTATCTGTGCGTTTGCCCTGACCATCGGCTACCTGATCACCAAAAGCATAAAGGCTAGGGCTCGCTCTGGGGCCGAGGTGATCGTTGGTGCGCAAGGCACGGCACTACAGGATTTTCACCCCGATGGCAGAGGACAGATTCGGGTGCTGGGTGAAGTGTGGGCGGCAACATCCTCCGCTCCACATCCTGCTGCGGGTGAGCAGGTAGAGGTAGTCGCTATGCAAGGTTTGCAACTGACCGTCAAGAAGCATCCCCCACCGACACAGGAGACGGACGGGGCGGTCTAACCTGGTCATGCCCTGGATTTCGCTAACTGCTTGAACCTGCTACCGAACCACAAAAAATATTTTTGCAGCTCTAAATATAGCCACACGACCGATCGGCATGTTACCATTAAGTTAATACTGGCAAAAACCACCGTATGGAAGAAACTATGCGTTATCTATGGATGCTGTTGCTCTGTCTGTCGCTTGTGCAATGTGACGACGATGAGGAGACGGGCTCGAAGACAGGCTCTGACTCGGATCGATTGCTAAATCTCAAGGTCTCTGCTGATCCCGAAGCGGAGCAAAAATTTACCATCGCCATTACCCTTGAAGACAAAGACGGTAAGACCATCACCGAAGGTGATGATGCCGATAGCAAGGTAGTCATTAGCTGGCGATGTTCTGCCGATGCCGACTGGAACGAGGAGAAAGAAGGCCTTGAAAAGGGTGAGATCAATGTCGAGATCAAATTACCTGCGGGCAAGAAACTAAACGATTGCACCTTCAAGGTTGTCCATGCCGACGAAGATAGCAACATCAAAGGCGCTGAGTGCGTAGGCGATAAATGCACAGACGATGACGCGGATTCAGGCGACGATGATGTGGACGATGACAGTGCGACCTGTAAATCGTTGAAGTCTGCCCGTAACACGTGTGTCTCCCCTAATGTTTATGACACGGCCAAAAATGAGGTAGCTGCAGCTGCTGGTAGCTTCAAGGCAACGTGTTGCAAAGCGCCAGTTGTGTCACCTCCAGATGCCACACCTCCAGATGACACAGATCCTCCAGGCACACCGCCAGTTGATCCACCTCCTGATCCTAATCCGCCAGTACCGCCAGCACCGCCAGCACCGCCAGCTGCAACGACCTGTGGTGCACTGCAGACAGCGGGTAGCGTTTGCGGCACAGGCAAGGAATACATAGCTGCGGCCGCTACTAAATCCGCGACCGCCGCTAACTTCGTGGCAAGGTGTTGCCGAAATATACAACCGCGAGTTGCAGTCACGTCAAGAAACATCAAGAGCGCAAAATTCACGCAAAGCGTCGATAATGATTTGGGCGCATACGAATTCACACTGAGGGTTAGCAACGCGAGCGCGACAGTGAAACTCGACAGCTGTGATAGCGGCACGATGTTTTTGCACAGAAACGACACCATCACCAAAGTTCCGCCCGCGGGCACGACGGTAGCGGTTGGCAACCACACGGCATTCGTTGTCGGGTCAAAGGCGAGTTGTCGGGTGCTTTACGGCAGTGGCAATACCAACACAGGGGCGACCTTCGGTGTGCCGATGAATATAGATTATGTGGGGACTCCGGTTTACGCCATGAAGGGCATAATGTTAGGGAAGTATACAAGGACTCAGAGTAGTGTTACTCGTGTTGCTCTGACTCTGCAGCCAATACTCCGCAACCGAGGAACAGATGATGAGGTCGAGAGTGCGCCATGGGATCCAAACCTCATCTACATGTCGGTCGATGGTGGGCAGACCTGGAAAAAAGCCTCTGGCTATCAAGGACCAGGTGGCGGGCGTTGTGATACATCGAGTTCACCATGTTGGTTAAATTTTGCCGATAACTGGAACGCTCTCGACAATTGGTCTACCACCACCAGTAGCAACAACCAGGTTTTGATCAAGTACAACCGATACCATGACGAACACAATGTTTGGTATTACGATGGTGATAATGAATGAGTTAGCGATAGCAGATTTTTGCAGGCGAACGTCAATGCCGAGTTAGAGGCTAAAATCGCCTTGCTAGCACAGGACACGACGGGTGGGGTGGTGGTCTAACCTCACCCCTGTATGCGTCCGCCCCTCAGGCATAACCTGCCGCCCCAAAATACCCCTAAAGTTTCTCCGTGCTCGTCCGAAACCGCGAACGTTGGGAGTTTTGAGGTGTGAAGTGGCTATTCGGACGACGATTTCGCTCGTAGCAGTGCTGTTGCTGGCCGCGCTAGTTAGTGGCTGCCCCAGCGGGAAGAAAAGCAACGGCGCACGAGAGGCCTGTGCCCAGATCAGTAACACGCTTATGCAAGGCAACGACTGCCTATGTATGGAGGGTTACACCAAGAATTCTCCTAGCGGTGGTAGTGACTACGACTTTACATGTCAGCAGGATCAAACCTGTCTTGGCGGTGCCCAGATGGTCAACGGCGCGTGCCAGTGCACCAACGGCAAACCTTACAATCCCAGCAACACGTCTTCTCCCTGTGGCGAGTTTGCGGGCGGCGGTGGGCGGCTTGGCTTGACCGCACAACAGCTGCAGACCGCATGCACTGGTGTCGGACAGTGGCAAAACGACTTCTGCCTGTGTCCAGGCGGACAGCAGTTCAACGCCTTGACAAGTCAGTGTGAAGCGATCGTATGGCATCACACTCAGACGATGTGTGGCGCAGGGGCAAAGTTTTACGGACAACAGGGTCGCGGTGTCTGCGTCTGCCAAAACGATCAGGCTTTATTTCACCCCAGCTTTGGTGGCTGCAGCACACTCATCGGGACGACGGTCATCGACTCCATGTGCAAAAATCTCTACGGTGTTAGCGATGGCTATGTGGGGGGTCGCTGTGCCTGCCCTTCAGGGCGGGTGTGGTTTCGGGGATCATGCCTCGATCTCGGTAATGACTTCGTCACGCAGGTGCCGAGCCTACCGCCAGAGCTTGGCTGTGAACTAAAGGGCATGCGGGTGGGCCCCGATGGGCAGTGTCAAGCTTATGGTGGCGGCTACATCGGGCACAACAACGGGCCGAACAAACCCATCATCTGTAGACGTGACTCGCTGGTCGCCAACATGGGCAAGGAAACCATTGAACTTCACCGCGACCGAGTGCGGGTGACGATAGAACGGGGGCCTTCATCGTTCACACAGGACTATCAGCCGCAGGAATACTTCCGCATCCGCTGTGAGGAGTATGCGCTCAGTCCTGGCCCCAGAGAATACTGGGCTAGTGGTAAGGGCGTATACAAGCCACTCAACCCACCCTACTTCGGCAAATGCTACTGCGACGCGGGCTATACAGCTGCCGTCGATCATGATCTCGGCTACTCATACTGCGTTGCCACCGGACATCCTCTGTATGCCTACAGCCGCTGTGAGTGGGCTGTACTGTGTGGCAGTGGGTTCAATATCAGCGTCGGTGCCGATCGTAGTGTCAGTTTTGATGGTGAAATCTGCACCCGTGACGGCGCACGGTTCAGCTTCGGTGTGCAACGCTGACACATCTTGTTGTATCGCTCGCTTCGCTCGCTGCGGTTCTTTATAACGCTCGCCTTACGAGACTGTTTGCCGCTTTCTCGCTCCCTCGCTGCATGTCCTCAGACCTCTCGTTATTGCGTTGAGGCTTGCCCTCAGGCCTGCCTGCTATCAGACCTCTCGTTATTGCGTTGAGGCTTGCCTACCGAGGGCTTTATGAACGGCGCGGCGAGGCCGTGCGAAAACTCGACCACAAATACTGCCATATTGCTGTCGGATTATGCTTTTAGATAAAGCATGTGCTTATACATGCTCAGGTCGAGTTTCTCGGTAGGGCTGCGCCGTGCCAAGACAACGGAGATACGTGCTAAGGAAGGTCTTTGCCTCTCGTTATTGCGTTCAAGCTTGCTCTCATACCTCTCGGCAGGTCTTAATTTTCTCACCAAATATGTTGCTCCGCTACGCTGCGCTGCGGCTTTTCGTATCGCTCGCTCTACGAGGCTTTTTTGCCGCTTTCTAGCTCCCTCGCTCCCTGTCCTCAGACCTCTTGCTATCGCGTTCAGGCTTGACCCCAAACCTCTCGGCAGATCTTAATTTTCTCGCCAAATATGTTGCTCCGCTACGCTGCGCTGCGGCTTTTCGTATCGCTCGCTTTCTAGCTCGCTCCTTGTTCTCAGGCTTCTCGCTATTGCATTCAGATTATGCTTTTAGATAAAGCATGTGCCCACAACCTATTTCAGGGAGAGTTTCTCGGTAGGTCTACGCCGTGCCAAGGACATCCTGCGCTTGGCCTTGACGGCAGAGGAATGTGACCTTTTTGATCTCGATAAGATGACCGTCGACAAAGATTCGACCCTCAATCCCAGCACTAACCAGGAGGGTTATGGTGATTTGCATTTCAAGTTGCCGTTAAAAGATTATCTACAATGCCAAGTGCATTTCGGTGTCTTCTTTGAGCACAAGACCAGCGGAGCTAACCAAGCCATCAAACAGTTGCGAAAATATTGCTTACGGGAGATGGATCGCACCGAAGGTCTTGTTTTCGGGGTCGTGGTCAATCAAGGGTTGAGCAAGATCACTACCCCCGATAACTATCTGGATTATTTGCTGAAAAACAAAGTGCCACCAGAAATTATCGCAAAACTAGCACGGATTTTTGGCAATTTTTACATCAAGAGTGTTGATTTACCTGCCTTACAGCCCGAACAACTGCGCCGTCCAGAGATTACCAGTGCCGCCTGCTTGCTCGCGATGAAATACATCCGCAAGCTCACCCATCAGGTCATGACGATGGTATTCGGTGCTCTGTATCTGCTAACAGCTGGAGATAGAAAGACCTTATCGTCAATGCTCATGTCCTATATTTGCCGTGCCGATAAGAAATATGATAGGCAGGGCTTAGCTGCTATCGAGGCAGATAGTTTCCCTAACGTGGAGGTAAAGATTATGGAGGAGATCAGATTAGGCTTCGAGGAAGCCGATTATCAGGGCTTTCAGCGAGGCCGCGCAGAGGGTGTCGAGCAGGGTATCGAGCAGGTCGCGATACGTCTCCTAGAATCTGGTGAGTTGAGCGAAGATGGCATCTGTGCAGTTGCCAATATCTCCAAAAAGAAATTGGCTGAAATCAAACGCAAAATACACGTTACACGCGGCTCTTTGTAACGCTACGCTCTACGGCACGCGGCTCTTTGCTACGAGGCTTTTTTGCTACGCTCGCTTCGCTCGCTACGCTGCTCTTTGCCGCTTTCTAGCTCCCTCGCTGCTTGTCATCAAGTCTCTCTGCGTGCCCCCTCTTCTTGCCGTCAGATTATGCTTTTGGATGCGTCAGTGCTTAAGCTGACGTTTGATGTTGTCCAATTCCTTGACAGTGAGCTGCAAAACATCCTGAATCTGCCTGTCAGACATGCCCTGTGCCAGCATGCGGGTGGCGGCATCTTGGCGGCTCTGCTCAATGCCCTGTTGCCTGCCCTTCTCAATGCCCTTCTCAATGCCCTTCTCAATGCCCAGCCGCGTGGCTCGCTCAAGCCCAAAATCTATCATTGGCATAAGTCTCTCCTCCTCCTCAAGCTCTGGCCACTGTTCACGCTCAATCCGATCAAAATCTTGCCCCTTGATACTGTTGTCGGCATTATCGTAGTAATCTCTTAGTATGGTTAGTATGGTCAGCAGATACCCCCCCTCCTTACGCGGGAGCAGCCGAGCTTTCTCCAGCAGGAAGGCCACCGTGTCATCATTCGCCTCCCACACCTCACCCATGCCATAAATAATGGTAGCAAGGCTGGCTGCGACTGTCGATACCTTGCCAATGGGCACCAGGCGGAAATTGAAGACGTTGTTGCCAAATAGCTTGGGTAGCCAAGGAGAAAACGCCTTTACCGCGGCGGGCACGTCTTGGTCTCCAAACACCCATTGCAGATAATCAGAAGGGGGATAATAATGCTTATCCTTGCAACACAATAGCACCATAGAGACGGTGATGTTACGTCGTCCGTCCTTCCACTGGTCCCACTGCTGGCGCTGTCCACGGCACGACTCAACCTGGTATTCCATGAGCTGGATGGGGGTATCGGGATCTCGATAGCTCTTGTGTTCAAAAATGAGCGACAGCGTGACATCGACATCACCCTCATCAACCTTCAAGGGCAACGAGGCAATGAGATCAGCCCGTAACTGTCTGCCACCCTGGGCGAGCAACTCCCCGTCTTGGATGGTGATGTCATCCAGTTTGGCATGGTCGAGTGTTTCAGGGGGAAAGATGACCCGCAGCAGTTCTTTAATATACTTAGGATCTTTAAAGATAGTCTTGAACAAACTATCGTGCAAGGTGGCTTGCTTACCTGAACGTGCGGTTGGTTTTTTCTTCATCTAACCTCACCTCGTGCACCAATGTCGCACAGCAGCTGTGCTTAGGCAAGTTCCGTATTCGCAAAATCTGTGCTGCGGGCTACGCTACGCACGGCTCTATTGTAACGCTCGCTTCCTAGCTAGCGCCGTGGCTCGCTGCATGTTCTCAGACCTCTCGGAGGTTACCCCCACCTCTTGCTTACAGAGAGTTCCATGAACGGCACGGCGAGGCCGTACGAAAACTCGACCACAAACATTGCCAACACTGCAACCAGATTATTTCCTTGCACAAGGCATGTACTTGCACCTAACTCAAGGGAGAGTTTCTCGGCAGGGCTGTGCCGTGCCCAGCTGCGCTACGTCTTTTTTGTATCGCTCGCTTCCTAGCTCGCTCCTCGTCCTCGGACCTCTTGCTATCGCATTCAGGCTTGCCTGCTAACCTCTCTGCTTGCCCCCAAGTCTCTTGGCGGTTGCGTTCAGGCTTGCCTGCCGAGAGCTCCACTGCGCCCTGCCAACAGTTATAAATATTGCTAGTGTAGTTTGTGCATTTTGTCTTGCCAAATCTCCTTAACATTGCCATCGGCATCCTTCCACGACCCCAGGTGCTGAAGCGTCGCCGCGCGCCGATCCATATACATGGTCTCCTCGATAGAAAAACCGAGTGCATCGTGGTCAACATGACATGTGTCTCCCCAACAATAGCCGTGACCAGCGAGACGCATACCTCCGTCATTATCTGTCATGATGGAAAAGAAGTCGGATTTGCTGTTCTCACGAACAAAAACTAATTTAGAAGAGTAACTTTCATCGGTGTACTGCACATCGTAGTTCAGAACCCAGTTGCCGTCTTTTTTGAACTTCACCAAAGAAATAAGATATTGCTGAGTTGAGCCATCGGGGTAGGTAGAAGTCCCAGTTCCGTAGAAATGATGCTTGCCACCAGCTAACGCGGTAAGCGAGCAAAGGGATACAGCCACAGCTAACAAAAGCTTCATAACAACCTCATCGTAAAATGGAAATACTGCCTCAAAGAATATCACTAGCGCCAGACAAAGACAAGACAGATGTCACTACACTTACCAGCCGCGCCGCGTCACTTTACATTCTTCCGCAAAAGTGTAGAAGGCGGCTGAATTAGCTTCGCAGTATTGAAAATTAGGGGGATAGCCACATGCGCTGCGGCCTGGCACTGGTATGTGCGCTGAGTTGTGGTAGCGGCATAGAGAACAGAGGACTATCCATACACAAGGATCTAGATCGGTGTTTAAATTATCCCGTGCCGAGATGGATAGAATTTTGGCCGATCGCTAGTTCAAGTTCTGCAAGGGATTGAGCAATTTGCCCACCTTCTCTTGCCAAGGGCGAAGGTAGTTCTGGCGCAGAAAAGCTTGCAAGCCGCGGCTGCGAGTGTGGGCGGGTGTGGCTTGCTGTAAAAAACGGTAGAAAAAAGTGGCGGCATGATCGTTGGCCCGGGCATAAATATCATCGGCAAGCGTGTGGGGCTCATCGCAAATTTTTTGCAGCAGCGAGGGCAGGTGGCAACTGCCTGTTTGACGATAGAGCAGGTCGGCACAGATGATAATTTTATCGATTTCGCCTTGCAGTTCAAGCTCAAGCCGCGGCAAAGCGATGTCACGTGCGGTTTTATTGAGCAGCAGGTGAAAGTGGCTGATTTCTTCGATCAACACACAGAAACTGTTGAGATTGATATTGGTCAAGCATTGCCACGGATCACTGCTGGTAATGGCTTGCACTATCCGCGTATCAAAACAAACGGCGATAAATATTTCCTCCGTGCCATGCCGGTCATCTAGCCACACCGCACCTGCAGCATGCCATTCGGGATAACTTTCCGCCGCGGCGATCGTAGCCCGCAACTGCTCCCGCGTGACGAGATAATCACAGGCCGAGGCGAGACATTCAAAGCCGTAGTAAGACGCAATGCCCTGCTCGATGCGAGTGATGTTCTGCAGGAGCGAGGTATTCATTGTGGTGTGCGGGTATCGGTTTTGATCGGGTCGATGCCCAGTTCAAGCAGCGTCTGCAGCAAGCGTTGTGAGTTGCTGCGTGTCCAGCGATCGTAGGTGGCAAGAATATCGACGGCGCGGCTCTGGGCAGGAATGACCGCAACTTCGGCGACCAGTTCGACCAACAAGGCAAAATCATGCGAAAGTTTTTCGTAAACATGGCGAGAACTACTGCCTATCTGCGCGGCAGTGTTGTGGTAAGCAGTCGAACCCATGGCGATATAGTAATCGATGTCGATAACCCGACGATTGAACGATTCCTGAAAAAAGCCACACACATAGAGACTCAAGTCGCCGAGAATTCTGAAGCGGGTTAGCTGCTCATGCCCAGGTGCTTCCAGCGTTTCCTTCAAGAACAACGCTAGCGGCGTGTCCAGCTGTTGCAGATGCGGTGACCGCTGGGCCGGTTGAATGAAGTCACACAGCAGTGCCACTAAATAAAATTCCACGTCGCTGTCAATAGCTATGTCGTTCTTTGCCTTTGCCGCAGTTATCTTCTCCTGAAAAAACTGCTGCGGGGCGATCTCTAGGTTAACTTTTTTGGCAACAACCATCGCGATACCTCGCGTCTCCCTCACCCTACGACCGACGTGTCGGTGCATTGGGCACAGATATTTAGTAGCTTTACCACTTTTTCTGTATAATGATGACATTCGCAAGTTGGAGATGGTCGTATGCCTGCACAGGAACACGCTACCGAGCTGAGCTTGGAGGAATTGGTGCATATCGCCAACAAGGTCGGCATGGAGCTCGTCGCCGCTAAAAAAGCCTGTGATCGCTACGAGTTGATGAAACCAATCGTGCGTGCGCGTATCATGCAACGCCTTGACGACGGCGAAATTTCAGAGACCAAGCTCCGCCGCCTGATGGAGAGCGACGCGGAGTATGCTGCCTACATCAACAAACTCATCGATGCGCGCGCCTGGCTAGAAAAAGTGCGCATCCGCTACGAATCCTATAAGAACCTCTTCGAAGCCCGACGCAGCATGCTCAGCTACCGCAAAGCCGAAATGCGCTTGCTGTAAGGTTGGGCTTTCCTGAGCCGCTATCACCTAACGCGAATATTTGGTTTCGCTGGAGCTAGAAAGCGGCAAAAAAGCCTCGTAGAGCAAGCGGCAAAGAGCCCTCCACGTACCTCCGTTGTCTTGGCACGGCGCACCTATTAGCACAAGTCTCCGTTATCTTGGCACGGCGCAGACCTACCGAGAAACCCGACCTCAACAGGTATAGGCACATGCCTTGTGCAAAAAAATAAACTAACGGCAATACGGCAATATTTGTGGTCGGGTTTTCGCACGCTCTACCCGTGCCGTTCATGGAGCTCTCGGTAGGCAAGCCTGCACGCAACAGCCGAGAGACTTGGGGGCAAGCTTGAACGCGATAGCAAGAGGTCTGAGAACAAAAAGCGAGCTAGCAAGCGAGCGTTACAAAGAGCCGCGTAGCGCAAGCAGCGAGGGAGCGAGAAAGCGGCAAACAGTCTCGTAAGGCGAGCGTTACAAAGAGCAGCGTAGCGAGCGCAGCGAGCGATACAAAAAGCAGCGTAGCGAGCGAAGCGAGCGATACAAAGAGCCGCGACAGCTGTGACCAATAATAGCCTGAGAACAGAAATGAATTTCTTTTAATTTTATTTTTTGCCAATCACAGCTTGTGTTTTTTCTTAAAAAGAAATTAAGGTTTTAATTTAAATGAGCGATGAGTAGGTGTATCGTTTATTTTATACTTTTGAGGAGAAGATTGGCTATGTTGGTTAATTTTGTTCATTACTCTACGCTGTTGGTGATGATCTCGGCCTGTGGCATGCCTCCCAATAAAATCGCCGATGGTGGCACTGAAGCACTGGCGCATGACGCGGACGCAGAGCAGGAGAGGCGCATCTACCGTCTGGAACTGAGCAAGGTTGCCGATATTGCCGTGGGGGAGAAGTTTTACGTCATGGCAACGATCGAGGACTGTGCGGGTCAAGTTAGCGATGGTGAGGCGGCCGCGGCGGAAATTACCCTGCATATTAGGGGGGAGGATGATTACACCCAGTTGGCAACCGTCAAGGCTAACGAAGGTGCGGCACGTTTCTATGTGGTGATGCGCAAGGCTGGCAGTAATTACGTGTTGCAAGCCGAGGCAGAGATCGGCGACGAGACGATTGCCGTGTTGAGCGGGCCGTTCAACGCTCTAGTTGATGACAGCTCGCCATCACATCCCGAAGTAGAACGATAGGCCGAGCACGAGCGAGAAAATATTGTTGGTGTGCTCGATGGCATTTTCAATATCCGTGGCTATGTCGTCATCCTTCCCGCTCTCATACTTATCCACCAACTGGGCGTGTGGCTCGCCGTCGAGGGTGAATTTGCTGCTCAGTGTCATGGGGGAAATGATGGCAGTGACACCGAGACCGAAGCCATACGCACCTAGAGGGATGTCCTTGCGGGCCGAGAGACGCACCGACACGATATTAGCGACCGACTTGCCTTTGAAGAAATCGGCGACATCTTGTACGGGGGCGACAGTTTCTCCCTCATCCCGCATCAGACTCGTGCTGACGCTGAGGGTGGACATGGTGCCCTCCAACCCGATGCCGAGCCTGAGTCCGAGATCAGCGACGGCTAGCGGGAGAAAATCAAGCCAAACATTTAACTCGTGGCCACTGTAGTCTGACCGCATGAACTCTTTGGATTTTTCAACGAGAAAATCGTAGGTGACCCGTGGGGAAACGTTGATAAGGGTGTAGCGTCCGCCCATAATGACTGACATCGTCGGCGTAATGAAAACCTCGCCTTCAGCTCCGACACCGCCCCACGGAAACATGCGCGCCATCTTGCTTTGCCCACTGTCGCCGCTATCGATGGCAGACTCTTCGAAAGGCATGAAGTGGCCGTCGCTACCGCCCTCGGCCTTGTTGGAATCGAGGTAATTGAACTTAGACCGGGCCATAAAACCAGGTGTATACAGCAGGCGGAAAGTGAA
The DNA here is from genome assembly GCA_958296095.1 of uncultured Oligoflexales bacterium. Classification (GTDB taxonomy): domain Bacteria; phylum Bdellovibrionota_B; class Oligoflexia; order Oligoflexales; family JAPPIL01. Next base: position 2,381,426 of record OY282434.1, read on the forward strand.
GCTGTGGCCGCCATACCTGCCTCCACCCCCACTGCTACCCCCGCTGGTGCCGACCTCGTGCGTCATGCCTTTCTTCAAACGGCGGAAGCGTTTCTTGCTTTTGATCTTGACGTAAGACTTGTCCTCCTTGACCTTCACAACTCTGCCGCAAGCCCTCTTGCGCGCGCTGGCGCTGTAGAAACACACCCTGTCACCCTTGCTGACATCGCCATCGTCGATAACCACAATTCTGCGTTTTTTGAGCAGTTTGGTGATAGTAGCTCGTGCCTCGCCACTGGCAAAGAAAACAAGCCATATCAGCACTGTAAGCCTCATTGTGGCTATCCCCCTCATGAAGCACTCTCCTGTGCGGGGTTACAGTTTTTCAAACGCACCCTGCCGCCAGTCGTAGGCATCCACCAACCAAGAAGTTGCCGTCGACCCGAAGATCCCCACCCTCTGAGTGGAGTGCAGCTGCACCAGCATGGTGTATCGGCCCGCTGGTAATTGCTGCAAAAATTCCCTATCAAGCTCCATCCGTTCTTCCTTAGGATCGGCAAAACATCTACCCTGCGTGTCCTTATCGTCACTTGTCACAGAAATACTGAGACGCATTTCGGTGGTGGGGCTGTCAATCTGCCAGGTTACCTCGACTGCGGCGCGACTGCTGACCTTGCCAGTCTCATGCTTCCCCGTCAGCGTGTCGACGAGTGCGACGTTGCGCTCGCTGTTGGCTATCACCCCCTGCAACTGCGCGGGGGGCTTGAGTGTGAACAGGGTTTCCCCTTCCTCCATCACGTAGCGAAAGTTCCATTCCTGCTCACGGGTAAATTTTTTGTAGTTCAAACGCACATAGGCGCTATTACGTGTATGTCGCTCGGCCCTAGCCTCCCCGAAGCCTCTGGTGCTAAAATCGGCAAGACCAAACGGAGCTTCGATGTTCTTGATAACCTTGGCCTCAGCAGATTCAATGTGGCAGCCAGACTTGGGCGCGGCAACCTCAGGCACAGTCATGCTCTCCACCCGCACCGCCTCCGCGGTCAGCAGCGGCATGTTGAGCTTGAGACGGTAGTCACGTTGTGCCTGCTGCCCAGCTCGCCACTTGTAGGTGCGTTGGCTGGGTTCTCCTCCTCCCTCAGGCCGAATATTCAACACTACCTCGTGCTCCTGCCCAGGATCGAGGCGACCGAGTTGTGCCTGCCAAGTGATCTCGCTACCTTCAGGCTTGCTACATGCCTGCGCGGTGTCACCCACCAAGACATCGCATTGCAGGGGATACTCAGCCTGAAAAGAGAGAGAGATCATCCCATCTGCCGAGATAAACTGCACACTGCGATCAAGCGCATCTCGCCTGTCTTGCTGTACTTTGCAATTGCCAACAAAAGGCAAAAAAATAAACAAAATTGCAACTAAACAGCCACGCCGAATCGCTGCACAACCAGCCAACCCCACTCTCCCCGCAATCTGCCATCGTGATAAATAACTGCTGATTATATTTTAACAAACTACGTAACTGTTGCAAAATTTGCGGGGTTAGCCCTTTAGAGGCTTGCCTGCCAATCTGTACAGTCGGCAGAAAAAGTCGCGGTCGAGTTCCCTTCGTCGCAGTCCTCGGCCCGCCCGCGGCAAAAAAATGTTTGAACCGCGTCGCACAATGCGTCAAATTGTAGGTGTGGTGTAAGGCGCGGCTTGTCGCTGAATGTGGGGCGTAATTAGACATGAAGGTCTTTGTTAGCATCGTGTTGTGGTGGGTGGCACTGCCATTGTGGGCGGGGTCGTTGACTGCCGAGCTGGACAAGAACTTGGGCACGATCGACGACCAGTTCATCTTGACGCTGAGTGTCAACGGCAAGGCCAACGGCAAGCCACAGCTGCCGCCCATTGCAGGCTTGGAGATAAATGCCGCGGGCACTTCACACAACACCTCGTGGGTGAACGGGGTAGTGACACGGGAAGTGCGCTATCGCTTTGTGCTCATCCCGACACGAGAGGGCGTGTATCGTATTCCCTCACTAGAGCTTGAGGTAGATAACGAGCTCGTCCGCAGCGTGCCGCTGACACTGACGGTCCGCACCGCCGCCGCGCCACCGCCAGGGGGGTTGGAGCAGCGGGCGATGTTTATTACCCGTAGCTTTGCCCCTGAGCGGGCGTATGTCGGTGAACAGATAATAGAAACTATAAAAATTTTCTATCGTGTTAAACTACTCGACGCGGCACGGCAAGAGGTTGAGATGCTCAACTTCGAGGTGTTCGAGCTTGGCAAGGAACGCAATTATCGCCGCGTCATCGATGGGACAACTTACAGTATCATCGAGGTCAAGCGTGTCCTGATCCCGCTGAAAGCTGGCAAGCAGTTGCAAGTGCCACGCTATGTGCTGAATACGGTGATCGCCGCCGACAACCAACCCCGCCGTCGGCACGGTTTTTTCGACGATTTTTTCTCCTTGAATGCCCGTCAAGTGCGCAAGCGAGTCAGCTCTCCTGCCGCGACGCTTGAGGTCAAGCCCTTGCCACCCCCGCCTGCGGATGCAGTCAACCTCGCGGTGGTCGGCGATTACCGCTTGAGTGCCGCGCTCAACAAAAAACAGCTGAACCGTTCGGAATCAGCCACGTTGACGCTGTTCATCGAGGGCTATGGCAACTTGCAAGGCATCAAACCGCTGGAGCTTAAGTTCGCTGACTACAAGGTCTATGCCGATAAGCCGACGGTCAAGGTGCGTGAGGAGCGGGAGAAAGGGCTCTATTCACAGGCAACCTTGAAACTAGCACTACAGCCATTGCGCCGCGGCGATTTGGAACTCGGCATCCTGAAGTTCGCGTGGTTTCACCCGCCGACGGGTAAGTTTCGCCAGCAGGCGGTTGATCTGGGCAAGTTGACCGTCAACGCGTCACCGCAAGATGAACAGCAGGTTGTCACTGCGGCACAGGCAGAGACGAGCGGCAAGAGCGCGGTCGCGGTGTTGGGCAAAGACCTCATCACCATTCACCGCGGTGCAGCACTGCTGGTTGACCAGGCCTTCCCCTTAGCTCTGCAACTGCGTCTGCTAGCAATTGCAGTAGTGTTGTTGCTGGCCTTTGCCCTGCTATACTTGTATGTGCAGTTTCTGCGGCCGCGCGCCGCGTCACGACGGGCACGGGCCTGGCGCACGTTCAAGCACGCGCAGCAGGCACTCGCGCAGCAGGGTTCAGCGGCACAGCTGTCACAAAATTTCCGCACTTTTCTCGCGGCTAAGCTGGGCCTGCCAGGGCTCTCTGCGACACCGCGTGAAATTCAACTGCGGTTGCAGGAGCAACAGCTTGAGGCAGACCTCTGCCAGCGCGTTGCCAAGCATTTGCAAGAACTGGAGAAGACACTGTTCGCCGCGGGGACGAGTGGGGTTAAGTTTTCCGCAATGCTGGCCGAGACCGATAACCTAGCCGGAGAATTGGAGAAAAAATGCTGAAGCACATCATTATTGCTGTGTCACTCGCTCTATCAAGCCACGCTGCCCAAGCTACCGATTTAGCAGAGAAGATACGGGCAGCGGCCGCGGCTTTCGATGCGGGTGCATATCGGCAGGCACTGGATCTTTATCAGGAAGTCATCGCTAGTGGCCACGTCAACGGCCATGTTTACTACAACATGGGGGTAGCCTGGTATCGTTTGCAGCACAAGGGCGAAGCGATGGCGGCGCTGTTGGCAGCACGGCATTACTTGCCACGTAATGCCGACGTAAAATTTAACCTAGAACATGTGCAGGATAAGATTACCGACCAACTCGGTATTGAGATGCCGCGGCGTTTTTCCGACGCGCTGAGTTTCATCACCGACTTTTTCACCGCCCGTGAATTGAGTTTTACCGCCTTGCTGGCTTTAGGGGTGGGGTTGTTGGTGCTGGCCTTTTGGCTTTTCTACCGCCAAATTGTGTTTTTGCTAAAGCTCGGCGTGTTGCTGCTCGTCATTGCCGTGTTGTCGGTGATTTTCCTGCAAGCCAAGGCGATGCTAACCGAACACTGGGGGGCGGTGACTGCGGCACGGGTATCAGTCTACTCAGGACCAGGTGAAGACAACACCACGCTGTTTATGCTGCACGAAGGCGCACCCTTCGTCGTTGAACAGGAGACCAACGGCTACTTGCAGATACGGCTGTCCGACGGCAAGCAGGGTTGGATCGCAGCGAATACGGCACGGGTGCGCGCACGCGGCTCTTCGTAACGCTCGCTTCGCTCGCTACGCTGCTTTTTGTATCGCTCGCTTCCTAGCTCGCTTCGCTCGCTACGCTGCTTTTTGTATCGCTCGCTTCCTAGCTCGCTTCGCTCGCTACGCTGCTTTTTGTATCGCTCGCTTGCTAGCTCGCTGCATGTTCTCAGGCCACTCTGCGCGCCCCCTCTGCTTGCGCCCAAGTCTCTCGGCGGTTGCGTTCAGGCTTGCCCTCAGACCTCTTGGCTACTGCACTCAAACTTGCCTACCGAGAGCTCCATGAACGGCACGGCAAGACCGTGCGAAAACGACCGCAGATATTGCCAATACTGCAACCAGGTTATTTTTTGCACAGGGCATGTGTTTGCACATATTCGTAGGGAGTTTCTCGGTAGGTCTTCGCCGTGCCAAGATAACGTAGGCTTGTGCTAAGGAAGGTCTTTGCCCCCTCGCTCTTTGTCCCCCACCTCTTGCCCACCGAGAGCTTTATGAACGGCAGAGCGAGACCGTGCGAAAACTCGACCACAGATACTGCCATATTGTCGTTAGATTATGCTTTTGCACAAGGCATGTACTTGCACCTATCTCAGGGGAGAGTTTCTCGGCAGGTCTGCGCTCTGCCAAGATAACGGAGATTTGTGCTAAGTGGTGCCTGCTTCCAAGTCTCTCGGCTGTTGCATTCAGGCTTGCCTACCAAGAGCTCCATGAAGGGCGCGGTGAGACCGTGCGAAAACCCGACCATAAATACTGCCGTATTGCCGTTAGTTTATTTTTTTTGCACAAGGCATGTGCCTATACCTGTTGTGGTCGGGTTGCACGCGGCTTCCTTGCCGCTTTCTAGCTCCAGGTCTGCGCCGTGCCAAGACAACGGAGGCATGGGCTAAGTAGTGTCTGCGCCGTGCCAAGACAACGGAGCTACGCACGACTCTTTGTAACGCTCGCTACGCTCGCTGGACTTTTTGCCGCTTTCTAGCTCCGCTCGCTGCTCGTCCTCGGACCTCTTGCTATTGCGTTCAGGCTTGCCCTCAGACCCCTCGTCAGTGCACCGCCGCATGCCCAGCAATCCGCTGTCGTGCCAACTTGATATTATCGTGAATAAACATAGGCTTGCCGTTGCGGAAATTGCGCGGCTCACGTGCAGCCTGTTTCAATTTGTGCAGCACAGTCTGGTTATGGCTGTTCTGATGCCGCAAGCCCAGCTGAGTAATGGCTTCCGCCCTGACCACCAGTGCAGCATCGTTCAGTCCCGCGGCCATGATCGCCTGGCAGTGCTGTTGCTGGCTTTGTCCACAGCTTTTTAACCACAAGATACGCCATACCCACGACCAGTCGGCAAAAGCTACACCCTGGCGGCGCTGCTCTTCCCAAATATTACGCTGCAATTCAACCCCGTTACGCAAAAAATAGCGCCATTCCCGCTGGTCAGGATTGCGTTTTATGTTTATTTCTGCTGCCATAAGCGGCAAAGCGGCCCAGCTCAACATCCCGCCTAGCAACAAGTGCCATCCTGCTTTCAAAGCTAACCTCCTGATATTAAAAATTAAAATTAATATTTTCCTATCACGTTAAAGGTATACTCATATCTAGCCGAAAACGGGGATGACAGAGACAGACAGTGTAGTTATGGCAGTGAGGTTTTTCACCGAGAAGTAATACGACCGTGAGGGTGGTGCTGTGAGTGAATTTAGCTGGTATGTTTATCAATCGGGACAACAGATGGGGCCTTTCTCTGACGCTCAGGTGCGGCAGTTGCTCACTATTAAAATGATCACTCAAGATGCGTTTATTTTCAAGGATGGTTGGGAGGACTGGCGTAGCATTGCCGATGTGTTTGGCAGCAAGGCGGAAGGTGCAGCTACTATCCCCAAGCCACCAACGGCACGCTCATCCCGCGACAAGATGGGGCTGGCAGCACCACCAGCACAACAGCAGAGTGGGCAGCATCAACGTATGGCACGTGTTGGCATCAGAGGCAGGGTGATCGCCCACAACAATGGGCGAGTGGTTATCTCTGGGGGGATAAATATCTCTGCATCGGGAATTTTCGTTGAAACCGAAGTCGAGAACACCGCACCTGGTTTTCAGGTCGGTGAGCAAATCAAGTTAACGATCAAAGCAGACGATTTGAGTTATCCGTTCAATGTCGTGGCAGAGATGATGCGCTTCAACACTGATAGTAGTAATCATCCGACTGGTTATGGGATGAAGTTTGTCGGTCTTCCCGCTGAAATTAAAGCTGATATAGAGAGGCTAGCCGCAGGGGGAGAGAGAAAGGCTATCTGATGGGTAAGGTAATTTCTCTCAGAAGGAGCTGGACACGCATCACTGCGCTGCAGGACGCTTTCATGTTGATCGATCGTGGCATCGTGCTGCAGCGTAAGGATGTGCGACGTGTTATTGCACGTTTTGATCCCGCCCAGCAGGATGCGATCATCGCGCACTTCGCGGTCACCTTCTGCAACAACCTCGCCTCGTGGTCGATGGTAGAGCGCACCATCGAGAGTTTGCTGGTATGGTTGACCTGGTCGGGTGATGACCGAGCCGTGCGGGTTTTTATCGCTAAGCTGCGCAGTCAAGAAAATTTTCGCCGCGCCTGCTGGGTGTTGATAGAAGTAGCGTTATCGGATGAATTGAGTCAGCTTGAACATGGCGAGCGTATCTTCGCCACTAGCGTGTCCTTCATCTGTGAGCTGGGTCACAGTTTGCATGGTGAGGATGAAGGGGTTAAGCTTGCCAGCCAAGATCTGCTGTGGAATCATCTCGCCACTTGGTTGTTGTCGTTGAGCAGTATCAACAGCAGTGCTATCAGGCTGTCGCTGCTCAGTTATTTTGGGGCAATGAGCTATACCGCCACAGGTAAGAAATTTTTCAACCGCATCATGCGTCGTTTCGGCTATACCGTGCTCGATCATCTGTTTTTCCTGCTCTTCAATCGCAAGAGCGAAGCGATGGCACTGGAATACATGCTGCATAACTTGCCGTGGGTGTTGGGCGGAGATTACTTCACGCAGAGAATCATGCGAGCTATTTTTCAACACTACATGTATCGCCATCCCGAACGCTCGCTGCTATTCTTACGCACCTTTACCGATGAATTGCTGGCTCGTCCGCCAGATCCCGACGCGAGAAAACGCAAGTTGCAAAGCGAAAGCGAGCAGTCATTGCTCAGGCATCTTGCCTCCCTCTATCTAGTTATTGCTGAAATAAATCAGCGCGCGCTTGTGCCAGAATTTATCGAAGTGCTGGACCGCTTCAGAGATTACGCGGCATTTGTGCCCACCTTGACCACCCTGCAAAATTCTGCGGGATTGAAGCCCTACTTCCGTTCATGGCTCACCTTCACTATGCGTGATGACATCAAAATTTTGACCCCCAAACCCATGCGCAAGCGTGGTCGCCGTCCGTCTTTTTCCCGCACTAAGGCCAGTCTTTCCACCCTTGAGATGGTGGCTTTTCTTGGCAGTAACGATGTTACGAGAGAAAGAAAGGCCTCGTAGCTCCCCCGCGCTTTAAGGCATAGCATGTTGAGCTGGTGGTGTGGCACGAGTGAAGTGGGTGTCTTTTTCCAGATCAACGCCTACGACTTTTGACACACCTGGTTCTTGCATGGTCACGCCGTAGAGGTGGTCGAAGGTCTCCATCGTTTTGCGGTTGTGAGTGACGATGATAAATTGAAAATCTTTGGCAAGTTCTTGCAACACACGATTGAAGCGGGCGACATTGGCTTCGTCGAGGGAGGCATCGACTTCATCGAGAAAACAAAACGGTGCAGGCTTGGTCTTTAGCAACGCAAAGATAAGCGAGATGGCAGTCAAAGATTTTTCTCCCCCCGAAAACAAATTAAGGTTTTGTTTTTTCTTGCCCGGCAGTTGCACTATGATCTCTACCCCCGCATCGAGCGGATCGTGGGGCTTGTCAAGTACTAGTCCCGCCTGACCACGAGGGAAGAGCACTGGGAACAGCGATGTGAATTCTGCCGCGACTTGCTTAAAAGTCGCGTTGAAACGTTGCACACTGCTGGCCTCTATCTCCGCACTAGCTTGCCGCAAAAATTCAATACTGTCACGCAGTTCTTGGCGTTGTTGATTGACAAACTCTTGGCGTGCTTGCAGCTTTTCGTATTCATCTAGCGCCAACATGTTAACCGCACCGAGGGCATCCAACTCGCCGCGCAATTTTTCCTTGCGCCCTAACAGAGTTTCTAATTTTTCTGAGCCAGGTGGATACTTGGCAGGATCGAAATCGTTGAGCGCCGCGGCCTGCTCGTTGATGTTTTGCTGCGTCGTTTCCAACTGCCCCTTAGTCACCGATTTGAGCGAAATGCTCTTGCGCGTTGAGCTCTGTTCTTTCTGGTGGGCAACGATAACCTTTTCGACCCGTTGCAATTCTTGCACAAGCCTTTGCACTTCCTGCTTGCGACCTAGCAACAACTCGCGTTGGCGGTCTTGGGTGCGCACTAACTGCTCGATGGCTTGCACCTGTTGGGCATGGTCGTGATCGGCCTGTTCAATGTCAGCGCTTAACAGGTCACGCTCAGCACAACGACGCAGCAAGCGGTTTTGCACGGCGACGCGGCTGTTGTGGCGGGAGCTCAGCACTTTGGTCACTGCTTCCAACTCGGTATTCATCTTGACTAACTGCAATTGTTGTTGCTGGCGGCGTTGATCGAGTTCTTCTCGCTGACGACGATAGTTGTTGTAAGCCGCTTTGATTTGGGCAAAGTCGACTTGCAGCTCGGCCTGCTCACGTTCCAGCATCTGCTGTGCCTTGTTTTCTGCGGTAATCTGCGTAGTCAGCGAGGTGATTTCGTCGTTGAGTGCGGTTGCCTTTGCCTGCAAGTCGGCCAACAAATTTTTTTCGTGTTCAAGCTTTTGCGCGGCGGCTTGATAACCGAGCATAATTTTTTCTACGGTGCGGTTGGCGGTATTGAGTTTTTCGGTCAGCGCGGCGATTTCCACCCGATGCGTGTTCTTGCGCTCTTCATCACCATCGAGCTGGGCTTGCAGGCGAGTAAGTTCATCCCGTGCTTGGCTCACCTTGGCCTGCAAAGCTTGCTGCGACTGCTGTTGTGAAATAATACCGGCGGCGCTCGCGGCAGTAATCATAGCCGTGCCTTTGCCATCGATCCAACTGCCTTGGGGGGTGAACAGGGTTACCACCGCGGGCAACTCTGCCAGCATAGTCTTGCTCACCCCAAGATCGAGAGTGACAAAAACAAAGGCAAACAGCGATGCTACCTTTGGCTTGACATTGAGGTAAATGCGTAGCGGTTGCAAGGCATGCTGGCTTTGCCAGGCAGTAATTTCAGCATCAACATGTGCTGGCAGGCAATCGAGAATGACGACAGGCACACCACCCTCGCCGCGCAGGCTGCGGCTGAAACGCTCGAAGGCCACGGCATCTTGCACGACCACTCGTTCAGCCCACTGTTCAAGGGCGGCACGCAGACGTGTAGGCAGTTCCTGTGTTTTAGCATTGAAGGTGAGGTAATCGCTCAGCAAGCCGAGATGGTGCTGGTCATCATAACCACAAAAACGATCACGTTGCCGGGCAATCTCGGTGCTCGCACTGTCGCAAGTTGCTTTGCTTTGAAAATAAATTTCCTTGGCCTGATCACGCTGACTACCGAGCAGGTCGCTGGCGCGGGTGATTTCTTTTATCTCGGCTTCTAGTTGTTGCTTACGTTGCAAGTCTGTGCCTAGCCCCGCTTGCTTGGCGCTCAGGGCTTGGTGTAACTGCTGTTCCTGCTCGGCAAGCATGGCACAGGTGGCAGTGCGGGCGTTTAGCTGTGTATGCGAGTCTTCTTGGGCGCGCTCGGCTTTTTCTTTGCTATGCAACAGCAATTTGAGGGCAACGGCACGGTCGTTGTGTAGTTGGTGCAGACGGGCAATTTCGGCGTTAAACTCTTCTTCCCTCAGCACGGTATCGGCGGCGCGAGCATCGAGCTGTTGTATCTTGTCGGCGTGTTTTTCCAATTCAGCGGTGATGGCGGTGATTTTCTCTTGCAAGGCATTGTGCTCCTGCTGCAATTTGTCCAGCTCGCGCCCCGCGTTGTCGTTGTCTTCCTCGTCTTCTTCGATGTCACGGCTAAGTTCTTGCGAGCGTTGCTGGGCATTTTCTTTTTTAAGGTCGGTCTTGACTAGTGCCTTTTCAAGTTCACGGCTGCTGTCCTGCAAGCTGTGCAGTTCGTTTTCCAGTGCCGCCAGTTGTGGGTCATGCTCGTTAAGTTCACGTTGCAGGGCATTGCGTCGCTGTTGGCAGGCGGTGAGTTCGCGGTAAGTGTGCAGCTCAGCTTTGGTCTCTTGTCGCAGGTCAGCGGCAAGGGCATCGAGTTTTGTGCGCGTGGTGCGGTACTGCTGGGCGATAATTTGTTTTTGCACGGTGTCATAGGCATTGGCGAGGCTTTGATGTTGCTTAGCGGCTGCGACTTGTGCACCGAGTGATTCTTTCTGTGTGCATAGCTCGGCAATCAGATCATCGACGCGCTGTAGGTTAGCGGTGGTGTTTTCAAGTTTTTTGTTGGTCTCTGCTTGCCTTTTTTTAAAAATAATCGTGCCCGCGGCCTCCTCAATAATTTCACGAATATCACGCGGCCCTGCATTCAACACGCGCTCAACCTGCCCTTGTTGGATCATTGAGTAGGTCTTACTGCCCAAGCCGCTGACGGTGAAGAAATCGACAATATCCTTGAGGCGGCAGGGGGTCTTGTTAATCAGATATTCGCGCTGCCCGTCGAGATAGATGCGGCGGGTCAAGCTGATCTCGGTGAGATGGCTGTATTCGGGGAGGTTGAGCGTGCCGGCACTGTTGTCAAAGGTTAGGCTGACCTCGGCCATGCCCAGTGCCTTACGATGCGCGGCACCGGCAAAAATAACGTCAGTGGCATGTTCGCCGCGCAGCAGACGGGTGTTCTGCTCGCCCATTACCCAGCGCACGGCATCGATGACATTGCTCTTGCCCGAACCGTTGGGGCCGACGATGCCACTGATGCGACGCACAAAGTTGAAGGAGACACGATCGGCGAACGACTTGAAGCCAAAGACGGTGATTTTTTTTAGTAGCATGCAACGTTACGCCTTACTCAATACTTTTGGTGCAAACAAAATCCTTTTCGGGCTGTAGCTGAAAGATATGCACACGATTACCGTAGAACGAACTTACCACTACCGTGCCGTGCTCGTTGGCGGCAAAGCGATAGTAAGATGCATGTCGTTGTTGCGAGGTGCAACTCTTCTGCCAGTGTGGTTGTGTCAGGGTGCGGGCGGTGATGGCGAAGAACACCCGTGACGAACTGACGCGACTAAGGAAGCTGTTGCTCAGCAGGGTTTTAGTAGCGTTTATACTGCGCACCTCGATGTCGCCAGGAAAACGCAGCTCGTCATCAGCACTGTGAATAACTTTAAACTTTAGCTTGCGGTTCTCGGCAATCGTCGCTCTGACAATGTTGTTGGAGGTGGAGTCGAGTGCGCCGCGTTGGGACAGATAAAAGCTGTCCTGAGCATCGGGGTCGGGGGCACTGTCGTAAAAATTAGTGCGGTAGGTTTTGCTGTCGTCGCTCTCTTGCCCACGGGGGAAGTAGAGCCAGTGCAGTTCATCGCTGAGCTCGAACTTTTGCCAAGGGAAGGCGGTGGGTTTCGCGTCGCGTGCCGCGAAGATATCGTAGATGGCATATTGGAAGATACGGCTGCGTAGGGCTAAGTCACTTGCCCGTGCCCAGGCATCGGGAATGTCATCTGCACCCTCGCGCTCTTCGCCTTGCTCGCTGAGGGTAAAGCGGTCTACGAGTGTTACATCGTTGAAGCGTTGGCGATTGACCGCGGTGACGAAAGCGTATAGCAGGCCGCGCTGTGGGTCGAGGTGCAGGGCACGGCGGGGGTGGGAGTAGGTGCGCACGTGTTTGAGTGATAGGTCGGTGTAGTTGCCGATGAACAGCTCACCCTGTGCACAGCTGATGAAAAAATAAGCGAAGTCTTTACGCATGACCGTGTCGAGTGGCATGCAGGCGATTGCCCAGCTCTTTTGCAATTTGGGGGTGCTGGCCTCGCTGAGGTCGTAGAGTTGAATGGCACTCTCATCTCTTGCGGTACTGCGGTCGAAGGTGACTAGTAGTCTGTCACCGGCGACGACGAGATTGCGTGCCAGGCGTGGAATGGGGATGGCGCGCAGCTTTTTGCCCGTGGCATCAAGCACGAGAATCGAGCCGTGATCGTAGGTGCGGTCATAGTCGGCGTTTAGCACATAGAAGTGCTGGCCGTCATCGCTGACCGCAACATCGACAGGACTGGCGATACGTTTACCCAGTGGGGGAAAATCTTCCTCATGTGCGCAAGCGGCCACGAATAAGACGAAGATGGCAAGGAGTAACGTTCTCAACAACAGATAACCCTCGTTGACAATCGCGGGGCACGCTATCACAAGTGTAAGCTAGTTCGCAAGCCAACTGCTGTTCGCCTCAGACTGGCGAAAGTTGATACTTTTGGTAAGGTGGACTGCTTGATGGAGGTTAAAGCATTTTCCTCGTGCATGTTGAGTGGTTACATCATTTTTGCACCGTCGGCGCGGCTACTGTCGTCCAGGTTGATTTGCGATCGCACCCTGAGTGGGAGTGCTCTGCTTTAGCGTGGCTGGACGTGGAGGAGCGAGCACGTTGGCGGGACTATTTGCATCTCGGTGCACGGCGTGGGTTTGCTCTGTGTCGTGCCGCGCTGCGTGCTGTTCTCTGTGAACGACTTGCTTGCCACAACGAGCAGTTAGCGTTTGGCCGCTCTCGGCATGGCAAGCCATTCGCAACGGTGAGTGCCAGGCCGGCAACGGTTAGCTTCAATGTCAGTCATAGTGGCAAACACGGATTGATCGCCCTTGCTCCCGCGGGACGACTAGGTGTTGATGTTGAAGCGTACGTTGCTCGTCGTTACCTCGACCAACTGTCCGTATCTAGCTCGTGGTTTGCTGCCCATGAACGGGATGCACTAGCGCGAGCATCTGGCGATGACAAGGTGCACTTATTTGCCAGACTCTGGACGATCAAGGAGGCTCTGGCCAAAGCGCGCGGCACAGGCTTACGCATCGGCGGTGCAGCACTGGAAGTTCCGCCTGCATTGCTGCACGGCACGACCTGCACCTTTCAGTTTGCCCACGAACCTGAAGCGCAATGGCGGGGGGACTATATTGGCAACGACGAGTTTGCTGCCGTAGTTGTGCAGGAAATTCTCGGCGGGCAAAGAGGCTAGCAGGCAAGCCTGAACGCGATAGCCGAGAGGCTTGGGAGCAAGCTTGAACGCAATAACGAGAGGTCTGGTGACAAGCAGAGAGGCTAACAAGCAAGCCTCAACGCAATACAGGGAGGTCTGAGCGCAAGCAGCGAGCTAGCAAGCGAGCGATACAGGAAGCCGCGTAGCAATTATCAATTATCAAGGAAGAATTTGGTGAAAGTTAGTGTTTGGCGATTTTATTCTTTATTTCTGCGAGTTGTTCTTCAGTAATATTAGCAAGTTGGCAAATTACTGGGTCATCGAGCTTGCCATACTTTAACATACTAATGATGACATCCTCGCGCTCCTGGGCACGCCCTTGCTTGACCCCCTGTTGCATACCCTGCTTGACCCCCTGTTGCATACCCTGCTTGACCCCCTGTTGCATACCCTGCTCGATACCCTGCTCGATACCCTGCCGGATACCCTGCTGTATGCCTTGCTTTTTCCCCTGCTCAATGCCTTCTAGGCGTGCACCCTCGAAACCGAATTCGATACTTGACATGATACGTTCCTCATCTGGTAAATCGGGAAAACAATCTGCCTCGATGGCAGACAGCCTCTTCCTATCATACCTCCCATCGGCAAGTCCAAGGTAAGATATTAGTTTAGCCGATAAACTCTTGCGATCTTCAGTGGATAGCGCATAGCAAGAGTGAAAAATTTTCGCCACAATTTTGGTGCTCAGATGCCAGATGTGTTTCATTCCCAGCAGGCAAGGGCTGGTCGTGAGTCCGCACAGTTGCTCATCGGACAACTTAGGCAGATTTACCACCAGGATTGGGTCATCTGCAACATAGCGGCGCAGTCCGTGAATAGTTTCCAAGGGATGCCGATTTTTAAATTTTAGCTCAAGCTGGTTCTTAGCTATATCGACGGGTTTTTTGGTTTGCAGAACGAGGATGCCTAAGACAAAACCATCGGTACGCGCTGTGCGCTGTGCGCTGCTTTTTTGTAACGCTCGCTTTCTAGCTCGCTCTTTGCCTTCAGGTATAGTGACACCATGAGAAACAGGACATTGCCGGTGGTGTGCTCAAAGATAACCCCAAAATATACTGGGGAATCTGGCTCTTTTTTGAAGGGCACAGAAAAATTCAGATCACAAAATTTTTCTTTGCCAGTATCGGGATCGATGCTTGCCTCCTTACTGGGGATGAGTTTGTCAATATCGAACAGTTCATAATCTTCGGGAAATAATGCCAACCGGAGAAGATCTTGGGCATGCAAAGTGGTCTGAGAACAAGCAGCGAGCTAGCAAGCGAGCGATACAAAGAGCCGCGCGCCACGGCGCGATGCTTGTTTAGTGGGGTTTTATCGTTGCCGGGCATGGTTGCTGTCCGTTGCTAATGCGGTTACCTGTCTCTGGTAATTATAATAACATAATTTAGCGCAAATCTCCGTTGTCTTGGCACATGTCTCCGTTATCTTGGCACATGTCTCCGTTGTCTTGGCACAAGCCTCCGTTGTCTTGGCACATGTCTCCGTTGTCTTAGCACATGTCTCCGTTATCTTGGCACGGCGCAGCCCTACCGAGAAACCCGACCACAACAGGTATAGGCACATGCTTTATCTAAAAGCATAATCTGAACGCAAGAGCGAGAGGTCTGAGTGCAAGCAGCGAGCTAGCAAGCGAGCGGGACAAAAAGCCGTAGCGCAGCGAACGGCCTCGCCGCGCCGTTCATGGAGCTCTCGGTAGGCAAGAGGTGTGGGCAACCGCCGAGAGACTTGGGTGCAAGCAGAGAGGGCGCGCAGAGTGGCCTGAGAACATGCAGCGAGCTAGGAAGCGAGCGATACAAAAAGCAGCGTAGCGAGCGAAGCGAGCTAGCAAGCGAGCGTTACAAAGAGCCGCGTAGCAATATTATGATGCAAGTAGAAAAACGTATTTGAGCCCTGATGAAGTGGGCAGGAGCAGTCCCCTTGCCGCCATGGAAAGCTATGGCTTGGGAGGGTTGGCAGCCACATTCAGTGCCCTGCCGCGGGTCAAAAAGTGTGTGGTTGAATCTACTTGGAACACAATTTTTGGTAGTAAGTGGGGGCTAAGCAGCGATGAAGTTACGACGGCGGTCGGTGTCTTTGAAAAGTCGGGTAACAATTACCGCACCCTCTTGCAGCACTTGCTAACCAAGGAGAAAGCCAAATTGTTTTTTAGTGCTGCCGATGGCGATAAAAGATTTCAGGAGATGGTTGCTGAAGAAAGGCTGACCTGTGATGAAGTCCAACGATTGTCTGAAGAAAAAGATTTCAGTGCCTTTGCCGCGGGTGTTTTTAAAGCTAACTGTGTTGCCTGCCACTATGACGGCGAAGGTTACGAAGATTCCTATGTCTATATTAGCTTGTTTGCAGAGGATGGCACGCTGCAAGCAGATGCCGATAGGGATGCGATCCTCGAGAGAATTTTAGATGGCACTATGCCACAAGATGGCTATGCTGAAAATGCAAAGTTAAACGAAGATCAACAACGCAAGGCAATGCAATGCTTTCTGGGCGACAGTACTGGGACTATGGCAAGACAAGACGAAGACTTAGGTAAAATACATCTGTTGGAAAATTAGTCATGAAAACAACACTATGGTGTATAATTTTTATCGCCGCCTGCAAACCGATCAGTGATGATGCTTCACAAGCGCAAGGCCGGGATGCCTATGCTTGGTTCAAAGAACCTGCAGTAATCAGGAACACGGTGGTGAAAACATGGGGCATCAGCATAACGGACGACGATGACGTGCTGTATTTCTCACGGTTGGGGCAACTCTACGGCGCGGCAGACGTTATCACTGGTCGGGCACATCTACAAGCACCGGGTGGAGCTTATGTGTTGGCTCTTGATATGGTTTCTTTGTGGCTCAGTCGGTTGCTGTTGACTAAACAAATGCAAGATGAGGATTGGCTTGCCAACCCTCCCCCGCCTATGATGTTTAAGGGTCAAATTGGTTTTCCCTTGGCGAGCTTGCCCGACAGTGAAGCTTGCTTTGACGATAGCAAAAGAGATTGGTGTGATGCTGATGATAAGATTACCACACGGCGTTATTCTGCTAAAGATAAAGAGCGTCTACTCAAATCTAGCAGTGAGCGCAAACGTCTGATGCACAACATACAGGACATCGGTGATTTTCTTGGTGTCACAATCGATAATCTATTACTTACTGACGGCAAACACGCCCATGTGCCACAGTATCTCCTCGATGAAATTTTTATCCCTAATCTCGATGAATCCCCGCCTGATTCCGACTCAGCCTCTGGCGGGTGGGGATCAGATGCTAGTGCAGGTGCTGAAGCCTGCTGCGATATTCGCGCCTGGCAACAGGTGGTGTATGCTATCCTAATGAGCGGCCCGTTTTTTATGCATCTGCCCAGCAGATCACTATAGGAGAAGTTATGAAGCTTACCCGCAGAGAGCTCGTTGAACATTTAAAAAATATTGTCTGCGCGGCAGGCGCTTATCAGCTCTTGCCCTCTTCGTTACAGGCGCAAACACCGAGCAATGATGAGCATTTTTTTATTTTTGTAGAACTTAAAGGTGGCGTGCATCATCTTATTTCTACTGATTATCCCGATCCTGATGAACTGAACAAGATCGACCCAGATGGCCGCGAGGGTATCGTCATGCGCTTTGCGCCTAAAGACAAGCCAGGCTTTCTAGCCGATCCAGATTTACCCGATAATTTCAAAAATATTTTCAGCAAAAGTTCTGACCCGTCTCTCCTGACACCAACTCCAGCTTTCATGCAAAATGGGTATTTTACAGCACTGCCCTATAATCAAAAACCAGAAGATGGCTTGCTTAGTGGCCCGACGCATCAGGGCAAGTATCAGTATCGCTTGGGCTTAGCTGGGTTGCCGCTGGCTAATTATACTAATGACATCAGTGTATTACGTGGAGTTTACATGCTTGGTGATTTCCACACTCAAGCCGGGCGGGAGATTTTTAGCGGCAAGGATAAGGAAGGTGGGACACATCTTGCGGGGGTGCTAGCCAAACTGCTAGAAGATAAATATGGCGAGAAGCCTCTCGACAATCTTGTTTTTGAAGGCGCTAATTACCCCTCAGGTAGGGGGAATTTTTCCAGCGCGGAAGTCAAACTTTCTTTCGACCTCTTAGGTGCTTTAGCAGAGTACTATAGTGGCGCATCTGCCGGTGGAACAAGCCCCTCTCTGACTATTACTCGTGCCTTGCAAAAAAACCTTGCCTTTAGTCCGGCCCAAGATATTACGATTGAAAAATATATGGAGGTGATGCAAGGAGTCGAGACTATGAAGTCGCGCTTGGGCCAGCTGATAGCAAAGGACGAGGATATTTCTCTTCAGCTTGGCATGCAACTCAACACCTGTCTTGAACTTTTTAAAAGCAATATTTCCCGGGTCATCACCATCTGCGTGGGCGAAAAAAATCTTACTAACAACACTGACGGCTTTGGGTTGTTCGACTCGCATAGTGGCCTCTACCATCAAATGCAAGGAAACAGAGCAGGTAGTGCTAGTAGTCGTCACCATAAAATTTTAGAAGGTACGCTGAATGATCTCGCTGAGTTTATAGAAAAATTAAAGACTACCGACTATAAAGAAGGAAAGAAATGGAGCGAAGTGGTAACACTGGTGCTGAGCTCAGAGTTTGGTCGTCCCGCTAATTTTTTTGGTGATGAGTCTGTGACTAGGGGGGTGGGAAGTTCTTTTGGTAATGGGCACTATAACTTCAACAACAACTACGTGTTCTTCGGCAAAAATATTCGCCAGGGTGTCTGGCTAGGAGAGAGCGACCCTATCACTAGGTTTCCTTTCGTGGTTGATTTTGCAAAACTAAATGCTGGCGGCAGCAAGCGCGAGATTTTTACCAAAACAGTGGCCAAAACATCCGGCGGTCAGATGAAGATGATGGAAGATTTTCAGGGCACAGATACCCTTAACCCCGACATGAACAATCCCCTGGGAGGGACGCAAGTCCCGCGCCGCAAAGATAAGCCTGAACAGCGTGCCTTCATGTCCGTAGATGTTGTCAAGACCCTCATGGCTGTGGCTGGTGTGAGCAGCGAAGATTTCCATCAGAAGTACTATGCGGAGGACTCCTTCAAGGACGCTAAGATCATTGCCCCGCTGCTGCGCTAGAAGACGTTGACTGCTAGCCTCAGGGGCCGCCACCCCAGACGACACGCTTGCCAAAAATAAAACTTGCATTTCCGCGTTGATGGAGGGATAACAGCGCCCGTTTTCTACTCAAAGTATGCCTACAGGGGGGAAGTGTGCGATTCTGGGTCGTAGTAGCGATGCTGTTGGTAGCAGACACGGTGTGGTGCCGTAACGTGCAGATGTCTCTGGATGTGGCGAACAGGGTGCATCTGCTGCATCGCCTGATCGCCTCAGGACAGCAGGGGGAGTTTATCCGCCTGTTGCCGCAACTGCGGGACTACGTCAACAGCCAGGATGACGAGGGGCACACACCGCTGCATTGGATGGTTTACGCTGACGATATTGATGGTGCAGAGCATCTGCTGCTGCACGACGGTGATCCTAATCTCAGCGATAACTACGGTCGCACGGCGGTGCACGAGGCCGCGCGTGTCGGTAGCAACGATATGCTTAACCTCATGCTAGACAACGGTGGTGACCCTAAGGTACGTGATCAACGCCACAATTGGGATGCCGTGTTCTGGGCGGCGTTTTCGGGCAAAAAGGAGTCGTTGCAGACGCTGATGCAGCACGTTGATACGCACGGCCAGAAAGCCAACAACATGGGTATTTACGGGGCCGTTTTGCAACAAGACGACCCCACTAAGATGGGCAGTGTCGACAAAGATAAGATGGCAAAAGTGAAGTTGTTGCTGGAGGCAGGGATTGTACCTGACATCGGTGTGGCTATGATGCTGGTGGTGCCGCAAGAGATGACCGCGTTGGCCAAGTTGTTCAATGCTTATGCAGGCAAGGTGAAGTTCAATACTAAACATGTCAATGCTATGGACACTAGTGGGCAAGTAACGCTGCTAATGAAGGCAATGATGGCTGGTAGCGTCACGGCGGCAGAGTTCTTGCTCGATCAGGGAGCTAATGTCAACACTGTTAACGTGAATGGCCAAAACGCCCTCGCCTCCAGATATGATCGTCCTGAGCATCTGGAGATCGCTAAGCTATACCTTGAACACGGTATCGATGTGCATAATTCAGAAGGCGCGGTGGCTTTCTACTCTGCCTTAATTCATGACGATGTGGAGCTGGCAGAGCTGCTACTTGAGCAAGCGACCGCGGAAGAGGGCCGCAAGACTGTGCCTGATGGGTGGTATGTCTTTGATTCACCTACTCTGGGCGTATCCCCCGCGATACAGTTAGCGCAAAGCCAGAACATGCGTAACTTGCTGCTCGACTACGACCTGGCGCAACCAACCAAGCTAGCTGCAGTGGTGCGAAAACTCCAGCTGACAGATGCGGAGGGGCAAGACGGGCAGCAGCTTAGTCGGAGGAGCAATGCGAATGTGCCAGATTTTTTAATTGACTTCAATGCTTTGGCGGCCGCGGGAAAATTCAAGCCTGTTATCGGTCGTGAGCAGGAGATACAGCAGGTTATTACAACCCTGGCACGCAAAGAGAAGAACAATCCACTGCTGGTGGGCGAAGCGGGCGTGGGCAAGACCGCCGTCGTCGAGGGTTTGGCGCAGCGAATTGTTGCGGGAGATGTGCCTGAAGCGATGCGCAACAAGACCGTCTATGCCTTAGATATGGGGATGTTGCTGACATATGGGGGTGGGTTTAGGGGTGCGCTCGAAGATACCATTACAGGCACGCTGTTGCCTTTCCTGGAAGAAAACGACGGGAATGCCATTCTCTTTATCGACGAGGTGCATCAGCTTATCAGCTCAAGGATGGCTGCGGGTATGGCAGACCAGCTGAAGCCCGCCCTCGCCCGTGGTGACCTGCACTGCATCGGGGCAACGACTCACGATGAGTATCAGCAGCACATCATGAAGGACAGTGCGTTGGAGCGACGCTTCTTGCCCGTCACCGTCAAAGAGCCATCGATCGAAGACACCGTAGCGATCGTCGCGGGGCTGAAGGGTGTTTACGAGGAGCATCACGGTATTAAGATTGATGATAGTGGTGTGGAGGGAGTGGTAAAGCTTGCCAACCAGTATGTTACCAATCGCTACAATCCTGACAAGGCTATCGACCTGCTCGACATGGCAGCGGCGAAAGTTGCTCTGCAGGCAAGCGATAACTCAGTCGTGCAATTTAAGCATGTTGCGGCGGTTGTCGCTGAAATGACAGGTGTGCCAGTCGCGCGCATGCTGATAAGCGAGCAGGAGATAGCCCAAAAACTGCTGCCCTTCTTGCAGGAGAACATCTTTGGGCAGGATCGGGTGTTGCAAGAGGTTGCCAATGGGATTGTTCCTTCTCTCGTCGGCTTCGGTAATCGCGATCGTCCCGTATCGATGTTGTTGTTGGGGCCAACTGGTGTAGGAAAAACGGAAACAGCAAAGTTGCTGGCAGAATTGCTTTTCGGGTCAAAGGATAACTTGATCAACATCAATCTCAGCGAATACAAGCAGCAGCACGAGTTCTCTAGCTTGACAGGAGCACCCGCGGGTTACATTGGCTACGAGGAGAGCGGGGTTCTAACCGAAGCCGTGCGGCGAAAACCGTTCTCGGTGGTATTGTTTGATGAAATCGGTGAGGCGCACCCCGACTTTGCTGGCATTCTGCTGAAAATTATCGACGAGGGCGAACTTGCCGACAAAAAGGGACGCACGATTAACTTCAGAAACACGATTATCATCATTACCAGCAATACCAAGGCAGGCAGAGCGCACATCGGTTTCGGAGAGTCAGCAAAATCGAGGCACGCTGTAGCTGCGAGCGAAGTGGATATCAAAGCTAAATTACGAGGTCGCTTGGGGGCAATCCTGACCTACGATAGTCTAGGGCCTGAGGTTGTAGGTAAGTTGATCGACAAGCAGCTCGAACGTTTTAATGCCCTGTTGGCACAAAAAAACATCTCCGTATCGCTGACCGACACGTTGCGGAAGCATCTCCACGAGAAGGGCTATAACCCTGAACTAGGCGCAAGACCACTGCAGACGGCTTTCATTGAACTGATAGACAACCCTATGGCGATGGAGATTGCCGCTGGTAAACTGGAAGAGGGCCAGCATTACCGCCTCGGCTTCAGGAACGGCAAGATAACGATTAAAGCAAAAGTTGCTGGACTCAGCGTAGACGAGCATCCCGTTGAGAGTCTTGAGAGCCAGCCATAGAGCTGTCATCGGCGCTACGCTGCGCGCTGCGCTGCGCTGCGCGCTGCCTTCTATATCGCTCGCTTTCTAGCTCGCTTTTTGTTCTCAGGCCCCTCTCCCGCTTGTCCCCAAACCTCTCGGCAGTTGCGTTCAAGCTTGCCCACCGAGAGCTACATGAACGGCGAGGCGAGGCCGTACGAAAACTCGACCATAAATACTGCCATATTGCCGTCGGATTATGCGATTAGATAAAGCATGTGCCATACCCTACTCAGGAGAGTTTCTCGGTAGGGCTGCGCCGTGCCAAGACAACGGAGGCGGGGGCTAAGATAACGGAGACTTGCGATAAGTGGTGTCCTTGCCATCAGGCCTTTTCGCAGTTGCCCCACCTCTTGCCCACCGAGAGCTCCATGAACGGCACGGCAAGACCGTTCGCTGCGCTGCGGCTTTTTGTATCGCTCGCTTCCTAGCTCGCTCTTTGCACTCAGACCTCCTGCTATTGCGTTCAGATTATTTTTTTGCACAAGGCATGTGCCTATACCTGTTGAGGTCGGGTTGCACGCGGCTTCCTTGCCGCTTGCTAGCTCCAGGTCTGCGCCGTGCCAAGACAACGAAGGTACGGGCTAAGGTGGCTAGCTCCACTGCGCCGTGCCAAGATAACGGAGACTTGTGCTGAGTAGGGGCTGTGCTCCCTCTGCTTGCCCCCTAAGCCTCTTGCCCAGTTTTTGTGAACAAAACCCGCCGACCACAGTCATCATCTGACAAGAGTGGCCAGCGGGAACACCAGCTACTGCAAGCGAGACCAATTTTTGTATCGTTGTCCCCTGCCTTCTACGAAATCGGACATCATCTTCGGTGTAAGGTTCATGCCTTTGTCTATTGCCGCTATCTTAAAAGCAAGAACCGAACCTACCCGATTGGCATACTCTATGAAATTAAGCTCTCTTCGGTCTAGCGGGGCATTTACGTCAACACGCGGATGATCGACAAGAGCCTTGATAAGATCGCGCCGCGTCTGGATAAGATCCACGTAGCCGTCGATCGCCGCACTGTCGCTCTTGACATCGGGGCTCCCCGCTTCCGCTTTCAGTAGGACTCCCTCGTCAAGGGCTAACAATTTGGTTGCCCAGCCGAGCAGGTTCAGGCTGCCTCCGGTAACAGGCATATTGGGGTCAATTTCACCACTGTCAATCATACCGCTCAGTGTTTGCAGGTCGTGGTTTCGCACGGCTTTCACCGCTCTATCGATCGCCGTTTGGGACATAGAGCGGCTAGCTTCTGCGACACGTAATGTCTCCCGCAGCGTTGCCTTTTGGTAGTCGTTCAGTGTTTCGTCGGTATTGATCATATTCTCATCGAGGCTGGTATCTGAAATAAACCGCTCTACTTTGTCTGCACTTTTTAACCGTCGCAGAAACTCCTCTTCACCCACTCGGGGATAATAGCTATCTATGAGGATCGGATCGGCCAGCACAGATTCCTCAAGAAGAACAAACATTTCGTTGGTCGGTACAACCCCCGTGCCAAAACCAAGCTCAGCTAACACCTGCTGTCCCGCATCGCTAGCAAAACCCTGATGCAGAATGGCTTGCACCGTGTGATGGCCGTCGTAGTTGAAAAAAGCTCCCCAACTCACTCCATGCGCGGCAAGCAATTTGTCGAACGGTAGTTTATGTGGACTAGTGATTTGCGAAGCGAGAGACGCAGAACCAACACAAAAACAAACGAGACTTCCTAGCAAAAATCTAAACATTTCGTTCTCCAAGAAAATTAAAACAAAAACCCACCTCACGAGGAGGCAACTGGGCACGTTTGTATCACCCGTAGCTATGAATGGCAACAGGTGAAGTGTTTTTTTTTTGCAATGATTCTAGTGAGATGCGTGCCAAAAAGATTAGGGGTGAGGTTTTCTTGCGCGGGCACAGCACCCCCGACAACCAGCGGCTGATGTTACCAGTGTTCACCACATTGAGTTAACAAATCAGTCACAAAATATCGCTGTGCTTATATATCTCTGCCTTGCAGACTCATCCACAACATTTCATAGTATTTCGTTTTGGGGGTATTATAGTAGTAGCGGCGGTTTGCCATGAAATGGCCAGCTGGCCATTATTCGTGCTCTGTGAGTGTTTTTTACTGGTTTCAGCGGAATTTGCTTGAGTTTTTTGCCAATATTGCCGATTAGTAGGCACGGGGGATGAGAAATGGACAAGCTAGTCAAAAAGGAAGAAGTGATTGACCGTTACCTGTCTGATGAGGAGCGACGCGGCATAGATCAGTTCTACAAGGACATAGGGCTTGGTGCTTTGCTTGACAACCCACCGCCCGACCCTGCTAGGGGGCCGCTATTCAGTAGTTCCGGACACCAGACAGTTGATTGTCCTTTGTTTCGTATGGTTCACTCGCCGCGTGAAATTAGCCGCAAGTAATAAGGACTTCTAGACTTGACCAACCGTGCTAAAGTTCTTGATGAAATTAGCAAAGAGCTTGACGCTAAGCAGGCGGGAGCAGTCCCAAATGCCCATCTCGTTTTTGCGTGTGAGCTGATGCGGAAGAAGTTACGGCTTTTTTCCGAAGCTAGGGGGAGAAGTTCCCTTGTCTACTACTCAAGTTGGCCAATGAGCGATGCTGTTGAGACAAACCTGAATGAAGGCGATCTCAACAACCTGTTATCGGTAGTCCGAGAGTTGCCATCAGAGACAGGCATGGATTTCATCATCAATACCCCTGGCGGGCACGCTACTGTTGCGGAATCACTTGTCAGAAGTTTAAGAAGACAATTTAAAGATGACATTGAGGTTTTTATTCCTCATGCGGCGATGTCTGCTGGTACCATGCTAGCCTGTGCTTCAAAGTGCATACACATGTCGTCTCATGCCAGTTTGGGGCCAGCTGATCCTATTTTGAACGGATATTCGGCCATTGGATTGTTAGCAGATCTAGAAATTGCCAAGAACGAGATAAGGAATGACCCGTCTAGTGCAGCTATGTGGAGAATTATTTTTGAAAAATATCCGCCTGCATTCATAGGAGAGTGTGTGGCAGTGGTTAACTGGAGCAGGGAGTTGCTAGCCAAATATCTGAACGAGGTGATGTTCCACGACGGGCAGAGTAAGAAATTAACACCGTCTATAGTTTCTCACCTAACCGAAATGAAACATACGGTAACGCACTCAAGGCACATAGGAATCGATGAGGCAAAGAAAATAGGGCTGGTGGTCAAGCCATTTGGTGAAAACGCCAAGCTTGAAAGTTTGCTACACTCAATGCATGACTTCTGCCTCTTCATTATGGAGACCGCTTCCCAGTGTAAGCTATTTTTTGGCAGCTCTGGCATGTTTACAACATCGGCGGCAAAAAAGCCGTGACCTTCCAAAGCTTTGCCACCAGCTTGACTTGCTAAACGCATCACCCCCTCAAGTCGACACCGTGGTGGATCATCACAAATTGACTTTACCCATACAAGGGCTTGACTGCCTTTCTACAAGTGTGACCCAACGTCCAGAAATAAAAGTCAACGGTATTCCTGTTGACTTATTTGCCGGTGAATTAGTTTATTCAGCAACTTGGGAAAGTCATGTAAACTATCAGATACTCCTGAATGCTGTGGACGGGAGAAGTCTGAGTGGGGCTTCCTTGCCGCTTGCTAGCGCCGTGGCGCGCTACGCGCTGCGCTACGCTGCTTTTTGCAACGCTCGCTTCCTAGCTCATCGCTACGCGATGCTTTTTGTAACGCTCGCTTGCTAGCTCGCTGCATGTTCTCAGGCTCCTCGCTATTGCGTTCAAGCTTGCCCTCAGGCCCCTCTGCTTGTGCTCAAACCTCTCGTTATTGCGTTGAGACTTGCCTACCGAGAGCTCCATGAACGGCAGGGAGAGACCGTGCGAAAACTCGACCACAAATACTGCCATATTGCTGTCAGATTATGCTTTTAGATAAAGCATGTGCCTGCACCCACTCAGGAAGAGTTTCTCGGCAGGTCTGCTCCCTGCCAAGACAACGGAGGTACGGGCTAAGGTGGCTCCCTCGCTCCTTGCCATCAGACCTTTCGCTTTTGCGTTCAAACTTGCCCTCAGGCCCCTCTGCTTGTGCTCAAACCTCTCGTTATTGCGTTGAGACTTGCCTACCGAGATCTCCATGAATGGCGGGGCGAGGCCGTTCGCTGCGCTGCGCCGTGGCGCGCTGCTTTTTGTAACGCTCGCTTGCTAGCTCGCTTCGCTCGCTACGCTGCTTTTTGTTCCGCTCGCTTTCTAGCTCATCGCTACGCGATGCTTTTTGTAACGCTCGCTTCCTAGCTCGCTGCATGTTCTCAGGCCCCTCGCTATTGCGTGCAGGCTTGCCCTCAGACTTCTCGTTATTGCGTTGAGGCTTGCCTGCCGAGAGCTCCATGAACGGCGGGGCGAGGCCGTACGAAAACTCGACCACAAATACTGCCATATTGCTGTCAGATTATGCGCTTAGATAAAAGTATGTGCCTATACCTGCTCAGGTCGAGTTTCTCGGTAGGGCTGCGCCTCGCCAAGATAACGGAGGTACGGGCTAAGTAGTGATTGTGCTTCGCTTGCTCCCTGTCCTCAGGCTTCCTGCCCACCGAGAGCTCCATAAACGGGGGGGCGAGGCCGTACGAAAACTCGACCACAAATACTGCCATATTGCTGTCAGATTATGCGCTTAGATAAAAGTATGTGCCTATACCTGCTCAGGTCGAGTTTCTCGGTAGGGCTGCGCCTCGCCCAGCTGCGCTACGCGGCTCTTTATAACGCTCGCTTTCTAG
Source organism: uncultured Oligoflexales bacterium (assembly GCA_958296095.1). Classification (GTDB taxonomy): domain Bacteria; phylum Bdellovibrionota_B; class Oligoflexia; order Oligoflexales; family JAPPIL01. The sequence continues at coordinate 2,407,821 of OY282434.1, forward strand.
CTCGCTGCTTGCGCTCAGACCTCTCGTTATTGCGTTCAGGCTTGCCTGCCAGCCTCTCTGCCTGCCCTCAGGCCTCCTGCCATTGCGTTCAGGCTTGCCCCCAAGCCTCTCTGCCTGCCCTCATGGACTTATGCCCTGCAGGTAAATCTCGCTGCCGTCTGCAGAAATACGCCCTTCGACCACAACCCGACGGTTGCGTTTCAGCAGTTCGTTTTTAAAGGCTTGGGCGAAGAAGGTCCCCGTGATGTGGTTGCCGCGCTTATCCTTAAACGCAAGCTTACACTTGACCCGACACCGATACAGCTCCGATTTACTGAAGGAGAGCGGGCCGAGCAGCACGGTTTGGTTGGGTTTGCGGCGGGCGGCTCTGATGTCAATAATATTTCTTTGCTGGTTACCTTCCTCTGTCTCAAAATCGCCGACGGGAGCAATCTCCTCAGGCGCTAAGGGCAAATCAACCACGTTGGCAGTCGCAGGCTCACTGGGATCTCTGCCATGACTGTCAGTAAATTTTTGCAGACCATAAAACAGTGCCAGTGAGATAACTCCCCCCGCGAGCATCGCGGGAATTAACAGTAGCAGCTTTCTGCTGTCGCTGGACGATCGATGCCCTCTTTCCAGGTAGCTGCCGTTGCGAGCATCTCTAGCCCTGCGCCCGCTGCGCGATCCCTGCCTGATGACGAAATCGCCATCGGCAGAGGCAGAACCGACGGCTTCGATATTGCGATGCCTGTTTTCGTTCGGCACGATGCGGGTTGCTTCCGCGTCTCTTTTTTTCTTCTTGGCACGGCGGGTCTTTTTTTTCCTGGCAATGAGATCCGTCAGGGTGGTGCGCTGCTGCGTACTTTCCGATTCAATAGTGATCGAGTAATCAAAGTCACCGCGTTCAACGCCACTCAGTAGATCTTGCAGCGAAAAAGGCCCGACTTTGCCAAACTGTTCAATTATGTACCACTTATCTGCCATGACTCACACGTGATCGCTACGTTTCACCCCGACTATCGGCAGCGCGTGGAGAAATTTTAGGGGCAGATACACGCGTCCCTGGTGGTGAAAATACCATCCACCCGCACACCTACCAGCACCGTGTTATTTTTGCCATCGCCAGGCCACCGAGTTTAGGGACAACTAAACAGGACGATCGAAGGCAATAAGATGGTAATTTTTGTTCTCCTCGACGGCGAACTCACGGTTTCTGGAGGTGCAGAACTTGTGGTAGTTGCGAAACGCGGCGGCATCAGTGAAGTATTTGATTATTTTTTCGCACACAGAGCAGGTCATCATCGTGTTATTTTTGCCGTGCTCCTCCACCGTTCGCAGGCAACACGGCGCTAACCCTTGAATCGGTGCGCGCGGCGCGGTGCTGTCGGTCATAATTTCCTCTCTGCTGGTCTTACCTACTATTTTACACGTAAGTCCCAGCCTCTGCCAATGCCGCCCCGAAGCAGACTCGCAGGTCATCTTTAACCTTTGCTAGGGCTAGCTCTCGCCCCAGCCGCCGCTGCATCGAAGTTACCGTGATGTCAGGCAAACCACAGGGAACGATGAACTTGAACAACTCTAAATCGTTGTTGACGTTGAGAGCCAGTCCGTGTTGGGTGACGCGGTTTTTGATACGAATGCCGATGAAGGCGATCTTTTCCCGACCCACCCAAACCCCTGGCAGTCCTTGCCGAACACGAGCCGCGATGCCGAAGCGGTGTAGTGCCGTAACTACTGTTTGCTCTAGCACCTTGATGTAGGCCCGCACCCCCCGCGGGTTGGCGAGACGCAAAATCGGATACAACACTATTTGCCCTGGCAGGTGTGCGGTCACATCGCCACCGCGTTCGCAACGGTGTAAGGCAATGCCGCGCTGTGTCGCGTCCGCGGTGCTGATCTTTATGTTGTGCGGATTGGCGTTGCGTCCCAACGTCAACACAGGCGGATGTTCAGCAAACAGCAGAAAGCGTTCTCCTTGCTGGGCGCGCTGTGCATAGGCAAGTTGTGCTTGCAGCGCGTCCTGCCAGTCGATAGTGCCCAGATCGACCGTTTCAAAGATAGGCTTCAGCATTCCCAGCTCCTTTGCGTATGACGATGGGGATATCAGTGGTGAAATCGATAATCGTTGTTTCTACAGGGTTGATTTCTGCGCCGAGATCGACGACCAGGTCGAGCGTATGTCCGTATTTCTCCTGTATCTCGTAGCCAAAGCGCAGTTCTTGATCGCCGTCTGCCAGCATCGAGGTGGTTGCCAAGGGCTTGTTAAGACGGGCAGTAATTGCCTTCAGCAAAGCGCACTGCGGAATACGAATGCCGACGTTGAGACGCTTGTCTTTGATCTGCCGTGCCAGCGAGCGGTTGCTCTTCAGAATGATGGTGTAAGCACCGGGCAGGAGTTTTTTTAAAGCCTTGTAGGCACGATTGTCGACGTTGGCAACCTTGGCTGCCATCGACATGCCCGAGCAGATCAGGCTGAAGGGCTGGCTCTTCGGATGAATGCGCTTAATACGGCGCATCTTCTCCACCGCCTTTGTGCTGCTGGCATCACAGCCGAGTGCCCAATTGACATCGGTCGGGTAGGCTAGCACCCCGTCCCGCTCTAGCACCTGACAGATTTCGTCGAGATGTCGCTCAGGCACAGGATCGGCATAGGTAAAGAGATGCTTGCTCAACACTGACTACTTTAACTCGTTAAAAACACAACCCGATGTTGTCCATTCTACGACGAAATCAAGATGCTAACAACAAGTGCTGGTCGCGGTGGTAGCCAGCAAGGGTGGTCTGTATATCATCGTAACATCTTGAAAATAAAAGAAAAAAAGCACTAATATGCTTTAATATGACGCTTGTAGTTGATTTTTTGAATAAATTATTTACATTTTCAATCACTTACAATATAGTTCATGCTGTTGCGGGGGACAATCTATTAAGAATGGTGGAGGGGCTATGAACAGTGATTTGCTGAGTAAGTGTCTGGTGGCGACGCTCGTCGTGCAGTTGGCGTTGCCGCTGTCGTTGCGCGCTGAAGGTCTATCTCAACCTGAATTTTTTGTTCCGCCTCAACGTGCGGGAGAGCCGTTGCCAGCAGAGTTGGCGGCTATTGTCGCCGAGTTGGAGCAGGCTGATGAGCACACGCCAGTGCAGGGTATTCCTGATCCTTTTCATCTGACACAGCAGTACTTGTTGGTGATGCGTAGCGATGGCAACAGTGGCGATCGCTATCACTTGGCGGGCACGGAGGGCGGCTTGCCTCCTATTGTGCCCCAGCCCAACGCGGTGCAGGCGGTTAATTTCGGGGGCAACTTAGCCCTGCGCTACAAGCACGGTGTGCATGTTATCGAGAGCATCACACCCGCGTTGATCGCCTACGATCGTGAACTGCTAGTAGTGGTGGCGACAGATGCGTCTGTCTATGCACTAGACATGACTTTCGCCCGCCGCAACCTATTCAAAGCCCCGCTGCCAGTGCACAAAGTGCCGATGACCGTCGAGAGCGAGGACCTCAGTGGGCTGCAAGCTGGTTTTATTACCCGCGGCTTCAATCCCTTTACCCAGGTGCTGACCGAACGAGATACACGGCAGTCGCTTAGTGCCACACGTCGTTTTACCGCGGGTGACCTCGTGCTCTGGCGTGAACACGAAGAGCAGCGAGTACTGCTCAGTGTGGTGGCGCGTAATTTTATCGTGGCTGCCATCAACAACGGCAACCATCTACTCGGCAGTCTTGCCTTGGCGCTCAGGAAAGAGCCAGCCGCGGCTTTGGGAGAAGCGCTCAAGTTCGAACGACAACAGGGGCAGCAGTTTGACGATCAGCAGCTCAACCGCCATCAACGCCAGAGCAGTGCGGCGAGCAAGCAGGTGTTGCAGAACATGGGTGTCGAGCGTTTGCAAGAGATATTGTTGAACGACATCGAGATGAACAACTACCGCGATGATTTTACCTACGCGCAGTGGCAGCGTGATTATCTACTGCTCAAAAAACAAGCAGAGGTGACCGTTAAACAGCTCAGGCGCAAACTGATCAAAGATGGCACGACCAAGAAACACATCACCGCCTTGGAACAACAGCTGCACCACGGTGATCTCGGTGGTTCATGGCTTATGTTGAGCAAGCTGTATGTTGAGGAAGCACGTGGTCTGCTTATCGATCGCATCACCGCGCTGAAGTCCGCCCGCACCCCTGCCGCCACAGCTAAAATTGCCGAACTAGAGAGGATTGTTGCCGCCAACGATTTCCACCGTCTCTGGCACGAGCCGCAGTTGCTCGCCAGCGAAGCGGAGAGACTTGACCCCGCGCGGCTGCGCGTCAGCAGGTTTTTTTACCAGCATCTGAGTGGGGATGACCTGCGCTATCTAGCCGCGACCGCTGCGGGTATCGGTGGACTGGGGCTAATCAGTTACGCCGCGGCACGAGCATTGAAGACAGGGTTTTCGCTGGCGCAGTACTGGCCACCAGCACCTTTCAGAATCAAGGATTTGCCTGCTCATAGTGTCACGAAGCGCGGCACCGCGCAAGTCGCGGCCATTAGAGTTGGCTACTCTCGCTACCTCAAGATGGCTACCGTGCTCGGTGTGGCCATTATTCCTGCGGTAGCTGCCGTTGGCTGGTTGACCGCCCGCAGCAGTGGCGAGGATTGGGATTTTCGCAAACAATTGACACTGATGGGGATACGTGCCTGCGCGACTCTCGCCCAGCCTTTTTGGCACTACTTGGCGAATTTCACCGGGCAGAAGACCTTAATGCCATCTTTAGCGGCGCAACTCTCGCCCTTCACCGCAGTGCGAGGTGACTCGGAACTCGGTGCAAGCATCGGTCTGCAGGCCTCGGAATCGGTGCGTATCGGTTGGCTGCCTTTTTCCCCAGAAAAGGACGATGAAGCACTGCGTCGCCGTGCCATCATGGTGTTACAGCAGCAGCGGGTTAGAGCACAGGGACTCGGTTGGGAGATGGCAGCCCGTATAATCTGGCAGGAGTGGCTCAAGCAGCACCATGACGCGGCTTACGATGATCTGGCAACGGTTGTGCTGCAGTCAGGTTTTCAACAACGCTGGAAGCGCTTAGCAGTTGGTCTTGAAGCTGAGATCGCGAGGTTGCAACGCGAGGGTATTTTCCCAGATCTGCGCACGGTAAGTTATGAAAAGGTGCATGACTTTCTCACCCGCACTAAACCACATGTGCTTGAGGTCACCTATCACGATAACCTGCTGCGCAACGCGGGGCGAGCCGTGCGAGGTTTCGGCGATCGTTCACTGGCATACCTGGCTACCGTGGCGACCGATGATGTCAATTTTCTGCGCACCGTCGATCCCGATGATTTTGTGTCCTCGAAGGTATGGCACATGTTCATGGTTGATTTTTTTACCGTGGTTGCTCTTGAGGGGACGTTTGGATCGCGGTCGCTAGTCTTTGGTAGCGCCGATGATTTGCAACATCTGCTGGCGACCAACAAATTTCCTTTTATGCACCTGCAACATCGCTACACGATGGCGGATCAGATTTATGCCTATCAGGTTAGGGCGCAGGGGAGATACTCGCTTGTCTTTCAGATGCTGGAGAAAATAAAGGAAAGCGACTATGCACCGCTTGAAGAAACTCTGCTGGTAGGTAAGGAAAACCCGCAGAGCTTCGTGGCGGGGCTGGCGGATCTTGGTGGTAACAGCCTCGACCTGCGCAACGTCGACTACGGCACACGCTTCGTCCGCGCTTTGTCCGCGATGCTAGTCATGATGCAAGTTATCATCAGCGGTGGCATCGTCACCCGTTTCCTCATCGCCAAAGCTTCTATCAACAGCGTCTTGCCGCAAATTTTCTTCAGGATATTTTGGGGCGTGTGGGGCTACGCCTGGCCTTGGATAGTCTACAACTCTAGCGAGCACTTGCGTGAAGCTAAACATGACACGCGGCTGGGGATGCTGAGGCAGGCTAAGGTGCAGCTACGCAAAGCCCTCGATCGTGACGACAGCGATGCGATGCGACAAGGCTATCAAGCCCTCGTCGAGGTCTACCGCCGTTTTAACGTTGATGTGCCACCAGCACTCAAACGTGAGGTGGAGCAGATTGAAATGGATCTGCGTATCAGCGACGAAGAACGTCTATCGGTGACCGAGTTGCTGCCACATCTGGCGGCACTGGTGCAGATGAATAGCAGCGACGATCCCGCGGCGAAGAGAGCCATCTATCGCCAAATCAGTGCCTATGTTGATGGTGAGCAACCTGCACGGGCGCTGAGCCATGCCGATGCCGAGCGCGTCTTGAACTTCGTCATGCTCAACCCACCGTTTCCAACCTCGCTCAATTACAGGGTCAGCGATCTAGGCGTTGTTATCGGTGCGGTAACGACGACAGTGATGGCGAGCTGGTTTTTCCGTAACAGCTTCAACCTCAAGCGGTTACGGGAGGTGGTACCCTACGTGTTAGCTGGCTCAACCATATACGCAGGCACGTGGCTGTTGCTGGAGAAAAATAACACCCGCAAAATCTGGCGTTTCATCAGGGAAGACCTGCTCGGCTATCCGCCCGATGACGCGCCACAGTACTGATGCCTGGCTCTTACGGTGGGCGCGTGCCCACCACACATGCTGACTGTTCGCGGCTACGAGGCTTTAACTATTTGCTAGCACAAGACTTTTCATTTTTGCAGCCGATGGTGGCAGGGCGGCAGAGCTAACTTGTCGGGGGTGGATTATCAAAGACACCATTAAGAATTAAGAAAAAATGAAAATATATGTTAAAAATTTAACGTTAATGTGGTATGGTTCGTGGTTTGGCGGGGGGAGCTTTCGTTTCAACCTAGTAAAGTAAGGGGGAACATTGTGAGCGGTAAATTTTGGCGCGTTTTTGTAAGAAACACCTTGATCGCGCTGGTGGTGGCGACTGTCGCAGTGCCACTGCAGCTGGTTGCCGCGGCAGGTGCGGAGCGTGACGATGTCACACCTAGAAAAGCACCGCGGTTGCAGGCTCAGCTGGAGGCATTGCACGACGATCCGGTGGTGAAGGACGCGATGGCAAGCGTTGAGGAGATCATCACAGAACTGGAGCAAGCTGACACAGAAACTTACCCGCAACACATTTCAGACCCCTTCCATCTTACCTCACAATACCTGTTGACCATGCGTGCTGATGGCAACAGCGGCGACCGCTATCACTTGGCGGGCACGGAGGGCGGCTTGCCTCGCATCATTCCCCAGCCAGATATGGTGAAGGCGGTCATCTATAATGGCAAATTAGCGTTTCGTTACAAGCATGGCCTGCATGTCATTGATAGCATTGAGCCGATGGTGGTGGCCTCCGATGACGAATTGCTGGTGCTGGTAGATAAGGATGGCAATGTTTTCGCGGCCGACATGGTGTTTGTGCGGCAGGAACTGTTTAAAGCTCCTGTTCCTCTGCACGAGGTGGGCATAGAAATTACCTCGCAGGACTTGCGTGGCTTGCAGTTAAGTTATGTTACGCGGGGGTTTAGCCCTTTTCCCTACGAATTGAGTGAGGCGGGTGAATTGTTGGCAGTTGACCCGACACGTCGTTTCACCGCGGGCGATCTGGTCGTGTGGCGTGCGCGGGACGATGAGCAGAGGGTGCTGTTAAGCGTTATCGCGCGTGATGTCATCGTCGATGCGATCAACAACGGCAATCACTTGCTTGGTAATCTTGCTTACGCGCTCAGGAAGGATAAACCAGCACAAGTCGGCGCGCTGATCGCGGCAGAGAGGGAGCAGGAAGGCCGTCAGCTGGACGCGGCTGCATTACAACGCTATCGCGACGGGGCCTCAGCCCAGTCAGAACAAGTATTGCAGAGCATGCGGGTGGAACGTCTCCAGAACATGATCGCTAACGATGTGCGCCGCAACTCGTATCGCGATGAGTTCACCTATGCGACCTGGCAGCGCGATTACCTCATCGTTAGAGATCAGGCTGAGGCGTTGGTTAAAAAGCTAGAGGGAAAATTTATCAAGGATGCGGTCGATAAGAAAAAAATCGACAACTTGAAAGCGCAGCTGCGCAAGGGTGACTTCGCATCGTCATGGATCATGTTGAGCAAACTGTATCTGGAGGAAAGCCAGGATCTGGTTATCGATCGTATCAATAGCTTGAAAACACTGCGCACCCCTGAGTCTAATGCCAAGATTGCTGAGTTGGAAGGCATTCTGCAGGCTCAAGACTATGAGCGTCTGTGGAATGAGCCAGAGCTGTTTGCTGATACCGATGCCAGCGGACAGGCGCTATCTCCCTTGCGCAAAAAACTCAACCGAGCCGCTTACAAGTATCTTGATAGCGATAGTTTACGCAGCTTTGCCTCGACGACATTGGGCTTGGGAGTTCTCGGTAGCGCAGGCATTGGCTTGGCCTGGGCGTTGAAGACGGGCTTTAGCCTGTCGCGCATTTGGCCCCCCGATCCATTAAAGGTGCGTGACATGCCGCCGCGCATGGAATTGGGACATAAGCTGGATAACCACCACTATCGCAAAATCAGGAAAGGCTATTCCCGTTTTGTAGTACGTGGCATGTTAGTTGGATTGGCATTTATCCCCGCGGCGGCGATTATCGGCCACTTTGCCGCCCGTGGCAGCGGACATGATTGGGATTTTCGCCGCCAACTGATGTTGCAAGGTATGCGTCTCTACGCAACGCTATCTCTTCCCTTTTGGCACTACGTCTCGAAGTCACTGGGGCAGACGACACTGATGCCAGCGATGGCTGCGGAGGTGTCACCGTTTGCCGTGGTCAATGGCAACTCGGCTGTAGGCGAAAGCATCGGCCTTGCACCCTCCGAGACGATTCGGGTTGGGTTTCAGGTGCCGCGCGCACAGAGCGAAGATGAGGAAGCTTTGCGGCGGCGGGCGATTACCATGTTGCAACAGCAGCGTGCCAGAGCGCAGGGACTTGGCTGGGAGATAGCGGCGCGTATCGTCTTGCGTGACTACCTGCAGCGACGCGGCAGCGGGGCGGAGATCGATCGCGAGGCGTTTATTGCCCACATCGAGCACAGCAGCTTCAAGGACAAGTGGAAGAAGTTGGCGGCGGGGCTTGAAGAAGAAGTCTACCGTCTGCACACACAGGGTATCTTTGGTGATCTGCGTGAAGTGCGCTACCAATACGTCTACGACTTTTTGCACAAGACCAAGCCACAACTGCTAGATGCTTCTAACTATGACAGGATTCAGCACAGGGCTGTCAGCTGGCTGGATGGTGCCGCGAAGACGAGCGGTAAGTGGCTGGCCACGGTTGCAACCGATAACGTTAATTTCTTGCGTCTTGCCGATCCCGACGACTTCCTCTCGTCGATGAACTGGACCGTGTTTATGGTCGATTTCCTTACCTCGACCGTCTACGAAAGCACGTATGGCGGGAGATCACATATTTTCAGTCCGAAGGTGCTGGATAAGAACAACAAGGGTATTGGCAACTTGTCTGCTACCAACCGCTTCCCATACTGGAATCCTGAGCATGCTAACGACTTAGTCGGTCAGGTTTGGGCGTATCAAGTCATCGTCCACGGCCGCTACTCGCTCGTCTTCCAGATGCTGCAGCGGATAGAGGAAAGCGACTATCGCCCGATGGAAGAGCTGCTGGTGGCAGGGCGTGAGCAGACCCAGGGCTTCTGGGCGGGGTTGCTGGATTTCAGCAGCAATAGCCTTGATTTGCGCAACGTTGACTATGGGAGCAAATACACAGGTGAGCTGTTTGTTAGAATGACTATGCTTCAAATCTGGCTGTTCTGGGCTATCTTCGGGCGCTCTCTCATCTCTAAAATACCTTTCGGTAAAATCGGGCCGCAGTCGGCGTACTCCTTCTTCTGGGGTGCCTGGGCGTTCGGATGGCCTTGGCTCGCTCTCTACTCCACGGAGCAACTGCGAGAGAACAAAAACGACCTTCGCAACGGACTTTTCACCCAGGGCAAGGTGCAGTTTAAAAAAGCACTGACGCTTGCAGACGCTGAGGGGCTGCAAGAAGCTCATGACAGTGTCGTGGCAGTTTACCGTGAATTTGCCGACGAGCCGCCCGCGGCATTGCTCAGGGAGGTGCGTAACGTTGAACGCGACCTGCACGTGCGTGCCGAAGATAGCCTGTCTGCAGAGATACTGCTCCCTTATCTGGGGCTGCTGGTGCGCATGAAGAATACCGCTTCCGTGGTCGCCAAGCGGGACATCTATCGTCAGCTGGTGTCCCTGATCGAAGACCCACAGCAGGGCTACACGGTAAGCGAGGCCGAAGCTGAGCAGCTGTTACAGTTCTTGATGGCTACGCCACCGTTTCCCGCCCACTTAAACCCTGTGGCGGGAGTGCTGGCTACTGTGGTAGCGGCAGCGCTGACTACTATCTGGGGGTCTAGCTTTATGCGTAAGACCTACGGGAGGGGTGTCAGTACTTGGGGCGGCGCGCTGCCTTGGGTAGGCGCAAGTATCGGCATGTATACACTGGTTTGGGTGCTGACCAGCAAGCACAACGCGCGGCGGGCAATCGACTTCGTGCGCGAGGATGTGCTCGGCTACCCCGAAGCACGGACAAAGGATTACTGACATGTTGCCGCGGCAACCGTTACGCCTGCCACTGCACTTTAACTGGGTGAGTGGTGGGCATGCCGCGTAGGGTGTTTGTTGTGTTGCGATTACGAACGCATTCGGCGTAGCTTCCAGCTCCTTGGCCACAGCGATTCGCCGAGCGGTCGATTGTTTTTGCGCCACACCAGCAGTAATGCCCCCCCGACAAGTAGCAGATGTGGTAGCCAGATGGCGAGAGCGGGGGAAAGTAGCTCACGGTGCGCGGCGAATTCGCAGACCGAGCCGAGACTGAAGCAAGCAAAAACGGTTAGCACGGTATAGAGCAGAGAGAGGCTGCGGCCGCGGCGCAGACGACTAATGCCGAGCAGCATGCCCAACGCGGCAAAGGCCAACACTAGCAGTGGTCGTCCGAGACGGCGTTGCCACAGCAGTTGTGTGCTTACCGAGGGTGGTTCATCATGCGTATCAATCTCCCGCAAGTGTCGCCACAGGGCCAGGGGGTAGAGGCGACGGGCATCAAAGCCGCGCTTGTATCCCGACAGGTGTTGATAGACGATGTGCACGAGGTCGAGATTCCAGCGCTCGAATTGCAGCACGGTGTTGCTGGTGTAGATAGCTCCATGCTCGAAGACGAGGTGCAGGCGGCCCGCGGCTGCCGACCCTTCAAGCTGCGCGGTGCGGGCGCTAACGACGAAATCGTTGTGCGGCTCAGCCTGCGGTGCGAGCACGACGTTGTGATAGCGTTCCCCCGCGGCGCTAACTCGCTGCACGTGCAACACATAGCCAGGGATGGCCCGAAAAAACACCCCGGCCCGCAACTGCTGGCGAATATTAGCCACCTTTTGATAGGCTTTGCGGTGTGAAAAGCTTACCAACTCCTGTCTTCCCCACGGGTCGAGGTAGAGAGATGCCACAAGGGTAAGCACATAGAAGAGACTCGCTACTCCCAGCACGACGCACAAGACTCTGCGTAGCGAGTAGCCTATGGCCAACAGTGCGGTCAATTCACCGCTGCGGTTGAGGCGTTCAAGGGCGAGCATGGTCGCGAACAGCAGTGTAGTTGGAATGGTTACGGGTGCGGTTGAAACGACTTCAAACAGCACGGGAAGCAAAATATTTTCGAGACTGAGGCCAAGTCGAAACAGCATTTCTGACAGGCGCAGCAGTTGCGAAATGAACACCACCGTGTTCACCACCACGAACGCAGTGGCAAACTGGGTCAAGATTTCTTTGGCGAGGTAACGAGCCAGCACTGTATGTCTCGTGCCAATGGACAGAGCGCCTGCGCGAGCGGCACACTTCGTGGTATACTATAACGGTGACCCAGACGCGGAGTTTTTGTGTAACCACGTGGGATCGTGATGGCAATACGCTGGCTATGTCTCCTGTTGTCCCTGCTCAGCTTGCCTCTGGAGGCGGCAGTCATGCCATTGCAGTTGCCCGCGCAGTTACCCGCGGCAGACCGCGATGGTGTTATCCGCCTCGCGGCGCGGGGCACGAAGTTGCCGCTGACGGTGCAGCCAGCCTTGCAACAGCACCTCAGTCGTTTTATCGCCAACCGTGGCAACCCGATCGCGGCGGTGGTCGTGGTTGATGTAGCCACGGGCGCAATTCTCGCGCTCGCCCAGGGACGGCGACCACAACAGTGGGGACAACGGCAACACACGGGTCTGTTTGCAGAATTTCCCGCCGCATCGCTGTTCAAAATTGTGACCTCCGCGGCCTTGCTGGATACCGCCAAGGCCCGGGCTGAGCAGCCGCTTGGCTTCGCAGGAGGTTGTGGTGAGGTGCGTGCCGATGGCACTTGGATAAGGGATAACACGCGCCGCAAATTCAGCTTGCCACGTGCCTATGCGCTGTCCTGCAACGGCTACTATGCCAGTATGGCTGTCAATCACCTCGGCTTAGGCGTTATCACACAATATGCACGGCGCTTGCGCTTTGGAGCATCGCCACCCGCAGACTTCTACATTCCTCCCAGTCCACTGACTCCACCGACCGCGGCCAAGGTCTCTGCACACACCGTCGGCGAGTACGCCGCGGGCTTTGGGCGGGTTGGTATCAGCGCCCTGCACGCCGCCTGGCTACACCTCGTTATCGCGAGCGGCGGTAAGCTACGACGGCTGAAAATTTTACAAGCCAACGTCGCGGCAAAAGCAAGCAGTACGGGTGCGGCCCAGCAATTGCTCGACAAGACAACTAGTGCGGCGTTGTTGCGTATTATGGCAGGCACGGTCAACGGTGGCTCAGCTACCTATGCATTTCGTTCCCGCAAGTATCGCCGCCTCCGTCACCTGATCGGTGGTAAAACAGGCACGCTTTACAGCAAGGCACTGTCTGGCATCAACACCTGGTTTGCAGGGCTGATGCCAGTTGCTAATCCCCGTGTCGTCGTTGCCGCCATCGTGGTAATTCCCCGCGCGTGGATCATCAAAGGCCCCAATCTCGCCGCGGAAGCGTTCTGGGCTTACCAGCATGTCTATCGTCCCTCCCGCCTTACGGTTGCGGGGCGAGACCGGGTGCATTAGTTGTGGGGGGCAACTAATTCCACCTGCGCGCCTTTGCTCTTGCCGCTAGCTGTCGAAGCCGCCACGCGGGGCGGCACTGGGTCGGCAGTATTCCTGTAATATCAAGGCATTGCACTAGCACGGGGATCTCTGTGATAAAATATTAGGCATGGGTAGATATTTTTTCCCGTGAGGATAAGGCGATGCGCAAGGCAACGTTTTTTTTGCTGAGCGGTCTGTGCTGCTACTACTTGCTAGCACTGGGCAGTTTTTCACCACTCGACCCTTCGCTGGTTGCCGTGAGTGTCGGGGCGGTCGCTACCCTGCACAATCTCGGCGGCGTGTTAGGTGCGCATGTAAGCGGGCTGGTGCTCTACCATCTTGGTCTCGCGGGTTTTACGCTCCCCCCTGCCTTGCTATACCTGTATGCCTGTCGGCGACGCATCGTGGTCTTGTTGTTCATCGTGCAAATCCTGCTCTGCCTGCTATATGCGTTGGAAGTTTACGTCCCCGCAACTTCGCTGTTCGGCATTGAGATGCCTACATCTGGTGTCTACGGACAGGAGTTGGCGGCTCAAGTTAACGCGACGTTGGGCATCGTCGGGGGACATGTCGTTGCGATAACCCTACTCGGCTACCTCTTGTTGCTCGCTGCCCATGCCGACCTGTTGGCACGGGTGGGACGAGCACTGGTGAAGCTTCCACCTCGTCGTGCCGCGGGATCGCGTCAGCTACCTGCACAGATAACGGCGGCACCGCAAGAATTGTTTCGGGTCAGCAGTGCAGCAAAAACTCCAGATCGTGCCGCACAACACCATCAAACTGCGGCGTTGATTAAAAAAACGCTGCTGGACTTTAAAATTGGTGGTGAAATCCTCGGCTGGCACACGACCCCAGTGGTGACGGTGTATGAATTTCAGCCTCAACCTGGCATTCGTCAAGCCCAGATAACCGCGTTGGCAGGCGACCTCGCCTTGGCTCTGCGTGTCAGTGCTATCATCATTCTGCCACTAGCGGGGCGCAAAGCTCTCGGCATTCAGATTCCCAACCAGCAGCGGCGCACGGTCTACCTCGGTGATATTTTGAGTTCAACTGCATTTCAAAAAAACAAATCGCCGTTAAATTTTGCTCTGGGCTGTGACACCAACGGCGACGCGGTGAGCTGTGATTTACAGACTATGCCGCATCTGTTGATCGCGGGCAGCACAGGGTCTGGCAAGTCCGTCGCCATCAACTCATTGTTGTGCAGCATTCTTAGCCGTGCCAGCGCCGCCCAAGTTAAACTGCTGCTGGTCGATCCTAAATTACTGGAGCTGTCTGCTTACGACGGCATTCCGCACCTGCTGCAACCCGTGCTCACCGACGTTGAGCAAACACGCAAGGCACTGCAAATGATTAGCGAAGAAATGCAACGTCGCTATACCCTGCTGCAACAATTTAACGTGCGTAACATCGAAGCCTTTCATCGCCAATGGGCGCAGCTGCCACGAGCGGAAAAAAACCATTGGTGTCAGCAACACGGTGATATGCTTAAGCACGGGCAACTACCTTACCTTGTCGTTGTCATCGACGAGCTGGCTGACTTGATGCTGACCGCACCGCGTGAAATCGAACAGTGTATTCAGGGTATTGCCCAAAAAGCTCGAGCCAGTGGCATCCATCTTGTGCTCGCTACGCAGCGGCCTTCGGTGGATGTTATTACGGGGGTTATCAAAACCAACTTGCCCTGTCGGATTGCTTTCCGAGTTACCTCTCGCCATGATAGTCGCACCATCCTAGACATCATGGGAGCAGAAAAACTACTGGGCAAAGGCGACATGCTCTTTCAATGCCCTGGCATGGTGCGCCCCCAACGCATTCAAGGCACGTTGGTCAGCGACGAGGAAGTGCAGCAGCTCGTGGCAACGTTGCGCGGTGCGAGCTGAACGAGAGGTCAAAGAAGTGTTTGTTGGTATTCAACCTAACTTTACCATACTAGACACACAGGATTCAGCTGACACCCTTTCCCTGCTCAAGGATGAGCCCGATTACAAACTCAATCTTGACGACACAAACAAACAATTTCCGAATAAAAAAATGTTACAAAACATTATTTCCAAATCGAGAAACATGCAGATTTCCATTGACAAAACTGTCAACAAATATTTTCCACAATATAAAAATTTTATAAATGAGATAACACAACTGATGAATATTTTCCAAGAATTCAAGCAAAAACATAATGTATTTGACTATGATGATCTGATGGATGTTTTGCGAGATTCTATGAGAGACAATGCGTCGTTCAGAGATAAAATACGCAGGGATGTGCAACATGTGCTTGTCGATGAATATCAAGATACAAACAATATACAAAGAGAAATAGTTGAGCTTTTGATCGGAGATAGGAAGACGATCACGGTAGTTGGAGATGATGCCCAGAGTATCTATTCATTTCGTGGGGCGAACTATGAGAACATTCTACGATTTTCAGGTAGTTTTACTGACTGTAAGCTCATAAAAGTTGAGCAAAATTATAGAAGTGGACAGGAGATCCTAGATTTCACCAATGAGATAATTTCTAATGCTAAGATGGGTTTCAAAAAGAAGTTATATACCCGCAGGGATGTCGGGAAAAAGCCTGCTGTCAAAAATTTTGCAGATGACGTAGCGGAGTCTGAGTTTATTGTAGATACAATCCTAAACATCAAAGCTAATGATCTAGATTATTCTGATTTCGCAGTATTGACGCGCAACAGTCGCCACTCGAAGCACATTCAAGGAGAGCTTGAACGACGAGGTATTCCTTACATAGTGGTAGGCGGAATAAAATTTAGTGAGCGAAAACATATACGTGATGTCATAGCATTTTTGAGAATTTTGCTGAACCCTATAGATACTGTGGCCTGGCATCGAGTTCTGAAGCTCATTGGTGGTATTGGAGAAGTTAGAGCCAGCGAAATTGTTGAAGCAATAAAAGCAAAGGGTGGATTGGTAGACTTCAGTGCATTTGCAGACAGGCCTTATTACAGAGAAATAGAAAAATACGAAAAATTTTACAGAACAGCAAACCTAGAAACTCCTCCCAATCAATTGATTGAAGATATTGTGAAGTTCTATCGCGACCTGCTTAAGCAGGTTAAGTCTAATAACTACAAGAGCAGGCTTGAAGACCTTGAAGTATTGGCTACTATAGCCTCTAAATACAGCAACCTGAAAAATTTCTTGTCAGATTTTGCCTTAGAGCCTCCCAGCCACTGGCAAGATGAGAACGAGCCACAAGAAGAGGAAAAGGAGAAAGGTGTAACAGTTTCGACTATTCACTCAGCCAAAGGTTTGGAGTGGCACACAGTTTTTATTCCCCACGCTCTCGATGGTATAATCCCTTCCGTAAAATCGTTGAACTCACCTGCAGAACTAGAAGAAGAACGACGTGTTTTCTACGTTGGCGCAAGCAGGGCAAAAGAAAATCTTTTTATCACTATGCCTGCTTATGTGCCTAGTTATGACGGCATTCTAGACAAGCCATCGAGATTTATTAAAGAGATAGACGAAAATTGCTACGACACCGAGAAGAGGCATTGAGGCACACGCTACGCTGCGCTGTGCGCTACGCGCTGCTTTTTGTATCGCTCGCTTACTAGCTCGCCTCGCTCGCTACGCTGCTTTTTGTAACGCTCGCTTCCTAGCTCGCTGCATGTTCTCAGGCCACTCTGCGCGCCCTCTCTGCTTGCGCCCAAGTCTCTCGGCGGTTGCCCCCACCTCTTGCTCACCGAGAGCTTCATGAACGGCACGGCAAGACCGTGCGAAAACTCGCACCACAAATACTGCCAATACTGTCGTTAGATTATTTTTTGCACAAGGTATGTGCCACACCTATCTCAAGGGCGAGTTTCTCGGTAGGGCTGCACCGTGCCAAGACAACGGAGGTACGTGCTAAGGAAGGTCTGTGCCTCTCGCGATTGCGTTCAAGCTTGCCCTCAAACCTCTCGGCTGTTGCCCCCACTTCCTGCCTACCGAGGGCTTTATGAACGGCAGAGCGAGACCGTGCGAAAACTCGACCACAGATATTGCCATATTGTCGTCAGATTATGCTTTTAGATAAAGCATGTGCCGTACCCACTCAGGAGAGTTTCTCGGCAGGTCTGCGCTCTGCCAAGATAACGGAGGCATGGGCTAAGTAGGGTCTGTTCTCCGCTAGCTCTTTGTCCCCCGCCTCTTGCCGACCGAGGGCTTTATGAACGGCACGGGTAGACCGTTCGCTTGCGCTACGGCTTTTTTATATCGCTCGCTTCCTAGCTCGCTCTTTGCACTCAGACCTCCTGCTATTGCGTTCAGATTATTTTTTGCACAAGGCATGTGCCTATACCTGTTGAGGTCGGGTTGCACGCGGCTTCCTTGCCGCTTGCTCTACGAGGCTTTTTTGCCGCTTTCTAGCTCCAGGTCTGCGCCGTGCCAAGATAACGGAGATTTGTGCTAAGTGAGGTCTCTGCCTCTCGGCAGTTGCCCACACCTCTTGCCTACCGAGAGCTCCATGAAGGGCATAGCCAAAAAATTCAGCCAACATATTGGCAAGTTACAAAAAACAACAACAACAATAAGCTAAGGTTTTGCCAAAAAACGCCGATAGTGCTGTCCGTGGCGTGATTTTTTTTTACCGGTTGAAGGTGGATACACATGGCTATGCTAGCAATCCTTTCCTTGATGGTGCTAACTGCTTGTAACGAAAAGCATACTATGCATGCATCGACTGTCGAGAGTAGCGAAGAGAACAGTAAAACTGCCAATCAGCGAGCGCAGATCGGAACTGCGGACGCTGATGATGCAATCGAGGTTACTCAGGGAGGTTGTGATGACCGTGACCTCGGCCAACTCGTCGCAGAATCGGTGGTGCGGGATACAGTCAATCCCCGCAGTCCAGCATTACGCGGCACCCTGCAAGGGATTGAGTTAAGCCGAGAGTTGGTTATGGAGCGGATCATCTCACCACAGATGCGTAGGGTGGTAATACAAGAGCGGCGTGCGCGTTTCACCGCGAGCTTTGCCATCGCCGATGGCCAAGAAAAAAGCGAATATACCGTGTTTATCTTGGAACGCGATCCCTTGCCGGGCAAGAGAGCGATCGTCGTCACCCTGATCGATCAAGGAAGAAGAGAGAGACTTGATCAAGACGGTAATGGTTATGAGTTTTCGGGACGAAAAATTAGTGTGCGGAACGATCGCCTGGCGGGCAAACAAAGCGTTGAGATATTATACCTACCGGCGGTGCGGGTAAATTTTCAGCACAGCTTTCAGTTGCCGAGAAATCTACGCATCATGCCTGAGACGATCAGTGTCGCGGCCCAGACTGGCAAGAGTCCGCCACGAATCTCTAGCAACACCTTCACCTTCGATGCCAACAACAACATCGTTACCATCGATAACACTATCGAGAACCGCAACACCATCTTCGAGGGTACCCGCATGCTTGTCGATTATCGGCATATCGTTCTTGATCGTTTGGCCTACAGTCTCGATGTCGATAGCACCGTTCTCAATACCGAGCAACTTCTGTGCTCCTATGATGACACGAGTGGTAACAAGCACGGCTTAGCCTGCACTTACCGTGATGGCAAGGTGCATTTTGCCAGTAGTGATTTTGTTCCTGAACGGCGAGTAAAGGTGGCTTTGCAAATTCGCCCAGGGGCCGAACGAAAATATCCGCTCGGTAGCAACCACATCGCGGATACGGTCAGTATCTCGATCGGTAGAAATAGTTGCACAGGTGATGAATTGGTCATCGATAATAATGGGCAACTGTTGCTCGATAGCGACGCGGCGACCACCGCCTGTCCGATGCTTGAGGACTTCACTGCCAACCGCCAGACCTTGATCATCGATTGGCGCACCTTTACCCCGCGCCAAGGGCAATTTAGCTTTCCGAGTAGTTTCTTCAGTGCCCACATCCACAACGGTATGTGCTATGAACTGACCGTAGATGATGAAGAATACGAAGATTTTACGGTAAGCAACCAGCAGGCAACGATCAGCAACCGCCTGCCATACGATGCTGAGGTCGAGTTCAAGGTCTCGCTATACAATGATGATGATTGACTAACGCCAATATCGGGTTTCGCTATCATGAAGCTCTCGGTGAGCAAGCTTGAACGCAACCGCCGAGAGGTTTGAGGACAAGCAGAGAGGTTAGCAGGCAAGCCTGAATGCGATAGCAAGAGGTCCGAGGACGAGGGGCGAGCTAGGAAGCGAGCGATGCAAAAAGTCGTGCGCAGCGCAGCTGGGCACGGCGCAGACCTGCCGAGAAACTCGACCTCAACAGGTATAGGCACATGCCTTGTGCAAAAAAATAAACTAACGGCAATACGGCAATATTTGTGGTCGGGTTTTCGCACGGTCTACCCGTGCCCTTCATGGGGCTCTTGGTAGGCAAGCCTGAACGTAACCGCCGAGAGATCTGAGGGCAGATAGGCCTGAGGGCAAGCCTGAACGCGATAGCAAAAGGTCTGAGGACATGCAGCGAGGGAGCGAGAAAGCGGCAAACAGTCTCGTAAGACGAGCGTTACAAAAAGCCGCGTAGCAAGGACACCACTTAGCACAAATCTCCGTTGTCTTGGCAGGGAGCAGACCTGCCGAGAAACTCTCCCCTGAGATAGGTGCAAGCACATACTCTTGTCTGGAAGCATAATCTAACGGCAATACGGCAATATTTGTGGTCGGGTTTTCGCACGGTCTCTCCCTGCCGTTCATGGAGATCTCGGTAGGCAAGAGGTGGTGGCAACCGCCGAGAGGCAGAGACCTCACTTAGCACAAATCTCCGTTATCTTGGCACGGCGCAGACCTGGAGCTAGAAAGCGGCAAAAAAGCCTCGTAGAGCAAGCGGCAAGGAAGCCGCGTGCAACTCCCCACGAATATGTACAAGCACATGCCTTGTGCAAAAAAATAATCTGGTTGCAGTATTGGCAATATCTGCGGTCGTTTTCGCACGGCCTCGCCTCGCCCTTCATGGAGCTCTCTATGAGCAAGCCTCAACGCAAACGCGAGGGGTCTGAGGGCAAAGAGGCTGGTAGGCAAGATTGAACGTAACCACGAGAGGTCTGAGGACATGCAGCGAGGGAGCTAGGAAGCGGCAAACAGTCTCGTAAGGCGAGCGTTACAAAAAAGCAGCGTAGCGTAGCGCGCAGCGAGCGTTACAAAGAGCCATGCGCAGTGCACACGGCTTTTTAGAAAAACAAAAATATCTAAGATTATTGGTGTAGTTTACCGATAGTTGGCACATGAGGGTTTTTGTGAAATGCCAGCGATGGTTGGCACTTATTTTGATCTGTGTTCTGTCGGTTGCTGGCTATGCCGATAACCATGATGGTAGTGGGAGCACGGAAAGCGAATTGCGCTGGGCTTTACAGGGAGTTGCGGCTCTGATTCACAACCGGATTGCCGGTGTGCCACCTGCTGCTAAAACCTTGGCCCTGATGATCGCCCATCTGCAGCGCGGTGAGCGGGATGCGGCAGTGCGTCTCGCGACCGCTGATCAGGATTTTTACAATCTGCGTCTGCGGAGCATGTTTAGTTTATGGGCGAGTGTCAGTGGTGATGTCGGGGCTGATCTCAACGATATGGTGGCCACCTTGATCGGCATGGTGCGCGATGATGTGCCATTTAACACCGCACTATCGGCAGATATTATCTATGTCGGTGCACTGAGCAATAATAATTCCTGCACTCCCTATAGTTCGACTTCCAACGACCACTATCGGTGTTGGCAAGATCACAATCTCAAACGTGTATTGCAACGTCGGCAACAATCGGCGCTGCGCGTTGCACCTGCCAGTATTGCTGGGATTTTATCGACGCGTGGCTTTGCCGAATCATATTACGCGGCTGGCACTAACCGCCGCGCGACAGCTTTTGTTTTTAAAAATTTTCTCTGTCGGGAGATGGAAACTCTGCACGATGTCACGGTCAACGATGGTTATGTTCGCCAAGATGTCAACCGTACGCCTGGCGGGGATGCTCGGCTCTTTCGCCAACGCTGTGTCGGTTGCCACGCTGGTCTCGATGCCCTGAGCGGTTGGAATGTGCGTTACGATTACCGTGATGGACAGATGATCTACAGTAATGCCGTGCAAAACAAGATTATCCGCAACGTTTTGTTTAGTCGGGGCAACCCGCCACGCGATGACAGCTTCGTTAATCTCTGGACGAGTGGACAGAATTCCAATTTGGGTTGGCAAGCCCCGCATAGCGGGAACGGCGCTCGAGCTTGGGGACAGATGATAACCGCCAGCCGCGGCTTTGCCACCTGTATGGCGAGTCAAGTTTACGAACAGATCTGCTTTAGGCAAGCTGATAAAGCCACCGTCGCCAGTCTTGCCGATGGCTTTGTTGCCAACAATTACAACATGCGAGAATTGTTCGTCACCACCGCGGTCAGCTGTTTGGCAGGAGAGGTTGCAGGATGATGATCGCCATAAAAATTGTCTGGCTAAGCGTTTTTTTTCTTTTCAGCTGTTCACCAGAGGACACCCAGCAAGGCCTGAGCGAGCTTAACTCTGATGATGCCAGCAGTATTGAAGCATATGCCAGTGTCTTGCCAGCATTATCGACAGAGGAACTGGCTAAGCTCAAGGTGCAAGAAAATCGGCAGTTGGCAAGTATCATCGGTGGCGGCATAACCTTGCCGACCGCGGGCGGGGGTAGCTCAGCCCCAACGATTGCCACCAGCTTAGGGGTGCGGAGTTTTCGGGAGATCGATGCCACCTTCAGTCGTCTCACCGGTGTCAGTCGGCAACATAGCCGAGTGCGGCGGGTGTATACGGAAATTTCAGCCCTATTGCCGCGGCGGAATTCGTTCAGCAGTTTTCAAGCTCCGATGCAGGTCGGTATCTTTCACCTTTCCAGTGCCTATTGTGCGGAATTAATCGGCAACGAAACTCTATGGCAAGCAAAGTTTCCGAACATCGATCGTGCTAGCTGGTGGAATGGTGGCACACCTAGCAAGCAACAATGGGCAACATACGCCAAACAGCTGATCGATGTCCTGTGGCAGGGGCTAGCGTTTGTCGGTGATCGCGAACAGATGGTTGCCGAGTTGGTAAAATTTGTCGATGCGGCTATCACCCAACAGGAGAGTCGTCAAGCAAATCTAGCGGGTGGCTATCATGCTGTCGGCTTATTGGGTTCACGCTACCGCGGGGTGAGTATCAGCGGCACGATTTTTCTGTGGATGTGCACGGCAACGTTGGCAAGTGCGCCGGTAATTTTATATTGAGGTAAAGTTTATGCGTAGAAAAGAAAAACATAAAAGCGAAGAAAATCCGCAGTTGTTGAATCGCCGCGCCTTTCTTAATTCGCTGACGCACGCCGCGAGCTGTGTCTATCTACCGAGCCTGGTCGGTCTCTTGCACAGTCAACAGGTGTTGGGCAATACTCAGCCCTGTGCCTTGCCAAGCGTCGATAGCACGGTCCCCGCGTTTATCGGTTTAGACTTGCGCGGCGGAGCGAGTATCGCCGGCAACAATGTCATAGTTTATGATCGCGGCGGCGAACTGTTATCTACCTATCGTAGCCTGGGTTTGCCAGACGCACTACATCCGCGCCACCGCGGCATGATCGATATGACACTCGGTTTACCGATGCACACCTTAAGCCCAATGTTGGCAGGGATTCGGAATGTTGCTTCTGCCGAGGTATTGGCCAAGGTCAACGGTTGTGTAATCTGCACTAGATCTGCCGATGATACGAATAACAATGAACTGGCAAGTGCCCCAGGTGTGTTTCTCGCTGGTGCGAAGGGACAACTCGTGCCTTTGGTCGGCACTGCCGAAAGTGTTGCGGGTGGTTCGGGAGGCAATTCTATCACCCCGTTTGTCAGCAGTGTTGCTCCGACGCGGATTACCGACATAGACAGTGCCAAACGTCTGGTGTCGATTGGACGCACTTGGGAACGTTCTTCCCCCAAGCTTCAATATAATATTCTGCAACTCGTAAAAAATCTCGGCACGGTGCAACTTAAACGCTTCTCGGAATTGAATCTTTCCCAGCAGGCTCAGGCAATGGTCGATTGTGGCTATGTCCGCACCCGTGACATGCTCATCGGTGATTTGAATTCTGCACAGACGACCAGTATTGTCGATCCGCGCACCGATGTGCAATTGCAGGGAGCATCTTATCTCAACCAAAACCAAGCCGCGTTGGAAATCGGTTATCTGGTAATCAAGGGCTATGCCGCGGCCGGTACAGTGGCCGTCGGTGGCTTCGATTATCACGATAACACCGTTGCCAGCGGCGAACAGATGGATCGCGTCGCTGGAGCAATTATCGGCACACTGCTGGCAATGGCTGCGGATCTCAATCGCAAACTCATGTTGCACATCTATACCGATGGTGGGGTTAGCGGTGGCCCGACGACTATGCCTGCTGGCGACAGCGGGGCCGACAAGTATGTCTGGCAAGGTGATAGCGAGGTGCGAGCCGCGGACTTTGTGTTGGTCTTCGATCCGGCTGGCCGACCAGAGATGGAGTTCCAGCAATTGGGGGCGTTCAAGTCTAGCGATGGCGGTAGTGTCGATCTTTCCCCAGAACGGCATAGCAAAATCAGCAATAACCCCGCGGGACAAGCCTCGGCAGTGGTCGGTAATTGGTTGGCTTGGCAGGGCAAACAGGCAAGCTTTCGCCGCATCAGCCGTTTTAGCCCGATAACTGAGCCAGAGCTCGGCGATTACCTCTTTATTAGAGGGTAGTATGTGGTTCGTGTTTTCTGTCATATTGCTAGTCAGTTGTGCCGCACCCGTCGATAGCACGACCAGTATTGCCGACGACGACCTCCATAATGCTGATGCTGTGCCGCCCGCTAACGGCGAGGCAGAGCCTGCTCCCCTGCATGAACAGACTTGCTCTACTAGCGAAGACGACGACGAAAACGAGGTTTTTCGCACACAGGTACTGCCTGAATTGCAAACGGCTTGCGCGGCATGTCATGCCAGTAAACACACGCCGTTTTTTGCCAGCGATGATCATACCCAGGCCCGGCAGGCTATTCTTTCTGGGAGCAAAGTTGACTTCCGTGACGTTGCCCAATCGCGGCTCGTGTTGCGTTTGACCGCAGATCGCCACAACTGCCCCGCGGGTGATTGTGCGGGTCATGGCCAACGCTTCATCAAGGTTTTGCAAAATTGGCGATGTGCAATGACCGAGACTGCCGACGATTTGGCGAGCAGCGCGGTCGATATTCTGACTGGAAATATAGAAATAGATCTCAGCGATCAGCTCGCGGATTTTGCAGGTGAAATCAGCATCAGGGCAACTATCGAGCCGTTGCCAGCTGGTGGAGAAGGTTTTACTTTGCAGGATCTTTATCTGTCCACCACCGCGGACGTGTTTATCCAGCAGATCAAGCCATTGCTTAACGACAGGTGGAATTCCTTGAACAATACGTTCTTGCAGGTGAGCTGTGTCGTGACTCCACCTGGTGGACGCTTGCAGGGGCCGGCCGCGACGACTCTGGTCAGCGATAGCCAGCGCGCTAGCTTAGCGTTTGCTTTTGGCGAATTGCGCCTCGCTAACGACGATGATCCGCACTGTGATTATCCCGACATTTAGCTATAGATGCCGCTCTTAGCACGTGCCTCCGTTGTCTTGGCACGGCGGTACGCGGCTTTTTTGTATCGCTCGTCTACGAGGCTTTTTTGTAACGCTCGCTTCCTAGCTCGCTTCGCTCGCTACGCTGCTTTCTATATCGCTCGCTACGCTGCTTTCTATATCGCTCGCTACGCGGCTCTTTGCCGCTTCCTAGCTCCCCGCTCGCTCCTTGTCCTCGGACCTCTTGCTATCGCGTTCGGGCTTGTTATCAGACCTCTCGGCGGTTGCGTTCAGGCTTGCCTACCGAGAGCTTCATGAACGGCACGGCGAGGCCGTACGAAAACTCGACCGCAAATACTGTCATATTGCTGTTAGATTATGTTTTTGGATAAAAGCCTCTGACTACATCCACTCAGGGCGAGTTTCTCGGTAGGGCTGCGCCGTGCCAAGACAACGGAGGTTTGTGCTAATGGACTAGCTCCACTGCGCCGTGCCAAGACAACGGAGCTGCGCACGACTCGGACGGAAAAGCAAACTCGGTATGTGTCGCTACTAGGGTGTGCGATAATTAAATCCGGCGGATCTCGTAGCCTTTCTCAGTTAACAGTTGGAGCAAAGTATTCTCCTCGCCGACAACAAAATGGTTTGCACCGCCATAGATCAAGCACCGAGCTGAGCCTTTGCAGGTCTCTTCAATTACCTTCAGCCATTTTTTGTTGCGATCATCGTTTATTATATGCACATGCGGATCTCGCTCAGTAGTGAGTCTCCGATACTCGGCAACGTCTCCGTCAGCAAAGGCCTGGTAGCTCCTGAAAAATGAATCCTTAAGAGTCAGGTGGTAGTCGATTTGCTCTTCTGCGGACAGGCCCTGCAGAGCCTGATGACGATCATCTCCTCTGGCGCTCATGTAGTCTTCAGATGATTGAAAAAGCTCTTTCAGATTTTGATCTAACGACACTAACCTTTTCCCTTTGCTTTTTCCATACTCCGTTAGAACATGGTCAAGCATAGCTCTTAACCCTGTTAATGCCTGTTCAGCTTTACTTTTATCGGAGAGTAATTTTTGCCTCTTCAATTGGTTGATTCTTTTCTTGAACTCTCTAACCATCTCGAAGTGATAATCATGGTTTTCGGCAAGAAAGGTGGTTGCTTCATCATCGACAACCTCGAACAAACGATGTGTTTCTGGAAGGGTAGCCAGATTCACCCGATGATGGACGGTTGCGAGAAGAAAGTGCTGACTTCCGTCTGGAGCTAGCATTTCCCACAGCATCGGGTTTTTTAGGCCCGTGATCAGAGGGATATATGTCAAGGTTGAGAGAAGGCTAAACCAACTATTATCCGTTTGTGCAGTGAGCCCACGACTGCTTCTTAATAAAGTTTCCATCTCTTGCCGCCACTCACTCTTGGGTGGTGCTGATTTTTCAGCAACGAGTATTGGGGACAGTACCTCCTTAAGTAACTCATTAACGAGTATTGGGGACAGTACCTCCTTGTTTAAACCACCTGCACGCGTGTAGGCTTTTGCGATTTCCTTGGCAAGTATTACCGTTTGCGGCTCGACAATTTTCAGAGACCGCAGGTTGATGTTCGGTTTCCTGGCAAGTGCCGCGGTTGACATAACCATTAGTAACAGCAGAGATTTTTTCACTTCATTGACCCCTCGTCTTCGTTTACAAAAAAGCCATCCACGAAGACTTACGCCCCCCATGGGCTACGTGTCAATTTAAAATTGCGAGACTAGGTCTCGACTTAATCCGCCTATCCACATAACCTCCTGTAAATACATAGGTCTCATCTCCGAGCACTGGCGGAGCATATCCATCGAGCCCCGGAATCTGTGTCCAATCAGCGATTATCAATGAGATCGGATGCTTACAAAACTTCACCAATCTTGGCATTTCTAAAGCAGGGCAATATCCCTTCTCTGCGGGAGGTTGCATAAAACTCTTAATAATTAATAGTTTTATGATTGACCTGAGCAACCTTGCCCGATTAAAATAGAGACATGGGTTATGCAACAAGACGCACTAAGCCCCTCTGGCAACGCTACCGAGCACCTTAGTGATGCATCTTTACTCGCAATTTCTCGATTGTAATATTTTTAGCTAAAACACCATCTGCGGGGAGCGTGACTGAAGTAGCCTTGCGAGTGTCGCCATTTCCAGTTTCGACCCCATAAAGCATAGCCGTCCGTGCGTCGTCACTACCAGCAAAAATAATTAACTCTTCATTACACTCACCATATAGTTCTATTTCCTGTTCTTCTATGTGTTTGTTGTTAAAGGTAACCGTCATTTTTCCTTTATCCTCTCCTTCTGGTAAGTCGCACCTATACTGGTGTCGCCTAAGGTACTGGGTGGCTTTGTCATCTACTAAAAGCATCACCTCGCTTCCGCGATAACACCCTGGTGCTCGGTAGGCATAGTAACGTTTGAACTCCAGATAATCGTTTCTACCTGTTATGTTACCATGCCGATCTAAAATACCTGTTATCGTAAATTTTTTAGTTTTAACGGCAGCACTGGTTGCGCCGCAGTTTTTAAAAAACTTATTCAGCCACTTCTCCTCTTCGGTTTCTACTACTAGGTACTTTGTATCTGCCGCCCCCTCTTTCTCTGTCCTAACCTGACAACCGATCGTTACCACCATTGCCAAAGACATAACTGTTACAATTTTCATCGCTCACCTCCAAAAATTTACCCAAATACTTGCAGCACCCAGTGATCAGACTGCACAACGTATCGACCGTTTTTTTTTTGCTTTAGCTTCGTTTGTGGTTTTGTCCGTATTTTTTTGTAACTTGCCAATATGTTGGCTGAATTTCGTGCCCATGCCGTTCATGGAGCTCTCGGTGGGCAAGAGGCTTGGGGGCAACAGCGAGAAGACTTGGGGGCAGGCAAGGGGTTCTGAGGCAAACCCAAGCAGAGCTAGCCACCTACTTAGCACGTACCTCCGTTGTCTTGGCACGGCGCAGCCCTACCGAGAAACTCTCCCTAAAATAGGTTGTGAGCACATGCCTTGTGCAAGAGCATAATCTGACGGCAAGCAGCGAGAGGATGCAGAGAGACTAGAGGATAAGCAGCGAGCTAGGAAGCGAGCGTTACAAAAAAGCATCGCGTAGCGATGAGCTAGGAAGCGAGCGTTACAAAAAGCCGCGTAGCGAGCGAAGCGAGCGTTACAAAGAGCCGCGTAGCGCAAGCAGCGAGCTAGGAAGCGAGCGTCACAAAAAAGCAGCGCTGCCGTGCACGTTGCCATGAGGCAGAAGCACGGACGATGTCTATGTCACTGTGCAGAGCATCTTTAAGGCGTTGTTCGGCACGGGCTTGGCTCGCGCGTGCACGTTCAAGATCAATCTGTTCTTTGCCTTCAGCAACGTCGGCGAGAATTTGCACACAGTTGTCGGTCACGCTAAAAATCCCGCGGGCAATGAAATAACTCGGTAGCGGGGTCGCGGCGTTGTGCCGCAGAGTTACAATGCCTACACCGATCGTCGCAATCAGCGGTGCATGTCCCGCGAGAATGCCGAGATAGCCATCAGACGCGGGAAGATTGACCTCCGCCGCGGCCAGCACTGCGAGCTCGGCGCGCTGCGTCATGATCTTTACCGCGAGCATGTCGTCTGGCATCGCCCCGTCCTACAGTTTTTCCGCTTTAGCCAACGCCTCTTCAATCGTGCCGACGTAGAGGAAGGCTTGTTCGGGAATGCGGTCGTGCTTGCCTTCGCTGATTTCACGCAAGCCCTTGATGGTGTCTTCCAACTGCACGAATTTACCCTCGATGCCTGTAAACTGCTGGGCGACAAACATCGGTTGGCTGAAGAAACGCTGAATCTTGCGAGCCCGCGTCACCGTCAAGCGATCCTCGTCGGACAACTCATCCATGCCAAGAATAGCAATGATGTCGAGCAGGTCACGATAGCGTTGCAAAATTTCTTGCACTCGCATCGCTATCCGATAGTGTTCTTCACCGACAATCTGCGGGTCGAGGCTGCGGGACGAACTCGCCAGCGGATCGACGGCAGGGTAGATGCCGAGATTGGCGATGCTGCGTTCCAACACCGTCGAGGCATCGAGGTGGTTGAAGGTTGTCGCAGGTGCAGGGTCGGTGTAGTCATCGGCAGGCACATAGATCGCTTGCACCGATGTAATCGAGCCGTTCTTGGTGGTGGTAATGCGCTCCTGCAATTCACCCATCTCAGTTGCTAACGTCGGCTGATAACCGACCGCCGAAGGGATACGTCCCAACAGTGCGGAAACCTCCGAGCCTGCTTGGGTAAAGCGAAAGATATTGTCGACAAATAGCAGCACGTCTTGGTTTTGTTCATCACGAAAATACTCGGCGGCGGTCAGCGCACTGAGTGCCACCCGCGCCCGTGCCCCTGGCGGTTCATTCATCTGCCCATAAATTAGCGCGGTCTTCTCCAACACCCGCGAATCTTTCATCTCGTGATAGAGGTCATTACCCTCCCGCGTGCGCTCACCCACCCCTGCGAACACCGAATAGCCGCCGTGCTGTTTAGCGACGTTGTTGATCAATTCCATAATCAGCACCGTCTTGCCCACCCCCGCGCCACCGAACAAGCCAATCTTGCCCCCCTTCGCATACGGGGCCATCAGGTCAACCACCTTAATGCCAGTGATAAGAATGTCCGCCTGTGTCGAGAGATCGACAAACATCGGTGCCGGACGATGGATGGGGTACTTTTTCGTGTAGGCAACCTCACCCAGCTCATCGATAGGCTGGCCGATGACGTTCAAGATGCGGCCAAGTATCTCCTGACCGACAGGCATCATAATCTGCTCGCCCGTATCCCTGACCTCTGCACCCCGCCGCAAACCTTCGGTGCTATCCATCGCCACCGTGCGCACCACCGCGTCACCGAGATGCTGTGCCACCTCTAACGTCAAGTTTTCCTCAACGTCGCTGATGTTCTTGTTGGTCAGCTTCAACGCGTTGTAAATCGCAGGCAACCCCTGGCGAAACTCAACGTCAACCACCGGCCCCAACACCTGTAAAACCTTGCCCTGCATAAGCAAATCTCCTAAACAGCCTGCACACCTGCCGTTATCTCGATTAACTCCTTCGTGATCGCTGCCTGCCGTCCCCTGTTATACTGCAATGTCAAGTCCTTCACGACCTTCTTGGCATTGTTGGTGGCACTGTCCATCGCATTCATGCGTGCCCGATGCTCCGACGCAACGCTATTCAAAATTGCCAGAAAAATCTGATTGGCCGCATAGCGCAACAACAACTGCTCGACCACCACCTCTCGCTGTGGCTCGATCAAAAGCGAGGGCGCAGCAGGGCGTGACTCGGCGGCGTTTTCCGCGGCAGTCGCGATGGGCAGAATTTGCTTGAACAGCGGGCGTTGCTGCAAAGCGGAGATGAAGAGCTGATAGGAGAGGTAGATACCTGCATATTTTTTTTGCCGAAAGTGGGCACTCAGCTGCTGTGAAAAAGCGAGCGGCCAGCTGGCTTGGTCGAGATGTTCGACACGATGCTCGACTTGCACGAGGTTGAAGTTATTTTTACGACAAAACTGCTCGGCTTTCTTGCCCAGTGCGATGCAATCAACCTGAGTGACAAAGTCTGCGCCAAAACGCTGTAACAACTCACGGTGCAGGTGTTTGAGTAAGTTGGCGTTCAACGCACCACAGAGACCACGATCAGTGCTAAAAACGATTACCAGCACTTGTGCGGTGGCATCGTGTGGATTTAGCAACGGATGCTCCACGTCTCCGCCGACCAGCTGTGCCATCAGTTGGCTGAGTTCGCTGCTGTAGGGACGTGCCGCCCGCACCGCCTTGTTCGCTTTGTTGAACTTGGCAGAGGCGACGAGCTTCATGGCGTTGGTGATTTTCTGCGTATTTTTGACGCTGACGACACGTTTTTTAATTTCTTTCAGCGTTTGCATTCAGTGTGCATACCCCTGTGCGAAGCTATCCAATGCCGCCTGCATTTCCTCCCGCATCGCGTCAAGCGCGGCCCGCGCTCTGATTTTGTCGAGCAGCGTGCCACAGTTGTCCTTCAGGTAGGTGCACAGACCATGCATCCATGCACCGATGTCCTTTACTTCGTAACTGTCGAGTGCACCTGTGGTCGCGGCATACAGCAGCATCGCCTGTATGCCAACATCGAGTGGCTCGAACTGCGGCTGTTTGAGAATCTCCACCAGCCGCTCGCCCCGCCGCAATGTTTTCTGGGTGGTATCGTCGAGATCCGAGCCGAATTGTGCAAAGGCAGCCAGCTCACGATATTGAGCCAACTCCAGACGCAGCGTGCCCGATAGTTTTTGCACACACGGCACTTGTGCATCACCGCCGACTCGCGACACCGACAAGCCTGCATTCATGGCAGGACGCACCCCGCTGAAGAACAAGTCCGCTTCCAGAAATATTTGCCCGTCGGTAATCGAGATGACGTTGGTAGGAATGTAAGCGGAAATATCGCCTGCCTGGGTCTCAATTATGGGGAAGGCTGTCAACGAGCCTCCGCCGAGATCGTCGTTGAGTTTGCAGGCACGTTCGAGCAGGCGACTGTGCAGGTAAAAGACATCGCCAGGGTAAGCTTCGCGGCCCGGGGGACGACGCAGCAACAGGGACAGCTCACGGTAGGCGACTGCTTGCTTGGTCAAGTCATCGTAGAAGATGACGACATGTTTGCCGCGGTCACGAAAATACTCGCCGATGCGACAGCCCGAGTAGGGGGCGAGAAACTGCATCGGGGCCGGGTCGATGGCGGTGGCGGCAAGAATGACGGTATAGCCCATGGCCCCGTGTTTTTGCAGCGTGTCAACGATCTTGGCAACAGTCGAGGCTTTTTGCCCGATGGCGACATAGATGCAGATTACGTCTTCTTTTTTTTGATTGATAATAGTGTCGAGGGCGATAGCGGTTTTGCCAGTCTGGCGGTCACCGATAATCAACTCCCGCTGGCCGCGGCCGATAGGAGTGAGCGCGTCGATAATTTTTAAGCCTGTCTGCAGTGGCTCGCAGACTTTTTTGCGGGCGATAATGCCTGGAGCTTTGACTTCAACCTGTCCCTGCTCAGCCGCGGCGATCTCGCCTTTGCCGTCGAGGGGATTGCCTAGGGCATCGAGCACTCTACCGATAACGGCCTCACCACAAGGAATGGAGTTGATCAAGCGCAGACGCTTTACCTGATCACCCTCACGGATTGCCTTGCAGTCGCTGAAGACAGCAATCCCGACATTGTCCTCTTCGAGGTTCAAGACCACGCCGCGCTCGCCGCCAGCAAACTCAACCAACTCGCCTGCCATTACCTCCTGCAGGCCATAGACACGGGCAATGCCATCGCCGACCGACAGCACCGTGCCAGTCTCGATGAGATTTTCCTGATACTCGTAGGACTTAATGCGTTCGCTGATGATCTTGCTGACTTCGCTGACCTTGATGCTCGCCATCTTTTACCACACCTGCGTGTTTAACCACCACTTGCGCTCACGGGGCTTGAGCCGCGGTCTCGCCACGGCAGCGGAAGCAGTTATCACGAAGCACTGCAATACTCAACAATTTTGTGTGCATGCACACGGCAGGCGTACCTGTGCGGGAGTTGCGACCCCTAAGACGGCGCGCTGAACCGCCAGCTCGTCACCAACCACTAGCTGACGGGCTGTCTGTTTCAGAGTGAAGCACAGGTCTGCTTGCTCTCCCAGTTGGAAGGGTAGAAGCAATAAGCTCTAATGCGGGTGACCTTGCCGTCTTTGCCTGCTTTGGAACAGAAGGGATTGATAACCCGCCCGTGTACGCGGCGCTTGTCGCGGTCACCAATGCCTCTGGTGTCGAGGGCAAAATACTTCTCGTAATTCCAGCGCGTCTTCCCGTCCTTGTCGTTATATGTGCCGTCAGTGCCGTCCTTCAGCAGCCAGCCTTGCCACGAACAACTGATGCTGCCATCGGTGGATGCTGTGGCTGAAATATTACTAAACGGCTTGTCACTGGCATCAGGGTGATGCCTATTATCGCCAGCATAGCCGTGTTGCATGGCGGTGACCCGGTGGTTGTGACAGTGGATATTAAGCATTGTGAATAGTTCGTCGTTGTCGATGGTGTCGATGTATTGTTTGCGATTCATATTCTTTTCAAACAACCATCCTTGCCAACCGCTACAGTAGACACCGTTCGTGTTTTTATTATTCAAGATTTCGTTAAGTTTATTAGCATAAAACGGTGGCTTGTGCTCACGAAAACGCCAGGCCATATCTTTATTTTCTTTGGCGGCCCCTTTCCGACCAGAACGCATCCAGGAAATCGCGGCCAGCATACGATTAACGCCGCAGTAAGCATTGGGAAGCACCCAGTGTTCCTGCTGATTAGTATCAAAGTATGCCATCCACGTCGTTGCTTCCGAGAAAGAACTGTACAGCCAACCGATGGGCAGTGGCTTATCAAAGACGTTGCTTGTTTCGCCTGCATCACTGCACTCAATCTGCTGGTATGAATGCTCGATTATTTTTTTTTCAAGATTCTTATCTACGCCCTTGTAGATGTGCGTGCCAAGACGATACTCTGTCTCTGTCGTTACTTCTAAAACCTCTTGCCGCTTCCGTTGCGGAGGTTCGTAGTCGTGCTCAAGGGCTGGATCAGCTCGACCGCGGCTAGTCATAAGCACAGCACAACACAACAAAATCCTGTTAGCTAGTGGTCGTGACATGATCCCGCCGTGGCTCTGATAAATGCTTGATTGTTAAGGATATCTTGCTTGTAAATTTTTAGACTGCTACTAGGCGCGATAGCTCTTGCCTGCTTATCCTCAAACACAACTTTATAGCTGTCATCGCTATAATGCAGCTTAAGCTCAATGCCGGTAATGGTTACCTCGCTTCGACCTGTGTTGTTCAGTTGCAGATAGCTCAGCGGTTTGCGTTGACAGCTGTCGGCGGTAACACCTTTAGGCATCGAGCCTAGGATGCCGTTGAAATTCAAGGGCTTAGCTGGCTCGTTAGTAGTAACATAATCGTGGCTACCGAGGCGCAGTTCGACTTGCATGCTTACCGCCTCTGTAGCTGTGAGTTTAAGCAGCAGTTCGCTCGGGTGGATACAGCGGATGGCCAGGCAGTCCGAACCATCTTGCCCGCTGATGCCGCGCTGCAATGCTCCATACGCGTTGCGCTGTAACACCATGTTTTTATTGTAGTTTTCAATACAAAGCAACTCGGTAATGACCGCGTCCTTGTCCGCACTGGTCGCAGGCGGGCAGGGGATATGTACGTCACGGGCCGCACTAGCTGCCAGCAACAGTAGATAACTACAGACAGCTACTGCATTTTTCATGCTACCCCCGCTCCTCAAGGCCTATATCGGCACAGCCTGAAAATTTTTTAGTAAAAAAAAGCTGCCGCCATGCCGATACGCCGGGCGGAGGGAGTGGCTATGGCTGCATTTAAGCTCTTGTATTTATTGATAATTACAGCAAGCGGCTGTAATATTCTGTCGACACAAACGGTGAAGCAAGTTACCGCACAGAAAACCTTTGCCACCCTGAGCATGGGGGAAAAGTACGCCTACCTAAGTGCTGTGCTCAAGGCGCAGCGACAAGTAATCAACGGTGTTCGCATCGCCCGCGTCAAGAGCCTGGCCGAGACGATAACGCACAAAGGCGATCTAACGGTGCAGCTTATCGATAACGGCTTTCAACGTCCCAAGCTAATACGTGTCAGTTGGAGCAAAGTGCAGGCTGATAGCATTGAACTGTTGCGCTGCAAATTAAAAAATCTCCAAACAAACGCCACCGTCCCCGCGGAAAAAATTATCGCAATCGCAGATGGATATGATTTTGATAAACTGCAGACTGCACCAAATTCCTACGGTTTTCTTGACTGCCAGCGTGTCTACGGTCGCATTCAAAATGGTGTCAGCATCATTGATTATGGGGCGGAAAATAAATTTAGCTATGTTTACTTCTTCCGCCCCTGTTACAAAAACTATACTATGGTAGTCCCCGCCACAACTGGTAGCGATACTAAGCAGTGTGGTGAAGACAAGATCGCTGCCGCCCAGAACGATCCAGACGCGTTAGCGGCAACAGCTAAACATGCTCTAGTGTTCAGGTATTGTCAGGCAGATACTCGGCAAGTATGCTCCTCCGTTTTGAGACATAATAATAGTAATCCTATAGATTTCAATCATGGTGTGAAGGAACTACCGCTGCATCTGTTTGAGCAACTGCATGCCTTGCGGGCGAAAATCCAAACACACCAGGACGCGATCTATAAGGAGGGCGGTGCCGTGCTAGCTAAGTTGACTGACGAGACGGGTATCCATGAACTCGATAGCATAACCGCGGCACAGGAAAAGTTAGACGAGCTGCAGGAGACACACGACCTAGCCAATACTCGGCGCGTAGAAAAAGCCGAGTCAATAGCTAAAATAACCGCTATTCTCGATCAAGAAATGGCAGAGACCTTAGGACATGACATGTCATTCAGAGGCAGGAACTGTTACGTCGAAGATAAGGAGATGCAAGAAAATGTTGCCGCAGTTAACCAGGAGCTCAAGCAATACAATGAGCAGCTTAGTCGAGATTACCCCCAGGTCGTCCAAGATCAGCAGGAATTTGAAGAAATAGAGTTGGAATGGTGGATGCGCGCGATGAGTATTGGCGAGTGCGTAACTAGCACAGGCTTAGCCTTGGGAAAACTTGTCAAAGTCGAGGGGCTAATGCCATTCGATAACAAAAAATTTAAGCTATCTAAGCAGATTGGCGAGCACCATGACGCGGTCAGCACCTCGAACAAAGGGGCAAAATTTGGCAACCAGGAATGGGGGCTAGCCGCGGCAAACTTTGCTGTGGACATGATTCCGCTGGAAACTTCCGAACTGAATCGTGGCGATGGTATTGCGGCTTTTGCGGGGGCGTTGAACAGCATCTTTATGGGGGAAGATACTTACACCAGAAGCCATTGCAAAGCTTGCCTCGATCACATGGCACAGCTTAGGTATCACTATCGTGCTATCTACCGTCTTCAACAAGAGCTTAAGGTACTTAGCGACACCATAAATGCTGAGCTTATTCACAAAGGAGCAGTTGATCCTCATGCGCAGTAGTGTTTTAATTTTACTATATCTTTGCAGTTGTCAATATCTAGGGGTTGAGGCTCAGAAGGACTCAGCGACATTGACCCGTGTTGCTCCGACAAAATACGAACAGCATATTGACGCGATCAACACTTGTCTAAAAAGCGGTGGCGGGCAGGAGTTGTCTGACGAGCAAAAACAAGCGATGGTGCAACAGTGGCAAGAAGAAGACAAGCAACAGGTTGAAACTATTGATGCCGCTAACTATGGCAGGATCTGTGCCGACTACGCTAGGGGCACGATCGAAAGCGAACAGGTGCGCCGTTGCCGTTACAAGCTCGATATCTATCCGCTAGCGTTGATAAAAAACTGCGTGCAGGCAGCTCGTGATCATGTCCGCCTGCTTGAAGAGCAAGTTAGATCTGCGTGTCAAGCCGCAAAAGATGCAGGAGACAGTATTACCCCAGAACAAGAACAAACACGGCAACTTGCCAGGCTATGTTTGTTTCAAAAACTCAAGCAACATGACTGCTCGCAAGCGGCGCAATTACTTGCACAATGTGGAGGCTGAGGGTGGGTCGTGATCACCTCATATTGTTGCTTTTGCTCGCGGCCTGCGCGGCACCTGTCGCGCGCCGAGACGAACGTCGGGTGCCGCGGGGCTGGACGCTTGATACCAGCGAGCAGGATATAAGAGCGGTCAACGT
The DNA here is from genome assembly GCA_958296095.1 of uncultured Oligoflexales bacterium. Classification (GTDB taxonomy): domain Bacteria; phylum Bdellovibrionota_B; class Oligoflexia; order Oligoflexales; family JAPPIL01. The sequence continues at coordinate 2,444,112 of OY282434.1, forward strand.
CAGGGAGCAAAAAGCTTTTGGCGAGGGCAAGGTTATTCGTGCGGATGATTTTAGCGCCGAGAGTCTTACCACTGAGGCAACCTTGAGTTCAGCTGATGGCAAAAAGCAAATTGAACATCTCAGCCAAGAATTCAACAAGTTGCTCTGTATCAATCAAGCCCTAAAAGAGGCTATCGAGGTATTAGAGGATCAGCGTTGTTTCGCGACTTTAAAAGCGGTTGAAGAGTTGGAGGTGCATGTATCCACTTCCGTCAGCGCCATGCGTAAGGCAGACAAGTGGCCTGAGTTCAAGGTCGAGTTGGGAGGAAGCGATGACGGGGAGTTTGCTTGGGCATCAGCACTTGATGGGGGAACGGTCGTTTTTAGGAAGATGTTTCCCGTAAAAAAGAAGGATGGAAAAGTTCATGACTACTACAATATGGAGGAAATATTACAGGGGATAAAGCTTGTCTTGAACAGCGAGGATCGCACTAACTATATCAACGATTACGTTGAGTTCAAGGAGAGCTTTGGCGGAACTTTTTGCGCTGAACGTAGGTGGGGGTCGGTCTTTGGCTGCAAAAAAGGCAAGACGCTAACAATGAAGAAAAATTTCAGCGTTGAAACCAATAGACTGCATATTGATCGTGTGGAGATATACATGTACTTTGCTGATGATGATCGCCCCTATAAAGTTTTTGCTTCACATTCTTCGCGGCGCGAGCCTCTGGTAATTTTAGACAATATTGTGCGCAGCTATAGTGTGGCTGGCTTTAAGAACAACCCGCATTGGTTGTTGCACTACTACTCGGCTGCATGCGATATGTGGCAAAAAGATCATGACGGCTCTGAGTTTGGTCAGTATATTTGGAATAAATATATCAAGCAAAAAAACAATAGCTCAATTAACATCTATGCATCCCCCTTACGCTGTGCAGGCGTTGGCGCAGTGCCAGCTGAGGTTGCGCCAGAGATACCTGAGATAAATACCTCTGACAAATCACTTGACCTTGATGATATTAATCAGTGGCTCAACGACAACAAAGACCGCTTTAAACCCCATGTTAATAGCAGCAAGGCTGCATGTCAGCCACGCACTGCCGCAGTGATAATGACAGAAGCAATTGAGCAGAAAAAATGCGGCAAAGAACCACAGCCACCGTTGGCAGTACCTGAGGATCTAGATAGTTGGTCAGCGACGCGGCTTAGCAGGGGAGCGACGTATCTTGAGGGGAAAAACAATGATTACAAGATCAGCAACGAGGGGCTGGTCACCGATATTAACAACATAACTGGCAGCGGTTGTTTTTATGAAAAAAAACTATTAGGTGGGATTAAGGTTAAGATTAGCGGACAGATGTTGGTCAATGTTGGCGGTAAACTGATGACACGCCGCCAAGCTAACGAGTGCATCTTCAAGTCTACTACAGATGGTCTGGCGGTAGAAGACGGCAACTATGTCTATATCAATTTAGGTTTCAATACGCAGTCATACCCGATTATCACCCACAACAGTGGTGTGCAAGAGGACGGTAGATTTGCAATTGACGCAGGTCTTATCCTTGATACTTACACCAAAAACTTTAACCTGCAAGACATTCGCTTTGTGCACCTTGAAAAGACGGCCCACGAGATGTTTTTTACCCATGAAGATCTGGATTCTGCCACGCACGACAGGATTTGGAGTCCTCCCTGGGGAGGACGGGTCGATCCTACGGTAACGACGGCATCGGTGTTGGTTGAACAGGGAATTGTCGCCCTCAGTAGTATTGAGTTAATCTTCGACGGTGACGTTATTTACCAACGTGGTAGTCCGCCACCGCCGCGCGCAGAAGGCGAAGAGGCGGGAGAGATAGATTGTAATGAAGATAAGGCTGAGGTTCTAGACGCGTTATTTGTGTTGACTAGCAGTAGCAATGTTTGGATGGATTACAATGTCCACGGTAACGATGCCTGGGATAAGTACCGAGATGAAAAAGATCATCACTGTGTGGAAGAAGAATGAAATATTTACTAGCATTACTGTTAGGGCTAAGTGGCTGCAAGTGGCACAGCACTGAGACCACGGTTGCCCAAACAAAGAATACTGGCACTGGTGCGCCTGAGCAAGATATTGCCGCGGCGGTTAGTGAGCTTTCCGGTGAGTATGTATGTCCAGAAAAGATAGATGCTAATAATATGACAATTGATTTTCTCGGTGCTGGGGTGCAGACAAACGAGGTTGGGCACTTTGTGCGCCTGTATTACAGTGCTTCCCTGTGTCGTGATTACCTTGAGATAATGCGTTGTAACGCGGCGCAACGCACTGAGCTTACCTGTCGTGATGGCAAAGAATTAGCCTTCACAGAGTCTACGGCTACGGTACAACGAGCACTCAACAACCAGTTTGGCACAACTGTTAACGACGAGGGGTTACGGGATTGCTGGACAAGTATTGCCGCAAACACAAACTATGGATGTGTGGTGCTGGGTGGGGTGCGGGACAGCAGTGATATGCAAGGGCGGATCTATGCAGCAGAGCATTTTGTCGATGCCGCGGCACCCGCGGGACAGAAATTTTTCTACCTAGCACGTCCTTGTGTTAATGATGGTCGTGCCAATGAATTAACCTCCGGTAACAAAAACTGCTCTCCCAAGTTGTATGTTTCTAATGTTGTTGAAGATCTTGAGTTTTATAGCATCGAAGCAGATATTATGGCGGCACGACAAAAGGTTGCCGATATCGCGGCGCGGCTAAACTACATGACAGAGGCGGCGTATAGGATAACCTTGGAGTTCAGCCAAGCTTTAGAAAAATATCAAACAGCTGATATAAAGCGTCAGCGCAGCAAAGACTTACGCCAAGGTGTGGCCATGATCGCGGGGCTGACAGTCGGCGCGGCAGGGGCAATTTATACCGTCGGGGCGGGTTCGATTGGCTCTGGACTTGACGCGGGACAGGCACTCGGTTCTGCTTTCGCTGATATTATTGCCTCAGCCGACGATTATCCGAAAACTTGTAGTGAATGCTTGCAGTTAAGGAGCAAATTGATCGCGATAGTTGGTGATATAGATGGTGCTGATTTGAGTGCCGATGTCATGGACACGTCGCAAGAATTTTTTGACGCAGCCAACCCCCTAGGTGGTGGCTCGCTCAAGCGTGGATCGGGGGTTATCTATCAGCAAGCTTTAGATGCATACGAAGAAGCACTGACCCACCTGCATGCACTACAGCAAGCAAAGGGCGATTATGTACACGAGGGCAAAACACTTGCTGGCAGCAAAGGAGGACCGCCATGATGCGCAACGGGTTACTTGCCATCGCGGTTGTGCTAAGCTGCCGCAGCCAAGAATTGCCTGTAGCAGTGCAGAAAACCGCGGACTTGCATGTGCCTGAGTTGCATGACCCGTATCAACTGCCGAATATCTTGGGTGCAGAGGGTGCTTATGTGGAAACAGAAAATGCTGGCACTAAGAGCGAAGTGCCGAAGGTGGATATAAATTTGCGTGATGGGAAAACTAACTACTACGAAATTCAGCGCTGCCCTGAGGGTGCGAAGTTAGAAACTGCCAGTGGTATTGACCCTCTTACCCACAGCTATGCTCAGGGCATGCAAGCCTTGAAAGAAAAGGATTATCTTTATGTATGGGGCATGGCGACCGCGGGGGCTTGCACGTTGCTGGCTGGCAAACATATGTCCGCTCCATTCATCGATAAGTTTAATACAGAAAAAATTGGCGGCACGGATGGGTTTAATTTTTTCTATCTGGTCCGCCCCTGCTTGTTTGCTGGCAGCTCGATCTATCGCGGCAAAATAACCTGCAGCTACGCTTTTGCGCGCACTAATACCATAGAAGGTTATATCAATAATGTTGCCCAAGCAAACCTCGCCCTTACTGCGGAGCTCGCCTCACAACGCACTCGCTTAGAGCATCGTATGATGCAGATGGCTGCGGTTATCAGGCAGAAGGCCCATTATCTCAAGCAGTGTGAGTTCCAAGCGGGGCAGAAGAATGCCATGCAGAGACGCTTAGCGGGAATCGCTAAAGTGGCGCTGACGGCTACCGCCGCGGTGGTGGGCACAGTTGCCTCTGGTGGCACGGCGGGGTTTTTAGCGGGCACAGCCGCGGCACAACTAGGTGATAAACTTTTTTCTGGCATTAGCAATGCTACCTTGGACTGTCCCACGGGCGCGTATGACAAAAAGAATGAGGAAATTCTTGCCGATGTGGAGAAAACGATAGCCAAGATCAGGGAAATTCGCAGTAGCTTGGGCGAACTCGATCTTGATGGTAAAGACCCGCCGCCCGCAGAGGAAGCCATCTCAGACCTAGTAGGCGAGGAGTGTGGTCAGGTGGGCTTGGGAGAAAATTGTACCGGTGCAGACACGTAGGGATGCCTAAGTATTCCGTCTTGCCTGCCGATGGGTAGGTATATCGTTAGCTCACGGATGGAGGTAGGGATGCCCGGAGTCAGGGTGCGGCAGGGAGAAACGGTGGAACAGGTGTGGCGCTACTTCAGGAAACAGACAGAGGCGGCAGGTATCTTGAACGAGATCAAGAGGCGCCAGGCCTACGACAAGCCTTCGGTACGATTGAAGAAAAAGCGGGTCGCGGCACAGAAGCGAGCCCAGCGGCAATTACATCGCAAGTTTGGCTAGTAAAAAAGCCGCCGGTCGCAACAACCAGCGGCTTTTTTGTTGTGAGTAACAAGCTAGCTAGCTCTACTTTTTTTCAGTGCTTCCTTGCTTGTTATCAGTGGTTTGCCCGCCGCTATTATCAGCGGTTTGTTGCTCGCTGCCTGGCTTGCCGCCGTCACCTTGTTGGCCACCTTGGCTTTGCGTGCCATCACCAGTGCCTTCTTGCTTGTTACCAGTGGTTTGCGTGTTGCCGTCACCTTGGCTTTGCGTGCCATCACCAGTGCCTTCTGGCTCGTTATCAGTGGGTTGCTTGCCGTCGTCACTTTGGCCAGTCTTGCCTTCTGGCTCAGTGCCTTCTTCAGCGTTTTTCTTGCTGCCATCAGTGGCCTCAGCCGCGTCATCGCTTTTCTTGAACCTGCGGACCAGCTTGCCGATCGTGCTGTCGTAGGCGACGAAGAAGATGCCGTTTTTATCGCCGACGTTGCTCTCCAACTCTTTGAGCTTCTCGATCTTACTTTCAGCCCTCTTGATCTTCGAGTCATTATCACCATCAGCCTTCGCAAGATTAGCCACCCTCTCCTTCAGCTCATCGATCTGCTTGGTCAACTTAGCCTTGAACTTGTCAGCACTCATGAGTTGCTTCTGACACATACGACTTGCACCAGGCACGATCGTGCAGGCAGCGAGCACCGCGACCGCACCACCAACGATGTAGTATGTCAATTCATGCCCCTGTTCTTCCTCCGAACCAGGCGCAGACTCGACCGACACATCAGCATGTGGAGCAGTGCCACAAGCGCTGACCAGCACCATCGCCAACAGTAAAGAAATCACCTTTTTCATAACTAATACCCTTCCTTTTCTATATAAAAATTAAACAACCGCCACAATATAACCAACTAATCAATAAAACGCAACCGCTTTCTCAACAACTATGAAATCTTCTAATGATTTCAACGAGAAAACCTCGCGTGGCTTGCAGGTGGAGACGTGCCGCAGTAGCCCACCAACGTGGCTGCGAACGGCAGAATAGCTAACCTTCCCATGACATACTCCATCTAGCAGATTACCGAAAAGACCTGAGCAAGCAGCAACTCCGCGTTACCCAGCAATGCCTCCCCCTCACAACGCCACACAGCTGCGACGGCCAAGGGCGCGGCTCTTCTACATCTAGACGGATAGGGTGTGCAAGGCCAAATTAGTTTTTTTTGCCGCAGTTTGCATTTTTATTTGGCCGCACGTATACAGCGGGTCGGAGGTCGGGCCTTTCCTGCTGTTAGTTTTTGTTGAGGTAGGAGCACACGAGGTTGTCTGTTTTTGCTGTTAACGGCATCGTCGTCGGTGGTGCGGGCGGTGCCTTGGGGCGGTCGCTCGTGCAGCAGCTGTTAGTTGCGGACCGGCGTGTGCATGCCATCTATCGACAGCACGTGCCATCTGACGTGCCGCAGCATCCCCGACTCAGCCAGCACTGTTGTGATTTGAGCGACGGCAACGCGGTGCGGGAGTTGCTCGACCACCTCGTCACGCAACATGGTGGGATCGAGGCCGTGGTCAATGCCGCGGGCGCTTTTGTGTGGGCAAAGACTGCCACTTGTGCAGACACGGATGTTGATCTTTTGCTCGCGGCAAACTTCAAGACTGCCTTTTGCTTGACCAAATACGCCCTGCCTCACCTGTGCCCGCGCCAGCATGGGCGTATCGTGCTTATCTCTGCCGCGGCAACGCTGCGAGGCGGCGAAGTCGGTATGGGTGCTTATCTTGCTAGCAAGAGTGCCCTCAACGCGCTGCTGCTGAGCACCGCGGCAGAGTTGCAGGGCAGTGGAGTGACCATCAACGCTATCTGCCCGACAATCATTGACACGCCACGCAATCGGCACGACATGCCTCAAGCAGACTTTTCCACCTGGGTGAGCATGGCCAGGCTGGTTCGCATAATCGCCCTGCTGTTATCGCCGCAAGGTGGAGACATCAACGGCGCGCTTATGCCTGTGGCGCAAGACTGATGCGAGGGCGTTGGGCACAGATGGCTTGGGGGTGGCTGTGTTATATGTCATAGCACTGCTGATGTGGTCGTACGCAAGCGATGGCACGGCCTTTCCCCTCGCCCTGGAGCAGTATCAGGACGCAGACTTGTCGCTGTTTGCGCGCCTGCAACAGCGCATCATCGACGAACCGCTGAACCTGTGGGTGTCGCTGATATTTCTTGGCGCTATTCTGCACACCTTCTTCAGCAAAAATTTTATGCTCATCTCCGTGCGTATCCGCAACGACGGCTATCGCCGCATCATTGCCCAGCGACAGAGTAGCATGACGCAGCGCGGCAGCACCCGCTTGCGCAGACGCGATACTTTACCCGCCCCTATCTTGCAGCGGCGACGACGACTTGACGCGGAAAAAAACGACGACCCTTGGCATCCCTCTAATTTTCGCAAAACCGACATGCCGTTTTGGGCGGAAATTTTCCACCTGCTCGGCGAGGTTGAAGCGGTCTTCGGGATCTGGGTACTGGCACTGTTAGCTGTGCTCGGCTTCAACATCGGCTGGCACGATACCGTCACCTACCTGAGCGCAGGTGTGTCTTACGACGAGCCTATTTTCGTGGTGGTAGTCATGACCATAGCCGCCACCAGGCCGATTTTGTTTTTTTCTGAAAAAATAATGCGTTCTGTGGCACGGATGTTTGGCAACTCACCGCTATCCTTTTGGTTTGCAGTACTGACCATAGGGCCGCTGCTGGGTTCGCTCATCACTGAACCCGCGGCAATGACCATCTGTGCCTTGCTGCTGGCACGCTACTTCTATACCTGCAAACCTTCGTCCTCCCTCTCCTACGCGACTCTCGGCTTGCTGTTCGTTAACATCTCTGTTGGTGGTACTTTCACCACCTTCGCGGCACCACCAGTGTTGATGGTCGCCAAGGCTTGGCAGTGGGATACCCTGTTTATGGCTACTAATTTTGGTTGGAAGGCTTTGGTCGGTATTCTCATCGCCAATACTACCTGTGCGCTAATTTTTTGGCGGCAGTTCAAGCAGCTGAGTGGGCAGCTCAACTCTGACACCGATACTGAAGACGAGCCTATCCCGCCGTGGATCATCTGTGTGCATATCCTGTTCATGCTTTGGACCGTTGGCAACTCACACCACCCGCCGCTGTTTGTCGGCACGTTCTTGTTTTTCTTCGCTTTCTATCAAGCTACTCGTGCACATCAGCAGCCCCTCAACGTCAAAAATCCTCTGCTGGTCGGTTTTTTTCTCGGCGGGCTGGTGGTGCATGGTGGCTTGCAGGGCTGGTGGATTGCACCGCTGCTTGAAGGTCTATCGCACGTGCCGCTCTTTTTTGGGGCGTTGATCCTGACCGCCTTCAACGATAACGCCGCTATCACTTACCTCGCCACCCTCGTGCCTGATCTTGCGCCTCAACTCAAGTACGCCATTGTCGCAGGTGCAGTCGGCGGCGGGGGATTAACGGTGATTGCCAACGCTCCCAATCCCGCGGGTCAATCGCTGCTCAATAATTATTTTGACAATGGCATTTCACCCTTCGGTCTGCTACTCGGTGCGCTGTTGCCGACTAGCATTATCGCCGCAGTGTTTCTGCTGCTGTGAGCAGGCAGTATGGTTACGCCTGGCGCGACAGTTGCTCAGCGCGCCCTAAAACCACAGCAAGCAGCTGTCGCCGTAGCTAAAGAAGCGATATTTTCGCTGCACGGCAGTGCGGTAGAGGTGTGTCGCTTCCCGCGTCCCCAGCAGAGCACAGACGAGTAAAAACAGCGTTGAGTCAGGTTGGTGAAAGTTGGTCAACATCCCGTGTAGCAATTGTGGTTTGAATTTTTTTGCCTGTGGATAAATAAACAACCCCGTCTCCAGCCAGTTATCTGCGGCAGCTCTCTCCTCGCCTGCATGAAAAAAATCTTCCAGTGCCCGCAACACTGTCGTGCCCACCGCAACGATGGGGCGCTGTTGGGTTTGCGCGGTGCGAATAGCCTGCAGTGCTGCTTGTGGCAGCAGATAGCGTTCAGGCAGCAGGACATGCTCCGCGATGTGCGGCGTGCGGATGGGCAGAAATGTGCCCGCGCTGACGTGCAAGGTGAGGTATGCCGTCTCGATGCCCATGAGTGCGAGTTGCCGCAAGCAGCTGTGTGAAAAGTGTAAGCCCGCAGTAGGGGCCGCCACCGAGCCGCTGACGGCAGCATAGACCGTCTGATAGGTGCTGAGGTCGGCGGAAAGATAGGCAGGTAGCTCGTCGTCGCGTTTTATGTAGGGTGGCAACGGCACACAGGCATGTTGTGCTAGCCAGGCGTTGAGATCGCCAGCATAGAGCAAGTGCAGGGTCAGGGTTATGTGCCCGCCGTGTTGTTGCTGGGCCACAACCTGCACCCGCACACCTTGGTCAAGTTGCAATTCACAGCCGACGGGCAGTTTACGCACAGGTCGTCCCAAGGCCTCGCAAGCATAGAGATTGTCACGCAGCCGTTGTGGTGCACCCAACAACAGCAGTTCCCCACCTTGGGCGAGTTTGATGCGGGCGGGGAAGACGGCTGAATTGTTCAACACCAACAGCGTGCCCCGCGGTAGCAGGGAGGGAATTTTACGGAAGTGGCTGTGTTGCAGTTGCCCGTCTCGGGCGCGCACTAGCAGGCGGGTGGTGCCGCGGCGACGCGGGGCTTGTGCTACCAGTGCCGAGGGAATTTCTAACGTTGCCACCTGTTCTGTCATGATGGCGCAACTGCGTGCTGCGATGACTCTGGGGTGACGATGTGAACAACTTTCTCGGTGGACGCGGCAAACAGAGGCTGGCCTTCGTGAGTGCCATCCCAAGCGAGCCGTCCTGCTTGTCCCGCACGCACGAAACACCGCCCGTGGCGATATTGACGTTGGGCAGGGCTACCTGGCTGCACGATTGTTTTGATACTGCGTTGCCGCCGTAGCAAATCTCTCAGCTTTGCGATGTTACGCACAATAACGATGGGCAACACGAAAGCAGCCCGCGGCAGTAGTGCGTCAAAATCGAGATTGTCGATGGGTAGAATTGGAAACGCAGGACAGGCAGTTGAACAGAACACTGCACCGAGATCACGCATGTAGCGCATTCTCTCTGCCTCCGCTTGGGCACGACAGGTAGGGGTTAGTTTTGCACCGTAGAAGACACGAAAATTTTCTTCCAGAATTTTGACGTGGGTGGTGTTAAATTTTTGCTCGGGCCGCGGCACCAGAAACAGCACCCTTGATGACAGGCAGCCACGCCGCGAGAGATGAAAGGCATCACGAATGTGGGGTTGTGGGTATTGCAACAGGTGATCGAGACTGGCGATGGTTACCGTATCGTGGCTACCAAAGCCAACTAGGGGCAAGGTGGTGCTAGATCGCAAGTCCGCCAAGGTTGCGTCGCTACCGTAGCAGAGCAGTGCGTCGAGGTTGGAGGGAATGTGCAAATTCGCGTGACCGACGCTGATAACGTCTAGCCCTGCTCCCAGACGAGTGTTGAGAAAGGCAACAAAGCTATGGAGATAGTCGAGGTCGGCGGGAAGCTTGACCAGCACCCGTAAGCGCAGCAGTGCTGCAAAAACCAGCGGGTAGATACCTGTCAACGAGTGGTTCGAGGGCAACACGAACAGCCAATTGCGCAGTTGACGCTGAGGATAGCTGCGTGCCAGTGCCGCGTCCCAGTCGTCGGGAAGCCCTGCCAACAGTTGGCGTAAAGCATCTCTGGCCACATGCTCAGAGCCAAGCTCCATTCCCAGAGTCGCGACCGAACCTCTGCTGCTGAAAAATTTCTTGCAGGCTTGCACCAACCGCCGCCTGTGGTTTTTTGCCAAAGACACCATCTCTATGTGACCCCTGGTTGATTGAAATTGAGAAGTTTGTGGGCAGGACGCTTTGCTCGCGCCGTGCCGCGCACCGCGCACCGCGGCTTTTTGTAACGCTGACTTCGCTGACTGCGCTGACTTCTTGCCGCTTTCTAGCTCCTTGCCGCTTTCTAGCTCCTTGCCGCTTTCTAGCTCCTTGCCGCTTTCTAGCTCCTTGCCGCTTTCTAGCTCCTTGCCGCTTTCTAGCTCCTTGCCGCTTTCTAGCTCCTTGCCGCTTTCTAGCTCGCTACGCTCACGAGACTTTTTGCCGCTTTCTAGCTTCGCTGACTGCGCTGACTTCGCTGACTTCCTGCCGCTTTCTAGCTCCTTGCCGCTTTCTAGCTCCTTGCCGCTTTCTAGCTTCGCTGACTTTTTGCCGCTTTCTAGCTCGCTCCGCTCGTGAGACTTCTTGCCGCTTTCTAGCTCCAGGCGCAGGTCGTGTGCACAGCCGCGCAGCGGTGCGTGTGGCACGCGACCACGTAGTCGTAACAACCCCCGCCCTGCACTGCTAACCAAGTCCTCGGTGCAGAACAGCCAAGGGTAGTCGATGCGTAGAGGATCGTAGACACACAGATGACCAGTGCCTCGCCGTCGGGTGCGAATACCGTCACGGCTAACCAGTGTCTGCACCCAAACGGGAAAGGCGAAACGACCGCGCAGACCACAACGCCATGCCTGTGCTGCCAACTCACACATGCCGTATTCGCTGCACAGATTATCTTCGCTAAGCTTAAAAAAATTGAGCACTTGACGATTAAAACGTCCTTCGCTCAGGCTAGGGTGCATATTCTTCCAACCACCCGTCTCAATCACAATCGCATGCCGCGGCAAGCTAAGTTGCGGTCTCTCACGCAGTAACTGCAACAGCTGGGTACGCGTCGCCCAGAGAAAGAAAGGTCGCTGGGGATCAAGGCTGGCAAGGTGTTCAGGCAAAGCGTCAAAAGACAGACAGGGCAGCGACCAGCATTCAGCCAGCCAGCGCAACATCGTCGCCAGACTAGAGTCCTCTGCACCGTAGTTGATCAACGAAACACCCTGTGCTTCCTGTGCAGACTCGCCCCAATAGCGACTGAGCACGGAGGCAAAAGTGCTTATCGCCACCATCCTGTAGAGTAGCAGGCCTTCAGCAGAAAATAGCGATACAGCACGCGTTGTCGCCGTCGTGCCACTGGAGAGATAGCGAGCAACAATCTGATCACCGCAGAAAAAACGCGCCGCATCGTGGCGAAAGGTGGAGATGGGCAGGACGTGGTCGAGGGAATGAGCCGCCAGCTCCCGCCAAGGGCCGCTGTCGGTGAAGACATCGCTCGTCTGCAGCAACGCATCCACCAGCTGTGGATGGTGCAGTTTTCGCTGTCCTTGCAGGCACTTCTTGAGTTTTGTCCTCGTATCGGCCATCCTGTACCAACAGACCCTTTGCGTGGTTGCAACCGGCACGCCGCACCGAACGTTACTCCCTTTGCGTGCTACAAGTAAAGAACAGAGGTACTACGAGCAGCATGTTTGATGTGAAGCTAGAGCAATTCGAGGGACCGCTTGACCTGCTGCTGCATCTGATAAAAGTCAATGAAATAAACATCTTCGAGATTGATCTGCTGTTGCTGGCACAGCAGTATTTTGCCTGCCTACGGCTGGTAAATTTTCGCGACCTCGCCAGCGCAGGTGAGTTCATGCACATTGCCGCGGCACTGCTGGAAATCAAGAGCAGAAGACTTATCCCGCGTGAACAACCTCCCGACAATGCTGACCAGCTGCTGCCAACTGCGGACGACCCACAGCTGGAACTCGAACAGCGGCTGCGCGTCTACTACCACATCAAACAGGCGGCCCAGTATCTCAGCCACCGCTATCTGCGCGATTACAACTACGGCAACGAGGAATGGGCACGCTTGTCAGCACAACCGAGCTTTCAAGTGCAGGAAACACCTCGTGGAGACCGCTGGATGTTGCCCGTGCTCTACGAACAGCTGCTGGCCACAGTAGCGACGCGACACGACCGTGTGCCGCAGGTGAAATTGCAAAAGATCAAGATTGAGACTATCATGCAGATATTGCGGGAGAAGTTAGCGCGGGTTGGCTTCACTGCTTTTCAGGAATTTTATCCGCGGGTTAAGTCTCGGTTTGAATTGGCGGTTTACTTCATCGCCGTGTTGGAGTTAGCTCGTGGCGGTGAACTGCTGCTACATCAAGAGGAGATGGACAGCGTTCTCTGGCTATATCTGCCTTCAGTTCAGGAGCAGGAAAACTGGCTGCCACCACCTTAAGTTTACAGGCGCGGGTTGAGGCAATTATCTTTGCCGCGCCGCAACCGCTGACGGCGAAGGCAATAGCCGCGGTGCTGGACGATGCCGCGGTCAACACCGAACAGGTTGATGCTGTATGTCAGCAACTCAGCGAACACTATCGCGGGCGTGCGGGTGGCTTCGAGTTGGTCAACAACGGCGGTTACCGCTTTCAGACGGTAGCAAGTGCGGCGACCATGCTAAAACAACTGGGCAAGTCCTACACCCGTCCGCTATCACGAGCCGCGCTAGAAACGCTAGCAGTCGTGGCTTACCGCCAGCCGCTGGCACGTGCCGAGATTGAATACATTCGTGGCGTAGAAAGTGGCAATCTCATCCGCACTCTACTTGAACGTGAACTGCTCGTCTGCGTTGGACGCAAGGACAGTGCAGGCAAGCCGCTGCTATTTGCGGTCGGGCCGCGTTTCTTGCAGGTGTTCGGCTTGCGTGATTTGCAGGAACTGCCACCGCTTGAATCCTTTCAAATCAAGGAAGAGACCCGCCAACTGGCAGCAGAAAAAATTCATGCCCAGTCCACCCCGCGCCTCGACACACTCATCGGTGGCAAAGAGAGCAGCGCCGAGGACCGCGCCGACGACAGTGGCACTGATAGCGACAGCAGCGCGACCGCAAGCAACAGCAGGGAGACATACAGCAACGAGGATAGCGATGCGACTTAACCTCTGCCTGACGCGACTCGGTGCTTGCATGTCGCGACGACAGGCGGACGACTTGATCAAGCAAGGGGCGATAGCTGTCAACGATCAGGCGGTGCGTGAACCAGGACTTCAAGTCGTGCCTCACGAGGACACGTTGCATTTGCGCGGCGCACTGTTGCATTGGGACATGCCGCCGCTGGTCTACTGGATGTTGCACAAGCCACGGGGCAAGCTGGTATCACGGCAGGGCGAAGGCAACAAGGCGACGATTTTTGCATTGCCTTGTCTGCGCCGTATTCGCTTTCCGCTGTTCTACGTGGGACGGCTCGACTATCACTCGGAGGGGTTGCTGCTATTGACCAATGATGGCGAACTAGCACACCGCCTCTGTCACCCATCTTTCGAAGTAAAAAAAACCTACCACGTCTTGCTGGCACAGCGTCTGTCGCCTGCACAGGAAGAGTCGGCACGGCAAGGCGAATTACTAGAAGATGGCAAGGTGCACTACTTTCAACTGCGTCGTCAACAGCGAGTCTTTCTAGGGAAATCGTACGGGTTCTGGTATGTTGTTGATGTCAAGGAAGGGCGCAATCGCTTGCTGCGGCGAGTGTTTGCCGCCTTAGGGGTCAAAGTGATACGCCTGCAACGCATAGCTTACAGCGGACTACGCTTGCCAGATGGCTTGCTGCCCGCCAAGTATCGTCAGCTCACCGCGGCGGAGATCGTGCACCTGAAAAAAACCGCAGGACTTATGGAGGGACACCAACATTGAAACTCGCGACACTAGACAATGGCACACGTGACGGCGAACTTATCGTCGTGTCGTCCGACAACCAGCGCTACCAGCAAGCAGGGGAAATTGCTAAGACACTGCAGCAGGCACTCGACCACTGGCACGAGACTGCACCCCGACTGCGTGATCTGGCCAACGACATGAACGCAGGTCGGATTGAGGGCAAAGTACTCGATGCCAACACCGTGCCGCGCCTGCTGTCGCCGTTACCACGTGCTTACGAGTGGATCGATGCTTCGGCTTACATCAACCACATAGTGCTGGTGCGCAAGGCACGCGGCGCTGAGCCCCCGCCGACTTTGCGGGAAGACCCGCTCATCTATCAGGGTGGATCGGGCTGTATGTTAGCGCCGACGGCGGACATCGAGATTATCGACCGCGATTTTGGTTATGACTTTGAGTCCGAAATCTGCGTCGTGCTCGGCGACACACCTCAGGGCGTGCACCGCGACGATGCGGCAGACTACGTGCGTCTCTTCATGCTGGCCAACGACATATCGTTGCGCAACCTCATACCTGTGGAACTGCAAAAGGGCTTTGGCTTTTTTGTCTCCAAGCCTGCCAGTGCCTTCTCCCCGTTGGCAGTGACCGCAGACGAACTGGGCGACCACTGGCGTGAGGGACGCGTGCATCTTCCCCTCACCACGACACTGAACGGCAAGCAGTTCGGCAACCCCGACAGCGGCGCAGAGATGCACTTTTCTTTCTACGACCTCATCGCCTACATTACCAAGACACGAGCCTTCACCGCGGGCACAATTCTCGGCAGTGGCACAGTCTCAAACCTTGACCCCGCGCGCGGCTCATCGTGCTTGCAGGAGCAGCGCATGTTGGAAAAGATTGCCCAAGGCACAATCACAACCCCGTTTCTACAAGCTGGTGATCGTCTCGAAATTAAAATGTGCGATCCGCATGGTGATAGTATTTTTGGCGAAATCGCCCAACGCTGTCGGTAGTCTGGACTCTAGAACATTTTGAAGTGCGTCTTGGCGACTTCTGCCAGACACCCGTGTTGCTGGGCAAAGGCACGGGCTTGTTTTTTCACTCGCCCCGATGCACCCCGTAGAAAAACTACGCCGTGCTGCTGTGACAGTGCCGCCAGCCCTTGCAAAAAATTAGCACGGGCAAGGATGGAGGCGCAGGCAACCGCAGGATCGCGCTCGGCACGTACTACCTGCGTCAGCTCGATGTGTGCGTTGCTGCTGAAATACGATGGAATCAGGTGCGCCGCGGCAAACTTATCTGAGATGACTTGGGCGCAGTTCGTTGCCTCGACCAGGGCGGAGATGATCTGCGCATGAGCATAGGCTAGTAGTTTGTTTAAGTTTTTGAATTGCCGATAGCGTTCGTTGTAAAGCCGCGGAGGGAAGACGAGCGAACGATGCACGCACTGCTGTTTGATGCGCTCGGCGAGTTTAATGATCTCCTGGTCTTGCAGTTGCTTGGAATCACGGACACCCCAGCTGGGCACCAGATCAAGTTGCTTGCAGGTAAGATACACGCCACTGATGGCCAAGGGGCCGAAATAATCGCCTTTGCCCGACTCATCAACCCCGCTATGGTCGAGTTGCCGCAGATGTTGCAAAGGCGAGGCTGAAGCAGATGGCTCGGTTGTAGTGCGGAAAAACTCCTCAACCCTAGTCTTTAAGTCACAGGTTTTACCCTGCACGAGCACCTTGCCAGTCCGGTAGAAATTGACATTGACGCGCTCACCCTCATGCCCGACATTACAACGCCACCCGTGGGCAATCTCACTCTCCTCCAGTGTGAACATGTTGCGCTGGCAAAAATTCCTGAACTCCCTACGCCGACCCTGCACGCATCTAACTCGCTAAAATTTAAAAAACACAGCTCCAGCGTGTCACCACACACCGCGGGGCAAAACCTTTACTTTTACGGTTTTTAGGTATACAATATAGCCCGCCATGAGTTTTTTCGCTAGTTTTCTTAAGAACAACTACAGAGTTATCTTCGGCGCATTCGTGCTACTGGTGATGTTCTACGCGCTGAGCCTAGTGTTTACTACCGCTGATTCCGCTCCCGATGGTGACCTGGCCCGTTGGCTGCGCGCCATCTCTTCCCCCCGCGGCTGAGTTGAGCCTCTGCTGAACGGTCTTGCTGCACCAACTCGGTCTGGGTTCAGGGAAGGCTGACAGGATACTTGCACCTGTGATAAAATTAACCCGTTGAAGGTGTGGGTCAGGCAGCGATGGCCATCTGTAATTTTGACAAGAAAGAAATCCACTGCAAGGTTTTTTACTTTGGCACTGCTGGTGCGGGCAAGACGGAGAATCTGCGTGCTCTCTATCGTTCTACCTCGCCGCAGCTGAAGACCGACCTGTTCGAGCTAGAAGCCGATAGCAGACCTAACCCGCTGTTCGATTTTCTGCCCCTGAAACTCGGTGCGGTCAACGGTTATCAGGTGCGTCTGCATGCCTTTACTTTGCCGCCACCTTATTTTGCCGAGACGTATGATATTTTGCTCAAGGGTCTCGATGGTTTCGTCTATGTGATCGATTCGGAGCTTACGGCGTTGCCAATCAACCATGCTGCCATGCAGGATACTTTCACCTTGCTAGAAGACAGTGGCTTCGTGGTCGAGGACTTGCCGCAGGTGTATCAGTATAACCACCGTGACGCAGACCAGCCTGTCGCCATCGATGTGCTGCATGCGACTTTCAACCCTCGTGCTCGCCCCTACCATGAAGCGATCGCCCCGCGTGGCATTGGCACACTCGCCTGCCTGCACCAGCTTGCCGAACTGGTCGTTGCCAAGATGCTCGACAGCTGATGCACTGGCCAGCACGGGTCACCTCCCCGGCCCTTCTCATTTTGCCTGTGTGTAGGGACGCACGTGGCGTATATGCCCTCTACTGTGAGGCCGACGGGCGGGCGGGCATCGTCGTGGCAACGCAGGCGCAGGTTTTTTTGCGCGATCAAGTGCTGGCGACTCTGCAGGCGCGCCTCGGCACTGGCTACGAGTGTGTGCCGCAGTCCGATTTCTTGGTGCAGGGGGAGTTGCGTGGCCAACAAGTAAGCACCGTGCTGGTGTCTGTCAGCGGTGCAGTGTCAAGAGTTCAGACAGGTAACTTCCACAATTTTGCCCAAGTGTTGCGCGCGCTAGGCAAGGATCGTGATCGTCTTATCTACCTAAAAGCATGGCAATTTTTGGCTGGCATAGGCGATGTTAGGGTGAAGGCAACCACCACGACATCCTCGTTGGAATAAAACTTGCACCGTACAAGCTGGATAGCAAATTTTATCTGCAAGGAGTGAACGCTGTGCTTTATTTTCGGATCTTATCTTTTCTACTCTCGCTGATTTGGACGAGTCCTTTGCTGGCCTACAATTTTAGGTGCGACAAGAACAGCATCAACTGTCTGGTCGATGACAAGAACCTAACAGTCGGTGATTACGCGGGCTTTTTCGATGGCGACGGTCGTATCGTCGCGGTCGGTCAGGTTACCGCCATCAAAAACGGCCATCGTGAAGTGGAAATCAGTGAAACCTTCAACCGCATTACCCGCAATCTGCAAGTCAGAATGATCCCGAAGGAAGACTACGAGCGTTTGCAGGAGCGCTTCCCTATGCCACGGCGCATGTTTCCTAAATCGCTGGGACTGGCGGTGTCTTATGCTGAACTACTAGTGTTGGACGGTTTCAAAGGACAGGAATACGACCTCTTCTTCGCGGGACGGCTAGGCAGTGGTTTCAGTGTCACCCTGCGTTCGCTGTATATGGTTGTCGCGGGCACGGCCATCGAAAGAAAATACTACGAGAGCGAGCGCAGACATACCAAGCAAGACATCACTATTCAAGGCTTGGGATTAACTTCAGGCATTGCTTACGAAGCACTACCGCACAACATCGTCTCCTTGCGCGGCGAGTTAGGGCTAGGGCTTATGGCAGTTGATGCCAGTGTCGGCGACAACGCCACCTTGCAAACTGTCGAACTCGACGATCAAATCCAAGATGGCATAAACGCACTGGGGCGTGCCTCTGGCTCAGCCATACTCAACATCACGCACGACTGGCATCTTGAACTGATGCTAGCCATCAACTATATCCGCCCGAAATCTTTCCTGACCAGTCTCGGTCTCGGTATCGTCAAGGACTTATAGACACATGGCGGGTAAGCACAATGCTTGCTCGCTTATCGTCCCCCACGACTTCCGCACCTAAACCACCCCACATCCTAGACTGCAGCATTTTCCGCCACCCTACGACCACCTAGTTTTTACGCGGCATAGCGTAACCTTGCCCCCAGCTTTAATATTTTAACTACAATAGTGCTTGGCAAAGGCATATATTATGTTGTATAAGCACAGCCTTTGAAGGTGTTTAATTTACTACCTATGACATACAGATTATGAGTATTATCGTCCGACGGGCTATCTTGGTTTCGTGTCTGGGTGCGGCAACCGTGTCTATGTTTAGGCAAGTGCCGCTGCAGCAGTTGCAGCTGTCTTACTGGGGCGAGGGTGGCAAAAGAGGCTTGGCGGGTTATTTTCACCTGCCCAACAGTGTGGTCAGTGCCTGGTGCCGCGGTGATGCTGGTCAGCGCCTTGCCCACCACATGCTGTCAGCACTGTACGATAACGACATCACGGCAGATGACGTGCTGGCCTTTGATATGATGTTAGCCAAGCGGGCGCATCTCAGTGTGCATGCGGCAGGGAAAGTGTCGGTAATTGAAACCCTGCTCGCCTCATACCACGAGGGCCTTGTGCAGGGACTGCGTCCTCCGCTCCCAGAAAGTGTTGTTTACACTTTCGCCCATCTCGGCGCGGGATTTAAGCAGAGAATTGCGGGTGTGTTGGGGGCGGAAGTCTTGACTACAGGAGACAAATTGGCGGTAAATTATATGTCTACAGAACATCCGCATGATGCCAAAAAACTTACGTCCTACGTGGTCGCACGGCAACGGCGTTTTTTTGCCAGCGGAGCACGGCGTGATTATCTACAACCGCTGGATATTTTTGATAAAAAAGGCAGGTTAAAAAGTTTGCAAGCGCTATATATACATGAGGCAAGTGCGGACTTGCACCTCCCCCTAGAGAATATTTATCGCCTCGTGCACCGCGCCCACATGTATATTTACACAGAGTATGGAATTTTCCCGCTACATTTTTTCTTTCGAGATGTTGCGCTGCCTGAAGAAGGGTTGATGATGAAAATAAAAAAAGCAATAGACAGTGAACCCCCGTTGTCGCCGTTCACAGACGGGGATGTGGCTGGTAACCTAGAAAAAACTGCGGGGCTCAGCCTTACGGCACGAGAAATAGCAGGTTACCGCAACAAGCTTGGTATCTTGTCCTATACTAAACGCCGCAAAAACGCGATAACTACTATCGTTAGAAATATGATTGCGGCAGAGGATGGTCTTACACCTTTGTTGGATACTGAGATTGCTGAGCATTTGCGCAGGATGGGTTTGCTTTGGTCAGCAAACGAAGTGCGATTGTTGCGTCAAGAAATTGCTATCCCGCCATCCCGGCAGCGCAAGAATAATGCGGCACGCCAGGCAATTAGGGCCTTGATAGAGGCTGAAGGCACTACCACCTTGTCGAACCAGGAAATTGCACAAATTTTAGCAACAATGGGCTACATCGTCGATGAGAGAATGATAAGAAGACATCTCAATGCCATGGCTGTACCTTCTTACCGTGAGCGCCGCCATACCAAGCGATAGGAAATTTTAGTTAGTTGGCTGGCGAAGTAGTGTCGGCTAATTCACAGGATGGAAATGTGCGAAGTTGTCCATCTTTGGGAGAACAGTAATACTCTCCCTCGAAATCCAGTATTGAAAAAATCATCTGAATGGCTATTTCGTGAGCAAGTTTGACCGATTGCTTGATCTTGTCTTGACTATGTAAGCCCTCAGCGGCACGGTGAATGATGGCATTTCTAGTTCTTACGAGAGTATCAAGAATGTTCTTCTCCTTCTCTTTTATATCTATACATATTCCCAGCACTTTTAACCCACAGGTTATCCCGCTTTCGTGAAAGAATTTTAGAATCCTTTGTCTGAGTGTAAGCACCACGGCGACTTCTTGAACAAGGTGGCAATCTTCTTTTGTTAGTGGACATTTTGCTCTAGTCACTCGATGTTTTTTGCCTGATAGAAAAGTTTGATAAAGTGCTTCTATCGCCGCAACCTTCAGGGAGAGCAAAATTTCATCATATTCCGACTGCTCAAGGAGTAGTCTTATTGCCATCCTTATCCCACCCCATTTATTGTCGTTCGTTGAGCGAAATTTCAACGAGGTTTCCTTGATCAATGGCTCAATATTTTTCCAATCAAGAGGTACGGCTGGAAATTTCCCTATCCGCTCCGATTGTTCTTTATCTTCGGGTTTACGAAGATAATCACAGACATATTCTCGATCGCAGTAAAGTGACATGATGTGAATATCAAGATGTTTATCCCCAGCTAGTTCAAGAACAAGCCTAATATCCTCAAGTAACACTATCGCCAAGTCTGCCCATTTATCGATGCCGTCTTTGTCAATTTCTTGTTTGGACTCCAGTTCAAGGAAGCCAGATTCTTCTGAATCCGGGGCAGGGAAGTTAATTGTCAGTATCTCGTTGCCCAAATTTATAGAATTTTGATACTCTGCTAACCTAAAACCGAGAATAGTAGCCCTCATTTTGAGATGACCTGGCTTATCGTTTGCGTGGGAGGAGACACTACTCGGCGGTCTGTCATATTCGCCACCCAAGCGAATTTTTGCTTCATTTTTTGAGACAGACATCGTTGACCTTAATTAGCCTACCCCCAGGGCTTTCGCATCCTAACTGGCACAAGCTTCCCTGGCTCTTGATCTTCCCAAGAAGTTCGTCGTCGTCGGGGTTCTGGGATTTAACATCGCTCTTGATGACGAACTCACCCACGGGATTTATGCCTGCCGTCAGATACACCCGAATACCAGGGATATTGCCCGTCTTGGGAGTGAGCATTCCGGTAAGATGCGTGGGGGGCATGATCCAGTTGTGGTGTTCGGATTTCCACTGAATCTTTAGCCTGTTAGCAATTCGCTCGCAAAGGCCCGTCTGCCTACGAACAACGCGTTCAGATTTGCGTAATGGTAGCCCCATAGATTTACCTCACAACTTACGGCAAGATACCTGCGATCATACTTTTATTGGGATAATTACCCGTAACCCTCGATTTCACTTGAAACATGGTAACACACTCAACACGCAGATATCAATCTGGTTTTTGGCTAACACAGCTTGTGGGCAAACCCCGTTCTACCGGATCGTTGAGCTTTAGGCGAAACCGAACGGCATTGCTGCGAAAGCTAATTCCCTGAACCCCAAAATTTATAGGATCAACCACCGTCACCTTGCCATCTTTGAGTTCACGTGCGCCATCACCATCAAGTTGTCCTTTTTTATCGATATAGGAACAATAGACCCCCTCAAACCCCAACAGCCCTAATATCATTCTGGTCATGACCTCGTGTGCGATGGCCGTGTAGGTAGCTAACTCGCGGTCGGTAGCTCCCGTCACCCCTCTACGGGCAAGCTCGTTCCTGACCTTGGTTAAGCCATAAATCTTACCCTTAAGACCGATCAACAGATCGTGTGTCTGTTCAGCTAAAAAATTCCTGATCAAGCCGCCCAGGCTTATTGATGTGCTGGTGGTAGATGTTGATCGAGCCACAATTTCGATGGCTACCAATTTCATAAAAAGCCCGGAATCGCTGATCTTTTGAGATGACAGCATAAGATAAATAGCCCGTCGAACATCGTTCCAAAAACCGCAGTGTCTCTTTTCGATGACACAGTTAACCAGGCGATTTGCATCTTCCGTCCTCTCAATGATTGGCATAAGCGGGGTATCGAGGCTGATATTAGGTTTTGTGGCGTGGGTTTCTACGTTGCCTGAGAGGCTGGTCTCCCATATCGGGCAATATACGCGTCGGCCTCTGGCAAAAGACATAACATCTACTAGTTTTTCAAGGAGATCAACCGCTTCTCTCTTCCACTCAATATCATCAAAATGGGGTGGAGATGTCCTGTCGTTGTAAATATTGGCTGTCCATATTCTTTCCTCTTTATGGAGTGTCCACGAAAGATTGTCGATAGATAGATAACCCAACCCATTAATTTTGTAATGCCAATCATCAGTGTTGAGAGTGTGTGGCTGGCTGTCGTCAACTTCCTCCTGATTTACTCCCCCGACTGGGGGCAACTCAATCTTGTTGTCAGGGATAACCCCGCCACCGGTGCTTGATAAACAAACAGAAACCCTTCGATAGCGGCCTTCTTGGCTGTGTATTTTGTCCGACCGACTAAAAAACACAGTACCAGATGGAAATATATCAGGTAGCCTGCCGATCCCCCGCCTCCTTCCGTCGATGGTAACATTGCCTGAGATGGTCGTATCGCTTGTGGTCGCTTGCCCTTTGAGGCTAATCGTGTCCCCATCAAAGAAACGAGCGATCATTTTATAATCTTTTGCCGACAGTGCGTCGTCATCTGTTTCAAAAAACGCTTTGCCGAATCGATCGATACCGACGGTTAATGTTAGATTGAACATCTCACTACTGTGCGTAATTTGAACGTTAAACTTATCGAGAAAAAAATATTTTCTGACAAACATAATCACAGGCGGGCATATTATTCCTGGCTTCTGGAAAACCTCGCCGTCAACGAACTCACCTTGTTCGGCTATGCGCTTCATATCCTCGCCGCTAACAAACAGACTTTTTGCAAGTATTCTGAAGTGGGCGACCTTTGGTGTGTCCTCGATTATCCTGGGCTTAGTGCCGCTCTTTGTCTCGATCTCCAGCTCCAGTCCCCCTTCTTTTAGGGCGGAGTTCATGTCGGTGGCCATATCTGAAGCGAATTTTTTATCACTGCGAAAGCGGTAGACAACCTCTTTTGGTGGCGGTTCAAAACAGAAAGCATCAGGTGAGTGTGGCATCGGAATATTTACGTGCTCGTCGTCATCTTCAACCAGCTTAACTTCCATGTTCCGTGGCACATTTATCCCTATTCGCCGAAGCGCGAGCTTGGGATCGTCGCGGGCAAACTTGGCAAACTCTGGATATAGGTGGTATCTGGCTGAAAATTCCACCCGGTACTGTGATTGCAAGTCATCCATAGCATGCCCTCTATACCTATTTTACCGCGGAATATATACTAGATGCTATACCAGGTGGCAACATTTCCGACAGCCAGTGGCATCCACGCCGCCGCCATACCAAGCGATAGGAAACAGGCCTGGCGCGACATGACTTACCCTAGAGCGACAGGCGACCGAGTCGTAGCATGATTTTGAGCCAGCGAAGATTCTTGCTGTAGGGCGGGAAGCGGAGCTGTTGATCAAAGCCAAAGGCACGCCGCGTGATACTTTTTTGATGTGAAAAGGTCATAAACCCATGCTTGCCGTGACACTTGCCAAATCCGCTGCGGCCCTTGCCGCCGAAGGGCAAGCCCATGATACCGTATTGAATTAACGCATCATTAATGCAGCCAGAGCCAAAGGCGATGCGACGCGTGACATAGGCGATGCGTTCTTGGTCACGACTATAGAGGTATAGTGCCAGCGGGTTTTTATTTTTTTCAATGATAGCAACGAGCTGCTCGTTGTCCTGAAAAGTAAGAATCGGCAACAGCGGGCCGAAAATTTCTTCACTCATGATGCGGCTATCTAGCTGGCAATCACTCAGCAGGGTCGGGGCAATAAAGTTATCGTCGAGATCGTACTGTCCGCCATGCACGATGTTGCCTGCTTGCAAATAGGAGACGAGGCGTTCGCAGTGTTGACGGCTGATGATCCGCCCTAAGCTCGCACTTTGTTGCGGCCGGTCCCCGTAGAAGGCAACGATGGTGTGGCACAGGGCGGCAATCAGCTCGGCTTTAATGTCGGCATGGACGAGCAGATAGTCGGGGGCAATACAACTCTGCCCGCTGTTGAAAAACTTTGCCCAGACGATACGGCGGGCGGTGTCACGCAAAGGCACATCACGATCGACGATGCAGGGACTCTTGCCGCCGAGTTCAAGGGTGACGGACGCGAGATGGCGGGCGGATTTTTCCATGACAATTTTGCCAACCGTATGGCTGCCGATGAAAAAAACATGGTCAAAAGGTAGATCGAGCAAGGCACTGCTCGTCTCAATACCGCCGTTGATGACTTGCACATGTTCGGGCGGGAAACAATCCGACAGCATGCGTTGCAGCAGCATAGCGGTGTGGGGGGCATGCTCGGACGGTTTCAAGATGACACAGTTGCCTGCCGCTAGGGCCGTGATCAATGGCGATAATGCTAGCTGCAGCGGATAGTTCCAAGGGGCGATGATTAGCACACAGCCACGGGGTTCAGGTTGTGTGTAGCTGCTGGCGGGAAAATACAACAGCGGTGTTCGTACCCGCCGCCGCGCCATCCAACGCTTGAGATGCCGACGGACGTAAGCCAGTTCTTGCCGCGTGAGGTCAATTTCACTGACCACAGCTTCAAAAGCTGGCTTGCGCAGGTCAGCATGCAACGCGGCAACGATGTCGTGGTGGTGTTTGCGCAGGGTAGCCTGCAGAGTTGCGAGCGCGGTGCGACGGAAGGCATAGGCGTGGGTCGCGCCACTGGCAAAATAGTCCTGTTGCGTGCGATGCAGTTTCTGCAGGGAGAGGGTCACCGGCTGCTCCGCCCTGGCACGGTGGTAGACTATGCCGCGTTATGAAAAAATTTCATAGTCGTCGGGGTCGTATCAATAGGTGATCAACTCGTATCTTTCTTTCCAGTAACGGCGGATAAACCACTGCTGTTGCCCCAACCAGTCCCCAGTGACGGCGAAGCCCACAATCTCCAACAGTTCCTTCCCATCGTCTGACGACGACCTAGTCATGTCGATAGTGAGATAGCCGCCTTCTTCTTCACCGGTAATCGTGGTGATAGTCATGATAAAAGATACGTAACTTTCCTCGTCACTCCAGGCATGTGCCCAACCCACCTGACGGTAATTGGCACTGTCACCACAGGAGCTCTGGGATGGATAGTCTGGGGCCAGTACCTTGAACGTGTCCCTCGAATCTTCATGCAGTGCATCTTGCTGGAGCACGAAGCAATTGCTGACAACCATCTCCCCCGTTGGGGTCGCCCGAGCAAACTGATAGTAGTCACCGCTGGCCCCAGGCAAGACAACCACACTCGCCTTATAGGGACGGGACACTCCCGCTTCGCTAAAGGCTTGTCCTTCTCCCTCATACTTAAGCTGAACATCGGCGTAACACAACGAACCCACGCCCAGCAACACCACAAGCTTGAGCCCTAGCAAAAATCTAAACATCCGCCTTACTCCTTGAGGAACTGACTGAAAAACTGACCTGCCGCCAGCCTTGTAGTGGTTAGCGGCAAGCTTGTCAACGCACAAAATTTTAACGAGCTCGCTGCTGCGCTGCGCTACGCTGCGCTACGCTACGCTGCGCTACGCTGCGCTACGCTGCGCTACGCTGCGCTACGCTGCGCTGCGCGGCTCTTTTGTAACGCTCGCTTGCTAGCTCGCTTCTTGTGCTCAGACCTCCTGCCATTGCGTTGAGGCTTGCCCTCAGGCCCATCGTTATTGCATTCAGGCTTGCCTCATATCTCTCTGCTTGCACCCAAGTCTCTCGGCGGTTGCCCCCACCTCTTGCCTACCGAGAGCTCCATGAACGGCAGGGAGAGACCGTGCGAAAACTCGACCGCAGATATTGCCATATTGCTGTTAGATTATGCTTTCAGACAAGAGTATGTGCTTACTACCCGTTCGGGGAGAGTTTATCGCTGATCGGCTTTTTTGCCGCTTGCTAGCTCCACTGCTCCATGCCAAGACAACGGAGACTTGCGCTAAATAAGGTCTTTGCCGTTCGCTGCTTGCGCTCAGACCTCTCGCGATTGCGTTCAGATTATTTTTTTGCACAAGGCATGTGCTTACATCTGTTGAGGTCGAGTTGCACGCGGCTTCCTTGCCGCTTTCTCGCTCGCTACGCTCGCTGGACTTTTTGCCGCTTTCTCGCTCGCTACGCTCGCTGGACTTTTTGCCGCTTTCTCGCTCGCTACGCTCGCTGGACTTTTTGCCGCTTTCTCGCTCCGCTCGCTCTTTGCGCCCTGATCTCCCTGTGTTGCGTTGAGGCTTGCCTACCGAGAGCTCTGAAAGATACCCACAGCAAACATCAGTTGCTATTCTGTGGCAACTCGCTTAGCTTCGATGCCAAGCTCACTGTGTGGTAACGATCCAAATACAAACACGGAAGGCACATCATGTCAAAACGTGCTCTGCACAATGCCCTGTTCATGGCGGCATTTACCCGCAACGTAAAATTAGCCACAGAACTGCTCAAGTTCTTGCTCGGCCAGGAGCGAGCTGCACAGTTTAACTTCCGCACACTTAAATTCGAGACGACGGTGTTTACTGATGCCGAGGGTGAGCAGATAACTAGAGAGCAAGCTTGAACGCAAAAGCAAGAGGTCTGAGTGCAAAGAGCGAGCTAGAAAGCGAGCGATACAAAGAGCCGCGCAGCGAAGAGCAAGCATATCTTCCAGCAACTGCTTTCCTACCAAACCGTTCTTTACGCAGAGGCTGCCGACGAGGTTGTGCCGATCGTTGTTTCCACGGCGAAGAGCAAGTGGCACTTGCCGCGAGCTTTCCGGGCCGCACAGAGCAATGTCTGTGGTGAGGTCAGCCTTAATTTTGGCTACTTGCTATTCGATTTTGCCAGGCAAACTGCCGAGACGCTACAGACTGTGTTTCCCAGCTCGCATCCCTATCTCCTCGGCATGCGTAGCCTGCAACAGTTGAATAGAGAGGTGATCGGGGAATTTCTCGTCGGCAGTCTTGCTCTGCCTGCGGAAGAGAGGATAAAGCAGAGAGGTTTGAGGACAAAGAGCGAGCTAGCAAGCGAGCGTTACTAAAGAGCCAAGCGCAGCGTAGCGAACCAACTGTCTTGTCGAATCCGATGGCGGTTTCGACATGGGTCTGCTAGAGGAAATCGAGGCTGGTTGTATCAACAAAGTGGAGGATAGACTGATGCGCACCATCAAAATTGGTCAAGAGGGCTGGCTTGAGCAGGGCTTTAAGAAGGGACTAGCCAAAGGCAAGGCCGAGGGCAAGGCCGAGGGCAAAGCCGAGGGCAAAGCCGAGGGCAAAGCCGAGGGCAAAGCCGAGGGCAAAGCCGAGGGGCTGGCCAAGGTAGCATTGCGCATGCTTGAGGAGGGCATGAGCATTGAGGTCATTTGCCGTACAACAGGCCTCAAGCGCGGTGACCTGACCAAGCTCAAACGCAAACGTGCCTAGCTACGCTACGCGCTGCGCTACGCTACGCGGCTCTTTATAACGCTCGCTTCCTAGCTCGCTGCTTGCGCTTAGACCTCTCGCGGTTACGTTCAAGCTTGCCTACCGAGAGCTCCATGAACGGCGCGGCGAGGCCGTACGAAAACCCGACCATAAATACTGCCATATTGCTGTCAGATTATGCTTTTAGATAAAGCATGTGCCTATACCTGTTGTGGTCGGGTTTATCGGTAGGGCTGCGCCTCGCCAAGACAACGGAGGCTTGTGCTAAGTGGTGTCCTTGCCCCCAAGTTTCTCGCTGCGCGGTTTTTTTGCCGCTTCCTAGCTCATCGCTGCGCGATGCTTTTTGTATCGCTCGCTACGCGGCTTTTTGCCGCTTTCTAGCTCCCCGCTCGCTGCTTGCGCTACGCGGCTCTTTGTATCGCTCGCTTCCTAGCTCGCTGCTTGCGCTTAGACCTCTCGCGGTTACGTTCAAGCTTGCCTACCGAGAGCTCCATGAACGGCGCGGCGAGGCCGTACGAAAACCCGACCATAAATACTGCCATATTGCTGTCAGATTATGCTTTTAGATAAAGCATGTGCCTATACCTGTTGTGGTCGGGTTTATCGGTAGGGCTGCGCCTCGCCAAGATAACGGAGGCTTGTGCTAAGGGACTAGCTCCACTGCTCCCTGCCAAGACAACGGAGGTTTGTGCTAAGGAAGGTCTTTGCCCCTCGGCAGTTGCGTTCAAACTTGCCCACCTAGCCCCTTTGTTTACCCCGCATCTTCTTATCATCCTGACATTACAGCGTTTTGTAAGTTTACCTAAGAAAGTGCTTAAACTCTCCGATAGGCACGCGTGAGGATTGTTATGGCGGGGTAGTCGTGC
Organism: uncultured Oligoflexales bacterium; assembly: GCA_958296095.1. Classification (GTDB taxonomy): domain Bacteria; phylum Bdellovibrionota_B; class Oligoflexia; order Oligoflexales; family JAPPIL01. The sequence goes on from OY282434.1 coordinate 2,472,436, forward strand.
GAATTTTTGGTGCAATCGGCTTGTTGCTGTTGCCGCTGAGCTGTGACAGCACGCAGATCTATACTACGCAAAACACCGAGGACGCGGTTGTCGGCACGGATGCGGCTGTCGCTTGGCGCTACACCATCGTTATGAATAGGCTGTTGGCGCAGGATTTCGATGCTACTGCCATTACCCAGAAAAAATTCCTCAACACATTCACACAGAAGGCGATGGCAATCGTACACACACGCTTCGGCAATGACATCAGCACCGCACTGAAAGTCGGATCGGTCATAACCGCACTGCAGGGCCAGTTTCCTGCTGACAGTGCCGTGGCAGAAGGCTTGAAAAAAATAGTCGATGCGGCAACCACCCTCGCCCTCAACCGTGACAAGACGCAGAACAAGCAACTCGGCAAAGATTTCAGCGCGGCCGTAGTTGCCTTCTTTAGCGATGCGACCCTGCGACAAGCATTGGCAACGAAGGGCAGTTTCATCAGCACTAAACTCAAGGGGCCGCCCGACATTGTCGCCGACATTCTCAATGAGGAATTCATCAACGAACTCCTCGCCATTGAAGAAAGCACGAGCCTGCGGCAAGTGCTAGATATACCCACGTTATTCGCGGAGCTGGTGGAAACGATGCATACCGTGCTCAATGACGCGAGCTTGATGGTCACGATGAGCGACCCGACTATCGTCGACGCGGCCAGCACGGTGCTAAGCAAGTTCTTCACGCTATACAAGGAGTTGCAGGGGGAGAAAGATGATCACAACGTCAACACCATCAAGGCCCGCATACTGTCCCTGCTTAACAGTCTCAACAGCCAGCAGTTGATTGCCGTGAAGACGCTTTCGGCACCGATGTGGGCTGCCGCTCGCCCGATGCATTTCAAAGATCTGCCGCCAACAGATGTCTGCGACGGCGAGACTTGGCAAGCAGTGCAGGATCTCGATGGCGAAAGCCTCGTCGAAAATTTGCCCGAAACGGCGATTGCAGCCCTAACACTGTGCCGGATAAGTCCTAAAACTTGTGATGCCTGGGGTGATTGGGGCACGTGGACACCTGCAACAGATACCGTGTGCGAAGGCGAAACACTAGCTCAGACACGCACGCGCCAGAGAACCTGTCCTGATCCCTGCAACCTCGATGACTGCGAGACCACCGCTAGCGACACCCAAGCCGCGGCTGGCACGAAGGTATGTGCTCCTGTCTGCGAAAATTCTTGCGACGCAGCCTGCACCACTTGGAAAGTGTGGGAATCAAAGGCTTGGTCACCAGCGACAGACACCGTCTGCGGCGGAGAGACGATGCGGCAACGAAAATCGAGAGTGCAACGCCGCAGCTGCACCAATCTTTGCGAGAGTAAAGATTGCCCGACATTTCAAATTCTCGCGCCCAGCAAACGCAGCGTCGAAGGCACACGTGATTGCCAGGTCCAACCTCCACCAGCCTGTAAGTGCTGTGACGACCAGAACAACGAGATTACCTCCTGTCCCCGTGGCAGTAGATTTGCCTGGGACCCGGAGACCTGCTCCTGTAGCACGTGTAGCAAAGATGCTATCATGTCCTGTGGCGGAGTTTACAGTAGCGGCAAGGTGCGTCCCGATCGTGGCCTCGACGAAAACTGCAACTGCTACTGGACAACCACTCGGCGGGCTTGGGCCGTTGCCATTCTCTACGGTGCGCTCGGCGGTGGCAAGCCACTGCTCGACATCGCTTGTGTGCTGCAAAAGGTCGATGCTTTCAAGGACGATGCTAACGGCAGAAAAATACGTGCCGCTCTCTGGGACGAGGGTTGTGTCGATCACCTCACCTTTGGCATGGGCTGTAGAGCAACTTATGCCACTGCCGTGCGACAAAGATTTATTGACTTTCACGACCGCACACTTACACAGCGGGGAGAAGGATATTGGGGCTTAGCTTGCGCATCGGTCTTCCCCGACCGGCAGAATTTCGAGCGCAGAATGGTGAGCACAGTACTCAGCTGTGGCGATCACCCGCACAGCCTTGCCGCGTGGGAACAGATCGGCAAGCCACCCCACCTTGAGCGTGTCTACAAAAGAAGCAACACCCACTTCCTAGACCGTGGACTGCCTGAATGGGGACAGCACCTACGCATGTGCACAAGCGATTATCAGAAAAATAGACCCGACAGAATCAGAGTAGAGAACTAGGCAGCAGGCCCCGACAAGAACGCAGCGCGCTAACGGGCGGCAATATGCGTCTCGTCGCGCGCCAAAAAGCGATAGATGAGGTAGTTGCGGTAGACGCGCATGACGTAGTGTTTGGTTTCGCCAAACGGAATGAGTTCAATCCACACCCTAGGATCGGGATGGGCACGACGTTGCAGCCACATATCGACAACCTCCTCACCAGCATTGTAAGCGGCAAAGATTGCAGGTAGGTGGTCACGATAGCGGGTGGTTAGCCGCCGCAACAGCAGCGCCCCTAATTTGATGTTGGTGGCTGGATCAAACAAGCGTGACTCAATATTGTCAGTGGGTAGCTGGTGGGCCGCCGCGACATTACGAGCGGTAGGGAGAATGAGCTGCATCAAGCCGAGCGCGTCAGAACGACTACGTGCCTCAGGTCGAAAGGCCGACTCTTGCCGCGCCACTGCCAGCAGCATTTCTGGGGCAAGATTGACACGGAAGGCTTCCTTGCCGAACAGGTGCAGGTACGGCTGGGGAAAATAAATCAGCAACTGCTCAGGTAGCTCGTGCCAGTAGGATTTTTGTTGTTCAGCCATGTCGCTGATTAAGCTGATGCTGCGGATGTAGTGATGCGAAGCAAAATAAAGCCGCGTCAGATAGAGACGCAAACCACGCGTGCGCCGCGGTGAAGCCTGTGCCAAACGCTTTTCCAACTCCTGCAGCTCCACTCGTGCCAAATCGAACAGCCGTGCCGCGATGAATATCTCGGCTCGCAACAGGGGTCGCTTAAACTTGCTGTGACGATGATAACGACGCAAGTCGATGCCCTTCTGCTCGGTGATGGCACGTTGCAGATGAGCGCGGCGATACTGCTCATACCACCGCGGTCGCGATGTCATGCGGGCGGCAGCAAACAGCGTGTAGTACGACAGCGGGAAGTCCTCCTCCAGCTCCGCCAAGTATTCTGGCGCGGGGCGTGTTGTTACTTGTTCCTGGCCGTTTGCCTGTGCCTGTGTCGCGGCCATCGCCAGCCAAAACAACAGACGTGGCCTGATGACCGAATCGGGAAAGAGTGTCATGCTCTCCTGCCAAAAATGCGCCGCCTGCTGCCAGTCCTGGTCTAAATAGTGGTAGAGCCCGTTATACCAAAGAAAGCGCTCCCGCCAGTCGGGGGCGAGGTCGTATTGCAAGGCGGCGTTGCTCCACGTCCGCGCCTGAGCGTAGTCCTGACGCGCCGCGGCCACCCGGAAGGCGAGGATATGATAGGCCTCCGCGATCAGCTGCAAGAACTTGCGTGGCATGTCACCCGTGGCGAGCGCTGCCTGTGCTTCCTGCAGTGACTGCTGCGCTAGTGCGGTGGCTTGTGCATAGGCCCCATGCAGGGTCTTGTAGCGTGCAGACCACAACAGGTCGTTGATCTTACGGGCGAGCAAGCCTGTGCCGCTAACGTTGAGGGCGGCATGATCGACGTAGTCACGCTGTTGCCACAGGCTCGCGAGATCGCTGTAAGAGTCAGACAGCCACAGGCGACTCTTGCCTAGCTTGCGTCCCAGTGTCACCACCCCCGCGGCCGCGGTCAAGGCCAGTTGCGGATAAACGCTGGTGGTGGCGGCATGGCGCAGGTAACGACGATGATGGCTGAGTGCCGCTTGCGTGTCGCCCCGACAGGCGGAAGTCAATCCATGCCAGTAAATTTTGATGGGCGGGGTGAACGATGCCAGCAGTGCGTCCCATTGCGACGGGTGGGCTTGTTCTTGGCAGTAGCGTTTAGCGTTCAGCTCCAACGTCGGGTCTGCCTGCATTAGTTGCAGCAAATTCTCAGGCAGCGGGGGCTCTGCCGCCGCGTCGCGGTCGAGTCGTGCAGCCAGATGCTCAGCAATCATGGCTGTGATGCGTCTACCGCTATAGCCAAGCTGGGTCTTGGCATGGTCAACGAAGAAGGCTAGCGATTGCGGCTGTGATTGACTGTTAGCCAACTGCGTCAAGTATTTGGTGAAGATGTGCTTTTTAAATTCGCCCGTCGCTTGTGCAAAGGCCGCCCGCATCTTCGTCAGGGCGTGGCTACTGTCACCCTCTGCGGCGAGACGTTCGGCCTCGATGAATAGCACCGCGTCGGTGACCGTCGCGCGAAAATGCGGGTAACGCTGCAGATAGAGTTGCAGCTTCTCCTGTGGCGAGGGCTCGTTCTCCTCCGTGACAGACTCGACCCTAATGACATCGATCGTCGGTGGCTGAATATGGTGATAGCACGCTAGCGGCACACATAGGAGCACTAGAGCTGTGCTGAAAAAAAACTGCCGCCTCACATACTGCTCGTTGTTAATTTATGCTGCGATATTAGATGGTAACATAATTGCCCCAGAAAAACTAGCCGCGCCCACGATCTGTGTGTGTGGACGCGGTGAGTTTTTACTACTGAGTCTGACAGCGAGGCAGATATACCCTGTTCATAGCAGTGCCAATTTTAATCATCACGTATTGACCGACAACGCAGGGAACGTTTAGTACCTGACCGGCGGTGGTAATGCTGCCTCCTGACGGAACATCTAGCCATCTTAGTCCGGTCGCCGTAGCACTCGTCCTAGCACTCGTCACGACCTCACCATTGGCATCGGTGATGACGTAGGTCATGACTTTGTCCGCCGCGTTCAGTGCCGTGCGTGCTGCACCGCTGAACATGAAGGTGGTGTTACCGGCATTGTTTATGGCTAGAATGTCGGCGGCACCAGAGTATTGGCCTGCGGTCAACGTTACCTTGTCGATCGGTGTGGCATCCATCGTGCCGCCAATTTTTGCCACCCCAGTTGTGTCCCGCACCAGGAATACGTCAAACTTTGCCTCTTCGCCCGTGCCGACGCTGACATCGTAGATATCATCATCGACAGCTGTCTTCCACGTGGCCAAAGCATCGGTGATGGGGCTATTGCTGCTGTCGTAGGCCTGCAGCGATGCTTGGTCGGTAGGTGTTGCGACCGCCCCACTGCTGCCAACGACCGTGATGGGGAACACCATCCCAGGATTTTTTTGATTTTGATCCTGCTCTTTGATGCTATGCGTGCCCGGATTGCTGCCCGCCGGTGAGCCACCTCCCCCACCGCTAGGTGCAGCATAGCTCAAGGTCTCCGCATCGGTGAAGTTAAATATGCTGCCATCGCCACCATCTTCGGTACAGCTGACTGCGAAGCTAGTGGCTTGATCGGGATTCAGATTGTCGCTAGTCTCGCACACACAGACACTGTCACCGTCGCGGCAAGAGGTACTGCTGTCCGTAAGTGTCGGACAGGAGAAACCACTGCTATCGCCGAGGTAGTCGAAAGTATGCCTCTCAGCATCGCGAAACATGACCACCGTCTTGCGCCCTGTCTCGCGACAGCTAGACTCTGACGGAGGTGACACGACACCACCATCATCCCCCTGCAACACGCCGACGATAACATCGATCTTGTCGTCAATCTCGTCCGCCGTATTGCCATCCGTCAGCAGTTCTTCGATGATGACACGCTTCGCCGTTTTTACAAAGTTACGTATCCTCTCATCTTCAATCTCACTCAGATCACCACAGGCAGCTCCGCCACCGCCCAGCAACAGCACCCACGCGGCACAAAGACACTTCTTCATGGCATTTCCCCCGGTTAAAATCAAAACTCTTGCTGAGGTCTTCGGATACATTTTAAAAAAGTTTAGAGAAAATGAAATTTTTGCATAAAACACATAAAAAAACAGCTGGTTAGCTTTGTTCGGTGGCGCGGCGATTGCTACCTAGTGGCTAGGCAAAATTTTCGTGCAGCCAGAGCAGAAGAAAGTGCTGCGTCCGCCTATTTTGCTGGCACTGAGGGGGGTTTGGCAGCGCGGGCAGGGTTGGTCTTGCTTGCCGTAGACGGCGAGCTTGAGGGCAAAGTAGCCAGGCTTGCCGCTGACATCACGGTAGTCACGCCATGATGTGCCGCCCGCGGCGATGGCTTGGCGCAGAATTTTTTTGATCGCTCTGGTCAGGCGTTGGTAATCACGGTAGGCGAGCTGTCCCGCGGCGGTGCAGGGGTGCAGGCAGGCGGCGTGCAAACTTTCGGAGGCATAGATATTGCCGATGCCCACGACGATATTGGCATTCATGAGGAAATTTTTAATCGCCACCCGTCGCCCTCGACTCGCTTGCCACAGATAGCGGGCAAGACCGCTGTGGCTCAATGGCTCGACCCCCAGCGCCTGCAGCCATGGATGTTGAGTCTGTGCTACCAAGGGTGCCAGGCGACCGAAGCGCCGCGGATCGATGAATTGCAGGGCGCGCTGTTGCCGTCCCCGCGTGAGGTGAAAGATAACGTGGGTATGTTTGCTCAGCGGCTCGCTCTGTGCAGACAGGATAAGGTTGCCCGTCATGCCGAGATGGGCAATTACTCCCTGCCCGTCACGACGACTGAGCAGCAGATACTTGCCGCGGCGGGCGATGGTCTCGAGGCGGTGACCGCACAGTGCGGCGCGTATTGCCGCCGTCGCCAGTGGCTCGCGCAAATCGGTGCGGCGGAATTCAACCCGCTGCGTATGCCAGCCTACGACCTGCTGGCGTAGTCCCCGCACCAGACATTCAACTTCGGGCAATTCTGGCATGCCGCGATCCACATGCAATTGGTGCGAGTTGTAAACGCTTAGCTTGTCGTTGTCTAGTTTTTTACCCTAGAAAAACACGATACATGTCAGCCACGATCTGCCACGGTCGGCGTGGTGATGGTTGAAACAGGGCGCGGATTTCGTCGGCAGGGGTGCAGTGTTTGATCGTTTGGCGATAAATTTTTACCCCGATAATTTTGCCTAGTGCTTTGGAAATTTCAAACGCAACATGCTCATCCATAGTCACGGTGCGCCTGAGATGACGCACAATGTGTCCGTCGCAGTGCTCAACACGGTGCAGCATCCAGTGGTGAAAACGCACTATCTCACGCGCTACGGCACGCTGGTCGCGCGCCACCCGTTCTTTGCCTTGGGCAATATCAACGTAGCGATAGTAGTTGGTCAGCTTACGTTTGGGGTTGATAATTTTAGAGCACAGCATACCGAGGGCAAATCTTATTACCCGTTGGTAAAAACAATTGACGGCATTTTGTTTAAAATCGGCACGGGCAACGGTATCGTAAAGAAACTGTCCTGCGGCCTCGGCCAGGTTGTTGAGCGAAACTCTCGTCAACAGAATAGTCTTGCTCTTAGCGACGTAAAAAAATTCGTCGAGGGCCAGGCGCACTGCGACTGTCTTTAAATCGTGGGGCGAAACAAGCTTTTGCTGTTGCGCTTGGCGAATGATTTTTTCTGGTGTATCCGTAATGAGATTGAAGAGCGTGAGAATGACAGGATTACTAGGAAATTTAAAAAATTTCACCAAGTCCGAAACCAACGAGAGCACGTGATAGTCAAGATCAATCATGATTTCGTTGTGAAGCCGCGCGCGGCTGTCGAGCTGGGTGCTATCGCTGCGCTGTTCTTCCCAAAAAGTGTATGAGTGCCACTTCACCCACGGGGGCGTGTCCATCAGGCAGTAGAGGTCTTTTTTTAGGTAGAGATAATGATTGATGGTAAACTCAGAGGGAAAATTTAAACTAAAATAGTACTGATCAATATTGGCAACGATACGCACGATTTTTTTGTTTTTGATGTTGGTTTTTTGTAAACTGTGGGACAGTGCCGCAGGCAATTGCTGGTCAGCGAGATGGTATTCACCTGTGATACACAGTATTTGGTGCTGCGGAAATTGCCGTGTCAGTTGGGTCAGCTTTTTTGCACAAAAACGATCGCGCCGTGCCAGTTTGTCTTTGTCGTTGCCTTTGCTGATGCCATTGATGCCGAAGATAGGAATTTTTTCCGCTAAGGCATGGTTGACGATCCGCTGGTAATTAACCCATGGAAATCCCCAAGTTTTTTCGTAATCGATGCGGCGTAAAAAATCTTGCTCGGTAATTTTTTGTTGTTGCAGTAACTCAAGCCCCTCCTGCTGAGCAGCTTGAAAAGCTTCCATCGCAATCAGCCGGGGGCGGGAGGGATTGAACAGCTTCAGCTCTTCTAGCAAACGCACAAAACCTTTTTGCGATTGTTTCAGGGTATGAAAATCCCCGTAAAGAATAATGTCGGCATCGACGATCCCAGCAAAAAAATCCTCGCGATTTATTTTTTTGAAACGGCGCGGCAGGCTTTGTTCAAATTTACGCGAATAACTGATGATGGCACTATCATCACCTGCGGTTAACTCCTGTGCCGCAGAGCGTGCCTGCTGATACAGCTTGGTCTGCAACTGCCTGACGGTAGAAAACGACATCGCGGTTTGCCTCAGCACCTCGTGCGATTCACCCTCCTTGTCGGCCAGATGCGCACAATGTTCAAGCACGGCCGCGGGTCAATCTTTGCCGCCTCCAAACCTGACTGTTGTGGAGATTTTTATTTCGGTTTATGAGCTATGCAAGTATCTTTTTGCTAAGCAAAAGAAAAAACGCACCGATACATCACCTGAGCTAGGCGAGTAAGTGAGGCCGAACCATGCCCAAGCTGATAATTTCATGTTTTCTGGCAGTAGTTGCATGTTTCTTTGCCGCCTGCAAGAGCGATAGAGCACCTGCACCTGCGCATGCGAGGAACAGACCTAGCGTCGATCTTGGCAGCCTGGAGAAACGCGTAGCCGATCTCAAACTTAAACAACCCGCGCAACCAAGTGGTGAAGTCGCTGACTTGAAAGACAAAATCTCGCAATTAGAAACAGCAGGGCCTGGATGTCGGAGAAGCGCGAAAAAAGCTCACCGCCTTAGAGAACCTGCAAGCCGCCGAGGCACCAGCTCAGCAGCAACTGGATGACCTATCGCAAGAGTTACAAGATCTGCAAACACGGACTGGAGAAGATAACTCAGAGCTAGCGGCTGAGGTGCAAGATAAAGTTGCCGCGTTAGAAGATGACCAGCAACGCAATACAGAGGTAATTGACGCTATTAAACAAGATATAGATAATATAAGTCAATCACCAGCAGCGCCACAACAAGCAACCACCGTACCGAAGGTCTATATCTATCTCCGCCATGTTGGCCCCGATTATTTTCGTGATGGCTTAGGGTTCGTTATCGGCTTCAGCAGCACGGAGGGAGTGTCCGAGGTCAAAATTTCGGGTGAGGCCGCGCAAGACGGGTATTATCCCGGACATTGGTCGCCGAAGACCGTTATCTCGTTCCGCTACGACAGCAAAAGATACTGTGCTGCTGTAGAAAAAGACATTAATTTTTTATCCTACAAAGATAGGCAGAATAAGAATAAGGATATGTTGATCGCCAACAGAAAAATGCTAGAGGTAAAGGCATGTGGATGAAGCTACTGCTGGCGGGCTTGATGCTGCCAGGCAGCTACGCCTGCCAAGAGCTGAGCACCGAGGTCAAGGACGATAGTAGCCATACGTATTTTCTCAATCTGTATGCCGACGGGGTTCGTGACGGGGTTCGTGATAATCATGTTGCCGTCGGTGCAACAAAAAAAACCACGCCTAGGGCAGCTTGTGGCACTGAGACACGAGAAAATAGCGACAGTTGTAACGATCTCTACGAGATGACTTTTGAGGCCACGGTTACGCAAACATCGTATCCAGCGCAGGAGCTAGAGATAGATACTGCTAATAAAGATTTGGCCAAGATTGATGACCTGGTCAACTACGGGATCAGCGCACCTTATCGGGCTACGGTAAAATTTAGATTTCGCCAAAGTGACACCGAGGTATACGTTTGCACCTTGGCAGATGCCACCATGGGCGTGGTGCAAAGGTTTGCTGTTGCTGAGATCTGTGAGAATAGGCGTAAAGACGTAAAACTGCATACAGTAGAAGTTGCTTACACTTACCACAAAGATAAGTCCCCTGAGGATGCTGAAAGACTACGGTGTTCGATCGGTACTTATGATAGATATGACCTCGATACAGAAGTCGAAATGGAGAATGCTAATGCTTCGTCTCACTCAGGCAATGTCAGCCTTACCACTCCGACAAACAGCAGTTTCAATATGCGTTGTGATGCTGAGAGGGAAAACGGTTCACATGTCAGGTATACACGCATCGAAGAGATCGCCGTTGACGACACCATCTACATAATAGGTGCTGATGACTCTGACAGTATATATCTTTCAGCTGAGAAAAATACAGACCCACCACCTGCTAGTTATCTGGCCCGCTTTCATTTTCAAATTAAACAAGAACCGACACAGGACTAAAAACGCATTACCCCGAATTTACTGGGCACATCTTGCACCGCAGCACTTGCCGCCAGTCCACGCGCGAGCACCGCCCGTGTCTGGCGCGGGTCGATAATGCCATCATCCCACAGGCGAGCAGTGGCATAGTAGGCAGAGCTTTCGCGCCCGTATTTAGCCAGGATCGGCTGCTTGATTTTTTCTATCTCGGCATCGGGCAAGGTTTGGTTGTGTTTGCGCAACTGCGCGGCCTTCACCGCAGCTAACACCGATGCGGCCTGCTCACCACCCATCACGGCAATACGGGCATTCGGCCACATAAACATCAGTGTCGGATCGAAAGCACGCCCGCACATGCCATAGTTGCCCGCGCCATAACTGCCGCCGATGACGACGGTAAACTTGGGCACGTCGGCGTTGGCGACAGCATGCACCATCTTCGCCCCGTCCTTAGCGATACCGCCGTGCTCGTATTTTTTCCCTACCATATAGCCCGATATGTTTTGCAAAAAAATCATTGGCGTGCGTTCATGGCAGCATAGGCTGATGAAATGCGTTGCCTTCAAGGCACTCTCCGAAAACAAAATGCCGTTGTTGGCAACTATGCCTACCCGATAACCCTCAAGCCGGGCAAAACCACAGACTAACGTCGTGCCGTAATTTTTTTTAAATTCTAAAAACTGCGAAGCATCTACCAGCCGCGCAATTATCTCGCGCACGTCAAACTCCTGCCGCGCTTCAGCGGGCACGATGCCAAGCAACTCGTCGCTAGCATAAAGCGGTGGTTGTGGTGTCGCGCCAGCACTGCTGATCGCCCGCGGCTGTAGCTCAGCCACGATGCTACGCAAGATGTGAATGGCATGCGCGTCGCTGTCGGCAAAGTGATCTGCCACCCCGCTGATGCGAGTATGCACGTCCGCCCCGCCGAGTTCTTCGGCACTGACCTCTTCGCCGGTGGCCGCCTTGACTAGCGGTGGTCCCGCAAGAAATATCGTGCCTCGGCCCTTGACGATGATGGCTTGGTCGGACATCGCAGGGATATACGCTCCCCCCGCGGTGCAGTAGCCGAACACTGCCGACAATTGCGGAATGCGCGCGGCACTCATCCGCGCTTGATTGAGAAAGATACGCCCGAAATGCTCGCGATCGGGAAAAACTTCTGCCTGCAAGGGCAAGAACGCTCCGCCCGAATCGACTAGATACAGGCACGGCAAGCGATTGCGCTGGGCAATCTCCTGGGCACGCAAGTGTTTTTTGACGGTGATGGGATAGTAAGTGCCTCCCTTGATGCTGAAATCGTTGGCAACGATTATGCAGGGGCGATTGTGAATCAGACCAATGCCAGTGATGATGCCTCCCGCAGGCACATCATGTTCGTAGAGCTGATAGCCAGCCAACGGTGAAAGTTCAAGCAACTCACTGCCCGCATCGAGCAGCAGGGCAACGCGCTCCCGCACAGGCAACTTGCCCTCGTGCCGCGCGGCAGAGGCAGGCGGGGCGAGATGGCGTTGCAACTGCTCAGCAAGATCGAGATTGAAACGATAACGCTGTTGATAGTCTGCCGATGCTGGGTCGAGGCTGCTCTTCAAACTCACCGCCGCACCCGCCAAGCCTCAAGGTCACACAGCTTAAGGCTGTCGAGGTTAAGCATACTGCTGAATACCTGTGCCGTTACCTCGGCATCGCCGATGGAACGGTGGCGGGAGGCAAAGGACAGCCCATAGTGCTGTGCCAACATGTCGAGCGTGCGCCGCTCCAAATCGGGCAACAACTGCCGCGCCATCTTCAAGGTGCAGTAGATAGGGCAGTAAAAATCCCATTCGTGCTTGTCACAAGCTGTGCGCAAGAAAGAAGCATCAAACTCAGCATTGTGGGCAACCAACACCGAGCCTTTGATGAATTGCAGGAAGTTGTCGATTACCTCACAAAGACGCGGCTGGTCTTGTAGATCAGCGCTGGTCAAGCCCGTGATCCGAGTCGTTGCCCAAGTCACGCCGTTTTCAGGGTTGATTAGCTGGCTATACTGGCCACACTTTTTGTTGTTGATATACTTGATTGCCCCGATCTCGACGATCTCATGCTTGCTAGCCTTAAGTCCTGTGGTCTCAAAGTCGAACACCACCCACGGGACTTCCGCTAACCGCTGATCTAGGTCGGGCATGTAACGCAAAGTTTGGCGCAAACGCAAGTCTCCTGCCCGCTGCGGTTTAGGTTTTGCAGGCGGAAAAAGCACCTCGTAAAACATCGAATGTTTGAGCTGATCATCCATGCCTTCCCCCGCACCGAATTCCGCGACGGGGGAGCATAGCTAATTTTGGTCGTAGTGTCGATTTAGTTTTAGCGTTTTTTCTTGGCGCGGGCATCGGCAACACGCCTCTTCCTGTCGTCGTGCGTGAAGCCCATGACCACCCGCAGGCGAGGGCTGCCGTTAGCGTCCTTGAAGGTTTTTTTCTGGAAATTCTGCAGGATATAGAGGTCACGATAAGCTTTCAACGTGCCTGAGGCAACAAGTGTGCCAATCTTTTCCTCAATCTTGCGATCTTTGCCGAGACGTTGAAAAATTGTTAGCCTCGTCTTATACTGCCGCGTCTGTCGCGACCACAGCACGGGTCGGGTGACGAAATGCCAATCGCCGAAGTAGAAATGACTGGTACGGCTGAGCGCAGCCCGCAAGGTGAGCTTGCGTTCCTTGGTGCGTCGGTAGGTGGGCTGGCCGCGGTTGTTGTGCGGCACGAACTTCCGCCACGGAGTGAGGCTCAGGGCAATGCGCACCTGATCCTTGGCAGGGGCAAGTGTAGGTGTCTTGACAGGGCGCACAGCCAGGAGACAGGGAAGCAGTGCGCTAAGCAGTAAGATTTTCACAATCACCTCAGCGGTTGTGTTGGTTTCAGGGTATAGTTTCATTTTAACCTCTAACCCCGCCCTTGTTAAGGAGGAGCACGCATGCATATTGCCGAACAGGTAAGGCTTGCCCTGCAAAAATCATCGACCATTCGCAAAATGTTTGAGGAGGGCGCACGCCTGAAAGCTAAATACGGTGCCGACCAAGTGCATGATTTTTCGCTCGGCAATCCCTGCAACGAACCACCGCCCGCGGTGCAGCAAGCCCTGCACGCTTTGGTCACCGCGCCGCCACCGCGGCTACACTCCTACATGCCTAACGCTGGCCATCCCTCAACTCGTGCCGCCCTCGCCGCCTGGCTAACACAACGTGACCAGCTGGCCGTGAGCGCCGACGATGTCGTCATGTGTGTCGGTGCAGGCGGAGGGCTAAATGTAGTGCTGAAGGCAATTCTCAATCCCGACGACGAGGTAATTGCCATCGCACCGTATTTTGTTGAATATGACTCCTATGCCCGCAATCACGGCGGGCGCCTCGTTGTCTGCGATAGCGATGCACAGTTTCATCTCGACTGCAACCGTATCGCCGCGGCTCTCACGCCCCGCACCAGGGCCGTGTTGATCAACAGCCCCAACAATCCCACTGGGGTCGTCTATCACGCCGCCGAACTGCAACGCTTGGGTAAACTTCTACAGGCGCATCAAGCTAAGCACCCCACCCAGACTCTCTATCTGCTCTCCGACGAACCCTATCGCCAAATTGTCTACGATGATGTGCAGTGCAGTTCGATCGGGAATTTTTACGACAACGCGATCATCGTCACCTCATTTTCTAAAGACATGGGACTAGCAGGCGAAAGAATTGGCTACATCTACGTCTCACCACGCTGCACGCTACCTGATCTGCGCGCCGCACTCGCCCTCACGACCCGCACGCTCGGCTTTGTCAATGCCCCCTCGCTGATGCAGAAAGTCGCCGAACATGCCCTTGCTGCCCCTGTAGATGTAACTTCTCTCGACCACAAGCGCACTGCCATGGCAGAAATTTTGCGCGCCGCGGGGCTAAAGTTCAGTCTGCCACAAGGTGCGTTTTATTTTTTCCCGTCCGTGCCCGGAGGAGACGATGCAGGGTTTTGTGAATTTCTGCAAAAAAACTACCGCATTCTGGTCGTCGCCGGTCGCACCTTTGGTCGGCGCGGGCATTTTCGCCTCAGCTACAGCGTGCCTGACCAAGTAATCGCTAACTCAAGACAGGCCTGGCTGGACGCGGTGCGAGCATGGCAGCAGACGTAGAGGCACTGTATCTGCACATCCCTTTCTGTGCGGCGCTCTGTCACTATTGTGACTTCGCCAAGACCGCCAATTACCGTGACGAGCTTGTGGCTAGTTATTTCCAGCGCCTGCATGAGCACCTCGCCCTGTGGTGTGCGCACTTGCCGCGCACTGCAAGCTTTGCCAGCGTCTATCTCGGTGGTGGCACACCTTCGTTGTTTAGCACGCAGTTTGCGCCGTTGTTGGCCTTATGTGCCGAGCATCTCGCCCCTGACTGTGAGATAACACTGGAGGCTAATCCGCAGGACATCACGCGGGAAAATTTAACCTGCTGGCGAACGTTAGGTATCAACCGTCTGTCGCTCGGCGTGCAAACTTTCAACCCTCAGCATTTGCATTTTTTGCGCCGCACCCATACAGGGCCGCAGGCACGAGACGCGGTGTTGCTAGCCGCTGAATTTTTTGCGGATAATCTCAGCGCGGATTTGATTTATGGTTTTCCGCAGCAGTGCCAGACAGAACTCGCCGCCGACCTCGACACGGTGGTGGCTCTACCGCTGGCACATGTCAGTTTTTACAATCTCACCTACGAGAGTGGCACGCCGATCGGTCGGGCACAGCAGCGAGGCAAATTAACCCCGCTCGCGGCCGAGATAGAAACGCAGATGTATACCTTCTTGTGCACAGAGCTTGCCGCGCACGGCTTTGAGCACTATGAAATTTCTAACTGGGCGAAGGCTGACAAGCGCAGTCGCCACAATTCAACCTACTGGCGTGATGCAGGTTATCTCGGTATCGGGGCTGGTGCCCATGGCTATCTGCCCGCGGCAGCGGGGGTGGGCTTGAGGTATAGCTACACTCGCAACGAACGCACCTTCAGCAGGCACGCGCTGCCCGAGGTGGCAGAGATGCAGGCCTTGACGCAACTGCCGCGGCTGCTCGACACGCTGCTCACTATCGACCGCCGCGCTGGCGACGCTTGGTTGCTGGAGTACCTGGCCAGCAGTTTACGCACTGTCTATGGCGTTGACTTGCAGCGCATTGCAACCAAGAGTGGCAAAGCTTTTGTGCCGACGGCGATGCTGGACGCACCCCTGCACGAGGGGCCGTTAAGACGACACAACAATGTGCTCTACTTAGCGCGTCAGGAGTGGTGGCGGGAGAATTTTTGGTTACGACAGCTACTGCCTGCATTCGCATGAGAATTTTTGGTTAAGACGGCTGCCTGCATCATCAGCTAGATTTTTTCTTCAGATACCAGACTATCGCCGCGATAAATGTCAGCGGCGCAAAACTTAACAGGGCTGTGGTCAAGATAAATGCACTGCGCGACTCTTCGCTCGCGTAGCCACAGACACTGCAAGCCAGCACTGGTGTAGCCAGCCAGATTGGCATCAGAAATATACTAGCCCGTAAAGCAACGGCCATATTCCCACCACAAAAAACCAGAACATACGCAAGGCGCGCAGGTCAGCAAGTCGTTCCCGCCGCAGATATAAAAAAATCATCAGCAACACCGTCACCGCCGCGTGCAGGGCATGTGCACCTACGAGCAGAAAAAAACAGGCGGCGAAAATGCTTGAGGTCATCGTCATGCCATAGGACAGCAACCTCGACCACTCGTAGCCCTGCGTCGTGACAAAAATCAGCCCGCCGATGATAGCGGCGAGAAAAAAATTCTCCCCTGCACTCCTATCCTTGTTCCATTTTAGCGCCGCGAGATGCAAAAAGTAACCACTGATCAGCAGCACCCCTGTATTTAGCCCTGTGGCCAGCACTGGCAGAGTAATGTGCGAGGGCAGGACGAACGCTTCCCCCCGCCCTGCCTTGATAATCAAGAAAGCACTGATCAAAGCGGCAAAGAACATCAGCTCTGAACCCACGAAAATCAGCGTGCCCAATTCTGCACTAGAGAGTAGCGGTGTCGCTCTGGATCGAGGTGTTGTCATCGTCTCCAGCATTATTAAATTAATGCTCAGCCATGAAGCTAAACATTTCTGCTCCAGCTGTCAAGCTCGCCAGAAGACGAGCGTATGGCTATACATGTGTGCCAAGCTTGTGCTATATCGGCGCGCCGGAGGTGTGTGATGACGAACCACGATTATGTTTTGGCAAGGTTTAGGGGTGAAATCGAGCGGCTTGGGTTTCAGTATAAGCTTTGGTCGCCTGCCACGTACGCGTTGTGGCAAAGAGGCGGGCTGGGCGCGGGGGCGCGGGTGCTCGATGCTGGTTGCGGGCCTGGTTTTGCCAGCCTTGATCTTGCGGCGCGGGTGGGCGCACAAGGGCATGTCACAGCCTTCGATCGCACGACGAAGTATCTGCAACATCTCGAACAGCAGCTCGATGCGCGCCAGATTACCAACGTTACGCTCAAGCAAGGGCTGCTGGACAACACTGAGTTGCCTGCCGCCGAGTTTGATTTTATTTTCACCAAGATGGTGCTGCTGTTCATGCCTGACCTCGATCGGGTCATAGCTGAATTCAAGCGCGTGCTGAAACCCGGTGGCAAGCTGCTAGTCAGCGAGCTGGCTGCCTATTGGCAAGTCTCACCGCCAAATCCTGCCGTCGATAAGGTTATCGCCCGCAGTCGCCAGCATTTTTGTGACAACGGGGCCAAACCAGAAGTCGGGCGTGTCTTGCCATATGCACTCAGCCAGGGCGGTTTTAAACTGGAATCGCTAGAGCCAGAGGTAAAAATCGACCGACCTGGCAGTGACCTGTGGCGCTCGTTGACACTGCTCTACGAGGTAGCATTGCCCGTGTACGTTGAAGAGGGCATAGTTAGCCAAGCTGAGGCCAAGTTGTTCCAACAGGAGATAGCGAACATGGCAAAAAGTGCGGGAACATTCATCACTTCGTATCTGTTTTTGCACATCGTTGCAACCAAGTAGCCTATAGCCAAACATCTCTGCCGTTCATGGCGCTCTCGGTAGGCAAGAGGTGGGGGCAACCGCCGAGAGATTTGGGGGCAGGTCTGAACGCGATAGCGAGAGGTCTGAGAACAAGCAGCGAGAGGATGCAGAGAGACTAGAGGATAAGCAGCGAGCTAGGAAGCGAGCGTTACAAAAAAGCCGCGTAGCGCGTAGCGCGCCACGGCACAGCCCTACCGAGAAACTTGGGGGCAAGGACACCACTTAGCACAAACCTCCGTTGTCTTGGCGAGGCGCAGCCCTACCGAGAAACCCGACCTGAGACAGGTATAGGCACATGCCTTGTGCAAGAGCATAATCTGACAGTAATATGGCAGTATTTATGGTCGGGTTTTCGCACGGTCTCACCGCGCCCTTCATGGAGTCCTCGCTAGGCAAGCTTGAACGCAACCGCGAGAGGCAGAGACCTTCCTTAGCCCGTACCGCCGTTATCTTGGCGCGGTGCAGACCTACCGAGAAACCCGACCTCAACAGGTATAGGTACATGCCTTGTGCAAAAAAATAAACTGACGGCAATATGGCAGTATTTATGGTCGAGTTTTCGTACGGTCTTGCCGTGCCGTTCATGAAGCTCTCGGTGGGCAAACCTGAACGCAAGAGCGAGAGACTTGGGCGCAAGCAGAGGGGGCGCGCAGAGTGGCCTGAGAACATGCAGCGAGCTAGGAAGCGAGCGATACAAAGAGCCGTAGCGCAGCGAACGGCCTCGCCCCGCCCTTCATGGAGTCCTCGCTAGGCAAGCTTGAACGCAACCGCGAGAAACTTGGAAACAAGCAGAGAGGGGCACGAGGGCAAGCTTGAACGCAATAGCGAGGGGTCTGAGGACGAGGAGCGAGCTAGAAAGCGAGCGTTACGAAGAGCCGCGTAGCGCATCGCGTAGCGATGAGCTAGCAAGCGAGCGTTACAAAAAAGCCTCGTAGACGAGCGTTACAAAAAAGCCGCAGCGCAGCTAAACCATCTGCATTGCTTGTAATTTCGCCCGCCCCCCAGCGCTAAAGTATGGCAGTGGACTGCGCTGTCTCAAGCGCGCGACCCTCCGCCGCAAACTAGCCAGGGTGGCATTCACTGCCGTGGGGGTGGCAGGATCTTTTGTTTGCACAAAATCAAACCACAGCGGCGTTTCCGTGTTGTAGCAGTAGTTGACGATTGTCTCACAGTCGAGCATGGTATCGGGATGCCACACGGGTAAATAGTTTTCAACCAGCACCACCGTGTTAGGCAAGTGCGGTATCGGCAGCAAGCTATCCTGGCGGTCGTCGCACATGGTAACGAAATGCACATTGCGGTTAAAACGCCAGGCCGCAGCAACTGCCAGTGACCACAACGGCCCTGGCGTAGTGCTGTCTTTGGAAGTCAACACTCGGCCACCGACCTGCGCCCCGCTGTTGATTGCTGCTAGTTTTTGCAGAGCAACCCGATCAAGCACGGTGTAGAGGAATTGCTTGTGCCCCACACCCCATCGGCGCTGATAGCGGTCGAGCACGGCTTGCAGTCTTGTCACGCGCGCCGCCAAGGGACAGAGCTTAATGCCTACCGCGGTCTCCTGTTGCCCCGTGCCACCACAGCAGCTGAACCAGGTAGGGCTAGCCTCCGCTTGCCACTCACTTTTGACCAGCCCCATGAAGGGAGAGCGTGCCTCAGGGTCGACGAGTTCTGCCAGCAAACAACGACGTAGCATTATCGCAGCTGACGAAAGTCAGCACCGTGCAGTTCGTAAAAATCGGTTATCTCAACCAGTCTGGAGTAAGTGCGATCACCGACCAGCGTGCGCAGTTCTTTGAGGCTGTAGTCAGGCGGACGCTTAGTCTCTTCACCCGTATCCAGTGGGATGTTGAACGAGCCCCGCTGCACTGTCTTGGGCACAGCTAGGCGATAGTTGGTCGAAGCAATCACCGTGCGGTTGCGGTTGTAACGTCCCATAATCAGCTGATCGAGAATGTTTTTTTCCCACTCGCTGTTGCGACCTTTGCCAATTTCATCGATGGCCAGCACATCGACAGCAATCAATGGTTCAAGCGTGCTCAATTCAGAGCGATCACTGCCAAAACCATCCCGCAAAATAGATAACAGCTGAAAAAAATCGACAAACCGCACGTTGATGCCCCTGGTCACCAGTTCTCGTGTCAATGCCACCAACAGATGCGTCTTGCCCAAGCCCACGGGACCCGACAACACCAGCCCTCTGCTACTGACAGGGTTGAAGGTCTTCAGCCACGCCCGCATTGCTTTGAGATGCCTCTTCATGTCGTCGTCCAGGTTGGTGAAGTTGTCCAATGTTGCGCGGGCAAATCGGGCGGGAATCGTGGCGCGATTGATGCGGCCAATTACCGCTCCTGGCATGGGCTTCTTGCAGGCACGGCTCACGCCATCGACGGTCAACAAGTTGCTGCCGACGCACAGCGGGCAACGCACAACACAGCTGCAGCGTTCAGCACGAGCAAGACCACCGTCCGCCTGCATCACATAACCTGTGCCATTGCAGCATGGTGGCCGAGAGCTCAACGCGCAGACACGTTCAATTGGTGTGGCTGTGGTCACTGACTTGCACCTCTGCTCCGCCGCATTATTATACAAAAGCAATTGTCGGAAAACAAAAATCAATGCTACAAAAATCAGCGAGTGGGGCTTGAGGATGATACGGTGCGCGTTTTAATCGTTGGCAGCGGCGGCAGAGAGAGTGCCTTGGCGTGGCAGTGCAAGCGCTCGCCACTGCTCACGGAACTGTTCGTTGTGCCTGGTAATCTGTCACTGCAAACATTGGCACACAATACCAAGGCACTGCCTGCGTTTGCGCACAGCAACGGCATTGACCTCGTTATCTTAGGCCCCGAACAACCTATTGCTGCGGGTCTTGCCGACGCGCTGCAGGCGCAAGGGGTTGCCGTTTTTGCCCCTTCGCAGGCTTGTGCAAGGCTGGAAGCCTCGAAAAGTTTCGCCAAAAAAATTATGCAGCGGGCCGCCGTGCCCACCGCAGCCTGGCAAGCCGTCAGCGATGCGGATACTTGCAGGAGCAAGGCATTGGCACGGCTGCACGACGACGGCGGTGTCGTCTTAAAAGCCGATGGCCTCGCCCGCGGCAAGGGCGTATATGTCTGTCACAGCACAGACGATGTTGAACATGCAGTGCGGTGCTTGTTTTCTCCGGCTGGCGCGACATCGGCTACCTGTGTGCTGGTCGAAGAACTGTTGGCAGGACGAGAGTGTTCGTTTTTTAGTTTTGTCGGTGCCCAGCCAACCACACATGTTGGTTTTGCCGTCGACTACAAACGCTTGCACGTGGGCGATCGCGGCCCCAACACAGGTGGCATGGGCGGCTACTGCCCCGTGCCGTGGTTGCCAGACGATGCTGCGGCAACGGTAATCAGCACGGTCGTCGAGCCACTGCTGCACACGATGGCAGCACAAGGCTTGCATTACCGCGGCTGCCTCTACTGTGGTTTGATGTGGACGACGAGAGGGCCGCGCGTGCTGGAATTCAACGTGCGCTGCGGCGATCCTGAAACCCAAGCGATGGTGCTCAGCGACCGCCGTGACTGGCTGGCAATGATGGCGGCGCAAGCAGGTCTTGAGGTAGCTATGCCGCGGCAATCCATTCCGCCCCGCGCTGCAGTAGCAGTCGTGCTGACTTCACCCCACTATCCCTATAGTGAGGGCCGCACCACCCAGCCGGCCCTGTTGCCACAGGCGCTGTTTGATGCCAGCAGTGATGATCTCGCCGTGTTTGGTGCCGCGCTGCAAACAGCAGATGCCCTGCAGCTACGCACGGGAGAAGGACGGGTATTGACCGTTGCCGCCGCCGCAGATGCATTGCCCGTTGCCAGGGCACGTGTCTACGAAAAAGTTGCCGCCATCAAGGCAGGGTGGCCGGACGCACATTTTCGTAGCGATATTGCCTTGCAGGTCGATTAGAGTATAACGCAGCATAAGGGGTAGATTTATGAAAATTTTAATTTTACTAGGCAGCAAATCTGATTTGAAAGTTGTTGAGTCGGGGTTGATTATCTTGCGCGACTGGCAGTTAGCGCATACGTTGCGCGTTGCCTCAGCCCACCGCAGTCCGCAGTTGCTGGCCGAGGTGGTCGATGCGTTCACGCAGCAGGGTGGCGTGGTAATCATCTGTGTGGCCGGCAAAGCCGCGCATCTGGCGGGCACGGTGGCCGCGCGTACGGTGTTGCCTGTCATTGCCGTACCTATTGCTAGTGCCGAGACCGCGGGACTTGATGCACTGCTGTCAAGCGTGCAAATGCCCGGCGGTGTGCCTGTAGCGACGATGGGCTTTGGCACCCATGGCTTTGCCAATGCCTGTCTGTTGGCAGGGCAAATTCTCGCCTTGCAAAACGACAGTCTTAAAACAAAAGTAAGCGCTTATCGTCGCCATTTGCACGACGAAACCGTGGCCGCGGATAGTCGTTACCGCGTGCAATTCAGCCCCTCTTAATGACTGCGGCAGCCGCCACCGCTGCCTTTGTGCAGGCTTTTGCGCGGGGCTTGTTGTGCCTGCATCCGACTGACACGTTGGTGGGCTTGACGGCTAACAGCTACGAGGCTCTTTGTGTTTACAAGCAGCGTCCACAGCACCATGGTTTTGTCCATCTCGCGGCAGGGTTGGAGTCGGCCTGTCGTTATTGGCAACCACTGCCTAAGGGTTGGCGCCAGCGTTTGCGCCGCATTTGGCCTGCACCTCTGACTGTCGTGTGGCGGGCCGCGGATAGGGCCTGTCCAGGTGCGCAAGACGACATGTTGGCAATACGGGTGCCGCATTTGCCGCCGTCGCACGCGTGGTTTGCCGCGTGTTTGCACGAGCTACAGCTCATCCCTAGCACCAGTGTCAATTACCACCGCCAGCCCCCCCTAACCCTGGCCGCGGCGGTGCAGCGCGCCCAAGGCGATGCGCGACTGCACGTGCCTGCACCGCTGTTGCTGGCGCCAACAACAAGCAAGCCTGGCACCCCATCAACGCTGATAAAATTGCACGCGGATAGCAGTTGGGAATTGTTGCGACCGGGCCGGTTTTTGTGTCAGTCGCTATGCCGCTGAGGAGAAAGGCAGCAAGCCGCCTGAGTCGTTATCTATTGCCGCGGCTTACGCACATCAAAATTTTTGTCAGAACTTTGCATAATGTAGGTGTCTTTGAATTTGTCGCCGCTTCTAGGATCGTATTTTTGCTGATAACGATACATCTGTTTTTCATCAATGACAGTTATCTCAGCACGAGCCTTATTGCGTAAATAACGTGGGGCACTGTGCTTGAGTGCGACTTTGTTGAACTTCGCCCGAGCTTCTTGCAAATCTCTGAGACCATAGCGATAGACCAGGGCAAGATGAAACATAATCTCATCACTTGCACCAATATCAAGTCCGTCTTCAAAAGCATCAATTGCATCTGCAAATTTATTACGTTGATAGCTAGCTATGCCGAGACCAAGATAGGCAGCTTGGCAATCATCACAACGCTCAATGACGGTCCTGAAGGTTTCCTGTGCAAAAAAAGAATTTTTAGTGCGCAAATATAAAAACCCAAGATTCAAGCCGCTCGCAACTTCTTTGCTTGAGCGGTAAAAAGCCCGCTTGAAAATTGCCGTTGCCTTGGCAAAATCTCGTGCATCACGGGCATTGTAGAGGGTGCAAAGACCGAGAATGTTTTGGGCGGCAGAATTTGCTGCATTAAGTCGCAACACTTTATGTGCGTAGAAGCGAGCACTGCTATATTTTTTTTCCATAAACAGTGCACTGGCAAGTAAAGTCAGCAATTTTTCATTGCCTGGCTTTGCTGCTAATCTGCCTTTTAAGCTGCGGCTCGCGATTTGCCAACGTCCTCTGGTAAGAATATCGTTGATAGGGTCATCATCAGCTTCATAACTAAAATCAAGCCAAGCACTGCTGCCCCTGTTAGCATAGGCAGTCGCACTACTGCCAGCCTTAATAACGCGGTAATCGTCTGTTTGAAAAAGAGTGGCGCAGCTGATTGAGATAGGTGCAATGGCCAGCAAATAAAAAAACTTCATGCTCTCGCCTCACTTAGAAAATTGAAAATAGTTGGAGCTTTCTATGTTTTGAAAATCAAGTGCATTTTTAGCCAGCCAGGTCACTTGATCGGCGATCATCGGGGTAGCCTTGCCTGAACGCGCCATCCGCATTGACGTGTCGTGCGCATGCCGAATGGTGTTTTTGATTGCCGTCAGCATCTTGCTTTTTTTACGCATAAACGGATCAACAACATGGCCTGACATGGTGTCAGCGATGGTGATCTTCTCTATATTAATGAGATACTGTTCGCCAAAACGTGCCAACCGATACAGTGCATTGACACAGATATTGCCGCGATTGAGCTTGCATACTCGCTGATATGCAGTCTTGCCCGCGTTGAAAGCTGCATATTTCTGCTGCAAATAACCATCAATATTCTGGGAGCGCAAGACTTCGTATTCGTCTACTTCTGGGATAACTATGCGGCGAGCCTTGACCAGGGCAATCAAGGCTAAGGCATCGTCGAAAAAACGTTTACGACCAGCAAGATTGCGTTCCCGGGTGATTTGTTTTTCCAGCGTCAACAGTTGTTGGTAATCTTGCGAGGTAATTTTATCTAGTTTTCTTTTGCCAATCGTCAAAGTTACCTTATAGTAATATATTCGGCCTAAGTCATCGTCAGTAGCAATCTTTGCCGCGATAACGTCGTTGATTTTTGTGGTAGCATTTCTGATACTGCCGTGGCGGAATTCTAACTCAATGGCTTGCATCGCCACCTTGGTACGATGTGCCGCACTCAATTGCGATGACTTTTGTAGTAGCGACAACTCACTGATTGCCGCGTAAAAGTTGCCTTGTGCCTGGTAGAGATCAATAAGTTTTTTCCTGATGCTAGGCTCAGACTTATCGTTGGGATAAGCTTGCAAGAAACGGTTGTAGAAGTAGACCGCATGCTTCTCTTCAGCCATGCTGCCTGCATAGTGTCCTCCTTGCAACAGGGCTTGGCGTATGTGCTTAGCTTGAGGATAATTCACCACATAATCGGTCAGGGTGGCAAAAAATTTCTTGTACTGCTCGGTTCTCTTATACAGACGGGTCAATTGCCAGGTAACAAAATCAAGGCGTGGCACATCTTTAAAAGTTTTGTATTCAGCAAACTTGGCAATGGCAATTTTGTTCTGTCGCTTCTGTTGGGCAACAATACCTTGCTGCAACAAGGCGATGGCCAATTTGCTCCGCACATCACCACGCTTGAGGGGCACGTCAACTTTTCTTTCTAATAAGAGCCGAGAAATTCTTTCCAATGATTTCCAGCGTTGCTCAACTTCATACCAATCAAGAAGATGGGCCGCCGCTTGTTTTGCATAAGCATGGTTGCTATTAGCTACAATGGCTTTATCCCACAACACGGCCGCGGTATTGCTCTTGTGTGCAGCAATCAACAACAGGCCGAGATGCGCTTTGCTGTCCCAGTTAACCTTAGGTTGCAGCGTGTCAAATTTGCGGTACATGCTACGTAGTTTACGGTAATCATTGATATGCTTGGCAGGAATCGCTAACCGCGCTGCGAAGCGTGGCTTGGTGCTGTACTTGAGATAGGTGCTTTGCGCGGTGATGGCTCGCTGTAGATATTTTTCTTTTTGTGGCGTGTTTCTGACTAGCACCATCCAGGTATCTGCACTGCGATTGTGGGCATTCATCTTGGTGTAAGTAGCAGCAACTTTTTCGTAGACAGGCACTTGCTGATCGGGATGGCTAACCACTAAACGCTGAGCAATGGCGAGTGCTTGCTGTTTGCGTTGCAGGCGGTAGTTTGCTGTCTGGGCTTTGTCGAGTTCTCGCATAACGAACTCAACCTGTAGCTTCTTGAGATAATCGGGTGACATCCCGCCGAGTGGTGCTGGCTCGCCTTTTTTCTTGGCAGCAAGATAGTCCTGTTGCAAGCGACTTAGCGCATCGTCAAAGTGTGTGCTGTTGCGAGCTTCGACGCTCCGCAGCTTGGCCAGCAGCAGATACTGCTGATAAAGTTTTTGGCTATATTCCTTGACCTGCGCATCTTTGGCGAGCTTGTAGTAGGCTGCCATCGCCCGCTTGCTGTGACCTTGATACCAGTCACTGATGGCGGCGCGTTCAATCAAGGCTCTGGTTGCCCTGAGCTTGCGAAAATTTTGCAGTTTGAGGGGTGGTGTGTTCCAATCCTGCTTACTGCCACTCGCGTTACGCCACAACTTAACACTGAAAACTAGCAGCTCATGCTGGTGTTTACGGGGCAGGGCGGTAGCTTTGGTGGTGGCCTGGTAAAGCGCGGCGTTAACTTGCTTGTGCGAGGACGCGGCCATCGCTTCGCCCAGATAAGCGACGATCGCAACATTACGATCGCGAGAACGTTGATAGGGCCGCAGCTTGGCCAGCTGTATGGGCGAATGGTGCAAGACGATCAACAGTCGTGCCTTACGACGAACTTTTTTGTGCAACAAGTGGTAATGGCTCTGTGCAAGTTCTTGGACGATGGCACGTTTGGTATCTACCGCGTTGGCTAGAAAGTAGCGGGCGACATGCTTGTGATAGAGAAGGTGAGCGACAGATTTCTTACTCTTGGCAAGTGGTAACAGCTTGTTGGCGATGGTGACGATGTTTTTGCGCGTCGCCTGCAAGCGCTGGTGCAACTTCCGTCGTTGCCGTTTGCTTTTTCCCTTGACATGCAAGGCGCGCACGTCGTGATTCTGCAACTTGACATAAGCTGTGAACAATTCCGCCTGCAGCATCTTCGCGTCGTTTTTTGCTGCACCACGCAAATTTTTCTTTAACTTTCTGATCGCTTTGAGATGTTTCTTCGCCCGTGCCTGGCGTTGCTGCGGGGAGATATTTTCCAGCAGTGCCATCTCCAACAGTGGAATGTCGGCTATCCTGTCACTGGCCAGCGGCAAAACAGGTGTAATTTTCTTAGGCTGGGCCGACCAGTTGAAGCTGGATAGTAAGCAAGCAGTCACAATCAGATGCAAAAATTTCAATTCCCTGTCCCCCTCGTTGCCAAGCTGCGAAAGTTTTTCGCAGAGCAGTATAGTGCCACTAGCGCGCCCCAGCTGAAGTCATCGCCACAACCAAGGCAAGAGCCGCTCGTGCACGCAGTAGTGTCTATTTTTTGACGTTCCATTACTTCAATCTCAGTGCACCTCCCTTATCGGCGGATGTCTAGTGAAGGTTGAGTGTGTCGCGCGCTGCTTAGCCTAGGTTGAGCTTGCCGCTGGGCACAAGATGCTCCACGAGCTAGCGTTAGCGCGGCTAATAACATGATGTTACTGCTGTTTTTGTGAGTTGCGCACCTGTATGGCGAATTTAGCTGGTAAATATTCTGCCGCGCGACATAACGTGCTGGCGCAGCGAGGGGGAGGCTCACTATAACTGCCTGCAAGCATCGACAAAGAACGACAAGAACGGTTATACAGCGATGTTGCCAGCGTCGCGAGGTGGCAGTAGAGTGCTGGCAAAAGTTAGCTCAGGGTATGGGGGTAGGTGATGATCAGCAAAGTGGCAGTAGGGTGCTTGCGGCTCAAGTGTGCTGCGGGGGTGCGCCCGACCAAGAGCATCGTGCGGCAGGCTATGGCCGACATGCTCCGGCCCTGGCTGTCAGGTCACCTATGTATCGACCTCTTCGCTGGCAGCGGCGCAGTCGGCATTACGGCACTGTGCGAGGGTGCGGCAGGCTGCCTCTTCGTTGAGCGAGAGCGGCTGGCGTTGCGCGTTTTGCGTCATAACCTCTTTATGTTACAAAAAAATAAGCTGTTAAGCGCTAAGCTCCCGCTAAAAGTTGTGCCTCAACCAGTAGAGATTTTTTTGCGGCGTTACACCACTACGGAGGAGGTTTTTGTTTGGGCTGATCCTCCGTGGAGCGCAACCAAGTGGCGCCAGCTTTTGCCCGCCCGCCTGCAAGTCGGT
This sequence comes from uncultured Oligoflexales bacterium, assembly GCA_958296095.1. Taxonomy (GTDB): domain Bacteria; phylum Bdellovibrionota_B; class Oligoflexia; order Oligoflexales; family JAPPIL01. The sequence continues at coordinate 2,499,710 of OY282434.1, forward strand.
GGCGGCAGCTACCTGGCCATTGAATCGCAATTACAGCCCACCCGCAGTGCACCATTGGCATGTCCTGGTTGGGTGGTGCAAAAACGCAGACACTATGGTAACACCGCCCTGGAGCTGTTGCGCAAGGAGTGAGGCCATGCAAGACAAAGTCTTATGCCCTGGCACGTTTGACCCCGTAACCTACGGGCATCTCAGCGTTATCGCCAAAGCCGCGGCGGTCTTCAAACACGTGGTTGTCGGCATCAGCACCAGTCGGCCAGGCACTCTCCTAGCCGCGCCAACTCGCCTCCAACTCGTGCAAGAGAGCTGTCGCACCTGGCCGCACGTGCAGTGCGTACTCTACGACGGCTTGACCGCCACCTATGCCAAACAGATTGAAGCCAAGGTTATCCTGCGCGGCATCCGCTCACTGCTCGATTTTGCCCCCGAACAGGCCATGGTCACCGTCAACCAACATTTCGCCCCCCAGGTCAGCACCATGTTCATAATCGCCGACAACCACCTTTGCCATATCTCCTCAACACTGGTGAAAGAAATTCACGCCGCAGGTGGTAGCCTCGAGGGCATAGTGCCACCATGTGTTGCCGCATGCTTGGACAAAACCTCGCCAGGAGCATGACCGTTGCCTACCTCGCCCCCAGACGAACAGAAAATTGCCGCAATGTTTAACACCATCGCCCCCCGTTACGATTTTCTTAACCACCTGTTGAGTCTAAGGCAAGATTATCGCTGGCGGAGCAAACTCGCTGCCCGTATCCCCGACCGCCCTAACCTGAAACTACTCGACGTGGCCACGGGCACTGGCGATGTCATCGCCGCCTGTAGGCAAAACAAAAAAAATCCTCCCCACTGCACAGGCATCGACATTGCCGCCAATATGCTGAGTCGAGCCCGCAGCAAACTCGACCCCAGCGTCAATTTACAGCAGATGTCGGCTACGTCACTGTCTTTCACCGACAGCTCCTTTGATGCGGTCACCATCGCGTTTGGATTGCGCAACGTCAGTGATCAGCAGCGTGCCCTGCAAGAATTTCACCGCGTCTTGAAGAAAGACGGACAACTGCTGGTCTTGGAATTTTTCCCCCTCGAAGGCGGCCTCTTTGCACCCTTCTTCAATTTTTATTCGCGCCAGCTATTGCCTCGTATTGCCTCTCTGTTCAGCGACAAAACAGCTTACCAATACCTGCCCGACAGCGTGGCTAATTTTTCCCGCGCCCCAGAACTCGTGCAGCTTGCCAACGACTGTGGCTTAGGCAGCGGCCACCACGAGTTTTTTCTACATGGTGCAGTTGGCCTGCTACAATTTTACCGACTCTGACCGCCACTGAGTGCCCGCTGAATCGCGTTGCCACTTAGGTATGGCGAATATCGGGTTTTTTTTCAGGGGATCACTACACTCAAGTTCTTGCTCGGCAAGGTGCGAGTGGAGCTAGGCAATGTTTAGCACAAATCTCCGTTATCTTGGCACGGAGCAGACCTACCGAGAAACTCTCCCCTGAAGTAGGTGTGGCACATGCCTTATGCAAAAGCATAATCTGAATGCAATATCGAGAGGCCTGAGTGCAAGGAGCGAGCTAGGAAGCGAGCGATACAAAAAGCCGCAGCGCAGCGAACGGCCTCGCCTCGCCGTTCATGAAGCTCTCGGTGGGCAAGAGGTGTGGGCAACAGCCGAGAGACTTGGGGGCAAAGACCTTCCTTAGCCCGTATCTCCGTTATCTTGGCAGAGCGCAGACCTGCCGAGAAACTCTCCCCTGAAGTAGGTGTGGCACATGCCTTATGCAAAAGCATAATCTGAATGCAATATCGAGAGGCCTGAGTGCAAGGAGCGAGCTAGGAAGCGAGCGATACAAAAAGCCGCAGCGCAGCGAACGGCCTCGCCCCGCCATTCATAAAGCTCTCGGTAGGCAAGCCTGAACGCAATAGCCGAGAAGTCTGATGGCAAGCTTGAACGCAATACAGGGAGATCAGAGCGCAAGCAGCGAGCGGGGAGCTAGCAAGCGGCAAAAAGCCGCGTAGCGAGCGTTACAAAAAAGCCGCGCAGCGCAGCGCAGCGCAGCGCAGCGCGCGGCTCAAGATTTTAAGCTAAGGGTGAAGACGATCCCTGCCGATGAGCGGGGGAGAAGGGAGTCTCATGCTACGCACAATATACGCGGCAATTTTAGTGCTTGCCACCATCCTCGGCGGCTGTAACAAGCGGTCGGTCACCCTTTCCAACCAAGATGCGGAAAAATCCCAAGACGAGAAGAGCCGAGGGATCGATGCAGAAGGAGTGACCTCGCCAGAAAAAGTCTCCGCTGAAGCAATGGCTGCACCTAAGCGATGGCCGCAGTGCTGGCTCTCGTATCGCCTCAGCGTAGTTGCGTCCTTCTACACCGCGGGTAGCCGCGGCGATAGCTGGGTTGACCCCACCTACACGGAGGGAGATGGGCGGCAAGAATTCCAAGGCAAGTCCTATAACCCTAGCGTCAGCGGCAACTGTGTCCTCAACTGGTTTGCGCAAGACTACAGCAAAGAGCCGTGGGTAGCACTATTCAAGCAGAAATTCCCCAGCTATGCAGCAGTCGTAAGCTGCACTGCCACCTCGACCCCAGACTGCCTGTGTGCGGCCACGCTGCCAGTGCTCAGGAATGATTTCCACGAAAGCAGGGAACGATGTGTGCGCAAAACTGCGGCTGGCGATTACGAACTCTACAGTGTGCGTGAGGTCGCCGACAACCAGAGCGTGCCCGCGGCAGGACGCTGTGATGCAGTGCTCAAGACTGTCGGTGCTATTGCCCGAACCAACCTCGGATTGGGCAGCTTTCTGCAGGAGACCAAAGATAGGCTGGAGGTGGGCAGTGTGGGGCAAGCTTGCCGCACCGACTTCGAACCCTTCGCACCTCTGCCAGAAGAAAAGGACTGGTATGCTAACGAGATACGTGATTGGGGCATAACTACCTGCACCGACCAGAACACGGGCTGTCGCTGCTACGCCATCTATAACAAGTCCGGCTACCGCGCGGGGAGTCGCGCAAGCGTGTTTGAGGACGAGACCTGCCTACTGTGCAAAGATGGCACATGCCAGCTCGTCAAAATGTAACGGCAAGATCAGCTTTCCGCCGACAAAAAACTACCTACCCTAACCGCTTTTCTTGACCACCCTCTCTACTACTGCACAGCCGATCGTATCGCCCCAGACGTTGAGGCAAGTGCGCAGCATGTCGAGCGGGCGATCGAGAATAATGATCAAGCCAATCAGGTGGGCCGGAATGCCGATGCGGTCACCGACAGGCACAGTGCTCATCAGCATGATCAGCATGAAGATGCCCGCCCCTGGCACACCCGCGGCACCGACGGCCGCGAGAGTGACGGTGATAAAGATGACAATCAAGTCGATCGTGCTGAGGTCGAGCATGACCCCGACTGCCGCGGCGTAAGCCTGCATCAACGTTACCAGTGCAATACTCTCGTAGATAGCCGTGCCGTCCATGTTGACCGTTGCCCCTAGCGGCAACACGAAACTCGTGCAGTCGCGACTGATGCCAGCTTTTTTCTCGACGCAGTTCATGGTGGTCGGCAAAGTCGCCGACGAGGACGCGGTGGAGAATGCCATCAGCAAGGCGTTTTTGACCTGCCCTGCATAGGTGAGGGGCGAGCGGGCTCCGAAAATTTTACAGATCAAGGGCAGGATAACCAGCCCGTGCACGGCAAGTCCGACAATCACGGCGAAGGCATACAGCCAGATGCTGGAGATCCCTTCCAAACCCACCGTCCAACAGAGTTCACAGACGATAGCGAAGAAGCCGATGGGCGCGGTCGCGATAATGAACGACAAGATGGTGAAAAACAACTTCTGCATGCGTTCCAGCAGCACAATTATCTCTGGCACTTGCTCGCGAATCGCCAACAAGGTCAAGCCACAGATGATGGAAAAGACAATTATTGGCAAGAACATGCCCTCCGACAGGGCGGCGAAGACATTGCTTGGCATCAGCGACAGCGCGAGGTTCTTCAGCTTGACGAACATCAGTGGCACGCCCGTCAAACCTTCCAATCCCTCCTTGCGCAGCTGAAAGCGTGCTTTAGAAACTTTCTTTCTGACTTCAGGACTGACCTGTTCGCTGTCCAGCATTTGGGTCACCGTGCTGATGATGCGTGCATCATCGCCTGGCTTGAAGGTGTTAACCAGCACTAGCCCGATAAACACCGCCAGGCTCGTCGTTGCCAGATAGTAGATGATTGTGCGGCGGATAACTCTGCCGACATTCGTGCCCTTCGACATGCTCGCTAAGCCATAGGCAATGCTGGCAAAGATTACCGGAATGATAATCATCTTCAGTGCCGAGAGAAACAACGAGCCGACTAGGTTTAGCGTTTGGAAGAGATAGAAGCCGAAATTGAAAATACGTGTGGCATCGACATCCGTGGCCACCTCAGCGAGATTGAGCAGCGATCCGCAGACAATACCAGCAGCAATAAAAACAAGGATAAAAACGTTAAGCTTGCGTTTCCACATAATAAATTACCTTCCGTTGCAATAAGCGGGAGGCAAGCTAACAAGAACTCCGTCTCAGTGTCAATCACACGGAGCGAATAATTATTGCAACCTGCTACATCACCTCCCCCGATCTAGGCTTTGGCCTATCCACACCCGATCAACATCTTGCTTTTCGTGGTGGTGTCTGCTAGCCTTTTACCAGTGTTAATGAAACTTAATTATGAGGCACGTTATGACTACCGCTACTGACGACTTGCTGCGCCATCTTTCCGAGCAACGCCTGCTGGAGGCACGGTCTATTTTTATCTCGGAGGGGATCGATGCATCCATGGCACGCCGTGTTATCTCCGACTTGCTGGTTCTCGACGAGCAGAACCACGAGACGATCAACATCTACCTGAACAGTCCTGGGGGCGAAATCAACAGCGGCTTCGCCATCTTCGACACGATCAGATATGTGAAGTCACCTATCAGGGTTATCAACGCAGGCTTGTGTGCCAGCATTGCCACGATTATCAACGTCTCGGTACCGAAGGCACAGCGCTATGCGTTGCCCAACGCCCGCTTCTTAATTCATCAACCGTTGATCATGGGTCAGGTCGAGGGGCAGGCTTCCGATTTGGAAATTACTGCCAAAGAAATTCTCAAGTTGCGGGAGAAGATCAACCAGTTGCTTGCCGAAGCTTGCGGACAGTCGATCGATCGTGTCGCCGAAGACACGACCAGAGACTACTGGATGACGGCACAGGAGGCGTTGGGGTACGGCTTGATCAGCAAGATAGTTGCCAGCAAAGACGAGCTTGTATGACCGCTCCCCGCATGAGTGTTAAGGCAGTGCTGGCGGCCCCGACGATGGGGCAGCGTGTTGTCGTGCACGGTTGGTTGCGCACGCGCCGCACTGCCAAGAACCTCTCCTTTCTCGTTGTCAACGACGGCTCGGCACAGGAGAGTTTGCAGGTTGTCGTCGACTGCCATACCCAAGGTCATGATCAGATCGAAGACTTTAGCACAGGTGTCTCGCTGTGCGTCGAGGGCGAGATCAAGGCCTCGCGCGGCCAGCAGCAGATCGAGCTACTTGCCACCGCCGTGACGTTAATCGGTGCGGCCCCCAACTATCCCCTGCAGAAAAAGGGACACACACTGGAGTTTCTGCGGGAGCAGGCGCACTTGCGGGCACGTACCAACACTTTCGGGGCGGTATTTCGCATCAAGGACAGCACGGCGCGGGCGACGCATGACTTCTTTCAGCGTGCGGGTTTTTACTGCTTGCATGCACCTATCACTACGCCGAGTGACTGCGAAGGTGCAGGTAACCTGTTTGCCGTCACTGTGCCCGACACAGAGGCAAGTGGTAGCGCGCCGCATTTTTTTGGCAGGCCTGCCTACCTCGCGGTTAGCGGTCAGCTTTACGCAGAAGCCGCGGCCTTAGCTCTGGGTAAGGTCTACACCTTTGCCCCGACCTTTCGGGCGGAGAACTCCAACACCACCCGCCATCTCGCCGAATTTTGGATGATCGAACCCGAAGTCGCTTTTGCCGACCTCAACGACATCTGCACACTGGCGGCGGATTTTGTGCAGCAGGTCACGGCACAGGTATTGCGTGACAACGTTGCCGAGCTAGAATTTTTACAAAAACATTACCCCGCCTTGAGCTTACCTGCCTTGGAGAAACTCAGCCAAACTACCTGTGCACGCATCACCTACACCGAAGCGATCGCACTGTTGGCACAAGCGGTGAGCCGTGGGCAGCGCTTTGACCATGCCCCTACCTGGGGTGCAAGCTTGCAAACCGAACACGAGAAATATCTGGCGGGGGAAGTTTTTAGCGGTGCGGTCATCGTCACCGATTATCCTAAAGCGATCAAGCCGTTCTATATGCGCAGCAACGATGACGGCAAGACGGTCGCGGCGATGGACTTGCTGCTGCCTAACATTGGCGAGTTGGTCGGTGGCAGTCAACGTGAAGAACGTCTCGACCTTATCACGGCACGCTGTGCTGAACTGCACGAGGACATGAGCTGGTATCTCGATTTGCGCCGTTTTGGCACTGCACCCCATGCAGGCTGGGGGCTGGGTTTTGAACGCTTAGTGCAGTATCTGAGCGGTATGCAAAACATTCGCGATACGGTGTTCGCACCGCGGGCGGCACAGCTGTTGTATTTCTAAGTTGCCGCGCGCCGTTTTTTTTGCTACCATGGGCGCAAGTTATCTCGCTAAATTTAATAACTCTTGCAACGAGGTTTTGTCGTGTCTTCTAATCCCTTACTGCAGAACACAACTCTCCCCCGCTACGATGCCATCAAGCCGAGCCATGTTGAGGCCGCGGTTGAACATCTGGTCAAACTAGTAGAGGAACAACTCCAGCAGATCGAGGCCAGTCCTGACGGCAGTTTTGACGATCTCTACCGCCATCTCGATATGATCAGTTTGCACAAGCAACGTATCTGGATGCCGATTGCCCACCTGCAAAGCGTGAGCAATAGCGAAGAGCTGCGCACGGTGTTTCACCGAGTATTGCCACAAGTCGTGGCGCTGGAGTTGCAGCTTGACCAAAATGCCACGCTTTATCGCAAACTGCACAAGTTGATTGAGCACAAAAACTTGACGGATGTGCAGCGTCGCATCGTTGATTTGCGTTTGCGACGTATGGATTTGGAGGGGGTTGCGTTACAGGGCGAAGCCAAAAAACGCTTTAATGCCATTTCACAAGAACTGTCGCAGTTGTCGGAACAGTTTGCCAACAACGATCTCGATGCGGTCAAAAAGTATCAGCTGGTGCTTACAAAACAAGAAGACATTGCAGGCCTGCCCCCAGGCGTTTTACAGCTGGCAGCACAGGCTTACCGCCAGGCTTTTGACCACGAGGTAAGTGCTGCGTCGGGGCCGTGGTTGATTACCTTGGAGCAGCCGAGTTTTGTGCCGTTCATGGAATACAGCCAACGGCGTGATTTGCGTGAGCAGCTTTATCGGGCACGGATTGCTCGTGCTGCGCGTGCACCGCACGACAACTCTGAGTTGGTCAACAAGATTTTACGCTTGCGCAAAGAAGCGGCTAACCTTCTGCGTTTTCCCAATTTTGCCGAGATGAATTTATCGACCAAGATGGCGGGTAACCCAGCCGCGGTAAAGGCCTTGCTCGATGAGTTGCAACATGTTTGCCGTCCTAAAGCCAGAGAGGAACATGCTGAACTTACCGCTTATGCGCAGGAGCATGGTTTTGACGGCGCGCTCAAGCAGTGGGATATCGCTTACTGGGCGCGGCGTATGAAGGAGGAGCGCTTTGATCTCGACAAGGAACAGCTCCGCCGTTATTTCCCGCTGCCGCAAGTGCTGGAGGGGATGTTCACCCTCGCCCACAAGCTGTTTGGCATTAGGGTGCAGCGCGATGACGAGGCGGTATCGCGTTGGCATAGGGATGTTTCTTTTTACCAGGTGTATGACGAAGACGATAAGCAAATCGCCGCGTTTTTTCTTGACCCTTACAGTCGTCCGCAAAGCAAGATGGGCGGGGCATGGATGAACCGTGCCGTCAGCCGCCGCCGCACGGCAGAGGGACTTGAGTTACCCGCCTGTTATATTGTCTGCAACTTTACTCAGCCGCTGGATGACAAGCCTGCCATGCTAGATTTTTACGAAGTCATCACGATTTTTCACGAGTTCGGCCATGGGTTGCACAACATGCTGACGACGATGGACTATGCTGCGGTGGCTGGTGGCAACGGCGTTGAGTGGGATGCGATCGAATTGCCGAGTCAGTTCATGGAAAATTTCTGCTATTTGGAGTCGGTCATCAAGGACATCTCGGCTCACGTTGATAGTGGGGAGACCTTGCCTGCCGCCATGCTAACGCAGTTGCAGAGGAGCAAGAACTTTCGTCTTGCCACTATGATGTTGCGACAGTTGAGCTTCAGCCGCGCCGACCTGCAATTGCACGAGACCTTCGACCCTGACGGCCGCGATGATGCCTTTGCCTTGATGCAGCGTGTCATGACAGAGACACTGATACTGCCCCCGCTCGCTGAAGATCGCTTTCTCTGTTCCTTCAGTCATATTTTTGCGGGCGGTTATGCCGCGGGTTACTACAGCTACAAGTGGGCGGAAGTGTTGAGTGCCGATGCTTTTGCGTTGTTCAAGGAGCAGGGGTTCAGTGACGCGCAACTACGCAACAACGGTCGTCATTATCGTGATACCATCCTCGCCCCAGGAGGCAGCGCGCATCCCACTGAGTTGTTCCAGCGTTTACGCGGCCGCCCCCCCCAAACCGCGGCGTTGCTGGAGGATTGCGGCTTGGCCTAGCTCGCTTCGCTCGCTACGCTGCTTTTTGTATCGCTCGCTTCCTAGCTCGCTTCGCTCGCTACGCTGCTTTTTGTATCGCTCGCTTCCTAGCTCGCTGCTTGCACTCTGATCTCTCGTTACTGCGTTCGGGCTCGTCATCAGACTTCTCGTTATTGCGTTGAGGCTTGCCTACCGAGAGCTTTATGAATGGCGGGGCGAGGCCGTACGAAAACTCGACCATAAATGTTGCCAATAATGCAAACAGATTATTTTTTTGCATAAGGCATGTGCTTATACATATTCGTGGGGAGTTTCTCGGTAGGTCTGCGCCGTGGCGCGCTACGCGCTACGCGGCTCTTTGTATCGCTCGCTTCCTAGCTCGCTGCTTGCACTCTGATCTCTCGTTACTGCGTTCGGGCTCGTCATCAGACTTCTCGTTATTGCGTTGAGGCTTGCCCACCGAGAGCCTAATGAATGGCGGGGCGAGATCGTACGAAAACTCGACCATAAATACTGCCATATTGCCGTTAGATTATGCTTTTAGATAAAGCATGTGCCTATACCTGTTGTGGTCGGGTTTCTCGGTAGGACTGCGCCTCGCCAAGATAACGGAGGTTTGTGCTAAGTGGTGTCCTTGCCCCAAGTCTCTCAGCGGTTGCCCCCACCTCTTGCCCATCGAGAGCTCCATGAACGGCACGGGGAGACCGTTCGCTGCGCTGCGCCGTGGCGCGCGGCTCTTTATAACGCTCGCTTCCTAGCTCGCTCCTTGCGCTCAGACCTCTTGCTATCGCGTTCGGGCTTGCCCTCAGACCTCTCGTTACTGCGTTCGGGCTTGCCCCCAAGTCTCTTTGCTTGTTCTCAAACCTCTTGCCCACCGAGAGCCTAATGAATGGCGGGGCGAGGCCGTACGAAAACTCGACCACAAATGTTGCCAATAATGCAAACAGATTATTTTTTAGACAAAGCCTGCGTCTTTACCCGTTCAGGGGAGAGTTTCTCGGTAGGGCTGCGCCGTGCCAAGACAACGGAGGCAGATGTCTGGAAAATTGGCTGAAATCTTTAATTTTTTAATTTTCGCTTGAGTGCCGTCAGCTCTTCCTTGGTCAACTGCAGAAATTTGCACACCTGAGACTCAGGCACGCCATCGCTAAGCATTAGCTGAGCAGCCTCCATCTGCTTTTGCCCGATGCCCTGTTCGATGCCCTGTTCGATGCCCTGTTCGATGCCCTGTTCGATGCCCTGTTCGATGCCCTGTTCGATGCCCTGTTCGATGCCCAGCCGCGTGGCTCGCTCAATCCCAAAATCTATTGTTGGCATAAGTCTCTCCTCCTCCTCAAGCTCTGGCCACCGTTCACGCTCAACACGATCAAAATCCCGCCTCTCGATACTGTTGTCGGCATTATCGTAGTAATCTCTTAGTGTCGTTAGCAAATACTCCGCCTCCGCACGCGGGAGCAGACGGGCTTTTTCCAGCAGGAAGGCTACCGTGTCATCATTCGCCTCCCACGCCTCACCCATGCCATAGATGATGATAGCAAGGCTGGCTGCGACTGTCGATACCTTGCCAAGCTGCGCTGCGGCTTTTTGTAACGCTCGCTTCCTAGCTCGCTTCGCTCGCTACGCTGCTTTTTGTATCGCTCGCTTCCTAGCTCGCTGCATGTTCTCAGGCCCCTCGTTATTGCGTTCAGGCTTGTCCTTTAGGCCCTCTGCCTGTTTTCAAACCTCTTGGCTGTCACGTTGAGACTTGCCGATCGAGAGCTCCATGAACGGCGCGGCGAGGCCGTACGAAAACCCGACCATAAATACTGCCATATTGCTGTCAGATTATGCTTTTAGATAAAGCATGTGCCTATACCTGTTGTGGTCGGGTTTCTCGGTAGGGCTGCGCCGTGCCAAGACAACGGAGGCCTGTGCCGCTAGCTCTTTACCGCTTCGGGCACGTCTTGGTCTCCGAACAGCCATTGCAGATAATTGGAGGGGGGATGATAACCCTTATCCTTACAACACAGCAGCACCATAGAGACGGTGATGTCGCGTTGTCCGTCCTTCCACCTCTGGCGCTGCTCACGGCACGACTCGACACAGTACTCCATGAGCTGGATGAGGGCATCGTGGTCTCGATAGCTCTTGTGTTCAAAGATGAGCGACAAAGTGACCTTTAACCCATTTGCATCTCCCCTCAGAGGCAACGAAACCAGCAGGTCGGCTCTTAACTGCTTGCCTGCTGGTGTGATGAATTCCCTGTCTTGGACAACGAGATCATCCAGATGGGCATGGACGAGCACTTCAGGGGGAAAGATGATCTGCAACAGTTCTTTAATATATTTGGGATCTTTGAAGATAGTCTTGAAAAAACTATCGTGCAAGGTGGCTTGCTTACCTGAGCGGGCGGTTGGTTTTTTCTTCATCTAACCCTCCCTTTGTGTACTAAGGTCGCACAGCAACCTCGGTTAGGCAAGTTCTGGATCAGAAGAACCAAGCGCTGCGCTTGGTTCTTTGCTACGCGACCCTTCGTATCGCTCGCTTTCTCGCTCGCTTCGCTCGCTACGCTGCTTTTTGTATCGCTCGCTTCCTAGCTCGCTTCGCTCGCTACGCTGCTTTTTGTATCGCTCGCTTCCTAGCTCGCTGCTTGCACTCTGATCTCTCGTTACTGCGTTCGGGCTCGTCATCAGACTTCTCGTTATTGCGTTGAGGCTTGCCTACCGAGAGCTTTATGAATGGCGGGGCGAGGCCGTACGAAAACTCGACCATAAATACTGCCATATTGCCGTTAGATTATGCTTTTAGATAAAGCATGTGCCTATACCTGTTGTGGTCGGGTTTCTCGGTAGGACTGCGCCTCGCCAAGATAACGGAGGTTTGTGCTAAGTGGTGTCCTTGCCCCAAGTCTCTCAGCGGTTGCCCCCACCTCTTGCCCATCGAGAGCTCCATGAATGGCACGGCGAGATCGTACGAAAACTCGACCACAAATGTTGCCAATAATGCAAACAGATTATTTTTTAGACAAAGCCTGCGTCTTTACCCGTTCAGGGGAGAGTTTCTCGGTAGGGCTGCGCCGTGCCAAGATAACGGAGGCATGGGCTAAGGAGGGTCTTTGCCACTCGCGGTTGCGTTCAAGCTTGCCACCAAGTCTCTCGGCTGTTGCATTCAGGCTTGCCTACCGAGGGCTTGATGACAGGCAGGGAGCAAGAAAAGATAAACGCAATAAAATTACATAGGGTTTGATAATATACTATTGACGCGATACTTACTTTAGTATACGTTGGCGTGCGGTTGTTTATTGACGATGAGTTCGGAGATTAAATGAAGTATACAATTACTATAGCAGTATTTGTCCTGGTCGCTGGCCTGGTGCAAGCAAAGGCGTTGCCTGGTTTAGGCGGGAAATCTTTTATTTCGCAGAGCTTTGGGCGGTTGCCGCATTTTTGGGGGCAGGAGGCGGTGTTCACGCCTGAGGCACGTCGCTGGTTGGCTCGTTTGGATTTGGCTACAAAAGAAGGCTTTTATCGACCAACTGTCGGTATTTGGGATATCTTTAATGGCGAAGATGGCGAAGGTGGAAGAATTTCTTACGAGGTCTTACAGGATGCTTCCGTCGTGCGGGTCGGGCAGGAATTGCAGGAGGAACTTGCCGCGAACGCTTCCTCGACGCGACTTGGTACACATGGTCTCTATGTCACTAGTCTCGCGGTGGGTAAACCTCCGTTTGGGATCAGTGTTCTTGGTGAATTAAATTTTTTGATCAACGGCCACACAAGAAACATTCGAAGAAACGCTAAAGGAGAGATTGATCCACAAGATCTTTATGGTTGCATAAGCGGACTTGACGTTCTCAGCTACTCGGGTTGTATCGAGGATGCATTTGGCTTTGGCTGGGACCTTAGCGATGAGCCTATTCCTGGCTTGAGTGATGTGCTTCCTGGCTACACAACTATCGTTAGGGCGGCGGGCAACAATCCTTTTAGGTGGTTCCCCAGATATTTCATAGGACCACACGAGTCGATCGCGGTCGGTGCTATCGATTCTAATGGTGAGATGAGCGGCTACTCCAGGGATGCCGACATCTATGCTCCAGGCTACCACCGGTTCCCCGACGGTAGAATTACTGATGGCACAAGCTTCTCAGCCCCGATGGTCAGCGGGGCACTTGCTGATATGTTTGCCATCCTGCCTCCCACCGCGATCACAAGCCTCACAGCTGAACCGATCGTTAGCTCGGATGTCAGGCCAATGCCCGAGCTGAGCGAGTTCCACGATCTAATTGTTCACCTGTTGCAAAAAACTTCTACCCCTATGGTGAACAACATCCGCAGTGGCGGCATATTAAACCATTACAAATTACTGCGGGTCGCACATCGTATTGCCCAACAGGCAGGCAGTGGCGATCAGAGTGTGGCACAACTGATCAAAGATTCCCGCACGTATGATTTCACTGCCGAAGCGCGGCAGCTCTACAAGGAAACTGTGCGTCTACGCAACTCGGCGGAGGTAGAGCCGCAAGAGGTGCTATCCAAACTGCGGGAGGCGGTGGCACTCGATGCCCACAACCAAAAGGCTCGCCGGGCACTAGGAGCAGTTTACGCTCAGGCTGGCTACACGAGTTTAGCTGAGTTCTACGGCCTCCCCATAGTCCCCATAGAGAAGCAACAGCCACGAATTCACCGCACAATGGATATGGAGGAGGAATATTGGCTATATTTTAAAATGGATCTGCTAGAGGCGTATGCTGGAGAAATTGACACGCCACAACTCGTTCATAAGTATCTGAACAAAGACCTCTTGCTAGCCATGATGTGGGCGTACGGCGACACTGGGAGGACGAGTACTATTCATACTTTACGGGACTTTCCTGAAGACAATCCTTGGGTGAGCTTTAACGTGAAAAATCCCCTGCCCTTTATCATAAACTATAGCAAGGATGTGCAACAGGCTAAACAACTGGTCGATGCCGTGCTGGAACGGTTTGACATCAGTACGGAGAAATTAACCCTCACACTACCCAGCGTTTGGAATGAATCTGATGAATCTAGAGAAATCCTCAGCGCACGCCGGATCGAGATTGACACGGACTTCTTGCTCGGAGAAGAACGCGTTGCCCAACAGAAGATAACAGAAGCTTCGAATCAAGCACCTGAGCGTGGGATCACTACGGAGGGTGGTAATCTCCAAGATAAGGCTACTGAGGTCGGAGGAGAATCAGAAATAACTGCTTTTGACAAGCATCTAGATGATTTCAAGCGGCTGAGCAAAAAGGCTGCAGAGAATCCTGATGATGAGCAAGCTGTTAAGGAAGCGAGGAATGCAGGGAAGGGCACTAATGCTATAATGAAAGCTATGATTAAAGAGGCAGGCAGTGCTGAACTTGCTATAAGATCACTGATGCCCGCTCTAGAAGTGATGGCAGATGTGCTACTAATAAACCTACAAGAAGCGAACACTCCCGAGGCTCGGGAAGAGGCTAAAAAAGAAATTGGACTTCTTAATGAACGTCTAAATAAAGATATAGATCAGCTGCATGCCGAGGATTATAGTGCAGGTGAGCTATTTGAAGATGAGGACATCGTTGACTTTTATCTGCCTGACCCTAGGGAAACTTACGATAACTTTGAAGCCTATGTCGCCGCCCACAAGCAAGCTACAGGAACTAAACCAGAAGCTGAGCTACGCGAGCTGTGGGATAACTATGACGAGATTTTTGCGACGCGGGTAAAGGAACTTAGAAAAAACTTAGCAAATGATACGATAGAGATGTATGAAAGGATATTGGATAAATTACGATCAGCTAAGGTCACCAAAAAATATGAGTACGCGCTCCGTTTGCACATTTCCGATGAAGAACGCGTTGCCCGACAGTTGCCGGTGTTCGCAGGGCAGTCGCTAAACCTGGTCGAGTGGTCGATTTTGCACGATAGCCGCAAACTGTTTGCATATCATTATGAGATGTTGCATGCCATTATTAAATCCTACGTTTTTTCCAGCCATACCACTATGGACGAGATGTCTGCCGCAATGGAGTTGGGGAACAAGATAGCCAAGGAACTGGAAGGACATATTAACTTTACCGTCAAACACACCGACAACCGTGAGGCTCTAGAAAAACTGCTCGACTTACATAAACAGGTCAGCTCAGCATCCGAGCATCAGGCTTTGCTCGATAGTATTACGCCGAATTAAAAGTTCCGAGTACCGCACGTAATCGCCTGTAAGGCTTGCTACGCATGGCTCTTTGTATCGCTCGCTTCCTAGCTCGCTTCGCTCGCTACGCGGCTTTTTGTATCGCTCGCTTCCTAGCTCGCTTCGCTCGCTACGCTGCTTTTTGTATCGCTCGCTTCCTAGCTCGCTTCGCTCGCTACGCTGCTTTTTGTATCGCTCGCTTCCTAGCTCGCTGCATGTTCTCAGGCCACTCTGCGCGCCCTCTCTGCTTGCCCCCAAGTCCTCTCGGCTGTTGCATTCAGGCTTGCCTACCGAGAGCTCCATGAACGGCACGGTGAGACCGTACGAAAACTCGACCACAAACACTGCCAACACTGCAACCAGATTATTTCTTTGCATAGGGCATGTGCTTGCACCTATCTCAGGGGAGAGTTTCTCGGTAGGTCTGCGCCGTGCCAAGATAACGGAGGCTTGTGCTAAGTAGGATCTCTGCTCTTTTCGCAGCTCGCTTTCGCTTGACCACCAAGTCACCTCCATAAATTTACTGAATGCACTCAGGGATAGTATAGCATTTCTGCGCCAGCTGCGCTGCGGCTTTTTGTATCGCTCGCTCTACGAGGCTTTTTTGCCGCTTTCTCGCTCCCTCGCTGCTTGTTCTCAGGCTCCTCGGCGGTTACGTTCAAGCTTGCCACCAAGTCCTCTCGGCGGTTGCCCCCACCTCTTGCTCACCGAGAGCCCCATGAACGGCAGGGCGAGACCGTTCGCTGCGCTGCGGCTTTTTGTATCGCTCGCTTCCTAGCTCGCTCTTTGTTCTCAGGCCTCCTGCCATTGCGTTCAGGTTATTTTTTTGCACGAGGCATGTGCCTATACCTGTTGAGGGCGAGTTTCTCGGCAGGTCTGTGCCGTGCCAAGATAACGGAGACTTGTGCTAAGCAAGGTATGCCGTGCCAAGATAACGGAGACTTGTGCTAAGTAGTGGCTGTGCTGCGCTCGCTCTTTGTTCTCAGGCTTCTTGCTCACCGAGAGCTCCACTCACTCGCGCCTTGCCGACAACCTATCTTGCTCAGTCAAAAAACCCAGCCACACCCTGCAAAAACGTCTGCCAGTAACGGCTTAGGTCGTTGTAAAATGCCAGCACCACGAGGCACATGACCATTACAAACCCAACCCGCTGGTAATTTTCAATTGTGCTCATGCTTAACCGCTTCCGCCGCACACACTCCATACCCACCATCACCAGCTGGCCGCCGTCGAGCACGGGGATAGGAAACAGGTTGATCAGGCAGAGATTGATGCTGATAATTGCCATCGTCATGCAGAAAATTTTCCAGCCTGCCTTCGCCGAATCGCCCGCGACTTTAGCGATCATGATCGGCCCGCCCAGTGCTTGCAACGGCACATCACCTGTGAACAAGCCGAACAGTGAGGACAACACCAGTGCTGATTTGGACAGCGTCTCGCGCAGGCCAAACCCCAGAGCGAACAGAGGATTAGGGTAGCGCGTGATGACTGGAGGCGGACGAAACATCGTGCCCATGAATGTCGCGGGCAGCGTGTAGACCGTTGCCGCACCTTCAATCCGCTGCTCGATGCGCGCGGCCAGCGTGACCTCGAGCTGGCGTGTTGTGCCGTCTCTAACTACAGTGAACACCGCCGTGGCTTGCTGCTGTTTGCTCAAGGCGGCGCTGAGATCGTAGACATCGTCGATGCGGTGCTCACCCACGGCGATGATGTGATCGTGAGGTTGCAAGACATGCGCGGGAGGTTCGGCAGCCTTGATCGTCAGCAAGGCCGAAGCGATGCCGAGCTGGGCGAGTGACATGTCGAGTT
Source organism: uncultured Oligoflexales bacterium (assembly GCA_958296095.1). Classification (GTDB taxonomy): domain Bacteria; phylum Bdellovibrionota_B; class Oligoflexia; order Oligoflexales; family JAPPIL01. The sequence continues at coordinate 2,516,445 of OY282434.1, forward strand.
GCGGCGGAATGAAGGCGGCCTCTTCTTGGCCTGCGCGCAGTAGACGCAAGAAGACGGTGGTTTGCGGTGGCAGCTGGGCAAAGAAAGTACGCAGCTGGGTGAAGGTGGTGATCGCGGTAGTCTTGCCCTTGACTTGAACGGCAGTAATCTCATCGCCAGGCTGCAAGCCTTGTTGTGCGGCAATCGACTCGGGACGTGGCACCGCGATAATCGCTTTCTCATAATCCAGCCCTACACCTGCAATGCCACGGCCATCCTCATCGTCGGGAACAAGGGTCAATTGCAATTCCTGCTGCTGGCGCTGCACAGTTAGTTGTAAACGCTGTTGCGGAGCAGTGCTGATATGGTCGCGCAGTTCGTTCCAGCGAGTCACCGCAGCACTGTCGATGGCGATGATACGATCGCCTGCCTGCAGACCGCTGCGTGCGGCGGGGCTGTCGGGCCGCACTGTGCCGACGACGGAGGGGGCGTGTTCCAGACCTGCCAGGCCAAGTATGGTGTAAATTAGCACTGCCAACAGAAAGTTGGCAACGGGGCCCGCGGCAATGGTCAGGGCGCGGCGTGTCTTAGAGGCAAGGTACATCTCCTGGCCGCGGTGAATGTCCGCGACTTCCTCGTGAGGCAGTGTCCCCGCGAATTTTACGTAGCCACCGAGTGGTAGCCAGGCCACCTGATAGACAGTGCCGTTGCGGGTGAAAGCAAACAACCGCGGCCCGAAGCCGATGGAGAAGGTCTCCACTCCGATGCCACACAGCCTGCCAATGATAAAGTGTCCCAACTCGTGCACAAAAATCAGCACTGCGATCAGAAAGACAATGGCGAGCAGCGGGTGCGAGAGCAGTTGCATGAGGTCTATCCTAGCCAGTCAAGCCAGAGCAGCAGGGCGGGGGCGGTGACTAGCACACCATCGGTGCAATCAAGTAAACCGCCGTGACCGGGCACAATTGAACCCGAATCACTCACCCGCGCGAAACGTTTGCATACCGATTCAAGCAGGTCACCTGCGGTCGCCAGCAATGCACCGACAACCCCGACGAGGGGGTAAACATAGAAACTAACTTGCCAATCTAGGAAGGGGGCGAAAGCAGAGACTGTGATAGCACCAGCCAGCAGACTACAGAGCATGCCTTCGATGCTCTTGCGGGGAGAGATAACTTTGGCGAGGGGGCGTTTGCCCAATGCCTTGCCGCCGAAATACGCCGCCGCATCCGACACCCAGACGAGGGTCAGCAATAGCACCACAGCACGAGGCCGATGTGGCGCTTGCATGAGCTGCCACACACATACCCACGGCAAGGCGGCACAACAGAAACTGACCACCAGCCCGACCAGCGAGCCCATCTTGCGGTCAATACTGCCACGTCCCCCCGCACCGAGCAGTAGCAGGACAATGATAGCGACTACGAGCAGTTGGGGGGTGGGGTAGGCGGTAAACACGAGCAGAAAAGCAAAGGTGAACAGTGCCAGCAGCAGCGGCAAACCAACCGCCGCGCCACGTCGTGCGACTTCGATGTCCGCCTGTGGTTGACCGATTGCTTGTAGAGGTGGAATGAGCAACATACTTAGCTCGAAAGCGCAGAGTGCGGCAACTACGGCGACCAGCAGTGCCAGCAACCACAGCGGAGCAATGACCAGCGTTACGGCGAGCAGCGGGCAGAAGATGGCAGCGGTTAAAACACGAGTTGTAGTCACAGGGCGCAAGCTCCACGCGACGCTGAGGCGGCACGTTCAAGTCCATAACGACGTTCTCGCCGTTGGTAGGCATGGATAGCACGCATGAAAGATCCTTCGCGAAACTGCGGCCACATCTCATCGGTAAAGTAAAATTCGGTGTAAGCCAACTGCCACAGCAGAAAATTAGAGACACGCTGTTCCCCACCGGTTCTAATCAAAAGATCCGGGTCAGGCAAGCCTGCAGTTTGGAGGCTGTCGTCGATCAGTCGCGACGAGATATCGCGGCTGTGCAGTTCGCCGCGCTCAATACGCTGGGCGATATTACGGCAGGCATGGGTGATTTCGCTGCGACCGAGATAGTTCAGGGCAACGTTGAGGATCAGGCCATCGCCACCCTGCAGAAATAGACGCGTTTCCTCGAGCAACCGTTGTATATGTGGTGGCAAGCTCGCGAGGTTGCCGATGGTCTGTAGACGGACGTTGTTGCGACGTAACTCGTCACGTTCCTTGACGAGGTAGCGGTTGAGCAACGCCATGATGGAGCTGATTTCCTCGTGCGAGCGCGACAGGTTGTCTTCGCTCAAGGTGAACAGAGTAAGCACCTCGATGCTGAGCTCACCTGCACGGCGAATAACGTCACGGGCACTTTCAGCGCCAACTTGGTGGCCACGATAGCGAGGCTTGCCACGTGCGGCGGCCCAACGCCCGTTGCCGTCCATGATAATCGCTACATGTCGGGGAACTTCCATCACCTACCCATCAGGTGCTGCCTACTATGATACACTAGATATGGCTCAGATTTCGACCGAAAAAACCCGTCCCCTCCCATCGCACGCGATGCTCTTCGTATCGCTCGCTGCGCTCGCTACGCTGCTTTTTGTATCGCTCGCTTCCTAGCTCGCTGCTTGCGCTCTGATCTCCCTGTATTGCATTCAGGCTTGTCCTCAGGCATCTCGCGGTTGCGTTCAAGCTTGCCTCCAAGCAAACATCAGTTGCTATTCCGTGGCAACTCGCTTAGCTTCGATGCTAAGCTCACTGTATGATAACGCTCCAACAGAAACAACGGAAGGCACATCATGTCAAAACGTGCTCTGCACAATGCACTGTTTACCGCGGCATTTACCCGCAACGTAAAACTAGCCACAGAACTGCTCAAGTTCTTGCTCGGCCAGGAGCGAGCTGCACAGTTTAACTTCCGCACACTTAAATTCGAGACGACGGTGTTTACTGATGCCGAGGGTAACGAACGCCGTGCAGATGCCATCGTCTCCGTCATGACCAAAGAAGGGAAGCGAGTGCTGTTCTTAATCGAGCACAAGAGCACGAAGAGCAAGCATATCTTCCAGCAACTGCTTTCCTACCAAACCGTTCTTTACGCAGAGGCTGCCGACGAGGTTGTGCCGATCGTCGTTTCCACAGCGAAGAGCAAGCTTGAGAGGGCAAGAAGAGTGGTCTGAGGACAAGCAGCGAGCTAGAAAGCGAGCGTTACTAAAGAGCCGCGTAGCGTAGCGAGGTCAGCCTTAATTTTGGCTACTTGCTATTCGATTTTGCCGAGCAAACTGCCGAGACACTGCAGACTGTGTTTCCTAGCTCACATCCCTATCTCCTCGGCATGCGTAGCCTGCAACAGTTGAGTAGAGAGGCGATCGGGGAATTTATCGTCGGCAGTCTTGCTCTGCCTGCAGAAGAGAGGATAAAGCGGAGAGGTTTGAGGACAAAGAGCGAGCTAGAAAGCGAGCGTTACTAAAGAGCCAAGCGCAGCGTAGCGAGCCAACTGTCTTGTCGAATCCGATGTCGGTTTCGACATGGGTCTGCTAGAGGAGATCGAGGCTGGTTGTATCAACAAAGTAGAGGACAGACTAATGCGCACCATCAAAATTGGTCAAGAGGGCTGGCTTGAGCAGGGCTTTAAGAAGGGACTAGCCGAGGGCAAGGCCGAGGGCAAAGCCGAGGGCAAAGCCGAGGGCAAAGCCGAGGGGCTGACCGAGGGCGAGGCCAAGGGCATAGTCAAGGGTGAAGTCAAGGGCAGAGCCAAGGTAGCATTGCGCATGCTTGAGGAGGGCATAAGCATTGAGGTCATTTGCCGTACAACAGGCATCAAGCGCGGTGACCTGACCAAGCTCAAACGCAAACGTGCCTAGCTACGCTACGCGGCTCTTTAGTAACGCTCGCCTTACGAGACTGTTTGCCGCTTTCTCGCTCCGCTCGCTCCTTGCGCTACGCGGCTCTTTGTATCGCTCGCTGCTTGCGCTCAGACCTCTTGCTATCGCGCTCAAGCTTGCCCCCAAGTCTCTCGGCTGTTGCATTCAGGTTTGCCTGCCAGCAAACATCAGTTGCTATTCCGTGGCAACTCGCTTAGCTTCGATGCTAAGCTCACTGTATGATAACGCTCCAACAGAAACAACGGAAGGCACATCATGTCAAAACGTGCTCTGCACAATGCACTGTTTACCGCGGCATTTACCCGCAACGTAAAACTAGCCACAGAACTGCTCAAGTTCTTGCTCGGCCAGGAGCGAGCTGCACAGTTTAACTTCCGCACACTTAAATTCGAGACGACGGTGTTTACTGATGCCGAGGGTAACGAACGCCGTGCAGATGCCATCGTCTCCGTCATGACCAAAGAAGGGAAGCGAGTGCTGTTCTTAATCGAGCACAAGAGCACGAAGAGCAAGCATATCTTCCAGCAACTGCTTTCCTACCAAACCGTTCTTTACGCAGAGGCTGCCGACGAGGTTGTGCCGATCGTCGTTTCCACAGCGAAGAGCAAGCTTGAGAGGGCAAGAAGAGTGGTCTGAGGACAAGCAGCGAGCTAGAAAGCGAGCGTTACTAAAGAGCCGCGTAGCGTAGCGAGGTCAGCCTTAATTTTGGCTACTTGCTATTCGATTTTGCCGAGCAAACTGCCGAGACACTGCAGACTGTGTTTCCTAGCTCACATCCCTATCTCCTCGGCATGCGTAGCCTGCAACAGTTGAGTAGAGAGGCGATCGGGGAATTTATCGTCGGCAGTCTTGCTCTGCCTGCAGAAGAGAGGATAAAGCGGAGAGGTTTGAGGACAAAGAGCGAGCTAGAAAGCGAGCGTTACTAAAGAGCCAAGCGCAGCGTAGCGAGCCAACTGTCTTGTCGAATCCGATGGCGGTTTCGACATGGGTCTGCTAGAGGAGATCGAGGCTGGTTGTATCAACAAAGTAGAGGACAGACTAATGCGCACCATCAAAATTGGTCAAGAGGGCTGGCTTGAGCAGGGCTTTAAGAAGGGACTAGCCGAGGGCAAGGCCGAGGGCAAAGCCGAGGGCAAAGCCGAGGGGCTGACCGAGGGCGAGGCCAAGGGCATAGTCAAGGGTGAAGTCAAGGGCAGAGCCAAGGTAGCATTGCGCATGCTTGAGGAGGGCATGAGCATTGAGGTCATTTGCCGTACAACAGGCATCAAGCGCGGTGACCTGACCAAGCTCAAACGCAAACGTGCCTAGCTACGCTACGCGCTGCGCTACGCTCGCTGGACTGTTTGCCGCTTTCTCGCTCCCTCGCTGCTTGCGCTGCGCTGCGGCTTTTTGTAACGCTCGCTTCCTAGCTCGCTGCATGTTCTCAGGCCACTCGTTATTGCGTTCATGCTTGTTATCAAGCCCCTCTGCCTGCCACAGGTATTCTCGCGGTTGCCCCCACCTCTTGCTCACCGAGAGCTTTATGAACGGCACGGGGAGACCGTGCGAAAACGACCGCAGATATTGCCAATACTGCAACCAGATTATTTCTTTGCATAAGGCCTGTGCTTATACATATTCGTGGGGAGTTTCTCGGTAGGTCTGCTCCGTGCCAAGATAACGGAGATTTGTGCTAAGCAGTGGCTGTGCTGCGCTCGCTCTTTGTTCTCAGGCTTCTTGCCCACCAAGAGCCCCATGAACGGCAGGGAGAGACCGTTCGCTGCGCTACGGCTTTTTTGTATCGCTCGCTTCCTCGCTGCTTGCGCTGCGCTACGGCTTTTTTGTATCGCTCGCTTCCTAGCTCGCTCCTTGTTCTCAGGTCCCTCGCGGTTGCGTTCAAGCTTGCCACCAGTTTATTTTTTCGCACAAGGCATGTGCTTTCACCTAACTCAAGGAGAGTTTCTCGGCAGGTCTGCGCCGTGCCAAGACAACGGAGGCATGGGCTAAGGGACTAGCTCCGCTTGGATTTGCATCGGACCTCCCTGTATTGCCCTCAGGCCCCTCGCTCTTGCCCCCCACCTGGGACCGACGCGCAGCCGCGGGTCACAGACCTAATGCGGCTTGCACATCTGCAGCGCTAGCTGCTAACTGCTGTCCCGCGTCGCCGCGCATAAAGATGTAACCGCCATCGTTGGTGTCGTTTTGCGGGACGAAGCTGAACAGCATTAGGCTTGCGTTTTGCCAAAGCACTGTGTAGTCATGCCGATAAATTTCCCCCCGGTGAGTGCCATCTGCTGCCGACTGCAGATCTACCTGTGAGACCGTGCCGACGAAGGCATTGGCGAAGGTTAGGCGTTGAGGCACGCCGTTGCGCAATTCGATGGCAATGTTGTAGGTCACGGTGCTGCCGTTTCTCCCCCTCAAGCGATATTGTCCATAGTGTCGGCTGACCACATCGACGACCGGGGCGGTAAAATAGCGCTCTTGCACCGCGGCTGCCGAGAGATCAACCTTGGCTCCCATCGCAGTAAGCACGGCGTGAAAAACATAGACCTGGTCCGTGGCATCATTGCCATTACCGTTGTCGTTACGGGCGTGTTTGGTAACGGCGAGGTGACGAAGGGGATCGCTAAGCGCTTCGTTCCAAAGAAGGTTGAAGCTGTAATCGTGGAGGTCGTTGGCTTGATAATAGCTGCCATCGATCAACTCGATATCGCTGGAAAAAATACGTTCAGCATCATAGGCATACGCCTGATCATCATCGCCAACATCCACCAACTGCGCGGCGTGCTGTCGCGAAACATGCTGCATTGCTCCCGTGCGCAAAATCACCACCTGCAGCCTTTGTGGCTTGCCGTCGACATGGCTGAGCTGCACAGCAATATCCATACCCTGACCCGACCGCTGCCCTGTCAGCCGAAATCGCCCGTAATAATCCTGCGCCGTCACCTGCTGGTCAAAACTTTGCGCTACCGACGAATGATCGTCTGGCTGACACGCAACGCAAAAAAATGCCCCCAGTATCGCTATCAGCCCGCGATGAAAGATTCTTCTGCGCATAACACCCTCCGGTTTTCCCCATCGGCAACAACCGCGTATTTGCTTAGTTTTTTTCGTAAAATAACTTTTTCCTAAAGCAAAAAAAAAAACGACCGATAGGACATCTGGTGTTAGTGTGATTAAAATAACCATAGGAGAAGAGCCATGATTACCCGCATGTTAATTATCAGCGGCCTGTTGCTAGGATGTGCAGAAGTGGTGAGTGAAGAGAAATTGGGGAAGACAGATGATGATTGGCAAAATCAACAGGCGAGTGACCAAATGGAAGTAAAAGTCCAAAGTGCCCTCGATAAGTACGCTGATGAAAATTTCAGTAATTATTGTCAGTCATGGCAACGCCTCAATAATCCAAAACACAAGGATGTGACCTACCCGTATCGCAAAGCCATCAATAAAATCAACAAGAACCTAGCGTTGGACAAGGATAAAGGCAAAGGTGCGTATGTCTGGCGACGCGATGTCCGACCGTTTATTTTGACGAAGTATGAGATTGAAGGGCATGAGAATGTATGCATTGACGGAAGATGTACCTTTAGTGGGGAGAGGAAGAGGCTGTTTGCGCTAGATCAGGAGCCGATTTGGCAATATCTAGTCGTAACCCAAGCGGCGATGGTGTGCATGAAAAGCTTTAGGATAAGCTGTCGCGAACATAAGGATGCAGATAAGATCATCAACCCGCCAGCTAAAGGAGATCCAACAGCGAATCCTCCTCAAGGGAGACTTATCGGCGACCTACTCAATGAAGAAGGTGAGCAAGATCCTACTGGAACAGGAAAGCCAGAAGACCAAATAGACATGGGCCACGAAGGGGTCATGGGACTGGGTTGGCCTAAAGGACAAGGAGGAGCTTATACTGCTATGGCTTACTCGGGGGCCACGGGTGATGAAAATGATAAGGATAAGGCAGCAGGAAAAGAGTTTATCGGCTTAACCTATATCTACCTAGCAACGGACGTTGGCGAGGAGGTGTCTGACAGCGGATGCCACAAGGACATTAGAAGTATCGAAAGACGCGGTTTTGCAGCAAAGTAATCACGGAGTGTATATGCTCAATCTGCTATTGGCCCTGCCGTTGTGGTGGGGCTTTATTGCCTGCCAACAAGATGAGCACTATGGGAGTAGCAAGAGCGCAGTGCCTGTCGAATGTGATGTCCACAATATCGAACTGTGGCGTTGCCCCGAGGGGATAGTGCCCGCCGAGCTCGATAAGCAGGATCTAAGGATGGTGTGTAGCTGTAGTAGCGACGATGGCTCTGGGGTTTCACCCGACATCACTCCCTTGCCACGACCTGAGCCAACCCACAGAGCAAAAATAACTTTAGCGGCTACCCCACGTACGTTGCCGGAACTTAGCACTAGCACAGAGTTGTATTTACTCTGCCCTGATTTCCCCAGCTCCTATGCCGCGGCAAGCCAGCCTGTGGACAAGCTCGCCCCTATTCCTTCGCCGGTAAAACCCCTTGCCCCCCCAAATCATTATGATCCCGCTTACGATGATCTTTACAATCTATATCTAGGCAATTTCGACAAATACGAAGCAGACCTTAAAGGTTGGCAACAAAGAGAACAGCAACGAGCAGCTACAGCTATTACGATAGATACAACGACTGCAGATCAACAACTATCTGAACCTGTGGCAGGACAACCCCTTAGCCAACCACGACAACCACCACGAGGCGACCACGGGCCACTTATCGATCTCGACGCTAGCACCAGCACCGAGCCATCTGCGGCTAGCACCGAGCCACAAACCGTGACTGACAACCACGCGTATGTGAGTGCCCTGGAGACACTGGGGGAAAAAATCGCCGCGATCGAACGAGCTGAGGTAAAAGAGCATGCTGACGGCATTGAGGTCACTGGCTTGGCGGGAATCGCCTTTGGGCGACGCGTGACCACCACTGATTTCGCGATCGAGATCGAGCTTGTCCATGGTTACGAGGGCGCGGGTGTTTATGCCAGCGGAGTGCCGAACATCGATCTCACGCCCTACAAACACTATACCAACTTGCGGGTAGAGCTGCGTGCTAGCATAAACCGCTATGATGTCTACGAAAGTTATTACCACCAGCATCTCAGTGGCGGTAATCTGTGGCCGCCTGGCTTTTATCCTGCCCTTATCAAATGGGGACAGCTCGGAGTGTTAGTGCAAGACGGCGTGCTAAAAAATGTGGCATTCCATCCCCTCCCCTGACCGCAAACTAGCCGCGCACCCGCATCAAATACAAGGTCCGGTGCATATCGCTTAACTTGTGGGTATGCATAATCTCAAAAGTTTTCTCAAACTCGGCGATGAAATTTTCTTGACGATAAAAATCAAAGCTGTAGCGGTTGTCGCGTGTGTGGGCCAGCAGTTGGGCGGCACGGCTATCGTGGCGATCGACAAATTCAATAATCAGGTAACGAGCAGTCGCAGCAAAGAGTCGAGCCAGCATGGCAAAGCGGCAATTGTGCGCAATACAGAGGTGATGCAGCAAAGCCAGCACGAGATTACAGTTGATATTTGCCGTCTTAATCCGTTGCAAGAAGGAGCTGCGTTCCGTGTTGGCAAAACCCTAGGCAGGCGTGGGGTTGGTGATGTCGAGCAACAAAGGCAGGATGTTTTTGTGCTGTTGATAGGCATGCTCAACTGCTAGAGGGTCGTTATCTGAGACAATGACACAACCAGCTGGCATCACACTGGAGAAAAGACCGTTGTTGCCGCCGATGTCCCATATCCGCGCGGCTTTTATCTGCTTAAGCCAGGATGTGACTGTTTGCTTTTTATCTGCAAATGCCGCGGGCTGATAATCACTACAGCTGTAGTAATTTGACCAGGGTGTCTGCCAAGCAGGTAGTTTAAGGTCTTCAAGACTAGCCTGCAAGTAGGTGAGCAGATTACGCAGCAACTTGAGAGAAAGTTTAGCGTTTTTATGTTTATGTTTATGTTTATCAATCGCCAGCGCATGCCGATGAACAGTGCTATATATGAAGGGAGAAAAACGTGTGTGCCACGGCAACAGCCGCGCCGCTAAATCAAGCTGGATGCCATCTATAGCGCTGGTCAGCTGGCGGTTAATGTCAGGTGCTCTATACTTCATCAACAACAGTGGCGCAATAAAATGCCGGCAAAACTGAGCGAAGGCATACCAGGGCTTGTCTTGGCGATAATGTGCCAAAGACAAGGTGTCGATGAATACCGCCTGTGAGCCAATAAACTGCACATTATAGCCTGAGGCGTCTTTTAACAGCATGTTATGTTCGAGTGCCAGCAGGTTAATGCGCAAGTGCAGCACTGCCGCCGCCTTAAGCATGCCGAACGACCATTCACAGGGATAACTGATAAAAGGAATACGCTGTGGCTTGATAATCATCTGCTGGGCGTTTTTAGACACGAGGGTGTGTGGAATTAAGAGTTTTTCTTGCACCAGCTTAGCATACAACCCGCAGGTATGCAGATGTTCAAAAACAGCAAAGTACGACGCATCAATAGCACGATACACCTGCCCCTGCTGTTCAAAAACATAGCCCGCAGGATCACGAAACGATGCTGGGTGCAGCAATTATTCCTCCTTCAATGCGTCGGCAGGCGGTGGCAAGATAACACCATCATCGATAGTTTTGACAATTTCGCCTTGGTATTGGTAAAAAGCATCGTCGTCGGGCTTGTTTTGCAGAAGTTTTTCATGTCCCATCAGCTGAGCAAAAACATAGCGAAACAGATTGGCTGAGCTCTTAATATCTTGGTCATATCTACCATCGTAATCTTTCCCCCAATGAATAGCCAGGAAAGTGCCTTGTTTTTCCAACACCTGTTCTCGGCTGAGCAGAGGTGCGTTGTAGAAGCAGCGGTTGAGAATAAAAGGCCCGTGATCGGAAGCCAGTATTATGAGAGATTGTGGGTCTGATTGTTTAAGCATGTCGATAGCCTCAGCAATCAGCAGGTTGGCCTGACTAAGTCGGTTGGCATACTTCGCTGTCTCGTGTTGCTCATCGCAACTGCCTTGTGTAGTGACCGTATGACCTGGCGGCATAAAGTGGACATAGACGAATTGTTGCTCTTGACTTCGTAGTGCTCGTTGCAATCCTCGCATATTTACTCGGTTGTAATCATATGCAGGTGGAGCATAGGCACTGCTAAACATGCCGTTAAGAACTACTTTGTCAAAAATACTAAAGTAACTCGATAAAAAATGACTTTGTTTATGCATGCACAAAGAGGCAAAGCAATAGCCATTGCGCATGTGCGCATTTAAATCAAACTGTGTGGAATTACCCATGATGATCTTTGTTGCATAGCCGTTGCGTTTGAATATAGAAAAGACCGGGTTATCACCCCCAGAGATCCTTTGCATCCTGTCTAAAGAAATTGCGTAGATACTTTTATCACCTAGCCTTATATCCATGCTAAAATAAGTAGATATTGCCTGCCTAGTCGATTGCATGTTGGTGTAAAATTGTGGATAAGTAGTAAATTTGTTTTTAGTCAGATGTTGTCTCAGCTCAGGAGAAGCTGTCAAGCCAATTGCCTCTAGCCCGCCGCTATTAGTATAGGCATCGAACAGCAAGAAATAAACATTTTGCTGACGATAAAAGACAGTATCGCTTGCATCAAGGGCAAGATTCGCGACTACCTCGGCTGAGGACGACGAGTTTAGATATATGCCCTGAGCGATCTTAACTGCTGACAAAATGGACATAACCGCTAACACCACCAGGACTTTAACGGTGTGAGGAGACAAGTACTTGCCGATGAAAAAACTAGCAGCACCAAGTATTACAACAAAGATGCCTATGACAAAATCAGCGGGTTTTGCTTGCCACAGCTCAATGTAGAAAATTTTTATCATCGCCAATATCGGGATATGCATATAGTAAAATCCCATACAGAAGAGTAGCCCGTGGACCAGCTTGTCGTTATCCTGCCTTTTTTGCAAATCTACCCCACACACCACTGTGAGCAGTAGGCTAGCAATAACAAATAAGCAAATATTCAAGATGAAGGCCAGCGGCGACAGTTCTTGAATATTGTGGCTGCTGTAAAAAAGCGCGACGTAGATACCGATAGATGCCGCCAGTAAATAGTGCTGACGGTGGGGCTTGTGATAGTAGAAAAAAGCCGTTAACTTTTGTCGCAATTTTTGTATTTGCAGTACAATTCTGCGAAAGAAAATGACCACCATGCCCATTAAGGCGACTATCACCTGAATTAATATGCTGCCGGTCCCAGGGTCGAAGTAGCCATAGGCTGGTAGTGTGGTCAACAGCAGGCATAGAAGAGATATAGTGCTAATTTTTGTCATTGCTGATAGCCTCCAGATCGCGCATGAGTGGCAGGCCGCCTATATGTCTGGCCGCCAGAACATTCACTAAGTGCTGGCTGCGAAACGTATTTCTATTGTCACTGGGACGCATATCAAGCTGCTGCTTGAATGTTGCCTGGCGATAAGTTGCTGGCATGTGGGTGCTAGCAGCTTTGATGCAGGCCACGACGACCGGCAGCGCACCGATAAGCAGGTAGGCGACCAGCGCGTCTCTGTGCCGACCACTACTAGCTCTCAGTGCTTTTAACATTAACACCGATATAATGACAATTGCTGGCATTGATCCCCGCGCCAGCAAGTCCGCGTAGTAGCCAATTTTATAGATGCAGAGTAGCGTCAGGAAGACGGCCACCAGGCCAATTAAGCCGCGGTCTTCTTTGAGAATGTAATAAAGAATTCCTAGTACGAGCAAAAACTCAAAAATGCAGAATAAAACAAAAGATGCCCAGGAAAAGTTAACATGCTGCCATACATACATCTTGACAATATCATCTGTGCCTTGCGTTAGGTAAAGAACTATGGGGATAGCCAGCAGCGGCGCGGCCAGCAAGTTTTGTGCTGTTAGCACGGTCCTTAAACCGTGTTTAGCCGCGGCATACAAGGCTAGGGGCAGGAGACCGACGGCACAAAAAGGTGACCACATAGCAATGATAGTGGCGCTAAGCACACTGTACTGTAGTGCCATCCGGCGGTCGTAGAGATACAGGCCTGTCGATAGAAAGGCCGCGAGCGCGTGTGCAGGGGCATATTGAAGTATGTTAAGATTTGACAACATTACGAATAACTCTCCTCCGGCCCAATAATTTAGCCAGTAGGAGTGCACTTGCTGCCAGGAATTATTTAGCCAGGCACCGACGAGGTCCAGGCCCGAGAAGAGCAAGAATACCACCAGCGCCAGCCACAGGTGACGTTTTAAGCCATGAAACATAAGTAGCATGGCGATGAATATACCTATTGCCGTCCAGACAAACATAGTCGCCACCAGCAACTGGTTACCCAAAAATTTAGCCAAAAGCGCGGGGGGCATATACCAGGCAGCGTAGTATCGCAAAAACCATGTTTGTCCATCTAACTCGACAACAGGAGGATAGGTATTATTGACTAAGGCATTGAAGATAGCAAATGCAGTACTCCAGTCAGGAGTAGCAAATCTCAGCACGACAACCAGGTATGATAACAGCAGCGCGGCCAGCAACAACGGCCAGTAGCGAGTAAAATTTCGCCAGTAATTATCAGGCAATTGCCACTTGTGACGGCTAAGACAAAACACCATAACTATCAAAGCCATTGCCGCTGGCACAACAAATAGGGCACTAAAAAATGTAAATAGCACCAAAAATGTTGGGATAGCCATGTATAGCAAGGCAACTATAAACAAAACTTATCTCCCGACATTAGGTGCAGCAAGGTCACGCAAAAGAGGCACACCCAAAACATTTCGCATATCTTGTGTCTTTACCAAATACGAGTACGTCATATAGGGATACTCTTCATAAGTGTAGATGCTTAGTAAATTTGCAAAGTTCATATTTTTATCAGGTCTTGCAGTTGCAGGTAGGATGCCTTTAACAAAGGCCACTGTAACTGGAAAAGCACCCAGCAGAAGATAAAGAACTAGAACCTCTCTGTGCCAGGCTCTTTTTTGTATTAACTGCTTAGCTGCTAAGATGGCTAACAAACATATAGACGCAACTGCACCCCTTGACATCAAATCGTTTACCTGCCCACCTCTAAACAGGTAGAGGACAGCAAGAAATAAACCGAGAGTAGCAAGCAACTGTCTTTGCTGTGGACATAACCAATACATAATAACCGTAATAATCAAGAACTCACTGAACACAAATATGATAGACTCAGATAATGAAAAATCTTGCCACTGCCACACAAACATAAAAGGCACTTGCCCGGCCCCTTGCGACAAATACAGCAGTATTGGAAGAGCTAGCAGGGGGGCAAATAGACAGTTTTGCACAGTCAATATTGATTGGCAACCTTGTTTAGCTAGGCTATAAGCCACTATAGGCAGTAAACCAACAGCCCCAAACGGTGACCACAGCGCGACAACTACGACTATCAACGCACTATAGCTTACGGCTAGCTCACGATTATACAAAAATAAACATGTCGCTAAGCATATTCCTACCGTATGTTGGGGCAGCAGTGATAGGTTGAATAAGTACGATCCCATATATCCCCCTAAACTCCACCACTGCAACCAATGCGGAGTAATTTGCTCTATCTCATCTCGATAAAAAATTCCGACAATATCAAGACCAGAAAAGAGAAAAAATACCGCAGCAACTATGAAGAGATGCTTTACCTTTTTTATTTTATGAAAAGCCAGCAACAGTGTCGTAAAAACACCTGTGGCGGTCCAGATGAACATAAAAACAGTCAGCAGTTGTGCGCCAAAAATTTTGGCAAATAGGGCTGGCACTACATACCAAGCAAGATAATAACGCAGAAACCACACCTGCTCGTGCACCTCGACCAGCGGTGGCCAGGCACTGGCAGTAAGAGTATTGAGCACGGCAAAGTGCTTTTCCCAATCCCAAAATTTAAATGGTAATGCCATGCACAAGCATGCAATAGCTATGGCGATAACCAGCAACGGCCAGTAATCACGGAGTATAGACATCTTGGCGATGCTAGTCTCAGTGTGGTGAGCGCGGCAGCAACAAAAAACAATACCCACCAGCACGGCCGCACTTAGCCCGACAAAAGGCGTGCTAAAAAAAGTAAACAGCACCAGGAAGACGGGCAAAGATAGATAGCCAAAGGCAAAGATAAACATATGTCAGCTCTGGGTCTTACTAGTCATGGTTAGTGTTATCTGCCTATAATTATTTACAGCTTGGCGGCACATCTATGGGGGTTGTCGCGACATGCATGCGTATGCTCATACCAAGACAGAAATTTTTTACCATTAAAAGATAGCAATCCACCCAGGTTTTCTGCCTGCACATCGTTAACTAAAATATTGTTGGCGCTAAGAAAAGCAGTTAGTCGCTTAGCCTCTTGTCTATTGGCCAGACTGTACAGTATCTTGATAGAAAAATCTGCTTTTATATTCTTTGTTCGTTGGTAAACATAGTCAAGATTATTAGCGCAGCGAATGACTTTGTTGGTAAAATGTACCCTGGTGGTGTTGTGGTTGCTGCTAGTGCAATGCCAATCAGAAAAAACAACATCTTGATAGTCGGTGTGGTTCTTAACAAAATCGCCAATCAACACAAAACTGTACTCGGGCTTGGCAAACATTTTAGTAACGGGGTACTTGTCTTGTATCTGTGCGTATCCGTACCAAGAAGAGGCTGACAGTGCTACGATGGTCACCCAAGTAATATTTCTCCCGGAAGGGGCTAGCCGTAGTGCTGGCAGGAGATGATGCTTGCTAGCCAGGCGGAGAACAAATATAGGCGATAAAACAAAAGCAAAAGATAATGGCAAACTGAATTTAATCGAAGAGTATATGTGCTCATATGAATGGGCTATGAAAAATAAATTATGCGCAATACAGGGCACAAGTAACATAAGATAAAACACAGCAGCCTGGTTGATACTGTTATCCAGATTTTTCATAAACTTTTTGCCGCGAGTTGCCAGCCAGAAAGTTGCGAAAATTATGATTAGTCCACTAAGACCATAGCCATTTTTTATGTGAGTTATGAAAGATGCTTTGAGATAATAAAGATAGCTGTCAATGCCATCAGCGATCCCTGTTCTTTGCACAAGTTTATCGCTGAGAGTCATTTGCTCCGCGGTTATGGTCGCGGTGGTTAGGTCAGCAGACGCGACATTTTGCAGATAGTGGGCAATCTGAAAAACCCACCCAGCCAGCGCCGCCAGGGCCGGGGCAAAAAACAAAAAACCCTGCTTTATCTGCTGTAGTAGGGCGAGCGTCGAGACAGGTAGGGCGAGTCCTCCGCGGCACCGACGGATGACATAGACAGTGGCAACTAAAAAGACATACAACCAATCGGTCAATACCCCGTAAAACATCAACAGAGGCTGTAACACCTTGCAGGTCTGCATAACTCGTGGTGATGGAGAAGCAGTGCGCAAAAATTCCAGCAACACATACAGTGCGAATGGCAACATGATCGCGATTTCCATGTTGTAAAAGGCATGGTGATGGTAGAGGCTGTTGGCATTATGAAATTGCACAATTGCTGGTGTTATGGCCAAGAACAGGCTGTTTAAGCGATCAAAGCCAAGTCTTAGACATATGCCAAACATTAGAAAACACAGGGTTAGTGCGAGCAAAAAATGCATCACATAGTTGTAGAGAGTCACCAACAGCAGCTGCACACCTCTTCGCTCATAAATATCAGGAAAAACACCTGTAACGTCGAGAGCTTTGAACAATAGATAGATGGGTATTATCAGGCCCGGCGGATAGGAAGCATAGAAGCTACGCCTGGCGAGCGTCGGCATTTCAACCGAAGCGGGATGCATATAAAGTCCTAAGTTAAGCTTAACCGCGCCTGCCTGCAACCAGTTGTTAACAAAACCTAAGTGGAAAGCGGTGACATCACGATGCCTTTGGTAATAATTTTCATAACTCATGAATGTTGGAACTATCCACTGCTGTCTGACGGTGATGCTGCGGGCGAAGAAAAAGCTGACAAACAGAGATATAAGCAACAGGGACAAGGTTGTTTTGTTATTATTAGCGGCGATCAACAAACGCATTACTGCACCGTAGTTCGCAAAAGAGGTACCCCCCAAACCTGGCGCAGGTTATTTTTCCTAACCAGATACGAATAGGTCATATATGGGTGCTCTGCATAAGTGTAAAGGCTGGTGAGCTTGTTAAAATTCATGTGCTTGTCTACCCTGTCCATAGACGCGCTGTAGCCTTTTGCCAAAGCAAACACCACAGGAAACGCACCCACGCAGAGATAGGTGATGATGAGTTCTCGCTGTAGTTTTCCGCTTGCTAGTAAGGCCTTCACCATCAGCACCGCGACAATGCAGATTGCAGGTATCGCCCCTCGCATTAGCAGGTCATTGAGCACACCAAACCTTACTAAACATAGAGCCGTGAGAAAAATTCCTAAAACGCCCAGCAGGTCTCTTTCTGCACTTTTTGCTCGCCAGAGGATGGCAAGAGCAAATAAAAATTCAAACCCACAAAAAAGCGTGAAAGACAGGATGGAGAAGCTGGCATGTTGCCACACATACATGAAAGGCACTTGCCCCGCGCCTTGCAACAAATACATGCCAACACAGACAGCTATGAGAGGTGCAGCTATTAAGTTTGGTAGAGTAATCGCGCTGCGGTAGCCATCTTTAAGTGCAGCCCATCCAGCTATAGGGATAAGGCCAATGGCGCAAAACGGCGACCATAAAGCAGTTAGCGCGACAATTACCGCACTGTATCTTACCGCCAGGGCACGATTGCCCAAGAACATGCCTGCCGCGACCCATCCGCCTATTACATGTTGTGGAGTCCAAGCCAAGCCGGTCAGTGCTGGCCAGATTTCCCCCCAACCAGCCCATATCTGTGGCCAGTGCGGGTAGAGCTGAGGCAGACTGCCATTAAATACTGCACCAACTAGATCCAAGCCAGAGAATAGGAAAAATACTGTCACCGCGATAAAAAGATGTGACACTTTGCGCAAGCTGTGGAAGGCGAGCAGTAGTGCCGTAAAAACACCTGTTGCGGTCCAGATGAACATGAAAAAGGTTAGCAGTTGTGCGCCAAAAATTTTGGCAAATAGGGCTGGCACTGCATACCAAGCAAGATAATAACGCAGAAACCACACCTGCTCGTGCACATTGACCAGCGGTGGCCAGGCACTGGCAGCAAGAGTATTGAGCACGGCAAAGTGCTTTTCCCAATCCCAAATTTTAAAAGGTGAGACAACACATAGGTAGGTTACCACTAGAGCAACAAGCAGCAGCGGCCAGTAATTTATGGAGAAATTGTTGCTACTCTGTGTGCACCTAGATCGAGACATACCAAAAACAAGCGCGACGAGAGCGACCGCGCTTAGCAACATAAATGGCAGGCTGAAAAAAGTAAACAAAACCAAGAATACAGGTATAGCTAAGTACGAGATTGCGAAGGCAAACAACACCTATCCTACCCCCCTCCGCTTTTGATTTTTTGAGCGGCGGCAAAGATAGAAGTTCCCAACGGTAGGTAGAAATTGGTAAGTCGTAAAAATTTGCTCTCGATACTCGTTAGCACAGAGAAAATTTTAAGCGGGTCTACAGGTGTGCTGGCACAGTGGTAATTTTTGCAAAGTAGTAAATAGTACTTGCGGGCCGCCGCGAGCGGCACTAAGAAACTGAAAAAGTATGTCGCGTGCAACACAGTATATCCTGATTCTTCCAGTAACTCAGTGATAGAACGACGTGTGTAGCGACGATAATGTCCAATTACAGCATCATGCCGCGAGAACAGCAGTGGATACGCAGGCACAGTTAGCAACAAGTTGCCGCCTGTTTTCAGATGCACCCCGATCTGCATCAAAGCCTGCTTGTCGTTATGTATATGCTCAATAACATCAAGAGCAGTGATGCAGTCATATTCTTTACCCTTTAAATCGTTCAAGTTAGTGTGTATGCACAGGTCGCGTGGAGAAGCATCAGAGGCGTAACTCATAAAAAAGGGATCGTAACCAGTCAAAGATAGTGGGCAGTTGTTGCGCCTCAGAAATCTTAGCCATAGGCCGTTACCACAGCCAAAATCAAGTAAACTTTGCCTCATACTGTTGCTGGGTAGAAAATTTAGCACGAGGTTAAAGCGGTGGTTACTCCACCAGTTGTCGCGGCACGTAAACCCATCTGTGCCAAGATGATTAGCGCTTTCTATTGGCGTTGCTATAGTGTATTTCTGCTTGGAGAAACTCTGTTGCATCGCTGCACGCCTTTTCCACTATATATGCCACAGAAAATTGTTCTAACGAAGTGAGCCTGGCCACATGCAACGCCGCACTGAACACGGTCGGGTAACTCTCTTTATTTTACTACAGGCGGATAGGCAGGCAAAGGGTCGCGCTTGAAATGTTCTTTGGTGTTATGGCAATTTGGCCGAAAATCTCCACCTAACCAGACAAGAATTTTAGCCGTAAAATCCTATTTTGCCAAAATATACATTGAAAATTACAGATATTACTTGGAATGAAATACATAACGGTAAATCTTCCTGTTTTGCTACGCACGACTTTTTGTAACGCTCGCCTTACGAGACTGTTTGCCGCTTCCTAGCGCCGTGGCGCGCTACGCGCTACGCTGCTTTTTTGTAACGCTCGCTTCCTAGCTCATCGCTACGCGATGCTGTTTGTATCGCTCGCTTCCTAGCTCATCGCTGCGCGATGCTTTTTGTAACGCTCGCTTGCTAGCTCGCTCTTTGTCCTCATGCCTCTTGCTATTACGCTCAGGCTTGCCCTCAGACCTCTCGGCGATTGCGTTGAGGCTTGCCCCCAAGCCTCCCTGCCTGTCATCAGGCCTCTCGGCGGTTGCGTTCAAGCTTGCCTACCGAGAGCTCCATGAATGGCGCGGTGAGGCCGTTCGCTGCGCTGCGGCTTTTTTGTGACGCTCGCTTCCTAGCTCGCTCCTTGCACTCAGACCTCCTGCTATTGCGTTCAGATTATGCTTTTAGATAAAAGCATGTGCCACACCTATCTCAAGGGCGAGTTTCTCGGTAGGGCGGCACCGTGCCAAGATAACGGAGATTTGTGCTAAGTAGTGATTGCGCTCCTCTTGCTCTTTGCCCTCAGGCCATCTTGCCCACCGAGGGCGTTATGAACGGCGGGGCGAGGCCGTGCGCTGCGCCGTGCCAAGATAACGGAGGCTTGTGCTAAGCATTGTAGTGACCCCCTGAAAAAAATCCGATATTCGCGTTATGTCAATTTGTCCGAGAATCTCTAGAGAAGGCAACCTAAGCCGCGCCAGTATGCTGGTGCGATGGTAACTTACTCTGGGCAAGTCTGGGGGAGGAGATAGCAGGTTAGAACGAGGCTAAATCCGCCGCGCTATCGATACCTCTGCTGTCGTGGCGCGCCCGCTGCAGATAGATGGCAATGCCGAGTTCAAGGGCGCGCAGTTGTTCGAGTTTTTCCTGTTTTTCCAAGCCTGAGGGGGGAGCTGCACAAAAACGTGCCAAGGCGGCGCGGCTGTAGGCATACACCCCGATGTGCTTCAAGAAGACAGGCGGCACGCGATCTTCTGCCGCATAGGGCAGTGGACGACGTGAGAAATACAGCGCCCTATCGTGTCGATCAGCGACAACCTTGACGACGTTGGGATCGTGGTAGGCAGGTGCGGCACGGCTGGCAAATACCAGCGTTGCCATATCTGTCTCTGGCCTCAGCGAGGCAAGTCGCTGGCACAAGGCCAGCACATCACGACAAGCGACCTCAGGCTCATCGCCCTGCACATTCAAAACATAACGGCAATCACGCGCAACCGCGATCTCGTGGCAGCGCTCCGTGCCACATACATGCGACGCGGCTGACATTTGCACATCCACCTGGTTATTTTGGCACAAATTAAAAATTTCCTTTGCGTCAGTGGCAACGGTTATCTGTGCGCCATATTTTGCCAGCGGGGCAATATTGTCGTAGGTGCGCAAAATCAAGGGGCGACCATGCAGCAGTTGCAGGGCTTTGTGAGGCAGTCGCTGTGAGGCGAGGCGGGCCGGGATAACGACGAGCCAGTTTTTTAGGCAATGGCGATTATCTTTCGTTGACATCTGCTATAATGAGAGATGATGGCAAAATTCCCGCGGGGAGGGATTATGGCGCGTCCGGTCGAGGATGACAACGTTTTTTTCTTCGACACGTTTCTGCCCTTGTGTGAGCAGTCTTTTCGTTTCAACTGCTTTGTCGGCAGCAACGTTACAACAGCCTTCGCTTGCTTGCATCGCACGACGGAGGAGTTTTATACCGAACTGAGGGATATGGAGGATAGCGAGCGGCGCCTGCCTTATTTTATCAAACACTGCTGGCAGGGGTTGAGCAAATCCCCCCGTCCAGTCAAGATGATTGCCAAAAACAAGCTCGCGGCGGCGTTGGCAAAGTGTTCGCCGGAGGAACGTGGCTATCTGGCCGCGCTCGACTGTCTTGGCTTGACGGACGAAGAGACCCAGGAAATTTTTGCCTTCGACAGCACCGTGGCATTGGACGAGAAGACCAGCGCGGTACGGCAGCGCCTGGTCAAGGACGGTGATTTTGATACGGTCAAGCCACAGGTACAGGATATTTTCCGCAGTGCGACACTGAGTGCTGCCCAGCGTGACAAGCTCCGCGACCTTATCCTGCCAGGGTTTGATGCCCAGGCCGCACAGGAGAGCATCAGTAGCGGTGCCGAATCTGGCTTGCGCCAAGAACGCTTGCGCAACTACCTGATCATCGGCATCTGCCTGATCGTGCTGGGAATTGCCGCCCGCTACTTGCAGCAGGGTCAGGATGTCGAAGCAAAAGTCATCGAGTGGCTAGGTTACGAAACGCTGGCCATCGAGGAAGACCCGCAACGACTCAATTTTCCCTCCAGCAACACTGCGGAAATTCGCAGTTATTTTGCCAATCACCATGGCTTGAATTTTCAACCCCAGCTGCTCAGCATGCCTGCTAGATGGCGGCCACGCGGTGCCAGCGTTATCGACTACGACTCCATGTTGGTGGCTGTTGTTGGCTACGAAGCCAGCAATGGTGATGACGTTATCATGCACTACTCCTTCCGCGGCAAGGCAGACAACCTGTCCACGGCCTCAGAGAACACTACGGATGGCTTCACCTATCGCTCGTATGCCTCTGACGAACTCAACATGATTGCCTGGTCGCAAGGGCAGTCGATCGCGCTGCTGGTCGGACGTATAGGCACAAAGGATCTCGTGGCGCTGGGGAAAACCTCCAACGCTAAATAAATTTCACGGAGAACGAACCATGTTTAGCTACGTGCAAATCCTGTTTCTCACCCTGGCAGTGTTGGCCATCCTGGCTCTCAGTGACAGAGGCTTAGCCCGCGCGCCGATAGATGCCATCCCTATCAGCAGCGGATGTTACACGGTCGAAAGCCAGCGCACCTGCCCTCCCGAAATCAGCGGTTACGTGCCTGTCAGTGCTGGCCCCGGAGATGTCTATTTCGTTGACCCGTTTGGCAACATCGTCGGCGTCGGTCAACAACAGCAGCAGCAGCAGGATATGATACAACAGGAGGATGGCAAGGAGGTCGCTCCGCCTCAACATCAGCAACATCAGCATGGCACTACTCCAGGTTTGGGAGGCACTAATCCGCCAATTCTCTACGGACAGTAAGCGCGCACAACTGCAACAAGATACGTGCCGCGACGTTTTCGTCCCAACGGTTAGGGGCTGGCACAACTTCGCACAGATCCGCGCCGATTACCTCTCGCCCTGAAGCGTGCAGCCTAGCGAACAGCAGCAGCACATCGTTGAATCCCAACCCGCCCGGCACTGGTGTGCCTGTATGCGGACACAGCGAGGGGTCAAGGGCATCGATGTCGAACGAGATGTAAACATGCGCGGGCAGACAGGTGACGATTTCGTCAACGACATTGGCAAAGCCACGCTGATAGATATCGTAGTCTAAAAACACCTCAGCCCGTGTTGTCAAGCCGCGGACAAACTCATACTCTGCCGCACAGAAATCACGTATACCGACAGGCACAATCTTGCTTACCGCCTTGATCTGTGTCATCGTCTGAAACATGATCGAGGCGTGGCTGAAATTCAAACCCTGATAGGCACGGCGACAATCAAAATGCGCATCGAGGTGCAGGATACCAAAATCTTTGTATTGCCGGCCCAGTTGCTGCAAAAATCCCAACGGCACACTGTGGTCGCCACCCAGCAGCACCACCTTCTTGCCCTCAGCCTGCAACTTGGCCGTCTCTCGTTGCACCGCGGTGTTGAGCGTGTGGCTCAGCGCATTGATACGGTCAATCTTCTGCACCGCAGTCGATTGCGGCAGCTCAGCTAGCAGTGCCTGCTGTTGGGCAATGACGGGGTGGGTGAGTTCCTGCATGCGTAAGCCATGTCGGTAGGCTTGATGAGCAAAACCTGACGCATAAAGATCGATATCATGGCTTGCTTTGAGGACTGCCTGCGGGGCGGCAGCTGTGCCATGCCCGCCAGAAACGCCCAACTCCCACGGCACGGCAAGCACGACCAGCGCACAGTCCTGATAAGCAACATCAAAGCCGAACAGGCCGCGCCCAGGAGGCACCGCTTCGCCCTGTTCCGCGCGGGCAAACTGCTCAGCCATCAGCTGGGTTTCTGTTGCCATAAGAATAAACCATGCCAACGTCGCACGACAAACAAACCACTATCTAACACCAATATCGTGCTTTGCATATCTACCTAACCAGACAAGAATTTTAGCCCTAAAATCCTATTTTGCCAAAATATACATTGAAAAATTACAGATACAACTTGGGATGACCTGCTAACCCCTCTGCCTGCGCTACGCGATGCGCTACGCGGCTTTTTGTGACGCTCGTCTACGAGGCTTTTTTGTAACGCTCGTCTACGAGGCTTTTTTGTAACGCTCGCTTCCTAGCTCGCTTCGCTGCTTTTTGTATCGCTCGCTTGCTAGCTCGCTGCTTGCGCTCTGGTCTCTCGTTACTGCGTTCGGGCTCGTCATCAGACTTCTTGGCTGTTGCGTTCAAGCTTGCCCTCAGGCCTCTCGGCGGTTACCCAAACCTCTTGCCGACCGAGAGCTCCATGAACGGCACGGCAAGACCGTGCGAAAACTCGACCACAGATATTGCCATATTGTTGTCAGGTTATGCGCTTAGATAAAAGTATGTGCCATACCCATCAAGGGAGAGTTTCTCGGCAGGTCTGTGCCGTGCCAAGATAACGGAGATTTGTGCTAAGTGGTGTCCTTGCCCCAAGTCTCTCAGCGGTTGCCCACACCTTTTGCCGACCGAGGGCTTTATGAACGGCACGGCAAGACCGTGCGCTGCGCTGCGGCTTTTTGTATCGCTCGCTTCCTAGCTCGCTCTTTGCACTCAGACCTCCTGCTACTGCGTTCAGATTATGCTTTTAGATAAAGCATGTGCCATACCCGCTCAGGTCGAGTTTCTCGGCAGGTCTGTGCCGTGGCGCGCTACGCGCTACGCGGCTCTTTATAACGCTCGCTTCCTAGCTCGCTCCTTGCGCTCAGACCTCTTGCTATCGCGTTCGGGCTTGCCCTCAGACCTCTCGTTACTGCGTTCGGGCTTGCCCCCAAGTCTCTTTGCTTGTTCTCAAACCTCTTGCCCACCGAGAGCCTAATGAATGGCGGGGCGAGGCCGTGCGAAAACGACCGCAGATATTGCCAATACTGCAACCAGATTATTTTTTTGCATAGGGCATGTGCTTGCACATATTCGTGGGGAGTTTCTCGGTAGGTCTGCGCCGTGCCAAGACAACGGAGATTTGTGCCAAGACAACGGAGGCAGATGTCTGGAAAATTGGCTGAAATCTTTAATTTTTTAATTTTCGCTTGAGTGCCGTCAGCTCTTCCTTGGTCAACTGCAGAAATTTGCACACCTGAGCCTCAGGCACGCCATCGCTAAGCATTAGCTGAGCAGCCTCCATCTGCTTTTGCCCGACGCCCTGTTCGATGCCCTGTTCGATGCCCTGTTCGATGCCCAGCCGCGTGGCTCGCTCAATCCCAAAATCTATTGTTGGCATAAGTCTCTCCTCCTCCTCAAGCTCTGGCCACCGTTCACGCTCAACACGATCAAAATCCCGCCTCTCGATACTGTTGTCGGCATTATCGTAGTAATCTCTTAGTGTCGTTAGCAAATACTCCGCCTCCGCACGTGGGAGCAGACGGGCTTTTTCCAGCAGGAAGGCTACCGTGTCATCATTCGCCTCCCACGCCTCACCCATGCCATAGATGATGATAGCAAGGCTGGCTGCGACTGTCGATACCTTGCCAAGCTGCGCTGCGGCTTTTTGTAACGCTCGCTTCCTAGCTCGCTTCGCTCGCTACGCTGCTTTTTGTATCGCTCGCTTCCTAGCTCGCTGCATGTTCTCAGGCCCCTCGTTATTGCGTTCAGGCTTGTCCTTTAGGCCCTCTGCCTGTTTTCAAACCTCTTGGCTGTCACGTTGAGACTTGCCGATCGAGAGCTCCATGAACGGCGGGGCGAGACCGTACGAAAACTCGACCACAAATATTACCATATTGCCGTCAGATTATTTTTTTGCACAAGGCATGTGCTTGCACCTATCTCAGGGGCGAGTTTCTCGGTAGGTCTGCGCCGTGCCAAGACAACGGAGGCCTGTGCCGCTAGCTCTTTACCGCTTCGGGCACGTCTTGGTCTCCGAACAGCCATTGCAGATAATTGGAGGGGGGATGATAACCCTTATCCTTACAACACAGCAGCACCATAGAGACGGTGATGTCGCGTTGTCCGTCCTTCCACCTCTGGCGCTGCTCACGGCACGACTCGACACAGTACTCCATGAGCTGGATGAGGGCATCGTGGTCTCGATAGCTCTTGTGTTCAAAGATGAGCGACAAAGTGACCTTTAACCCATTTGCATCTCCCCTCAGAGGCAACGAAACCAGCAGGTCGGCTCTTAACTGCTTGCCTGCTGGTGTGATGAATTCCCTGTCTTGGACAACGAGATCATCCAGATGGGCATGGACGAGCACTTCAGGGGGAAAGATGATCTGCAACAGTTCTTTAATATATTTGGGATCTTTGAAGATAGTCTTGAAAAAACTATCGTGCAAGGTGGCTTGCTTACCTGAGCGGGCGGTTGGTTTTTTCTTCATCTAACCCTCCCTCGTTCACCAATATCGCACAGCAACCTCGGTTAGGCAAGTTCTGGATCAGAAGAACCAAGCGCTGCGCTTGGTTCTTTGCTACGCGACTCTTCGTATCGCTCGCCTTACGAGACTGTTTGCCGCTTTCTCGCTCGCTACGCTCGCTGGACTTTTTGCCGCTTTCTCGCTCGCTCTACGAGGCTTTTTTGCCGCTTTCTCGCTCGCTATGCTCGCTGGACTTTTTGCCGCTTTCTCGCTCCACTCGCTCCTTGCGCTCAGGTCCCTCGCTATTGCATTCAGGCTTGCGCTCAGGTCCCTCGCTATTGCATTCAGGCTTGCTCTCAGACCTCTCGGCGGTTGCCCCCACCTCTTGCCCACCGAGAGCTCCATGAACGGCGCGGCGAGGCCGTGCGAAAACGACCGCAGATATTGCCAATACTGCAACCAGATTATTTCTTTGCATAGGGCATGTGCTTGCACATATTCGTGGGGAGTTTCTCGGTAGGGCTGCGCCGTGCCAAGATAACGGAGATTTGTGCTAAGGGACTAGCTCCGCTTGGGTTTGCCTTAGAACCCCTTGCTTGCCTACCGAGAGCTCCATGAAGGGCGAGGCGAGGCCGTGCGAAAACGACCGCAGATATTGCCATATTGCCGTCAGATTATGTTTTTAGATAAAAGTCTGTGACTATATCCACACTCAAGGAGAGTTTCTCGGTAGGGCTGCGCTCTGCCAAGACAACGGAGGTACGTGCCAAGACAACGGAGATTTGTGCTAAGTGATGTCCTTGCTCTCAAGCCTCTCGGCGGTTGCCCACACCTCTTGCCCACCGAGAGCTCCATGAACGGCGAGGCGAGGCCGTACGAAAACTCGACCACAAATACTGCCAATACTGCAACCGAGTTTATTTTTTAGATAAAAGCATGTGCTTGCACCTATCTCAGGGCGAGTTTCTCGGTAGGGCTGCGCCGTGCCAAGACAACGGAGGCTTGTGCTAAGCAGTGGCTGCGCTCGCTGCTTGCGCTCAGACCTCTAGCGCTTGCGTTCAGATTATTTTTTTGCACAAGGCATGTGCCTATACCTGTTGTGGTCGGGTTTCTCGGTAGGTCTGTGCCGTGCCAAGATAACGGAGCTGCGCTACAGCTCTTTGTATCGCTCGCTTCCTAGCTCGCTGCATGTTCTCAGACCTCTTGCTATCGCGTTCAGATTATTTTTTTGCACAAGGCATGTGCTCACAACCTATTTCAGGGGAGAGTTTCTCGGCAGGTCTGCGCCGTGGCGCGCTACGCGCTACGCTGCTTTTTGTATCGCTCGCTTGCTAGCTCGCTTCGCTCGCTACGCTGCTTTTTGTATCGCTCGCTTGCTAGCTCGCTTCGCTCGCTACGCTGCTTTTTGTATCGCTCGCTTCCTAGCTCGCTCTTTGTTCTCAGGCCCCTCGCTATTGCGTTCAAGCTTGCCATCAGATCTCTCTGCCTGCCCTCAGACCTCTTGCTATCGCGTTCAGGCTTGCTCTCAGACCTCTCGGCTGTTGCCCCCACCTCTTGCTCACCGAGAGCCACATGAACGGCGCGGCAAGACCGTGCGAAAACTCGACCATAGATATTGCCAATACTGCCGTCGTATTATGCTTTTGCATAGGGCATGTACTTACACTTAACTCAAGGAGAGTTTCTCGGCAGGTCTGTGCCGTGCCAAGATAACGGGGGTCTGTGCTAAGTGGTATCTTTGCCCCTCGCTCTTGCGTTGAGGCTTGCCTATCGAGAGCCCCGTGAACGGCTGGGCGAGGCCGTGCGAAAACTCGACCACAGATATTGCCATATTGTTGTCAGATTATGCGCTTAGATAAAAGTATGTGCCATACCCATCAAGGGAGAGTTTCTCGGTAGGTCTCACCGCGCCAAGATAACGGAGATTTGTGATAAGCAGTGTCCTTGCCCTCAGGCATTCTCGCTCTTGCGTTCAGGCTCGCTTCCTAGCTCGCTCCTTGTTCTCAGACCTCTCGTTATTGCGTTCAGGCAAGCACATGTGCACAACCCAAACACGCCCTAGTAGACAGGTAAGCTCTTGAGCTGTTTCAACTGGCTGAGCGGCATAGTGTTGGGCAAGGTCTCCAGCGGCTTGCCTTTGGCAAACAGTGCCACCGACAACTCACCCCGCGCCAGCATCTCCTCCCACGCCGCTAGCACTTCGTCTCTGGTAACCTCACGCAAGGCGGCGATAATTTGCTGCCGATAGGCAAAGTTGCCGTCAAGTTTAATCGCCTCTGCATGCAGGCGCTGGTGACGCTCAAAAATGTTTTTCTCTGGCTGCTGGAGTTTTTGCACGATACTGCGTCGATAGTCGGCGAGTTTCTCGGCACTGAGGCCCGCCAGTTGCACTGCCATCTGCGGCAAAAAATTCTCGATGCGTTGCTGAATAGCAGGCGGACTAAAGCCCTCCGACTGCACGATAAACCTGAGCCCCAGTGCTTTTTTGCGGTAATGCAAGCCTGCATGCACGATATAGCCAAGCTGTTGCTTGGTGCGCAGTTCCGTGTAAAAAGGCGCACTGATATGGGTGTCGATAATACGTAAAACCGCATCCCGCTTCGGCGTGCGTGCCCCTAGCGTCATAATCCGAATCAAGGCATTGTTGTTGCTCTCGGTCGTAAACGCATAGCTGTACTTCTTGTCCAGCTGCACCGTCTGCTGCTGTCCACGCCGCGGCCGCGGTAACGGCTTGGCTTGCAAGCCAGCCAGCACCTCACGCAACTTAGCCCGCACAACCTTCTCCTGCAGGTTGCCGTAAGCGAGACCCTCGTAAGCCGCCTCAGCCAGCACTCGTTTGCCGTAGTCGTGCACCTCGGCTAGCGTCACGCTGTCGATAAATGGCAGGTATTCTTGGTAGTCGATCAGCGTCGGCGTTATCGCCGCATCGAGCTTGCGCATAGCTTGCCGATAGGCATGTTCCCAGGTGAGGTTGGCAAGATCGCGTTTTAGTTTGTTCTTGATGATGGTGAAAGTTGCCGCGTCAATGGTGATTGTTTGCAGCTTTTTGCCAACGGCTACTAGGAGCTGCGGCAACTTGTCCGCATAACCACCCATATCAAGGCTGAAACCGTAATCGGTCGGGGTAATGCTGAAGTTCAACCCAGCCATCAGAATTGGATATTTCCACTCGTTGAGACTCTCGTTCACCGCCCGCACATAGAGCAGTGACAGTAATTTCTGCCGTGGATTGGCATTAACCTTATCACTCAACAGATGCAGGTGCAGCTGTGCCTTAGGCAACTTGAACTCCGTATCCTGCTGAAACCAGAACACGCCCTGTGCGTCATCGAGCAGTCGATAGGGACGTGCCCGCTTTTCATCGGCATGCACGTCAAGCTCGTCAGGAATCCAGCTATTGGGCGCGGGGTAATGCAGCGCTGACACCGATGCAGGCTTGCGCCATGCCTGCCACACCGCGGTAGGAATTTTCTGAGCACGGTAGTGTGCCCCATAGTAGGGCTCAACCTTGTCGGTCTTGACCCCCTTGGAAGTCACGATTGCCTGCAAGCTGGCAGGCTTGAGGTGATCGAGGAACAGTTTGAAATCAGCTGGTGAGTAGTCAAAATAAAGGCTGTCGTTCTTGATAATTTCTAACGCCGGATGCCGATACATGCGAGTTGAAAATTCGACCACCGCGTCCGCACCCTCGGATGGATCGCGAAAATCATAACCCGTCTGCGCCATCTTCTTGTTCTCGTCAAAGTAGTAGCGCGGCAAGCCAGTCTTGCGCAGCATGGCGATGTAGGAAAAAAACAGCGCCATGATGTCATCCGAGGCTTGCAAACCACGCTCTGTCAGCGTGATCTTGACCTCAAACTCACCGACATATGTGCTTCCTGCCGTGCCCGCCGACAGGGCACTAGCATAGCCTTTGGCTTTCAGCAGCGACAGCAGTGACCCCTCGCTCTCATCTCCGACCAACGAACCGAGCAAGGCATGCGGCTTGGAACGCCAGTATTTTTCTGGGGTAGGGACGGCAAAAGTGAGCGTCAGCTGTTTAATATCGGCAACAGGTTCAACTTCAACCCGACGCGGCAGCTCAGCGGGATCGTAAAGCTCAGCGCTGTAGGTAATAGCCGCACGCTTGTTGTTTTTGACTTGAGCAAACAACTCTGTCACCAATCGTTCTTGCGCATCGAGACCAGTACGGGACAACACCGCAAGATACATGTGATTGGCCGAGTAGTGCTGGCGATAAAAATCAATCAATATCTTGGGCTTGACGTTTTTCAGTGTTTCACGATCGCCAGTAGAGAAACTCCGCCGCGGGTGACCCTCACGATATAGCGACCGCACGATCTGCCGTGTGCGCCAGTAGTCGTTCTGCAGGTTTTTCTGATGCTCGGCATGCACCGCGGACAGCTCTCGCCCGACGTATTCGGCGTTGAATAGGGGGGAAATGAAAAACTGCCCAAAGCGGTCAAGCGCGCCGCGGAAGCCGTCGTGATTGACCTCAAAGTGGTAGTTGGTGTGCTCACGAGCAGTGAAGGCATTGTTGTAACCCTGAAATTCAGCGAGATACTTTTCGTATTCACCTACCTGCGGATACTTCTCTGTGCCCAAGAACAACATGTGCTCCAAAAAATGCGCCAAACCCTGATGCTCGGCAGGGTCAGCCAGACTACCCACACGGATGTCCATCGCGGCCGCAGATTTCTTCGCCAACGGGTCGTGAATGAGCAACGCCTTCAGGCCATTTTCTAGTTCAAGCGCTCGATAGCTACGTCGGTCCACTGCGGCGTTCCCCGAAAAAATTCCACTCCACAAACGCTGCCAGGTCGTGCTACAACCGCTCGATAGCAATCCAGCCACGGCAACACAGGCGCACACTCTAGCATACATAGGCATCGGTCACTCCCGCATTGAATTAGGGCATACCAGCGAAGTCCGACGTGTCGCAGAGCGAACGTGGTGAGAAGAGGAGACGTGATAGCTAATTTCAATCCGCAACTGTGCAGGCACGTAATCGCCCATCGACGCGGTGATATTGCGCCCAGCATTGAACTCGCTCTCGCCCGCAGGCACGTATTCAGCCTGGCAGTAGTCCGTCTGCACGTTGGCAATCAGCAGGTCAAGATTGACATAGCTCTTCTCCTCCACCTCCAGCACCTGCGCGGGCCGGGTGATAGTGCCCTTGATCTGCAACACTATGCCAGCTGTCGAGCACCTAGCTATGTGCAACGGACATATCGCCAGCTGATTCCCTCCCCCCGTCTCCACCTCGATGGTGTATGCCTCGTAAGACGAGAAACGCAAACTCTCCAACACCACCAGCTGCGCGTCGTTTGCAAAGGACACGCCTGCCAACGAGCACAGAAAAACTGCCCAGCACCTCATAGCTAACTCCTAAAAAAAGTGGAAAACGGGACACCACAGGGTCCAGCATTTTAACATAATCACAGACAATAGCAACAGCGCCCTAAGACAGTGACAAAAGTACTTACATCGGCAGGCCATGACGCTTAATATGCAAATATTACAAATAAAAATAAGATTTGTTACAAAAAAATTTAAAGTCCTAAAGAAAAACGACATCGCACCGATAAGGGAGGCAGAACGATCTCAAGGAGGGCTTAGTTGTGCGCTATTTTTTGTTGACACTGGTCTTGATAATTGGCTGTCAGGGCAAGGAAGACAAGTCGCCTCAGTCTGTGGCTGCCGATATGACCGGAGCCGATGCTGAAGCTGCACCTACGGCTATCGCTGCTGGTCTGCCGCAGGGCATATCACCGCTTACCAGTGTTGAGGCTACAGTGAGCGGCACCGCGGCCGAGTATAAGTATGCCCTACGATCCGGGCTCGGGGAATGCGCGAGCGATAGCTACGGAAGTTTTCAGAGTCTTAGCACCAAGCTAAGTATAGGTGATCTCGGTGCAGATGGTATCAAAACCGTCTGCATTATCGGCAAGAGCAGCACGGGCAAGGAAGCTCAGCCTAAGTTACATCAGTGGCAGAAAAGTACCGCCGATCCTGAAGAAGAGGTGGAAACGCCACCTGAAGTGACCGTCCGTGACGTACGGGGGGAGTATAGCCAAGATCGCATCGAGCTGGAAATCGCAACTAAGCGCGGTGCAACTCACTATCAGTTTGCTGGCAAAACAGGCATGCTCGACTGCGAGGATGATTTTGTCGACAGCGACTGGAGTGAGGAGCGCGCGGTCACTGCCGACGACGGGACCTTCTCACTCGACCTCAGCGACGAGCCGCTCGATAAATACACGCTCTGCTTGCAGGCTACCGATGGCGATGGCGATGTGGTACAGGAGGAGACCTTCCAAGAGCGCTTTACCGTAATTAGCCCGCCGCCGCCAGAATCGGCAGGGATGTTGGAGATTACGACCAGCGAAAAACCAACCGCTATCTACTTTCCCAGCGCTTCCAGTAGTCATGACAAGATAATTTTGAGCAATAAGGGCGGTAGCGAGCTGGAATGGAAGATTGAAGCTGAAAGCGATGCCAGCTGGCTGAAGATAGGGGTAGCCAAGAATGATATGCAGGTCGTTGCTAGTGCTACTGCGGTCACGGGAACGTTGGCAGCAGGGGAGGAAGATGCCGTCGTCTGGGTCAGGTTAGCAGATAGGTATAAGACCGATTACCCCGCGGGCAAAAAAACCGCAAAGCTAAAGGTCTACAATGTCAGCGGCGGCGATGATCCCGTGGTTATCTCAGTCGTTATGCGCGTCCCTGCCGTGAGTCTGAGCGTCTCACCTGTTGGAATCCCAGGTGCGAAAATAATAGCACTCAGCGCCAACAACCCCAAGGGTAGGGTTATCCTGCACAACAGCGATGGCGACAATTGGGCGGTAAAATATCAGTTCAAGCATATGTTGCATGACGCGGAGTTCGAAAAATTCAGGGATATTGTCAGCTACGAGAGATCCAAAACCGACGACGGCAAGCATACCAAGTTCATCGAGTTTAGCGTCAACAAGGCTAAGCTAGCCCAGCAAGCCGACGACTACACGTATGCTATGTTCTACCGGTTGATCAGCAACAGCAGCACCCAGGGAACAACATCTAGTTGCACCCCGACCGATCCAGAAGGCGGAAAGGTAATCACCGTCGCCAAGCATGGCAACGTCACCTTCAGGCCTGAATTTACCACCAACGTCTGCTACTATTTTGCCGTATCGTTGCGCAAGTAGCGGCCAGCTCTAAATCTCTTGGTCGATAACGATGTGCACAGCGCGGCTGCCGCGCTCGACCTGCTGCAGCTTGCCCACCAAGTCGCCGCGCTGATCGGCACCACCCTGTCCGTCACGATCGAGGCGCACCTTGATGTCAAAAGTGTCAGGTGGATCACTCTGCTGGCCCATCAGCTGGAGATTGTCCTTCGTCAGCGTAAAGGCATAACTGCTGTCGTTGGCAAAATCGACATTATCCCGATATGCACCCCACGGCAGAGAAGCTGGGCGTGGCTTGTTGCCGACGATGTTATCGGCTTCAATCACCGTAATCGGCACATCGATAGCATTTGCGTTACGCAAAATAATGAAGATCACCCGCGTCGCTTGGCTTTTCTCCTGCAAAGCTGGTGCAACTGCAATCGTGCCGCCGACGTAAATTTTCGTCTTATCGCCCACCAACACCGCGTAGCCTATGGCCAGCAACACCACCGCAGCAAAAAAAATGAAGGAGATAATCTTGATATTCTGCATCAGCTAACCTCGGACAATAGTATAATCGGTGAGAATCATGTCCGCACCCGCGGCCATTGCTCGCCTGGCCTCTACATCATCGGCTGGCAGGTAGGCGACCACCCGTGCCCCCTTGCTCTGATAGCGTGCAAACACTTCGGGCTCAAACAAGGACTTGCCACACAGGCGCGCCGAAACGGCGTAAGCCTTGCCCCGCGACAAAGTCAACAGCGGTGCGGCACCCAGCAACATCGCGATACCGATAAAATAGCACTGCGACTTGCGCGCAAAAAATTTCGCCGTGGGAAAAAGTCGACGCAACTGCCGCTCGTGTCGCCGCCTCTCACACAAGAAGATCGTGCCCTGCTCAAACAGACTGCGTTCATAGCCTTGCAACAACTCGATCGTGCGCGCTGCACTCTCCTTCTTGATGTCAAGCGCCCACCGCCTGCCCCGGTAACGGGTGACGAATTCATCGAAAAACATCAGCCCTACCCCCCCAGGATGACGCAGCGCACTAACCTCGGCCTTGGTCAACTGCTCAATGCTGGTGTCGGGCTTGCCCAGCTTGACCAACGTGCGGTCGTGGTAAAGCACAATATGCCCGTCCGCCGTAACCCGCAAATCGGTTTCGATAACATCAAAGCCCGCCTCACATGCCGCATCAAATGCTGGGCGGCTGTTCTCCGCAAACTGCCGCGTGCAGCCACGATGACTGATCCAGATGGGCCGCTCAGGCATACTGCGCGCCTGAGTTCCCCGCATCACCCAGCTCAACACTCGCCAAAATGATCGGCTTTGACACTGTCGTCGATGTTGACCAACGCCACATAACACTTGCTGTCTTCATCAAAAAAATCGCTGCGTGGATGGGCGATGAGTTTTTCTGTCGGTAGCGGCAAGTGCGAGAAAGCACTCGCCACAATATCATGGCCGCCAACATTGCTCTCACCCTCGCGGGCTGCGACATACCAAGATCCCTGGCGTCGTGCAGGTATGCCCGGATCGAAGTTGAACTCGATGACAGGTGCACCCCGAACACCTGGCTCGGCGTAAATTACCTGCATGTCGTATCTTCCGGCCTCAGAATGCAGCGGATGCTGGCGCACTACCCGCTCCTTACCCGCCGCGACAACGCTGACCACCAGCACTGCTCCTGCGGGCATATCAACCCGCAGGAAAATATCTTCAAACCGCGCCACCTGCTGCCCCGCGTCAAACTCAGTCATGACCCGCGTGCCAACCTCATGCAACCATTCGGGCTGGATACTTGTGGGCTCATGCCACCTCATGATTGCTTCTGGCAATTCCCTGCCATCGGCATCGACAACATGCAAACGCACTCGCTCGACCCCCTGCGGCAACTTCATCGCCCGCAGATCGAGGTCGAGATCGAACAAGCTGCCTACCCGCTGGGTGATGGCCTGTCCCACAGGAATATTATCGTGCTTGTGGCCTGTATCATCCGTCCCCCCACCGCCTGTCTGGTCAACATCTGGCTGTTGCTCTGAACCATCACCTGCCAGCTTGCTTTCGTTGCAGGCCGCGGCCGTGCACAGGCATATCAACAACGACACAGAAAGAAGTGCGAGCCGACGTTTCACCAGATAACCTCATCGCCAAGGCAAGCTATGCCGCCGCGTAAGAAGGAAAAACGAGCGGGGACGACGGGACTCGAACCCGCGGCCTCCGGCGTGACAGGCCGGCGTTATAACCAAAACTTAACTACGCCCCCGAAAGCGCTGCGGATAATAGCAGATTGTCCCTGCACAGGGAAAGCAAATTAACACGCAAAACCACTGGCACTACATTTTTTCTTGGCGAAGCAGTGCCGCTGTAGTAGTTAGCAACCGCCCGGCATTTATCACCTCCACAATAAGGAATCTGCCATTATGTCTGAGCCTTGTCCCCGTAAATCGGTGTATGCATGGGCCTTTTATGATTGGGCTAATTCTGCCTTCGCTACGACGGTGATGGCTGGCTTCTTCCCTATCTTTTTTAAAAAATACTGGCATGCAGGCAGCGAAGTCACCGTCTCCACCATGCACTTGGGTATGAGCAATTCTATCGCCAGTCTCTGTGTCGCTATCCTTGCACCAATTCTCGGTGCGGTGGCCGATAATACCCGATCAAAGAAAAACTTTCTGGGATTCTTCGCCCTGCTCGGTGTTATCACTACCGCCATGTTGTTCACAGTCGAGCAAGGTGATTGGTTCAGGGCGGCCTGCCTTTATGCCCTGGCGACGGTTGGCTTTCTCGGTGGCAACGTCTTCTACGATGCCATGATCACCAATGTCTCTACCAACAAAAATATCGATAGCGTGTCGGCATTTGGCTACAGTCTCGGTTATCTCGGCGGCGGCATTCTCTTTACCATCAACGTGCTGATGTTCCAGTTTCCTCACCTCTTCGGATTTGCCGACGGCACTGCGGGTGTGCGGGCTTCTTTCCCGTTGGTCGCCGTTTGGTGGGCCGTGTTTGCTGTGCCGCTGTTTGTGTTGGTCAAGGATCGCAACCCTGCCGCGGTAGGATTCGGAACAGCCATCGGTAAAGGCATCGCGCAGCTATGGCAAACGCTGAAGGAAATTAAAAAGCACAAGAACGTCGTGCTGTTCTTGCTCAGCTACTGGGTTTATATCGACGGTGTGCACACGATCATCGTCATGGCCATCGACTATGGCATGGCGATCGGCTTGGCCGCCAAGGATCTCATTGCCGCCCTGCTCCTGACGCAGTTCATCGGTTTTCCTGCTGCACTCGGCTTTGGCAAGCTGGCTAGTCGTCTGAACGCCAAGATCGGCATTTTCATTGCCCTGGCTGCCTACTGTGCGACCTCCATCTACGGCTACTTTATGGACAGTGCCCTGGAATTTTACCTCCTCGCGGGGATCGTCGGACTGGTGCAAGGCGGAGTGCAATGCCTGTCTCGTTCGCTGTTCGCCACCCTCATTCCTAGAGATAAAGCAACGCAGTTTTTCGGCTTCTACAATATGATGGGTAAATTCGCCACCGTCATCGGCCCTGCTATCATGGGACAAGTAGCTTACTGGACTGGCAGCCCACGCCTATCGATCGCCTGCATCTCCGTGATGTTCATTGTTGGTGGCTTGCTGCTCTGTACGGTAAGAGTTGAGGCGACGGACTGAGTTCGCCAAAAAGGAGTTGCTAACTATGCCAGCTTTCGCAGGTTTAACCGCCACCGATATCGCCCAAGTCAAAAAACACGGCTTGCAGTGGCAACGCGGTAAGGTGTGTGACATCATCAGCAACGCTGCGGAGATGTTGCTAATTTACAGCGATCGGCTCAGCGCTTTCGATCGGCATGTCGGGTTGGTAGCTGGCAAAGGCATCGCTTCAGCAGCCATGAGTGCTTTTTGGTTTGCCCAGCTGTCAGATATTGCCCATCATTTCTGCGCACAGGTGCAGCCGCGCGTAGTGAGGGTGCGCAAGACCGAGCCGATCAAGCTAGAAGTCATCGTGCGTGGCTATCTGGCGGGCAGTATGGCGCGTGCCTATCAGCAGGGGGTACGAAGTTTCTGCGGTCTTGAACTGCCTGAGGGACTTAGCCCCTACCAACAATTGCTCGCGCCTATCATTACCCCCACAACCAAAGCGGACGACCACGATAGCAATATCAGTGCCGCCCAACTCGTCGCCGCGCAACTCTGCTCAGCCGCGGAGTGGCAGGAGATTGAGGCCAGTGCACTTCAGCTCTACCAGCTTGGCAGTGCCCACTATCGTCAACACGGCTATCTGCTGGTCGACACCAAGTATGAGTTCGGGCGGGAGGACGGCAAGATACTGCTAATCGACGAGCTGCACAGCCAAGACTCTAGCCGCCTATGGCTTGCCGACACCTACGCCCAACGCTATCAAGCAGGGCTCGCGCCACAAGCAGTGGATAAGGACATTGCCCGCCGCTGGCTGCTGGAAAATGGTAGGGACAAGACCGTGCCGACGACAGTGCTCGACCAACTAGGCCGCCAGTATCAGCAGTTGACCGCGCAGCTGACCACCATCACCGACGATGACCCGCACCCCGACCACAGGCTCTGCCAGCTGCTGCGCTAGCGGTGTGCTAGCCTGCCTGCGCAACAGGCGTATTGCCTCAGGCAGGTGGATTGCAAACGAATTTCTTGGGAGTAAGGGTCAGAGCAAAATCATTAAGCACGCCGCGATCAAGTCTTCTGACATCGCTAACGCGCAAGCGCCATTCGCCCCGCCCGCCACGATCACGCAGGAGCTCGCTGATGTCCTTATCGAAGGACAACGTGCCGCGGCCACGTCCCTTCATCTTCTTGATTTGTAACTCTTCGCCATCGGGAGCGATCAAGCTAATGTTGAGATCGCCGTGATAGGTGTGCTCCAGCTCAAACTTAAGTTGTGCCCGGTAAACAACCGTATCTGCATGCCAATCAATGCCGTCGACCCAGACATCGGCCTCGGTCGTTTCAAGATCAGGAATTTCCATCGGCAAGCCAACGCCTTGATAAAGCTCCTTCTGCCCTGCAGAACGGCCGATAAGGAAATTTTCCGAGAAGTGTTTCTTGCGTTTGCCGATGTTGAAATCAAGATCAACGTTGAACTCCTGACCACAAGTTGCGTCAGCATCAACCGTAAAGACAACCGCACGTGAACTCGGTGCCTTCTCGCCCACCGCTACCTGTTGCCATTCGGCACTGTTCACCTTCCAGTTGATGTACTCGCTGGTTGAACTAACCACCCCGTGCAAGTTTTCCAACACATCATCAGTGAGATTCTCGACCCAGGGAGTTATCTCAATCCTCTCGCCCGGCTCGATGATGTGGTTGCTATTGCCATACAGTTCTTGCACGTCGTTGCGCACAAAACTAATTACCAGACAGCGGCGGACAAAGTTGGACAACCCATGTTGTGAGAACGATTCGTTGATCAGACAGAGGTTGGGTGTGCCATTGCTCAAATCAGTATCATCATCGTCAATAACCAGCAACGCGTCGTAAACATCAGTGTATTTTTCGGCTGTGAAAATCATCTGGAAGGCATACTTGCGCAAGATGGCCAGGGCTTCGTCTTCGGTGTAGTATTTTTTGAATTCGGTGAACAAGTCCCAGAAAGTGCTGCCGATCACCATGCCCTCTGCATGCACACCACCCTTGGCATCCTGTGGATAAATCTTGTCTGGTTCGATATCACGCACCACCCGTCCATCCAAACCAAAACCGATGCCAATAATGGGCGACTTGGTAATCAACATCGACATGATGTCGCCAAAGCCTTCTGAATAAGCCCCGTCCCTGATGCCGCCAGTGCTGGCATCAAGACCGTGCCCCCATTCGTGATAGATAATGTCGGAGATCAAGCCTGTATTGGCACAGCGGCTGTTACCCGAATAGAAGTTGATCGTGCCCCGCCGCGAATCCCAATGCGCATTGCAAGAACTAGGGAGGTTGGTGTGCGAAGGCAAGGGCTTATCAAACCAAGGGGTGGTGATGAATTGCGCGGCCAGACGAAAAATATAGTCGGTGTGGTGGAAAACCATCGACTGGGCAACAATCTTGTCCTGAGAAGGTAATACACCCTCCTGCTGATCAACCCGCGTCTGCCAAAAGTCACCGACCTTGACACCATCGACCGCCACCCGCGGGCCGGTGCGATTGAAGATGTGCACCTTTGACCCCACAATATTGCTGATCTCCGGCACCGCGGCTGCCGCGACAGCATAGTGCCCCTCGATATTGGTCATCACCGACGTAGGCAGATCATCTCGCGGCGGTACGTTCTGTGTGGTAGGCACAGTCAAGCCCACGGTAATCTCAGCTAGCGGCTTGACCACCAACGCTTCCTCATACCAGCGTGGATAGACGTTAGCCCGCGCATAGCCGTCCACCAGACTAGGAGCTTCTGCTCGTGCCCCACCGCTGTAAAACATGCTTGGCGCAATCTCAAACACCTGTCCCCTAAGCGGGTCAATCTGCACGCGATTGCCTTCGCCTAGCTCCTGCCGAAAAGTGCGCACCTTCAACAACTCATAGTGCCCATCACGCTCGACCACCCGCCACGCATAGCCGAGTGCCGTATATTTGTTCCCCCCTAACTCAGTCTCGAGTGCCTGCCGTAAACGGCGATCGCTCAATGCAGGCCTAGTCACCGCGGCGATCTGCACTTCGGCAAAAGTGCGATTGACCACCTGCACGAGACGACCATGACGAAAACGAAACATCAATGTCGCATCCTCAACATGCAAGTCATGACGATAAACATCGAATTTGTAAAAAGCAGTGTCGTGATTAATGAAAGTTGCATCCGTCACCATACGCAGATCACGCCAGGTCACACCCAAGACCGCACGTCCCGCGGCGACGTAGCTCTGCATGATGTCGAGATAGGAAGCTTCATCCCCACCTTGCAGATGCAAGAAACGGCCCAGATCCGCACCTGAAATCAGCCTTGGCACGCCGTTGACACGATCCCGTGAAACATCTACTGCTAGGCCCGCCGTGCTCTTGTCCGTCAGCCGTACACTAGCATTCAACTGTGGTCGCATAACAATCTGTTCTCTGAGGTAGCGTTTGCTGTCGTCTGCACCGCGGCGGGGTGCAACAAAAGCAAAGGCAGCAGACGTGATACACAGGCCGACAAGACAGGAAAGAAACCTTGAACAAGACATAGCCGTCTCCCTTCAAGAGGTTGAACATTGCCCGAACACCTGTAAGCAAAAGGCTGCGCGCAGCCGAAGCTTGTGAAGCGGCATGGGGTTAGTTATGTCCAGGCTTAATTTCTAGTTACTACTATACTATAGACACGGCACGATGACAAGCAGTGCACCGCTGGCTTTGCCCAACAGCGCACTACCGCCGTGTTATCGCTGACAGGTATATACGTCGGGCGTAAGGCTCAGGGTAAAGTTAATCAAATAGCCGGCTGTGCCCTGCCGTTTGTCGGTAACGCGCAAGAACCATTCGCCCTCACCGCGGTGAGCACGCAACAATTCGCTCACATCCCGCTCGACCGTCAATAGACCAAACCCCCGCTTGCCATTGATAATTTCCACAGCCTGGCCTGCAGGAGTTACTAGTTCGATCATCAATTGTTGATGGGCGAAGTGGAAGAGGCTGAATTTAAGCTGGGCGGCGTAGATCTCAGTCGTTGCACGCCACTGCGGTCCTTGCACTAGCAAGCCTACCTCCATGGCACTGCCGTCAGGAATT
Source organism: uncultured Oligoflexales bacterium (assembly GCA_958296095.1). Lineage (GTDB taxonomy): Bacteria > Bdellovibrionota_B > Oligoflexia > Oligoflexales > JAPPIL01. Next base: position 2,557,217 of record OY282434.1, read on the forward strand.
TTACGCGGCAGGCCCGCACCTCGAAACGAGTCAGGCTTACCCGAATGACTGCCGACGCGCAGAACGGTGGAGAAGCTGCGCAGTTGGTTCTCGATATCGAGGTTGAGGTCTATCTTAAAAGACTCGCCACACGGCGTATCTTCGCTGACGGTGAATATCAACGGTGTGTCGCTCGACAGGGTGTTGCCAGATGCAAGCCGCGGCCAAACTGCAGTATCGTTAGTCCATTGCAAATACGCGCTATCCGAACTGGCACGTGCCTGCAAATTGGCGAAGTCACGCGAGGTAGTGTTCTTGAACCAGGCATTGAACTCTATCGTCTCGCCAGGTTCGATCACGTTGTTGCCGTTGCCATGCTGCTCGCGACTGTGCGATTCGACGAACGCCGCCAGCTGACATTCGCCGTTGACGGTAGCTAGACCATGACGATTAAAAATTTTATTGAGCAAGCAGAGGTTAGGTGTGCCGTTGCTCAAATCAGCATCGTCATCGTCGATAACCAGCAGTGCATCGTAGACATCGGTGTAGCGTTCAACGGTGAAAATCATTTGAAACACGTAGCGCCGCAAGATGACTAGCGCTTCGTCTTCAGAATATCTCTCCTTGAGTGCCTTGAAGAGACTCCAAAAAGTGCTGCCGATAATGAGACCTGTGTCGTGCACGCTGTTATTCACATCACGTGGATAGACACGGTCAGGTTCAAGGTCGCGCACTGCTCCACCGTTCAAGCCAAAATCAGGCCCGACGACATGCGAGCCTGTCATCACCATACTGACGATGTCGCCGAAACCTTCCGAAAACGCAGGGTCAATGATACCACCAGTGTTAGCATCAAGGCCATGACCCCATTCATGGTAAATAATGTCCGCGATCAGACCAGAGTTGGCACACCTGCCATCGCCAGAATAAAAGTTGACTGTGCCAAACAGCGTATCCCAATGGGCATTACAGGTTCGGGTAAGGTTGGTGTTAGCTGTCAGTGGCCGCGCAAACCAAGGCGACGCGGCGTATTGCGATGCCGTGTGCACTATGCGTTGCAAATGGTAGTAAACCATCGACTGCGCGACAAGTTTGTCGTTGGAAACTTCCGCTTCCAGCTGTCTGCCAATGAAGGTGTGCCAGGTCTTGCTGTCGAACACACCACCGACGTTTACAGGCGGGCCACTCTTGCTGCTAACACGTACCTGTCCGCCAACAACGCCGTTCAGCAGGGGAGTGAGTTCTCCCCGCGGCACGATGAAACGACCCTCGTGATTGCTGGCTACACGTCGCACGCGTTGCCCCATGGCATCGAGAAGATCAATGCCCACGTTCCGCAAGGGCATGAGATCTAGATCTTGCCGATACCAGCGAGGATAGAGCGTCGCCCGCGCATAGCCATGGCTTGAGAAGTAATAACGCTGCGGCGTAACCTCGTAGATTTCGCCTGTGTGGGCGTTGATCTGAATGATAGCTTGTCGTCCGAAGCGCTGGCGAAAGTGACGCACCCTAAGCAGGCGATAGGCTTCCTCCTTAACCGTCACCCGCCACGTCGAGCCGATGGCAACGTAATCGTTCTCGCCCAACTCACGGCGCAAAATCTCCTGCAGTTCACGATCGGACAGCGGTGCGGCGTTAGACATCGGCCGTGCTTCCGCGAAGCTGTAATTCACCACCTGCACCAGCATACCAAACTTGAAACGAAACAAGAGGGCAGCATCATCGACAGATACATCGTCACGGAAAACGTTGTATTTGAAAAAAGCCACATCGTCGGTAATCAGGGTTGCATCAGGCATAATACGCAGATCACCCCAATCAACACCGAGCAGGTGGAAGTGATCCTGCACGTAACCCTCCATGTCCCGCTCAAAATCTTGCTGGGGGCGCTCGCTAACGCCAACACTGCTTTGCTCTGGCACGATGGTAATGAGCCGTGCCGCTCCCGACAGTTGGTCACGCTTGACAACGTTGTCATCGGTTATGCCCTTGATGGACTTGTCTACCATCTGTGTTTGTGGCCTAAGCACTACCTTGCGTGCATTCTGTGCACCGTCTTCGTTGGCCACCAACGCAAACGCTGTCGTGCCGCTAAGCAGCGCAGCAAGCACGGCGAAAATTCTCGCAATCAACATAACGCACCCCCCGTTGTGAAATTGAAACAGACCGAGCACCCGTCGGCGACGTTCACAAAAAAGCTCGCATTGAATTAGTGGTTCTACTCTCTATGTTAAATTGACCAGCCAGACAAAGCCAGTGTTTTTTCGCTGGATCAACTGCATAGCTTACCCTAGAGGGTCGCTAACGATTTGAACTTTAAGCTTTATCGGCAGAGGCTTAGGGCAATAACAAGTGCGATAAAACATTGCCGCGTGCGGGTGAGATGCGGCAACGCTGAGGTTGTCAAGCCACCTGGCAAAATTTGACCAGGTAATTATAGGCATGCTTGCGATTTTTTTGCCGTAGCCCCTTATTACCTCTGTCTGGAGCGCGCGTGCGGCACACTAGCGAGAGGAAACTGTCTCGGTTGACTGGTGCTATTGCCAGTGTTAAAATTATCACGGTTGCTCGGTTAGCTTATTAGAATTCAGGAGGTATCGCACAGTGTTGACCGAATCAATAATGCTGCCGCTCTCGACTCCACTGCCTGACTTCAACTTGACCGATCCTGCAACGTTACAGCCGCGAGACAAAAGCATCGTGCCCGTGGCGGCCGCAGGAGTGCTGGTCGCGGTAATCTGCAATCACTGCCCTTACGTGCAGCGCCTGCGTCCGAAGTTTGTAGAACTGGCGGCAGAGTATCAGGCGCGCATCTTTACCTTAGCGGTCAATCCCAACGACGTTCAGCGTTACCCCGAAGACAGTCCCCAGCGCATGCTGGCTTGCCAGGAGGAGTTTGGTTTCACTTTTCCCTATCTGTGGGATCAGGAACAACAATTCGTCAAACAACTGCGTGCGGTCTGCACCCCAGAGTTTTACCTGTTCGATGCCAGCCATGGCCTCGTCTATCGCGGTCGCTTCGCGGCACAGCCTGACCTTGGCGAGGAGGAGCTGCGTCTCGCCATTGAGGGCCTGCTCGGCGGTGAAGCTCCACGTGCACCACAGCACCCAAGTTGCGGTTGCAGCATCAAGTGGCTAGAGGGCAAAGCCCCTGATTATGTGTGAGTGTTACCATGGACAAACGCAAGGTCGTCAGTTTTGAAGCGGCCAAAAAACATCGCCGCAACAGCAAGGCTGCCACATCGTCGCCGCGGCAGGAACGCCCCGATCCCCCACGCCACCCCTGGCGGCGGAAGGCTTTCCACATCGTGCAGGTAGTGCTGTTTTTGATAGTTCTATCGCTGTTCGTCAAGCTCTGTCACGGCGGTCGTATCTAACGCGAATATCGGTTTTTTTCAGGGGGTTACTACACACGGCGCAGTGGAGCTAGCCAATGCTTATCACAAATCTCCGTTATCTTGGCACGGCACAGACCTGCCGAGAAACTCTCCCTTGAGTTAGGTGCAAGTACATGCCTTGTGCAAAAGCATAATCTAACGGCAATATGGCAGTATCTGTGGTCGAGTTTTCGCACGGTCTTGCCGTGCCGTTCATGTGGCTCTCGGTGGGCAAGAGGTGGGGGTAACCGCTGAGAGACTTGGGGCAAGGACACCACTTAGCCCGTGCCTCCGTTGTCTTGGCACGGCGCAGCCCTACCGAGAAACTCCCCACGAATATGTGCAAGCACATGCCCTATGCAAAGAAATAATCTGGTTGCAGTATTGGCAATATCTGCGGTCGTTTTCGCACGGCCTCGCCCCGCCGTTCATGGGACTCTCGGTAGGCAAGCTTGAACGCAACAGCCAAGAAGTCTGATGACGAGCCCGAACGGCAGTAACGAGAGATCAGAGTGCAAGCAGCGAGCTAGGAAGCGAGCGTTACAAAAAAGCCTCGTAGACGAGCGTTACAAAAAATCGTGCGTAGCAAAACAGGAAGGTTTACCGCTATTCAGTTCATTCCAAGTAATATCTGTGATTTTTCAATGTATATTTTTGCAAAATAGTATTTTACGGCTAAAATTCTTGTCTGGTTAGGTAGATATGCGAAATCCGATATTCGCGTTATCTAATATAGCGGCATTGGCTAGCTCCTGACCTCTCGCTAAGCCTGTGATATGGCAAAGTCGCGGCCGATAAAGTCAAGCGTGGGCACGTTGCGGAAATTATTGGCGGAGGCTGTGACAACGAAGGCGGCCCGGGTCGCCACCTGCAACTCTGCATGCACCTCGTTGAAAAAAATAACCTTAGTGGGGCGATCACCCGCACCGCGCAAACTGACCGCGGTATGTGCAGGTTCACCTGTATTGCGGTCACGATAGAACTGCTTGGCGATAATGTCGCCGCTGACAACGAACTTCGGTTCAGAAAATCCCATGCCGAACGGTTTCATGCCCTGCAGTTGATCGAGCAACTGCAAACTGCACAGCTCGGTCGGCAGATGACAATCGAAATCAATCCTACTCTCCCACAACTCAGGCTGTGCCTGGCGCTGGCTCTCCGCATAGTCGAGCAGTGTGGTGTGTAATGCCTCTCGCCGTTCTCGCACAAAACTAAAACCACCTGCCGCACGATGCCCGCCAAATTTAGTGAACAAGTCCTGTGCCTGCCCCATCGCCGCAGTCACGTCAAAGCCAGCAATGGCACGGGCCGAGCCTGCGCACATCGCCTTGCGATCGTTAAACAAAAAAGTCGGACACCAGAAATCCTCCGCGATGCGCCCCGCGGCAACACCCAGCACACCTTGATGAAAATCACCGCCAATAAACAGCAGTGGTGCACCTTGCTGCGCGGCCGCCGCCTGTTGTGCCTGTTTGACAATGTTGCGCTGAATTTCTCGGCGTTCGGTGTTGCAGCTGTCCATGTGCTCAATTAACGCCGTGGGGTTTTCCTCGCTGAAGGCCTTGATCACGGCATCAGCATGATCGAGACGGCCGACGGCATTGATGCGAGGCCCTAGGCGAAAACCGACATCGCTCTCATCAAGATCACGCGCCGTGCGGCACGCCGCCAACAGTTCTCGCAAAATCGGCCGCCGACTGCGCAACAACGCCCTGAGCCCCATCTTGGCCAGCTTGTGATTGACCGCGTTCAGAGGCACCATATCGCAAATCGTGGCCATGCCTGTCAACGCCAGCAAGTCGGTCCACAGTTCATTGGGCACAGGCAAGTGCCGGGCCAAGGCGCGCAACAGCACGAAGGTGATGCCCGCACCACACAACTCCTGATATAGGCGGTCAGGGTGTTGCTTGGGATTGAGGATGACGCAGTCAGGCATCTTGTCTGACTGCACGATGTGGTGATCGGTGCAGATGAAATCCACCCCGCGTGCCGCACACCAGGCCGCCTCGACATTAGCCGTAATGCCCGTATCCATAGTGATAATCAGCTGGGCACCGCAGTCTTGCACGAGATGTCGAACGGCATCGAGATTGACACCATAGCCCTCTTTAAATCGACAGGGAATATAGTGCATGAAGTTGCTATAACCGATCGCTCGCAAAAACCAAATCCAACTGGTGCAGCTCATCGTGCCATCGACATCATAGTCGGCATACAGTGCAATTTTTTTGTTTGCTGCCAAGGCACGCCGCACCGTGTTGAGAGCCGCCTCAAGCCCATGATCACCATATTGCAAGCTATCGACGCTAGCGAACTGCCGATTGCTCTGCAACGTACGCCGCAGCGCAGCAAAGTTGCTCGGCACGTCCTCAGCTAGCGCTTGCCAATGCTGATATTTTTTGCCCCCCACTTGCCACATACCTCCTATTTTTGCTGCACTTACCACATTCATAGGGACATGAGCTAAAGAATTATCGCGCTGCGCTAGGAAGCGAGCGATGCAAAAAGCATCGCTCAGCGATGAGCTAGCAATCCCCAAACTTAGCGGCAACTACCGTTGGCGCGGCGTAAATCTCCTCTAGCTGACCGATGTAGTTATTGTCGATATACACTGCCAACATATGGCAAACACTAGAAGCGGAAGCCCATTTAGGGTCTGCACTGCTGAGAATTTTCACAGGCCGCGGCCCAGAGACGACAATGCCACTGGCATCGATGATCTCACCACTAGCCATATCCGTTACATACCAGCGCAAAAAGTAATCGTTATCCCTTAATCGAGCGTCCAAAGTCCATAGGGCACGCGGTAACGAGTTACTCCACTGAAAGGTGCTTACCGTTATCGGAGCAGACAGTACTCGACCGCTGGCGGCACTGCTGATCGCGACGCTTCGGTAAGTGAAATGCCCAGACCCAGATTCGCCCAGCATAATCAAACGTGCACCATCTGGTAGGTGCTCGCGCAAGAAAAGGTTCTTAAATGTCGCCTGGAACTTGCCGAACATAGGAATGGCCACTAGTGCCCGGGTACTTCCCCGCCAGGCCAAAAGAGCATCGTCGATGATAGTGAGGCGGTTGCTGTCATAGACCAACAACGACATGTGAGAGGGGGGTTTAGCATTGCCGAGGAAATATCTTCCTGATAAGTAGACATTGAAGGTTGTCCCCAGCGGCAGATTTGTCCGACAATCGGGCACTGTCGAAGAACAGGCGTAGCTAAGCTCATAGTCGACACCTTTGCTGACCGATTTGACGAGCGGTGTGCCAGCCCGCTCAAGGTGATCACGAATGGCTTGTTCAACCGTTCCCGCACTCGCCGATAACCCACCGATCAACACCCCCGACACTAGACACAGTAACAAACGCATGACATGCTCCTTGTAAAAAGTTAAAGTTAGACAGACACTACACGATAGCACGCAAAAAAAACACAAGCCCTAATTCACAAGAAACCGTTCGCTACGCTGCGCGGCTTTTTGTATCGCTCGCTTCCTAGCTCACTTCGCTCGCTACGCGGCTTTTTGTATCGCTCGCTTCGCTCGCTACGCGGCTTTTTGTATCGCTCGCTTCGCTCGCTACGCGGCTTTTTGTATCGCTCGCTTCGCTCGCTACGCTGCTTTTTGTATCGCTCGCTTCCTAGCTCGCTGCATGTTCTCAGGCCACTCTGCGCGCCCTCTCTGCTTGCGCCCAAGTCTCTCGGCTGTTACGTTCATGCTTGCCTACCGAGAGCTTTATGAACGGCAGGGAGAGACCGTGCGAAAACTCGACCACAAATACTGCCAATACTGCAACCAGATTATTTCTTTGCATAGGGCATGTGCTTGCACTTATCTCAGGGGAGAGTTTCTCGGCAGGTCTGCTCCGTGCCAAGACAACGGAGATTTGCGCTATGGCTAGCTCCACTGCGCCGTGCCCAGCTGCGCCTCGCCAAGACAACGGAGATTTGTGCTAAGGGATTAGCTCCGCTCGCTCCTTGCCCCCCAGACTCTTGCCTACCGAGAGCCCCATGAAGGGCGCGGCGGCACGCGGCTTTCTGTATTGCTCAAGAAATTGTCATGCCCACCCGACACAGGATTAGCGACAGGTGTGAGGCAATGCTTTACTATTTCGGGTACGGCTCAAACATGAACATGGTCTCCCTGAAAGCCAAGGGGGTCGAGCCAATTTTTTCCGAGCCCGCCGTGCTGAAAGACTGGCAACTAGTGTTCGATGTCTGTGATTTTTTCCGCATTGAAGGTGGCACGGGTAATATTCGCCCAGCGGTAGGCGAAGAAGTGCACGGTGTGCTACACCAGTGTCGTGATGACGATTTGCGTCGTCTCGATGAACTCGAAGCCTACGGCATTTCCTACCACCGTCGCGAGGTAAAGGTTATCGGCTACAGCAGCCAGCAATACAAAGCTTTTGCCTATACCGGCTTGCCAGACAAATTAAAATCTGGATTGCAACCTTCCCATCGTTATCTCAACATCATGATCAATGGGGCAAAAGCCATGGAGATTGACGATGCCTACATCAACAAGATGAAACGTACTGAAGTGCGACCTGCACCAAGTTACCAGCCTTTTGTGTTGCCTCAGGAAAATTTTAAAATTTTCAGCGCGGTAGAGCTATCACGCTTGCCACATCATACCGCACTCGCAGGTGCAGTGTTTGATATGCAAAATGCACGGGAAGAACATACCTATCTAAAGAAATTTTTTAGTGGCAAGGACATGACCGTCTTTTTTCTCAAACGTATGGATATCAGTAGCGGCGAAGAAACCCTCGAACATGCCACCGAAGTCGGCTTATCAAATCTTCAAAAACGCTATCTTAATGCATACTTACATGAATTTAAACGTGAGTATAAACTTAGCGGGCGCATGAACTACCGTATCGATCTTTCCTATCGCTCACCTGTGCCACATCTTGACCTTAGCAATCCAAGTCGCTCAGTTTCATCACGCGTAATTTTACAAACGGCAGAACTTATCAATGACATTCTGGGGCACGAGAACCTGGGCTTTTTATCTGGTGAGCAAGGTCTTGTCCCTGCCAGTTCTTTTCCTGAACGTCTGCCACCCTATTTTGACCCCTGGGAAGAAGTTATCGAGACCCTGGCCACACATTACACTTCGTTGCGTTTGCGCCATGTTGTCGATGCGATGCCAGTGCTGCGTGCCGATGATAGCAAGCTCGACGACAACTGTCTCGTGCGTGCCTGTGCACTACTCTCCATGTTGGCACATGCTTACTGGTATGTGCGAGCTTATCCGCCTGCGCACGGCTTGCCGACACAGCTGCGCAAGCCCTGGGAAACTGTGCAACAACGTCTGCGTCGACCCATCGGGGTGTTGCACTATGTTGATTTGATTGTCTACAACTGGCAGTTTAAGAACAAAGGCCAGGAAGATAATTTTGATTTAAGCAATCTTGATTTACTTTTTCCCACCGTTAACAATCCTGCCGAGCAAATTTTTTATCTAACTCAGCTAGAAATTCTTGCCCGCTGTTCACCAATTGTGCTTGCCATTGTCAAAGCACAGGAAGCTATCGTGCAAAACCAGCTGGATGCTTTGAAGGAATCTCTACGTATAATCATAGATTGTCTTAAGAAAATTGTGCGCAAATCGCTCTTCAATATCGATCCAAATCACTATAGTGAAAACTATGTTAACCATGTTGTTTGGGCAAAAACAGTCGCACCTTTCGCAGTGCCTTTTCTTCCCAAAGCTCTCGGCCCCAGTGGCACATCTTCACCTATTTTCAACATCCTCGACACATTTTTTGGACGTTTGCATCATAAAACTTTTCTTGGCAAAGAAATCAAGGCGCTGCGCAGCACCTATCCAGTTTTTTGGCAAAAATTTATCGATGCGGTATCGCAAATTTCCCTGCGTGACTATGTCAATCGTGTCGATGATCCGACGCTGACCAATCTTGTCTGTGAAGCAGTGGATATTTATGCAGGTGAAAATGGCTTTCTTGGTCGGCATCGCATGAAAGTCTTCGGTTATCTGGAGATGGCTTTCAAAGTTGGCAGGGATATAACTATTGGAGGTTTTGCTGGTAAGTTCAAAGATAAAGAACATGAGCATGTCAATTCACAGTTGGAATGGGCACGACTGGAACGCCTCGAAACCTTTCCCCATGAGTGTTACTTCGGGCATATAAAAGCCGTGGGGCAAACACATAGTGGTGCTACCAATAATGTTAAACATGTTGTAATCGATGTGGCAGGTCTCGGGGTGCGCTATGAGCCTGGCGATCGCTGCTTAATTTTGCCTGAACATAGTGAGGCGTTGATTAAGGCGACTATGCAGGCACTGCAAGTAAAGGATCAGGAAAAGAAAATTGTTCTCTCCGAAGAGTGGCAACAGGCGGTTAAATTACGTTATGGTTATGCCAATGCGCAAGAGTTGCCGCTGGAAATTTTTCTCCGTTTTGCGCAACTGCGTCCCGTATCTGCACGTATTGCCGCGGCATTACATACAGTAAGCAATAGCAAGTTTTTGGCTGAAGAGATCCGCAATCAGACTACTGCACGTTTTGAATTGGTGGACCTGCTCAACCTACTAACGGACAATGGTTTTGAGCCGCGCACATTACTCGATAGCGAGCCGCATGACCCCGCCTATCTCGCTAAGGTTGTGCCACCCGAAAATTTTAAAAACTACACCATCGCTTCGGCCATGGATGCCAGTGAAGGCGATAGTGCCAACGAAATTCATCTCACTGTGGGGGTGGTTAATTACCAAGCTAATGGCAAAACTTGCACTGGCACTGGTTCTGGGTTTCTGGCTCGCAGCCTCGGTCGCACTGAACCAATTACTTTCAGGCTCGAACATCCCCCTCGCTTTAGTATGCCCGCCGACCCGCGCACGCCAATCATTATGATTGCAGGCGGCACTGGGGTAGGGGTGTTTCGTTCTTTTATTTTTGAACGCCTCAAAGATCCACATGCAGGTGAAACCTGGCTGCTGTTTTTCACGCAAGGGCCTGAGTATTTTTACTACCAAGATGATTTGTTACACGCAATTACCAACGATCGCCTCAAGCTGTTTGTTAAATTTTCCACCGTAGATGTTGAGGTTGATATAGAAAAAAGCGCGGCTGAGGGGCGTAAATTTTACTACCGACCAGGGCAACGTGGTCGGATTAAGGATTTTTTTGCAGATAAAAAACATAGAGAAACTTTTTGGAATTTTTTGCAACAGCATGAGCCTGCACCGCAAGTCTATATCTGTGGACGCACCCGCTTTGCCAAAGCTGCGCATGAAGCACTGCAAGATTTGTTTTATCACCATCTGCAAGGCAGTGAGCAGGCACGACGTAAAGCCGCGTTGCAGATGCTGGGGCGGTTGTTTGCTAATGGCAGATTTAAGCAGGAAACCTTCACCAACGCGGTGCCCGTGCCAAGCACAGATAAGCTTATCAAAGTTTCTGAACTGGCACAGAAGAACGATGCCGAGGGTGAGTGCTGGCTGGTGATAGATAATAATGTCTACGATCTCACTGAATTTCAACACATTCATCCTGGTGGTCATACTATTTTACGTAGCTACTACGGTCTCGATGCAACCAAAGGCTATCTGAAAGCCCATAGTCGTCTGGATATCGACACCATGCGTGATGTCTACCGTATCGGTCGTCTGCACCGCCCGGACTTCAAGGGCAAAGCATTTGGAGATAAGTCCTTGCACAGTATCTATGGCTCGTGGGTCGCGGCACTCTACACTCTGGTGGAGATGGAAAATAGTTTTATGATCGATGCATCTCTGCAAGATTATAGTTTAATTTCCACCCAAGCGAAAGAGTTACAAACTCCCTATAAAACAGAAAAAGCCATCGACACTCACAGTCGTTTTATCGATAATTTTCTTTTGCCGTTGATAGCTACCATTATCCCGTCATTATGGAAGACTACCGCGGCGCTCGGCAGCAACAAAAAAACATACAGCGAACTTGCCGAAAAAATCACCACACTTAACAGTTCTGCCACAGCACAGGCATGTAGTGATATTACGAAAGTTTTTCAGGACAAACTTGATGTGCTGGTTTCATTTCCATCTGTCAGTGAAATGCAACAGCGTGAGTTACACCGTTTGATTGTAACCCTTGATGCTTTTATGACACAAGACAGGAAGTTTCTTGCTACACTCAAGCAACATTTGCTAACAGGAACTGCTTTATTTGAAGATAAGCTTACCAAAGTTGAAGAGCATGTCTTGGTTTTTCGTAATATATTTATCGAGATAACTAAAGTAGTAGAAAATTTTTGGAATGAGATGGCTGAGCACTGTCAAACGGCAGGATGGCTGCCACAAGATAGCGTTGGGACCGTGCTGCAAAAGCGGTCTGGAGGGAATAGCCCCAGGAAGAGCACAGGATGAAGGCAAGCGATATTATTAACTGGTTGCTGGCAGAAACATTACACCTCGATAAGACGGAGGATATTATCTGTGCGCTAGCAAAATATTTTGAGCCACTGGTGAAGGTTAACCGTATCGGTCTTGATATCCATACCGCGCATCCAGAGGTATTTGTGCAAAATTTAATTTGGAAGCGTGACCGCGGCATTCACTCAGAGGCGCTGTCTCACGAGCAGATAAAATCACAACTATTTGTTCAGAGTCCCGTGGCAAAAATATACAATGGTTCAGGCACAATTAGAATGAAAACCAATTGTGCCTCAGCTAGTTTCCCCCTGGCCAAGGAACTTGTGGCACAAGGTTGTACGGACTATATTATTTTTCCTATGCAGTATACTCGTGGCGGCAGATCGTATATTTCCTATACCACTGACCAACCTCAGGGTTTTAGCGATGCCGAGATAGAAATTATGCAACAAATTTGTCCCGCGCTATCACGGCGGCTAGAGATTGAATTTTGCCATTTCTCCACCCGCAGCTTGCTACAGATCTACCTCGGTGAATTGGCTGCATCACGGGTGTTACAAGGAAAATTCAAGCGTGGCCATGGTGAAATCTTCAAGACTGCTATTTGGCTGTGTGATCTGCGCAACTATACGAGTTTGGCACTGAGTCGTGGTGAGCACAAAGTAGCCGCGGCGCTGGATGTGTTTTTTGAACTGGCAGCTGACACCATTACCCAATACCAAGGTGATATTTTAAAATTTATGGGCGACTCAATGTTGGTAATTTTTGCCGACAAGGATGCGAAAGCCTCCTGTCATAAAGCTCTGGATGCCTCACTGGCGTTGCTTGACAAGCTGTGCCAACATACTCAGACCCGCGCCGAAGTGGGTATCGCCATTCATGTCGGCAGTGTTGTCTTTGGCAATGTCGGTGGTTGCGGACGGTTGGATTTTACTATCGTCGGCAAAGAAGTCAATTATACCAGTCGTCTTGAACCTTGGTGTAAAACACTCAGTGTGCCCCTGATCATCAGCGATAAATTTGTCAAAACTGCCGAGCTCGACAACGCCAGCTGCCTCGGCGAGTTTACGCTGAAAGGCTTCCCCGGCAAAGCACCGCTATACACTGTGCGTTGATCTATCCTTCAACTACTTAACGCGAATATCGGGTTTTTTTCAGGGGGTCACTACAGCAATCACCGAGAGGTTTGAGAACAAGCTTGAACGCAATGGCGAGGGGTCTGAGAGCAAGCAGAGAGGGAGCTAGGAAGCGGCAAAGAGCCGCGTAGAGCGAGCGATACAAAGAGTCGCAGCGCAGCTGGGCACGGTGCAGCCCTACCGAGAAACTCTCCCTGAGTGGGTGCAGGCACATGCCTTGTGCAAAAGCATAATCTGAATGCAATAGCAAGAGGATGCAGAGAGACTAGAGGATAAGCAGCGAGGGAGCTAGAAAGCGGCAAACAGTCTCGTAAGGCGAGCGTTACAAAGAGCCGCAGCGCAGCGCAAGCAGCGAGCTAGGAAGCGAGCGATACAAAAAGCATCGCGTAGCGATGAGCTAGGAAGCGAGCGTTACAAAAAGTCGCAGCGCAGCGAACGGTCTCGCCGTGCCGTTCATGGAGCTCTCGGCAGGCAAGCCTGAACGCAACCACGAGAAGGCCTGAGGGCAAGCAGAGAGTGACCTGATGACAAGCCTGAACGCGATAGCAAGAGGTCTGAGGACAAAAAGCGAGCTAGCAAGCGAGCGTTACAAAGAGCCGCGTAGCGCGTAGCGCGCCACGGCGCAGCGCAGCTGGGCGCGGTGCGATCAGTTAACGTGTATTTTGCGTTTGATTTCAGCCAATTGCTTTTTGGAGATATTGGCAACTGCACAGATGCCATCTTCGCTCAATTCACCAGATTCTAGGAGACGTATCGCGACCTGCTCGATACCCTCTGCGCGGCCTCGCTCGACACCCTCTGCGCGGCCTCGCTCGACACCCTCTGCGCGGCCTCGCTCGACACCCTCTGCGCGGCCTCGCTCGACACCCTCTGCGCGGCCTCGCTGAAAGCCCTGATAATCGGCTTCCTCGAAGCCAAATCTGATTTCCTCCATAATCTTTACCTCCACGTTAGGGAAACTATCTGCCTCGATAGCAGCTAAGCCCTGCCTATCATATTTCTTATCGGCACGGCAAATATAGGACATGAGCATTGACGATAAGGTCTTTCTATCTCCAGCTGTTAGCAGATACAGAGCACCGAATACCATCGCCATGACCCGGTGGGTGAGCTTGCGGATGTATTTCATCGCGAGCAAGCAGGCGGCACTGGTAATCTCTGGACGGCGCAGTTGTTCGGGCTGTAAGGCAGGTAAATCAACACTCTTGACGAAAAAATTGCCAAAAATCCGTGCTAGTTTTGCGATAATTTCTGGTGGCACTTTGTTTTTCAGCAAATAATCCAGATAGTTATCGGGGGTAGTGATTTTGCTCAACCCTTGATTGACCACGACCCCGAAAACAAGACCCTCAGTGCGATCCATCTCCCGTAAGCAATATTTTCGCAACTGTTTGATGGCTTGGTTAGCTCCGCTGGTCTTGTGCTCAAAGAAGACACCGAAATGCACTTGGCATTGTAGATAATCTTTTAACGGCAACTTGAAATGCAAATCACCATAACCCTCCTGGTTAGTGCTGGGATTGAGGGTCGAATCTTTGTCGACGGTCATCTTATCGAGATCAAAAAGGTCACATTCCTCTGCCGTCAACGCCAGGCGCAGGATGTCCTTGGCATAGCGCGGTTGGCTGTAGACTTTTTTGAAGAATTTATCGTGCAATTTGTCGGCTGAATCTGAGCGAGATGTAGTCAATGGTCTACCTCATGGGTGAATCTCTGGTTACTAGTGTAATAGTTATCGTTAGGTTGAGCAACATATTTGGTGAAAAAAAGTAATGTTTGCGATTTCTTGATGTAGTTCATGGTGGAACAAAAACTTATGCCTAAAAGACATGTTTAATTAGGTGGATATGTGAAACTCGACCTCAACAGATGTAGGCACATGCCTTGTGCAAAAAAATAATCTGAACGCAATAGCCGAGAGGTCTGAGAGCAAGCAGAGAGGGTACGCAGAGTGGTCTGAGGACAAGGAGCGAGCTAGGAAGCGAGCGATATAAAAAGCCGCAGCGCAGCGAACGGCCTCACCGCGCCGTTCATGGAGCTCTCGGTCGGCAAGCCTAAACGCAATAGCGAGGGGGCAAAGATACCACTTAGCCCAAACCTCCGTTGTCTTGGCACGGCGCAGACCTACCGATAAACTCTCCCAGAACAGATACAAGCACATGCCCTATGCAAAGAAATAATCTGAACGCGATGGCAAGAGGTCTGAGGGCAAGGAGCGAGCTAGAAAGCGAGCGATACAAAAAAGCCGTAGCGCAGCGAACGGCCTCACCGCGCCGTTCATGGAGCTCTCGGTAGGCGAGAGGTCTGAGGACAGGCAGGGAGGTCTGAGGGCAAGCAGAGAGGGCGCGCAGAGTGGCCTGAGAACATGCAGCGAGCTAGCAAGCGAGCGATACAGAAAGCCGCGTGGCGCGTAGCGCAGTTTTTGGGCAACATGCTAATGGATTATTGTGATGCGGCCGATAGGGGGGTGAAGCGCCGGGATTTTGATCGTGTTGATCGTAAGCGCTGGCCGCACAAGCGAGAGGAGGAGCGATTCGTGCCAACGATGTATTTTGGGCTGGAACGAGCTGAGCGACGCGGCTTGCAGAAGGGCAAGCAGCTGGGCATCGAGCAGGGCAAGCAGCTGGGCATCGAGCAGGGTGAACAGCTGGGTTTGCAGAAGGGCGAACAGCTGGGTTTGCAGAAGGGCGAACAGCTGGGTTTGCAGAAGGGCGAACAGTTGGGCTTGCAGAAGGGCGAACAGCTGGGCTTGCAGAAGGGCATTGAGAAGGGTGTCGAGCAAAAGCAGATGGAGGCTGCTCAGCTAATGCTTAGCGATGGCGTGCCTGAGGCTCAGGTGTGCAAATTTCTGAAATTGACCAAGAAAGAGCTGACGGCACTCAAGCGAAAATTAAAAAATTAAAGATTTCAGCCAATTTTCCCAATCATGTCCCTGCCCTTCATGGAGCTCTCGGTGGGCAAGAGGTGGGGGCAACAGCCGAGAGACTTGGGGGCAAGCCTGATCGCAATAGCAAGAAGTCTGAGGGCAAGGATACCACTTAGCCCATACCTCCGTTATCTTGGCGCGGTGCAGACCTACCGAGAAACCCGACCTCAACAGGTGTAGGCACATGCCTTGTGCAAGAGCATAATCTGACAGTAATATGGCAGTATTTATGGTCGGGTTTTCGCACGGTCTCACCTCGCCCTTCATGGAGCTCTCGGCAGGCAAGAGGTGGGGGCAAGCGCCGAGAGATCTGAGGGCAGGCAGAGAGGGCGCGCAGAGTGGCCTGAGAACGTGCAGCGAGCTAGGAAGCGAGCGATACGAAAAGCAGCGTAGCGAGCGAAGCGAGCTAGCAAGCGAGCGATACAAAAAGTCGCAGCGCAGCGCACGGTCTTGCCGTGCCGTTCATGGAGCTCTCGGTAGGCAGGCCTGAACGCAATAACGAGAGGTCTGAGGACAAGCAGAGAGAGGATGCAGAGAGACTAGAGGATAAGCAGCGAGCTAGCAAGCGAGCGTTACTAAAGAGCCGAGTAGCGTAGCGTAGCGCGTAGCGCGCGGCTATAACCACAGGAGGGTGACTTGAAAAAAACTATCATTGCCAACTGGAAGATGCACAAGCTGCGGGGCGATATTGAGCCATATTGTCGGGCACTGTCGCCAGCAAAACTCAGCGGCGTAGAGGTTTACATTGCGCCACCGTTCCCGCTCTTGGTGGAGACTGTCACCACCGCCAAGGAATATGGTATCGGGGTGCTGGCACAGAACGTTCATCATGCGCCTGAGGGTGCGTTCACAGGTGAAGTGTCCGCGCCCCTGCTTGCCGATGCAGGCGTGCGGGGGGCGATTGTCGGACACAGCGAACGCCGGACACAGTGGGGTGAAACCAATGCCATTGTGGCTCGTAAAGTGCAAGCCTGCCAACAAGCAGGCCTACTACCCGTTCTATGCGTGGGCGAATCAGATGCACAGCGGGCACGCGGCGAAACACGAGCAGTCTTGCGACAGCAGCTAGTCAGCGTTCTGCAACATGTGCCAGGTGTGTCCTTGTGCGTTGCTTACGAACCCGTGTGGGCAATTGGCAGCGGCAAAACGGCGAGCACGGCCCAGGTGCAGGAGGTGCACCACTACCTCAAGGAGTGTGCCAAAGACGAAAATTCCCAGTTAACCGTGCTCTATGGTGGCAGTGTCAAGCCCGACAACGCGGCGGCATTGATGGCCTTACCCGCGGTAGATGGTGTGCTGGTCGGCGGGGCGGCACTGCAAGCGGCGCAGTTTGTTGACATTATCAATTCAGTTTAGGACATGCAGGGATTGGGTAATGGAGCTGCAAAATTAGGGAAAAACTCCACTAGGCAATTATTTAAAGTTTAGCGGCAACAATGCCGATGAGTACCCCGCAGCGACCTGAGGAGACGACCACGATGCCGCGCACCCGGCAAAAACAGCGGCTAGGCTTTAGTCTTGTCGAACTGATGGTGGTGTTGGTGCTGGTAGGCACACTTGTGTCACTAGCCTTGCCGCGGTTCAATACATTCATTGCCAGGGGCAGACAGGCAGAGGCGCATGCCAATCTCGGCATCATTGCCTCGTTGCAGCAGAGCTATAAGCTTGAATATAACAAGTACCATGGAAGTCCAGACCCTGATTTTATGGAGATGGGGATGGGTCACCCGAAGAAGAAGTGCGAGCCCACTAGCTCTTATCAGAAGATAAATACGTTAGGCTTCCGCGTTACCGACTGTGAGAAGCTGCGCTATACCTATACAAGCAGAAGTGCTAAAGATACCGCCTGGAATTCAGGTAGCAACGGCCTCTTTGGAACAACTGGCTATCGAGCTGAGCGGTCGTATATTTACCCCAACTGTAAGAAGGATGACGGTGCGAGGATCAGCAAGGATCGTGTACTTGAACATGACACAGATGTTATTGAGAAGTGCACTTAGGCAAGAACACGTTAGGCCAAATTATCGGTTAGGGGCAGAGGGTGTTATCGACAGCAGCAACTACAGTTGCCACGCGGTCCATCCGGTCCTTTCGGGGCATTGTTGCGACCTGGAGAACCAGGTAATCCAGGGGGACCATGCTGTGTGCCATAAGGATAGGTTCGGTTCACATAACCCGCAACCTCACCACTCCGCCCGCTGGCTTTAAAACTGCTGATGCCATGGTGTCGCCTCAGCGTGCAAGTTTCCCTTCTGTAGGTAGCGAGATTATCGCTGTGACCTCCACCTCCGCTCACGCGTTTAAGCAAGGTGTATGTGTTGGAATCAGTGAATGGTGCCGTCTTGCTCTCCGCAGCCACTCGCATGCTACTAGGGCTGCTAATGCCAGGGGCGGGGTTTGACACACATTTGGGGATTTCATCGTCTAGTATTCGTTCGATATAGCCACTGTCACTACAGTCGATGGCCTTGACAGTGCGCTTTTCCGTACCGCCGCGAATTCCGGCAAGGCTATTGGTATGATCCGTAGTACTGCAGATAGGCTCGCCGGTGACGAGTCTTGGCGTGGAAGACGTACGGAGAAAGCCGAGTATCGCTCCCTTAGCGCATGCTTTCCCCTCCACCAGCGGTACTTGGCTACACTTGGTATAGTTAGAATTAAAATCGTACTGGACGATCACCCCTGATCCAGAGTAGAGCGCCGAGCCGTCTTTGTCCTTCTGGGTGCGGTGTCCGCTGTCGCACTTGGTCATGTTATCGCTGAGCGCACTCGACGTGTTGTGGTGTAGGAAGACGATCTCTTCGCGCGAGGCGAGTTTGACATTGACGACCGGATGCTCCTTGCGGATGAACTCGACCTTAACTTCAACGGCCATCAGTGTCTCCTGCTTGGCATAGCTGTCAGCCTGCAACACACTGCCGCCGCTTAGGCTAATCTTGTTAGCCGTAACCTTCCACCAGCGACCGGCTGTGCCACCGGTGTAATTGTAATCATAGAGATCCTCCGCAAGGTAGAGATCTCCGTAGGGGATAACGACGTTCGTTCCGCTCGAATTCATATCTCGCGTGCAAATCTCTCCATTACAGCTGTGCCTCGTCGTGTCCCAGCCAGAAACGACGATGTTCTTGTAGTGCTTGAGCAGATTCTCCCGCTGTTCCCGCAACCTCACCACCGTCATCACTTTTGACTGATTACCGAGCAACCGCGCTACAGCGAGAGCGACAATCCCCGCAAGAGCAGCTGCCACTACTACCGACATCAATGTCATACCACTACGCATACCACTTCCTCACAGGCATGACGGCCCCGGATCACCTCGGGGACCTCCTCCGTCCGGCCCAGGGCGGCCGATGGGTCCCTGTCCTGTCACATTATAGGTGGGGTAGCCAGGGAGGGTGATCGGCCTAGCGGCTATCGTCGGGAATCCCATCAGTGTCGCACACTTCAATTCGCCTCTGTCAGAAATTTTATAGATGGCGTTATGCGAGAGTGGAGTTGGATTAGTAGAGATAGTAGTACCAAAGGTATTGACACAAGAATCGTACGTTGCAGTACCCCTACAAGTGCCATATTTGACCATCTTCCCGCGGCCCTCTAGGGCGCACTCGACATTGTTGCCTGCACTCAGGCCTGCCCCTGTACCGATTTTCCAGATCACACTGTAAGAACCTCTGCAATCGGTAGGAGTAACGGATACCCTGTCATCGTTCTCGCCGCTGCATTTACCACCGCTACCGGTGGAGTACACCACTTGTCCCTTTGGGTCACCCAAGGGGCAAGTACCAACCTCGCCCCTAGTATCGATAAGCTCGTTGGGACCGCAACCTACGCTCCTGCTGGCGGTATGTAGGGCAATCTCTATCACTCCTGACCCAGAACAGCCACCAGACACATAGTTGGTGCTGCGCCGCACGCGCAACACGCGTCCCGAGCCACTGCCAGCCCGCAACTCAGGCAAGTGGCGTTTGGGCGATGTGGCGTTTTGCCATTTGTCCCGGTCAAGTTTTTGCGTGAAGATGAGATCGACGGCATTATTCCCCATATCTTGCCATTTAAGCTCAATGTTCCACCAACCACTAGAATCGGCGGTCACGACAGAGTCTTTCAATGTCTTGCCGCCCTCCGGGATAAAGGTAACGCTGGAGCTCTCGAAGTTAGCACTGCTGAAATCGAGCGCACCCCCCGCCTTGAAACGATGCAAAACTTTGCCAGCCACCACCGGCTCTTTAAATTCGCAGTCAGGTCCCATCAAGCGCAGGGCGGTGCCACCGGAGGGAGTGGTGCAGCTACCTTTACCAAAAACACACCTACGCATCTCTCTGTTGGCAGTGGGGGGGGGTGTTTGCTCGATGCCATAGTAAAGGGTGCACCACCACACTTTGTCGTCGTGCAGCAGGTTGCTGTAGAACTTGTAGATGGCATCACTCTTGTCCTGCAGTTCCATAACTCGCAGGGCGTTCATCTGGTTGACCACCAGTCGCATTGCCGCCAGCGCCAAGACACCGGATAGTCCCACCGCGACCATGAGGGAGGTTAGGGTCAGCCCATCCCTGGTTGCTAACACGGCACGCAACTCTCGCCATCGGGACAGAGGTCATCAGTGCAGTCACTGCTGCTACAAGTCCTATCCGGACCCGGCGGCCCTGTCGGCCCTACATAGCTGTTATCCTTGCTGTGGAGCCAAGCGCCATCTTTGCCATCGGGGCCTGGTGGTCCGCGAAAACCTCCAGGGTTATCCGTGTTGTTTCTATTATCAGCACAGGGAGTAGTAATACGCCCGGTGTTAGAATGGAAACCGGCCAGAGCTTCTAGCTGATCGCAGTCGCCTTTGCCTGGCTCGACTCCTCCCCTACCCACTCCCCAGCGGTTGGTCGAGCACTCGAATGTGCCTACCTTGCCGCCAGTGTCGTCACTAGCACGAATCCTAACCACGCCGTACTGGTTCTTCTCATCGCAGTTTTTGCTGGTCTCGCTCTGATTCACCTTTTCGACTAGAATGTTGGGATTGCTGCAATGGCTGATACCTGTATGTGGATCGAAGTAGGCAATCGCAGTTGTGCCCTGTCCCCCAGTGCCACTGATAGAACCGACCAATGTCTCAGGGCACTTGCCCTTAAAAACAGCCCGTGCGATGGCGGAAGGCGGTGCCCCATGCGTTGCTCTAGCAGTGCCGTCGCAGGCTATGTGCGTACCGTCGATACCTCCAAAACCATAATCAGTCTTAAAACCACGATAACCCGGCATGCCGGTGCCACTGACAAATGGGTTAACCATATCCTCTGGGCTACGACGAGCTGCGCCATAGTCATCAATGTAGTCGTAGGTATCCACGTCATAGCAGGGGGGAATGACCAGCGGACCGCGGCTCGAACATTCCACCAAGCCGGTGAGGGAATCGAATTTGACGACGGCAGTATCACCAGCATAAGCGCTCACCCCTTTGCTCGTCATATGTGGTGCAGCGCCGGTGCCCCCCAGATGGCTTGGATGCCAAGGTCTAGCTGAGCCTCTCCTCCTACCAGGAAAGTAGCCCGTAACCCGCCCATCGGAACAGTCGGTCGCTACCGTACGATTCATGTAGATCGCATGCTCCTTATCAGCCAACTCAAAGCTAACACCGAGGTCATTCTTGATGTTCTTGCGGTAGCTCTTGAGCACGAGCTTTAATTCTACCGCTCGGCGGCTAGCTTGGTCGGGGTCAAGTCCCTCCCACTCGACGGTGAGGCAAAAGTGATGCACGTTGGCGTTGCAGGCCACCTGACCGATAGGCAGATCGTTGTAGTCCTGCAATCTCAAGCCCAGTCCCCCACTGGGTATACGTAACGTCCCCGTGCCCGTGCCGAATCTTTCCTGACAATCGCCCGTATAGTCGTAGATGTTCAGTGTCCCGTCGGGAGCATTAGCACCGGCGGGTTTAGGGGTAGGGCAGGGCGCGGTGGTGCAGCCTGCCAAGTACTGTTGCAACTCAGCGTTCGACTTAACCGTGCACTCCCAGGTGTTGCGATTGGAGACGATAGAACTGTAGTAGGTTATTACTTGTTCGCGGAAAGACATGAGGTCGCCGATCAAGCTGATGTTAGCGCGGTTCTGCATCTGCTGGGTGTAGACCAAGGCGAAGATACCGAGCACCACGGCACCTGCCATCACTGCGACTATGCCAAAGCCGCCCTCGCTTCGCATCCGTCAACCATGCTTGTGGAAATGATAATTCTGGTACCTATTATGACATACCCCTAGGTGCGAATGGCAAACTTTTTTTGCGCACTATTTGTTTTATCCTCCCGTGCTGGATTTTTTTTGACTATCCTCACGGCATGAGACGATTAGCTCGCTCGGTCTGAGGCTATGTTCATGCGCGGTCGCGTCCACACAAATTTTCCCATTGCCCTACTCAGTTTTCCCGGTTCAAATTGCGACACGGACTGCCTCACGGTACTGCGGCAGCACTACCGCCTGCAGGTGCAAGTTTACCCGCACACCACCTCGGCGTTGCCGCGTGACGTGCGCGGAATAGTCGTGCCCGGTGGATTTAGCTTCGGCGACTATCTGCGTGCCGGTGCACTCGCGGCGCAGACACCGCTGAGTCAGGCACTGCACACCTGCGCGGCGCGCGGGGTTGCCATCATCGGTATCTGCAACGGCTGGCAAATTCTCACCGAGCTCGGCTTACTGCCCGGCACCCTGCTACCTAACCACAGTCGCACCTTTATCGCCCGCACCGTCGGCCTCACCGCGGACAATTCCCGCTGGCAACTGCACGGCGAGCTGAGCCTGCCCATCGCCCACGCACAGGGCTGCTACTACCATCCGCATCCTCGCCAGTTGGAAGCTAACGACCAGATCGTTATGCGTTACAAAGATAACCCCAACGGCTCACAGGACCGCATTGCCGCAATCTGCTCCTCCAGCCAAAAAGTCATCGGACTGATGCCGCACCCAGAACGAGCTTGGCACCCACTCCTCGGCGGCAGCAGTGACGGTCTGCGAGTGTGGGATGCCTTCCTCGCCGCCTGCGTTTAGGGGGAACGTGCGCTGCTTGCCATCCTGGCCGCGTGCCGCAAAAATGGGCGCTTGTCAATTCAGGCGTTTTGCCCTAGCATAGTCAGTAGGACTACTGATCATTGGTATAGGAATTAATCATGCGTACGCTGGTGCTCTTTTTATCTGTACTGTCTCTAGCTTTTTTCAGTGCCTGTGGCTTTGATGGCGACAGCAAGAAGAAAGCCGCGCGCCCCGATAGCGATGGCAAGGATGATGGACAGCTGTCCGATAGCTTCGTCTCTAAGTGGCGCATTAGTGCTGAAGGGGAAACCCTTACTCTGCCGCTGTTGGGAGGCTTCAACTATGACTTCGTGGTCGACTGGGGCGATGGCCAAACAAGCGAGCACGATACCGCCGCCGCCGCGCATGTCTACGAAAAGGCAGGCATCTACACCATCAAGATCCACGGTCTAGTAGAGGCCTGGAACTTTGCCGTTGTGCCCCACAGCCGTAACATGCTGTTGAGTGTGGAGGATCTGGGCGATGTCGGTTGGCGCAACTTGCAGGGAGCTTTTGCAGGCAGCAAGGAGCTTACCGCCGTCAGTGGTGGCAATACCTCCAGCGTTTACAGCATGCACACGATGTTCGAAGGGGCAACGGCAGTTATGCCTGAGACGAGCGATTGGGATACGCATCAGGTGCGGACGATGACGGCGATGTTCATGGGGGCGAGTGCCGCCGATCCCGATGTTGGTGGCTGGGATACGGCGCAAGTGACGAGCATGCATTCGATGTTTCTCGATGCTAGTGCGGCCAAGCCTGATGTCAGAGATTGGGACACTGGGTCGGTCACCAACCTGAGCCATATGTTTATGAATGCGGTAGTTGCCATGCCTGAAGTTGGCGGGTGGAATACCGCCAAGGTCACCAACCTGAGCAGTATGTTTCAAGGTGCGGTCGCGGCCGATCCCGATGTCAGCAACTGGGATGTGTCGGCAGTCACCAACATGAGCTACATGTTTGCAGAGGCTGTATCTGCCAACCCCATGGTGAGCAAATGGGATACGAGTGCCGTGACCAGTATGCGCGGCATGTTTACGCGTGCTACTAGTGCCAACCCCGTCGTCAACGATTGGGATACGAGTGCCGTGACCAGTATGCGCGGCATGTTTCTCGATGCCATCTCTGCCGATCCTCGTCTTGACTGTTGGGATGTTGGTAAGGTGAGCGACATGCGCCACATGTTCAGCGGTGCAGTCAAGGCGGACGTTGACCTGTCAAAGTGGGATTTCGGCACCGCGATTTTTATGCATGGCATGTTTAACGGTGTGTCCCTCTCCACCAAGAACTACGATGCTCTGTTGAGCCGACTTTTAGAAACATCCCCACGTTCCCACCTCATCTTCGATGCGGGCGAATCCCGATACAGTGCGGCCGCGATGGAAGCGCATACAAGCTTGATCGACAAAGGTTGGCATCTCAGCGATGCTGGTATGGTGACTCAACCACATCCAGACGAGATAGATCCTCCCTCCGACAATGGCGAGGGCAACGCGGGCGGTAATGGCAATGATGACAATGCTGGCGGTGATGGCAACGCGGGCGGTGATGGCAACGCGGGCGGTGATGGCAATGATGGCAATGCTGGCGGCGGCGATGGCAATGATGACAATGCTGGCGGCAATGGCGGTGATGGCAATGATGACAATGCTGGCAACGCGGGCGGTGATGGCAATGATGGCGGTGATGGCAACGCGGGCAATAATGGTTGAAGCTTGGGCTTGATTAGGAGTTGGTGATGAGAAACTTGCTGTTAGGTGTGTTGTTTTTTGCGGTTGGTGGGACACTGTTGGCGGCAGCTGATTTTGTCTCGGTCTGGGAGGTAAGTGACGACAACTTGCAGGTGGTATTGCCGGTGCCGCGTGGCTTCAACTACGATTTTAAGGTTGACTGGGGCGATGGAACGCACGGGCAGGTGACCGCGTGGGACGATGCTGAGGCTACGCATACCTACGCACAAGCTGGCACGTACACGCTTACCCTCAGCGGCTTAGTGGAGGCGTGGAGTTTTTGGAAAATACCTCACAGCAAGAACATGATCACCGCCGTCACCAATCTTGGCAGTGTCGGCTGGCGCAACTTTTTCGGTGCTTTTCTTGCCTGTGCGAACCTTACCGAAGTGGCAGGTGGTGATACGTCACAGGTGACGGACATGCGTTACATGTTTGCCCATGCGCCATTGGCGACGCCAGACACCTCTGGTTGGGATACGGCGCAGGTTACCGACATGGCAGGCATGTTTTGGCAGGCGAAGTCAGCCAATCCAGAGGTTAGCAATTGGGACACAGCCAAAGTGACCGACATGAGCTACATGTTTTCCGCGGCTGGCAGTGCTAGTCCTGAGGTCAGCAACTGGAAGGTGGCACAGGTAACGAGCATGCGCGGCATGTTTTATCGCGCCTCTGCGGCAGCACCGAACATGCACGAGTGGGACTTTACCCAGATCACTGACATGTATCGCATGTTTTGGGGAGTGACCTTACCGACAGATGTTTACAGCCGCATGCTGATGCAGTTGGCAACGACTTCGGCGGCAAAGAACGTAGTATTGCACGGCGGCTATTCCAAATACAGCACCGAGGCGGTCATGGCACGACAAGAGCTGACGGCACGAGGTTGGGTGCTGATCGACGGTGGACGCACTTATGACCGTGCCCTCTGATTTTCGCGGCACGGTGGCATGACGGACGTGAGCCGAAGACTGGCGCAGGTCGTGCTTAGCATGTCCTTGATCGGCTGTTCAACACAGCCACCAGCCTTTCTGCGCAGTGCCGCCACCGACGGCGCGCTGGTCGTAGAGTTTTTGATCCGTAAGTCTGACCCCACGATCCGCTTGCCGTTACCCAAGGGCTTTGCCTACGATTTTAACGTCGACTGGAACGACGGCTCTGAATCTAATATCGATGCCTACGATCACCCTGAGGTGATGCACACCTATGACAAGATAAGAACTTACCGCATCGTCATCAGTGGCAAGGTTGAGTCCTGGAGTTTTTGGAAAGTTCCCCACAGCAAAGATCGCGTTGTCTCGGTGGAGGATCTGGGCGATGTCGGTTGGAAAAGCCTGGTCGGGGCTTTTTATGACTGCAATTTGCTGGAGAGCACTGCAGGTGGTGATACTTCTTCCGTCACCGACATGAGTTACATGTATAGCCGCTCGCCGTTGGTAGTGCCAGATACGAGTGGCTATGACACCGGTCGGGTCAAGACGATGCGGGCAATGTTCGACAGAGCATCGTCGGCCAAACCAGACGTGAGCAAGTGGGATACGTCGGAAGTCAAAGACATGTCGGGGATGTTTGCCAGAACCACTGCGGCGCGTCCGCAGACTGGTAGTTGGGACACGTCGAAGGTTGTCGTGATGTCAGACATGTTCCGAGATGCCACAGTTGCCAATCCCGATGTGGCGCGCTGGGATACCGGCCAGGCCACCGACATGTCGTCGATGTTCAACGGGGCTGCGGTTGCCAACCCTTACGTTACCGACTGGGACACTGGCAGAATTGTCTCCATGTATGCCATGTTCAAAAACGCGGCCTCAGCTAGGCCTGACATGTCACGCTGGAATTTCGCCAACATTCGCTTCATGGATGACATGTTCAAGGGCGTGGTGTTACCGACTCCTACCTACAGTCGTATGTTGCAGCGAGCGGCAATTACCGCGCAGCAACAAGGGGTGGTGTTGCATGCTGGCAGGAAGACACAATACAGTCTTGAGGTGATAGACCTGCGTGAAATTCTCGTTAAAAATCTGCAATGGCAGATCATTGACGGCGGCCTTGATACTTCTTCACGGGCCTTCTCCACTCGCTGGGAGGTAACCAGCCGTGACCTCACCGTCGAACTGCCGCTAGTGTGTGATAACGGCAGTGGTGGCCGTTACGACTATAACTTTAGGGTTAACTGGGGGGATGGGCTTGAATCTACCGTGGTCAAGTGTGATGACGACGATCGTCTGCACACCTACGCACGGCCAGGTGCTTATACGGTGACCATCGAAGGTTTGCTGGAAGCGTTTAGTTTTAAGCAACACCCACGTAGCCGCGACCAACTTACCAATGTTTGGAATCTTGGCACGATGGGCTGGAAGAGTTTGCGAGGAGCATTTGCCCACAGCAAAAACTTAACCACGGTCGCGGGTGGCAATACGACGCTGGTAACGGATATGAGCTACATGTTCCACGGCGCAGAACGTGTTGACCCTGAGGTCAGCGGCTGGAATACCAGCAGAGTCACCGATATGAAGTGGATGTTCAAGGAGGCGGCGGTGGCACGTCCGAACGTCAGCAATTGGAATGTCGCGGCGGTCACTGATATGCGGCAGATGTTTAAGGATGCCCCGCGGGCACAGCCAGACATGTCGGGGTGGAATTTCGCCAACGTCAGATACATGGATGAAATGTTTGTCGGGGTCAAGTTGCCGACCACTACCTACGACAAGATGTTGCTGTGCCTCTGCTCAACATCGAAGAACAGGGAGATAGAGGTAAAGCTACACGGAGGAGATTCCAAATACAGCCTGCTTGATTATGATGTTGGCGATTTGCCCTGTAACCGCAACTCTAACTGCACCGATGCTGACGGTCGGCTCATAAGAGACGCGGAGTCGGCGCGCCAGCGACTTGACAAGAATAACGAGGGCAAGTGGATTATTAACGATGGTGGCTTACAACGTGTGCCCGCCCCGTTTGTGACCCGTTGGCTGCTACCTAATGGCGGCCAGATTACACTACCGTTGGTGCGCAGGAAGGGACTGTTCTACGCCCTTGAAGTAGAGTGGTGCGATGGGGAAAGAGATAGCATCAGCGGTGATGAGTGGGAACTGGACAGTGCTACGCACAGCTGTCCTGCACCCGCATCTCGTGATCTTGAAGACCTGCCCAAAGTTATCATCAGTGGCAGCATTGGTAGTGGTCGCTGGAGTTGTCGTGACTTTGCAGGTGAAGGTCGTTGCGACAATCTTTATGCAGTTGATGATCTCGGTGATCTCAAATGGAAAAACTTAAGCGGGGCATTTGCTTTTGCTAAATCTTTGGTGGTTTTCAGAGGTGGCAACACCGCGGCAGTGACTGACATGAGCTTGATGTTCTGGAAGTCGCCGCTCGTCAGACCAGATGTCTTGCATCTTGATGTGAGCAAAGTGCAGAACATGAGCGGCATGTTTTACGAAGCTCTTTCCGCTAGTCCTGATGTCAGTGAGTGGAATACTTCTAAAGTTAGGAACATGAGTTGGATGTTTGCCAAGACTAGGCGGGCTGACCCTGATGTCAGTAATTGGAACACCTCCCTGGTGACCAGCACGGCGCGCATGTTTTCGCAAGCATTGGTGGCTAATCCTGATGTCAGCAATTGGCATATGGGGCGGGTCACCGACCTGAGCTATATGTTTCACCGCACGAGTAGGGCTGTTCCTCACATCGCCCAGTGGAATACCTCGCAGGTGACCAACATGGCAGGTATGTTTCGTCATGCTGCCGCCGCCAAACCCGATGTCAGCAGTTGGGACACTTCTCGTGTGACGGATATGAGTCACATGTTTGCTGATACCAAATTAGCGACACCAGACGTTAGTAACTGGAACGTCAGTCAGGTAACAACTATGCGCGGTATGTTTCGCAATGCCAGTGTTGCCAATCCTGTCGTTGACAACTGGGATACGGCACAGGTCACCGATATGAGCAATATGTTCAACGCGGCCTTAAGGGCACGCCCTAACGTTTCTGAATGGGAAGCACATAGCGTTACCAATATGCGTGGCATGTTTCGTGATGCACCGCGTGCTAACCCCGATGTTTCTAACTGGTATGTGGCTAGAGTTATCGATATGAGTCAGATGTTCATGAATGCGGTTAGTGCTGAACCAGATGTCAGCAACTGGAATATTTCTAGGGTGAAGGACATGCGCTTCATGTTTATGGGGGCTGAGAAGGCGAGCAAAAATTTAAACGTCGAAAGCTGGAACTTTGCCCAAGTAGAAAGGATGGGAGCAATGTTCCAATACTTAACCTTACCGACGGTCACGTATAGCAAAATGCTAATGAGGATCTTACAAACTACCACCAAGAAAGACGTAACTCTGCATGGTGGTACATCAAAATACAGCGCACAAGCTGCAATTGCTCGTTCTCGACTTATCGATGACAAGGGTTGGAATATTACCGACGGTGGTCTTGAGTAGATTGCCGCGGCTCTTTGTATCGCTCGCTTCGCTACGCGGCTTTTTTGTAACGCTCGCTTTCTAGCTCGCTTCGCTCGCTACGCTGCTTTTTGTATCGCTCGCTTCCTAGCTCGCTCCTCGTCCTCGGACCTCTTGCTATCGCATTCAGGCTTGCCTGCCAGCCTCTCTGCCTGCCCTCAAACCTCTCGTTATTGCGTTCAAGCTTGCCTACCGAGAGCTTCATGAAGGGCGCGGCGAGGCCGTACGAAAACTCGACCACAAATACTGCCATATTGTCGTTAGATTATGCTTTTAGATAAAAGCATGTCCCATACCCTACTCAGGGCGAGTTTCTCGGCAGGTCTGCGCCGTGCCAAGACAACGGAGATTTGTGATAAGGAAGGTCTTTGCCTCTCGTTATTGCGTTCATGCTTGCCTACCGAGAGCTTTATGAATGGCAGGGAGAGACCGTGCGAAAACTCGACCACAGATATTGCCATATTGCCGTTAGATTATGCTTTTAGATAAAAGTATGTGCTTATACATGCTCAGGTCGAGTTTCTCGGCAGGTCTGCTCCCTGCCAAGACAACGGCGGTACGGGATAAGGAAGGTCTCTGCCTCTCGCGGTTGCGCTCAGGCTTGCCTGCTAGCCCCTTTGCTTGCTCCCAAGCCTCTCGGCGGTTGCGTTGAGGCTTGCCGACCGAGATCTCCATGAAGGGCGGGGGCATATCTGGAAAAATTGGCTGAAATCTTTAATTTTTTAATTTTCGCTTGATTGCCGTCAGCTCTTTCTTGGTCAACTGCAGAAATTTGCACACCTGAGCTTCAGGCACGCCATCGCTAAGCATTAGCTGAGCAGCCTCCATCTGCTTTTGCTCGACACCCTTCTGCAAGCCCAGCTGCTCGCCCTGCTCGATGCCCTCGGATCGTCCCTGCTTGATACCCTTCTGCAAGCCCAGCTGTTCGCCCTTCTGCAAGCCTCGTCGCTCAGCTCGTTCCAGTCCAAAATACATCGTTGGCACGAATCGCTCCTCCTCTTGCTTGTGCGGCCAGCGCTTACGATCAACACGATCAAAATCCTGGCGCTTCACCCCCCTATCGGCCGCATCACAATAATCCATTAGCATGTTACCCAAAAGCTGCGCTACGCGCCACGCGGCTTTCTGTATCGCTCGCGTCCTAGCTCGCTTTTTGTCCTCAGACCTCTTGCTATCGCGTTGAGGCTTGCTTACCGAGAGCTTTATGAACGGCAGGGCGAGACCGTACGAAAACTCGACCACAAATACTGCCATATTGCCACCAGGTTATTTTTTGCACAAGGCATGTGCTTGCACCTATCTCAGGGGAGAGTTTCTCGGTAGGTCTGCGCCGTGCCAAGATAACGGAGGCATGGGCTAAGTGGTATCTTTGCCCCCTCGCTTTCTAGCCTCGCTGCCAAACTCCCAACTGAGGTAATCCTGCGGCGGCTCGTAGTCCTTATCCTCGCAACAAAGCAAAATTACAGGAATAATCAACTCATAGGGTTCGCCTGGCTGCCTCGTCCGCCTTTTGCTGCGCGCTTTGCATTCCGCCACGTAATATTCCATGGCTTGCAAGACAGCATCACGATCCTTATAGCTCTTATGCTCAAGAATTATTGACAGGATAACGATCCTGTTTGTGATGCCCCACAAAGGTAGCTGCACTATGATGTCGGTGCGTAACTCACCTCCCGGCCCCTTGATAAGCACGCTGTCTCTGATGACCAGCTTGTCGACAACAAACATAGCAAAGGCCGCTTCTGAAAAAACTAATCGCAATAATCCAATAAGATATTTCTTTTGTTTGAAAACCATCTTAAAGAATTCATCATGGGGATTGTGGGATCTTCTCCTAGCTCTTTTCGCAGCTTGCTTTCGCTTGACCACCAAGTCACCTCCATAAATTTACTGAATGCACTCAGGGATAGTATAGCATTTCTGTGCCAGCTGTGCGACGCTTTCTGTATCGCTCGCGTCCTAGCTCGCTTCGCTACGCGGCTTTTTTGTAACGCTCGCTTCCTAGCTCGCTGCATGCGCTCTGATCTCCCTGTATTGCATTCAAGCTTGCCCACCAAGAGCTCCATGAACGGCAGGGAGAGACCGTGCGAAAACTCGACCACAGATATTGCCATATTGCCGTTAGATTATGCTTTTAGATAAAAGTATGTGCTTATACATGCTCAGGTCGAGTTTCTCGGCAGGTCTGCTCCCTGCCAAGACAACGGCGGTACGGGCTAAGGAAGGTCTCTGCCTCTCGCGGTTGCGCTCAGGCTTGCCTCAGGCTTCCCGCGGTTGCGTTCAAACTTGCTTGCAGAGAGCTCCATGAATGGCGAGGCGAGGCCGTGCGAAAACTCGACCTCAAATACTGCCAACACCATAGTCAGTTTATTTTTTTGCACAAGGCATGTGCTTGCACCTATCTCAGGGGAGAGTTTCTCGGTAGGGCTGCGCCTCGCCAAGATAACGGAGATTTGTGATAAGGGACTAGCTCCGCTTGGGTTTGCATCAGAACCCCTTGCTTGCCCTCAGGCTCCTCGGCGGTTGCCCACACCTCTTGCCCACCAAGAGCTCCATGAATGGCGCGGTGAGGCCGTACGAAAACTCGCACCACAAATACTGCCAATACCGCAGTCAGTTTATTTTTTTAGATAAAGCATGTGCCATACCCACTTAGGGCGAGTTTCTCGGTAGGGCTGCACCGTGCCAAGACAATGGAGATTTGTGCCAAGACGACGGAGACACGTGGCAGTAGCCCCGCCGTGCCATGACCTAGCTGGTCGGGTAAATTACTGCAGCGTAGCCTGCACCTGGCGATAGTAGCCGCTTTCCAAGGCAATGAGGCTGTCGTGATTGCCACGCTCGATGATGCGCCCCTCCTTGAAGACGAGGATAATGTCACACTTTTTAACGGTGCTCAAACGGTGGGCAATGATGAAGCAAGTCTTGTCCGCCATAATTTCAAACAGGGCATTGTGCAGCAGTCTCTCGTAATCATGGTCAACGTTAGCCGTTGCCTCATCAAGTATCAGAATACTCGGCTCTTTGACCATCATACGCATGAAGGCCACAATCTGCCGTTCCCCCGCGCTTAAATTCTGTCCGTGTTCCAACACCAACGTGTCCAACCCCGCGGCGAAAGCAGTCAGTCGATCACTAAAACCCAGCCGCGCCGCCAGCTGATATATGGCATGGTCGTTGACATGCTTTTGCGCACAGATGATGTTCTCTCGCAACGTGCCACGAAAAATTACCACATCCTGATTGATATAGCCGATGTGCTTGCGTAGCCAAGGCTTTGACCAATCACGCAACGAAATTCCATCAACACTAATGTCACCCGACGCATAGTTATACAAGGCAGGAATGAGATTGATGGTCGAAGTCTTGCCCGCCCCTGTCTCGCCCACCAAGCCCGCCTTCATGCCTCTCTTAATTTCAAAGCTGATAGCCTTCAACACATCCTTATCACGAAAATAATCCATCCACACGTTGGCAAAAGTTATGTCTCCCCACACTTTGTTCTTAACTGCATGCTTGTAGCGAGGTTCTTCAATTTCCTGCAACATCTGCCGCACCCGCTCCGATGAAGTCAAGGCATCCTGAATGATCTGAATGTCGTGCGACAGCGAACGCACAGGCGACATAAAGCGCTCGCTAAAACGCAGCATACTGATAAACACCGCAATGCTCAAGGCTTCCTCGATGACCATTACGCCACAAATTAGGCAAACAAAAAAAACTGGCAACTGACACAACAGCAGAATCATGGAGCGAATGAAAGAGTTCCAGTGCATCATGGTAAGGTGCACCAAATAATTGAGGATGTTGATGTCCTCAAACTTGTGCTTACTCCATTTTTCTAGGTTAAAGCTTTTCAAAACTTCAAAGCCGTTAGTAAACTCTGCAAATTTTGAAATAATCAACGCATCAAGTTTTTTGTGCATGCGCATCCAATACTTGACAGGTGCTCGCATCGCCACCGCAAAGACAAATGCTGGCAGACTTGTACAGGCAATGATAACACCTAGCTTAGTGTCAGTTACAATCATCGCCACGATAATCAAAGTGATCTCAATCACCGAACACAGCGAGTTAGCAAGAATGCGAGAGAAAAAATACTCAACTCGCTCAACATCGTTGGTAATACGAGCTACCGTGCGCCCCAATGGTTGGCGGTCGAAGTACGTTATGGGCAAGCGTGTCAGCTTTCTGAATAATTTTTTGCGGACATCCAAAATAATAGCTGTCGTCGTATATGACATAAAGATCGACCCGCCATAACGCAACAGCACTGCTACTAGCTCGAAGGCAAGAAAAGCTACCGCATATTGCCAGACAAAATTTCTGTTACCAGCAAGATCTTCAAACAACCAACCCAACAAACGCACAGAGCACATCAGGCAGGCAACACTTAACACTAAAACCGCGATCGCCGAGAACAACTTGTAATAATTTTCTCGTGACAACAAAAACAGGTAAGCAACCCCACCAAAATCAGAGGATTGATAGACCTCATCCTCCCTGACTAGGGTTACAACTTTCTTTTTAAGTTCCTTAAGACCCATAGCAGGTTTCACTTCAGCGTAATAACTTTAGAACATAAACGCAGAGAAGATGCCCGATGCGAGGCCCAAATAATTGCCGTATGGGACAGAAAAACCCGCACCCGCTGCATAATTTTATGCTCGGTAAGACTGTCGATGGCACTAAAACAATCATCGAACAGCAACAGCTTCGGCTTGCGCAAAATCGCCCGCCCAATGCTTAAGCGTTGCTTCTGTCCCCCCGAAAGATCAACACCCCATTCACCGATCTTGGTGTCGAGCTGTTGCGGCAAACTGGCGATAAACTCGTGCAACTGCACGACTTCAAGCACCTGCCAAAGTCTGCTTTCATCTTCATGCCGATCGAGGCAGAGGTTCTCACGAATTGTGGTGGAAAACAAAAAAACTTTTTGGGGCACGTAGGAAATCAACTTGCTGCGCACATTATCAGGCACATTGTTGATGTCAGTGCCGAACAGAAAAATCTTTTCTTCAGGCACGGGCAATAGACCCAACACGCAGCGCAAGATCGTGGTTTTGCCGCTACCCAACGCGCCCGCGATACCTACCCACTCGCGCTCCATCAAGTTTAAATTCAAAAAACGCACTACCGTGTGCTTGCCATAAGAAAAAGACAGAGATTTTATAGCCAACAGCTGCCTGTTAAAATTTACCGCGGCAGTTTTTTTATGACCACCAAACTGCGCCCGGATAATTTCAAGCATGCGTCCATAGCTGGCCAAGCCTCGTTGCCAGGTGGCGATACAGCTGCTCAGCATGTAGAGGCGGGTCTGCAGCATCAGAATATACGAAGCCAGCGCAAAAAATTCCCCCAGCGACAGCTCCTCCGCGATAATTTTTTGTATCCCCAACCAACACAAGATCGCATAAGAGCAGATCACAGGCAGGGCTCCGAATGCAAAGATATGCCACTCTGTCTTCTGCACCCGATAACCGCGGCGGGCATATTCGTGTGCGGACGTGCCCAGCTTGTCTTGCCAAAAAAATTCGCTGCCACTCGAGCGCTGCAACTTAACGGTCGCGGTCGCCTGTGCCACCAAGTCCGACAGCGAAGACAGCTCTTCTTGGGCATGCAGATGTTGCCGATATTCGCGGCGGGCCAGGCGGGCAATGAAGGGTGGGATTAGCATGAAGCACAGTATACAGTAAAAAGTTAATTCTGCATCGATGAGGAACATCAACACCAAGCCAAGCGTGCTGAAGAACACAATATCCAGCGTCTCGACGATGTTGAAGCCATGCATAAAGCGGGTAAAATTGTAATCCTGTGAGATACGATTGAGCAGGTCACCGACCGTAAAACGACGCAAAAAGCGATCGTAACGCGCTTCCTTCAGACTGTGCCAAAAACCCGCACGGCTTTCCTTGCCTGCTAGATGGGTCATGCGGGCTAGCCCTTCCCGCCAGCCAGCCGCACCGAGTGCACCGACGATGAAGCCGCCCAACAGCAGAAAAGACAGGTGATAGAGCGAGTCCGTGACCGATGCCCCGCGCAACAGCTCTGGCACAACCTCGCTATCCTGGCGCACGAGCAAGTCGATCAACCACTGGATAATCTTGGGTGCGGCAACCTCGCTAAAATTAATGAGAAGCAGACCACATATGCCCAGCAAATAAAAAAATTTATTTCTCTTGACAAAAGACTTAAATTCAATAAAAGCGGCAGACATAAAGAAAAATTAAGAAAAATGACGACGGTCGCCGATTATACATGCGGCTGCCACTAAAAGCGAACACAAAGATGGAGTTGATGACCATGGCTGCACTGGAAAATTTTCACGAGGACGAGATAACTGGGATCAACATCACCCCCCTCGTGGATGTAATGCTGGTGTTGCTGGTAATCTTCATGGTCACCGCCAGCTACATCGACAACAGCGGCATCAATATTAACCTGCCGCAGGCGAGCACCGCCGACAGTAGGGCTAGCCACGCGGCCACCTTCGTCGTTACTGCCGATGCCCAAGTCTACCTCAACGGCCAGCCACTTGACACGCAGCAACTGACCGCCGCCATCGCTAGTACTGCTGCCAGCGGCAAGGCGGTCACGATCACTGCCGATCGCCACACCCCGCACGGCAAAGTCATCACCCTGATCGACAAACTCCGCCGCGGCGGGATCGCCACCTTCGCCATCAGCGTTAAGGAAGAGTAGGCGATGCTTGCGATGCTTGGCGATAAAAACGCTCGACATCGATGAGCAGATGGGATTTTTCGTCGTCACGAGCATAGAGACGCAACAGGGCTTCGAGCGATTTTATTTCTTTGAACGAGGGGATCTTTACCTCGGTGTCGGTCACGCCCCCGATCTTCCACGGCTCCAGGTATTCGGAGAGGCTGATGTCGGCAAAGGCTTCGAGAAAATTTTTATCTTCCTTGAGATAAGACAGTTTGGAGTTAGCATACCAGGTTTTCTTCTGCCAGCTATCGATAAAACCCGCGGCAGTTATCAGACCACTGGCGACCACGAACGTCGGCAAGGTGCTATGCTTTACCTTGCTGTGTAAGTAATGCCACAGTGTCCAGTCTAAAACATTGCGCGGCCCGGAGTGGAACACCCCCCACATGTTGTTGAATTTATGATTTTCAATGGTAATGTCATCTCGTGAAAAAATAAAATACATGTTCTGCATATAAATATTAAGTAAGGCGTAGGTTAAAGATAGAACTCCTGCATTTTTGAAACGCCGCGACATAGTGTCGGAACTGTTCAGAGCATTGGTTTTCAGCGACGCACCCAGCAGGTTGTCGAGCGAGTTGAGCATGAAGTTCTTGCTGGTCAAAGGATTGATGTTGCGGTCGAGGTGGGATTTGGCATCGGCATAGCGGGCCACTCCAACACTGTAGACAAAATAGAGGCTTACCCACACGTCTTTGCGTTCTTCGAGGTTGCGGAAGGGAATTAAAAAACGCCAACTTTTGTCAGTAATGGCACTTGCACCTCGATTTAGACCCCAAAAACTCAGCGGCATGGCGGCGAGGTTGAACGTATTGTTGTAGATGCGGTTGTTTTCTTCCCGCATATCGAGCAGCAACAACGACCTCTCTGCTTGCAAACTTCTAATGCCGCGCACGCTGCGCATCAGGAAGGAAAAGGCGGCAGTTACCGCAGCCATTGGCACTGCCGTCGGACGCACCTTTTTGACCAGAATGCCGCTGGCAAACAGCACACCATAGGCGGCCTGCGACCAGGATTCCGTAAGTCTGACGGGTGTGCGCCCCCAGCTGGGGTGGCAGAAGGCTGCCAGCAGATCGAGGCTGTCTTCCTTCGTGTAGCTGTTGAGCAGTGACCACAACACGGCGCGGTATTCCTCGATCTCAAAATCTTGACCGTGACAAGCATTATCCCGCACCTCTTGTTGGGTGTTCACCCAGTCGATGTAGGTGCGATCGACGAGACGAGCAATATCATAGAGAGTCCCTTCACTGAGGTTATCAATATATTTTTCTACGTCTTGTTCAAATTCAAACATAAAATAAAATTGCAGTGCCCGTAAATTTGTAATCTGTCCCTTATTAAGGGTAATTTCTTGGTTTTTGATCGTTTTGATCTTGATGGTACTGATGTCGTTGCTAAATGCATCCACCCGTGCCATCAGTGGCCGTAACTTGCGGGCAAAGTCAAACTTAAGCCGCTGCTGCACACCTTCGTGATGGCCATTAACAAAGGCTAGGTCGAAAATTTTATGGTCAAGTGTTTGCCCCTTCAGATCTAATTTCCGCATGCCGCGCCAACGCAGGAGAGGAAATTTCTCATACAGAAGCTCTAAACGCTGTTGCGGGTAGCCGAACTGCATCTTCTCCAAGGCAATCGGATAGATCGGGGGGAAGGCTAACTGCTTGATGCGTCCGACATCCCGCGACCAGAACGGTGGATGTTGCCAGTTGCGGCTGCGCGGACGATGCCAAGTGCCGCGGCGCAGGACATACTTGATAAACATCGACTCGTAAGCAGCCCGCAATAGCATGCGTATATTGCCTTGCCAGCGCAGGGCGACGGTATTGCTCAAGTGTGCCTCTACCTCTCGCATAGCCTGCTGTTGTGCCGTTACTTTATCCCAAGCCGAGTTACTGAGGCGCGGGCAGCTGCGGGGAAAGTGCACCTGGGGAAAAGTTTGGTGGGCGTAGAAATACGCCATCTTTTTCTCCAGTGCCAGCGACCTCGACAACATGTGTGTTCGCATCTCGTGCCGCAACTTGCTGCGTATTGCTGGCACACCACCCTGAATATTGCCGTAGTGCTGGGCAAGGTCTTCCCTGAGGCTCGGCTGCTGGCACATCTTATGCAGCGTGCGCAACGAAAACGCGGGCGGCAACTGCTCAAGCTCCAGGCTACTCTGGGCTGGCAGCGGCTCAGCCAGTGTGAAAAGAATATACAGACACACACACAGTCTTTTCATTTTATGAGTAAGGCCATCTTTATATAGTTATTAAAGTTTTCCTGAAAGTTTCCTTAAAGTTTCAAAGGAATAGATCCCCGTGCGATGCCCATCGGTAAACGCAATCAACAGCGCATACCGCCCAACGGATCTTATCTCTGTAGGACGGACTTGGTCGTCCATCTGAATTTTGTCAGCCGCTGCAGGTGTTTGCTCTGCACACGCGGCACAGGGGCAATTGCGGCGCAAGTGCACGACATCGTACAGCCGCTCAGCGCCGTCGTTCCAGACGATCTTCAAAGTGCGCTCATCGTGTTGGGAGATTTCCCGCGGCGTGTTCATCGTTGCCCCCTCTCCTGCGTCTGCCAGACGAGATGGAAGCCCTGCACCGTGTCGCCAGCAGCAGACACCGTCGTTAGCTGAGCTTCAATCTGATCAGCAGTCTTACGATACGCACTAGCACTCATTGAATTCGGATACTGGCGCACCATAGGGATGCCACGATCGGATGTCAAGACAACATTCGTCTCCAACGGAATTTTACCGAGCAACGGCACGTTGGCTTTGCGGGCTAACTTCTCACCACCCGCGCTCAAAAAAATATGGTGCTCTTTCTGGCAACCGTCACAGATAAAACTGCTCATCGTCTCGACGATGCCTAATACAGGCACACGGGTGGTGGTAAACAGCCCTAAGGCCTTCTCCACATCTCGCAAGGCCACGTCCTGCGGGGTTGTGACCAGCACGGCACCGCTGAGCTTCACTGCCTGCGATAGGGTTAGCTGAATGTCGGAAGTGCCAGGCGGATAGTCGATGATCAAGTAGTCAAGCTTGCCCCAGGCGACTTGTCCGAGAAATTGCCTGATTACCGCGGCAGCCATCGGCCCGCGCCAGATGTTGGTCTTTTGCCGCGTCTGAAACATGGCAATCGAGATGACCTTCACCCCGCCTAACTGCGGTGGCTGCACAGGGCTGCTGCTGCCCTTGGGGTAGACGACAGGCTCAACACGTGCGGTCATTACTGGGATCGAGGGGCCGAAGATGTCGGCATCGAGCAATCCCACCGCCAGACCCTTGTCAGCCAAGGCATAGGCGATGTTGACGGCGGTGGTCGACTTACCTACCCCACCCTTGCCACTGGCGATCGCTATCACCCGGTCGACCGCGTCAGGGCCAGCTCGTTCACGGTCAGCAACAGCGCGGCGAGAAGCCACACCTCCGAGGGGCTCACCTGCTGTCTTGGCGGTTGTTCCAGCGGAGATCATGGGTCGTCCAACCAACTCCAGCGAGGATTAGCAGAGAAGAAACGAAAACAAAAGCATTAAAAAATTTTGTTAATGGCATTCCCATCGGTAGCGTCCGGTGGTGGAGGGAAGGTGCGCAGGTAGGCGGCGCTGAAGATCAACTGCTGGTGCTGGTGCAGTGTTTCCAGCAACTGCTTGACGCTGGTGACACGGTAAAGATCGCCACTCGCCAAGAAGGGATAAGCCTCGGCTAGCTCAAGCTCTTTCCGCCCCCATCCCCGCTCCACCAGCTGTTTGCTGGTATCTCGCCACGCCTCATAAGAAAACTTCCAGCCACCGATCGTACTGCCGACGATGAACAAGCTGCCAAAGAACAGTGCAGGCTTGGTCTTGAAGATGCTGAAAGCTGCCTGCCTATCCTCTAACACCTGCTTGTAGTGCTGTGTGTAATTGAAGCTCTCGCCCTTGCGGAGCGCCTTCCTCTGTGCCTTCTCGGTAATCTTACGAGCCAAGTGTTCGATCACCTCGTCAGTTTCCCCGGCCCGACTCGTCTTGTGCAACTGCAACAGCTTGGTAAAAGCCAGTCTCGCCGCCCGCGGGATCAACACGAAGGCCAGCGCCCCGAAGACAAGCACCGCCGCCGTGCCTGCTGTATAGCGCAGTGCCGTACCTGCCACGCCCTTCACCTGCAAGCTAGCCGCCGTTGGTAAAGCCGTGAACACTAGTGGCTCACCTTCTACATTTTCAAAGGGGTTGAAACAGGCCTGCTCCCCTGCCGCGGCCTCGGTGTCTGTTGCCTCCGTCGCCATCTTCGCCCCTGACTGCCGACGACAGAGCTGGAAATGATAGCCTGGCTCGCTTTCAACAAGGTTTACCCTGGTAAAACTAAGCGTATAGCTATCATCGACGAGCGCGCGCGGCTGCGCCACAGGCACATGCCCGCCACAACCCGCGACAAGTGCTATCAATATAAAATGACTGGTTTTTTTAGCCAGAGACATAAGAACCACCTGCAAATACCCGATAATTATACTATAAAACATTAAAAAAAGGCAATTATTAAATTAAAGTGCTTAGCTTGCGCTACGCCGTGGCGCGCCGTGGCGCGCCGTGGCGCGGCTCTTTATAACGCTCGCTTTCTAGCTCGCTGCATGTTCTCAGGCCACTCGTTGTTGCGTTCAGGCTTGCCTGCCACAGGTATTCTCGCGGTTGCGTTGAGGCTTGTGCTCAGACTTCTTGCGGTTGCGTTGAGGCTTGCTCACAAAGAGCTCCATGAACGGCACGGCAAGACCGTACGAAAACTCGCACCACAAATACTGCCAATACCGCAGTCAGTTTATTTTTTTAGATAAAGCATGTGCCATACCCACTCAGGGCGAGTTTCTCGGTAGGGCTGCACCGTGCCAAGATAACGGAGACTTGGGCTAAGTAGGGGGCTAGCTCCACTCGCGGTTGCCCACACCTCTTGCCTATCGAGAGCTCCATGAACGGCAGGGAGAGACCGTCTGCTGCGCTGCGCCGTGGCGCGCGGCTCTTTATAACGCTCGCTTCCTAGCTCGCTGCATGTTCTCAGGCCACTCGTGGTTACGTTCAATCTTGCCTACTAGCCTCTCTGCTTGTTTCCAAGTTTCTCGCGGTTGCCACCACCTCTTGCCTATCGAGAGCTCCATGAACGGCACGGCGAGGCCGTCCGCTGCGCTGCGCCGTGGCGCGCGGCTCTTTATAACGCTCGCTTCCTAGCTCGCTGCATGTTCTCAGGCCACTCGTGGTTACGTTCAATCTTGCCTACTAGCCTCTCTGCTTGTTTCCAAGTTTCTCGCGGTTGCCACCACTGTAGTGACCACCTGAAAAAACCCGATATTGGCGTTAGAAACAAGTTGAGTGCCGCGCCCCGCACTGTTACCTTGACCGCTTTGCCACGCGTTTAGTGGCACAATTTTCGTAGGTTAATTGCCATGCAGTACGAAGTTCTCCCCAATGGCACGGAAGTGCTAGTAGCTGAAGACCATCGTGTCCCGTGTGCAGCCTTGCAGGTGTGGGTGCGGGTTGGTTCGCTCTGCGAGCAGCCTGAGCAGCATGGGATGGCGCACTTTATCGAACACATGCTGTTCAAGGGCACGGCGACCAACAGGGTGGGCGAACTGTGGCGGAAGGTCGAAGGCTGGGGCGGAGACATCAATGCCTACACCGATCACGATCGCACTGTCTACCACCTGACCGTGAACGCGGCACACACGCTGGACGGCCTCGCGGCACTGCACGATGCTATCTATCACAGCGAGTTGCGTGCCAGCGAAATCGCACGAGAGAAGGAGGTGGTGTGCGAGGAAATCAGCCACTACCGAGACGATCCTAGCGACCGTGTTTACGAAGAAGCACGACGCATAGCCTTTGGGGGGCAAGTTCACCCCATTCTCGGTGATAGTAGCGACGCGGTGCGCGCCTTTGCTGACGAGGACTTGCGCGCTTTCTATCGCGCCCACTATGTGCCCCGCAACATGGCGGTGACCGCGGTCGGTGCATTCGATCAGGTGACCGTGACAGCAAAAATTTCCCAGCTGTTTGGTGCGGCCCCAGACAGGTCTGTGCCACGGCTAGAGACAGCACCGCTGCCCTTTACCGCGGGGGTGCATAGCACAGTGCTGCGGGGAGATTACCACAAACCGCGCCTACTGCTGGCCTTGCCGGCCCCCTGCCAACCTGAGATTGATACGTTGGCGCTCGACTGTGCGGCCTTCGTGTTGGGCAGTGGTGACGCGGCACGCCTCAATCTCCAGCTGCGTGACAAGCTGCGTCTAGCATCGGCAATCTCGTCTGCTAACGCCGCGTCATCCCGCTGGGGAATGTTTGAAATCGCCACCCTGACAGAGGTCGAGCACATGCCTGCGTTAATCACGGCGATGGTCGAGGAAGTCCAGCGTTTGCTGCATGCACAGCCAATTACTGAGGCCGAGCTGGATCGTGCTAAAGCCAATGCCAAGGTTGATTTTGCCGCACAAAACGAAACTGCCGCGGGGCGTGCCGACAGTCTCGCACATGGCTTGACTACCCCGTGGAAATATCTGTTCAGCAGTTGCTACTTCGCATTGCTGGAAAAGATTTCACCTGAACTTGTGCAGCAGACCCTGGCACGTTGGTTGAATTTTGAGCAGGCAGTGATCGTCTGCGCGGTAGATGAGGACACGCCGATAGATGCAGGAGTGCTGACGGAGAGTTTGCAGCAGGCACGTGCAACCACCAGACGCGCAGCAGTACGTCCGACCAGCAGGCCGCGCCTCGCCAGACAAGTGTTGCAACTCCGTGCAGGTCTGCAACTTATTTATCAGCCGAGTGAGACGGAGTTGTTCAACCTCGTCGCGGTAACGCATGGCGGCGTAGCACTTGAAGACCGCAGCAACAACGGGATGCACAATGCGATGGCGGCATTGTTGGGGCAGGCAAGTGCCAACTACGATCACCAGCAACTGACTCTGGCAGTCGAGGGACGAGGGGCTGCGCTGGGGGGGTTCTCTGACACAAATTCCATCGGGTTGCATTTGCAATGTCTTCAGCAAGATGCCGAGCATTTTAGCAGAATTTTTGCCGAATGCTTGCTGCAACCACGGTTTCCTGCATCTCGTTGGCAGACAATTGCCGTGGAGATTGCCGATGCCATCACCTTGCAAAAAGAAGACCCCTTTGCCTTCTGCATGCAAAAATATCGTGAGGCAATGTTTGCAGATCACCCCTACAGCATGCCGCCCCTAGGCACTGAGCCGCAAAAATTTGCTGCCGACATGCTGCTGCAACACTGGCACGACTGTTGTCAAAGAGGGACATGGGTGTTCGCCGTCAGCACGGCAATGGCGGCAAAGAAGCTGCAAGCTGTGTTGAACGAGGGACTGGCTGACTTTACCCCCGCCGCGTCCGCACCAACGATAGCAGAGCTGCCACAGCTGGGCCGCAATCACGAGTACTCCTACCCCAAGGCGAGAGAGCAGTGCCACATCGTCTATGGTCTGCGCGGTCTTGATTGGCTAGATCCACAGCGAGCCACGCTCGATGTGCTGTTGAAGGCGAAGGCACAGCGTATGTTCGACACACTGCGCGAACAGCAGGGGCTTGTTTACACGGTGACACCCATCCTTACTCTTGCCGTCGGCGTGGGGACGTTTGGTATTTACACCGCCTGTGCACCAGACAAGGCAGAGGCAGCGATCGCCGCGATTGCTACCGAGTTGCGGCAAGGCGAGCCTCTCACTGCGGCTGAGATTGAGCGAGCACGGCAATACCTCGCTGGTAATTGGCATATGGAGATGAGCAGAGGCGATCGGCAAGTGCTGCACCTGGCACGCATGGAACTGTTCGGTGTCGGTCACGATAACCTCGAAGTTTACCCACAAAAAGTGCGCAAGGTCAGGGCGACAGACATCGCCGCACTGAACGCTCGCCTGCTATCCAACCAGCCGCACGTTTGTATCCAGGTCGGCTAGTTTTTGTCGAGTTCCGCACGAGATTTACTTAGCCACAGTCCCATCTGGCTGGAATGCCCTATTTTGAGGAGGGGTTGCCGCGCCTTACTGCCGCTGCTAGAATGTATGCATGCCCTCCGCCACGTAACCACTAGCAGCAGGGGGTAATTTGAGGGATTTTGAGGGATAATGATGAACCTTGCTGTAATAACACACCTGCTCTTTTGTCTCGCTACGTCTGCTTTCTTGCCGCTTGCTAGCTCAGCTAGCGGCACGCCCGCCCCAAAAGAAAGCCTCCCACAACGCGAGCACAACGAGTGGGCGATTGGTGTGCCTAGATATGCTGTTGGTGGAGTCGTTGGTTCATTGCTAGGCTTCGGACTTGGCCACATGATACAAGGACGTTGGTGGGACGGGCATGGTTGGGGCTTTACCATGGGAGGACTATTCACCTATCTAAACTGGGAGGCAGCAGAAGAACAAAATAAAACCTTTCCGCTGCTATTGTTTCTCGGCACAAAACTTGGCGAAACAATCGATGTCTGGATGCCGCCGCTCCGATCGGATTATTTTCCAGATCGTCAAACAATGACAACATCGAGATATGTAACTGGCGGTATCCTAGGGACGATTATCGGCTTTGGTAGCGGTCATCTGGTGCAGGGGCGAGGAGTAGCGGCCTGGCCCTATGCCCTAACTCAAGTTTCGGCGTTGGCTACGGTTGTTGCCGAGTGTCATAGTTGTAAGGAGGATGGGTCGTTTGACCCTGTCACCCCATTGTTTGGATTGATGATGTATAC
Organism: uncultured Oligoflexales bacterium; assembly: GCA_958296095.1. GTDB lineage: Bacteria > Bdellovibrionota_B > Oligoflexia > Oligoflexales > JAPPIL01. The sequence goes on from OY282434.1 coordinate 2,601,674, forward strand.
GCTAAGCAGGGTGCTAGAAACTATCAGTGTCTGGTGGCCTGGTGCTAGGAACTACGAAATTGTCTCCCGCGCACCATCCCCCCCGAAGCTCGCCATTGTGCCGCTGCTCTATAGTGATAACCCCAAACTCGCCCTCCAGTTAACGGTGGCATTATAGCCGCTGATGGCAGATCATTTGACGATGAGCTCCAACTTCCACATGCCAGCTAACGTGAAGGCCCCGCCAGCACCGAGGGCGACATCGGCACACGCTTGAGCTACACAGGTCAGCCGAACAACTGACGGAGGATACCGTGACCACCAACCTAGAGAAGCTGACCTTCCTGCAAAGAAACCATCCAGAAATGGTGTGCTGTGAACGGAGAACGTTGGTTTCGCCTGACCTGGAGCGATCCGCTCGGCAATGTGCACTGGAATTACGATGACACTGGGGTTGGCAACAACTTGCACTCGAACTACGGAGCTGATGATTGTGCCCTCGATGCCGCTATCACGCCCCTTGGCTAGTGGGGAATAGTCGTAAGCTACCGACCGATGCCCCACCTGCTGACTAGCCCCCCTTTTTAAAATGTTGACACGCATTACCGATTTCATTATCAAAGACCGATCTTTAATTTTAATATATGGAGTTGTATCATGAGAAAAATACTAATATTGTTAGTATGTTTGGTGACGACGTGCCTCTACGGTGCCACCCCCCTGGCGCGGCTCAGCGCAAGTAAGGAGGCAGTCCTCCATCTGGGGCGGACAGTGGCTCATGCCAAGCTAGCCGCCATAGGGGGGTACGCTGTCGATTGCCTGCATGTGGATCCCGACAAGGCCAACAATGTTCTTGCCATTGTCAGAGGTGCTTTTCCTCTAGGTCACGCTGCGCTGATCGACACTGTTGAAGTATTAGATTTAGAAGGGCGAAGTAGCCTGATGTCTAGTAAACGATTTATCGATGGGATCAAATATGCAATGAAGGCACTGCCTCTGGCCCCGGCTATCCCTGAAGATGTGGAAACTGCTGGCCTGGTTCTACAGCAGCTGCATCGTCTGTTTACAGAACAGACGGTGGTGTCGGGTGAGCATGTCGCACCGCTCATGCAGGTTGTGGCAGAGATGCAGACACTGAGCGACGGCTGGGGGCCGTTAGTAATTCCTGACGAGGTGCAAGCAAGTGAGTGGCACCAGCTAGTTTCCCGCCTTGCTGCTGAGGTGATAACAATGGTGAACGGACTGCCCGATGCATTTGCTAATTACAGGCAGCGCGTTGAGCCATTATTTGGACATGGGATATTTGGCGACCCGCACGATACTGATAACCTGGTTTCTGATGATCTGACTAATATAGCTATGGCTACCACAGTGCTAGAATCGTATCAACATGTCGAGGCGCTTCTTAAACTGTATCGTTCTGACAAAGTAGAGACAACAAATATGACGGTGCTCGAAGGTTTGGCACAAACTTACCGTGGATATGAAAATATTATCTACGAGGTAGCAAACATGGAGGTCGAGCACTTTAACTTGTTGTCAAGTTATCTCACTGAACAGATTTCTGGTCGGGCTTTCGTTCAGCAGTATCTGCAATTTTTGGAGAAACACCAGCAGCGTATCCCAGGGGAAACGCGGATGGCAGTTTCCCTGCAGCTAGCTAATTTTTTTTAGTTGCCCTGGAGATAGGACCTGAGGCGAGCGAGGGATGCCTGTGTGGCAAATGACCTCAACGCTCGCCTCAAGCATGCCCAATGCTACTTCAGCCTTTGGACAGCCCTCGCCTACTACCGGACCCTATTAGAGGAACATGGCCTGGGCCGGCTAGATGACACACCTCTCCGACCCAGAGGAGGAGGGGGCAACAATACTAGTCGTCCTCCCCTTCTTCCCTTACTTGAGAAGAGTAGATTGTAGTGAAGTCATAGTAGAAAAATTTAAGCGCCCCATCTGAGCGCACGAACTGGGCACTGCCATCGGCTTCGAGTATAGAAGAGGATAAGGTAAAATCAAACAGCCGCGGCTCTTCTTCTTCGGCGTTTGATGTTCTCGAAACCGTCAGTGTGCCGCCGCTGTGCCCGACCATCACTAGGGCGAGTGTGGAATCACAGCCATGGGGTTCATCTGACGTTGCGCCCTTAAGTTTCGCCTCAATACTTGGCACTGTGAAATTGAGACGATGGTAACCGTCTTTTGATTGTTTGGTGCAAGTAATGGCATTAGCACTGGAGGCATCTTTGAGTTTTTTAAGGTAGGCCGCGGCTAGTGCGTCAATTGCCACTAAAGTGTTCCTACAGTTGTTGCCCGAACTGAAATCAGCAAGAACCATCTTGCCCTTAGGAAACATGGCATTGAACATGGGTGTGCTTGTTAGATTTTCGATGAGGTCGGCTTGGGTACTGATATCACCTTCACCATCCTCCTTATCAGCATTCAACCACCTAGGCATGGCAGAGGAGAGAAGATATTTCTTGGCCGCGCTACGCTCGCTGCGCTACGCTACGCTGCTTTTTGTAACGCTCGCCTTACGAGACTGTTTGCCGCTTTCTCGCTCCCTCGCTGCTTGTGCTCTGATCTCCCTGTATTGCGTTCAAGCTTGCCCTCAGGCCCCTCTCTGCTTGTTTCCAAGTTTCTCGCTGCTGCGTTGAGGCTTGCCCACCGAGAGTCCCATGAACGGCGCGGCGAGGCCGTGCGAAAACCCGACCATAAATACTGCCATATTGCTGTGAGATTATGCTTTTAGATAAAGCATGTGCCTATACCTGTTGTGGTCGGGTTTCTCGGTAGGGCTGCACCGTGCCCAGCTGCGCTGCGCACGACTTTTTGTATCGCTCGCTTTCTAGCTCGCTTCGCTCGCTACGCTGCTTTTTGTATCGCTCGCTTCCTAGCTCGCTGCATGTTCTCAGGCCACTCTGCGCGCCCTCTCTGCCTGCCCTCAGACTTCTCGGCTATTGCGTTCAGGCTTGCCTACCGAGAGCTTCATGAACGGCAGGGTGAGACCGTCCGCTGCGCACGGAAACGATGGGGCTGGTGAGGGAGTTGCCTCGTGCAGTTCCTGTTGCACAACGCCCACAATGAATAATCAATTAGCCATGTTGTTTTACCGATAAGCAGTATGAGTGATCTGGAGCTCATGGATGAACAAAGACTTGGTTAAGGTTGATAGTAGGGAAAAACAGGACAGCTCCAAACGCATACCCCCTGACCAGACTCGCCCCATCGTAATGGCTGACAACAGACAGGTAAGGTATGTCACAGTAGTCCATCACCACTATTCCCAAGCGCAGTTAGGCAGTCCCAAGAGGAGCGTCGGTGTTCTGCTTGGCATAGGGATTTTTTTTATCCCCTACATTTTTGCTTGGTTCACTTTACGGGAAGGGCATTCAAGTGTTGCTCGGTGGGTTGCCTTCATTTGGCTGGGGTTACAAATGTTCGGTAGCTGTGCAAACCTTAGTAAGTTTAGGCATGGTAACATCACTGTGTCTACCCCTATCATTGGCACACTTAGCCGCTTAAATCCAACGCCGCGGACCAATAAACACACCCGACCCGAAGATGCCTACGGGGTGATCGTTAGGTGCGTCTAGGATGGCCTAGAATCAATTTCGATGTGGTTTTAGAAGGGTCTGTTGAGGGTGAGAACGGGGCTTTAACGGGGTGTCTAGCCTTTTTGTGTCCGACGGGGCCTGCCACCAAAACAAAGGTGTTGGCCTTGCAATCAGACTGATGCTAACCTAGAAGTGAGGTGATTGAATGAGCAATGAGCTAGAGAAGATAGTTGCAAAGAATCTTCGCAGGATTCGTGAAGCCAAACGGTTCTCGGCTGACGAGCTGGCAGAACAGGCTCGTCTATCCCCTAATGCCTATAGGAAGATTGAGGCAGGGGAAACGCCAACCGCGGATTTTCAGAGCTCTTTACGGGCAATAGCTTCAATACTCGGCGTTCCTTTTAGACGGATGGTGGAGGAGGTTCGCCCTTTGAAAGGTGTTCGATTCCGCTCCACAAAACACATGCATGATCGAGAGCAAATTCTTGCTGATGTCAGCCGCTGGTTTTACAATTTTTGCGATATCGAGCAATTGGTTGAGGGCGGGCGATCAACATCGAAAAAAATCAGCGGACAGTCGCCTCCCACGGACGTTCCAGATCTCATCAAGTCGGCAATGCTTACACGTAACCACCTGGGTCTAAACGATAAAGAACCAATTTCCAGTATTCGTAAATTACTTGAGATTGATGGATCGATCAAGGTAGGCGAAGTAAAAACACCCTCTCGTAATTTCTTTGGTCTATCGGTTTCGGACGAAAATCATGGCCAAGCAATCGTCGTCAACACTTGGGAAAATATTTCTGTTGAAAGGTGGATATTTACCGCGGCTCATGAACTTGGTCATCTAGTCCTACACCCATCGGACTATGATATAGACCAGACCGCTGAAGACAAAGAGATAGAGAGGCAGGCCGACCGTTTTGCCAGCTACTTTCTCATGCCGAGAGATGCCTTTAAGAAAGAGTGGCAACTAACTAGCGGTCGCCCCCTGCTCGACAGAGTTCTAACGGTAAAGAGTCTCTTCAACGTTAGTTATCAAACGGTGCTGTATAGGTTGCACGAGGAAAATGGCGGTGACAAAAAGATCTGGGGGCGTTTCCAATTTGAGTTTAAACGTCGCTACGGGAAAACTCTCCCCCGCTCAATAGAGCCTCATCCGTTGCCTGAAGAGGCTTTTAGTGGTCTGTTCCCCAATGATTTTCCTCCCTATCGACTGCCTGCGTTGGTCTTGGAGGCTATCGAAAAAGAAAAGATAACCATTGCCCATGCCGCCGCTGTTCTCGAAATTTCGATCGGTGAAATGTATGATCTGCTACGCGGCTTTTTTGTAACGCTCGCTTTCTAGCTCGCTGCGCTACGGCTCTTTGTAACGCTCGCTCTACGAGGCTTTTTTGCCGCTTTCTAGCTCCCTCGCTCCTTGCCCTCAGACCTCCTGCCATTGCATTGAGGCTTGCCATCAGGCCTCCCTGCCTGTCATCAAACCTCTCGGCGTTTGCCCCTACCTCTTGCCTACCAAGAGCTTTGTGAACGGCAGGGCGAGACCGTGCGAAAACTCGACCACAAATATTGCCATATTGCCGTTAGGTTATGCTTTCAGACAAGAGTATGTGCTTGCACCTATCTCAGGGGAGAGTTTCTCGGCAGGTCTGCTCCCTGCCAAGATAACGGAGGCTTGTGCTAAGTGGTGTCCTTGCCCTCAGATTTCCCTGTATTGCGTTCAAGCTTGCCATCAGGCTCCTCGCGGTTGCCCCTACCTCTTGCCTACCAAGAGCTTTGTGAACGGCAGGGCGAGACCGTTCGCTGCGCTACGGCTCTTTGTAACGCTCGCTCTACGAGGCTTTTTTGCCGCTTTCTAGCTCCCTCGCTCCTTGCCCTCAGACCTCCTGCCATTGCATTGAGGCTTGCCATCAGGCCTCCCTGCCTGTCATCAAACCTCTCGGCAGGGCTGCGCCTCGCCAAGATAACGGAGGCTTGTGCTAAGTGGTGTCCTCGTCCTCAGATCTCCCTGTATTGCGTTCAAGCTTGCTACGCTGCTCTTTGTAACGCTCGCTTGCTAGCTCCGCTACGCCGCGGCCTCACTCAACCTTTACCTGAGGGCGCTCGCCGTCGAGTTCAGGGTTAATGCCGTCGGGCTTTTTTCTGAGGGGTGTGCCAGTGCCGTTGCTGTAGCCGATACTAAAATTTTTGGTGGCGTTGACAGTCAGTTTCAGTATAAAGTTTTCACCTTTCCTCATCTCCACTATCTTTAGCTGGCAATTAGTTATTATTGAGCAGTGCGGTTTTCTGCTGTCTTTGAAATATGTTTGCGTCGACACGGACTTAACCTCGTAGGTGCTGACCGCATTGTAGGGTGATATGCCGATGGGCACGTCGTGAGTTAGTTGCCCATTCTGGGTGATAGCCCTTCTCTCTAGGTCAGTAACAGCAGTGAAGGTCATAGTTAATTCAGTGTCGGTGTCTTTTGGTGCTTTGTGCGGCCAAGGCTTGAGGCGCATCTCCAGCTTGCCGCTGGTGTAGACAGGGCTGGTATCATACATTACGACGGGTGCAGTGCTGCCCGTATAGACGCTAAGCTGGGGCAACTCGCCGCGTGAATTTTTGAAGTAGCGGTTGTTTGAAGACTTGGCTTTGAATTCAAAATCTTGTTGCGGGGTGATGGTGAAGGTGAGGGTAAACTGTGCTCCCTCGGCCATCGTCATTATCTTGGCAGTGGCTTTGTTAGTTGTCGACGAAGTGAAGACATACGGATCTCTTTTAAAAAAATCTTTGGCCGCGGCAGGACTTGTCTCAACTTTATTAAGCTTAAAACCAGTATTGGGGTGGGGAAAATCGACTTGCAGATTTATGGGAGTGTTGTCTTGAGCTATCGCTTTCGCCGCGGTGAAGGTCATCCGCAGTTGTGCCTCTTCGTCTTTTTTCATCGTCAGGGGATTGACGGTGATGCTGCCCCACGTGCCATCCTGGTATACCGTTAGTTGCGGCGGACCGCTTGCTGACGCGCCGCTCCCCGCGGGGTTGTCATCCTCCTCGGCCTCGTTTGCTTCCTCTTCTTCGCCTTCCTGCTTTGCTTGCTCCTCCTGGGGACACTGTGGTGAGGGCGAAGTCTGATTCGCGCAAGGGTCGGTATTAGCTGTGCGGTCGATGTTAAAATCACCAGGGCCGCGATTTGACATGCCACCGCGACAACTGTGTAGCAGTAGTGTTAGCACAAGAATCTGCAGATAGAGATGCACTTTCACCCCCTCCCTCCCGCAGCACTCATCGGCATATGCGGGCAAAATCTTAGTTTTAACCATGAGCGCAGTGCTCGGCCGCGTTCTGAGGGCTGCCGCGTTGACAAAGACAGCAGGCGAAGGCAGCTGAGCAACAACTAAAAGCTATAGCCAACTTTGAAGGGAGTAATGTAAGGCACGATGCGCCACTTTTCGCGGCATGATGCTTGTGCTAGCACGCCGAAGCATAAGCGCGTGGCCTCGCCATTGAAGATGTTTTCAGCGACAGCCATGGTTATGCCAAAGTCAACGCCGTAGCTAATGCCAGCTTGGGTATTGAAATTGCTGCCAAGACCGACCAACATCCACAGACCTTCGAGATCACGCTCGGCTTCTTTGTCCATTATGCTAACGTTGAAGCCAGTGTGGAGGTGCAATGAACTGTCCTCACGGAAAAAATGTAGGGCCGCCGCGCCAACGTTGAGACCACCCAAACCATAACCGATACCGCTCTGCAAGGAGGTGCGGCTCATGATGTGACGCGTCACGACGATTCCCGTAACACCGACTAGGGTTTTCACCCCCAACACCTGCACCGCTAATTGATTTTTTTTGCGACAGCGCCAGCAGACATGTTCTTGTCCCCCGACTAGCTTGCGTCCTAGTTCTTCGACGGTCGTCTTGGTGACCGACTCAACAATCGGTGTTTGGTCAGTTTCTTCCTCGCCAAACGCCTCTTCGCCTCCCTGCTGGTCGGCAGTTGTGTCATCCGAGCCGCGTTCTCGCTCGACTACACCCCAGTCCCCGTCACCCTGCTGTCCGTTGATCGTGCCACACAGCAGCACGTTGACCAACACTACAAGGAATGTCTTGCGTCGTAAAATCATGCAACATCTCGCTCCAGGTCACCTTTCGGCAGAGATACGTGCAACCTTAGGTGTCGTGCTTAATTTTCGTCGCCGCCAGCAATTGCGGCAGCAAATTAACCGTGCCCTATACGAGCAGTTGGTGCAAATTATTTAACCAAACCACATAACGTTGCAAAATTTTGTACAAAAACGGAAGTTATCCACACTTTTTTTGGCGTAACTGTCTACAATTAAAGCAGTAAGTATGGGGTGCCGCGTTCACTGAGCTACACAACTCAGTCATTTTTTGCCGCCGCGTCTGCTAGGCTTTGGATGTCGGCTGGATTTTTAATCAGGAGGGATGTGTGATGCGAGCGTTGATGCTGCTGTTGCTGATCGTGATCGGGCGGGAGGCTGGCGCGGGGACCGTCGGCAAGAATGTGCATGGTGAGGACGCGAGCTTAGCGCTGTTGCTAGGGCAGGGCTTGAGCACGGTCGATTGGGAAGCGAAGGGGTTTTGCGTTGATCTTGCCGAGCTGCGCACGCAGAGTGGGCAGGAACATGGCCAGTATGCCGAGTTTCGCATGTTGGAGATTACCTCCGAGTCGTCGTTGCGGGAAAATCTCAACATTTCTGCGGCAGGCATGCTGAAGTCGTCGGTTTTTTTCAAGATCGATGCACGGGTGAATTTTGCCCGCAGTGTCAACAAGAACAGTTCGTCGCGTTATTTGCTGGTGCATGTGCGAGTTGCCAATCAGATGTTGTTGGCGAGTGGCTTTAGCTTTCGGCCCAATGCTATTGACCTGCTCAAGGATGGGCGCACGGAGGATTTTGTCTCCTCGTGTGGCAATGAGTTCGTTTACGGGCAGCGCACTGGTGGTGAGCTGTTTGCTTTGTTTGAATTTGAGTTTCACTCCAGCAAGCGTGAACGTCTCTTCGATGCGGCAGTGGCCGCGAGTGGGCTAGCGTGGCGGGCCGGGGCAGATATAGACACCAGCGCCAAGGCTTTTAATGAGCTAGGATCGACACAGATGAAGATTTTTCGCCGCGGCGGGCGGGGGAAAATTCCTGAAATCAAGAGCTTGGTCGATCTGGCGCGGGAGTTCAGCAACGTGGTCTCGTTGCTGGAGAAGAACTTCGTCACCCTGGAGCTGGTCTCTAAAAACTACGCTGGAGTCGAGCCCATCAACATCGTTGTCGGCTCAACGACGATGCTGCGACAGGATTTGATCGTGCAGCAGTTGGCACGCAACAACGATCAGGCCATCGAAATGCTGAACACCATTAGCTTCATCAAGAGCCGCCCGCACAATTTTGAGCAGGTCGATTATGACTATCTCGATGCTACCGAGAAGATGATCAGGCAGTTCATCAACATTAACAACACCCATGTGGTCGCGTGCTTTGACGACATCTTCAACGGCTGCAAGGTACCTGAGATCGTTATTCCCGCCTTCAGAGCTCCACAGAGAATACGTGACAAAAGTCCTCTGTGTGATGACGGTTTTAGTTGGCGGCAGGCACAGCAGTCATGCTGTCGCACGCTGAAAAGCATAGATTGTCGGTTCGACATTGGCGGCGGCTTGTGTTGGCTCAATCATCTCGAAACGACTACAAAATGTCAAGAAGGGGTATGATATGAATACGTTATCGCTCTGGCTAGTGCTAGTACTTGCCGTTATCCGACCTGAGCATGCTGCAGGTGAAGAATTGCGTGAACTAAAGTACAACGAAGATACCACGCTGGCGGCGACGGTGCATGTGGCACGGCAGCCAGATGGAGAACAGCTGGCGGTCTATCTTGCTATCGACAATCGCTACAAGAACACCATCGAATGTGGCGGGCAGTTGTTGACAGCCATCGCTAAAGACGGCAAGACGGTCAACTTGTTGGTGCGTTTTGGCAATTTGCGGGTCTTGCCTTCAGGCGCGTTCTCGTATGCACTGGTGTATTTAGTTGCAGACCGACCCGAACTGCCATCTGGCTATGTGTTTGTCGCGCAAGAGTATCCATCCATCAAAGTTAGCTGTCGTGGCTGGAGCTACCTGCAATACTTGCCCGCGCAGTTTTGTTGGCAACACAAACTAGAAAGGTGCAGCGCGGATAAGGTGAGCTACCCATATATGATCGATGAGTATTGGCTAGGCTTGTGTCAATGTTAGATCGTCTCGGTAGGCCGTGGTGCGCATCGGCAACTACACCGCCTCCTAAATGGGGAGGCCACTATGTGGGGTTGATGGTCGTTGAAAAGCTTTTTTGTTAGCTCTGTCGTCGTTGAATTTAAAAAATTCAGAACAGCTAGAACATTCGGCAAGCCTGTGTTAGCCTTCGTCGTTTGGAGATACCATGAATAAAAATCCACATAGCCGTCCACCAGTGTTTTTGCGCCACAGCCACGAGGACGTAGGCCTAGCCAAGAAGATTGCCGAACAATTTGTCAGTTCGGGCATCAAGATCTGGTTGGACAAGTCGGAAATGAAGGCGGGCGACAGTCTCCGTCGAAAAACTGAAGAAGGGATCGATGGTTGCACCCATTTTTGCGTCCTTCTCACACCCAGCTCCATCAAAAGCGACTGGGTGGCACAGGAGCTTGACGAGGGATTTGTCAAGCATATTGAAGGCAAGTGTCAGCTCATTCCTATCAGGTCTAACCTGAAGGTTGAAGCTATGCCCATCTTTTTGCGCAACAAGTATGCACCTTCTATCGATCCCCAAGACCCTCGAGCAGCTGTTGAGGAACTGATCAGTGCTATTCGTGGGATGACAAAACCACCACTGGGCACGCTACCAGAAGCTATCGCGCTCGCACAAGACATCGAATCTGCATATTCTCCCACAGCGTTAGTAATCGCAAAATATTTTGTGACAAGATCCAAGCTAGGCATAAAGTTCGATCCTGATATCTGCATCGATGAGTTAGCTAAAGAGCTCAAGCTCCCCATCGATGAAGTGCTGTGCGCCGTTGAAGACCTTGAAAGTGAAGAATTTTTGTATAGATTTGGCCACATAGCCCCAGATAACAACGAGAACCTGACCGCCGAGGAGTCCTTATTCGTTGAATTTGACTATCGCTGGATGAATTGGAGTGCTGAGGAGGATGCCAAGAGCGTCGCAACTTGGATGGTTAACCACAATAATTCCTCGCCAAGTCCGACGGAAATATCCAAAGCCCTTGACTTGCCCGCGCGGCGGGTGAATCCCGCGCTCTGTTGGCTAGAACAAGAGGCGCTGGTTGATCTCTACAGGGCCATTGGCACAAGGCCATTTTGCTGTTTCGAAGTCAAAGGCTACCAGCACAGAATCAAACGTTTATTGAGATCACAGGTAGGCTGACCACGCGGACACCGTGCCCTCTAGTCATTTTTTGTGGGGCGAGTGCCGTTCCACATCTGGAGTTGTGCAATACTTCGCGCAGCTTTGTCGGCAATACAAACTAGAAACGTGCCGCGTGAATAAGGTAAGCTGTCTCTATATGAACGCTAAGTATTGGCTAGGCACGTGTCAGGGTTAGATCGTCTCGGTGAGCTGTTTGTGCTTGGTTTTAGAGGACTGACGTTGCCCGCGTGGTTGCGTGAGTTTGCCGACGCACATGGTTTAGGTGGGGTGGTACTGTTCGATTACGATGTTGCCACCCACACACGAGCACGCAACATCAGTGACCCGCGACAGTTGCAGCAGCTTTGTTCCGAGTTGGCAAGCTTGGCGGCACGTCCGTTGATTTGCGTCGATCAGGAGGGCGGGCGAGTGCGTCGTTTGCGGGAAGAGTGCGGCTTTCAGCCTTATCCAGCGGCGGCTGAGTTCAATGCCTGGTCTGATCGTGAGAAACTCAGCTGCACGCAACGTAGTTTTGCAGAAATGCAGGCACTTGGCTTGCACTACAACCTCGCGCCTGTCATTGACATCAACAGCAATCCTGACAATCCTGACATTGGTCGACAGCAGCGGGCATGGAGTGCTTGTGTGCAAGAGATTGAGCACAACATACAGCTTGTCGGGCAGGTGGCACGTGCCGTCAATCTCGGTCTGTGTGCTAAGCATTTTCCCGGCATCGGGGGCAGCACGGTTAATTCGCACGACGAAGTGATGGACTTAACGCTTAACGATGCCCAGCTGGAACTGTTCTATCGTTGGGCGCGTGACCTTCACGGTGAGGCATTGTTGTTGAGTCATGGCTACGTTAGACAGTGGGATACAGCACGACCTGTGTCGATTTCGCCACCTGTGGTTGCTCGTCTACGGACGCGCTGCCCTGCTGTGCTGTTGATCACGGATGATTTGCAGATGCAGGGGGTGCGGCAGCGTTTCAGTGCGGAAGATGTGATTGCTAACGCGGTGCAGGCAGGAGTTGATTTGCTATTGTTTGGCAACAATCTCTTGCAGGAGGAAGAGTGCTCTTTCCAGTGGGTAGACGGTGTGCGGGCGATGCTTGAGGACAATGTGCAGCTGCAAGCGCGGGTCAGTGCTAGTTTGGCACGTACCGCAACCCGCAAGGATCGCTTCTATTCTTCGTAAAGCTCCTGCTTGAAGGTATTGAAGGCGGCGACAATTTGCAGGTAGGGGTTGAGTTTGCCTGGTGCGAGGCTGGGAACTTTCATGTAGACGCGGGTCTTTACATCGAGATTGCCGTCGTCTCTTTTGATGACGTGGACGTATTCGTACTCGATGCCGTCGAAAACTTGGGGTGTGAAGTCTTGCAACCCGCCGACTTCTAGGCTGAGGCGTAGCCGTTCGAGGCTGGCTTGGGTAAAACTGTGAGAGGCAAGTTCTTTCGTGGTGTTGGGGGCGATGTGAGTGATGTCACCGCTGCCATCTTGTTTGCAGAGGATCATCGTTTGTCCTTCATTTGACCAGCCACCGTAACTGAATAGGGCATAACCTTCGTAGTAGTCTTTGCTCTTCATGAGCTTGGCAAAGAAAGCTTCCTGCATGGCGGCTTGTATACGTGCCCGACCATCGTCGTTGACTTCCCACGTGTTGCGGTCGTCTTGCGGGGTGGTTTGCTCGGCATCGTTCAGCTGTGCGGCGGCCGCGGGTGAGGAGGGGCTATTGCCGTTGTTACAGGTATTTGACATCCCTAGCAGGGGTAGCAGTAGCAGAAACCTCAACATCCCCAGCAGGGGTAGCAGTAGCAGAAACCTCAACATTGCAAGCATCCTATTGTCCGTTGTTATCAGCGTGTGGCAACTGTGGAAGACCTCACGAGGCCAACCTTCTACTTCTTTTTGTCGGCAAAGTCACTTAAAATAATTAGGTGTGCTTGCGTTGGAGGAGAGAGGTTGATGCAGTTAACACGGATTGAACGCGAATTTACTAAATTTCACAGTAGTATCAAAGGGCTGTCAGGCTGCGGGTATCTGGTGCAGGAGGAAATCGACAACGGCTATGTCATCATGCCACGTGGCAGTGATGAGCTGGTGCTGACGTTGATGGCGGTGACGCATGGCGATGAGGTTGCAGGACTGGCGGTGTTGAATGAGGTGGTAGAATTTCTGCAAGCTGGCTTTGTGCCCTTGCAGGTAGGGCTGGCTCTGCTGCTGGGTAACTATCCTGCAGTGTTGCAGGGTAAACGTTATGTGCAGCGTGATTTGAATCGCAGTTTCGCGTTGCAGGGAGTCGAGACGGGCGAAGCCGAGCGAGCGCGGTCGTTGGCTAAAGTTCTGCAGCGAACAAAATTTTTCATCGACTTTCATCAAACTACCGCGCCCAGCACAAGTTGTTTTAGCATCTTTCCTTTTCAGCGCCGCAGTCTTGCCTTTGCGCAGTTGGTGCAATGCGAGCAGCCAGCGGTGACGCGGCTGGGCGGGCGGTTTTCGCAGGATGGCATGTGCAGCGATGAGTTTGTGCAGGAGCAGGGTAATGTCGGTATTACGATTGAGTTGGGACAAAAGGGCTTTGATCCCACGCAAATTGCGCAAGGTGTATTGATTGCTTTGCGAGCCTTGCGCAGTGTTAATGCAGCGGCAAGCCTCGATAGCGTTGCCGTGACCACCCCGCTGCACACTTTTGGTCAGGTTATCACTTACCCTGCAAGCGGTGAGGCGCGTTTGGTGGAAGGGTTGTATAATTTCAAGAAAGTTGCTCGTGGAGAACGCTTAGGCACGATTGACGGCGAGGCGGTCGTGGCAGAAGAGGACGGTGCAGTTCTTTTCCCCAAATATAAGTTTGATCGTCAGCGTCCACCGCATGAACTATGTCATGTCTTGCGAGAAATTGTGGCGGAAGATCTTCTCCAAGAGTAAATTTTGCAAGAAATGAGAGATTAAGTGTTGCTTTTGACAAAAAGGTTAGCTACAGCAGGAAAAGAGTTTCTGTGCTATATGGTTGTATGGTATGGTGGTGTTTCGGGTTAATTAATCGTGGGAGTTCAAAATGCCAAGGGGAGTTTACGACAGGAGTAAGATTAAGCGGAAGAAAGCAGTAGCGGCTGGCAAAGCCAGCAGCAAGAAGAAGCGTGCTCCGTGGGGATCGAAGAGTGGCACTAAGAAGGTGACCAAGAAAACGCGTGCCCCGTGGGGATCGAAGAGCGGCACTAAAAAGGTGACCAAGAAGCGTGCTCCGTGGGGATCGAAGAGCGGCACTAAGAAGGTCACCAAGAAAACGCGTGCCCCGTGGGGATCGAAGAGCGGCACAAAGAAGGTGACCAAGAAGCGTGCTCCGTGGGGATCGAAGAGCGGCACTAAAAAGGTGACCAAGAAAACGCGTGCCCCGTGGGGATCGAAGAGCGGCACAAAGAAGAAGGTCACCAAGAAGCGTGCCCCGTGGGGATCGAAGAGTGGCACTAAAAAGGTGACCAAGAAGCGTGCTCCGTGGGGATCGAAAAGCGGCACGAAGAAGAAGGTCACCAAGAAAACGCGTGCTCCGTGGGGATCGAAAAGCGGCACTAAAAAGGTGACCAAGAAGCGTGCTCCGTGGGGATCGAAGAGCGGCACAAAGAAGAAGGTCACCAAGAAGCGTGCCCCGTGGGGATCGAAGAGTGGCACAAAGAAGAAGGTCACCAAGAAGCGTGCCCCGTGGGGATCGAAGAGTGGCACAAAGAAGAAGGTCACCAAGAAGCGTGCCCCGTGGGGATCGAAAAGCGGCACGAAGAAAAAGGTAGCCAAGAAAACGCGTGCCCCGTGGGGATCAAAGAGTGGCACAAAGAAGAAGGTAGCCAAGAAAACGCGTGCCCCGTGGGGATCGAAGAGCGGCACTAAGAAGAAGGTGACCAAGAAAACGCGTGCTCCGTGGGGATCGAAGAGCGGCACTAAGAAGAAGTCTGCGGCGGATACCAAGACAGTGGGCAAGAGGCGTGGACGGCCACCCAAGACACCTGCCCCTACTCCCGCTGCTGATGAGGTCAAAGAATCGACTCAGCTTGATTTTGATGATAGCGATGATGATGACGATGATGATGACGATGATTTTGACTTCGACCTTGACGAAGAGCTCAGCGATGATGACGACGACGATGATGACGACGATGACGATGATGGTGACGGTAACGGGGATAATTTCTGGACTCAGGGCGAGATTGATTCGGGGGAGAATGATCCCGATGAGAAGCTGCTAGCTGAGGAAAAGGATTATTCGGCTACCGATGATGAGGCTGAGTATGGCACTAGTATTGTGACCGACGAAGATCTCACGAGCGGTAGCGAGAACTGATTTATGGTCGGGGGGCACAGGCCCTCCGACACCAGACACGGCGCGGCGAGCGGAGCTAGAAAGCGGCAAAAAGTCCAGCGAGCGTAGCGAGCTGGGAAGCGGCAAAGAGCCGCTTAGCCGAGCGATACAAAGAGTCGTGCGGACAAGTTCTATGGAGGTGAACACCGGTGAAAAAAATCGCTATTTGCACAGGGGGCGGGGATTGTCCAGGTTTGAATGCTGTAATTCGGGCTGTGGTTAAGGCAGCTAAGGGTGGCTATGGCTGGCAGGTGTACGGCATCATTGAGAGTATCAATGGCTTGTTGTCTTCACCACCGAAGTATCGTGAGTTGTCGATGCAGGATGTTACCCACATCTTGACGCAGGGTGGCACGATTTTATCAACCTCCAACCGCGGTTCGCCGTTTTCTGACGACGAGCAAGGGCTAGCAAACATGGCTCGTTGCAAAGATAATTTTCGTAATCTTGGTCTTGATGCCTTGATCATCGTGGGAGGTGAAGGGTCGCAGTATATGGCTTCGGTGTTATTGAAGGCAGGCCTGCCAGTCATTGGCGTGCCCAAAACGATCGATCGTGACTTGCCTGGCACGGAGGAGACGGTGGGCTTTCATACTGCGGTTGAGATTGCTGCTGATGCTGCGGTGCGCTTACAAACAACGGCGGAATCGCATGATCGTATCATGATTCTGGAAGTCATGGGGCGGCACACGGGGCACATTGCCCTGCATGCTGGCTTGTCGGGGGCCGCTAACATTATCCTTATCCCTGAGATTCCTTTTGAGTATCCAGAGATAATACGCAAGATTGAGGAACGTAAGGCACTCGGTCGTTTTTTCAGTCTTATCGTTGTCGCTGAAGGTGCACAGGAGAAGGGTGGCGATCAGATCTATCGCCTGGCCAGCGATGGACGTAAGTTGTTGGGTGGAATTTCAGCGCAAATTTCCGAGCGTCTCTTCGCCGACACCAGCATTGAGACACGGGTGACGGTGTTGGGACATACACAACGTGGCGGCACACCTTCGCCCTACGATCGCAACATCGCGACGCTGTTTGGCTGTCATGCGGTGGAGTTGATTGAGCGGGGTGAGTTCGGTCGGCTTGTCCGTATGCAAGCAGGCAAGACGAGCGATGTTAGCTACGAGGTTGCTGAACGGGGGAGTTTTTCTCCCTTACCTTTGGACAGTGATTACATCAGAAGTGCGGAAGCTATCGGCACTTGTCTTGGTCGTAAGCTTGCCTTCCGCGCGAGCGCTTAGCCCCTCAGTCTTTACAGTTGCAGCCGCGAGCTTGGCATCGCGTTGGGGAGATAGGGGATGCGAATAGTTTGCTGTGGTTACTTGATTGTCTTGTTCCTCAGCGCGGCTGCTATACTGCGGCAGTATCGGCACGAGTTGGCCGATGTTGTGCAGTTGCGAGCTAACTTAGCGCAGATGCCCGCCGCGACCTTGCGGTCTTTTTGTGCGCGCGAACGCACTAAGGTAAGGCTACTGGCTTTGCAATGTCAGCAGCGGATTGCCACCCGGCAACGTGCCGATGTCTGTACGGTTGCCGCGAGCTTGTCGCCACTCCCGCGCCGCTACTACTACTTGCAACTCGATTGCCGCTTGCAGAGCCGCTGGTTGCATGTGCCGTTGCCAAAGATGCACTACGTTGTCTTTAGCTGAACTTGATTTTGCCAGGCAAGCCGCATGCCAGGTCCTGGTCTCTTTTGCGCGACTGTGGTTGGGGTAGCTGAAGAATTTTTTGTTGCGAGACACTGCACAAGCTAGTAGGGTGTGGCGTTCAAAATTTGCCTGTGGTTGTCGTTGCGCTGTCAGTTGTGCATTGCTGTCGTGTTGTTCTTCGCCGAGCCGGCCGCGGCGTGGTGGATGTGGACGCCTGGCGATACGGTTGATAACGTTGGTTATAAGCCCAAACAGCCGATTGCCTTCAGCCATCAACTGCACAGCGAGGAACACAAGATCCAGTGTGAGTACTGCCACGCGGGGGCGCGGCGTTCACCGGTAGCAGGCATTCCGCCACTCAACACCTGTATGGGGTGTCACAAGTTTGTCGCCACTGCTAAAGACCCGATTAAGTTCATCGCCGCCCGTTACCAAGCCAATCAACCTATCAAGTGGACGAAGGTGCATGACTTGCCTGACTTCGTGCGTTTCTCACACCAAGTGCATGGGTTGGCGAAGATTAGTTGTCAGGAGTGTCATGGCAAGGTTGAAAAAATGGGTGTGGCTGTGCAAAAAGCACCTCTGCAGATGGGATGGTGCGTTGATTGTCATCGTCAGAAAAAGGCGAGCATCGCCTGCTTGACTTGTCACTATTGAGGATAGAAGTGCCGCAAAACCAACGCTATTCGCTTGCCGACGATGTATGTGCCGACGTTGCCGCGTCGCCCGAAACGGAAAAAAACACCAAGGCTGCACTAGGCCGCAGAGATTTTCTCAAATACTTCAGTGCTGGTGTGGCACTTGCTTCCTCGTCTTGTGTGCGTCGCCCCGCTGAACACGCCATCCCCTACGTCGATCAGCCCGTCGATCAAGTGCCTGGGGTGGCCACGTATTATGCCACGACCTGCAGCGGCTGTGCCTCTGGCTGTGGCATCAACGTCAAAACCCGCGCCGGTCGCCCCGTTAAGATTGAAGGCAACCCCGACCACCGCAGCACAGGCGGGGCACTATGCCCGCTGGGACAAGCCGCACTGCAAGGTCTTTACCACCCCGAACGTCGTCCGCAACCACTGGTGCGGCGTGGCGATCAGCTGGGAGAAGTTAGCTGGGACGATGTTTACCTGCACCTCAGCTCACGCTTGAACACTAACAAAGTCGGAATTTTTACCGGCGGCACAACTGGGCATCGCGCGGAATTTTTGCAAGAATTTTTGCAAAAGCTCGGTGCACCACGGGAAAATCTCTATCGCTATGAGCCTAATCTTCTCTACGCGCACGTAGCTGACGCGCACCAGCGGGCTTTTGGGCGTTACGTCATCCCGCGTTGTGATTTCACCGCCGCCGAACTGATCGTTGGCATTGGCAGCGATTTTCTCGATCAAGGCTTAGCTAGAGTCGCTTATGCCAAAAATTTCAGTGCCGCACGTGACCTCAACCGCGAGCACCCTGCACAACTCGTGCAGCTGGAGTCAACGTTAAGTCTGACAGGTGCACGTGCCGACGAGCGTATCGTTATCGCACCTGGCACTGAAATTGACGTAGCCCTGGCGCTCGCCCAGGCACTGTATCGGCAGCCGCAAGCACAGGGGGGTGTGGCCGAACGCCAAAAAATCGCCGCCCTGTTACAACAACATCAAGTTGCCCTTGCTCCGGACTTGCAGCAGCACATTGCCACACTTGCCGTCCAGCTGGTGCAGAAGCCCTCAGTCGTTTTGTGCGGAGGCAGTCACACCTTCGATGCCAACGCCGCGGCTTTGCAACAGATCGCCATTGCCATCAATATCCTCTGTGGTGCTTACGAAAATGCGCTCAGCGTGCAACGTGGCTGGCAAATTCCACCTGTTGGCAGCGATGACTTGCAACGTTTCAGTCGTGATGTGGCACAACTAGATGTGTTGTTCGTCATCGACAGCGATCCACTCTTTACCTTGCCCGCGGCATTTGGCTGGGCCGAAAAAATAAAAAACGTTAAGCACGTTATTTCGATGCAAGCCTTTCCAGTTGCGACTGACAGCCTGGCAACGCATGTCTTGCCCGTGCATCATTTTCTTGAAGCTTGGGGCGATGCCCAGACACATGCAGGTCAATGGACGACACAACAGCCGGTGGTGCGGCCGCTGACCGATAGCCGCCAGGCCGAGGATGTGCTGCTGTGGTTGTTGGCGACGGTTAAAAAACCACTGCCCTATGCGGACTATCGTTCCTATCTGCGCCAGCGTTGGCAGGCGTGGCATGATTTGCAAGGAGATGGTAAGGATTTTGCCAAATTTTATCACACGACCCTGACGCGAGGGACGTTTACCCACCAGAAACAGCAGGCACGGCGCGAGTTGCGTGCTTTTGAGGTCAAGGTGCAGCAAGTGCCCGCGGGCTTGAAACTCACCGCACCACTCGACAATCGTTTGCACGACGGGCGGGGGGCACACTTGCCTGTGTTGCAGGAAGTTGGTGACAGCTTGACCACGATTGCTTGGGACACGTGGGTGGCGTTGAGCATCAAGACTGCGGCGCGGCTTGGCTTGCGGCGTAACGATGTCTTGCAGCTGAAGACGGCTAGCGGGGTCTTGCGTGCCGCGTTGTTTCCTTTGCCGGGCCTGCACGATGACGCGGTGGTGGTGCCGCGTGGCAATGGGCATAGACATGGGTTCAGTAAAGTTACCGATGGCATTGGCGTTGATCCGCTGGTTGTGTGCGCGGTGGCTGAGGGCTTGCCGTTGACGGCGGCGCTGCCAGTGACTTTAACCCGCACCGGCAAAACGTATCGTTTAGCGGCGATGCAGAAGGAGAATAAGCTGGGTGACCGCGGTGACATCGTAAAAAGTCTCAGCCTGGCACAACTGCGGCAACACCAGAATAAGGTGCGTGATCTCGATGCCGTGCCTGACCTTTATCCAAAGCTTGAGGAAGGTGAGCATCGCTGGGGCCTGAGCGTTGATTTGCACAAGTGCATTGGCTGCTCGGCTTGCATGGTAGCCTGTGCACAGGAGAACAATGTGCCGCAGGTGGGGCGCAGTCAAGTGGCGATGGGACGGGAGATGCATTGGATTCGTCTTGATCGTTACTTTAGCGGTGATGCAGATAAGCCGCGGGTCACGATGCAGCCGATGATGTGCCAGCAGTGTAATCATGCTCCGTGTGAAGCGGTCTGCCCTGTCTATGCTACGACGCACGATGCGGAAGGCATCAATGCCATGACTTACAACCGCTGCGTGGGTACCCGCTATTGTGCCAATGCCTGTCCTTACAAGGTGCGGCGCTTCAATTGGTGGACGCACAAGTGGAATGTCATCGACGCTAAGGACTACAACCGCAATCCTCGTGCCCTGAACCCTGACGTGACGGTGCGCACCCGTGGGGTGATGGAGAAGTGCAATTTCTGTTATCAACGTATTCGTGATGGCAAACATCAGGCGAAGATGGCAGGTCGAGCGGTGCAAGATGGAGAGATCAAAACTGCTTGTCAGGAGACTTGCCCTGCGGATGCGATTACTTTTGGCAATTTGCTAGATGCAGGCAGTAAGATCACGCAGCAGCGGCGCGACTATCGGGCCTATTTAGCCCTCGGTGGCTACCCTGACATCAAGGAGTATGGTTTGAAAACGTTGCCCAACGTCAGTTACTTGGCTGAGGTGACGTTGCAGGAGGAGGGTAGCGATGAGCACGGCTGAAGCAGGCTGGAAACGCACCATCTCGGATGTCAACGATGGCATTCTCGTCAATACACGCCGTCCGCATCCTGCTTTCTATGTAGCACTGTTTCTTGCCGCCGCCTGTCTAGTTCTCGGTGCCGTGTTGTGGGTTGTCCAGATAACTCTGGGCATGGGCATGGCAGGCTTGAACAGTCCTGTTTACTGGGGTGTGTATATTACCAATTTTGTTTTTTGGGTTGGTATTGGGCATGCGGGCACCTTGATTTCGGCGATTTTATTTTTATTTCGGGCGAAGTGGCGCAACAGCGTTAACCGTAGTGCGGAAGCGATGACGATTTTTGCAGTGATGAGTGCAGGCTTGTTTCCGCTCATTCACGTCGGGCGGGTGTGGTTGGCCGCGTATTGGATGTTGCCGTTACCGAACACCAATAATCTTTGGATTAATTTTCGTTCACCGTTGATTTGGGATGTCTTTGCCATTTCAACTTATCTCATCGTCTCGCTGTTGTTTTGGTATATGGGCATGGTGCCCGACCTGGCGTCGTTGCGCGATCGCTGTCGTGGCTTCAAGCGGCTCGTCTACGGCGTTATGTCGTTCGGTTGGCGGGGCACCGCGCGGCAGTGGCATCACTATGAGACGGGCTATGCTTTTCTCGCCGCGCTGGCAACGCCGCTGGTGTTATCGGTGCACAGTGTGGTGTCGTGGGACTTTGCTATGTCAATTCAGCCTGGCTGGCACACGACAATCTTTCCCCCGTATTTTGTTGCGGGGGCAATTCTGTCGGGTTGTGCGATGGTTTACACCTTGCTAGTGCCGGTGCGGTGGATGTTTAACTTGCAGGAATTTATTCGTGAGAGTCACCTCGATGCCTTGTTGAAGCTGACGTTATTGACTTCTACGATTGTTTTCTATGCGTATGCGGTGGAATTTTTTATCGCCTGGTATAGTGGCAACATCTACGAGCAGGAAATTTTTGCCAAGCGCTTGAGCGGGCCGTATGCTTTTTATTTTTGGGTCATGGTCTTCTGCAATTGTCTCTTCCCGCTGGCGTTTTGGGCGCGGCGGGCACGAGCCCATGTGCCGACGGCGTTTGTAATCTGCCTGCTGGTCAACGTCGGCATGTGGTTTGAGCGTTACAACATCATTGTCTCTAGTCTGGTGGAAGATTTCGTGCCTGGCTCGTGGGGACACTATGAACCGTCGTGGACGGAGATGATTATTACCTTAGGTAGTTTCGGCTGGTTTTTCTTTTGGTTTTTAATTTTCTGTCGCTATTTTCCCATCGTGTCGTTGTCGGAATTGAAGCTGATTATGCCGCCACCGTTGCGAGGCAAGTCTGGAGGTGGAAGTGGCTAGGATACTTGTATGTTAACGGCGCTGAAGGAGAAACCGCCCCGCAAGGGTGTCTACGCCCTGTTTGAATATCTTGATGATACCATTGCTGTTATTGAGCGCTTGCGCGCTGACCGCGATGAGCCGCAGTTCGATGTCTTCACGCCCACCTACTATCACGAACTCGAAGCCGCACTAGGCTATAAACCGAGCGGCGTGCGCTGGTTTACCTTGACCGGGGCATTACTGGGGGTGACCTTGGGGTTTGCCTTGTGCCTGCTGACCGATTACGACTGGCCGCTGGTTGTGGGTGGCAAGACCGCGGGGGTGTATTCGTTGCCTGCGTATGTGGTGATTGGCTTTGAGATGACGATTTTGCTGGGTGCGATTGGCACGATTTTGGGCATGTTATGGTTGGGCAAAGTGCCGAATCCCAAAGGACAGATCTACAGCACGGCGACGACGGACGATCGCTTTGGCATCTTCGTCTACGATGTCGTTGAAGACAGCGAGCTGGCCCGACTGTTGCGGGAGAAGGGCGAAACACAGGTGTATAGTTGATGCGCGGCATTCTGACAGATATTTGCGCGGTGGTGGGGGGCAAAAATTTCTGCAGGCCTAGGCATCGGGGTGGGGGGCGAAATTCCTCACCGCTGGCTGTGCTCATGCTGGCCTGGCTCACGGCTTGCCTCGATCCGACGACAACGAAGTGGCAGTACATGCCAGACATGGCAGATGCCCCGACAGTGAAGGCGCAGGAGGATTTTATCGATCCGCCACCGCACAGTGTGGCGCGGGGGGCGGTGTTTTATGCCCCAACCGCGGCAGAGAGTGTGCGGACCGCGACGGTAGCGAGGGATGCGGCGCAAGGCAAGCAGTTGTATGAAACTTTCTGTCGTGTCTGTCATGGGGCACAGGGTAAGGGTGGTGGCACGCTCGAACATGGCTATCCACAGCCGCCGGATATTTCACAGGCGGTGTATCGAGAGCATAAGGACGCGTTTTTCTTCCACCGCATTACCTTCGGTACCGCGATTATGCCAGGCTACGGGCATGCCATCGACGTAGCCGAGCGCTGGCAGATCGTTTATTATTTGCGTGAATTGCAGGGCGGGCAAGATGCAAGATAACCAGCAATTTCTGTTGAGCATGTCGCCGTTGACGCGCGGGGCGATAACTTTCTGTCTTGTCGTTGGTGGCGTGACGCTGGTGTATGCCTTGGTGTCCGAGCCGCTGCGGGCGTGGGGAAGTTTTTTATTGAGTTTGTTTTTTTTCTTTACGGTGGCACTGGGTGGCGTTGCCTTTGGTGGCATGCAGGACGTGCTAGGGGCACGTTGGGGGCGGCCGATTAAGCGCTTGCATGAGTCGTTCGGCGCGTTTTTGCCAGTGGCAGTGCTGTTGTTCGGGCTGTTTTTCGTGTGCATTAAGCTTGGCATTGCCGAGGCGGATAAAGTTTACACCTGGATTGCCGATCACGATCTGCTGCATCACTATGTGGGCAAGCGCTCGTGGTTGGTGGAAGATTTTATGTTGGCACGGGTACTGTTTCTGCTCGCGGTAATTCTTTACTGTGCCTGGTGGCAACTGCGGCGCGGGTTACGTGCTGATCGCCTGTTGATGGCAGGGGAAGCTGAGCGAGCACGGCAGCTGGCGGAACTGGCACGGGCAAAATTGCGCTACTGGTCAGCACCGCTGTTGGTTGTCTATGCCTTGTGTTTTACCTTCATATGTTTTGACCTAACGATGTCGCTAGCGCCGAAGTGGTTCTCAACTCTCTGGGGCGGGTGGAATTTCTCCATCATGATGCAGACACTGTTTGCGTTTCTGCTGTTGTTTATGTTTGCCATGCAGAACAGCCACGTCGGGCAACACTATGGCATCAAGCAGTTTCATGATGTGGGCAAGCTGTTGTTTGGCTTTACGATTTTTTTTGCTTATCTGACTTATGCGCATGTGTTGACCTACTGGTATGGCAATGTGCCTGAGGAGGCTGAATATTTTATTCATCGCATTCAGCCGCCCTGGCTGACGTTGGTAATTATTGCTCCGCTGTTTAACTTTGTCATTCCGATGCTGGCTTTGATCCCTAAGGCGAGCAAATGGACTCCGCTGGTTACCATTCCTGTCTGTGTCATGGTCATCATCGCGCAGTGGATAACACAGGTAATCGTCGTTGTGCCGCAGCTGGATCGTGACCACACTTGGCAACTGCCGTTGATTGAGTTTGGTGTGTTCCTGGGCTTTGTCGGGCTGTTTGCGGCCTGTGTGGCTTGCTTCGGTCGGCGTTTCCCGATGCTGGCGATCAGCGATCCGCTGTTGAAAAGGTGAGCGTGCCTCCAGCTAAGCTTGGTGCAACACGACGATGCGGTTGTGGGCAACACCCCCGCAGTTTCCGTGCTAGTCGTTGCCTGTTGCTGGCGGGAAATTAAACTATGTATGTGCCCGCGCGATTTTTTGATCTGCGTGATTTCTTTGCCGCGGAAATTTTTGCAGAAGTTACCCAGGTATGGGATATTTTTCCAAACGCCATCGCCGCTTATCTTGCGGCGCGCTATGACATGTCGCGCAACGTCGTGCAGGGTGAAGTTGATAGGCGCGCCTATCTTGAAGGCACAGGCATTGTGATTGAGGCGGGGGTGCGCGTTGAGGCAGGGGCGTATGTGCGCGGGCCGTGTTGCTTGGCCGCGGGCTGCGAGGTGCGGCATGGTGCGTACTTGCGTGGTAATGTCATCGCGGGACGTGGTTGTGTGCTCGGTCATGCGACGGAAATTAAGAACTCTCTGCTGCTCGATGAGGTCAAGGCGGGGCACTTTGCCTACATCGGTGATAGCGTGCTTGGCAATCAAGTCAATCTTGGCGCAGGTGTGAAGCTGGCCAACTTGAAGCTCAACCCTAACATCCCCGTTAGAATTTCTCACCGCGGCAGCTTTATCACTACAAACCTACGCAAATTCGGGGCGGTGCTGGGCGATAGGGTACAGATCGGCTGCAACGCGGTCACCAACCCCGGCACGTTGCTGGCCCCAGACAGCTACGTCTTGCCGTGCACCGCGGTCAGCGGCGCACACCTCAAGGCTGGTAGTAAGATCGGCAGTTGAAGCTAGCCGCGGTCGTGTTGTGTTGCATTTACCTTACACTCTCGTCGCGCAAGTTTTTAACCATGTCTCTAAGGATTGCCGTAGGGTTAAAATAGTCGGAGTGCAGCGCACTGTGCGGGTCGGCAGCCAACTGCTCAAGGGCATCACTGACTTTCCAAGTATCGTGGGGAGTGCAAAGGTAGCGAGTATCTTTTTCGGCTTCTTCATGGTATTGGCCGTTGATACAGAGGAGCGCAAAGTCATAGCTCTTGCCGTTCAGTTTCAGAGTTACGGGAGATACAGGTGCTTTAACTTGCTCTGACGTGACATGCAAGGTCATATCCAGCCGCGCGTCTTTACAACTCTGACATTTAGCAGTGTCCAGCGCGATATTTTTGACTGCACACCGCCTGACATTTTTTATTTTCTGGCAGGTAGTAGTCTCGTCTTCGTGAAACCGAATAGTTTCATCATGGGGTAGTTCAAAAGTTTGCAGCCGTATTCGGGCCGATGTGGCCGACGCGGTCTCAAATTCGACCATCAGCCGCTGATGAGCAAACCCAATATCCTGTTGTATCTTGTTGGCAGCTAAAAGCGCCTGCTGCTCAAACATCTTGGCAACCTCTTTTGTGACGCGAAAATTAATTCGGTCTCTGTACCCTATCATCGTCTGCTTCTTGGGGGTATTGAGATGCAGGTCTTTACGGTGCGCATGGATAAACAACCTCTCTACCTCGTCATAGATGATGGCGAGATCTGCTGCATTCAGCGATGGCAGGCCCCAGGGCACGGCAAAATCAACATCCCCACCCGCAGCTTCAAGAAAGGTGTCGACAATGTCCTCGTCTTTTTCGGTGCCGTATGGCGCGACATCGCCCAACTTTGTGGCTTTGATTTTAGCTAACACCTGTTGACCGGCGGTGGACAGCGTGAAGTCTTGCCACGCTTCACGCACTTCGATGAAGCTATCCCAATAATTAAGCTCTACCCAGTTCGAGTGCTTTAGTTTTAGCACCTTCTCTGGCAAGCACTTAGCTGGGGCTATCACCTCATTGAAGGGCAGTTTTCTCCACTCACTACCACAGCCAAAATAATTGCGCAGCAGGAGTTTGCGGCAGGTTATCTTGTCTAGGGGATGCAGACAGCCAGCGTGCCAAAGTCTATTGCTGTACAGAGTGTTAGCTACTTGCTGGTGAAAATCTTCAAATCCATGCACAAGGTTTGATTCCAGAAAGCTTGTTTCTGATAACCTTGCCACTATAGCGGCCATGTTGTGCTTTTGTGCCTCTTTTTCCGCCCTTTGCTTGCTAACATCGATGGGGATGCCGTCAAGCACACCATCGGGATAGTGCCGTGCGATCAAGCGGGCGATCAGTGGGTTAGCGTTGCTGTACCCAACATCTTCATAGTTATAATTCACTTGGGTCAGGAGGCTGTCATGTTGGTGACAGCTACGGCACTGTTGTCGATCCGCAGCAACAATTGATGGTGATTTTGCCGGCCCGTAGTTTTTAACGACCTGATAGTCAAATCCCACCCCGTGCGGCAAAAGACTCATCACCTCAACCTGCTGGCTCTTTTGTGTGTAGGCGAGGAAGAGACGGTTGCTGATAGTAAACTCTCCCAACCTCAACTGCGGCATGCCTAGCTTTTTAAACAGTTCCAGATAAAGTGTCTGTGCTTTGTTCAGCTCTGGCATCGAGAAGCCGACGATGCGGCGCGGGTCTTTGAACGGTTCAGGATAGCCAGCTTGACGTAATTGCGACAGTCCAAGCGGCACGAGCACACCCACCGGCTGACCATATTGGGCGAGGTAGGCGAGCAATTTTGCAAACGGATAGGGAACTTGCTGGTTTGGCGCTAGTGCGATGAGATGGTCGAACAAAGAACTACTTGCCGCGGCAGATTTTTGTTGGGAAAAGTTGGCTTTAATAAAATAACAAGCTGGCAACGATACCAGCATTGATACCAGCAGAGCTAGTCGGTGGAGTTGCATACATCCTCTTATCTTGCAGTTACACTCTCGTCGCTAAAGTTTTTAAACATGTCTCTGATGATTGCCGTAGGGTTAAAATAGTCGGAGTGCAGCGCACTATGCGGGGCGGCAGCCAATTGCTCAAGAGCATCACTAACTTTCCAAGTATCATAGGGGCCACAAATGTAGCGAGTACCTTTTTCGTATTCTACAAGGACTCCTCTATAGTCTTGGTCGTTGATACAGAGGAGTGCAAAGTCATAGCTCTTGCCGTTAAGTTTCAGAGTTACGGGAGATACAGGTGGTTTAACTTGCTCTGACGTGACATGCAAGGTCATATCCAGCCGCGCGTCTTTGCAACTCTGACATTTAGCAGTGTCCAGCGCGATATTTTTGCCTGCACACCGCCTGACATTTTTTATTTTCTGGCAAGTAATGGTCGGCCATAATGCTCTTTCACTAATCCCAATAGTCTCATCGTGGGGTAGGTCAAATAGTTCATTACCAGCCTTATGGTATGGGATAAATCCAGCTATAAATATTGAGGCAGATGTGGCCGACGCGGTCTTAAATATGACTGACAGCCGCTGAGAATAAACAAGCTCAATATCCTGTTGTATCTTGTTGGCAGCTAAAAGCGCCTGCTGTTCAAACATCTTGGTAACCTCTTTTGTGACGCGAAAATTTCTTAGGTTATTTGTGTGTGCCGTCCTCGTCTTATGCTTGTAGGTAGGGTCAATGGAGGTATTGAGATGCAGGTCTTTACGGTGCACATGGATAAACAACCTCTCTACCTCGTCATAGATGATGGCGAGATCCGCGGCATTCAGCGGTGGCAGGCCCTCGGGCACGGCAAAATCAACACCCCCACCCGCAGCCCTAATAAAGGTGGAGAAAATGTCATACAGTGTCATGTCTTTGAAGATGCTGTCTTCTTTGATATCACCCAACTTTGTGGCTTTGATTTTAGCTAACACCTGCTGGCCAGCGGTGGACAGCGTGAAGTCTTGCTGCATTTCAGGCACTTTATTGACGAATTCAGGACCTCCTCGATGCCTAAAATCTATAACTTGCGATGGCTTTAGCTTTAGCACCTTCTCTGGCAAGCACCTAGCTGGGGCTATCACTCCCATGAAGCTGAAGGGGCCTGTCCTCCGATACATATGCGGACTAGTACAGCCAAACCTATGGCGCAGCATGAGTTTGCGGCAGGCTATTTTGTCTGGGGGATGCAGACAACCAGCGTGCCAAAGCCCATTGTTGTTCAGAGTGCTAGCTACTTGCTGATGAAAATCTTTAAATCTGTACACACGGTCTGATTTTTTCTCCTTCCGCTTGCTAATACTGATGGGAATGCCGTCAAGCACACCATCGGGATAGTGCTGCGCGATCAAGCGGGCGATCAGTGGGTTAGCGCTGCTGACATCGTTATCCGACGACGAGTGGGAGATCTGCATATCGATCAAGGCGGTAATCGGTGAGTGAGTGTTCGAGTCTATGAACCCGTCGAACCTGTTCGGTGAGGTCAGGAGGATGTCATATTGATGACAGCTACGGCACTGTTGTCGATCCGCAGCAACAATTGATGGTGATTTTGCCGGCCCGTAGTTTTTAACGACCTGATAGTCAAATCCCACCCCGTGCGGCAAAAGACTCATCACCTCAACCTGCTGGCTCTTTTGTGTGTAGGCGAGGAAGAGACGGTTGCTGATAGTAAACTCTCCCAACCTCAACTGCGGCATGCCTAGCTTTTTAAACAGTTCCAGATAAAGTGTCTGTGCTTTGTTCAGCTCTGGCATCGAGAAGCCGACGATGCGGCGCGGGTCTTTGAACGGTTCAGGATAGCCAGCTTGACGTAATTGCGACAGTCCAAGCGGCACGAGCACACCCACCGGCTGACCATATTGGGCGAGGTAGGCGAGCAATTTTGCAAACGGATAGGGAACTTGCTGGTTTGGCGCTAGTGCGATGAGATGGTCGAACAAAGAACTACTTGCCGCGGCAGATTTTTGTTGGGAAAAGTTGGCTTTAATAAAATAACAAGCTGGCAACGATACCAGCATTGATACCAGCAGAGCTAGTCGGTGGAGTTGCATACATCCTCTCATCTTTCAGGTACACTTTCGGTTGTTTCTCTCTGCATCATTATGTGTCCCGGGCCTAGTTGCGTCTTTTGCCGCCCAAAACAGCCTAACCAACTGTAATTATTGGCTGCGGTTATGTCTCAGGCAATGCATACGCAGCTCGGCAAGCTATGCAATTACTACGTGCTAGGGATCAGACTCGGTCGGGAGGGTTGCTGGCCGCGAGCGCTTGAGCTCGCTTGCATCTGTGCGCGACGGGGTGCGGTAGATGGTGACAGTGCGAGCACACACATTTCTATCAACGAATACACGCGAATATCAGGTTTTCTCAGGGGGTCACTACACACAGATCCTACTTACCACAAGCCTCCGTTATCTTGGCACGGCACGCCTATTAGCACAAGCCTCCGTTGTCTTGGCACGGCACAGCCCTGCCGAGAAACTCGACCTGAGCATGTATAAGCACATGCTTTATCTAAAAGCATAATCTGACAGTAATATGGCAATATCTGTGGTCGAGTTTTCGCACGGTCTTGCCGTGCCGTTCATGGAGCTCTCGATAGGCAAGAGGTGGTGGCAACCGCGAGAAACTTGGAAACAAGCAGAGAGGCTAGTAGGCAAGATTGAACGTAACCACGAGAGGTCTGAGAACATGCAGCGAGCGAAGCGAGCGTTACAAAAAGCCGCGTACCGCCCTGCCGTTCATGGAGCTCTCGGTAGGCAAGAGGTGGGGGCAGCCGCGAGAAGGCTTGGGAACAAGCAGAGAGGGCGCGCAGAGTGGCCTGAGAACGTGCAGCGAGCTAGCAAGCGAGCGTTACAAAAAGCCGCGTAGCGCTGGGTTATACTGGGAGCGCGATCAGTTAACGTGTATTTTGCGTTTGATTTCAGCTAATTGCTTTTTGGAGATATTGGCAACTGCACAGATGCCATCTTCGCTCAATTCACCAGATTCTAGGAGACGTATCGCGACCTGCTCGATACCCTGCTCGATACCCTGCTCGATACCCTCTGCGCGGCCCCGCTCGACACCCTGCTCGATACCTTCCGCGCGGCCCCGCTGAAAGCCCTGATAATCGGCTTCCTCGAAGCCGAATCTGATTTCCTCCATAATCTTTACCTCCACGTTAGGGAAACTATCTGCCTCGATAGCGGCTAAACCCTGCCTATCATATTTCTTATCGGCACGGCAAATATAGGACATGAGCATTGACGATAAGGTCTTTCTATCTCCAGTGCTTAACAGATACAGAGCACCGAATACCATCGTCATGACCTGGTGGGTGAGCTTGCGGATGTATTTCATCGCGAGCAAGCAGGCGGCACTGGTAATCTCTGGACGGCGCAGTTGTTCGGGCTGTAAGGCAGGTAAATCAACACTCTTGACGAAAAAATTGCCAAAAATCCGTGCTAGTTTTGCGATAATTTCTGGGGGCACTTTGTTTTTTAGCAAATAATCCATATAGTTATCGGGGGTAGTGATCTTGCTCAACCCTTGATTGACCACGACCCCGAAAACAAGACCCTCGGTGCGATCCATCTCCCGTAAGCAGTATTTTCGCAACTGTTTGATGGCTTGGTTAGCTCCGCTGGTCTTGTGCTCAAAGAAGACACCGAAGTGCACCTGGCATTGTAGATAATCTTTTAACGGCAACTTGAAATGCAAATCACCGTAACCCTCCTGGTCAGTGCTGGGATTGAGGGTCGAATCTTTGTCGATGGTCATCTTATCGAGATCAAAGAGGTCACATTCCTCTGCCGTCAATGCCAAGCGCAGGATGTCCTTGGCATAGCGAGGTTGGCTGTAGACTTTTTTGAAAAATTTATCATGCAATTTGTTGGCTGAATCTGGGCGAGACGTAGTCAATGGTTTACCTCATGGGTGAATCTCTGGTTACTAGTGTAATAGT
Source organism: uncultured Oligoflexales bacterium (assembly GCA_958296095.1). Classification (GTDB taxonomy): domain Bacteria; phylum Bdellovibrionota_B; class Oligoflexia; order Oligoflexales; family JAPPIL01. The sequence goes on from OY282434.1 coordinate 2,632,599, forward strand.
TATCGTTAGGTTGCGCAACATATTTGGCGAGAAAATTAAGACCTGCCGAGAGGTTAGCAGGCAAGCCTGAATGCGATAGCAAGAGGTCCGAGGACAAGGAGCGAGCTAGGAAGCGAGCGATACAAAAAGCAGCGTAGCGAGCGAAGCGAGCTAGGAAGCGAGCGATACAAAAAGCAGCGTAGCGAGCGAAGCGAGCTAGGAAGCGAGCGATACAAAAAGCAGCGAAGCGAGCTAGGAAGCGAGCGATACAAAGAGCCGCGCGCCACGGCGCAGCGCAGCGTACGGTCTCACCATGCCGTTCATGAAGCTCTCGGTCGGCAAGAGGTGTGGGCAACCGCGAGAAGGCTTGGGAGCAAGCCTCAACGCAATCGCCGAGAGACTTGGGAGCACAGACACTACTTAGCCCGTACCACCGCTATCTTGGCACGGCGCAGACCTACCGAGAAACTCCCCACGAATATGTATAAGCACATGCCTTGTGCAAAAAAATAACCTGGTTGCAGTATTGGCAATATCTGCGGTCGTTTTCGCACGGTCTCGCCGTGCCGTTCATGTGGCTCTCGGTAGGCAAGAGGTGGGGGCAACCGCGAGAAACCTGAGGACAGGCATAGGTTCTGATGGCAAGCTTGAATGCAAAAGCGAGATGCCTGAGGACGAGCAGCGAGCTAGAAAGCGAGCGATACAAAAAGTCGTGCGCAGCGCAGCTGGGCGAGGCACAGCCCTACCGAGAAACTCTCCCCTGAGATGGGTGCAAGCACATGCCTCGTGCAAAAAAATAATCTGAACGCGATATCAAGAGGTCTGAGCGCAAGGAGCGAGCTAGGAAGCGAGCGATACGAAGAGCAGCGTAGCGCATCGCGTAGCGAGCGAAGCGAGCGTTACAAAAAGTCGTGCGTAGCAAAACAGGAAGATTTACCGTTATTCATTTCATTCCAAGCAATATCTGTGATTTTTCAATGTGTATTTTGGCAAAATAGGATTTTACGGCTAAAATTCTTGTCTGGTTAGGTAGATACGCGAAACCCGATATTCGCGTTAAACAAGTGTGGCTACCCCCATCGTTGCTGGCAAAGTCTGGGCAAGAATTTCTCTAAAGATAAAATGCAGGATGACGAAACGAGAGTATGGATATTGTAAATTTTGATTGGAGGTTATCATGAAAAACACTTGGGGGGGGGCAGATTGCCCTAGTCTTTTTGCTAATCGCATGCAAACCGCTCGTGCGTCAAGAACAGTACTTTGAGCCACGTATCGCAACCAAAGATGCTGGCCAGGCCGTGGCTAGACAGGTTGTGCTGTTAACTAGTGAGCCTGACAACGAGATAGAGAAGCGCCTTAAAAACGATCCCCAGTTGGAGGAGAAGCTTCATCAGATACTGGTAACCAGGGGAAAGAAGAATAAGATCGTCGATACATTGCGTGGTTTTTTCACCTGGTCACAAAAACTATTGTATTGGAATCGCACCGTCGGTTCTGGCGAATTACATGAGGATGCAGAAATTGCAACGAAGTTGGCTCTCGTTGATGGTGACAGTGCGAGCACGCATATTTCTATCAACGAATACAATCCCAAAATCATTTGGCAACGCACCTTTCAAAACGACAAGACTTCTATTTTGACTAAGCTCACTTTCGGGACGATTTACGCCTTGGTCTACACGGTGATACCAGGGAGACTCTTGTATGGGTTTGGAGATCAATACAATCCTTTTGCTGATACAGTAATTCTCTATTCAGACAACTTGGACCTGGCCTTGCACGAAGCTGGACACGCGGTAGACTTTTCTGAAAAACAGAAAAAACATCTCGGGCCGGGCCTGTATACACTGGCAAGAGTTTTTTTCCCTATAATGCTTTACCAAGAGGCTGTGGCAACTGGTAAGGCGTTTAAATTTACCGCAGAACATGGAGCCAGTGAGGATCTCAAGAGCTCGTATGCACTTCTGTTTCCCGCTTTTGGCACGTATTTAGCGGCATCGATCTTCACGGCCAACGGCATGGTAAGCAAAATAAAAACCCTAAGAGGAAAGGAGACAACACGTATGACAAAATGGCTAGACAGGAAAGCTGAAGCTATGGCTAACTGGAAAGGATTCAAAGGCGCTGCGGGGAGTTTAGGTGCCGAGAGGCTGGGGACAAAAGCAATGAAGTTTGCTATAATTATTCCTGTAGTGCTTGGCGCACATATTGTTGGTCGTGCAATGGGGGCATTCGTCAAAACACCACATGAGACCCCGATCAATCCTAAATTTGATAATTGATAGTGGGCTGAGCAGGAGGTGTTTGTCTCCTGTTCAGCTGCAAACTAGCCCAGCTCTCGCCAACGCCTGAGCAGTACCTCCGCAGGCAAAAACAACAATAACAATAAGTACCAGGGTTCATTTAAAATCCAAAAATAATCTTGTTCGGTTTTTTCTTGCTGGTGGGGGGCGAATGCAGCCTGGGCAAAATGACGGCTCATGAACATGCTTAGCTTGCTGCTGAATTTTTCATGATCAACAATAAAAGGCACGCGCAATAATTTTGCTAAATCCTCTGCATGGGTAGGTGCACGTCCGACCTCCTCGTCTTTATACAACCTAGGTAGCAACGCCACGCTCTCAGCTTGTAACGCGCCAAAGGCTTTATCAACTCCAGCAATCTTTACCCGACACTTTTGCTTGTCCCCTACAGCTGTCCGACCAGAAAGGGTCTTGTGTTGCGGGCCGACTGTTGCAACGTTAACTTGTGACCAGTCTTGCCTCTGACCACACAGCTGTAACTGCCACTGCTCCGAGAGCGCAAAATACTTCGTCGCCGCCCCCTGCAACTCTAAACGCCACACGACATCAAGGTTGCGATTGTGGCTCAAGACGAAATTGCTGATATGCAATGGACGTTGCAAATCTCGTTGCAATAACCAGGTCATTGCTAATTGCAAAAAACGGTGATAAGAATAACGCGCTGCACCCGCCATCGCTAAACGCCAAAAAGTGTCGCTAAACAACCAAATCGCGCGCCCTTTGCCTGGATAAGAAGCGACCAACAACGGCAATTCCACCCCCTGCTTGTCAACCGCATTGATTAACGGGGTATAACCTGTGTCACTCAACACGAGACGATTGAGACCGCGTGCCCCTGCAAAAGCCAGGAGCTCTTCTTGCATCTCAAGCCAATCATCATAAATACTCGCCAACGCCCGTTGCTCAGCAGTTGGCTGGGCAAAACGCAACTTAAAGTCAAGGTCTGACTGCCAATTGCTGTGCTGGCGCTGCAAAGTGGCACTGCGCTTGTCAACTTGCAAAATTTTGGTTAACGGTGAGGTAATAATATCCTCGTAAAGCAAAGCACGCGGGCCGCCGATGTACAACAATGCTCCACCGCGCAGAACAAAATCAACTAAGTTTTGCTGATGTTGTGGTTGCAGAAAACGCGATAAAGAAAAATTTTGCATAATGATGACACGAAAATTTTCTAACTCTTCTCCAAACAACTGATCGACAGGAAAAGGAATTAAACTTAGCTCACGTTCGTCAACCTGCGAATCATCCATAGGGTCGCGCAAAATAAAAAAACTAATCAAATCATACCGCGGCTCGGATTTTAAATAGCGCCGCACAAAACTGCCGTCCCAACTCGGACTGCCCAACAAGTGCAATACACCAACAGTATTAGGTAATACTTCCAACAACGCGGCCCGACTGTTGTCCCATAAAATTTTTTCACCGCCTGGTGGTAAGATTTCAACCTCTAACAAATGCATGCCGCGTGCTAACTCAGGCACAGGCAAAGTCAAGCGGGCCTTATCCATCGTTGCCGCGAACACGACATTGTGACCTGCTAACACCTTGCCATCAAGCGTTACCTGCACCTGCACCCGTTCCTGTTGCTGCGCTGGTGTGCGTTGCAGGAGCAGCTGCACATCCGCAGGCGTGTTTTCAAAGGCTAAAGGCACGAGGTCAATTTTGGCTAGCCTGATGTTTTTATTTATTTCACCAGCAAAACCTAACACCATCCCTGCATCACTGACCGACTCTACTTCAAGCACTGCCTGCCATCCCAACTGCGGCTGCAAATCCCCACCATCGGTGAGCAGCAACCACGCATCATCGCCGACCTCGGCCAACCAATCAGGCAACACTAACGATAACGGGCTATAGCTACGTCGCGTCGCCGCACTTAACTCCGACAAATAACGCCGCCGCACCTTACAACTTAACTCACGGCAACGTTGCTCTGCCTGCCACAGAATATCCTGCACTGCTGTTGCCCCTGACATACTATCCGAGTCATCGATCAGGATGTGCAACACACGCGGCGCAATCTCCGCCGCCGTCTTGATGGTGTTAAGTCGCGGCCATAGGGCCAACACCAGCGGCGACAGCCACAACAAGCGACACAACGCAGCTAAGGCAGCTCGCCGCCCGCCTAATTGTTGCCGCCAGCTCCAGCCAAGCAGGAAAATTACCACGACAAAAATAACAACAATTATCGCGCTTGCCACTAGTTCCCTATCGCAATCTTTTTAAAATTTCTGGCAGATGGACTTGATCTTTTTTGTAATCACCTGCCAGTGCTACCATCAATAAATTAATAAACATACGCGTGGCCATCTCCCGCCCCGTCTGCCTGAGGCAAGGCACATCTGCGCCTCCGTCACGTAGATAAGCGAGCAAACGCTGAGGGATGACGACAATGGCGAGGCGGGCGGCAAAAGTGAAGCTGCGCCAACGCTGCTGATTACAGACTGGCAAGGTGTCGAGTAAATAAAAACTACGCATCAACTCATGATCAAGCGGAATGTTTTGCCACGCGCCAGTGCTCTTGCCAAAAGTGCGCGCGGTGAAGGTTGTCAATGTTGCCGCGTCCCCACCGGCAACGACCAGCATGCCACCCTTGCGAATCCACTGTGCCACAGCAATATCATCAGCAACGAAGGCAAGATTACGCACCCACAACCAAGGGCTGGTGCTGAAATTACTGCCATCACGCACTGCCAACGTTGTCGCCAGCGTCAAACTTGTGCGCTTCTGCACCTCCTGCGCCAAGCGAGTAAAACGCCAGTTCTGTGCTGGTTGCACCGCCACTAGCTCGATGGTGGCCGTGGCAGATAGTGATAACGACAGCCCTAGGGCCATAGATAAAATTTTCACGACGGCTGTGCCTCCTGATGCGGTCTGCGTCTTAAGGACAAAAGTTTGCCGCCTATTTCTATCAACGCCGCCAACATTGCTAACCCCAACAACCCCTGCACCCACAGCTGAGCATCACGGCGATAGCGTGGCAAGCCAATCCGCTCAGCTGCACCGTCAAACTGCACCGCAGGCGGCAAGGTCGCGCGTGCTAGTTGCTGCAATAAACTCTCGCCCCGCGGCACGTTGGCAGGGCTAAGTTCAGTGTCTGCTGCCGCGCTAAGACTAAAAATATCCGCTGGTCGCGGCCATTGCCGCAGTGCTTGTTGTGCCGTCAGCTTTTGTAGTTGCAACAGTTGCTGAATTAACACCGGCACGCTGGCATACTCAATCCCGCCCGTGTCTTGCTGTGCATAAGGTGGCAGGCTGAATACTGTGATGTTAGCTTGATGATAGAAAAGCGCATTTTTGTCGGCTGCTACTCCGTCTTGAACTAGCACCTCGGCCAGCGTCGTGCAGTTCCTCGGCACGCGGCCGCGCAAACGCTGATAACAGCGGCATATTGCGCTTTGCGGTGCGTGCTGTGATTGTGGTAGCAGCCACACTCGTGGTTTTTGGGTCAATGTCGGGCAGTGTTGCCGCAAGGTAAAGTTTCTGCCAAAAGCCAGCACCCACAAGTCGCGCTGCGCCACGACACTAGGAGCATGATCCATTCTTTTTATTTTAAAACCCAAAACTTCAAAAGTCGTCTGCAACTGAAACAACGGATCGTCGAGTAAACGTTCGCCATGCAGGTCAGCGATAATTGCTACCTGCGGCACAAAACTAGTGAGGTTGAAATAAAACTCATTATCATGCGGCAGCGCGTCGCGCGGTGTAGTTTGTAGATGTAGACGCAACGGGCTCTCGGCCTGCGGGCGCGGCAGCTGTTGACGACGAGGCAGGCGCAGCGGCAATAAGACACGGCTTTGTTCTGGCGCAATACTTGCCTGCGTTTGCGTGATTTTTTGTTGGCCGCGGTAGACGGCAAGCGTGAAGGAGAGGGGGGTTTTGCGCACCCCTGCCGCGGCAATGTCAATATCGAGCCGCGCGGTAGTAAGGTGCGGTGTAGAAACGACACGCACCCGCTGTGGATAGAGGTTAAAATCAGGCCGCTCCCTTAACTGTGGCACTTCCAGATGATGCAAGCTGGCTGTGAGGTGTTGCCAATGAAAGTTGTGCCACGTATGTCGGTCACGATCGGAGACAATAATGATGCGATCCATGTCGCTGAGACGTGGCAACTGCTGGCGGAAGACACTGGCCAGGTGTAAGCCTGGACGATGAAAATCCAGTGTGGCTAGATGTTCAGCAAAAGCTTGTGGATGGATAAACTGTTGCATGGCATCACGATGACTCGTGCCGACGGTGACGCGCCCCAATTGGCGCAGACGAGAGTAAACATCGTGCAAGAACAGGCGGTACTGCGCCAGCGTTGTGTATGCACTGAGCGAGGGGCTAAAATCGATGAAGAGGTATAGCTCCAGAGTGCGGTTGGGTTCAGCCGTAGGGTGCATGCTGTGCGGGCGCAAGGCAAACAGCAGTGCAGCGCTCGCCGCGGCCATAAAACACAAGAAAGGCAGGCACGGCGGCCAACGCAAACGCAAGCGTGGCAGGCGTGAGGGGGGTAGCGCGAAGATGCTTAGCAGCGGCAACCATACTCGGCGGTATTTTTTGCGCACGATAAACCATAACGATATTGCTAGCGAGGTGCATAGTAGCGAGCCGACGAAGATATTGGAGAAAGTTATCACGATAGGCAACGCCAGTGAGTGTTGAGAAAATCTAAATAGTGCGCGATGTCGGTATCTTCGGTGAGCAGCAGGTATTTGCCCCCGTTATTTTCTATTGCCTGTGCGGTGTCACCTAACCACTGCTTAAGGCGAGGGCGAAAGATGCGGCGGAGGTTTTTGCCTAATGCTTCCCGCGGCCGTTCAAAATAACTGCTGTTGTTGTCGAGCCAATCGCTTTTTAGTTCGTAGCTGGACAGTGTGTGCAACATGTAGGCCGAAGGCGCGGCATCGAGGAAGGTTTGGTAGGTTGTTTGCAGGCCGTCACCGAGCCAGTATTTGGCATCGCCCTTCAGCTGCAGCAAGGTGGTGTCGTTGGTGGCGAAGGTGCAGACGCGCGGTAGTTGCGCAAAAACAAAATTAACTGCACAAAAATTTTCGTAAATATCCAGCACTTCGGTGACGCTAGAAATTTTACGCACATGCAGATCGTCGGCGACGAGGCAGAAGGTGACCTGATCGAGGATTTTGGTGTGCATGAAGGCAAGATGCAGGGCAACGCGCAAGGCTGTCTCTAGCTTGTGCACGGCGGCGAGGTGAATGTCTGCGGGCGGCCAGTGCATGGCTGGCATACACGAGACGGCAATTACGACTTCGGCACTGGCACTGTGCTGTTGTTGGTTGATAAGCAACTGATCGGTGCGAGCATAGGCACGCCAGTCGATCGCACGCAAGGGGTCACCGGGTTGGTAGGTACGGGTTGCTTCAGGCATGCGGTGTGGTTGGGCGCGCTGTTGGCGAAAACTACCGAAGTCACGGCGAAAGTGCAGGCGCAGGTGTGTGCCCGCGGCATGTGTGGTGTGTGGTTCGAGTTGGCTGATGGTGTTCACACGACCCGCCTGTTCAATTTGAGCCTGTGGCGAGCCTGTGGTTGCGTTGCACGAGCTGAGCGAGCAGGTCTTCGACCAGCGTGTCTGCGTCCATTTTGGCACGCGTCGCGGCAGAGCTAAGCTTGAGACGATGACGCAAGGCAGGCTTAGCCATGCGGACAACGTGCTGCCAACGCACCTCACCCTCGTCTTGCAACAGCGCGAGCGATTTTGACAAGGCAATCAAACTCAAACCCGCACGTGGACTAGCACCGTAGATAATGTGGGAACGCAACTCAGGTGGACACAGGGGGTCGCGGGGACGAGTCGCACGCACTAGCTCGGTGATGGCTTCGATCAATGCGTCGGCAATAGGCACACGTGCACTGGCCGCGATTATACTACGCAGTGTGCTAGCACTGACGCAGCTCGGCTGCATGTCGTCATGGTCGGGGTTGGCGTTGTAGCTGTTGTGTGCTTTGAGCAGTTTGGTCTCGGCATCGATGTCAGGGTAAGTAATCAAGGCATGGCTCAGAAAGCGATCAATCTGTGCTTCGGGCAGGTTGAACGTGCCTTCCGACTCGTAAGGGTTGCGGGTGGCGAAGACCATGAACGGCTCAGGCAACTCGTACTTGCGTCCCGCGGTGGTGACGGTGCGCTCTTGCATCGCTTCGAGCAAGGCAGACTGTGTGCGAGGCGAGGCACGGTTGATCTCATCGGCAAGCAGTAGGTTTGTGAACACGGGGCCTTTGACAAATTCAAAATAGCGTTTGCCGCTCTCTTGATCGAGGGTTAGGATCTCCGATCCGGTAATATCAGAAGGCAGCAGGTCGGGGGTAAATTGCACGCGACGGAACTCCAACCCCAGGGCCGTGGCAAAAGCCTTGACCAGCGTGGTCTTAGCCAACCCTGGCGCTCCCGTTGTCAAGATATGCCCCCCTGTGAACAGCGTGGCCATCGTCTCAACGACAATCTCTTTCTGCCCGAAAATCACGGTGGCAATACGTTCCTTAAGTGCGGCAATCGCCTGCTGTATGCCAGTGCTCAAAACATTTACCTCGCAAAATTCCCCTCCCTATCAGTCTATCTAATTTCGCGGTTTTTTTCTAAATATTAGTGAGTTACAAAAGGCCACGGCACGGCACACCTATTAGCACAGGCAGGCAGTCTTGGGGGCAAGAGGCAAGTAGCGCAAATCTCCGTTATCTTGGCAGAGCGCAGACCTGCCGAGAAACTCTCCTGAGTGGGTACGGCACATGCTTTATCTAAAAGCATAATCTGACGACAATACGGCAATATCTGTGGTCGAGTTTTCGCACGGTCTCGCTCTGCCGTTCATAAAGCCCTCGGTAGGCAAGAGGTGGGGGCAACCGCCGAGAGGTCTGAGGGCAGGCAGAGAGGGCGCGCAGAGTGGCCTGAGAACATGCAGCGAGCTAGGAAGCGAGCGATACAAAAAGCAGCGTAGCGAGCGGTCTTGCCGTGCCGTTCATGGAGCTCTCGGTAGGCAAGAGGTGGGAGGCAACCGCGAGAAGGCTTGGGGGCAAAGACCTCCCTTAGCACAAGTCTCCGTTGTCTTGGCGAGGCGCAGACCTACCGAGAAACTTGGAGGCAAGGACACCACTTAGCACAAGTCTCCGTTGTCTTGGCACGGCGCAGCCCTACCGAGAAACTCCCCACGAATATGTGCAAGCACATGCCATATGCAAAGAAATAATCTGAACGCGATATCAAGAGGTCTGAGCGCAAGGAGCGAGCTAGGAAGCGAGCGGGACAAAAAGCCGTAGCGCAGCGAACGGTCTCGCTCTGCCGTTCATAAAGCCCTCGGTCGGCAAGAGGTGTGGGCAACCGCCGAGAGGTCTGAGGGCAGGCAGAGAGGGCGCGCAGAGTGGCCTGAGAACATGCAGCGAGCTAGGAAGCGAGCGATACAAAAAGCAGCGTAGCGAGCGAAGCGAGCTAGGAAGCGAGCGTTACAAAAAAGCAGCGTAGCGTAGCGATGAGCTAGGAAGCGAGCGGGACAAAAAGCCGCAGCGCAGCTGGCGCAGAAATGCTATACTATCCCTGAGTACATTCAGTAAATTTATGGAGGTGACTTGGTGGTCAAGCGAAAGCGAGCTGCGAAAAGAGCAGAGATCCTACTTAGCGCAAATCTCCGTTGTCTTGGCACGGCGCAGACCTACCGAGAAACTCTCCCCTGAGATAGGTGCAAGCACATGCCCTATGCAAAGAAATAATCTGGTTGCAGTGTTGGCAGTGTTTGTGGTCGAGTTTTCGTACGGTCTCGCCGTGCCGTTCATGGAGCTCTCGGCAGGCAAGTTTGAGTGCAATAACGAGAGGTCTGAGAACAAGCAGCGAGCTAGCAAGCGAGCGATACAAAGAGTCGCAGCGCAGCCTATCAAGGGGCCGGGAGGTGAGTTACGCACCGACATCATAGTGCAGCTACCTTTGTGGGGCATCACAGACAGGATCGTCATCCTGTCAATAATTCTTGAGCATAAGAGCTATAAGGATCGTGATGCTGTCTTGCAAGCCATGGAATACTACGTGGCGGAATGCAAGGCGCGCAGCAAAAGGCGGAGGCGGCAGCCAGGCGAACCCTATGAGTTGATAATACCTGTAATTCTGCTGTGCTGTGAGGATAAGGACTACGAGCCACCGCAGGATTACCTCAGTTGGGAGTTTGGCAGCGAGGAGATTCCGCCAGAGCTGGCAGCGCTTGCGGATGACTTGCCGGTGATGCGCTGCAAGGTATTCAATCTCAGAAAACCGCCCCTCAGCGAGCTGTGGACGAAGGCGGGGAGCAGTGCTATCATCATCTATGTTATGGCGGAGTTGTGGGGCATGGACGAAGATAAGATAGCCTTGATCATTGAGAAAATTGAAGGGCTTGAACGAGAAGAGGGGCAGTTTTTGGGCAACATGCTAATGGATTATTGTGATGCGGCCGATAGGGGGGTGAAGCGCCAGGATTTTGATCGTGTTGATCGTAAGCGCTGGCCGCACAAGCAAGAGGAGGAGCGATTCGTGCCAACGATGTATTTTGGACTGGAACGAGCTGAGCGACGCGGCTTGCAGAAGGGCAAGCAGCTGGGCATCGAGCAGGGTGAACAGCTGGGATTGCAGAAGGGCGTCGAGCAAAAGCAGATGGAGGCTGCCCAGCTAATGCTTAGCGATGGCGTGCCTGAGGCTCAGGTGTGCAAATTTTTGAAATTGACCAAGAAAGAGCTGACGGCAATCAAGCGAAAATTAAAAAATTAAAGATTTCAGTCAATTTTCCCAAGCATGCCACTGCCATTCATGGAGCTCTTGGTCGGCAAGAGGTGGGAGGCAACCGCGAGAAGGCTTGGGGGCAAGGACACCACTTAGCACAAGCCTCCGTTGTCTTGGCACGGGGCAGACCTGCCGAGAAACTCTCCCCCCGAATATGTACAAACACATGCCTTGTGCAAAAAAATAACCTGGTTGCAGCATTGGCAATATCTGCGGTCGTTTTCGCACGGTCTCACCGTGCCGTTCATAGAGCTCTCGGTAGGCAAGAGGTGAGAGCAACCGCCGAGAGGCCTGAGAACATGCAGCGAGCTAGCAAGCGAGCGATACAAAAAGCAGCGTAGCGAGCGAAGCGAGCTAGGAAGCGAGCGTTACAAAAAAGCCGCGTAGCGCAGCTGGGCGAGGCGCAGCCCTATCGAGAAACTTGGAGGCAAGGACACCACTTAGCCCATGCCTCCGTTGTCTTGGCACGGCGCAGCCCTACCGAGAAACTCCCCACGAATATGTGCAAGCACATGCCATATGCAAAGAAATAATCTGAACGCGATATCAAGAGGTCTGAGCGCAAGGAGCGAGCTAGGAAGCGAGCGGGACAAAAAGCCGTAGCGCAGCGAACGGTCTCCCCGCGCCGTTCATAAAGCCCTCGGTCGGCAAGAGGTGTGGGCAACCGCCGAGAGGTCTGAGGGCAGGCAGAGAGGGCGCGCAGAGTGGCCTGAGAACATGCAGCGAGCTAGGAAGCGAGCGATACAAAAAGCAGCGTAGCGAGCGAAGCGAGCTAGGAAGCGAGCGATACAAAAAGCAGCGTAGCGAGCGAAGCGAGCTAGGAAGCGAGCGATACAAAAAGCAGCGTAGCGAGCGAAGCGAGCTAGGAAGCGAGCGGGACAAAAAGCAGCGCGTAGCGCGCAGCATGTGCATGAGGAGATGACAAAAAAATATTGACAAGCTGTATTAGCTAAGCTTACACAACCCCCACTGTCTTTTTGGGTTTAATGCTTTCGTGGGGAGATTCTGTGATGCGAAGTCTGTTTCTTGCTGTATTTATGAGCGGCGCGCTATCGGTGACGAGTGCTAGCGCGACACCAGCTCGCCTGGTTCAGGGGAGCGTCAGCGAATTGCGGACAGCTGCCAAAGGCTGGCTACAAAATCTGTCATCGCGAGCACTGCAGACCGTCACCGCAGCAGGCGCAGCAGGCCTCATCGTTTGCAGCGGTTTGACGATGGCTGGCTGCGATCGCGGCCGATCTGTACTCGATGTTACTAGCGCCGAATATGTCGATCCCGGTGACGAGAATGCGGGGCAATATGTCAACTTCTACATCGACAACCAGCTCTACGAAGGCTACTGGGAACTTACCCCCGACGGTCAGCTGCTGATCGAAATTGACGATGGCTACGACAGACTTGTGCTGCTTGAATACATGACGGGGCGACTGATTCGCAATCATCCCGATGTCGGAGCTGAGGTGGTTGTGCAAGGGCTGAGGAACGGCCGCGATGTCGATAAATATGGCGAAGTTGTCGAGGTCTATGACAACGGCTTCTACATTGTGGTGATCGATGAGGTGGTATACGTCCACAACAACCTCAGTATTTCCACCAACGAAACCTTGCTCGCCAGCCCTGACGCTTTACCAGAGGATGGCGGGATTCAGTTTCTTGACGACGAGTAACCAAGACTGCTTTGAAACCACCTGCACTCAAGGTCGAAGGACTTACCAAGGTTTACGCGCCAGAAACTGTGGCCCTGCAAGACGTGAGTTTTGAGATCGATGAGGGCAGCTTCTTCGCGCTCCTCGGCCCCAACGGTGCAGGCAAGTCAACCACCATCGGCATCATTACCAGTCTGGTTACCCGCACCGCCGGGCAAGTGACCGTGTTCGGGCATGACCTCGACCGCGATCGCACGCAGGTGAAGGAGATGATCGGTGTCGTGCCGCAAGAATTTAATTTTAACATCTTTGAAAAGGCGGGCGATGTCGTAAGAAATCAAGCAGGCTACTTCGGTCTGTCCCGTGACGAAGCTCGTCAACGCAGTACGGCGGTGCTAAAAAAACTGAAACTGTGGTACAAGCGCCATTCCGCCTCTCGCAGTCTCTCAGGTGGGATGAAGCGTCGTCTGATGCTAGCCCGTGCCCTCGTCAACCACCCGCGCCTGCTAATTCTCGATGAACCGTCGGCAGGGGCAGACGTTGAGATCAGATACCAAATGTGGGACTTACTAAAAGAACTGAACGAAAGCGGCACCACCATTATCCTCACCACCCATTATCTCGAAGAAGTCGAAAAGCTGTGCGATCACGTCGCTATCATTGACAAGGGTCGGATTGTTGAAGATTCCCCCCTCAACACCCTGCTGGCAAAACTGCGCAGCCAATCCTTCCTCATCGCAGTTGAGAACGGGGCCACCCCACAGGCGACAAGACCGCTACCCAACGGCACAGATGCGTATAAGATTACCAAAATTGACAACCACACGCTGGAAATAAACATCACCGCCGTTGACATGCTCGGCGATGCCCTCAACAAATTGAGTGCCGCGGGCATCAAAATTAAAAACATCACCAACAAAACCAACCGCATCGAACAACTGTTCCTCAATCTGACCACGAGGCAATAGCGGATGGGATTCAAGCGCCAATGCTTCGCCCTCTACACCTTGATGCACAAGGAATGTGTGCGCGTCGTCAGGATCTGGAGTCAATCAATCATTCCCCCCGCCATCACTATGACGTTGTATTTTATCGTCTTTGGCAAGCTCATCGGTGATAAAATCAGCATGGCGGAAGGCTTCTCCTACATGCAGTTCATCACGCCAGGCCTGATTATGCTGAGTATCATTTCCAACTCCTACATGAACGTCTGCTCGTCTCTCTTCAGCCTTAAATTCCAAAAAAGCATCGAAGAACTGCTGGTCGCCCCCATCAGTAACTTCTGCATCGTGCTCGGCTTCGCAGGCGGAGGCATCTTTCGTGGTCTGCTGACTGGCACAACCGTCTGTATCATCTCCCTGCTGTTCACCAAACTCCAAATCCACAGCTGGTTCATCATTATCGCCTTCTCCATCCTCACCGCCCTGACCTTCTCGCTCGGCGGCTTCCTCAACGCCCTGTTTGCGAAAAAATTCGATGACATTGCCATCGTGCCCACCTTCATCCTCATCCCCTTGACTTACCTCGGTGGCGTGTTCTACAGCATCAACACCCTGCCCGAAATCTGGCAAAGAGTTTCCCTTGCTAACCCTATTCTCTACATGATAAACGGCTTCCGTTATGGTTTTCTCGGTGTCAGTGACATGAGTGTCTACACTGGCTTTGCCATTCTCACGGCCTTTGCCGCGGCGCTGTTTTGCCTGAATGTTTTTCTGCTCCACAAAGGCACAGGCACAAGGACTTGACGGCCGGCAGCACGAACAAGACACGGGGTGGAATTTATTGCCATGAAGAAGATAATCCCTGCGCTGTTCTGCATCGCCTTCGTCTTCAGCACTACCACCGCGTCAGCACGAGGCAAGCGGCTCGTCACCCGCATTACCCAAGCTATCGGCTTCAAGGTAGGTAGTCATCCTCTGCGGAGCAAGACCGGCACGCGCACCGCAACAAGAATGCAAACGCTGCTGACAGGTGCACTAGCATGTGCCATGTTTTCCTGTGCGGCAGTGAAACCCCATGACGTGCTCTATACCCTCGGTGTTCTCAACCCTAGCAGTGCCATGCAAGCCGAAACTATCGCTGATGCCGTGCTCGCCGCCCGACGTGATTTTGACCACGAGGGCGAAGGGACGACGATAATTCATAACCACGTCTATGCCATCAAGTCGGTCGAACCCAAGGTTATCCTTGCTGAAGTTGTCAAAGACGGCAACGGAGTCCTTACCTTGCGACGCTACACCGATAAATACGAAATGACCGTCATCTCCGACGCAGTTGAAGGTTATCTCCTCGATGACCACCCACACATCGGGCGTATCGTAGAACTAACCAGTGATGCGGTGGGTATCTCCCATCTCAACGGTGCTGTCTTTGCCGTCTACACCAACGGCATCCATGCTATCAAAATTTTCAGCAAGACTGACCTCGATGGCAAGCAAGAAGCATTGCACAGGAAGGACGATGCCCCCCATGTTCGTTTCGCCTACGAACATCAACTGCGATAAAACTTGACAGCGCCTGCCTGATGATTTAAGCCCACCCCCGTCAAGTATTTCATCTACAGGATTATTGGGGGGGAGCTATGCGGGTGAGAAGCGGTATATTGGTACTTGCAACAGTAGCGTTGTTCGGCCTAGCTACGGCAGGTCACAGTAAAAATGGTCGTCTGTTTAACGCCGTGCAAAAGCGCATGACAAGTCTGTCGCAGGGGGCAAAGCGGCTGTTCATCAAGGGTGATGGCGAGTATGCCTTAGCGCAAAAACTCGTTGCGGGTGCTAGCCTCATGCTAATTGCTTGCACGGGCGGCATATCCTGCGGGGGGAGCGCCTTGCTGGGGGTTACACAAGAGCAGCAGTATGTGCGCAGTCCTGAAGAAATTCTCGGTCGCCATGTGCACTTTGTCATCAATGGGCGTGACTACGTCGGTTACGTTGCCGATGCGCCCGCGTCCGACGAAGTCAGTATTGACCTCTACGACGGCAGCATCATGTCTGCCAAGATAAGCCAAGTGCGCGGCGTGCGTATAGAAATGCACCATGATGAGCAGCGGCAGGTGATCATCGCGGGGCACGAGAAGGGGCGGGAGCTCCTACACGCTTTTGTGATTGCAGTCTACGATAGTGGTGCATACGAGCTCTTGGTCGGTGCATACGTAGATCACGATGGCAATGTCCAGGTCATGAAATTTCCTTACGTAGTCATTACCTCTTTTGAAAATATTATCTCTGTTTTTGGAGAGCCGCTCGATTGAAAATTTTACTGACCAACGACGATGGTATCAATGCTGAAGGTCTAGCCACTGCTATTGCGGTGGCTGAGGCTCGTGGTGATTTTCTTGCCGTGGCCCCGTTCACAGAACAGTCGGGCAAGAGTCACTCGATTACCAAGGACGAGCCCCTGCGCTTGCGTAAGATGCGAGAACATGTTTACGCACTCGGCGGCACACCTGCCGACTGTGTCAAGTTTGCCCTGCACGAATTACTCATGGACACCAAGCCTGACCTGGTTATCAGCGGCATCAATCACGGGGCAAACCTCGGCCAAGATACCATCTATTCAGGCACGGTTGCCGCGGCGATCGAAGCCGCTATGAACAGCCTGCCCGCCATTGCCCTGTCACTCTGTGGTCTACCGCCCTACCATTTTGACACCGCAGAAGCAGTGCTACGTCGTGTCATCGCCAAGTTTGCCGCCCAGGTGCCTGACGGACGTGTCCTCAACGTCAACATTCCCAATATTGCCCTCGATGCTGTCAAAGGCATGCGCTTTGCCACACTCGGCACACGTCACTACGAGAAAAAATTCTACCAAGCACCCAACCCCCGCAACATTCCCTACTACTGGATGGGTTGGACTTTCGGGGGCTTCGACGACAAAAGTCCTGGCAGCGACTGCGTCACCGTTGACGAGGGCTATGTCAGCCTCTCGATGCTCAAGCCGTCACTGATTGATCGCACTACCAACGAAAAATTCACCCACAAGTATGGTTTGATTGATTTTTGACCCGCACCGAACTGCATATGTGTGCGCACAAAAAAACACACTCCCGGCAGGGAGTGGCGACGAAAGACAAGTTTTATGGGGAGGGGCAAATAGACTTGAAGATCGCCGTCACTTCTGCCGGTAGCGCGCACAGGAAGAAGAATCGCTAGCCGCGATCCTCCGTCCTGAAGCCTTTAATTAATAGATACTGTAAGTTCTTCGGTAGCCTACTGTTCGTTGGGGGCAGTAGACGAAGTACCTGAAGCCACTGGGCTGGTAATAGGTGGTATTGTAGGGGCGATAGTTACCCCACCACAGGTTGGGATAATAGACAGAACGGTAATACGGACGATAGTACCTATACCAATAGGTCACCGGATAGGACTGCCTATAGCCGTAGTTGTAAACGAGCGGGCTGTTGTAGTAGCGATGACGATAGCCACCATCATGCCGATACCCACGATAGCCATGCTTGCCATGGTGATAGCCATGCTTGCCATGGTGATACCCACGTTTGCCATGCCGATACCCACGTTTGCCATGATAGCCATGCTTGCCATGGTGACCATACATATCTGGATCGTGCTGCGTTGAGTAGTGACGGCCACGCTCATAGTCTCTCGCGACGTGCCGCAGATTGTGTGCCACACGCGCACGATTGGAGCTTCGCCCCTCACCCCACACAGAGGCCATCCGCTCACCGCTGAGCTGCTCTTGACCAAGATCTCGGTCGAAGTGCTTGACCTCCGCCTGTGCACCAGCACGCGGCTCACCCTTGGCATCGACTGGCACTCGCACCACCATGCTCTGCGGCAAGTTGGCATGCTCCGCCTTCAATTGCTGTCGATCGTCACTTGGGAAACGCTCAACATCGTTGAGATCATCGAGAAAAACCGGATGGTCACGCCGCTCATCGGCACAACCGATCACCGTCAACGCCAACAGTGTCACACCACTGACAAAACTCCTGGCAGAAAAAATAATACTCATAATCATGTCCTCCTTCGCTAATATCTGACCATAACAAACAGACGAGGGTATATCAGCATGGGACGATACCTTTCAAGCAAAAAACAAATTATTTTTTAACTATTTATTAATGCTGGACTATTTTTTCTGACTATTAATGTTGACTAGATAGCCAACTATATCGCTGTAGTCGATTGCATTGTAGGAGTCGGTGCGAGAGGCGAGGGAGGGTATGCTGCTGTTGGTGCTGCCGTCTTTCCTTATTTGGGCGGCAATGATGCGCAGTCTGTTCCAGTGGTACTTTTCTTGTGAGTAGATGACGAGCGGTGTGCGGCGGGCGTTCTTAAGGATACGACGACAGGCATCGAGGGTTTTCAGGTCGTTGCTTTGCTCCATGCAGTTCCAAACGAGCAGCGGGCTGGCGGAGGAGGGATGGATGGTGCGGTGGCTGTCGCTGGTCGAGGCCAACGCCCGTGCCTGCCACATGATGCGTTCACGGATGACGGTCGCAAAAGAGTTGTCAGGTAAGGACAGGCCGACGAAGGCGTTGTAGGCCGACAGAAAGCAGCCATGCTCATAGCTGTTAGGGTAATGCCAGTTAGGGACTGTTCTCTCTCGCAACCACAGGGTATCCCACGATAGCAGGAGACTCCAGTGGGCACTGATGAGTTTCTGTTGGGTGAGCACCTCCTCCCAGCTGGACATACTGGCACGCCAAATCTTGCGCCAGCTAGCTCGACTGCAATTGGCAGGAGTCTTGACCGCAGACTGCTCCCTGATCGCTACCATCAAAGCTGGTTTGGGCTTGGTATCGTCCCAAAAAGCGAAGGTTCTCAACACTGGCAACCACTCCTTGGCGGAAGCGAGCGAAGCGCGCATCTTGTCTACCAACGCCGCATCGGTGCGCATAATGTTCATCGCACGAGAGTAGTCCTGGGCGCGATGGTATCGCATCACACGGTTCAAGGCATCGCTTTGACGACGGTAGTACGAGTAGTAGCCCGCGGCCGCCACCCCCAGTAGAACGACCGCGACCAGCGTTAAGGTCAGGAACGAAGAGCCCTTGCGTGGCTTGGGTTCGTACTTCTCGTAAGCACTGACGAGGTTTTCCTTTGGCACTGCACCGTGAAAGATGCCCACCATCTCTGGATAGTGTTTCTCAAGCTCGTCACGGTTGCGCAAATAAACCCAAGGCCCCGTACTGCCGCTGACTTCGTCGTTGGTGCTACAGCGTTTGCTCTTATACAGACTGACAAGCTCAGACAGGTTGTGCGGACCGACGAACGTCTCTTGGTTGCGGCGCAGGAGGTAGTACTTGTTGCTCATAGCGAAGCTACCTCACAGGTTAGCACGGTGATATTGTCCCGCCCGCCGCGTGCACAAGCCTCTTCGATGAGGAGAGAGGGGAGGTGGTGTGTCGCATGCTTGTTCTTGTGCAGAATTTTCAGAATCCTGCGGTCGTCCACCATATCCGATAAACCATCGCTGCAGAGCAAGAAAATCTGCCCCGCGGCGATGGAGAGGTGATAGACATCGACCTCGACAGTTGGGGATAACCCGATCCCTCTGGTCAACACACTTCTCTTGGTGTTCTGCGGTACCGCAGAGCGGTCAATCCAACCGTGATGAATGGAGCTGGCGACGTTGTGATCGATGGTCAGCTGAAACAGGTGGTCACGAGTAAACAGATAAGCCCTGCTGTCACCACAGTGGGGAATAAACGCCTGCTGCCCGATAAATTGAATCGCAGTCGCAGTCGTGCCCAAGCCACTCATCTCACGGTAGCGTTCGCCGAAAGAATAAATCTTGGCGTTGATGTCCTCCAACAGCGCGGCATACAGCTCAGGCGCCTGTTCTGCAGGCATGCGTGCCTTGCGCCCCTGAATGAAGCGCGCGAACTCCTGAATAACGATGCCAGAAGCAATATCACCGCCCTTACGTCCACCGATACCGTCAGCGACCACCCCCGCCTGCACCCGTTCGTCATAAAAAACACTATCCTGATTGCTATCTCGCACCACACCAACTGAGGTCTCCCCGAACATTCTGATGTTAGTCATGAGTGGAGGTCCTGAAAATTAGCTTTCGTACAGAAATCGTTTCCAATTGGGGATATTTTTGCGTACACTTTAACTGTATCCTCAAGTTACGTAGGTCGCTCGGCATGGCAGCAACACGGACGAAGGCAGCGCAGACGGCCACACCCGCTCCCTCTACCCCGTGGTTTACTCTCACCAGCCTGGCATACGCTACCGCCCATCGGAAGATTCTGATAACGATCGGCATCGTCTCGATAACACTCTCTTCTTTATATGGTAAGGCTCTTGCGCGGGAGAGTATACACAAAAAGGCACTAAAATACTCAAAAAGCCTCAAAGCTGGCAAGAAAGCCTTTCAGAACAGGGATTATGTGCGCGCCCAAAAACACTTTCGCCAGCACCTGCGCCGCTACAAGAAAGACTACGATTCGTGGAACTACTTGGCAGCATCCTACTACCATCTCGGTTTACCAAAAAAGGCATTGAGGTACTTAAAATATATTTACAAGAAAACAAAACTAAAATCTTTCAATCTTCTTTACCGCGGCCTGACTTTGAAGCTCTTGAAAAAACACCCCCAAGCCATCAAGACGCTCAAGCGGGCCATTGATTTCCATGACAGCTACGGCGAGCTTGCTACTTTTGAGTTGGCCCTGTTGCACTATGATATGGGCAACATCAGTGAAGCCAGCAAGTGGGGCAAAATCTACCTCAAGCGTCATGACCAGGGCACGTATGCGGCCAAAGCCAAACGCATGCTGGACAGCATTGATCTGGGTCAGCAGCTTCAGGATTTGGAGGGGGTTGAAGAGCCCAACCTGACAGAAGCAAAGTTCAAATACCACCATCTGTCGCTGTTTAATTTTCCACATTTTTGGATGCTACAGATTGGCAACGAGGCTTTTGATTTCACGGGCAAGCGTCCTGATTCGGGGCGTGCGCTGACTGACCACCGCAATCAGGTGTTTGGCCTTTTGTCCAATTTCGGGTTGGGTCTAGGGCCGTTTCGTTCTGATTTGCTTTCCTTCTGGGGTGCTTACACTTACATGCAAAAGTGGCTAACCAATACTGGTAGGGTGCGACTCTTTCTTGAAGATCCTTCGGACATCAAGTATTTTCCTTTTCGTTTTGATTTGCTGGAACGCACCCACAGAATATCAGGTGCGCTCACTCTTAAGCCACACGCACAGGCAAATGTCGGCCTTTATAGCGAGTTTGCTTACCGAGTCATGGGCAGCAATCAGTTCTCTGATCCCGACGGCTTTTCCGCGTTGAAGGGCACAATTCCTCTCTCATACTCGATGCTGATGATCCCGTGGCTCGGCATTTCATACTATACCTACTTCAGAAGTTTCGTCTACGCCTACATAGAAAAGACTATCGACATGTCCGACTCCGATTTTAGCAACATAACTTTCGGGCGCTCTGGGTCAAGCGTGCTGGATTATTTTTACGTCAGCTGGGGGGGGCGACAGGTTTTCACCCTCAAACAATATGACGTGTCGCTGGAGTTGGATGTGTTCATGACCCAGTATCTATTTAACGACTACTGGCTTGACTTCACCCGCTTAGGGGGTGCCGCGAAAATAAAAATGGGCATCCTATCCAAGATCTATCTGGCCGGAAGATATGGCTACATGACTGATAGCTATGCAACCGATGTTATTAAACTTGGCACATGTAGTCATGTAATCGGTGAAGATATCGGTGCAGATAGCGGCGCTAGCCCTGACCTAAAGAACCCCGTTGCTTGCGCTAGAGTTGACACCGCCATCATGTATGAATTCAGCGGTAGCTTTGATCTTTCTCCCACCAAAAGAATTGAACTGCAAGTTGTGCGGGTAGAAAACGTGAACTACATGCTACAAGAATATCAAAGACAGGAAACAAAACTAAAACTGCGCCTTACTTTCGCTTTTCCTTCGGCACGAAAGACGCTAAGTTACGTGGATAAATTTTCTGATGCAGTTTATTTGATTGGAAAGGAAGACTATGGCTATATCAGATAAACATCGGCAAGTCATCCGCGATGCTTGGCAGGACGAGCGCTATGTCTATCTCACGGGTGATGGCCTCGACATTCGCTTTCAAACTAGGATAGTCGATGTTCAAGACGACCATCTTGTGCTCAGCAACAGCGTCGCACCAGAGCATCTCAAGCGATTTCTCCAGTCACGTAACTTCTATGTGCAGATTTTTCTGGTGAACTTCAGAGCTGATTCCATCGATACGGATGGCAAAAACATTTTGATTCCTCTTAAAGAATCTCTCGCCCTTAAGGAAACGAGGCAAGGGGTGCGTAATGAATTTTTCCCCCATCGCAAAGAATTCTGCCAGTTTATCAATCCCTACGACAACGAGACCCTGCTGCGCAAGCGGCTGATGGATCTCTCCGAAGATGGCTTTTCGCTGGTAACCTTTGCGGAGACAAAGCTCTTCAGTCTCGGTCTGGTCATCAAGGACATTGGGTTTTTTGTTGACAAAAAAGACCAGCACATGACCCGCAGTGCTGAAGTCAAGTACATCAAGACACTGCTGGACATCAACGGTAAGCAACACACCCAAGTTGGTTTTATGTTTACGAGATAAACAAGTTTTTTAAATAACGCGAATATCGGGATTTTTTCAGGGCGCTGCGCTGCTCTTTGTAACGCTCGCTGCGCTCGCTACGCTGCTTTTTGTATCGCTCGCTTCCTAGCTCATCGCTACGCGATGCTGTTTGTATCGCTCGCTTCCTAGCTCGCTGCATGTTCTCAGGCCACTCGTTATTGCGTTCATGCTTGTTATCAAGCCCCTCTCCCGCTTGCCCCCAAGTCTCCCGGCTGCTGCGTTCAAGCTTGCCGACCGAGAGCTTCATGAACGGCGAGGCGAGGCCGTACGAAAACGACCGCAGATATTGCCAATACTGCAACCAGATTATTTTTTGCACGAGGCATGTGCTTATACACATTCGTGGGGAGTTTCTCGGTAGGGCTGCGCCGTGCCAAGACAACGGAGACTTGTGCTAAGTGGTGTCCTTGCCCCCAAGTCTCTCGGCTGTTGCGTTCAAGCTTGCCCGCCGAGATCTCCATGAACGGCAGGGCGAGACCGTACGAAAACTCGACCATAGATACTGCCAACACTGCCGTTAGATTATGCTTTTAGATAAAAGTATGTGCCTGCACCCACTCAGGGCGAGTTTCTCGGTAGGGCTGCACCGTGCCAAGACAACGGAGATACGGGCTAAGGAAGGTCTTTGCCCCCAAGTCTCTCGGCTGTTGCGTTCAAGCTTGACCGCCGAGATCTCCATGAACGGCGAGGTGAGGCCGTTCGCTGCGCTACGGCTTTTTTGTATCGCTCGCTTCCTAGCTCGCTGCATGCCCTCAGACCTTTTGCTATTGCATTCAGATTATTTTTTGCACGAGGCATGTGCTTATACACATTCGTGGGGAGTTGCACGCAGCTTCCTTGCCGCTTGCTAGCTCCAGGTCTGCGCCTCGCCAAGACAACGGAGACCTGTGCCAAGACAACGGAGGCATGGGCTAAGTAGTGCCTGTGCCGTGCCAAGACAACGGAGACCTGGGCTAAGTAGCGAAACATGATATTCGCGTTTTTTTAAATAAAATCAAGGCGATTTTCAAGGTGCTTTGGTGGCGATATAGAGCGCGCCGCGGTTGCCTTCACCTGCCGCAATGCCGAGCACGTATTCGGGTGGGGTAGCATCGCCCGCGGCCGAGACGGGAACAGTAAAGCCAATATCCTTGATCACCGCGGCGATACGAGGAAAGGCAATTATCGCCCGCGCTTCAAAGAGGTATTCTTTTTTGCCTGGCTTCTCCCGCAGTAACAACAAGCCTCCTGCTCTCGTCCACAGCCAGAAATCCTGCCCTGTGAGTCCGCCCGCGATAAACTTTTCCGCCCCGACGAAGCTTGGCACGGCGGCTTTGATCAGTTCTTCGCTGATAGTGGTCGTCAGTACGACTCTGTCGCTAGGATCGAGGCTGTAAAGCTGCAAACCACTGCTGAGGCCGCCATCGCTGCGCCGCTGATATTCACCCCACAGCAAGATCTGCCGCGCACTGAACCACAGCACTCGCACCTGATCACCGACGACTGCAACACCATCCTGCCCGCGGCTATGCTTGAGCCGCGTCGCCGTCACTAGCCATACGGCATCGTCCGCAGCCGCCCAGACCAGGGTGTGCTCAGCGACGACGGTGTCGCTTTTGTCGAGCTGTGTCACTTGCCCCGCGCCATCGACCACATAACTCAAGCCCGTATCTGTGCTGACGAGGTAACCGCTATCTTGCACTGACACCAAGCGGTATTCAGGGGCGACATCCTGCAACGACTGCGCTGAGCCCAGCGGTTGCAGGTGATATGTGCCTAGTTCGATGTTCGCTTCAGCTATCTGGTAGGACTCTTTTTTTTGCTGCGGGCAACCTGCAAAGATGTTGCTCAGCAGGAGGAAAAAACATATCCTCGATAGAGTGGCTGGGTGGTGTAATGAGCCAGTCATGCCGTTGCCTGTGGTCAGCGTTGCTGCGGGAGGCGTGTCGGCAATTTAGCATGAAGGCTTTAGTATATGCATATTCTGCTCGTCCTGTTCGTGCTGCTACGTCTCGTCAAGCACAGCATTGAACACACCCTCGCAACCTTGAACAAGCACTTCTACTCCGACCCGACGCGGCAGGCCGAGGCAGCACGCGTGCTAGCCATAGAGCAGGAGAACATACAGGCCTCGCTGCGCTATGCGCTCGACCGCCATCGTTTTAGCACGGTGCATGGTTGGCTACAGGAACTACTGCTCTTGCTGTTTCTCTGTGTCGGAGGTCTTGGTCTGGCTGAGCAGTTTGCAGCCTACTGTGTCGGCAATGACAATGAACTGCTGCGCGGCCTGGTGTTTTTTGCCACACTGGGCTCGTTATCAATGCTGCTCAGCATCCCTGGCAGTTATTACCACACGTTCTACATCGAGGCACGCCATGGCTTCAATCGCCAGACCCGCAAGGGCTTTATGCTCGACCTCCTCAAGGGCGCGTTGCTGGGTATCGTGTTGGGTGGCTTGCTGCTGACGGTCCTGCTGCTGATCATGATGTATGCCGGCAAGTGGTGGTGGCTTTACGGCTGGATGTTCGTCTTCGGCTTCAGTTTGCTGACGATGTGGATATATCCCAGCCTGCTCGCACCACTGTTCAACAAATTCCGCCCCATCGCGGCAGGTGAGCTGCGTGACGGCATCTTCGCGATGGCGGCTAAGGTTGGTTTCAAGACCGATTCGATTTACGTCATGGATGCCTCCAAACGCTCTTCGCACGGCAACGCTTATTTTACCGGGGTGTTTGGCAAAAAGCGCATTGTGCTCTTTGATACATTAATAAGCGCACTTGAAAATAAAGAAATTATCGCCGTGTTAGCACATGAAATCGGACACTATAAATTGCATCACATTCGCTGGCAGCTGGTACGTTCTTTTGTCATGACAGGCGTAATTTTCTTTTTGCTGGACATTTTTATCGCACAAGCGAGCTTCTATGATGCCTTTGCGTTCAGCGGGGTTTCTAGTTACGCGGCATTGACGGTGTTTTTCATGTGGTTCGGTCTGATTGAATTCCTGTTACAACCCATCACGTCCTTGATTTCTCGTCGCAACGAGTTTGCTGCCGATGCCTTCGCATGCACGGCGATGGGAGACGGCGAACAACTTGCTGCAGGTCTACTCAAGCTGCGTGCCAACAGCAAGTCAATGCCGTTGTCGCATCCGCTATTTTCGGCGATGTATCACTCGCACCCTCCGATCATCGAGCGGGTGCAAGCGTTGCCAACCAAGTGAAAATTTCATGGACAAGGCAAAGTGCCTATGCGACAATTACAGACAGGTTGCAGAACCTGTCCATACGTTGGAACCGATAAGCATTTATTGGGGGTCTAGTGTCTGCGTGGTGAGCAAGCCTCCGCCTGCGTTTGGTGCAGAGCCTCCTTTGTTCGCAGGACTGGGAGGAAGCCTAAAGCGTCAGCCGAGACACCCACCTAGTTGAAGGTGGGTTCCCGATACACAGGCTCTGCAACTCTTCTTTTATTTGTCCTGTAGCAGCTAAGGTGTGCTATGCGTCTTGCCCAACGCATGGGTGCTTTGCGCCCCTCCCTGACCATCGGTTTGAATGCGAAGGCACGTGCCTTGCGTGCTCAGGGAATTCGTTTTTACAATCTCGCCGCGGGTGAGCCCGGGCCGCCGACTCCGCCTGCTATCGTGCAAGAGGCGATGGCAACGCTGGCTACTGGTCATGTCTACTACTCGGTTGCAGGTGGTACGGCCGAGTTACGGCAGGCGATCGCGGCCAAGTATAAGCGGGAGAACCAGCTCGACTACAGTCAGGACGAGGTTGTCTGTGGTTGTGGAGCAAAGGAACTGCTGCTACACAGTTTCATGGCAATGCTCAATCGCGGCGACGAGGTCATACTGCTCGCCCCCTACTGGGTCAGCTATCTTGAACAGAGCAAAATTTGTGAGGCGAAGGCCGTTATCGTGCCTTACGATGCCCAGCAGCCGTTGCCTAGCCCTGAACAGCTGGAGCGTTTTGCCACCCCCCGCACCAGAGCAATCGTGCTTAATTTTCCCAACAATCCGACAGGACATGTGCCAAGTCGGGCCGCCTACGAAGCACTCGGTGCTTATTTGCAACGCAAAGACTGGTGGATTATCAGCGATGAGATTTACGAGTATACGGTCTTTAATGCTGAACGGCGGCACTATTCCATCCTCAATCTCTGCCCGCAGCTGCGGGAGCAAACGCTCATCGTTAACGGTCTCTCGAAAAGCTTTGCGATGACTGGCTGGCGGGTCGGCTATGCGTTAGGGAACAAGGACATCGTTGCCAACATCAAAAAACTACAGAGCCACTCGACCACCTGTCTGCCTTCCTTCACCGAGAAAGCCGCCATCTTCGCCATCACCCAAGGGCGGCCGCTCGTGCAACCGATGATCGACGCAATCGAGACAAAATTACAGAAGACCCAGCAGTTGTTGCGCGACACGTTGCCAGAGTTGACCTTCACCCCGTCGCAGGGGGCGTTCTATATTTTTCCGCAGCTACCTACCTGGCTGGCACGCACATCCTATCCGACCGCACTGGCCTTCTCGGAGTGGCTGCTGGAAAAACACAAAGTAATCGTCGTCCCAGGCGAGTCTTTCGGGGTTGATGGACATCTCAGGCTCAGCTGCACGGCCTCGGAAGCACACGTGCAACAAGCACTTGCCTGGCTGGCAAAAGGCTTGCAGGAGTTGAAGGCAACCGCCTAGCTCGCGCTACGCGCTGCGCTGCGCTGCGGCTTTTTGTATCGCTCGCTTCCTAGCTCATCGCTACGCGATGCTTTTTGTCCCGCTCGCTTGCTAGCTCGCTCCTTGCACTCTGATCTCTCGTTACTGCGTTCGGGCTCGTCATCAGACTTCTCGGCTATTGCGTTCAGGCCTGCCGACCGAGAGCTCCATGAACGGCGAGGCGAGGCCGTACGAAAACTCGACCACAAATACTGCCATATTGCCGTCAGATTATGCTTTTGCACAAGGCATGTACTCACAACCTATTTTAGGGAGAGTTTCTCGGTAGGGCTGCGCCTCGCCAAGACAACGGAGGCTTGTGCTACTTGCCTCTTGCCCTCAGGCCTTCTCGCGGTTAGCCCCACCTCTTGCCTACCGAGAGCTCCATGAATGGCGCGGTGAGACCGTGCGAAAACTCGCACCACAAATACTGCTATATTACTGTCAGATTATGCTTTTGCACAAGGCATGTGCCTATACCTGTTGAGGTCGGGTTTCTCGGTAGGTCTGCACCGCGCCAAGATAACGGAGGTACGTGCTAAGGGACTAGCTCCGCTTGGGTTTGCCTCAGAACCCCTTGCTTGCCTACCGAGAGCTCCATGAATGGCGCGGTGAGACCGTGCGAAAACTCGCACCACAAATACTACCATATTGCCGTTAGATTATGCTTTTAGATAAAAGTATGTGCCACACCTATTCGTGGGGAGTTTCTCGGTAGGGCTGTGCCGTGCCAAGACAACGGAGCTGCGCACGACTCTTTGTATCGCTCGCTTCGCTCGCTACGCTGCTTTTTGTATCGCTCGCTTCCTAGCTCGCTGCTTGTTCTCAGATCTCCCTGTATTGCGTTCAAGCTTGTCATCAGACCTCTCGCGGTTGCGTTCAAGCTTGCCCACCGAGAGCTCCATGAACGGCACGGGGAGACCGTGCGAAAACTCGACCACAGATACTGCCATATTGCCGTTAGATTATGCTTTTGCACAAGGCATGTGCCTATATCCACTCAGGGAGAGTTTCTCGGCAGGTCTGCGCCGTGCCAAGACAACGGAGCTGCGCACGACTCTTTGTATCGCTCGCTTCGCTCGCTACGCTGCTTTTTGTATCGCTCGCTTCCTAGCTCGCTGCATGTTCTCAGGCCACTCTGCGCGCCCTCTCTGCTTGCTCCCAAGCCTTCTCGCGGCTGCGTTGAAGCTTGCCTACCGAGAGCTCTATGAACGGCGCGGAGAGTTGGCAATCATCTAGCACTCACTAGTATAACCCATCACCTAGCAAACTAAACATTAGCTTGACATCTGCCAATAATATTATATAATATGTTCTTTTTTAATGTAATACTGGGATTTTATGTGAATAAGCTTGTTGGGCATGTTTTTCTATGTGTGTTGTTGGCATTGCCGACAAATATTGTCGCTGATGACCGAGAGTCTGATCCGCTCGCAGACAAGTCAGCTAAGGTGGTCAATTATGCTATTTGGGCAACCGCGGCGGTGGTGGCGGCTGTTGGTGGAGCGGCCCTACTAAAATATCTGACAAAAAATCCTGATCAGATCATCAAGAAAATCGACCCCGAAAAATTTAAAGATGAGGGCGTATCCAGCGAACAACTGCGGAGGAGTGGTCTTTATCGCAACTATTTAGAATCACGAGGGTATAAGACAGAGCTTGTCGATGGAGAGAGACGGGTTTTTGCTACAGGTTACACACCGCAAGAAAAGTTGCAGAACTATCTCACCAGCCTCGATGCAGATGCCCTCAAACATGGTATAGCTGTGGAAGAGTTAGCTAAGCTCTCCCCCAGATCCAGTAGTCGCGCTGTCGTCCGAAATCTCGATAGGACAAAGTACGTATTGCATGGCGAGCATATTTTTCCCAGAAATTTCACGCCCATAGACCAGACAGTGCGCTATCTCGACACACTCAGTGCCGAGAGTTTTTCCAAGGGAGTATCCATAGAACAGATTCGCGACCATATCCTCAGCAAACGAAGCACATTATCTGTTAAAGATTTGCGGTTCGCGGCCTCACGACATCGTGACTCCTTAGTTGTCGAGACGATCGAGGTTGGCGGCCGGCAGGAAACTCTCATCTTCCCTAGGGATAACACTCCTGCTCAGCAGATCCAAGCTAAGCTTGACTATATACGTAACCACGCCCATCCGCTTTTCCGCGAAGGACTCGAGAATCCTGATGAAAATCTTATCCCTACACATAACTCTGCATTTACACAATTCGAGATAGGTGTGCCCATCGAAGAGTTAGCTAAGGGCATCCATCGGCCCGCACATTGGTCGGAAGATGAACTACTCCAGTATATAGAAAAAGAAATTGCTGATAACCACGATTCTATTTATAAAATTCTCAAGTTTGCTCGAGATACCCCCAGACCAAAAACACTGATTTTTCGCCGTGATCAACCGCTGGCGAAAGCAAAAGAGCGGATAGCAGGTATTCGTGCTCAGCAGCTCGAATCAGATCGCCACGACCTGTTCGATATCGATTTCGATATCGATGAGACAGCAACCGGGACTGATAGCACCAACAGAAAAATCCTCAACGATATAGTCAAAGAGACTACGGCCCAAGAAGAAGTAAAGATAACCGACGAATTCTTAAACCAGATCAGAAAGATCATATCTGGAATCGATGACGACTTCGAGGCCTTGCTGAAGGATGGCAACATTCAAGAAGTGATATGGCAGTTGCGAGAGCGCGGCTTACTCAGTCAAGCTACTGAGCTCGAAGAATTGGTAACAGATGTGTTAAAGAATGGCAAGATAGTCGTCAACAGTCGCCGCGCGAGCGGTGGAGTAACCGGCGCATACGAACTTGTTTTTGCTAACGGCATGCGAGCAATCGCCAAGCATTGGCATCAGGCTGGTGCTATTGCTATGTCTGAGTTAGATCGCTTGATCGGCACTAACGTCTTCCCGCTGACCGTCCACCGCAAAATCGGTCATGTACAACATTATTCGGTGCAATTGTTCGTCGAACGAGCAAAACACTATGGAGAGCTCAACGAGCACTCCGATAAGCTTTATTCTCTCGCCGAGACTAAACGCATCAAGCTCCTAGCAATGTTGGGCGGCGATTGGGATAGTGGTTCCCACAATATGATGATGCCAAGCAAGGGGCGCGGCTTTATGATCGATGCTGGCGATGCCTTAACTAGCTACAATGCGTTTCTGAGGGAAGCTAGCAAACTAGATGAAGCTGACAAACTAGATTATAAGGTGTATTACCGTGAACGAGGGCCTGTGAGATTGTTCCTGCATAAATATTCGCTAATGGGTATTTTTACCGGCGAGAAATCTACCGACACCCAGCTACACAAGCGATTGGCTGAGATTAAAGACCAGGAAATCGAGGATGTTGTCGATACCGTGCTTGCCGTCTTTGAACCCGAAGAATTGGCAGTTTTTAAAAAAATAAATCCTGAAAAATTTCCCGGACTCAACTATGATTATGCCAAGTATGCTGATTACCCAGAGATCGAACAACTGCGCACCTATTACCAAAGTAGGTGGGATGAGGTGCCAGAAGATGAAATACAAAAAATGCTCAAGGTTAGGTTAGATTACTACCGAGATATCAAGCTCGCACCTGTGCGTATGCGGGCGATAATCGACGAGTATCTCGATGCAATTGCAGTGCTGGACAAAGCCAAAAACTAGGCGAGGCCGTGCGCTGCGCTGTGCGCTACGCGCTGCTTTCTATATCGCTCGCCTTACGAGACTGTTTGCCGCTTCCTAGCTCCCTCGCTCTTTGCCCTCAGGCATCTTGCTATCGCGTTCAAGCTTGCCTACCGAGAGCTCCATGAACGGCACGGGGAGACCGTTCGCTGCGCTGCGGCTTTTTGTAACGCTCGCCTTACGAGACTGTTTGCCGCTTTCTAGCTCCCTCGCTGCTTATCCTCTAGTCTCTCTGCATCCTCTCGCTGCTTGCGCTCTGATCTCCCTGTATTGCGTTGAGGCTTGCTCTCAAGTCTCTTGCCCACCGAGAGCCACATGAACGGCGCGGCAAGACCGTACGCTGCGCTGCGGCTTTTTGTATCGCTCGCTTCCTAGCTCATCGCTACGCGATGCTTTTTGTCCCGCTCGCTTGCTAGCTCGCTCCTTGCACTCTGATCTCTCGTTACTGCGTTCGGGCTCGTCATCAGACTTCTCGGCTATTGCGTTCAGGCCTGCCGACCGAGAGCTCCATGAACGGCGCGGTGAGACCGTACGAAAACTCGCACCACAAATACTGCCATATTGCCGTTAGATTATGCTTTTAGATAAAAGTATGTGCCACACCTATTCAGGGGCGAGTTTCTCGGTAGGTCTGCGCCGTGCCAAGACAACGGAGGTACGGGCTAAGATAACGGAGATACGGGCTAAGTAGCGAAACCAGATATTCACCCTCAGTAGAGGGAAATTTTAACCTCTACTACCGCATCGGCTGGCAGGCGGAAACCAAACTCAACGCTATGATTGGTAACCTTGAAGTCCTTGCTTGCCACTCTTTCGCCGTTGATGGCAATCTCCCAATGCTCATATTCGTGCGGGTGTGCGTCGAAGAACGCTTGCTCGACACTGAATTTTTGCCGCAGGTCGATGTAGTCATAGTTGAGGGTGATTTTCTGATCGCTACTCAAGTGTGGGCATAAAGATTGGGCTAGGTGTTCGTCGAGCATGATGGTGTTGCTTTTAATCACGAGGTCAGAGGCATAGCAGACTTCCGTGCCAATTTGCAACTTGATGGTCTCTGGCAGGTAGTGTTCCTGTAGCTGAATGTTGTTGGTGTCGATGTCGAGCAGTTGTCTGACGATGACCGTGCGCCCCGCCACGAACTCCCCGGCACCAAATACAACATAGTCCTTACCCTCGACATGTTGCCAGGCACAACTTATGCCCAGCAGCGGATCATCCGCACTGAAGCACAAGATATTGTCGTCGTCACGTAGGGCATCGTGTCGTGCCACTAGGTAACTCAAATTTTCCTCCAGAACGGCGTTGTAGACAGCTTTCACAACGGCCCCTTCGGCAGGCAACGCGTCCGCATTGAAAGTAATCAAGTTCGTCAGTGCATCGAGACTGTAGGTATCGACCACCTCATCGTCTACGGTTACCGTAAGTTCAGTAATGATGCCTTTGCCGAGCTGTAATTCTGTGCGCAGCTGGCGGTTTTCCTGGTAGCTAATCGTCAGTTCGGCCCCTTTAGGTGGTGCAGAGTGGAACTTTATCTGCTGACCGACACGCATGTATGAGCTAGGGTCTGCCGTCGTCACCTGGCCGTTATCATCAATCTCAATGCTAACGCTGCCCGGCAATGGCAGCTGTGGCAGGCTAAATTCTTTGACATCTGGTTCAGCATCATATGCATACTGCACATCGATGACCGCACCTTGCGGGGGCTTGTGGTTGAGCGTCAAAACATTTTCTTTCACCATGTAGTCGTCGGGTTGTAGTTCTTTGCTAACATCATCAGTGGTTACCTTGACTACCACAGTGCCTGCACTTGGCTCACGCTCTAACATAAACTGATCCTTCAGAATAACACTGATGTCAGAGGAAATATTTTGCAAAATGGTATCGTAACCAGCCCGATCAGAAAAAATATCCGCACGTTGATCAAAAAGCTTTCTACCGTCTTCACTGCGCCAACCACGCCACCACTTACTGCCCAGCTTCAACCAATATCCTCCCGAGGTGTCTTCATCGATGGGATTGATGATGCCATAGATTTTCGCGCTAACCCCAGGCACACGCAGCTGCCTGAGGTAACTGTAAAAAGCATCGATGGGCTGGTAAAAATCCGCGACCTGCTTTGTATATATGTCCTTTTTGCTGTGACATAATTTGACTAGTGCCTTGCCCTCTTTATTGTAGCTCATGTCTCGGTAACATTGATGATCTTCATCGGTAACAATAACGATGGCAACACTTGAATGCTCCCGCAACCATGACGTGGTCTGGCCGCGACACTCTCCCTGCAAGCCACGATGCGCCATCAAGATCGCCTCTTCGGCCCGTGCGCCCTTGATCCCCAGTTCTTCAATCGTTGTGGCAAACAGCTGCTTGTAATCAGCCATCTCGGAAGTGATAATGCGGCGAATACAGTCGCGACGATCCGTGGAAATTACGGCAATGTGCCAGTTGCTGCCTGAGACGTGCCCCAACAACGCCGGTAACCCTTGGGCAACGTTGTCCTGGGCTTCCTTCATTGAACCAGAGTTATCGACAACCATTAAAATATCAAGAATGCCCTTCTCATCTTGAGTAAAACTTTCTGCAATCGCTTCGCCCTGGGTGCCGGTCTGCTTGAACCTTGAGGTATAGGTAGGACGTACAAGTTGCGTAAACTGCCGGCTCTCACCGAACACCTCCGTGGTCATCTCTAGGGTGCTGTCAACAGTGGTGTGGCGAAAATCAACGCTGACCACCCCGCTATGGGAAGGATTTGCCTTGAAGGTGCGGGTCAAGCCTGCCAGGGCACTGTCGGGTTTTATTTTGAGCTCATCACGTTTTTCATCATTAATTACAAGTGGTTGGCCACCGCTGTGACCCAAACCCTCAGCATCAACTGGACCGGGTGGTCGCAGCGGCTGTGGCTGTGCCTCATCCACATCCTGAGTAAAGCTAGCCGTGTGGTCATTGCAACCAATTGCAACAACAAGAAAAATAAGAAATTTCATCAATATGACACCCATAAAACAAATTTCCGCCAAAGCAAGTTTCTAACTCCTTATCGGAATTATTTTAAAAATGTATACAATTATTTTATGAACAGCAATTTTAGTATGTTGTTGTTTTTATTACCTTACGTCGTGCTCCGCCGCCTAGCTGGGTTGTTTGTGGCTTGCTGTGCGCGGCAAGCTTTGCCCCCTAAAGGGCGTGATATAGATATACTGCGACCCCCACCTTAGCGTTTTTGCCCAAATCGACCTCCTGGTCTAAGATAACATCGTAATCTTCTACGGTGAATTTGTTCGTGCGGGTGCCATTAACCACCACTTCCCAGTATTCAAACTTATACTTGCCGTAGTGATCAGTAAAAAATCCCTTATCCATCGCCAAGAAATCTGCAGCTTCGGGGGCATATACCCTATAAGTATAGTCAACCATCTGCTTCTCATTGGGCTGCAAATATTGCATGAACGCACACTCAGCCGTGGTCATTGTTTCCAGCATAACCATCTCAGTGACAATAGAACTTGACGGAATAGTGCAAGAGCCCTTGCCAGGCAGTTCAAGCTCTACGGCTTCGTCGTCTAGCCAGCCTGTGCCCAGTAGGGAGAAGTTATTGCCCTGCTGAAGCAGCCGCTCGTTGATGACGACTACGTCACCGACAGCAAACTGAGAGGCATCGCTAAAGGTTACTGTATCAGCACTGTCGTCGCAGTCGACACGATTGTTTTGGGTTTCGTTGTGACAGCTCAGGGTGCTGTCGGGGAGGCGTTCATCATGTTCGACGAAACTGTAGCTCGTCTTTTTGCCATGACGATAGTTGTAGGCGATGGTAAATTTTTGCGCCAAGGTTGTGCCAGAGATACCCGCGGTGGGCACTTGGCTGCTATCGGTGAAGGTCAGCGTTGTGCCATCGAAACTAAAGCCGCGGCTGAGCGTCTTGATTGTCTTGCCATTGCCATCGCTGATTTTCACCCTGACGCTGTCGGGCACCAGTGTCGCCCCGCTGACATGCACGCGTCCTGTGGCATCGTTCAAGCTAAAGCTAGTTTGCAAGGCTTTGTTTTCAAGATAATCAACGCGCAGGGTTGCCCCTTGTG
Organism: uncultured Oligoflexales bacterium; assembly: GCA_958296095.1. Classification (GTDB taxonomy): domain Bacteria; phylum Bdellovibrionota_B; class Oligoflexia; order Oligoflexales; family JAPPIL01. Next base: position 2,667,309 of record OY282434.1, read on the forward strand.
GCACGACACGCTCGGCAACAACGCGCAGCACACGACCATTGAGATGGTAGTCTGTGCCGCGCACCAATGTGCTGCTCGTGCCATCTGTTTTGGTGACAGTTACAGTCATCGTCTCAACTTCAGGCAGAGGGTCATAGGGTAGTCGCCACTCTGTTTCAAAAGCAACTCCACCGTAGGTATAGTCGACATCGATGCTAGCATCGCGCGGCGGCGTGTAGCCAACAAACTGCAGCGCACTGCCACCTGCGGCGCGGACAACTTTGTAACAACCGCTTGTCTTTGTGCTGCTGCAACTCGGCACCGCAGTATTGCTAACTTGCACTGTCATCGAGTTGCCATCAGGTGTGGCCTTAAGGGTGAAAATATCTTTCAAGCTCACCTGAATATTAGCGGAAATTTCTTGCAACGTAGACGAGTAGCTACCAGTTATCGAACCGTGTCGGTCAAAGATGGCCCGACTGGGGCCCCAGGCGGTAAAGCCGTAAGTTCTAAGGTTGCGCCCAAAGGCATTGACGAAACTACGGTAAGCACTTAGCGAGCACACAGAACTATCAGGACACTGATGTGGCTCATCGCTGACCACAATGACCGCGACGGTCGAGCCGCGCCGCAGCCAACTGCCATCACACTGTGTGCCACGCTTGCCTTGCAGTGCCCAGCGCACTTTTTTAAGCATGTGCTCACTGCCACCCTCAAGATTGAAGGTCAGCAATCGTCTGTACGCGGCAGCATAGTTGCTGCTTTTTGATGTAATACGTCCCTCCACGGCACAGGTTGAGGGAGGGTCGCTCTTCACCATGGCAATCTGCCAATCGCTATTGCCGATGTTGGTGAGAAGACTGCTGAGATTGCTTCTTACCTGAGCAATTACATTACTCATCGAGCCAGAGTTGTCGATTGCCAGCAGGATGTCGAGGATACCGCGGTTGGCCTGAGTGAAACTCTCTCGTTGCCGACTAGGGTTTTGCCCTGGCTGGCGGCGGATGAATGCAGGGCGGCGCAATCTGCTTATCTGGCTTACACTCTGCACATTTTGCCGCTGGGCCACCAGGCTGTTAATCGTTACCCGTTCACGGCGGGTTGTGCCATTCAACTCGTGGCTGCCCTCGGCGGTAGTAACGACCCGTGCTTGCCACTCACTGTTGATTTTTTTGTATAACGAAAAATTCTCGCCAGGCGGCTCTTTGAGCACTATCGGATCACCCTCGTAGTTCATGCCTTCGGCAATAATGCTTGCTGCCGCCAGATCTCCCTCACCCACCGCGTTGTCACTGGACGACGTGGCGGTAGAAAAATCTTCAGCATTACAACTAATCACTGACAAAAGAGTGAGCCATAGCTTTATCATGCAAGCACTTCCCGGTTATACCAGCCTTCATACCACTACTCCGTCGGTTTTTTTTGGCAAAACTTTAGAAAGAAAATTGTTTTATGTTTTATTTCAATGGGTTAAATGGCACAGGGGGCCGTGCGCTCGCTTCGCTCGCTACGCGCTACGCGGCTTTTTATAACGCTCGCTTTCTAGCTCGCTGCTTGCGCTACGCGATGCTTTTTGTAACGCTCGCTTCCTAGCTCGCTGCATGTTCTCAGGCCCCTCGCCATTGCGTTCAAGATTGCACTCAGGCCTCTCGCGGTTGCCCACACCTCTTGCCTACCAAGAGCTTCATGAACGGCACGGGGAGACCGTACGCTGCGCTGCGACTCTTTGTATCGCTCGCTTGCTAGCTCGCTCCTTGCGCTCAGACCTCTTGCTATTGCGTTCAGTTTATTTTTTTGCACAAGGCATGTGCCTATACCTGTTGAGGTCGGGTTTCTCGGTAGGTCTGCCCCGTGCCAAGACAACGGAGGCTTGTGCTAAGTAGGGGGCTTGCTTCGCTAGCTCTTTGCCCTCAGACCTCTTGCCTACCGAGAGCTTTATGAATGGCGGGGCGAGGCCGTTCGCTGCGCTGCAGCTTTCTGTATTGCTCGCTTCCTAGCTCATCGCTACGCGATGCTCTTTGTAACGCTCGCTTTCTAGCTCGCTCTTTGCCATCAGGCCCCTCGCAGTTGCGTTCAGGCTTGCCCTCAGACTTCTCGGCTATTGCGTTCAGGCTTGCCTACCGAGAGCTTTATGAATGGCGGGGCGAGGCCGTTCGCTGCGCTGCGACTCTTTGTATCGCTCGCTTGCTAGCTCGCTCCTTGCGCTCAGACCTCTTGCTATTGCGTTCAGTTTATTTTTTTTTTGCACAAGGCATGTGCCTATACCTGTTGTGGTCGGGTTTCTCGGTAGGGCTGCGCCTCGCCAAGACAACGGAGACTTGTGCCAAGATAACGGAGGCTTGTGCCAAGATAACGGAGACTTGTGCCATGCCAAGATAACGGAGACTTGTGCCAAGATAACGGAGGTTTGTGCCAAGACAACGGAGACTTGTGCCAAGACAACGGAGCGAGAAAGCGGCAAAAAAGACTCGAACACACTTACCTATCTAGCTACGTCTTATAGCTGCCGACAAGGAATGCTAGGGAGGTGATATGGCTAGAGTACTGCCAGATGCGAATAGAACACGGGTGGTGTTTCAAAGCGCTGCTGAAGAGGGGTTTTATCGCAAATGCAAAAAATTTTCGCGACATTGGCACATCTACTACTCATGCAACTTGTCTGCAATTGAAGAGGGCAAAGGCATGCTCGACAATGAGATGGATTTTGTTCTTTACCATCCGCAACACGGCATAGTTGTAGTAGAAGTTAAAGGTGGTCGCATAAAATACGAAGAGGGCAAGTTTTTCTCATTAAACCGTTTTGATGAGTTGTTTGCCATCAAAAATCCCTTTCAGCAAGCCTTAGTGTGGAAGAGCAGGTTTGTGCTACAGCTGAAAAAGCAACGTTTGCGCGTGCCTGTCTGTCATGCGGTCTGCCTGCCTTCGGTGCGTGAGAGTGAGTTGCCTGTCAGTGCAGCTATCGAGCCAGAGATTGTTATTGGACGCAAGCGTTATGCCAGTCTAGAACGAGCATTGCTGGAGATTATGCAGCGGTCAATTCCGGCAAAATTTCGTAATTTTCGTGATGTCGGCCCCAGACTGGAGAAATTTTTGCTCGGTGCAACTTTCACCTCACGTCTTTATTTGCGTGACTATATCGACAGCCATGACGTGCGCGTGCGTGATCTTGATACCATTCACGAAACTTTAGTGACACCACTCAGCAGCAGTAGTTGGCTTGGCATTGAGGGCGAAGCAGGCACAGGCAAAAGCATGCTGGCAGTGTTGTTGGCCCGGCACTTCAGCAACGCGGGGCAGCAAGTATTGCTATTGTCGTCCAATCCGTTACAGAGCTTGGCTCTCAAGGCAGAGCTCGATCAGGTTGCACAGGTTTACACTTACCTAGAGTTGGCAGAATCTTTTGGGGTCAACCTGCTTGTGCCACCTGATAACCATCGCGGTAGTCGTGAAGAATGGCTGCAGCTCAAAGCTTCGCCTGCGTTGGAGAAAAAAATTAACCAACAGAAAAAATTTTATGATGTGCTGATCTGTGATGAAGCACAGGATGTGCAGCCTTTTTGGTGGAAGGCGTTGCAAGAGCTATTGCGCGGGCGGGAGTCACGTTTTTATCTTTTTTTTGATCGCAGTCAGGGAGTTTTTGGCTCAGGTGGTCGTCAGGAAAAGTTTGAGCCTGATAAGGTGTTGCCTGTTGCTGCGCCATATTTTCCCCTCGTGCATAACTATCGCACCACCCGTGAAATTGCGACCTTTGCTCGTTCATTTAGGACGGGAGCTTCGATTTTGCAAAGTCATTGTGGTCGGCTCGGCTATGAACCACGGCTGCTTGCCTATCGTCAGCGGCAAGATTTTTTGCAACAGTTGACGGAGTTAATCGCTTATCTCGTTGAGCATGAAATGGTCGATCCTAGTGAAATCGCTATCTTATCGGGACGGGAGCCGAACGCCGCGGAATCTTTGCTCAAAGACGTGCGGGAGCTAGCTGGTCTGCCGTTGCATCGCTTTCGTTTGCGCCGACAAAAAGGCAAGACAGGACTGGCTGAACAGCCGCAAGGCAGTTTGTTACTGGCAACAATTCAGGGCTTCAAAGGTCTAGAGAGTCGCATTGCCATTTTGGTAAACCTTAGCGAGTATCAGTTGTCAATTGAACACCCGATCATGTCGAGCTTGTTCTATGTCGCCTGCACTAGGGCACGGCATATGCTGTATGTTTTTACCAGCGATGGTGATGCCAAGACCACTGCATGCAAAAAAGCCGCCGCGGCCATCAAAAGTGCAGGGGCGTTAGTTATTGATAGCAAGGCGGCATTGCATGAGTTTGTGGGGACCGTGACCTGGTATGATCCGCAGCGGGTTGGTTGGCTGAGTATCGCCGGGCAAAATCTCGCCAAGAGCAACATTATGTTCTTTCCCCACGATGTCAAAAAAGCTGGTCTTAAGCCTAAGATTGGACAAAAGTTGCGCTTTACCCCAAGAAACGAAGGTCATGCGACGATTGCTACTGACCTGCAAGAGACTAGCAATTAAGCCTGGCTGAGGCACTAAGGGGCAACGGCTAGCCTGCCTGCGCCACCAACCCACCACACCTATCCCCGTAACCTGGCCTAATAACTTAAAATTTCTTATTAAAATAAAATAATGTTGACTTTTATTTAATTCTATGTTAATTTCCCGCAACAATACGGAGGCGATCATGAAATTTTTAATTTTGTTGACAGCATGGCTAGGTGTCAGCTGCGGCAATCAGGCCACTTACGAGGTTAAGGGCGCGCTATTGATACTTCGGGCGACAAAGGAAAAAGTATTTGGCCGGGTGCTACGAGATGGGCCAGCGGTGCCCAAGCGTGACACTGTGCAGCTACCTGTGCGCAATACGCCGTCCAAATTACCACAACCTGCAATACGTTTTGACCACAAGGGCCTTAGCTATCGGGAGGCAGGAGCATACCTCGACCAGCGAGAGACTTTTTTCCACACTTTTTTCACCATGCGACACATCGCGGGTGGTGATGCGCAGCTGATCAAGATGCTAGGCATTGACGCAGAAGCTTATTTTGATCTGTTGCAACAGTTGCGACTTCCTGAGACTGAACAGCTGACTAAGCTACTCGGTGCAGTGGCAAATAACGATAGGCTACGACTATTTTTCTCCCAACTGAGAGACCGTGCCGTGATTGAGATCGAGATCGATGCGGGGCGGATCAATCACAAGCTGGGCAATAGAACGATACGCAACCCTGAGATAGTTGCCAGCATGCAGAAAAGGCTCAACGCCACGCGCAGACGTGCCGAGCAAGATATAACCTTGCAAGAGTTATGGCAGCCAGAATTGCAGGTTCTGGGGTGGATGCGACATGGACAGACGGTAAGCGATGTCTTGCGTGAAATGGCCGAGAGCTTTGGTGGTCAAGCTGAACTGGCAAAAAGACTCCGCCTCAGTGAACCGCGCTTGCGCAACTGTATGCGTTCTGGTCTGGGCGATGCCTGTAACATCGAGAGCATCATAGCACAGCTTCGCCTCGCAGAAGACGGTGATGGTCTCACCAAGGCCCTGATCGAAAAGTTAGAGCACAGTGTGGCGATGGAGAAAGCCATCGATGCGGGTGCAATCACCTCGATCGACTCCCGCAACTCTCCCGCGGCAGCTCCTACTTTGCAGCGGCTACAGCGAGACCTGCGACAAAAACGGATCGCCGCCACGCAGGAAGGCCGCTGAGCTATGAATCAGGCTCGATAAAGGTGCGTAGCTTCTTGCTGCGCGAGGGATGACGCAACTTGTGCAGGGCTTTAGCCTCAATCTGACGGATACGCTCCCTAGTGACGTTGAAGCTCTGCCCCACCTGTTCAAGCGTGTGATCAACATCTTCGCCGATACCGAAGCGCATGCGCAAGACCTTCTCCTCGCGGGGTGAAAGCGTTGCTAGCGTCTTGCTGGTCTGCGCGGCAAGACTGCTCGTCACGACACGATCCGAAGGCGTAGTCTGAGCCTTGTCTTCCAGAAAATCACCGATGCAGTTGTCATCATCGCCGATAGGTGTTTCTAGTGACAGCGGCTCGACCGCGATCTTGAAAACTTTCTTGACTTTTTCGAGCGGCAAATTCATGCGCACGGCAATTTCCTCTGGGGTTGGATCACGCCCCATCTCCTGCATCAAAGTGCGCGAGGTGCGGATGAGTTTGTTGATTGTCTCAATCATGTGCACAGGCACACGAATCGTGCGGGCTTGATCAGCAATCGCCCTAGTAATCGCCTGCCTGATCCACCACGTCGCGTAGGTGGAAAACTTGTAGCCGCGCTTATACTCAAACTTATCCACCGCTTTCATCAAACCGATATTGCCCTCTTGAATCAAATCCAGGAACTGCAAGCCACGATTGTTGTAACGCTTGGCAATAGAGACCACGAGCCGCAAGTTCGCCTCGGCCAACTCTCGCTTGGCATTGCCAGCCCGCTCCTGCGTAAGCTTAAGCTCTGCCAGCGTGTTTTCGAGTTTGTCGGCGGGCAAAGAAAGCTTGGCACAGATAAGTTGCATTTCCTCGTAAGCCTTGCCTGCCTGCCCAATAACGAGATCACTGCTGTTCGCTCGTGCCGCCGCGCCTTTGTTAGCGAACAACGCCTCCAGCTCGGCACTGCTCTGCTGCAAACGCCGTGCACAACCGCTGAAAATCTGCTTCGCCCGTTTGAACAGTGCCGCCTCCTTCTCAAGAAAAGTGATAACCGAGGTAATAAGCTTCTTGTTGAGCCCTAGCTCCTTGAGCGTGTTGAAAATTTTCTCCTTTGTTTCCGCCAGTAGCACAGCTTTCTTGGGCTTTTGTAAATTTTTGGCCAAGGCAATAAGATCAGCTATTAAACTGTTTATTCTCGCGAGGTTAGGGCTATTGTTGCTATCGTTGTCATCTTCGCTATCGTAAGACTTGATGAAGGTGCGCAACACCGTGGTGCTGTTGAGCGACTTGTTGGCCGTCTCGACAATCTTGCCTAGTGCCGCGGGAATATCGATCAACTGCCGCAGCAGGTTGTGCTCCTCGGCCTCGATTCTCCTAGCGATGGCAATCTCTTGCGCCCGACTCAACAGGGACACGCCGCCCATTTTGCGCAGATAGATCTTCACCGGATCTCTGGAACGAGGCAGTGCCGCATCGAAATTGTCCTGTCCTAGGTATGATCGTCCACCTCGATCGCCAAAAATAAAGGGATCGTGCCAAACACCGCGCTCCTCATCGCGGGCGGTGGTAAGCTCAGCAAATCCTTCACCAGCGTCACCCTCTGCATCACCGAACTGCCCCCCAGCATTGACGGCGGCTTCTCTTTCGATTGCGCTCATGAAAAATTTCTCCTGAAAAATTAGATAGTTAAATAAAAAATTAAGACAATCGCACCCACATGCCGAGAAACTCTGTGGCGGTGGGGTGTTTCACTGCTGAAACTGTGATTGTTTAGAAAAGGTTAGCTCATTATTAGAAGATAGTCCAGAAAAAATGTTTTATGCGATGAAAATGGCACTGCTCTTGATGTTTACTGAACTCGGCAGTTCTATTTATAAATGTAATTTTTGAAAAGCAAAAGGGTTGGTTTAAATTTTCTAACTTTTACTATGAATGTTGGTTTAAAAATATTTTTAATAGCCCTACTCGCCAGCGCTGGTTGTAACCGCGGCAGACTTGGTGGTCGTGAGGATGACAGTGCGCCATCTACGGGGGTGAGCATCAAGATTAAGAAAATATCTAACGCCTCGCAAACTGTGAAGGGCAAGGGGCAGTTGCGAGTGTCCGCCGCCTATCCCTTACTGCTGAGCTGCACCAACTGTGTCGCGTTGGGGGTCAATCTGCCTTTCGTTGACGCACCGATGGAGATGAACAAATACGTCTACACGGCTGATTTTGATTACTCGCTGGGAATACAGACGGAGGTCTGCGCTTTGACTATCAGTGCCTCCAGCAAAGACGGCACTGCCATAAAAGCTGTCAAGACCTACAATGTTTACGTCTGCCCCCGACAGGGAGCGGACGATGTATGTGACACAGACAAGGCAGCACCAAGCTGCGCCCATATCGGGAGGTAGCTATGCGGGCCCTGCTGCTGACAACACTGCTCATTACTGCTTGCCTCTCTGGTGAGGAAGCCAGCATCAGCAAGACTAGCGATGCCGTCACAAAAGATCATCTAACCGACAGCAACAACCCTGCCTACATCAAGCCAGATGAGTGCCTGATCGCTATCGATGGCGAGCACGGGCACAAGCTTGGAGATACCATCACACTACCAAGACGCAATCAGTGTCTACCGAGTTCGAAGTTGTCGTGGCTGTTTAAGGCTGAGTCGGTGACAGAGGAGATTCAAACAGAGCATCACCTGAAGCTGGCAATACTGCTCGACACCTCATTCTCACTCAGTCATAATGATCCAGCTGGACAGCGCTACGGGGCACTGCGCAAATATTTGCTGGCACTGTATGAAAAGATCATCTCCGAGGAAAACAAGAATGCTAAGGTACACATAGCTAGTGCAGACATTGAGATCTATCCCTTCAAGTACTGTAGCAGCAGAGGAGAAGAAAAATTTGACCTGTGGACGATGACGGGCACAAAAAGAGGTGGGGAAGATGGGTTCGAAACGCTAGTAGATAACCTGATAGGAAGTAAGGGCACTTACGATAATGAGGGAAGTGCCGAGGATGTTAGAGCTGAAAAAAGCTTTGATAAACTTACCGGCTATGGTGCAGTTGGCTCGACCAACTACCTGCAATCGCTGCACCAAGCGACAAAATTTTTTGAGAAATATGATGACGAAGAAAATAAATACCTGAAGCAAGTACTGATTTTTTCCGATGGCCTGCCATTTACCTTCAACGATGGCACTAACAATACAATCAATCTGAATGACCCCGGATGTGAGGTGACAGGAACAACTGATCTTGAATATCTAAGGGGTATGGTTATCTTTAGTGGAAAGTTCGAGCCTAAGCCTGACATTAAAAAATGTTTAACTACAGCAGGGTGGTCTCATCCAAGTGCTTTATCATGCACAAGACCCACAGGCGGCAAGATGGGGCAAACCACTAACGGCCCGGCAGCCTGGAGTGATCCACTCAATCACGTTCTCGGTATGGTGCAGCACCACGAGGCTATCTCAGTATTGAAGAAAAGCAATAACTTTCAGGTTTACACCGTGCTTCTGAAGCCAGATAACTGTAATAATGTGCCAGACGAGCATGATAAGATTATTTGCGAGAAAATTACCCAGCCCCTTGCCAAGCCCTTTTTTGAAAGTTTTGCCGACCATTATGTAGAAGCAAATTTAGCTAGTGGGTTGGCCGCTAAGTTCAATGCGACCCTCCAAGCTCAAACACAAAAGCTGGAATACGAAAAAAAAGGCGAAGCCTATATCGAGGCAGAGGTCAAAGGAGAAACAAGTCAAATTGATGTGGATGACCCAACAATTCTGCACGACGGCCAGCGCATCAAAGTCGGCAGGGATAAGATAACCGACAGAGTACATGACTATACGCACAGCCGCGAGACGTTGACGGTGGCACACGGGCTGAAAAATAAAGATGGTAAGTTTTACATCGACTATGATTTCAAGTTTGGTGGAGAGGAGTGCCGTGCTAGCAATCCTGTTGGCGTTGGCGATCTTGAAGCCCACAAGTACTCAGGCGCAGGCTACACGGCATGGTGCTTGCTACATCCACTGCCTCCACTGCCTCCGAATCCCCCAGCGCCTGAGTGTGAGGACAGGGAAGGAAAAAGAGAACGTTGCAAGGCTGCAAATGAAAAAAATGTTTGGGTCGATGATGAATGCATGTGCGCAGAAGTGCCTGTCGAACTACCATGTGTGCCAAGCGATATTGTCTGCTGTAAGGATGATACGCCGTATAACGTGGAGAATTGTAATGTGAAAGGTCAAATTTGGAACAATACTACATGCAGCTGTGAGACAAGCACTGTTCCCCCAGTCGTTCCCCCCATAGTAGTAGTCCCCGAACCGTCTACCTGTAACCGCGCTACAGAATGCTGCGACCCTAGCGGCAATCCAATGACTTCAACAGCATGCTCCCCCGGAGATCAGTGGAAGTGGTATCCTGAGTGCGGCTGTGTGCCCAGGGCAAACCCACCTATAGTCATCAATCCCCCCCCTCCCTCCCCTCCCACTGTAGGGCCTGGTAATGAAGACGGTAATGGCAAAAACAAAGAGCCCGAGGAGCCGCCTCCAACAACCTTGCCAGCTGCGACTGAAGGCATTGTCTACGGCGATTTTGAGAACTTCTAGGCGGCTGCCGCCAGCAATTCGGCTCAAGCTGATGGGGTAGGTTCAGGTGGCGATATGTTCAGCACCGCGGCTGGTCAACACCCGACCGCGAGGTGAGCGGCTGAGGTAGCCATCGTAGACGAGAAACGGTTCGTAGACTTCTTCGACCGTCTTGCGTTCTTCGCCAATTGAGGCTGACAAGGTATCGATGCCGACGGGGCCGCCTTGATGCCGATCGCGAATCGTACAGAGAATAGCACGATCGACACGATCAAGACCGCCGCGGTCAATTTCGAGGCAACGCAAGGCATGGGCGGTAATTTGCTGAGTGATTTCCTTGTCGCCCGCCACGACAGCAAAATCCCACACTCGCCGCAACAGGCGGTTGGCGATACGGGGTGTGCCTCGTGCTCGACGGCTAATCTCCGCGCAGCCAGAGGCATTGATGGGAATATTGAGCACGCCAGCAGCACGGGTAACAATCTGCTCAAGTTCCGCGGGTGAATAGAATTCAAGCCGCTCCTGAATACCAAAACGACTCAACAGCGGCCGCGACAACAGCGATACCCGCGTCGTTGCTCCGACCAGCGTAAATTCCGCAATCGGCATCTTTAGAGGACGTGCCGCCTGCCCCTGCCCGACGACGAGATCCAGAGCAAAATCTTCCATCGCGGCATAGAGTGTCTCCTCGACGGTCTTCGGCAAACGATGGATCTCATCGACAAACACCGTCGTGCGCTGTTCAAAGCTCGCTAGAATTCCTGCCAAATCACCCTGCTTCTCAAGGCCTGGTGCGCTGGTAGCAAAGAACGGCATGCCTAGCTCGTTGGCGATGATGCGGGCTAAGGTCGTCTTGCCCAAGCCTGGCGGGCCGTGCAACAACACATGATCCATCACCTCGTCGCGCAGCCGTGCGGCCTTGACGTAGGTAATCAAATTGTTCTTGGTGCGCTCCTGTCCCGGATAATCAGCAAAAAACTGCGGCCTGAGCTGCTTGCCCCCCTCGACGGCCGCGTCGTCTTGTGTCTGCTCTGCCGCGGTAAAACGCTCAACGCGCACCTCACCACCCACAGCTACACCTCCTGTGCCACGCTATGGGTCAACGTCTGCAATGCCTGCCGCAGCAATACTGCGGTGCTCTCCCCCCGCTGCCAGTTAAATCCCACCAAGGCACTGCGCACGCTCTTTTCCACAAAGCCCATATTGAGCAAGGCGGACACGACTTCTTCCTGCTGTTGCACATGTGGTGCAACCTGCTCCGTCGTCAGCGGCGGTAACAGGGATTGCAACTTGGTCAAGCGGTGTTTGATCTCTAAGGTCAGCTTGCGAGCTGTCCTCTCGCCCACACCTGATACCTGCATAAAGGTGCGGTGTTCTTCGGCCCTGGCTGCCTGCAAAATATCGTCAATCGTCAACGCTTCCAACAACAGCAACGCCAACTTCGGCCCTACACCGCTGATGGTGGTCAATTCGCCAAAAAACTCTCGCTCCCTCTGGGTGCTAAAGCCGTAGAGACATAGACTGCTATCCTTCATGTGGGTAAAAATCCACACCTCTGCCTGTTGCTGGTCAGCGAAAAAATCCGCCGTGCGTGCTGCACACAAGACCTGATAACCGACCCCTGCCGCAGTGGTTAGCACGAGACCATGCGGCGTTCGTGCCGTCAATGTGCCGCGCAGCTGGTAGATCATGATGGCGTTTCCTTGGTTTGCAGCGAACGAAATTCTTCGGTGCGTTTTTGTAAGGAGGCGGTCAGATTTTTTATTGCGGGTGCGTTGCTGCCCGCGTTTTGTAAAACGTCGATGTCTTTGCTGACCGTGGCGACGATGCAATCGACCATGTTGTTGAAAGTACGCATCACGTATTGCAACTCGTCTTTGTCCCGCACATGAATATGCCCATTCCAGTGTGGCGACTCAAAGCGCCGCATATTGCGCACGAGATTATACAGCGGCCCTACGACGCGGTGGGTTACGGTGATGGTCAGTAAACTAATCAAGGCAATGTTGACCAAGGCTGCCAGTGCCATGACCCCAAGAATAGGCAACGGCAGAAACTCTGGAATACGCAGAATGCGAAACACATACAGCGGATAGAGAATGATGATCGTGGTCAACGCGGTCGAGAACAGACCGACCGCTACCGCCAGCCACATGAAACGAAACTGAAAATGGCGGTTGATCAAGTAGAGTTTTTTGCGCATTGCCCCCCCTTAAAAGTGCTAGCTGAAAACCTTCTCCTTTATTTTATCAATATGATCAAGTTTTTCCCACGGAAACTGTGGTCGCCCGAAATGACCGTAGGCGGCAGTCTCGCGATAGATAGGGCGGCGCAAATCGAGTTCGGCGATGATGTCCTTTGGCTGGAGCACAAAAATTTCCCGCACTAGTTGCGAGAAGTTGATTTTACCTACCTTCGACGTGTCATAGGTGTTGACGTAGACCGATACAGGCTCTGCCTTGCCGATGACGTAGGCAATCTGCACCAGACACTTGCCACATGTGCCTGCGGCGACGAGATTTTTGGCGATGTAGCGGGCTAGGTAGGAAGCGGAGCGGTCAACTTTGGTAGGATCTTTGCCCGAAAAAGCCCCACCCCCGTGCGAGCCATGCCCGCCGTAGGTATCAACGATGATCTTGCGTCCCGTCAAGCCGCAATCACCGCGCGGCCCCCCGACAACAAAACTCCCGGTCTCGTTGACAAAAAAATTCGCGTTCGCACTGAGCAACTCTGCAGGAATGACCTTGCGAATGCATTCCTCAACGACAAACTCTTTCAGTTCGTCACGGCTGACCCCTTCACGATGCTGGGTTGAAACGACCACCGAGTCAATGCCAACCATGCGGTTATTTTCGTAGATAGCGGTCACCTGACTCTTGGCATCAGGGCGAAGAAAGTCAACCTTGCCGCGATGCCGCTGGGCCGCAAGAGCGCGCAACAACTGATGTGCGTAGCTGATGGTCGCAGGCATCAGTTCGGGTGTTTCCAGGCACGCGTAACCAAACATCATGCCTTGATCGCCTGCTCCCAGCCTGTGATCCAGACCACTGCCTTCGTCAACGCCTGCGGCAATGTCTTGTGACTGCTCATCGATTGCCACCAACACCCCGCAAGTGTTGGCATCAAAACCCAACGCCAGATCGTTGTAGCCAATGTCAGCGACCACCCGCCGTGCTAGTTGCCCATAATCAACCCTCGCCGAACTGCTGACCTCACCAGCCACCACCAGTAGTCCCGTCTTCACCAAGGCTTCGCAAGCCACCCGTGCCTGCGCATCCTTTGCCAACAGTGCATCGAGCACCGCATCGCTGACCTGATCACATATCTTGTCAGGATGCCCCTCGCTCACCGACTCCGATGTAAACAAATACTTGCCCTGCACCTGGTCTCGCGCCTCCATCTGGGTCAAAAGCTGGCTACCGTAGCACAACAGGACGGGATTGTAGACAGTTTATTTTGTGAGGTGTATGGAGGTGAGAAAAGAGCTTGTGGCACGGCAACATGCCTGCTACAAGGGGCGCGTTTGTGGTTCTAGGTTGCTAATTTTTTTTAGGAGAATGTTATGAGTACAGTAAGGTTTTTGGCGCTGTTTTTGTTCACTTTTTCGTTGCAGGTTACTGCGGGAGTGGATCGTAGTTTCGCCGGTGAAGGCTCGTGGTCGGCCAGTGCTGGCAACAGCGGTGCCTTCACGTCACAGCTGCGTGTTGGTTGGCTCAGCGGTATTAAGCTTGGCTACCGCGTTGAGCTTGACAGCGGTGAGGGCTTCAGCACCCAGCTGATAATACAGCCGCACTCGGATGATACATGTAACGCGCTGACGCTGGAAAAAAGGACGCTAGGGCCATGCCGCTACGATGAGGCGCGCCGCATGATCATCATTAACTATACGCAAGATAGCGACGAAATAGAGCTAGGCTTTGTGATGAGAACTGAAGGCGAGGCCGATATCACTATCAAAAAAACCACCAGCGACGGCAATACCATCACTTGGCAGGATAAACTGAGCGAAGTCTCGGCGGAGTAAGCGTTCTCTCGCCCCCGTTGTTGCTCCCTTTTCTCGCAGGATGGTCGGGATTGGGGAGCTGGGGGTAGGGGGAGAATTTTTCGGTATCCTGAAGTTATATTTGAAATATTTTTCTGTTCCAAGTTCATTGAGGTTATATTGCACGTGTCTCCGTTGTCTTGGCACGGCGCAGCGCATGTAGCGCAAGGAGCGAGGGGCAAGGGCACTACTCAGCACAAGTCTCCGTTGTCTTGGCGGGGCGCAGTGGAGCTAGCCACCTTAGCCCGTATCTCCGTTATCTTGGCAGAGCGCAGACCTGCCGAGAAACTCTCCTGAGTGGGTACGGCACATGCTTTATCTAAAAGCATAATCTGACGACAATATGGCAATATCTGTGGTCGAGTTTTCGCACGGTCTCGCTCTGCCGTTCATAAAGCCCTCGGTAGGCAAGAGGTGTAGGCAACCGCCGAGAGGTTTGAGAACAAGCAAAGAGACCTGAGAACAAGCCCGAACGCAGTAACGAGAGGTCTGAGAACAAAGAGCGAGCGGGGAGCTAGGAAGCGGCAAAGAGCCGCGTAGCCGAGCGTTACAAAAAGCAGCGTAGCGAGCGAAGCGAGCTAGGAAGCGAGCGTTACAAAAAAGCCGCGTAGCGTAGCGTAGCGCGTAGCGCGTAGCTAGGCACGTTTGCGTTTGAGCTTGGTCAGGTCACCGCGCTTGAGGCCTGTTGTGCGGCAAACGACCTCAATATCCATGCCCTCCTCAAGCATGCGCAATGCTACCTTGGCCAGCCCCTCGGCTTTGCCCTCGGCTTTGCCCTCGGCTTTGCCCTCGGCTTTGCCCTCGGCTTTGCCTTCGGCTAGTCCCTTCTTAAAGCCCTGCTCAAGCCAGCCCTCCTGACCAATTTTGATGGTGCGCATCAGTCTATCCTCCACTTTGTTGATACAACCAGCCTCGATTTCCTCTAGCAGACCCATGTCGAAACCGCCATCGGATTCGACAAGACAGTTGGTCACCTGCCCCGTCAATCTTACTCTGTCTTCCGCAGGCAGAGCAAGACTGCTGGCAAAAAATTCCCCGATCACCTCTCTATTCAACTGTTGCAGGCTACGCATGCCGAGGAGATAGGGATGCGAGCTGGGAAACACAGTCTGCAGTGTCTCGGCAGTTTGCCTGGCAAAATCGAATAGCAAGTAGCCAAAATTAAGGCTGACCTCACCACAGACATTCCTGTGTGCGGCCCGGAAAGCTCGCGGCAAGTGCCACTTGCTCTTCGCCGTGGAAACAACGATCGGCACAACCTCGTCGGCAGCCTCTGCGTAAAGAACGGTTTGGTAGGAAAGCAGTTGCTGGAAGATATGCTTGCTCTTCGTGCTCTTGTGCTCGATCAGGAACAGCACTCGCTTCCCTCCTTTAGTCATGACGGAGACGATGGCATCTGCACGGCGTTCGTTACCCTCGGCATCAGTAAACACCGTCGTCTCGAATTTAAGTGTGCGGAAGTTAAACTGTGCAGCTCGCTCCTGGCCGAGCAAGAACTTGAGCAGTTCTGTGGCTAATTTTACGTTGCGGGTAAATGCCGCTATGAACAGGGCATTGTGCAGAGCACGTTTTGACATGATGTGCCTTCCTCTGTTTGTCGTTGGAACGTTATCATACAGTGAGCTTGGCATCGAAGCTAAGTGAGTTGCTATGGAATAGCAACTGATATTTGATACTGATATCTTTTTAGAGCCTCTCAAACGCGAATATCTGGTTTCGCATATCTACCTAACCATACAAGAATTTTAGCCGTAAAATTCTATTTTGATAAAATATACATTGAAAAATCACAGATATTACTTGGGAAGCCTGATAGCAAGCAGCGAGGGCACGCAGAGTGGTCTGAGGACAAGCAGCGAGCTAGCCACCTTAGCCCGTACCCCCGTTATCTTGGCGAGGCGCAGCCCTACCGAGAAACTCGACCTGAGCATGTATAAGCACATGCCTTGTGCAGAAAAATAATCTGGTTGCAGTATTGGCAATATTTATGGTCGAGTTTTCGTACGATCTCGCCGCGCCATTCATGGAGCTCTCTGTGAGCAAGCCCGAACGCAATAACGAGAGGCCTGAGGGCAGGTAGGCCTGAGGGCAAGCCTGAACGCGATAGCAAAAGGTCTGAGGACATGCAGCGAGGGAGCTAGGAAGCGGCAAAAAAGCCTCGTAGAGCGAGCGATACAAAAAGTCGCAGCGCAGCGTACGATGCTTACTTTACAACCACAGAAATGCTATACTATCCATGAGTGCATTCAGTAAATTTATGGAGGTGACTTGGTGGTCAAGCGAAAGCGAGCTGCGAAAAGAGCAGAGATCCTACTTAGCACAAATCTCCGTTGTCTTGGCGAGGCGCAGCCCTACCGAGAAACTCTCCCCTGAGGTAGAGATGGCACATGCCCTATGCAAAAAAATAATCTGAACGCGATAGCAAGAGGTCTGAGAACAAGGAGCGAGCTAGCAAGCGAGCGATACAAAGAGTCGCAGCGCAGCGAACGGTCTCACCTCGCCCTTCATGGAGCTCTCGGTAGGCAAGCCTCAACGCGATAGCAAGAGGCCTGAGGACAAGCAGCGAGGGAGCGAGAAAGCGGCAAACAGTCTCGTAAGGCGAGCGATACAAAAAGCGGCGTAGCGAGCGAAGCGAGCGTAGCAAAAAAGCCGCGTAGCGTAGCACAGCGGTGAACTGGCGATATATCGGACACCAGCTCACCGAAAACTTCAGGACTTTGCAGGCAAGCTACTCAACCAGCGTGTCTTGCCATTCTATGACTTGCCCATCAGCGAGTGTCTTCTCAGCACTTACGGTTAGATATCGTGCCCCTTCATCATAATGACCTTCGATTTTTAATTTTGTGTCGGCAGTCTCGATCGTGATCGGTGCGCCAAGCACGCCAAGCACATTGTCTTCATTTGGCAAAGATGCTCGCTTTCCGATCACACCAGATTTATTGCCTTCACCATCGATGGCAAAAACCTCTGTGCTCTTCGGGTCAAGCAACCAGGTCGCAGCCGTTAGCATCACCTCCTCGCCATCTTTGTTGTCATAGAAGAGGTTGTATTGAAGGGCAACCATCCCCGCCCGCGATCCAGATGCAACCCCAAATTTGAGAGCAATCTCACCGATCTTGAAGTTGCTTCTCCCCGCTAGCAGTCCCGATAAGAGCTTGCTCCCGCCGCTCTGCAGAGCTCCACCGTGCCTAAAATTTACGACTTGATGAACCCAAACGACCTCGTTGCTGACAACAGCAACACCGCACACAACAACCAACGCATAGATTTTGCTCCCTGTAGTTATTAACGATGGCATCGTATACGAGATGCAAACCGAAATTACAAGGAACATCTTAAGAAATTAGAGCCAAGCATTGCCGTAGCGATTCCATCCCGCCTCGAACAATTGTTCAGCAGAGAGTTGCCAGCCGCTTGCCAACACGACATGTGTTTGCTTTTTTAAACCCGCACATCAATCGGCCCCAATTGCTGGCACAGCCTCCGACTGAAAACGCTGCAAGAGGTCAGCATTGCCGCGCTCATCGTCGTAAGCAAGCGTGAACCAGATAATTATTTTGTGCAGAGCACGCTCGTTTTTTTTGTTGTTGAACAGCGGCCCGATGATCGGCACGCGGTTGAGCACAGGCAATGTGCGTTTGGCCACGACACTGTTGTGGTAGCCGATGACCGAGACGGCTTTAGGTTGTGATACATTCAACAGCACGGTGCTGGTAAAACGACTGCTGTTGAGGGTGCTGTTGTCCGCCGTCGTGGGGTTTTTTAGGGCGAAGTCAAGTTGTAACTGCGCCTGCTGGGGATTAATTTTATCGAGTTGCACCTGCAGCGACAAGCCGTAAAATTTCCAGGTCACGCTCGTGTTGCGGTGCTTATCATAGCCAGTGTATTGCATTTCGCCGCCCGTCTCAAACTTAGCCTTTGCACCGTTGACAAGGCTGAATTTGGGCTCGCCGATAACACGAGAAACGTTGCGTAGTTTTTGCCAATCGAGACGTTCGGGACGCAACCACACCAACTGTTGCAGGTTGGCAAAGCCCATCTCTTGCGCTTCCGATTGCTTGAGCAACACGATCTTTGCGGTCAGCTGATACTGCGATAAATCAAAGTGGTTCATGCACACCACCCGCACCACCCCACGGCTCACATGACCGCCGCTCAAAGCATCAGCCAGCTGCCGCTCTCTACGGCCATCCTTCTGCCGACAAAAAACCGCCGCCACCAACTGGGCTTTGCCATGCCGTGTCACCGTATATCGCTTGCCGAGTAGCTGTTGCATATCAACTTGCCACCGTTGTGCCGTCTGCTCGGCAAGTTTTAACGTAAACAAACACCGCTCACGACAACGGGCACGGGCGCGCAAAAAAATCTCAAGACTAGCCGTTGTGCCTCCGATCGCGGCAGCATGGCAGACTACCCCCGCCGCACTGCAAACCTCGCGACGCTCAAGCTTCGTGCTCCTCGTCGTGCGCCGTTGCACCCTCACCAGCAAGCGCTGTTGTGGATCGTCCTGCGCTTGCAACAGCACCACCCCCGCCTTCAAAGCGATCAACTCGAACATGTCACCGTTTAGATGCGCGACCTTAACAATGCCTTGGCGCGATACCAACACATCCTGCCCTGTAAAGAGCGGCATGATTTTGGTTTCGCCTGCGGTCATCACAATACTTGTCGTGCTCACAGGCACAGCTGCCAACATCAATACGAGTGCAATAAAATTAAGGTATGCCATCTTTCGTCCCCCACCCAACACTAAACCTCGATGCCACGCTAGAGATGAGTATGCCGACAAAGCGACCACCTTAGTACTGATTTTTTCGGGCGCGGATGTTTTTTACTGTTTTTTGTTTTGCTGGGGGCGGAATATCTCAACCTGCCATAATACGCGCCGCGATTTGCGGGTAAGGGTCGTCACTGCTCTGCGGCGGTAGCAACAGGCGGGGGCTGGTAAGGTTAATCTCCGTAATCAGACCAGCAATCATGTCCAAGCCGATAAAATAGACCCCATCTTGTAGCAGACGTTGTGCGACGGTAGTGGCAGTGGCTATGTCTGTCGAGCTGGGACGATAGGGCCGCAACTTAGCTCCCTGCGCGGTGTTGGCGAGAAAATTACCCTCTGCGGGAACTTTCAAGCACCAGGCCACAGGCACACCGAAGGCGCAAAAACAACGCACCTCCCCCTGCAACACCTCCTCCCGAAATTGCTGCACGATCAGCGTTGTGCCATGCTGTCGCTGTGCCGCGGCAATCTTACGCCGTGCCTCTGGTTCGCCGAGCAGGTCGAGTTTCACCCGAAACACACCCTGACCACCGTGCCTGAGTAGCGGCTTGACGATGGCATTGCCCTGCAGTTGCTGAGCGATGAAAGCCAGTATCTGCTCGACATCGGAGCTGACTAGCGATCTCAAGGTCTGCGCGGGAAAATGCAGCACTGCCATCTTCTCGTTGTAATCCCGCAAGGCTTGCGGTCGATTGAACACCTGCGTCCCCGCCCGATCGAGATGCCAGGTTGCCGCAATGTAGGCGAGATTAAAGGGAGGATCTTTGCGCATGTGAACCGCAGCAAAGCCAGCCAGTGACTTAACCGCAGCCCGGTGATCGATAACCACCGAAGTATGCTCAGCGGTAGTGAAAGTCATCCGCCGACAGCGTGCCTGCACCGCGTCACTGCTGCATAAATCGGCAAGCCCAGCACTGTAAATCTCGGCCCCCTGCTTATGCAATTCAGAGGCAAGACGCACACTAGTGTCGATCGGCAACGTCGCCGCATTGGGAGGGTCGATGATGAACAGATGTGCCTTCTTCACTCAAACTCCTGCGACGCAAGCTAGTTAGCCATCAAGCGAGGCTGAAATCAAGCCTGATTGCCCGTCAATCTGCAATTGTTTTTGATAAATCCTTAACCCAACCAGCAGGTCGTGCCCCAGTCTAATGAAAACCCGTGCGAGCGGCTGACGTGCCGCGCTTGGTCTTGGTGGCCATAGACTGGCTAAGTTCCAACACGACCTCATCGTCGTCGACGCGGATAACTACCTGCACCTCGTTGTTACCTTTATCGACAAGCTCGATACTGTAGTTGATGCCGTCAATGATCGATCCGTCATTAATGCCTTTAGTAACAGGATACTTGATCAGTTTCTCAAAGACAGGCCGCATATTTCTTGCCCCAAATTCTTGGCTGTAACCCCTCTGTGCTAAAATTTTTACCGCGGCCGCAGATAATGCCAGGTTAATCTGCCTGTCTTGCAGCACAAGGTTAAATTCATCAAGCTGTTTCTGCACCAGACGTGCGGTCGCCTGGTCATCAAGCCTGTTATACTGGAGCGTGCGGTCAAGGCGTCCCCGTATTTCGCGAGCAAAGTCGCGGGCTAAGTTTTCTCTGTTTGTAGTCAGCACAATGATAGTGTTTCTAAAGTTAACTTGGCGCTGGTGGCGGTCAGTAAGACGGCCCTCGTCCAGCAGTGGCAGCAGCAGGTCTAGCACTCCCTTATCGGCCCTATCGACTTCGTCGAGCAAAATCACGGAGTAAGGCTTAGCCTTGACCTCGCTGGTCAAAAATTCCTGCAACGCCGCCGTGGCTGCAGGAATTTTGTATCGCTCCATATTAACGGTGATGAGATTATCCTCACTGCCAAACAACACCTTTGCTATCACCTTCGCGGTCTGTGTCTTGCCCGTGCCCGTCGGCCCCGCGAACAGAAACGAAGCCAGCGGTCGCGTCTCATCAGTATGCCCCATAAAAGCCATCAACAAAAATTCATCAATTTCTTTATGCACATGTTCCTGCCCAAAAATCTCTGCTTGCAAGGCTGGCAATAGCTCAGCCGCTTTGTCGTTTTTATTCTTGAGAATTGTCTCTACAGGTAAGCTTAATTTTTCTGCGATAGTCGCGGCGATATGCTCCCTACCGAGTGCACTGCCAGGTGTTACAGCTGTGGCCGCGAGGTCGAGCAGATGGACTGCGTTGCGCGGCTGTTTTTTATTGTCAATCCTGTAGCGGTTAGACATGTCTAGCGCGGCTAACAATGCCTCATCCGTAATGGTGATGCCATGATGATCCTCATAACTCTTTTTGATGCCACGCAAAATTTTCAGGGTGCCCTCCGTCGACGGTTCGTTGATGTCAATACGTAGGAAACGACCTATAATTGCCTGGTCCTTCTCAATAATCTTTTGATATTCATCATGCGTAGTTGCCCCGATACAGCACATACCACGCTCTAAGGTCTTCTTAAAGCCCATCGTTAGCGGAGGTGTGCTATCGTTCATTCCAATAGCCCCACTACGGAGCAGTTGATGGATTTCATCAATGAATAAAATACGCTCAGCTGGCTTAGCTTCAATAAAGTCCGTCGCGTTCTTAAGCCGATTCTGCACCTGCCCCAACCACCTGCTTTCATGGGAGGACCATATGTCGTTAGCATCAAGGGCAAAGATCTCACGGTCAGCAAGTTCAGGAAGCTCGCCATCAGCTATCCTCCGTGCCAGCTCCCTGACAACGGCCGTCTTGCCAACGCCTGGATCGCCCACAAGCACGATCCCCTTGATGTCCTTGAGTTTAAGTGCACGGGCAATCTGATCGATCTCCTGCTCACGTCCAATGATCGGGCCATCATGGTCACGCACGATATCGTTAGCATTCACCAGATACTCAGGACGTGTTCCCTTCTTGTGCGGCTTCTCACCGTGAAGCAGTTGCCCCCCCCAAGCATTCTCTGACTCATGCAGGCGCGCGCCCAACTCTTCCGCGTGACTAGCATTAGGCACGGTGATTTTAAACTTCCGTCCCCCTACTCGCACTAGATGCTCCCCCACGATGTAATGCCCCTGTTTATCCTTAGGCACCTTGGCGAGCAGGGCCGCAGTATCACCCACATAGCGACGTATCGGCTTCAACCATCTCGCCTGCGCGGGCAGCACAGCACTCAACAGTATAGCACCCAGCAAAAACTTAACCATGACAACCTCTCGTCTCAATCAAAAGCAATGCACGCTACTCTAGCTGTAATAACATGTCAACAAAATATAAAATTTATAAAAATATTGACACTAACTAAAATTTAACATAGTATACTGCGGCGATTAAATTATGGTGCAAGGTATGATGAGCTATTTTTTGGTCATAACCTCTCTGCTATGGGTTGCTTGCGGTGGCGAGCAGCCAGCCGCACGGACAAAAGCGATCGAAGACGCACAGTCGAGTCTGGGACTGCAAGCCTTGCCGCAGGTCGCGGACAAGCAGGCGTATCGTCTCGTTATCTGCGCCAAGGCAAGCGGTGTGTGCCGTGATGCTTTACAAACTAAAGACGGGCGGGGGGTAACGTTTATCTACGACATTCGCTCGCAGCACCTCATCTCTGACAGCGATGCGGGGGCCGTTGTTTCCCTCAAGCACCTGGCAGAGGCACAGACAGCAACAGCTAGGCGAGGCCGACAGAGGCAAAGTCTGGTTGTGTGGCCGCTGATCGCGGTAGGGATCACTGCAGGTGTGTTGCTGCTGCCCAAGATATCGCCAACGACATTGACCATCGCGCTCATGCCTGACGGCAAAAGCGTACCTGTGCATCCCCCTGAAAAAAAAGTTGGGCGCAAGTATATCGCTGGTGGTGTGGGGGCGCTGGTGGCAGCAGTTGCCACGTGGTCACTAGATCACTATGTCTGGGGACATGGTGAACGCCAAGCGGCTCAGCATTGGGACAGCATTTTTTCCGCAGCTGAACACAAGAATGCCACTACCGTTAAGGACCTAGAGCGCGTTGTAGAGGCACTGGCAAAGACTTTTGATCTCGTCGCCGTCAAGGATCGATAAAAATACCTGGCGGGGCTTTGGGGCTTGTCTTGGGCGCAAACAGATCGCGCACGTACTTGGACAACAGCGGTCGGCTGCTGCTGTTTAAGCTTTTGAGAATTTGGTTGTACGCACCTGCGCTTATCGATAAGCCAATTGAGCCCGACAGGATGGCGTTCTTGCGGGCCGCCTCAAATTCCTGCAGCATCTTGAGATTATTTTCGATTTGTTGCGAAGTGCCGCTGAGCAGGGATCGTTCCATCGTCAGTTGACGATTGTGGACGGCAAAACTTTCCTTGATATTGAGTGCGGCCCAACCCAAGTTGGCTATGCCGCTAATCATAATCGCCTTGCTGAGCAGGGCACTGATCGTCAGCATCGGCACCAGGCTAGTAGCAAATAGTGCCAGAGTGCCGACACCAACAGTCGTGAGCGCAGCTTTGATAATTTTTTTCCATCTCTGGTCATCTACCTCATGTTCGTAGCGGTGAAAAAGAAAATTAACTACAGGGGCGTAGCGAGGCTTTTGCAATAGCAAGCGGGCCACCGCGACATCATGGTCTTTCGTCCAGAGATAGATGGTTTTTTCAGCGCGGCGATGCTGGTGCTGTCGTGCTTTTTTAATTTCTGCCCAATGGGTAATCAACTCTTTTTTTAGTTCTGTCACGGCCTGTGTAGTCGTGTGAGCACTGACTTCCGTCAACAACTTGTTATCCGAACGCTGCAATTTTCCTGGGCTATAAGGGTTGATAGTGCCGCTCATGTTTTTGAACATCTTAGTAAAAAATATCGGCAAAATGTTCTGCTGGGCTGCATCCATCAGCACTAGTTCATATTCCTGATACTGAGCACTTATCTGGGTGGTAAAGAAATCTGCTGCCTGAGGTATCTGGTTGTCAGTCTGTGCAACCTCCAATCGTTGCAGTGCAGCTCTTACTCTATTCAGCTTGCCGATGGTCTTATTAACCATCTCTGTCACCTTATCTAACGTCAGCGCTTTAGTGGGGTCGTAAATCCGCAAGGTTTCCCACGCCTGACAGTCAGCATATTTTGCTTGACGACAAAGCGCAGCAGGCTCGCTCTTTTCAAAAGCAAACATGTTATGATACCTGTTGATAGCCTGTTGGTTCATGGTTAGAATAGTGGCCAGCAAATTACCAAAAAACAGCTGCATAGACTCTTTAGAGTCATCTGTAGTTGCCGCTTCACCAGCACGCATGCGACGATAAAAATCTTGATTAGAAACGGTAAGATCGATCAGCTCAGGCGACTGATAGCGTAGCCGATGCAACAACAACGAAGACATATTTGTCTTGATGACCCCGTTGTCATCAGTCGGCTGCATAGTTAGCAAGAAAACGATATAACTGCGGAGCTTATGATGCCACTGCCGCACTTGCAGCTCATGCTTGGGGGGGATGTTGTCAGCACGTAATGCCTGGGTAGTCTTGCTGTCAAGCTCATAAAGCTCACTCAGCTGAATGTAGGCATGCTTTTCAAACGCCAGGTGGTAGAGCACCTGCAGCTCAAAAAACGGATCGACCATCATGGCAGAATCCCGCTCTGAAGCGACCTTGACCTGCAAGATACAGGCGCTCGATAGCAGCATCAATGTCAGTGATAAAATCTGCATACCACCCTCTGCTAGCTCTAGGCTATTTTTTAGACAGTCGCTGGCTTTTGTCTAGCAATGTCCTGATACGCGGCCCGCAGCGCCGCCCTGCACATCCCCCCTGTCCCGTGCCCGCACGACGGTTAACCTCCTCAACTGTGCGACTGCGCCGCACCGCGGGCAAGACTTTGCCCAAGGGAATGCCTTTGCAAATACATACAACCCGCTGTAACTTGAGAATAAGTGCTTTTTTTTTATCCTGCTCGTTCATGACGATACGCTACTAGTCTGAAACAACAAACCTAACCAAGCCAGCCACCTCTGATCAAAATACACGAAAAGCGGCACACTAGCGTTGCAGACCGCATGCAAAACAATACACGGTCTCAGGCTGCCACTGCGCACAAAAAGAAACTCACAAACCGCGCCGAGCAACAGCGGCCCCACGGGGACACCGATCTCACCCGCGCTGAGGCGCGCCCAGGTGGGCATCGTATGTGCTAACGCAAAACACAAGGCCGAGCAGTAACTCCCCCAGAAATTACCTGCCAACTGCCGTAACCAACCGCCGATACCGAGACGGAAAACGATTTCCTCAACGACAGGAATCCAACTCAACCAAAGGTAGTGGTGTATAGCCACCGTCCCCCGCAAGGGACTAGCATAGAACGATGCGCCAAAAATTGCCAGCAAACAAAACAGCAACACTGCCAGTGCAGGAATATAAAAACGAAGATCATGCTGAGCCAAAAACCACGTGTAGAGCTGGCGACGATAGCAGAGCAGTAACAGCAAAGACAGGGCCGAGTTTGCCAGTGCCGCGGCGAGCCAAGTCTGTAGGGGGATGGCAATGTAAAGATAGGCAAGGACTATCGGGATAGCTATAGTTAACAGCAGTGCCGCGGGATAGTGCCACCTAGCCACAACGCTCAAAGACCAGCACTTAGACGCAGTGATTTTTCCAAAGCCCGTCGCCGCGGTTCAGAAAGCTGGATGAATTTCAGACCCAGCAGTTTTTTTTGGGGATCGATCCAGCAGATTTGGCTCGGCAATTTTGTCAGCGTGCGACTGCTACCAGGCGGAGGTAAGTGCAGGGCCAGCGTAGCGGCGCGGTCGCTTATGTGGGGATCAATCTCGACCTCGTATTGCAGACAAGCTCCGCCGATACTGAGGTTGACCAAGCTGCCTTTGATGGTGATACTTTTCTTCCCACTGCCATGCAATAGTTTCAAATTTCCTTTGGCTTGAAATCTTTTCAAGATACGCTTGCCAGAAATCAGAAACTGATCGATAACTGTCGCCATTTTTTCAAAATTTACCGGTTTCTCTATACACACTCCGTCCTGTTCATAGGCGAACAACTCATTGCCAATAATTTCTCTTATTCTGTCATCAGGATAAGCGGTGAGCAAAATCGGCCCGTCAAAAATTTCTCGTGCATGTTTGATCAATGCCGGGCCATCAACATCGGGCAAGTCAAAATCAACAATGCCTATATCGGGTGCAACCTTTGGTAACATTTGCAAAAAATCCCGCCCGTTTTTAACTACTGAAATGGTGATTCCTGAAACTTTTTCCTTGAACACTTCCGTGCTCATCACCAAACTGGCTTTGCCACTGTCAGCGATAAGAAGTTTTGCCATAATAATCACCCCCCACCTCCATGGTAGCACATTTACCCGGCAAACAAAAAATTGCCCTCACCGCCGCGGCACGATGCCTAAGCCAGCACGCAAATTTACAATTCAAAACTAAAACATTGCGTCTAACTTCCGAAACCACGGTGTAGCATGATGTTGGTTAAGTTATGAAAAATAGGCATTACCTGCTGATATGGTTAATTGTACCTCTCTGCGCGGCGGAGTTGGTAGAAGGTAAAATTGCAGCCAAAAATTCTTTTATCCGAGACATATCAAGATTACCAACGGGCTTGCAATTACCATTGCGTGATGCCATTGAAGAGGTAAAGATTTCTTTTGCAAAAATAAAATCACGGGTCATGCGCTACCGCTCGGACCTGCGGGTTGAGCCAGTTAAACTGAAGGTAAGAGACAAGTCACTGCGGCTGTTTAGTGAACAATTTTCCCGGCGCGGACACACGGTCTATCTCTATCAAGGCATCAAGAAAAGCAAACAGCCCTACAAAAATCCGCGAGAAATAATTATCACGCCGGAAATTTTGCGCCATATCGATCAACGAAAGTTAACCAGTATCTTCTCGACCTACCACCATCGCTTGTTGGCCTATCCACAGAAAATGAGTAAACGCAAAAAATATGCCCTCCTCAATCAGATGAAATACTTCTTCTCTTCTGCAGCACTTAGAAAAATAAAAAAGAAACTACTAAGACCTTCGCCAATTGTGGTAGACAGAGATCTACTGCCTGAGTTCGCCGCCCGTATGGTAAGGCGTTACACTATTTTTCGCGGCCCTAATTGTTTTCACGCGGTGCTTGCTTTTCAAGATCCCGCTTTACCCAAATCGACTTTCCTGAACGTCAAAGAGGAAATTGGCTACCATCGTGCCATGATTAATCATGATGAGTTGTGGCGAGTGCTGGATGAGAATTTTTATGAAATCAACCCCCGCACAACCAAGCTAAACTATGGGGACATTATTGTCTTTTTTAAAGTTCCTGAAAACAGCAACGAGCCTCCGAGTTACAAATGGCTTAAACACACCTCTGTGTATCTGTTTAACAACTACACGTTTTCTAAAGGTTCAAAATCTTCTAACTCACCTTATACGATAAAGACCATGCAGGAAGAATGGCGGGCCTGGCGAAAAATTCTCAAAAATCCCGCGATTAAAGTATTTCGCCGAGCGTCGCGTAATCTTAACAAAAAATTTATATCTAACCTTAAAGATTGGTTACATTGAACATGGCTGAATTTATTTTCAAACCCAGCAACAAAGCTGTCAGCGTCAACCGCGGCTGCAAAATACTCGTTGCCGCCCGCAAAGGTAATATCAAAATGCGCTACGGTTGCGTTGCTTGTCGCTGTGGCACATGCGCGGTAAAGGTTGACCCTCCGCTTCAACTCATACCGATGGCTGACGACGAGCGCGACCTGCTCGCCAATATGAACCTGCCGACCGACGGCTCAATACGCCTCGGCTGCCAGACTCGCATCCAAGACGGCTCAGTCGACGTTGATCTCGATTTTCAAGATCAATACTCACCTGACCAAGGTTTGTTGAAATAAAAACAACCTAACGGGCAAAGTTGCGCTTCTGCCGATAAAAGCCTTGGGCAATACGATCCATCACCATTGCACAGAGCAGGATAGCGAGGCCTGCGAGCAGTCCTTGGCCTTTAGCGGCATACTGCAGTGCTTCGAGGATCACGGCCCCCAGCCCCTCTGCACCGATCAACGAGGCGACGACTACCATCGATAGGCTCATCAAAATTGTCTGATTGATGCCCGTCATGATTGAGGGCGTTGCTAGTGGCAGTTGCACCCGCCACAGCAGTTGCCAGGACGAACAGCCGAAGGCAAGTGCTGCTTCTTGTGTTGCCTCTGGTACGGTGCGAATGCCAAGTGCCGTGAGGCGAATCACGGGGGGAATGGCAAAGATAATTGTTACCAACACGCCTGGCGGCTTGCCGGTGCCGAAGAAAGCAATAATGGGAATTAAATACACAAATGCTGGCATCGTCTGCATGAGGTCTAAGGCAGGCTCGGCAATGCGATAAGCACGAGCATCGCGCCCAAACCAAATGCCAATGGGAATACCAAAGACGATGCAAATGCCCGCCCCCGCGCCAATCAAGGCCACCGTGATCATGGATATTTCCCACAGACCAAACAGGGCCAGGTAAGCTAGCGACGCGGCGGTAAAGATGGCCACCCGTGCTCCTGCGAGGCGAAAAGCCATCACCACCAACACCAGCATGACGACAGGCCACGGAGTGGCTATCAATACGACCTCCAAACCGTCGAGTAGCATCACGACAGCACGCACGACACCATCGAACACTCGTCCAAAGGTCGCGGTCGCCCAGGCAAAAGCACCATCACTGAGGCGAGCTGCGTAGTTGAAAACTTCGCGCCCCAACGGAAACTTGGTAATAGTAAACTTAGTGCCGAGCCAGCCGCCGCTCAGGTCTGCCAGTACTCTGTCAGGATTGAGGGCGACAAAGCGAAAAATTGTTAGCGGTGTGATGGCCAACAGCAGCAACGCGCCGATGACACAACTGCGCCAACTGCGACCGCTGGTTTCAGAGGAAGAGTGAATACGCCAGCGCCGATATTTTCTTTGATAAATTTTATTTGCGTAAAAACCAGCAAAAATTCTAACCAACAACAACAAGAGGATGCCAAGATAGAGCAAGGCGGTGTTACTCTCTTGCCCGATCTGCTGTTCAAGCCGCTCAGCGACCTGAGTCAAGTTGGCGATGACACGACCAGCTGTCTCTGCTGCCGCGTGATTGCCTGCCTCGTTTGCTGCTTGCAACTGCTGTTGTCGGGTAGCGATGTTCTCCAGCAATTTTTGGTGGCGCAAGGCCAGCTCCCCACCAGCTTGACCCCAAGCGCCGCGACCAATCTGCACCAATGCCAGCAGTTCAAGCAGTAGCAAAATCCAAAAGAGCCCCCACAAGCGTCGCCACGCCGCCCATAACGAACCACCTAGTGCCGCGCCACTGTTCCAACTCCACACCTGTTGGGCCGTGCTGGCGTTTTGAATTTTGTCGAACTCCTGCGTGTAATAAGTGCTGTTGTGTTGCACAAAGTCAGGCACACGTGCGCCGAGTTCATGTTCTTTCATTTTTCGGCCCCCGCGACAAACTCCCGCACATAATCGTCGGCAGGATGGTTGATTATTTCGTCGGGCGTGCCAATCTGCACGATGCGACCGCTCTTCATCATGGCGATGCGATCGCCGATGTTGACTGCTTCGGCGAGGTCATGGGTAATGAACACCGTCGTCTTTTGTAACTGTGCCGCAATGTCCTTGAATTCCTGCTGCAGCTGCCGCCTTATCAAGGGGTCGAGGGCCGAAAACGGCTCGTCCATCAATAGCAGCGACGGGTCAGAAGCGAGCGCCCGTGCCAAGCCTACCCGCTGCTGCATACCACCCGACAGCTGTGCTGGGTAGCGTTCCTCGTGCCCGCTAAGGTTGACCAACGCCAGACAATCACGTGCTACCTGCCAGGATCGTGCTTGTGCTTCACCTCGGATGGCCAAGGGCAAGATGACGTTGTCACGCACCGTCAGATGTGGCAGCAGGGCCATGTGCTGAAAAACCATGCCAATCTCATGCGCCCGCAGACGGCGGAGTTCTTTGGGTTTGAGGGCCAGCAAGTCACGTCCAAACACGTGGATGCTGCCAGCAGTTGGTTCGATGAGACGGTTGAGATGCCGCACTACCGTGGACTTGCCCGAGCCCGACAAGCCCATGACACAGAAAATTTCGCCCCGCCGCACGTCGAAGGAGCAGTCAGCTACCCCGATGTGGCAATCGTACTCCATGTAAACTTCGGAAGCAGTCAACTGGCGTTGCTGCAGCGCGGTGATTACCTCGGCACCGCGCTCTCCGAAAATTTTCCACACACCTTCGAGCCTAATAACCTCGTCGGTGTCTAGCGCAGCCAACTATCGACCAACGCAGAATTTTTCTGCACCCACTCTTTGGCGAACTGGTCGGCAGGAGTTTTCTTGACCACGAGCGCGTAAGTCATCTCAGTGGTGGACTTGTTGTCGATGTCAACTTTGGACAACATTTTCGCGACGGGGGGGTGAGTCTTTTCTAGCGAGGCGGCGTAATAAACATACATTGCGGCTTTCTTCCACGCGGTCATGGCGCGTGATTTCTGCAACCAATCGGGATCTTCGGTCGGCTTTACTACCTTCCACTGGGAGGGATCGTGTGGCTCTTCTTGCAATTTTTGTAAGTCATAGAGCATGAAGACATGATGCGGCGAGTAGAAGTAAAAGACGATATTTTGCTTCTTGGCAACCGCGGCATCAATCTCTCCCAGCGCCAGTGCCTCGTCCATTTCTTTCAGCTGCATCGTCTGGTCATAGCCGTAGGACTTGGCGCGAATTTTTTCGATGCTGGTGGCAGCCCAGCCAGTTGCCCCGATCCATATCTCGCCCTTGCCATCGCCGTCAGTATCGAATTTTGCGGCCATCTCTGGCTTGGCAAGCTCCTCCAACTTGACGATGCCAGTGCGTTGCGCGGTGTCCTTCGTCACCCAGATGGCTTGATCGGCATCAGCAGCAACTTTTCCCTGCCGCACGGTTTTGTTCTCATCGACGTACTTCTTGTGCAAGTTGGCGTGATTGGGCAGCCAGCCTTCAGGATGCACATGCATCGCACCGCTGTCCATACCAGCAAAAATCACGGGGTTAGTGCCGTTCTGTAGCTCCACATCCACCCCAAAATTGTCCTCGATCACCACCTTCAACACATTGGCACGTGCCTTACCCGACGGCCAATTGGGAACTGCGATAACGATCTTACCAGTCGTCGTATCTGATGCCTGGGTGGCCGTCTGCTCAGTCTGCTCGGCCTGCTCGTCATGCTCATGTTCCGCATGCTCATGTCCTGCATGCTTACCAGTCTGACCTGTGTACCAACGCACCACCAACAACAAGGCAATGACTGCCGCCGAAATAATCAGAGGCGTTAGGAATTTCTTCATCTGCAAATCTCCATTGAATGATATTTGAGCATCGGAAGCGGTGGGAAAGCACGGCGCGTCTGCCACCACCCCGTGAGAAATGTTACCACCTTGTGGGAAAGAAAACAATTACGGAAGTTGAAGCATGCAACTAGCTAGCGACGCATGCGGACACTAGCTCATGTTTACGTAGCTCCGGTTTTGGCATGCTCGCGATCAACGCACATTTTTAAGAAATGGCTTGTAACATGCGGCTGAGCTCGGTAGAATGCGGCGGGCTTTCACGGAGGATTTGGGTGATGGAAAAGACTTGGCTGGGTTCGTACCCTGATGGCGTGGGTGAGCAGATTGATGTTGGTGAAGGGTCTTCGCTGCTTGACCTGTTTGATCAGACGTTCAGCAAGTATGGCAAGCTGCCTGCCTTTAGCAACATGGGCAAGACGATAACCTACGAGGAGTTGGATCGTTATTCGTTGCAGCTCGCCTCGTACTTGACCATGCGGCTGAACCTCAAGAAGGGTGATCGGGTGGCAATCATGATGCCTAACCTGCT
Source organism: uncultured Oligoflexales bacterium (assembly GCA_958296095.1). Lineage (GTDB taxonomy): Bacteria > Bdellovibrionota_B > Oligoflexia > Oligoflexales > JAPPIL01. The sequence continues at coordinate 2,699,155 of OY282434.1, forward strand.
GCAGTATCCTGTCTGCCTCTACGGCATTCTGCGGGCGGGCTTGGTGGTGGTCAACGTCAATCCGCTCTACACCCCACGCGAGCTGGAACATCAGCTGCGTGATTCCGGGGCATCAGCAATTATCATTCTCGCCAACTTTGCCCACACACTACAGCAGGCTTTGACTAAAGTCAGCGTCAAGCATGTCATCGTCACTAAAATCGGCGACATGTTGCCACCTCTGAAGGGCGCGATTGTCAATTTCGTCGTCAAGCATATCAAGAAGATGGTACCGCCCTATCAGCTGCGCGAGCCCTTGAGCTTCAAGCATCTGTTGGGTGGCAATGCTGAGCAGTATCGCAAGCCGCATCTCAGCGGGGAAGACACTGCCTTCCTGCAGTACACAGGTGGCACTACAGGGGTCTCCAAGGGGGCGGTGTTGTTGCATCGCAATATCGTCGCTAACATCATGCAGGCACGAGAGTGGATTAAGGCTTCGCTGACGGAGGGCAAGGAGATCATCGTTACGCCGCTGCCGCTCTACCACATCTTCTCGCTCACCGCGAACTGCTTTATCTTTGGGTCAATCGGTGGTCTCAACTATCTGATTACCAACCCCAAGGATATCCCCAACTTCATCAAGGAAATCAAAGATCTCAAGTTTACCGCCATCACTGGGGTAAACACACTCTTCAACGCCCTGCTGCACCACCCTGATTTTAATCAGGTCGATTTTACCAAACTCAAACTCTCGCTTGGCGGGGGCATGGCTTTGCAACAGTCGGTGGCAGAGCAGTGGAAGAGAATGACAGGCTGCACTCTGGTCGAGGCTTACGGTCTGACCGAGACTTCGCCCGCGGCAGTCATGAACCCGCTCAACCTCAAAGAATTTAACGGCTGCATTGGCTTGCCGATCTCCAACACCGACATATCTATTCGTGACGATGACGATAAGGAAATGCCTCTGGGTGAGGCTGGCGAGCTGTGGATAAAGGGGCCTCAGGTCATGCCAGGCTACTGGCAGCGTCCCGATGAAACCAAGCAGGTCATCGTCGATGGGTGGTTGAAGACAGGCGATGTCGCCAGAGTGCTCGATGATGGTTATGTCAAAATCGTCGACCGCAAAAAAGACATGATCCTCGTCTCTGGTTTCAATGTTTATCCCAACGAGATTGAAGATACTGTCGCCCGCCATCCCGGTGTGCTGGAGGTGGCTGCGGTCGGCACGCCCGACAAAAAATCAGGCGAGGCGGTTAAGCTGTACGTCGTCAAGAAACACGACTACTTGACCTCGGAGGAGATTATCGATCTATGTCGCAAGAGCTTGACCGCCTACAAAGTGCCCAAGATAGTGGAATTTCGTAAAGAGTTGCCTAAAACCAACGTCGGCAAGATTTTGCGGCGCGAGCTGCGAGATGGCGGGCACGTGCAAGCTTCCTAAATGCACTGCACCGCGTTATGATGGGGCTGTCCAGTTAAGACCAGGCGGGTAGGACAGCTTGCCGGAAAAAACAACAGCACAGGCACTTATCTCGGTCAGCGACAAGACGGGCTTGGTTGGCTTTTGTCGGGCGTTGCGAGCGTGCGGCTATGCCATCATTGCCACTAGCGGTAGCGAAAAAACACTGCGGCAGGCAGGCATTGCTTGTCGCCACGTTGTCGAGCTGACTGGCAGGGACGAGATTCTCGGTGGCAAGCTGAAGACCCTGCACCTGCAGCTTTACGCTGGCGTGTTGTGCGACCCTACCGATCCCGGACAGCGAGAGGAGCTAGCGCAGCTCGGTATCGATCGCATCGCCTTGGTAGCCATCAACTTTTACCCCGTCCCCCGCAATCCCCAAGGCACGGAGCACATTGACATTGGTGGCCCCGCACTGCTGCGTGCCGCGGCCAAAAACCACCGCCACGTCATTCCCATCTGCGATCCCCACGATTACGACACGGTCAGCGCGCATCTGCGCGCGGGCACACTCAGCGCTGACTACCGTGCGACGCTCGCGACCAAGGCACTATGCACGACCTCGCACTACGATGCCCAGCTCAGCACTGCGCTGGCAGAGGGAAAAACAACAGCCTTGCCCCCTTTGTTATCGTTACCGCTCAAAAAACAGCGTGACTTGCGTTACGGCGAAAACCCGCACCAGCAAGCCGCACTATATGTTGCTGCGGGAGGTGAGCCGTTTGCCTGTGGGGCGTTGCAACAACTACAGGGTGCGGAGCTGTCCTACAACAACCTGCTCGATATCGATGCGGGGGTGCAGTTGGTGCAGCAATTCACCCAAAACACGGCGACCATCATCAAGCATGGCAATCCTTGTGGCGTGGCCAGTGGGGACGACCCAAGTCAAACATTCGTGGCTGCACGGGAGGGTGATCGGCGCGCCGCTTTCGGCGGGGTGGTAGTGCTGAATTACGCCGTCGAGCGCGAGGTAGCAGAGGACATTGCGGCGTTTTTTTGTGAGTGTGTCGTTGCGCCACGTTTTAGTGCATCCGCCTTGCAGGTGTTGGCAAAAAAGAAAAACTTGCGGGTAATTCCTGCTGCCTGGTTGGCGTCGGTGCGGCAGAGCGGTGAGCTACGCAGTCTGACAGGAGCTTGGTTATGGCAAGAGACAGCACCTGACGATGCTAACCGTGCTGGATGGCGGCTGGTCACGGCAACGAAGGTGGCGCGGGAAATTTATCCCGATTTACACTTTGCGCAACGGGTGGTTAAGCGGGTAAAATCTAATGCGGTGGTGTTGGTTAAGGATAGACAGCTGTTGGCGGCAGGCGGCGGACAGGCGAGTCGCATCGATGCGGTGCAGCTGGCCATCAAGAAGTTGCGTGCGGCGGGGCATCCGGCACAGGACTTGGTGTTGGCGAGCGATGGTTTTTTCCCCTTCGCTGATTGGGTGGCAGAGGCGAAGGGTTGTGGGGTAGTGGCAGTCTTGCAGCCAGGCGGATCGAAACGCGATCGTGAGTCGATTGCCGCCTGTGATGAGCATGGCATAGGTATGGTTTTCAGTGGCGTGCGCGGCTTCAGTCACTGAGAGGAGCTGGGTGTGAGCAACACCATATTGCTGTTGGTATGTGCTGCTGGTGCGAGCATTGTGCTTGCTAACGGCAGTGCCCCGCCTCCGCTCAAACTGCCTTCTGTGCCGATAATTTTCAAGGCCGAGAACATTGACCCCATCGTCAATTATCCCGTGGCCTTCATGCGTGTGTTCCGAGCTGATCCTGATGGCCGTGCCGTTGCCATTCCTTTCCAGATTGATGAGATGAACGTTTACGGCGATTTCGTTTTCAATACCAGTCGTCCTTACGATCAAGCCAACCATATTTTCGATCGCCTCGACGAGTTGACGCTGATGAGCGGTGATTTGGGCGTGCGTAAGCCCCCGACGCGTTGGCCTCGCAACAACAAGCCGTATCGTCTCTACGAGGTTGTGACCAGCAGACGCGCGACGCGCAATACTTTTTACGTCGCTATCTTCCTCAAAAATACTCCGCTACGAGCAGTCAAGACGTATGTGCAATTTAGTCCCGTTACTTCAACGATTGAGACCGAAAACTATCGCTTAAGCTTGAATAAACGCAATTATCTTGCCATCGAGAGGGTGTGGTTCAAGTTGAACAACAAGCAGGTGCCCTTGATCGATTGGTCGAGTTTCTATTTGAAGCTTGATTTCAAATACTTTCTGACCTTCGAGGAGGATCAAGATTCCATTGAGACGAAAATGTCTGTATGGAAGGCGGGGCCGGTGCGTACGGTTATCCGAGTTGATTTTGTTTGGAAAGTCCTCAAGCTCAAACTCAATCCAGGGTTTTTTACGGAGATGTCCTTCTTTGCCGACTCGCTGCATTTGCCTGCGCTTATCTCGTCCCCGTTTGACAACAATAAAATCCTCAATAGTGGTAGTGAGATGTATTACGGCTTTGCCATGGTCGAAAACCCGCACGCACTGAGCATTGAAACCAACATGCCGCGTTATCGCACCAAGCAAAGCGAACAGCACAGCGCCTTGTTGCGCTACTGGCTTGGTATGCATGCTCCCGAATATGCCGTGCTGGTCAATATGCGCAGCAATGCCAGATTGCGAGCCAGCCGCTTTGCTCCGGCACTGTTCACTAGCGGTCGACCTGCAGCTCGCCTCGTGCGCCGCAAAGCCAACGTGCCCCACAACGAACGTGTCAATGTTGCCGTCTACTTCGACTTGACGCGCTTCCCCAAAGGCGAGCAACGACTAGGCTTGCAATCCGTCTTCGTCAATCGCAAACTCTCACCTGCAGGTCAACAACAGCGCACCCGCCAGATCTATGTGCGTGACATCAATGTCGTCAAGTTGTAGCAAGACGGCAGGCAGGGAGGCCTGAGGGCAGGCTTGAACGCAAGAGCGAGGGGTCTGAGTGCAAGCAACGAGCTAGGAAGCGAGCGATACAAAAAGCCGCAGTGCAGCTGGGCACGGCACAGTGGAGCTAGCCGCCTTAGCACAAATCTCCGTTGTCTTGGCGAGGCGCAGCCCTACCGAGAAACTCCCCACGAATATGTATAAGCACATGCCTTATGCAAAAAATAATCTGGTTGCAGTATTGGCAATATCTGCGGTCGTTTTCGCACGGCCTCGCCCCGCCGTTCATGGAGCTCTCTGTGAGCAAGAGGTGGGGGGCAACCGCCGAGAGGTCTGAGGGCAAGCAAGGGGTTCTGATGCAAACCCAAGCGGAGCTAGTCCCTTAGCCCGTGTCTCCGTTGTCTTGGCAGGGAGCAGTGGAGCTAGCAAGCGGCAAAAAAGCCGATCAGCAAGAAACTCTCCCCTGAGATAGGTGCAAGCACATACTCTTGTCTGAAAGCATAACCTAACGGCAATATGGCAGTATTTGTGGTCGAGTTTTCGCACGGTTTCGCCCTGCCGTTCATGGAGCTCTCGGTGAGCAAGCTTGAACGTAACCGCAAGAAGTCTGATGACGAGCCCAAACGCAATGGCGAGAGATCCGAGTGCAAAAAGCGAGCTAGGAAGCGAGCGATACAAAAAGCAGCGTAGCGAGCGAAGCGAGCTAGGAAGCGAGCGATACAAAGAGCCGCGTAGCGCATCGCGTAGCGATGAGCTAGGAAGCGAGCGATACAAAGAGCAGCGTAGCGCAGCGTAGCGGGAGAGGGGCTTTTTGGGGGTAAGCCCCTCCCTGCTGATGAGCTTAGCGCAGATCAAAGGCACTCTGGTTAACTTCTTTGCCGAATACTTGCGCGATCTGACGCACAATTTCAGGCAAGTTGTTTACGGGCAAGGGGTTGGCAAAGCCTTTGTCAGCAGCAAAAATTTGCTGCCAGTATTTTTTTCCTATGGCTTCTTCGCCATGCCCCCAAATAGACTCGTTTAAGCTGAGCGCAACCGCAGCTGTAGCGCCTAAAGCTGCCCCGCCGCCAGCAATGAGTGCGTTTCTCCCCCATAGTTTTTTATTCTCTTCCATTTCAGCCTTTTTTATTCGTATTGCATCTAATTCCCCTTTTTCGGCCTCGGCAAGCCCAGCTCGCAACTTTTCGATCTCTTCTTGTGAGTTCTTCAGGCTTTGCTGTTGCGCCGCAAGATGGGACTGCTTCTGTTGTAAATCTGTCTTGAGATGTGCATGCTTGCCTTCCAATCCAGCCAGCACTTTCTGCTGCTCGTCCAGCTTAACCTTACGCGCACTCATCTCTATGCGAAGCTTCGTTATCCCTACGTTCAAGTTTGTGATCTGGTCTTGGCGCAGCACACGTTCAAGCCCTTCAAGACTACCTAGCCGTTCCCAGAACTTCTCCGTCTGCGGGGCATAAACCTTGGTATAATCACTACGAGTCGCTTCCAGTGTCAACAGACGCTCACGTGCGCTAGTGATGTCGCCCTCCACCCTCTTCAGCTCGCGTTTTAATCCACCCGTCCCAGCTTTGCCATGGAACCTGAGCATACCTTCATGACGTCTTAGGAGGTTAAAATCATCTATGCCACGTAAATACAAGTCCTCAATTTCAACCGCCGCCGCGTGTTTGCTGTAATCATCCATACTGGCATCAGGCTTAAGAATCGCTAAGTGATCATCTTCTGTCAAGGCATCATAGTGCTCTTTTATTTTCGCAAATTTGGTCGGGAAGTCCGCCTCGGGATCGATGCCCAATTTTTTGGCCAACTCAGTATCTATGTCGAATTGCACTTTTTGCCGCTCAGCTATAGCTTTTTTATAAACCCCTACCGGATAACCGCCTCCAATATCCATACTACCGAGCCGGAAGCGATACCTTTCAAGATGTTGCAGCTCAGTGGCTGCCTCTAGCATTAGTGCCCCTTCACGCCGACTGATAACCGCATTGGTAATATCCTCCACAAATACAGATGGCTTCTTCTTCATAAGAGCCTCCATATTTTTTGCAAAAAGCTCCATGGTCTGCTTATGTTGCTCGGCAAAAACGAAATCATAAGACCCGCGATAAAAGTCTACCCCATCTTTGCCAAGTGCTACATTTGGATCTTTTTTTAAAGCTTGCAACTTCTTAGCAAAAACGGAGTCAATCTCGTCAACTTGCTTGGTAAGGGCATCCAAAAGATCTGGATTTAGTGGCCCCCTAGGGCCGTAAATTGTAGACTCAAGTCTCTCACCTAGCTCTGGGTTGATCTTCTTAAATCTCTTGATTATACCATTCCTCTTTTTGGCATCAGCTCTTAGCAGTAAGCCTTGCTCTAATTCCTTTTGTAGCTTAGTGACCTCTTGGGATACGTTCCCCGCCTGCTGTTCTGCCTTAGCGATATCACTAAGCGCTGCCGTTATACTGTTGTTGACATCCTCTAGCAGTTTTTCCTGCGTGGTGATCCTGCCCGTAATATCTTCTTGCAATTTTATCTGTTTAGTTACCTCCTCGGCGGATTTAGAGACCTCATCGATTTTTTTGCTGCTCACCTTAGCCCATTTTACGCCCTGACGCACACCTACGGCAGCCAGCGCCGCACCCGCGAGCACCGCGGCATAACCACCATATTTGGCCGCGAAAGAACGTCGCCGTTCGTTGGCTAGCAACACTACCTCTGCACCGCTAGTATCGCGCAAGGCTGCACGGCAAAAACTGCTGTCGTCAAAATGCGATGCCTTTAGCGCGCCTTTTTTGCACAGCAACAAGCGATAGGCATTGCTGCCGCTCTGTTCGTCCCTGCTGGCCACCACCCCTAAGGTAAGTTTACCGTCGGTGACGGCACGCAGATCTGATTTTGGCTGAGGCAACTTGAACACACAGGCGCTCGTAGTCAGCAACGATGCCAACAGCAGCAAGTTTACCTTACCGATAGCTACACCGGCACGGCAATTGTTAGGCATTTTCCCACGCAACATTTTCATCACTAACCCCCAAACAAAAGTCTAAAAATCATCAACGCTCGCTAGGCGTATCGTTTTTTTTTTTTGCATTCTTTAGCAAAAAAATATTTGAGGCCGCATGCTGCCCTATCTTATTGGGATAATTGTGGATTTTTTGCTACGCGCTACGCTGCTTTTTTGTAACGCTCGCTTTCTAGCTCGCTTCGCTCGCTACGCTGCTTTTTGTATCGCTCGCTTCCTAGCTCGCTGCATGTTCTCAGGCCACTCTGCGCGCCCTCTCTGCTTGCTCCCAAGTCTCTCGGCTGTTGCCACCACCTCTTGCCTACCGAGAGCTCCAATCTGCCTATTGACTTAATGTGGCAAGATTGCTATACAGGTCGGGGCGTTTTGTTTGGCTATAGGATACGGGATTGATTAGCTGGGCGGGACAGTCTTTATTAGAAAAAGAAAAGAAAGGAGAGCAAAGGGTATGAGAGTGATTTGCTTATTGAGTGCGCTGCTAGCCGGTGAAGGCTTGTCGGCACGTTCACAGATATTACATGTTGTCTCTCAACAGGTTGGATATTCGTCGGCGCTGCGTCTGGCGACAGGGTTAACAGGCGTAGAGCTTACCTCCGTCATCAAGCAACTCAGCAACGGGGGTGTTAGTGTCTGCGATCTGGGAGATACGTGCAAAGCGTTCTATGCTGATGCGCACGGTCTCTTGCATCAATTCATCAGCTATCGGGGCAAATTGTATGAGAGTTCTTTTTTGGCAAGTCAGGTCTGGGGAGATTGGCAACCTGCTGACTTCGAGAACGTAGCTATCTCCAATGATATAGGCAAGCTGCGGGAACTCTCTGAACGTTCGCTAGCTAGTCTCGATTACCACACATCCCAACCACCAGTAGCCAGAGTAAGATTACTGGAGTTTCTCACCCGACCAGACATTGTCGCCAAGTTGAGAAATGGCATAGGGGTATCGTCTGATCAAGTTGCCACAGCTTTGGGACATGATGATGCGAGATTTATCGGGCGGCAAATTAGCCAGCTCAAGCAAGAGCTCAATATCGAGCTAAAAACGAGACGCGGTGATAGTGCCAAGATATGGGTATATACAGGAGTTGATCCAATCCCCAACTACCTGTCGTTGCCACCTGACATCCACGCACGGTTACGGGAGCTTTTCACCCGACCAGACGTTGTCACCAAGTTGCAAGATGGCACAGGGGTAAGACCTGCACAAGTTGGCAAAGATCTGGGACTTGATGATATAGCCTCTATCGGGCGGCAAATCGGCGAGATCAAACAAGAGCTCAATATCGAGCTAAAAATGAGACGCGGGGATTACGCCATGGTATGGGTATATACAGAAGTTGATCCGATCCCCAACTACCCGTCGTTGCCACCTGACATCCACGCACGGTTAAGGAAGTTTCTCACCCGACCAGACATTGCTGCCAAGTTGCAAGATGGCACAGGAGTATCGTCTGATCAAGCTGCCACAGCTTTGGGGGTTGACGATGTGAGATCTATCAGGTTGCAAATCATCCAGTTCAAGCAAGAGCTGGGCATAGAAGAGCGCACGAGACGCGGAGATCACATCAAGGTATGGGTACACACAGGGGTTGATCCGATCCCCAACTACCCGTCGTTGCCACCCGATATCCACGCACAGCTGCGGGAGTTTTTAGCCCGACCAGACATTGCTGCCAAGTTGAAAGGCACAGGGATAACCTCTGCACAAGTTGGCGAAGCTCTGAAGTTTGCTAGTGCGAGATCTGCGGCAAGAAAAATCCGTCAGTTCAAGCAAGAGCTGGGCCTGGAGCTGCGCACGCGACGTGGTGATCGCCAGAATGTCTGGGTGCTGGTAGGAGTTGATCCAATCCCCAATTACAAGAAACGCTAGGCAATGGCTTTAGTTCCCGATCAACCAGACAAGCTACCCGATTGATTTTTTCAAAAAATCTACAGCCAGCCGCGTTGTGCTAATGATGACAAAATAGCTTCCCGCTCGCTGCGCTCGCTGCGCTTGCTACGCTGCTTTTTGTATCGCTCGCTTCCTAGCTCATCGCTACGCGATGCTTTTTGTATCGCTCGCTTCCTAGCTCGCTGCATGCGCTACGCGCGGCTCTTTGTATCGCTCGCTTCCTAGCTCGCTTCGCTCGCTACGCTGCTTTTTGTATCGCTCGCTTCCTAGCTCGCTGCATGTTCTCAGGCCTCCTGCCATTGCGTTCTCTCCTTGCAACCGAGTTTATTTTTTAGATAAAAGCATGTGCTTGCACCTATCTCAGGGCGAGTTTCTCGGTAGGGCTGCGCCTCGCCAAGACGATGGAGGAATGGGCTAAGGGACTAGCTCCGCTTGGGTTTGCCACGAAGACCCCTGCTTGCTCCCAAACCTCTCAGCGGCTGCCCCCACCTCTTGCCCACCAAGAGCTCCATGAACGGCAGGGCGAGGCCGTTCGCTACGCTGCGCCGTGGCGCGCGGCTTTTTGTATCGCTCGCTTTCTAGCTCGCTTCGCTCGCTACGCTGCTTTTTGTATCGCTCGCTTGCTAGCTCGCTGCATGCGCTCTGGTCTCCCTGTATTGCGTTCAGGTTTGACTGCTAGCCCCTTTGCTTGCCCCCAAGTTTCTCTCGATCGCGTTCAAGCTTGCCTACCGAGAGCTTTATGAACGGCACGGCAAGACCGTACGAAAACTCGACCTCAAATATTGCCGTATTGCCGTTAGTTTATTTTTTTTGCACAAGGCATGTGCCTATACCTGTGGAGGTCGGGTTTCTCGGTAGGGCTGTGCCGTGGCGCGCTACGCGCTACGCGGTTCTTTGTAACGCTCGCTTCCTAGCTCGCTTCTCGTCCTCGGACCACTCTGCTTGTTCTCAAGCTTGCCTGCTAGCCCCTTTGCTTGTTCTCAAACCTCTCGGCTATTGCGTTCAGGCTTGCCTGCCGAGAGCCACATGAACGGCGCGGCGAGGCAATTATTTTTCCACGCGACATGCCATGGTATGGCGGCGGGTCTTGCCTGCTTCAAGGCAGATAGCTGATTCGACGCGGATCAACTTGTGGCCAAGCACGTATTCCATCCGCTCCAGCCGTGTCCTGAGCACGTATTCGGTGCGCTTCAGTCCGATCCTAAGCGTGAACCACAGGCCCCACAGGGGCACGGCGATGAGCACAAACTCCAGCAGATCTTTGAGTGCATACTTATCCATATTGTACAGCGTAACCCGTAGCCATCACCATCGTCAAATAAAGCAAAAATAAAAAAGTAGCAGAATGTTGCGCAACTCGTCTATAATAGTAGTGTTATCCCGTTGCCTTGCGGAAACAGCCATGTTGTCCACCAAACCTACCCCACAAAGTGCGAGAGCGCTGCAGGATCACACCACCGTGCGGCACTGCAAGATCGTGGCCACAGTCGGCCCCTCTTCAAGCGATGCGGCCACCCTCAAGACGATGATTGAGGCGGGACTCGACATCGTGCGGCTCAACTTTTCCCACGGCGATCACGCGGCACATCTTGCCGTCATTGAGACGATTCGCCGCCTCACCAACGAGTGCGGCAAGCACATCACCATCCTGCAGGACTTGCAGGGGCCGAAGATTCGTTGCGGCCTGCTCATGCAGGACATGGATCTGCAGGACGGGGAGAGTTACACGCTGGTCTATGGCGAGCGGCAAACAGACCCACGTGTGATTCCAGTCGATTATGATGGCATCTTCGCCGATCTGCGCACGGGGCAGAAGATTATCATGAACGATGGCTTGTTGGCCTTTGAGATTACCGCGGTCAGTGCTGCACAGGTTGAGGTGAAAGTTATCGATGGTGGGGTGCTAAAGAGTCGCAAGGGAATTAATTTTCCGCGGGCAAACCTATCACTGTCGGCCTTGACCGAGAAGGATACCGAAGACCTGCTGTTCGGCATTGCCAACGGGGTCGATGCCATCGCCCTGTCTTTTGTGCAGACTGCCGATGATGTCATGCAAGTAAAGAAAATGATCACCGCGCTCGCCTCTAACGTGCCTGTGGTCGCCAAGATCGAGCGGCTATCGGCACTCAAGGACATTGCCGCCATCGCCGCGGCCAGTGATGGCTTGATGGTGGCACGTGGCGATCTCGGTGTCGAGGTGCGGGTTGAGAAAGTGCCTGCCTATCAGCGCAAGATTATCGCGGCAGCCGCGGCCAATGGCAAGCCTGTGATTGTCGCAACCCAAATGCTGGAGTCAATGATCGAGAACCCCCTGGCCTCGCTGGCGGAGGTTGCCGATGTCGCCAACGGCGTGCTTGAATCAGCAGACTGTCTCATGCTTTCAGCCGAAACCGCTTCAGGCAAATACCCTGTGCAGGCATTGCGCAAGATGGTCGCGGTCATCGATGCTGTAGAGCACTGGACCTTGACACATCGCAACGTCTTTGCCACCCCACAACGGCAGGCTTGCAAGGAGCAAGTTACCGCTTGGGAAACACACACGGCCATTGCCGCCGCGGCCTGCGAAGCCGCCGACAGCCTTGATGCTAAGGCTATCGTTTGCCTCACCCTATCAGGCTCGATCGCGGCATCGATTGCCCGCTGGCGACCGAAAACTCCCATCATTGCCATCAGTCCGCGCCAAGAAGTCATCCGCCGCCTCAACCTAATCTGGGGTGTATATGGTGTCCAGAACCCTCTGTTCTACAAGACTGACGTGCTACTGCAGGAACTGCCTCAAACTTTAAAAGGCATGGGTATCGTGCAGAGCGGCGACATGATCGTCATCACCGCAGGTATCCCCATTGCCCAGATGTGCCCGACGAACACGATTAAAATAAATAAAATTTCTTGAGCTGAGCTACGCTACGCGGCTCTTTGTAACGCTCGCTTCCTAGCTCGCTGCATGTTCTCAGGCCACTCTGCGCGCCCTCTCTACCTGCCCTCAGGCCTTTCGGCTGTTGCGTTGAGGCTTGCCTACCGAGAGCTCTATGAATGGCACGGCGAGGCCGTACGAAAACTCGACCACAAACACTGCCAACACTGCAACCAGATTATTTCCTTGCACAAGGCATGTGCTTGCATCTGTTGAGGTCGAGTTTCTCGGTAGGGCTGCGCCGTGCCAAGATAACGGGGACTTGTGCTAAGGAAGGTCTTTGCCCCTCGTTATCGCGTTCAAGCTTGCCCCCAAGTCTCTCGGCTGTTGCCCACACCTCTTGCCCACCGAGAGCTTCATGAAGGGCGAGGCGAGGCCGTTCGCTGCGCTGCGACTCTTTGTAACGCTCGCTTCCTAGCTCGCTCCTTGTCCTCAGGCCTCTCGGCTGTTGCGTTGAGGCTTGCCTACCGAGAGCTCTATGAATGGCACGGCGAGGCCGTACGAAAACTCGACCACAAACACTGCCAACACTGCAACCAGATTATTTCCTTGCACAAGGCATGTGCTTGCATCTGTTGAGGTCGAGTTTCTCGGTAGGGCTGCGCCGTGCCAAGATAACGGGGACTTGTGCTAAGGAAGGTCTTTGCCCCTCGTTATCGCGTTCAAGCTTGCCCCCAAGTCTCTCGGCTGTTGCCCACACCTCTTGCCCACCGAGAGCTTCATGAAGGGCGAGGCGGTACGCGGCTTTTTGTATCGCTCGCTCTACGAGGCTTCCTTGCCGCTTTCTCGCTCGCTTCGCTCGCTGGACTTTTTGCCGCTTTCTCGCTCGCTTCGCTCGCTGGACTTTTTGCCGCTTTCTCGCTCGCTTCGCTCGCTGGACTTTTTGCCGCTTTCTCGCTCGCTTCGCTCGCTGGACTTTTTGCCGCTTTCTCGCTCGCTTCGCTCGCTGGACTTTTTGCCGCTTTCTCGCTCGCTTCGCTCGCTGGACTTTTTGCCGCTTTCTCGCTCGCTTCGCTCGCTGGACTTTTTGCCGCTTTCTCGCTCGCTTCGCTCGCTGGACTTTTTGCCGCTTTCTCGCTCGCTTCGCTCGCTGGACTTTTTGCCGCTTTCTCGCTCCGCTCTCTACTCGTATTGCTAAAAATTAAATTTTTCTTGATGACTTGCGTTTTTTTTTTGCTAGCGGTGCAGGCCGTTGTTGGTTAATTTCATTTTTAGGAGAAGTGTTATGTTGAAACGACGGAGTTTGATGGGACTGATGATGGCAGTGCTATGTCTGCAGGCAGAAGCGGCTGATGTTCCACTGTCTGCCGAGGAAATGTGGAAGAGCCAAAGGGGCTCGACTGCCGATGCCTTTGGTGTTGATGAGGGTTACTTGCCTGAACAGCCTGGGCCGTATGGCGATGAAACCCCAGATTATGAAATCCTTTATTGGGAAAAGGGCGACGTGTCGGTCTTCTCTTTCGGTTACGGTTGGGGTGACATCGATGATAGGTATATATTTCCGCTGCGGCGGCACAAGTCCTGGCGATGTCCTACCTGTTTTCGCCTCACCGATCTCAGCGATAGTATTGATCTGGGAGAAGGTTCGTGCACTGTCATCGAGGTCGCGGCAGATGATCACAGGCGTTCGTCGTGTCAGATGAAGTTTTTTGGTGACCACAGTAACCTAGGAAATCACACGAAAGCGCAGATGACCTTCAACTCAGCCGAAAGAAATGATGGGAGTAGTTATCTAAGCGTCGCCTCGTTTGCGGTGACGGTAACCCATGTCTTCGATGATTCCACGATTTCTTATTAAGAACTCCAATGCCGATTGCGTGCTTATCGTGGTCGGCAAACACCGACGACGCGGTGTTGGTCATGTAGCCTTTTTCCGTTCGATCGTTTCCACCAACCAATCGAGAAAAGAGGCAAATTCAGCTACAAGCAGCTATCGCAGAGACGGTGCTGGGTTGTGTTCGCAGAGATCGATGTGGCAAAGATTGCCCTTGGCAAAACCGCAGGCGCATGCGATACACGGGTGTCGCTTTTTTGCCGAGGGATCGATTTAGCTAACCGGGAGCAGTTGTGGAAGAATATGACGACAGTCGGCACTTCACTATCGATGCTGAGGCGGCGAACGCCTATCTGCGCGAGCTTTATCGTTTCGGAAAAAAGCATCAAGTCCAAGAAATGATTATCGAACGTATCGTGTTGATCTGCAGGGCCGGGATAAACGGCGAGGCTTTTCAACGGGCACAAGCCGCGGGCTACGAGCGTGGCGAAAATGAGTGGTGTGGAGGTTGCTACGATGTGCTTTTCGATTGGTTATATAGGGAATGCCCTTTTTACCTCCACCTTAACTGTGACGATCACAAAGAATGGGTGCTTTGTTGCTGGCACGATCCGGACAAGGATGAAAAAATCAAACACGAACTAGAAGACGAGGACGATGATCAGAAGGAGGTGGCTAGGCTTCGTAAAAAATTCCAAGAATTTGAAAGCCAAGACGCTGACGAAGAGGAGGAGATAGGAAAAGCACATCTTAAGATCGGTGAATTTCCGCGGGGGCGCGCTATCAGTAATAAGGTTATCGAAATCGCCAATGATGCAGGGATCGAGGTCGCTGATTTTTACTCCGACAGGAGCAGAATATACCGCGGTAAACCGCCAGACATCGAGCCGATCCTCAATTACGCCGCGGGCGATGACTCTGTGGTGTTTGTCGAAGCTAAACTAAAATTGACCGCCCAACATCTCGAAGATTTTGTCACAAAAATGCTAGCGCACATCCCAGGCAATTACAATATCTACGGGGCGGTTGTTTTTGCTATCGCCAACAAGCGAACGCTGGTGCTCGCAGAGAAACTCGGCTTATTTGCCCTCAAGGTCGGACTGCCGCCGCATAACCTGAGGTTGCTCAACCGAGAAGGTTTCAAACCAACCGCGTACAGCTCGCCAAAATGAACGGGCAATGTCGCTGGTACTCAGTTGACGTGTATTTTGTGTTTGATTTCAGCTAATTGCTTTTTGGAGATATTGGCGACTGCACAGATGCCATCCTCGCTCAGTATTTTGCCCGACTTCTACCGCGTGCTCCGCCGTGCCCAGCTGCGCTACGCGCTACGCGACGCGCTGCGCTACGCTGCTTTTTTGTAACGCTCGCTTCCTAGCTCGCTGCTTATCCTCTAGTCTCTCTGCATCCTCTCTCTGCTTGCGCTCAGATCTCCCTGTATCGCGTTCAAGCTTGCCTACCGAGAGCTCCATGAACGGCGCGGTGAGGCCGTTCGCTGCGCTACGGCTTTTTGTATCGCTCGCTTCCTAGCTCGCTCCTTGTTCTCAGACCTCCTGCTATTGCATTCAGATTATTTTTTTTGCACAAGGCATGTGCTCACAACCTATTTTAGGGAGAGTTTCTCGGTAGGTCTGCTCCCTGCCAAGACAACGGAGGTTTGTGCTAAGTAGGGGGCTTGCCCCCAAGTTTCTCGCGATCGCGTTCAAACTTGCCTACCGAGAGCTCCATGAACGGCACGGGGAGACCGTACGAAAACTCGACCATAAATACTGCCATATTGCTGTCAGACTATGCTTTTAGATAAGGCATGTGCTTATACATGCTCAGGGGCGAGTTTCTCGGTAGGGCTGCGCCGTGCCAAGATAACGGAGGTACGCACGACTCTTTGTATCGCTCGCTGTGAGCGGCTCTTTGCCGCTTTCTAGCTCCCCGCTCGCTTCGCTCGCTACGCGATGCTTTTTGTATCGCTCGCTTCGCTCGCTACGCTGCTTTTTGTATCGCTCGCTTCCTAGCTCGCTGCTTGCGCTCAGGCATCTTGCTATCGCGTTCAAGCTTGCGCTCAGGCATCTTGCTATCGCGTTCAAGCTTGCCCTCAAACCTCTCGGCGGTTGCCTCCACCCCTTGCCCACAGAGAGCTCCATGAAGGGCGGGGCGAGGCCGTTCGCTGCGCTACGGCTTTTTGTATCGCTCGCTTCCTAGCTCGCTCCTTGTTCTCAGACCTCCTGCTATTGCATTCAGATTATTTTTTTTGCACAAGGCATGTGCTCACAACCTATTTTAGGGAGAGTTTCTCGGTAGGGCTGCGCCGTGCCAAGACAACGGAGATTTGTGCTAAGCATTGGCTTGCTCCGCGGTGCCAAGACAACGGAGACATGTGCTACTTGCCTCTTGCCCTCAGACCTCCCTGTATTGTGTTCATGCTTGCTACCTAGCCCCTCTGCGTGCCCAGCTGCGCTTGGCTCTTTGTAGCGCTCGCTTCCTAGCTCGCTCCTTGCCCTCAAACCTCTCGCGGTTGCCCACACCCCTTGCCCACCAAGAACTCCCGCAAGGACAAGTTATTGCCAGTGTTGGGCAATGAACTCCTGCGGCAGACACAGTTGCTGCGCGGCTTCAAGACTGATGCCGATCAGTCGGGTGCTGATAAAGTGTTTCACCCACGCGGGGCCACGCAGTAGCAGTTCACGCCAATCGCCGTCAGCGATGACCCGCCCTTCGTTGACGACGATGATGCGGTGGGCAAAACGAATGGCAGTCTCGACGTTGCTGGTCGCTATCAACAGAGCACTGTCGGGGTTAGCACAGAGGTCGTGAATCATGTTGATGATGACCGTCGAGGTGACAGGGTCGAGTCCCGCGGTGGGATCGTCAAAGATAGCAACGACTGGCTCAGTGCTCAACGCCCGCGCAATGCCAACCCGCCGCTGCATGCCACCCGACAGTTCATGCGGAAAGAGCTCGCTTGCATTCGGCAATTTGATCTTGTCGAGCAGGAAGTCGATCTTTTTCTCCATACGTTCCCGCGGAAAGTCTGTCATGCGATGCATGGCAAACAACAAGTTCTGCCGCACGGTCATGAAATCAAACAATCCCCCTTGCTGGAAAGCGATGCCGACTTTTTTTAAAGCCTCCCGCCACTGCTGGTCACCGCTATCCTTGACTGGCACGTGCATTACCTCGACCACCCCTGCATCGGGAGATAATAGGCCGAGAATTATTTTCAAGATTACCGTCTTGCCGCAGCCACCCGCACCGATTAAGCTGACCCGCTCGCCTGCACTGATTGCCAAACTGACACCCTTCAGCACCTGCTCGTGGCGGAAAGATTTCTCGACATCTACTAGGTGAATCATCGCATAGCTGTGTTTGTTGCTCTGTAATTGCATGTTACCTGCATTGTCGCCTTTTGACAAACAACGCTTGATGCAATCGACGGGAATGGTTTGCCCTGCCACGTAGACAGAGCAAACCCGAATACAGAACTATCGCGCGGCTTTGGCTTTGATAGCCGCCCACGTCGTGGGAAGTTTGCCCGCGGGGTTAACGTGAGTGGAGAGCTCACTGAGGGTCTGGCTGAAGATCACGGCTCGATCCGGAATATCTGTAGCCAACCACACCAGAGCTTGGTCGTCCTTATTTCGCAGTGTGGGGGAATCTAAACTCTGCAGCGCGACCAGCTTACTGTCGTGTATCAAGGACGCACCGTTGGACAGATCATTGTCTAGGATACCGCAGGTAGTGAAGCCGTTACCGATAATTGCTAGCTTAGCATGTGGCACAGAATTACACTTCAACCAGCTCAGGGTGAAGCCATCCTCGGCTAATTCCGCGGCTAATTCCTCCTCGTTTAGCACTGGCGAGTAGCGCAGCCGATAGCTAAGCACTTCCAGATCACGTTCTTCCGCATACGGAAAGCCATCGTCGAGTGCTAGCGGCGGATAATTCGCGGCAAGGTTTATCCCCTCAACCTCCAGCGCCACGACATCATAGATGTTATCTCCGGTGATGTCCTCAAAGGTATCGATGACCATAACTGTCAGATCGTCACCGAGCCTGCCGTCCCAGCCGTACAGCGAGACATTGCTTGCCTCTGCGATTTTCTCCCCAACGTTGTGGCCTGATTGACGCTCACGCCCCACCAACAGCGAATTACCCGCCTCGCTGAGGCCGATGAAGGCGAGATGGAAAGCATACTCTACGCCTTCTTCCTCGTCTTCCGCGGGGGGAGTGCTAACCCGCAGCAGCATAGTTCCGTGCCGATAAGCAGGGTCATCGGCAACCACGGGCGTGAGTTCTTCTACAGCTTTGCCCTGTGCTGTAGCTTGATGCAGCGGTGCGGTCGCTAGTGCTAAGCTGAGTGCCGCTGGCACTGCCAAATGTCCGAGCTTGGATAAAGTTCCATGCGTGCGTAGAACAGTATTGCTGGCCGCCACCTGTGTGCCGAGTAGCGCTATCATTATCAGTAAAAAACTTCTCATAACTCAATACCTCCTGTGTGGGAAAAACTACTGTGCCATCTTCTTCTTAAGCTCACCCCAAGTAGCCGCTACCTTACCCTGGCTAGTAACCCTGGTGGGGTTCGTCTGTTGCGCGGTAACGTAATCGACCAATTCCTGTGTCATACCTTCGGCTTGGTTGACACCCTTGTGGGTAGTGCCGCCGTGAAAACCAACGAGAACGAGGTTGCCACTAACAACCCGGAAAATCGGTGTGCCGAAGGAAGAGCCGTGGGCACCATCGATTTGGGTGCAGGTATGTCGTCCGATACCGAGTTCACCCCAGACGTTGGCCTCGAGAGTCTTGCAAGCGCGTTGCCTGAGGGGCAAATTGGCAAGACTTTCAGGGTCGTCCTCACGCACCCCGTACTGCAGCATCTGCAGTTCTAACCCGACCTCAGCGATAGGAAACAACTCTAGCGTAACTGGTGTATACCTGCCGCGCAGATTGAGGTCCTTGATGGTGAAGACCGTCACCTCGGCATAGAGGTCGAGCGGGTCACGGAAAATTTTCACAGTACGCTGCATGAAGCCTTGGTCAATTGGACCAAGGTCACCAAAGAGACGAATGTAATCTTTCTCATGCCCGACCAAAAACATGCCTGCAAACATCGGCTCGCCTGTCGCCGTGTCGCCAACATAGACCACGTGATGGATGTGCGAGTACTCGGGATTACGCAGAGCAATGTAGAACACCCCACTGTCTTGAGTGACCTCCTCTTGCCAGGCGAGGGCGTTGTCTTCCTCGTCCTGCGCACCGAGCTGTTCATTCCAACCTCGCATCTCCCCCGACGGACTGCCGTGACTGTGTAAGTCTAGTTCCGTCTGCTGCAGATGTTGCTGCCGTGCCTGCTGTTGGTCGGGCGATAGCTCACGCGCCTCAGCGCTAAGCGTTATCGTCCCTGCGAGCAGCCCGAACCCCACGATCGTGCTTAGTGCACGCTGCGACAATAACGAGGCCTTGTCTGCCACCTCAGCGCGCATCGCATTACGCAACGCACCCTTGCCGTGTGCCACTTGCCCGCTGCCGCACAGCAGCAATGCTAGGGCGAAGAGCCTTAAAACTTGCGTCTTCCTCATTACAACTCTCCCGTAAAATTTTTGAAAAAGGACACTGACTCGGCAGTCCTTACAGGAGCAGTAATTACATTGCAAGCATTTTTGCGCTTTTTTAAGTTGCCAACTAAAATTTTATGCTGGAGTTGATAGTACAGACATGTTCCTATTCGGGCGGCAGTATTTCTTCGTGATCGCTGAGGCCTTCAAATTCCCCCAGCAGGCTGAGCTCTTGACCGGTAAAAATTTCGGCTGCCATAGCCCCACCTGCATCGATGGCAAAGAATTTTTTGCCTTGATCCTTGCCTCCGCTGATCATTCTCACACTAGTGAGGCTGAGTGCCGTGCCTACACCCGCGGAAAAGATGGCTTGGGAAACTTTTTGCCGAGATTTTTGCAGAAACTTCAGACCCGTTGCCGCCTGTTGGGATGTACCGCTCAAGATGGCTCGCTCGACCGCCGCGAAGCGATGGTGGGCAACGATAGCATCGGCAGTGGCGCTCCCTACCCACAAGAAGTTTGCTGCCGTCGCCAGAACGGCCAAGGCAGGCGCGGCGGGGGGAAAAAGTACACTACCGAGAATGCATATAGGGATGAAGCCAATATCGAGGCGGTAGGCGACTTTCTTGCCTATCTTGAGCCATTGAGGTGCGTTATCCTCATGCTGGTGATCGGCCAGCAAATGTCCGACCACCTTGCTATGCTGCGGCGCATTGAGCAACACACGTGCCGTGGCTAACTCGTTGTGAATCAGCCACATGTAGACCTGACGGGACATCTTTGCCGTCTTGGTGTCGTCCCAAGTTTGGCTCTGCTCAGCCATTTCTTTCGTCCTCAGCCAATTGTCCACCAGCGTCGCCTTGAGCTTGTTTATACTAGCGGTTACCTGTCTGTCGTTGGGGTAGGTCAGAGGGCGGTGCTGAACTTTAGCCAAGCCAAAGAATTTACCTCTGGGATTGAGGTAGAGCTGTTGGCCATGGACGGACAATAGCAGGGGAAACAATGCCTGCTGCACACTTTCGCTAACAACCAACTCATGCCGTTCATGCTGACGAGTTACCTCAGTATGCTTCATGTTGGTGACCTGTATCAGGGGCACAAATAAAAATGCTTGTTTGCTTACTGGCGCGGGATCGAAGCGTTTTTTTGGTTGCGCCAGAATAGTGTTTAAAGCCTGCCTGATCTTGTTCAAGCGCACGCTGTAGTAACGCAGTGCCGCGGTGGTTGCGGCGAGATCCTGATAGACTTCCCCCTTGACGGTAGCAAGTTGCTTAAGTGGTGCACACCGCTGTCGATGCGCGCGGCCTAGTTTGTGCCGACAGGTCTCTTCCCAGCTCTGGGTCTGGAAGGCAAAAGGGAACAGGCTTTGATATTTTTCCATGCTGAAGACCGTTAAGGCGATAATATCTGCTAGCAAGGCTTGAAAGAAAGATTTCATTTCGCTAGGCAGCACACGGTGATGCCACTCGCGGTCAAATTTTTTATCTCTGTATTTACCGGCATGAAAAAATTTGTCGTGCTTACCCGCGGACACTTGCCGATAAAAATCCAGATTGTCTTTGCTCAGATCGATTTGCTGATAAGATAGTTGGAGTAATTTCCTTAAAATAATGGCACAGAGATCATCTTTCCTGATGATGTAAAAACCATCACGTTTGACCTGACACTGTAAGACACGGGTTACCGCGAGAATGCTGCTTAGCGACTGCTGCATCTTGGCCAAATCATCTCTGGTATAGTTGTCGACCAGGTTTTTATCGAAAGCAGCTAGCTCAGCATGTAAGGCTTGCATCTCATCTATGTATAGCTGTTCGTCGCTCATGCTCACATAGGCATGGTAGTTATGCTTTAACTTAGCTATCCCTAGAGCCGCGGTCGCGGTGCGGGCTTCGGGGTGCGGTTTGCAAGCTGAGCTAAGCAACAAAAAGATCAGCACGCAATAAAACATTTTTCATCCCTCAGCTTTTGTTGCACAGGTATCGCGGGGTGAGAAATCTACCGTCGTATGACTGCGCGGCATAAAATCATGCTGGTGATCTTCTTCCTCAAAGAGGACGAGATGAACGTTATCGAGGGTAATAATGTGCTTGTCATCTAAAAAATCTATGATCACCACCGCGCTGCTGCGGCTTTTTGTATCGCTCGCCTTACGAGACTGTTTGCCGCTTTCTCGCTCCCTCGCTGCTTGCTCTCAGATCTCCCTGTATTGCGTTCAGATTATTTTTTCGCACAAGGCGTGTACTTGCACCTATCTCAGGGGAGAGTTTCTCGGCAGGTCTGCGCCGTGCCAAGATAACGGAGGTATGTGCTACTTGCCTCTTGCCCTCAGACCTCTTGCTATCGCGTTCAAGCTTGCCCCCAAGTCTCTCGGCTATTGCACTCAAACTTGTCCGCCGAGAGCTCCATGAACGGCACGGCAAGACCGTTCGCTGCGCTGCGCCGTGGCGCGCGGCTTTTTGTAACGCTCGCCTTACGAGACTGTTTGCCGCTTTCTCGCTCCCTCGCTGCTTGTGCTCTGATCTCCCTGTATTGTGTTGAGGCTCGTCATCAGGCCTCTCGCGGTTGCGTTCAGGCTTGCCTACCGAGAGCTCCATGAACGGCACGGCGAGGCCGTACGAAAACTCGACCACAAACACTGCCAACACTGCAACCAGATTATTTCCTTGCATAGGGCATGTGCTTGCACCTATCTCAGGGGCGAGTTTCTCGGTAGGGCTGCGCCGTGCCAAGATAACGGAGACATGTGCTACTTGCCTCTTGCCCTCAGGCCTCTCGGCTGTTGCCCCCACCTCTTGCCCGCCGAGAGCTCCATGAACGGCACGGCAAGACAGTTCGCTGCGCTGCGGCTTTTTGTATCGCTCGCCTTACGAGACTGTTTGCCGCTTTCTCGCTCCCTCGCTGCTTGCTCTCAGATCTCCCTGTATTGCGTTCAGATTATTTTTTCGCACAAGGCGTGTACTTGCACCTATCTCAGGGGAGAGTTTCTCGGCAGGTCTGCGCCGTGCCAAGATAACGGGGGAACGGGCTAAGGAAGGTCTTTGCCTCTTGCCATTGCGTTCAAGCCTGCCTGCTAGCCTCTCTGCTTGTTCTCAAACTCGGCTGTTGCGTTCAAGCTTGCCTGCTAGCCCCTTTGCTTGTGATTTTTGTCAGTATTTTTTGTAACTAACTAAAATGGCGGCTAGATTTTGGTCGGGTCAGGGTCGTGCCTGGCGATCGGGGTGGTAATCGACCAAGACGGTGTCGGGGTGGGCAATATCGCAGCTGTCGCCGAAGGCATGCACCGTAAGCAATCCCTCCCGCACCGCGGCGTCCTCCGCACCATCGTCCGCCTTCATGTAGGCCATACAACCGAAAATGCGTCGGCCCGCGCTACTAGGCAGGGTAATATGTTGTGACACAGGTTGCCAGCGATCATAGTCACGCAGGTATTTCTTCAGAAAATGGTTAACATCGCTAGCTTCCAGCGTCGTCTTGGTTTCAACGATGACGAGATCACGCTCGCCGCTGACGATAATGTCGATCTGGCCATTTTCGAATTTGCCCTGCTCATCCTGACAACGCACCTTGATGTCGGGCAGGGTGTCGTTGAGGTTGAAGTCACCGTGGCGATTGAGGAGCTCAAGGATGCCCGACGCAATCACAAATTCCGCCAGTTTCCCCCACATATCGCTCAACTTGCCCGCCTCGACGGCCACCTCTCGGCGGTATTCCTTGCGTTCCTTCTCCCGCTTGGCTTCGTATTCCTTGCGTTCCTTCTCCCGCTTGGCTTCGTATTCCTTACGTTCTTCCTTGCGTTCCTTCTCCCGCTTGGCTTCGTATTCCTTGCGTTCCTTCTCCCGCTTGGCATCGTGTTCCTTGCGTTCAGCGATCCGATCCTTGCGCTCTTTCTCTAGCTTGGCTTCGTATTCCTTGCGTTCCTTCTCCCGCTTGGCTTCGTATTCCTTGCGTTCTTCCTTGCGCTCCTGGCGTTCCTTCTCCAGAGCCGCCTCAACGCGGTCGGTGAACGCAGCCAGCTTGCTATCAATATACGAGGGCTTCTTGTCCGTGCTCATCGCTAACTATCCTCACTCAAGTTCCATCTGCTAATATATCACGACGATGCGAGTCACCGCAAACTTCCCCCATTCACGCCCGAAACAACTCGCCGATCTTTTTGCCCAAGACGAGCGATGCGCCGATAATGCAGACAGAGAGGATGAACATGCCAATAACACCGAGCGCACTAGCGAGGAATTCGCCGCTCTCCTGTTCTAGAAACAAGACGTAAATAGTTTTGGTCAGGGGGTAGGCATATTCCTTCATCGCTAAAATAAGCGAGTCGGAGACATCGAGCATCGCATAAGAAAAACACAACAAGGCCCCCGCGATGAGGTTGGCAGTAATCAACGGCATAGTTATCTTTAGAATCGTTCGAAAACGTGACGCACCAAAGATGTAAGAAGCCTCTTCGAGACTGACATTAGTCTGCTCAAAACCGGCGACAGCTGAACGCACCATAAAGGGCAAACGCCTGATACCGTAGGCAATGACGAGGATCGGAATTGGATTGATCAGCGGGTCGAGCACGGTGTCGGTGTAAGTAACGATATAGCCAAAAGCGAGCACGATACCAGGCAAAGCCAGCGGAATCATGGCGATGCTGTCGAGCACGTTAGCAAATGGAATCAAACGCCGCGTGACAACAAAGGCGA
Source organism: uncultured Oligoflexales bacterium (assembly GCA_958296095.1). GTDB lineage: Bacteria > Bdellovibrionota_B > Oligoflexia > Oligoflexales > JAPPIL01. Next base: position 2,723,282 of record OY282434.1, read on the forward strand.
TCAAAACACCCAGGACTAGATCAAGCAGGGTGGCCAACGACGCCAGCATCAAGCTGTTCTTGATACTCAAGCTCGGTAAATCCTGCACGAACACCATCTTATAGTGCGACAGCGTGTATTGTTCAGGAAAGGCCGTCATGAACCAGCTTTCCGTCAAACTGGTCAACACCACGCCGATGTGTGGAATCAAGGCCACTACCGTGGTAGTGAGAAAACAGACGTAAATTAAGGCCAAGACACCGCGGTGCTGCACTTTTTTCACGGCACTGGTAACATGGCCGCGCGCCATCATCTGATACTTCTTCGGAGAGATGGCAGTTTTGGAAATTAAAAACAAGGCCACCGTAACGACGACGACAATAAAAACCAACGCATAGCCGATCGGATTTTCCTGCGCATCGGTTACCGTGTTGAAAATTTGCACGGGCACGGTATCGTGGTAGCCGATCAACAGTGGCGAGCCGAGATCAGTCACCGCCCAGATAAAAACAATTATCGCCCCCGCAAAATAACCGGGCCGCGCTAATGGCCAGGTGATGTCGATGAAACGCCGATACCAAGGTGCACCCGCGGTCTGTGCCGCCTCGTCCATGCTGGGATCGACATTGGCAAGTGCCGCGGTTAAATTCAAATACATGATGGGATAAAGGTGCAAGGCCTCAAGAATCACTACCGCCCAAAACATGTTGGATGCACTGAGCCACTCGATAGGTGTGTCAATTAGCCCCGCGTCCAACAACAGTGTATTCACCGTGCCGTGCCGCGCAAAAAAACGCAGCATGCCAATTGCCCCCACAAACGGCGGCATGATCATCGGCACTAGCAATAGCCCGCCGAGAATACCCTTGAAGCGATAGTCGCAGCGGGCATTGATGGTCGCTAACGGCAAACTGATGGTGGTAGCAAGAATGGTCGTGGCAATGCCGATGTTGACGCTGTTGACAATGCTATCGGTGTAGAGAGAATTTTCCAGCAACAGCGAGAAATAAGTCAGCGAAAGCTCACCGCCCGGAAAAAATGCTTGAAAAACAATGACCCCGACAGGCAGCAGCAGGAAAAAAAACATAATCAGTATGACCGCCGCCACCGTCAGCCAACCCAACGGCAGCGAACGGTTCAGCTTGAAGGCCTTAGCCGACGATGTTGCTTGCACCTACCTACTCCCCCACAGCAGTACAATAAGATCTGCGCTAGCGCGTGCACCATGCAGGGCACCGGAGCGGGCGAAAATTCGACCGTCAGCGCTACTTGGCCGCGCCGCTAGCTGATTTTTTCTGCAGGTCTGCATTTTTCAAGTCTCACTGTCGAGACTGTCAGAGTCTTTCAGCACCTGCACATCTCGTGCATCGATGTGAAAATCACAGGTGTCGCCCTCCTCTAAATCAAGGTTGGTGACGCTGTAAATGCTCGCCTTCAGCGTCGGGGTGGCGGCATTAGGGGGGGTTAAGGTCAACTGCTCCGATTCGCCGAGATAGGTAAGCCGTGCCACCGTCAAGCTAATACGGTTGTGTTTAGCCTCGCTCTTCTGCACTCGGATCGCTTCAGGCCTGAGCGACAACAGCACCGTCTCATCGACAGCAAAGGCACTATTATCCTCCCGACAGCTGTCCAACTCACCGATGGCAGTGAACAGCTGTAACGCGCCGCCCTTGCCCTTTTTAATCACCCGCCCCCGCATGAGGTTAGTCTCGCCGATGAAACCAGCCAAAAAAGCATTGCGGGGATGATCGTACAGTTGCCGTGGCGTGCCACTCTGCATAACCTCACCCGCTCGCATCACGGTAATGCTTGACCCCATCGACAACGCTTCCTTCTGGTCATGCGTGACATAGACGGTGGTGATTTTGGTTTTTTGGTGAATTTCCAGCAAATTCGCGCGCATCTCCAGGCGCAACTTGGCATCGAGATTGGACAGCGGTTCGTCAAGCAGCAACACGTTCGGGGTTGTCGCTAAGGCCCGTGCCAAGGCTACCCGCTGCTGCTGTCCGCCCGACAACTGGCCTGGCAAACGCTGGGCAAACTGCTCCAGCTGTGTCAGTGCCAGCACCTCACGCACCCGTGCGGCGATCTCGCTTCTGTCTTTTTTCTTAATTTTCAAACCGTATTCCACATTCTTGTAGACGGTCATGTGTGGCCACAAGGCATAGTTTTGAAAAACCATGCCAACATTGCGATCGACGGCACGAAAATTAGTCACGTCCTGTGTGCCAAACAGAATACGTCCGTGGCTCGGAGATTCAAGTCCCGCGAGTATACGCAACGCGGTCGTTTTGCCGCAACCAGAGGGGCCGAGAAAAAAGTGCAACTCACCGTCGGCAATCTGCAGCGACAACTCCTTGACGGCATAGGTATCGCCGTAGCGTTTACTGATTTTTTCAAAGATAACCTTCATGTTCCCCGCAATTTCTGCGCGACACAAGCCAAGAATGCATCGGTGGTTAAATAATGCTCTGCTCGCATTGCCTGGCCATGAATGAGCAAGGCCAGGTCCTTGGTCATCTGCCCGGCCTCGATCGTGTCCACACAGATACGCTCTAGACGGCGGGCAAAATCGCACAGTGCCGTGTTGCCATCAAACTGGCCCCGGTAGTGTAGCCCCTGTGTCCAGGCAAAAATACTGGCGACAGGATTGGTGCTGGTTGGCTTGCCCTGCTGATGCTGGCGAAAGTGCCGCGTCACCGTACCGTGCGCGGCTTCCGTCTCAACCGTGTCGCCTGCGGGACAGAGTAGCACCGAGATCATCATGCCGAGACTGCCAAAGCCTTGTGCCACGGCATCTGACTGCACGTCGCCATCGTAATTTTTTAACGCCCAGATGATGCCGCCATCAAGCTTCAACACCTGCGCCACCATATCGTCGATAAGGCGATGTTCGTAACTCAAACCCTGCTGCTGATAGCGTTGCTTGAAGCTGCGTTCAAACACGGCTTGAAAAATTTCCCGAAAACGCCCGTCATAGGTTTTCAGGATCGTGTCTTTGGTGGACAGGTAGACGGGATAATTTTTTTGCAACCCGTAACTAAAGCAGGATTCGGCAAAAGCCGCGATCGAGCTGTCGGTATTATACATGGCACAAGCAATGCCTGCCGCCTCGAACTCTGCCACCTCCCAACTGCTGACCTCGCCCTCAGCGGTAGTAAACCTCAATTCCAGCTTGCCGCGGGACGGGATAGGCACATCGGTAGCGCGGTACTGGTCGGCATGCGCGTGCCGACCGACGATGATCGGCCGTGTCCAGCCGCGCACGGGACGGGGAATATTGCGGCAGATGATTGGCTGACGAAAAACTGTGCCGCCGAGAAAGTTGCGGATCGTGCCGTTAGGACTCTTCCACATCTTCTGGAGCTTGAACTCCTCGACCCGCTGCTGGTCAGGAGTGATGGTGGCACACTTGATGCCGACCCCATACCTCTTGATCGCCACCGCCGCCTCCCGCGTGACGGCATCATGGCTGCGGTCACGTGCCTCGATGCCGAGATCAAAATACTTTATGTCTAGCTCACAGAAAGGCAGAATCAGGCGTTCTTTAATCTTTTGCCAGATAACCCTGGCCATTTCGTCGCCGTCCATTTCAACGACGGGATGTGCCACTTTGATCTTTTGCACCGCTGCACCCTGCACTGTGGGGCGGGGTGTAGCACAAGTTTCCTCCGCATGCAAGCGGTGTGAGGCAAATTTTTCCTTGGGCATATGCCAAGACAGCAATTTTTGCCGAGAGTTGGGGGGTTGGATGAAAAGAAAAAAATGATAATTCTATCCCTCGTCACGATGTGTTGCCAGGGCCGCGGCAGGGGACGCTTCCCATCAACACCTGCGGCTGTGTTAGAATGGAGCAGGGAGGGGTTTCTTATGCTTGAAAAAATCGCGACGTTATTCCACCAGGGCGGCGAGGCGGTGATGTCCTCGATTGCCTTCGTTTTGGTCATCTCGGTCGTTATCATCATCGAGCGCGCGTTTCGCTACTGGTTTCAATACGATCTGCCTAACAGCGCGGGCTACATGTCGGCAGTGCAGAAGATGGTGATGAACAACTCGATCGAGAATGCCATCCGTCTGTGCAAGAAGGCGAAGCCGAAGCTATTGCCTTACGTGCTGTCAGAGGCGCTGAAGCGTGCCAACGACTCGACCCAGGAGATCGAAAACGCTATGGAGCATGCCTTCTTGAGCGTATTGCCGAAAGCCACCAAGGGTGTGGCCTTTCTCAGCACGACTGCCAACGTTGCCACGCTGCTGGGGCTACTGGGCACGATCTTCGGTCTGATGAAATCGTTCGGTGCAGCCGCCTTCGCTACTGGGGCACAGAAGCAGACCATTCTTGCGGAAGGGATTGCCGAAGCTCTGACGGCAACCTCGTTCGGCCTGGGCACGGCACTGTTATGCCTGCTCGCCTACGGGGTGTTGATGATGAAGCAGAGTGCAATCGTTAACGATATTAACAAAAACTCAGCCCGTTTGCTTGATCTTTTGTATACACGCAAACAAAAGCTGAGCAGTTAGCAACTAAGTGCGGAGCTAAAGCTTGAGTCGGAAAAAAAACAAAAGACATGTGCCTCAAGATATTCCTGATGTCGAACTGAACATCATGCCGTTCATCGATATTTTCTCGCTGCTCAACACGTTCCTGTTGTTCACCGCGACCTTCGTATCAATTGGCTTGCTGCGGGTGCAAGTGCCGTTTCTTTCTAACGCGACACCGGACAGCAAGCCGACGCGCAGTCTTGACATCAATGTTGACGTGGGCCGTGATCAGATCGTCTTGCGCACGGCCTATACGATTGCGCCTACCGACAAGACCAGCAACAGCTTTTCCTCGTCGCCGGATGGCATTGCCGCGTTCCATCGTGCCCTGATAGATTTGAAACATAGAAACCCTAGAGACGACAAGGTAACGCTCTACAGCGATGAAGATGTCAGTTACCACAAGCTGGTTGAGGTGCTCGATGCGATCAAGATCGATGATTCAATTGATACCAGCGACGGCGTGACTGACAACAACAAGCTGTATCCCAAAGTGGTGATGGGAAGTGTATTACTCTAACAGCAATGGTGGGTTAAATGGCAGTATCAGGCGGCGCATCAACCGAAACTATATCGCTTCCGATCACTCCGATGCTAGACATTTTCAGTATTCTAGTGACCTTTCTGTTGATGAGTTATTCGAGTGATCCGATTAGCCATGATCCTAATCCTGCGTTGGAGCTACCCGACTCAAAGACAACGGTATCACTGGATGAAGTTCCCGCAGTAGTGGTTTCCAAAAACGAAGTTCTAGTAAACGACAAAAAAGTTGTAACAGTTATTGGTGGCACAGTCGAGAAACGTCATACGACACAGGGGGCGATCTATCCGCTGTTTCAAGAACTGGTAAAACTTAACACAACCAACAAAAACTACGCAGATGCCTCAGCCAAGAGCGGGGGGGATAAAGTGTCGACGTTAACACTGGAAATGGACAAAAATCACCGTTTTGAGCTGATGAAGATGATTATGTTGTCGGCGCAGCAGGCAAAGTTTGTTACTTTCAAGCTGGTTGTTTCCAAAGAGAAAAGCTGATGGGAAATAAGACATATTGTCGAATAGTTGTGCTCTGTGTTGGAGTTTTATTTTTTGCCGTGCCTGGCTTGAGCGCGCCTCGACAGGAGTACCAGATCAATGTTATTAGGCCAAAGTTTTTTGTTAAAAAATCGCGCACCGAGGTTGGTGCAGATCTTGCCGCGGTGCTCAACCAGACCTTCACCTATACATATTTGCTGTCGGGAGCGATTGTCTATCATCTCACTGATTCGTTGGGACTAGGCGTTACGGGGGCTTATGGTTTGACAGTAAACAAAGAAGACAGGGATGTGCTGAAAGATAGATTTAGTATCACGGTAGACATCTTTGCTACCGAGTGGATTGCAGAGAGCTCATTATTGTGGACACCCGTGTACGGTAAATATCAGTTGGCTAGTGGACGTTTAGTTTATTTTGATACCTATGTTTCCTTGGGTTTTGGCATGATGGGTATATCCATTCGCAAAAAGGAAAGGGGTAATGATGACCCCGTTGACTATCCCTACTCCTGCTATTCTCCCGTGATCGGAGCAGGGCAGCGGTTTTATCTCAGCAAAAAGACAAGTTTGCGCTGGCAAATTAGAGACCATATCATCCTATATAATGGCAAGCGTTGTGCACCAGCAGCCGCCGAAGAAAACGAACCCGAATTCAGCTATTATCACACGATTGTCACCCAGGTGGGCATCTCGTATTTCATGTAGGTGAACATGTTGCGCACACTGATTTTAGTTTTGGTCAGCTTCAGTTCTCAGGTTTTGTATGGCAACTACCGTGCCGCGCAGCGCGATTTTGTCAAAGGCAATTACCGCAAGGCCGCGGCACGTTTTTTCCAAGTTATGAATTACCCTAAAGTGCGAGGCGACAAAATAAAATCTGAGTGGGGGCTGGCACGCAGTTTACAAAAGCTGGGCTTTTACTATTCTGCCTCCAAGTATTACAGCGTCATTGTGCGGCGGGGAGTCAGCAAACAAAATATCTTTTTTCGCAAAGCTTTTGAGCAGTTAGGAGAAATAAATTCAACGGTCAATCTCGGCCAGTCTCATATCGTGCAACTGTTAAAAACCCGCGTGACACCCTCTCGTATTCCTGGTGCGGCACGTGGTTTTTATTTTCACTATCAGGGAGTTGAAGCTTTTTACAGCAAAGGTTATAGCAAGGCACGTGCCGCTTTTCGTAAAGTTCCCGCCGGCAGTTCATACTATACCAAATCGCTTTTTTATCTCGGCATCCTCGCCAATATGGATAAGCTTTACGGGCGCGCCATTTCCTATTTTATGAAAGTAAAATCAAATGCAGACACCGAGTGGCAGCAGGAAATCGCTAACCTTAATATTGCTCGGGTGCATTACGAAGCCAAGCGCTATCGGCAAGCCTTGCGTTTTTACGCGGAGATTCCGCGGGAGTCAGACAACTGGTTGCAGGCCTTGTTTGAAGGGGCTTGGGCTTTTTTTTTGATGAAGAAATACAACAATACATTGGGTAACATTCACACATTCCATTCACCGTTCTTCATCAATCGTTTTTATCCAGAAACCTACGTATTGCAGGCGATTACATTTTTGAACTTATGCCGCTATGATAACGTTAAGCTATCGATCCAAAATTTCAAAAAACGCTATACGCCAGTGTTTAAGGATTTGCGCAAGCTTATAAACCGCTACCGAGGTGATTACAGCAAGTTTTTTGTTCTGATTAAGAAATATCGCAAAGGCTCATTGAATAGCTACAAACATGCCCATGCAATTCTTGATTCGTTATCACGTCGTGATCTTTACAAGGAGGCCTTGACAACGATTCGTTTTGCCACCAGAGAGATCGATCGTCTTGAAGATGCCAGCCGTATGTGGCTGGTGTCAGGTCTTATCGATGAACTAAAAACATTTTTGGTTAAGAAGCGTTCGGTAGCGATGAACAATGCTGGAGTTAAACTTATCAGAGGTGCACAAGAATCGGTTGAATATCTCACTGAATTGTATAACCAAACACGTTTTATCAAGGCAGAGTTGCTGTTGGGTAAAGTTGATAAACTGCGCTCGTTATTGCGAGTCACCTCAGCTGAGAAGAAAGTGCGTTTTATCGGTGGCATGCAGGAGATTACGATAAAGTCAGATCTAGAATTCTGGCCGTTTGAGAACGAATACTGGGAAGACGAACTCGGCGGATATGTTTACGATATTGTTAGCAGCTGTAAAAAATGAGTCTTTTATCTATGAAGCCATGGCAATATCTTAGTATCTCGATAGTGGTGACAATTGCTGCCAGCACGCCCGCGGTCATGGCCCGAGAAAAAACCATCATCGACATTGTGCTTGATGAGAAAAAAGCCGTCAAGCGTCATAAGTTGCAGAAGCGGCGCGCGGTGATGCGCTCCGAGATTTATTTCGCCGCGGTGGAAAAAAAGCTCATCAAGGGTATTAATCGTACCATCAAGTATTTGAACAGCACGTTACGGAGTTTGCCGCCGAAATCTGCGGCACGACATGGTATCTATGAGAAACTGATGAACCTCTATGTCGAGCAGGCTTCGTATATTTCCAGCACCGAGTACCGCAAATTTGACCAACGCTGGAAAAAATGGTCGGTGCGCCGCCGCGGCACTGAGCCGCGTCTCAATGACTCCAAGTCACGTCGTATCTGGAATAAAGTTGCGGATGTATCGGGGCAGGCGTTGCGAGAGTTTCCTAGGTCAAAACGTGGTGATGCTTTGTTGTTCAGCCGCGCAATTTCGTTTATGTTTCTCAACAAACTATCGCAAGCATCGGCAACATTTGAGAAAATTATCAAAGAATACCCCAATTCCAACTTTGCGGGTGATTCTTATTTTGCCTTAGGTGATTTTTATTTTGATCGCGCCGAGTTTGCCGTCGCCCTCAGGTATTACGATTCTGCTACCAAATATCAACGCTCCAAGCGTTACGGCTGGTCGTTATTCAAAAAAGCCTGGTGCTACTACAATACGGGCAAGTTCCGCAAAGCCTTAGCGACCTGGAAGAAAACTGTGCAGTACTCACGCCGTGAGCGAAATAAAAACACCCTGCGTTTGCGGGAAGAGGCACTGCGTGACATGATCTATGCCTTCGCTGAACTGAAGATGATTGATCAGGCAATTACTTATTACAAAATAAACGGCACAAAAGAAAATATCAGTGATGTGGTGATGACTTTCGCGTCGATTTCAATATCGCAAGGTAAGTTTCGGGAGGCAATCAGAGCTTACCGTAAGTTCTTAACTATCACACCTTGGCATCCCAAAGCCCCTGAGGTGAGAAAGGACATGATTGGTCTCTACTATGAGATAGGCAATAAAAAGGCAATGTGGCAGGAACTTGAAAAAATGCCCCGCAAGTATGGCCGCGGCAGTGCCTGGGCGCGCCGCAATGCTAGGGATAAAGAACTGGTCGTGGACGCGTATAAGATGGGAAAAGATCGGATGCTTTATTATGCCAAGCTGGCCCACGTGACGGCTCAGAAACGCAAAAACAGCAAGGTGTTGCTGGCCGAAGCGGCCCGGGGCTATCGTGCTTATTTGCGCGCTTATGCCACAACCCCTGAGGCCTTAGAAGTTAAATTTCTGCTGGGCGATGTTTTTTATTTGCAGAAAAAATATCGCGCCTCGGCACAGTCCTATACGCAAATTGTGATGTTGAACCCCAAGCGGGCTGTGGTAGTCAACAAGACCAAAGGTTCGCGTAAGAACATTCATGCCCAGTCAGCTCGTTATATGTTGGAGGCGCATTTTCTTGATTTTAAGCCAGAGTTTGCGAAAATTTTAAAACTTAAACCAAAACCAGGGCGACCACCCCGCCCGCTTAGTGCCAAAGCACGTAGTTTTGTCAAGGCCTGTCAGCTTTACCTCAGGTGGTATAGCAAGGACAAGAAAAAGAAAAAAGAATGTGATGTGCATATCGCCGAAATTTATTACCGCCTCAATCACAAGAATGAGTCTAAAAAGTACCTGTTAGGTTTGGCTATGGCATATCCAGGCAGCAAAGAAGGGGAAAGTGCGGTTGACAATTTAATTCCTTTTTACAAGGGTAACAGGACGGCATTGGTCGCGGTTTTGGGCAAACTCATGGCTGTGCCTGCCTACAGAAAAGGTAAGACGGGGAAGAAGCTCAACAAGCTCTATTGGGGCATGAAAGTTGAAGCAGTTAGTGCGGTAAAAGCCCCCTTACAAAGAGCAAAACAATCTGAAAAGTTAGTGCGACAAGCCCCGAATATTGAAGATGCCGACAAGTTGTTATTCAATGCCGCGGTGAGTTATGTTAAAGCCGGCGATTACAATTCCGCCGTGCGAGTTTATAGCCGCTTGATCAAGAATTATCCCCGCTCAGTACATGTTGCTGAATCGATTCTGAAGCTGGCTAGTATTTACGATCGCAATATGCAATTTAAGGCAGCTGCAGGCTACTACTTGCAGTTTGCCAAGCGCAGCAAGGCGCGCCAGAACTGCAAAGCTAAGCCGGATAAGGAGTGCAAGGAACGCAACGCGGCGTTGACGCGTGCATGTGAGTTGAAGATTGTCGCTTACGATCGCACCCTGCTGTCTACTTGTGCACATTTGGTAACGATTGATATTAATAACTACAAAATAATTATGCAGCGTCTGCTTAGGACCCTTTATTTAGAGAGAAACTACAGCACGTTAACCTCGCTGGTGCAAAACTACTATCTGGGCAAAGTGCCACTAACTCCAAACGAGAGGATCATCGCCTTATATTACCTGCACCGGGCCACCAAGGGTCGCGGGGCGTATGGCAGACAGATCGTGGGCGCGTTTCAACAGAGCGGCAATAAGGTGTCGGGCGAGGCCTTGAAGTATGTCGGAGAGGTGGTGTTTGCTAGTGTCAATGGGGCCTTGCCACGTTTTCAAAAATTAAAATTGCGCGGTGGTGATGTCAATACCATGCAAAGCTCGATCAAGCGCAAGTTTGGCGAATTGAGTCGCCTTGAAGCTCAGTATAATCGTGTTGTGGCGACCCGCGATTCGTACTGGGGGGTGGCGGCTTTTCATCAAATGGGTGTAGCTTATCTTGGTTTTGCCAAGATGTTTGAAAATCCTCCGCCGATTAAGGGCGCGGCGCTTAACGAGGTCAAAAAGCAATTGTCACCCCAGGCACAGGCCTTGCGGGCCAAAGCCAAGGAGTATTTCACTGCGGCGCAGAAAGTGGCACGGAAATTTCAAGTATTGAACCCGTGGGTGGCGAGAATAAATTCGCAGCTTAGCATGTTGTCTGGGCATAGTCGTAATTTTCGTGAATGGACGGTAGAGCCAGATTTTATCGCTTACGAGGTTAGTCGTGCCTTACAAATGCAGATAAGGTGAGCCAGTGAAGAGCGTTCTAGTTTTTCTGCTAGTGTTAACAGCTGCATGTGCGAGTACGCGTGGTGACGTAGGTGTACGTGATGACGATAGCATCGCCGAGGATCTCGATGAAGGTTTTGGCAGTGAGGGGCCTGCGTCATCCTTGGGGCCGACGCTGATGTTGAGTCTGGGCAAGAACAGCTATGCCCGACCGCGCTTGTCGATGCAGAAAATCAACGAGCGGATCGATACTTTGGCTAGCAAGCAGCGACCTAGTCCTGCTGATCTTGAGAATTTGATTGCCTTGCAGAGTTTGGCGCGTCGTCCTTTTGGTGAAATTTGGGCAAATGCCCAAAAGCTCAGCCGCATGATCAAGAACAACAAAGGTGTCTCCGACACGGTAAAACTTAATCTGGGCATCTCAGCTTTACGGTCGGGCAAGTATGCCGCGGCTGACTACTTTCTCGATCCCCTCACGAAGGCACGCTCAGGGCGCATCAAGGCCAGTGCTAACAATGCCATTGGCGTGATGTATTTGCTGGGTAAAAACTACCAAGATGCTTCGCTGGCCTTCAAGCGGGCATTATCTGCTACCGCGGCCTATCGACCTGCGGCCTTCAATCTCGGCATGTTGCAGTTGCGCTTCGGTAATTTTGCCCTGGCACGGCGCACGTTGGGTGATCTTCCACCTGACTGGTTTATCAATGCCTCGATGCTGATCATCGAACGGCATCTCGGCAATGTTACCCGTGCCAATAGCTTGTGCAAAAAAGTTTTGCAGCAGAAGCCAAACCACAAAATGTCTAAGCTAAATTGTGCAATAATTGAGTTTGAGGAAAATAAAAATTACAAGCAGGCTCGGAAACTTCTACAGGAGGCTGCTAAAATAGGTGGGGGGGGAGAATTCTGGGAAAATTTGATTTACCGCCTGCTGGAAGAGATAGATACGCGGGAGTTTAGCAAGAAACTGCAGGCCGCGGTGCTGCTTTAGCAACCTGTGCCCTGCAATAGTTGTTTGAGGTTATTTTGAGTTTTGCCTTAAGACTTGATGCGCCAGGCCAGCCACCGAAGTCAGTGCCTTTGGCTGGTGACAAGATTTTGTTGGGTTCGCTGCTGTCCAACCATGTGGTGTTGCAGGGCGGAGGGGTCGAACCAATTCATGCGTTGATCGAGGCACACGAGGAGGGAGGTGGCGAGCGTTGGCTTATCACCGATCTTGGTTCGGAGGGTGGTATCAAGCTCAACGGCAGTGAGGTTGAGGTTGAGGCGGAAATTCGTCCTTCGGATGTGATTGAAATCGGCACGGCCAAGTTGGTCGTTGAAGCTGTGCGTACGCCTGAGATTAGGGGCAGTGCAAGTGCAGGCGGCCTGGGGCTAGAACTGGGAGAACCATCAGTGCCTAGCAGCACGGGCACGGCTTTGCCTACACCAGCACCAGCCATGCCTGTTGAGACGCGCACGGACACAACCGCGCGTAGTAGTGGGGCCTCGCTGTTCAATGTGCGAGAGGCACGGCCGCGGGGCGAAGTGTTGGAGGTGGTTGCCTATTGGGATAGGACGATCATCGAAGCTGAATATTTTCACCGTGATTTCAAAGAATTCAACAAAGTGACGATCGGCACGACCGATGTCAGCCACTTTATTGCCGCCAATCGTGACACGAAGACTATCAAGCGGCATGCGTTGGCAGAGTTCAGCGGCAACGGTTATCGTCTCAACCTTATCGACGGCATGACAGCACGAGTGCGCAAGGGTGGTAAGGTCAGTAAGATAGAGGGATCGCAAAGAATTTCGCTGGGCAAGCGTGACCTAGTGCAGGTTGCTTTTGGCGCAGTCAGGTATTTTCTTATCTTTGTCAAGCCGCCCAATGTTATTTTGCCACCCGCCCGCAACCGCGATCCGTTTTTTAGTGCGCTGCTGATGATGGCGATGCTGTTTTATTTCACCAGTGTTCCCGCACTGTGGTATGCAAGTTCAAAGATTGTCAAAGACCGCAAGGATGATATTTGGGCGGTAGTCTACAAGCCCGTCAAAAAACCCAAGCCGATCAAAAAAGTAAAAGTCAAAAAGAAAATTGAGAAAGTCAAAAAAGCAAAACCACCGAAAAAACGCCCACCACCGCCGAAACCCAAGCCGGTTAAAGCTGTTAAGCCGTTGCAAAAACCCAAACCCAAGAAGGTTGTTAAGAAAGCCAAGCGTCCCCCGATTGCCAAATCTTTGGGGGTAAAGAAGCGAGGCAAGGTAGCTCCCAAGCCGAGGGCGCGGCCGAAACCTGCGGGGGGCCGGTCTGGCATCAAGTCAACGGGCATCGGCAGTCGTCGGCCTGGTGGAGGGCGGAAGGGCAAGAGCCGTTCTTCGCTGACGGGGGTCAAGGGTGTCGCTAACAAAAAGGCATCGGGTGTTAACCTTTCCAAGCTGGGGCTGGATGTCGGTCAGGTGTTGTCAAAACGCGGGCCGGGCGCAAAGTACACAACCTTCAAGAGTTCCGCAGGCGGTGCTGGTGGTGGGCGTGGTTCGCGTCTGAACACGACGGGTCTCGGTGGACTGGGTAACGAACGCACCTTGAGTCTTGCTGGCAGTAAAGGGGCGTTGAACAAGTTCGGCACGGGGCAAGGTGTGCTTGATCGTGGTGGGCGTGGCGGTGGCTTAGGCAAGGGCTTTGGTCGCGGCGCGGGCTCTAGGGTGGCGGTCAATATTCCACCGGGCGACCCTGTCGTCTCAGGTGGCTTGACTGCGGGAGAGATTTTCAGTGTTATCAGGAAGAACCTCAATCAAATTCGGCACTGCTATGAGCAGTATCTGCAGCGCGCTCCGGGCAAGTCTGGCAAGGTCGCGGTCAAGTTTAGCATCAACCGCAGTGGCCGTACTTCATCGGTCAGTGTCAGAAGATCCAACATCTCCGACCGTTCCTTCCGCAGTTGTATCACCAGCAGAATTAAAACGTGGAAGTTCCCGCGGCCGCGCAACGCCTCAAATGTAACCGTCAACTACCCGTTTGTCTTCAATCCGCTTTAGCAAAGGGGTTACCAGGCCACGGCACTCTCGGTTGGTAAGCTTGAACGCAACCGCCGAGAGGTTTGAGGACAGGCAGGGAGGCCTGAGGGCAAGCCTGAACGCAATAACGAGAGGTCTGAGCGCAAGCTTGAACGCAACTGCCGAGAGGCAAAGAGCTGCTCACAGCGAGCGATACAAAGAGCAACGCACACGAGCAGAGCCACTACTTAGCCCTTACCGCCGTTGTCTTGGCACGGCATAGACCTGCCGAGAAACTCTCCCTAAAAATAGGTTGTGGGCACATGCCTTGTGCAAAAGCATAATCTAACGACAATATGGCAGTATTTATGGTCGAGTTTTCGCACGGTCTTGCCGCGCCGTTCATAAAGCCCTCGGTCGACAAGCTTGAGGGCAAGAGCCGAGAGGTCTGAGGGCAGGCAGGCCTGAGGGCAAGCCCGAACGCAATAACGAGAGGTATGAGTGCAAGGAGCGAGCTAGGAAGCGAGCGATACAAAGAGTCGCGTAGCGCAAGCAGCGAGGGAGCTAGAAAGCGGCAAAGAGCTGCTCACAGCGAGCGATACAAAGAGCAACGCACACGAGCACAGACACTACTTAGCCCAAGCCTCCGTTGTCTTGGCACGGCATAGACCTGCCGAGAAACTCTCCCTAAAATAGGTTGTGGGCACATGCCTTGTGCAAAAAAATAATCTGGTTGCAGTATTGGCAATATTTATGGTCGAGTTTTCGCACGGTCTTGCCGCGCCGTTCATAAAGCCCTCGGTCGACAAGCTTGAGGGCAAGAGCCGAGAGGTCTGAGGGCAGGTAGGCCTGAGGGCAAGCCCGAACGCAATAACGAGAGGTATGAGTGCAAGGAGCGAGCTAGGAAGCGAGCGATACAAAGAGTCGCGTAGCGCAAGCAGCGAGGGAGCTAGAAAGCGGCAAACAGTCTCGTAAGGCGAGCGATACAAAAAGTCGTGCGCAGCGCAGCTGGGCGAGGCGCAGCCCTACCGAGAAACTCTCCCCTAAAATAGGTTGTGAGCACATGCCTTGTGCAAAGAAATAACCTGGTTGCAGTATTGGCAATGTTTATGGTCGAGTTTTCGTACGGTCTCCCCGTGCCGTTCATGGAGCTCTCGGTCGGCAAGGGGTGGGGGCAACCGCCGAGAGGCCTGAGCGCAAGCCTCAACGCAATGGCAGGAGGTCTGAACACAAGAAGCGAGCTAGAAAGCGAGCGATACAAAAAGCCGCGTAGCGTAGCGTAGTGCGTAGCAAGCAGCAATTATCAAGGAAGAATTTGGTGAAAGTTAGTGTTTGGCGATTTTATTCTTTATTTCTGCGAGTTGTTCTTCAGTAATATCAGCAAGTTGGCAAATGGCTGAGTCATCGAGCTTGCCATACTTTAGCATGCTAATGATGACACCCTCGCGCCCTTTCTCGATGCCCTGTTGCATACCCTGCTTGACCCCCTGTTGCATACCCTGCTTGACCCCCTGTTGCATACCCTGCTTGACCCCCTGTTGCATACCCTGCTCGATACCCTGCTCGATACCCTGCTCGATACCCTGCCGGATACCCTGCTGTATGCCTTGCTTTTTCCCCTGCTCAATGCCTTCTAGGCGTGCACCCTCGAAACCGAATTCGATACTTGACATGATACGTTCCTCATCTGGTAAATCGGGAAAACAGTCCGCCTCGATGGCAGACAGCCTCTTCCTATCATACCTCCCATCGGCAAGTCCAAGGTAAGATATTAGTTTAGCCGATAAACTCTTGCGATTTTCAGTGGATAGCGCATAGCAAGAGTGAAAAATTTTCGCCACAATTTTGGTGCTCAGATGCCAGATGTGTTTCATTCCCAGCAGGCAAGGGCTGGTCGTGAGTCCGCACAGTTGCTCATCGGACAACTTAGGCAGATTTACCACCAGGATTGGGTCATCTGCAACATAGCGGCGCAGTCCGTGAATAGTTTCCAAGGGATGCCGATTTTTAAATTTTAGCTCAAGCTGGTTCTTGGCTATATCGACGGGTTTTTTGGTTTGCAGAACGAGGATGCCTATGACAAAACCATTAGTGCGCGCTGTGCGCTGTGCGCTGCTTTTTTGTAACGCTCGCTTTCTAGCTCGCTCTTTGCCTTCAGGTATAGTGACACCATGAGAAACAGGACATTGCCGGTGGTGTGCTCAAAGATAACCCCAAAATATACTGGGGAATCTGGCTCTTTTTTGAAGGGCACAGAAAAATTCAGATCACAAAATTTTTCTGTGCCAGTATCGGGATCGATGCTTGCCTCCTTACTGGGGATGAGTTTGTCAATATCGAACAGTTCATAATCTTCGGGAAATAATGCCAACCGGAGAAGATCTTGGGCATAACGCGGATCGCTATAGATTTTCTTGAAAAATTTATCATGCAAATGATGCTTGTTTAGTGGGGTTTTATCGTTGCCGGGCATGGTTGCTGTCCGTTGCTAATGCGGTTACCTGTCTCTGGTAATTATAATAACATAATTTAGCGCAAATCTCCGTTGTCTTGGCACATGTCTCCGTTGTCTTGGCACAAGTCTCCGTTGTCTTAGCGCAAATCTCCGCTGTCTTGGCATGGCGCAGACCTACCGAGAAACTCTCCCAGAACAGATACAAGCACATGCCTTGTGCAAAAAATAACCTGGTGGCAATATGGCAGTATTTGTGGTCGAGTTTTCGTACGGTCTCGCCCTGCCGTTCATAAAGCTCTCGGTAAGCAAGCCTCAACGCGATAGCAAGAGGTCTGAGGACAAAAAGCGAGCTAGCAAGCGAGCGATACAGAAAGCCGCGTGGCGCGTAGCGCAGTTTTTGGGCAACATGCTAATGGATTATTGTGATGCGGCCGATAGGGGGGTGAAGCGCCAGGATTTTGATCGTGTTGATCGTAAGCGCTGGCCACACAAGCGAGAGGAGGAAAGATTCGTGCCAACGATGTATTTTGGACTGGAGCGAGCTGAGCGACGCGGCTTGCAGAAGGGCAAGCAGCTGGGCATCGAGCAGGGCAAGCAGCTGGGCATCGAGCAGGGCAAGCAGCTGGGCATCGAGCAGGGTGAACAGCTGGGTTTGCAGAAGGGCGAACAGTTGGGTTTGCAGAAGGGTGTCGAGCAAAAGCAGATGGAGGCTGCTCAGCTAATGCTCAGCGATGGCGTGCCTGAGGCTCAGGTGTGCAAATTTTTGAAATTGACCAAGAAAGAGCTGACGGCAATCAAGCGAAAATTAAAAAATTAAAGATTTCAGTCAATTTTCCCAAGCATGCCACTGCCCTTCATGTGGCCCTCGGTGGGCAAGAGGTTTGGGTAACCGCCGAGGAGCCTGAGGGCAAGCTTGAACGCAATACAGGGAGACCTGAGCACAAGCAGCGAGCTAGGAAGCGAGCGTTACAGAAAGCCGTAGCGCAGCGAACGGTCTCCCCGTGCCGTTCATGGAGATTTCGGTGGGCAGGCTTGAACGCAACTGCCGAGAGGCAAAGACCATACTTAGCACAAGCCTCCGTTGTCTTGGCGAGGCGCAGCCCTACCGAGAAACTCTTCCCTGAGACAAGTGGCAAGCACATGCCTTGTGCAAAAGCATAATCTGACGGCAATATGGCAGTATTTGCGGTCGAGTTTTCGTACGGCCTCGCCTCGCCGTTCATGGAGCTCTTGGTGGGCAAGATTGAACGCAATAACGAGAAGGCTTGGGGGCAAGCAGCGAGGGAGCGAGAAAGCGGCAAAAAAGCCTCGAAGAGCGAGCGTTACAAAAAGCAGCGCGCAGCGAGCTGCCAACTAACTGCCGATGCAGGCGGAAATATTAAAGACCTTAAGTGTAAAAGAAGATCAGTGCCCCGCGAATATTATTCTGGTGCGTGGAGGTGAAAACGTGGTGCAGCAAAGTACCTGCGGGCTCAGCTAAGCTGAGTATGAGCTGAAGACAGATGATCATCAGCTTTTTGTTTTGGGATGCGTGAACGCGCTGAGTAGGCGAAAGCGAGCATACACAGATGGCTAGGAAAAAGCTAGCCCTATCGATGTAGAAATATTTCCCTACGCACTAAGGTCGGGACAGACGATTGCGTGCCCCTGCCGCGGCCAAAAAATTCAGCTAACATATTGGCAAGTTACAAAAAAATACGGATAAAATCACAAGCGTAGCTATAAAGCAAAAAAAAAACGGTCGATACGTAGTCAAAGTGAGATGGACTTGGCAATATTTTTTGGAGGTGATTGTTATGAAAGCACTGTTACTACTATCACTAATGCTAGGTTGCTTGCAGATTGGGCCAACCACGCAGGAAAAGGGTTCTGAAAAAAAGAATGACGAGCTTCTATCTAATCTTCTAGGCAGACACTTCACTATGGGAGCAAAATTCGATCGGGGTTTTATTAATGCAGGTATGACGGAGGGGATTAATTGGGACGGTAAGATACATGGATACAGCAGCTCCAGGCATGGCTGCAATCTGATAGTTTATGTAGATGATGGCGCCAGCAAATATCTGCATGACCACAAAAACTTTATCCAGAATGAAAGTGGTAATATGGCCATCGGCGGCACAAAACACAAGATCTACCCTAACTGTGTAGACAGCCCCTTTAGTGTAGGAGAGAAGAAGATCTATAAGTTCTTCAGCGATGATAACATCAAGCCTCTATTTGAACCACAAGGGCAAAGCACTCCAGCTGGATTTAACTTCAGCCGCCTATACCTCTCTGGCAAGGGGGGCGAGCTGACCATCCTTATGGCACTTGTTCAGTTTGATGGCGATCAATATCACTTCGACGATGACGATACCCTCCAAGGCGGAGAGAGCTGCCGACTAACTGCCGATGCAGGCGGAAATATTAAAGACCTTAAGTGTAAAAGAAGATCAGTGCCCCGCGAATATTATTCTGATGAGTGGAGGTGGTGAAAACGTGGTGCAGCAAAGAGCTAGCCACCTTAGCCCGTACCTCCGTTATCTTTGGCGCGTGCCATTGTTGTCTTGGCACGGCGAAGACCTACCGAGAAACTCTCCCATGAGATAGGTGCAAGCACATACTCTTGTCTGAAAGCATAACCTAACGGCAATATGGCAGTATTTGTGGTCGAGTTTTCGCACGGTCTCTCCCTGCCGTTCACAAAGCTCTTGGTAGGCAAGAGGTGGAGGCAACCGCGAGAAGGCTTGGGAGCAAGCAGAGAGGGCGCGCAGAGTGGCCTGAGAACATGCAGCGAGCTAGGAAGCGAGCGATACAAACAGCATCGCGTAGCGATGAGGGAGCTAGAAAGCGGCAAACAGTCTCGTAAGGCGAGCGATACAAAAAGCCGTAGCGCAGCGTACGGTCTCCCCGTGCCGTTCATGGAGCTCTCGATCGGCAAGCTTGAACGCAATAGCCGAGAGGTCTGATAGCAAGCCTGAACGCAATAACGAGAGGCAAAGGCCATACTTAGCCCAAGCCTCCGTTGTCTTGGCGAGGCGTAGCCCTACCGAGAAACCCGACCTCAACAGGTATAGGCACATGCCTTGTGCAAAAAAATAAACTAACGGCAATACAGCAGTGTTTGTGGTCGGGTTTTCGCACGGCCTCGCCCCGCCATTCATGGAGCTCTTGGTGGGCAAGATTGAACGCAATGGCCGAGAAGTCTGATTACGAGCCCGAACGCAGTAACGAGAGATCAGAGTGCAAGCAGCGAGCTAGGAAGCGAGCGATACAAAAAGCAGCGTAGCGAGCGAAGCGAGCTAGGAAGCGAGCGTTACAAACAGCATCGCGCAGCGTAGCGTAGCGTAGCGCAGCGTAGCGCAGCGTAGCGCGTAGCGCGCCACGGCGCAGCGCAGCGGAAGTCAGAAGAATATAATGAAAAATGTTTAATTTTCTTGCCATTTTTACCGATATGGCGGGCGACAGTTGCGCGAAGGAGAAGTTCGATGCAGATAATAGCCATCATAAGTTGTGCTTGGATAGTTGTCGGTTGTAGTAAAGCTGAATTTCACGATAATAAGGAGTCGTCTAGAGTGGAATCGAGCGCCGAATCTTCTGATCAAATCTCTAAAGAGACCACGGACTTGGTTGAGGAAACGTTTAGTCCGCAGAAAAAATATACGCAGTTAGATATCTTATTGGTGATCGATGACAGCAGCTCGATGCGTGATGAACAAGCTAAGTTACAAGATAATTTGCCGCATTTGTTGGTTGCCATCTCTAATAGTGATTGGCAGATTGCGGTCATCGGCACTTCCTACAGTAGGTGTGTGCAGGAAAAAATAATAACCAAAGATACACCAAATTATCAAAGCGAATACGCCCAAGTGGTCAATATCGGCGCTGTGTGGGGGAATGAGTTTCATGTCAATGCCACGATACGCGGTTTACAAAACAGATGTGAAGGGGAAACTCGCCAACCTTGGTTGCGATCTGAATCTGATATTGCCATATTGATTGTTACCGATCAATGCAATGAGTGCCCAACTTCGCCAACTGTCTGCAGAGTAGATGGCACGCTACCCGCGGGAGAACCCTGTCTATTCAGCGAGCTACAAGCCTACCTCGACGAATTGCGCCCCCAAGGTAATGCTCGGATTTATGGAATTGTCGATTATGATGGTCATTGGTATCAGGGACGTTTTTATCAAGGGTGGGATCTACAGGATCTCAATGATCTTGATTATCTTGACTTACATGGATCAATTGAGGCGGATAACTACGACACGATTATCGAAAAAATTTCCCAAGATATCTCATCCACACTGACTAATCGTTTCCAACTCAAGTCGATACCCGAAAAAGGATCGCTGTCTGTGATGATCAATGGTGAAATAATCTCCGACAGTCAGATCCAAGTTGAAGATCAAACAGTTGTCTTTGATCAAGGCATCTCACTAAAAGCGGGGGACAAAATCGTTGTTAAATACAAGCCAGCATCAACATAACAAACTGTGGATAGGCGTATTAAGTCGCGGAAATCGCTACCAAGCCGTGTGTGCCGTCGCGATCGGCAAGAATACCCTAACATCCCATAATAATTCAGCCAAAAATAAAAACTAACTATCTAAAAAAAACGGCCGATGTCCCCATATGGAAGTTGCATTATTTATTTGGGAGAGCAGACGATGAAAGTATTAGCGTATTGTTTAGGGGGACTGCTTGTCACCAGCTGTCTCCAGCCACGTAAGACTGACAGTGAGGCCAAGTCTGCCAGGTTCGCCGAAGGGGACAGCCAGGGAGAGCAGGGCAAGAGTTTCTACTACCAGTATAAATTTGACAACGGTGGCCGTAAGGTAGATGTTGCGCTCAGAATCGATTTCGGTGCAGGGGGCAGGTCTCTGGTATTGCACGCCATAGATCTGACTGACAGAAATGCTGCCGTCAACGTAGTACCTTTGACAGAATTTGACTTACCTGTGGCGAGGCATGGCGGACCTCAGGGGGGGCTAGAGGGCTATAGCTTCGTTGGCGAGGGGGGATCGTACACGATTTATGTCAAGTTACATAACTCGAACGACAATAGCTGGAAATCAGCTAGCCGCATGTATGCTTATCTTCCCGAAATGCATTTTTATCCTGCCAAAAAACATATTGCTTACTACGAAGGCACAGCCACCAAAAAACTGAGCCAACAGCAATGGGAACAGCTGGCTAGCGGCCGTCCGGCATTGACTCATCCGCACAAATCGCAGCTCAGTTCTGGGCAAAGACGATGGTTGAGTGATTGTTTGCGTGATGCGGGAAGGTCTAGAGGGTCTTCTAAGGATGGACTGCATAAAGCTCTCGGAGGGCCACACCAGGCTACTATCGCGGGCAGAGTTTATTCCGGGGATGTTTATCAGGTTAACAATAGTGATTTTATTTTTGGTTTTGATGACCCGGAAGTTTTGGCTTATTTTATTAGACATCGTTTTTCTTGTAAATTTATGCCAGATCTGACGGTTGAGATAGACAATGATAAAAGCAAACGAGCTTTGGTGATTGGCACGTTAGATGATAATATTCGTATGTCTATAGCTGCCCAGCGCGTTGAGAATGGCGAGCTAATTATCAGTACCTCCGTCGATGGTCGGGATGTCATTAAAGTTGATAGATACGGCATGGTAGTTGGTATATAGGTGGGTCTGTTCATGGGGCGGGCGCAGCTCAGCCAAACTAACTGAGATGACAGGCTGAAAAGTGCTTGCCCCCTACGTCCTTGAAGAGCGGCTCGTCACGGTAACACTTGTCCACGACCTTGTGACAGCGGGTGTTGAAGCGGCAGCCTCGCGGCGGGCATGTCGGATCAGGCAAGTCATCACGCAACAAAATACGGCGGCGCTGCCGTTCCTGTCGAGGATCGGGGTAGGGCACGGCACTGAGCAGTGCCTGCGTGTAGGGATGCTGCGGGGCGCGGAACAGCTCCTCACAACTGGCAAGCTCGACTATCTTGCCCAGATACATCACGGCAATGTTCTGGGAGATATGCTTAACCGCCGACAGGTCGTGGGAAATAAAGAGGTAAGAGAGGTTGAATTCCCGCTGCAACTCGATGAGCAAATTTAAAATCTGCGACTGAATTGAAACATCTAGTGCCGACACGGGCTCGTCGCAAATGATGAGCTTGGGTTTGAGCGCCAAGGCTCTAGCAATGGCAATGCGTTGGCGTTGACCGCCAGAAAATTCATGTGGATAACGGCGAATAAATTTGCGGGCGAGGGAAACACTGTCCATCAATTCCAACACGTTTCTCTTCACCACATTACGGTCTCTGCGTCCCCAGGCGGTATAGAGTGGTTCAGCAATAATATCAAACACCGTCATGCGCGGGTTAAGCGAAGCATACGGATCTTGAAAAATCATCTGAAAGCCGGCCCGCTTGTGCTTGAGTTCATCGGCACTCATCGCCACCACGTCTTCGCCGTCGATGGTGATCTGACCGCTGACCGGCTGGTAGAGACGTATGATGCCACGCCCCAACGTCGATTTGCCACAACCTGACTCACCCACCAAGCCCAGTGTCTCGCCAGCTTGCAGTGCAAACGAAACCCCATCGACTGCTTTCAATACCGCCACACGCCGTTGAAAGATCGCGCCCTTGAGGATGGGGAAGTGCACCCGTAAGTCTTCAACTCGTAACAATGCACTCATGCGTCAGCACTCCAATGACATTTAGCGGTATGTTGTGACGAGGCTCGCTTGATAGGAATGGGACGGTCTTCAACACACACCGCCTGCCGCTGCGGACAGCGAGGTGCAAACACACAGCCTTGCTTCAGCAACACCAGATCGGGCGGCGAACCCGCGATCGAAGGCAACTCCTCATGCTCGACATCAAGCCGCGGCAAGGATCGCAACAACCCCTGGGTATAGGGATGCTGCGGGCGGTAGAAAATATCATCGGCCGCGCCTTCCTCGACTTTATTGCCTGCATACATGATCAGCACCCGATCGCTCAGGCGAGCAATAACACCGAGATCGTGGGTAATAATAATGACGGACATCCTTATCTTACGCTGCAAATCGACCAGCAAATCGAGAATCTGTGCCTGAATGGTAACATCAAGTGCCGTGGTCGGTTCATCAGCAATCAAAATATCAGGATCGGTAATCAAAGCCATGGCAATCATCACCCGCTGCCGCATGCCCCCCGAAAACTGATGCGGATAATCGTGAATACGGCTTGCCGCGTTCGGAATGCCGACGAGGTTCATACACTCAATCCCCCGCGCCAAACGCTGTGATGCCGTCATGTCGGTATGCATGGCCAACACTTCGGTGAGCTGCGTCGCGATGCGCAGATAAGGGTTGAGGGAAGTCATCGGGTCTTGAAAAATCATGGCGATCTTTTTGCCTCGCACACGGCGCAACTGTGACTCACTCATCTGCAACAGGTCGTTGCCCCGATATAGTGCCTGCCCCGCCACGATGCGCCCCGGTGGTTTGGGAATCAAGCCGAGCAGCGAGCATACCGAGACCGACTTGCCCGATCCAGATTCGCCCACGATGCCGAGCGTCATGCCCATCTCCAGCGTAAAACTGAAATCATCGACCGCCTTCACCACGCCCTCACGAGTGTAGAAGTAGGTCTTTAAATTTTTAACATCAAGTACTGCCATCAGTGTCTGCTCACTTTCGGATCGAGGGCATCACGCAACCCATCGCCGATAAAATTCAAGGCTAACAACGTCAACATCAGCGTCGAACAGGGGAAAATAAGCATCCACGGGTAGACCTCCATCGCCGCGACCCCATCGTTGATCAACGTGCCCCAACTCGACATCGGCTCTTGCACACCGAGGCCGAGAAAACTCAAGAATGCTTCTTCAAGCACCACCGCGGGAACAGTCAGCGTTGTGTAGACAATCACCGGCCCCATGACATTGGGGACCATATGACGAAAAATAATTTTTAAATTGCTCACCCCAATGGCTCGCGCCGCATCGACGTATTCCATACGTTTCAAGGCAATCACCTGCCCACGCACGATCCTGGCCATCGATAGCCACTGAATTGCACCGAGGGCGATAAACATCACGTAGATGTTGCGCCCCACCATTACCATCAAAATAATAACGAACAGCATGAACGGCATGGCATAGAGAATTTCCAGCAAGCGCTGCATGACGTAATCGGTGCGACCACCGATGAAGCCAGAAATTGCGCCATAGGCTATGCCGATAACGACGCTGACGAAAGCCGCTAAGACCCCGATAGCCAACGACACCCGCGCCCCATACAGCGTGCGCGTGAACAGATCACGACCGAGATCGTCTGTGCCAAACCAATGCGCCGCGTTAGGAGGAACTGCACCGAGAACAAGATCGGTTTCTTCGTAAGAAAACTGCACCAGCAAAGGCGCAAAAACCGCCGCGGCCGCTTGCAACAGCAAATAGAAAAACGACACCACCGCCATTTTGTTTTTTTTCAGGCGATAGTAGCTGTCCATCCATAAGCTTGTGCCCTTTTCTTCTCCCTTGCCTGCAAGACCGAGCTTGTAGGCAGCATCAGTCATGCCGCACTCGTGGATCGAGGTAGACATAGGCAATATCAACCACCAAATTCATAATTAACAGTAGTGTCGCATACAGGAGTGCCGTGCCGATAACCAGCGTGTAGTCGCGGTTCATGGCCGACTGCACGAAAAACCTCCCTAAGCCAGGAATATTGAAGATCGTCTCTACCACCAGCGAGCCACACACAATACCACTCATTGCCAGCCCCCCGAAAGTAGTGGCAGGCAACACCCCGCCTTTAAACGCGTGCCGGAAAAAAATTCTGCCAGCTGACAGACCTTTGGCTTTGGCCGTTTTGATAAAGTCCTGGTGCAAAATATCGAGAAAGCCCACCCGCGCCAGCCGCGAAAAATACGCCGCATACATGATGCCGAGAGTTAATGCAGGCAACACCCGGTCACTAGCCTCTTCCCAGCCAGAGGTGTTAAACCACCCCAGCCACAATGCAAACACCAACACCAATAACGGCCCGATCACAAACGAAGGCATACATACGCCAAGCAACGACAAGCCCATCGGCACGTAGTCACGCAACGAGTTGGGTTTGCTCGATGCTAGCATGCCCGATATGAGACCGATCGACAGTGCAAACAAGAAGCCCAGCAAACCGAGCTGGGCGGAGACAGGCAAGGTCTCGGCGATAATTTCATTAACCGTGCGATTAGCATAGCGAAAAGAAGGGCCGAGATCGCCGCGCACCAGGTCGGCAAGATAGTGGCCGTACTGCACTAACATAGGCTGGTCGAGATTATATTTGGCTTGAATGTTTTTGAGAATTTCGGGCGGGATGGGCTTGTCCGTATCAAACGGCCCGCCCGGCGCACACCGGACCATAAAGAAGGTGATGGTTGCCAGTATCCACAGCACTGGCAACACCCCCAAAATTCTTCTGAAGACGTAGCCCAGCAATTGTCCAACCCGAATTAAGGGTTATTTGGCGATGGCATAATACTTGAGCAAAATACGATCGGATAGATTGCCTGCCCAGTTCTGCAACTTGCCATCGACACTATACATCTTCACTTTAGGTGAAATAAGACTGTTGTTGGTATAGAAATAGATGGGGATAATCGCCACCTCCTCTATCAAGATATCCTCGGCTTTGCGAAAATACTGCAGACGTTTAGAGTGGTCCAACTCCGATGCCGCCATCTTGATATAGTTGTCGTACTGCTGGTTGGAAAAACCGAGATTGTTGTGACCGCCACCGGTGACATACATGTTGAGGAAGGTGTTGGGGTCAAGATAATCACCAATCCAGCCGCCGCGTGATACGTTGTAGTTGAGCGCTCGTACCGTGTTTAAGTACACTTTCCACTCTTGATTGAGAATACCGATCTCAATGCCAAGATGTTTCTTCCACATCTGCTGAATGGCAACCGCGATCTTCTTGTGTCCTTCGCTGGTATTGTAGAGCAGATCTATTTTGGGAAAACCCTTACCGTTCGGATAACCTGCCGCCTTCATCAACTGCTGCGCGGTAGCAAGATCTTGCTGGCTGGGCGAGTCCTTGATGTAGGTGCGGGGATACGTGTAGCCCGCAGTATTGGGAGGCACAAATGACCAGGCAGGCACTTGATCGCCTTTAGTGATCTTGTCGACGATCAGACGACGGTCGATGGTCAAAGACAATGCCTTGCGCACGCGCTGGTCATCGGTCGGTTTTTTGGTGACGTTGAAGCGATAGTAGTAAGTGCCCAACATCGGCGTTGATTGATACACAGCTCGCTTGGGGTCGCGCTTTTTGAGATCTTTGTAGTAGGGAATCTTGATCGACGGCACTGTCGTGGTCATGTGCAGCTGGCCGCTAACGAAGGCCTTCTCTTCGGTGTTTTCGTTTTCGATCGGCATGAAGTAGGCCACCTTGATCTTGAGCCGCTCCTTATCCCAGTAGTGTGGGTTGGGCACGATCTTGATGTGTTTATTGATCCGCCACTCGGCCAGCTTGTAAGGGCCGTTGCTGACCATATTGCCTTCCTTGGTCCAGCCTTGCTTGTGCTTCTCGATGACATGCCGTGGCACTGGGTAGAGGGTGTGAAACGAAGTCAAGTTGAGGAAATAAGGTGTCGGGCGTTCCAGTGTAACCACCAGTGTGCGGGCATCCTTGGCCACCACACCGAGTTGGGTGGCATCCTTGAGCTTACCTTTGTTGAAGGCTGCGCCGTTCTTGATGTAGTAGAGCTGATAAGCGTACTCCGATGCCGTCTTGGGATCGAGAGTGCGTCGCCACGAATAGACAAAGTCGTTGGCGTCGAGCGGCTTGCCATCCGACCATTTGAGGTTAGGGCGCAGTTTGAAGGTGTAGACGGTGGCATCCGCGGAAATTTGCCACGACTCCGCCGCCCCTGGCAAGGGTGCGAGCGTGAATGGATCATAGGAGCACAGTCCCTCAAAAAGATTGTCCTCAATATGTGACTCAGGCACGCCTGTTGAAATCGCGGGGTCGAGCTCACGTGGTTCGGTGCCGTTACCGATACGGATCTCCTGCTTGTCCGCCAACTGCGCGGCCAGGGCCGGCCAGGCAAACGACAAGCAGATGAGCAGAGGGCTAAGCTTGGAGATTAAATTTTTCAAAAGAATCCTCCCCAGATCGAGATTGACAGGTTTAGGCTTTTGCGGACAGTAAGACAAAGGGCAGCCTCGTCGCTGAGCCATAGATTATAGTCGAGGGGGTAAATTTCTGCAAGCACTGGGCACTATTGCGAGGTCAAAACAGACTATGTCTAGGTATCGCCTCCTGCTCGCTTACGACGGCACTAGCTTTTGTGGCTGGCAACAGCAGCCACATGGCAACAGTGTCCAGCAGGCGATTAGCGCTGCCCTGCACAAGATTCTCGCGGGCGAAGCGGTGCGGTTGCTTGCCGCAGGTCGGACCGACAAGGGCGTGCACGCCGAAGGGCAGGTGGCAGTGTTGAGCAGCACCCGCGTGCTGAACACCGCGCAGGTGCAACGCAGTCTCAATGCCTTGCTCGCGCCCGCGATTTGCGTGCGGGCGTGCACCGCGGTCCCCGAAAATTTTCACCCTATCTACGCTGCTCGGGCAAAAGTTTACCGCTATCGTATTCGCAACACAGCTCAGCACCATCCCTTCACCCATGCTTACGAGTGGCACATGCCCCGCCCGCTCGATCTCAGCGCCATGCGTCGTGCTGCCCAACAACTGGTGGGACGACATGACTTTACTTCGTTCTGTGCCGCCGACAGCGCCGCCCGCCACAAGGTGCGAACTTTGCAAGAACTGCGCATCGAGCAAGATGCAGCAGTGATCGAGCTGTGGTTCACAGGTGATGGCTTTCTAAAACAGATGGTGCGCACTATGACAGGCACACTCGTCGCCATCGGCTTGGGTCATAAGCTCGACTGCACGCACATCTTGCAACGCCGAACCCGCCCAGCCGCCGCGGCCACCGCGCCTGCACGTGGCTTAACGTTGATGCAGGTCATTTACTGAAGATGTGCCAGCTTCACCCTGATCAACGCGAATATCGGGTTTCGCTGCGCTGCGCTACGCTGCTTTTTTGTATCGCTCGCTTCGCTCGCTACGCTCGCTTCCTAGCTCGCTGCATGTTCTCAGGCCACTCTGCGCGCCCTCTCTGCTTGTGCCCAAGTCTCTCGGCTGTTACGTTCATGCTTGCCTACCGAGAGCTTTATGAATGGCGGGGCGAGGCCGTACGAAAACTCGACCATAAATACTGCCATATTGTCGTTAGATTATGCTTTTGCATAAGGCATGTACTTGCACCTATTCGGGGGGAGAGTTTCTCGGTAGGGCTGCGCCTCGCCAAGATAACGGAGATTTGTGCTAAGGGACTAGCTCCACTGCGCCTCGCCAAGACAACGGAGGCTTGTGCTAAGGTGGCTAGCTCCACTGCGCCTCGCCAAGACAACGGAGGCCTGTGCTACTTGCCTCTTGCCCCCAAGTCTCTCAGCGGTTACCCCCACCTCTTGCCTACCGAGAGCTTTATGAACGGCACGGCAAGACCGTGCGAAAACTCGACCACAAATACTGCCATGTTGCCGTCGGATTATACGCTTAGATAAAAGTATGTGCTTACACATGCTCAGGTCGAGTTTCTCGGCAGGGCTGTGCCGTGCCAAGATAACGGAGACTTGTGCTAAGTGGTGTCCTTGCCCCCAAGTTTCTCGGTAGGGCTGCGCCGTGGCGCGCTGCTTTCTATATCGCTCGCTTTCTCGCTCGCTACGCTCGCTGGACTTTTTGCCGCTTTCTCGCTCCAGCGAAACCCGATATTCACCCTAATCACTGCCAAAATTATCTCGTTCAGGACGTGCGGCACGGCTGATAAGATCGTTGACGGCATCCTCGATGGGCTTGCCCGCGTAGATAACCGCATGCACCTCGTCGACGATCGGTGTGGGCACTGCTTGCTTTCGGGCCAGAACGTGCAGAGCTTTGCTGGTGAGGATACCTTCGGCAATCGATTTTATCTGCTGCTGTGCGGCCGCGCAGCTCAGGCCACGACCGAGATGGTAGCCTAAAGAATAGTTGCGGCTCTGCGGGGAAGAGCAGGTCAAAAACAAATCACCGACACCACCAAGACCATTGAAGGTCAACGGATCAGCGCCTACAGCATGACCGAAACGCATCATCTCGGCGAGCCCGCGGGTCGTCAAGGCGGCGCGGCTGTTCGCGCCATAACCGAGACCATCACAAGCACCGACGGCGATGGCGATGACATTCTTAAAAGCCCCCGCAACCTCCAAACCAATCGGATCGTTGGAGGTGTAGACACGAAAACGCGGCGAGTGGAAAATTTCCTGCACCCGCAGCAGGTTACTGGGTTGCAGGCCCGCAATCGCCACACAAGTCGGATGCCCGTCGGCCACTTCTCGCGCAAAACTCGGCCCCGACAACACCACCATGTCGTTGGCGTAATCCTCGCCCACGACATCACCAACAATCTGCCGCGGGAACAGGCTACTCTCTAACTCCAAACCCTTCGCCGTGCTAACGATCAACTGCTGCGACGACAACGATGGCCGCAACTGTGTTAACATCTCCCGCAACGCATGCGAGGGCACTGCCATCAACAACAGCTCAGCTCGCTGCACATCCTCAAGCCGCGAGGTTGCCGTCACCGCCTCTGGCAATTTCAAGTCAGGTAGATAACGATCGTTAAACCCTGTAGTGGCAAGCGCTTGCAAAGTTTCCCGCGACCGATCCCACAGCAACACCTCATGCCCCAACTTGCCGAGATGGGCACTCAGCGCCGTGCCGAAATTCCCCGCCCCCAACACGAACACCACCGATAAGCTTGATGCTGCCATACTACCTGCCTGTGCCCAGCCCGTCTCGGCGTACTACACCTGTGTAACTTTCGGCAAGCGGCATTTGGTTAACTTGACAAAAGCGCCCACATCGGCTTTGCTCGCCTCGGTAAATTGGGAATGCGAACAGTGATAGGCGATGAAGCTGCCCCGCGAGTTGCCGCAGCTCTTGGTGCACTCAGCGAGGGGCGCATGGTAGTGCTCGTCGATGACGAGGAACGAGAAAACGAGGGCGATCTGGTTTTTGCCGCGGCACACGTCAATGCAGCAAAAATAAATTTCATGGCTAAAGAGGGGCGCGGTTTGATTTGTTTGAGCCTGCCACCAGCATCGATCGAGCGGCTCGGCTTACCGATGATGCAATACGGTGGCTGTGCAGCCAACCCTCGCGGCACTGCCTTCACCGTCAGCATCGACGCACGCCACGGCATTAGCACCGGTATTTCAGCCCACGACCGTGCCCACACCATCGCCGTCGCCTGTCGGCAGGACAGCTGTGCCGATGACCTCGTCGTGCCTGGACATGTCTTCCCTCTGCGCGCGGCCGCGGCAGGAGTGCAGGAACGCCGCGGCCACACCGAAGGCGCGAGTGACTTGACGATGATGGCGGGCTTGACACCAGGCGCGGTTATCTGCGAGATAATGAACGATGACGGCACGATGGCACGCCGTCCGCAGTTGGAAAATTTCGCCCACCGCCATCAGTTGCCCCTGCTGTATATTGAAGATATCGCCTGTGTGTTGCAAAACACCTGTGCACAAGATTACCCCACGCGGAGCAGGTCGTGCAGATCCTGATCACTACCAGCAAGTTCAATT
The DNA here is from genome assembly GCA_958296095.1 of uncultured Oligoflexales bacterium. GTDB lineage: Bacteria > Bdellovibrionota_B > Oligoflexia > Oligoflexales > JAPPIL01. The sequence continues at coordinate 2,754,198 of OY282434.1, forward strand.
ACCAAATTACGCATGCACTCTATAGTGGTTGTCACCAGCATCTACAGGAGCAAGCTCCTACTGCCAAAATCGACTCGCTGTGGGTGCCTGGAGCATTTGAAATTCCCGTGGTCGTGGCGACATCGCTGGATAAGGTGAAGTATAGCGCCGTCATCTGCCTCGGTGCGATCATCCGCGGCGAGACCCGACACTTTGATCTGCTGGCGACGGAGGTGACACGTGCCCTGTTGCAGTTGAGTGTTGAACGCCGCACCCCACTCGTCTTTGAGGTGTTGGCGGTGGAAAATCTGGCACAGGCACAGGCACGCTGTGGCATCACCAGCAAGACGAACAAGGGTGTGAGCGCGGCGCAGACGGCGTTGATGATGATTGCCACCATGCGAGGACTGGTGCAGTGAGAGCTGAAACGCAGGCTCGTGAAACGGCCCTCAGGTATGTATATCGTTGTGATGCGCGCGCTGCGCTGTTGTGTGATACGGACGATTACCACCACTTCATGCAACACTTTCATCAACAAGCCGCGGGTGCTTTTTGTGAGAAACTTTGCCTCGGTACCTTAAAAAATGTTGAAGAAATTGATAAGCTTATCGAGGCTTACGCGGCTAACTGGAAGCTTCCCCGCATGGCCAAAGTAGACCGAGCACTGCTGCGGGTTGGAACTTACGAGTTGACTGCCATGGCCACGCCCTTCAAAGTGGTTATCAACGAAGCGGTCGAGCTGGCGGGACGTTACGGCAGCAGCCGCTCAAAGGCATTTGTTAACGGCATGCTGCACAGGATCGCCCATGAGGTTACCAACCGACACGGAACAGACGACTAACGACCCTGCCATCCTGCAGATTACTACCGTGGGTGACGACAGTGCCTGCTACTTCTGGAGTGGGCTGTTTCGCCGCGGCACAGCCCCCGCGCGGGAGTTGTTAGCACTGGCAGATCATGACAAGATTTTTACTATCGCCGCTCAGCAAGGACTGCACGAAGACGAGGCGGTCATGTTATCTAACACCGACTGCAGCCCGTCACACTACACCCACCTTGTGCCTGCTCCTACTGACCCACAGCAGGTTGAGCGCGCCACCGTGCAAACTTTCGTCTCAGCCTTGCAATTGTGGCGACCGCAGCGTGCAGGTCTCTACTTTGCCCCACGCTTGCTTGCACCCCAAGCCGCGGCCGAGATGCTGTTACAAATTATACGTGAGGCGATGCTAACCGCAGCACGGCGGGAATTCTGTTTGGCAACAGGCACAACCGAGGCTAACGACTTGCTCAACACTACCGTGTGGTTGAAGGAAAACCTTGAGAGGGAGGCAATCAATGTCTGCATCTACCACTGAGGTAGCTTTTGAAAAATGGCAAGGTTGCCTTAACGACTTCCTCCTCGTCTCGGCGACAACAGAGACGCTTATTACTACCATGCGCTTGCTGACCAAAAACGTGCGGCAGCTGTGTGCTAAAGACGGCTCAGGGATCGGTGCGGACGGTATCATTCTCGTCTGCGCGGGTGAAAAATACATGGTTTGGATTATCAACAAAGATGGCTCGTTTGCCCGCAACTGCGGCAACGGCTTGCGTTGCGCGGCGATGGCACACTTTCGCAACAACGCCAGCCACATGTTGGAGATTGCCCTCGGCGGACGCACGGTAACATGCAAGCTGTTTTCTCCCTCGCCACAACAGATGTTAGTAGCTATCGACATCGGCACGGCACAGGTAAACGCCCAGCTGGACTGGTATGACAGCCTCGTGCAACTCGTGCAAGAGGCAGCACAAGAACTTGACATGCCACAGTTAGCGAGCAACTTTACCGCTTGTGAGATTGCTAACAAGCACATCATCTTTTTTCTCTCCCGCCCCCGTCATCTCGTTAAAATTGGCGCTTACTTGCAACGCTTTGCCAATCACGAAGGCATCAATGTGCATATCGCCTGGTCGAACAAAGGCCTGTACGGCAAGGTCTTCAATGCCCGCAGTTACGAACGTGGGGTGGGCGAAACGGCGGCTTGTGGCACGGGTGCGTGTGCGATTGCCGCGGCGGTGTTTGCAGCACGGGAAGCGGAAACACGAGAGCCCGTGGCAGAGAAGTGGCTGAAGATTAAGATGCTCGGTGGCTTGTTGCTGGCCAAGAAAAGCCCAGCAACGGAACACATGGTTGCCGCGGGGCCCGCGCAATATGTTTTTCGTGGCCATGTCGATCTGTAGTGCTGTTGTTGCCGTGTGATTTGCGGTATAGTGTCTCATCTCATGAAGAGGGGGTTATGAACTCTGACCAACCCGCCATACAGGGAGGCCTGGCGAAGGAAGCGTACGGCTGGCTCAGCCTAGTGCTGTTGATGATGCTGTTTCCGCTGCTGTTCTTTCTCTGCGTATTCTTCCCCATCTGGCTGGGTATTGCTGTTCCCTAGCCGTGAAACCTCGCGCGGCGAACGCGGCCGCACCGCGCCTTAACATCATTATCGCGCTCTGCCTGCTGGTAATCGTCGTCGGTGCTTACGTGCGGATCCGCGAAGCGGGGCTTGCCTGCCCTGACTGGCCTCTCTGTCATGGCGAACTATTGCCCACCTTCAGCATCCCGATTTTTTGGGAATGGCTACATCGTCTGCTGGCATTGATAACTTTCCTCTACGTTGTGTGGTTTGTTTACGGCATGTGGTGCGCGCAGCAGCGATTGCAGTTGACCATCATGCTGCTCATTTTTATTTGGCAAGCGGTGTTAGGGGCGTTGACGGTGACAGAGCTACTCTCCCCCACTATCGTCAATCTGCATTTTCTCAACGCCCTGCTGCTGTTATCGTTCTTTGTTTGGTTCAAGCTCAACCTGCGTCTGCACAATATCGATCCGCAGAAACTCGCACTGGTGCAATTGCCCCGCGGCGGACACTATCTGCTGCCGCTGCTGACTGGGTTGCTGGTTTTGCAGCTTGCACTTGGCAGTGTCGTCGCAGCGAGTTACGGGGGTTATGCCTGTCCCGCGCTGTTTACCTGCACGGGGGAATGGCAGTGGCCGCGGGTGGCAATACAAGTTTGGCACATGTGGCATCGCCTGTTGGGGGTTGCCGTGCTGGGTGTCGCGGTCTGCCTGTACAGTTCGGCTTGGCGGCGAGCGCTGCTACTGCCGTTGACACGGCTCGGCTATCGTGGGAGTTTGCCGCTACTAGTGACACAGGTGGTGGTGGGGCTATTGATGATTGCGACAGGTTTGAGTGCAGGTCTACGCCTGTTACATTTTGTGTTGGGAGTGACAACTTACCTGCTGCTCTTCGCCGCAAGTTGCGAATATTTAATGCTGCGACGCAAGCAAAAAGCGTTGGCGGGAGGTGCTGCATCATGCTGAACAGAGCTTACTGGCAGTTGACCAAGCCGACGATTGTGCTCCTGATTTTGGTGACCTCGATCCCTTCGCTACTGATGGCTTTTGCAGGAAACTTTGAGCTGCGGGTGTTCGTCGGCGCACTGTTGGGTACCGTGCTGGCCGCGGCTTCCGCCAGTGTGCTCAACCATGTCTTTGAGGCTCACCTTGATCGGCGTATGGCCCGCACACGTCAACGTCCCTTGGCGGCGGGACGGGTCAGTCGTGGCCGCGCCGTGCTGTTCGCCCTGTCACTGGGGGTGGCCGCGGTGGCCTTGCTGGCCTGGGGCACGACCATGCTGGCCGCGTTGCTGGCGTTGAGTGGCATCGCCTTCTACGCGCTGTTCTACACACTGGTGTTGAAACCGACGACTCCGCAGAACATCGTCATTGGCGGGGCGGCGGGTGCGGTGGGGCCGCTGATTGGCTGGGCGGCGGTGACGGGTGACTTAAGCTGGTCGGCATGGCTGTTGTTTTTGGTAATTTTTCTCTGGACACCACCCCACTTCTGGGCGCTAGCAATCCACTACTGCGATGACTATCGGCGTGCCGCGGTGCCGATGTATCCTGTCGTGCACGGCGTGCGCAAAACACAAAACCTTATCGTTATCTATATTCTTTCGCTCTTGCCAGTGCTGGTGGGATTTTACGCGGTCAGCGAATGTTCGCCGCTGTTTTTCGTTGCCAGCCTCGCCCTCACCATCTGGTTTCTGGTGCAAGCTGTGCTCTTTCGTGTTGGACATGGCAGTGAGATGGCTTTGTTTCGTTTTTCCTGCTACTATATCTTGTTGTTGTTCGGAGGGTTGGCAATCGACCAGCTGATCATGCACTGGAGCTAGCCCGCGGGGGATTGACATGAACGAACGAGAACAGATTGAACACCACATTGCCACCGAACTGGCTGCGTCACTGAAGCTGCACGCGGCCAGCTGTGAAGTAGCGAACTATCACAACGGTGTGCTGACCCTGAAACTACTCGGCGGCTGTTCTGGTTGCCCCTCCAGCCAAGCTGCCATCTTCAATAGCATCGTGCCCGCGCTACAGGAAAAATTCCCCCACATCAAAGACATCCTGCTTGCCTGAGATATTGAGTGGGTGCAGGGACACCTCCCCCCGCGTCAAAGATCTTACACAGGGGGAGAAGGGTCGGGTGCTCAACGGCGATTGCGACTAGTGCCTGCTTGCCGTGCCTTAGCTCGTCGTATGGAGACAGTAAGTTTTTCTCCAAATTTTTTCCAGATGCCTTGGTCAGCTTGCTCGTAATCTTCTTTAGAGATGTCCCCTCGGAGGAGTTTGCCGAATAAACGCTGACGTTGATCTACGTTGCTCTTATACTCCTTAGCCATGGACGCTACTATCCCCCCGAGTGTCGCAGGCGAAAAAACACTGTGGGTAGATTTGTTGCTAAGCTTATTGAGCAGGAGCCTCTTATCCGGAGCATTAGCGTCTTTTAGCCAGTGCGCCGCGAGGATTAATTCGCTGGCGACGAGATCCAGCCATCTCTCGTGAAGGAACTCTTCTCGCAGCTCCGCGCTGAAATCGCCTGAATCGATCAGCCTGCGCTGTTCGAAAAGTCTCTGCAGGCGCGAGCTAACACCTGCACCACGCTTGAAAGCTGATCGGGCCTCAAGTGTATTCATAGTTTCCAGCGCGCTCAGTGCGTTCAGGTATTCACTCAGTGCGTTCAGGTGTTCACTAAAGGCTGCCGCACGGTTGCCCAGCTGTAGATTGACTTTGTGCTCCGCTTCGTCCAGCACTGCGTCTATGTCAAACTCACGCAATGCTTTCTCGAATGCTGGCGATGCTTTGGATGCTGGTGGTGCTTTGGAGTTGGATATCGCGCGCTCCGCTTCGTCCAAAATAGCCTTCAAATCAGCATCGAAAGCTTCCCAGATGATTCCCTCCTTCGGTACATTGCTTTGATCTTGGACTACGGGCCGGTCTTGCGCCCCACCTCCTGTTGCATCGACGTTAGCCAGCGGCGCAAGCATCAACGTAGCTCCGACCGCGAATGTCAATGCATGCTGCCCCACCTTAGGCAACAAGCGAGCGGTAGCATTGCCCACACTTCCCTTCAACGCCCTAAGAGCACTGCCTTGCGCAGGCCAGTTGCCAGCACCGAGCAACAACAACGATAACACCAGGGTCAACCACGAAATCTTCACAACAAACTCCCATCAAGATTAAAAGAGGGGGTGTGCTTGCCATGAAAAAAACTTTTTGTCAACTGTCTTGGCACGGCACAAGCCTCCGTTATCTTGGCGAGGCGCAGCCCTACCGAGAAACTCTCCCCCCGAATAGGTGCAAGTACATGCCTTATGCAAAAGCATAATCTAACGACAATATGGCAGTATTTATGGTCGAGTTTTCGTACGGCCTCGCCCCGCCATTCATAAAGCTCTCGGTAGGCAAGCCTGAACGCAATAGCCGAGAAGTCTGATGACGAGCCCGAACGCAATAACGAGAGGCACGAGCGCAAGCAGCGAGCTAGGAAGCGAGCGTTACAAAAAGCCGCGCGCCACGGCGCTCTCGGTAGGCAAGAGGTGGTGGCAACCGCCGAGAGACTTGAGGGCAAGAGGCAAGTAGCACAAGCCTCCGTTGTCTTGGCACGGTGCAGCCCTACCGAGAAACTCGCCCTTGAGATAGGTGTGGCACATGCCTTGTGCAAAAAATAATCTAACGGCAGCATTGGCAGTATTTGTGGTGCGAGTTTTCGTACGGCCTCACCGCGCCCTTCATGAAGCTCTCGGTAAGCAAGCCTCAGCTCAACAGCCGAGAGTTCTGAGGACAAGCAAAGGGGCTAAGTGGCAAGCCCGAACGCAGTAACGAGAGATCAGAGTGCAAGCAGCGAGCTAGCAAGCGAGCGTTACAAAAAGCAGCGTAGCGAGCGAAGCGAGCTAGGAAGCGAGCGTTACAAAAAGCCGCAGCGCAGCTGGCACAGAAATGCTACACTATAACCCTAGTGCAATTCAGTAAATTTATGGAGGTGACTTGGTGATCAAGCGAAAGCGAACTGCAAAAAGAGCAGAGATCCTACTTAGCGCAAATCTCCGTTGTCTTGGCACGGCGCAGACCTACCGAGAAACTCTCCCCTGAGATAGGTGCAAGCACATGCCCTATGCAAAGAAATAATCTGGTTGCAGTGTTGGCAGTGTTTGTGGTCGAGTTTTCGTACGGTCTCACCGTGCCGTTCATGGAGCTCTCGGTAGGCAAGTTTGAGTGCAATAACGAGAGGTCTGAGAACAAGCAGCGAGCTAGCAAGCGAGCGATACAAAGAGTCGCAGCGCAGCCTATCAAGGGGCCTGGAGGTGAATTACGCACCGACATCATGGTGCAGCTACCTTTGTGGGGCATCACAAACAGGATCGTCATCCTGTCAATAATTCTTGAGCATAAGAGCTATAAGGATCGTGATGCTGTCTTGCAAGCCATGGAATACTACGTGGCGGAATGCAAGGCGCGCAGCAAAAGGCGGACGAGGCGGCCAGGCGAACCCTATGAGTTGATTATTCCTGTAATTTTGCTGTGTTGCGAGGATAAGGACTACGAGCCGCCACAGGATTACCTCAGTTGGGAGTTTGGCAGCGAGGAGATTCCGCCAGAGCTGGCAGCGCTAGCGGATGACTTGCCGGTGATGCGCTGCAAGGTATTCAATCTCAGAAAACCGCCTCTCAGCGAGCTGTGGACGAAGGCGGGGAGCAGTGCTATCATCATCTACGTTATGGCGGAGTTGTGGGGTATGGACGAAGATAAGATAGCCTTGATCATTGAGAAAATTGAAGGGCTTGAACGAGGAGAGGGGCAGTTTTTGGGCAACATGCTAATGGATTATTGTGATGCGGCCGATAGGGGGGTGAAGCGCCAGGATTTTGATCGTGTTGATCGTAAGCGCTGGCCGCACAAGCGAGAGGAGGAGCGATTCGTGCCAACGATGTATTTTGGACTGGAGCGAGCTGAGCGACGCGGCTTGCAGAAGGGCATAGAGCAGGGCGAACAGCTGGGCTTGCAGAAGGGCGAACAGCTGGGCTTGCAGAAGGGCGAACAGCTAGGCTTGCAAAAGGGTGTCGAGCAAAAGCAGATGGAGGCTGCTCAGCTAATGCTTAGCGATGGCGTGCCTGAGGCTCAGGTGTGCAAATTTTTGAAATTGACCAAGAAAGAGCTGACGGCAATCAAGCGAAAATTAAAAAATTAAAGATTTCAGTCAATTTTCCCAAGCATGCCCCTGCCGTTCATGAAGCTCTCGGTGGGCAAGAGGTGGGGGCAACCGCGAGAAACCTGAGGACAGGCAGGGAGGCCTGAGGGCAAGCCTGAACGCGATAGCAAAAGGTCTGAGGACATGCAGCGAGGGAGCTAGGAAGCGGCAAACAGTCTCGTAAGGCGAGCGATATAGAAAGCAGCGCGTAGCAAGCGGAGCACAGACCCTGCTTAGCACAAGCCTCCGTTGTCTTGGCACGGTGCAGCCCTACCGAGAAACTCGCCCTTGAGATAGGTGTGGCACATGCCTTGTGCAAAAAATAATCTAACGGCAGCATTGGCAGTATTTGTGGTGCGAGTTTTCGTACGGTCTTGCCGCGCCGTTCATGTGGCTCTCGGTAGGCAAGAGGTGGTGGCAACCGCCGAGGAGCCTGAGGGCAAGAGGCAAGTAGCACAAGCCTCCGTTGTCTTGGCACGGTGCAGCCCTACCGAGAAACTCGCCCTTGAGATAGGTGTGGCACATGCCTTGTGCAAAAAATAATCTAACGGCAGCATTGGCAGTATTTGTGGTGCGAGTTTTCGTACGGCCTCACCGCGCCCTTCATGAAGCTCTCGGTAAGCAAGCCTCAGCTCAACAGCCGAGAGTTCTGAGGACAAGCAAAGGGGCTAGGAGGCAAGCCCGAACGCAATAACGAGAGGCACGAGCGCAAGCAGCGAGCTAGGAAGCGAGCGATACAAAAAGCAGCGTAGCGCGCAGCGCAGCGCAGCGCAGCGCAGCGCAGCGTAGCGTCCGAGGTTGCGCCGACGAACCGCTCTACGATACATAGACGGGTGGGTTTGTTTGGGGGCTTGCCGTTGTCTTCTCCGCCGCTCTCGCTAGCGCCAGCATCGCCTTTCTTAATTATGGGTGTGATCAACGTCACCCCCGATTCGTTTTCCGATGGCGGGTTGTATCTAGACCCTGCACGGGCTCGCGCCCAGGCCCTTGAACTCTGCCAACAGGGAGCGGACATTATCGACATCGGCGGCGAGTCAACCCGTCCCCAGGCCACACCTGTCTCTGCCGCAGAAGAGTGGCGCAGGCTACAACCAGTGCTGGAATCGCTGAGCAAAATGCCGTTGCCAGCTGCACTCAGCGTTGACACTCGCAAAGCGGATATTGCTGGACGCTTGTTTGATTATCCCGTTGCCCTGCTCAACGATTGTGGAGCGCAGTTGCCCCCGACGTTGCTACAGCGCTGGGCGGCGGCGGGGCGGAGTTATCTTGGCATGCACATGCACGGCGAACCGCGCACCATGCAACAGCAGCCACTGACGGCTGAGCAGGTTATGCCGTGTCTAGTGTCGTTTTTTAGAGAGCGGGTAAAACTATGGCGCACCTGCGGTTTTGCCGAAGAGCAGATATGGATTGATCCTGGGATTGGATTTGGCAAAACAGATAAGGCCATCATGCGCATTTTCGCAGAGCTAAAGACTTTGAGCGGCATGGCCTCCACCGCGGTCGGGGTATCGCGTAAATCGTGGCTAGGGCGCAACCTACACATCACGCTGCCGCAGGCACGTGGTAAGGTAAGCAGCATGCTTGAAGTCGCACTCGTGTGGCAAGGAGCAAGGCTGATTAGAACCCATGCAGTGCGGACACTCAACGGCCTGCGGGAGTTGTTGCACTGATGTGGGAAATTTTCGATCAGTTTGGAATATGGTCGCTAGTCGATGTGCTGCTCATCGCCTTCGTCATCTACCAGATGTTTATTCTGCTCAAAGGCACGCATGCGGCCCAGATGCTGACAGGTATCTCCGTCGTAATTTCTGCTGCCGCCCTGTCCGCCTTCGCACCCTTGACGGCCTTGAATTGGCTTATCAGCAAATTCTACCCCAGCTTTATCATCATTGTGGTAATTCTGTTTCAAGGCGAGTTTCGCCGCATGTTGCGTAAACTCGGCAAGCGCTCGTTTATGCTCGGTGTGGTCAAGCCGTTCGCGACGCAGGAACTGTTGCAGATTTCCGAAGCGGTTTCTATCCTTGCCCAACGTCATGTCGGGGCGTTGATTGTCATTGAGCGTGACATCGTGCTCAACCACTATCTTGAAATGGGGCTTACCATCGATGCTCGCATCTCACGAGATCTGATTCTATCTATCTTTCAACCGGCTTCGCCCATCCACGACGGGGCAATCACCATTCAGGGCGAGCGCATCACTGCCGCGGGGTGTTTTTTACCGCTCACGCGCCAGATCGACATCAGTCCAGAGCTGGGCACACGGCATCGTGCCGCTATCGGTATCAGTCAAGAGACCGATGCCGCGGTCATCGTGGTTTCTGAAGAACATGGCACTATCTCATGGGTTGAAGACGGCAAAGTCATCCGCAATATCAATCTCGTCGCGCTCGAGTACCGACTGGAGGAAGTTTTTAGCGAACAGCAGCGCGCGCAGGAGCAGTCATGAGCACTAACTGGAAGGGGCGAAGAGTTTTTGCTTTCTTGTGGCAGCTGCTGAGCGTAAATTTTTTCTACAAAATTTTTGCCCTGCTGCTGGCGGCTCTGTCCTGGTATCTCATTCAAGGACGTGAAATAATTGAGATTAATCGCCAGATCGATGTCACCCTGACTGTTCCTGAGGGCTACGGCGTAAAAGGCGCGGCGACGTTCAGCAAAGATGCTACCATCAGAGGTTCACGTGCCCATCTTGCCCGTTTTGACCACGATCTGCTTGAAGCTGAGGTGCGGATTGTGCGCCAAAGCGTCGGCAGTTACCGTGTGCGTCTCAACAAAGAACATGTGCGCAACTGGAATGAGCAGGTCAGCTTGACCGTGCATGAGCCTTATATTCAGGTGGAAATCGACAAACTGCTAGAGCGTAAGTTGCCGATCGCAGTGCTGCTGCAGGGTGTGCCTGCCGACAACTATATCGTCGAGAAGAACAGCGTCAAGCCAACTGCGGTAACCGTTTCAGGTTTGCAAAGCGTGGTGGCCAAGCTGCAGAAAATTTCAACTTTGCCCGTCGATATAAATGGGTTACAGAAAAACAAGAGCTTCGTCGTTGGCTTGGCGGGGGCGGAGCTGGGCATCTCCCACAGTGTGCAACAGGTGACCGTCACCCTACAGGTAGGCGAGAAGAAGGTTAACAAGACTTTCAGCGGGGTGGCGGTCGAGGTCGTAGATGGTTTTTATGCTTCCAAGGTCAAGCCTAGTACGGTTGCCATCACGGTGCAAGGAGTGCCTGCGGTGTTGAATTTTATCAATAGCAGTTCGTTTCAAGCTTTTGTCGATGTCGGCGAGCTCAGCCCTGGCAAACACGAGCGCAAGATTAAGGCAAAAATTCCCGAAGAGACCGTGTTGATTGAGATTAAACCTGAAAACGCTTTTGTGGAAATTTCTGACTGAGTTGACCCATGCCTGAGACCAACGACAAGCCACACTTGGCCTTCAAAAACCATCGGCAGACTCCCATCTTTGGCACGGACGGCGTGCGTGGCAAGGCCAACATCTACCCCATGTCACCCGATCTCGTGCTGCGTCTCGGACAAGCAATTGGCTATTACTTCCGCCGCCAGACCGCGTTACCACGCATTTTAATCGGCAAGGACACCCGCCTCAGCGGTTATATGCTGGAGCAAAGCCTGTGTGCAGGGATGCTCAGTGTGGGCGCGGATGTTTTTTTTCTCGGCCCTCTGCCTACGCCTGGTATCGCTTACCTGACACGTGGCATGCGTGCGAGTGCGGGCATTGTCATCTCGGCATCGCACAATGCTTTCCACGACAACGGGATCAAGATTTTCAACCACGACGGCTACAAGTTGCCTGATGCTGCGGAAGCCACGCTTGATCGCATGGTGCATAGCGAGACGTTGACGACCGAGCTGCCGGTGGCTGATGGCATTGGCACAGCTCGGCGTATCGACGATGCCGTCGGGCAGTATGCGGTGTTTTTGAAGGAGCAGTTTCCTAAACGCATGACCCTCGATGGTTTGCGGATCGTCATCGATTGTGCGCACGGGGCGGCTTATCGGGTAGCACCGAAAGTTTTTCGTGAGCTGGGTGCGGAGGTTTTTCTCGTCGGCGATCAGCCCAATGGCGTGAACATCAATGACCGCTGTGGTGCGCTCCATCCAGAGGCATTGCGGGCTGAGGTGCTACTCTACAAGGCAGATCTAGGCATTGCCCTCGATGGCGATGGCGATCGGCTGATGCTGGTCGATGACACGGGAGCGTACGTCGACGGCGACATAATCATGGGTATCTGCGCACAGCACATGATTGAGATGGGCACACTGCACAAGAACACGGTCGTGGCAACGGTGATGAGCAATGCTGGCTTGGAGCAGGCACTCGTGGCCCGCGGGGGAAAGTTACTGCGGGTCAAAGTCGGAGATCGGCATGTGGTCGAGGCGATGCGACGCGGCGATTACAACTTTGGTGGCGAGCAGTCGGGGCACATTATCCACCGCGGTTGTGCGACTACGGGTGATGGTCTGCTAGCGGCACTGAAGATCATTGAAATTGCACTCGGCTGCGGGCGTAAGCTCTCGGAATTGAAACAAGATATAATTCTGTTGCCGCAAGTGCAGAAGAACTTGCAAGTTGTGCACAAAGTTCCGACCGCTGAGTTGACTGAGTTTAGCAAGTTACTGTATGACACGCAGCAGCAGTTGCGAGATCGCGGTCGAGTATTGTTTCGTTATTCAGGCACGGAGAACAAGGCACGTATCATGGTTGAGGGCGAGGATTACGACGAAATTGAAAAGATTGCCTGTAATCTCGCGAGCGTTATGCAAGCTGACTTGCAAAGATTTCCAGCCCCAACATAAAGGAGCAGCAGCATCAAGCTTGGAGTTAACATCGACCATGTCGCGACGTTGCGCAATGCTCGTGGTGGTGTGCACCCCGATCCTGTTGCGGCGGCGCAGGTCGCAGAGAAGGCGGGGGCGGACAACATTACCTGCCATCTGCGGGAGGATCGCCGCCACATTAAGGATGCTGATGTGTGGAATTTACGCCGCCAACTTAGCCTGCCACTTAATCTTGAGATAGCGGCGACGGCAGAGATGCTGGCCATCGCCTGTGAGGTCAAGCCAGCTGAGGTAACGCTCGTGCCCGAAGGCAGGCAAGAACTGACCACCGAGGGTGGCCTGCAAGTTTTTGACGCGGCTTTGCACCAGACCATCGCCACATTGCGGGAGCAGAAAATCGCCGTGGCACTGTTCATCGAGCCACACCTAAAGGCGGTCGCGGCGGCAAGCGACGCGGGTGCGACGGCAGTCGAACTGCACGTCGGTGAAATTTGCGCGGCTTTGCACAAAAATTCTGCCGCACCGCAAGCAGTACTAGAGCCAGCCTGCCAGGCAGCTGAGGCAGCACATGCCGCGGGCTTGGCGGTGCATATCGGGCATGGTATTGACTATCACACCGCGCCGCATTTTAAGTTGCTGAAGCTGGCACACGCAGCGAACATCGGGCATGCCATCATTGCCGCCGCGGTGTTCAGCGGCCTCGATGCCGCGGTGCGGCGCATGCAAGAGCTGCTCAGTTAAATTGACATGCATGACCTCCAGACAAGCACATTATGGACCATGACGTTAGCGCGCCCGCAGGTGGTGCGTAGCTGTAGGCGGGTTGCACAAGAACTGCAGCAGGGCCAGCCTTTCTGCTTGTGGCTAAATGGCGAGGTCGGGTCTGGCAAGACCAGCTGGGTGGCGGAGTTTTTGCATTATCTCGGTCTGGAACGCAGTCTGGCAGTGGCTTCGCCGACCTTCACCTATGCACGTGAATACGAAATCGGCGGGGAACTTTACAACCACTGCGACCTCTATCGTATTGAGAGCATTGCCGCGTGGCGTGGTCTTGGCATCGAAGCGCGTGACTATCGCGGCATGCTGATTGAATGGGCGACACCGACAAACTGTGATGCCGTGCCGACGCATCGGCTGCATATTGAGTTGCATGCCACCGCGGCGCGGCGCCGCTATGTTTTTTGTCGGCAAGCTTAGTGAACTGCCTCTGGCAACTATGACCCTGGCAGCTGCCTCACCTTGACCGCGGTGCCGCCGCGTCGATCTCTGACGACCGCGACCAAAGTATTCTTGCGAGGAGTTGGCTGGTACTTTGAACTCTGGCCAAGTAAAATTCGGCGGGGTTTTATTTTCCCTGTATAATAGAACCAGGTGATAAAATAGGACTCGGTCAATCTATCAATACTGCCATCAGCACTCATCTCGGTATAGCTTTCTTCCCCGCCCGCATCCGTGAAGGACACGTCGACATTGAGAGGCGCAAGTGTCTTGGCGGCGGCCTGCTGGACTAAAGTAATATCTTTTATTTCAGGGTTACGATTCAAAGTTTTTCGTTCAGATATGGGAATAGCCTTAACCGCGGTTAGGTTAGTTGCCCCATGTTCTAGCCTGAAAATTACCACGTAGTTAACCCCGTTGTAGCGTTGCTGGGGGGAGAAAGCGGCTAGCTGAGCGGCAGGGTTAACGATGGTAATCGTTACAGCATCCATTGCTCCCGTAAAATTATCTTCTGCCAACACCTGGGTATCAAAAGTATTACCATTAGGATAAGCTGCAAACTTCGGATCTAAGCAGCCCTGATTTGTTTCTTGACTTAGGCTGGGATCGAGGCAACTTACTACGACAACCGTAAACTTGCGCGCCCCGCCAGAGATGTGGCTGAGATAAGGTGTGAGCACTACTTGGACATCATCGCTACGAGTGCCGTCGATCTCAGGCGTGTCGGCGACAATGCCCATGATCCGCAACTCGCCTAACTGGGAAAAGTCTTTGAAGTCGGGTGCGTTGCAGGCGGAAGCAATTAACAGCAGCAAGAAAAAATTTCTCATTGTCAAAACTCTCCTTTAATCCCAAAAGTCGGTAAGATCGGAATAAAGTATGTCGGTTCACTTTGCGAATAATCGAAGCTATATGCAGTGCCAACTTGATTGTCTCTCAACGTGACGTTTTGCACATCGAGGTAGAGCGATAAAATCCAAGTATTGAAAATCCAGCGACGATCTAGACGCACATCGAGTTGCCAAAAATCTTGGTTGCGTTCCGCAAACTTAGCCCCGCTGACAGGCACATAAGTGTCAGCATTTTCAAAATATATGCCGCCCAGAATGGGTGTATAGGGAGTGCCTGTTACATAACGAAAACGCGAGGCTAAGATGTAGTTGTTCCAGGCATACGAAGCGGACAGATTTAAATTGTGCGTTTGATCCTGCGGCGAGGGATAGTCCTTGTCATCCTGTGCGCGCCGGCGACTCCTTGTATATGTATAGCCAACGTTGAGATGGGCGCGGCTTTGCTTATATTTCAACAGCAACTCTGCACCTCTGACATTACCTTGGCCATCGTTAGTAAATCTTTCTGGCACCAGGCCGTTTTTAGTTTTAATTTGCGCGTTGCTCCTCAACTTGAGATCACGCATGTCTTTGTAAAAAAGACCACTCGTCACCACAATGCCATCCTCGCTACCTTGGCGAAAGTCATGTTCGTATTTTAAGGCGTAGTGCACGCTTTTAGAGGGCTCAAGTTTGGGATTGCCGGTGTGTTTGCTGAGATTGAAGGGCTGTTCAGGTTGATAGTAGAGGCCTGAATTAAAATAAGCATTAGCGGCCGCGTTGATGCGGTAAATCACGCCACCGCGTGGTTGCAGATAGCCCTGGGCGTGCGAGCCGAAATAATCATAACGCAAGTTGGGTGTAAGTATAAGCTTGTCTTCAATGAGTGTTATCCTATTACTGAGATAGTAGCCCTGCCTTAAATCATCACCTGTGTCCTCAGTGATCAGCAGTTTAGTTGCTGCCAGTGGTGTGAGTGCGTCATCGCCACTAAAAAACCCTTCCGCAGCACGCACTTCGTTGTGAAAACGCTCGTAAACAAAATCAGTGCCCACTGCCCATTCATAGTGCGGTGTAAATTTCTTCCGGTACTCGCTGCGCCAACTGTAGTGTTGACTGGTAAAATTAAGCTTTTGCCGTCCAGGACGAAACCTTTGCCAATCAATGCCTGCCGCCCATGAAGTCTCAAGCTTTTCGTCGGGGTTAAACTGATAGCTGAGTTTAGGAATTAAGCGAAAAAATTCAAACTCGCCAAAAATAGTGCCAGAAAAAATTGTACTCTTGGCATCTGAGGTTGTGCCTACCACCTTGTCTTTAGCAGCAAGCGTGATGAAAGAAAATTTAAATCTCTCGTGCCGGTCATCGTGATAGGAAAGGTTGAAATCATAATAAGTCGGTGCTGTGCTAAATGCTGGAGGCACATTATCGTCATCGCTGTTTTTTCTGGCAATGTCCGCGCCAATCTTTAGGACTTCACCGAGATAGCTGTAGCGGCCACCGACGAAAAAATTGCGCGATGCTGTCTTGCCAATCTTGCCTTCAAGATAACCACCTGAAGCAGTGAAATCGACAAAAGCCATGCCATGCAAGCGGTCGGTGCGGGGGCGACGGAGATTAAGGTTGATGATACCGCTTGCGGCACGACCAAATTCAGCCCCATAGCCAGCCGAGAGAAAATCTACCGACTTAACTGTCTCTGGCACAGCCACCGTGTTTAAACCAAAAAAATGAAACATGAATGGTAGCTCATGTCCTTCGATCAGATACTTGGTATCTTCCGGCGGACTGCCCTGAATGGCAACGTTAGCATCAAAACTCTGCCCGACACCAGGCAAGTTCTCCACCGCTCGCACGGGATCGCCGCCCGCGCCTGGCACTTGCAGAAATTCTTTTTGTTGCAAAGTTTTTTTAGCAGGATCACGCTTGTCAAGCTTGCCGACTACGGTCGTTTCAAATTTGGTGTAAGAAATTTTCTCAAGATATATTTTAACCGCCTCGTGGTTTTTTTGGTAAGTAAATTTTTCTTTGAAGCGTTTGTAGCCAGTGACATTGATAATCCATTCACGCTCGCCTTCGGGCAGGTCGGCAAAGACAAACTCGCCTGCCTCGTTAGTTGTGGTCTGCAATGCTTCTGGCAAAACGAAGATGTTAACGAGGGGCAGCGGTTTTGCTGTGCCTTTCTCAAAGACAGTGCCGCTTATGCGCACACCTGCAAAAGCCGTACTTGTTGCCAACAATAAGCTAATTACCTTCCAACACAAACTTAATCGCATATCTTATCCTCACTGCTACAGGGGTATCTTCAATTTTTGCCGGGCTAAATCTATACTTCTTGATGGCACGCAGCGCCTCTGCGTCCATAGCTCTGGCGAGACCTTCGATAATGCGGGCCGCACGCACACGGCCTTGCGCATCGATTAACACACTCAGCACTACTGTGCCTTCGAGCTGCATACCCTGCGGATAGGTAAGCTGGGCTTCGGCGATGACCACGGGCATTGCCGTGACGAGGTATTCAGCTGTAGGGAGGGGCAGTTCCTCGGCATCATCTTGGCGCAGTTTTTTCGGGGTGACTGCGGTGGCGATGGTGTTGCCTCGCTTGACAGCTGGTGCATTGCCACGGGTGCTAGTAAGGCTTTTTTTGCTGACACCAAAAACTTTGCGTATTTTCTTTTTAGGTTTCTTCTTTACCGTTTTCTTGATGTTTTTGGGCGGGAGAGGTTTGTTAGGTTTTTTCACGGGCGGGGGCGGGGTTACCTTAGGCGGGGCTTTTTTGGCTACGGGCTTGTCAATAACTTTAAATTTTATCGGCGGCGGTTGGCGTGAGGAGGAGGTGCTGCTAAGACGCGCCACCACCGCGACGACGGCAGCTAGGGTTGCATGTAGCAGTAATGAATAGAGGTAGCTAGTCATTTGCCAATGCTTTTTTACTTACTTGGAAAGCAAAATTTTCCACTCCAGCTTGTTTGATAATATCGATGGCTTTTATTACGTACTTATGTGCCGCGTTGCGGTCAGCCGCGATGATGACTTGCACATTTTTGTTTTTTTGTACTGCTTGGCGGGCATAGTCTTTAGCCTGTGCCGCGCTGACAGCTTTACCGTTGAGTAGTAGGTCGCCAGTGGCGGTGACGGCTAGGCCGAGGGTGTCAGGTGCAGTCTGCGCGGCGCTTGCCGCCTGGGGTAGTTTTATGTCGAGAACTTGTTTAAACAGCATGGGGGTGGTGACGATAAAGATAACCAGCAGGACCAGCACGACATCGACGAAAGGGGTGATATTGATGTCGGTGATGGCACGGCCCGCGGTGGTGTTCATGGCGTACGTTGTTGGGTGACTTTGTAAAGTTCCTTGGTGCTTTCGATGTCCTTTGTCATCGTGTTGATTTTGGCATTGAAGTGATTGAAAGCAATTACTGCGGGAATGGCTACCCCCAATCCTATCGCGGTTAGAATCAAGGCTTCGGCCAGAGAGAACATCACCTGCTTCATGTCAACGCTGCCTGCCGCCAGCTCGCCGAAGGCAACGATAATACCTAACACTGTGCCCACCAAACCGATAAAGGGTGCAATAGCGCCCAGCGTGCCGAGCACGTTTAGTCCCTTGTTCCAGGTCTTTTGCGCCTCGTTGATGAAGGCAGTGAAGATATTGTCGCAGGCTGTCGCGGGTAGGTTCTGCACTTCACGCAGATAATCAGAGCGCGGATCACCGTCCGTGTAGAGATCGGTGTGTATTTTGTTTCTGAAAGTTGCGAGTGGCTCAAGCCGTTTCCACTTGTTGAAGAAACGTTTGCGGTCAATGATAATGCCAACCGACCAGACGGAAAGGAGAACCAAACCTAACAGTATCGACCGCGCTGACCACTCAACTACTTCTATCCAGTTCATCGTTACAACGACTTTGTGCTGTTAAGAACATCTGGATTAATTCTAACACAGACACCTGCCACCGACAACAGGCACCGCGCTACGCTACGCGCTACGCGCCGTGGCGCGGCTTTTTTGTAACGCTCGCTTCGCTCGCTACGCTGCTGTTTGTATCGCTCGCCTTACGAGACTGTTTGCCGCTTTCTAGCTCCCTCGCTGCTTGCACTCATACCTCTTGCTATTGCGTTCGGGCTTGCAATCAGAACCTATGCCTGTCCTCAGATCTCTCGCTATTGCGCTCAGGCATGCCCACCGAGAGCTCCATGAAGGGCGCGGGGAGACCGTACGCTGCGCTACGGCTTTTTGTATCGCTCGCTTCCTAGCTCGCTCCTCGTCCTCAGACCTCTCGCGATTGCATTCAGATTATTTTTTTGCACAAGGCATGTGCCTATACCTGTTGAGGTCGGGTTTCTCGGTAGGGCTGCGCCGTGCCCAGCTGCGCTGCGCTGCTCTTTGTAACGCTCGCTTCCTAGCTCGCTTCGCTCGCTACGCTGCTGTTTGTATCGCTCGCCTTACGAGACTGTTTGCCGCTTTCTAGCTCCCTCGCTGCATGTTCTCATATCTCTTGGCTGTTGCGTTCGGGCTTGCAATCAGAACCTATGCCTGTCCTCAGATCTCTCGTTATTGCGCTCAGGCATGCCTACCGAGAGCTCCATGAACGGCACGGCAAGACCGTGCGAAAACTCGACCACAGATATTGCCAATACTGCAACCAGTTTATTTTTTCGCACAGGGCATGTGCTTTCACTTAACTCAAGGAGAGTTTCTCGGCAGGTCTGTGCCGTGCCAAGATAACGGAGCTGCGCACGGCTCTTTGTAACGCTCGCTTCCTAGCTCGCTCCTTGCGCTCAGGTCCCTCGCTATTGCATTCAGATTATGCTTTTGCACAAGGCTTGCCCTCTGATCTCCCTGTAACGAGACTCCCTCAAGCCTCAGCACTAGGGCTGATTATTGGCAGCCTGCTGGCAGTTGGTTTTTTCAGCAGTTTGCGCAGCTCTGCCTGAGGGTTGTTACACACTGCGGGGGTGATGGTGAACTTGTCAACCTTGGTCGAGGGGAGCTCAAACTTGAAATCACGCAAAATGCTTTCGCACACGCTCATGATGCCACGTGCCCCCGTTTTTTCTTGGTAGGCACGTGCTGCGATGCAACGCAGGGCCTTGTCGGTGAAGGTCGCCTCGATGCCGTAAGCACGAAAATTGCGTTGATATTGCCTGATGATAGAGCCCTCCGAGTATTTCAGCACATCGTAAAGATCATCGCTGGATAGATTACGACAGCTGACACGTATGGGGATGCGTCCGATGAACTCCGGTTCGAAGCCGAAGTCGGTAAAATCTTGCGTCGTTGCCAGACTCAGCAGATCATCATCGCCATGCTGGTGCTCTTCGGTTTTGAAGCCAATGCTGTTCTTGTTGAGGCGCGTCTTGATCGGCTCTCGCAACTCGTTGAATGCACCACTGACGACGAACAAGATATGGCGGGTGTTGATAACCTGTGTATCAACCTTGCCCTTGCGTTGAAATTCTACCATCGCCTGCATCTGGGAGGCGACATCGTTGCCTGCACGGAGGTCGATTTCTGTCTCTTCCATCAGTTTCAGCAAACCAATCTGCACCCCCCGCCCGCTGATGTCACGCCCGTAACCGTCCAGTGACGAGGCGAGCTTGTCGATCTCGTCGATGTAAACGATGCCGTACTGTGCTGTCTCCACGTCACTGTTTGCCTGTGACACGAGATCACGCACCAAGTCCTCAACGTTTGCCCCGATATAGCCTGTCTCGCTGAAACGGGTTGCATCAGCCTTGACGAAAGGGATGCCGATCAGGCGCGCCACCTGCTTGATGAGGTAGGTTTTGCCCACCCCCGTCGGCCCCAAGATCATGATGTTCTGCTTGTAATACTCGTAATCCTTATGGCGCAGGTCTTCCTGCACGTGGTTGTAGTGATCACAGACGGCAATCGCCAGCGCTTTCTTGGCTTCGTCCTGCCTGATGACGTAGCGGTCTAGATGCGCCTTGATGTCCTTTGGCTTGAGGGTAAAGGAAAACTTGCTGCGGTCCTGCTTCTTCTCTTCTACCTCGTCCTCATCGTCGTCGTCCGCATCAGAAGAGCGCCTCGTCTGCTGGGCGAAAATCTGCACCTTGCCGCCAAAACGTTCCCTGACGAAACGCTCAAATTCCTTCTGCACCTGTTCGGGGGTGGGAAAATCCTTGTCACTCATTGCTCTGCCCTTCCTATCCAGTCACTCAACTGTGGATAGATTCTAGCAGAAAATTTTCACAAAACAAAGTGCGCTTAGATGATATATATAAATTTAACTGGACATCGCGAAAGAAGAAAGTATAGTCTTTCGACAAGGTTGTCCCTAATTCTGTGTATTTTGCTGCACATGTGGCACATGCTGGGTGCGGTTGCGTGTGGTGAGGAAAACGTCGATGCGGGTGCTGTTCATGGGATCGCCGCTGGAGGTGATTGCTGTGGTGGAAAAACTCCAGCTGTTGCAGCAGCATGGAGATATTGAGCTGGTCGCAGTGGTCAGCCAGCTACACCAGAGTCAACGTGGCCTGAGCGAAGTTGAAAGTCCTGTCTCGCTCTTTGCTAAGGCTCAGCGCATCATCTGCTATCAGCCTCACAAAGCCAGTGCCCCAGCGTTTATGGCGCAGTTGCGAGCCTTGCAACTGGACGTGATTTTGACCGCGGCTTATGGGCAAATCCTGAGCAGAGAATTCCTCGCTATCCCGCAGCGGGCGGTAATCAACATTCACCCCTCGCTGTTGCCGCGCTGGCGTGGGGCTGCGCCTGTGGTTGCCGCAGTGCGAGCAGGTGTGCTGACCAGTGGCGTGACTATCTGCTTCACGGTGCGGAAAGTCGATGCAGGTGACATCGTTGTGCAGCAGGCGTTGCCTTTGCCTGCACATACACACCACCGTGACTTGACGGAACTGCTGTTTCGGGCCGGGGCCGAGTTGCTGCCGGTGGCTTTCAAACTGCTGCGTGATCCAAACTTTCGTGGCACACCTCAAGACCCGCAGCAGGTGAGCCAATGTGCAAAGGTCAGCAAGGAGGATGGATTGGTTGACTGGAAGGGCAGTGCCATCACGATCTATCGCCAGTTTCTGGCTTGCTATGGCTGGCCTGAAACTTTCACTTTTTTTCACGGGCGGCGTGTTATCTTGAAGGCGATGCACGCACCCCGCCCCGCCCCGCCGCGTGCAGCCGCGTGCGGTGTGTTCACCTGCGATCGCCGCGCCAAGCTGCTATATGTGAGCAGCGGCAATGGTTTGGTGGTTGTGCCACGTCTGCAGATTGCGGGACGGCGAGCGGTGGACGCGTGGTCATTTTGGAACGGAGTAGCAAATCGTAAACCACATGCATTCACAGCAGAGGAGAGAAGTTGTGCATAACGCTAGCAGGATTGTCGTTGGTCTTTCGGGGCGTGGACGCTCGTTGCAAAATCTACTGGGCTGTCAAGCAGACTACAACTACACCATTTGCGGGGTTTTTTCCTCATCGCCCTATGCTGCGGGTCTGAAATACGCTTACGACGCGGGCTTACCCGCAATGGTGCTCAACTTTAATAATAAGAGTGTCGTCACCGAGATGAGTAACTGGCTGAAGCAACTCGACATCGGTGCGATCGTGCTGGCAGGTTTCACTCGTCACTTCCCTGACATCCCCGACTTTGCAGCACGCACGATCAGCATTCACCCTTCGCTGCTGCCGTCGTTTGGCGGTAAAGGCATGTTCGGTCGTCACGTGCACGAAGCGGTCTTTGCCGCGGGGGGTAAAAAGTCAGGTGCAACGGTGCATCTGGTTACCGACGGTTACGACGAGGGGCGGGTCATAGCGCAGATTGTGGTGGATGTTTCGGCCTGCGATAGCGTCGATGCTGTGCAGAATAAGGTGTTCGCGGCTGAGTGCCTGCTTTATCCGCGCACGATTGACTTCCTAGTGCGCAACAGCTGGTGCAAAACACCGCCACGGCAATACGATGCAGGTGCTGATGGCAGTTGCACTTTGCGTGCCGCCGATAAGGTTGATTATGATCTCTGTGGCTAGGCACATGCGCTTTTTCTTACTGCTACTTGCCTGTGTCGTCAGTGTCAGTGCGACAACGCCGACCCCAGTTGTCTCCCCTTTGCCTGCGAGAAGCTGCCGCCCACTGCCTAACAGCAGTCCAACTTCCTTCGCCATGGTTGAGCCCGCGGTCAACAAACTCATCGCCGCCATTCTCACTGCGATTAGCAAAGAGAACAGCAAAGCCCTGCACGCCCTTTTACATCCCCGTCTGCAAGGCATAGATCTCGGTGCTTTTTTCACTCGCTTGCGCTTTATCTACCGTGCCCCGTGGACGATTAACGTCACCCGCTTGTGGGAACTGCGACCCGCGCAGGCGGTGGAGGAGCTGCACTGCGTTGCCGATACGCTTTATCTCAAACCCATGTACGGCTACGAGTTGCAGTATTTTCTGTGGTTGTCGGTAGTGGGCAAAAAAGAACTCGGCCGCATCATCGTGCCACTGGTCAAGTCGCGCGGCAAGTGGGTGATCGGGGCCTTGCACACCCGCCAGTGGACGCATCTCGGTGCTGATTTCAACGACTGGCTCGCTAAGGCCATGCAAGCTCAGCGCGTGCCCATGCAGGCCTGGGCGCTGTTTGATGTCACCCAAAAACTCCTGCAAGACAGCCCCTTCATGCGTTTCCCGCAGCGAGCGTCACTATACGAAGCCCAGCAGCAGATTATGCCGACGGCACAGTGGCAAGGAAAAATTACCCAGATAGCCGGCAAGCATGAGGTTATCTACGTCAATTCAATCTTCACTCCTGACGGTGTTGGCATCCTGCTGCGCCTGCACCTTGCCCAAGCCCTATCAGGGCGAGACCTAAACCGCACCTGCCGCGATCTGCTGGCGGTTTTTAAACAACAGCAGTGGTTCAAAGGTTTCCGCGGCATCAAGTGCAGCTTCGTCGTCAAGGGCGAGCCGACCGACCGCGAGGGTGCACTAGGTGGAATTTACATGCCGAGTTAGTCTTACATGTAGGGTTGCAAGCAGGCGGGCACGTTGATACGGCCAGCCGCGGTCTGGTTGCACTCAAGCAGGGGGATGAGAATACGGGGCGAAGCGATGGCAGTGTTGTTGAGCGTGTAGCACCAGTGCTTGCGCTTGTCATGGTCACGATAGCGAATTTGCAAGCGTCGCGCCTGAAAGTCGAGCAGTGTCGAACAGCTGTGGGTCTCGCCGTAAGCATTGCGTGATGGCATCCAGGTCTCGATGTCATGCTTGCGGTGTTGCCCCACGCCGAGATCGCCTGTGCAGACCTGCACGACACGATAGGGCAGCTCCAAGTCCTGCACGATCTCCTCGGAATTAGCCAAAAGCTCGTCGTGCATCCGCTCGGAATCCTGCTCGTCGGCAACAGAGATAATTAGCTGTTCGATTTTTTGAAACTGATGCACCCGAAACAAGCCGTGCGTGTCCTTGCCATACGTGCCTGC
Source organism: uncultured Oligoflexales bacterium (assembly GCA_958296095.1). Classification (GTDB taxonomy): domain Bacteria; phylum Bdellovibrionota_B; class Oligoflexia; order Oligoflexales; family JAPPIL01. The sequence continues at coordinate 2,778,000 of OY282434.1, forward strand.
CTCACGGCGAAAGCAGGACGAATGTGCCATATAGCGTCGCGGCAAGTCAGCGCGTGCTAGGATTTCATTCTGATGACAGGCGACCAAGGGCACTTCCGATGTGCCGACCAGGGCCAGTTCGTCCTTCTCAAGACGATAGGTCTGCTCCCGTCCCGCGGGGAAGTAGCCAGAGCCGACCAAGGCATGTTCCCTGAGCAGCACGGGCACGGAAAACGGGGTGAAACCTTTGCTCAGCAGCTTGTGCCATACATATTGCAAGACGGCATTCTCCAAGCGCGCGACAAACCCTTTCAGTATGTAGGAGCGCCTGCCAGCCAGCTTTACGCCGCGTTCGATGTCGATGCCTGCGTTGATCTTGCCCAACTCGACATGATCTTTGGGGGTAAAATCAAAGCTCGGTGGTGTGCCGTGCTTTCTGATCTCGACGTTATCCTGATCGCCTGCACCGAGGGGCACATCGTCCCGCGGCGGCAGTGGCACAGCGAGCAGCAGTGTGTCGAGTTCATCCTGCAATATACGGCAAGCTTGCGTCGCGCGCTCGATCTCCTGCTTTAGGGCCGCCCCGCGTTCTCGCAACTCCTGCTGGCGCGTCGCACTCGCACCCCGCATTTGCTTGGCGGTAGTGTTGCGCTCCGCTTGCAGTTTTTCAATCTTCTGCTGGCGTGGTCGCAGCTCAGCATCGAGGGCGAGGATGCGGTCGATGTCGGCGTTGACCCGCTTGTGCGCGCAGGCACGCCGAAAAAGATCTGGCTGTTCTCGAATGTTCTTGAGGTCGAGCGAAGCGGGCATGCATACCTATCGTGTCTCTCAGTTTAATAGCATAGCAAAGTGGTGGCCTGCCCGCCACGCGAAAGTCTTCCCCGAAAAATTTTGCCTGACGGGATGGGGAGGGTATAATGAAGAGAGAGGTCAATCGTAAGGGGTGGTGAATGCGAAGCGTGGTTTTGCTGGCCGTGTGTGCATCTGTGCTCAGAGGCTGTGGTGGTGATCCCCTAGACTCTTCCGATAACCCGCAGGGGCAGGCGGATACCCCTAATGCGATGAGCGATAGCGACCCTTTTGTGGAAGGCAACAGTTACCGCTTCGTCATGACGGCCAAATCGACCCCAGGCTTGGAGAAATCGAGCGCGGCAGTCAAGGTCTTCATCCGAGAGCTTGTTAGCCACGATCCTGAGCCTACAAAAAAAGACGATGCTGCTAACACAGGCACAGGCACAGGCACTAACACAGGCACTAGCACAGACACAGGCACAGGCACAGGCACTAACACAGGCACTAGCACAGACACAGGCACAGGCACAGGCACGGGCACGGGCACTAACACAGGCACTAACACTAGCACTGATAGCAGCACGAGCTTGGCAGCCGACGCCGAGGTGCAGTTGAGTTGGGTATGTGGGGATAAGCAGCAGCGTGGCAACGAGAAAGTCAAGATGCGCCGCCTCGATGCCAAGCTGGATGTGACGCTCACGGAATTGCCGGCGTTAAAGCGGATAGACGATTCGGTCAAGTGCACGATCAATGCCAGTCTCGACACGACGAGTGGCGACGGCGAACGGGTCATCGCCACTGGCTCGCATGAGTTTTACATCGAGATGGACGTGCTTTACCCCGCGCTGCGGCTGCATGACGTAGAGATTACTGCAGGCACCGAGGCTGATGCCAGGTCGGCAGTCGCGTTCAAAGTTAGCTTGATTCGGCAGGGCAAGGTGGTGGTGCAGGGTGATCCTGTCTTTGACGATGAGGTAGAGGTCGCGCTGACGTGGGCTTGCAACGATGCTCCACTGGCCAAGGATAGGAGCAAGAGCGACACGCCTACCGACCTGACCATTGCCGCGGGCCAGGCCGAAGCGGCGACCCAGCTCAGTTTACCGAGCACCGCGTTAGGTGAGGGTGGTTATGCCTGCGTGATCACGGCGACGGCGGAGATCGATGGCTATGACCATGACGTTGAGGGCAAAAAGAAACTGTGGATTGAGGGCAAGGATTTGCAGGTTGCCGTCACCTCGGTAAGCAGCACCTCGCTGAGCTATGTGGTGATGAAGCGTTATCAGCGGCTCAGCGGCAACGTCAAGCTGGGCCTCGCTTATTGCACAGGGGTAACTATCGGTGGTGGCAACAGTCAGGTGGCTAGCCAAGGCAGTGTGGCGCTGACTGGCACTAGCACTAGCAGCGTCTGTCAGCTCAAAGCACAGGTGATGACCGGCGACGTGGTAAGTCGCGAGGGAGTGAGCCGCGCCTTCAGCATGCCCTCGGCCTTGAGATAACTAAGGGTGGAGAAACCTAGTGAGACTAATTCTAGCGGTATCGCTTTTCCTGTCGCTTAGCAGCTGTCCTGACTCTTGCGATCACGACTACAGCGATCATTGTAGTGTCACCGCTGGTGTCAGGACGTACGGGGTGCACATGAACATCGAGGTGCAGCCAGGGGCAAAGACGACGACTGCTGACGTGGAGGTGGTGATTACTCGGCCGCACTACGGGCTATCGGACGATGCCGTAGCACAGTCATCGGGCCACGGACATGGAGCTTTGCCCCCCGCGGATGATAGTCCGCGCAGTCCAGATCACAAGCAAGAACACCCCGTCAGGGAGTGGGAAGATCCTTATGAGGAGGAAGTCAAGTTCAAGCTACACTGGTCTTGCCCGACGCTGGAAAAATCGGGCGAGGTTGAGGTTACCGTCGCGGCAGAGTCGGCGACGGGTAAGGTTGAAATCAGCGACCTTCCCCCACAACCGCAGCTGACCGTCTATCCGTGGGAATTCAAACGTGGGCTTGAGTGCATCTTGATAACAGAAGACGAGAAGACAGCCCAAGAACGAGAGGAGCAAGCGAAACAAGGCGCACCATCTTCCGACGACAGCGATGAAGATGAGGAAATCAGCGACGAAGAAATGCGGACTGAGTATCGAGGCGAGCGGGCGTTTTTTATCAAGAAGCCTGCACCAGAGGTCAAGCTTAGCCAGATCGCAGTAGTGGCAGGCAATCCAGATTCCTACGCCGACGTTAAGGTTGAACTGTTGCGCAACGAAGCCGCGGTAGTGGCTGGCGATCGTTCTTTCGATCTTGATGTTGAGGTCAAGTTGCCGTGGCTCTGCGAGGGTGTTACTCCACCGCTCAAGTCAGGCGACACCCACATCGTTATCCCTGCAGGGGCGGGCAGCGGGGAGGCGAGGTTGATTATGCCTGCGCAACAGGCGGTGAAACTCACGTGCGCAGTCGATGCGAATGCCTATATCGACAGTTTCATCATTGGCAGGAATGCCAAAACGCTGGAGTTTGACATCCCCAAGCTATAGAGGTAGAGGCAGGCACTACTTAGCCCAAACCTCCGTTGTCTTGGCAGGGAGCAGACCTGCCGAGAAACTCTCCCCTGAGATAGGTGCAAGCACATACTCTTGTCTGAAAGCATAACCTAACGGCAATATGGCAGTATTTGTGGTCGAGTTTTCGCACGGTCTCTCCCTGCCGTTCATAAAGCTCTCGGTAGGCAAGAGGTGGGGGCAACCGCCGAGAGGCCTGAGTGCAAGCAGAGAGACCTAAGGGCAAGCTTGAACGCAATAGCGAGTGGTCTGAGGCAAGGAGCGAGCTAGGAAGCGAGCGATACAAAGAGCAGCGTAGCGAGCGAAGCGAGCTAGGAAGCGAGCGATACAAAAAGCAGCGTAGCGAGCGAAGCGAGCTAGGAAGCGAGCGATACAAAAGAGCCGTGCGTACCTCCGTTGTCTTGGCGAGGCGCAGCCCTACCGAGAAACCCGACCACAACAGGTATAGGCACATGCTTTATCTAAAAGCATAATCTGACAGCAATATGGCAGTATTTATGGTCGGGTTTTCGTACGGCCTCGCCTCGCCGTTCATGGAGCTCTCGGTAGGCAAGAGGTGGGGGCAACCGCGAGAAGCCTGAGGACAAGCTTGAACGCAATACAGGGAGATCAGAGTGCAAGCAGCGAGCTAGGAAGCGAGCGGGACGAAAAGTCGTGCGCAGCGCAGCTGGGCGCGGTGCAGACCTGCCGAGAAACTCTCCCCTGAGATAGGTGCAAGCACATGCCTTGTGCAAGAGCATAATCTGACAGTAATATGGCAGTATTTATGGTCGGGTTTTCGCACGGTCTCACCGCGCCCTTCATAAAGCTCTCGGTGGGCAAGCCTGAACGCAATAGCCGAGAAGTCTGATGACGAGCCCGAACGCAGTAACGAGAGATCAGAGTGCGAGCAGCGAGCTAGGAAGCGAGCGTTACAAAAAAGCAGCGTAGCGCGTAGCGCGCCACGGCACAGCCCTGCCGAGAAACCCGACCTCAACAGGTATAGGCACATGCCTTGTGCAAAAAAATAAATTAACGGCAATACGGCAATATTTGTGGTCGGGTTTTCGCACGGTCTCCCCGTGCCGTTCACGGGGCTCTCGGTAGGCAAGAGGTGGTGGCAACCGCCGAGAGGCCTGAGTGCAAGCAGAGAGACCTAAGGGCAAGCTTGAACGCAATAGCGAGTGGTCTGAGGCAAGGAGCGAGCTAGCAAGCGAGCGTTACAAAGAGCATCGCGTAGCGATGAGCTAGGAAGCGAGCGATACAAAAAGCAGCGTAGCGAGCGAAGCGAGCTAGAAAGCGAGCGTCACAAAGAGCCGCGTAGCGCAAGCAGCGAGCTAGGAAGCGAGCGTTACAAAGAGCCGCGTAGCGCAGCGCAGCGCAGCGTAGCTGGGCCCGCCTACTCGTTCAACCTGTCTTGATGACGCTTGAGTAGCGCGAACAGGTGGGGCTTTTCTATCGCCAGTGCGGCGGGATCGAGTCGTAGGTCTTGGACAAGGTTGCCGCTGAGCTGTGCCTCGTGCAAGTCGTCTCGCAACAGGCGCTGCAACAGCACGTCTAACAGCCTGGGGTTTTGCGGATTGCGCCAGGCAATGGCGAGATAGTCGCGAAATTTTTCCGTCCAACCGTTGCCGTCGTAAATCGGAGTCTCTGCCATGTCTGTGAGCAGACGACGATAGGTGACAAAGGTCTGCACCTGCGGTTGCCGTTGTGACGCGGCAGGGTCGTCATAGAAGATCGCCTCGGCTTCATAACCCGCGTGCCGATACATCTCTGCTAGCTGGCTGCGGATCTCCACCGCCTGGCTGTCGAGAAAAAAAGCTTCACGCAAACTAAAAAACCCCCGCGCGGGCTCAGTACGGGCGATGTCTTGCAGCTGGCGAGCTTCGGCACTAAAATCATACATCGTGTCGTCGAAAAGCAGTGCTCTTAGCTTGTGCTTGTCGCCCGCGGCAGTTTGCTGAACTCTCACCGCAACCCGCAACAGCTTGTAGTAATTCAACACGCCGTGGCCCTCCTGCTGGGCATTGATAGAGGTGGGGATGGCGGTCGCCTGCAACATGTGGATGGCTTCGTCAAGGCTCAGGTCGGGGATGATGCTGATGACATCGGCGAGTGCGCCGCTGACCAATGGTGCTGTCGCGCTAGTGCCGCTGAAAGCTGTGAGCTTACCCGTCCCCGCGGCAATGCTTGAGATGTCGTCATCGCCCGGTGCGGAAATGGTCAGGTGCTCACCTGCTCTGGAAAAGTAGCTAAAGTATCCTGTTGGTGCACAACTGCCGACCGTGATCAGATTGAGCCGCCCCTCGCCGTGCTTGCCATTGCCGTATAGCGGGGTAGGGAAATCGTTGCCCGCGCATATGACACACAGCACACCTCCGCCGCTTTCTGCCGCGTAATCGGATAACGCTTGCGTAGCCTCGAACCTTACGAAGTAGGTAGACATGTTGATTATGTCGACCAACCGTGCCGTATTGCTAACCAGCGCCATGCGGGTCACATCATCTTCATCTTCCTCGTAAGCCCGCTCAATCTCCGCCGCGAGCACCCCGTTGCGACTGATACCCACAGGAGACTTGCCATTCAAGAGATTAGCAACTGCGGTGACATGTCCACCTGCCGTTCCCAATTGGCGGCGTTGTCGGGCAGCGACGATTGCTGCGTAGTCTTCCGTATGCCAATCATCGGCGTTTTTCTGCAACAGCGCGTCATACTCAGCCACCTCCGCGGCCAACACGGCAAGCAGCTCAGGTGCCACCCGTGCCTGCAAAAACGCGGGGTCGAGCGAGACACTCTCCTCAAAAATACCGATGCTAGTCTGATAAAACTTAAACCCCTCTCCCTCTAGGCGGGCAAGATAGCGATGCCCTTCTGGTGCGCCAATCATCGCCTGTGCCCAAAATGTCCCCAACGAGCCAAAGTTTTTGCTCTGCACCTTGCCGTACTGTTGCCCCCATAAACTGGGCAGCCCCGTCCCCGCGGCAGCTTGCCCAGAGCACAGCAACAGCAGCAGCCCCGCACCCAGGAATCTCATGACACAGCTCTCGAGGTTATACGCCGCCGTGTATAGGAGGTTTTGGAAAAAATTGAAAGTATTTTTTAAGGTAAAGATAACTAGGTGCTACTCGGCAGCACTTCTTGCTTGCTGACAGCAAAAAATATTCTTTAGTATCAATATGTTACAAAAAAATAATCAATTTTTGCCAGATATTGCCGATCGCCCGGTTGCCCGTTAGGTGGGGAGGATGGCATGGCCTTGAGAATTCTGACACTGTTGCTGATTATCTGCTGCACGAGCAAGCCCGACGCGGCCGCGCCGTCTGATCCTGCTAATCCAGGGCTCTCTTTCGGTGGCTTGGGCGGAGCACTTAAGCACAATGTGCCGTTCCAGGTCAGCGTCGCGGTCACCGGTGATATAGCTGTCTCTTCCAGCAGCGATGCGACACAGGCATTGACGATCGTTTTGAGCCAGCGTGCTGGCACAGGCGATTGGCAGCCGGTGGGCGAACAGGTGGCAGCCAACAACAGTGCAACCTTCGATCTCACCCTTCCCTCAGGCAGCTACACTTTGAAGGCCGAGACCCGTGGGGCCGCAACGTTGTCGCAAGAGAGCAGTCCATTTACGGTCGTGGACAACGTTGGAGGAGCAGTCGATGGCATCAAGCTTTCCTTCACGGAGGACATCTATACTACCAAGCCGGAGGATTTGTTTGATGTAACGATCGCGGTTACGGAGAGCAGTAAGATTGCAGTGGGCAGCCAGGTCGAGCTGAAGTTGTTGAAGGACGATGGTAGCGAAGTCGGTAAGCTGATGCATTGGAAGCCAGCGATGCAACCTCCAGGGGCGGCGGTAGCGGCAGAGGTAGACACGGATGACGGCAAGGTGGAGTTCAAGGACTTGTTTATCGTCGATGGCCAGGATGTGGCCAAGCTGCAGGCCGTGCTGGAGTACGAGGGTAGTTCGTTGACGGCAGAGGCAGAGTTCAACATCGATACCGCGGCAGTGGTGCTGGAGGATGTTGTGCTAAGTCATGGGGATAATAGCAACCTGGTCAATAACTTCAATTTTAATCCCGATAGTATCTCCAGATCCTTTACGGACACTAATCCTGCGTATGGATTTGATCTTTATTTTTTCAAGGCGGGCAGCGACCCACCGGTCATTAGCGGCCCGCGCGCGGGCAGTGCTGTGCCGTACCGCATCGACAAGGCTGTGGCTGACTTTAGCAAGCACTGCTACGACATCGCCGTGAGGATCACTGGTGCTGAACGCCGCGCCTTTTGGCATGAGGTCGCCAAGTCCCGTACCGCACGGAAGGATTGTAAGCAATAGTTGTTTACCGCCCGCGCAATTGCTCCTATAATGGTGGTTAGGTCTGGGGCGAGGAAGATGTGGTCGCTGAACGTATTGACACTGCCAGCCTGAAGAAATACGCACTGTTCCTTGTGTTGCCGCTGGTCGGCCTGGCCTTCTGTGGCTACGCGTTAGTGCATTTCTACAACGTCAAGCTAGCGTTGGGCGATAGCTTTGCCTGCAACATCAATCAGACTTTCAACTGCGATACGGTAGCGCTGAGTGCATGGAGCGAATTGTTCGGTGTGCCGATGGGTGTCTATGGCGCGGCTTATTTTATTGCCCTGTGGATACTACTCGGCATCGGTGCTTCGGGTCACAAGGGAGCACGGGATCATCTCCTCGCCTACGTTGCCATGAATGTGCTGGGTGTGGTGGTGTCGCTGGTCTTAGCGGGGATTTCGCACTTCGTATTGCACACGTGGTGCATTTCCTGCTTGGGGGTCTATGCTGTCTGTCTGCTGCAGCTCCTGTGTTTACTGTGGCAGCGGCACAAGTTTGACTTTGAGTTTGATGCCAAGGCTATCTCGCGGGGAGCGACGACGGCACTGGTAGTAGTGGTGGCGGCAGTTGCGTTGCACTCTTTTGCCAAGCCACGTCCGTCCCGCGATTTATCCCCGACAGCACAGACCGATCCCAGTGCCACCGCAGAAATGTTGCTGGCTAGTGGTGCAGCACAGCCGTTGCCGATCAACCGCACGCCTTATGCAGGGTTGGGCGAGGATTACCGCCGCGGCTCGGATCATGCCCAGGTGCAGGTGGTTGAGTTTATCGATTTCCAATGCCCTTCGTGCCAGAGAATGTCAGCAGCTATGGAGGTGTTGCACAAGGAATACGGCGAGCGGGTGTTGTTTGTGGTCAAGAATTTTCCGCTCGACAAGGCCTGCCATACCAGCATGTCGAGCAGTGTGCACACCTATGCTTGCGATATTGCGGTGCTGGCGCGTTGTGCAGGGCGGTTTGGCAAATTTTGGCAGTATCACGATCTTGCCTTTGCAGGTCAGCGAGATGCTAGCGAGGATACCATCGTCGCCTGGGCGCAGCAGGTGGGCTTGAGTGCAGAGCAGATTTCTGCTTGTCGGAGCTCACGGGGAATTTTAGAAAAAATAAAAGACGATATCGCCCTTGGCAGCCGCATCGGGGTGGAAGGCACGCCTGCGGTGTTTATCAACGGCAAGAAATATCTCGGCACGCCCCAGCTGGAGACGTTGCGCCGAGCGATCGACAGCGTATTGAACTAGTTGTTGCATACATAAATGTCCGCCACGTTACAGATCGATTTTGACCACGACTTCCAGCAAAAGCTCATGCAGCAGCGTTTTGGTGCGGGCAGTGTGTTGCACGATGCCGCGGCGGTCAGAGCTTGGCGACAACTGTGGATGGCACAGCTGTCATCGTGGCACACACCCTATAAGGCGTTGATCGATTGTCAGCACTTGACGGTGGGCAAGGATGCGCAGCTTGAGGAGGCTTTAGCGACGTTGGTGGCCTTCATGCAGAAGCTTTTTCTGCGCAAGGCAGTGGGCTTCAATCGGCGTGAGGGCTGTAATCACGACCTGCTGCCCTTTGCGGTGTTGGTGACGGAAGCCGAGGCACGGCAAGAGCTTGGTTTGCGCACGCGGGCACGGGCACGGGGAGATGATTTGCGCAGCCAGATCGCCATACAGAACCATTTCCGCCAGCAGGTGGTGGAGTTGAGTTTCAGTGTCCCCTTTGTGCTTGACGATGACAACAAGCTCGCGGTGCTGAAAAGCAAGTTGACCAATAACTTGATGCAGTGGCATGCAAAGTGGTCGCTGTTGATCGATTGTAGCAATTTCAGTATCGACGCGACGCAGCGGGCAAATTTTGCCAAACTGGAGAGTTTCTTGCGGCGTTATTTTTTACAAAAAATAGTCGGCTACAACCGCAAAGGTGTGGCGCAGGATTTTCCTTTTTCTGCGTTTCGTGCCAAGCACAAGGCGGCCTTGCAGTTAGAGCGTGACACGGCGGTGGCGGGCGATGAAGCGCACTGTCGCACGAAAACAACATGAAGTTTCCCCTGGCACGCACGCATCGTTTGCACGAGTTGCGACCCAGTCATTGTGGTCAGCGGGTAACCTTGATGGGGTGGGTTAACCGAGTGCGCGATCTTGGCAAGCTGGTCTTCATTGATTTGCGTGATCGCTGGGGTTTGACGCAGCTTGCTTTCACTACCGATGTGCTGGTAACGCCACTGGCTGAGGTGTTAGCGGTGCGGGATGAGTGGGTGCTGGCAGTGCAGGGTGAAGTTGCCGCACGACCACAGGAGATGCTCAATCACAAACTGCCGACAGGCGAGATTGAGGTGCAGGTAACGCAGTGGCAGGTGTTGAGCACGGCGGAGGTCTTGCCGTTTCCCATCGCTGAAGGTGCGAACATCACAGCTTCCGACAGCACGCGCTCGACTTATCGCTATCTCGACTTGCGCCGCAGCCCTGTGAAGGACAGCATTTTGCAGCGGGTCAAGTTAGTGCGTGCTATCCGCAATGCGCTGGAGGCACATGATTTTCTCGATATTGAGACTCCACTGCTCTACAAGTCAACGCCAGAGGGGGCGCGGGAGTTCATCGTGCCGAGTCGCATTCAGCCGCAGCACTTCTATGCCTTGCCCCAGAGCCCGCAGTTGTTCAAACAGTTGCTGATGGTGGCAGGCTTCGATCGTTATTACCAGATCGTCAAGTGTTTCCGTGACGAAGACCTGCGTGCCGATCGTCAGCCAGAGTTTACGCAAGTCGATTGTGAGTTGTCGTTCGTCGATCAGGAGCAGGTGCTGACGATCATCGAGCAGGTCGTGCAGCTGGCCTTGCAGGAGTTTAACCCCGACTACGAGCCGCGGCCTTTTGCCCGCATGACCTATGCTGAAGCGATGGACAACTACGGCAGTGACAAGCCTGACATGCGTTATGGGCTTAAGTTACAGCAGGTTGACACAGAAATTTTTGCTGGCTGTGGGTTTCAGGTGCTTGAGGATGTCGTGCCTGCCGATGGCGAGGCGATTTATGCCATAAAAGCGACGAACTGTGGCGATAAGTTTTCTCGGCGTGATTTTGAGCAACTGCAAGAAGTTGTGCGCACCGCAGGCGGGGCCGGTCTGTTGTGGATTAAGGTGCAGCAAACGCTTGACGATGCTAGTGCGTGGCAATCACCGCTGAAAAAATATCTCGACGCGGCGCGAGTGCAAAACTTAACCAAGCTGTTATCACTACAACTTGGCGATGTTGTGTTCCTCAGCGTGGGCGAACGTCAGCGCACGCGTCTGGCACTGGGCGCATTGCGTGTCCATCTTGCTGAGAGGCTGCAGCTGTGCGATGACCAGCAGCAGTGCTGGCTATGGGTGACTGATTTTCCTCTGTTTGTGCGTGACCGTGAGGGCAAGCTCGGTGCTGCGCATCATCCGTTTACACGTCCGCATGCCGATGATGTGCAGTATTTCGGCAGTGCACCCGACAAAATCCGCGCCTGTGCACATGACCTCGTGCTCAACGGCGTGGAGATCGGCGGTGGCTCGCTCAGGATTCACGAGCCAGAATTGCAACGGCAGGTGTTTGCGGCTTTACAGCTTTCTGCGCAAGAGATTGACCGCAAGTTCGGGTTTCTGTTGCGGGCATTGCGTTATGGCACGCCGCCGCACGGTGGGATCGCTATCGGTCTCGATCGGCTGGCCATGCTGTTGAGCGGCAACAGTTCGATTCGTGACGTGATTGCCTTTCCCAAGACACATCAGGGCACATGCCTGATGACTGCTGCGCCAACGACGTTACCAGCCGAGGTGCTGCGTGACTATCACATCAAGGTTGACTAGGCACTGTTCTGGTTAACTCTAGTCTGAGGCAACGCTTCTCCCGACTTTGTGACTTTAGCCTTCTCTTCGGGGAGGAAATATGATAATCGGCCGCCAAGTGTTTTTTTTCAAACTGGAGGTGGTTATGGCTAGGTATCTCGGCGGGATTTGTTTGGTCTTGTTGTGTGCAGGCGCGCAGATTGCGCAGTCTAGACAACGGGTGGTTGCGCTCGGTGCGGGGCAGATCGAGTACACGTGGCAAGAAGGCGACTGGCAAGATGATGACAACGGATCGGATGATTGCAACAAATCGGCGGCATTTACCTCGAAGCTTGCTATGACCGATCTGTCGGGAGAAGGTTGGCCCAACCTATTTCGGAAAACCACACATGCTCACCTTGAATATGAGTTAACCGTTGCTGGCGAAACAATAAAAATCGCCGATATTGTCGCCAAGGACATGCGGTTCGTATCTCATTACGATGTCCCACCGTTCTACCCCTCCACCTGGGCGTTCAGTATTTTCTCGGCACGTTCGCATAATCTGTTGGGCAATGGCCGCACGACGAGCGGGTTCTACGTTTCTGATGGCTCGCTGGAATACGTCGCGGTCGATAAGCTGATTAAGCTTAAGTGGCGGTCAGACGGTAACGGTATGCAGCCCGGTCCGCACCTCGCCATGCGCGGGATTATACGTCCTGTAGATGCCTACCATGCTCCCTACTGTCGGATAACTTGGAACGACCGCTTTAAATAACGCGAGTATCGGGTTTTTTCATGGGGTCACTACAGCTGGCAGGAAAAGAGCGAGAAAGCGGCAAACAGTCTCGTAAGGCGAGCGATACAAAAAGCCGCGTAGCAAAGGCCTTCCTTAGCCCGTGCCTCCGTTGTCTTGGCACAAGCCTCCGTTGTCTTGGCACAAGCCTCCGTTATCTTGGCACGGCACAGTGGAGCTAGCCACCTTAGCCCAAACCTCCGTTATCTTGGCGAGGCGCAGCCCTACCGAGAAACTCCCCACGAATATGTAGAAGCACATGCCTTATGCAAAAAAATAACCTGGTTGCAGTATTGGCAATATCTGCGGTCGTTTTCGCACGATCTCGCCTCGCCGTTCATGGAGCTCTTGGTGGGCAAGATTGAACGTAACCACGAGAGGTCTGATGACGAGCCCGAACGCAGTAACGAGAGACAAAGACCCTTCTTAGCCCATACCTCCGTTATCTTGGCGCGGTGCAGACCTACCGAGAAACCCGACCTCAACAGGTATAGGCACATGCCTTGTGCAAAAAAAATAACCTAACGGCAATACGGCAGTGTTTGTGGTCGGGTTTTCGTACGGTCTCCCCGCGCCGTTCATGGAGCTCTCGGTGGGCAAGTCTCAACGTGACAGCCAAGAGGTTTGAAAACAGGAAGAGGGGCTAAAGAACAAGCCTCAGCGCAATACAGGGAGATCAGAGCGCAAGCAGCGAGCTAGGAAGCGAGCGTTACAAAAAGCCGCGTAGCGCGTAGCGCGCCACGGCGCAGCCCTACCGAGAAACTCTCCCCTGATATAGGTGCAAGTACATGCCTTGTGCAAAAGCATAATCTAACGACAATATGGCAGTATTTATGGTCGAGTTTTCGTACGGCCTCGCCTCGCCGTTCATGGAGCTCTCGGTAGGCAAGAGTCTGGGGGGCAACCGCCGAGAGACTTGAGGGCAAGCGGAAGGCCTGATGGCAAGCCCGAACGCAACCGCAGAGTGGCCTGAGAACATGCAGCGAGCTAGGAAGCGAGCGAGAAAGCGAGCGTTACAAAGAGCCGCAGCGCAGCGCAAGCAGCGAGGGAGCTAGAAAGCGGCAAACAGTCTCGTAAGGCGAGCGATATAGAAAGCAGCGCGTAGCGCACAGCGCAGCGAACGGCCTCGCCCCGCCCTTCATGGAGCTCTCGGTGAGCAAGCTTGAACGCAATAGCGAGAGGTCTGAGCGCAAGCAGCGAGCTAGGAAGCGAGCGTTACAAAAAAGCCGCGTAGCGCAGCATGTAGTTTCCTGTTGCTGAACGCACACTTATCCTCTACGAGATTCACGTAATGGGATTCGTAAGTTTTTTACTTTTTTTTGGCGTGACAACCTGCTTGATCGGGTTCTTTGCAGCTCGTCGCAGTCGTAAATCCGAGGCCGACTATTTCCTCGCCAGTCAAAGCATTTCACCCTATGCCCTTGCCTTTTCAGGGGTTGCCTCGAAATACAGCGGCTTTATGTTCTCTGGTTTTATCGCCGCGGCCTATCTACACGGCACGATGGTGATTTGGTTGGCACTCGGTATGTGGTCGGGAGCAATGCTTAGCTTTGGCTTGTCGCTGTTTCGCTTGCGGGACATGAACCGTGGTGGTTGGGCTTTGAGTATCGGCGAATTGATTAGCTTCTGGGAAGGTGAGAATCGGGTGTGGCTGCGGCGTGCAGTCGGTTTGTTGACCATATTTTTTCTCGGTATCTACGTGGCCGCGCAGATGAAAGCGGGTGGGCGGGCGTTGGAAGTTGCCCTTGAACAACCTTTTTACGTTGGGATTCTGCTAACTGCGGCGGTTATCCTGTTTTACTGCTGGTCGGGGGGTATCCGGGCCTCGATTTGGACCGACAATGTCCAGATTGCAACGATAGTGCTGAGTATCGTCTTGATTATCATCGCGGCCGTGGTGGAAACGGGTGGCTTGCTTGAACTGTGGCAGGCCTTCGTTGCCACCGCCCCCGCCAGCGATCAGGTTGCGCTATTTCCGCAGAACTTGTCGGTTGGGGGCAATATTGGGGTTTGCCTTTATTTTGCTGGAACTTTTGGGATAGGCTTCGCCGCGGTCGGTCAACCACATATTTTGATTCGAGTAATGGCATTGCGCGACCACCTGGACACCAAGAAATATTTTCTGACCACTGCGGTTTCCGAGGCGATAGTTATATCTCTGTTCGTTGTCGCAGGCTTGGCGACACGGGTTATCATGCAGAACGCGAGCGATTTCAGTGCCGAGTTAGCATTGTTTCTCACTGCCAAAGAACTGTTGCCTGCCTTTGCTGTCGGCTTCGTTTTGGCGGGAGTCTTTGCCTCGACTGTGTCAACTGCAGATTCGCAAATTATCAGTTGTTCGGCATCGTTGGTGCGCGATCTTCCCGAACCACCGCAAGAATCGCTTATCCTCGCCAAAGTCGGCACGATCAGCGTCGCCTTATTTGCGGTCATGATTGCCATGTTTGTTCAGGAAAGCATTTTTTCGCTGGTGATCTTTGCCTGGGGTGGACTCGGTGCATCGGTTGGCACGGTCCTGCTACTCCGCCTGTTCCGAGTCCAGCTTCCAGAATGGGGAGCACTGTTGGTCATGTTGGCAGGCGGGGCCGCCGTCGTTATTTGGAAAATCAGCGGGCTAAGCACCTATATCAACGAAAGCACGGTTGGTTTCGCTATTGCCTTCGGTGTATTTTTCCTCATCAAACTGTTCGTTCGCCAAGAAGCGCATCCAGGCGATTGAAATTTAATCTAAGCACCTCCTGAAGAAACGATTCTCCTTCAAGACCAATAATGGGGTTATTTTCAGCCCCAAACATGATACACTAGTGGCTTCTCGGATTGTCTAAAGAAACGAGTTGATTTTACCGACAGGACACACCATGGATAATGACACAATAGCCAGGAAACTTGACCAACAATCTTTGGTTTGGCAATGCCCGCACATATTTATATCTGAGTTATTCTCGTGCAATCTATACAGCATCGTTTCCACAATAACCCCACCTTGAGCAGAGAGGGGCCTGAGGGCAAGCTTGAGCGCAATGGCAGGAGGCCTGAGAACAAAGAGCGAGCTAGGAAGCGAGCGATACAAAGAGCCGCGTAGCGCAGCGCAGCGCAACAATTAATAATTGCAGTGCAACTGCCGATATGTAGGGTATGGACTATGTATTTTTTGAAAACTGACTGGCGGTAGCAGTTGAAATTGACTTCTAGACAAGCTGAGATTTCGCAGTTTCTCAAGCGTGGAGAGATAGGCGACAAGAAACTGAGCGAGTACTATCTAGGCACAATCTGTGCCCTACAAAATCACGCAAATCCCGATCGGCATGCACAAGCCGCGAACTCCCTTTAAGTTACATAAAATGATGCACAAAGACACGAAAAATTTGCAACTGATAAACAAGTCATAAAGCAAACTACAATTATTTTTTCAAGCTGATAACTGACAGTCAAGATGCTGCATGGTTAGGGTGGCTGGTGGAAAATGGCTTTTTTAGCGATCCACCGTCGCTAACAACTACTGATAACAAAAGGAGAGGTATCTCTACCTGGTGGCGGCCGACTACAGTCCTTTCTCACCTCAACAGCTTGCACGCTATAGCGACCCGGACCTGCTTGCTCTGCTGAATACTTGGCAGGACGAACGTACGTTCAGTGAAGATGGACACCCGCGAAGAATCTCTGTTGTTGGATTGAGCAAAGTCTTTGCTGAGGTCTTTAGAGAAAATATAGTTGGCAACGACAGTAGGTTCAACTTCTGGCTAACTGAAGGGAAAAAAATTACCCGACCAATATATGTGCAAGAGATGCTGGCTGTCGCTTGTCAAATTATAGATCAGCAGCATGTTACTGAGTGGTTGTCTTTTTGCAAATGGGTATTGAGTCATCCTGATATACGAGACCCAGCAGCAAAAAATATTTCGTGCGACAAACCAGATTGGCACGGTGCGCGAGTTTTTGTGCAAAAATTGATCGAAGCAATTGCAAAAAACCCTGCTCTATGCGCAGAGTCTGAACAGCTTGAGGAAGTTTTATTCTTGTTGTGCACACAAGCCAGCCGAGATTTGGATACTGGGGTAATAAATGACAGTCACAGCCAATTTGATCGTGGCATGCGTTTTAGTCGTAGCCGTTCTTTGCTAACGCTGATGAAATTTGTGCAAAACAATAACTACTATCTAAAGACATTACTAAGAGTTTTTGAAAAACGTTTTGCCGAACATAGTTTTTCTGCTCCAGAGCAGGCGATACTCGGCTATATGTTTCCGCTTTTAGCGGCGGTAGATAAAAAAATTGCCGAAAAATACCGGGCAAAAATTTTCCCACCTGCTGAGCATAACGTCTGGTGGGTAGCATTCGAGGGCTTGATTGGCTACCACAACCCAAGTGAGCTTATCTATACAACTGTGCGCAACGAATACAACTACTATATACAGCATCTGCACGAATTCCGAAAAAAGACTTACCACAACTATTCTCTCGAAGACAAACTTACTGATTTGTTTTTCTATTTTTATATGCAAGGTAAATTTACCCTACATGGGGAAGATAGTTTGCTTGCTCGTTATTACCAAGCCACAGACAATGATCGCCACAGTTGGGGGAAATTGTTTGCCAGAGTTGGTCGCACCTCGCAACACAGCACCCCTAGCGAGGAACAAAAAAATAAAATAGTAGCATTTCTCCAGTGGCGTGTCGCACAAAAAGAAGCGTGTGAACTGTCAGAGTTTAGTGCTTGGTTAGATGTTAGCTGGCTAGATAACAGGCTGTTCATGCAGATAGCTAAAGAGATTTTACAGCTGGTTGAGCTTACTGATATTGTTATCGTTAATGCTTGGCTAGGAAAATTTTGCGCCTTGCTTCCAGACCTAAGCGCTGAGGTTGTTGAGTGCTCATGGTTGCTGATAAAAAATCTAAATAAAGACATAGTTTGCTATTTACACATTGAGCATGTGCAGGCAATTCTTGGTGCAGGTGAAAAATCTGCAGCAGGACACACACGCACAATCACGCAAAAAATCGCAGCACGTCTCATTAGTGCAGGTGGACTCAATATCGATGCTTTACATGCAGACCGTGACTGCTGATTAGCCAGGTGACTTACGCAGCAAGCAGTCCCAACAGTTGTAATCCTGTGCGATAGGCACTTATCTTCCAGGCAATCGTCTGCTGCAGCAGTGTCTCGCACGTCGTCCAGTCGTAGGCACTGAACTCGTGATCCGAGCGGCTCAAGTCGGGCTTACCATCACTGTGAAAACGCAGTTGAAACCAATAGTGGCATTGCCCGCGGAATTTCTGGGCGATAGGCACACCAAGATCAGAGGGGAAATCGTAACACACAGCACTGTCGGTTGCTTTGACGATGACAAAGGCATCAGTGCCAAGTTCTTCCTGCATTTCGCGTCGCAGCGCGGCTATGGTGGTTTCCCCCTTTTCCACGCCTCCTTGTGGTAACTGCAAGCCTGTGGGAAAATCGCGGCGCCGACAGGCGAGCACGAGACCCGTGTCGTTGACGAACACTCCCGTAACTCCATGTCTGTAGGGCCGGTTCATGTGAGGCGCTCGACGATGACGGCACAAGCTTCACCCCCGCCAATACACAGGACGGCCAGACCGAAACGCTTGTCATGGGCATCGAGAGCATGAAGCAGTGTTACCAGCACACGACTGCCGCTAGCTCCAATAGGATGTCCAAGTGCTACTGCACCGCCACATACGTTGACCTTGTCGTCATCTAGCTCAAGCTCTCGTATCGCCGCCAGAGGCACGACGGCAAAAGCTTCGTTGATTTCAAACAGATCTATATCGCTAACTTGCATCTCGGCTTGAGCGCAAACTTTGCGAATCGCGGCAATCGGCGCGGTAGTAAACCATTCAGGTGCTTGTGCGTGTTGCGCTTGGGCAACGATACGTGCCATAGGTTTAAGGTTGGGCAGCGTGTCAGGTGCAGCCAAAACCAAGAGTGCCGCACCATCGCTGAGAGAAGAAGCATTGCCCGCAGTGATCGTGCCATCTTTAGCGAAAGCGGGGCGCAAATGCGGCAGACGCTCAAGATCGGCAGCAAACGGCTCTTCGTCCCTTGCTAGCGTCTTGTCAGGGGCAACTGTGAGAGGCAACACCTCACGCTTGAAGTGCCCGTTTTCCCAACAGGCAGTGGCACGCTGGTAGCTGCGCCGCGCATAAGCATCTTGTTCTGTGCGGCTAAAACGATAGCGGGCCGCGCATAGCTCGCCACAATCCCCCATCGCCTTGCCATCATAGGCATCGCGCAAGCCGTCATGTTGCATGTGGTCAAGCAATTGCGTCGCGCCAAAACGCACCCCTCGACGCGCCGCGAGCAGGTGCGGTGCAAGCGACATGTTCTCCTGTCCTCCTGCCAACACCACCTGTGCCGCACCGCTGCGAATGGCACGATCGGCAAGCATAACGGTCTGTAAGCCGCTGCCACACACTTTGTTGATAGTGGTTGCGGGCACGCTATCGGGCAGACCTCCACCGCGCCCTGCCTGCCGTGCGGGAGCTTGCCCACTGCCTGCGGTCAACACTTGTCCGACTAACAGTTCATCGATTTGTTCAGGCGCAAGCGGCAACTCCTGCCAGGCCGCGGCAATCAGAGGTTGCAGCAAGGCAGGTGCTGGTAGACGTGACAACGCGCCCATGAAACGTCCAATCGGCGTGCGCCGTGCAAAAACAATTTCTGTAGCCATGTTGTAAGTTCCTCGCAAAATAATAACTTGACTGTAAACATGAATACCTTTAATTGCAAGCCTCTAAGCGGCGGGGTAGCTCAGGTGGTTAGAGCGGTGGTCTCATAACCCACAGGTCGGGGATTCGATTTCCCCCTCCGCCATTTGAGGTGACGACAGACAATTTCCGACCTCATACCTGTGATGGGGTGTGGATGAGTTGCGCAGGATGAACTCTAACTCGACGCGTGCGTTTTCCAGTGGCTGCACGACGATCTTTTCGCACAGCCGTCGGTTATCCTTGTGCCTATCTCGGCAATTTTCCTTTGTTGTTTTGTTTCTAACAAGTTCCTTCTGTTTTCAATGCTGCATCTCCCCACCCTATTTCGCTAAAAAACACCACAGGAGCGATGCCGCTATAGCAACCATGTAATAGACAAAGAAAATTGCTGGCACTTGGGCTTCTACGACAGTGAATTTGTTGTAGACTTTCTTGTCTTCACCGCGGCTAAGGTGTTCCCACTCATCAAAATACGGTCTGTATCCGATAATTTTTTCCATATCGTGAATGACTTTGAACTTAGCCCCGTTCATCGCCTTGTATGACATGATCAGGGCACGCCACACCCAGCAGTTAGCAATCCCCACGACCGAAACACCGACAAGCACAGCCACCGCAAGGCCAGGGCTTACATCCTTGATCAAACGTGAGTAAGCAAGGAATGCGATTACCAAAGAAATCAGAGCCGTGTTGATGCTGATAAAGTAGTTATTGGCTGACTGCCGCCGTTGGCTGATCCTGTCGGCCATCTCGACGTAGAGCTTGTATAGCTCCAGCATGGTTTCTTTGGGTGGGGTGTCTGCTTTACTCATGAGTTACGCCAATTCCTTGATAGCACCTGCGATATTCTGACCGTTCCAGCCCACTACACGATCAGCACTGCTACTAAAGCACTCGTGGGGTGTCAACAGCAGTTTCTAAAAAAACAAGAAAAGCCATCTACGGGGCTATTGCACTTTGTCCTTGCCACCCTACCCACGTGTCCCCGTCATTTTCTGCGGCAACGAGATCGATACCCGTATCTTGCCTAGTAAGACCGTGCTCAACGTGCCTATCCCCATCCCGCCACAGCTGGACCAGGCAGGTTATCAAGGAAAATTTGCATGCTGAGAGATGCGGGTGATAAAATACTAATTGAGCCCCGATGTGGCTACTGTAGCCGCGACCACATTTTAGGGGTATTGCATAATTCACTGAAACAATATGATCAGAGATATGCGTCCAGTCTTTAGCCATGATGAGATTATCAACAACATAAAAGAAGATCCTTTTACCGGGAAAAATATTTGGCTTAATCACTATCGGCACAAAGTTGTAACGGAATTTCTTCCGTTGCCTGTGGGAAAGCTTCTCGACTTTGGCTCTGGAAACGGTTTGTTTTTGTTGTATCTCCTACAATCGCCCCCCCCCCCCCCCCCCACTTATCATTAAGTAGTTACGATCCTTACATCGAGCCTTTGCCAGCTATTAAACAAAATCCATCAGTGCAAACGTTTGCTCGATTACAAGATATTCCTCGCTATTCTTTTCATTTGGTAACAGCTTTAGATTGCATAGAACACATCGAAGATGATCGTCAGGCAATACATGACATACACACCCTTCTTAAACCTAATGGGCATCTCCTTATTACTGTTCCAGCTTTTCAGAGTCTGTACTCACTGTACGATGCTGCAGTTGGACATTATCGTAGATATGATAGGCACAGCATCAGGGTTCTACTAGAAACATCAAGGTTTTCGGTTCTAAAATCTTCCTACTTCTTCCCCTCTCTTGTGCCTGTAGCAATTTTCAGAAAACACTGGCTTGCCTGCAAAAGATTATTGGGCAGCAATAGCTTCAAGATGCACATCCCTAACGATAATTTTCAGATATTTTCCTTTATCAGCCAGCTAGACTTCAGAATTATGAAGATGGTTAACTTCAAGTTTCCGATAGGATTTTTCTTGGTGGTCCTGGCAAAAAAATGTTGAGAATTCTTTGTGCATAACTCATCGCTAAAAACTTCGCATTGCCTGCTTGTCGTCGGAGTGTTTTCCACCTTTTTCTTTTGCAAAAGTGTAGAGATCAGAAAGCCGTGGATTGTGCCTACCTTTCTCCAGGTCTCGAACTGGCTCGAGCACAAGCAACACATCACTGCGGGGTATCTGGCATATACTAATAACTGGATACAGGAAGGCCCACTTAATCTCCGTCTTGGTCGCTATATGTATCCTGCCTCGGTGGAAACTTCAACTCTTGCCAAACGTAAATTCCACCCCTCCTATCCGCCAGGTGCAACCACTGCTTTGTTCTTGCTGTTTAAGACCCTCGATGCCACTGGTCTTGTGCCCAATATTCAAGAAAAACGCGGCAGCCAATTGTTGGTAGTAATAGCTCTCAACTACGCTTTTCATTTCTTGTTGGTGCTAGTGATGGGGGGGCTGGTGTTTGCCGTCTGTCGTAAGATAGGCTTTGACAACCTCAACTGCACGATACTTGCATTTATTCCTGCCATCGTTCTGTTCCACAACGCGGGCACACTCTACTGGTTTCATCTCGTTTACGCGGCGCCGGTAATCATTGTGCCGTTGTTTGTTCTGTATATATTGCTTGAGGTGCTACAATCAATGCAGCTCTCACCGCGACTTCTGCGTAGCGTGCAAATTGCTCAACCCGTCTTGATGTTTATCGGGATATTTACCAGCTGGTTGTTTGTATTCGTCATCGCAACCGTCTATGTTATGCGTTTCATCCGAGATGACATCACCCAACCACGATCGTTGCCGCAAGCTTGGCGTTGGTTGCAGCAGAGCTTTTTCTTCGTTCTACCCGCGGCCTTGGCTCTGGGCATTTGGATTTATTCAATGGTTTATTATCAGCAACATGTGGTTAGCGAAAGCTTCTTTGAACTACCGGTATCCTCAGGAGGCTTGACCTTTGGCCACAATATACTGTTCAAAATGGGTATTTTGGATGAGCAGGGGCAATTACTATCATTCGATCAGGTATTTGATAATTACAGACTTGCTCTTTTTGCCTTTGCCAGCTACGAATATGGCCTCAGTGGCGTGCTGAGCATTTATCTCGCCCTTTATCTGGCAATTCGTAATCGCAAAATTGCTCCCCCAAACACTGCCGCCACCACCTATTTACTGCTTTTTCTACCATGTTTGCTGTTTAGTATCTGCCTCGTGGTTGATGATTCACATCATCACTTTGCCGCGGTGAAATACAGCCCGGCCTTAGCGATGAGTTTTATTCTGGTGCCGATATTTATCCTACAGATACTAAAGAAATGCGCGCGCTTGACAGCACTACGAACCCCTGCTGGCCGCGAAATATCGCTGGTGGCAGTACTTGGATTAGGGTCTGCGATCATCTGGGCCTACTTGCAGATCTATCAAACACCGTCTGTAACCAAGCTATTTAGCCCCCCCGCTTACCACCATATCCAGATAGGTGAATTTATCAGGAAGCACACCGGATATAACGACGTGGTCTTTTCTAAAGACTACTATCAAGCGCAACTGCCATTTGTTTTGCGAACACATTTTACCCACAAATTGATGCATTTTGCTGCCAATCTCGATCACGTATATAGCTTCACGAGAGACATCGGTTTAGATTTTACAGTAAATATTTTCTATTATCCACAACGCCAACCTGAAATACAGCAATTACAGGATTTTATCGAATCCCATAGCCTTACCACCAACAGTGTCTCGAAGCCCCAGGTGGGAGGCCTGCTGAGCTTCGATGGCAAACAGTTTCGATCGTGGTATGAGCAAACTCGTGCAGCAAATTGAATCTATTTAAAAACAAACACTCGCACACCTATCGTGCCGACATCGACGGGTTGCGCGCCATCGCCGTGCTCGCGGTGCTTATTTATCACGCGGGCTTCTACTGGCAGGGTCAAAAACTACTGGCAGGTGGCTTTCTGGGCGTTGATATATTTTTTGTAATTTCCGGCTACTTGATCTGTAGCGTTCTGCTTAAAGAAATAAACGCAGGACAACTTAGCTTTGCCGCCTTTTACGAAAGACGTGCTCGCCGGATATTACCCGCACTTTTTTTAGTCATGGTCTGTTCAATAATTATCGCCCCCGTACTGCTACCCTCAGCGCCATTGAAAGAATTTGCTGCCAGCATCGCCGCCACTAGTGCATTTGTGTCTAACTTTTTCTTTTGGCTACAAGACTCCTACACTGCCGCGCCAAGCTTACGTAAACCGCTGCTGCACACTTGGAGTCTCGCCGTAGAAGAACAGTTTTACCTGCTGTTCCCCTTGTTCTTATGGCTGGTGTGGAAAAAAATATCCGGCAAGTTTATGCTGGCATTCAGCCTCGTCGCCATGGTCTCGTTATTATATGCCGAATGGGCTAGCCACTACTTGCCCAGTGCTAATTTTTACCTACTGCCGGCCCGAATATGGGCACTGCTGGCGGGTGCTATGCTTGCGCACATGCACTCACGCGGGAAGTTTAAGCATCCGCATGGGCTACTAGCTTGGTTGGGTTTGGCACTCGTTGTCGCCAGCTTAGTAGTGTTCGATGACACCACGAGACACCCGTCTCTGTTGACATTGCTACCAGTTATGGGCACGGTAATGATGATCGCAGCAGTGCCCGCCAGTGCTTATCTTAACAAATTGCTGTCCAGCAGACTGATGGTAGGTATTGGTTTGATATCTTACTCTCTTTACCTGTGGCATCAACCTGTGTTCGCCTTTGCCAGAATTTATACAGAGATGACGGCTACCGACAAACTTATGCTCATTGCCCTTTGTTTAGTGCTCGCGACTATCAGTTGGCATTACGTTGAAAAACCTTTTCGTCAGCCTGATAAGATGCCGCGTCGCTCGCTTGTGCGCAACTTAGGTGGTTGCAGCTTGGTGTTGCTTGCTTTTGTGGCTGTGGTCATGACCAGCACGCTGCGTCCGCTAGCGACGACGAAAACAACTCCTTATCCGATGTGCTCCGCGCTAAGCAACACCACTCAGAATGGGAAACACTGCCTGGAGCGCAGTCCCCCAGATGCCTGTGTCTTTGTTGCAGGCAGTGGCAGGCAACATTGGTATCTTGTCGGCGATTCGGTGGCTGGTAGTTTGGCCTATTCACTTTGGCAACACCTCCAAGATAAAGATGCTCGCCTAGTTGAACTGACAAAAGGTGATTGCCCCTATATTCCAAATATACGGGTGTTAACTGATGGCCGCGTGCGGTGTTCAGAATCTGACAATCGTCTCCGCCGTAAGCTATTGATGGAGGCAGAGCCTAGTACTGTTGTCATCCACAGTCTCCTGCATATCTATCTCCACGGCAGTCGTCAACGCCCGCATCTAGTATCTGGTGTCCATACCATGCAAACAGCTACCGATCCTCACCGACATATATCAGAGCTGGAGGCCCGACGTTACGTGCGGCAAGCAATACAAGAGCTACTGCAACATGGCCACACGGTGGTGCTGGTCTATCCAATTCACATGGCGGACTTTGATATGCAACATCGGCTGGCAGAATTGGTAAAAATACCACCGCGGCAAAGAAAAAACTTACTGGCAGCTGCGCGGTTCAGCAAATCCTATCAGGAGTTCAGAACATTTGCTGACGCGGCCTACCAGATATACGATGCCGTCAGTGATCATCCCAACCTGATCCGTGTCCTCCCAGAAAAACTGTTTTGTGATCCCTCCCTATCTGGACGGTGCAAAATTTTCAATCAAAACACCTCTCTCTACACAGATTTCTCTCACCTTTCCCATTTCGGCGCCTGCCAACTGGTCAATGCGATTTTTGCCGCCCTGCCTAGGCAGATGCATACAGGCAGTGCGCATATTTGCCGCCCCACGTGCAGGTAGTGTTGTTAACCTTTTGTTAAATAATTGGCAACTTCTCGGCACATCTCCCGCAAACCGATTGCCTCAACACCGTAACGTGTCGGAAAGCGTTCTCGTCCGGGATACACGAGGAATGCCCTCTCTGGTTGCACGTCTCGGCAAGCCTGAGTGAATCCTCTGCCACAGCTCGGAGCTTCGCTGCGTTTCACTTCTATTGCCCATGGTTTACCCCCACTGCCACGAATAAGCAGGTCGATTTCGGCTCCACCATACGAGCGGTAGTAGTGTGCCTCACAGTGAGGAGAGATAGAGGACAGGATATTGTGCACAACAAAACCCTCCCAGCTAGGGCCAACAACTGGGTGACCGAGAAGTTTTTCCTTGTCAGTTATATCAAGTAGCGTGTGACAAAGACCGCTGTTCGTCAAATAAATTCGGGGTGACCTCCGAAGGCTCTTCTTTCTGTTTGTGAACCACGGATAAATTTTTTTCACTAGCAAAAGATCCACCAGAAAATCCACATACCTACTAAGCGTGGGTTTGCTGACAGACAAACTACTGGCAAGAGTGGCTGGATTTATTTTTTGTCCTTGGTAATGTGCTAACATTATCCACAGGCGAAGCAAGGTCGCGCGTGGCATAAGTGGGGCGAACTGCGGCATCTCGCGGCTGATATAGCTGGCAATAAAATTTTTGCGCCAATCGTAGCTTATCTTGTCAGTGCTTGCTAAAAAACTATCAGGGAAACCACCCCTCACCCACAATTTATCGAGTTTTGTTTCCGGAACTTCCAGTGCATTGAAAGGATGCAGCTCCAAATGCGCTATGCGTCCCGCCAAACTCTCCGATTGACGCATTAGCTCCATAGAAGCTGATCCCAACAACAAGAAACGCCCCGATCGCAGTCCTCGCTGCCGTCCACCATCGATCAGTGCCCGTAACACCTTAAAAAGGTCTGGAGAATGGTAAATCTCATCTATAATTACCAGTCGTTGCTCATGCTCCTGCAAGTATGAGAACGCATTCGATAACTTCCTGGAATCAGCAGGTGTCTCCAAGTCTAAGTGCAAAGCATCAAAATCAGTAGCGACTGCACGAGCCAGTGTGGTCTTGCCAACCTGGCGCGGACCGATTAGGGCAACGGCTGGATAGTGCGATAGGCTGGATTTTATCTTTGATTTCAGTATGCTGTCGATCATCTGCTAAAGTGCAACACACGGTGTTATAATTTCAAGGATAATCTGTAACTGCCCCACGACAAAACAGGTTTTAGAGATAGGTGATGGTGCAGTCACAAGGTGTCTATACCCTCAGTAGGCTGTTCATTAAGCAATTGTTTTTAGTCGGCAATCCCGACACAGGGGATTAATGCCTCACAGCGCCGCGGAGGGCAAGGTGGAATTAAGACACACGCAGCTGGCCGCCGATAACCCAGCTGGCATCACCCCTGCAGTTACTCCCGAATGTTGTGGGCAGGGGAAATCTGAGTGGGGCCTTCGTAGTCTGCTAGGATGAGGTTTTCTTGCAGGCTGCGCCCTGCTACTAGGGTGGCTGATATGGGTAATCATCAAGGCAATCGACCGCTAACGAAGAAGGAAGAGCGGCACAAGCTATTTAAGCTCATCGCTGCGATCATCGTGGGCAAGCTCATCGGCTACCTCCTCGCTGAGATCGTCATCGGCAACCTCACCACCTTCTTCGTAATTCTACTTATCGTGGTAGCCGTGTCGATCGGCATGCTACGTGCCTGCACGGCAGCATAGGTGATTTTCTCCGTTATCTTGGCACGGCGCAGCGGAGCTAGCAAGCGAGCGATACAGAAAGCCGTAGCGCAGCGAACGTTCTCACCGTGCCATTCATGGGGCTCTCGGTGGGCAAGAGGTGGAGGCAACCGCCGAGAGGCAAAGACCTTCCTTAGCACAAGTCTCCGTTGTCTTGGCAGGGAGCGGGGAGCTAGCAAGCGGCAAGAAAGCAGGCGAAGCGAGCGTTACAAAGAGCAGCGTAGCGAGCGAAGCGAGCTAGGAAGCGAGCGTTACAAAAAAGCCTCGTAGACGAGCGATACAAAAAAGCCTCGCGCAGCGATGAGCTAGGAAGCGAGCGTTACAAAGAGCCGCGCATCACTCTGGTATTGGAGATAGAGGAGAGAAAACGGCTCTTGGAACTAGCAACTGACTGTTTCTCTAAATTCAATAGCGATTTCAGTTTAGCGGTGCTAAAGGGCATCGAGGTGGCGGCTATTAGCAAACAGAAGGATAGACTTATGAACAGGCTCAAGATTGGTCGTGAAGGCTGGCTGGAAGAGGGCATCATCAAGGGTGAGCAGCAGAAATGCAAGGAAATTGCACTGCGTATGCTGGAGAACGGCATGAGTGTTGCGGAAATTTGCCGCATAACGAATCTCAGTCGCAATGCAGTGAATAAGTTAGGGCGAGAAAACAGCGAGCCTCGCGGAGCGAAGAAGCAGGCCTGAGTTGGCTGATCGTCCTGCTCGCCGATGGAAACCTGCTGTCATTAAGTGTTATTGATGATGCAGTTTCAATCACTATCTCTGATAACGGCAAGGGCATTGCTCCTGAAAATATGCACAAGGTAGGCAAGTGAGGTGTAAGCATTGGTAAGCAAGGCGACACAGGTATCGGCCTTGCCATCATGCCGAAGGTGATTCAGGAGCGCGTACCGATTGAGGCTGGGTGAGAGGTATTTCACCAAACCCATACATACTCATATCTATCGCTTTTCCTCAGTGCGAGTAACTGTGCCATCTTTGCTACAAGAATAAAAGCAATGCTTCCCATTCCAATCAAGTTCAGACAAGAAAATTTCTACAAACACTTCGCGAAACTTAAAGAAATAATATTTTGACTCATCTTTCTGTTCGTAAATTTTATCTTTGTTATCATTGCGACTGAAGTTAACTGGTGTAGCTATCCCATTATGCATTAGATTGTTTCTAACTTGGTTAAGCTCTTCTATGCGCTTGCTATTGTGGGTTGGTATGTAACATTCAAAAAATTTAGTCAATTTTTTCTTGAATGACCTGCCTAATAGTTTGAATTTCTCATGACTCCCCCATACTTCCAAAGCCTCTATCATACATATCAGCCTAATCTTCCAAGACGAGGAGTAGGTGTCGGCTATTGTCGCGGCTTCTGCAAGTTTGCTTATATCTTCGGTGAAGCCATCCTCACGTGATTCCTTGAATATTTTCTTAGCCAGATCTTCAAGTCCATGATTTGCTAATACAGGATAAACTTTGTCTATGTCTTTATCAAAATAGAACTCGCTCCTGTCATTGTGTCGGTGCTCTTCCAAAGATACCTCTAACGACTTAGCCGTTATGAAACGCATAAGTGGCACAGCATCTCTTAGGATTTTTCTGCTGTCAGAGTGCCATGTATCTGGTGTTTCTTCTTCCAGGGGTGCAATAAAAATTGAACCAACAGGAGATCTGTTACCGAATGTGTATCGTTCTACTCCGACTGTTCCGAAAGGCGTATTAATTCTATGCCCTGTCTGCATATTGCCTAGCAGTTTGGGGATATTTATGCGCAACATTTTAGCTTCGTTCTTTTTATGCGCGGTTAGCACTCCTTTTTCTACATGAAACTCGCAGTAACGCTCTCCTTCTTTTTTGCCTTTTCTATAACTGCGTATTCTCATCTGCTCTACACTCAGTTCATATTCTCCTGATTTTGATTTACATTTATCCAACCTGAATATATATGGTATGCTAAATATTTCATTTCCTACATGCCTCCACAGCTTTTTGTCTATAATGTCACGATCTTTTCGACAGGGAGGTATGGGGAGTTTAATTATCATGATGTCGTTGCGTTCAGCATTTACTATTATGTCTACATCTTTTATAGTAGTTGAATCTTCTGACACTACCGTCGCTTTGAATTTAGCATTAGAAATTATTTTGTTTCTTTCTAACCAACATTTTCTCATTTCTATTTTATTTTTCACACTACCAACTGCACCTGTTATATCTGCGATAGCCCTGTCTTCTTCAAATTTCATGTCATAACCGTGCAAAGTTTCAACGCATGAAGCTATTTTGAAAAACACTTCATACCGACCAAATGTTGTTGCAAGATAAGTAAGTTTCTTTAGCATGTCCTTGAATTCGCTTGATCCGCGCGGATTGCTTTTCAAAAAATCATAAGCGGCTTTCTTTGCGTTACCCACGTCTTCTGTGATTTGCTGATATCTAGCGTATCTCTTATCATAATCTTTGCTATTACTCACTGAAGCATCCTATCTTTCTATGTAATTGCTAAGCCATGTGTTCTTCGTTCTTCATTCACCACTAATCGACATTTCTAGCAAAAACTTTACACTCTCTCATTGGTCTACCACTTCTTACTACTGCGGCAAGAAATACCTGCCAACAAAATAAATCGCGACACTCTAAAGATTTTTTGTAAACAAACCGCAAAGAAGATCGACAACACAACAAGTTTGATTTGAAAATGCGGGTAAACATTGAACAAATAGAACATAGTGTTAAGCAGTTACCAGCTTTGAAGCAAAGTCAGGAGTTTAGCTTTGCGTTCTTGCGTGCTTTTGGTGAGCCTGAAACGACGATTACCCGATTAAAGCAAGGCGACTACAATCCTGCTGAGCATGCGGGAGAAGTTTTGTTAAGGAGAAAAAAATTTTTCAAAATAGCAACAGACAGAGAATGTTATGTCATGTTCAACTGGAGTTACCCCCTGCAAAAGTTACCTACTGAGCGGCAGTTGCACAAGACAAAGATTATGAGATAATGATTGTATATTTAAAAAAAAACGAGAAATTGCACACACCAAAACATATTTGTTATTTTGATAACAATGCAACCACTAGGCTATCCCCGTCAGTGACGGAGTATGTTGCCAATAGGTTTGTCGATGAGTTTATCAATGCTTCCGCGCAGTATCCTGCGGCTGAGCAGCTTCTTGATTGCATAGATAATGATCGCGAGTATCTTGCTCAACTTCTCGAAACGGGTGGTGCAAACATTTTTTTTACTAGTGGTGCAACTGAATCTATCAACACCATACTAAACCCAGTTTTTTGTTGGGAAAACTCATTGACCACAGTCATCACTTCTCGTCTTGAGCACAGTGCCGTAGACAGCTGTTTGATGAGACTGAAAAAACATGACATCAAGGTGTTATTTATTGAACATAACAAAAATGGTTTAGCCGATATCGATCATCTGGAAGAACTGAGCAAGAAACACCCACGTTCATTGGTAAATATTATCGGTGCTAACAACGAGACTGGAGTTTTACAACATCTTACAGATATTACCAATATCTGTAAGACTAACGATTGTTTAGTGCATGTTGATGCCGTGCAGATGTTGGGGCGGATGCCTATTGATCTACCGATGTTAGGTGTAGACTTTGCTAGCTTTTCCGCCCACAAGATAGGTGGTTTGAAAGGTGTTGGAATTACCTATGTCCGTGAGCCGAGAATTTTCACCCCGCTTATCCTGGGTGGCGGTCAACAGAACAATATGCGCGGCGGTACATACAACACAGGCGGAATTCGGGCTTTACGGCTAGCGTTGGCG
Organism: uncultured Oligoflexales bacterium; assembly: GCA_958296095.1. Lineage (GTDB taxonomy): Bacteria > Bdellovibrionota_B > Oligoflexia > Oligoflexales > JAPPIL01. The sequence continues at coordinate 2,808,347 of OY282434.1, forward strand.
GATACTCGACAATGGGACATAAAAGAAATAACAGCTTTGCGAGATAATTTTGAAGTTTCTTTACAGAAATGTTGTCCCCATATCATAGTAAATTGCCAAAATGTTCCCCGTCTTTGCAATACCAGTAATATTTATTTCCCTAATATCAGCGGCCATGCCTTATTGATGGAGCTAGCAGCACGCGGCATCTATGTATCTCTTGGCTCAGCTTGTTATGGGGCACAACCTAGTAAAATAATTCAACAACTTGGCCATAGTAAAGATTATGCAGAGTCGTGTTTGCGGTTTTCTTTCGCAGATTTCAACACGAAAGAAGAGATGGAATACGCATTGAAAACTATTGCTGAGGTGATTTGATTTTGAAATTTGGGGGTCATGAAACATTTCCGTTACGAGATAATTGGTTATTTAAGGGCATACAATTGCTCAAAACACACGGAGATGTATTTGCTGATCGCGACAACGCTATTGTGCTTCTAGGCGTTGGCACAAATATGGTTAAATCAATTCGCCATTGGTTGTTAGCGACGGAATGCGCGAAAATAAAGAATCAACAACTACTACCCAACACAATTGGACAATTGATTGATAAATACGATCCATACTATGATTGCCTTGGCTCAGTTTGGTTGTTGCACTACCATCTTGCTTGCAACGAAGAATACGCCACGACCTGGTTTTGGTTTTTTAATAAATTTGCTGTAAGTGAATTTAGTGCAGAATCAGTAGCGCATTACTTAGAAAGATACTGTCAAGTAATCGGGAAAAAAGTTAGCTCTGCAACTTTACAAAAAGACATAAATGTGTTGCTACGGATGTATAGTGAATCCGATTTTTACAGAAATAAAACCCCTGAAGACATCAATATATGTCCATTATCTAGACTATCTTTGCTTAAAAAACAAGACAACGACAACTACAAGATTATTGCCCCCGACGCAGATAGTTTGCCTAGTGAGATATTTGCATATGCCCTAATCAGATTTTGGCAGGATAATTTTAAAGAAATATCTCAGTTTTCTTTTGATGAGCTACTTAATCGCGATGCATCTCCAACAAAAATATTTTGTCTGAATGTAGATAGCACAATAGAAATTTTAGACAAGATTGTTGAGAGATACAGTGGTAGCATAACTTACCGGCATGCAGGTGGTATTTTTGTTATCGAAATGGGCCGAGGGCTAAAGCCAGAAAATTTTCTACGTCGGTATTACAATGGAGAAAATGGTGGCGGATATTCAGGTAAATATAAAAGATAATTTTGCTCGATCTACAAATATAAAGCTTGATTTTTATCAAGAAAAGGAGCTGAAAGATGTTATCTTGTCTGATAAATTTCAGGATAGATATGTAGAAGTTGCCAGGCCTTTGGTTGATAAATATTCCAATCAGCGTGTGCATGTTATAGCAGGCACTCCGGGCACAGGTAAGTCTACCTTCGCGTTGTTCCTGGCCAGAAGTATAACAAAAAACAACAGACGATCTGTAAGCACGGTTATCAAAAATCAACGGGTGGAAGTCTCAGAAAGATTCCGTCAGTGTTGGTCGAAAATTCACAAAACCTCGTATCTTCCTGTTTTTCTTAATGGAGATGAAGGTGAGATAGAAGATGCTTTTTACTCGGCACTTAGCGATGTTTTTGCCCGACATGGTTGGCAAAAACAATTTGATCAACTAGCTAGTTGTTGCTCAGCAAGGGCATTAAACATTATATCTAGGTGGCAAAGAGATTATCCCCACAAACACAAAGAACTACGTAATATAATCGATGAAAAAACCGGTAACTACAAGAGATATATCAACGCATTACGTAAGAATAGACTGTTTGCGCAAAAGATTTTTTCGGAGATATACGGCCAGATAACCGGTGGCGCTCACGTCAGCTCCTATCGGTATGGGAACATTGTCAATCTATACCGTGACGCAACAAAATATTTGCGATGCCACAGCGAGTATGCTGGGATTTTTATTATTTATGATGAGTTTGGTAAATTTCTTGAGCGTGGGATAAGGCAATCCAAAAATTTTGATTTGCAATTCTTACAGGACATGGCAGAATTGTGCAACAAGGGCGAGGAACAACATACACACCTGCTACTGATCAGTCACCTACCTTTATCACAGTATACATATCAACTTTCGCCATGCATGCAACAAGAGTGGCAAAAAATTGAGGGACGATTCCAGCAACTGTCATTCAACCGTGGAGGTGCATCAAACTACAATATTGTTGCCTCAGTATTCAGCTCTGATAATTGCCTGCACAAAAAATTTGTTGGGTTTGTAGATTGTTGGCAAAAACAAAACCAAATCACAAATAATTTGCTTGCATTGTGTGCGTGTAAGCGTAAGACGCTGAGTATATGCTACCCTTTACACCCTTTGGTGATTGGTCTCTTACCGTTGTTGAGTGAAAAAGTTGCTCAGAATGAACGCACCATGTTTTCTTTTCTTACTCGCAACGAAGAATTTTCATTGCCTCGTTATCTGGTAGAAACAAAATTAGAAAAAAACAAACTTCAGTTTATGCCGCTAGCTAATTTTTATAACTACTTTGCACCATTAATAGGCTCTAACAATCAAGAGGGCCGGCAAGCAAAAATTAAAGTAATCGTAGATGATCTTCTCAACAATCTTGAGCCCAACAATCTATGCGCTAAAGATATTGTTATTCTGCTCAGTTTAGTTGAGATAATCAACAATCGCACCATAATTAATGTAAATAAACAGTCAATTTTTAGCCTGCTGCTTGGTTTACACCGTCAAGAAAAAATAGCAAAAGAACTTAGCTATCTACAAAAACTCAAGATGATCACTTTCAATAAACTAAAGCAGGAATTTAATTTATTTGATGGCTCTCCAATTAACCTCTCTGAAGAAATAGCGAGTATCAGACAAACAAAGCTGACAACGGCAGACTATTGTTGTATCCTAAAGAAAAATTTTCCACTGTCGTTTCTTACCCCCAAGAAATACAATTTTAACCACGGCATCACCAGGTTTTTTCGTGAACAGTTGCTGTCCATTGAGGATCTCGAATCTGACAGATTCAAAATAAACTACGCACAGGAAGATGGTAAGATATTTTACACAGTTCCCTTTACTGAGTCGGAGGTCTGTCACATTAAGCACCTTCTCCGTCAAATACATCTACCGTCTGCTTTATTTATCACAACTAACGAACCCGTCAACATAACCGATAATTTGCTAGAATTACAAGCAATAGAACAAATATATTCACGCAAAGACTTAATATCTACAGGCACAACTGCCAAAAAAGAACTCGATCATCATCGTCACATCGCTCAGGGATTAATCAAAAAATCTCTGGAGAAAATTCGCTCAAATTTGCACATGGATGCTTCTATTTTTTATCTCGGTGATTGTTTGGATAACAACGTAAAAAGCTTATCTTATTTAGCAAGTTTTGCCAGCGAAATTTGCACTCGCGAGTACACTAAGTATCCGTTGTTTAACAATGAGATGCTTAATAGACATCGCGCTAGCACACCAGTCATTCAGGGGCGTAGCCGTTTTATAGGATCTTTTACAAACTATTTTGACCAACCAAGAAGATTGCATGTTGACAAGTTTTTTATCGAAGGTGGCGGGCCTGATTTTGCAATATTCAAAGCTCTTTTCCGAGCGAATACTTTTGTGGATAAATCAGATGATTTACTAAAGCTAAAAAGAAGCAGTGCGCTGTTTCCATTATTTACCGATTTCTGTGATTTGCTGAAAGAATCTGAGCAAACATCTGTTTCCCTGAATGACTTAATATCTCGGTGGCAAAAACCACCATTCGGAGTGCGAGTATCGCTGATTCCACTGTATGTTAGTGTGTTCGTTAGGCTTACTCCATCGCCAGTTAGTTTTTACTACAATGGTATATATGTTGCGAGAATTGATGCAGATCTGTTTGAAGGTTTGATAAGACAGCCCAAAAAATACTCTATACGTATGGTTGTGGTTGACGCGGAAAAACGTGTATATCTGCAGAGATTACGGGAAAAATTTTCGGCCTGTCTCCCTATGTCAATGCGTCTTGACCAGCCTCTACTTAGTTTTGCAAATGTCGCGGCACTTGTGTCACAATTTCATTCAATTATTCCCAACTATACTCGTAGACACGAGCTATTGACACCACGCATGAAAAAACTTGTCAATGCACTTGACAGCCTTTGTCAGCCTGAGATTTTTTTTCTTACTGATCTTCCTAAAATTTATCAGCAGAAAATATTTTCTGAATTGAGATATACTGACAAGCATACACTCTTGCAAAATTTGGAAAAAGATCTTCTGTTTTTATTTAATTGTTATGTAAATTTAATCAAGCGCTTGGCCAAGAAACAAGGTGATGTATTGTGTAAGTTGCAAGAAAATAATGGTGTTGAGCGAAAAATTGTCCGAGGTGCTCCATTGAGCAAATACTGGAAAACGACGATGCAATCGTTACCTAAGCGAGTACTAACATTTCCGTTTAGTTCAGTTACTAGACATCTAATTAATCGAATTATGCAACTAGGCAACGAAGCCAGTAACCAGCTTGTTGTTGAAAACATAGCAGATGCTTTGACAGGAGCTAATCCCAAGAATTGGAACGAAAAGGGTGAGGTGCTGTTTGATTTTAATTTGCAACGTTCTATAGCTGAAATTGAGGAAGTAAATCATTTGCAAACTAGAGATAAGGTTAATTTGGTACGAATATCGAGTCTCAAACATAACAGTGAACCTGTAGTGTACGAAATTGTTCAAGCCGATTTGAATCTAAAATTTCATGGCAAGTTGTTAGATGAATTTTATAATTTTCTGGGGCATCTGCCTGATACCGAGAAAAACACTATTTTACTGGAATTAATAAAGAAAATAAATATCAAAAAGTTACTACATCCGTCTAAAGTTACGGATGAAGCAAGTATTGGCGAAGCATGGGGATAATAAATGGGGGGTGATGAATGGGGTATCTCGACTTTGACAAAAAAGCACGGCACATCGTTTCTTTATCAGGGGGGAAAGATTCGACAGCCTTGGCCGTTTATCTGAAAAATAAAATTCCCCAGTTAGAATATGTTTTTTGCGATACTGGAGCTGAACTTGTTGAAACTTATGAATACCTTGACCGAGTGGAATCCTTTTTGGAAAAAAAGCTTGTTCGTCTGAATAGCGGTAAGGCATTTGAAGAATACTTGGATAAGCATCGAAATTTTTTGCCATCACCGATGTCGAGATGGTGCACAGCTGAGATGAAAATAAAGCCCTATGAGGATTATATTGGCAGCGATAGGTGTTTCTCTTATCTTGGTATCCGTGCCGATGAGCGCCGAGAAGGCTATATCTCCAGACTGCCGAATATCACAGCAGTCTACCCTTTCCAAGAAGATGGCATCGATCGTAATGCGGTATACAAGATTCTTGAAGATTCTGGGCTTGGTCTACCGAAATACTACGCCTGGCGATCACGATCGGGGTGTTATTTCTGTTTTTTTCAGCGTAGTATCGAATGGGTAGGGCTGTTGGAGCGTCATCCTAAACTCTTTGCTAAAGCTGAAAAATTCGAGCAAATGGGTTACAACGGTGGCAGTGAAAAATTTACTTGGGTAAAGGGAAGAACTCTTGACTGGATCAGAAAAAACAAGGATGCTATTAAGGAGTCCCATAGGGTGCGGATGGAGAAACAAGCGATGAAGCAACAACACAAAACCATTCATGACGTGTTTTCTGAGGCTGCAGATCAGGAATCAGCGAAGCGTCCCTGTGATATCTGTGATATATGACTGCTAGCTCAAAAATTTCTATCGAACGCTGGCGCACCGCGATCAGGCGTAAACGCTGTTCTCGACCAATCAAGCTCGCTTTACGTGACGCGGTTCTTGGGCATGGTTTAAGTTTTTTTGATTATGGCTGTGGCTATGGTGAAGATATTAAATATGTAGCTAGGCAAGGAATCGCTGCTAGTGGATTTGATGCGCATTTTTCCCCGCAAAGCCCCAAACAATCTGCACATGTCGTTAATCTTGGTTATGTTATTAACGTCATCGAGAATCAATGTGAGCGGCTAGCTGTTCTCAAAGACTCTTTCAAGTTAGCAAAAACATGTCTGATCGTTGCTGCACAAGGACCGAAGGCAATGGCTAGCCATGCGCTTGTCTTCGGCGATGGTTATTTAACAAGTCGCAACACTTTTCAAAAGTATTACCGCCAGAAAGAACTGCAATCTTTGTTGAACAAAACGCTCAACACCACCAGTTATCCAGCAGGAGCAGGAGTTTTCTACGTGTTCAAGGATAAGTTGGCACGTGATTTATATCTGATCTCTAAAGCAAAAAAATTCACAGGGTATACTGAGGTTAAGCGGTTGCTTAGCAAACTCCGAAACAATCGAACAATTAGTCAAGCTATTTCTAACTCACCTCTAGGAAAAAAATTACCCTATACTCTTTACGTGCACTACTCAGCCGTGCCATACTTGCCGATAGTTTTGCGTCACTACATCGCTTGTGGGCAGACGATGGTCACTGATATTGCTGGTGAAGGTGACACAGTTGTAAAGTTGACACAAAAGGCTATTTCCTTTCTACGTTATCGGGAGTTTGACGACAGTCCACATCCAGAATTAATCTGCTCACATATTGTGGATACCGAAAACTGTAAGGTACATTTTCGTGACTACAGCAGATCGGATAATCCTCCTATTTTACATCGTAAAGAAACATTTGTTGCTAAAAACTATCCGCGTTATCAAGCATTTCGTAAGCTGACAATTTCTGAAGAAAAGCTAGGTCTGCTCAATCGCAACGATATTGGCTATCGGCAGAATTGGCAAAAACTTATCGACACGATTCCGCATTATTCAGCCTAATCCCATGCAAGCCAGTCTTCGGCGATGGTATCCCAGATGGCGTTGCCAAGACGTATCCCTCTCGTAGTAATCGCTTGGTTATTCAAGTCGTTATGTTCATCGACATCATTGTCATCATAGGAGACAATTTCCCGCAAAATCCTGAGATAGGGCAGATCATCGCCTTCGTGTTTTTCTTTAGCTAAACATTCTTGGTAAATTATTTTTTTGTCGATAAAATTTTTCGCGCTCGCTCTGCTGTTTATTTCTTGCGGCAATAGGATCAAATTACCGATCTTGTTGATTGTTTTTCGCCGTTGCGGAACAATATGTTCAACTGTTTTGTAATCGTTGCTCTCATAGTCGTTAGCCGTGAGAAATTTGAGTTTTGATTTTTCTAATCGGCAAGTTTCGTGATCAAAAATGCTCTCGTGAAAAGCCATAAATAGCATGAACCTAGCTAGTTTTATCTTTTTGTAAATATTGACTGCCGCAAAGTCTTCTACCCAAGTTTCTCTGGTAAAATCTCGCTGACTACCTTTCATATTTTTCCATTTACCCCGAAGATGCTCGCGGAATATCTTTTTTAGTTCATATATATCGGCCTCTTCTTGATAGATTTTTTCAGTAACTTCTTTGTACTGTTGATCGATCCGGTCCGTGTTTGCATCAGAGGCTACCCCTCGCCATAGACAAGTAAAGGCAACGCAGGCTTTGACGGCATCTTCGCTATATCTATTATCTTTAAATTTAAATAAAATCGGTAACGTGCGATCGTGATTGATCGCTTGCAAAAAATCAAAGCATATTGCCTCTTCTCCGTTATTCTTAAATAGTTTTCGGTGCTTGCTTGGTGTCTCCCAGTTTTCAATAATAAACTTATGTATCGTGCATATCGTATTGATATACTCCGGGATACATTTGGCGTGTGTTTTTGACACGTTGTCGAGAAAGGCCTTTTTGTCTCGAAAAGTACTGAATTTTTCCGTCTTTAAATCTTTGTGCATCATACTTAAAAACAGCAATAAGCGGTCAGTGTATTTGGTTTGCTTGACTTTTTTCATCTTCTTATCTCTGAGATTACCTTCGATATTGTTTAATCTTACGGTCTCCGGGTTTCCCTCGCCATCTTTTTGTTTGGTTTTCTTGTGGGATAACGACTTGAGGATCTCAAAAGCCGTAAGCGGCACACCGGTAGCATTTAGGGTGTTAAAAATATCGATAGCATAATCTTCAGACAACTTGCCTTGAACAACTAAAAAACAAAATTGCGAACGTTCGAGAATGAAAGTAGTCTGTTCGACAAAGTCCCCCTCATCGACATCGTCGAGCCATTCGGCAAAAATTTTCGGATTTTCCCTTAAATCAACATTAGCCAACTGTTTGTCATAAAATATATAGTTCAAAATATCTTCTTCCACTGCCAGCTCCTTGCTCCGATGATTGTTAGAGGTATGTTCGCGAGCTATGCGGTGTTTGTTGTTGAGTATATTGTCAATTTTTTCCCGGACTTCCTTAACCTTATTCTCCTCCAACACCACTTCTTTGAAAATTCTAGTATCGGTATGCTCTTTTTGTTTCTCGGCAAGATGCTCTTCTTTTTTTAACAAACGTTCCCGGACTAATTTCAATAACAGCAAAAACGAGGTGAGCCTTTGCTGTCCATCGATAAGAATATAGCCTTTGATAATATTTGTCGGATCGGGTTTTTCCGCGACGATTACCGAACCAAAAAATGCAGGCAAACCCTGTTCTTTGCTCTCTTTGATCGTTGCCAATAATTCCTTAAAATTTTCGGTATTCCACGCGTAAGGTCGCTGATAGACAGGAACAATAAATTTATTTTCCAGTATCCCCTGTAATGAGATAAGTCTCGAATTTCTGCTTTCATTTTCGACAATAATTATCTCGGCTCTACTTGTTTTATCTGGCATTCGTTCCTCCGAATTACTGAAAAGTCCGGTTGGCTACCAGGGGACTGATCGGTAAATAACGGGAACAGCATTAGTGTAGATACAGGGCAATTATTTACCTGTTGAGTTGCCTACTAAGCGCCGTGGTGCGCTGCGCCGCCTGACAAATTATCTCCTCATCGACACCTGCCAGCAAGAAGCGTTTGGCTGTATCCAACCTACCCCGTTCGATACCCCGTTCGATACCCTGCTCAATACCGAGTTGCTTGCCCTTGCGGAGTCCTTGTCGCAGGCCCTGTTGTTTTGCCCTGTCGAAGCCAAATTCTATCGTCGGCATTAACCTCTCCTCCTCCTTCAGCCGTGGAAAACGCTTGCGCTCCACCCGCGCAAACCCCTCCCTGCCGTAACCCTTATCGGCACACTCATAGTAATCCATTAACACACTCAACACAAATCCCCTCTCCTGCCGCGCTGCGCTGCGCGCTGCGCTACGCGGCTCTTTGTAACGCTCGCTCTACGAGGCTTTTTTGCCGCTTTCTCGCTCGCTGCGCTCGCTGGACTTCTTGCCGCTTTCTCGCTCCCTCGCTCTTTGTGCTACGCGGCTCCTTGTAACGCTCGCTTCCTAGCTCGCTGCTTGCACTCAGACCTCTCGCGATTGCATTCAGGCTTGCCACCTAGCCCCTTTGCTCGCCCTCAGATCCCTCTCTGCTTGCTCTCAAGTCTCTCGGCGGTTGCGTCCAAGCTTGCCTACCGAGGGCTCCATGAACGGCGGGGCGAGGCCGTTCGCTGCGCTGCGGCTTTCTATATCGCTCGCTTGCTCGCTCGCTCTTTGCGCTACGCGGCTTTTTTGTAACGCTCGCTTCCTAGCTCGCTGCTTGCCCTCAAACCTCTCGCCATTGCGTTGAGGCTTACCCACAAACCTTCTCGCGGTTGCCCACACCTCTTGCCTACCGAGGGCTTTATGAAGGGCAGGGGCATGTCTGGAAAAATTGGCTGAAATCTTTAATTTTTTAATTTTCGCTTGATTGCCGTCAGCTCTTTCTTGGTCAACTGCAAAAATTCGCGTACCTGAGCATCAGACACACCCTGTGCCAGCATGCGGGTGGCGGCATCTTGGCGACTCTGCTCTATGCCCTTCTGCAAGCCCAGCTGTTCGCCCTTTTGCAAGCCCAGCTGCTCGCCCCGTTGCATGCCCTGCTTGACCCCTTGTCGCATACCCTGCTCGACCCCCTGCCGCATACCCTGCTGCATGCCCTGCTTTTTTCCCTGCTCAATGCCTTCTAGGCGTGCACCCTCGAAACCGAATTCAATACTTGACATGATACGTTCCTCATCTGGTAAATCGGGAAAACAATCTGCCTCGATGGCAGACAGCCTCTTCCTATCATACCTCCCATCGGCAAGTCCAAGGTAAGATATTAGTTTAGCCGATAAACTCTTGCGATCTTCAGTGGATAGCGCATAGCAAGAGTGAAAAATTTTCGCCACAACTTTGGTGCTCAGATGCCAGATGTGTTTCATTCCCAGCAGGCAAAGGCTGGTCGTGAGTCCGCACAGTTGTTCATCGGACAACTTAGGCAGATTTACCACCAGGATTGGGTCATCTGCAACATAGCGGCGCAGTCCGTGAATAGTTTCCAAGGGATGCCGATTTTTAAATTTTAGCTCAAGTTGTTTCTTAGCTATATCAACGGGCTTTTTGGTTTGCAGAACGAGGATGCCTAAGACAAAACCATTAGTGCGCGCTGTGCGCTGTGCGCTGCTTTTTTGTAACGCTCGCTTTCTAGCTCGCTCTTTGCCTTCAGGTATAGTGACACCATGAGAAACAGGACATTGCCGGTGGTGTGCTCAAAGATAACCCCAAAATATACTGGGGAATCTGGCTCTTTTTTGAATGGCACAGAAAAATTCAGATCACAAAATTTTTCTTTGCCAGTATCGGGATCGATGCTTGCCTCCTTACTGGGGATGAGTTTGTCAATATCGAACAGCTCATAATCTTCGGGAAATAATGCCAACCGGAGAAGATCTTGGGCATAACGCGGATCGCTATAGATTTTCTTGAAAAATTTATCATGCAAATGATGTTTGTTTAGTGTGGTCTTATCGTTATCGGGCATGGTTGCTGTCCGTTGCTAATGCGGTTACCTGTCTCTGGTAATTATAATAACATAGAACTACGACACCTGTGCTGGAAAAACCTGAGATTATCGGTTGCCAGAAAACGACCCATGATCTCGATCACACTAGACACAGGGGAATCAAGCACTTTTTTGCCGCTTTCTCGCTCCCTCGCTGCTTGCGCTACGCGGCTTTTTGTATCGCTCGCTTCCTAGCTCGCTGCTTGTTCCCAGACCACTCGTTACTGCGTTCGGGCTTGCCCTCTGATCTCTCTGCTTGCCCTCAGACCACTCGTTATTGCGTTTAGGTTTGTCCTCAGGCTTCTCGGCTGTTGCATTCAAACTTGCCGACCGAGGGCTTCATGAAGGGCGGGGCGAGGCCGTGCGAAAACGACCGCAGATATTGCCAATACTGCACACAGATTATTTCTTTGCATAGGGCATGTGCTTATACATATTCGTGGGGAGTTTCTCGGTAGGGCTGCGCCTCGCCAAGACAACGGAGCTGCGCACGACTCTTTGTAACGCTCGCTTCCTAGCTCGCTGCTTGCGCTACGCGGCTTTTTGTATCGCTCGCTTCCTAGCTCGCTGCTTGTTCCCAGACCTCTCGTTACTGCGTTCGGGCTTGCCTGCCGAGAGCACCACGAATAGTGCAGAGTGCTAGTTCTCAAGGCGGCGTTTGATGTCGTCCAACTCCTCTGTGGTGAGCTGCGCCGCCTGACAAATTATCTCCTCATCGACACCTGCCAGCAAGAAGCGTTTGGCTGTATCCAACCTACCCCGTTCGATACCCCGTTCGATACCCTGCTCAATACCCTGCTCAACGCCGAGTTGCTTGCCCTTGCGGAGTCCTTGTCGCAGGCCCTGTTGTTTGGCCCTGTCGAAGCCAAATTCTATCGTCGGCATAAGTCTCTCCTCCTCCTTCAGCCGTGGAAAACGCTTGCGCTCCACCTGCGCAAACCCCTCCCTGCCGTAAGCCTTATCGGCACACTCATAGTAATCCATTAACACACTCAACACAAACCCCCTCTCCTGCTGCGCTGCGCTGCGCGCTGCGCTACGCGGCTCTTTGTAACGCTCGCTTTCTAGCTCGCTCTTTGTCCTCAGGCCTCTTGCTATTACGCTCAGGCTTGTTCTCAGACCTCTCGCGCTTGCGTTAAAGCCCTAGTTGCGCATGCCGAACAGGGCTAAGCTGACCGCCTCCCCGCCTCGCCGCATACGACGATAGGACAAGGTGTGAAAGTTAACCAGCAGACTGTGAAAATTGGGCAAGCGCTTGAATTTCCGCTTCAGTTCTGCGGATGCACCCTGCTGTTGTAGTGCCCAGCTGAGGTAGTCAGAGGGGACCATGGCCCGCTTGTCTTGGCAGCAGGTGACGATGATAGACAGGATAATGCCACCCGTCTCTTGGGCGATGGCGTTGTAGTAGCCCAACATCTGGCGGATAGCGTTGTTGTCACGATAGCTCTTGTGTTCCAATATGATGGTCATGATGACGGGGAATTTTCCACCCCACAGAGGCACTGCCACTACAATGTCAGCTCGGCGTTCCTGTCCCCTAGCGCCCGTGGCCACGCTTTCCATGATTTTCAGTCGTCCCCAGTCAAAGAGGGCATAGAAGCTGGGGGTAAGGAGCACCTTGAGCAGGGATCGACAGTAATCAGGCCGCTTGAAGATTTTCTTGAACAAGCTGTCGTGTGGATAGGAGGGTCGGGAGTTGCGGGTTTTTTGCCGCTTCCTAGCCCCACTGCGCCGTTTTGTCATGATTATTCCTAGTATGTTGCCTCTATAGATAAGGTAGCATGTGGCAGAGGTGTTTGGCTACGCGGCTTTCTATATCGCTCGCTTTCTAGCTCGCTCCTTGCCCTCAGACCACTCGCTATTGCGTTCAAGCTTGCGATCAGACCACTCGCTATTGCGTTCAGGCTTGAACCCAAGCCTCTCTGCCTGCCCTCAGACCTCTCGCTCCTTGTCCCCCGAGACCTCCCTACATGTCGTGTGCGGCGCTGCCCAAAGCAAGCTATAACCCATTGATATTTTTAGAACTTAAAAAAAAGCTAATGGCAAAAAAAAAACGCCGAACTGCCATATAGAGACATGTGCTTAGTGAGTTACGCCAATTTTAACTGAGGGTGGTAAGATGAGTGCCAAGGAAATATTAAAGGGCAAGCTGTTGGGGTTCTCGCTGCTTGAGCTGATGGTCGTAGTTGCTATTCTCGGAGTATTAGCAACGGTGGCAGTGCCGCGGTTTAACATCTTCAGAGCGCGGTCACGGCAGGCAGAAGCGAAGAGCAATATGGGAGTTATCTTCACCTTGCAGGAAAGTTTTCAAATTGAGCATGAGAAGTATTACGATGGCAAGAAAACTACTTGGGGTGGTGAGGATATGGTGACACATACCGACAACAGCAAGGGAGCTGGATATGCAGTCGCGGGGACTATTGCCGGTTCATGTAAAGCTAATAAACTTGGCTTTCGCCTTGCCAATTGTGGGGCTGCTCGTTACGCCTACATGATAGGTCATGCTGTTACTGACACAGCATTTTTAGCCATCGCGCATGCATACTCGGACGGTGCTGAGGGGAAGCGTATCTTTCCTGGCTGTGCGGGCAGCCATACTGCTCCAAATAAACCGAAAACTCTCAGGGGCGCTGCCTCGGCAATCACCGCCGCCAAGCGTTGCGCTCACGATGGAGCAAACACAGATAGAAGTGTGGGAGATGCATGGTGCATAGATGAAGGTCGTACCCTCTTCAACTATCGTGATATAGTTGAGTTTTGCGAAGGTTAAAATGTTGCATGACGGTGTGAAAAAACTAGTGCTGGTTTCATCTATTGCTTGGCTAGCATTTTTTGCTGCGCCAGGCCCGCGGCAGATATATGACTTTGCTTTTGGCTCTAGCTTGCACAACCCTCAGTATCTGTTCGCTAGCAGTGACAGAGAGGTTTGCCGCCGCGTGCGGAGAGTGGTAGAGCACGGCAAGGTAAATATCTATGTGGAAAACTTATCTACCCACAGACTGCACATCTCACTCACCCAGCGCCAGATACGAGCACTAGTGTTCGTCTGCAACAATGCCTCAGACTAGCTTCGCTGACTTCTTGCCGCTTTCTAGCTCCCTCGCTGTGCTCGTGTCGCAGTGACTCTTTGCCGCTTCCTAGCTTCGCTGACTTCTTGCCGCTTCCTAGCTCGCTGCTTATCCTCTAGTCTCTCTGCATCCTCTTTCTGCTTGTTCTCAGACCTCTCGGCTGTCGCGTTGAGATTTGCCCACCGAGAGCTCCATGAACGGCGCGGCAAGACCGTGCGAAAACTCGACCACAGATATTGCCATATTGTCGTTAGATTATGCTTTTGCACAAGGCATGTACTTGCACCTAACTCAAGGGAGAGTTTCTCGGCAGGTCTGTGCCGTGCCAAGATAACAGAGATTTGTGCTAAGTGGTGTCCTTGCCCTCAAGTCTCTCGGCGGTTGCCCCCACCTCTTGCCGACCGAGAAGCTCCACGAACATGGCATTGTGTCTGCATCGAATATTGCAACACGTTGCCGTGCCCATCATTTATTCTCACCGACAATAATTGTCCCATCGTCGATGCTTTTGATAATTTTATCGTCGTGCATATAAAAAGCATCGTCATCTGGTTTACTCTTCAGCAATTGCTCATGACCCAACAAATGCGAGAAAATATAGCGAAATAGATTAGCGGAAGTTTTTATCTTGTCGTCATATCTGCCATCGTAATCTTTGCCCCATTTGATAGCGAGAAACGCACCTTGCGGTTCGGTAACTTCAGCCGCGGTTTTCATAACAGGACGGCCTGCACAACGATTGAGGATATAGGGACCATGATCACCGGCTAAAATTACAAGTGCATCTTTGTCTTTAGCTACAATTTTTTCTATCTCGGCAAGCATTACCTTATGAGTCTCAAAGAGTCGTTCAGCATACAGTTTCGTTTCGTCCTCTTGGTGGCAATGCCCATACTGGGTGCTAGACATTGCGGTATGCATGGGTAAATACAGATGCGAAAAGATCAGGTAGCTATTGACAAAGTTGTTGCCCTCTATCACCTGAGCTAGGTGTTGGAAGGTGGTGCGTGTTTTATCAACACTATAGAATAGACTTTTCACAATGCCATTAGTGACCACCTTGTCAAACAGCGCAAAATAACGGTTAAATTGCCGAGATTGTGTGCCGAGCAAGCACCTAGATGCAAGACACATTTCCTCGGTCAGATAATTGTCTGACAAAAGCAAATATCTCTCGTAGTTGTTTGCCAAAAAAATTTTACTCATCAGGTTATTACCGGCAGCAACTGCCTGCAATTGTTTGACAGGAACATCGTAGATTAGGGTGTTATTATGGTGCAAATCCATATTTAGATAGGAAGCTATGGCATAGCGGGTGGGCTGAAAATTTGTAAAGAAGGACGGATACAAGGTAAATCCTTTGCTCTGTAGGGCCGAGAAGAAATCTTGCGTGTGTTGCAATTTATCCAGACCCAAGACCTTGAGACCATCAATACTCGTATAACTGTCGAGCACGATAAAATACACGTTAGGAGTTCTCTGAAACTCGCTGTCGATCCCAGCCATTATTTGGTTGTAACTAGCGGTAACTGCTTGATTTTTATGGCTATTGATAATAATCGCTCGCACCACGCGGTAGGTCGGTATCGATGTGATTAGCAAAAGGATAATAGCTAACTGCTGGTGTCTAATGGCAACCGATCCGCGCCACAAGATATAGACAACACCAGCAACAGTGACAGACGATAAAGCCAGGACAAGAACATTTCCAGAGAAGATTAAAAATTTGCTGATAGCTAAAGCTTCACCAAGTGGAAACCGCAGGTAGTAAAAAAACAAAAGGGCAATAAGGTAATTCATCAGGCTGTGCCGCTGCGGAAATTTTTGCAGACAAAACATCAAACATTTGACCAATAAAAAGCTAAAGCTGGTCAACAAAAAAACATTGCTAGCCAAAACCCAGACAGTCAAAGTGTCACTGTTGTGGCTCGAATAAAATACCGCGACAAACATACCGATAACTCCAGCAAGTGTCGCGTGTTTATCTTGGCAGAATTTCGGTAAGTTGAGATACTTGCTGATATTTTTGCAACTCGCAGCTACCCTAGCCATGATAGCCCTGCAGTAGAGCATGCAACCAGCAACGGTTGCGACTATGAATTGGATCAACAGACTGCCAGTGCCAGGATCAAAATAGGCATAGACATCTTGTGCACACAGGCTGGAAAAAACGCCTACGAGAACGCCAAATTGCCTTGACAACAGTGGCGGGCTGGATTTATGCCGCGTGCACGTGCCATGCCGTGGAGACATAGGGAAGCCTATAGGTTATACCTAGCAGTTTATCAGTATTGCACGACCGCTTCCTAGGTAAAATAACGACTTATCGCCGAGAGACGAGAAATTATCGAGAGTTGTTGGCTTTTGTCTTGCCAAGTGCGATGTGCGTTGCTACGTGAGCCTCCTACGATTGGTTTTGTCGCTGATCGGGGGGTTTCAACTATGCTAGGAGTTTCAACTATGCCCAAAGCCTTACTCTTGCTCGCGGCAGGTATCATAGCAGTTAGTGTTGGTTGGTTTTTCGTTAGCAAGCAGCGCTTGCAGCCTGTGTCTGCCCAGCCGCAGAAGCTGGTGGTCGGGATGCCGAATTGGCCCGCGGGCCGCGGCAAGGCACACATTATCAAAATGGCAATTGAAAGCAATTTTGGCATCGAAGTTGAATTGCAAAACGGCACCAACGCGGTGATCTTTGCTGGTATGGACACGGGGGCGATGCACGTTCATCCCGCGGTGTGGTTGCCGAACCAAAACAATCTCCATGAAAAATATGTCACGCAAGCGGGCACAGTGCGGCAAGCAAGCACTCCGCATTATGGCAAGCAACAAACGTGTGTCACGAAAGCCACCGCCGAACGTGTAGGCATCCGCGAGCTCCACGATCTCGCCGATCCACAGATTGCCGCGCAGTTTGATCGGGACGGTGATGGCAAGGGTGAGATGTGGATTGGGGCCAGCGGTTGGGCTTCAACGGTTATTGAAAAAATTCGCGCCAAGTCTTATGGCTACGACCAAACCATGACTTTGCTAGAAATGGATGAGGCACTCGCTTTAGCAAGACTTGATGATGCGGTCAAAACCAACAAAAATTACGTTTTCTGTTGCGATGCACCACATTACACCTTTCTGCTTTATGATCTCGTTATGCTCAAAGAACCACCTCATGACCCTAGCACCTGGCAGATTATCTCACCGACCGATGACCCCAACTGGTTAGAAAAATCCACAGCTTCTACGGCTTGGGAGCGCACACGAGTGCATGTTTATTACTCGGCTTCGTTAGAAATAACCCATCCCGCGGTCGCCAAGATGTTGCAACAGGCGACATTCAGCAGTGATATAATTGGCAAGATGAACTATGCCCTAGTTGTCGATAAAATATCACCTGTGGACTATGCTAGGACCTGGATACAGGAACAGCGCGATGCTATCGATACTTGGTTGCGATAATAACTCAGGCCATGCCCAAGGCCAGACCGATAGAACTAGCGATGAAGTAATAGACGCTGAACAAAAAGATGGTGATTGCCATAGACAGGTTCGATGCGGGGCGATGAGCACGAACAAACTTGCAAAACATAGCTAACAAGATTAGCAACGGCACAAGTAGCAACCACCAAGGCAGGATTATCCCTAAACCGAGCATCAAGAACGTCGTCGAGATGTGCAGACCCGTGATTGCGGCACACAAGGCTGGCCAGGGGCAATCTGCATCTCCACCATTACTGACAACACCTTCGATAGAGATGGCGATTGTTGTCAACAGCACACCGATACACAGACCGCATAACGCGGTGGCATAAAGGAAGGCAACAGGATGCGGGCCGCGCCATTGTTTCCGCCACCAAGCAATAGAGCCGAAGATGATGACCAATATATTAGGCAACGATGCCGAGATGAAGGATAACAGTTCTACCTGATCACGGGGGCTTCCCCACGAGTTAAAGATTGTCGCGGCACTGCCGATAATCACCGTCCCTAGCCACAAGTAGCCTGCCTTGTTCCAGCCACTCATGGTAGATGCAATCAAACCTGATCGGGGTTGTGTGTATACAGCACTTCTATGCGGGAGATATTAGCAGGCATTGTGGTGGTGATGTGTAGCGTTTTGTTGTCAAGCACGTATTCGTTTTCCTCCAGCACTCGGCTGTCGTCGCCGTAGGTGAGTTTGACGGTAAATTTATGCCCGTCGTGCAGGTGTTTAAGAACGAAGGTGTTTTGCATCGCCGAGGAGATGCTGCGAGAAATTTTTTGCAACGTCTCGCTGTAGTCATTGGCATTGATTGAGGCGTAGTGCTCGAACAGCGGTTCGCCGTCGCCATCTTGCCATTGCAGGAATTTATTAGCACCTACTTGACCACCGAGCTTGACGTTAGCACTATGTTTGGTGTCGATGTCGAGCAAGCCATAGAGCCGTGCGGTGGCGTGCAGAGTGCGAATACTGTTCAAATAAAAGTAAAGATCGGTCAAGCCACACATGTAATGCTTGTTGCAGTTGTGGTCTTCATCGCTGACCAGCAGAATTGCCAGGGTGGAATTATCTCGCAGCCATCCCCGCCGCCGTCCGCAACTGCTGACATCCCTTGCATCTTTGCCGCGGGGCAGTCGCATTGCCCTGATGGCATCGTTTTCAGCAAACAACACTCCCTCATCTTGTAACTGCAAAGCCTTTTCCCACAGGATGGTGTTCTCGCTGCCGCCGCTGTCATCACGGATACAGTTGCCCTGCAATGCCTGTATAATTTTCCACACTGCCATCTCATCACCACTACCATCTGTGCCTAGTCCGCGCACCGTCGCCGCGAACTTGTCCTTATTGGTAGGCGTAATTATTTTGGCGACGCAATCACGCGCATCAGTGGTAGTTATAGCAATTTGCCAATCACTGTCCTTGACCTCCTCTAGCAGGCGATCAAGCTTGCCAGCCAAGTTCTCCTGCTCATCGAGCATCGAGCCAGAGTTGTCCACCACCAACAGAATGTCGAGCTTACGTTCAGTATCTACCGACGGGGTAAAAACTTCCGTATGCATCTCACTGCGAATATAACTCGCATTGGCACTGAAGCCACTCGTGCCACCTGGATACTTGTTGCACGCTAACAAAAGCATAAGTGCAAGGTAACGCATACCCACCACTGCCCTAACAGAAAATCTACGCGATTCCTATCGGCAGCTTTTAGAAATAATAAATAGAAATTCATGCATGCCTTAGGTAATCGCTGCGCGCTGTGCGCTACGCGCTACGCGCTACGCGCTACGCTACGCTGCTTTTTGTATCGCTCGCTTCCTAGCTCGCTTTTTGTCCTCAGGCATCTCGCGATTGCGTTCAAGCTTGCCTGCTAGCCCCTTTGCTTGCCCCCAAGTCTCTCGGCTATTACCCACACCTCTTGCCTACCGAGATCTCCATGAACGGCGCGGCGAGACCGTACGAAAACGACCTGCAGATATTGCCAATACTGCAACCAGGTTATTTTTTGCATAAGGCATGTGCTTATACATATTCGTGGGGAGTTGCACGCGGCTTCCTTGCCGCTTGCTAGCTCCAGGTCTGCGCCGTGCCAAGACAACGGAGGCATGGGCTGAGGAAGGTCTTTGCCTCTTGCTATCGCGTTCAGGCTTGCTATCAGATCTCTCGGCGGTTGCGTTCAGGCTTGCCTACTGAGAGCTCCATGAATGGCGGGGCCAAAAAATCCAACCAAGATTTTGGCGGTAGCAAACAAAAACACTGAAAAATCACAAACAAAGCTAAAGCAAAAAAAAAACGGTCGATACGTTGTGTGGTCTAAGCACTGGGTGCTGGAAGTATTTTTGGAGGTGAGTACGGTTTTGCTGAGGGAGGGGTGTGTTGTCTAGGAAAATTCTGCCGTATGTAGTCCTTTGTGTTAGCGCAATTTTTAGCTGCAAGAACACAGGGATCGACTACAGCATGTTGGATGATGATGGGTATGCCCCTTCAGGTGCCTGGGGAATGGTTGATCTGCAACTCAGGGCACCCATTAATGCAACAGATGGGGGTAGGGTCCTGTTACACCTCTCGGAACATATGTCGCAGGACAGCAATGTACGTGGTGCTGACCTAAGCTTCGTTGCCAACGGTACCCTCAACTTTGGCGCACCAGATGCTAACAACGAGGCAACTCTTGACGATGAAGACATCTCAATTAGCATGATTGCATTAAACCTAGTTAACGGCGTTGACAAACGTGTCTGTCCTGATAATCCTGTCGTTGCCAAGACACGTGTCCCTGACGATAGTGAGGATATTATCTTTAGCGCTACGGACTTAGCTTGCAGTGGCAACAAGCTAGTAGGGATGAGTGCACTTGCCCGCAGTATTGATAGTCTGACCGAGGTGCCCGCGCATGTTTGGTATCATAAGCATGAAGAAGTTTTGAACAAAGTGGATAAGTTTTACCAAGAGGAGAAGCAAAAAGGCGAACAAGGTGCTCTACACAAGACACAAGATCCGGATATCAACGCTGCCATTGACGACTTTCTTATTAGACGCAAAATGCTCAAAGGCTATAGCGCCATGCATACGGAACTGGAAAAGCATGCGCCTCTTGCTGAGATGAAATCACAGGTACAGACTAATGCAAAAGATAGCGATAAGCAGGTAGTGATTCCAGCTACCTTGAATGCTTTTCTTGATGTCAAAGTTAACAACCGTGTCATCCCCGATGATAACACTGGCAAAGGCAGAGATATCGACATGCTGTTGTTGCAGGGAGCAGTGGGCAACGCGGTAGTGAAGTTTTTGCAGTATGATCATCTGTTTCAGTTTGCTGGTGGAGAGACCATGAGTAAATTCCAACAAATAAAAAGCCAACTTCCTGATGAAATAAGACCTCGCATTACAGAAATTGAACAGAAATTTAACGAAATTAAATCAGAGGATAATGTGTATACGAGCGCGAGCGAGGCCTTTGATCCCCTCTCCACGCGCCTTACCTGCATGAATACTTTCCTTACCCAGCAGAAAAACGCGGACAGAGTATGTGAAGATATTCTGGCAGAGTTTTACCGCGGACTGACCTCTCTCTCTTGCGGTGATGACGAGGTAGAGGATAGTGATGTGTTTATGCTTTTAACGAACAGAAAGGTCATGGAAGCAACTAAGTTGTATGATGTATGTGATAAATATACCATTAAATTGGATAAATTCAATCAAGAGAGCTTAAAGATAATCGAAGATGGTGTGGCTGACATGAAGGCTTCTGCTATCGAAAGTATGGCAGACTTGCTAAAAATTTATGGCCAGGATGACTTCCGTGTTAAACTGCTACAAAATCACTTCTATGCGGCTGTGCCTGTCATCACTGAACATCCAGATAAAGCTGGTGAGCTGGCGACGGCACTGGCTGCAGCCCACGAGAACATCTACAACAAGCGTAAAACGGATGAATGGTGGCAAGAGAAGTTAGGCTGGCTCAACACGTTCGCTACGATTGTTGGCCTGGCCTCGTTGCCGCTGATCTGGTTCCCTCCCGTGGCGGGGCTGGCATCGATTGCTGCAGCTATAGCAATGGGTGCGGGGATTTTTCTAGCTGCAAGCCATGGGAAAGACTGGTTTCACGAAAAAGGCGATTATGCAGCGCTGGAAAAAGCTATCTATAGTGGTGGGCAAGGAGATGTTGCGGGCCTTGCCGACACGATGCAGGAGTGGAAGGCTGCTAAGCGCACAGCCATCTGGGAAGGTGTTTTCACGGCTGTAGGAGGAGCTAGCGGAGCACGTCGCCTTATCACCGATCCACGAGCTGTGGCCACTAGTCTTACACCCAAAAACCTAGGGGGAAGCCTGAAGGGAAGCCTAAAGGGACTGAAGGTAAGGTGGAATTCTTGGAGAGAAGCTAATACTATAAGGGAGTATGCCAAGACACCAAAAGGCATAGAGGAAATAAATGAAATCAGAAGGAAGATTGCTGGAGCGCAAAGATGGATTGATGGATTTAACAAGGCGCTTGCTAAAAACAGAATAAAAATTAAGGATGGGGTGAATGTTGATAAATTTAAGCTTCAACAAACTAGAATAAAAGGAGAACTAGAGGCGTACGAGGACGTACAAAAAGAGTTTCAGAGAAGACTCGACCGGTTAATACCCCCAAGCGAGGGCAGACTTAAGAAAGTTTGGAGGGGTATTGTAGATGGGCGAGATAAAATTTTCCGTCGCGTCAACAAGAGGTATGCCGCTGGAAAAGTAAAAATTAGCAAAGAAGCTGCAGAAGAGGCGGGTGGCTTTTTCAAACGTTCTATCGAAAAAATAAAAGAAATCAAGTTAGGGATATATGGACTCAACAGGGAGGGGTGGAAAGCCAGACATTTTACTAAAGAGATGAGGAAGTTTGCCAAAGAGGTCAAGGTCGCTGGTGGAGGGATCCGGTGGAAGTTCATGAGAGGAACGCGTGGAGAAACAGTTATCAAGGTCGACGGAGGAGAAATTATCGAGGACGGAGGAAAGATCTTTGTTAAGATAGGAGATAAACGGGTAGCAGTGCCTGAAAATGTAGCGCGAGTAGGCGACTTCAAACTCGGAGCAGATGGAATTTGGGTTGCCGTTCTTAGCGCAGAGAGATTGGATGAGTGGTTTTTAGGTGATAGGGGCAAGCGCTTTATTGAAGGCAGAGTCCCGCTCATAGGCGATCGTATGTTTCAGTGAGGCCGTTCGCTACGCTACGCTGCGCTGCGCTACGCTACGCTGCGCTGCTTTTTGTATCGCTCGCTTCCTAGCTCGCTGCATGTCCTCAAACCTCTCGTTACTGCGTTCAGGCTTGCCCCCAAGCCTTCTCGCGGTTGCCCC
The DNA here is from genome assembly GCA_958296095.1 of uncultured Oligoflexales bacterium. Lineage (GTDB taxonomy): Bacteria > Bdellovibrionota_B > Oligoflexia > Oligoflexales > JAPPIL01. The sequence goes on from OY282434.1 coordinate 2,831,101, forward strand.
CACCTTCTGCCCACCGAGGGCTTTATGAACGGCACGGGTAGACCGTGCGAAAACTCGACCACAGATATTGCCATATTGCCGTCAGATTATGTTTTTAGATAAAGCATGTGCTTATACATGCTCAGGTCGAGTTTCTCGGCAGGGCTGTGCCGTGCCCAGCTGCGCTGCTCTTTGTAACGCTCGCTTCCTAGCTCGCTTCGCTTGCTACGCTGCTTTTTGTATCGCTCGCTTGCTAGCTCGCTGCATGTTCTCAGGCCACTCTGCGCGCCCTCTCTGCTTGCCCCCAAGCCTTCTCGCGGCTGCCCACACCTCTTGCTCACCGAGGGCTTTATGAACGGCACGGGTAGACCGTGCGAAAACCCGACCACAAATATTGCCGTATTGCCGTTAGTTTATTTTTTTGCACAAGGCATGTGCCTATACCTGTTGAGGTCGGGTTTCTTGGCAGGTCTGCGCCGTGCCCAGCTGCGCTGCTCTTTGTAACGCTCGCTTCCTAGCTCATCGCTGCGCGATGCTTTTTGTATCGCTCGCTTGCTAGCTCGCTCCTTGCCGTCAGACTATGCTTTTGGATGCGTCAGTGCTTAAGCTGACGTTTGATGTTGTCCAATTCCTTGACGGTGAGCTGCAAAACATCCTGAATCTGCCTATCAGACATGCCCTGTGCCAGCATACGGGCGGCGGCATCTTGGCGGCTCTGCTCGATGCCCTGCTCAATGCCCTGTTGCCTGCCCTTCTCAATGCCCTTCTGCAAGCCCAGCTGTTCGCCCTTCTGCAAGCCGCGTCGCTCAGCTCGCTCCAGTCCAAAATACATCGTTGGCACGAATCGCTCCTCCTCTCGCTTGTGCGGCCAGCGCTTACGATCAACACGATCAAAATCCTGGCGCTTCACCCCCCTATCGGCCGCATCACAATAATCCATTAGCATGTTACCCAAAAACTGCCCCTCTCCTCGTTCAAGCCCTTCAATTTTTTCAATGATCAAGGCTATCTTATCTTCGTCCATACCCCACAACTCCGCCATAACATAGATGATGATAGCACTGCTCCCTGCCTTCGTCCACAGCTCGCTGAGGGGCGGTTTTCTGAGATTGAATACCTTGCAGCGCATCACCGGCAAGTCATCCGCAAGCGCTGCCAGCTCCGGTGGAATCTCATCGCTGCCAAACTCCCAACTGAGGTAATCCTGTGGCGGCTCGTAGTCCTTATCCTCACAGCACAGCAAAATTACAGGAATAATCAACTCATAGGGTTCGCCTGGCTGCCGCCTCCGCCTTTTGCTGCGCGCCTTGCATTCCGCCACGTAATATTCCATGGCTTGCAAGACAGCATCACGATCCTTATAGCTCTTATGCTCAAGAATTATTGACAGGATGACGATCCTGTTTGTGATGCCCCACAAAGGTAGCTGCACTATGATGTCGGTGCGTAACTCACCTCCCGGCCCCTTGATAAGCACGCTGTCTCTGATGACCAGCTTATCGACAACAAACATAGCAAAGGCCGCCTCTGAAAAAACTAATCGCAATAATCCAATAAGATATTTCTTTTGTTTAAAAACCATCTTAAAGAATTCATCATGGGGATTGTGAGATCTTCTCCTAGCTCTTTTCGCAGCTCGCTTTCGCTTGGTCACCAAGTCACCTCCATAAATTTACTGAATGCACTCAGGGGTAGTATAGCATTTCTGTGGTTGTAAAGTAAGCATCGTACGCTGCGCTGCGGCTTTTTGCCGCTTGCTAGCTCCCTCGCTCCTTGCTCTCAGGCCACTCTGCGTGCCCTCTCTGCTTGTTCTCAAGACTTCTCGCGGTTGCCCCCACCTCTTGCCCACCGAGAGCCCCATGAACGGCAGGGCGAGACCGTACGAAAACGACCCGCAGATATTGCCAATACTGCAACCAGGTTATTTTTTGCATAAGGCATGTGCTTATACATATTCGTGGGGCGTTTCTCGGTAGGTCTGCGCCGTGCCCAGCTGCGCTGCGCGGCTCTTTGTAACGCTCGCTTCCTAGCTCGCTTCGCTCGCTACGCTGCTTTTTGTATCGCTCGCTTCCTAGCTCGCTTCGCTCGCTACGCTGCTTTTTGTATCGCTCGCTTCCTAGCTCGCTTCGCTCGCTACGCTGCTTTTTGTATCGCTCGCTTCCTAGCTCGCTGCATGTCCTCAAACCTCTCGTTACTGCGTTCAGGCTTGCCCCCAAGCCTTCTCGCGGTTGCCCCCACTTCCTGCCTACCGAGGGCTTTATGAACGGCACGGGGAGACCGTGCGAAAACCCGACCACAAATATTGCCGTATTGCCGTTAGTTTATTTTTTTGCACAAGGCATGTGCCTATACCTGTTGAGGTCGGGTTTCTCGGCAGGTCTGCGCCGTGCCAAGATAACGGAGGTCTGTGCTGAGTAGGGTCTGTGCTCTGCACGGCTCGCTGCTTGCACTCAGACCTCTTGCTATTGCATTCAGTTTATTTTCTTGCACAAGGCATGTGCTCACAACCTATCTCAGGGGAGAGTTTCTCGCTGATCGGCTTTTTTGCCGCTTGCTAGCTCCACTGCTCCCTGCCAAGACAACGGAGACTTGTGCTAAGTGGTGTCCTTGATCACAAGCCCCTCTCTGCGTACCCTCGCTGCTTTCTGTATCGCTCGCCTTACGAGACTGTTTGCCGCTTTCTCGCTCCCTCGCTCCTTGTTCTCAGACCTCTCGTTACTGCGTTCGGGCTTGTTCTCAGGTCTCTTTGCTTGTTCTCAAACCTCTTGGCTGTCACGTTGAGACTTGCCGATCGAGAGCTCCATGAAGCATGTGCATCATGCCGAACTAAAAATTCTTCGCCACCTCTTGGCACATTTCCCTCAGGCTTATTGCTTCAACTCCAACGCGGCCGTATGGAAAACGATCTTGCCCAGAATAGACCACAAACCTGGTTTCTGGCTGAATGACCTCGCAGGCGGTGTAAAAACCGGGGCTGAGATGTGGGGCGCTGCCGAGTTTTATTTCGATAGCCCACGGTCTGCTACCTCCTTTGCTGATGAGCAGATCGATTTCTGCTCCTCCGTTAGTGCCGTAGAAACTTGCTTCGTAGTGGGGGGTTGTTATCGAGGACAGGATGTTCTCAATGGCAAAGCTTTCCCAACTATTGCCCGCTATCGGATGCCCTAAAAGTTCCTCCAAGTCTGTAATTCCCAGCAAGGCATGGCACACCCCACTATCTCGCAGATATATTTTTGGAGTTTTCACCAAGCGTTTTTTATCGGCTTGCTTTGATTTCCCATACCAAGGGCGTAACTTGCGGATCAGCAACAGATCGACCATTACATCGATACATCTACCGACTAAACGTGGTCTTTCCCCTAAACTATTGGCAATCTTGCTGATGTTCAACTTACCTGCCTGATAATGAGCTAACATAGTCCATAGACGACGCAGGGTTGCAGAGGGTAGATACTGTTCGCTAAATTGAAGCATGTCGCGCTCAATGTAGGAGGTGACAAAACCGTCGCGCCATGTCTTGCTATAACTATCATCGTTGGCGAGAAAACTTCTTGGCAACCCGCCGCGTGACCATAGTTTAAGAGCCTCATCAGATTCAATCTCCAGCAAACTGATGGGGCTTAATTCTGTGTGCAAGATCCTACCTGCCAAGCTTTCCGACGACTGGCGCATAAGTTCCATCGAAGCAGAGCCTAACAATAGAAAACGTCCAGTTTTTCGGCCGCGTTGCTCACCATCATCGATGACAGCTCGTAGAGTTTTAAACAAATTGGGATAATGCTGAATCTCGTCAATTATTATCAGACGGTCTTCGTGTGCCATAAAATACTGTTCGATGATTTCTAGTTTGCTTATGTCGGATGGTCGTTCCAGATCTAGGTAAGCAGGAGTTGGTTCAAGCTCGGCGAGAATGGCTTTTGCTAGCGTAGTTTTTCCTACCTGTCTAGGTCCCAGTAAAGCCACGGCTGGAACTATCGATAGCATCTCTTTAATCTTTGATTTCAAGCACCTATCCATCACATAGGTAATTTCTCATGTTTATGTATAAATTACAAGATATTTAGGTAACAAGCTGAATTTACAGTAATTATACGCGGATTTTTTCTACGCGCTACGCGGCTCTTTGTAACGCTCGCTTTCTAGCTCGCTTCGCTCGCTACGCTGCTTTTTGTATCGCTCGCTTCCTAGCTCGCTTCGCTCGCTACGCTGCTTTTTGTATCGCTCGCTTCCTAGCTCGCTTCGCTCGCTACGCTGCTTTTTGTATCGCTCGCTTCCTAGCTCGCTGCATGTTCTCAGGCCACTCTGCGCGCCCTCTCTGCTTGTCCCCAAGTCTCTCGGCTGTTGCGTTCAGTCTTGCCCACCGAGGGCTTTATGAACGGCACGGGTAGACCGTGCGAAAACGACCGCAGATATTGCCAACACTGCAACCAGCTTATTTTTTTGAGTAAAGTATCGGATTAAAGATCCTGTCTCGACAGGTTCTGAAAGATAACCACAGCAAACTTCAGTTGCTATTTCGTGGCAACTCGCTTAGCTTTGATACCATGCTCACTGTATGATAACGCTCCAACGACAAACAAAAGAAGGCACATCATGTCAAAACGTGCTCTGCACAATGCCCTGTTCATGGCGGCATTTACCCGCAACGTAAAATTAGCCACAGAACTGCTCAAGTTCTTGCTCGGTAAGGCAAGAGCTGCACAGTTCAACTTCCGCACACTTAAGTTCGAGACGACGGTGTTTACTGATGCCGAGGGTGAGCAGATAACTAGAGAGCAAGCTTGAACGCAAAAGCAAGAGGTCTGAGTGCAAAGAGCGAGCTAGAAAGCGAGCGATACAAAGAGCCGCGCAGCGAAGAGCAAGCATATCTTCCAGCAACTGCTCTCCTACCAAACCGTTCTTTACGCAGAGGCTGCCGACGAGGTTGTGCCGATCGTTGTTTCTACGGCGAAGAGCAAGCTTGAGAGGGCAAGAAGAGTGGTCTGAGGACAAGGAGCGAGCTAGGAAGCGAGCGTTACTAAAGAGCCGCGTAGCGTAGCGAGGTCAGCCTTAATTTTGGCTACTTGCTATTCGATTTTGCCAGGCAAACTGCCGAGACACTGCAGACTGTGTTTCCCAGCTCGCATCCCTATCTCCTCGGCATGCGTAGCCTGCAACAGTTGAATAGAGAGGTGATCGGGGAATTTCTCGTCGGCAGTCTTGCTCTGCCTGCGGAAGAGAGGATAAAGCAGAGAGGTTTGAGGACAAAGAGCGAGCTAGCAAGCGAGCGTTACTAAAGAGCCAAGCGCAGCGTAGCGAACCAACTGTCTTGTCGAATCCGATGGCGGTTTCGACATGGGTCTGCTAGAGGAAATCGAGGCTGGTTGTATCAACAAAGTGGAGGATAGACTGATGCGCACCATCAAAATTGGTCAAGAGGGCTGGCTTGAGCAGGGCTTCAAGAAGGGCAAAGCCGAAGGCAAGGCTGAAGGCAAGGCCGAAGTAGCATTGCGCATGCTTGAGGAGGGCATGGATATTGAGGTCGTTTGCCGCACAACAGGCCTCAAGCGCGGTGACCTGACCAAGCTCAAACGCAAACGTGCCTAGCTACGCGCTACGCTACGCGGCTTTTTTGTAACGCTCGCTTCCTAGCTCGCTGCTTGCGCTCTGATCTCCCTGTATTGCATTCAAGCTTGCGCTCAGGCCTCTCGCGATTGCGTTCAGGCTTGCCTGCCGAGAGCTCCATGAACGGCGCGGCAAGACCGTACGAAAACTCGACCACAGATATTGCCAATACTGCAACCAGATTATTTTCTTGCATAGGGCATGTGCCCACAACCTATCTCATGGGAGAGTTTCTCGGTAGGTCTGTGCCGTGCCCAGCTGCGCTGCGGCTTTTTGTAACGCTCGCTTCCTAGCTCGCTTCGCTCGCTACGCTGCTTTTTGTATCGCTCGCTTCCTAGCTCGCTGCATGTCCTCAAACCTCTCGTTACTGCGTTCAGGCTTGCCCCCAAGCCTTCTCGCGGTTGCCCCCACCTTCTGCCCACCGAGGGCTTTATGAACGGCACGGCAAGACCGTGCGAAAACCCGACCACAAATATTGCCGTATTGCCGTTAGTTTATTTTTTTGCACAAGGCATGTGCCTATACCTGTTGAGGTCGGGTTTCTCGCTGATCGGCTTTTTTGCCGCTTGCTAGCTCCACTGCGCCGTGCCAAGACAACGGAGGTCTGTGCTGAGTAGGGTCTGTGCTCTGCACGGCTCGCTGCTTGCGCTCTGATCTCCCTGTATTGCATTCAGGCTTGCTCTCAGACCTCTCGCGATTGCGTTCAGGCTTGCCCTCAGGCCTGCCTGCCATCAAACCTCTCGTTATTGCGTTCAAGCTTGTCCCCCAGTCTAGATCCTTGTCCTCAGATCTCTCGGTTCTGCCTGGTCCTAAGCAGACGAAAAAGATGTTGAAAAATCTGGATGCTTGGGTTAAGAGGCCCGCGCTTGTTTTTTCTTTAACCTTACGATGGAGTGGTGTCATGTTACGGACAGGATTGTCGGGTATTTTGCTGTTTGCGGTTGCGTCGATCGCACAGGCTTACGATTTCACCGCGGCGGATGAGCTTTTTGCCCAGCGCGCCCCTACGGAAGAGGGTGCAGAGGCGATTAGCGAGGCCCTGGCCGCATACCATGCTGCACTAGACACGGTCACTGGAGATGAGAAGCTGTATGCTGTTGCACAAATATCACGACTCTACATCTACGACGGGGACATGACCCGCCCTGAGAGCGACAAGAAGGCACGTATGCGCATCTTCGACAAGTGCCTCGACACGCTGAAGGCACACATTCACCCCGACGAAGTAGGTGCAACGCCACAGTACTACTACTACAAGGTCTACTGCCTGGCACTGTGGGGAAAGGCGGCGGGGCCGCTGCGTATCTTACTGCGAGCGGTAACTCTGAAACGTGCTATTCGTGAAGGCTTGAAGCTCGATACACGTTACGAAGGTGGTGGACTGCCACGCATGGTGGGTGCTGTTTACCTTAACAGCAAGGCACGTCCGATCGGTCTTTACAAGCCAGAACAGGCCTTGACACTGATCGAGCAGGCGATCGCCTCGGAGGGGGTCGAGGATCGTGCTTATCCTGAAATAATTGCAGGTGCAGACGTTGCTGAAAACTACTATCACTACGCTGAGGCACTGCTGAAAAACGACCGCAAGCCAGAAGCAATCGAACTGCTCGAACAGACGGTTGCCGAATATGAAGAGCTCATCGAGCTCGAGGCCTTGCCAGTTGGACGTGAGCCAGAGACACGCTATTATCTTGAAAAGCTTCGTAAGCGCTTGGTTAAATATACATCCGAGCAGTGAGGCATCGTTGCCAGCAGAGAGTTAGCTGATGCGGGATGTTGCCTGCATCGGCGAGGTTTTTGTTTAGGGTGAGAGAGGTGTGTGGTGAATTTTTTTCTCGCAACAGTGCTGCTGGTGCTTGCCGTCGACGTGTGGGCACTGGAGAATGCCAAGGTTTTACCGCAGGGTGTGCGTCGGGTTAACATCAAGAGCCTGTCGGTTGATTTAGCCCGCAAGTACGATAACGAGGGCAGTTTAATCAGTCTTGCTCAACCGCTGGCGGCGGATATTACCTTCGACAATGTGCTAAAGGGCAAGCAGGGCTTGGACAACACCAAGTTGCGGGCTTTTTTGCACGAAAATAACCTCAGTCACGATCTGGTGCTCGGCTCGCTCAGCGCCGACCTCAAGGGCAGCATGCGGGTGATTGCGCCGATCATCGCCTATGGTTTAACGAGTCGCATTACCCTCGCGGTGGCTGCGCCGTTCTATATGGCGCGCACGGAAGTGGCACTTGGCTATCGTGCCAACGATGATAATGCCCAGAATTTTCTTAATCTTTTGAGCAGCCCGCAATACAATCAAGTCGCCGCGGCACGAGAGGCGCACGATAAATTTGCCGATGGTGTTGCCGCCCTCAACGACAAGCTGGAAGACAACGACTATCAGCGCTTCGGCACGTGGGAAGACAAGGCTTTCGGTGATGTCACGCTCGCGGTCAAGAGCAGTATTTGGGGCGACGAGACGAGCAGGTTGCGACTTGCCAACCTTGCAGGCGTGGTTGTGCCCACAGGTAGGGTAGATGATCCCGATGTGCTGACTGACGTGGCTTTCGGTGATGGCAGTTGGGATATTTTCGCAGGCATCATGTGCGACCAACAGTTGACCCGCGGCTGGTACCTGAACCAATTCGCCAAGTTTACCTATCAGCTAGAAACCGAGCGCTTGACGCGCCTGAAGACGGCCGATGAAGCGATCGAAGTAGAGAAGGCACGGTTGACCTACAAGCCTGGTAACAAAATCGATCTCGGCGCATCCATACAGTGGGAATCTGATTCTGGCTTGGAACTAGGGCTAGGCTATGAGTTTAATCGCAAACAGGGCGATGAGTATCAAGCCAGTGCCGCGGTAGAGCAAGAACTTGAGCAAGACACGCTGACACAGGCGAACAATCTTGAAGTCAAGCTCGGCTTTAGCACTATCCCCGCTTTCAAGCGCAAGCAAATCCCCGTGCCATTAAACGTTAGCTTTCAATACAAACGAGTAATCGACAGCGGCTTGCTGGCCACGAACAGAGACGTTGCGGCCACGCAGTTGTTTGTGCTGGATATGAACCTTTATTTCTAGGAGCGGGTGATGCGTTGTATTCTGCTGGCACTGTTGCTGTGCGGGTGCGGGGTGAGTGTGCCGCCGTTAGAGCAGCAGGAAATCGTAAGTAATCTCACTAAACCAGCTTGGCCTGTGGCACAAGATGGCTTTAGCTTGACGGGCAATGGCAATCAACTCAACCTGAAAGGCTCGCTGCTGATTTGGGATGAGCAGATAAGTGTCGCGGGCGTCGAGCGTCTCTCCGCGGCTTCGCTAGCAAAAAAGCAGCAGTCGGTTAACTACGAGCAAGTTTCGCAGTATGTCGCGGGCGAACGTCAACGCCTGCAAATGGCGGTGCCGCTGATCACGGCTCAACGGCAGAAGGTGCATGAGCTACTCGATGCCGCCTATGCCCGTGTTCGTGCTGAAAATCCTGGCGAGTGGCAACGTTACCGGCAAGAACAGTGGGACAAGGGCGCGGCCTGGCTTGCTACGCAGATGACAGAACTGGCAAGCCACGACACAAGTTGGCAGCAAGCACACACCGAACAGGTGCTGCGCAGTTATTGCGAAGGCAAGATCTTTGCACTCGCCGTCAGCGAGAATTTACTACGGCGCAAGTATATGCAACGTCCGACGGCCCACATCATGTGTGAGAGCTACCATCGTCAGTTGTTTGCCGACAAGCCCGCGTGTCAGGCCGCGGACACGGCGCAAGGCAAAGATTATTTTCAATGCATTTGGTTGCATGGGGTGCTGGCATCGACTTACTTTACCGAAAATTATGCCACGGTGGAGGCACAACAAGAAAAGATCGCAGCCTTGCAGCAACTGCTCGACGATGACCCGCAGAGTTTTAAGCAGCGCATCTTGAATGCCTACGACAATCCTGCGCGGCGGCGTTATTTGAAATTTTACCAGCGTCTGGGTCGCATTGGCTTTGGTGATCGTAGCGTGACGGTGAGACCACGCAAAGGGCAGGCATTTATCCTGCAACTAGTGCGTGATGTGGAGTCGTCGGCACAGCTTGAAGACCCCGCTAGCCTTGCCGCAGAGCGGCGTATTTTTCTTGAGGCGGCAAGTTCTGCCGATGTCGCAGCAAAACGCAACACTATGATAGGTGGTCTACAAGCGCTGGCAAAAACAGTCGCGGGAGTGAGCGTCAGTGATTATCGTTTCAACCGTGACATTGCCGTGCCGCGTTTGCCAGCCGTGGCTGATGGTAACTGTGTCAGCACGGGCATTCTCTCGAAGGCGATGGAATTTCTCTGCAATTTGCGGCGGGCAGAGGAGTTATTGCCGCAGTTGTTGCAGGCGGCGCAGTTGCCACTGCCTGAAGCTGACCAGCGCTTGGTCGCGGCCGCGAAACTATTATTGACCAACATGCAGCAGGAGTACGACAGTGCCCTCAACGCGCTGGAGAAACGTGATATTGAGGCGTTCGATCTCTATAGCAAGGCGCTTGATACCGCGGTCAACACCGCCCGCGGCCCTAACATGGCACAGGCTTTGTTCGCAGGGTTGCAGCTGCGCATCGTCAAAGGCGAACAGCAGTATGTGATAGGCTTTAAGCTGTTGGAGGGGACGGAAGTGTGGTTCACCACCTGCCTTGATCGCAGCCGCGGCGAGGAGATCGCATGTGTGTCGCTGGACGCAGACCAGGTGCAGGACACCGAGGTTTTTAGTGCCGCGTACCTCGAAGAGGAGGGACGGCTTGATTTGCATTTTAATTTGCAACAGCCTGAGGCTGTCGGGTTTGATTATCTCAGTCGTGATTCCGATAACCGTGAACAGGATCGAGCTTCGTTCTGTGATTTGGCACGAGATAAATTTACAGACCTGCAACTTAAGATGGAACTCTACGCCAACATCTTTGCCGAAGCGTTGGAGATAATCACTGGCAATGGCAAGTTTGACAATGCCAGTGCCGAGACGGTCTACCAAGCCAGTGTTGTGTTTGAACGCGAGTTGGATATTTAACGAAGCGGCAAGCCTGCTTCAACTTGGGGCAACATCGGCATAGCTGTGCCAGGCATATCACCGCTCTCGATGCAGTGCATCCCGCCTGCGTCAGGGCTCGCTAGCCTTCTCGCTCGCACTAGTCGGCCCGATTTTGCTATGCTGGCGGTGTCGTTCAGGGGGCGAGGCACATCAAGGCAAGCACTGACAGCAAGAGAACTAGTGG
>OY282435.1 GCA_958296095.1 uncultured Oligoflexales bacterium
TTATCTTTGGGACTTATCACGCTGCGGGAGACATAAAAGGTAAACTTAAGAGGTCTAGATTAGGTAAGTTGTATAGTAGAAGTAGATTGGGTCGTATTATTGGAGTTGCTGAGAGGTTGTGGGACAAGTTTGTAGGTGTTGAAAAGTTGCCTAATCGTCCAGGGCAACCTCTCCCCGGAATGACGTGGATTAAACCTCCACCACCTAAGCGATGGCAACAAGCGTTACGTGGTGCGGGGCCGATAATGGCAGTTTTACAGTTTGTCAAACCTGTTGGTTATATGATTGGGTATCATTCAACTTTAGGTGACGTACAGTCAGATGATTATCTTGTTAGGTTAGCGCGAATCTTAGGTAAGAAGGGGACTCTTGCTAGCCAAAAGTATTATAGGGCTGAGTTAGATGCGTTGATAAGGAAGAAGATAAAACCACAAGACCCAACTGAAGCACAAAAGCTGCAAATTGCTCAGGGTTTCCCTCTGACGAAAGAAGATGAAGAGCTGTTGTGGCTTAAAGCCAGGTATCCTCTGGATATGGAGGAGAGACGTGAAGTCGAAGAACTTGTAGAGAAAACTAGACAAGAGCTGATTGAAAGATACGAAGAAAAAGTTAAGAAGTATTTGGAGAAAAAGAAAAAGGAAGCTTGGGAGAAGAGACGCGAAGAAAAGAAGAAACGTAAGATAGAATCTCGCAAGAAAGCAATAGAAGATTTAATAGATCCTGCCATTTATTACGACTCTCAGAATTTGGCTGCTTTGATTCTTGGAGGTGAGACAGGAGAAATTGAAGCGGAAGAATTCCTCAAACAGTTTGAGCTTAATGGTGCTATGGTCAAAGACTTAATTGATAAGACAGTTACAGTTATGCGAACTAATGCGCAAGACGATCTTGTGCAAGCTGAGGCAGATGAGAATAGCAGATGGCGGAGTCTTGAACAGATAGAAGCTGGCAACAGATACATAGACATCCAGAGAAGATTCGAAGACGACGAACGTGACGATAGTTGGTGGGATGAAAATGATGAGTTGTGGGATGGTAGTAGTGGCGGAGGTGGTGGTGATGACGATGATGATGAGTTGTTTGTAGGCCAGTACACATATATCGCGGTGATAGACGAGCGGACGACACAACGTTGTCGTAGTCTGCACCAGAAAACCTTTGTGTATGGTGGTGGGCCGTTACCGCCCCAGCATTACAATTGTAGGTCGGAGATTGTTCCGCTCTTGCAGACCGAGAAAGAGAATGCTGAAATGAAAGAGGGTCTGAACATAGGCTACAAGACGTGGCTTAAGAATTTACAGCATGATGTACGACGTGAAATACTAGGCAAAGAAGAGAACAAGCTCTTCGAAAAGGGAGAATACAATCCGCCTGCTGTCTGGAAGTCGAAACGTCGTTACTACACAGATCAAGGCACACTTGATGAGCGTAAGTACGCCGAGACTCTTAACAAGCGATTGCAAGACTTGATAGTTGACTTTGACCCTGACTACCTGTCAAAATGGGGTAGATTGCCTATTGATTAACACATTAAGGAACACAGATGCCAATCAAGAGAGAGTTAAGCTCAGAAGCTTTCGAACAACTTGAAGAGTCAGATAAGGAACTATACGAACAGGCAGGTGATGTCTACAAATTGATAACCGTTAACGTAGGAGCTTTAAAACGTGCCAAAGATCACCAAGCAAATGAAAGGAAAAAAGCCCTCGCAGAACTCCATGAAGCGAGAGAAAAACTCAAAGACCTCGAATCAAAAGAAAATGAGAGGCAGGAGAAAAAGTTGAAAGAATCAGGAGACTTTAAAGAGTACGAGGCCAAGTTGAAAGCTAAACATGCCAAGGAACTTGAGGCGAAAGAAGCCCTAATCAAAGAGCGTGACCACAAAATACTTGGGAAACATGCGTATGATAAGGCGTATGGTATCGCAAAGGAGATTTCAACTGTCCCTGATTTACTGGCAGACAAGATAGCTATGAGTCTAGGCGCAGAGTATGATAGCGAGGGTGGAGTAGAGGTATACGTTAAGGATGCTCAGGGTAAGAAAAGTGTAGATGGTTACGATGTCTTGACAAAAAAGTTTAGGGAAGATACAAAATATAAAGACATTATCATTCAGACCAAGGCCACAGGCGGTGCCAGCCATGGACTGGGAAGTCAAAGTGATGGAAGTCGCGATGCGTTTCCGAAGTCGATTGCTGGGACGAGCACAGGTGGCAACTTAGATTACACCAAATGTTCCGACCAACAACTTGTTGCGGCAGTTGATGCCGCGTTTGGTAAGGATTAATTTTGGAGGTAAATTATGGCTGGTCTACTCAATAGTGCCATCCAAGTCTTCGACCGCTACACATACAAAGGTCGAACCATAGTTGAGAATCAAGTTATAGATGACTACAACGCTAAGTCCAACGGCGCTATAGTCCTTGAACGAATGGCCCCAGAGGGTGAATTCGAACACATGGCAGGTTGGAACAAAGTTCCTGACCTAATGCGCAACATCGACATTCAGCCTGACATTGGTGATGAAACGCCTGTTAAGTTGACTGAATACGATGAAAAAGCAGTGCAGGTCGTACATTCTAGTAAGACAGTTTCCTTCGAAGAAATTCAGATCGAGGTCACAAACCGAGATCCTGCAACCGCTGGTTCTGCTTGGGGTAGACAAGTTGGTATTGCTGCCTTGCGTAATAAGTTTAACAACGCCGTTGCTGCTGCTGCTGGGTCTATCTTAAGTGCTGGTCTCACTGGTGGTCTTACACTGGACAAGTCAGGTACAACTGCAAGTGCATCTAATCAAATTAATGCTGATATGCTTCTGGAATGTTCTGGCATCATGGGAGACCATTTCCAGGAAATACGTTCTTGGCTTATGCATAGTCAGGCATTCATACGATTTGCGCGCAATAACCTTAAAGATTATCAGAGGTTGTTCCAATACAAAGGTGTGACTGTCATGGAGGACTTGTTTGGAAAACAATTCTTCATTACAGACGATCCATCTTTACAGTTCTCGCAGAACTCCCTAGTTAAGTACCGTACATTCGGTCTTCTTGAAGGTGCGATTAAGGTTTATGACCCTGGTTACATGCGTAACAACATTCAGGTTAATAACAAAACACGCATCGAGACAACTCTTAAAACCGAATCTAGGTTTGGTCTTAGGGTGAGAGGATTTGGTTGGAATACCCAGAAGTATCCAACTATTTTGCAAGTTGCGACAACTGGTAACTGGTCTAGAACAGCTAACACAGACAATGCTGATGGCCCTGGTGTCTGCCTTCTGCATCAAGTGTAATCATGGCTGTCTTCACGGCACCTGCTGTAGGTGCGCCGTGTCTTGATACAACCCTCGGTGGTGATGCTGCAAATTGCTACATTACTGTCGAGGAGTTGACTAACTTCCTGCGTTGCAGGGTAAGTTCGTCTGGGGACACTACGTCTAGTGACAGTCTGCTTAAGCCTTTGTTTGATGCTATTTCAGACAACACAATGCTTGCAGAAGGTCTATTGTTGCGTTCTACGACTTACATAGACCAGCATGCTGATAGGTTTATCGGACGACGTTTAGACGATACACAAGCCCTTGAATGGCCTAGGATTTACGCATATCGCGTGTCTCCACGACGTGTGTATCCATCAACATCTATCCCAGATGACATTAAGGTAGCGCAAGTCTACTTCTGTGCCTACTTACAAGCTAAGGCTGACCCGTTTTCTATCTTACCGTTAGGCATCAATGAGGATGTCACGGCTGAGCCGGGGAGTGTGACGCAGGGGGTTGTGACCCGTGAGGGCACACTTACTGAAGAGTCTTACCTACGTGGTTTGTATACTGTTAGGTATTCGCCGCGTGAGGAAAGCTCGACTACGACAACACGAACAAATAAGATAGTGACAGAGACTAAGTCAAACAGTCGTGGTCTTGGCTACAACGATAGGTCGATAGAGCATTATATGTTAGGTGCAGTGGACATTATGCGACCCTTGTTTAGGTCTTTGTACCGTACTGGTAGGAGAATGGTATGACTATGCATACACCAACAGGCGCAGTCAACTGGCAGGAGATAGCCGGTAACATTGCGGTGGCAATCTCCACCGTAGGCCATGGCATGGTGCTCTTGTCTTCCGCAAAGAAGGTAGGGCAAAGTGAGTATGTTGCGGTCAATGAAATGTCGCAAGACTTGCGAGATAAAATTCCGCCACTTTCGGTCAGAGGTGTGATTGTCGACTACAAGGACTTGATAGAGGAAGATACTAACTTCTCTCGCATGTGTACATGTTTCCTTCAGCCTCCTGCGGGTGGTGTCAAGTTAGGTGACATCATACAAGACGGAGGACAAGAGTATGTTGTTTTCTGTGTTAAGAAACAAGAAGTAGGCGGTGTAACACTAGTATATGAATTGGAGTTGAAGCAATGACTTCTCTTGAACCAACTTACGAAGCTATCTCAAAAGATCTTCTTGAAACATTGAAAGAGATACTTGCAAGGATGACATCTATGCCAATCATATGGCCGGGACAATTACCTGCAAGAAACTTTCCTGCGGCTAAGACATATGGGATAGTCTCAACAACACTGACTAATGAACAAGCAATATCGTTAGGTTCTGAACCTACATATCAAACGACCGCACAGGTTGTGTTGCGCTTTATGAGCGCATTACAGCCGCAAGAGATACTTACTGTGCGGTCTTTGGCTTACAAAATAAAAGACGCATGGCGAGATGCAATACGCACTGGCGATGTAATTATAGATGGATTTTCGGTGTCGGATGCACCACCTGAACAAGGGAGAATTCCCGTAGATGTGGCGCTAAACTATCGTTACTACACATAAATGAGGTAAATCATGGCAATTAAATCAGTTGGAACGCGTAAGGTAATCGATAGTAGCTCTGCCGCGATTAGTTACGCGTTCGAAACAGGACCGGGAGTACTTGCGACCCCCGTGGAATGGAAGGGTATACGAACTATCACACAAGGTGAGTTCGGCCCTTCATTGGAACGTTACACAACAGAAGAGATTTCCCCTACACGGCAGAACCAACTTGGTGATGTTGTGGGTCTCTCAGCTGCTGCTAACTTTGACTTTGTCTTTAGGCAGCGCAATGCAGAAGACTTTCTCGAAGGTATCTTCTTTGAATCTATTTACAGGTATGGGTATCTTACAGGTGATAAGATTGCCAGTGTCTCAACAACAGCTGTTACAGCTAAGTCTGGCACTAGCCCTATTGACTTAGGATTTGTAATTCCCACTGGGTTTACATTGCTTGTTGAAATGAAAGGCTTCACTAATGCGGCTAATAATGGTCGCAAGACTATCACTGCAACGTCTGCAACAGCCTTAACAACCACAGGTCTTGTCGCAGAGGCAACGCCACCTGATACTGCAACAGTAGAAGTTGTAGGCTTTAAGCAGACAGGCACAACTGCTGCCCTAACTTATGCCAGTGGGGTGAGTAGACTCACCGGCATTGACTTGACCAAGACAAAACTACGTAAGGGTTCTTGGATCTATATAGGCGGTGAGGATGATGCGACTAAGCTTAATGCAGCCGGGGCACGTCTAGGTGGTGTGGCTAGGGTTGGTGCAATTGAAACAACAGGTGTGACACTAGACATCACATCCTTTAATGCTGCCGCAGCCACTACCGCGGCAGGTTTTGAAGTCTATTTGCCTACACGTGGTTTCCGCAATGGCACTGGTAGTGACGCGTTTTATTTTCAATTCGAGCGTCAACTTGGCATTCATCCTGTGACCAAACAGGCACAGGCTGAGTATGTTGAGGGTTGTATCGCCAATACAATGTCTATCATGATCCCTACACGGGAGGTTGTTAAGTCAAGCATGTCCTTCGTGGCGGTTGATTCCAAGACTAAGAAAGATGGGCTAAAGCCAGGTATTAGACCTGTATATAGGCGCGTGCGTGACTATAATACGTCTAGTGCGCTTAAACACATGAATCTCTACAGGCATGATACAAACTCTACCAAGACGCGATTGTTTTCTTATTTGTCCGATCTTACTTTGGAGATCAACAACAATGTCACAGCAATCCCCGCGATCGGAATCGTTGGAGCCTATGATGTCTCTGCTGGCAACTTTATGGTTACAGGGTCTCTCACAGCTGGCTTTAACGATACTGATGCTATTGATTCTGTCCGCAATAACTCCGATATGGGTTTGTATGTGGCTGGTCAGCGAGCTAATGAAGGGTTTGTCCTTGATGTTCCGTTAATGCGACTTGGCACAGCAGGTGTTAACGTCTCTCAGGGTGAGCCATTAACCCTTGCAATTGATAGTGAGGCAGGGGAAAATGACGAGGGTTATACAGTCCTTATGGACTTTTTCGATTACTTGCCGGAGTGAATTTAGTTTATGAATGATTTGTTACGTAATGCATACGGGCTTGACAAAAAGAAGGCAACAGAAGGTGTATGGGTCGTTCCTAGTCTTATGGAAGGACGCACCGATCCACCTATGTTTAAGATTGCTAGTGCCAGTAAGGTCAACAAAGAATATCACGCAGCTATCACAGCCTACGCTATGCGTAATAGACGTAAGTTTGAGCTGGGAGTTGTGTCTGCAAAAGAACAGTTAGACAAGGCATTAGACTTCTTCGTCAACTATGTCTTACTTGATTGGCGCAATCTACAAGACCCGGATGGCAATGACATTCCGTATAAGCCAGAGTATGCCAAGCGTCTTATGCTTGAATTAGATGACTTATACACCGAGTTGTCACAACGTGCATTTGATCGTAGTACACATGGTGTGGAGCAAGACAAAGAAGATATGGGGAAGTCAGAGAGTGCATAGAATATGCAATAAAGTTTGGCAAAATTGAAAGTCAGATAGCAGATGGCATTTCTGAGTCACGTTATGAAATGTTGCCTGAGCAAGTCTTAGACCCTCCGACTCTCCCGCCTGAACTTGAGATTATTATGATGGCTTTTTTCGAACTTATAAATGACCGCAGCATGTTCATGGGGGGCGTAGGAGGCATGTGGTGGTCATCTATACAAGCATACGTCGATAGACTTGGAGTAGATGAAGATACTAGTGACTTTATTGTTCGCGGCATACGCGTTGCAGATAACGTATACACCACACACATCGCTGAGCAGACCAAGACACAATCGGGGGCAGCCCAAGGTGGTATTAGTGCGTCACGTCTTAAACGTCCACCAAGGAGACGCTGATGGCGAAAGATTTTAGCGAAATTCCAGATACAATACATGATGTCAAAGATGCTTTTATAAGAGGGGTTCTATTCGCAAGACGTAAGTTGGTCGTTAATCTTGTTGTTGATCTTGCACGCAATACACCCGTTGATACGTCAAAAGCTTTGTCTAACTGGGAAGTTGGTGCTACTAGTAGTAAATTTTCATATGGGTCAGCACACGTAAAAGGTAAACGTGGTAGCACTCGCGAAGCGTCTATTGCACTTACCAAAGCTGCTGCTGACAGAGAGTCATCTAGTATACCGCTTAAAGATCCTGTGCATGTTGGCAATGCTGCACCCTATATTCGTCGATTGGATGCGGGTTGGTCGAAACAACGTCCTGAACCTTGGATAGAAAGGACGGCCAGAGAGAGTGTAATTAAGAGTGCCAAAGAATTGGCCGGTGAATTACGAGTTAGTCTAGAGAGGATAACGTAGATGGTAGGATTAGTTGGTTCTTTAGCAGGTGCGGCGGCAATTGATTTTATCTTACGTATAACCATCGAGGATTTCCGCGCCGAGAAACAACTAAAACTACTTGAGCATCAAGCTGCTATCACCACACAGGCGGTAGATAAGTTAGACGCTAAGTTAAGTCAGACAGGCAAACGTGGGGGCGCTTGGACTTACTTTGGCGCGGCTGTTAAGGCAGCGACCATTACTCTAGGACTTTTTACCGCTGCGGTTGCTGCATTAATTTATAAGTTGGGGCCACCTCTTACTAACGCGCTGCTTAGTTTTACATCTACCATGACCGATGTCCGCAATAGGTTGCGTGCCGCAGGACAAGGTGTAGATGAGATGCGTGCTACTATCTCACTTCTCTTCAAGACATCACGTGCTACAGGTGTGAATGTAGGTGCATTAGCAACTTCATTCTCACGTTTTCAAGTCGCATTGTCACAAACAAATGCAACATCAGTCGAGATTGCTGCGTCCCTTGATGCCCTGGCTAAGTCAGCTGCATCATTCGGTAGTAACAGTGCCGAGACAGCTGGTGCACTACTGCAACTTTCTCAAGGTATGGCTAGTGGAACACTAAGAGGTCAAGAACTTAATAGTGTCCTTGAGGGTATGCCTAAGTTTGCCATGGCGGCTGCACAAGCTGCCGGGATACCATTTAAGAAACTCCGAAAGGCAGCGGAAGAAGGTAAGATTTCAACTGATATTCTTCGTAAGGCATTCCGAGAATTTGGTGGTGAAGCTAATGAAATTTTCTCTCGTTTTGAAACGAAGATTTCTCTCGCACTGCAAGGCTATCAACAGGAATGGTTGCGAGTCTTCGATAATGTTGTTGTTGCTTTGTCAGGCGGACATGATCAACTAAACAAAAGTGACAGGGGTATAGTAGGGTTCATAAACGCACAGACAGATAAGGTTAACTTAGTTGCCGAAGACTATGAGAAGACTGAGGCAATAACTCTTAGGGTTGTCGAATCTTTACTACGTGCTTGGGAAATTCTTCAGCTTATATCTGATACCCTTATCGCGTTAGGCCAGACTATAGGCACTGTAGCACATAGTATTTGGTTGCGATTCGACAGTTTGTTTGACGAAGGAGCTGTCCAATATTTCATCGACAGGTTTATGCTTCAGTTCAGAATTTCGCTTGAGAACATGACCGTAAAACTAGCTTTTAAGATTACTGGTGCAGTATTAGGCGCGGTCAAACTAGGTATGTTAGGGGCATCCGTTGGTTTACCGGGTATAATTGGTGGTGGTGTGGCAGGCGCTTATCTTGGGTGGAAAGGCGGTGAATTTCTTGGTGATGCGTCAGAATCGGTGTTATTTGGCCCTACGGATTGGATACGGGAGCAGCATTTACTATTCGATAAGTGGAAAGGTGTTAGGGAAACTTGGAAACAAGCAGGTAAAGGCTTGGATGATATATCAGTCTTTGGCGGTATTTGGTGGGAGAAAGCTAGCAAGAACGCCGATGAGATAAGGAAAAAATATGATGCAATCAGGAAAGAATTGTTAGGCATCAAAGACATCTATGATAGTGGCTTCAGTGTTGATAAGTTGAGTGGCGAAATTGGTCTACCTAAGATTAGCTTCGGACCTGGTGGGCCGACTGAGAAGGAATGGAAAGACTTCAGAAGATTTTTGGATAGGTTTACCAGCAAAATCCTCCCTGATGCGTCTTCACAAGAAAAGATACAAAGACAAATAGATGTGACACGACCGTCTACTTCTATCTCCGGTCCCTATGACAATTTGACACCCACCGAAACAGCTATAAGGGAGTTGCGTGAAGAATCACAAGAATGGGTGCGTGGTATCCTTGCAGTCACTGACGAAGAACATAAAGCACGAGTTAAGGAGTCAGACGAAATATTCAAGGGGGCTATGTTAGACATCACTGAAGCTGTTAAGTTCGTCTACAATGAAATTACTGAGGGCGCATTTAAGTTCTCCTTCGAGTTAGGTGTGGCTCTTAATGCCATAGGTAATGTGGCCTTAAACTTCGTCGATTTCTTCGCGAGAGCAGCTGGAGCCGCAGGAATAGAAAGTTACGATGACTTATCATCTGTCATTGGTGCGGGACGAGCAGGTTATGCTGATGCAACTGCCGACCCTAAAGACCAAGGGGCATTTGGTAAGTCAATAGCAGGTATAGCAACCGCAGCTGGTGTAGGCAGTGCCGCTGGTCCTATAGGTGCAGCCGCAGCAGCTGGTTTGGAAATTGCTACACAGGCAATCGGTCACAATGTCAAAGCATTCGAGGCACACACAGAACTAATTGAGCGACGAAATGATATAGAAAAAGACTTGGTAAACACAATAAGAGAACATGGCAGAAATTCCCGTGAAGCAGTTAGGGTGCAGAATAGGCTGAATGAAACTACAAGGGAATTAAACATGATAGACCAAGATGCAGTTGAGACAGGGGCTGAGATAGCCGCAGGGGGTGAAGTGTTGTCTGCAATGCTCGAGGAAATGTATAGATTGGCGAAACCTTTGATTAAAGCTCTCGGCTTCCTCATAGCAGTCGTGCTTGGCGTTATCAATATTTTATTAGTGCTTGTAAATGCCATCCTATGGGTAATTGACTTAGTCACATTCAACTTGTTAGATCTATCAGCCTTTCAGACGGGTGGTTTCACAGGTACAGGACGTAACAGCCAAGTAGCAGGTGTAGTGCACCGTAACGAGTATGTCTTACCTGCATCTACCACAAGTCAATTTATGGCAGGGAGATCGATAAGCCTACATGGGGGTATAGATGAGACACCAGACACACAAGATGGCAATGCCCCGATGGTTAACATAGTTAACGTTGTAGATCCCTCACTTGTCGATGAATACTTGCAATCACCATCGGGACAAAAACAAGTTATAAACATAATACGTGCTAACAATCCTGCCGTGAGGTCTGCACTTGCCTAACTTTACTTCTTACTTACCGACGACAGTACGAGAGCAAGTTGTATACTTCGTACCCACTAGGGCTACGGAAAGCATTGAATATCGTGAACAATATTTCACAAGTTATGAGTTAGGTAGGACACGTTCATTGCTGAGCACAGCACCCATAAGACATAGTGTTAAGTATACGTATAGGGATGTTGTTGCAAATGATATGGCTATCCTTACACGTATGATAGGTGAGATTACGGACGTAAGATATGCGTTACTTGTGCCTGAGTTTGCGCTAACACAGCCTTGCACAGTAACTTCAGCTGGCAAATTACAAGCCCCCTTAGTTGATATAGAAGGCAGAAAACAACCCTGGGAGTTCTCCACAAAGACTTATTTCTTCAACCGTAACATTGCGCTAGCAACCGAGACTACAAACATTACCTATGGTGCTTCACACGTCACAGCTGATATTGCATCTGATGTGGATGCGGAAGGCTATTGTTGCCCTCTACGTTTGGCATCAGTCAGCTCTAACATTGTCATCAATAGCTTGTTGTATAAGGCAGTTGAGATAGCGGTTATTTTCAACTTTGAGAATAAGCGAGATTACAGCACTAACCGTGATGGCAACAACAACCCCCAATTTCACCCTGGTAACTTACCAGCTAGATTTGCGAAGGTTGAAGACGCACAGACAACACCAGATGTATTGTTTGTTGGCGAACGTGTAAGGGGAAGGCGTAAGGTTAGTGGTGCAGTAAGACGTGATGAGGATTACGTATCTTTCTACCAGCCAACTTTTCCAAATGAATGGATTATAAAACAAGTTTATGCCGCGGCAATGTCGGGGGTTTCCCCCGTGGTGGTTATGCCAACGGAACAGTCGGGCGATTATATCTCAGCCTACTTTTTTGAGCCTAAGTTAGATGTGTCCTACGAAGGAGGGCTAAGGACAAACGCAGTACTTAGGTATCGGAAGTTAGCATGATAACTAACTATCACTTCGAAGATGCCGATGGCACATACCAATACACTTCTCAAACTTCAGCACCGAACTATTTGCCAATAAATTATTCGATGGTTAAGACAGATGGCAGTATATTTACGGATGATGTCTCCGTGAATATTGCAGGTGATCGTATAGACGAACAACCTTGGTATAAATGGTCTAGTGGTGTTGACAGTGGCAATGTATCACTAGTCCTACTACAGGGCATAGATGTTGTTTACCGAGGCAACTTAACAGGGGTGGAAGTTAGCTTCAATACCATGGCCTTTAAGTTTGCCAGTCGATTGCGTATTAAGAAAGGTGCTAGGAGGAGATACCAGCGAAGTTGTAACTACCAATTATTTGACACCAACACATGTAAAGCACCTCAAACACTCGTAGCTGTTAATGTGGCATCATGGATAGAGACACGCATAACGACTGTGTTGCCTATTCCGAATCATACCAACTATATCAATGGATGGTTGACACATAGGGGCAAGAACTATTGGATTGTAGATATGCCAGATAGGAATACAATTGTGACTAACCATATAGTAGTTGGACTTGGTGTAAACCGAGGATTAGTGATTCGCGCTGGCTGCAACAAAGTTCTAGAAACATGCGCAGCAAGATTTAGCAATGAGGCTAACTATGGTGGATACCCTCATTACCCCGAAGAGCAGCCATTTGGTAAGATCTTCGGCGAAAAGGACGATACATAATGGCGTGGCAAGAAGAAAGTGCTGATCTATTTCCGACAAGGGTTAGACCTAAGGTAAGAATATATGATGATGAGCAAGAGTTTGCAGTAGTCCCAGCTGTCTTTGGCGTAAGAAGAGTCCCAGCAGTTGCGTTAGAGCACGCATTCAATAAACGTCTATATTATTGGCGCAGTTCTACATCAACTGAGTTTGACCCAACCCCTACCCAAAGAACAAGCGAATTTGATCCAGAGCCTGTGCGACGTAATCTTGAGAAACTTGAACGGTTGGTCGCAGGATTGATCAAATCGTTTGCTGTGTTGAAAGAGACAGATGAGAATGATTACACAACTGATCGTGATGGGAATACACGAATATACATCGAACAGTTTGGTTCACCTGTATGGGTTTCTAAGTTTAGGACAGGGTCACTTGTAAGATGGTCTAAACGTATACATACAAATGATGATGATGAGAATAATATTATAGTTCGAAAGCCTGTAGGTGGGTCTTTTGGGAAGGAAGAACAATCAACCATTAACTCAGCGCTATCGGATACTCAGGAGAAAATAAGTGCGTTCCTAAGTGCTTTGATCGATGCTAGACGTGATATAAATCAACTTTGGTATGACATCCATTCAGAGATTGTTGGGAGAGACGTGAGTGATACCCGTCCACCGACAAAAGCCGAACGTGCTATGGTGCTCAATATATTTTGGTATTCTGTTTTTCTTGATATCCCAACACGTATTGAATTTTACATTAAGTATCGAGTTCCAGCTCTTGAGAGATTGGTAGGGCTGTTAAAGAAAGATGGGCTGGACAAGCTATATAAAGTTCCAGCTATAGACGCTGATACTGCTTCAACTTCCGCAGTTATGGCTTCCGAAGCAGCTGTTGCAGCTATCTTCGATGAGATAGATCTAAACAATAGGGAGATAGCTAAGGCATTTGAAGACACGGCACGTGGTATTAATGCGTTAAACCGCACAGTACGGAATGCCATAAGAATTCTCACACCTGTGAATAATAAGACATACGATCGAAAATACTATTCAGGAAGATTTGGTTTCTCGTATGGCGAACTTGATAAGTTTATATCGATCTTTGTAGAAGAAGCTAGGGTGCCACAATCATTTAATTTTGGTGATAATACAGTTATCCACACAAGCCTTCTAGGTGGTGCTATTCAGGAAGGTGGCAATGGTGGTATCGGGAGTCTAGATCGTGTCACTAAGGAAAGACGGCCAAGAACACTAGCTTTGTATCCCGGCAGTCAAACACAAGTCATACCAAGGTATGGCAGTAAGGATTTGGCGCTTAACTACCGTGGCACATCAGTCATATCTTTCGACTGGTATAACTGGGGTGCTGGTGAATTCCCCTTTGTTGATGCAATTGTTCAACGCACTAACAAGTTACTTACGGGATTACCACAATGGTATCCCTCTAAGGCTGTAGCTTGTGAAGAGACACTTGACCATGGTGGTGATTACACTGTTATTTTTAGTATAGATGATTCGGCATCAATGCAGAGAGGTCATCCTATAAGTCGCAGACAGGCTATGCTAAATGCACTAGATTCTGTCTTTAGGCGTATTTATGATCTTATCCAAGATGGTAAGAAGATAAATGCATACATATATGGTTGGTCTGAATTTCTCCCTGAAGGAACAACTCAAGGTTCGCGAAGGTTTTACGCCTCACAGGGTATCACTAATGCCATTAACTTTGCTGGTTTCAGCAGATCTAGTCCGTGGAGTTACTCTGGCACTGGTGGTTATAACACAACTTCGTCCAATACTGGGGTAGACCAACTTATACTTGCCATCAATGATGCTAGGACTAGATTCCCTGAAGATCGACCTATCTATGCCTTCTACATTACCGATAGTGATTACAGGCTTACTGAGGCTTCTGCGAAGGATCTAGCTACGATTAGTGGTTATAGCAATGTTACGGTTCGAGCCTTGTCTATATATCATCCCCTGAGTTCTGGATCTATGTTGTATCAGGTAGATAGCACTGGTAACCCATTGTATATTTGGGCAAGTGACCAGCGTGATAACACAGCCAATCTATCACAACAGATACTTAATGCACTTGATAGTATAGTTGCGAATATCTCACATCTAAACCCAGTACATGCATTGCGTGAATTGATGACTAACACTGAGATAGGTTTTGGTATTCCTACGGAGTTACTGGACAATGATTCTTTCCGTGTAGCTGCGGATGTATGTGCAGCTGAGTCATTATGTTGTGCTTTTACTCTTGACGATACTAGGGACACAGAACAAATGTTCCAGATCCTCAAGCGACATATGGATTGTGAGGTTTATGAACATCCCATCGAGGGCAAGATAAAGATCAAACTTATCCGCAAGGATTATCAGATAAACAATATTACCAGCATAAACACTGAAGAGATTGGTGATGTAAGCAACTTCACCCAAAAGTATAACCAGAGGGAGATTGGCGGGGTAACAGTCACATATCGCAATGTCGACAACGAATCTAAGGCAGTGACAATTGTTAATCCTATCCTTAGGGAACAGGGACATGAAACAGTTAAGGTTAATTTTGAAGCTTGTCCTACGTATGCTACTGCTTTGCATCTGGCTAAACGCGAACTAGCGTCGCGTTCACAACCTATAAGGTTCTTTTCGGTGACGCTGCCTTCCATTGATTTGTACCCAGGTGATCCTGTTAAGGTCGATTTCACACCACGGGGTATTCGTAATGTGGTTATGCGGGTCCAAAAACGGGAAGTTGACGAGACTGGCTTCGTAACACTACAATTGGTGGAGGATGTCTTCGATGACGTATTCCAAATGGACGAACAGCAACTATTCATACCAACCACCGTTAGACGTAGTGGTTGGGGGTATAATTTCGGTAATGTCTGGGGTGATTGATGCCAAGAACGACTGATAGTAGATCGGGTATAACACATGATTTTGATACGGGTGAGTCCGGTTGGGGAGACGCGGTTAATACCAACTTCCAATCCCTTTCCGAGATCAATTGGCACTTAACTGCAACATCCATTATCAAGACTCCACCAACCACACCTGAGGCAGGTGAAACACATATTATAGCAACAGGCCCTACGGGTGTGTGGCAGTCACAGACTGCCGATACAGTCGCAGTTTATGATGGTACTGAATGGCGTTATTACGAACCCCAGATGGGATACCGATGTTACATTATATCTGAACAAGCTCTCTACGCCTACCATACGGCTTCAGGCTGGGGTAAGGTGTCATCTGTCGCGGCTGACACTACTATCTACAAAGGCATATGGTCTGCTGATGTCTACACACGTGGCAATGTTGTCTTCCACAATAACAAATTCTACATCGCAAAAAATGATAGATCGGCAAGTGATACAACTGCACCTGCATCTGATCCCGAATGGTTGGATATGGTTGTGTCTGGTGATACAGGCTCTGGCGAAGCTAATGTGCAATCCGATTGGGATGAGACAGACACAGCTAATGATGCCTTCATCCGCAATAAACCCGTTGTTGGCACACTCACAGGTGTATCAGGAACTGCACCTATCTCGGTGGATAATACAACTCCGACTACACCTGTTGTTGAGATAGCAGATAGGGCTATAACAGCTAATAAGATTGCAGAGAACTCACTTACCGCTGGGGAGTTAGCGCCTAATAGTGTCGGCAGTTCTGAAATAGCACCTAATGCTGTGTCCAACACCAAGATAGTTGATGACACAATTAAGGTTGCCAAACTTGATTCGACAAACACACCTACAGACGGACAGTTGCCAACATATGACGCAACCTCAGGTGGTTTAACTTGGCTTAACACTGCGTCTATTTACAAGGGGTCTTGGGCTAATCCTGTAGCGTATAAGGCAGGCGAGATAGTCGTATACGATCACAATCACTATATCGCGGTTAAGGATCACACCTCTTCACTATCCAATGCTCCTTTAAGCGGTGCTAACAGAAGGCTAACTTGGCGGGTGTTGGATACCACAGATATAGATGCTCTTGCAGCCAATACTATGGGTGCAACGGCAACAGATTCAATCGCAGTTTCAAAAAGTATAAGTTCTCCCGACGTTAAAGTTTCGGTGCAATCCCTACTTAATCTGGCGCCATCAGGCGGTCCCGCCAGTCTTACATCTACCCGTGCAGTAAGACTTAAAGACATGACTAAGGTTGGCCTTACACTCAACCGTGCTGATATGGGCATGGTTGGCGATGGTAATTCAGGCCTTATCTTTGGTGGTTTAGGGGGAGTTAGGACTGAGAGGTTAGGTGGTTTTGTAAGGTATGTGGTTGCCAGTGACTCAGTGACTTTAGCAGTAGTCCCCACCACAGGATCCGACATAACTGTAAGACGCGGTATGGGTATGGTCGGCACTGATACTGCTGGCCTTATCTATGGTGGAGACGGGACAGATACAAATAATTTCTTCCAATATGTTTATCGCTCTGCAACTAGTGATATTGCCCTTCTCAAACTATCCCACACAGGAGCAATAACAGACCGAAATGATATGGGGATGGTAGGCAGTAGAACCCAAGGTATGATCTTTGGTGGTTACGCCAACGCTACTCCTTCCAATGATTTCTGGTTTTACACTGTCTCTCAGGGTTCGGTTACCGTGGGCAACCTAGACATTGTAGGGACAATACCTAACCTCTACGACATGGGTATGATAGGGGATCATGAGTCAGGTATTATATTCGGCGGCAATACTGGCACGACTGAGTCTGATAGGTTCTTCAGTTATTCTGTGGCCGGGCCTAATGTCACGGTTACAGAGTTAACTAAGTCGGGGGGTATCCCACCACGCAGTGGTCTAGGTATGGTAGGAACAAAGACCGCTGGTATTATATTCGGTGGTGTGGCTGGGCAGACACGATTAAATGATTTTTGGAGTTACCTTATCTCAGGGGATAATGTGACTCTAATTCAACTTACCAACATAGGGGATGTGCTATCTGCCCGAACTGATATGGGTATGGTTGGCAGTGCCACAACAGGTTTTGTATTTGGTGGCTTCCCTCTTAACAACGACTTCTTCCGTTATTCAACCACGACAGTATCAGGTGGTGGCACAGGTGGAATTACAGGTGTTGTTGCTGGGAGAGGATTAGAAGGTGGTGGTACTAGTGGAACGGTTAGGCTTGATGCTACGGGAAGTTTGACGGAATCCGAGAAGGCTAAAATAGCATTAATACCTAATCCTGCACCAGCCCAAGAATTGCCAGGAGAGAGCGCTACTACTTTCACTGCAACGCAATTAACAAAGACAGGAACGACGACAGGAGGCTTTCAACCCGCACTAATAGGCGATGCAGTTAGCGGTATACTTTTTGATGGGGTTATAGGAGCTACCACTAATCAAACCTTGGTAAGGAAATATGTTGTTTCTGGTGATGACATTACAATAACTAATTTGACTAAAGCAGGGTCGGATTTTGAATTTGCAAAAAGCAATTATGCGGGGTTCGGGTATGGAGATGTTGGTGCGGGGTTAATATTTGGTTGGTCAAGAATTCTTAGTGATGTTAGATACAGATTTATGAAATATGCTGTGAATGGCAACACTATAACATTTACCTTATTAACAACTTCTGGAGCAACTCTCCCAGCAAATTTCCCGGCTGGGTCAAATAGTGCAGGAAATGTAACTTCAGGAATTATTTATGGCGGAGTGTTGCAAGGAAGAAACCCTGAAAATAGATTTTTAAAGTATACTGTTTCTGGTAATAATGTAGATCTAGTTTATCTAACAAAAACTGGGGACACCTTACCGGGCCGCCAAGGATTTGGGATGGTCGGCGATAGTTCAGGCGGTATTATATTCGGCGGGGAACTGCCTGCACGTGCTTCTCCGATTGGTGATGCAACTGGGTACAATGATTTTTACAGGTATAATGTTACTGGCAATACCGTAAATACAACTGCATTGACTGTGAGTGGGACCATATCAGCTAGAAATAACTTTGGCATGGTTGGTGACATAAGTCGTGGCTTTATCTATGGCGGGTATTTACCTAGTGGGTTATATTCTGCGAGTATCTTCCAATACAGGTTGAACGGTGACACTGTTACAGTGTCTAGCCCCACTGTTACTGGCACTCTAGGAGCCAGATCTCATATGCCAATGGTGGGGGATATCTATACAGGTATTCTCTTTGCGGGGAGAGGAACTAGAGGAGCTGACCTTAATGATTTTGTGAGATACGTTTCCAATGCCTCTAGAGCCACCCTTTCTTCTCGGTACGGTCTTATGAACAATGCTTGTGTGACCCAAGCAGAATATGACGCTTTGCCCGTTAAGGATGCTAACACTCTTTATTTTATAGTTCCTGAGCCGATGGAGGGTAGTTGACGTATGTCTGAAGGCAGTACACGAAGAACAATGTCACCAGGAAGTGCGTCGTATTGTGGTAGTATATCTATAACAAGAATCTATTGTGGTAGCACGCAAGTCATACGTGTCTACTGTGGCACTCAACTGACATTTGGGACAGCACCATGACATACGAAGGAAACTGTTTGGATGGCGAATACGATTATGACCAGGTATACGACTGGCGTAACAAAAAATGGGTGGATCTTGATAAGAATACCGAGATCAAATACACGTCTTATACGTGCAAGAAATGTGGAACATACAATCCACCACTAGCACACAAAATAATAGATAAGAGAGGTAACGCTGTTGGCCACACTGAACATACATCCTAAATATCCCAATAGCACCCCGATATACGGGGCACAGATAACGGCTGAACTAATTGACCTTGAAGGCAATCCTATCTGGGGTGTTGCACCAGGTGAATCATTTGCAGGCAGAATTGAGGCAGTTGAATCACCACGCGGCAGTTACACACTAACCCTAGAACCTAATACAGGCACACTCGCGGACACGCGTTATCAAATACGATTGATGACCGATAGTCGCATCCTGTTACAGCTAGTTAAGATACCTGGAGACGCACGATACAATCTTGAGGATGTGACGGTGCGAAGCACCGTGTCACCATCACAAAGCGGAGGAAATACAGTGAGTAGTGGAGGTGTAGCCTTTACCGAGGCAGACAAAACAAAGTTAGATAGCGTTGCAGCAGGTGCAGAAGTAAATGTACAAGCAAACTGGAACCAGCAAGATGCAACTAGTGACTCATACATAAAGAACAAGCCGCTGATTAACGAACAAGGGGAGATTGTAAGTGTTACTACTACTACTGATTTTACTGGTCACGGCTCTGCTTCTAATCCACTGGGACTAAAGATACCATTCACCTCTGCCTATGAAGCAAAACTACAAGGTATTGAGGCAGGTGCACAAGTTAACGTCCAATCTGATTGGAATGAGGGGAGTACGTCTTCACCTGCATTCATTAAGAACAAGCCGATCATCATCACCCGCGTGCGAACTGATCACACCATCCTCGGCGACGGCGTTAATGATGAGATGGGTGTCACTAACCCCTACACGGATGCCGATGAAGCTAAGGTCGACGGCATCGAAGAAGGAGCACAGGTCAATGTCAAATCAAACTGGAACGAGCACGACCCAACATCCGATGCTTTTATCCAAAACAAACCCGTTATCAATAGTGGCGGACAAGTTACTACCTTACATTTTGACGGGACGATGCGCGGTAATGGTAGCCAGACCATGCCAGCAGGGGTCGCGAATCCATTTACAAGTGCTTACGAGACAAAACTTAACGGAATATCAGCTGGAGCTGAGGTAAATGTACAGTCCGACTGGGACATCACAGACAACACGCAAGATAGTTACGTCAAAAACAAACCAGACATCCAAGCCCTCATCGCGGCAGAAGACAAGAACAGTGCGGTAGATGTTATTGCCTCGCAGGCATTTACACTTGTGTCAGATCCTAACCCAGGCAGTGTAGGATCGGGCAATCCAGGCGTTGGTATCGTCAATTTAGGTCTTAATTTCACGGTAGGGTCGTCAACTTTCACCATTACATATGTCTTCCACGAAACGGCTGGTCAGAAACAATTTCTTATCACCATTACACCCGGCAATCACAGAAACGATATAAAAAGATACCACATACAAATAGGCACAACACGTCTAGCACTTGGTGATGCTAAGTATGTGGAAGATGCAGCTGGTGATTCTTACTTCTGGGATGGCACTCCCGACATTGGCAATGTGGGTGATACAGTCATCCTATCCGTATTTGAGCCGCTGGATAAGGATAACTTCGTCCCCGACAATGGCACTGATGGTGATGTTCTCTTCCGACGTAACTCAAGCCCCACATGGGAGGAGCTAAATGATAGCGACATCAATGGTTTCCCCACCACCGCAGATAAAGTTGCCGCTATTGTTGGACAAGTCCTACGCCTTAAATCAGACAAGACAGGCTATGAGTTAGCAACTATAACCTCAGGAGGTCATGCCCCGACTAAGGCGGAGGTATACACACAAGCCAAGGACATTGTTGTAGGTGGTAGGGGTATAGATGTCGCTAAGGACGATAGTGCGGACACACTTACGGTTAAGATAGGTGCGTCTAGGGCCGGCAATACATTTCCACTAGCACCAATGCTTGGCGATCAATTTGACCTGCTGAAGGAAATAACACTAGCAACACACGCAGTTATCACATCAGGT
Source organism: uncultured Oligoflexales bacterium (assembly GCA_958296095.1). Taxonomy (GTDB): domain Bacteria; phylum Bdellovibrionota_B; class Oligoflexia; order Oligoflexales; family JAPPIL01. Next base: position 20,932 of record OY282435.1, read on the forward strand.
GCAGGCAATCACAATACAGGTTATTACCAGTCAGCTGCCCCTATTGGCAGCATCGATAAACCTAGCGGTCTAGTCACAGGTATCCTGTGGTATGACAACAACAATGTTAACTACGCGCCTTACAGACGACATCTTGTTATTTTTACCGGCACAGTGCCACAGGCGTTAAGGGATGTAACCATTGGAGGCACAACATATACGTTACGACCTGTTAGTGGTGGCACAACACACATATATGTGTCTACCAATGCAGTCGCAACTAATCCCATTCCTGCCGGTAGCACATACCAAGTGCAAGTAACACTAGCTAATGGTGTCAAGGTATGGCCAGACATCACGTATCCACCACATACATATGTGTGGGATGGTAATTATTGGCATACATGGTTTGCACTTACGGCTAACGACATTCTTGGCAGATTACGCACACTTCCCAAACCATGGTTGGATGTGTCTGCCATATCCGGGAACATAAACAATCGCTTCAGCCATCTAATCATGGATGAATACGGGCAGGGTTTGAATGTCACAAGGACAACACATCAAGTAATTAATGCAGTTACCCTATTCAATCCTGTCTTTGACCTGGATGATGTACAACATGGCGTGTTCACGATCGAAGCTACACTTGCAATTGGCACACGATCTACTGGTACACTTGGCTTTACATCTGACACAACCGATACATATCGTATTGATGGGACGCTATTTGCATCCGCTCTGAAGAGTCTAGCCACCTATACAACCGCGGATGTCACAGGAACTGCATTGCAGGTGGAGAACGGTGTTGACATATACAATGGAACTACCAAACTAGGGTCTGTGCATCTTCATCTAGCGAAAAATTCATCTAACCAGTTGGGTTATTTTCTTAACTATGTAGTGGCATCCCCAGGAGGGACACAACAGAACTTTACTGCTACTGTTTTCTTGGGTGTTTCATGGTCGCCAAGCGACGCGCCAACACAAACACGACAATCATGGCAAGGAGAATGGGCAGTTGGTGTTGCGTATGCAGTTGGTGATATGGTTGCCGAGAACACAGGTGGTGTTGATGGTGTAGCAATATGTATCGTACCACACACGTCCAGTGCGACAAATGGTCCTTATCTAGCGACTGATTGGCGCACACGTTGGCGAACAATTACCGAGCCAGACATTCATGAATTGACTGCAAGATTGCCAGCCGCTGAAATAGCTGGTGACGACCATATAGCCATATCAGACGAATCAACTACAGCAGACGAACCTCGATATGTGACTGTCGCTGATCTATTGTCACATGCTCCGCGCATGTTTAAGGGAGTTTGGACAGCTGGTGTGTACGCCATTGCCGATGAGGTGTTACATAGCAACATATTCTACAAATGTTTGACTCCGCGTGTGGCATCTGACACTCAGCCACCTAATGTTGATAGTGCGTGGCGAGCATTAACGGGATGATTCAACCTAAGGCTTATGCACCTTTTAGATATATGGGCGGCAAGAATATGTTATTTGATTATCTAGTGCCACCTAATGAGGGATTGCCTTTCACATTTAATAAATACTACGAACCCTTCCTAGGCTCAGGCGCATTCTTTTTCAAACTTGTTCAAAATGACATGATAAACGAGAGGCACCGAATATATCTTAACGACATAAGAAGTGAACTCATTGAAGCTTTTCTTCTCATCAAGAATTACCCTAAATCAATTTCGCGTGAGATGGTTAAATTGTGGAAAACACATTGTCAGAAACAGTTCTACAAGATAAGAAATATACTACATAACCAAGAGAATGAATTGAATGATAAGCAGATAGGCTTGGCTTTTATGTATCTCCAGAGATACAGTGTCATGGGGCTAGGTAACCATACTGTAGTTGATTCAACTCGCATTAGGGGGGGCAGGGATAAACATGCCCCCAACTGTGATAATTACCTAGCAGTGAGCAAAGTACTAAATGGATATAATGTAGAATTGAGTTGTAATAGTTTTAGAAAGATTCCAATTACGCAGAAATCATTTTACTACTTTGACCCGCCTTATTGGCGAGCTAGTACACCTTATGGATATAAAAGTGAAAGCAAATCATTTAATCTACAAGACCAATATGACCTAAAAAAAATGTGCGATAAAATCGATAAAGTCGGTTCCAAATTTTTACTATCAAATAGCAACACGGAGATGATGCAGTATTTATTTAAATATTATAACATGTGGACATTCAAAGGGACATCTACTAACTACCACCCACCAGGGAATAAGCCGTCACACAAGTGGAGTGCAGACAGCCACCCCGAATTAATGGTCAGAAATTACTAGACATGGGGAGGGGGTGTTGCATAGCAATATATTTTATAAATGTTTGACACCGCGTGTGGCATCTGACACCCAGCCACCTAATGTTGATAGTGCTTGGCGTGTGTTAGCTGATGTCGTTATCGGGAAATGTTGGCGGACTAGGAGGTTTGATTGTCTTGCCCTTGACTAACGCACCAGGCTTGGTGCGGATTTTCATTGTATATTCTCTGTCGTTATCCTGATCGAATTCGATATATGCGGGTTCGCTGAATTCCACCTGGACTTTATCATCACGATCCACCATCCACACACGTAGTTCAGTGTTTCCGATCGGGAAACCACCGTAAGTCCGCATAATAACTCCTTTTATGATTGTTAGCCACCCCCACCTCACGGTGGGGGATCTGCGTGTCTCCCCAGACACATTCCGCTAAATATCATTATCCCCCACACAATGCAACCACAACACCATGCGGGGGACCTCAATCAGCTATTCTCTTACATAGCCCCGGAAATATAACCTAAACCTGTGGCAATAACCAGCGGTAAATGATACATGTCGGTTCCTTGTTAACAAGGAGGAAGACATGAAAACACCACGCAGCATAATCCATGAGGAAATGAAAGAGCTAGGCGTTACAACGTCCCCCTACTGGTCGGATACGCACCACTGGGGAAGTGGCGAATTGGCTGCTATCTATGACATCCTTTACAACCTCACTACCGCCTTTGAATATTGGCTTGTGCGTGATGACTTAAAGGCACGGCATGCGGCTACACTTAGTACACTCGCTGACTTGGAGAAATTGTATGCCAAGAGGAAAGGTAGTGATGCCAAAGACGAATGACCTCATTGACTTTTCCAATACAGTGGCTGAAGACATGAAAGATCAGGAGTTCGCTAGGGAACTTTTTCTTCGCGAACGTAAGGAACAGGGCAGTAACCAGAAGGCAATGCGAAACATAATTGAATTGATGGATCTGAACTGGTTCGTATCGGCGATAGGACATCCTTTCACCATAGATCGCGTGTTCTCCTTTCTCAAAGGACGTGATCTTGACGATGATGAGCTTGCTACGTTTCTTGTTTTCTTGGGTGTCGATACACTAAATTGAGGTGGCAAATGTATGGTCCATATCCCCAATATGTTACGAATCGTTGGCCTGATTACGATCCATCCGCATCCCCATGCTCATACCCATGTACACACCCATGCATATGTCCATGGCCACGTTCACGGCGGGGAGGTGACTGGATTGTAACAACCACGTATACAACAGGCGATAATATTAAATTTTCAAAGGAGCTAGCTGAGATGACTAAGTTGGAAGAGGCAATAATTACAGAACAAAAAAAGGCAACGGGGGATGACGTTAAATTAAGTGAGAAGGAGCTAAAGCAAAGAGCATATGATTACGAGCAGAAAGAGTTCAAGGAAGAGCTGAAGAAAATCCTGGAAAAGAAAGTTCCTAAGTGGATGACATACGATTTTCTGTCGGTCAGACACACGAGGGAGGTCGATATGTACGCGAAACATCTACTTACGACCTGTATTGGTTTTGCCGTTTTTCATCTTCCATTTGCCGCTAAGTTCGCAATTGACAAATGTTATGGCAACTGCACGATGAGTTGTCTTGACAATAATAGTTTTGGTAAAGAAGTCGATGGCAAGCTACAGCGAATTGTATCTGGATCACCAGAAGAGTGTGTCGAACGTGCACTACGCTTTACAGCAACCTTGGGGAATCTAGTAGAGGCAGACATCAGACAGAAACATATGTTTGGGTAGCATTAGGATGTCATTTAATAAGGGCTTAGCCCGAATAGGCGTAAACGGTCTTTATGATATCGAATTGTGCGATAAGGATGAAATGTCGTTTACTGAACGCTTAAATCAATGGATAGTCAAGTATCTACACAAGGGGATGCACTACGAAATCCTAAGGGTGTCAGATAACTTCTGCAAGGACGGTGGTCTGTATTTCATATTGCGTGATTATCCTTATGCGGCGAAATTTGCTATCATCCCCGATCCAAAAGAAGGGGTTAACGATAGATGTAAGATGAAGGGGGTTGACATGAATTGGTCTGATCAACGCATGGAACGAAAATACACACACACATTAGAACGGTGTGTCAAACGCGCTACCAAACATATCGAGGGAATGTCAGATCCTATTCATGGTTGGGGACAACTATAACATTATCCTAACTCGCCAATTCCAACAATATTGGCGTCAGACGCTGGCTGTGGTCTACCTTCCTTAGCCCATTTAGTCTCAACTCGAACAGCCTCAAGGTTGAATATATTCATTGCATCCTCGATAGTTGCCGCAATGTAACATCGATGTCCTAATCTTGTTAGATATTCCATCATCTTGTGCTGATTTTTGCTTATGTTTGCTTCCCTACCGGGGGCTTTAAGTTCAACCCAGATACATCCCTCATGGGTTGGCATACATAGATCAGGCACGCCTGATAACATACCCATTAAGTTAGCCTTCCGTGTGTCCCAGGCGTTACGTTGTAGGACACCGTTGAGTGGTGCAAACACATTACGCACCAGTTCTTTATGACTGACGCGGCATATCGCTATAATCTGCCGCTGTAATCCTGCTTCATCCATTTTTTTCATAGTAACCTCCTCGTGTCTTACGTTCATATCATATTGGCTGTTGACCTAGCTACACCATAAGGCTATTGTTGCGTTTTATTGTTGTCCACACACAGGGGTTCCCAATGCCAGAATGGTTAACAACAATCACAGATCATGCAGGCACGTTCATTTTTGAGGGTTACGTATTCGTAGCCCATTTTATTGCGTCTGCGATGTCATCCATCACCAAGTCGGCGAGTGCTAACGGTAGTCGTATTAGTAGGTGGTTCAGAAAGGGCATTGACTTCCTCGCGCTGAATATAGGGCATGCCGAACCGCGTACAGGCGACCACACAGTTGAGCTAAGTGAGGTGAAGTTAGAGAATGAAAGACTAAGGAAGATTGTTAACCTACACAGACGAGATAACGAAGGACTACGCGATAGGCAGTTTGAGACTGATACGAAGCATAAAGAAATGATAAATGAATTGAAAGCCGACCATAGATCAGCGGCAGGTAAGTTGAGACGGGAAGCTCAGGAATATCTTGAGAAAATAGATAAGTTAGAGCGTGAATTGCGTGGTGGTAAACCGCCAACCCATAAGACTAGGACACGCAAGAAGGTTATTAAGGACCTACCGCAGATTACTATGTCCGATCTATCCGGTGAAGAAGTCAAGGAACTTGATTGATGAGCATTGTTATATCATGTCTACTTGGTCTTGCAGGTCTGTTTGCAGCTTGGTTTGCAAGAGGCAAACAAGTCAAGACACAGACGGAGATGCGTATGCTCAAGGAAGCTATTGATCACGCACGTCGTAAAAATAAGGAGGTAAGAGCAGCACGAAAAAAAGCTAGTCGAGATTTCAATTTGGAAGGTTTAGATGATGATTACAAATTTCTAAGACACGAGGACAAATAGAATGATTAAGGCTACTTTGGTTACTTGTTTGCTGACTATTTCTTCTGCTCTTTACGGGGGGTTAGGTGCTTTTGTGACTAAACATCCGTATGTAGTTATTGCTGCCGGTGCTATTGCGGCTGGTGGATGTGGCTACTCGCTTTACCAGCGTACTAACTATATGACATATGCATATGATGTCATATGTGGCAGCTTTGTGCCTATCACAGTGAGCAAGAGTGATACTCTAAAAACACTTAAGCAAGTCATCGAATACAATGCAGTGTGGGATGAGTTTTGCGGCGAAGATGAGATAGGACATGAAGAACCATTACGATCTATAACAGTAGAGACACCAGATGACCGATAACCAACAATTTCTCCTGCGACATTTAATGGAACTAGGCAATGACCTTGATGATTTTATTGATATGCATCGAGAAGGTTTTGGGCTGATCATCAGCAAGAAACTAACCGACATGAGCAAACGGCTATGGGCAATTCGAGAGTCTGTTAGTCAAGCTGTGCGGGAAGGTGAATGATGAATATCGACCTAGGCAGTCTAGCGGAATGGATCGTTATTGCCGGTGGATTGGTAGGTGTATACATCAACTTGCGAATTAAGATAGAATCATACTCCAACTCCTGCATACGTAAAGAGGAGTTGGAGCATGCTATGCAGCACTTTGAGCAGAGATTTAACGATAAGTTTGATGCTCTAAAGGAACTTATCGAGGAAAAGTTGAAACACATACATGGACATACCTAACCAGCTTAAGGAAGACATCATCAATGCGCTGATCATGTTTCAAATGCGTTCAAAACAAATGCCTACCCCAGCCTATCTATATGAAACATTACAGTCGCAGTATGGTCGTGCGCGGGTAAGGGCGGCATTAAACTCAGGCATTAAAACAAGACGCGGCAAGGTAATGTTTTACGAATACGATCACAAGGTTATGTTTGTACCGATGAACAAGCGCGAGAGGGCATGTACGATACATCTACGTAACATGCAAGGAGCTGCGCAAGGACAAGAAAACGATCTTGTAAGGTCAAACGGTGGTATCTTCCGTTCCCATGGTGAGAACTTCAGGATCTGATGTGTCCAACTCCTTAAGCCTATATTTAATGATCTCCCGTACCTCGGCGAGTGTGACTTGATGCATCATACCAAGTAGGTGCATTACGTCACTGATAGCCTCCTCATAACCCGGCTTACGCGTCTGACTAACATACCAATCACACACAGATTTGATGACTTCACTGGTGTACTTTCCGGCGTTTTTGGACAGGCGATAGCCTAGGGTGTAACTATGTGCAGGAAACCTATCGTCTGTACGATCTGTGCTCCGCGTGTTGACGTGTTTACGTTCCATCTGTGCTCCGCGTGTTGTTCGTGGTAATGTCTTATGCTTGACATGTATTTGGTCAGACGGTCCGTCCCAATCTATTTGTCGCATATAGCCTCCTTGCACGACAGTGGTATGTTATATGTTTTTGGGTTGGGATACAGATGTGGATAGACGTGTATAGTCACAGCATCCCATGTTGGCAGCGGCATTTCATCATCGTCTGCCAAGGCAATGACCATCCCCGCTACTAATTTGACCTGATAAGCCTCTCGTTGCACCGGTGTCAATTTATAACCGCGGAAGTCAAATCCCAGTCGTGTAGGTTCGTCAATGACGATGTCAGGTAGGGTCGACACGATCCTGTACCAGTCCTGCTATATTATAGTGCCGCATTGCATGATCCTTCATTTCCTTCGCCAATGTGTCCACATCACTGTATGGACCTAGGGATGGCTCGTTCACCTGATCAATTTTTGCACAGTAATATTTGCCTGTGCTGGGGTTGACCCAGACACAGTAACCACGACGGATTAGCGCTATGTCTATCAGGGTTGAAATGGTGACCCCCCAGCTAAAGTGTCTGACTGGGGTATACCCCAGCTGGCACAGGGGGTCAAGGGTACTGGCCAGCTGGTCAGGAAAAAAAATGAGAAAAAATAAAAAAAAGTGACATCAGGGGTTGACAAGCGCATGGAAGAAAATTATAGTGCAGCCATCGTCATGGTGACGATGACACTTAACCCCTCTCACGGAGACTCAATTATGATTACGACCTGCAACGAAACCCAGACCATCAGCACTTCCTTCCCCTACGATGCCGACTTCATCAGCGACGCCAAGTGCATCAGCGGTCGCTGGAATCCGGAGGACAAAACTTGGGTCTTCCCCTTGTCACAACGTGACGCAGTCTACGGCCTAGTCAAAGAGCACTACGGCTACGACCCTGAGGACGCAGCTACTGTAACTGTTACGGCAACCGCACGTGAGTTCATCGGTCACAGCAACAGGGCGCTATTCTTCGGCGCACGCAAAATCTGCTTCGTTTACGGCAACCGTGACGATGTCAAGGTTGGCAACGGTGTCAAGCTCGTAGCAGGGGACATCCGCAACAGTTGTAGCCGCAAGCGTGACTGCCTAGGCATTGATGCTGGCACTACTTTCAGGGTCATTGGCTTCCGCAAGTCAGCGCTCAACAAAATCGATTCTAGCGACTGGGATGTCTCAGTCGCTTAATTAACCCCCCTCTTAAGGAGACTCATTATGGCTATTCAGATTCCCCAAACCCTCGTCACTGCCTCTGTTACCCCCTACCGTGCTGCGACACACATCAAGGTGTCTGAGACCGTCCGTAAGCTCTGTGGCAACTGTGGTTACACACGTGGTTACATGGGACGACGGCTCAACGGTTGCACCAGCTACATCGCCTACAACTTCAACATCACCGGCAAGGATGGTCAGGTTGGTCACTTCTCCGCGCTACACCGCGAGGGTGGCAAATTCACCCTGTGCAGCCGAAGCTTTAACTCTGATTTGTTGTTTATGAACCCAGGTTTGACCTTGGAACAATGTGTTTCCCAAGCTCTTGAAAACGTTGATTCTGTCGCTTAACCATTACAAAACAAGGAGTCTATCATGTTTACAGCCCCTTTCATCCCTATCCACAACCATGTCGTGGTGTCCCGCTACGATGACGAGGTCACGGTCAAATGTCCCTACAATGACGAGTTCGCCAGTCTTGTCGACTACTACGACGCGGAATGGGATTCACGTTTTGGTCGTTGGATTTTCATGCGTGATCATGAGGATGACATCCTGGAGCTTGTTGAGGAGTGTTTCCAGGACATGAATGTCTACCACGTTGATGGCATCACTGGGGAGGTCATCAATGCGTAACGCAACACAGAAGCATCTAACCAGCCTACTCAAGTGTATTAGTGCCAGTCTCAAACGTCAGAGTCACCCTACAATCCTCATCGACATCCGTGTCGATGAGGGGGAGAAGGACACTATTTGCTTCGTCCTTCGCCGCGGTGATATTGTCCGTTACTTCAAGTTGTCTGTCGATTGGGGGGGGGGACAAGTTGTGGTATCTTTTCTGGGGCAAGAAACGTGGACAATGGGTTAGCTTAACGCGTGATTATGATTTTATCCAAGGATTCAAGTCAGTTATGCGTTATGCAGGTAAATTTAACACCACATGCTAAAATTGGGAGGATACCATGGAAACAAGTGAAATCATTACACAAAAACAGCTCCTTAATCGTGCACGTCGCTATAGGAGACGTGTCAACGATGCGTTCCACGCATACAAGGGGGACCACAGTAGCAGTGAGTTACCCTACATTGTTTACGTTGTCGATGCGTTAAATTGGGACGAGGATACACCTGCCATCGACACACATATCCGTATGCATGGTCATTTTGGCACTTACAGGATAGCTGCGTGCCCCTACTCTGGAATGATCAAGGTCTTCGGCAAGTTAACACGCACCCTAAAAGGTGCTACATTTATCGACCGCTGTCCTAACACCACCGAAGCAATTAGGAGTGCCATAGAGGATTTGCACAAGCGTAGGTTCCAGGTCCCATCTCTCAAGCCCATAAGACAGGATTATGATCCGCTGGTTAAGGCCTGCAGTGTCAAGAGTCAGTCATTTTTACGACAGGTCGAACCAAAAATGGATCGCATGTCACAGCTCCAGACTTACCCCTACCGTTTAACATATTGCCCCGTGGACACTGATACCACGGGACCGAGGTGTTATGATGCCTAAGGACGACGCGTTATACGAAGTGGACTTGTATGTCCGCAAGACTGGTAAACATTTTGTGCAGCTAAAAATAACAGCATCGTATCTGCAACAGGTGTTGCGAATGGGGTTAACAATCGGTGTGATCAAGGGGGATAGCCAAGGAGATTAGTAGGTGTGTATGGATGGTGATGTTAGCAGACGTAGGGGTCCTGATCGTTATCCATACACAGCCGCCTTTTCAACCGCATTAAGCAGTAGACCATCATCATACCCCCAGCACATACAAAAAACCACCAGGTTGTCTAGTCCGGTGGCTCTTTGCGAAAATAGTCAAAAATAAATTCTGGAATCCCTTTATCAAGGGTGCGTTCTGATGACGCTTGCACCTGTTCGACTTCATAGCCATATAGTGTAGCAAACTTTTCAGCGACAAAATCGTTAAAAAATCACCACCGACATATTGGCGGCCCGTACCAACTCCAATCCCCTAAGGGATTGGAATCAGACGAGGGCATCTTGCAAATAACACCCTACTGTTACTTGCAAGACTGAAGTTAACATTAGATCAACCATGTGAAATTCCTCCTAAAAAAATTATTAATATGGATTGGTTCTTGTATCACATCCGGCTGTAATGCTACAAGTAGCCTTCAGGCGGGGTATTCTCCCCATAACAAAATTCCGGAGGTTACATATGTTTAGGTTTTTTTTTAGCCTTTTTCTAGGCATCTCACCCACCTTACTGGCAGCTGGTGGCGGTTCACCGTTAACAGTTGCACCACGACAGTATTTCCTACTTTTCCCCAACGTTACAATCAAGGGTGTCACATTCGCGGTCAAGATGATGGAGCCGGACACCAAGAATGCCATCGCAAGGAAGTTAGGGCGTTTGATGACAGGCAAAGGCACTAATCCTACTACGGAACGTATCCAGGAGGCCCTGGACAACGTACAAAACATGTTGCTAGTAGACGATGTGGGTGAGGTACAATTGGTCGAACTTATCAATGAGTTACAGGAAGCAGGTTTACAGACACAGGAGGCGGTGTTTATTGATGTGTCAGTGCCAGAGTCTGCATTGCTGAAGCGTCCTATAGATGACCAAGCTAAGCAGCCGATTGAATGAAGTACAAATTCAAGAAACCTGGCTGTACATGTGAATGTTACCAGAAGCCAATGCACAAGTACGAACACGGAGACTATGTGCCACTGTGTGATAACGAGTTGATGACAACACGTAGGGATGGCTACTTCATCATGACCACAATGATCGTGATCATGCTAGGTCTCTGGGGGTTGGTTATAGCTAAGTACTTCTGGGGCATTGGATTGGGGGTGCCAGTAGTCAAGGATTACTTGACCACTGATGTTCCTCGCGCGCGCGCGCGCGTATAGTCTTGATATTCTGGGTTTTTTCCTGTGGATAAGTATATTTTAAGTAATAATAACAGTGACATGTATCAACCCAACTCTCCTGGGTCGATTGGGTTGATTGGGTGGATACATAATTCTATCGACCCAATCAACCCAATCGACCCAGACGCTTGGGTGGATACAACAGTATGATATTACTAGACTTTTTAGCCAATAAGCCCAAAAACCCATATACTCCTCGCGCGCGCGAGGGAGTCTGGGTTTATTCGGTGTGATGTTTGGTTATGTCTTGTATTTGTCCCTCAGGGCAGGGACCCTCAGGACCAGATCTTAGATTGTAGGTGTGACTTTTACCCTTCTTCCGGTAGTTAAACAGGCGGTTATCATCCCAGCTACTGCTATTGCTGAAGAGTAGGTTTGATAGGGTCTGCCTAAGTCCATCACGTTGTCCCGATGAAAACAATCGCATGATGTCTCCCTTGGGAAGGTACCCCAGTTGGGTGGTGTATTTCTCTCGACTGGCATACATCCTCTGGCATATCTGCTTTAGTAGTTCTTCCCCGTCAGGTGGTTTACTACCTCCGAAGTTGATTAGTTCGTCGAGTGGTAACCCAGTCTCAAGGAGACGACCTCCTGTAACGGCGTGGAAAGTCTCTGTTTCGCCTGTATCGTGTGTTTGTGTGATTTCCTTGAGCGTTAATCCTATCTTGATTTTCACTTGCTTACGACCGCCACGTCGTTTGACCAGCTCGAACGTCCTATCATTATTGTCAGCTAACAAAACACCGGCATTATCAACCATGTCTACGATACCGCCACTACCACGGATAAAACCTCTGGCGTCTACACCGCCTTGTGTTGGACGTTTACGTGTGTGGTGTAGCAGCACTATCAAGGCGTTTGTTTTGCGAGCGAGGGGTTTGAGTGCACCATCAATAAAATCACCCCAAGGATTGCTTGAATTTTCACTCCAATCACGCACACCGAACCATCTGTGGGCAACCATTGCGGGATCTATGATAATCATGGCTACCCCATCTTTTGCTTCGACTGCTAACAGATGACCTATTGTTTCCGCACTACCGTCGTGAATATGGATGTAATCAGAGTTAGGCAGTTCACTCATCATTTCTTTAATGACGGATTTATTAATGACGGATTTATCTTCGTTGGTGATGATAATTGCCCTACCTTGCTGTACCTTGCTACCCATAAAGTCCTTACCTGTGGCTACACAGTGTGCTGCGTATAGTAGTAAGGTCGTCTTGCCGACCCCACCAAGACCAGCTACAAGTGTCACTTGTTGACGTGTACCGAGGTATCTCGCTACCTCAGGGAGGCGTTTGCTTTGGTCTTGTGTCCCCTTTTCCTTTAGTATGACCTTTGAGTCCCCTGCTTGCGGTAGAATGTACTCAGTGGTTTTGCGCTTGACTTTTGATGGCTCGTGTTTGGGCACTCCTTCCTCATAAGCCCTTTCCACAGTGTACTCAGCTTCAGCCTCAGGCAACCCAGCAGCTATAACCTCTTGTTTTATTTCCTCTTTCCGCTGGGGGTCACGTTTTAGCCCCGCTATGTGCCCTTCTCTGTTGGCATAGATATTACGATTGCCCTCACTAGGTCCTTCGGTGGTTGTGGTGGGATTAGCCTTGGCAACCTTCTCATCTTCATCCAACATATCCTTGAACAGTTTGTCGACAAAATCATCCCCTGCTTTGCTCATCGAGTTTCTCCCTGTGTTTTAATGTGCATATTTCCCATAGTACCGTCGGCAAATCGTGTATAACTATCTGAGATCCTTCACTTAACATCTCCCCGAACTTGGCATGTTTGCGCTTGAATGGGGTCTTGACCGTGAAATAAATGTGATATTTGTGGGGTTTGGATGAGTTGACGACGAAAAAATGTCTGCATTGCCGAGTCAAAGCTCCCTTGGCTTGAGGTAGTTTTTTTCGCCAATCTCGGTCGATGTCGATGACCCCCAAGTCCAAAGATGTCAAGACTAACCCCAGTTTACCGCACGTAGCAACGTGCCTGGCAAGCACTTCGACCGGTTGTTTCGGCCAATTCTTGAAGGGGATTGGGTTACTATCCTTGCGTTTAGGGCTGTCTAACGGTTGTTTGTAGCGCCCTACACGCAGGAAGTGAGCAGTTGGATGCTCCACCAAAAAAGCCTGTAATGCTGCTTTGTTAGATAGTTCCGTACTGTCGGGGGGGAGAGAGTTAGACATGTTGTTAACCCCTGGTGTCTAAGTTTTTCGTTCGGCGATGGTAGTGATGCGTTGCTTGGTTGTCAACACCTATTTTTTTTTTATTTTTTCTGTTGACAGGTGAAAACGGAAATTGTTATGTTGCCGGGCGTTGTTGGTTTTTGTTCAATTTTTACAAGGAGTTTAGTTATGGCATCATTTTCAGCAAGGTGGACAAGCGACGGTACATCCTCTGTATCACCGGTAGGTGGGGGTGGCAATAGGCTGCCTGATGAGGCTTGTGGACAAAAGTTGCCTGCAAGGATCAAGTCATGTGAGGAAAAGAATAACGACAAGGGGAAAAACTTTCTCGTGGTTGATTTGGATGTTTGGTATTTATCGGAAATGTATCTGGTCAAGCATAACCTCTGGTCATCTGGACAATTTAGTGCACTTGCTACTATAGCAGGGGCACCTAACGGAGCTGTCCCCCACCAATTGTATGGCAAAACGATTTATGTCACCTGTGAGATGCGGGATAAGTACATCAATGTTAGCAAGATAGAGGCGCGTGATGCTAATGCACAAGCGACGCCTAATCCTACAGTAGCGGATACTGTGCCATTTTAAAGGAGTTAGTTGGTGGGGAGGGGACCTTATTTGTATCCATTTATTAAGGAGGAATTCATGTCAGGTAAAGGTGTTGATTTGCGGACTAGAGATCAAGTCTGGGGTGCTATGGTTAGTTTGTACGATGATTTATTCGAGAGAGTTACCACTCTAAAGCAGACGTGGGCAAAGTTAGATGGGTTGCCAGAGGAAAAAGAGTCTGAAGAGTTACCCAGACCTTATCCAAGTTACGAGTGGTTGCCGGAGGTAGCATACGGAACCCCTCTACGTTCACGTTTTGTCAATACGTATTCTAAAGAGACCCAAAACGGGGGGGACTGGCCTGTTGGTACGTTCAAGGTTGGTCTTGGCAGTGATTTTCAATTTATCGAAACATCGTTATGGCCAGAAAAGACTGCGCGTTTGAATGATATGTTAGGTCGTTCTCCTGACTTATCCGTAACAGACCTTGTGCAAAGGTGGTTTACCATAACATGGACCAGAGACAGCAAGGGATTCAATATTATTAAGAAGATAAGTACGGAGGCCTCTGATGCAAGCAGATTGGGATGAGCTTAAGAAACAATGGGATGCTGCTGTGCGACAGGTTACGCCGTGGGAGACAGTCAAACGTATGATAAATTTGCGACTAAAAGGGGACAGTGTTGGGTCTATAGCTACGGCTGTGGGTACGTCGCGGCAGGTTGTTTATAAGTGGCTAAAGCGAGCAGGGTTATAATTTTTATTGGAGTTTTTTTACGATGAGTTACCAAGAGAGTCAGTTAGTCAGTTCTAAAAAGTTTGAGACGCTTGTGGAGAACCTTACCTTGGCTATACGGCAGATATTAGATCAGTACAAGGCTACAATGCTGAAGGAAGTTGGGCAGTATGCTAATGACATTCTAAATGCGGATGTTCCTGAAATTTATCCTCAGCCAAGTCGTAGAAGTCAGAAGAGATTTTGGGGTGATTTGTCCGATCAGCAGAAGCGAGAGGCTATTGATCGGATGAAGAAAGGTCATTCTGTGCTTAAGATGGCAGACGATCTGAAGGTAAGTTATTCGTCGTTGTTGACTCATTTGAAGAAGTTGCCTAACTACAAACGTCTTGTCTACTCTAAATTTACTGATAAGGACAAGGAATTGGCGAAGCGTCTCTACGAGAAAGGCTTTCATATAAGTCGTATTTCTAGTCATATGCAAATGTCCCCCTATACAGTGCGTAAACATCTTAAGGCTATGGGGGTGCACAAGCCTAAAGGTAGGGGGGCTAAGAATGGAGGGTAAGAAGGAAGAATCTAAGTGGTATTGTGATGGCAAGCTGGTTGAATGGAAAGAAATACCGCCTGAACATCATTACCGATTAGTAGGTGGTAAGGGACAATTCCAAAAAGATAAGGATGATAAGACAGTGTCTGAAGAATTGATAGAACGTTTCTCTGGTTGTCTTAACAAGGCTATTGAAGAGTTTATAGAACAGTATGAAATGTTAATCACGCACCTTTTGGAATGTGAGTGGCACAATTGTGACAGGCAAATGTATCAAGCTTTCAACGGTTCTTTCGGCGTTATTGTCAAGAAGATAAGGGAGTCGTATTCTGTCGGCAAGGACATCTATCAATGGGATGACGGTGAGGAGGATAGTGATGGCGAGGATTGATCCTGAAGCTGATAGGGCTTACTACAAAGAATACTATCGTCGTCACAAGAAGAAAGTGTTGGACAGGCGTAAGAAGGAGTATTATGCCGACGTTGAGGCTCGTAGAGATAAAGCCCGGAGGTATTATCATGCTAACAAGGATAAGGCGCGTGAATACAACAGAGCGAACCAAGAAAAACGTCGCGCTTACAACCGTGAATACGCACGTAAGGTACGGTCAGACGCTAAGTTGTTCAAGATGTGTAAAGACATTTCCGAAGGAAAAGGCATAGACGATAAGACATCATGGTGTTTGACGTGGGTTGATGCGATGAAACATTGGTTTAAGCGAATGGGTAAGGAGGATAAGAAAGATGAGTGACGACAAGGAAGCTAAGTGGAAGTTTAGGCACGGGGATGATCAAGACAAACTTGAGGCGATCAAGGGCTTTCTGAACCGCGAAGACAAAGTTACAATTGTCGATATGCCAGAGGAAGACACCCTAAGACTGCGGTGTCTCACGGTAGGCGAAGTGTTGGTTAAGACAGGTAGAGGTGTAAATCGGATAAGGTTTCGCAAACGTCCTTGGCTGTATTACGCTATTGCTAGGTACAAGGACGATTATTATACCAAGCTTGGCGATAATGTTGTTGAGTGTTTGCCTGATGAGCAAGATCTTAAGAAGATGACAATAAAGTTCAAGAACGAGAAAGAGGCGTTCGACAGTGTAGTCCAATACTACTGCCAACAGGTGCTGAAATGGGGCTAGACATGAAATCAGCTTTGGTTCAGTTTAGATGTGATGCTGGTGCAACTTTCGGTCGTGCTTTTGAGGATTTTGAACACTTGGTCGATGATGTTTATGCTAAGACTAGCACCATGGATGAGCGGCACCAAGTTAAGGAATATGTCTATGGTGTACTGGTGGATGTAAGAGCTTACCTACGGCAAAAAAGGTTTCACTACACCAAAAGCTTGCAGGGTAAGGACAAGAAATGACTAGTTGACGAGCATAGGAGTTTTGTGCGATGCTCTCCCTTGTCGTAAAAAACTCCTTGTTGGCTACCAGTGGGGTTTTGCTTTGGAAACAAGCTATTGACTGACCGTCGGCCCTGCTGGTAGCTTTAAATCTGCTGTGTGTGTATGAATAGCCAGCAGGTTTGTTTTTCCTTCTTGTTGGCTATTTTACGCCCCTCATGATATACCTGAGTTTGATGTGGTATCTCTTACTTACATTAATCTTAGTTGCACCCCCTGTTACCCTCATCGCAGATGAGGGTCAACCGAAACGCAATCGCTTATCAGCCTGGTTACACAAACGTAAGGAATTACGTGAACTAGAACGTAAGGCTGAGAATGTTGAGCTTGAACGTAGGGCTGCATTTAGACAACAGTTAACAGCCAGAAAGAAAATAAATGATGCTATAGCTAAGCGTATCCAGAAGCGTGGACATGTGTTCGTTTGGGTGACGTTAGCAGCGGGTATAATAACAATCAAATATTTGTGTGATCGTGGAGGATTAGGATGCCAGAGAAAGAAGCCGGAAAAGAAGAAAGAAAAGACAGAGAAAACAGAAAAGTAAGACCTATAAACCCCCAGGTGCAGAACCGTATCGATAGGGTGTTCAAGGAGTTACTTACGGATGTATTTGAATTTACAGAGTTTTCTATCGATCCGGATGATCGGAGACGGTTTCTAGTTACATTAGATGATGCTGTTTCTAAGATCGTTCGTTTGCGCATTGACGATGCAATGGCATCCCAGTTAGCGTTCTTTGATTTGATCGAGGATGGGACTATTGCGTATGATGATTGTTGTACTGAACGTCTTGGATGGCATAGGTGTAATAAGAAGCCATGGCGGAAGAAGACTGAATAACGTTAAGGTCTGAGGTGAATAGACGTATGATTCAAAGTGACAATATAAAGGTAATACAACGCGATCTGAAAAAGTTGGTTGGTTTCCGAGGCGCTATCGATGGTAGGTACGGACGTGCTACTGATAACGCTGTTGATCTTGCAGCTGCACGTAACTTTAAGTTAGGCTTTAACTTTGAAATGCCTGAAGCACAACCTGACCCACAACAGGTGTCGATACACAAAGGTGCGAGGGAGGTTTTTGAAAAGGCTAAGTCATATCTAGGAACAGTTGAGATAAAGGGATCGGGTAACAACCCAAACATCCTAAATTTCTGGGCTAACATACAGCAAGATTGGGTGCATAGTGATAGTGTGCCTTGGTGTGCTGCGTTTGTCGGTAACGTCTTAGTCGAGTGCGGTTACAAGTCGACAAACAGTGGACGTGCCAAGAGTTATCTTGAGTGGGGTGTAAGAGCACCTAACCTTAAGTGTCCGCCTATAGGTAGCATTATTGTCTTCCATCGCGGACCTCCAGGATCTAGGTTTGGTCATGTTGCATTTCTTGCTGCGCTGCACAATGGTAGTATTTACGATGATCAAAATAACATTACAGTGCTAGGTGGCAATCAGTCTGATAAGGTTTGTTTCGCTAAGTATGCAGGTTCAAGATTCGTGGATGCACGTGTACATCATAGCTGGGTTGACTTCAAGGCAGCCTGAGTGATAGTAACTATCACATATGTTATGTGATGTTTGCTAGGATTACGATTTGAAAACAATTTCTGACAACATAGATAAGCTTCTGGGACAGCGCAACTGGACATATAGAACATTTGCATATCAGCTAAATGTGCCTTACATGCGTGCATACGATTTGATACGCGGGTACATGGAAGACGACGTGCCAGAAAGTATGTACCAACGTGTTGCAGATGCTTTTGAGATTGGCCTAGCAGAGCTATACAAAGGTACTAAGAGAGATGGAGATGGAAATGAAAATACCAAGACTTAATGGCAAGGTTTCAAGAGCACGAGAAAAACAAGTCTTTGGTGTCGTGAAACCTACGCCTAAACAGTATTTTAAGCTGTGGGAGAAGGAAGAGAAGTTAAGGATGTTGCAGAAGTACATTCTATCTCTTAACCTCAAGAATCCATTTATGCATCCTAATTTTCTTAAGGCGATGGAGTTACATAACAAGACAGACGGAACGTATAGTAAGATAGTCGCTGAAGATAAGAATGCTAAGACTGACTTGAACATCGTATACATAACTCAAGAAGAGAACGAAAAGAAATGGCTTGAGAAGATCAAGTCACAACAGAAGAATCTTAAGATGCCAACAATAGCTGAAAGTAGAAAGGCTGCTAAGACGGAAGATGAATACGCCGAAGATATGTAACGTCCAACGACAAGAAGATGCCTGGTAAAAATGAGTGGAGACCTATACCCAACTCAACACAAGAACTTGCAATTGATACTCGCGTTGATCAAACTCTATTCTGTGGCACTCGTGGGTGCGGTAAGACAGCCTCACAATTAGCGCTATTCCGTAGTATGGCTGCAAAGTCAGATGATAGATGTGTTGGTATGATTATCGATACCGACTACAAATCACTCGACAACTTAATACAACACGCACATCGTATCTATCGTGGCGCAGGTAGATTCAAATCTTCTCGTGCTGATTACTATTGGTTGTTTCCTAACGGGCCGAGACTTTTGTTTCGTGCGATTCGTGGGGTTGATGGATGTAAGACATATCTTGGTGATGACATTGCATTCTTAGGATTTAACGAGCTTACTAAGTATCCTAACTTAGATGTATACAATACGATGATGGCTTCTTTGCGTGTTAGTGCAGACGCGGGGATAAAGACAAAGGTCTTCAGCACAACAAATCCTTTTGGCATCGGTAAGCTCGCAGTCAAACGTAAGTTTATTGATCCTGTACCGTATGGTGTGCCTTACATAGACAAGGTCGAGATACCTTGGCTAGACAACAAGGTGCATATCGAACGTAAGTCTATAATGTCATTGAGAGGTAATTATGCAGAGAATCCTTACTTTACCAAGGCTGATATTGCTAACTTGTTGCAGGGTGTTGAGGATGATCCTGCTAAGTATGCTGCTTGGGTATTATGCGATTGGGATGCCGCTGGTGGTGACGGCTTGTTCTCCAATTTATGGCAGCGTGACGTACATGTTTTACCGGACTTTCCCATTCCACACGAGTGGTACATTGACCGTGCATTTGATTGGGGTAGTTCTACACCTTTCAGCATAGGTTGGTTTGCGCGATCAAATGGCGATGATGTGCATCATAATGGTGAGACTATATCATTGCCAAGGGGTAGTGTGGTGCAGTTTGCGGAGTGGTATGGATGTCCTAAAGATCGTAACGGTAAGCTTGCGATAGGTACTAACAAAGGACTAGAGCTTACGCCAAGAGGTATCGCACACGGTATTAAGATACGTGAGGGTAAGTGGCTAGAGTCAGGTATGATACGCAAAAGACCGGCAGCAGGAGCAGCAGATACGCAAATAAATCATAAGGTTAGGGCTGATATTGCGACTATCGCTAAGACAATGGGTCAGTATGGAGTGCATTGGTTGCCATGTTACAAAGCATCTGGTAGTGTAATACAAGGCATACAGGCGATACGTAATGGTCTTCAAAGTGCTCTTAAGCGAGATCATAATGGCTTCTATGTTCAGCGTAAATGTCAGGCAACAATTGAGACGTTGCCCTTTCTTGAAAAGGAAGACGAAGATATAGCACCTGACCAAGAAGATCATGCGTTTGATATGATTAGATATAGGTTGTTGAAACGTGGCGCTACAAAACCAGCGGACATATCCTTTCCACGGGCTGCTAAATTCGGATATTGAGTCTTTAAGTAATCTTATGGACTTGGATTTGTTGCGTGTCTTGCCTGAGTATAACGAGATACGTGATTGTCTTCTTGGCGAACATCAAGTCAAACGTTGCGGAACGTTGTATCTTCCGCCTCCAACAGACGATCCCGGACAGATAAGTCAGTCATATACCTATGATCATCTTGCAACTAACATATCAGACTCGCTACCAAGAGGTTACAGCCAGAATGCTGAGGTCAATGCTGAGTATCAAGTATACAAGCAGCGTGCGGTGTTCTGGAACTTTACGCAGCGACACCACCAATCACTTGTTGGACAGATGTTTGTTAATGAACCTAAGATAGAGTTACCGCCTGAGTTAGAGCCACTCGTAGATGACTGTGATGGGGACGGCACGTCCATGGTGCAGTTTAGCAAGGCTGCCTTTGGTTTTCTTACTGCCTACTCTCGATGTGGTTTGTGGACAGATTTCCCTAAGACAACTAAGATAGCAACGTTAGCACAGCCTAAGTTACCTGTGTTAGGGTTATCGTCTCCCTTTAAGCTTCTCGCATGGCAACGTAATGAACAAAACCAGTTGTCATCTATATTAGTCGAGGGGTCATATGATGTGCCTGGCTTATTTACGAGTGCTAAGTTCTTACAGTACAAACATCTTGCCCTCATCAATGGTCGCTATATGCAGGCTATCTATCGTCCTAAAGATCCTATACGTCTTGGGACGTTGCATGAATTGACTTGTATTACGCCTCAGCTTAATACTCTTCCTGAGTTAGAACGTTACCAAGAGCCTATGCCTATCTTAGGTGCAAAAGGTCAGCCGCTAGATGAAATAACATTTGAATTCTGCGGTGCTGAAGACAATCGTGAACGTATTGATCCACCGCTACTAGGGCCGCTTGCAGGTGCTAATCTGTCTGATTATCGCACATCGGCCGATCTAGAACAGATGTTATTCCTTAGGGGGCAACCTACTGTATGGGTGTCTACAAACGATCCTACGCTCTTCGAACAGCAGTATCCTGATGGTGTGACACTAGGCAGCAAGACCATCTTACAACTTGGTGAAGGTGGTAATGCAGGTGTTGTGCAGATAGGTGATAGTGATGCACTCACAAACAATATGGACAAGAAGCGTGAACGTATTGCCGACCTAGGTGTGTTGATACACAGTGAAGGCAACAAACAGCAAACTGCAACTGAGATTACGACTAGGTCGTTACTTAACAATAGCGCAGTCGCTTCTGCCGCTAACAATCTTTCCGCAGCAATGACTGCTGTTCTTAAGCATGCCGCTACCTTTATAGGTGCTAATCCTGATAACATAGAATTCCAGATCGATCTTACGAAGTCGGTGCGAGACATATCGATAGAAGAGCGACAACAAAACATGGCTGAGTACGCCGCAGGTATTCTATCACGTAGCGAGATACGTGCTCCATTGGAACGTGCTGGTAAGACTATGTTGTCTGATGCTGCCGCTAAGGCTGAGATAGAGCAAGAAGGATTAGGAGATCTCCCCGTCGAGGAGGTAGCGTAAGATTGCTAAGCGAAAGATCCCCCGTAAAATTCCCGTAGATAAATTTGTCGACATGAACTTCATTTCCCGTATTACGGAGAATGAAGTCATACTACAAGGTGCGCGTGATTGGGCACATGAAATGTGGGCTGAGATAATCCATTATAGTTATGGTGATTTTATCGGCGCACATATCGCTAAGTCAAAAGAGAGTCGCGATCGGTTACGTGGTGTGGCTATAAAGAATCTCGACACACTCATAGATGCCGGCTTCAAATCATATGAAAAGAATGTCCTAGATCCTTTGGCAAGAGCAGCTGTTAAACAACAGCGAATAAAGAATGGATACTTAGGCGCAATCCGTCTTAGAGGTGAGAAAGACGAAGCAGAAGTTAAGGGAGTTAAGCGCAGTCTTAGGACAGATGAGTTGCGTCGTAACTTTAAGTCTTATGCACGACGTGTCATGATGGAGAACGCAAGAGAGACAGCCAAACTCTATGCTAGGATTGATCGGACTAACAACACACCGCGGGTGCGAATTGCTAAGAATGTTGCGTGGAATCTTGGTATTGAGTCACTTCGTATTCAGGTCTTTGGATTCAAGCGCCGTATATTTAACGATGACATAAAACTAGCAGCTGTAACCTTAGGGTTGGATGACTTCTTACCTAACACTAAGGGTAAGGCTGCTAAGATTCCTATCTTCTCATCAAGTCCTGTGCCATTTATGAAAGTTGAGACACCAGGGTTAGGCACTAAAGTTCCGTTTAGTTCTCATACTACTGGCTATACATCTTACGTAGACGCGGGTTGGGAAGATGATCAAAAACAAGCTGCGTCTGACTACACTGCTGCCTTTTTAAAAGATCTTGTCCAACAGATTGGTGGGTTTACTGATGATGAGATGGCTAATTTGCCGTTAGGATTGTTGGAAGGTGCAGTCAGACAAATCATTGCCCCACCTGGGGGTGGGGGTGTTGTTCGTAGGGCATTTGCATATTGGAAGTTCAAGTTGATGTTGCGTGTAGGTGTTAACCTTGCATCAGAAACAACAGGAATAGACTTCCGTAAATTTCTCTATGAGACTTTGCCTGAGTTCTTCAGGTTAGAGCGTAGTCCCGGGAGAGAATACTCAGATGTGCAAAGAGCAGCCTTTCGTGAAGCTATTCAATCAATCTTTGCACATTTGCGTCCTTTAAAGGATGATCCGGACAGTGTTGCAGTGGCGCAAGTTCATGGACTACATTTGGATTGGC
>OY282436.1 GCA_958296095.1 uncultured Oligoflexales bacterium
ACCCCGTTCAAACGCAAACATGCCAAGTTCGGGGAGATGTTAAGTGAAGGATCTCAGATAGTTATCCACGATTTACCGATGGTACTATGGGAAATATGCACATTAAAACACAGGGAGAAACTCGATGAGCAAAACAGGGGATGATTTTGTCGACAAACTGTTCGAAGACATGTTGGATGAGGATGAGAAACAGATTGCTAAACCTGGGGGTTCGCAGGTCGGTTCGCAGGTCGGTTCGCAGGTCTACGAAGGTAATCGTAATAACTATGCCAACAGAGAAGGTCACATAGCAGGGCTAAAACGTGACCCCCAGCGGAAAGAGGAAATAAAACAAGAGGTTATAGCTGCTGGGTTGCCTGAGGTTGAAGCTGAGTACACTGTGGAAAGGGCTTATGAGGAAGGAGTGCCTAAACACGACCCATCAAAAGTCAAGCGCAAAACCACTGAGTACATTCTACCGCAAGCAGGGGACTCAAAGGTCATACTAAAGGAAAAGGGGACACAAGACCAAAGCAAACGCCTCCCTGAGGTAGCGAGATACCTCGGTACACGTCAACAAGTGACACTTGTAGCTGGTCTTGGTGGGGTCGGCAAGACGACCTTACTACTATACGCAGCACATTGTGTAGCCACAGGCAAGGACTTTATGGGTAGCAAGGTACAGCAAGGTAGGGCAATTATCATCACCAACGAAGATAAATCCGTTATTAAAGAAATGATGAGTGAGCTGCCTAATTCTGACTACATCCATATCCACGATGGTAGCGCGGAAACAATAGGTCATCTGTTAGCAGTCGAAGCAAAAGATGGGGTAGCCATGATTATCATCGACCCCGCAATGGTTGCCCACAGATGGTTCGGAGTACGTGACTGGAGTGAGAATTCAAGCAATCCTTGGGGTGATTTTATCGATGGTGCACTCAAACCCCTAGCTCGCAAAACAAACGCCTTGATAGTGCTGCTACACCACACACGTAAACGTCCAACACAAGGCGGTGTAGATGCCAGAGGTTTTATCCGTGGTAGTGGCGGTATCGTAGACATGGTTGATAATGCCGGTGTTTTGTTAGCTGACAATAATGATAGGACGTTCGAGCTGGTCAAACGACGTGGCGGCCGTAAGCAAGTGAAAATCAAGATAGGATTAACGCTCAAAGAGATCACACAAACACACGATACAGGCGAAAGAGAGACTTTCCACGCCGTTACAGGAGGTCGTCTCCTTGAGACTGGGTTACCACTCGACGAACTAATCAACTTCGGAGGCAGTAAACCACCCGATGGGGAAGAACTACTAAAGCAGATATGCCAGAGGATGTATGCCAGTCGAGAGAAATACACCACCCAACTGGGGTACCTTCCCAAGGGAGACATCATGCGATTGTTTTCATCGGGACAACGTGATGGACTTAGGCAGACCCTATCAAACCTACTCTTCAGCAATAGCAGTAGCTGGGATGATAACCGACTGTTTAACTACCGGAAGAAGGGTAAAAGTCACACCTACAATCTAAGATCTGGTCCTGAGGGTCCCTGCCCTGAGGGACAAATACAAGACATAACCAAACATCACACCGAATAAACCCAGACTCCCTCGCGCGCGCGAGGAGTATATGGGTTTTTGGGCTTATTGGCTAAAAAGTCTAGTAATATCATACTGTTGTATCCACCCAAGCGTCTGGGTCGATTGGGTTGATTGGGTGGATACATAATTCTATCGTCCCAATCAACCCAATCGACCCAGGAGAGTTGGGTTGATACATGTCACTGTTATTATTACTTAAAATATACTTATCCACAGGAAAAAACCCAGGATATCAAGACTATACGCGCGCGCGCGCGAGGAACATCAGTGGTCAAGTAATCCTTGACTACTGGCACCCCAATCCAATGCCCCAGAAGTACTTAGCTATAACCAACCCCCAGAGACCTAGCATGATCACGATCATTGTGGTCATGATGAAGTAACCATCCCTACGTGTTGTCATGAACTCCCTGTCACACAGTGGCACATAGTCTCCGTGTTCGTACTTGTGCATTGGCTTCTGGTAACATTCACATGTACAGCCAGGTTTCTTGAATTTGTACTTCATTCGATTGGTTGCTTCGCTTGATCATCTATAGGACGCTTAAGCAATGCAGACTCTGGCACTGACACATCAATAAACACTGCTTCTTGCGTCTGTAAACCTGCTTCCTGTAACTCATTGATAAGTTCGACCAATTGTACCTCACCCACATCGTCTACTAGCAACATGTTTTGTACGTTGTCTAGTGCGTCCTGGATGCGTTCCGTAGTAGGATTGTTGCCCTTACCTGTCATCAAACGTCCTAACTTACGTGCGATGGCATTCTTGGTGTCTGGCTCCATCATCTTGACCGCGAATGTGACACCCTTGATTGTAACGTTGGGGAAAAGCAGGAAATACTGTCGTGGTGCTCTGGTTAGGGGGGACCCACCAGCTGCACCTAGTAAGGTGGGTGAGATGCCTAGAAAAAGGCTAAAAAAAAACCTAAACATATGAACCTCCGGGATGTGTAGTAGTTGGGGAGAATACCCCGCCTGAAGGCTACTTGTAGCATTGTGTTCGGATGTGATACAAGTACCAATCCGTATTATTAATTTTTTTTAGGAGGAATTTCACATGGTTGATCTAATGTTAACTTCAGTCTTGCAAGTAACAGTAGGGTGTTATTTGCAAGATGCCCTCGCCTGACTCTGATCCCGTAAGGGATTGGAGTTGGTACGGGCCGCCAATATGTCGGTGTGATTTTTCAACGATTTTGTCGCTGAAAAGTTTGCTTACACTATATGGCTTTTGAAGTCGAACAGGTGCAAGCGTCATCAGAACGCACCCTCGTTAAGAGGGATTCCAGAATTTATTTTGATAGTTTTCGCGAAGAACCACCAGACTAGACAACCTGGTGGTTTTTTGTATGTGCTGGTGGTATATTGGGGGTTCGTTTTACTTAGCGGTGAAAACGGTAACCTACATCGGGTTGTGTATGGATAATGATCAGGACCCCTACGTCTGCTTACATCATCATTCATACACACCTACTAATCCCCTTGACTATCCCCCTTTATCACACCGATTGTTAAACCCATTTGCAACACCTGTTGCAGATACGATGCTGTTATTTTTAGCTGCACAAAATGTTTTCCAGTCTTGCGGACATACAAGTCCACTTCGTATAACGCATCATCCTTAGGCATCATAACACCTCGGACCCGTGGTGTCGGTGTCCACGGAGCAATAGGTTAAACGGTAGGGATAACTCTGGAGCTGTGACATACGATCCATTTTTGGTTCGACCTGTCGAAAAAATGACTGACTCTTGACATTATAGGCCTTAACCAGCGGGTCATAATCGTTCCTTGTGTGGTTGATGGATGGGACCTGAAACCTACGATTGTGCAAATCCTCTATAGCACTCCTGATTGCCTCGGCCGTATTAGGACAACGATCGATAAATGTAGCACCTTTTAGGGTGCGTGTTAACTTGCCGAAGACCTTGATAAACCCAGAATAGGGGCACGCAGCTATCCTGTAAGTGCCAAAATGACCATGCATGCGGATACGGGTGTCGATGGCAGGCGTATCCTCATCCCAATTTAACGCATCGACAACATAGACTATGTAGGGTAGACCACTATTATCGTGGTTCCCCTTGTATGCGTGGAACGCATCGTTGACACGTCTCCTATAGCGACGTGCACGATTAAGGAGCTGTTTTTGTGTAATGATTTCACTTGTTTCCATGGTATCCTCCCAATTTTAGCATGTGGTGTTAAATTTACCTGCATAACGCATAACTGACTTGAATCCTTGGATAAAATCATAATCACGCGTTAAGCTAACCCATTGTCCACGTTTCTTGTACCAGAAAAGATACCACAGCTTGTCACTCCCCCAATCGGTAGACAACTTGAAGTAACGGACAATATCACCGCGGCGAAGGACGAAGCAAATAGTGTCCTTCTCCCCCTCATCGACACGGATGTCGATGAGGATTGTAGGGTGACTCTGACGCTTGAGACTGGCACTAATACACTTGAGTAGACTGGTTAGGTGCTTCTGTGTTGCGTTACGCATCGATGACCTCCCCGGTGATACCATCAACGTGATAGACATTCATGTCCTGGAAACATTCCTGGACAAGCTCCAGGATGTCTTCCTCATGGTCGCGCATGAAAATCCAACGACCAAAGCGCGAATCCCATTCCGCACTATAATAGTCCACGAGACTGGCGAACTCGTCATTGTAGGGGCATTTGACTGTGACCTCGTCATCGTAGCGGGACACCACGACGTGATTGTGGAGGGGGATGAAGGGGGCTGTAAACATGATAGACTCCTTGTTTTGTAACGGTTAAGCGACTGAGACATCCCAGTCGCTAGCGTTGATCATTTCAAGTGCTGACTTGCGAAAGCCAGTGACCCTGAGAGTAGTGCCAGCATCAATGCTTAGACAGGCACGCTTGCGGCTACAGCTGTTGCGGATGTACCCTGCTACGAGCTTGACGCCAGGCGCGAATTTGACATCGTCACGGTTGCCGTAGACGAAGCAGATTTTGTGTGCGCCGAAGAGCAGGGATCGGTCATCGTGACTGATGAACTCCCGTGCGGTTGCCGTAACAGTTACAGTAGCCTCATCCTCAGGATCGTAGCCGTAGTGGTCTTTGAGGGCGGCGTGGAGTGCATCCTCGTCGAGGTTGGCGCGTTGGAAATCCCATGTTTTGTCCTCAGGATTCCAGCGGCCGCCAAGGGCTTTAGCGTCGTTGATGAAGCCGCGGTTGAAAGGGAAGGAAGTGCTGATGGTGGTGGTGGAAGAAGAAAGCATGATTGAGTCTCCGTGAGAGGGGTTAAGTGCCATCGTCACCATGACGATGGCTGCACTATACTTTTCTTCCATGCCCTTGTCAACCCCTGATGTCACTTTTTTTTTCATTTTTCTCATTTTTTTTCCTGACCAGCTGGCCAGTACCCTTGACACTCCTGTGCCAGCTGGGGTATACCCCGGTTCAGACACTTTAGCTGGGGGCCCCATTACAACCCTGATTGACATGGCATTGCTACGACGTGGCTACTGTGTCTGGGTCAACCCCAGCACAGGCAAATATTACTGTGCAAAAATTGATCAGGTGAACGAACCATCCCTAGGTCCCTACAGTGACGTGGACACATTGGCCAAGGAAATGAATGATCATGCAATGCGCCACTATAATATAGCAGGACTGGTACAGGACCGTGTCGACCCTACCTGACATCGTCATTGACGAACCTACACGACTGGGATTTGACTTCCGCGGTTATAAATTGACACCGGTAGAACGGGAGGCTTATCAGGTCAAATTAGTGGCAGGGATGGTCATTGCCTTGGCAGACGATGATGAAATGCCAATGCCAACATGGGATGCTGTGACTATACACGTCTATCCACATCTGTATCCCAACCCCAAGACATATAACATACCACTGTCAGACAAGGAGGCCACATGCGACAAATAGATTGGGATGGTCCACCCGAACAGATACGCATTAAACATAAGACATTACCACGCACAACACTCGGAGCACAGATGGAACGTAAACACGTCAACACGCGGAGCACAGATCGTACAGACGATAGGTTTCCTGCACATAGTTATACCCTAGGCTACCGCCTGAGCAAAGACGCAGGTAAGTACACCAGTGAAGTCATCAAATCTGTGTGTGATTGGTATGTTAGTCAGACACGTAAGCCGGGTTACGAAGAGGCTATCAGCGACGTAATGCACCTACTTGGTATGATGCATCAAGTCACACTCGCCGAGGTACGGGAGATAATAAAATATAGACTCAAGGAGTTGGACACATCAGATCCTGAAGTTCTCACCATGGGAACGGAAGATACCCCCGTTTGACCTTACAAGATCGTTTTCTTGTCCTTGCGCAGCACCTTGCATGTTACGTAGATGTATCGTACATGCCCTCTCGCGCTTGTTCATCGGTACAAACATAACCTTGTGATCGTATTCGTAAAACATTACCTTGCCGCGTCTTGTTTTAATGCCTGAGTTTAATGCCGCCCTTACCCGCGCACGACCATACTGCGACTGTAATGTTTCATATAGATAGGCTGGGGTAGGCATTTGTTTTGAACGCATTTGAAACATGATCAGCGCATTGATGATGTCTTCCTTAAGCTGGTTAGGTATGTCCATGTATATGTTTCAACTTTTCCTCGATGAGTTCTTTTAACGCGTCAAACTTATCGTTAAACCTCTGCTCAAAGTGCTGCATAGCATGCTCCAACTCCTCCTTGCGTATGCAGGAGTTGGAGTATGATTCTATCTTAATTCGCAAGTTGATGTATACACCTACCAATCCACCGGCAATAACGATCCATTCCGCTAGACTGCCTAGGTCGATATTCATCAGTCACCTTCCCGCACAGCTTGACTAACAGATTCTCGTATTGCCCATAGTCGTTTGCTCATGTCGGTTAGTTTCTTGCTGATGATCAGCCCAAAACCTTCTCGATGCATATCAATAAAATCATCAAGGTCATTGCCTAGTTCCATTAAATGTCGCAGGAGAAATTGTTGGTTATCGGTCATCTGGTGTCTCTACGGTTATAGATCGTAATGGTTCTTCATGTCCTATCTCATCTTCGCCGCAAAACTCATCCCATACAGCATTGTATTCGATGACTTGCTTAAGTGTTTTTAGAGTATCACTCTTACTTACGCTGATAGGCACAAAGCTGCCACATATGACATCATATGCATATGTCATATAGTTAGTGCGCTGGTAAAGCGAGTAACCACATCCACCAGCCGCAATAGCACCGGCAGCAATAACAACATACGGATGTTTAGTTACAAAAGCACCTAACCCCGCGTAAAGGGCAGAAGAAATAGTCAGCAAACAAGTAACCAAAGTAGCCTTAATCATTCTATTTGTCCTCGTGTCTTAGAAATTTGTAATCATCATCTAAACCTTCCAAATTGAAATCTCGACTAGCTTTTTTTCGTGCTGCTCTTACCTCCTTATTTTTGCGACGTGCGTGATCAATAGCTTCCTTAAGCATACGCATCTCGGTCTGTGTCTTGACTTGTTTGCCTCTTGCAAACCAAGCTGCAAACAACCCCGCAAGCCCAAGTAGGCATGATATAACAATGCTCATCAATCAAGTTCCTTGACTTCTTCACCGGATAGATCGGACATAGTAATTTGTGGTAGGTCCTTAATAACCTTCTTGCGTGTCCTAGTCTTACGGGTTGGCGGTTTACCACCACGCAATTCACGTTCTAACTTATCTATTTTCTCAAGATATTCCTGAGCTTCCCGTCTCAACTTACCTGCCACAGATCTATGATCTGCCTTCAACTCATTTATCATTTCTTTATGCTTCGTATCAGTCTCAAACTGCCTATCGCGCAGTCCTTCGTTATCTCGTCTGTGTAGGTTAACAATCTTCCTGAGTCTTTCATTCTCCAATTTCGCCTCACTCAACTCGACATATGTATCCTCGCCTGTTTGTTGAGGTGTAGCATGTCCGATGTTCAACGCAAGGAAATCAATACCCTTGCGAAACCACCTACTTATCCTACCGCCGTTAGCACTCGCAGACTTGGTGATGGATGACATCGCAGACGCAATAAAATGGGCTACGAATACGTAACCCTCAAAAATGAACGTGCCTGCATGATCTGTGATTGTTGTTAACCATTCTGGCATTGAAAACCCCTGTGTGTGGACAACAATAAAACGCAACAATAGCCTTATGGGGTAGCTAGGTCAACAGCCAATATGGTATGACGTAAACGCGAGGAGGTTACTATGAAAAAAATGGATGAAGCAGGATTACAGCGGCAGATTATAGCGCTATGCCGCGTCAGTCATCACGAACTAGTGCGTAATGTGTTTGCACCACTCAACGGTGTCCTACAACGCAATCCCTGGGACACACGGAAGGCTAACTTGATGGGTATGTTATCAGGCGTGCCTGATCTCTGTATGCCAACCCATGAGGGATGTATCTGGGTTGAGCTTAAAGCTCCCGGTAGGGAAGCAAACATAAGCAAAAATCAACACAAGATGATGGAATATCTTACAAGATTAGGACATCGATGCTACATTGCGGCAACCATCGAGGATGCAATGGACATTTTCAATCTCCACGCAGCACGTGTTGAGATGAAATGGGCTAAGGAAGGTAGACCACAGCCAGCGTCTGACGCTGATATTGTGGGAATTGGCGAGTTAGGATAATGTTATGGTTGTCCCCAACCATGAATAGGATCTGACATTCTCTCGATATGTTTGACAGCACGTTTGACACACCGTTCTAATGTGTGTGTGTATTTTCGTTCCATACGTTGATCAGACCAATTCATATCAACTCCCTTGATCTTGCATCTATCGTTAACCCCATCTTTTGGATCGGGGATGATAGCAAATTTCGCCGCATAAGGATAATCACGTAAGATGAAGTACAGACCACCATCCTTGCAGAAGTTATCTGACACCCTTAGGATTTCGTAGTGCATCCCCTTGTGTAAATACTTAACTATCCATTGATTTAAGCGTTCAGTAAACGACATTTCATCCTTAACACACAATTCGATATCATAAAGACCGTTTACGCCTATTCGGGCTAAGCCCTTATTAAATGACATCCTAATGCTACCCAAACATATGTTTCTGTCTGATGTCTGCCTCTACTAGATTCCCCAAGGTTGCTGTAAAGCGTAGTGCACGTTCGACACACTCTTCTGGTGATCCAGATACAATTCGCTGTAGCTTGCCATCGACTTCTTTACCAAAACTATTATTGTCAAGACAACTCATCGTGCAGTTGCCATAACATTTGTCAATTGCGAACTTAGCGGCAAATGGAAGATGAAAAACGGCAAAACCAATACAGGTCGTAAGTAGATGTTTCGCGTACATATCGACCTCCCGCGTGTGTCTGACCGACAGAAAATCGTATGTCATCCACTTAGGAACTTTCTTTTCCAGGATTTTCTTCAGCTCTTCCTTGAACTCTTTCTGCTCGTAATCATATGCTCTTTGCTTTAGCTCCTTCTCACTTAATTTAACGTCATGCTCCGTTGTCTTTTTTTGTTCTGTAATTATTGCCTCTTCCAACTTAGTCATCTCAGCTAGCTCCTTTGAAAATTTAATATTATCGCCTGTTGTATACGTGGTTGTTACAATCCAGTCACCTCCCCGCCGTGAACGTGGCCATGGACATATGCATGGGTATGTACATGGGTGTGAGCATGGGTATGCGGATGAGTAGTCATCAGGCCAACGATTCGTAACATATTCGTGATATGGACCATACATTTGCCACCTCAATTTAGTGTATCGACACCCAAGAAAACAAGAAACGTAGCAAGCTCATCATCGTCAAGATCACGTCCTTTGAGAAAGGAGAACACGCGATCTATGGTGAAAGGATGTCCTATCGCCGATACGAACCAGTTTATGTTCATCAATTCAATTGTGTTACGTATTGCCTTCTGGTTACTGCCCTGTTCCTTACGTTCGCTGAGAAAAAATTCCCTAGCGAACTCCTGATCTTTCATGTCTTCAGCTACTATATCCCAAAAGTTAATAAGCTCACCCGTCTTTGGCATCACTACCTTTCTTCTTGGCATACAATTTCTCCAAGTCCTTAAGTGTGCTAAGTGCAGCCGCATGCCGTGCCTTTAAGTCGTCACGGACAAGTGAATACTCGAAGGCTACGGTAAGATTCCAAAGGATGTCATAGATAGCAGCCAATTCACCGTCCCCCCAGTGGTGCGTATCCGACCAGTAGGGGGATGTTGTAACGCCTAGCTCTTTCATTTCATCATGGATTATGCTGCGTGGTGTTCTCATGTCTTCCTCCTTGTTGACAAGGAACCGACATGTATCATTTACCGCTGGTTATTGCCACAGTTTTAGGTTATATTTCCGGGGCTATGTAAGAGAATAGCTGATTGAGGTCCCCCGCATGGTGTTGTGGTTGCATTGTGTGGGGGATAATGATATTTAGCGTAACGTGTCTGGGGAGACACGCAGTACCACCCCACGATGGCCCATGATTGTGGGGTGGTGTCAAACATTTATAAAATATATTGCTATGCAATACCCCCTCCCCATGTCTAGTAATTTCTCACCATTAATTCGGGGTGGCTGTCTGCACTCCACTTGTGTGACGGCTTATTCCCTGGTGGGTGGTAGTTAGTAGATGTCCCTTTGAATGTCCACATGTTATAATATTTAAATAAATACTGCATCATCTCCGTGTTGCTATTTGATAGTAAAAATTTGGAACCGACTTTATCGATTTTATCGCACATTTTTTTTAGGTCATATTGGTCTTGTAGATTAAATGATTTGCTTTCACTTTTATATCCATAAGGTGTACTAGCTCGCCAATAAGGCGGGTCAAAGTAGTAAAATGATTTCTGCGTAATTGGAATCTTTCTAAAACTATTACAACTCAATTCTACATTATATCCATTTAGTACTTTGCTCACTGCTAGGTAATTATCACAGTTGGGTGCATGTTTATCCCTGCCCCCCCTAATGCGAGTTGAATCAACTACAGTATGGTTACCTAGCCCCATGACACTGTATCTCTGGAGATACATAAAAGCCAAGCCTATCTGCTTATCATTCAATTCATTCTCTTGGTTATGTAGTATATTTCTTATCTTGTAGAACTGTTTCTGACAATGTGTTTTCCACAATTTAACCATCTCACGCGAAATTGATTTAGGGTAATTCTTGATGAGGAGAAAAGCTTCAATGAGTTCACTTCTTATGTCGTTAAGATATATTCGGTGCCTCTCGTTTATCATGTCATTTTGAACAAGTTTGAAAAAGAATGCGCCTGAGCCTAGGAAGGGTTCGTAGTATTTATTAAATGTGAAAGGCAATCCCTCATTAGGTGGCACTAGATAATCAAATAACATATTCTTGCCGCCCATATATCTAAAAGGTGCATAAGCCTTAGGTTGAATCATCCCGTTAATGCTCGCCAAGCACTATCAACGTTAGGTGGCTGGGTATCACTCGCTATCCTAGGTGTCAAACATTTGTAGAATATGTTGCTATGTAACACCTCATCGGCAATGGCATACACACCAGCTGTCCACACACCTTTAAACATCCGCGGAGCATGTGACAACAAATCATCTACAGTCACATAACGCGGTTCATCTGCCGTAGTTGATTCGTCTGATATGGCTAAATGGTCATCACCAGCTATCTCAGCAGCTGGTAATCTTGCCGCCAATTCATGTATGTCTGGTTCTGTTATTGTTCGCCAACGTGTACGCCAATCAGTCGCTAAGTAAGGACCATTTGTCGGACTGGACGTGTGGGGTAGGATACAAATAGCAACACCATCAACACCGCCTGTGGTTTCGGCGACCATATCACCAGCTGCATACGCAACACCGACTGCCCATGCTCCTTGCCATGATTGACGTGTCTGTGTCGGTGCGTCACTAGGAGACCAAGACACACCGAGAAATACAGTCGCAGTAAAGTTTTGTTGTGTCCCTCCTGGGGATGCCACAACGTAGTTAAGAAAATAACCCAACTGGTTAGATGAATTTTTCGCTAGATGAAGATGCACAGACCCTAGTTTGGTTGTGCCATTGTATATGTCGACACCATTCTCAACCTGCAATGCAGTGCCTGTGACATCCGCGGTTGTATATGTAGCTAGACTCTTAATCGCGGATGCAAATAGCGTCCCATCAATGCGATATGTATCGGTTGTGTCGGACGTAAAACCAAGTGTACCAGTAGATCGTGTGCCAATTGCAAGTGTAGCTTCAATTGTAAACACACCATGTTGAACATCATCCAAGTCAAAGACAGGATTGAATAAGGTAACTGCATTAATTACTTGATGTGTTGTCCTTGTGACATTCAAACCCTGCCCGTATTCATCCATGATTAGATGGCTGAAGCGGTTGTTAATGTTGCCACTGATGGCAGACACATCCAACCATGGTTTGGGCAATGTACGTAGTCTGCCAAGAATGTCGTTAGCCGTAAGAGCAAACCACGTATGCCAATAATTACCATCCCACACATATGTATGTGGTGGGTACGTGATGTCTGGCCATACCTTAACACCATTAGCTAGTGTGACTTGCACTTGGTATGTGCTACCGGCAGGAATGGGGTTAGTTGCAACTGCATTGTTAGACACATATATGTGTGTCGTGCCGCCACTTACAGGTTGTAACGTATATGTTGTCCCACCAATGGTCACATCCCTTAACTCCTGTGGGACTGTACCGGTAAAAACAACCAGATGTCGTCTGTAAGGTGCGTAGTTAACATTGTTGTTGTCATACCACAGGATACCTGTGACCAGACCGCTAGGTTTATCGATGCTGCCAATAGGGGCAGCTGACTGATAATAGCCTGTGTTGTGATTGCCTGCACCTGATGTGATAACTGCGTGTGTCGCTAGTGTTATTTCCTTTAGTAGGTCAAATTGATCGCCAAGCATTGGTGCAAGGGGGAATGTATTCCCTGCACGTGATGCGCCAATCTTAACCGTAAGAGTGTCTGCAACATCATCCTTAGCAACATCTATACCCCTACCACCTACAACAATGTCCTTGGCTTGTGTGTATACCTCTGCCTTAGTCGGGGCATGACCACCTGAAGTTATAGTTGCTAACTCATAACCTGTTTTGTCTGATTTAAGACGTAGGACTTGCCCCACAATTGCTGCAACTTTATCTGCGGTGGTTGGGAAGCCGTTGATGTCACTGTCATTTAGCTCCTCCCATGTGGGACTTGAATTTCGTCGGAAGAGAACATCGCCATCAGTACCATTGTCGGGGACGAAGTTATCCTTATCCAGTGGTTCAAAGACAGATAGAATGACTGTATCACCTACATTTCCAATGTCGGGAGTGCCATCCCAAAAGTAAGAATCCCCTGCTGAGTCTTCAACGTACTTAGCATCACCAAGTGCTAGACGTGTTGTGCCTATTTGTATGTGGTATCTTTTTATATCGTTTCTGTGATTGCCGGGTGTAACGGTGATAAGAAATTGTTTCTGACCAGCCGTTTCGTGGAAGACATATGTGATGGTGAAAGTTGACGACGCTACCGTGAAATTTAGACCTAAATTGACGATACCAACGCCTGGATTACCCGATCCTACACTGCCTGGGTTAGGATCTGACACAAGTGTAAATGCCTGCGAGGCAATAACATCTACCGCACTGTTCTTGTCTTCTGCCGCGATGAGGGCTTGGATGTCTGGTTTGTTTTTGACGTAACTATCTTGTGTGTTGTCTGTGATGTCCCAGTCAGACTGTACATTTACCTCAGCTCCAGCTGATATTCCGTTAAGTTTTGTCTCGTAAGCACTTGTAAATGGATTTGCGACTCCCGCTGGCATGGTCTGGCTACCATTACCGCGCATCGTCCCGTCAAAATGTATGGTAGTAACTTGTCCGCCACTATTGATAACGGGTTTGTTTTGGATAAAAGCATCGGATGTTGGGTCGTGTTCGTTCCAGTTTGATTTGACATTGACCTGTGCTCCTTCTTCGATGCCGTCTACCTTAGCTTCATCGGCATCCGTGTAGGGGTTAGTGACACCCATCTCATCGTTAACGCCGTCGCCGAGGATGGTGTGATCAGTTCGCACGCGGGTGATGATGATCGGCTTGTTCTTAATGAATGCAGGAGACGAAGTACTCCCTTCATTCCAATCAGATTGGACGTTAACTTGTGCACCTGCCTCTATGCCTTGTAGTTTTGTTTCATAGGCAGATGTGAATGGTATCTTTAGTCCCAGTGGATTAGAAGCAGAGCCGTGACCAGTAAAATCAGTAGTAGTAGTAACACTTACAATCTCCCCTTGTGCATTGATGAGTGGTTTGTTCTTAATGTATGAGTCACTAGTTGCATCTTGTTGATTCCAGTTTGCTTGTACGTTGACCTCAGCACCTGCTGCAACGCTATCTAACTTTGTTTTATCTGCCTCGGTAAAGGCTACACCTCCACTTGTCACTGTATTTCCTCCGCTTTGTGATGGTGACACGGTGCTTCGCACCGTCACATCCTCAAGATTGTATCTAGCATCTCCTGGTATTTTAACTAGCTGTAACAGGATGCGACTATCGGTCATCAATCGTATTTGATAACGCGTGTCCGCGAGTGTGCCTGTGTTGGGTTCTAGGGTTAGTGTGTAACTACCGCGTGGTGATTCAACTGCCTCAATACGTCCTGCAAATGATTCACCTGGTGCAACACCCCATATAGGGTTGTCCTCAAGGTCGATGAGTTCAGCCGTTATCTGTGCCCCGTATATCGGGGTGCTATTGGGATATTTAGGATGTATGTTTAGTGTGGCCAACAGCGTTACCTTTCTTATGTATTATTTTGTGTGTTAGTGGTGGATTGTATGTTCCACATTTCTTGCACGTATAAGACGTGTATTTGATCTCGTTATTCTTATCAAGATCCACCCATTTCTTGTTACGCCAGTCGTATACCTGGTCGTAATCGTATTCGCCATCCAAACAGTTTCCGTCATATGTCATGTCTTCCTCAGGTTATGGTGTATCTTGCAGGGCTTCGCAATCTATGCCACCTGTTGTTGTAGCCCCCAAAGATTGTAAAGTCACTCGCTGACCCTGCGTAGCCAAAGTAACTGCGGGTTGTTGCACTATTGGTTGTCAGCCGCTTTAGATAGACGTAGTCGCCCGTGACAAGGTAGCTGTAGATTGTGCTCAGGTGCACACTACCTGTCCAGCCGCCGAAAATAATGCCCGACGTTTCATTGCCAATCATAGCAAAGGCAAGCGTGCCCGGACGGCTATCGCCGATGACCGTTAGTTTTTTCAGCGTTACAACATTCCCTGACACTGAATAAGTGTAGAAGTCTGTCAGATAAGCACCGCCACTGCCAGGATGTCCACTATATATTGCGCCAGCGGTAGCTGATCCAACCATCCCATGGGACAGGCGGGGCACGATAGCGTCACCAGCTTTAGTCAGGGTAGTTATAGCGACCGAACTAACCCCGATCGTGTAGCGATAAAAATCGTTAAAGACACCCGCAATGCCGGTTGTGAGACTTGTTCCCCCGTATATAATTCCTGTTGTTGCATCCCCAACCATCCCACAGTTATGGCGCGCAGGTATTGTTGTTTGCGCAAAGGGAGTAACAGTTAAAGCACTTCCTGATCTCGTAAATGTATTAAAATCAGAAAAAACTGCATTAGCATCCCTGCCACCGAAAATAACACCATTAGTGGAATCGCCGACCATGGCTGGGTATGACCTACCAGCGATAGATCCCGATACATTTAGGCGGGTAAAATTGACCGTATTGCTGGTAATAACCAAACGATAAAAATCATTCCTAAAGTTGGTGTTGCTCGTAGAGCCACCGAACATTAAAGAATCTGTCGATGTGCCTGCCATTGATAACTGCGCATTGGGAGACGGCTGTGTGCCCGAACTAGATAAGTTAGTGACAGTAGCCCTGTTTTGGGACGGGATAATAATACTTATATCCCGTAAGTTATATCTAAAAGGACCGCCTAACCTTTGAAACGTAGTCCCATTCCACCCACCATAAATAATACCTGTGTGAGAATCTCCCACCATGGATAAATGTGAACGCGGAGAAACAATATCACCTGAGTTCAAAACTTGAGTTATTGTTACAACATTGCCAGATACGGCATACCTATAAAATTTATTTTCAACTGGGAATCTAAAATCAGTAAAAGTTGATTTACCCGATGAACTACCACCAAAAATAACTCCCACAGTGTCTGTGCCAGTCATTCCCATATAATACAACGGCGATATAGTCCCTGAGATAGTTAAGTTAGTTAGAGTGACATTACTTCCTGACACAGAATATCTTATGAAGTCTCCAAGATGCCCTGAATTGTTCCAGCCACCAAAGATTAAACCTCTTGAAGCATTACCAACAATACCAAAACCAACTCGTCCCGATATAGTCCCTATTTTGGTCAGAGACGTTAAAGTGATTGTGCTACCAGAAACAACATACCGGTAGAAGTCGTTGACTGGTGTAGTCGTATGACCACCGAAAATAATACCAGAATTAGCATCACCAATTGCTCCCGCTTGGCTCCTAGCCGTAAAGTTGGTTACCGCAGCAGTCAACGCTGTGACAGTTACTGTGTCATTTGCTATGACAAAACGGAAGAATTCGTTAGTGAGATTAGTTGACCCACCTCCAACACTGCCTCCGTAGATAATGCCTGCTGTTGCGTCACCAGTCATACTAATCCCATCTCTGCCCGAGATGGCGTCACCAGCTTTAGTCAAAAGAGTTATATGTGCGTTGTCCCCAGAGATTGCGAATCTATAGAAATCATTTTGGGCACTTGTGCTATATCCTCCAAACATTATAGCTTCTCTGGCATCGCCAACCATGCCTTGGCCACTCCGGTCTGCTACTGTAGCTCCTGCGGGTGTAAGTCTTTTTATGTTCGCAATTGTTGGCATAAAAGAACTAAAAAATAGATTCTCTCCACAGTAGCCCCTAATGATCTCTCTAGTGCCGCAGTAGGCTTTGGTGATAGCGGCAGTTCCACATCGTATTGGCATAGCTACCCCGTTATTAGGTAGATGGTGTTGGGATCTTTAGTGCTGAGCGCATCGTAGGCTGTTTGCGTGAGGCAGAGGGTGCGCAGGGAGACGGGTGGGGGGGGTATTGCGCCACCTGACGCAGAATAGGAATAGAAGTCGTTAAGGTCGCTGGTGCTGAATTTCCACCCGCCAAAGATAATGCCTGATGTTGCCGTACCAACCATACCCATGTAAGCGCGCGCTGATATTGAGGCACCTGCCCTGGTTGGGGCAGTTAATGTTACCGTACCGCCCGAGACAGAATAGGAATAGAAATCGTTAAGGATGGTGGTGCTGTACCCGCCAAAGATAATGCCTGATGTTGTCGTGCCAACCATACCCATGCCAAAGCGTGTTGATATTGAGGCACCTGCCCTGGTTAGGGCAGTTAATGTTACCGTACCGCCTGACGCAGAATAGGAATAGAAGTCGTTAAGGTTGGTGGCGCTGTACCCGCCAAAGATAATGCCTGACGTTGCCGTGCCAACCATACCCATGTTTTGGCGTGCTGATATTGAGGCACCTGCCCTGGTTAGGGCAGTTAATGTTACCGTACCACCCGAGACAGAATAG
Organism: uncultured Oligoflexales bacterium; assembly: GCA_958296095.1. Lineage (GTDB taxonomy): Bacteria > Bdellovibrionota_B > Oligoflexia > Oligoflexales > JAPPIL01. Next base: position 17,220 of record OY282436.1, read on the forward strand.
GAATAGAAGTCGTTAAAACGGGTTCTGGTGCGCCCGCCAAAGATAATGCCTGATGTTGCCGTACCAACCATACCCATGGCAGAGCGTCCTGATATTGAGGCACCTGCCCTGGTTAGGGCAGTTAATGTTACCGTACCACCCGAGACAGAATAGGAATAGAAGTCGTTAAAATAGGTGGTGGAGCCTGCCGTTCCGCCAAAGATAATGCCTGATGTTGCCGTACCAACCATACCCATGCTAAAACGTGCTGATATTGAGGCACCTGCCCTGGTTAGGGCAGTTAATGTTACCGTACCACCCGAGACAGAATAGGAATAGAAGTCGTTAAGGCGGGTGGCGCCCGCCGTCCCGCCAAAGATAATGCCTGATGTTGTCGTGCCAACCATACCCATGCCATAGCGTGTTGATATTGACCCCGATTTCGTCAGAGACGCAAACGTGACATCCGTACTGCCTGACGGCGTTGCAGGTGGTGGCGCAGGAATAGTGGCAATCTTGCGCTTCTCGTCCTCTGATACCCCTGAGGCTTTACTCAACAGATCCGCGACCGTGACCGCCTTTGATTCTTTATTCGTTTGAGACTGATCTGCAACAGCTATCGTGTCTGTGTCAGCGATCTCCGATGCAGCCAACGTATTAGGTAACTGAGCAACGTCAGGCTCACTGAGCAAACGCCAGTTCGTACGCCAGGTCGCCCCAGTAAGGGGAGCGACAGTAGATGAACTGGTGTGTGCCTTCTCGCAAATAAAATATCTATTCACCCATTCAACGATGTCGCCGTGAACGTAGGCAGTGCCTATCGACCAAGCACCCTTGAAGTTGCTAGAGCCGCCACTCATCGGGATCGTCGGCTTGTTCTTTATAAACGCAGCGTTGGCAGAATCAGTAATATTCCAGTCAGATTGAGCCACAACTTTCTTATCGAGAAGACTCTTGACTGTTATCTTCTTAGGTATCTTAGTGGTCGCAGACGAAACGTCCTCAACAAGCAGGTTATCATTGTCTGCGATAGTAGTCGTTGAGAGTGACAGGGTTATTGCCTCAAAGTTAGGCGCACTTATAGGACTCCAATACGTTGTCCAACTTGCACCTGTGTATGGCTGATTTGCGCTAGCACTGGTGTGGTTGACTCTGGCAATGAAGTATTCGGTTAGGTACTTGGATATGTCTCCTGCTACATACGCAGTAGCTGTAGCCCAATTGCCCTTGTAGTTGCTAGTACCTCCACCTCCACCACCTCCTGAAGGGACAAGGTCAAGGATGGATTGTATGGTAACTCGCTGTGACTGTGTAGAATTTACGTTCTCACCAACAGCTAAATAGTCCGTGGCCAGAAGATTTGTCCTAGTGCTTAGCCTACCTATGTCTGGCTGGTCTAACGTCCCCCAATATCTGCGCCAATCAACACCAACTGTAAGAGGTGCATTGGAAGCAAGAGCCGCAGTATGACCGCGTTTACAAATGAATCTAATGTGGAGGAAGTTGACTATATCACCGTCAACGTACCTATCCCCTGCTGTCCATGCGCCCTTCCAAATCGATTGACCTGTCAACCAAGTGATGCCGCCTGAAGTAATGTCAAAAGAGGGAAACTGCCCGTCTGTCGGTGTATTTGTAGCGTCTAGTTTGGCTGCCTTGATAGTGTCATCAGCTATCTTTATATTCGTAACTGCATTAGCGACGAGTTTACTTGTTGTGATCTGGTTATCGCCTATCTTAGGCTCTGTTACTGCATTGTCTGCTAACTTAGCAGTTGTTACACCTGCATCATTGAGGCTTACATTTGGCGTAGATGGCGTAGTTGTATCGACATTAATAGGTGCGGTGCCTGCAACACTAGTTAGACTACCCACTGTAGGTTTGTTACGAATGAATGCATCATTAGCGGAATCTGTAACATTCCAATCGGACTGTACATTGGCTTCACCTGTGCCTGTTGTCCCCGCTACTACTAAGTCTAACCACTCAGCATCTGATGGTGGCGCGGTTATGTCACTCGCGGATCTATCATTCTTTGCGATGTAGAACTTGTTGTTGTGGTAGACGATGTTGCCACGTTGGTAGGTGTCCGCAGACCATATACCCTTATATATTGTGGTGATACTCCCGCCACCTGAACCACCAACCTTACTCCAACCAGTCGAATTGTGAAAACTGTAGAGTGCTTGCTCGGATACGATGTAACACCTATAGCCGACTTGTGGTTCGTAGTAGACCCATCCGGTGCCATTGTAAATTGCAATCGTATCTGGTGTTTGTGATGCCCATGTCCCTGTAGGATTCTCAGCTATAATGTATGTCGCGCCAACTACAGGGGCATCTGGCACAGCTGCGAGAATAGATGTTGCAGTTAAGTGCCAGTTAATCTCCGCAAGTGTACGGAAATTGGTGTTAACTGCATTGCCCCAACCTGATTCACCAGTTCTGTAATCATGGGTTATCCCCGATCTAGTATCTGTGGTCGGCATTCAACCCCTCCTTATTTTCGGGAGATTATCCCAGACCATATACTTCATCAATCACTCCAAGAATTTCCCCAGTCATATCCCCAACCCGACAAGGCTACGGGGATAGGAACGAAGTTCTGCGTGCTATCCTGTACTATAACATCCCCAAAAACATCTTCAACCAATTGTAACGTGACGAAGCCTGTATCATCCACGTCTCTTTGCCTAACGCGCATAATGGTATTGACGAGACCACGTGGGGAGAAATTTACCCGCACAGGATCTCCCGGATACAAATTAGACACGGGAAGTGTCACATCAAATGATCGTATAGGTCTAGACCTAGAAGCCAATTCCCTCTTCGCTATTCGCAAAGCAACACCATAAGTAGGGGCAGCCTCATAATTTATCTTTATCGTTTCGTGCCCCTGTTCTTGTAGGATAGGGTTCAACACAGTTACTGCCTTGTTTTCATTCTCGTAACTCTTATAAGTTACGGTTACCCCACCGACTTCATTCTGATTGTATCTTTGTTCGAATTGCGAGACTTCACCTATTTCGTTTGTCCCTAAAACCGGCAGTTCATCGACCTCATAGTCTTGTCTTATTAATTTGATCTTAATCTTGTTCTCGACAGGATGATCATATATCTCACAATTTATATGTCTTTTCAGCACTTGAAACATTTGTTCTGTATCGCGAGAATCATCTAGAATGAACGAACAACACAAATCTTCCGCAGCACATGTATCGGCTGCCTGTTGGAAAGAACCATTATCAAGTAAACTCTCTGGTATGCCATAACCTATCTCCTTATCAGTCATCAACTCGCGCAGTGCGTGTACGGGGTTGAGAAAACCATCTGAAGATACCCCAACACCCATAGCTGTCCGCATAGCATTCCCCAATGGGTCAGGGGTAGTAACACGGGTATCACTAGCTATACGTATATAACTCCCCCCACCCATCTGACTTGCTATTTGAAAAAATTGATCCTCTCCCGCACCATCCCGGATGAGAAGCGTAACGGGAAAGAAAGAAACATTACTATGTGTGCGGATAGTTGCCAAATCGGCAATAGCCGTATCATCTAGAGGAGATACATGGGGTGAAGCAAGTGTCATAAATGCATAGATAGGTCTATCGTTGCCATAGTCCGTGTTAGCGGTGTCTATACTCCTAACTATTTCTGTTAGCCCACCCAACTGGTTTCGCCTGCCGAATTTGAGAACTCCTGTGCCAAGTTTAAACGGAATATCATATGTAGATCCCAACGCAACCCGGGCTCCTGCCGCGACTATAGCGTCAGAATCCATGAATATAGTCGACGTCCAGTGCCCATTGTTACTAGTGCCGTAATTTATTGCAAAGCAATTTATTTTCGCACCATTGTTTATCGCATCGGTAAAATTTGCAATCATAGAACGCCAAGCCAGCGCGGTTGCGTTAGGAAACGTCCACGTAGGATTATCATGATCGGGATCGTCTAGTCCAGTACCCCTCCAAACCCAGATGAAAGTAAAGTCACCACCTCTCACACTATCGAGTGAGCACACAGTCGCTTTAGCGGGATACCACTGCGGTTGTCCTGTAAGAAGCTTAGTTGTTCTTTGCACAGTGGCAGAGATAGATGGGAAGGGGCCACCACCAAAGTTATAACCATCAAACGCGAGAATTGAAGTGCCGCGATAATTAGCTCTATCAACACCCGAGCCATATCTTTTGATGAGTTGGTCTTGAGTGCCCGCAAAGAGTCTTAGCTTATCAGGTCTACTATTGGCGGAGTCTTCAATGTCCTTACTGCCTAGACCACCTTCACCACCTTCTTCTCTAGGGCCTCCAAAGAACCACGGGTCAACTATTCTATTGTCTCCGAATTCCAAATCTCTGTCTAATTTGTTGTCATCAAAATGCAAACTAAGAAATTTATCGAGTTCGCCATAACAGAATGCTACCCTGCCTGTGTAAAACTTATCTATATAAGTTGCGTCATTATCGGCAGTATACCTTATCACCCACTCGCGCACTCCATGTTCGGCATTAAGAGCATAGTAGGCGCGGATTCTAAGCCATTGATCAAACCTAACATTCTGGGCATCAATAGCATCAAATATTGCTGCGACATTTTCTGACGATTCTTTTATTTCTGTCGGGGTCGCTGTGTCAGGATCTATAGCCTCTTCCTTGAGCAAGCTCAGGAGAAGAGTTTTTATGCTCTTAACTATCCCTTCGCCTATGGCATGTTGTAGGAGGTTGTTCTCGGCGAACGAATTACACCAAGTATACCATTCCTTCTCAGGGAAGGTGTTCTTTTGAAGTAACTCTTCATTTGTCAGCCCCTCCTCGGCACCGTCTGTAGCCTCATAGGCATCACGTAATATATCAAAGACATCATCCCTGAATTTAATCGTGTTACTTCTGAATTCTGTAGCAATATCTTCCGTGGATGATATGCAATCATTTATTGTAGATGATTCAGCTGAGCCAAAGTCACCCCCAACTGGAGACAGCTCCTCACCATCTTCACTCACATGGATACGCTTTACCCATCTTACTAATTTAGATGTGCGAAATACTGTAACACGCTCTGGTGCTTGGTTCTTAGGTATTTGTATAGTCCCAGGAACATAATCACGTTCTATCCTAACCGTTTCTTGAGTTACTTGTTCTACCTTACAATAAGTCTTCCAATATCTATTTATGGTCGTTCTTATTTTTTCCAGTCGTCTTAAAACCGGAGAAGGGTCGTCTTCAGAGGTATAAGTTACATCCTCCGAGCGCCATCGGAAATGTTTCTTCACAAAGGTATGCTCTACTGCGACTCCTCCTACTTTCTTAACTCCAAAGACAGCAGGGACGGCGGCAAACTCTTGTTCATCATCATAGACCCGTATCTTTGGCCTAACCGGCGAACTTGATACAATATTTTCGTCTTCCCAAGACATATCTAATTATCTTCCTCTTCACCTTCACCATATATCTTCCCGAAGGGGCTTTCTTCTGGAAGATGGGGGAAGCCGCCATAGTTACGGCTATTGCCATACCGTTCTTTACAAGTCTTGAAAACTTTGTCGCAGCCTGATCTCATATTGATACTATCTCCTACACTCAGCCCCTGGGGTGGTAAATTAAGAGTAAAATTACTGTCATCTTCAACGGACACTATCCAATAATTCCTGTTGCTATAAGATATAGTTCCGTTTATGTAGTTTTCATGATTAGCTACCGGCATGACAACAGCAAAAGATCTGCCAGACAAAGAAGATACAACCCTAGATTCTATAACAACATTGGCACGGCAAGTATTCCCTTCGACGAATTGATAGTTGCAACCACGTTGATACCTACGTCTTAAGCCCCTGCGGACACGTAGACGACTTGTAAACTTGAACGACAAAGCATTCATGCCAACTTGAACTGAGACAAGACTACCTCGGTACGCAACATCACTACCCTGCATAAGTGTAAGATGTACCTTACCTGCATCAGCGCCACTAGCCCACTTAACCCACGGCATCTCATCGTTCCTGTCAGCCGCCACAGCAACATTGACATCATCTGCAAAGATATTGCCTGTTATCTTGAGTGGCGAGTGTGCAATAGGCAGGTAGTTAGCTGCGTCTGTTTGGGATGTATACGTATACCTACCGTCTAAGTCCGTAAACACATATGATTCTATCATGCTAACTTCCGATACCTAAGTACTGCGTTTGTCCTTAGCCCTCCCTCGTAGGACACATCTAACTTAGGCTCAAAAAAGTAGGCCGAAATATAATTACCCGCCTGTTCCGTTGGCATAACCACCATAGGGCTAACGCCTGACATTGCCGCGGCATAAACTTGTTTAATAATCCATTCATTTGGAAAAGTTGGTTGATAGAAAGACACATAATCCTCATCACGTCTTACCGCACCACTAACCTTACGTCTTCCCCTTACACGTTCGCCAACAAACAATGCATCTGGTGTTGTCTGCGCGTCTTCAACCTTCGCAAATCTAGCTGGTAAGTTGCCGGGATGAAATTGCGGGTTGTTGTTGCCATCACGGTTAGTGCTGTAATCTCGCTTATCCTGATAGTTGAAGATGACAACAATCTCAATGGCCTTGTAGAGGAGACTGTTAATGACAATGTCAGAACTTACAGATGCAAGACGTAATGGACAACAGTAACCCTCAGCATCAACATTAGACGCAATATCAGCTGTCACATGCGAAGCACCATAGGTAATGTTTGTAGTCTCGGTTGCTAGCGCAATGTTGCGGTTGAAGAAATAAGTCTTTGTGGAGAACTCCCAAGGTTGTTTTCTGCCTTCTATGTCAACTATTGGTGCTTGCAACTTACCGGCTGCTGTGACCGTAGCGGGCTGAGTTAATGCAAACTCAGGCACAAACAATGGATACCTGACATCCGTAAGGTCGCCTATCATGCGTGTAAGGATACGCATATCAGATGCAACAATATCTCTATACGTATACTTAACACTATGTCTTATGGGTGTTGTGCTTAGGAATGATCGTGTCCTGCCTAACTCGTAACTTGTGTGGTAACTTTCCCTGTATTCAAGGCTTTCTGTAGCCCTAGTGGGCACAAAGTACACGACTTGTTCTCGAACAGTTGTCGGTAAGTAAGAAGTAAAGTTAGGCAAGTGCAGACCTCACGGCAGGATTGTTAGCACGTATTATGTTTATAACTTGTTTTTGTCCTGAAGGTGATTGCAAGTATTCATCAACAAGTGAGGGGTCTACAACGTTAACTATATTAACCATCGGGGCATTGCCATCTTGTGTGTCTGGTGTCTCATCTATGCCCCCATGTAGGCTTATAGATTTGCCAGCCATAAATTGACTTGTGGTAGATGCTGGTAAGACATACTCATTACGGTGCACCACACCTGCTACTTGGCTGTTACGTCCTGTACCTGTGAAACCACCAGTCTGAAAGGCAGATAGATCTAACAAGTTGAATGTGACTAAGTCAATTACCCATAAGATGGCATTTACAAGCACTAATAAAATATTGATAACGCCAAGCACAACTGCTATGAGGAAGCCGAGAGCTTTAATCAAAGGTTTCGACAATCTATACATTTCCTCGAGCATTAAAGACAAAGTTTCGCCTCCCGCGGCTATCTCAGCCCCCATCTCAACTGCGCCTTGGTCTATCTGGTTTAACTCTTTTGTAGTTTCATTCAGCCTATTCTGCGCCCTAACTGCTTCACGAGAATTTCTGCCATGTTCTCTTATTGTGTTTACCAAGTCTTTTTCTATATCATTTCGTCGCTCAATTAGTTCTGTGTGTGTCTCGAATGCTTTGACATTGTGAGCGATTGCCTGTGTAGCAATTTCCAAACCAGCTGCTGCGGCTGCACCTATAGGACCAGCGGCACTGCCTACACCAGCTGCGGTTGCTATACCTGCTATTGACTTACCGAATGCCCCTTGATCTTTAGGGTCGGCAGTCGCATCAGCATAACCTGCTCGTCCTGCACCAATGACAGATGATAAGTCATCGTAACTTTCTATTCCTGCGGCTCCAGCTGCTCTCGCGAAGAAATCGACGAAGTTTAAGGCCACATTACCTATGGCATTAAGAGCTACACCTAACTCGAAGGAGAACTTAAATGCGCCCTCAGTGATTTCATTGTAGACGAACTTAACAGCTTCAGTGATGTCTAACATAGCCCCCTTGAATATTTCGTCTGACTCCCTAACTCGTGCTTTATGTTCTTCGTCAGTGACTGCAAGGATACCACGCACCCATTCTTGTGATTCTTCACGCAACTCCCTAATCGCTGTTTCGGTGGGTGTCAAATTGTCATAGGGGCCGGAGATAGAAGTAGACGGTCGTGTCACATCTATTTGTCTTTGTATCTTTTCTTGTGAAGACGCATCAGGGAGGATTTTGCTGGTAAACCTATCCAAAAATCTTCTGAAGTCTTTCCATTCCTTCTCAGTCGGCCCACCAGATCCGAAGCTAATCTTAGGTAGGCCAATTTCGCCACTCAATTTATCAACATTGAAGCCACTATCATAGATGCCTTTGATGCCTAACAATTCTTTCCTGATTGCATCATATTTTTTCCTTATCTCATCGGCGTTCTTGCTAGCTTTCTCCCACCAAATACCGCCAAAGACTGATATATCTTCCAAGCCTTTACCTGCTTGTTTCCAAGTTTCCCTAAAACCTTTCCACTTATCGAATAGTAAATGCTGCTCCCGTATCCAATCCGTAGGGCCAAATAACGCCGCGTCTGACGCATCACCAAGAAATTCACCGCCCTTCCAACCGAGATAAGCGCCTGCCACACCACCACCAATTATACCCGGTAAACCAACGGATGCCCCTAACATACCTAGTTTGACCGCGCCTAATACTGCACCAGTAATCTTAAAAGCTAGTTTTACGGTCATGTTCTCAAGCGAAATTCTGAACTGAAGCATAAACCTGTCGATGAAATATTGGATAGCTCCTTCGTCAAACAAACTGTCGAATCGCAACCAAATACTATGTGCTACAGTGCCTATAGTCTGGCCTAACGCGATAAGGGTATCAGATATAAGCTGAAGAATTTCCCAAGCACGTAGTAAAGATTCGACAACCCTAAGAGTTATTGCCTCAGTCTTCTCATAATCTTCGGCAACTAAGTTAACCTTATCTGTCTGTGCGTTTATGAACCCTACTATACCCCTGTCACTTTTGTTTAGTTGATCATGTCCGCCTGACAAAGCAACAACAACATTATCGAAGACTCGCAACCATTCCTGTTGATAGCCTTGCAGCGCGAGAGAAATCTTCGTTTCAAAACGAGAGAAAATTTCATTAGCTTCACCGCCGAATTCTCGGAATGCCTTACGAAGAATATCAGTTGAAATCTTACCTTCTTCCGCTGCCTTTCGGAGTTTCTTAAACGGTATTCCGGCAGCTTGTGCAGCTGCCATGGCAAACTTAGGCATACCCTCAAGGACACTATTAAGTTCTTGACCTCTTAGTGTTCCACTAGCCATACCTTGAGAAAGTTGCAGTAGTGCACCAGCTGTCTCGGCACTGTTACTACCGAATGATGCAGCTGACTTAGCCAGGGCATCAAGGGACGCAGCAATCTCGACTGATGTTGCATTTGTTTGTGACAGTGCGACTTGAAAACGCGAGAATGAAGTTGCTAATGCACCTACATTGACACCCGTAGCACGTGATGTCTTGAAGAGAAGTGAGATAGTAGCACGCATCTCATCTACACCTTGTCCCGCGGCACGCAACCTATTGCGGACATCGGTCATAGTAGATGTAAAACTAAGCAGAGCGTTAGTTAGAGGCGGACCCAACTTATAAATTAATGCAGCAACCGCAGCGGTAAAAAGTCCTAGAGTAATAGTAGCTGCCTTAACAGCCGCGCCAAAATAAGTCCAAGCGCCTCCACGTTTGCCTGTCTGACTTAACTTAGCGTCTAACTTATCTACCGCTTGTGTGGTGATAGCAGCTTGGTGCTCAAGTAATTTTAGTTGTTTCTCGGCGCGGAAATCCTCGACGGTTATACGTAAGATAAAATCAATTGCCGCCGCACCTGCTAAAGAACCAACTAAACCTACCATCTACGTTATCCTCTCTAGACTAACTCGCAATTCACCGGCAAATTCTTTGGCACTCTTAATTACACTCTCTCTTGCTGTCCTTTCTATCCAAGGTTCAGGACGTTGTTTCGACCAACCAGCATCCAATCGACGAATATAGGGTGCGGCATTACCAACGTGCACAGGGTCTTTAAGCGGTATACTAGATGACTCTCTATCAGCGGCAGCTTTGGTAAGTGCAATAGACGCTTCACGAGTGCTACCACGTTTACCTTTTACATGTGCTGACCCATATGAAAATTTACTACTAGTAGCACCAACTTCCCAGTTAGACAAAGCTTTTGACGTATCAACGGGTGTATTGCGTGCAAGATCAACAACAAGATTAACGACCAACTTACGTCTTGCGAATAGAACCCCTCTTATAAAAGCATCTTTGACATCATGTATTGTATCTGGAATTTCGCTAAAATCTTTCGCCATCAGCGTCTCCTTGGTGGACGTTTAAGACGTGACGCACTAATACCACCTTGGGCTGCCCCCGATTGTGTCTTGGTCTGCTCAGCGATGTGTGTGGTGTATACGTTATCTGCAACGCGTATGCCGCGAACAATAAAGTCACTAGTATCTTCATCTACCCCAAGTCTATCGACATATGCTTGTATAGATGACCACCACATGCCTCCTACGCCCCCCATGAACATGCTGCGGTCATTTATAAGTTCGAAAAAAGCCATCATAATAATCTCAAGTTCAGGCGGGAGAGTCGGAGGGTCTAATACTTGCTCAGGCAACATTTCATAACGTGACTCAGAAATGCCATCTGCTATCTGACTTTCAATTTTACCAAACTTTATTGCATATTCTATGCACTCTCTGACTTCCCCATATCTTCTTTGTCTTGCTCCACACCATGTGTACTACGATCAAATGCACGTTGTGACAACTCGGTATATAAGTCATCTAACTCAAGCATAAGACGCTTGGCATACTCTGGCTTATACGGGATGTCATTGCCATCCGGGTCTTGTAGATTGCGCCAATCAAGTAAGACATAGTTGACGAAGAAGTCTAATGCCTTGTCCAACTGTTCTTTTGCAGACACAACTCCCAACTCAAACTTACGTCTATTACGCATAGCGTAGGCTGTGATAGCTGCGTGATATTCTTTGTTGACCTTACTGGCACTAGCAATCTTAAACATAGGTGGATCGGTACGTCCTTCCATAAGACTAGGAACGACCCATACACCTTCTGTTGCCTTCTTTTTGTCAAGCCCGTATGCATTACGTAACAAATCATTCATAAACTAAATTCACTCCGGCAAGTAATCGAAAAAGTCCATAAGGACTGTATAACCCTCGTCATTTTCCCCTGCCTCACTATCAATTGCAAGGGTTAAAGGCTCACCCTGTGAGACGTTAACACCAGCTGTGCCAAGTCGCATTAGCGGAACATCAAGGACAAACCCTTCATTAGCTCGCTGACCAGCCACGTACAGACCCATATCGGAGTTATTACGGACAGAATCAATAGCGTCAGTATCATTGAAACCAGCTGTGAGAGAACCTGTAACCATAAAGTTGCCAGCAGAGACATCATAGGCTCCAACGATTCCGATCGCGGGGATTGCTGTGACATTGTTGTTGATCTCCAGAGTAAGATCGGACAAATAAGAAAACAATCGCGTCTTGGTAGAGTTTGTATCATGCCTGTAGAGATTCATGTGTTTAAGCGCACTAGACGTATTATAGTCACGCACGCGCCTATATACAGGTCTAATCCCTGGCTTTAGCCCATCTTTCTTAGTCTTGGAATCAACCGCCACGAAGGACATGCTAGACTTAACAACCTCCCTTGTAGGAATCATGATAGACATTGTGTTAGCGATACAACCCTCGACATACTCAGCCTGTGCCTGTTTGGTCACAGGATGAATGCCAAGTTGGCGTTCGAATTGAAAGTAAAAGGCATCACTACCAGTACCATTACGGAAACCACGTGTTGGCAGATAGACTTCAAAACCTGCCGCGGTAGTTGCGGCTGCCGCGTTAAAGGACGTAATGTCCAGTGTCACACCAGTTGTCTCAATTGCGCCAACCCTAGCCACACCACCTAGACGTGTCCCAGCTGCATTAAGCTTAGTCGCATCATCCTCACCGCCTATGTAGATCCAAGAACCCTTACGTAGTTTTGTCTTGGTCAAGTCAATGCCGGTTAGCTTACTAACACCACTATTATAAGTTAGGGCTGCGGTTGTTCCTGTTTGCTTAAAACCTACAACTTCCACTGTTGCAGTGTCAGGTGGTGTTGCCTCTGCGACAAGACCTGTGGTTGTTAAGGCTGTTGCAGACGTTGCAGTAATTGTCTTACGACCATTATTAGCCGCATTAGTGAAGCCTTTCATTTCAACAAGCAATGTAAATCCAGTGGGAATTACAAATCCTAAGTCAATAGGGCTAGTGCCAGACTTAGCTGTTACAGCTGTTGTTGAGACACTGGCAATCTTATCACCTGTAAGATACCCATACCTGAAAATAGATTCAAAGAAGATACCTTCGAGAAAGTCTTCTGCATTGCGCTGCCTAAAGACAAAGTCAAAGTTAGCAGCAGCTGAGAGACCCACAACATCACCAAGTTGGTTCTGCCGTGTAGGGGAAATCTCTTCTGTTGTGTAACGTTCCAATGAGGGGCCAAACTCACCTTGTGTGATAGTTCGTATACCCTTCCATTCCACGGGGGTCGCAAGTACTCCCGGTCCTGTTTCGAACGCGTAACTAATCGCGGCAGAGCTACTATCGATTACCTTACGCGTTCCAACTGATTTAATTGCCATGATTTACCTCATTTAATCTATGTGTAGTAACGATAGTTTAGCGCCACATCTACGGGAATTCTCCCTTGTTCAGGTGGTGCATCCGACACCGAAAATCCATCTATAATTACATCGCCAGTGCGTATTGCATCTCGCCATGCGTCTTTTATTTTGTAAGCCAAAGACCGCACAGTAAGTATCTCTTGCGGCTGTAATGCGCTCATAAAGCGCAACACAACCTGTGCGGTAGTTTGATATGTAGGTTCAGAACCTAACGATATTGCTTGTTCATTAGTCAGTGTTGTTGAGACTATCCCATACGTCTTAGCCGCGGGAAAGTTTCTTGCAGGTAATTGTCCCGGCCATATGATTGGCATAGATGTCATCCTTGCAAGTATCTCTTTCAATGTTTCAAGAAGATCTTTTGAGATAGCTTCGTAAGTTGGTTCAAGAGAAGTCATTGCTTCAACTCCAATTCATATACTAGTGTTACACCGCCTACTTCTTGTTTCTTAACACAGAAGACAACATACTCTTGTCCTCCGTCTTGTATGATGTCACCTAAGTTGACACCACCCGCAGGAGGCTGAAGGAAACATGTACACATGCGAGAGAAGTTAGTGTCTTCCTCTATCAAGTCCTTGTAGTCCACTATGACACCCCTAACAGATAGTGGAGCAATCTTATCTCGCAAGTCTTGCGACATTTCGTTGACAGCAACATACTCACTTTGCCCTACCTTCTTTGCGGAAGACAAGAGCACCATGCCATGGCCTACGGTGGAGATTGCCACCGCAATGTTATTGGCTATCTCCTGCCAGTTAACCGCACCTGTTGGTATATGCATAGTCATACCATACGCCTCCCAGTGCGGTACAAAGACCTAAACAAAGGTCGCATAATGTCTACCGCACCTAACATATAATGCTCTATCGACCTATCGTTGTAGCCAAGACCACGACTGTTTGACTTAGTCTCTGTCACTATCTTATTTGTTCGTGTTGTCGTAGTCGAGCTTTCCTCACGCGGCGAATACCTAACAGTATACAAACCACGTAGGTAAGACTCTTCAGTAAGTGTGCCCTCACGGGTCACAACCCCCTGCGTGACACTCCCTGGTTCAGCCGTGACATCCTCGTTGATGCCTAACGGTAAGATAGAAAACGGGTCAGCCTTAGCCTGTAGATAGGCGCAGAAGTAGACTTGCGCTACCTTAATGTCATCTGGAATAGATGTTGATGGATACACACGTCGTGGAGACACGCGATATGCGTAAATCCTAGGCCATTCAAGAGCTTGTGTATCGTCTAAACGTCGTCCGATAAACCTATCAGCATGCTGGTCTATGTAAGTCGTAGAACGCAACAATAGACCTTCTGCAAGCATTGTGTTGTCTGAAATAGCATCAAACAAAGGCTTAAGCAGACTATCACTGGACGTAGTGTCCCCAGACGAACTTACCCTGCAACGCAGGAAGTTCGTCAACTCCTCGACGGTAATGTAGCAATTAGCAGCATCACCACCGAGGGTTGTATCAAGACACGGCGCACCTACAGCGGGTGCCGTGAAGACAGCCATGATTACACTTGATGCAGAAGGCAGACACCAGGGCCGTCAGCATTGTCTGTATTAGCTGTTCTTGTCCAGTTACCAGTTGTCGCAACTTGCAAGATAGTTGGATACTTCTGGGTATTCCAACCAAATCCTCTCACACGCAACCCAAACCTAGATTCTGTCTTCAGGGTTGTCTCGATGCGTGTTTTGTTATTAACCTGAATGTTGTTACGCATGTAACCAGGGTCATAAACCTTAATCGCACCTTCAAGAAGACCGAATGTACGGTACTTAACTAGGGAGTTCTGCGAGAACTGTAAAGATGGATCGTCTGTAATGAAGAACTGTTTACCAAACAAGTCTTCCATGACAGTGACACCTTTGTACTGGAACAGCCTTTGGTAATCTTTTAGGTTATTACGTGCAAACCTAATGAATGCCTGACTATGCATAAGCCAAGAACGTATTTCCTGGAAATGATCTCCCATTATCCCAGAACATTCGAGCAACATATCAGCATTAATTTGATTAGATGCACTGGCAGTTGTACCTGACTTATCAAGAGTAAGTCCACCAGTTAGACCTGCACTTAAAATAGACCCAGCAGCAGCCGCAACGGCGTTGTTAAACTTATTACGCAAGGCAGCAATACCAACTTGTCTACCCCAAGCAGAACCAGCGGTTGCAGGATCTCGGTTTGTAACCTCAATCTGAATTTCCTCGAAGGAAACGGTCTTACTAGAATGCACGACCTGCACTGCTTTTTCATCGTATTCAGTCAACTTGACAGGCGTTTCATCACCAATGTCAGGCTGAATGTCGATGTTGCGCATTAGGTCAGGAACTTTGTTCCAACCTGCCATGTGTTCGAATTCACCCTCTGGGGCCATTCGCTCAAGGACTATAGCGCCGTTGGACTTAGCGTTGTAGTCATCTATAACTTGATTTTCAACTATGGTTCGACCTTTGTATGTGTAACGGTCGAAGACTTGGATGGCACTGTTGAGTAGACCAGCCATGATTTACCTCCAAATTAATCCTTACCAAACGCGGCATCAACTGCCGCAACAAGTTGTTGGTCGGAACATTTGGTGAAATCTAAGTTGTCACCTGTGCCCGTCCCAGCAATCGACTTCGGAAACGCATCGCGACTTCCGTCACTATGACTTCCCAGCCCATGACTGGCACCGCCTGTAGCCTTGGTCTGTATGATTATGTCTTTATATTTTGTATCTTCCCTGAACTTCTTTGTCAAGACATCGTATCCATCTACACTTTTCTTGCCTTGAGAATCTTTGACGTACACCTCTACTCCACCCTCGCTATCATACTCTGCGCCTAGACTCATAGCTATCTTGTCTGCCAGTAAATCAGGGACAGTTGAAATCTCCTTTGCGATACCATACGCCTTATCATACGCATGTTTACCAAGGATCTTCATATCTCGTTCCTTTATGAGAGCTTCTTTCGCCTCAAGTTCCTTGGCATGTTTAGCTTTCAACTTGGCCTCGTACTCTTTAAAGTCACCTGACTCTTTCAACTTTTTCTCCTGCCTCTCACTCTCTTGGGACTCGAGTTCTTTAAGTTTTTGTCTCGCTTCATGGAGTTCTGCGAGGGCTTTTTTCCTTTCATTTGCTTGGTGATCTTTGGCACGTTTTAAAGCTCCTACGTTAACGGTTATCAATTTGTAGACATCACCTGCTTGTTCGTATAGTTCCTTGTCTGACTCTTCAAGTTGTTCGAAAGCTTCTGAGCTTAACTCTCTCTTGATTGGCATTTGCATTCCTTAACATGTTAATCAATAGGCAATCTACCCCATTTTGACAGGTAGTCAGGGTCAAAGTCAACTATCAAGTCTTGCAATCTCTTGTTAAGAGTCTCGGCGTACTTACGCTCATCAAGTGTGCCTTGATCTGTGTAGTAACGACGTTTCGACTTCCAGACAGCAGGCGGATTGTATTCTCCCTTTTCGAAGAGCTTGTTCTCTTCTTTGCCTAGTATTTCACGTCGTACATCATGCTGTAGATTCTTAAGCCACGTCTTGTAGCCTATGTTCAGACCCTCTTTCATTTCAGCATTCTCTTCCTCGGTCTGCAAGAGCGGAACAATCTCCGACCTACAATTGTAATGCTGGGGCGGTAACGGCCCACCACCATACACAAAGGTTTTCTGGTGCAGACTACGACAACGTTGTGTCGTCCGCTCGTCTATCACCGCGATATATGTGTACTGACCTACAAACAACTCATCATCATCGTCATCACCACCACCTCCGCCACTACTACCATCCCACAACTCATCATTTTCATCCCACCAACTATCGTCACGTTCGTCGTCTTCGAATCTTCTCTGGATGTCTATGTATCTGTTGCCAGCTTCTATCTGTTCAAGACTCCGCCATCTGCTATTCTCATCTGCCTCAGCTTGCACAAGATCGTCTTGCGCATTAGTTCGCATAACTGTAACTGTCTTATCAATTAAGTCTTTGACCATAGCACCATTAAGCTCAAACTGTTTGAGGAATTCTTCCGCTTCAATTTCTCCTGTCTCACCTCCAAGAATCAAAGCAGCCAAATTCTGAGAGTCGTAATAAATGGCAGGATCTATTAAATCTTCTATTGCTTTCTTGCGAGCTTCTATCTTACGTTTCTTCTTTTCTTCACGTCTCTTCTCCCAAGCTTCCTTTTTTTCTTTCTCTAAATACTTCTTAACTTTTTCTTCGTATCTTTCAATCAGCTCTTGTCTAGTTTTCTCTACAAGTTCTTCGACTTCACGTCTCTCCTCTATATCCAGAGGATACCTAGCTTTAAGCCACAACAGCTCTTCATCTTCTTTCGTCAGAGGAAAACCCTGAGCAATTTGCAGCGCTTGTGCTTCAGTTGGGTCTTGTGGTTTTATCTTCTCCCTTATCAACGCATCTAACTCAGCCCTATAATACTTTTGACTAGCGAGAGTCCCCTTCTTACCTAAGATTCGCGCTAACCTAACAAGATAATCATCTGACTGTACGTCACCTAAAGTTGAATGATACCCAATCATATAACCAACAGGTTTGACAAACTGTAAAACTGCCATTATCGGCCCCGCACCACGTAACGCTTGTTGCCATCGCTTAGGTGGCGGAGGTTTAATCCACGTCATTCCGGGGAGAGGTTGCCCTGGACGATTAGGCAACTTTTCAACACCTACAAACTTGTCCCACAACCTCTCAGCAACTCCAATAATACGACCCAATCTACTTCTACTATACAACTTACCTAATCTAGACCTCTTAAGTTTACCTTTTATGTCTCCCGCAGCGTGATAAGTCCCAAAGATAAGCCAATCCAAATGTAGCCCATGAACTTGCGACACTGCAACACTGTCCGGTTCATCCTTTAAAGGACGCAAATGTGCAAAGATTGATTGAATAGCTTCACGAAAGGCTGCTCTTTCCTCACCTGAGTATTCTCTCCCGGGACTACGCTCTAGCCTGAAGAACTCAGGCAATGTCTCATAGAGAAATTTACGGAAGTCTATTCCTGTTGTTTCTGATGCAACGTTAATACCTACACGCAACATCAACTTGAACTTCCAATATGCAAATGCCCTACCAACAACACCCTTGCCCCCCGCTGGGCCAATGATTTGTCTGACTGCACCTTCCAACAATCCTAACGGCAAATTAGCCATCTCATCAGCAGTAAACCCACCAATCTCTTGGACAAGATCTTTTACAAAAGCAGCAGTGTAGTCAGACGCAGCTTGTATTTGATCATCTGCCCAACCCGCGTCTACGTAAGATGTATAGCCAGTAGTATCAGAACTAAACGGAACTTTAGTGCCTAACCCTGGTGTCTCAACTTTTATAAATGGCACAGGACTTGATGAGAAGATAGGAATCTTAGCAGCCTTACCCTTAGTGTTAGGTAAGAAGTCATCCAACCCTAAGCCTACAGCTGCTAGTTTTATGTCATCGTTAAATATACGGCGCTTGAATCCAAAGACCTGAATACGAAGTGACTCAATACCAAGATTCCACGCAACATTCTTAGCAATTCGCACCCGCGGTGTGTTGTTAGTCCGATCAATCTTAGCGTAGAGTTTGGCTGTCTCTCTTGCGTTATCCATCATGACACGTCGTGCATAAGACTTAAAGTTACGACGCAACTCATCTGTCCTAAGACTGCGCTTTACCCCCTTAATTTCTGCTTCGTCTTTCTCACCTCTAAGACGGACTGCACCTAAGTATCCATTCTTTATTCGCTGTTGTTTAACAGCTGCTCTTGCCAAAGGATCTAGGACATTCTTTTCATATGATTTGAAGCCGACATCTATGAGTGTGTCGAGATTCTTTATAGCCACACCACGTAAGCGATCGCGACTCTCTTTTGACTTAGCGATATGTGCGCCAATAAAATCACCATAACTATAATGGATTATCTCAGCCCACATTTCATGCGCCCAATCACGAGCGCCTTGTAGTATGACTTCATTCTCCGTAATACGGGAAATGAAGTTCATGTCGACAAATTTATCTACGGGAATTTTACGGGGGATCTTTCGCTTAGCAATCTTACGCTACCTCCTCAACAGGGATATCTCCTAACCCTTCATTCTCTATCTCTGCCTTAGCGGCTGCATCAGACAACATAGTCTTACCAGCACGTTCTAACGGAGCACGTATCTCACTACGCGACAGAATACCTGCGGCGTACTCAGCCATGTTTTGTTGTCGCTCTTCAATAGATATGTCTCGCACCGACTTCGTAAGATCGATCTGGAATTCTATGTTATCAGGATTAGCGCCTATAAAGGTAGCTGCATGCTTAAGAACAGCAGTCATTGCTGCGGAAAGATTGTTAGCGGCAGAAGCTACTGCACTATTGTTAAGTAACGACCTAGTCGTAATCTCAGTTGCAGTTTGCTGTTTGTTACCTTCACTGTGTATCAACACACCTAGGTCGGCAATACGTTCGCGCTTCTTGTCCATGTTGTTTGTGAGTGCATCACTATCACCTATCTGCACTACACCTGCATTACCACCTTCACCAAGTTGTAAGATGGTCTTGCTGCCTAGTGTTACACCATCAGGATATTGCTGTTCGAAGAGAGTAGGATCGTTCGTAGACACCCATACAGTAGGTTGCCCTCTAAGGAATAACATCTGTTCTAGATCGGCCGATGTGCGATAATCAGACAGATTAGCACCTGCAAGCGGCCCTAGTAGCGGTGGATCAATACGTTCGCGATTATCTTCAGCACCGCAGAATTCAAATGTTATTTCATCTAGCGGCTGACCTTTTGCGCCTAAGATAGGCATAGGCTCTTGGTAACGTTCTAACTCAGGCAGCGTATTAAGCTGAGGCGTAATACAAGTCAATTCATGCAACGTCCCAAGACGTATAGGGTCTTTAGGACGATAGATAGCCTGCATATAGCGACCATTGATGAGGGCAAGATGTTTGTACTGTAAGAACTTAGCACTCGTAAATAAGCCAGGCACATCATATGACCCCTCGACTAATATAGATGACAACTGGTTTTGTTCATTACGTTGCCACGCGAGAAGCTTAAAGGGAGACGATAACCCTAACACAGGTAACTTAGGCTGTGCTAACGTTGCTATCTTAGTTGTCGTAGGAAAATCTGTCCACAAACCACAACGAGAGTAGGCAGTAAGAAACCCAAAGGCAGCCTTACTAAACTGCACCATGGACGTGCCGTCACCATCACAGTCATCTATGAGTGGCTCTAACTCAGGAGGTAATTCTATCTTAGGCTCGTTGACAAACATTTGTCCAACGAGTGATTGGTGGTGTCGCTGCGTAAAGTTCCAGAACACCGCACGCTGCTTGTATACTTGATACTCAGCATTGACCTCAGCATTCTGGCTGTAACCTCTTGGTAACGAGTCTGATATGTTAGTTGCAAGATGATCATAGGTATATGACTGACTTATCTGTCCAGGATCGTCTGTTGGAGGCGGAAGATACAACGTTCCGCAACGTTTGACTTGATGTTCGCCAAGAAGACAATCACGTATCTCGTTATACTCAGGCAATACACGCAACAAATCCAAGTCCATAAGATTACTTAAAGACTCAATATCCGAATTTAGCAGCCCGTGGAAAGGATATGTCCGCTGGTTTTGTAGCGCCACGTTTCAACAACCTATATCTTATCATATCAAACGCATGATCTTCTTGGTCAGGTGCTATGTCTTCGTCTTCCTTTTCAAGAAAGGGCAACGTCTCAATTGTTGCCTGACATTTACGCTGAACATAGAAGCCATTATGATCCCGCTTAAGAGCACTTTGAAGACCATTACGGATCGCCTGTATGCCTTGTATGACACTACCAGATGCTTTGTAACATGGCAACCAATGCACTCCATACTGACCCATTGTCTTAGCAATGGTCGCTATATCAGCCCTAACCTTATGATTTATTTGCGTATCTGCTGCTCCAGCTGCCGGTCTCTTACGTATCATACCTGACTCTAACCACTTACCCTCTCGCACCTTAATGCCGTGTGCAATCCCTCTTGGCGTAAGCTCTAGTCCTTTGTTAGTACCTATCGCAAGCTTGCCATTACGATCCTTAGGACACCCATACCACTCCGCAAACTGCACCACACTACCGCGAGGTAGTGATATAGTCTCGCCGTTATGATGCACATCATCGCCATTCGACCGCGCAAACCAACCTATGCTGAAAGGTGTAGAACTACCCCAATCAAATGCACGGTCAATGTACCAGTCGTGTGGAATGGGAAAGTCCGGTAAAACATGTACGTCACGCTGCCATAAATTGGAGAACAAGCCGTCACCACCAGCGGCATCCCAATCGCATAATACCCAAGCAGCATACTTAGCAGGATCATCCTCAACACCCTGTAGAAGGTTAGCAATATCAGCCTTGGTAAAGTAAGGATTCTCTGCATAATTACCTCTCAATGACATTATTGACTTACGTTCGATATGCACCTTGTTGTCTAGCCAAGGTATCTCGACCTTGTCTATGTAAGGCACACCATACGGTACAGGATCAATAAACTTACGTTTGACTGCGAGCTTACCAATACCAAAAGGATTTGTTGTGCTAAAGACCTTTGTCTTTATCCCCGCGTCTGCACTAACACGCAAAGAAGCCATCATCGTATTGTATACATCTAAGTTAGGATACTTAGTTAGCTCATTGAAGCCTAAGAATGCAATGTCATCACCAAGATATGTCTTACATCCATCGACACCACGAATCGCACGGAAAAGTAGTCTCGGCCCGTTAGGAAACAACCAATAGTAATCAGCACGAGAAGATTTGAATCTACCTGCGCCACGATAGATACGATGTGCGTGTTGTATTAAGTTGTCGAGTGATTTGTAGTCGGTGTCAATAATCATACCGACACATCTATCGTCTGACTTTGCAGCCATACTACGGAATAGCGCTAATTGTGAGGCTGTCTTACCGCACCCACGAGTGCCACAGAAAAGAGTTTGATCAACGCGAGTATCAATTGCAAGTTCTTGGGTTGAGTTGGGTATAGGTCTCCACTCATTTTTACCATGCATCTTCTTGTCGTTGGACGTTACATATCTTCGGCGTATTCATCTTCCGTCTTAGCAGCCTTTCTACTTTCAGCTATTGTTGGCATCTTAAGATTCTTCTGTTGTGACTTGATCTTCTCAAGCCATTTCTTTTCGTTCTCTTCTTGAGTTATGTATACGATGTTCAAGTCAGTCTTAGCATTCTTATCTTCCTCAGCTACCTTAGCATACGTTCCAGCTGTCTTGTTATGCAACTCCATTGCCTTAAGAAAGTTAGGATGCATAAAAGGATTCTTAAGGTTTAGAGATAGGATATACTTCTGCAACATCTTTAGCTTATCTTCTTTCTCCCACATACGGAGATATTGTTTTTTAGTAGGTTCGACTACGCCAAAGACTTGCTTTTCCCTAGCACGACTTACCTTCCCATTGAGTCTAAGCATCTTCGCCATGTTCCCTCACAGTCCCTTTGAACAACTCATCTAAACTAATCTCAAAAGCATCTGCAACACGTTGGTACATACTTTCTGGCACGTCGTCTTCCATGTACCCGCGTATCAAATCGTATGCACGCATGTAAGGCACATTTAGCTGATATGCAAATGTTCTATATGTCCAGTTGCGCTGTCCCAGAAGCTTATCTATGTTGTCGGAAATTGTTTTCAAATCGTAATCCTAGCAAACATCACATAACATATGTGATAGTTACTATCACTCAGGCTGCCTTGAAGTCAACCCAGCTATGGTGCACACGTGCATCCACGAATCTTGAACCTGCATACTTAGCGAAACAAACCTTATCAGACTGATTGCCACCTAGCACTGTAATGTTGTTTTGATCATCGTAAATACTACCATTGTGCAACGCAGCAAGAAATGCAACATGTCCAAACCTAGACCCTGGGGGGCCACGATGAAAGACAATAATGCTACCTATAGGCGGACATTTAAGGTTAGGTGCTCTTACACCCCATTCAAGATAACTCTTGGCACGTCCACTGTTTGTCGACTTGTAACCGCACTCGACTAAAACATTACCGACAAACGCAGCACACCAAGGCACACTATCACTATGCACCCAATCTTGCTGTATGTTAGCCCAGAAATTTAGGATGTTTGGATTAGATCCCGATCCCTTTATCTCAACTGTACCTAGATATGACTTAGCCTTTTCAAACACCTCCCTCGCGCCTTTGTGTATCGACACCTGTTGTGGGTCAGGTTGTGCTTCAGGCATTTCAAAGTTAAAGCCCAACTTAAAGTTACGTGCAGCGGCAAGTTCAACAGCGTTATCAGTAGCACGTCCGTACCTACCATCGATAGCGCCTCGGAAACCAACCAACTTCTTCAGATCGCGCTGTATTACCTTTATATTGTCGCTTTGAATCATACGTCTATTCACCTCAGACCTTAAACGTTATTCAGTATTCTTCCGCCATGGCTTCTTATCGCACCTATGCCATCCAAGACGTTCAGTGCAACAATCATCATACGCAATAGTCCCATCCTCGATCAAATCAAAGAACGCTAACTGGGATGCCATTGCATCGTCAATGCGCAAACGGACGATCTTAGAAACAGCATCATCTAATGTAACTAGAAACCGTCTCCGATCATCCGGATCGATAGAAAACTCTGTAAATTCAAATACATCCGTAAGTAATTCCTTAAACACCCTATCGATACGATTCTGCACCTGGGGGTTTATAGGTCTTACTTTTCCTTTTCCGGCTTCTTTCTCTGACATCCTAATCCTCCACGATCACACATATATTTAGCACCATACACACTTACACCTAAGACCACCCAAAAGAACACATGCCCTCTACGCTTGATACGTGCTGCTACTGCATCACCAATCTTATTTTGTATACGTCGTTGATGCAGTATCTTGGCTAAACGTTCAGCATTTTCCTTCTCAGCTTTGATCGTAAATTCACGTAATTCTTTACGTTTGTTAATCCAAGATTTAAACCGATTGGTATCGGACGCGAATGCGTACGGGACAATAGGGGGTGCAACTAAGGTTAATGTAAGTAAGAGATACCACATCAAACTCAGGTATAACATGAGGGGCGTAAAATAGCCAACAAGAAGGAAAATCAAACCTGCTGGCTATTCATACACACACAGCAGATTTAAAGCTACCAGCAGGGCTGACGGATAGTCAATAGCTTGTTTCCAAAGCAAAACCCAGCTGGTAGCCAACAAGGAGTTTTTTACGACAAGGGAGAGCATCGCACAAAACTCCTATGCTCGTCAACTAGTCATTTCTTGTCCTTACCCTGTAAACTTTTGGTGTAGTGAAACCTTTTTTGCCGTAGGTAAACTCTTACATCCACCAGTACACCATTGACATATTCCTTAACTTGGTGCCGCTCTTCCATGGTGTTAGTCTTAGCATAAACATCATCGACCAAGTGTTCAAAATCCTCGAAAGCACGACCAAAAGTTGCTCCAGCATCACATCTAAACTGAACCAAAGCTGATTTCATGTCTAACCCCATTTGAGTACCTGTTGGCAGTAGTATTGGACTACACTGTCGAACGCCTCTTTCTCGTTCTTGAACTTTATTGTCATCTTCTTAAGATCTTGCTCATCAGGCAAACACTCAACAACATTGTCGCCAAGCTTGGTGTAATAATCGTCCTTGTATCTAGCGATAGCGTAATACAGCCAAGGACGTTTGCGAAACCTTATCCGATTTACACCTCTACCTGTCTTAACCAACACTTCACCCACCGTAAGACACCGCAATCTTAGGGTATCTTCCTCTGGCATATCGACAATTGTCACTTTGTCTTCGCGGTTCAGAAAGCCCTTTATCGCCTCAAGTTTGTCTTGATCATCCCCGTGCCTAAACTTCCACTTAGCTTCCTTGTTGTCACTCATCTTTTTTTACTCCTTTAAACCAATGTTTCATCGCATCAACCCACGTCAAACACCATGATGTCTTATCGTCTATGCCTTTTCCTTCGGAAATGTCTTTACACATCTTGAACAACTTAGCGTCTGCCCGTACCTTACGTGCGTATTCACGGTTGTAAGCACGACGTTTTTCTTGGTTCGCCCTGTTGTATTCACGCGCCTTATCCCTGTTAGCATGATAATACCTCCGGGCTTTCTCTCTACGAGCCTCAACGTCGGCATAATACTCCTTCTTGCGCCTAGCCAATAATTTCTTCTTATGACGACGATAGTATTCTCTGTAGTAAGCCCTATCAGCTTCAGGATCAATCCTCGTCATCGCTGCTCCCATCGTCCCAGTGATAGATGTCCGTGGCGACAGAATACGACTCTCTTATCTTCTTAACAATAACACCGAAAGAACCGATGAAAGCTTGATGCATTTGCCTGTCACAATTGTGCCACTCACATTCCAAAAGGTGCGTGATTAACATTTCATACTGTTCTATAAACTCTTCAATAGCCTTGTTAAGACAACCAGAGAAACGTTCTATCAATTCTTCAGACACTGTCTTATCATCCTTATCTTTTTGGAATTGTCCCTTACCACCTACTAATCGGTAATGATGTTCAGGCGGTATTTCTTTCCATTCAACCAGCTTGCCATCACAATACCACTTAGATTCTTCCTTCTTACCCTCCATTCTTAGCCCCCCTACCTTTAGGCTTGTGCACTCCCATAGCCTTAAGATGTTTGCGCACTGTATAGGGGGACATTTGCATATGACTAGAAATACGGCTTATATGAAATCCTTTCTCGTAGAGACGCTTCGCCAATTCCTTGTCCTTATCAGTAAATTTAGAGTAGACAAGACGTTTGTAGTTAGGCAACTTCTTCAAATGGGTCAACAACGACGAATAACTTACCTTCAGATCGTCTGCCATCTTAAGCACAGAATGACCTTTCTTCATCCGATCAATAGCCTCTCGCTTCTGCACATCGGACAAATCACCCCAAAATCTCTTCTGACTTCTACGACTTGGCTGAGGATAAATTTCAGGAACATCCGCATTTAGAATGTCATTAGCATACTGCCCAACTTCCTTAAGCATTGTAACCTTGTACTGGTCTAATATCTGCCGTATAGCCAAGGTAAGGTTCTCCACAAGCATCTCAAACCTTTTAGAACTGACTAACTGACTCTCTTCGTAACTCATCGTAAAAAAACTCCAATAAAATTATAACCCTGCTCGCTTTAGCCACTTATAAACAACCTGCCGCGACGTACCCATAGCCGTGGCTATAGACCCAACACTGTCCCCCTTTAGTCGCAAATTTACCATACGTTTGACTGTCTCCCACGGCGTAACCTGTCGCACGGCAGCGTCCCAATGTTTCTTAAGCTCATCCCAATCTGCTTGCATCAGAGGCCTCCGTACTTATCTTCTTAATAATGTTGAATCCCTTGCTGTCTCTGGACCATGTTATGCTAAACCACCTTTGTACAAGGTCTGTTACGGGTAAGTCAGGAGAACGACCTAACATATCATTCAAACGCGCAGTCTTTTCTGGCCATAACGATGTTTCGATAAATTGAAAATCACTGCCAAGACCAACCTTGAACGTACCAACAGGCCAGTCCCCCCCGTTTTGGGTCTCTTTAGAATACGTATTGACAAAACGTGAACGTAGAGGGGTTCCGTATGCTACCTCCGGTAACCACTCATAACTTGGATAAGGTCTGGGTAACTCTCCAGACTCTTTTTCCTCTGGCAAACCATCTAACCTTGTACGCGCCTGCTTTATAGTAGTAACTCTCTCCAATAGATCATCGCACAAACCCACCATAGCATCCCAGACTTGATCTCTAGTCCGCAAATCAACACCTTTACCTGACATTAATTCCTCCTTAATAAATGGATATAAATAAGGCCCCCTCCCCACCAACTAACTCCCTTAAAATGGCACAGTATCCGCTACTGTGGGATTCGGCGTCGCTTGTGCATTAGCATCACGCGCCTCTATTTTGCTAACATTAATGTACTTATCACGCATCTCACAGGTTACATAAATCGTTTTGCCATACAATTGGTGGGGGACAGATCCATTAGGTGCCCCTGCTATAGTAGCAAGTGCACTAAATTGTCCAGATGACCAGAGATTATGCTTGACCAGGTACATTTCCGATAAATACCAAACATCCAAATCAACGACGAGAAAGTTTTTCCCCTTGTCGTTATTCTTTTCCTCACATGACTTGATCCTTGCAGGCAACTTTTGTCCACAAGCCTCATCAGGCAGCCTATTGCCACCCCCACCTACCGGTGATACAGATGATGTACCGTCGCTTGTCCACCTCGTTGAAAATGACGCCATAACTAAAACCCCTTGTAAAAATTGAACAAAAACCAACAACGCCCGGCAACATAACAATTTCCGTTTTCACCTGTCAACAGAAAAAATAAAAAAAAAATAGGTGTTGACAACCAAGCAATGCATCACTACCATCGCCGAACGAAAAACTTAGACACCAGGGGTTAACAACATGTCTAACTCTCTCCCCCCCGACAGTACGGAACTATCTAACAAAGCAGCATTACAGGCTTTTTTGGTGGAGCATCCAACTGCTCACTTCCTGCGTGTAGGGCGCTACAAACAACCGTTAGACAGCCCTAAACGCAAGGATAGTAACCCAATCCCCTTCAAAAATTGGCCGAAACAACCGGTCGAAGTGCTTGCCAGGCACGTTGCTACGTGCGGTAAACTAAGTTTAGTCTTGACATCTTTGGACTTGGGGGTCATCGACATCGACCGAGATTGGCGAAAAAAACTACCTCAAGCAAAGGGAACTTTGACTCGCCAATGCAGACATTTTTTCGTCGTCAACTCATCCAAACCCCACAAATATCACATATATTTCACGGTCAAG
>OY282437.1 GCA_958296095.1 uncultured Oligoflexales bacterium
AATAGTCATTCGTATCTAGCCCTCATATATTTAAGACAATATTTGGTGAGACTTGATAGGGGTGTCTTAAACTTGTATTGGTTGTAGTAATCTATGTTTATCTCCATGTGGATAGGTAGTCTGCCAACCCGACACAGATCATCCTTTTGCAACCTTAGGTGGTGCTGATCAGCCTCATCTAAGTCTTCAAACCCTGGCTTATCCAGGGGAACTATGAGTTCATATGGGTAAGGATCGTCAAGCTTTGGATTCATCATCCCTCTCCTTGGGTCTATGACCATCGAGTTTAGTAAGATGACGGAGCTTACCGTCCTCACACTCTACATATCCATGTAGCGTCACCTCATTCATTGTTACCTGTGGCATGTCCTTAATAACCTGTTTGCCTTTATCTTTAGGGGGTCTGCCACGTTTGGGCTTGCTTGGCGAGCTATCACGGCCTAAATTATCACGCAATTCACGTTCTAACTTATCTATTTTCTCAAGATATTCCTGAGCTTCCCGCCTTAACTTACCCATCACAGATCTATGATCTGCCTTCAATTCATTTATCATTTCTTTATGCTTCTTATCAGTCTGATACTGGTTATCGCGTAGTTGTTCGGTATCTCGTCTATGTAGATTAACAATCTTCCTGAGTCTTTCATTCTCTAACTTCACCTCACTTAGCTCAACCTTATGGTCGCCTGTACGCGGTTCAGCATGGCCAATATTAAAGGCTAGGTAATCGATGCCCTTACGCACCAATTGGCTAATTTTACCGCCTGTATCGGATGTGGATTTGGTGATGGATGACAGCACTGAGGCAACAAAATGGGCTATAAATACATAGCCCTCAAAAATAAATGTACCTGCATGATCGGTGACCGTCTGGAACCAGTCTAACATGATGAAATTCCCCCGTAAGACAAAAAGCCAACATATAATTATACCCTAGCTGCGTCAATGACGAATATGATATGTAGCAATTGCTACAAGGAGGCTCAGGATGAAAAAAACAACCGAGGCAGAATTACAACGCGAGATAATAGCACTATGCCGCGTCAGCAACAAAGAGTTAGTGCGGAATGTCTTTGCCCCCCTCAATGGTGTCCTACAACGTACCCCCTGGGACACACAAAAGGCTAAGCTAATGGGCATGTTATCGGGCTTGCCTGACCTGTGTATGCCAACGCATGCGGGGTGCATCTGGGTTGAACTTAAAAGCCCAGGAAAAGAGAACAACATAAGCAAGAATCAGCATGCCATGATGCAACATCTCACAAATTTAGGTCATCAATGCTACATTGCGGCAACTATCGAGGATGCAATGCAGATATTTAATCTTGAGGCTATTAGGTCTGAACGCAGGCAGATTAAGGGCTTTGTTAAGGCTGGCCCCAACCATGAATAGGATCTGACATTTCCTTGACATGTTTGGCAGCACGTTTGACACACCGTTCTAACGATTGTGTATATTTTCTCCCCAAACGTCTATCAGACCATCCCATATCTACCCCCATCATCTGGCATCTATCGTTAATGCCTTCTTTTGGTGATGGTTTGATAGCGAATCTCGCACCATATGGATAATCGAGAATGATAAAATAGGTGATGTCCGTGCCCTTATCAATAATTTCGAAGTGCATCTCCCTTGGGATGTATTTGACTAACCAATCATACAAACGTTGAGCAAACGTCATTTCATCCTTATCGCACAATTCGATATCATAAAGACCATTTACGCCTATTCGGGCTAAGCCCTTATTAAATGACATCCGAATCCTTTTCGTATTTAGCTACGATCTTGCGTATCATCGCGATGGTGTCTACATGTTCCTGCGCCTTGCCATCGGTGCACACTAAATATTCGGATAAACCTGTCGCATCCCGCACCTTGTCAGATAGGTAGACCTTATCGCCAGGTTCGTAGGTATGTTTAGCTGCCTGCCAATTGCAACTACTTTTGTTCTGTGGCATCACGGATACCCCTTTCTATTGCCTCCTCGAGAGTTTCTGGCGTTTTACTGGGCTGAAGTTCGTATGTCTCGACCTTAACCTTACCTTTGGTGCGGATGAGTAGCTCGTGTGTCACACCATCCTCAAATTTTGTGTGTTCAACTGCTCCCTCATCACTCAGTATAAGTGTAACTGCGCCACCTTTCTTCCCCACAAACCATAGATCTGTCTTGTCACTCATCTTATTGTGTCCCTTCTCTTAGTCATTTTGTGTCTCTTAACGTCATGTGTACCGCTGGATGGTCTAGATCTCCCATAGCAGCCAACTCATCGTATTTCTTCGCCTTTTTACGATCCTCCTGTATCTCAGCATATCTCTTATCATGGATTTTCTTGGGTTCGCCTTCCACTGTCCTATCCAACCCCCCAACTGGCTCACCCCCCGGCCAAATAAGCTTAGCATCTAAGACTGCGTCGGCCCTCTTGACGTGGAACGTTATCCGATCGCCAGCCTTTAAAATGTGATAGAATCTCTCTTCGAACACTGTATCCTCCTGATTATTAACGACAATCCGACGTGTATCATTTCCCACTGGTTATTGCCACAGGTTTGGGTTATAAAGCTTGGGCTAATTAAGTAAAGAGAATTAGCTGATTGAGGTCCCCCCCATGGTGTTGTTGGTTGCATTGTGTGGGGGATTAATGATATTTAGCGGAATGTGTCTGGGGAGACACGCAGTGCCCCCACCGTGAGGTGGGGGCGACGAATCATAAAAGGAGTTATTATGCGCACTTACAGCGGCCACCCCATCGGAGACACTGAATTACATGTGTGGATAGTTGAACGTGATGATAAAGTCCAGGTGGAATTCAGCGAACCCGCATATATCGAATTCAATCAAGATAACGATAGAGAATATACAATGAAAATCCGCACCAAGCCTGGTGCATCAATAAATGCCAAGACAGTCAAGCCCCCTAGTCCGCCAAGATTTGCCGATAACGACATCAGCTAACGCAGGACCAAAGTCATCAAAGCTTACGGTTTGTAAGTTATCCCATGGGTCCATGATCTACCCTGTTAATGCTCGCCAAACACTATCAAGGCTAACAAAGATTCAACTAATTCTTAAAATTGCGGACGATTACCTCGCCATCGGTAGGCATTGCCCCGAGGCCGCGGCCCCTTGAGCGGGTTGGAGGGGGTCGCGCGATGCGAGTTAAATGATACCCGTCGTATAGTGACTGTACGACTTTATGATGCCCCAAACTTAAAATAAAATACGAACCTTTTTTGTTGACCTTATCGCAAAATAATTTGAGGTCATAGTGATCTTGCAAATCAAATTTAGTGCTGTAAGTGTGGTGTTGACCGAAAAAGGGGGGATCAAAATAATACAAAGAATTTTTTCGAATGGGTGTAGAGCGAAAACAGGTCAGACTGATATCTGCGTTTTGTAGGGCAGCAGACAGAGATTGGAACGGTCGCGGCATGCGCGCATTTTTAGCAGGGAGAATTGCCGCACCCCTCCCGGAGTAGAGAGAAAAGTTCTGCAAGAATATGAACGCTGCCGCTTTTTGTAGCGGATCGGTTATGTCATTGTAACCATCCCTCACCTCGCGCCAGTAGGCGCGGCGGTCATGGAATTTACGCACGTTGTCTATGCACAGATTAGTTAAGGCTACGTGGTTATCGCGTATCTGTATTAACGTATTAATAACATTCGGACATGTGTCACTAATCCAAGCTTGCGTCGGCCGCACCTGCGCAAGATAAAAAAATGCCGCACCACCACCTACAAATGGTTCGTAGTATCGATTAAAGCTTGGCGCCTCCTGGTTGTCCGGGAACAAATATTTGAGCACCCCAGATTTACCACCGACATACTGGAATGCTATCTGCCTGGTCATCCCGTTAATGCTCGCCAAGCACTATCAACGTTAGGTGGCTGAGTATCAGATGCCACACGCGGTGTCAAACATTTGTAGAATATGTTGCTATGTAACACCTCATCGGCGATAGCATACACACCAGCTGTCCAAACTCCCTTAAACATTCGCGGAGCACGCGACAACAAATCATCTACAGTCACATAACGCGGTTCATCGGCTGTAGTTGACTCATCCGATATAGCTAGATGATCATCACCAGCTATTTCAACAGCTGGTAATCTTGCAGCCAATTCATGTATGTCTGGCTCGGTAATTGTTCGCCAACGTGTGCGCCAATCAGTCGCTAGATAAGGACCATTTGTTGGACTGGACGTGTGGGGTAGGATACAAATAGCAACACCATCAACACCACCTGTGGTCTCGGCAACCATATCACCGGCTGCATACGCAACACCAACTGCCCATGGTCCTTGCCATGATTGACGTGTCTGTGTTGGCGCGTCGCTTGGCGACCATGAAACACCCAGGAAAACAGTAGCAGTAAAGTTCTGTTGCGTCCCTCCTGGGGATGCCACTACATAGTTAAGAAAATAACCCAACTGGTTAGATGAATTTTTCGCTAGATGAAGATGCACAGACCCTAGTTTGGTTGTGCCATTGTATATATCGACACCATTCTCGACCTGCAATGCAGTGCCTGTAAC
This sequence comes from uncultured Oligoflexales bacterium, assembly GCA_958296095.1. Classification (GTDB taxonomy): domain Bacteria; phylum Bdellovibrionota_B; class Oligoflexia; order Oligoflexales; family JAPPIL01. The sequence goes on from OY282437.1 coordinate 4,536, forward strand.
ATCCGCGGTTGTATATGTAGCTAGACTCTTCAACGCGGATGCGAATAGTGTTCCATCGATGCGGTATGTGTCGGTTGTGTCAGACGTAAAACCAAGTGTGCCAGTAGATCGTGTGCCGATTGCAAGCGTGGCTTCAATCGTAAACACACCATGTTGCACATCATCAAGGTCAAATACGGGGTTGAATAGGGTTACTGCATTAATTACTTGATGAGTTGTCCTTGTGACATTCAAACCCTGGCCATATTCGTCCATGATGAGATGACTAAAGCGGTTGTTAATGTTCCCTGATATGGCAGACACATCCAACCACGGTTTGGGAAGTGTACGTAGTCTGCCAAGGATGTCATTAGCCGTAAGAGCAAACCACGTATGCCAATAATTACCATCCCATACGTATGTGTGTGGTGGGTATGTAATGTCCGGCCATACCTTAACACCATTAGCTAAGGTGACCTGCACTTGGTATGTGCTACCGGCAGGGATGGGGTTAGTTGCGACTGCATTGGTAGACACATATATGTGTGTTGTGCCACCACTAACAGGACGTAACGTATATGTTGTGCCTCCAATGGTTACATCCCTTAACGCCTGAGGGACTGTACCGGTAAAAACAACCAGATGTCGTCTGTAAGGTGCGTAGTTAACATTGTTGTTGTCATACCACAGGATGCCTGTGACAAGACCGCTAGGTTTATCAATGCTGCCAATAGGTGCAGCAGACTGGTAGTAACCTGTATTGTGATTGCCTGTACCTGATGTAATGACCGCGTGTGTCGCTAGTGTTATTTCCTTTAACAGATCAAATTGATCGCCAAGCATTGGCGCTGGAGGGAATGTATTGCCAGCCCTAGACGCACCTATCTTAACCGTAAGTGTGTCCGCACTATCGTCCTTAGCAACATCTATACCCCTACCACCTACAACAATGTCTTTGGCTTGTGTGTATACCTCCGCCTTAGTCGGCGCGTGACCTCCTGAGGTAATTGTTGCTAACTCGTAGCCTGTTTTGTCCGACTTAAGACGTAGGACTTGTCCAACAATAGCGGCAACTTTATCTGCGGTGGTGGGGAAACCATTGATGTCACTGTCATTTAGTTCCTCCCATGTGGGACTTGAATTTCGTCTAAACAGAACATCGCCATCAGTACCATTGTCGGGGACGAAGTTATCCTTATCTAGTGGCTCAAATACGGATAGGATGACTGTATCACCCACGTTTCCAATGTCGGGAGTGCCATCCCAAAAGTAAGAATCACCAGCTGCATCTTCCACATACTTAGCATCACCAAGTGCTAGACGTGTTGTGCCTATTTGTATGTGGTATCTTTTTATATCGTTTCTGTGATTGCCAGGGGTAATGGTGAGAAGAAATTGTTTCTGACCAGCCGTTTCGTGGAAGACATATGTAATGGTGAAAGTTGACGACGCTACCGTGAAATTTAGACCTAAATTGACGATACCAACGCCAGGATTACCTGACCCTACACTGCCTGGGTTAGGATCTGACACAAGTGTAAATGCCTGTGACGCAATAACATCTACCGCACTATTCTTGTCTTCCGCCGCGATGAGGGCTTGGATGTCTGGTTTGTTTTTGACGTAACTATCTTGTGTGTTGTCTGTGATGTCCCAGTCGGACTGTACATTTACCTCAGCTCCAGCAGCGATTCCGTTAAGCTTTGTCTCGTAAGCACTTGTAAATGGATTCGCGACCCCTGCTGGCATGGTCTGGCTACCATTACCGCGCATCGTCCCGTCAAAATGTATGGTAGTAACTTGTCCGCCACTATTGATAACGGGTTTGTTTTGGATAAAAGCATCGGATGTTGGGTCGTGTTCGTTCCAATTTGATTTGACATTTACCTGTGCACCTTCGGCAATCCCATCTAGCTTAGCTTCATCGGCATCGGTGAAGGGGTTAGTGACTGAAAGTTCATACTCAACACCATCGCCATCCATTGTCTCGTCTGAAAGTATGTGTTGGATGATATAAGGTTTGTTCTTAATGAATGCAGGAGACGAAGTGCTACCTTCATTCCAATCTGATTGTACGTTAACTTGTGCACCTGCCTCTATGCCTTGTAGTTTTGTTTCATAGGCAGATGTGAATGGTATCTTTAGTCCCAGTGGATTAGAAGCAGAACCGTGACCAGTAAAATCAGTAGTAGTAGAAACACTTACAATCTCCCCTTGTGCATTGATGAGTGGTTTGTTCTTTATGTACGAGTCACTAGTTGCATCTTGTTGATTCCAGTTTGCCTGTACGTTGACCTCAGCACCTGCTGCAACGCTATCTAACTTTGTTTTATCCGCCTCGGTAAAGGCTACACCTCCACTTGTCACTGTATTTCCTCCGCTTTGTGATGGGGACGTACGTGACACCGCAACATCCTCAAGATTGTATCGTGCGTCTCCAGGTATGCTCACCAGTTGTAATAGTATACGGCTATCGGTCATAAGACGTATTTGATAACGCGTGTCCGCGAGTGTGCCTGTGTTGGGTTCTAGGGTTAGTGTGTAACTACCGCGTGGTGATTCAACTGCCTCAATTCTTCCTGCAAATGATTCACCTGGTGCTACACCCCATATAGGGTTACCCTCAAGGTCAATTAGCTCAGCCGTTATCTGTGCACCATATATTGGCGCACTATTGGGATATTTAGGATGTATGTTCAGTGTGGCCATAGGCGTAACCCTCCCCGCGTACTATTGTTGTCTTTGTCTTAGGCTCGATAGACCATCCACACTTATCGCATGTTGTTGGTGGTATCAAATTTAAATCGCAGATTGACCACACGTTCATTAGGGGATGTGGTGGTTTGCATACATGTTCGTGTGTGACGGTGGTTTTGAATTCGTTGCCAAGAACAGACCAATATTTATTCTTGTCCTTCTTGTCAATGCCAACCCATTCGTTTTTAACCAGGTCGTAGACCATGTCGAGATCGTCATCGTTATCTAATTCTTGTATAAAAAATGTAGTGTCCTTAATCTCGTTATTCTTGTCAAGATCCACCCATTTCTTGTTACGCCAGTCGTATACCTGGTCGTAATCGTATTCGCCATCCAAACAATTTCCGTCGTATGTCATGTGTTGCTCCTACGCAGGGATTACCGCGTCAAACCTATATATGTCATTAGACCCTGTGTTAGATCCTATGTCACCTGAGTATATGATACCACCAAGATGGTTAGGGTCACCTATCATAGACGCATATCTTCGTCCTGTAATGTTTGTGCCTAGTCTAGTTAGTGCAGTAAGAGTGATCGTATTGCCATCTACTTTATAGTACCGGAATTGATTGCTGAGCTGGCTACTGGTATTACTTGTGTCAACAGACCCGCCAAAGATGATGCCAAACTCAGCATTGCCTACCATAGATGATGCATACACACCATGTGGTGTAGCCCCCGATCTAGTCAATAAAGTGAGTGTGATAGTGCTGCCAGAGATTGTGTATTTGTAGAAAGTATTTACAACCGCACGACTAGCGTTAGCACCTCCGAATATGATTCCCGAAGTCTTATCACCTACAATAGCGCAAGACGAAAGAATTGGAATAGCTGCGCCTGCCTTAGTCATGGTTGTGGTTGTGATATTGTTGCCTGAGACAGCATACCAGTAGAAGTCACCAAGATTAGGAGGCCATGCACTCCGTCCACCGAACATAAACCCAGAGGTTAAATCACCTATAACTATAGGAACATGTTGTGCAGGCGCTGTACCTGTATGTGTAAGTTGTGTAGCTGTTACGGTTGCTGGTGCAGTGTTAAAATCAAGTCTGTTGATAGATGATTGATTTGATCCGTTAAACCCAAAGAATATAATTCCACTGGTTAAGTCACCTACCGCACCATAGTAGGCGTTAGAGCCAATTGACCTAGATAACGTTCTTGCTGTTCTAGTCGCTGTTGTGTTCGCAATAGATATTTGTTCTAGGCTCGAAAGATAAGAAGAAGAATGTCGACCACCATACGAATAGAATGAAGCGGAAGTTCCAATCACAGTAGCGCCTAACTTAGGAGTACCTGTCCCTGTTAGTCTCGCTACCCTTACTTGTGTTGGTGCAGTGACTGGGGCTGTAGGACCCACCGCAGACGCAGGGCTAAATGATAAGTTTTCTCCACAATATACCTTGATAACTTCTGTAGCTCCACAATAGATTCTTGTTATCGGTACAGTACCACATTTTGCAGGCATGGTTAAATCCTTTCAACTACTAAGTAACTACGTATCTAGCCATGAAGTTGTTACTAACTACATATATGCCGCTACTATGAGTCCCTGCTACATCTTGGTTCCAAGCTAAGTTAGCTGAGACAGCAGCCGGTATTGTTCCAGATACAGTAAGTTGTTTTATTGTCGCTGCACTTCCGGCAACCTTATAGTAATAGAAACTACGAGATGTACCTCCTATAGCTATAATGCCCTCGGTGGCACTGCCATCCCCCCTTGCATAAGAAGTTGCGGGAAGGCTATCACCTGTTATAGTCAAAAGTGTTAGAGTTATATTGGAACCTGAAACTTCGTACTTGTACAGTTGATTAGTGTTGGCTCCTGAGGATCGCAGCCTACCTCCAAAGAAAATTCCTGAAGTTGCGCTGCCAACTAACAAAGCACCTTCCCTACGAGATATTGTACCGTTCAATCCTGTATAACTAACCGAAGATGAAGTTGCCGCATACCTGAAAAATACTTGGGAGCTGGATACATTTCCTAGAAAGAAAATCCCTGAAGTTGCTGAACCAGTTTGAGTTGTCTGGTAGTTCCTGTGAGGGATACCCGAAGGATTTGTTATCAAAGTTGCTGTAGGGCTACTGAAATTATCAAAAACAGTTGCCCTATTATCCCAACCTGAATTACGTCTACCACCTGTATAAATACAGCGAGAAGAATCTCCTGAACCTGCCGCTGAATAAGAAGCAACGTTAGAACTAACGCCCGATATTGTAGATATAGTCGCGGTAGTAGAACCATCGGGAACACTATACGTGTAGAACGATTCTCCTTCCGTTCCCCTTCTCTTACCACCAACTATCCAACCTTTATTAACATCACCAACAACAACAAAATCCTCAGTGGATACCCGCGCAGCGCTTTGGGTTAATGTAGTAAAGGTTATCGTCGTAGGAATTGCAGAGGTAGGTGGTGGGATTGTCCCACCATTCCCACCCCCAGAATCCGCACCAGTTACCAGATAAATAGTCTTGGGAGATTTAACACTAATGGCATCGTAGGCATCTTGAGTAAGACATATTATGGGATTTTCCACATCAAGAGTTACAGCACCACTAGTTCCACCACCTTCTAATCCTCTCCCAGCAACAACACCTGTAATGCCACCTGTGCCTCCACCTGATACTGTCGTGGTTGAATAACGGAAGAAGTCGTTGTTAAGAGGGAAACCACCAAATACAAAACCTGTTGTGGCACTGCCAACCATACCCATATCAGTTCGGGCAGATAGCACATCCCCTATGTTGGTGAGTTGAGTGAGAGTTACATTATCCCCTGAGATAAGGTAACTCCAATAATCATTTAATCGTGTCTGCCCCGCCACACCACCGAATATAATACCAGCGGTCTTTGTACCTACCATACCTAGACCACTGCGTGGTGGGATACCCCCCGACTTAGTTAACTCTGTAACCGTGACATTAGGCCCGGCCACAGAATAACTGAAGAACCTATCAGACTCAGTCGTGCCAGTATTGCCGCCGAATATAATACCCGACTCATGGTCGCCTATCATACCCATGTCGTAAAGATTAGGCATTGTTCCTACAATGTCTAGGTTGCCAACGGTAACCGAACCCTGAGAGACAGTGTAAAACCAGAAATCATTGGAAGGCACACCATTGGCATAGCCACCAAATATCATGCCTTGAGTTCTACTGCCTACCATCCCCATATCATTTCGGTCTGTTATTGCTCCTGTGTGGGATAATTTGAGAAGGGCAATATCACTAGTTGCAGAGCGATAAACATATTGGAAGAAATTATTTGTGTCTGTACCGTCTCCACCGTAGATAAGGCCAGCAGTATCAGTGCCGACCATACCCATACCGCGTCTTACAGTTATGTCGGATCCTGTGGTGGGGACTACTGCTAAAGTCACTGAGTCACTGGCAACCACATACCTTACAAAACCACCTAACCTCTCAGTCCTAACTCCGCCTAAACCACCAAAGATAAGGCCTGAATTACCATCGCCAACCATGCCCATATCAGCACGGTTGAGTGTAAGGCCAACCTTAGTAAGAGACTTAAGTCTTACTGCACGGGTAGATGTAAGACTGGCGGGGCCACCAGATGGCACTAGATCAATTATCGATTGCACCGAAACTTTAACGTCGGGAGAACTTATGCTTTTTGACACTGCAATTGAATCTGTTGCCGTTGCACCCATAGTATTGGCTGCAAGAGCATCTATATCTGTAGTATCCAACACACGCCATGTAAGCCTTCTGTTAGCGCCACTTAGAGGAGCATTGGACAGTGAAGAAGTGTGATCCTTAACCGCGATATAGTGATTGTGATCGTATACGACTATCTCGCCTGCCTTATACGCTACAGGATTAGCCCAAGACCCCTTGTAAATAGACGCAGTGTTAAGCCAAGTTAAACCACCTGAGGTTGCGTCATATGTTGGGAGCTGTCCGTCTGTAGGTGTGTTTGTCGAATCAAGTTTGGCAACCTTAATTGTGTCATCAACTATCTTGGCGTTGGACACAGCATTAGGTGCTATTTCAGAACTGCCGACACTATTAGGTGCTAGTTCTCCCGCGGTTAGTGAATTCTCGGCTATTTTATTAGCTGTTATAGCCCTATCTGCTATCTCAACAACAGGTGTAGTGGGTGTGGTGTTGTCCACCGAGATAGGTGCAGTTCCTGATACACCTGTGAGTGTGCCAACAACGGGTTTATTACGAATGTAAGCATCATTGGTTGCATCTGTAACATTCCAGTCGCTTTGTACGTTGGCTTCACCCGTTCCCGTATCCCCTGACACAACTAAGTCTAACCATTCGGGATCGGATGCAGGCGCTGTTGTATCGCTGGCTGAACGATCTGTCTTAGCAATGTAAAATTTGTTGTTGTGGAATACAACATTACCACGCGGGAAGACATTAGCTACCCAGATACCCTTGTAAATAGTTGTGGCGGATGAAACACTTCCACCTACTTGACCCCAGCCAGAGGCGGAATTATAAGTATATAGTGCTTGTTCAGAGACGATGTAACATCGAAAACCTGTCTTTGGCTCATAGAAACTCCAATTTGTGCCTGTCCACACTGCAATATCATCCGCAGAATATTCAGCCCACGCGTCCGTTGAGCCTGTACCTATGATATGTGTTTGACCTATGTCAGGTGTAAGCGGAGGCGTGCTAAGAATAGATGCGGCAGTAAGATGCCAATTAACCTCAGCTAGGGCACGTAAGTTAGTGTTGACTGCGTCTCCCCAGCCCGACTCACCCGTATCAAAATCATGTGTTATACCCGATCTACTATCAGTCGTTCTTGGCATCAATCACCCCAAACATTTCCGAAATTATACCCCCAACCACTACGTCTAACGGTGGTTGGTATGAATAGTTGCTGTTCGTCCATCTGGAACACATCATCGAAGACATCCTCTACCAATTGTAGTGTCACAAAGCCAGTTTCGTCAACTTCCCGTTTCTGAACCCGCATAACCACATTACGAATACCCCGCGGTGTGAAATCGACCTTAACAGGGTCACCTGGGTACAAATCAATAGAAGGTAGCGTCACCGAAAAGAACCTTATAGGTTGTGAACGCGACGCTAGTTCGCGTTTAGCCAGATGCAGGGCAGTAGCATACGTAGGACAAGCTTCAAAATTAACCTTAACTGTCTCATGCCCCTGTTCCCTAAGGATAGGATTAACAATTGTCACTGCCTTAGATTCGTTGTCGACATTGCGATATGTGACTGTTACACCGCCAATCTCCCTCTGGTTATACTTTTGAGTGAAGTTACTTACATCACCAATCTCTTCAGTGTTAATACTGGTAATATTGTCTACATCATAATCCTTGCGGATAAGTTTGATCTTTATCTTACCCTCAATGGGGTGTTCATAAACCTCACAATCCATATGTCGCTTGAGGATCTGGAACATTTGTTCCGTGTCCCTAGTGTCATCAAGAGTGAAAGCACAACATAATGACTCAGCTGCACATACATCCGCAGCTATACGGAAAGAATCATTGTCCAGTAACTCCGTGGGAATACCAAAACCTATCTCAGTGTTAGTCATCAATTCACGCAATGCATGTACTGGGTTTAGATGTGAGATATTTGCAACTATACTATCAAGTGCATTAAGTATCTGTTGTGATAGATTTGCTGTGTCATCACGCTGGTCACTTGCCCAAATATACAATGGGTTACCAGTGCTATCTACCTGATACAACATAGATCCAGAACTCAGGGGATGATATATAGACAAGGCTCGAACCGTAACATTGCTATAACCACTAATCGTAGCTAGATCTTTCGCAGAAGCCTCAGTAAGCCTGTAATCACTATCGGTAATGTAGAAGGCATAGATAGGTCGATCTTCCGGGAATCTAGTCCTAGCATCATTGATGGCAAGTATAAGTTGGTCTACCCCGGTATTGGAAGAGGTTGTGTTATAACCACCAGTGCCAGAGTAACTCCAAGGACTAGATCTGCTGAAACCAGCGAAGTTAATGGCATTAGTGATACCCTGTGAGGCGTAAAACCTTCTCGAACCTTGAGTTGTTCCTTCAGGGAGAAATTCAGACCAACCATATATGTATGCATTTATCTTCTTACCATCTTGGATAAGATCATAAATACGCCTAAAGACAGAATCTAGTGCATTTAGCATAGCCTGTCTGCGACTTATAGGATGACCTCTCTGCATTGAGGCCGAATCATCTATACTAAAAATAACAGTGTAATCACCACCATGGTCAAGTGTCTCTTCACAAGCTACAGCCTTAGAGGGATACCATTGTGGTAATCCCGTCAGTAACTTGTTAGTGCGTTGAACAATTGCATCAACAAAGGGGAATTCACCAGCGCCCCAGTTATACCAGTCGAAAGATATGACTGATGTGCCACGGTAGTTAAGCGCCAAATCCTTACTGCCATACCTTGGTATGACTTGTGTTTGACTGCCGGGATACAAAGCTAGTGTTCTTGGTCGTCTTTCCTTAGTGACACGATCTAGACTCCCAATACCACCATTGCCACCTTCCTGAATAGCACCACCTAGTAGGCTTGTGTGGATAACTGTATTATCACCAAAATTGAATGATTGTGGCACCCTAGCTTCTTCTACAAAGACTGATATAAACTTATCAAGTTCGCCATACGAGAAACCAAATCTTCCTGAATAGTATTTTCGATCGTATGTCTTATTATTCACAGGTGTGAGAATTCTTATGGCATTCCGTACTGTGCGATTTAACGCATTAATACCACGTGCCGTGTCTTCAAATGCCTTAGCTATCTCCCTATTGTTAAGATCTATCTCATCGAAGATAGCTGCAACAGCTGCTTCGGAAGCCATTACTGCGGAAGTTGAAGCAGTATCAGCATCGATAGCTGGCACTTTATATAGCTTATCCAGCCCATCTTTCTTTAACAGCCCTACCAATCTCTCAAGAGCCGGAACTCTATACTTAATGTAGAATTCAATACGTGTTGGGATATCAAGAAAAACAGAATACCAAAATATGTTGAGCACCATAGCACGTTCGGCTTTTGTTGGTGGACGGGTATCACTCACGTCTCTCCCAACAATCTCTGAATGGATGTCATACCAAAGTTGATTTATATCACGTCTAGCATCGAGCAAAGCACTTAGGAACGCACTTATTTTCTCCTGAGTATCCGATAGCGCTGAGTTAATGGTTGATTGTTCTTCCTTCCCAAAAGACCCACCTACAGGCTTTCGAACTATAATATTATTCTCATCATCATCATTTGTATGTATACGTTTAGACCATCTTACAAGTGACCCTGTCCTAAACTTAGATACCCATACAGGTGAACCAAACTGTTCGATGTATATTCGTGTATTCCCATCACGATCAGTTGTATAATCATCCTCATCTGTCTCTTTCAACACAGCAAACGATTTGATCAATCCTGCGACCAACCGTTCAAGTTTCTCAAGATTACGTCGCACAGGCTCTGGATCAAATTCGCTTGTTCTTTGGGTAGGGGTTGGGTCAAACTCAGTTGATGTAGAGCTGCGCCAATAATATAGACGTTTATTGAATGCGTGCTCTAACGCAACTGCTGGGACTCTTCTTACACCAAAGACAGCTGGGACTACTGCAAACTCTTGCTCATCGTCATATATTCTTACCTTAGGTCTTACCCTTGTGGGGAATAGATCAGCACTTTCTTCTTGCCACGCCATTATGTATCGTCCTTTTCGCCGAAGATCTTACCAAATGGCTGCTCTTCGGGGTAATGAGGGTATCCACCATAGTTAGCCTCATTGCTAAACCTTGCTGCGCATGTTTCTAGAACTTTGTTGCAACCAGCGCGAATCACTAATCCTCGGTTTACACCAAGTCCAACTACTATATGGTTAGTCACAATTGTATTCCTATCTGGCATGTCTACAATCCAATAGTTCTTCCCACGGTGTGTCAACCATCCATTGATGTAGTTGGCATGATTGGGAATAGGCAACACAGTCGTTATGCGTGTCTCTATCCATGAGGCAACATTCACGGTGATAAGTGTTTGAGGTGCTTTACATGTGTTGGCGTCAAATAACTGATAGTTACAACTACGTTGGTATCGTCTTCGCGCACCTTTCTTAATACGCAATCGACTGGCAAACTTAAACGCCATGGTATTGAAGCTAACTTCCACCCCTGTTAAGTTACCCCGGTAAACAACATCTATGCCCTGTAGTAGGACTAGTGATACATTGCCACTGTCAACACCACTAGACCATTTATGCCAAGGTTGTTCGTCTATACGATCACCTGCAACATTCACGGAGACATCATCTGTAAATATATTGCCATCTGTCTTAACCATCGAATAATTTATTGGCAAATAGTTCGGTGCTGAAGTTTGAGAAGTGTATTGGTATGTGCCATCGGCATCTTCGAAGTGATAGTTAGTTATCATGCCAGCTTCCGATACCTAAGTACTGCGTTTGTCCTTAGCCCTCCTTCGTAGGACACATCTAACTTAGGCTCAAAAAAGTAGGCCGAAATATAATTACCCGCCTGTTCCGTTGGCATAACCACCACTGGGCTAACGCCTGACATTGCCGCGGCATAAACTTGTTTTATAATCCATTCATTCGGAAAAGTTGGCTGGTAGAAAGATACGTAATCCTCATCACGTCTTACCGCACCACTAACCTTACGTCTTCCCCTTACACGTTCGCCAACAAACAATACATCTGGTGTTGTCTGTGCGTCTTCAACCTTCGCAAATCTAGCTGGTAAGTTGCCGGGATGAAATTGGGGGTTGTTGTTAGCATCACGGTTAGTGCTGTAATCTCGCTTATTCTCAAAGTTGAAAATAACCGCTATCTCAACTGCCTTATACAACAAGCTATTGATGACAATGTTAGAGCTGACTGATGCCAAACGTAGAGGGCAACAATAGCCTTCCGCATCCACATCAGATGCAATATCAGCTGTCACATGCGAAGCACCATAAGTAATGTTTGTAGTCTCCGTGGCTAGCGCAACATTGCGGTTGAAAAAGTAAGTCTTTGTGGAGAACTCCCACGGTTGTTTTCTGCCTTCTATGTCAACTAATGGGGCTTGTAATTTGCCAGCTGAAGTTACTGTGCAAGGCTGTGTTAGCGCAAACTCAGGCACAAGTAACGCATATCTTACGTCCGTAATCTCGCCTATCATACGTGTAAGGATAGCCATATCAGATGCAACAATATCTCTATACGTATACTTAACACTATGTCTTATGGGTGTTGTGCTTAGGAATGATCGTGTCCTGCCTAACTCGTAACTTGTGAAATATTGTTCACGATATTCAATGCTTTCCGTAGCCCTAGTGGGCACAAAGTACACGACTTGTTCTCTAACAGTTGTCGGCAAGTAAGACGTAAAGTTAGGCAAGTGCAGACCTCACGGCAGGATTGTTAGCACGTATTATGTTTATAACTTGTTTTTGTCCTGAAGGTGATTGCAAGTATTCATCGACGAGTGATGGATCTACAACGTTAACTATGTTAACCATCGGGGCATTGCCATCTTGTGTGTCTGGAGTCTCATCAATTCCGCCATGTAGGCTTATTGATCTTCCTGCCATAAATTGACTCGTCGTAGATGCAGGTAAGACATACTCGTTACGGTGCACCACACCTGCAACTTGGCTGTTGCGTCCTGTCCCTGTGAAACCGCCTGACTGAAAGGCTGATAGATCTAACAAGTTGAATGTGACTAAGTCAATTACCCATAGGATGGCATTTACAAGCACTAATAAAATATTGATAACGCCAAGCACAACTGCTATGAGGAAGCCGAGAGCTTTAATCAAAGGTTTCGACAATCTATACATTTCCTCGAGCATTAAAGACAAAGTTTCGCCTCCCGCGGCTATCTCAGCCCCCATCTCAACTGCGCCTTGGTCTATCTGGTTTAACTCTTTTGTAGTTTCATTTAGCCTATTCTGCGCCCTAACTGCTTCACGAGAATTTCTGCCATGTTCTCTTATTGTGTTTACCAAGTCTTTTTCTATATCATTTCGTCGCTCAATCAGTTCTGTGTGTGCCTCGAATGCTTTGACATTGTGAGCGATTGCCTGTGTAGCAATTTCCAAACCAGCTGCTGCGGCTGCACCTATAGGACCAGCGGCACTGCCTACACCAGCTGCGGTTGCTATACCTGCTATTGACTTACCAAATGCCCCTTGGTCTTTAGGGTCGGCAGTCGCATCAGCATAACCTGCTCGTCCTGCACCAATGACAGATGATAAGTCATCGTAACTTTCTATTCCTGCGGCTCCAGCTGCTCTCGCGAAGAAATCGACGAAGTTTAAGGCCACATTACCTATGGCATTAAGAGCTACACCTAACTCGAAGGAGAACTTAAATGCGCCCTCAGTGATTTCATTGTAGACAAACTTAACAGCTTCAGTGATGTCTAACATAGCCCCCTTGAATATTTCGTCTGACTCCTTAACTCGTGCTTTATGTTCTTCGTCAGTGACTGCAAGGATACCACGCACCCATTCTTGTGATTCTTCACGCAACTCCCTAATAGCTGTTTCGGTGGGTGTCAAATTGTCATAGGGGCCGGAGATAGAAGTAGACGGTCGTGTCACATCTATTTGTCTTTGTATCTTTTCTTGTGAGGATGCATCAGGGATGATTTTGCTGGTAAACCTATCCAAAAATCTTCTGAAGTCTTTCCATTCCTTCTCAGTCGGCCCACCAGGGCCGAAGCTAATCTTAGGTAGACCAATTTCGCCACTCAATTTATCAACACTGAAGCCACTATCATAGATGCCTTTGATGCCTAACAATTCTTTCCTGATTGCATCATATTTTTTCCTTATCTCATCGGCGTTCTTGCTAGCTTTCTCCCACCAAATACCGCCAAAGACTGATATATCTTCCAAGCCTTTACCTGCTTGTTTCCAAGTTTCCCTAAAACCCTTCCACTTATCGAATAGTAAATGCTGCTCCCGTATCCAATCCGTAGGGCCAAATAACGCCGCGTCTGACGCATCACCAAGAAATTCACCGCCCTTCCAACCGAGATAAGCGCCTGCCACACCACCACCAATTATACCCGGTAAACCAACGGATGCCCCTAACATACCTAGTTTGACCGCGCCTAATACTGCACCAGTAATCTTAAAAGCTAGTTTTACGGTCATGTTCTCAAGCGAAATTCTGAACTGAAGCATAAACCTGTCGATGAAATATTGGATAGCCCCTTCGTCAAACAAACTGTCGAATCTCAACCAAATACTATGTGCTACAGTGCCTATAGTCTGGCCTAACGCGATAAGGGTATCAGATATAAGCTGAAGAATTTCCCAAGCACGTAGTAAAGATTCGACAACCCTAAGAGTTATTGCCTCAGTCTTCTCATAATCTTCGGCAACTAAGTTAACCTTATCTGTCTGTGCGTTAATGAACCCTACGATACCCCTGTCACTTTTGTTAAGCTGGTCATGCCCGCCCGACAAAGCAACAACAACATTATCGAAGACTCGCAACCATTCCTGTTGATAGCCTTGCAGTGCGAGAGAAATCTTCGTTTCAAAACGAGAGAAAATTTCATTAGCTTCACCGCCGAATTCTCGGAATGCCTTACGAAGAATATCAGTTGAAATCTTACCTTCTTCCGCTGCCTTTCGGAGTTTCTTAAACGGTATTCCGGCAGCTTGTGCAGCCGCCATGGCAAACTTAGGCATACCCTCAAGAACACTATTAAGTTCTTGACCTCTTAGTGTTCCACTAGCCATACCTTGAGAAAGTTGCAGTAGTGCACCAGCTGTCTCGGCACTGTTACTACCGAATGATGCAGCTGACTTAGCCAGGGCATCAAGGGACGCAGCAATCTCGACTGATGTTGCATTTGTTTGTGACAGTGCGACTTGAAAACGCGAGAATGAAGTTGCTAATGCACCTACATTGACACCCGTAGCACGTGATGTCTTGAAGAGAAGTGAGATAGTAGCACGCATCTCATCTACACCTTGTCCCGCGGCACGCAACCTATTGCGGACATCGGTCATAGTAGATGTAAAACTAAGCAGAGCGTTAGTTAGAGGCGGACCCAACTTATAAATTAATGCAGCAACCGCAGCGGTAAAAAGTCCTAGAGTAATAGTAGCTGCCTTAACAGCCGCGCCAAAATAAGTCCAAGCGCCTCCACGTTTGCCTGTCTGACTTAACTTAGCGTCTAACTTATCTACCGCTTGTGTGGTGATAGCAGCTTGGTGCTCAAGTAATTTTAGTTGTTTCTCGGCGCGGAAATCCTCGACGGTTATACGTAAGATAAAATCAATTGCCGCCGCACCTGCTAAAGAACCAACTAAACCTACCATCTACGTTATCCTCTCTAGACTAACTCGCAATTCACCGGCCAATTCTTTGGCACTCTTAATTACACTCTCTCTTGCCGTCCTTTCGATCCAAGGTTCAGGACGTTGTTTCGACCAACCAGCATCCAATCGACGAATATAGGGTGCGGCATTACCAACGTGCACAGGGTCTTTAAGCGGTATACTAGATGACTCTCTATCAGCGGCAGCTTTGGTAAGTGCAATAGACGCTTCACGAGTGCTACCACGTTTACCTTTTACATGTGCTGACCCATATGAAAATTTACTACTAGTAGCACCAACTTCCCAGTTAGACAAAGCTTTTGACGTATCAACGGGTGTATTGCGTGCAAGATCAACAACAAGATTAACGACCAACTTACGTCTTGCGAATAGAACCCCTCTTATAAAAGCATCTTTGACATCATGTATTGTATCTGGAATTTCGCTAAAATCTTTCGCCATCAGCGTCTCCTTGGTGGACGTTTAAGACGTGACGCACTAATACCACCTTGGGCTGCCCCCGATTGTGTCTTGGTCTGCTCAGCGATGTGTGTGGTGTATACGTTATCTGCAACGCGTATGCCGCGAACAATAAAGTCACTAGTATCTTCATCTACCCCAAGTCTATCGACATATGCTTGTATAGATGACCACCACATGCCTCCTACGCCTCCCATAAACATGCTGCGGTCATTTATAAGTTCGAAAAAAGCCATCATAATAATCTCAAGTTCAGGTGGGAGAGTCGGAGGGTCTAATACTTGCTCAGGTAACATTTCATAACGTGACTCAGAAATGCCATCTGCTATCTGACTTTCAATTTTACCAAACTTTATTGCATATTCTATGCACTCTCTGACTTCCCCATATCTTCTTTGTCTTGCTCCACACCATGTGTACTACGATCAAATGCACGTTGTGACAACTCGGTATATAAGTCATCTAATTCAAGCATAAGACGCTTGGCATACTCTGGCTTATACGGGATGTCATTGCCATCCGGGTCTTGTAGATTGCGCCAATCAAGTAAGACATAGTTGACGAAGAAGTCTAATGCCTTGTCTAACTGTTCTTTTGCAGACACAACTCCCAACTCAAACTTACGTCTATTACGCATAGCGTAGGCTGTGATAGCTGCGTGATATTCTTTGTTGACCTTACTGGCACTAGCAATCTTAAACATAGGTGGATCGGTGCGTCCTTCCATAAGACTAGGAACGACCCACACACCTTCTGTTGCCTTCTTTTTGTCAAGCCCGTATGCATTACGTAACAAATCATTCATAAACTAAATTCACTCCGGCAAGTAATCGAAAAAGTCCATAAGGACTGTATAACCTTCATCATTTTCCCCTGCCTCACTATCAATTGCAAGGGTTAATGGCTCACCCTGTGAGACGTTAACACCAGCTGTACCAAGTCGCATTAGCGGAACATCAAGGACAAACCCTTCATTAGCTCGCTGACCAGCCACGTACAGACCCATATCGGAGTTATTACGGACAGAATCAATAGCGTCAGTATCATTGAAACCAGCTGTGAGAGAACCTGTAACCATAAAGTTGCCAGCAGAGACATCATAGGCTCCAACGATTCCGATCGCGGGGATTGCTGTGACATTGTTGTTGATCTCCAGAGTAAGATCGGACAAATAAGAAAACAATCTCGTCTTGGTAGAGTTTGTATCATGCCTGTATAGATTCATGTGTTTAAGCGCACTAGACGTATTATAGTCTCTCACACGCCTATATACAGGTCTAATCCCTGGTTTCAGCCCATCTTTCTTAGTCTTGGAATCAACCGCCACGAAGGACATGCTAGACTTAACAACCTCCCTTGTAGGAATCATGATAGACATTGTGTTAGCGATACAACCCTCAACATACTCGGCCTGTGCCTGTTTGGTCACAGGATGAATGCCAAGTTGACGCTCGAACTGGAAGTAAAAGGCATCACTACCAGTACCATTACGGAAACCACGTGTTGGCAGATAGACTTCAAAACCTGCCGCGGTAGTTGCGGCTGCCGCGTTAAAGGACGTAATGTCCAGTGTCACACCAGTTGTCTCAATTGCGCCAACCCTAGCCACACCACCTAGACGTGTCCCAGCTGCATTAAGCTTAGTCGCATCATCCTCACCGCCTATGTAGATCCAAGAACCCTTACGTAGTTTTGTCTTGGTCAAGTCAATGCCGGTTAGCTTACTAACACCACTATTATAAGTTAGGGCTGCGGTTGTCCCTGTTTGCTTGAAACCTACAACTTCTACTGTTGCAGTATCAGGTGGCGTTGCCTCTGCGACAAGACCTGTGGTTGTTAAGGCTGTTGCAGACGTTGCGGTGATAGTCTTGCGACCATTATTAGCCGCATTAGTGAAGCCTTTCATTTCAACAAGCAATGTAAAGCCAGTGGGAATTACAAAGCCTAAGTCAATAGGGCTAGTGCCAGACTTAGCTGTTACAGCCGTTGTTGAGACACTGGCAATCTTATCACCTGTAAGATAGCCATATCGATAAATAGATTCAAAGAAAATACCTTCTAGAAAGTCTTCTGCGTTACGTTGCCTAAAGACAAAGTCAAAGTTAGCAGCGGCTGAGAGACCCACAACATCACCAAGTTGGTTCTGTCGTGTTGGGGAAATCTCTTCTGTTGTGTAACGTTCCAATGAAGGGCCGAACTCACCTTGTGTAATAGTTCGTATGCCCTTCCATTCCACGGGGGTCGCAAGTACTCCCGGCCCTGTTTCGAACGCGTAACTAATCGCGGCAGAGCTACTATCGATTACCTTACGCGTTCCAACTGATTTAATTGCCATGATTTACCTCATTTTATGTGTAGTAACGATAGTTTAGCGCCACATCTACGGGAATTCTCCCTTGTTCAGGTGGTGCATCCGACACCGAAAATCCGTCTATAATTACATCGCCAGTGCGTATTGCATCCCGCCATGCGTCCTTTATTTTGTAAGCCAAAGACCGTACAGTAAGTATCTCTTGCGGCTGTAATGCGCTCATAAAGCGCAACACAACCTGTGCGGTCGTTTGATATGTAGGCTCAGAACCTAACGATATTGCTTGTTCATTAGTCAGTGTTGTTGAGACTATCCCATACGTCTTAGCCGCGGGAAAGTTTCTTGCAGGTAATTGTCCCGGCCATATGATTGGCATAGATGTCATCCTTGCAAGTATCTCTTTCAATGTTTCAAGAAGATCTTTTGAGATCTCTTCGTATGTAGGTTCAAGAGAAGTCATTGCTTCAACTCCAATTCATAAACAAGTATCGTGCCACCAACTTCTTGTTTCTTAACCATGCTAACTACATATTCTTCAGTGCCATCCTTAATTATGTCACCAAGATTGATGCCACCGTTAGGGGGCTGAATAAATGCAGTACACATGCGAGTGAAGTTAGTGTCTTCCGCAATCATATCTTTAAAGTCAACTAGCACTCCACGTATCGGCAGAGGTGCAATCTTATCCCTAAGATCTTGACTCATCTCATTAACCGCAACATATTCACTTTGGCCTATCTTACTTGTAGAACTGTAGAGATACATGCCGTGACCAACAGTCATAATCGCTGTGGTTATGTTGTTGGCTATGCTTTGCCAATCAATTGCGTTTGTTGGGGCATGATTACTCATATCATGCGTCTCCCTGTGCGATAGATAGACCTAAGTAATGGTCGCATTATATCCACTGCACCTAACATGTAATGCTCGATTGATCTGTCGTTGTATCCCAAACCGCGACTGTTAGACTTTGTCTCAGTCACTATCTTATTTGTCCTTGTTGTGGTAGAGGATGATTCACTTCGCGGCGAATACTTGACTGTATACAGGCCGCGAAGATAGCTTTCCTCAGTCAGTGTGCCTTCACGTGTCACAACACCTTGTGTCACACTACCCGGCGTAGACGTAACTTCCTCATTGATGCCTAAGGGTAGGATCGCAAAAGGATCAGACTTAGCCTGTAAATAGGCACAGAAGTATACTTGCGCTACCTTAATGTCATCAGGGATAGATGTAGACGGATACATGCGCCTCGGAGACATACGATATGCATATATCCTAGGCCATTCAAGCGACTGAGTAGGTTCTACACGTTCACCTATGAACCTATTGGCATAGTTGTCTATGTAGGTTGTCGAACGCAGCAATAGACCTTCAGCCAACATTGTGTTGTCTGTAATAGCATCGTAAAGAGGCTTAAGAAGACCATCACTAGACGTAGTGTCACCAGACGAACTTACCCTGCAACGCAGGAAGTTCACCAACTCATCGGTACCGATATAACTATTAGCTGTACCGGTACCGACAGTTGTATCAAGACACGGCGCACCTACAGCAGGTGCCGTGAAAACAGCCATGATTACACTTGATGCAAGAGACAGACACCAGGGCCATCAGCATTGTCTGTATTAGCTGTTCTTGTCCAGTTACCAGTTGTCGCAACCTGCAAGATAGTTGGATACTTCTGTGTATTCCAACCAAATCCTCTTACACGCAACCCAAACCTAGATTCTGTCTTGAGGGTTGTCTCGATGCGGGTCTTGTTATTGACCTGGATGTTGTTACGCATGTACCCAGGATCATAGACCTTAATTGCACCTTCAAGCAAACCGAATGTACGGTACTTAACTAGGGAATTTTGACTGAACTGCAAAGATGGGTCGTCTGTAATGAAGAACTGTTTCCCAAACAAATCTTCCATGACAGTCACACCTTTGTATTGGAACAACCTCTGATAATCTTTAAGGTTATTGCGCGCAAATCGTATGAATGCCTGACTATGCATAAGCCAAGAACGTATCTCCTGGAAATGGTCTCCCATGATGCCAGAACATTCGAGCAACATATCAGCATTAATTTGATTAGATGCACTGGCAGTTGTGCCTGACTTATCAAGAGTAAGACCACCAGTCAAACCAGCACTTAAAATAGACCCAGCAGCAGCTGCAACGGCGTTGTTAAACTTGTTGCGCAGAGCTGCAATGCCAACCTGTTTACCCCATGCAGCACCTGCTACAGCTGGGTTACGGTTGGTTACCTCAATTTGAATTTCCTCAAATGAGACAGTCTTACTGGAGTGCACAACCTGCACTGCTTTCTCATCATATTCAGTTAGTTTAACTGGTGCTTCATCAGCAATAGCAGGCGAAGGATCGATATTTCGAACAAGATCAGGGACTTTATTCCACCCTGCCATATGCTCGAATTCACCCTCAGGGGGCATCATTTCTAGAACAATAGCGCCATTAGACTTGGCGTTGTAGTCACCTATAACTTGATTTTCAACTAGTGTCCGACCACGATAGGAATAACGGTCGAAGACCTGAATGGCACTGTCGAGTAGACCAGCCATAATTTACCTCCATTAGTTAGAACCATACGCAGCATCAATCGCTGCAACTAGATCCTGGTCCGTACACCTGGTGTAATCTATGTCTTTACCCGGGTTCGTCCCAGCAATCGACTTAGGAAACGCATCGCGACTTCCATCACTTTGACTTCCCAGTCCATGGCTGGCACCGCCTGTAGCCTTGGTCTGTATAATTATGTCTTTATATTTTGTATCTTCCCTAAACTTTTTTGTCAAGACATCGTATCCATCTACACTTTTCTTGCCTTGAGCATCCTTAACGTATACCTCTACTCCACCCTCGCTATCATACTCTGCGCCTAGACTCATAGCTATCTTGTCTGCCAGTAAATCAGGGACAGTTGAAATCTCCTTAGCAATCCCATAAGCCTTGTCATACGCATGTTTACCAAGAATCTTCTGATCACGCTCTTTGATTAGGGCTTCTTTCGCCTCAAGTTCTTTGGCATGTTTTGCTTTCAACTTAGCCTCATACTCTTTAAAGTCACCTGACTCTTTCAACTTTTTCTCCTGCCTCTCATTTTCTTTTGATTCGAGGTCTTTGAGTTTTTCTCTCGCTTCATGGAGTTCTGCGAGAGCTTTTTTTCTTTCATTCGCTTGGTGATCTTTGGCACGTTTCAAAGCTCCTACGTTAACGGTTATCAATTTGTAGACATCACCTGCCTGTTCGTATAGTTCCTTGTCTGACTCTTCAAGTTGTTCGAAAGCTTCTGAGCTTAACTCTCTCTTGATTGGCATTTGCATTCCTTAACATGTTAATCAATAGGCAATCTACCCCATTTTGACAGGTAGTCGGGGTCAAAGTCAACTATCAAGTCTTGCAATCTCTTGTTAAGAGTCTCGGCGTACTTACGCTCATCAAGTGTACCTTGATCTGTGTAGTAACGACGTTTCGACTTCCAGACAGCAGGCGGATTGTATTCTCCCTTTTCGAAGAGCTTGTTCTCTTCTTTGCCTAGTATTTCACGACGTACATCATGCTGTAAATTCTTAAGCCACGTCTTGTAGCCTATGTTCAGACCCTCTTTCATTTCAGCATTCTCTTTCTCGGTCTGCAAGAGCGGAACAATCTCCGATCTACAATTGTAATGCTGGGGCGGTAACGGCCCGCCACCATACACAAAGGTTTTCTGGTGCAGACTACGACAACGTTGTGTCGTCCGCTCATCTATCACCGCGATATATGTGTACTGACCTACAAACAACTCATCATCATCGTCATCACCACCACCTCCGCCACTACTACCATCCCACAACTCATCATTTTCATCCCACCAACTATCGTCACGTTCGTCGTCTTCGAATCTTCTCTGGATGTCTATGTATCTGTCGCCAGCTTCTATCTGTTCAAGACTCCGCCATCTGCTATTCTCATCTGCCTCAGCTTGCACAAGATCGTCTTGCGCATTAGTTCGCATAACTGTAACTGTCTTATCAATTAAGTCTTTAACCATAGCGCCATTAAGCTCAAACTGTTTGAGGAATTCTTCCGCTTCAATTTCTCCTGTCTCACCCCCAAGAATCAAAGCAGCCAAATTCTGAGAGTCGTAATAAATGGCAGGATCTATTAAATCTTCTATTGCTTTCTTGCGAGCTTTTATCTTACGTTTCTTCTTTTCTTCGCGTCTCTTCTCCCAAGCTTCCTTTTTCTCTTTCTCCAAATACTTCTTAACTTTTTCTTCGTATCTTTCAATCAGTTCTTGTCTAGTTTTCTCTACAAGTTCTTCGACTTCACGTCTCTCCTCCATATCCAGAGGATACCTAGCCTTAAGCCACAACAGCTCTTCATCTTCTTTCGTCAGAGGAAAACCCTGAGCAATTTGCAGCTTTTGTGCTTCAGTTGGGTCTTGTGGTTTTATCTTCTTCCTTATCAACGCATCTAACTCAGCCCTATAATACTTTTGGCTAGCAAGAGTCCCCTTCTTACCTAAGATTCGCGCTAACCTAACAAGATAATCATCTGACTGTACGTCACCTAAAGTTGAATGATACCCAATCATATAACCAACAGGTTTGACAAACTGTAAAACTGCCATTATCGGCCCCGCACCACGTAACGCTTGTTGCCATCGCTTAGGTGGTGGAGGTTTAATCCACGTCATTCCGGGGAGAGGTTGCCCTGGACGATTAGGCAACTTTTCAACACCTACAAACTTGTCCCACAACCTCTCAGCAACTCCAATAATACGACCCAATCTACTTCTACTATACAACTTACCTAATCTAGACCTCTTAAGTTTACCTTTTATGTCTCCCGCAGCGTGGTAAGTCCCAAAGATAAGCCAATCCAAATGTAGTCCATGAACTTGCGCCACTGCAACACTGTCCGGATCATCCTTTAAAGGACGCAAATGTGCAAAGATTGATTGAATAGCTTCACGAAAGGCTGCTCTTTGCACATCTGAGTATTCTCTCCCGGGACTACGCTCTAACCTGAAGAACTCAGGCAATGTATCATAGAGAAATTTACGGAAGTCTATTCCCGTTGTTTCTGATGCAACGTTAATACCTACACGCAACATCAACTTGAACTTCCAATATGCAAATGCCCTACCAACAACACCCTTGCCCCCAGCTGGGCCAATGATTTGTCTGACTGCACCTTCCAACAATCCTAACGGCAAATTAGCCATTTCATCAGCAGTAAAACCACCAATCTCTTGAACAAGATCTTTTATAAAAGCAGCAGTGTAGTCAGACGCAGCTTGTATTTGATCATCTTCCCAACCCGCGTCTACGTAAGATGTATAGCCAGTAGTATCAGAACTAAACGGAACTTTAGTGCCTAACCCTGGTGTCTCAACTTTCATGAATGGCACAGGACTTGATGAGAAGATAGGAATCTTAGCAGCCTTACCCTTAGTGTTAGGTAAGAAGTCATCCAACCCTAAGCCTACAGCTGCTAGTTTTATGTCATCGTTAAATATACGGCGCTTGAATCCAAAGACCTGAATACGAAGTGACTCAATACCAAGATTCCACGCAACATTCTTAGCAATTCGCACCCGCGGTGTGTTGTTAGTCCGATCAATCTTAGCGTAGAGTTTGGCTGTCTCTCTTGCGTTCTCCATCATGACACGTCGTGCATAAGACTTAAAGTTACGACGCAACTCATCTGTCCTAAGACTGCGCTTAACTCCCTTAACTTCTGCTTCGTCTTTCTCACCTCTAAGACGGACTGCACCTAAGTATCCATTCTTTATTCGCTGTTGTTTAACAGCTGCTCTTGCCAAAGGAACTAAGACATTCTTTTCATATGATTTGAAGCCGACATCTATGAGTGTGTCGAGATTCTTTATAGCCACAGCACGTAACCGATCGCGACTCTCTTTTGACTTAGCAATATGTGCGCCGATAAAATCACCATAACTATAGTGGATTATCTCAGCCCACATTTCATGCGCCCAATCACGTGCACCTTGTAGTATGACTTCATTCTCCGTAATGCGGGAAATGAAGTTCATGTCGACAAATTTATCTACGGGAATTTTACGGGGGATATTTCGCTTAGCAATCTTACGCTACCTCCTCAACCGGGAGATCACCTAACCCTTCATTCTCTATCTCAGCCTTAGCGGCAGCATCGGACAACATAGTCTTACCAGCACGCTCCAACGGAGCACGTATCTCACTACGCGATAGAATACCTGCGGCGTACTCAGCCATGTTTTGTTGACGTTCTTCAATTGATATATCGCGAATAGACTTAGTCAAATCTATCTGAAACTCAACATCATCAGGATTTGCACCTATAAATGTTGCGGCATGTTTAAGAACAGCAGTCATAGCAGCGGAAAGGTTGTTAGCGGCGGAAGCTATTGCAGAGTTATTCAACAAAGCTCTGGTGGCTACTTCAGTAGCCGTCTGTGGCTGGCTATTTTCACCATGTATAATAACGCCTAAGTCTGCAATACGTTCTCGTTTCTTATCCATATTGTTGGATAACGCATCACTATCACCGATCTGCACAACACCCGCATTACCACCCTCACCTAGTTGTAAGATAGTCTTACTACCCAAGGTTACTCCATCGGGATACTGCTGCTCGAAAAGAGTAGGATCATTTGTAGACACCCACACTGTAGGTTGTCCGCGCAAGAATAACATATGTTCTAACTCCGCAGATGTGCGGTAATCAGATAGATTCGCACTAGCAAGCGGCCCTAGTATAGGTGGATCTATCCTTTCACGGTTGTCTTCAGCGCCACAGAATTCAAAGGCTATTTCACCCAATGGCATGCCTCTAAAGTCAGTGACAGGCATGGGTTTACCATGTCTAACTAACTCAGGCACAACATTCAATTCAGGAGTGACACAAGTCAACTGATGCAATGCACCTAACCGCACAACATCTTTAGGTCTATATATAGCCTGCATATACTTGCCGGCAACAAGAGCTAAGTGCCTATATTGCAGGAACTCCTCACTGGTAAACTGTCCAGCTTCCTTGAAGGATTCTTCGACAAGAACAGATGACAACTGTTTATTATCGTTACGTTGCCATGCAAGAAGCTTGAAAGGATTAACCTGTCCTAAGATAGGTAACTTAGGCCGTGCTACAGTTGATGGTCTTAGAGTTTGGGGGAAATCTGCATACAAACCACAGCGTGCATAAGCGGCAAGGTAACCAAACGCGGACTTGGCAAACTGTACAAGCGAAGTCCCATCACCGTCTGCATCATCTATTAGTGGCTCTAACTCAGGCGGTAACTCTATCTTTGGCTCATTAATAAACATCTGTCCAACAAGTGATTGGTGATGTCTCTGCGTAAAATTCCAGAACACCGAGCGTTGCTTGTAGACAAAATAGTCATCATTAAGCCCAGGATTGTAATCAAGAGTGTTACGGTGGAAGTTCTGCACCCTGCTATACTCAGGGCTATTAGCATATGCGCTACTAAGTTCAGCTTTGTCATCTGTTGGTGGCGGAAGATACAATGTCCCACAAGATTTAACTTGATGCTCACCTAGCAAACAGTCACGTATCTCATTATACTCAGGTAAGACACGCAGTAAGTCTAAGTCCATAATGTAACTTAGACGCTCAAGATCCGAACCGATGAGCCCGTGGAAAGGATATATCCGCTGTTTTGGTAGCGCCACGTTTCAATAACCTATATCTGATCATATCAAATGCGTGATCTTCTTGATCAGGCGCAATGTCTTCGTCTTCCTTTTCAAGAAATGGCAATGTCTCAATTGTTGCCTGACATTTGCGCTGCACATAGAAGCCATTATGGTCTCGCTTGAGAGCATTTTGCAAGCCATTTCGTATTGCCTGTATACCTTGAATAACACTGCCAGACGCTTTGTAGCACGGTAACCAATGCACACCATACGATCCCATTGTCTTAGCAATGGTTGCAATATCCGCTCTTACACGGCTGTTAATCTGCGTATCAGCTGCACCAGCCTTAACAGAACCTTTAATCATCCCTGATGCAAGCCACTTACGCTCTCTATTCTTGATGCCATATGCAATGTCTCTAGGTGTCTTCTCCAAACCTTTGTTTGTGCCAATTGCTAGCCTACCATCACGGTCCTTAGGACATCCATACCACTCAGCAAACTGCACAACACTACCGCGTGGAAGTGATATAGTTTCACCATTGTGATACACATCATCACCATTGGAGCGTGCAAACCAGCCTATCGAGAAAGGTGTAACACTACCCCAGTCAAATGCACGATCGATATACCAATCGTGTGGAATGGGAAAGTCCGGTAGAACATGTACATCACGCTGCCATAAATTGCTGAACAAACCATCACCACCAGCGGCATCCCAATCACACAAAACCCAAGCAGCATACTTAGCAGGGTCACCCTCAACACCCTGTAACAAATTTGCAATATCATCCTTACTAAAAAAAGGATTTTCAGCATAGTTACCTCTAAGTGAGATTATAGACTTTTCTTGGATGTGCACCTTATCATCTATCCAAGGAATCTCTACCTTATCAATATACGGCACACCATATGGCACTGTATCAATAAACTTACGCTTAACTGCTAACTTACCTACACCAAAAGGATTTGTAGTTGAAAACACTTTAGTCTTAAGACCAGCTGCCGTACTTGTCCTAAGTGAACCCATCATTGTATTGTAAACATCTAAGTTAGGATACTTAGTTAACTCATTGAATCCAAGAAAAGATATATCATCACCAAGATATGTCTTACACGCATCTACAGAACGTAAGGCACGGAAGAATAACCTAGCACCTGTGGGGAACAACCAATAATAATCGGCACGTGAAGACTTGAACCTACCAGCACCGCGAAACATCCTATGTGCATGTTGGATAAGATTGTCTAGTGACTTGTAATCAGTATCGATAATCATACCAATACAATGATCATCACTATTTGCAGCCATACGACGGAAGAGTGCTAGCTGTGAGGCTGTCTTACCACATCCACGTGTGCCACAGAAAAGTGTTTGATCTGCTCTTGTATCAATTGCAAGTTCTTGAGTTGAGTTGGGAATAGGACGCCATTCACTTACTTTGCGTATTGGCATCTTCGGAGGTCAATGGTTCTTCATATTCATCTTCAACTCTCTCTGCTCTCTTAGTAGGCATTTTAGGCATCTTAAGATTCTTCTGTTGTGACTTGATCTTCTCAAGCCACATCTTATCATTCTCTTCTTGTGTG
The DNA here is from genome assembly GCA_958296095.1 of uncultured Oligoflexales bacterium. Taxonomy (GTDB): domain Bacteria; phylum Bdellovibrionota_B; class Oligoflexia; order Oligoflexales; family JAPPIL01. Next base: position 31,643 of record OY282437.1, read on the forward strand.
ATGTACATGAGAGTCAAATCTGTCTTAGCATTCTTATCTTCCTCAACTGCCTTCACATACGTTCCAGATGTTTTGTTATGTAAGTCCATAGCCTTGAGAAAGTTAGGATGCATAAATGGATTCTTAAGATTGAGAGACATGATATACTTCTGCAACATCTTTAGCTTGTCTTCTTTCTCCCACATCTTGAGATATTGTTTAGGTGTAGGTTTCACAACGCCAAAGACTTGTTTTTCACGTGCTCTGGAAACCTTTCCATTAAGTCTTGGTATCTTCATGTCCGTCTCTCTTAGTGCCTTTGTATAGCTCTGCTAGGCCAATCTCAAAGACATCTGCAACACGTTGGTACATACTTTCTGGCACGTCGTCTTCCATGTACCCGCGTATCAAATCGTATGCACGCATGTAAGGCACATTCAACTGATATGCAAATGTTCTATACGTCCAATTGCGTTGTCCCAAAAGCTTATCAATGTTGTCAGAAATTGTTTTCAAATCGTAATCCTAGCAAGCATCACATAACATATGTGATAGGTACTATCACTCAGGCGGCCATGCAGTCAAGCGAGGGCTAAAAACATAACGTTCGTCCACATACTCATTAACATGACAAACCAGAAAAGACCCAATTGGACGGTGAAGGTCATAAGCCTCTCTGCGAAAAGCATACCATTTATCTTCATACACCCCCACAACAGTATCGCCACTAATCACAACATACTTACCGGGGTACATAGCACTAAGAAACTTTTGCTGCCATCTAAAATATCTCTTCTCTCGCTCTAGCATAATAACCTCCTTAAGCAGCCTTGAAGTCAACCCAGCTATGATGTACACGTGCGTCCACAAATCTTGATCCTGCATACTTGGCAAAACAAACTTTGTCAGATTGATTGCCACCGAGAACAGTAATATTGTTTTGATCATCATACATACTGCCATTATGTAACGCAGCAAGAAACGCAACATGACCATGCTTAGATCCAGGGGGACCACGATGGAAGACAATGATACTACCAATAGGTGGACACTTAAGATTAGGTGCTCTCACACCCCACTCAAGATATGACTTAGCACGTCCACTATTAGTTGACTTATAACCACACTCAACAAGCACACTACCCACAAACGCAGCACACCAAGGCACATTATCGGAATGCACCCAATCATTATGTATCTTATCCCAGAAGCTTAGGATGTTAGGATTAGATCCCGATCCTTTCACCTCTACTGTTCCAATATATGACTTAGCCTTTTCGAAAACCTCTCTTGCACCTGTGTGCGTAGACACCTGTAGCGGATCTGGTTGTGCAGCTGGCATCTCAAAATTAAAACCCAACCTAAAGTTACGTGCAGCTGCTAGATCAAGTGCATTCTCAGTCTGCCTGCCAAACTTACCATCAATACCACCTCGGAAATCTACAAGTTTCTTAAGGTCCTTTTGGACTTGTCTTATATGCTCACTTGTCAGCATCACTAGTCTCCTTATCAGCCCAACGTTTACTCTTACACCTATGCCACCTAGGGCTACTAAGTTTCTTAGGGGCATCCAAAGGATGACAACATGTATCGTATGACACCTCACCAGACTCAATCAACTCGATGAGAGCCATCTCGATACCCATAGCATTATCTATACGCACCTTACATATCTCAGATACAGCCTCATGTAATGCAACTATCAAACGCCTACGTACGACTGGATCAATGGTAATCCCAGCAAAATCAAAGACATCCCTAAGTAACTGGCTAAATGCCTTTTGCACCCTAGCCACATGTGGCAGTGGTTCTATTTGCTCTTGTTCCTGTCCTTCTCTTCCTGACTCCGACATCCTAAACCTCCTCGATCACATAGATATTTGATTGTTATTATACCCGCTGCTAATGCCACCCAAATGAACACATGTCCACGCTTCTGGATACGCTTAGCTATCGCATCATTTATTTTCTTCTTAGTTGCTAATTGCTGCCTAAATGCGGCCCTACGTTCAGCCTCAACATTCTCAGCCTTACGTTCAAGTTCACGTAATTCCTTACGTTTCAATAACCAGGCTGATAAACGATTGTGTTTCGGTTGACCCTCATCCGCGATGAGGGTAATAGGGGTGGCTACTAAGAATAATGTTAATAGGACATGTAACATCACCCACAGCTATATCATGTCTAGGTTTTAAGTGCCAGTGGGGGGAACCATGAAGTGCAAGGCGTTGCTTTTTGTACCCAAACAAAACCCCACTGGCACGAAACAAGGAGTTTTTAAAAGCAGAGAAAATATGTCATGGCTTGGGAGAGTCTGTCAAGGGTATATTGTATGTCTTGGGGTTGGGATACAGATGCGGGTAGACATGCACGGTATAGGCATCCCAAGGGGGTAGGGAAGCCTCATCGTCGCTACACAAGTGTAGCAACAGAGACTTAAGTAATGCTGCCTCCCAGACTTGTCGATCCAAGGCAGATAGATTGTTATACCCACGATAATCGAAGCCAAGGCGGGATGTCCTATCAGTGACAATGTCAGGTAGGGTTGACACGATCTTGTACCAGTCCTGCGACATTATAGTGCCGCATTGCATGATCCTGCATCTCCTTCGCCAACGTGTCCACATCACTGTAGGGGCCTAACGTAGGCTCATCCACCTGATCAATTTTTGCAGCGTAGAACTTGCCTGTGCTGGGGTTGACCCAGACACAGTAGCCACGTCGTAGCAATGCCATGTCAATCAGGGTTGTAATGGGGGCCTCCCAGCCAAAGTGTCTAGCTGGGGTATACCCCGCTAGCACAGGGGTGTCAAGGGCACTGGCCAGCTGGTCAGGAAAAAAAATGAGAAAAATGAAAAAAAATGAGGATTAGGTGTTGACAAAAAACAACGGTGTGATAGAGTGCCTCCATCGTCATGGTGACGATGGACACTTAACCCCCTCTTAGGAGTCAATCATGCTTTCTTCCACCACCACCACCATCAGCACTTCCTTCCCCTTCAACCGCAGCTTCATCGACGACGCCAAAGCCCTTGGCGGGCGCTGGAATCCGGAGGACAAAACATGGGATTTCCAACGCGCCAACCTCGACGTGGATGCCCTCCACGCCGCCCTCAGGGAGCACTACGGCTACGACCCTGAGGACGAGGCTACTGTAACTGTTACGGCAACCGCACGCGAATTCATCAGTCACGATGACCGATCCCTGCTCTTCGGCGCACGCAAAATCGCTTACTGCTACGGCAACCGAGACGATGTCAAATTCGGTTCTGGTGTCAAGCTCGAAGCAGGGTACATCCGCAACAGCTGTAGCCGCAAGCGTGCCTGCCTAAGCATTGATGCTGGCACAACGCTACGCATCACAGGCTTCCGCAAGTCAGCGCTCAATAAAATCGATTCTAGCGACTGGGATGTCTCAGTCGCTTAATTAACCCCCTCTTAAGGAGTCAATCATGTCAAAGTCCTTCCGTAACCCCCGCCAGCCAGTTGTGTCAGTCGAGTACGTCAAGACAGAGGATGAATCAGACACCTACGAATCACTCTGCGTCAAGGCCCCCGATAGCAAGGCGTTCCTAGCCGAAGCTAGGGCACTCAAGGGACGCTGGGATGCCCAGTACCGCAACTGGTGGTTCGCAGCAGCTGATGAGGCCAAGCTAATGGCAGCTCTGGAGTCATGTTATGTTGATGCACATTTTATCCGTGTCGATTAATTAACCCCCATTTTTTAGGAGTCGATCATGTTTACAGCCCCTTTCATCCCTATCCACAACCACGTCGTAGTCTCTCGCTACGATGACGAGGTCACGGTCAAATGTCCCTACAGCGATGAATTTGCCAGTCTCGTGGACTACTACGACGCGGAATGGGATTCACGTTTTGGTCGTTGGATTTTCATGCGCGACCATGAGGATGACATCCTGGAGCTTGTCCAGGATTGTTTCAGCGACCGGAACGTCTATCACGTCGATGGTATCACTGGGGAGGTTATCGATGAAAACCAATAAGACATACCGTCAGACAATCGAGCAACGCCACATCCGTGGCGTGCTCCAGAGCATCAGGTACAGCCTAGAGCGACAACAACACCATATCCACCTCAGCAACATCGACGAAAAAGATGAGTTGGATGGCGTGTGCTTTGTCATGCACCACGGAGACATAGCCAGGGATTTCAAGCTTGAGACCCACTGGGACAGTCGTGGCTTGTGGTATTGTTATTCATTCCGGAAAGGAGGGGACTGGTGTCTGTTGGAGAAATGCTACGATTTTGTCCAAGGAATAAAGACTGTTATGCGTTACATGCGAAAATTGAGCACCACACATTAAAAATTGGAGGATACCATGGAAACAAGTGAGATCATTACACAAAAACAGCTCCTCGACCGTGCACGTCGCTACAGGAGACGTGTGAACGCAACCTTCCACGCATACAAGGGGGACCACAAATCTAGTGGGTTGCCCTACATTGTTTACGCTGTCGATGCGTTAAATTGGGACGAGGATACGCCTGCCATCGACACCCATATCCGTATGCATGGTCATTTTGGCACTTACAGGATAGCTGCGTGCCCCTACTCTGGAATGATCAAGGTCTTCGGCAAGTTAACACGCACTCTAAAAGGCGCTACATTTATCGACCGCTGTCCTAATACGACTGAGGCAATCAGGAGTGCTATAGAGGATTTGCACAATCGTAGGTTTCAGGCCCCATCCCTCAAGCCCGCAAGGAACGATTACGATCCGCTGGTTAAGGCCTGCAGTGTCAAGAGTCAGTCATTTTTACGACAGGTCGAGCCAAAAATAGATCGTATGTCACAGCTCCAGAGTTACCCATATCAGCTAACCTATTGCCCTGTGGACACTGATACCACGGGTCCGAGGTGCTATGATGCCTAAAGATGACACTACATATGTTGTGGACCTATACGTCCGCAAGACTGGCAAGCATTTTGTGCAGCTAAAAATAACAGCATGGTATCTGCAACAAGTGCTACAATTTGGACTAACTATCGGTGTGATAAGGGGGAAGACCATGACTGAGGATCGAAAACTTACAGAATAATCAAGGAGATTTATAGGCCCAGGCAAGGGGGTGTGCAAATATCGAATAATTAATCCAATTCCCCTTTTCTGGGCCTTGCCGTGCTACCTACCCCACAAGGGGATAGGTAAACGACTCATTATACCCCGCCTGGGGGTATCCAATCTAGTGGCAACATATATCATTTACGTAGGATGTTCAAGATGGCGGCGTAGACAACCCCTCATCTACGCCGCCTATGGAGTCTCACCATGTATTGGGAGATGCATCATATCATTAGGAGGGGGGATACCACAAGCCGCAAACATAGTAGTAACCCCCGTAACGTCAGACAGCCAGACAACGTAGTTTCTATGGAGAGGCTTACAATGACTACCCAGAGTGGGAGAGTAGGTAGTCAAACGTCTGGCCTTTCGGTCAACAAGGACTATGTAGAATAATTAGATGGGATAATCAAGCAAGATTTATGGCGTGTATGAATGATGATGTAAACAGACGTAGGGGTCCTGATCATTTATCCATACACAGCCGCCTTTTCAACCACCATCATCATACTCCAAGCGCATACAAAAAACCACCAGGTTGTCTAGTCTGGTGGTTCTTCGCGAAAATAGTCAAAAATAAATTCTGGAATCCCTTTAGCAAGGGTGCGTTCTGATGACGCTTGCACCTGTTCGACTTCACAGCCATTAGTGTAAGCAAACTTTTCAGCGACAAAATCGTTAAAAAATCACCACCGACATATTGGCGGCCCGTACCAACTCCAATCCCCTAAGGGATCAGAGTCAGGCGAGGGCATCTTGCAAAGCACACCCTACTGTGCCTTGCAAGACTGAAGTTAACATTAGATCAACCATGTGAAATTCCTCCTAAAAAAATTATTAATATGGATTGGTTCTTGTATCACATCCAACTGTGATGCTACAAGTCCCCTTCAGGCGGGGTATTCTCCCCATAACAAAATTCCGGAGGTTACATATGTTTAGGTTTTTTTTTAGCCTTTTTCTAGGCATCTCACCCACCTTACTGGCAGCTGGAGGAGGAAGTCCCCTAACCAGAGCACCACGACAGTATTTCCTGCTCTTCCCCAACGTTACAATCAAGGGTGTCACATTCGCGGTTAAGATGATGGAGCCAGACACTAAAAATGCCATCGCAAGGAAGTTAGGACGTTTGATGACAGGCAAAGGTACTAATCCTACTACGGAACGCATCCAGGACGCTCTAGACAACGTACAAAACATGTTGCTGGTAGACGATGTGGGTGAGGTACAATTGGTCGAACTTATCAATGAGTTACAGGAAGCAGGGTTACAGACACAAGAAGCGGTGTTTATTGATGTGTCAGTGCCAGAGTCTGCATTGCTTAAGCGACCCATAGATGAGCCAGCTAAGCAACCAATCGAATGAGATACAAATCAAAAAACCCGGGCTGTACATGTGAATGTTACCAGAAGCCGATGCACAAGTACGAGCACGGAGACTATATGCCACTGTGTGACAGAGAGTTTGTGACAACACGTAGGGATGGCTACTTCATTATGACCGCGCTCATCGTGGTGATGGTAGGTGCCTGGGGTGTGTTGTTAGCACGTCATTACTGGGGCATTGGATTGGGGTGCCAGTAATCAAGGATTACTTGACCACTGAGGCCCCTCGCGCGCGCGCGCGCGCGCGCGCGCGTATAGTGTACACTTTTCTGGGTTTTTTCTAATGTAATCCAGTCATACCAAGGGATACAACCCGCCCAACCCTCTGGGCGGATTGGGCGGATAGATTACTATAATAACCAATCCGCCCAATCCGCCCAACTCCCTGGGCGGATACATATATATGATATTACTGGCTTTTTCCTAGAATCCACCCAATTTCTGTACATTGTCCTCGCGCGCGAGGGCCTGGGCTTATTCAGTGACGTGTTTGCTTATGTCCGTGATGACACCATTAGGACAGGGACCTTCAGGACCATTGCGCAATGTGTAGGTAGCTGCCTTACCCTTCCTCTGGTAACTGAAGAGACGATCGTCATCATTTCGGTTGCTATTGTTGTAGAGTAGGCTACCCAGAACTGGACTAACCACCCCCCGTTGGGATGAGCTGAAAAACCTAAGAATCTCACCCTTAGGGATGTAACCCATCGTGTATTTGTGACTATGCTCGTGCATTTTGGCACAGACCTCACGTAGTATTGTTTCGCCATCCATCGACTTATCTCCTCGAAAGTTTATCAATTCATCCAATGGTAATCCACGTTCAGCTAACTTCCCACTAGTCACAGCGTGGAATGTCTCTGTCTCTCCTGTCTCATGCGTCTGTGTGATCTCCCTTAGGGCCAACTCTATCCGCAGTTTGTCTTGCCGTCTGCCACCACGACGCTTAACTAACTCCAGTGTCCTATCAGCACCCTCAGCGACCAACACTCCAGCATTGTCCACCATATCAACAATACTACCACTGCCGCGGATAAAGTCCCTGGCAGTCACACCACCCTGGGATGGCCGTTTGCGGCAGTGGTGCAGTAACACAACCAATGCATTTGCCTGCCTAGCTAGGGGTTTAAGACAGCCATCGATAAATTCCCCCCAAGGATTGCTGGCATTCTCACTCCAATCCCTAACGCCAAACCATCGGTGCGCCACCATGGCAGGGTCAATAATTATGATAGATACCCCATCATCGACCGAGACAGCCTTGAGATGTGTGATTATATCTGGGCTGCCATCATGTATGTGGATGTCATCACAATTAGGCAACTCACTCATCATTTCCTTGATGACGCGTTTGTCTTCATTGGTGATAATAACCGCCTTACCCCTCTGCACCTTGCCATTTAGAAATTTAGCCCCAGTGGCAATACAGTGGGCTGCATATAGTAGTAAGGTTGTTTTGCCTACCCCACCAAGACCCGCAATAAGTGTCACATGCCCACGGGTACCGAGGAATCTAGCGACCTCAGGCAGACGTTTTGAATCGTCTTGTGTGCCCTTCTCGGCAAATAAAAACTTGGTGTTACCTTTGCTTGGCTGAGGTTTTGGCTGGGCTTTAGGCTTTGATGGGTTGTGTTTGGGCACTCCCTGTGCGTAAGCCCTCTCCACGGTGTAGTTAGCCTCAGCCTCTGGCAACCCAGCTGCTATAACCTCCCGTTTTACCTCTTCTTTCCGGTCAGGGTCATTTTTTAACCCTGCAATATGCCCTTCCCGATTGGCATAGATATTGCGATTGCCCTCACTAGGCCCTTCGGTCGTTGTGGTGGGCTTAGCCTTGGTAACCTTCTCATCGTCATCCAGCATATCATCGATCAACTGGTCAACAAAATCATCCCCGTCCTTGCTCATCGATCCTCTCCTTGTTTTTAAGTGTACATATTTTCCATAGCACCATCGGCAAATCGTGTATAACTATCTGTGACCCCTCACTTAGAATCTCCCCAAACTTGGCATGTATGCGCTTGAATGGGGTCTTGGCCGTGAAATATATGTGATATTTATGGGGTTTTGACGAATTGACAACAAAGAAATGCCTGCATTGACGAGTCAGTGAGCCTCTAGCAATGGGCAGTTTGGTCTTCCAATCCCGATCAATATCAATCACAGCAAGATCCATAGAGGTCAATACTAACCCTAGCTTGCCACACGTAGCAACATGTCTGGCCAGTATATCCACAGGCTTTTTTGGCCAATCCTTAAAAGGTATAGGGCGCTTATCAGTGCGCCTAGGGCTATCCAAAGGTTGTTTGTAGCGCCCTACACGAATAAAGTGCGCAGTAGGATGTTCAGCAAGAAATGCCTGTAATGCCGCACGGATAGACAATTCACACTGGTCTGGAGGCAGAGAGTCAAACATGGTGGTGATCCTCATAAATGGGGTTGGATCGTCTGAAGGGTAACCCCAATAATTTTTTTCGTCAACCCCCTTGACGGATTGAAAATGGAAATGTTATGTTGCAGTTCGTTTTGTTTAACCACCATCGATAAAGGAGTTTATCATGTCTTTTTCCACGTCATGGGTCAGTGATGGCACATCATCTGTGTCACCAGTAGGGGGTTCTGGGGGTAACCGGTTACCGGATGAAGCCTGCGGACAGTCACTGCCAGCTAGATTTAAGAGTTTTGAAGAGAAGTTCACCAAGGACGGCAAGAAGAAGTTTATCGTCTACGATATGGATGTCTGGTACCTATCGGAGATGTTTTCGATCAGACACCACCTATGGTCACCCGCACAATTCAGCTCACTTGCGACCCTAATAGGGTTACCACAAGGTGCTATACCCCCACATTTGCAGGGCAAGACAGTCAATATTACGTGTGAGCTAAAGGGTGAATACATCAACATTAGCAAGATTGAGCCAAGGGATGCTAACGCTCAGGTTGAGCCGAAGCCAACACCTGCTGATGAAATACCATTTTAAACACTAAGACAAGTTGGGGAGGGGTACTATGACTGATAAAGCAACTATAAGGGTTGGAGGTCTTGAAGTGGACGTTAATGACACCCCCACAGGGGTAATATCGGGGAAGCTGGCTCATGTCCTGCTGGAATTCAGTAAGAATATCGATAAATTTGTGAATGCGACTACAGCATTAATAGGAGAGTTGAACGATCTCGGCGTATACAAAGCTGTGAAGGTCAGTAGCCTCCCCAAAGTTGATCGGAAAGCACTCCGTAAATATTGGGAACCGATATACAACAGGACTAAAAATAGTGGGATTATCCCCGTAACACCATGGGATAAGATTGAAGAAATTATATCAATGTATGAATCGGGGGCTGATCTTGATGCTATGAGTGAAAAAACTGGGGTAAAGATAGATACCGTTAGGAACTGGTTAGCTAAAGCGGGACTCAGGAGAGTGGGTGGAAAATTTACTCTCGTAACCCCAGAAATGATAGAAGGAATAGTTAAGATGAAGAAGGAGGGTGTTGAGAATCGCAAAATTGCTAAGTTTTATAAAATGCACATAATAGTTGTCAAAGCAATTCTAAGAAGAAATCACCATGGAACTAATGCCTAGGAGCGACGCGCCGATGATACACATCCCACCTGATATTAAGCGGAATATTGATGCTCTAGCGAATGAAAATCAAGCCAAATGGGAGGAGATGCTCAATGAGATAGAACAATTGCAATGGTGGTGCCGGAAAGAGATTGCGAAATGTGTCCAACTTTATTGTGGTCGATGGGTTGGCATAACACAAAAGAAAGCAAATGCAGATAAGGACTAATACCATGAGTTACAAACAAAGCACGAAGGTTAGCACGGAAAATTTCATCGTCTATGTGGGTGAGCTTAAGAATGCATTGAATAAATGCGTCGATGACATTATCACCAACTTCAAAGCGGGCTTACAGGCACGGTTAGGGGTGTACACTGAGGAAATTATTGATGCACATTGCAGTGAGTATAAGCATAGTCAGACAGAGGCTTCCCAGGATCACCGTAGACGCAAGAGGAAAAGAACGGGGACATTTTGGAGGCACACTCCCAAGGACAAACAGCGGATAGCCATAGAACGTGCAACTAAGGGGCATCCCCTAACGAAGATTGCCAAGGATATGGACATCAGCTACCTGTCTATGCTGGCAGCCATGAAGAAGATGCCAAATTTCAAACGCCTTACATTCGTCAAAATAACTGCTGATGACCAAACCAAAATGGCCGACCTGTACTTGGATGGTTACCCCATCACCAAGATTGCCCACCAGCTGGAAACAACCGCAGGGACAGTTAGCAAACACCTCAAGAACCTGGGGTACATGGCTCAGAAGGGTGTAAAGGGGGTGAGAGATCATGAAGTATAAAGAGGATATGACCTTGCCTGCTCCAGATAACTTCATGCGTCTAAGACATGTACGGTCTTACAAGCGAGATGTCCGTGAGGTTGTTATAAATTTACTAGCAACTTATGAAAAAATAACAAGTAGTGTATTACGCGAACATGAGGGGGATGAGGAGGTATGGCGAGCTGTTCACGAATGTCTTACTTGGGTTAATTATGAGACAAACAAGTCAACCGGCCGTGCTAATGTGATGCTACAAGCACGTATGGGAGGCGAAAATATGGAGACAGCTAATGGTGCGTAAAGATCCCAAGGCAGACAAAGACTACCATAGGGAATACTATCAACGTAATAAGGCTAAGATAAGTGCCAAACGGAAGATACGACATGCAGCTAATCCTAAGAAGCAACGGGAGCAATCACGTAAATACTATGCGGAGAACAAAAGTAAGGCACAGGAATACTACGACAAGAATCGTGATAAGATACGTGCCTACAACCGAGAATACGGTCGCAGACGTAGGGCACGGTTGAAGTTAGATAAGATGTGCAAGGATATTGCGGATGGTAAAGGCATTGATGATAAGACATCATGGTGTAAGACTTGGGTTGATGCAACACTCAGTTGGTTCAAACGGATGGGCAAGGGAGATGATAGATGACAGACATGGAATCAGTTTTGATGGAGTTTAGAGGCAATGTTCTTGAGAGTTTTGGTCGAGCTGAGGAGGACATTGAGCACTTGGTGCAAGATCTTTTCAATAAGCTAAAAAATACGGGACAACGGCGCCAAGCCAAGAGATGGGTCTTGATTGCGGTGGAAGACATGCAAAATTATCTGGATGAAATGTATGACAACATGAAAAGATTGAGGGTCAACAAAATGAAAAGCTTGCAGGGCAAGGGGAGGGATCATGAAACACGTTAACACATCCACCACAGACAAGACGAGTACACCCCACCGCGGCACAACGTTATACCACAACACATTAGGCTATCGTATGAGCCAAGCCGCGGGGGATTACACCGCAGAAATCATAGAGGCTGTGTGTGACTGGTACATCAATGGCACATACAGACCAGGATATGAGGCAGCCATTAGTGAGGTCATGCACCTCATCGGTATGATGCACCAGGTTACCCTGGCTGAGGTCAGGGAGATTATCAAATATAAGCTCAAGGATTTGGAGGAGGTTAAGGATGAGTAGCTTGGAAATAGGACAGGAAATCTTGAAGTTGGCTGATAAGAAGACTAAACAGGAACAATTGGTCACAATATCATCCCATACGGCGTGTATGATCAAAGCCACTTTACAGGATTTGAAAGATAAAGGTGAAATGACACCAACCGAAGCAAATGTTATTGAACAGAAGATGTTGTGGGCGCTTGAGAATGGTATTAAGGAGGCAAAAGATAAGGTTAAGGAAGAGTAGTGCACAAACTAATTAACCGAGAAAGGAGAGCACATTATGTCCTATAAAGACCCTGAGAAGCGGAGAGAATACCGGCGCAAGTACAGAGAAGCAAACCGCAAGAAGCTGAGAGAATATGCTCGCGAGTGGAAAAAAGCAAATCCTAAGAAGGTAAGGGAATACTACCAGAAGTACTACGCAGCCAAGCGTGGCGCAATCTTGGCTAAATCAACTCATGAAAGGATTAAAGAATTGCATGACTTTTGTGCGGAACGTGTTTTTGCGCGGGAACTTGCAGGAAGAAACATAAGGATTCAAGTGCCTGGATAACTTGGCCGAGTACCCGTAGACATTTTTATATAATCATTTTCCTTACCACGGGCTAGATTCTGCATACTGCGCAAATGTTTCTTGGCCTCAGCACAATCTCTCTTCACCGGAATAAACATTACCTTATTATCCTTCTCGTAGAACATAACCTTACCCCGTCTTGTTTGTATACCTGCAACTAACGCATCGCGTATTTCCTTACGGGAATACTGGGAGGCTAATGCATCATAGAGATAGGCAGGTGTAGGCATATGCTTAGCACGTAACTGGTATGTTACCAGTGTGTTAATAATGTCAGTATTTATGATAGGGCTAATCACTGCCAGGGATGCGTTTTAATTTCTCTTCGATAAGTTCCTTGAGTCCATCAAACTTATCGTTAAATCTCTGCTCAAAGTGTTGCATAGCATGCTCCAACTCCTCCTTACGGATGCAAGAGTTGGAGTATGCTTCTATCTTGATGCGTAGGTTGACATACACGCCAACCAAACCACCGGCAATAACGATCCATTCAGCTAGATTGCCTAGATCAATTTCCATCAGACCCCTTCACGCACAGCTTGACTAACAGACTCTCGTATTGCCCATAGCCGTTTGCTCATGTCATTGAGTGTCTTGCTAACAAGCGGCCCTAATATTTCTTGGTGCAATGCAATAAACGAGTCCAGATCATTGCCTAATTTTTGCAAATGTCGCAAGATAAATTGTTGGTTATCGGTCATCTGGTAACCTCAATGGTCTCTTAGTCACATCAAGATCGACTTCGTCTTCAGGCCCACCACAAAACTCTTCCCAGACTGCATTGTGTTCTACAACTTGTCTGAGAGTTTTAAGCGTGTCAGACTTAGACACCGTGATAGGGTTAAAACTGCCACAGATAACATCATATGCATAGGTCATATAGTTAGTACGCTGGTAGAGAGAGTAACCACATCCACCAGCTGCCAATGCACCGGCCGCTATGATTACATATGGATGTTTGGCCGCGAAAGATCCAAGACCTGCGTAAACGATTGAAGACACAGTTAGCAACCCAGTAACAAGTATTGATTTGATCATTTATCGTGTTCCTTATATCGAAGAAATTTATAATCATCATCTAAACCTTCCAGATTAAAGTCTCGCCTAGCTTTCTTTCTTGCCTGTCGCACCTCCTTGTTTTTACGTCTGGCGTGATCAATAGCCTCCTTAAGCATACGCATCTCAGTCTCAGACTTAACTTGCCGCCCTCTTGCGTACCAAGCAGCTAACACTCCTGCAAGCCCAAGAAGGGCGGATATGAT
>OY282438.1 GCA_958296095.1 uncultured Oligoflexales bacterium
ATGTAGCCATAGTCATCCATATCATAGCAGGGGGGGACGATCAGCGGACCAAAGGGCGAACAGCCTACAAAACCTTGTTCAGCAGATAGGCCGCCGACGGCAGTGTCACCAGCATAAGCTCCCACTCCCTTGCTCGTGGGGTGAGACGCTTCAAGTGTCCCGTGTACACCGGGAAAGTAAAAGAGACCCGTAACCCGCCCATCAGAGCAGTCGGTTGCTACCGTTCGATTCATGTAGATTGCATGCTCCTTGTCTGCCAACTCGAAGCTAACGTTGAGGTCACTCTTGATGTTCTTGCGGTGGCTCTTAAGCACGAGCTTCACCTCTACCGCCCGTTTCTGTTGACTAGAGGGGGCATCGGGGTCGAGTGCTTCCCACTCGACGCTCAAGCAAAAGTGATGGGCATCGGGGTCGCAGCGCACCGCGGCAATAGGCAGATCGTTGTAGTCCTGTAACATCAGACCTAGTCCCACATTTTGATTACCAACCGTTCCACCGGGGATACGTAACGTCCCCGTCCCTGTGCCAAATCCTTCCTGACAATCGCCCGTATAGTCGTAGATAGCCAACAAAGACGTGTGGGGCGCATTGACACCGGGGTGGTAGTGGCTAGTGGGGGATGCCCCCGGTGGCAGGGGAGGTTGAGGTAGGGGTAGTAAAGAGCTTACATAGCTCTGTAAGTCAGTGTTCGACTTAACCGTGCATTCCCAGGTGTTACGATTGGAGACCATGGCGCTGTAGTAGGTTATCACCTGTTCGCGGAAAGACATGAGGTCGCCGATCAAGCTGATTTTAGCGCGGTTCTGCATCTGCTGGGTGTAGGACAGGGCGAAGATGCCGAGTACCACGGCCCCCGCCATCACTGCGACTATGCCAAAGCCGCCATCGCGTCTCATCTGCCAACCATGCTTGTGAAAGGCTAATTCTGGTACCTATTATGGCATACCTCTTAGGTGGTGGTGCAACACTATTTTGCCTACGAGATCTGCTATGACCATGCGGGGGCTATGGTTCGTGCTGCCGATGTGGTTGGGGTTGGAACGGGCTTGAGCGCCGTGGATAACCTTCTGTAATTGCCTGTCATAACCAAAAAATATTCAAGCATTCCCAAATAGCACCGATGAAATCTGCACAAGGTGTTCCGGGGTGGCAATGAGACTACTGTTAATAGGGTTGTTCTGTCTAGCCTGTGGCTTGGACGATTTGGAGTCAGGGCAGAAGTTCATCAGTAAGACGCAGGAAGACCATGATAACTTTCCAACCGGCGGCAACCCAGGGAAGCATCAACGGGGCGGCGCTCATCAGAACGCCTATTTGATTAACAAGGTGCATGCGGGGGATAATGCACCGCAGGTAGGTAATACTAGCAAGGGAGACCCGAACTGCGCTTACATTGATGCGCGGAGTTACACCTGTAACCTGAAAGTTGATATCTACGTCGGCTGGTATGAAGACTGCGGTGCTTGTGACAAACCACTTCCTACTTCCCGCATCAAACCAGTTCGCCTGCCAGGGGGGAGCAAACCAGGTAGTACTAATCACACATCGTGCACTATTAATGACAATGACGCTAAATGCACCTGGAGGCCATGCATGCCCAACGCTGCAAACGAAGTCAATAGAGCGATCGAGCAGTGGCTCACGCCGCTACGCCCTTCGTACAATGAGCCTGACACTGGCAAGGGGCGCATTATCTCCTATGATAGGGCTATCACCTACAACGGCTACACATTGAGTCAACCATTCACGAGTTTGACATCCGGACAAGTAGCGAAAAGAAAACCTGATCTAATCATCAATTTTATCTGTAGTGCGTCCCTTGGTGACGCTTGGGATAATTATATCCCAGAAGAAACGAACACTGGCACACTTTACGACCATTGTCCCGTCGAGTGGAAAACTGATGCTGATCATGGTAGAAAACCTAATGGGCAGGGGCAGAAGAGCTGCACCCTCTACGAGACAGCAGATGATGGTGATAGTGACACCCAAGGCCATGATGGTCTTAAAGCCGCGCCAATAGATCCTGAAACCCCAGAGCCAAAGGATAATAAAAACATCCCCGTCATATTCATCGGAGATGCCGATCCAAATAAGGCAGCAAATCTAGACCTGATGAATAAGCATGATCGCTTCGATCTCCTGCACGAGATTGGCCACGCCTTTGGCTTAGCCGATACGGCAGGGGGGGACGGCATAAGGGACCAACCGCGTTCGATTATGCACGGTGACCGGGTATTTGTGCGCGGCGATAACAATCTCTTATTGGGTTATGATGATCGGGTTGGCGTGCAGTGGCTTTACCACCATCACCGCGAAGATCAGCCCCGCGGCACTTGCGCAACCCGTGATAATCGGGATGAGTACGATATTGAGCCCTACGGAGGCGGAACTGTCGGTTGCGAACAAAAGTATCCCCTCATCACAGCCCTGAAGCGCAAGCAGCCGCAACTGGCACTGGAGCTGCTAGACAAGGGAAAAACCCCTAGCCTCAACATTGGTGTTAAGGAAGCTGGATCGGGAAATTCAGCCCTGCATTTGGCCATCATACGCCGTGCTGAACCTCCGTATCACACCTCTTACGATGAGATTATTAGAAAAATAATCAACTATCGCATCAATCCCAACATACTGGACATTAACAACAGAACCGCCCTGTTCCTAGCGGTGCAGCATAACCTGCAACATGTTGTTACCCTCCTGCTCAGTTCACCAGGTATTACCGTCGCTCTCCCAGACCGCTACGGCGATACCCCATTACATCTGGCTGCCCGTTTGGGGTTCTCCGGTCTAATCCATGCCATGCGTTACGAGTTCAGTAGTCATGTCACAGACAGAAACGGTAATGGGGAAAACGCCATGCACCTCGCTGCGGCGGGTGGGCATATCGATGCGGTGAAGGCTTTAACCGCCTATCCTGATGGCATCGATCTGGCAGGGATAAAAGACAACAAGGGCAACACTGCCCTGCATCTGGCGGCTAAATACGGCAGACAAAATGTGGTGGAGCACATTCTACGAGACCCCGCACTGCTTAACGTCGCTAACAATAATTACGAAACACCACTGCACCTAGCAGCTAAATTCGGGCACACAGAGACCGTGGCGCATCTGCTGCGGCAGGTAACGATCGAAGTAAACCCGCAAGATAAAAAAGACGGCGATACCCCCCTGCATATGGCCGCCAGACGGGGTCACACTGAGGTTGTCAGGCTGTTGTTGAACAAGACTGGCGTTGATACCGAAATCAAGAATAAATGGGAGATGACGGCGAGGGCCGTGGCCGACGATGCCGATCACACCGCGGTGGTCAAGGTCTTCGATGGCGGACAGACTCGTTATGGCACAAGTGCAGCAGAACGTTTAGTGCAGGCACTCAAGGTCGGCAACATTGATCCCGCAGCCTGTGCTGCAACCGAGACTGAATGTCGTCAGAACTCAGCCCTGTCTATCCTGCGGGCTGACGAGAATCTCGATGTCAATTACGTTGAACCAAGCACTGGCAACACGGCCCTGCACTATGCTGTACTGGGTACCGATTCCTCCACCTCAGGACGCGGGCCGTATGAGACAGTCGTCGATCTATTGACCCGCAATGTATCGCTTGATCCTAACAAACAAAATGAAGTGGATCGCTCAACCCCCCTGCATCTCGCCGTGCAGCACAATCAGTATGCCATGGTAAAACTACTCTTACGCCATCGCAGCACTGACGTTAATCTCACCAACAGGCTAGACGAAACAGCCTTGCACATCGCCGTCGATGAAGAACACGAGCAGATCATTGCCGAGCTGTTGCGCTATCGGCTTGGCACTATTGATGTCAATCTCCAAGACCAGGATGGGTACACCCCATTACATGTTGCTGCCGAACAGCGTAGTCCCACCCAAGCACAAATGCTGATCGATGATCGGCGGGTGGATGTAAACATGCGCACCCGTGATAGCGAGCGCAGTGGTGCTCTGCATATTGCCGCCGAATATGGCAACGATGAGGTGGTGCGAGCGCTCTTGAGCGATGCCGACATCAATGTCAACTTACTGAATCGCCTCGACCAAACGGCACTGCACGTCGCCGCCTATCACGGGCGCGAGCAGGTAGTTAGTATTCTCCTCGACATTCCTACCATTGACCTGACCCTGCTCGATTATCGCGATCGCAGTGCTTACCGTCTGGCCGCAGATAAGGGACTGCGTCGCATCACCACTATCTTCGACAACCAGAACAAGGGTGATGATGTCATCTTCCGCGGCAGCTTGATGGAGGAACTGCGTGACAAGGAGAATAACGAGGATGTGGAGGATGTGGCACTAGATATTCTGCGCGACGACGAAGACGATCTCGATATCAATGAGAAGGATCGCACCAGTGGCAATACCCCGTTACACTATGCCATCGAGTATAAGTATGCACGGCTAGTTGCGGCCCTACTGCTACGCAGTGAGTTGCAAATTAATCTCCAAAACAAAACAGGTGCAACAGCTCTGATCACAGCTGTGCGGGAGAAGCAGACCAGCACTGTAGCTGCACTGCTGCGTCACCGCCAGATCCAAGTCAACCAACATATCTCGGCATCTCGTGATACGGCGTTGCTCGTCGCCGTGCGTGCGCAAAGCCAGCAGCTAGTTGAATTGCTGGTGGCACATAACGGTATCGATGCTAATCGTAAAGATACGGCTGGTAAGGCTGCCTTGCATCTGGCTGTCAGCAGCAAGAACCGTGACCTGGTGCGGGGCTTGCTAAGGGCTAGCAACATAGATGTGAATTTACCCGACAAGGCTGGCAAAACTGCTCTCCATCTTGCCGTGGACACCAACTATGCTCCGGTTGTTACCGAGTTACTCCGCAACGACGACCTGCGCATCAACGAATCGGTTGCAGGTGTTCTCGGTCAAAGTGCCTTGCACCTCGCAATCTGGCAACATGTCAAGACCAGCACGAGCTACAGCGAAGTCATTGATCTCCTGCTGGCGCATGACGACATTGATCCTAATCTCAAGAATCGTCATCAAGAAAGTCCTCTGATAGTAGCAGCCAAGGAGGAAGATGCACCGCTGGTCGCTAAGTTGTTAGCCCATGACGACATCGAAGTTAACAGCACCAACGATCGCCAGAAAACAGCTTTGATGTTTGCCTCTGAACGTGGCTCAACGGCAATTGTCCGTGCCCTACTGGCACATGATGACATCGATGCCAATCTTCAGGATGACAAGCGTTTTGCGGCGTTGAATTTTGCTGCACATCGGGGACATCTCGAAGTCACGCGCTTACTGTTAGGCTGGCCGGGTATCAATATTGCACCCAAGGACAAGTGGAACTTAGACCCCCGCGGTCGGGCGGCTCAGCGGGGTTATAGTAAGATTGTGGCGCTATTCGATCAGTATGAGGCGGGTGACATTGGCGGTCTGGTGAAACTGCTGACTGAGTTGGCTCGGGGTGATCGTGAAGACCGTATCATGGACATCATCAACGACAATCCGGGCAGCATTGCTATCAACGCCAAAGATACTAGCAACAACTATACGGCCCTGCATTACGCCGCCAAACTTGGCTATGAGCGAGTGGTGACAGCATTGTTGGGTTACAGCTCTATAAAAGTAAACGAGGCCAATAACAGGGACGCTAGAGCCCTACACTTGGCTGCTCGACAAGGCCATAGTCAGATTGTGCAAGCTCTCCTGCGGCAGGATGGGATTCAAGTCAACGTCCGCGACCGGCGCAATGCTACACCCTTGCACCAAGCCGCGGCGGGTGGGCATTACGATGTGGTGCAAATGTTGTTGCGACAGCGAGACATTCGGGCGGGGTTGAAGACCCATGGGGGTTACACAGTCTTGCATTGGGCGGCACAACGCGGGGATGCAAACATTGCCCGTGCCTTGCTTACTGCCAAGGCTTCACTCATCAATCAGCAGAACGACGACGATCGCACGGCACTATACTATGCCGCCTGGTTTGCACATCAAAGTGTGGTGGAGACACTGCTCGATGAGCCTGATGTAAATACCAACTTGAGGGACGTAGACGGTGAAACGGCCCTGCATAAGGCAGCCAGTTACAACAGCCTTACCGTAGCTCGTATGCTACTCGATGCGGGGGCTAGCCCACAGATCACCAATAGACAGAGACAGACGGCACGCGACATGGCAGAGAGCAAAGGCTATGCGGAGATGGTGGCACTTATTGATAGATATTGAGTTGCAGTTACGGGGAGGGGGACAGATAGATGTTGTTAAGAACGATCGCTATCACACTTATACTGGGGGCCTGCGGGGATGACCTGCTAGACATCGATGAGAATACCATGCGAGTCATTGCGACACAGATTCGCGGCACTCTCAGTAACGGCGCGTCACAATGCCGCGAAACAGCCCGCCAAACTGCGCATGCTGATCTACACATGTCAGGCGATGAGGTTGATGCGCTCAGTGATATGCGTTGTCTCTCGTTGCCAGCCAAGTTTACGTGTACGGCTGAGACATGCACTTGTCACAGCGAGGGCATACAAGACAACGATGGTAATTATAGTGTGCCATGCTCCCACACGGCAGAAGACGAACGTGTGACACGTAAGACATTCAAGTTCGACGCGGATGAGATTGCTAGTATCCAAGCACCGTCGGATACGACTACGGCAGAAGATACTACGCCTACTGCACCGGATGTAACACCACCAGTTGAGCCTATTGTTCCTGATCCGCCGTCCTCACCATCACAGCCAGAGGTAACTGCGCCGTCAGGTGAGACAGGATCGTTGCAGCAGTGCCAAAATGAAGGGTCTGAGACATTACGTTGGGGTGAGTTATTGTTTCAACTCGCGACTGCAACACCACGCTTTACCAGTGATGAAGAGATCCTCACCATGACTTGCAGCAGCAGTGAAAGTGGCTTAGATCGCAATTTACGTTGCGAGAGCAGTGCCTGTGCGTGCACGGCAACTTTTCGACTCAACATTGTGCCAAGACAAGCCGCGTGTGTGGGGCTTTAGATGGGGGTGGTTTTGACTGATCGTGCCGGCGTGTGTTAACACACATACCGTGTGTTGACGTGGGCTGGTAATGGGGCACAAATTTCACCCCCGCTTTTGTAGCCTCTCCCCAGAAATAAATCATTCGACAAGTTAGCTGCACTTCTTTTAAATGATCTCTTCTAAGAAAAATCTTTCCATGAGTTAGTCTTACCTCCCCCAAATCTTTTTCACTAAGTTAGTTTGCGTCTTCCCCTATAAGTCATTTGATTATGATAGATAAATCAGCACTAGGTTAGGTGCACTTCTTTGAGAGGTCTAAGTCAGTCTATCTTCTTCTGAAGACATCTTGTACAAGAATCATATGGTGTACTTCTGCCCTTGCCATCCGTGCTATCTGAGCGTAGAAATGATACAGTTATGTGCTCGAAAAAGTTTTGAAGGTTGGAGGACGAATAAGATGTTCGAAAGACCTAATGGCCAGGGGGCCCTGGAAAGTAACCCCCGGACCTATATCGAAAACAAACATGCAATGTATTACCAACATACCCCGCACATAGGTGTATGGCAAGCAGTACTTTGCAGACGCGGAGAACTGTTATGCCCGATAAAACTCCCCTAACGCCTGATGCAGAGGCGTTTTTTACAAAAGTCAGAGCCGACCTAAAGGCTGTTGGACTAGATACCAGAGTCATCGGTGTTACCGATGAAGGTGTAGCCGACCACGTCGAGATTCATCGGATAATTCTAGACGATCTCAAACGCTATCCATCCCCTACCAGTTCAACCCCTACCAATTACAGCTTGGTCGATGACCTAAGACTGTTTATGGAGCAGTTCCCCCAGGCACGTATACTCCGCCTGAGGGGGAAGAAGCCCCTACCAGCCGATAGGCCTGATCGTGATGGTGCTGTCCCCTTTAAAGAGTGGATTCAGCGAGATGCTGAGGCGTTGGCATTTCACGTAGAGACAGGCGGTCGTCTAGGTCTGGTCTTGGGGACTATGCTGCTATGTGTGTTTGACATCGATAAAGGTGGCCAGAATAAATGTTGGGAATGGACGCATGTGTTCAAGGAACGGGGGATCGATTATTTTGTGACCGAGTCATCCCGCCAAAATAGATACCACATCTATGTCTGCAAGGCCGACTGCATCAAGCAACAGTATGCATGGGGGGATATACTCGGCAGTAAGAGCTACGTCTCTCTCTACAATATTAAAAATACTTTAACAGGCATCAGACAATTGATGGAAAGGCAAAAATGAGCGACAAAATCCTTGATGACATCATCGCCAAAGCAACCCGAGAAGAAGAGGAGCGGGAAGCGAAAGAGAAGCAAACGGCGCTCTACTCCAAAGACGCGCAAGAGAAGATCAAGCAGCGTCCACCAGTGCACGGGGGTGCGCTACACCAACCGTATGAGGAAGGTAGTAGAAACACCAGGGGTAACAGCGATGCCTACGTCGCTGGACTAAAACAAAAACCTGAACTCCGCGACCAGGCAAAACAGAAAATGATTGATGCAGGCACGCCTGAGAGTGAAGCCACTTATACGACGGACAGGGCATATAAGAATGGGGTCGCAAAGTCCGACGGCCCTACACCAAAACCCCAAGAAACTGGTTGCGACACTGAATATGTCCTGCCTGCTATTAAGTCTGGGGAGTACCTGTATGACCCTTTCAAGCCACCAATTGAAAAGCCCTACCTATTCAAAGGCGCAGCTGGACGTGGTGAGATGGTGATGGTCTCAGGCCCCCCTGGTAGTGGTAAATCAACATTTGCACGGGTTGAGACTGTCATACACGCTAAGAAATTCAGGTCAGTGTGGATGATTGGCAATGATCAGAGCGCCCAGAAAGCTTTACAGAATGTGTGCCTAGCTATGGGTATTGACGAGTCAGATTTCCCGCACGATCGCATCAAAATCGTCGAGATAGGGAAACTATTGCGATCAAAAGCGATGCGGGAAGGGACCCCCAATGACAGGGCACAAGCCTACCTCAACAAACTTAATGAGGCTAAAGAGTTGCTGGGCGGTCTTGATATAATCATCAACGATAACGTCCTCGAACTGCTTACTGCCTGTAGTAATGGGGTCATAAGCCTCGCTGAACAACAGTCCTGTAACCAAGCGATGGCATGGATTATCAGCGTAGCCGAGATGTATGATGCTTTGATCTACAATGTCTGGCAGGGCACAAAGAATTCATCTGGCGTATCCCCCCACTCATTAGCGCTGCTAGGGATGCACGAGATTGGCTACTGCCTGATGCGCAACATCTACAGGGTCAGACGTGCCGTGTTTGATAAAACGACTGCCAAACGCCTTGAAATGCTTGAAGCTAACGATGTCAAAGCACGGATCATCAGGGTTGACAAGAGTCGGGAGACCATCCACGAGGAACTCAATCGAGCTGAAGGCGACTATATTTGGAGAATTACCGCCAGTGGGAATGCCATTGAGCCAATGGACGACGTACTGGTGGAGGGCAAGGTCATTCCAAAGAGTCCCTATGAGATTGTCCTGGACCTCTTTAAGGAAGGCTATACGTGCTCAAATACCAGAGAGCTTCGGGGGAAGGTGGCGATCATGAATACCACACTCACCGAGGTCCTAGCTAAGCTCAAAACCGAGGGTTCGGTCATCAAGGGCAAGTGTTGTGGTCACGCCACAGAAATCTATCATTATCCGCCAGAGGGGGGGCACACACGCCCATAAGTGAGAATCACAGAATCAAAATAAGATAAGTAAGTAATATGTATATGTTTATTTGATTCTAACTATCCGTGTTACAACGATTCTCAAGAGAACCAAGAGAATCAAAGCAAGCTAACTCTTCCTTCTCACTAGTGTATTTTGATTCTCTCACAGTCTGCTGTGTCCTCTCAGCTAGGGGCCTTCCCCTCTGGCGGTGCATTAGATTCTGTGATTCTGGCGCAGAATCACGCTTAGGAATCAAGGAACTCTTACTGTCACAAGGGATATAGCGATTTGATTCTATGATTCTCGGTTTTTAACCCGTACGGGTTTGCGTTTGACTTGACCCCCCACACCTTCATAGGCGGGTAACGGGCAACAAGGAACTTTTACTGCCACAAGGCACACAGCGATTTGTTACCCTGTTTTCCGTTTTTGTACGTATCGGCGAGGGGGTATTTGAGTCTGTCAATCAGTAACAGGCAATATTTTCTTATTGCTTATCGTCTCACCGTTAGGGCATATTTGCTTGTTCGATTAACAACCATGAGGAACGAGATGCCATTAAGTACGAAGTTGCAATTGCTGGAACTAGCATGTCAGGCCGAGGCTGAGCCAGACAGGCGCGTATCCATACAGGTCCCTGCCAGTGGTCGCAGCCTTGACCCCAATGAGTATCCTTGCCGTGTGTTACACGAGGATAGATTGCTTGATCTCAGTATCTGGGATACAGGAGAGGGCAGCTACAAGGAGGGGAATTTTGTGATGTTTGCATACCCTAAAGGTGAACCCCCGTATTATGTAGGGCGCTTCGACACCATATCAGAGTGTGCAGCTGGAGCATGTAAGCTTGCTATGTCCTTACCAACGAGTGTTATGGGAAAACGAGTCTAAATATCTTGGGGAAAAGTATAAATATCTTAGCGCTTCCTTGTAGTGTAGCTTTGGCGGCATGGTGGATGCCGCTGCCCATAGCAAATCCAGCACACACGACATCGCCGCGGCAACCGCTAGTTGACCCTTCGCCTTGGCGGTGGAACTGGTCTAGATTTGATTGCATCGACTAGTTTCACGATCTCCGGTATTAGCGGTGCTACCGCAGCTGCAATAATAATAAGCTTCGCCAACATCATCCACTCCTCCTTAGTTGACTGGTCAATCAGTAGATCGGGCATCCTTAACCTCATGATGTTGGTTGTTCAAGGTATTGTTGGCCTTATCATTGGCTGATACCACACGCGGCTTCTCCCCCTGTGTCTGGGCGTTGGCATACTCATCTCTGATAGCTTTACCTATCGCCCGCTTGAGTCTCTGTATTTTGGGCGCGGATTTATGCATGACAACAGAGAAGACAAGGCTCAACACAATAACCGCCACGATAAAACCCAAAATACTGAACATGATAACCTCCAGGGTAAAAATCGACCGATACCAACTTATCGGCAGAATAGGCGGGGAACTTCACGCCTGTCACCTACGACCCCATCCCTGCGGTTGAACGCACCTTCGCAATGTATTAGATGTCGCCTTGATTACGCCCCTATTGCCCTCCCGAACGGGGGTTAGTGGCATGGGCAATGGCAGTGTGATACTATTGGAGGACAGCAGGAGGCCCAGAAATAAAAAGCGCAGCTACCACGCCAAGTGAAGCTGCGCTAAAAACGAAACAACATGGGTACAGCTTACACCGAGGTCGGTAGCAGTTCAACCCATGTTTCATCAGGGGGGGAACTTATGCAGACATCGACCGAATCTACCAAGCCTACCAGCGCGGTAATCGCTCCGCCGGTGACATCGACATCGCCAGCTACGGGGCAAATCACACCAAGCCTAAAACGCCTGCTAACCAAGCTACGTGCAACAAACCACAATCTGTCTCCCTTGCTGCGCGTGCAGGCTGGGAAAAAAAGACCCTACGCCCGCCGCCGCCCCGATGGCAGCTGGGGGCGGGAGCATGCTGAGATCGGGGACTGTCTTAGGCATCATA
The DNA here is from genome assembly GCA_958296095.1 of uncultured Oligoflexales bacterium. Classification (GTDB taxonomy): domain Bacteria; phylum Bdellovibrionota_B; class Oligoflexia; order Oligoflexales; family JAPPIL01. The sequence goes on from OY282438.1 coordinate 11,658, forward strand.
ATGGAGGTGGCAAACTCGCCTGTCGGTTACTGCAACTAGAGCTATGCGTTCTAGACTATGACGGTGACGATAATACTGAGGTGATGACAGCCGATACCAAGAAGCTCAAGGACTGGGGGGTGGAATTCTACGACGTGCCATCGAGCAAGCATGGACGCTGGCATCGCTACCTACGTTGCGAAGAAAAAATTGAACGGGGACGGTGGAAGGACGACTGGAACGGCGACACAATCGGGGGCGCTCGCAGCTACATCATTATGCACCGGCCTGCTAGGGCGCTGGAGGCCATCCTCAGGCTGCGAGAGACCGACAGTCCCGTCACCACCGCGCAACTGGAATCACTACATCCAACGGCCATCAAGAAAAAGCAGATGCCGCTTGATCAGTTGGTTAACGCGGGCAAACCTGATGAATGTGTCAAAGGCAACCGCAATAACTGGGTGAACCGGGAAGGGCATATCGCGGGCTTGAAACAGGACGAAGCCAGGCGGGAAGATGTCCGGCAGACTGCTATCGCCGCTGGTTTGCCTGTCGATGAGGTCAATAAGACTGTCGATAGAGCTTACGCTGAAGGCTTGGCCAAATCAAATGTCCCTACACCCAAAAATCCTAATGCATCAACTGTTAGCATCGGTGATACTAGCAACACCATTGCCGCAATATTTTCAGAGAAAGGGATCGACGTGAAAAGAGATCGACTACCAGAGGTTGCCCGATTCTTAGGGACGAGAGGACACGTGACACTCATCGCAGGGCTGGGGGGTGTCGGCAAGACATCCCTGCTACTCTATGCAGGACACTGCGTTGCCACAGGCACAGACTTTTTCAGTGAGAGGGTGGAACAGGGCAAAGTCATCATCATAACCAACGAAGACAAGGAAGTGATCAAAGAGATGATGACCGAGCTACCAAACTGCTATGACATCCATATTCACGATGGCAACCCCGACATCATCGGCAGCCTAAGGAAAGTGACAGCTAAAGATAAAGTCTCCCTAATTCTCATCGACCCAGCCACGGTAGCCCATCGATGGTTTGGGGTGAAGGATTGGAATGAGAACAGCAGCGCACCTTGGGAAGAGTTTATTGACGGCAACCTGAAGCCTCTCGCTAAACAGACCGACGCACTGGTGGTGCTGCTGCACCACACTACAAAACAGCCGAGGCAGGGGAGTGTTACAGCCAGGGCATTTATTCGTGGCAGCGGGAACATCGTTGACATGGCAGATAATGTCGGCGTGTTGTTAGCCGACGGGAACGCACGCACGCTGGAACTGGTAAAACGGCGAGGGCTGCGGAGAAGAGACAAGATTAGATTTGAGCTACAAATGCGGGAACTCAGCGTGACCTTCCCTAATACTGGCGAAACCGAAACGTTTCATGCTGTCACTGGCGGCAAGCTGCTTGAACGAGGGCTGCCGCTCGATGAGCTGATCAATTTTAGCTCTGACAGCACGCCAAAGGGAGAAACTCTGCTCCGAGAACTCTGCAAGCGCATGCACGAGAAGAAACACAAGTACGGCACAAAGCTGGGATACATGCCACAAAGTGAGATTGTGGAACTATTCTCATCGCAGCACCGACAACAGCTGCGACAGTCGATCAGCAACCTACTCTATAACAACAGCCAAAGCTGGGACGACAATTCGCTGTTCAAATTTAAAAAGACACCCCAAGCGAACGCATATTGCCTGCTAAGCGGTCCCGATGGACCGTGTCCTAATGGCATTATCACCGACATTAGCCTACACGTCATCGACTAACCCCCTCGCGTGTGGACAAGTTTGGCGGAGCTGCCTAAAAATAGCTAAAATCCTTGCTATAAGCGAGCTACAGCTCCGCCAGTTAGTTGGCGGAGCTGGCGGAGCTACAAGCCTTGGTATGACTGAAAAGTCGCTCTATGAGCGGGCTACAGCCCCGCCAGCTCCGCCAACTAACTGGCGGAGCTACAAGCCTTGGCATGACTGGATTACATAAGAAAAAAAAGAAGATCCACCACCTTATCCTCGCGCGAAGAGGAGCCAGTGGGAGACTGGCATCAATTCGGTCCTGTGCACTGAACCAATCTGGTTACACTAGTAACCGGGTTGCTAGACCTGCCCCGCTAAGCTGCCAGTAAAGCAAGCCGTAACCCCCTGATATTTTCACAGATAAAGAAAAACCTAATGGCAAAAAAAAAAAACGCCGACCTGCATTATAGACAACGAATAGGTGATGAGATGGGCAATCGAAGTATATTGAAGACCAAACTAGTGGGCTTCTCGTTGCTGGAGCTGATGGTCGTAGTGGCTATTCTTGGGATACTAGCAACGGTGGCGGTGCCGCGGTTCAATATCTTCAGGGCGCGGTCGCGGCAGGCAGAAGCGAAGAGCAATCTAGGGGTTATCTTCACCTTGCAGGAGAGCTTTAATATTGAGCATGAAAAATACTTTGACGGGAAGAAAGCCAGTTGGGGGGGAGATGACATGCTGGCAGTTACGCATAATAACGAGAAGGGCGTTGGATACGTGAAGAAGACCCTCATCGCCGGTACTTGTGGGAAGAATAAACTTGGCTTTCGCATGGCCAATTGTGCTGCTGCTCGTTATGCCTACATGATCGGTCATTCTAGTGATACAGAATTTTTAGCCATTGCCCATGGTTTCTCAGCCGATCAAGAGGGCAAGCGCATATTCCCAGGCTGTCACGGCCCACACGCTGATGATAACAAACCGCAAACTATCAGGGGTGCTGCATCAGAACTAACCGCTGCCAAACGCTGTGCGCGAGATGGAACTGGCACGGAGAGAAACGAGGGGGATGCTTGGTGCTTGGATGAAGGGCGCACCCTCTTCAACTATCGTGATATAGTTGAGTTTTGTGAGGGTTAGGATGGTACCCGACAGCGTGAAAAAGCTACTGCTGGTTTCATCTATCGCTTGGATAGCGTACTTTGCCATGCCAGGACCGCGGCAAGTCTATAATCTTGTTTTCGGCTCCAGCCTGCACAACCCTCAATACTTGTTCGCTGGTGACTCCAGGGAGGTCTGCCGCCGCGTTCGGCGTGTCGTAGAGCACGGTAAGGTGAACATCTACGTAGAAAACTTATCGATCCACAGGATGCACATCCTGTTCAACCAGCGGCAGATACGGGCACTCATATACCTCTGCTCCAATGCTAAGGGTTGAGACCAGCTGAAGCCCAGCCTAGAAAAAAGCGCCGCCACCCCGGGCAATGGCAGCTGCGCTTAGTCGAAACAACATAGGTACAGTTTGCACTGAGGTCGGTAGCAGTTTCACCCCCCGTATCAGGGGGGAACTTATGCACTGAACAACCGAGGCTGCCAATGCCAGCTAAGTACCCGGACAAGATATGCCGTTGAGAGATAGTAGATATGAGACACACAGGGTTGAGGTTGCGACAAATGACGGTAAAAGAAACGATCATGAGGGTGCTGGAGACAATGGTATTGGTAACGTTTCTGATCGTTGCCGTGCCGCTGTTGTTGTTGTTGTTGGTTATCGTGAAGCGGAGAAGGCCGAGCATAAGGCGGGATGTAACGCCACTGATAGAGCGAATGAAGCGGCGATGAACCCCTTGGGCTCTGAACCAATCTGGTCGATACACCAACCAGATTGCCTATCGGCTACACCAACCGAATTATCCCACTAACCTGATTACCAGCACCAATCTGGTCGATGCACAAACCCGATTGCTGAACCCAATCTGGTTGCACTAGCAACCCGGTTGCTACACCTGCCGGATTGGCTTATCATAGAAAGTAGGACGACAATCAGGAGGTATAGGACATGCCGACGATTGCAGTTGCCTCACCTAAAGGCGGATCAGGAAAATCAACGGTATCCGTGTTGCTGGGCACGGAGATGGCGCGTGCTGGCGGTAAGGTAACGTTTCTCGACTGCGATCCGAATCGATCGATCAGTATTTGGGCTAGGCTCAAAGACAAGTTGCCTGCACGAATCGCGGTGCGCAACGACATCGATGAGAACAACATCGTGTCTCGCATCAGAGAACTCGACCGCGGCGGTCGGATTATCATCGCCGACCTCGAAGGCATTGCCTCACGACTCGTATCCCGTGCCATTTCGCAAGCTGACCTCGTCTTGATCCCAATGCGGGCAACAGCGCTCGATGCTAACATAGGCATGCAGACGGCGGGTTTGATTGCCAAGCAGGAACGGGTGTTGGCGCGGCGCATCCGCTATGCGGTGGTGTTGACGATGACTAGAGCTATCCTTTCTCAGCAACATCGCAAGACAGAACGCCGACTCAAACAACAGGGCATAGCAGTTATCCGTCCGTCGTTGATGGAGCGAGCAGCGTTTGCAGCATTGTTCGATCTGGGTGGTGATCTACAAGCGATGCCCGCACAAGGTCGCATGGACAAGGCAATTGCGAATGCCCGTGGCTTCGCCATGGCTGTGTATAATCATCTCTTAACCCAGAGGCAGGAGGGTACTCATGAGCCAGCTAGAAGACCAAGAGTTCAAGGTCAACAACGACCAATTGGCGGGGGCCAAATCCCAGACCCAGGCAGCCAGCATCCAACAGCTCAATAGTCTCGATGCGGTTGCAGACGGTGAGGGGTTTGCCAGTCGGACAGTGCGCCGTGGTGGTCGCAAACGTAGCCCTCGCACCGGACAATTACACGCCAAGGTGTTGCCGCACATCTCTACTGATATTTCCCGTGAAGCCATGACGCGGGGGGTGCAACAAGGTGTGTTGATCGAGGAAGCTTGGGGGCTTTACAGAGAGCGGCACCCAGCAGATTACTCGACCAAGACATGCCAGTGATCGGGGCAGGAGCGGATTCACATTCTGGCTGTTGCCCACTAGCACATAGCCCCAGCTACGGGCTAAGAACAAAGCAGGGCTTTTCTCGTTCGAGCATCTCGAATGTATTCATGCACTCGATTCCTAACTTCGCACAGACATCTGGAATTTTTACCTCTGATTTTTTGGCGGGGTTTGACTTTTCGTGAGTTACAAGCACGTGGCCACCCGCTTTCGCCTCTGCAATGAGGTATTTGTCGGCACGTCGATCGTCTAAAAACTTGTGTTTAGCCCCATCCGTGTAAACCTGTGATTGGACACACTCACGGACCTCCCTATATTCAGAACTCCCTACGCCCAATGACCAGGGCGAAAACAACTTTTTCCCCTCTTTCTTGGCCCAGGCAGAGAGCCTATCTTCTACCTTGTCCTTGCCATGGCGCTTATCTTTTACATCAATTATCTCAACCAAGACCTGCTTTAGGCTCAACAAACGCCCATCTTGATTCGCAAGCACCAACCAATCCCAAAAAGCTGGGCAAAAGCTAAACTTGTAGTGAAGCTGGTGAGCCTGGATGAACACGCCGGTATCGAGCAAATATGCCATAACTAAAGCTTGAGCCCCAGTGTCTTGGCATAGCTCTCCAACGTTGCCACCTTTTTTAGACCAAATAGACGGAGAGCTTCCATAAATAGGGTTTCACCTGCTGAAGTGCTCAATATTAAGGCGCGGGCGAAATTTTCATCTACCCGTTGATTTATGGTAGGATAAATATTTCCACCTGACGCTTTCTTCGTTTTAGCGAGCCTTTCACTCGACAGGGCAAGCTCTTCTCTGTAGGCGGACGTAAATTCTTCGCGTCCAATCGCTCCTGTATCACGCAATCTACGTAGAATTACCAGAGAACTTACCTTGAAGCGTCGGGTAAGCGTTTTTATCTGGGCAGTCAAGTCGTCTGAGCGTTTCTCTCCCTTAATCTCCTTAGTCGGAACGAGCAGCTCCGCGGCAACCTGATCACACCATTTTTCAACCTTATTGTAGCCATGAGCACGGTCAAGCATATCAGCATTAGAAATTCCTGTGCCCCCTCCCCCCAGCCAAAGGTGGGCAAGTTCGTGTGCCAGGGTAAACATCTGCGCACTCTTACTGTCTGCACCATTGATAAAAATGAGAGGAGCAACACGGTCCGACAGGGCGAATCCGCGGAACTCACCAGGATCCAGGGTACGGTGAGGGTCATTCTCGACGACACCGTTCACCATGACAAGCACCCCGGTATCTCTTGCGCATTTAGCAAATGTTCTCAGAGCCTCTTCCCACGTTTTGCATTTGGCTTGTTTTTCGAAGGCGAACCCAAGGGTATGGCGTATCTTTGAAGCCACATCGACAACGGAGTCGTCACAGCTGGCAGAACCAACGAAAGGAAGCTCTTCCTGCTCGCTCGCTTCCAAATACGATCGATACCAATCTTGGCGATGCTGACAGCTATACAATGTATCCAATAGATTGGAGCTAGGTCTTTTATCTGATTTCTTACCACGAAAATCATGGACATCGGGAGGCAGGCGCGGCCAGTTGGGTGGAGTTTCCAAGAGCATATAATGCACCGGAAGACCAGCCGCTTTACTAAACTTTTTAAGTTGGGGTACGGTTGGGTTCCCCCCCTGACCCACCCATGAATGGTTATCACGAATTTCATCACGACTGCATTCAGCGTTTTTCAGCGCCCACTGCCGAATCTCAGGGCTAATCTCTACCTCCGTCACCACGCCACCCCGATACTTGCAAGACTGACCTTTAATATATTCTTAGCACTTACGTCCATGGGGTTTCCAACAGATTCAGCAACTGCTGTATCGGCAGGTGGCAGAATTACCTGAGGGGGTTTTGCTGGGCGGCTACCCCCTTGCCTCCCGCACCCCCCGAATCTGGTTACACCACTAACCAGATTGCCATCCGGGGCAACCAACCGAGTTACTCCACTAACCAGATTGCTCCCGAACTCGCACTCGAACTACGGCGCTGATGATCGTGCCCTTGATGCCGCGTATTGCTGGGGCATTGGCTGGTGGGCATGGTCGTAAGCGACCGATCGACGCTCCGCCTGCTGACTAACCCGCCAGTTTTTTTTGTTCCACACGTTTAAGGTGAAGGTAGGGCCGCCGATTGATTTGGGCGAATCGGCGACAATTCCAGTATCAGGCATCCTGTCGTCAGCTGCAAGGCTGAAGACAATACCTAGTGGCATCATTGGGGTATCGTTAGCGGTCGATTGCCTTGATAATCGTCCAAACTAACCACCCGACAAGCAGGACACAGCCAGCGACCACAAATAGCATCAACTCCCTCCTCCCTCGTGATGGGTGGTGCGCGCCTCTGCCGTGGTTTGTGAGGCTAAAAATTCAACAGAGGCGACGCACCCTCTCTATCGGCGATTGTTCGCGCTAGTTCAGTGGCGTTCAAATAGCGCCGCGGGGTCGTTCATAAGACAATAGATAAATGAACAACTTATCCACAGCCTCGTATCCCGCTCATAGCTTGAAAGCCTTGAAGCAAAATTGAGGGGGGTTTTTTGAACGCTGTTGCGCAATTTTTGTGCAATGCCGTAGGAACGCTTCCAGGGGAGTCTCTAGGGCTAGTTACTATCGTAGGGGCAATAAAGCATTGCCTCAGGATAATCTTCGGTATTGATGCCAGCTCCGTAGGTTTTTCCGTTTGTGAGCTTGTTGGACTCGGCACGCTCTCGTTTGGCTTCTTCGCATACGAAGACCCTGCCCATTGCCGCGGTTACACATTCTTCCATACTGGCAAAGCTGCCGACGGGTACGTTGCCGCCGACAATAGATAGATGATACCTGCTCGCATCCTCATCAATGCCGTAAAGGTAGCCTTGCGTCTTACCCTCGTATGGATAGGCGCTTCGTATGGCGAACTGGGTATGGAGATCCTGATCGACTGGCGACACAACACTCATCTCCGCCCCCTTCGCTGCCTGTTGCTGGCACAATTCGATCAGTCTCTCTCTCATGACATCCTCTACCTCAGCCTTGGAAGTGACTGAGTTCGATCACTTGGGCAGGCAATATAAACTCGTCGAACGATCCCTCATTGGTGATATGGGTGTCGACGTAATTTTTGCAATAATTTGGATCCGAAACGCCTAACAGAGCTGGGTCGAGATGGTAGAAGCAGGTCACATCAAAGTGTCTAGGAGCGAGTGAAAATTCCTGCTTAAGCCCAAGAGCAAGAGGTATCAGCCTAATAACCCTGTCGAATATCAGGTATGCCACTGATCCGGGCATATCTGATGCTAGTTCTGCCGCCGATTTGTTAAGTTGATCACGGGGGGTAAAGCCCTTGGCGAACAAATGGTAGCTTTTTTCATTCGTTAGCCAGAGTTCGCACAGCTCAAAGCGTTGTCTATCTACGAAAGCATTGATCTTTGCTTTCAGCTGATCAGCTGTGAGTGGCGCCCACGGCGTATGGTTTGGATCGCCTGCCTTCTGTCGGTCAACAAACTCCGCAAATAGCGATAGCCCAATACCTACCGTCTGTGATTTCTCGATCAAGTCCTCCATCACAATCCGAATCGTCTTGTCTGCCATCAAAAACTTCTCCTTACACATGTTAATGGGCATCCGCGCGGGCCAACCCACGCAAAATTACCCCCCATTTTTTACCTCAAAGTAGGGCGAGGAGCAAGGCAGGTGAGAACATGTTCTCAAGACAGAACTAAATTTGCTAGTCCATAAGCCAACAGGGATTATACGCGGGGCGCTCCTCTGCCGTTGTCTCCTCAGGATGGTTGCAGGGGCAGCGCCCCGTCTACACTCTTCGTTGGCTAGTCTGACCGCTCCGGTCTTTGGCTCAACATTCATGTAGTAATTACAGGTGATTGCACCATTCAGCTGGCTTAGTCGCTCAGCAGTCACTAAGCAGGCTTAGGAAGTACCGCCGCACCCTGACGAGACCACAAGATGCTTGGAGTGTGAATTTCACCTAAGTGCGGCGGCAAGTCCCTTATCGTCCGAGTGGTCACATAATTTAGGACTTTTACCAAAGGGCTAGCGCAACCCGCCCCCATGCGAGCTTCAGACGCGGGCAAAAATAGCCGATAACAGTCACGAAGGGGTAATTTGAGTAAGGAGCACCTGTGCGAAGGGCGGGGTTTAGTCTTGTCGAACTGATGGTGGTGTTGGTTCTGGTGGGCACACTTGTGTCACTAGCCTTGCCGCGGTTCAATACATTCATCGCCAGGGGCAGACAGGCAGAGGCACATGCCAATCTAGGTACCATTGCCACGTTGCAGCAGAGCTATAAGCTTGAATATAATGAGTATCATGATGGCATGGGCATGGGCATGGGCCATCCACTGCCGCGTTGCAACAATACAGGCACCCAGAAAGAAAACTCGCTCGGTTTTCGCGTCACCGACTGCGAGTCACTGCGCTACACCTACAATAGCTATCTCGCACCCAACGATTATGCAACCAGCGCGGCCGGCGCGGGCCAACACCCCAATGGGAACTTCGGCCGAAACAGCAACTATCAATCTGATCCTAGATATATTTATCCCAACTGCCGGAAAGGCGAATCGTGGATAATCAGCAAGGATCGCAAGCTAGGTCTGGAACATAACCAGACGGACGTTATCGAGAAGTGCACTTAAGACGAGAACACGTTAGGCCAAATTATCGGTTAGGGGCAGAGGGTGTCATCTGTCCCTACAGCAACAACTACAGTCACCACGCGGCCCAGGGTCACCACGCGCCCCGCGGGGGGCGTTGTTGGCACCAGGCTCCCCCGCGGGTCCTGGTGGGCCTACTACTGTTGCACCATCGTAGCTCGTTCGCCTCAAATAACCAGCCACCTCCCCGCTTTCCCCGCTTGGTTTAAAACTGCTGATGCCATGGTGACGCTTCAGCGTACAACTTTCCGTTGTGTAGGTAGCGTGGGTACCGTTTCCGCCAGCGCTGGTGCGTCTAACCAGTGTGTACGTTTTGGAAGTGAACGGTCCATTCTTGCTCTGCGCTGCCACCCGCATACTACTAGCACCGGGGGCGGTGCCGGTCACACAACGGGGTTTTTCGTCGTCCTTCATCCATTCGATATAGCCACTGCCGCTGCAATCGATGGCCTCGACAGTGCGCTTCTCCGTGCCACCACGAATTCCGGCAAGGCTATTAGCATGATCCGCAGTGCTACAGATAGGTTTGCCACTGACGAGTTCTGGTGGCGTGGACGATGAGCGAAAAAAACCGAGTAGCGCCCCCTTATCGCAGTTAAGATGTTCCACCAGCGGCACTTGGCTACACTTGGCATAGTTAGTTTTGAAATCGTACTGGATGATCGCCCCTGATCCAGAGTAGAGCGCCGAGCCATCTTCGTCTCTCTGTGTCCGGTGGGGCCGACCGGCAGGGTTGCTACAGTCGGTGCTGTTATCGAGGAGTGCACTCGACGTGTTGTGGTGTAGGAAGACAACCTCTTCGCGCGAGGCGAGTTTGACATTAACGACCGGGTGCTCCTTGCGGATGAACTCGACTTTGACTTCAACGGCCATCAGCGTATCTCGTTGAACGTAACTGTCAGCTTGCAGCATGCTGCCACCGCTTATGCTAATCTTGTTAGCCGTAACCTTCCACCAGCGACCGGCGGTGCCACCAGTGTAATCGTACTCATAGAGGTCGTCACCGAGATAGAGAGCATTGCCATTAGCGGAGGGGATAACGACGTTCGTCCCGCTCGAATTCATATCCCGCGTGCAAATCTCTCCACTACAGCTGTGCCTCGTCGCGTCCCAGCCAGAGACGACGATGTTCTTGTAGTGTTTGAGCAGATGCTCACGCTGCTCCCGCAACCTAACCACCGTCATTACTTTCGACTGATTGCCGAGCAACCGCGCTACGGCGAGCGCGACAATCCCCGCCAGGGCAGCTGCTACGATTACCGACATCAATGTCATGCCACTACGCATACTTCCCCCTCACCGGCATGACGGCCCCGGAGGACCCCGAAGACCCCGAGGTCCCTCGCCGGGTATGCCTGTCGGCCCGATGGGACCCTGCCCCGTAGCAGTGTAGGTAGCGCCACTTTCGGCAACCAGACTTCTAGGGGTAGCCGTCGGGAATCCCATCAGTGTCGCACACTCAAAGCTGCCATCGCTGTTGATCTTATGGATGGCGTTATGGAGTGGAGTGGGAACAGCGAAGCCGGCACAGACATCCGCCGCTGTTCCAGGACAAGAGCCGTATCGGACCATCTTCCCCTTGCCCCCCAAGGCGCACTCAACATTGTTGGCTTGATCCAGTTTTCTGATAGTACCGTACTTTACTCCTAAACCTATTTTCCAGATCACACTGGAAGAACCACTACAATCGGTGGGACGGACAGATACTCTGTTACCGGTGCAGGCCCCCGCAGCATCACTGGGAGTTCCTTCTTGAGCTGTAGAGTAAACCACCGCCCCCTTTGCGACCCCAGCGGGACAATTAGATACCAGGCCGCTCAACGTTGCAGTTGTAACAAGAATTTTCGCAGAGCAGGTTATGTCTCTACTAGAAGTGTGCAGTCCGATCGACACTAGTCCCGACCGAGCGCAGCCATGAGGCACATTGTTGGTGCTACGCCGCACACGCAACACGCGTCCCGATCCCTCGCTATCCAACAACTTAGGCAAGTAGCGTTTAGGCGTGGTGGCGTTTTGCCACTTATCCCGGTCAAGTTTTTGCGTGTAAATGAGATCGATGGCACTGCTCCCCATCTCCCGCCATTTAAGCTCAACATGCCACCAGCCGTTGGAATCTGCGGTCACAACAGAGTCCTTCAATGTCTTGCCGCCCTCCGGGATAAAGGTCACGCTGGAGCTCTCGAAGTTATTTATGAAATCGTAGCTACTGCTCGCTATGCGTAATGGGCGGAACTGATGCTTGATTTTTCCACTTACCAGTGGCTCTTTGAACTCGCAGTCTGGTCCCATCAAGCGCAGGGCGGTACCGCCGGCGGTATCGAAGCACTTACTAGCTTTTCCAAAGATGCACTGACGCATAACCGCGTTACTATCAGTCAGATCAGGGGGGTCTTGCTCTCTGCCATCGTAAAGGGTGCACCACCACGCCTTGTCGTCATGTAATAGGTTGCTGTAGAACTTATAGATCGCATCGCCCTTATCCTTCAGTTCCATGACTCGCAGGGCGTTCATCTGGTTGACCATCAGTCGCATTGCCGCCAGTGCCAGGACACCTGACAGTCCCACCGCGACCATGATGGAAGTCAGGGTCAAACCAGCCCTAGATGCTAACACACCCAGCACCTCCGGGTCGCGGTATTCCAGCCGGCGCAGGATGACCTATCCGGCCCCGGCGAACCCCGCGGACCCTTTGGAGCACGGTAACCCTCGTTGTTGTAGCGCCATAGACCATCATCACCTTTTTCCCCTTGTGGCCCCGGAAACCCTATAGGGTTATCCGTGTTGCTACTCTCAGCACAGCTGGTAATACGTCCGTCGGTAGAATGGAAGCCAGCCAGCGCTTGGGTCGTAGTGCAGGGGATGTTGCCTTTGCCCGGTTCGACTCCTCCCGTGCCCGCTCCCCAGCGGTTGGTCGAACACTCGAATGTGCCGACTTTCAGAGTCCCCTCATCTCTGGCACGAATCCTAACTATACCGTACTGGTTCTTGTCATCGCAGTTTTTGCTGGTCTCGGTCTCATTGACTTTTTCGACCAGAATGTTGGGATTGCTGCAATGGCTGATACCTGTTTTGGGATCAAAATAGGCAATCGCGGTCGTGCCACTGCCCGGGGTCTCAGGACACCGGCCCTTAATAGCCTCACGTGCACGTGAGGAACGATTTACCCCATGTGTCGCATTAGTTTTGCAGGCTATGTAATGATTATAGGTGATGCCATAAAAACCATGCGGAGTTCTGAGCCCTCGATAGCCTGGCATGCCGGTGCCACTGAGAAAAGGGTTCACCATCCCTGTTGCATCCCGTGCGGCTGCGCTGGCGGCATCG
>OY282439.1 GCA_958296095.1 uncultured Oligoflexales bacterium
CTGACGGGCTCTGAAACGCTCGTGTCGGCGGACTTCAACGCCATCATCTGGGGTAAGAGCGAGAGCGAGCTGGATGATAAGAGCGATGAAATCTTGAAAACTTTTCGCTTGCTCAATCAAGCCGAAGGTTTGCAAGAGAGGTTAGCGGGCAAGGAGGCCTTCTTGAAAGCCATGCCGAGCACATGTCAGGGCTTGCGGCACAAGAAGATGAAGTCGAGCAATGCTGCGCACCTGATGCCTGTCTTTGCCAGTTGGCAAGGCAACCCAACACCTGTGTGTCTACTGCCAACACGAGATGGGCAGTTGTTTGCACTCGATCCTTATGCTGAGCATCTGCCCGCGTGGAACGGTATCGTCTTCGGCAGTTCTGGCAGTGGCAAGAGTTACACAGTGGTGCAGCTGATGGCGATGTTTTACGGCAAAGTAACTAAGGGACATCGCCCTAGAATTGTGTGGATCGACAACGGCGCATCCTCCCAGCGATTGATCGAAGTGCTCGACGGCGAGTTTTTAGACTTAAATCTCAACTCTGGCATCTGCCTCAACATGTTTGACTTAAAGACAGGTGCGACCAGGTCTGCGCGCCGGCGCACGCTGTTAGCCGTGCTGGAAATGATTCTCAAAGACGAGGACAAGCAGGCACTCGACAAGCGTGCCAAGGCTTTGCTCGAAGAACAGCTGGACAAGGTCTATGCCAATGCCAAAGGCAAAGTGCCAATGTTATCGGACTTGAAGGCCTTGCTTGACAAGCACGAGGATGCCCAGCTGCGCAAGTTCGGCGAAGTGCTCTACAGTTGGACCGGGGCCTCGGCTTATGGGCAACTGCTCGATGGCCCCAGCAACGTTGAACTGGCGAAAGATTTAGTGTCTATCGAGATGCAGCAGCTGAGCAATTATCCCGACTTGAAAGATGTGCTCCTACTGCTGCTGACTTCGCACATTCAAGATGTCGCCGCGTCTGATCTTGACCGTGAGTATCTGTTGATTATCGACGAAGCCGAGCGCTTGTTGCAATCAGAGCTGGCCCGGCAGGTGGTAATTACCTGTTATCGCACCTGGCGCAAGTTTCGTAGCGGTATTTGGTGCTTGAGCCAGAATTATCGGGACTTTATGGCTGATAAGGCGTTGCGCGCCGCTCTGATGACTAACACCACCAGCGTTATCATTTTGCGCCAGAGCAAGATTGATTGGGATGATTTTCAAAAGACCTTTGATTTCAATGCCACACAGGTCGAGCGGCTCAAGAGCTTGACCCTTAAAAAAGGTGAATACAGTGAATTCTATTATCGGCAGGACGACCGCGACGCGATCTTGCGCCTCACCCCTGAACCGTTGAGTCATTGGCTTGCTACATCTGACGCCAACGACAAATCGTTGATTGCGGCAACAGAGAAGCAACACCCAACCTTGAGCAAGCTAGAGGTGCTTGAACTGTTAGCTTTTGGACCACCAGGAGATAGGCATGCGCATTAAAATTTTTGTTTTGTGGCTGGGGCTCTTTCCCGCTCCAGCCTTCAGCTTTTGGGGGGATGGTGGTGCGGGCTGGGCCCAGCTTCCCTACCTGGCCAAGGTGCTGGCCGAAAATTACAAACGCTATAAGCAACTCAAAATCATGCTGGAGCAGGCACGGCGATCGGACAACTACTTCAGAACTGTGCATCAAGGGCTAGAAAACGTCACAGGATTGATGGATAGCCTACCCATCAACGATCAAGGCGTGCTCAAAAACTTAAAGAGTTTCAGTGGCTCGCTAAAGACAATTGCTGAAGTCTATGGTCGTATACCGCTCTCACCCGCGTCAGCACTGCACGCTTTACAAGATCAAACTGCGGCGGAATCGTTGCAGATGGTCAATTCGTTCAAGCGTTATTCAAAGACACAGGAAAGCAATTCACGCGCGCTCAAGGCACAAAGCCAAGCAGCATCACCTAAAGGCGCGGCAAGAGCTATGGCCGTATCTAATGCAATGATTCTGGACAGCATCAATCAGCTGATACGCTTGCAAAGCCAAAGCCTCAAGATGCAGAGCGAACAGCTGGCCATGATCAACAGGCAAGATAAACGCAAGATTGCCGCGTATCAGGAGGCTAATAGGGGTATAGGCGAGGCTTTCAAGAGTTTCAAACGCCAAGATAACTTGGTGAGGTTTTAGCATGTTTGAACAGTTAGTAGGGGTAGCTAAAGACATTCGCGGTGAGATGCTCGATCTCTATTGGTTGTTGCTTACTCCCATTGTGCTGGTGCTCATTGTCTTGGAATTTTGCCGCGGCCCGCGAGATAGCATTGATGTGACCGATATTTTGCGGCGGGTAGTGATCTCTGTGCTGCTCTTGCTGTCGTTTGAATACACCATCAACGCTATCAGCACAATCGGTGATGGCATTGTTAACAAGATCGATCGCAGCGTTGATGTCTGGGCCGTGCTGAAGAAGTTGGGGCCGAATTATCAGGATGCCGCCAGCGGACTGTTTGATTTACATGGGCATATTCTCTCCACGCTGGCGTTGCTGTCTTATCTCGTTGCCTACTTGGGTTTCTTTGTCACTGAAGCGCTGGTGCATTTTGTTTGGGTGGTGCTGTATACGCTATCGCCCTTGATGATCTTGGCTTATGTGGCCAAGGCAACCGCTAATGTCACCGTGAATTTATACAAGGGTTTAGTGAAAGTTATCGTTTGGAAAATTTTGTGGACCGTGCTTAGCGTGTTGCTGCTGAAGCTGGCAATGGAATATCAAGCCAGCACCCTGCAAGATTACTTAGCGGCAATCATTCTCAATCTCTGCATCGGCTTGAGCATGCTGTTTATTCCTCTCGCGACGCGGTCATTGATCAACGATGGACTGGAGATGGCCGCTTCGGGGTTAGCTCTTGCGCCTGCAACCGCGGCGATGGGGGCGGCGCGATTTTATGCCCAGCATGCCGTGCGACAGGGTGCAGCCAAGACTTGGGGTGCGGGTCGCTTAATGGCAAGACCAGTACTAAATCAGGTGGGGAGAGGGCTAACGAAGTTTCGAGAGGGGCGGCTTAAGTGAACGGATTAACTTCTTGGAGGACATATCGTTATGGGAAACTCGACCCTGCGGGCCTGGACCGACATCAATGCCCTGCTGCGCACCCACAAGCTGATCAATCTGGGGTTGGTCGCAGTGTGTGTTTTACAGGTGGTGGTCATCGGTTGGTTGTATGCGGCTGATCCTATCGTCGTTATCAAGGCAGGTGCGCGACAACACTATCATGTCGGACAAAGGGCCGCCGTACCCATTTCGGAGGCGGCTGTTGCAGAGTTTGTCAAAAAGTTTCTGCACATTCGCTATCAATGGCACAAGCTTGACCCGCAAGCTAAGCGGCAAGGCTTAGCGCCAATTACCACAGCTGGCTTGCAAAAGAAATTATTCAAACTTCTGACGCATCTCAAGGACAAGGAGTTTCAGGGTCAAGAGGTCGCGCAGGCAATCGTCAACATCAAAGTAAGTGTCACCCAAGACAAGGTAGTGGCCAGCTTTGATAAGTTGTTGCGGGTTGAAGGTGTGCCGATCCCTGTGCCGACAACGTTGTCGCTGCACATTATCAAAGGCACGCCTAATGCCTGGAATCCGATAGGCTTATTGGTTAATGGCGTAATTGAACATCAGGAGAAATAGTGAAGCATTTTATTTCAGCAGGGGTGTTGTTGTGTTTGCCTTTGATGGCGATGGCAAGCGGTATCAGGACGGTGCAGGTTAACAATAAGAAGATGCAGCTCGTTTATCTAAAGATGGGCCGGGCTACGGTGTTGCGTTTTACGTCAAAGCCCAAGAAGGTCGTGATCGGCAATCAAAACTACTACGCGGTTGAATTTATCGACAACGACCTGACTATTCAGCCGTTGGGCAAGGTGGAGACCAATTTATTTGTCTACACGCCTTATCGCACGTATGGTTTTATTTTGCGGGTATGTAGCAGTTGCCGCGCGGATGATTTGGTGTTTGTTAAGTGGAAGTCGCGCTATCAGTGGCCTAAGCGCATAACCAAGAAGGTGCGGAAATGAAGGTTGTTGCGAGGCTACGAGCCTTTTTTCTTAAGCAAGAGGCCGACAAAGAGGTGCTCGACCAAAAGAGATTTATGGGAGTGATGATTTTAATTTTGGCCGTTGGCACTGTGGTTGTCTTTTTCTCTAATGCCAGCGGTGATAGCAGTGTCGTGGTCAATGCCAATACGCCGATCGAGACGGGCAATCTTGAGGTGGCATCTGTATCTGTCTCACAGGAGATCAGCGGGTTATTGCAGGCATCAGAGCAAAGAGTGCATGCACCTAAGCTGCGAGCAAAGCCTAAACCTAAACCTGAACGCACCGTAAAAATCAAATACAAAGCTCCACAGATCATTGAGAGGCAGGGGGCGGATAGTTTCACTAGCAAACTGCCGATCGGGTCAAATCTCATCGGCAAGCTGTTGACCAGCATTGACACGAGAGAGAGCGGGCAACTCTATAGAGTACTGCTCCCCTATGGTGGCAAAGGCCAGCATGGCGGTGTTCCAAAAAACACAGTTTTGTTTGGCACAGTTAATTATCCCAAGCAAGGCATGAAGGTATTCATGCAGTTCGCCAAGGCCTTGTTGCCTAATGGACAGGAGGTTGCGTTGCAAGCCCAGGCGTTGAGCACCCAGGACTACGCGCCTGGACTTGTGGGTGAGTTGCATAGTGGCACAACGGCACGCGTCGCGGCAACGCTAGGGCTGACAATGGTTGCAGCGTTCACCGACACGCTCACCACCAAACAAGCGCTCAGCGCCGAAGGAGCTGTAACCCCCCAAGCAACGACCAAGAATGCACTTTATCAGGGCATTGCTAAAGCCAGCGAGACCGAGGCACAGCGCCAGGCAGCCGAACTCGGCCAGGTGCAGCCCTACGTCACTATTCCCGCCGGCCGAGAGATGATCGTCAACCTTTTAGAAACATACAAAGGTGAACAGTGAGCAAAGTCAAAACAGGTGAAGGGCTAGAAAACTATGTGCTCACGCTGCTGCACTGTCTCGCCAGCATCTCGCGGGTGTGTTGGTTTGGTGTGCGCAAGCTCGACTTCAAAAACCTAAACACCTGGTCGTGCTTACTACTGATCAATGGCCTGCTCATGATCGTGCTGTTCGGGACACTACACTATCAACGAGCCGTAGAGCTTTATTTTCCCCTGCTGGGCGTGTTGGTGGTACTCGCCGTGTTCGCTTACGGCTGCAAAGATTTTAGCCGGCATGTTGCCTTTCAAAAAGCCATCGCCCGTGCTGGCTTGAGAACTGCCACAGGTGAGCAGCCACAGGTGCAGGCGATAGTGCCGATAGGTGTGCAGCGCGTGAAGGTGATTGTTGAAACATGCGGCGTGGGCATCAATAAATTCAAAGCACAGCAAGATAGTTTAACGGCTGGCTTTCGCCAAAAAGTTGAAGACATCGTGTCTGGCAAGGATATGGGCCAGGTGGAGATAATTCTGTGTGCGCGTGACTTGCCTAGCATGGTCAGTTTTCACGAGCTCTATAGCCACATCAAAGAGCCATATGCGTTCGTCGTCGGACAAAGTATCAATGGTGTGGTGACACAAAAGATGCAATCTCTGCCGCACCTACTCATCTCTGGAGCCACAGGCGGTGGCAAGTCGGTGTTTTTTCGGGCAACCATGCTGGCACTGCTAAAAAGCTCGCCGCACATTCAGCTGTATCTGTTGGATATGAAGCGCGGCGTAGAGGTCAAAGAGTTTACCGCCTTGCCCAACGTCAGGACCGCCGCGGATGAGACAGAGGCAACCAGCATGCTTGCGGCTCTAGTCGCGGAAATGCACCGCCGCTATGAAATTTTAGCGCATAGCGGACACAAGTCGATCAACCCTGTGCGGGACAAGCTGGATTTGTTGGTGGTCGGCATAGACGAAGCCGCGGCGTTATTCGGTCGCGGCACCAACGCCACCGCCGGCAATTGTATGGGTGAATTGGCTCGTCTCGCGAGAGCAGCAGGTATGCATCTGATCGTGGCCACCCAAAAGCCAGTTAAGGAGGCGATTAGCACCGAAATTTTGGATAACTTAACAGGACGTATGACCTTCAAGATGATTTCGTCGGCGGCCTCCAACGTCGCGCTAGGGGGCAACTATGCTCAGAAGTTACCCGCCATCAAAGGGCGCGCGGTGTGGTGTAATGGCAGTGAGCGCAGGCAGGTGCAAGCGCCTTTCGTTGACGATGAATTGATAGAGGCCGAACTGGAGGTAATAAGTCAGGAGTTTGCCGCTGGCCTTAGGCAGAATTTTAATGCACTACTCGGCGGGACATTCAATGCCAAAATATCACAGGCAAAAAAACATGCGTAAAGCTAGGCAGAAATTCAAAAATGTTATCTTGTGCAGTCGAGACTTGCGGATAATGCGCTCGCTGTTTGCAAGCAAGGTAGCCAGTCAAGAGCAGATAGCTGAGCATTTTTTCCCTGCTGTGTCTGCCCAAACCGTGAATAGACGGCTGCTAAAGATCATGGCACTGGGTTTGCTACGAAGAAAGCCCCTGGCGGTGGATAATAAGATCATTTACGCATACTCGCTAACTCAACGCGGCCTTGCCAAGCTTCAACTAACGCGGTCTTGTCGAGCAAAGACAGCAGTAACGTTAAGTGAATGCCCTGTGCATGACATCACCTTGAACGACATCCGCCAGGCATTTGTGGCTAAGTCAGCGGTGCAAAGCTACCACACCGAGAATGTCCTCCAAAGCTGCGCAGCATACCGCGACGACAGGAAGTTTCAGCCCTTCATCAAGCTGAATAGTGATGCAATGGCAGAGGTAGAGACAAGAATTGGGGTGTTGAATTTGGCTATCGAGTTTGACATGACACACAAAAGCAAGAGTCGCTATTTGCACAAGCTCAATACCTACTATGTCGAACCTGGCGTGGACGGAGTGCTTTACATCTGCGCGAACAAATACATTTTGAACGTCCTGCTGAAGGTCGATAGGGAGGTGTCAGACCGTTATCAGTGTGACCCCAAGGTGTATTTTGCTTTGCTCGCCGATGTCACTGCTGCAACCGGTGAACTGACTTTCAGAAGTGTGCATAAGGGCATCTTCTGTGTTGCCTAGGGACGGGCAAAGTGCTGGTGATGCTTGCTTAGTGACTGCTGTGTGGCTAAGCCCCTGGGAAGATGTAACTGCCTGTAATTACTGCGTGATGTTGAGCCCAGGCGGCGAGCTATCCGAGAGGTCGCGGCTATTATGATCTGTGTTTTCAATAACCACTTAATTTGGAGGTGTTGCATGCAAAAGGGAATGGTGATGTGTGGAGCTAGGAGGCGGCAAGGAGCTAGGCAGTGGCAAGGAGTCCCTGCAAGTGCAGCATTGGCTGTGCTCGTAGCCAGCGCGGTATTGGCAGCGAGTTGTGCCACACTGCACAAGTCTATGCTGACCGGCGTAGGCCTAGGGGTAGGGACTGGAGCAGTCGCAAGCATGGCGACGAGGGGAGGAGGCAAGGGTGCACTGACAGGTGCGCTCGTCGGTGCTGCGTTGGGAGTCGCGAGCAGTTACCTGATACATGGTGCGTTGCAGAAGAGGGACGCAAAGACCAGGCAACAGACCCTGCTCAACCTCGATAAGTTCTCCGTCTCGGCACCGACCCGCGGTCAGGGTGTGCAGGACTTTCGCTTGTCAGCTCCCGATATCGATCAGGAATGCTTCGATTGGGAGGTGCGAGGCAATCAGCTCGTCCAGCAACATTGTGTGTGGACGATACACGGCAACGCCACCTGGCAATTGAACACTAGGGGGCAGTGAATGAGGGCAGGAAAGAAGAGCACTGTGTGCAGGGTGCTGTTGGATCAGGAGCAGGCTAGCCTTGTCGCTGAGTTGGTTACGAAACTGAAGGCTGATTACTGCAAGCTGGACAGCTCGAAGCTGCTGAACTTGATCGTGGTGATCTTCTTCGAGAAGTATGCAGTGCAGGAGTATGACAACATCGCGGCAACGTTCTTCGACAAACGCGGCTACCTGCGCAATCTCATCAACACCGCCCCGCTTGATGACATCGACACGTCCATCAAAGCCTATCTCGGCAAGCGGCGGGTGGCGAGGGAGCAGAAGCAGCGGGCTTGAACATACGATGCTCACCAAGCGAGCGTCTACTATCACCAGGATGATGCTAGGCACAGCCAAATGGCAGGGACAAGGTGACAGAACGCAAACGCTTTCGCGCAAGCGAGGGGTATCCCCACACATTTTGTGTTCTAGACGCTCTACATACATATACCTGTACACGTCTATTGTCACTTTTTTAAGCGCGGTCCTTCAAAGCCAGTTATAGCCTCATTAGATCGCGCTCCTATAAGTCCAGCGCGGTAAGCTTGTAATCCCGTCACTACCTCGTTAGATTGTGCTTATTGTCCGACAGCGCGCCCCGCGCTGTTTTGTAAAAAGCGCGGTCTGGCTAGGCAGCTCTAGGGTTTTGTTACCGCGCTCCCAGAAACGGATATATACGTGCCACGTACGTCTAAAACGACCTCATTGTTCTTCAGCATACTTTTCCACGCAGTTCGCTTGAGGTTGGTGTCACCTTTTACACCTCGTTCGATCTGATTTTGACTTGTAGGCTTGGGATTCGGCTGATCTTAACCCTTGGCATTGGAGCAGAGGTATATGAGAGCCCGTATCTGTTGCTGGTTGAACAGGATGTGCATCCTGTGGATCGATAAGTTTTCTACGTAGATGTTCACCTTACCGTGCTCTACGACACGCCGAACGCGGCGGCAGACCTCCCTGGAGTCACCAGCGAACAAGTATTGAGGGTTGTGCAGGCTGTAGCCGAAAACCATGTTGTAGACTTGCCGCGGTCCTGGCATGGCAAAGTACGCTATCCAAGCGATAGATGAAACCAGCAGTAGTTTTTTCGCGCTATCAGACAGCATATTAACCATCACAAAACTCAACTATATCACGATAGTTTGAAAGGTTGCGCTGTTCGTCCAGGCACCAAGCATCTCCATCAGTCCTACTAGTGCCAGTGCCAGCCCTAGCACATTTGATAAGAGCGCCTGAAGGGCCATCATCCGCTTCTTTAGGGGTGGCTGGGTCTCCTCCATCACAGCCCGGGAAGATGCGCTTCCCCTCAGTGTTGTCCGAGAGGGCATGTGCAATGGCTACAAATTGGGTGGGACTAGACTGAGCGATCATGTAGGCATAACGCGCCTTTGTACAATTGGCGAGACGAAATCCAAGTTTATTTTTCCCGCACTCGGAGGTCCCTGCGCTTACATACCCAACTCCTTCAGCATTGGTATTCCCATTTGTCATCATGCTGTCGCCACCCCAATCGTCCTTATCGCCATTGTAGTATTTTTCGTGCTCAATATTAAAGCTCTCCTGCAAGGTGAAAATAACTCCCATATTGCTCTTCGCTTCTGCCTGCCGCGAGCGCGCCCTGAAGATATTGAACCGCGGCACTGCCACCGTTGATAGTATCCCAAGAATAGCCACTACGACCATCAGCTCAAGCAGCGAGAACCCCGCTTGCTTGGCCTTTAATATTCCTCGATTGCCCATCTCATCACCTATTCGTTGTCTATAATGCAGGTCGGCGTTTTTTTTTTGCCATTAGGTTTTTCTTTATCTGTGAAAATATCAGGGGGTTACGGCTTGCTTTACTGGCAGCTTAGCGGGGCAGGTCTAGCAACCCGGTTACTAGTGTAACCAGATTGGTTCAGTGCACAGGACCGAATTGATGCCAGTCTCCCACTGGCTGCCTCTTTTCGCGAGGATAAGGTGGTGGATCTTCTTTTTTTTCTTATGTAATCCAGTCATGCCAAGGCTTGTAGCTCCGCCAGTTAGTTGGCGGAGCTGGCGGGGCTGTAGCCCGCTCATAGAGCGACTTTTCAGTCATACCAAGGCTTGTAGCTCCGCCAGCTCCGCCAACTAACTGGCGGAGCTGTAGCTCGCTTATAGCAAGGATTATAGCTATTTTTAGGCAGCTCCGCCAAACTTGTCCACACGCGAGGGGGTTAGTCGATGACGTGTAGGCTAATGTCGGTGATAATGCCATTAGGACACGGTCCATCGGGACCGCTTAGCAGGCAATATGCGTTCGCTTGGGGTGTCTTTTTAAATTTGAACAGCGAATTGTCGTCCCAGCTTTGGCTGTTGTTATAGAGTAGGTTGCTGATCGACTGTCGCAGCTGTTGTCGGTGCTGCGATGAGAATAGTTCCACAATCTCACTTTGTGGCATGTATCCCAGCTTTGTGCCGTACTTGTGTTTCTTCTCGTGCATGCGCTTGCAGAGTTCTCGGAGCAGGGTTTCTCCCTTTGGCGTGCTGTCAGAGCTAAAATTGATCAGCTCATCGAGCGGTAGCCCTCGTTCAAGCAGCTTGCCGCCAGTGACAGCATGAAACGTTTCGGTTTCGCCAGTATTAGGGAAGGTCACGCTGAGTTCCCGCATTTGTAGCTCAAATCTAATCTTGTCTCTTCTCCGCAGCCCTCGCCGTTTTACCAGTTCCAGCGTGCGTGCGTTCCCGTCGGCTAACAACACGCCGACATTATCTGCCATGTCAACGATGTTCCCGCTGCCACGAATAAATGCCCTGGCTGTAACACTCCCCTGCCTTGGCTGTTTTGTAGTGTGGTGCAGCAGCACCACCAGTGCGTCGGTCTGTTTAGCGAGAGGCTTCAGGTTGCCGTCAATAAACTCTTCCCAAGGTGCGCTGCTGTTCTCATTCCAATCCTTCACCCCAAACCATCGATGGGCTACCGTGGCTGGGTCGATGAGAATTAGGGAGACTTTATCTTTAGCTGTCACTTTCCTTAGGCTGCCGATGATGTCGGGGTTGCCATCGTGAATATGGATGTCATAGCAGTTTGGTAGCTCGGTCATCATCTCTTTGATCACTTCCTTGTCTTCGTTGGTTATGATGATGACTTTGCCCTGTTCCACCCTCTCACTGAAAAAGTCTGTGCCTGTGGCAACGCAGTGTCCTGCATAGAGTAGCAGGGATGTCTTGCCGACACCCCCCAGCCCTGCGATGAGTGTCACGTGTCCTCTCGTCCCTAAGAATCGGGCAACCTCTGGTAGTCGATCTCTTTTCACGTCGATCCCTTTCTCTGAAAATATTGCGGCAATGGTGTTGCTAGTATCACCGATGCTAACAGTTGATGCATTAGGATTTTTGGGTGTAGGGACATTTGATTTGGCCAAGCCTTCAGCGTAAGCTCTGTCGACAGTCTTATTGACCTCATCGATGGGCAAACCAGCGGCGATAGCAGTCTGCCGGACATCTTCCCGCCTGGCTTCGTCCTGTTTCAAGCCCGCGATATGCCCTTCCCGGTTCACCCAGTTATTGCGGTTGCCTTTGACACATTCATCAGGTTTGCCCGCGTTAACCAACTGATCAAGCGGCATCTGCTTTTTCTTGATGGCCGTTGGATGTAGTGATTCCAGTTGCGCGGTGGTGACGGGACTGTCGGTCTCTCGCAGCCTGAGGATGGCCTCCAGCGCCCTAGCAGGCCGGTGCATAATGATGTAGCTGCGAGCGCCCCCGATTGTGTCGCCGTTCCAGTCGTCCTTCCACCGTCCCCGTTCAATTTTTTCTTCGCAACGTAGGTAGCGATGCCAGCGTCCATGCTTGCTCGATGGCACGTCGTAGAATTCCACCCCCCAGTCCTTGAGCTTCTTGGTATCGGCTGTCATCACCTCAGTATTATCGTCACCGTCATAGTCTAGAACGCATAGCTCTAGTTGCAGTAACCGACAGGCGAGTTTGCCACCTCCATTATGATGCCTAAGACAGTCCCCGATCTCAGCATGCTCCCGCCCCCAGCTGCCATCGGGGCGGCGGCGGGCGTAGGGTCTTTTTTTCCCAGCCTGCACGCGCAGCAAGGGAGACAGATTGTGGTTTGTTGCACGTAGCTTGGTTAGCAGGCGTTTTAGGCTTGGTGTGATTTGCTCGGTAGCTACTGCCGTTCGTAGTGGCGGTTTTACTGGGGTAGAGGGGGTTTCGGACATCTGCATAAGGAGGCTCCATTCGTTGTATACATGGAGCTTGCAAAATCCCTCCCCGTGAGGTACCTTATTCTCCATGTATGGTTTTGTTGCCTGGTTTTCGTTTCGCTAGCGAGCCAGGCACTTTTTTTCAATGACAAGTCATTGCATCTACTATTATCCGCGCTACAAGTGGCTTGATGCAACCACTTTCTCCCCAATTCCCTTAATATATTGCGAAGTTACGTTGACAAAGACAAAGGTGGGTGCAGTAGGCGCAGGCGAGCGTCCTACGCATGCCGCGTTGTTCGATCTGGGGAGTGATCTACAAGCAATGCCCGCACAAGGTCGCATGGACAAGGCAATTGCAAATGCCCGTGGCTTTGCCATGGCTGTGTATAATCATCTCTTAACCCAGAGGCAGGAGAACGCCGATGAGTCAGCTAGAAAACCAAGAGTTCAGGGTCAACAACGACCAATTAGCAGAGGCCAAATCCCAGACCCACACAGCCAGCATCCAACAGCTCAATAGTCTCGATGCGGTTGCAGACGGTGAGGGGTTTGCCAGTCGGGCTGTGCGCCGTGGTGGTCGCAAACGTAGCCCTCACACGGGGCAATTACATGCCAAGGTTTTGCCGCACATCTCTGCTGATATTTCCCGTGAGTCTCTGGCGCGGGGGGTGCAACAAGGTGCGCTGATCGAGGAAGCTTGGGGGCTTTACAGAGAGCGGCACCCAGCAGATTACTCGACCAAGACATGCCAGTGAGCGGAGTAGGGGGCGGTGATGAGCCCTACGGGCTAGTCAACCTGGGCTTGTTGGCAACTCTGGGGTATTACGTGATCGGGTCTCCAGCTGTCCCAATCCTTCGAAAAATTCCTGCATCACAGGTTCGCTAATACGACCGCTGGTTTTTTTGAGTTTAACGGCATATTCTTTCGCTTGGTTGGTAGTTATCTGGTGCTTTTCACAGAGAAGAGTCAGCAGGCCCAGCCCACCGCGACACTTGACGGCGCGCTTCTCGCAAGACTTTCGTAACCGCTTCTCGTTGGTTACACAAGTGTAATTGCGCTCCTGTGCTACCGCTAGACATTTTCTGTCCACTCCGGATAGGTCTCTAGGCACTTGTAATTTGTCGGCATGACTCATTTCTAGCGGCGTGGGTTTGATAACCTTAAATCCCCGCCGAGCGCAGTCAACATCTGATAGATCCCTCACCTCTTCGAGGACCGCGGTTACAATATACACCTGCCCGATATGCTTGTTAACCAAACTCAAGACCCACAAAATGCCGGCATCGTTGTAGCTGATCACTACATTGGCATCTAAAATTAGGCTAGCTTTATCTGTCATTATTTAGAATTAGCCTTGGACACAAGCAAACTGTGCATTTCGCGTAGGGGGATGCTTAAAATCTCCGCAGCACGGCTCATGGTGATTTGCTCCTGCTCAGTGGCCTTATACACTAGTGCTCGCAAACGTTCCGAAGGCCTTCCGTCATGATCTTCCCCCCGGAAAGCTTCTTCAGGTAAGGGGTCGGGCTCAGTGATGCGAGAGAGGGCTTTCCCGTAAACACGTTTATATTCAAAGTGAAATCGCCCCCAAACATTCCATTGGGGGTACTTTTTGCTCAACCGAAACAGCACAGTTCGATAGCTTACTTTGAATTTTTTCTTTATTTGCATAACTCGCTCAAGGAAGGACAAATCAGCTGATGAACGCCATTCCTTCTCAAAGGCAACGTCAGGTAGGAGGAAGTATCCAGCAAAACTGTCAGCCTCCTGCTCAGTGGCCTTATCCTTTTCACGAGCCTTATTTTCGTCAGTTTGCTTCGGATCATATTCTGGTCCGTGCAAGATCAGGTGCCCTAGTTCGTGTGCGGCAGTAAAAATCCATCTCTCTACAGAAATGCCTTTCCAAGTATTAGTGACAATCGCATAACCATTCTGTGGATCGGCAATCGATAGCCCAAAAAACCCCTTTGACGGTGATTTCACTTCGCCAACCCTAATACCCGCAGACTCAAGTAACCCCCAGATATTATCAATTGGCTCTGACTCATCTCGCTCAAGAGTCTTTCGTGCCCATCGGGCTGCTTCACAGGGATCATCTGGGTGGTCTCCCGCTAACTTGAAGGGGCGGTGGTCATTCAGCATGTGTTCCAGATCGCTAAGGGGATAGAACCAACGTCCCACATCCACTAAAATCTGGTCACGGTCTCTAAGGTCTTTGTTGGAACGAAACCTAACATGCTCAAGGGGACGAACCGTTTCAAATAAATCGTCTACAGGGACATCCAACACTTTGGCCACAGACTCCAACCCATCAATGGTCGAGGGTAGGTTTCCGCCCTTTATCTCCTCGTATGAGGCGCGGGATAATTTTGCCCTTTGTCTGAGCTCGTCATCCGTCAGACCCCTTGCTCTGATAAGCCTGTCGATGTTTTTCACAAGATTGCTCATGTTGTGTGTCCCCCTTGGTTTACACCGTGTACACCATTTTACATATTTAACCACTGTTTTTCCAGGCCCAGCTGCCCCCCTGCCTCCCGCCCCCTTGGGGCTACCCAGCTGAACAACTGATGGAGGAGGCCGTGACCACCAATCGGGTTTCTCTAGCAACCAGACTGCCATCCGGGCAACCAACCGAGTTACTCTACTAACCAGATTGCCCCGAACCAAGATGGCGACGGAGGGGGCAACAACTCACACTCGAACTACGGAGCTGATGATCGTGTCCTTGACGTGGTGTATCGCTGGGCATAGGCTGGTGGAAATAGTCGTGAGCTACCGATCGACGCTCCGCCTGAAATTTTTAGAGGTTTTTGCTATGAGAGACGAATTAATTAAGCTGTGCGAGCAGTACACCACCCAAGGCACGGCGATGCGCGTGCTACCGCCAAGGGAGAGGTTTCACGGCCCTGAGACGCAGTTTGAGATACGCAGTAAGTATCGCAACGACAAGGGCGGCGAGCTAGGCTACCTGTATGGCATCACAGAGGAGGCTGGCAAATACGCCTTGATGGTTGTGCTCACCGGCACCACGATCTGCACGTTACTCACCGTGCAGGATTGTGTCACCGTGGCACTAAGCCGTGTCTTCGTATGCGATGAGGTTGAGGGGCAGCTGCGTGAAACATTAAAGCAACGTCGGCGACCAAAGGTAAAGCGAACAGATGATTTGGCACAGTATGGCTACATCCACGAAGCGAGGCAGGGCATCGTCAATATAGCCGCCTACCCCGATGCGGTGACGTTAAGCCATTACGGCATCACCTGAGGCAACGCTCAAAAACCAGTAGCGACTGCACGTGCTAGCGTGGTCTTGCCAACCTGGCGCGGGCCGACTAGGGCAACGGCTGGATAGTGCGATAGGCTGAATTTTATCTTTGATTTCAGTCGTCTATCTATCATCTGCTAAACTTTAACACATGGTGACGCAATTTCAAGGATAATCTGTAACTACGCTACACCAATACCAGATTGGTTCGAATAGCACCGCGGGGTCGTCCATAAGACAGTAGATAAATGAACAACTTATCCACAGGCTCGTATCCCGCTCATAGCGTGAAACCCTTACCCCAAAAATGAGGGGGGTTTTTTGAACGCTAACGCGCAAATTTTGTGCAATCCCTCAGGACCGCTTCCAGGGGTCTCTAGGGCTAGTCTGATAGCCGCGGGCCTTGGTTCAACATCATGCAGTAATTACAGGTGATTGCATCATCCTGCTGGCTTGCTCGCTCAGCAGTCACTAAGTATCGGGAGCACTTTGCATGTCCCTAGCCGCCAAGAGGGGGCGTTATCACCCCCCAGACGGACACGTCTGCTAAGGAATCGCGCAAATATGCCGTTGGTATATGATGGAGTCGATTGCTTGACTGCAATGCGTTGGTTGGAATATGTTGCGGAGGCTGATCAGCCTAAGAGGTTATTTTGCTAGAGCGAGAGGAAAGATATTTTAAATGGAATAGACCATCACTGCTGGCGGAATATCCAGGCAAATTTGTCGTGATCATGGGCGATGGTGTTGTGGGTGTTTACGACGACAAGTGGACAGCGTTCAAAACCGAGTCTTACGATAACCATCGTCCAATTGGATCGTTTCTTGTTCGTGAAGTCACCGAAACTGATAGGCCCATCATATTCCGGTCTAGAATCAGAGCCTGAATGTCCCACCAACATTACTCGGCTTTTAGGGCCACCGTCAGCGAAGCTCCTTATATTAGGACAAACTGTTGGTTGGCTAGTCCTCGCACTTGGTTATTAAAGTACAAGAAAAAAAGATCAAAGCCAGGGCGCTCTGGGATACAGGTACAAATCAGAGTGTGATTGACCCTAGGCTTGTCCCCAGTCTTGCCTCCAATCTTGGTGTGCGCTCCCATAACAAAGCAAAAGCTACAACAGTAGCAGGAAAATCGGTAATAGCAGATCTCTATTGGGTCAGGATCGTGCACCCCAACAATATCAGTGAACTCGCTGAAGTATCAGCTTTAGAATTGGGTCCAGATGATGTTTTGATCGGCATGGATATAATCGCCAAGGGAGATATGGCTGTTTGCGGTGGCAAGCTATTTTCCTTCCGCTCCCCCTCTCTTCTCGACCCTGTAGGGATCTCAGACAAGGCAAAAAAGGCCAACCGTAAAGGCAGGTCAATTATACGATCTCTGTATGAGATGTGGAAAAGCAGGAAATAGGAGTCTTTGCCCCTACCCGCTCCACCAAGTGTCGCTCGTACCGGAAGTACCGCCGCACCCTGACGAGACTCAAGGCGCTTGGAGACTTAAATATCACCGAAGCGCGGCGGCAAGTACTTATCAACCAAGTGGGCTCATAATTTAAGACTTTACCATGGAGCTAACGCTTCCCGCCCACAGCTTGGCTTCAGACACGGGCAAAAATAGCCGGTAACAGTTGCGAAGAGGTATTTGAGCAAGGAGCCCCTGTGCGTAAGGCAGGGTTTAGTCTTGTCGAACTGATGGTGGTGTTAGTCCTAGTAGGCACACTTGTGTCACTAGCCTTGCCGCGGTTCAATACATTCATCGCCAGGGGCAGACAGGCAGAGGCACATGCCAATCTAGGTACCATTGCCACGTTGCAGCAGAGCTATAAGCTTGAATATAATGAGTATCATGATGGCATGGGCATGGGCCATCCACTGCCGCGTTGCAACAATACAGGCACCCAGAAAGAAAACTCGCTCGGTTTTCGCGTCACCGACTGCGAGTCACTGCGCTACACCTACAATAGCTATCTCGCACCCAACGATTATGCAACCAGCGCGGCCGGCGCGGGCCAACACCCCAATGGGAACTTCGGCCGAAACAGCAACTATCAATCTGATCCTAGATATATTTATCCCAACTGCCGGAAAGGCGAATCGTGGATAATCAGCAAGGATCGCAAGCTAGGTCTGGAACATAACCAGACGGACGTTATCGAGAAGTGCACTTAAGACGAGAACACGTTAGGCCAAATTATCGGTTAGGGGCAGAGGGTGTCATCTGTTCGTACAGCAGCAGCTACACCTACCACGTGCCCCAGGGTCACCTCGCGCCCCCCGTGGGGCGTTGTTGGCACCAGGCTCCCCCGCGGGTCCTGGTGGGCCTACTACTGTTGCACCATCGTAGCTCGCTCGCCTCAAATAACCAGCCACCTCCCCGCTCTTCCCGCTGGGTTTAAAACTGCTGATGCCATGGTGACGCTTCAGCGTACAACTTTCCGTTGTGTAGGTAGCGTGGGTACCGTTTCCGCCAGCGCTGGTGCGTCTAACCAGTGTGTACGTTTTGGAAGTGAACGGTCCATTCTTGCTCTGCGCTGCCACCCGCATACTACTAGCACCGGGGGCGGTGCCGGTCACACAACGGGGTTTTTCATCGTCCTTCATCCATTCGATATAGCCACTGCCGCTGCAATCGATGGCCTCGACAGTGCGTTTCACCGTGTTGTCACGAATTCCGGCGAGAGGGTCGATAGGCTCATCAGCGCTGCAAATGGGTTTGCCGCTGACGACGAGCCTTGATGACACTGATTTGCGGAGAAAACCGAGGATTGCCCCCTTATCGCAGTCAAGAGGTTCCACCAGGGGTACTTGGCTACATTTGGCATAGTCAGAATTGAAATCGTACTGGACAATCGCCCCTGGCCCAGCGTAGAGCGCCGAGCCATCCTTGTCCCTCTGGGTCCGGTGGGGGTTAGTGGGGGAGTTGCTACAGTCGCTTTTGTTATCGGTGAGCGCGTCCGCCGTGTGGTGGTGTAAGAAGACAACCTCTTCGCGCGAGGCGAGTTTGACATTAACGACCGGATGCTCCTTGCGGATGAACTCGACTTTGACTTCAACGGCCATCAGCATCTCCTGATCAACATAACTGTCAGCTTGCAACACGCTGCCACCGCTTAGGCTAATCTTGTTAGCCGTAACCTTCCACCAGCGACCGGCTGTGCCGCCGGTGTGATTGTAATCATAGAGGTCGTCACCGAGATAGAGAGCATTGCCATTAGCGGTTGGGATAATGACATCCCCATTACGGGCATAGACTTCTCCACTATTGCGAAACCTCGTGTAGTCCCAGCCAGAGACGACGATGTTCTTATAGTGCTTGAGCAGATTCTCCCGCTGCTCCCGCAATCTAACCACCGTCATCACTTTTGACTGATTGCCGAGCAAACGCGCTACGGCAAGAGCGACAATCCCCGCCAGGGCAGCTGCCACTATTACCGACATCAATGTCATGCCACTACGCATACTTCCCTCTCACCGGCATGTTCCAGGGGATCCCGGATGCCCCGTCGGTCCCTCGCCGGGTAAACCTGGAGGCCCGATGGGACCCTGCCCCGTAGCAGTGTAGGTAGCACCACTTTCGGCAACCAGACTTCTAGAGGTAGCCGTCGGGAATCCCATCAGTGTCGCACACTCAAAGCTGCCATCGCTGTTGATCTTATGGATGGCGTTATGGAGTGGAGTGGAAACAGCGAAACCGGCACAGACATCCACGGCTGTTCCAGGACAAGAGCCGTATCTGACCATCTTGCCCCTGCCCTTCAGGGCACACTCAACATTGTTGTCTTCTTCCAGTTTTATGCTAGTACCATACTTTACTCCTAAACCTATTTTCCAGATCACACTGGAAGAACCACTGCAATCGGTGGGAGTAACGGACACCCTGCTACGGGTGCAATCCCCCCTCGGATTAGCGGGGTTCACCCCTGGAGCAGTGGAGCGCACCACTTGCCCCCTGGGTGATTTAACGGAGCAGGCGTGGACCCTGCTAGGTGGAGCAGTGTTAACAGGTTTGTCTCCAGAGCACGATACGCGCCTGCCAGCAGTGTGTAGTCCGATCGACACTACTGCCGCACAACCATCAGTTGGTACATAGTTGGTGCTACGCCGCACCCGCAACACGCGTCCTGTTCCCTCGCTATCCTTCAACTCAGGCAAGTAGCGTTTGGGCGATGTCGCGTTTTGCCACTTGTCCTGGTCAAGTTTTTGCGTGAAGATGAGATCGATGGCTCCACTCCCCATCTCCCGCCATTTAAGTTCAACATCCCACCAGCCACTAGAATCGGCGGTCACGACAGAGTCTTTCAATGTCTTGCCGCCCTCCGGGATAAAGGTAACGCTGGAACTCTCGAAGTTCTTTTTTTCTACCCCGCCAATCGTGACCTTGCCGAAATCGTATCCACCGTCCGAGTGGAAGCGATGCTTGATTCTCCCACTTACCAGTAGCTCTTTAAATTCGCAGTCAGGTCCCACCAATCGCAGGGCGGTGCCTCCGGGGGCAGTGAAGCATTTAGTCCTGTCCTCACCAAAAATGCACTGCCGCATATCGTAATTGGACCCGGTGATTGTATCATCGATGCGATCGTAAAGGGTGCACCACCACACTTTGTCGTCGTGCAGCAGGTTGCTGTAGAACTTATAGATCGCATCACCCTTGTCCTTCAGTTCCATGACACGCAGGGCGTTCATCTGGTTGACTACCAGCCGCATTGCCGCCAGCGCCAAGACACCCGACAGTCCCACCGCGACCATGAGTGAGGTCAGAGTCAGCCCATCCCTAGTTGCTAACATGCCCAGCAGCTTCGGGTTGCGTTACTCAAATGCCCACAGGACCGAACCGGGCCGGGCCGACCCGGCGGACCCTTTGGAGCACGGTAACCCTTGTTGTAGCGCCATAGACCATCATCACCCTTTTCCCCTTGTGGTCCCGGAAACCCTATAGGGTTATCCGTGTTGCTACTCTCAGCACAGCTGGTAATACGTCCGTCGGTTAAATGGAAGCCGGCCAGTGCTTGGGTCGTAGTGCAGTTGCCTTTGCCCGGCTCGACTCCTCCCGTGCCAGTTCCCCAGCGCTTAGTCGAGCATTCAAATGTGCCTACCTTCCCACCGGGGTCATCGCTGGCACGAATCCTGATGACACCGTACTGGTTATTCTCATCGCAGTTTTTGCTGGTTTCGGTCTCATCGACTTTTTCGACTAGGATATTGGGATTGCTGCAATGGCTGATACCTGTATGCCTATCAAAATAGGCGATCGCGGTCGTGCCACTGCCTGGTGTTTCTGGGCACCGCCCCTTAATAGCCTCCCGTGACGGGATGAGGGGAGCCACCCCATGTGTTGTACTAGTTTTGCAGGCCATGTACTTGCCGCGACGGATACCATAAAAACCATGAGCTGTCCTGAGACCGCGATAACCAGGCATACCGGTGCCACTGAGGAAGGGGTTAACCATCCCTGTTGCATCCTTTGCGGTAGCGCTAGCGGCATTGATATACTCGTAGTCATCCATATCATAGCAAGGAGGGATGATCAGCGGACCTCGGTGCGAGCAGCCTACGTAACCTTGCACATCATCTAGCTTCGTGATGTTAGTGTCACCAGCATAAGCAGCCACACCCTTTGAACCTAAAAAGTGGTATGTAAGCCGCCCATCAGAACAGTCGGTCGCTACCATGCGATTCATGTAGATCGCATGCTCCTTGTCAGCCAACTCAAAGCTAACATTGAGGTCATTCTTGATGTTCTTGCGGTAGCTCTTGAGCATGAGCTTCACCTCTACTCCCCGTCGCTTTTTCCTCCAGGAGTGGTGGTCAGGGTCGAGCGCTTCCCACTCGACGGTGAGGCAAAGGTGATGGACATCGGGGTCACACTGCACCGCGGCAATAGGCAGATCGTTGTAGTCCTGCAACATCAAGCCCAGTCCCTCAATGGGTATACGCAACGTTCCCGTAGTACCCGGGCCGAATCCTTCCTGACAATCACCCGTATAGTCGTAGATAGCTAATGGAATTCCGGCATTGACACCGGGGTAGTAGTGGCCAGAGGGACAGTTGGGGGCACACACAGGGAGGTTAGGTTTGAAGGTAGGATCGTTTACATAGCTCGACAATTCAGCGCTCGACTTGACCGTGCACTCCCAGGTGTTGCGGTTGGAGACCATGGCGCTGTAGTAGGTTATCACCTGTTCACGGAAAGACATGAGGTCGCCGATCAAGCTGATGTTAGCGCGGTTCTGCATCTGTTGGGTGTAGGATAGGGCGAAGATGCCGAGTACCACGGCCCCCGCCATCACTGCGACTATCCCGAAGCCGCCATCGCGTCTCATCTGCCAACCATGCTTGAGAAAGGATAATTCTGACGCCTATTATGGCATGCCTCTAGGTGGAGATGGCAACACTATTTTGCCTACGAGATCTGCTATGACCATGCGGGGGGAGATTCGTGCTGCCGATGTAGTTGGGGCTGGAACGAGCTTGAGCGACGTGGATAACTTTCTGTAATTGCCTGCTATAACCAAAAAATATTCAAGCAATTCCAAATATCACCGATGGCATCAGTGCGAGACGCTTGGAGGATAACTGATGAGACTACTGTTAATAGGGTTGTTCTGTCTAGCCTGTGGGTTGGACGATCTGGAGTCAGGGCAGAAGTTCATCAGTAAGACGCAGGAAGAGCATGGAAACTTTCCAACCGGCGGCAACCCAGGGAAGCATCAACGGGGAGGGGATCATCAGAATGCCTATTTGATTAACAAGGTGCATGTTGCTGATAATGAGAAGCCGAGAAGGACTGATGCCACTGTGACAGATTGTGCTTTGTTGCCCGCAGCTTGGCTAGCAGGCATCTCAGACTTGGTGTTACTTGCTCGGTAGCTGGCGGTGTCATGGTCACCGGCGAAGCGATTACCGTGGCGGTAGGCTTGGTGGATTCGGTCGGTGTCTGCATAAGTTCCCCCCCTGATAAAACATGGGTTGAACTGCTACCGACCCCGGTGTAAGCTGTACCCATGTTGTTTCGTTTTTAGCGCAGCGTCACTTGCTGGTGGTAGCTGCGCTTTTTATTTCTAGTCCTCCTGCTGTCCTCCAATAGTATCACACCGCCATTGCCCATGCCACTACCCCCCGTACGGGATGGCAATAGGACGTAATCGAGGCGACATCTAATACATTGCGGAAGTGCGATCAACTGCGGATTGATGACCCGGAAGGTGTGTTGATATGAAGTGTGGTAGGGATCAGCTAATTCCCGGCTTTGTAGCAGGCAGACAACAGCGCTCGTACCTGACGCTGATTAAGCACGATGTGCGTTCCATGAGTAGATAAGTTCTCTACGTAGATGCTAACCTTCCCGTGTTCTGTCACGCGCCGTACACGGCGGC
Organism: uncultured Oligoflexales bacterium; assembly: GCA_958296095.1. Taxonomy (GTDB): domain Bacteria; phylum Bdellovibrionota_B; class Oligoflexia; order Oligoflexales; family JAPPIL01. The sequence goes on from OY282439.1 coordinate 22,621, forward strand.
AAAGCTCTTCAGAGCTGCTAGCGAACAGGTACTGGTGGTTGCTTGGGCTTGTGCTGAAAACAGCATCGAATATCTCTCTCGGACCCTAACATTCAAAGTTACGACTATTTGGTCCGGGGCAATCTGGTTGGCGAAGTAACCCGATTGGGTTAGCACCCAGGGTGCTGCGGGCAGTCGGCAGGCGGAGCGTCTATCGGTCGCTTACGACCATGCCCCCCAGTCAACGCCCAGTGATACGCCGCGTCAAGCACACGATCATCAGCCCCGTAGTTCGAGTGCGAGTTGTGGCCAACCCCGGTGTCGTCGTAATTCCAGTGCACCTCGCCGCCCGCTCATGATGCACATTTCGGGATGGGTTCTTTGCAGGAAGGTCAGCTTCTCTAGGTTGGTGATAGGGCCTCCGCCAGTTGTTCGGCTGACCTGTGTAGCCCAAAGTGGGGACGGGAGGCAAGCGGGGGAGGGGGATAGTACCTTTTTGCTGATAGCGCCTCCGCCATCAATGGAATCGCCCCCCCAAAAAACGAGGGTGTCGGTGTAAGTGTCGGTGTAAGTGGCGTTTTTAGAAGATAACATACTGTAATTATTGCCCCTACAATTTTAGCGAGGCCAAGATGAATTTCTATTGTCGGTGTAAAGTGTCGCGTGGTAGGTAAGCCGTCTTGTCGTGAGGCTAGGTTGGAATGTCAACTACCACCAGCACAAGATACCGCTTGGAGTTCAGCCTCTGCGGGTAACTTTGGCAGAGGTGGTAACTATCAATCTGAGCCTAGATATATTTACCCCGGTTGCAAAAAAACTGATGGTTGGCTTATGAGCAAGGCTAGGAAGCTTGAGGTGGATACAGATTCCATTAAGGAGTGCACCTAGGATGCAAAAACTATGTGGCGAGATGGGTAAGCCTACGAAGGCAGAGCTGAGGCATGGTTTGCAGGGTCAACTCCAATGTCATACAGCTCACCACGGAGGAGTCGGACGGTAGCAAACGCCACCTTGAGAACTAATGCTGCGGGGAGGTGTCAGCTGTAGCATAAGAAATTTATTTTTAATCGGATTAGTTTAACAATCCAATTAAGTCTTTTATCTGATAAGTTTGACAACCAGATTATTTGCTTCCCTCCACGTACCAGCACTTTCAGGAAAGCCTTCAGGCTCGCAGAATACTTGGCTGGCAAAGTAATAAGCAGCTTTTCTTTTCGTCTGATTGTTGTTTTTATCCGCTTAAACAAACTACCCGATTAGTTCTCAAATCCGATAATTAATATAGTCCGGTAAATAAATTTATCTGCTTGTCTTTTTGATTTGCTGCTTACATACTGGGTAGAAGACAGGAGTAAGTTATGGCGACGGTGGTGGTCGCTTCCCCCAAGGGCGGAGCGGGCAAGTCTACGGCTGCGGTTTTGCTCGGCCAGCGGGGTGTGCAGCAGGGGGTGCTGATCGAAGAGGCCTGGGCACTGTATAAAAAGGCGCAGATGGTTTGAGTGTGGTAGAATGAGAGCCGTAACCATAGAGTGTAGCATTGGACGTAAGATACTGTGATCCTGAAGCGGTAGTGCAAGCGGGTCTAGCTGAAATTAAAGGTCGGGTAACAGCTGACAATAGGGACGAGCGCCGCGTGCTGGTTAGCGGTGACGATGAGATAGAACCGCGGCCTGAGCCAGCGGTTAGCGACATTGTTTCGTGCGAGCGAGGTTGTCTGCATGGCTTGAGAATTTGGAGCAAGGTGGGGGAAGCGGGTGCAGAGCTAGCCGCGGACCTGTGTGCCTGCACCGAGGAACTGAGCGGGAACTTACGTGACCAGCTAGGTGCACGAGCTAACAGCCTTCGCATGTCTGAACTTCCGCCTCTCTTTGCTAATCGTAGCTACATGGGGCGCACGTTTGCCGAGGCAGCACCACCTATCCTGCAGTCATGGCTGAAGGAAGCTTGTGGGAGAGATAAGCTAGCACCGCAGCACAGTTGTATTTTTTTGTGTGGCAAGCTCGGCACTGGCAAGACGCACATGGCGAGCGACTGCATCAAGCATTTTATCATGGCAACAGGCCTTTCTTCCCGCTATTTCACCGCATCAGCTCTCGTGGAGATCAAAAAAGATTCCGTCATTTATGGCAGTCGGCATGCGCGGGAGGACAAGGATAGAGTTGACTATTTCAAACGAGCTATGCATTCTGCGGGGCTGATGGTTGTCGATGAGATACGGGAATCGTTGAGCAGGACTGAGGCGGGCTATCTTGAAGAGTTTATCGACATGCGCTACAACACGGGCTTGCCGACGATCTACATCAGTAACCACACATTTCAGGCGAGGACTTCCTACAAGAGAATCACTCTACAACGGGTGCTGGGGGAGAGGATTGCCGATCGTATGCGTGCGTCTCTGTGTCATGAGTTTACTGCTCCCAGCAAGCGAGGAGTAAGAATGCCTGATAGCTACACGGCGGAGGAAATGAACTCGTTCTGCTTGCCAAAATCGGTGTTAGTGCAAAAAGATGGTAAGATGCAGATTCTTAATTGGATGACGAGGAATCCAGTTTTTGAAGCTATCCGTGACGATAGGAGAGAAATTGCCACGAACCAAGACGGTAGCCCTGTGCTTCTACACGGTATCCCCAAGGATGCTCCTAGAGAGAAGATTAAAGTGTGCCACGATGTTTGGCAGAAGGGGGATGTGATGACGGTTGAAGGCCCCGTTCTAGGCATAGATGATGCAAAGACATATCTTGTATGTCTCAGCTTGCTGGCAGAACAACACAGTCGGGGCGGTTTCGGATTGAATATTACACTAACTCCAGCGGTAATTATGCGCGCTCTTGGCAAGAGATCAAGGAATTCAGACAATAGGAAGGCCACCCACCGCAGTTTAAGGCGTATTTCAGCTGCAAATATCAACTATGTGGACAATTTGGGTAGGGAATGGTCGGGGCCTCTGTTTGATTTCAGCTATCGTCCTGATGAAAATGAGGGCAACTATAGTATAAACTTCAACAAGAGCATGATATCTTTTTACAAAAACTGTGAGTATACTAATCTTCATGGTAAGCTTTTTGAAGCGAAAATAGGTGCAGATGGTTTGAGGATGCAGATGTTTTTGCGTTCTCACAGTGAAAGCCGTTTCGATCGCATGAGTGTTGACGAATGGTTAAGATTTTTAGAAAAACCTGTTGGCAAAATGGATAAATCAGAAGAGGGAAAAAGGATAAGGAGATACCACCGTGGCAAATTTGCCAGGCTTGTCAAAATGCAGGCGGCTGAAGGACTGCTTGCCGCGGATTCGACCCTAAAAAAGGGCGGGAACGTCTGTCTGACTGTTACACCTCTGTAGTTGCTGCTCACCTCTAAATCTCATTGAGACGTGGTCGCGTTGTGCGCTGTTCATGGTCGCGTTATGCGCTGTTCATGGTCGCGTTATGCGCTGTTCATGGTCGCGTTATGCGCTGTTCATGGTCGCGTTATGCGCTGTTCATGGTCGCGTTGTGCGCTGTTCATGGTCGCGTTGTGCGCTGTTCATGGTCGCGTTGTGCGCTGTTCATGGTCGCGTTGTGCGCTGTTCATGGTCGCGTTATGCGCTGTTCATGGTCGCGTTGTTCAGTCACCACCTGTGGATAACTTCTCTACAAAGCATGCGGAGCAAGGCACACAGGCCTGCTCGATTTTTGGACAGTCGCCCCCTAAACATATATAAACGTATATAAACGTGTACAGACGTGGGAGGGTAGACATGTTTAGACGCGGACTGCAGTCGGGCCTGTGCAAAATTTATGCGATAAAGCGGCGCTGATCACTAAGAGGACGCGCCCTAAAGGTCGCGACTCTAATTCGGGGGTGTTGCCCCCGGCGAGGCGGCTTCTGCCGCCTCTGCCCCCACGAGCTTTAGTATAGCTCGACCAAAGTAAGTAGTCGCCTACGGCGCTCTCCTAGGTCGGGGGCTTTGCCCCCAGCACCCCCAACCGCCAACAAAACTGAAGGAGCAGCTCCCCTCGCCTGTGTCGTAGCTGCGTTTGTCTCATAAGCTTGCGCTCTTGCCGTCAAGGGACGCTTGCGCTCTTCGCCCTTGACGGTCGCTTGCTTATGAGCGCTGCACTGCGCCGACACGGGCTGGGGGAGCTTAGGCGGTGCTCCTAGATAAAATCCGCAACACTTCAGTGTCAAGCGGCCTCGCAGACGATTTCGTGCGGAACTTAAGAGGAGTTTATAGCCAAACACCATTCTGCCTATCACCATCACCTGCTGCCAAGACAAGCGGGCCGTGATCCACTCTGACTACCTCAGCTGGGCATGACAACAGCAGAGTATCGAACAGGGCATCGAACAGGGTATCGAGCGGGACAGCCAAGATGCCGCTACCCGCATGCTGGCACAGGGCATAGACAGATTCAGGATACCCTACAGCTCAACACGGAGGAGTTTGACGATAGCAAACGCCACCTTGAGAACTAATGCTACATGCAGTTGTCGGTGGAGTTGACCCTGCCTAACAGGACACTGATCCAGCTCTTAACATCAACCTTTTGTTAGGAGATTTTGCATGAGTGTTTCGGGTGTTGATGCGACCTCATCTGGTCGTGTTCGTCGGCGTTGGTCGGCGGAGGAAAAGCGAGCGATGGTCATGGAGAGCTACGAGGCAGGAAAAAGCGTTTCCATCGTGGCTCGCAGGTATGGTATCTGCCCTTCGAGGTTCTATTACTGGCGTAAACAGATCGAGGAGGGATCACTGGTGGCAATTCAATCTAACGGCGGTGTTGTTCCCGCCACCAAGTATCGGGCACTTGCGATGCGGGCTGAAAAGCTGGAGCGTCTTCTTGGTCGGAAGGCTGAAGAGTATGCGACGCTTGAGCATGAGCATGAGCGGCTCAAGATGGATTGTGATATTCTCAGGGATGCCGTTCGCATCCCGAGTTTAAGAGAGTAGGGTGACACGCACCGCCCTCCAGTGAGGAATTTCGGTAGACGAGAAGTGACCTAACGCTAGATTTTTAAAAATTTTGCGCATTTTTTAGCAGATACTGAACTGTAGACGCACCGATGCAATGCCCGCAGATGCGCGGGAGGCGAGTTGACCTGTTACAGGCCCTGCAATTGTCGGCTGATATTTGGTGGAGATAATATGCGGATGTTATCCTTGCGGTGTGTTACGCCGAGAACATCGTAGATTCGTCGCTGTTCCTCAGTCAATCGCTTGGGAAAAAGATAAAGGTAATTGTCGTTATAACACTTGTTCACCATGATAAACGATTTGCCCGTCGAGGCAAGTTCCTGACATTTATTGATGGACAGCCGATCTTTAGCCTCTAACTTGGCATTGACTTTCGCCTGCATAAATTTCGTTATTGCCAACGCCAGATAACAAATCAGAAAATGCGCCTCTATGCGGTTACGAGTCCAGTGACGTATTGGTCGCAACTTGAGATCGGATTTCAAAATACGAAACGCATCCTCGATCTTCCACAACTCACGATAACGACTGAACACCTGTTTGGCATGACAAGGAGCGTGATTGGTGACCATGCCATACAACCCGTCCCAACATGCATCTTCGGCAACTTTAGCCGCATCAATTTTCAATTCTTTGTTCCGAGTATCGAGATACTTGTTGCGCACTAACTTCGATACCTTGACCTGACCGTCAGGATTTTTGGCAAAAATTTTCGCCAAAGTTTCTTCCCGAACTCGGCGATCACGTTCAGCACGTTTGGGACAATAGCCGACCACTATCCGCCGCCCTTTCCCTTCCCAAGCGTAGCTTTTAGCCCATTCCTTGTCCTCGCCGAGCCGAGCCAAAGCGGCATCTATGTCATTGAAAATACAGGCTTGCTTTTCCTTGGGCAACTGCCGAAGCTTGGAGGCGATGACATATTTGAGATTTATCTTTTCATTTTCCAGATGGGAAAAAATCTTGCCGTTGGACATACCTCGATCAGCCGCCAAGCTTGCCCCTTGCAGGGCGGGATGCTCTGCCAACACTTCGCTAGTATGGTCGATCAGCGTTCGACATTCAGCCGTGTTGCCAGGAAAAAGTTTATAACTTATCGGGAAGCTTTCATCTGTCGTTATCAGAGACATAACGAGCTGTGATTCTGCCGACTTGTTATCTTTGCTGTAGCCCGGTTGACGAAAGCCATCCTTAACAAAACTCTCGAAATATGTGGTGGTCACATCGATCAACAGGTTCTTAATTTCAGCATTGTGCCAACGCTTGCTCTCGGCAAAGACAAGACGCATGACTTCGTCCTTGACCTCTACTAGCTTGTCCATCGCTTGATAATACTTGTGCAGCGGAAAATCGATGTCATAGTCGTTGGCAAGTTTTTTCGCAATCGCCACCTTGCTACAGTCTGGATGGGCTATGCGGCTGAGCACCAGTGCCTTGATGATCTTGTTAAACTTATCGTCATCGCTGCTAGCCTGAATAATTTTGTCCAAGCCCAAGTCGTCGTAAACCTTGCCGTAAATATCATAGATACCCGTGATGACATCCTCCGTGGCTTCGAGTTCTACCGCCTTGAGACCCTTGGGGGTGGGACTTTTTTTCGCCACTGGAGCTGACTCCTTCCGCAGAGAAGCGAGTTCCTTTTTAGCACGTCGCCTGAGCGAAGCAAGCGCTTTTGGCCCCCTGGCGGTGCCGATCGTCTTGAGATATTTGTGGCGCGGCACCTTCACCTTGCCGCCGTCCTTCGGAGCAACCCGAACCGACTGAACGATGTACAACGTCTGTGACTCGCCTCTTTTGACAGCCTTGATGTGCATGGCGGGCAACCTAGCACTATGGCTAGGAAAAAGCTAGCCCTATCGATATAAAGACGTAACCCTACGCGCTAAGGTCGGGTGGAGAGCTACGAGGCAGGAAAAAGCGTTTCCATCGTGGCTCGCAGGTATGGTATCTGCCCTTCGAGGTTCTATTACTGGCGTAAACAGATCGAGGAGGGATCACTGGTGGCAATTCAATCTAACGGCGGTGTTGTTCCCGCCACCAAGTATCGGGCACTTGCGATGCGGGCTGAAAAGCTGGAGCGTCTTCTTGGTCGGAAGGCTGAAGAGTATGCGACGCTTGAGCATGAGCATGAGCGGCTCAAGATGGATTGTGATATTCTCAGGGATGCCGTTCGCATTTCTGGTAAAAAAAAACTGATGCCGCATTCGAAATTGCAGGAGCTAGGAAATACCCTGTAGCCCGTGTTGCTAGAGCTTTGGAGGTATCGAGACCGAATCTCCATCGGCGACTGAAGGGTGGTAGTAAATCGAGGCGACCGAGGCGCAGGGCTGACGAAGCCTCGATTCTGCAGAAAATCTACGATATTGTCCTTAAGCATGCGACTTACGGTTACCGACGAGTAACAGCCTTTCTCAAGCGTTTACTGGGCACTAAAATCAACCACAAACGAGTCTATCGCCTAATGAAGGAGAACAACCTCCTACTGTTCAAGCCGCGTCGCAATCCCAACAGGACACACAACGGCAAGGTGGCAACCTTGGCGAGTAATATGCGCTGGTGCACAGATGCATTTCGAATTCAGTGTTACAACGGCGAGCATTTGGAGGTTGCGTTCGTGCTGGATTGCCACGATCGAGAGGTGATCCACTGGGAATGTTCGTCACAAGGTGTGGGCAGTGATATGGTTTGCCGCTTGATGCTTGGCGCAATCGAGGCTCGTTTTCAAGACGGCAAGCTACCTCATAGCATTCAGTGGTTGAGTGACAATGGTCCGGGTTATGTGGCTCAAAAGAGCGTATCGTTTGGGAAAGCGTTAGGTTTGGAGATATGCACAACCCCGCCCTACAGCCCGCAGAGCAACGGGATGGCTGAAGCCTTCGTCAAGACCTTCAAGCGTGACTACGTGGGCATAAACGACCTTCGTTGTGCCGTAGAGGTGACAGACTGTCTCCCGCAATGGTTTGAGTATTACAACAAATATGCGCCTCACAAAGCCTTGAAGATGATGTCACCTAGGGAATACTTGGAGTCTCGCCGCACTTCCTGACCGCATTGCTGGATTTTTTTTGCCCCCCTCCCCCCATATCGATATGGGGGGAGGGGGGCTTCCCTGGAGTCTGGTCCGACCCCCAGATCAACACCCGAAAATAACTCTGTTGTAATTATTTAATCCATGAATTATACGTGCCTTATTCCGGGCCGGAAAGGTGTCCTGCCTTGCAGAGGGGGCACTACAGTCGGCTGTAGCATAAGAAATTTATTTTTTATCTGATAAGTTTGACAATCCAATTAAATCTTTTATCTGATAAGTTTGACAACCAGATTATTTGCTTCCCTCCACATACCAGCACTTTCAGGAAAGCCTTCAAGCGCGCAGAATACTAGCGGGCAAAGTAATAATCACCTTTTCTTTTCGTCTGATTGTTGTTTTTATCCGCTTAAACAAACTACCCGATTAGTTCTCAAATCCGATAATTAATATAGTCCGGTAAATAAATTTATCTGCTTGTCTTTTTGATTTGCTGCTTACATACTGGGTAGAAGACAGGAGTAAGTTATGGCGACGGTGGTGGTCGCTTCCCCCAAGGGCGGAGCGGGCAAGTCTACGGCTGCGGTTTTGCTCGGCACGGAGTTTGCGCGGGCAGGTGCGAACATCGTGTTGCTCGATTGTGACCCCAACCGCGCGGTGAACATGTGGGCGAGCAAGGCGAAGTTGCCCCCGCGGATTGCGCTACTGTCTGATGTGGACGAGACTAATATCGTGCGCACGATTAAGCAGTATGATCGGAATGGGCGGATTTTAATTGTAGATCTTGAGGGAATTGCCTCGCGGCTGGTGTCACGGGCAATTTCCCAAGCAGACCTGGTGCTAACGCCCATGCGCGCGACAGCCCTTGATGCGTCGATCGGGTTGCAGATGGTGGCCTTGATAGCTGAAGAAGAAGAGGTGCTAGAGCGCAAGATCGCCCATGCGGTCATCTTTACCATGACCCGCGGCGTGCGTTCCAAGCAACACCGTGATCTTGAACGTTCGCTACAAAAACAAGGGGTGGTGGTTATTGAGCCGCCGCTGATGGAACGGGCGGCGTTTTCGGCTCTGTTTGCACTCGGCGGTGACCTGAGCACGATGCCAGCACAGGGACGTATGGAGAGTGCGGCGGTGAATGCACGGGAATTCGCCCAGGCGGTATACACACAACTGAAAGGAGCAAAGCATGAGCAAGGGACAAGACTTCAGTATCAACCTCGACGACATCAAAACCCGCCGCAAGCAGGGCACGGCACAAGCCCTGAATAGTATCGATAGCGCGGGTGATGCACACGGTTTTGTTGCCCGGACGCGGCGACGACGCGGACGTAGACCAAGCCCGCGCACAGGGCAGGTGCACGCCAAAGTGTTGCCGCCTGTGGCGAGGGCAATTTCCAAGGAGGCCCGCCAGCGGGGTGTGCAGCAGGGGGTGCTGATCGAAGAGGCCTGGGCACTGTATAAAAAGGCGCAGATGGTTTGAGTGTGGTAGAATGAGAGCCGTAACCATAGAGTGTAGCATTGGACGTAAGATACTGTGATCCTGAAGCGGTAGTGCAAGCGGGTCTAGCTGAAATTAAAGGTCGGGTAACAGCTGACAATAGGGACGAGCGCCGCGTGCTGGTTAGCGGTGACGATGAGATAGAACCGCGGCCTGAGCCAGCGGTTAGCGACATTGTTTCGTGCGAGCGAGGTTGTCTGCATGGCTTGAGAATTTGGAGCAAGGTGGGGGAAGCGGGTGCAGAGCTAGCCGCGGACCTGTGTGCCTGCACCGAGGAACTGAGCGGGAACTTACGTGACCAGCTAGGTGCACGAGCTAACAGCCTTCGCATGTCTGAACTTCCGCCTCTCTTTGCTAATCGTAGCTACATGGGGCGCACGTTCGCCGAGGCAGCACCACCTATCCTGCAGTCATGGCTGAAGGAAGCTTGTGGGAGAGATAAGCTAGCACCGCAGCACAGTTGTATTTTTTTGTGTGGCAAGCTCGGCACTGGCAAGACGCACATGGCGAGCGACTGCATCAAGCATTTTATCATGGCAACAGGCCTTTCTTCCCGCTATTTCACCGCCTCAGCTCTCGTGGAGATCAAAAAAGATTCCGTCATTTATGGCAGTCGGCATGCGCGGGAGGACAAGGATAGAGTTGACTATTTCAAACGAGCTATGCATTCTGCGGGGCTGATGGTTGTCGATGAGATACGGGAATCGTTGAGCAGGACTGAGGCGGGCTATCTTGAAGAGTTTATCGACATGCGCTACAACACGGGCTTGCCGACGATCTACATCAGTAACCACACATTTCAGGCGAGGACTTCCTACAAGAGAATCACTCTGCAACGGGTGCTGGGGGAGAGGATTGCCGATCGTATGCGTGCGTCGCTGTGTCATGAGTTTACTGCTCCCAGCAAGCGAGGAGTAAGAATGCCCGATAGCTACACGGCTGAGGAAGTCAACTCGTTCTGCTTGCCCAAATCGGTGTTAGTGCAAAAAAAGGACGAGAGGCAGATTCTCAACTGGATGACGAGGAATCCTATTTTTGAGCCTATCCGCAGGAATCAGAGGGAGGTTGTCCGAGATGAACGTGGGCTTCCCGTTCTGCATGAAGGCGTTCCTGTTGATGTATCTAGAAAAAATCCGAAGATAGTCAAAAGTGTGTGGCAGAAGGGAGATCAGATAATTGTTACGGGGCCTGTTTTAGGTGCTGACGATGCGGAAACCTATCTTGTTTGTCTTGAGCTGTTAAAAAAACAGCATCAGGCAGGCAATTTGGGGTTGAGTGTACGAGTTACACCGCGGTTTCTTATGTGTGCACTGGACAGAAAATCAAACAACTCTGCCAACAAAAATTCTTTGCATCGTAGTCTACGAAGGATTTCGTCGGCTACCATAGACTATGCAGATAATTTAGGTAGAGAGTGGGTAGGGCCACTTTTCTACTTCAACTACCAGCCAAATACTGATGGTGGCTCATATCTAATACACTTCAATAAAAGTATGATAAATTTTTATAGTACTTCTGAGTATACTAAACTGCATAAGAAGTTGTTTGATGCGAAAATTGGAACGGATGGATTGCGTATGCAGATGTTTTTGCGTTCCCACAATAGCAAGCTCTTTGACATGATGAATTTTGACAGGTGGATGAAATTTCTAGAGAAGCCCATCGAACCAATGAGCAATTCTTCAAATGGAAAAAAAATAAGGAGGCAACACAGAAATAAATTTTCTGAGATGATCAAAAAGCAAATTCAAGCTGGCCTACTAACGTCCAACTCTATAATCAATAAAGAGGGCAAGGTTGTTCTAGAGATTGTCCCTCTGTAACCAGATCTCCTTTTTTAGCTTATCTTCTCATCCCAACTGGGTATTTGTGTAGTCGCTATCTATATCGGGGCGCAGAGTGCGCTGTTGGAGGGTGCAAAGTGCGCTGTTGGAGGGTGCAAAGTGCGCTGTTGGAGGGTGCAAAGTGCGCTGTTGGAGGGTGCAGAGTGCGCTGTTGGAGGGTGCAAAGTGCGCTGTTGGAGGGTGCAGAGTGCGCTGTTGGAGGGTGCAGAGTGCGCTGTTGGAGGGTGCAGAGTGCGCTGTTGGAGGGTGCAGAGTGCGCTGTTGGAGGGTGCAAAAATTCGGTGTCACCTGTGGATAATTTCTCTACAAAGCATGCGGAGCAAGGCACACAGGCCTGCTCGATTTTTGGGCAGTCAGCCCCCTAAACATATAAACATATATAAACGTGTACAGACGTAGGTGGGTAGACATGTCTAGACGCGGACTGCAGTCGGGCCTGTGCAAAATTTATGCGATAAAGCGGGCTGATCGCTAAGAGGACGCGCCCTAAAGGTCGCGGCTCTAATTCGGGGGCGTTGCCCCCGGCGAGGCGGCTTCTGCCGCCTCTGCCCCCACGAGCTTTATTAAAGCTCGACCAAAGTAAGCAGTCGCCTACGGCGGTCTCCTAGGTCGGGGGCTTTGCCCCCAGCACCCCCGACCGCCAGCAAAACTGAAGGAGCAGCTCCCCTCGCCTGTGTCGTAGCTGCGTTTGTCTCATAAGCTTGCGCTCTTGCCGTCAAGGGACGCTTGCGCTCTTCGCCCTTGACGGTCGCTTGCTTATGAGCACTGCACTGCGCCGACACGGGCTGGGGGAGCTTAAGCGATGCTCCCAGATAAAATCCGCAACACTTCAGCATCAAGCGGCCTCGCAGACGATTTCGCGCGGAACGTAGGAGAGGCTTGTAGCCAAACACCATTCTGCCTATCATCGTCACCTGCTGCCAAGACAAGCGGGCCGTGATCCCCGTGGTGATGATCACCAGGTTTCTCAGGTAATATTCATAAAATTTATGATTTATACGGAGAGAGACCTAACATAAAACTCATATAAATTATGAATTATTCTCTTGATACATCCTGCTCCTTCGTATATCTTGTAGGTATGGCTGCGAGGGAAAAATACGCCAAGTTATTTGATATTGCCTGCCGACAGGGTGGGGTATTCAGTGCCAGCCAAGCTGTCTCGGCTGGTTTTGATGGCCGCAACCATCCCTACTATGTCAGAAACGGACACTGGACAAAGGAGCATCGGGGAATTTACCGGTTATGCCAATTTCCCCCTGATCCGGCGGCGCAATTCGCTATCTGGTCGCTGTGGTCGTGTGCCAGGGATGGTGAACCGCAAGGTGTTTACTCACACGAAACAGCACTTGGTATACACGAGCTAACCGACTTGAATCCAGGCAAGTTGTTTATGACCGTGCCCCTCCGTTTCAGCAAGCGAGCGGAGATACCGAAGGTTCTCGTTCTCCAACGAGGTAAACTTACACCCAAGGATTGGCGACAGATGGGAGGATACCGAGTTACAACACCGGTGCGAACCCTATATGACATCGTTAATTGTGCCCGTATCGCGGAAGAACATATCTTTCAAGCGGTCAGAGAGGGTCTGTCTAGGGGGGTATATCCACCGCGTGACTTAGCTAAATACGGTCTGCTCAGGGTGATCAAACGATACGGAGAACGTAACCGTGGCTAAGGGTAGAGAATATAATCACCCGGTTGATTTTCAACGTGCCTTGGAAGACCGCCTGGCAAATCTTGCCAGGCAGGAAGGTCTCAGTCTCCAGCGTCTCCGGCGGCACGTTGTTTTTGAGCGGCTGTTATCCCGTTTTTTCACTTTGAAACCGCCCCCGTGCATTTTGAAAGGGGGTTATTCTATGGAGTTGCTCACCTGGAATTATGGCGGAAAATTTGCCGCGCCTGCGTCGCCACTTAGTGATGGAAAAATTGATCTTGCCCTACGCCTAAAGAGTTTGAGCGATGCCAGAACTACCAGAGACATTGACCTCGACCTTGTCAGCGAAAACCTTGGCCTTGGGTCAGCTGAAGAAGATGTCTCAAAGGTTATCAATAAGGTTTTGCTGGCGGCAATTTCGGTGAATATGAACGATTTTTTTGTCTTCAAAGTTGCGAATAGCACTGCTGTGGCACATCCCCCAACTGGAGGGGTTAGTTTTCTGCTTGAAGCAATCCTTGCAGACAAACTTTTCTCACACGTCAGAGTTGATATTGGCGCAGGTGGTGTCGAAATTCCCCCTAACGAGAAGCTAGCTTCACCTAGCTTGTTATGGTTTTCTCAGATCGATTGCCCCGCCTTTCTAACTATGCGTCGGGAGCAACAGTTTGCCGAGAAGGTTCACGCCTATACGACACTGCGCGCTGGCAAAATGGGTTCTCGGGTCAAGGATCTGTTTGATATGGCACTAATACTCAAAACCCTAGAGGTAGACAGGGTGATATTAGCTCTCGCCCTCAGGTTGGTTTTCGACCACCAAAACACCCACGCGCTGCCTGTGACACTGCCGTTTCCTCCGCACCACTGGCGAGAAAAATTCGTTGCTTTAGCGGTCGACTGCCGGTTAGGGTTGAGTATGGGAGATGCTTTTAAACAGGTCAATGACTTCTACACTAACCTACCGTTAGCAACTCGGTATTGAACAGGGTATCTAACGGGGGATTGAGCGGAGCCGCCACCCGCATGTTGGCACAGGGCATAGACAGATTCAGGATGCCCTACAGCTCACTGAGGAGGAGTTGGACGACAGTAAACGCCACCTTGAGAACTGCTCTGCACATCGACGCCGCCCTTCCTCATCGTCGTTCAGGCTCGTCACGGGGTCGCCATAGTCGTCTTGGTTGAAACAATCGAGCTCAGACACTGCCTGCAAAGCATGGATGTGTGAGAGGGTGTTCTCGGCCTTCCCCGCACTGGTTACTTTTATTTTAACCGGATTATAAAATTTATCGGATTAAAGCTCCTAACTGCCTACGTCTCAAGAGTCTCTGAAAGATAGCAATATCAAAACTTCAGCTGCTATCCTATGGCAACTCGATTAGCTTTGATGCTACACTCTCTATGGTAGCAATGGTCGTCCCAATTCAACCACAACCACAGAAGGCACATCATGTCAAAACGCGCTCTACACAATGCCCTGTTCATGGCGGCATTTACCCGCAACGTAAAATTAGCCACAGAACTGCTCAAGTTCTTGCTCGGCCAGGAGCGAGCTGCACAGTTTAACTTCCGCACACTTAAATTCGAGACGACGGTGTTTACTGATGCCGAGGGTAACGAACGCCGTGCAGATGCCATCGTCTCCGTCATGACCAAAGATGGAAGACGTGTGCTGTTCCTGATCGAGCACAAGAGCACGAAGAGCAAGCATATCTTCCAACAACTGCTTTCCTACCAAACCGTTCTTTACGCAGAGGCTGCCGACGAGGTTGTGCCGATCGTTGTTTCCACGGCGAAGAGCAAGTGGCACTTGCCGCGAGCTTTCCGGGCCGCACACAGCAATGTCTGTGGTGAGGTCAGCCTTAATTTTGGCTACTTGCTATTCGATTTTGCCAGGCAAACTGCCGAGACACTACAGACTGTGTTTCCCAGCTCGCATCCCTATCTCCTCGGCATGCGTAGCCTGCAACAGTTGAATAGAGAGGTGATCGGGGAATTTCTCGTCGGCAGTCTTGCTCTGCCTGCGGAAGAGAGGATAAGATTGACGGGGCAGGTGACCAACTGTCTTGTCGAATCCGATGGCGGTTTCGACATGGGTCTGCTAGAGGAAATCGAGGCTGGTTGTATCAACAAAGTGGAGGATAGACTGATGCGCACCATCAAAATTGGTCAAGAGGGCTGGCTTGAGCAGGGCTTCAAGAAGGGCAAAGCCGAAGGCAAGGCTGAAGGCAAGGCCGAGGGCAAAGCCGAGGGGCTGGCCAAGGTAGCATTGCGCATGCTTGAGGAGGGCATGAGCATTGAGGTCATTTGCCGCACAACAGGCCTCAAGCGCGGTGACCTGACCAAGCTCAAACGCAAACGTGCCTAGCAAGATGCCTTCCTAAATAAGGCATTACCATTACACCAGCTTCAGACATCAGTCTGATTGGGCTGCGTTCGCGAAACAATAGACTAGGCAGTGTTAGACGAGCTGTTGGTGGAGGATTATCGTGGATAAATCGGTTTTTAAAAAGCGGAGACAGGAAGCCGATGCCGACACAACAATTTGTCACGACATCGACAGCCTGATTGAACCAGCTACTTCCCTTTACGGCGTTTGTTGGGGACTTTTATCGTCTCGCGAACAGTGGTCGCAGGCCGACGTTTTTCGGTTCCGTCCTTGACAAAACGCCCCGTTCGGGCACTTCTGGTTCTTTTTATGGTAGCCATTGTGGCTTCTCCATAGAAATTAATCTATGTAACCTTCTTACCATCTTTTCTTGCGATATTCAAGGAAGAATTTTGAATTAAATCAATAATATCAATCTTATCAAACGGATTTTAGCAACCCCGACACTTGTATTACTCTCCAACTCGCACAGTCAACTACCACCAGCGCAAGGCTGGCGGCTTGTAGCTGTCACCGACGCTACCATTGGCTGGTTGATGCACTAACCAGATTGCCCGAACCAAGATGACACCGGGGTTAGGCATTAACCTCTTCTCTTGACTCTGGCAAGGACAACTATCTAATATCAGACAACTTTTCAAAACTATTTTTCTAATGCTATACCCTTCAGACAGGCAAAAAAGGCGCTCTACGTCAATTCTACGACCTCGGCTCTGTGTGCCTTGCTAGGCAAGGGTTACAGCCGCCCTAAATTTGTGCTGGACATGTACACAGCTGTGTTGCTAGAGTTCCCTTTGGCCAAGTGGTCAAGTTGTGAGGGGTAGGGCTTGGCAGTGCCAAGTTGATCACTTTAAACACGTTGTCACGGAGGTCATCATGTCGTCTCACGCTCTCAAAGCTAAACCACTGCTGGTTACGAAGGAAAGTGCTCCCCGCACGCATCACATCTTCCTGCAATATCCCACCGAGGTGACCGAATGCTGGGCAAATCTCAGCGCGGGCAAAGAGCTTGAGGCGGGGGTAGTCTCGACTATCGGCGCATCTCTCGCTAGCAGCCTGTTCAAGCTCATCAGGCGAGCCTTTGTAGACGATGGGGTTGTGGCAGAGGACGAGACCACCCCTTCAGGATTAAAACCGTTGCGGGGAGAACTGTGTTCCCGCGAACTGTCAAAACCTGAGAAACTCAAGGTCACCGCCCTCAAAGCCAAGCACATCTCAGAACTCGCTCAGCACCCAAGTAGCATTGGCACGATAAAGGGTGGACATATAACTACCGACAAAATCCCCTTAAGCGTTGCCCAAGAAGCCCTCGATCTGGTGCGCACCGCCACCGAGATGATGCTGGCAGCTAAAGAATCTGACCACAACAGTGATAGTTGCTACGTGCGCATGTCAGTTCTATTTCAATTAGACAAGTGTTAACACGAGACAGCTAGTTTTGGTGTTATTGATATTTTTTTGAAAATTTTGCCAATTTTTGTTTGACAGGGGGTGCCTCTTGATAATACTGTGTTCTTGAAATGCACATGAGGACTATTATTTTAGTCTTTATGTCCAGCTGGCAACGGTTGTCAGCACAGATTAACTTCTAGTTCAAGGAGGAGAGCGATGAGCCTCGGCACCAGAACCAACGCAACTTTGTGCTACGCACTGCTGTTAGCGGCAGCAGTTGTCGCTTGCAATGCGGAGCCCGACGAAACTAAGCCACCCTGCCTGGAAAACCCGCCCATCAACAACGCACCACCACCCACCCACTTCTACACCCACATCACCGATGCCAGTGGCAGAAGCATTCTACACAGCAAACTGCCTTCAACACTCATCGACAACAAACTTGTCGATATCTGTAAACAGGGACAAGTTCCGTTCCTCGACCACTGCTACGATGCTGTCCATCTCAATGACAGGGTCGCGGGTTTCAGGTTGGAATCGCCGACTAGAACCTTTGTCGTAGCAGAAACAGCCAACACTGCCTTGCTCTCTGCATTGGAGCAAATAGGTAGCTTCTACCAAGCAGAGTTTGCCATTACCCGCTACGCACATCGCCTTACCTTCAAATGCCAGGCCGCAACTGATGTCTGTATGCCGCCGTCGCTGCTCAAATACGGATTATCGGTCATGCGAGTCCACGGCAACAACTACATCGATAATCTCAAGCTCGATACTTCTTTCGCCTGGGGCGATGCCTATCAACATAAGTGGCCTGTCAGAGGCACGCTTACTATTAACGGCAAAGTCCATCTCCTGCCACTGACACGGGCACGGGTTAAGCGTGCTTATGGTGACAGGATGATGGGCAATAGTGTTAGGCATGGACACGTGACGACTAGATATATCTTTGCCGCCACCTACCCCGAAAGTGAGCAGGTGCTGACAGGTGTCAACTACAGGGTGAACAACTATGCACGGGCAGCCGCCCTGCGTTCTCAATAACTCGGTCGTGCAGTAGAGGCGGGGGTGCAAGGCCCCCGCGCTTACATCGAATTTCTGCTAGTGCCTTAGCCTCTTAATTGATAGCCGTTCCCACCTTGAGCTTGCGCGACCGTAACATAAATGTTACGATCGCTACCATCTGAGTTGCGAGCACGGGTTGATGCCTACCTGGAAAGGGTACGGCTCGGTGGCGGCAGACACAGCATCAAGGCACTGGGGGACAGTATTTTTGAGATCAGGGTTCATGCTGGGGCTGGCTACCGTGTGTATTTTGCGCGAAAGAAGGGTGGCAACATGTTGATACTCGCCGCGGGGAGCAAATCAACACAAAGCCGTGACATAAGGAAGGCGAGATTCTACTGGAGGAACTATTGTGCATCGGTCAAATGACTATGACAGCTATGTAGCTGCACAGCTGCGTGATCCACAGTATCGACAAAGCTATTTGTTGGCACTTATGTCCACTGTAGATGGGGAAGAAGGCCTGTCCCTTCTCGACGCACTGGTGAGTGTCATCGGGAAAATGGGAGTGACAGAGTTTGCCGCTTTGGCTGGAATGCAGCGCGCGAGCGTGGCAAGAATCATCTCGCAGAAATCGCCCCCTAAACTGGAGACCCTAGACAAGATGCTCGCCCCCTTTGGGTTGAAGGTTAAGATTGACGTAGAAAAAGTTGCCTAAACAGTTGGTCGAGAGGATTGCCTCACCACCTATTGACTTCTACTCTCGTACTATGTGCGCGTCGCTAATCAGCCCATCGAGAATTCAAACAGCTGTCGCTGCTGGCCATCAATCTCCTCGCGGGAGGCGATACCATTATCGATGAGGGCACGTAAAATTTCCATTCCGACCCTGGCCCTAGCTTTAGCGGGCAGGCGGGCGAGGTTGGCGGCCATCTCCAAGTTCCACACCACGGTGTTGCCAAACGGCGGCTTGTCTCGCCGTGATTTCGTCGCCAATAGTGCATCGAGGCTAGCGCTAGCCACTGACCTCAGCACCTGGCGCAATTCCCGCTCTCGATCGTCACGCGGGACGATATTTGAGTGCGAAAGAATCTCGGCAAACAGGGTAGATGGGTGCGTGTTGAGATACTCGGCCAGCTTGGCCAGCATGCTGATGGAAAAGCCTTGGCTGCCAATCAAGGCAGGCTCTTCCTGCTCGTAACGCTTGATCTGCTGGATGCTAACCCCCATCCCCGTGGCTAATTCCTGCTGGGTTAAGCCTTCCCGTTCCCGTACAGCTCTAAAGGTACGGCCGAGACCAACAATAAATTCAGCTGTCATGTCCATTAGTTATGTAATCCTAAAAAAAATTTCATAGATTGCCAATTATTTCTTTACAAGAGCAAATATCCACGATACGTTGTCCGTAGAATTTAATTTTAGACTATTTTTGTAGTCTTATCAACCGCGGTGTTGGGGGGGTGCCGCCGTGCCAACAACCACCAGTGGAGGAGAGCGACATGCGTCAATCACAACTGCAACCCTGGCTAAACGAGGATGGCAGCCTTAAATCCGATGCCGAATTGAGGCAGGTGGGGCAGCAATGGCCACCCCGCGTGTGGGAGGCCTACCTGGCTACGCTTGAGGTCGGTCGGCGAGAGGAAGATGTGCTTCCGCCTGCTAAAATGGATGCCTTTTCCACAGAAAAATACGCGGGCATGCTGTTTTCTATGGCCAACCACAAGAAGTATCGCTTGCTAAAATTTGCGCTCAATGCCTCTATCAGCACGCTTTCGCCACGACAAAAGGAGATCATTGTTAGCCATTACTGGGGCGATAAAACAGTTGCTGAACTAGCTCTAAGCCTGGGCGTTACTGAGCAGTCGGTGCGTAAAACCATAAAGACAGCTTTGGCGAAACTGCGGGTGTGTTTGACGAATGCTCCGCTGTTGAAACAGATTATGCTCGTCAGAAAAATGCTAGCCTCCTGAGCCCGTGAAAAAAACTGTGATCTATGCATGTTAGGTTGCATGTGGTTGTGCTTGGTTGTGTTTTCCTGCCTTAGCGGGGGGGGACGGCTAACTTCGGAGGTGCAACATGACGGTAATGTTTTCGGTGGAGGATCAGAGCATCGCCCGCTCGCTGTCGCGGCAGCTAAGGCCAAAACAGCGACAAGCGGTGACGCTGAGGTTCTGGCACGACTGCTCAATACTGGAGATTGCGAGGTCACTCGGTATCTCGTGGGATGAGGCGGATAGGATGCTCAAAGATGCGCTCGCCCGATTGGAAGAGCAGTGCCTGGCGCATCCGTACTTTTCTAGAAGGAGAACAGCCTAATGCCAGCGCAACAGTTTCAAAACCCTAGTGCTTTATCGGCAAGGAGAACCGCGATGACAAAAAAACTTTGGAAAATCTATCTCTGGGTGTTCAGTGGCGCATTGCTTAATTTGCCTGATTTGGTGCTGGCCTGGGGTGGTAGCAATTTTGAAGGCAGAATTCGCTCGTTCACCGACAGTTTGATGTCGGTGATCTTGCCGGCGGTAGCAATTCTCGGTCTGCTCTACGCCGCCATGCTGGCGATGAGTGGCGATGAAGGGGCAAAGCGGCGCATGGTTTTGGTAGTGATCGCGAGCGTGGTGGGTTTTCTCGCTCCGCCGATCATTGGCTGGTTTCAATCTGCCGCGGTGGGGTGAAGGATGCAACTTGACCACTCGTTCGACTATGCCTCGTTGCGGGAGGCTGGGCCGCCTCTTGCTCGTTCCACAGTGCAACGTAACTTGGATGCCAAGCTTAAGATCGGCAATATCGAAGCACTCGACCTGCTTAGCGCGTTGATCTGTGGTGCAGTGATGAACCTGTTCTTCAGCGGCACGGCGCTAGAAGTTCCACTAGTGGTTGGCGGCCCTATGCTCAGCCTGGCTGTGCTTTACTTTGGCAAGCGAGGCAAGCCTGAAAAATACTTGCTGCACTGGTTGCGTTTTTATTTAGAGCCAGGCTTTTTTGCCGCGGGGGAAGAGCCCAGCAAAGTTTTAGCGATGAGGAGAAAAATCTATGCGTAGCTTAGCGGCGGAGCTGGACTTCTGGCACTTCGAGGACAATTTGATGGTGTTCAAAGACGGCTCGCTCGCGGCAGGTTTCGAGCTGGCAGGCTTTGACATGACTTGTGCCACCGAGGCGAGCATCAATCAGCTGAACAGAGGGTTAGAGAACTTGCTTATCTCTGCGGCTGAAGGTGTGCGCTTGCAAGTGTTTTATCAGCTGACGACAAACGTTGAGGAGCTGATCAAGCAACATCAACAGCTATCAAGCTCCATTTCAGGCAACTACGCGCGTTTAGCTGCGGCACGGGTCAATTTCTATCGCCAGAACCAAGCTGAAGGGAACTACTTCGTGCCCAAGATACTCTTCTTCGTGCGCAGCAAGTCCTATGGCACGTCGCGCCTGGGAGACTCTTTGTCTGTTTTCTCGCGCCACGCCCGACAAAAACAGGGCTTGTTTACGCGGGCGCGTGACTTTCAGCACCTTAGCCAGGTGGAATTCGACCATCGCAAAGCCAAGTTTCTGCGGGAAGTAAAGGGCATCGCTTCAGCCCTGACGGCAACAGGACTGGCACCGCAAGTGTTAAGACAGGAGGCGTGGTTTAGGCTATTGTTTGAATACTTGAATTTTGATCGCACTGAAAGAATAGGCAGTGGGCGTTATCGTCAGCCGCATAGTTGCCTCGATACCTCTGTGGGCGAGCAGTTGACCTTGACCGATTGCCTTTGGAACCAGGAGGCAGTCACACTGGGCAACTATAAGTTTCGCACCATCAGTATGGCGATGTTGCCCGAAGGTCAGACGTTTGCGGCCAT
Source organism: uncultured Oligoflexales bacterium (assembly GCA_958296095.1). GTDB lineage: Bacteria > Bdellovibrionota_B > Oligoflexia > Oligoflexales > JAPPIL01. The sequence continues at coordinate 44,191 of OY282439.1, forward strand.
GGCTAATGTGTTTGCCGCGGTGCCATTTCACTTTTGGTTGAGCCAAAACATTCACTTGCTCGACCAAGCGCAAGCCAGATCAGCGCTGGAGATGAAGCGCAGAATTGCGCATTCGATGGCGGCAGGCAGTCAGCACGTCAGTGATTTGGATTCCGAAAACAAACTCGGACAGATCGAAGGTTTGCTGGGCAATTTA
>OY282440.1 GCA_958296095.1 uncultured Oligoflexales bacterium
AATGCAACATCAGTCGAGATTGCTGCGTCCCTTGATGCCCTGGCTAAGTCAGCTGCATCATTCGGTAGTAACAGTGCCGAGACAGCTGGTGCACTACTGCAACTTTCTCAAGGTATGGCTAGTGGAACACTAAGAGGTCAAGAACTTAATAGTGTCCTTGAGGGTATGCCTAAGTTTGCCATGGCAGCTGCACAAGCTGCCGGAATACCGTTTAAGAAACTCCGAAAGGCAGCGGAAGAAGGTAAGATTTCAACTGATATTCTTCGTAAGGCATTCCGAGAATTCGGCGGTGAAGCTAATGAAATTTTCTCTCGTTTTGAAACGAAGATTTCTCTCGCGCTGCAAGGCTATCAACAGGAATGGTTGCGAGTCTTCGATAATGTTGTTGTTGCTTTGTCAGGCGGACATGATCAACTAAACAAAAGTGACAGGGGTATAGTAGGGTTCATAAACGCACAGACAGATAAGGTTAACTTAGTTGCCGAAGATTATGAGAAGACTGAGGCAATAACTCTTAGGGTTGTCGAATCTTTACTACGTGCTTGGGAAATTCTTCAGCTTATATCTGATACCCTTATCGCGTTAGGCCAGACTATAGGCACTGTAGCACATAGTATTTGGTTGCGATTCGACAGTTTGTTCGATGAAGGAGCTATCCAATATTTCATCGATAGGTTTATGCTTCAGTTTAGAATCTCACTTGAAAATATGACCGTAAAACTAGCTTTTAAGATTACTGGTGCAGTATTAGGTGCGGTCAAACTAGGTATGTTAGGGGCATCCGTTGGTTTACCGGGTATAATTGGTGGTGGTGTGGCAGGTGCTTATCTTGGGTGGAAGGGTGGTGAATTACTTGGTGATGCGTCAGACGCGGCGTTATTTGGCCCTACGGATTGGATACGGGAGCAGCATTTACTATTCGATAAGTGGAAGGGTTTTAGGGAAACTTGGAAACAAGCAGGTAAAGGCTTGGAAGATATATCAGTCTTTGGCGGTATTTGGTGGGAGAAAGCTAGCAAGAACGCCGATGAGATAAGGAAAAAATATGATGCAATCAGGAAAGAATTGTTAGGCATAAAAGGCATCTATGATAGTGGCTTCAACGTTGATAAGTTGAGTGGCGAAATTGGTCTACCTAAGATTAGCTTCGGCCCTGGTGGGCCGACTGAGAAGGAATGGAAAGACTTCAGAAGATTTTTGGATAGGTTTACCAGCAAAATCATCCCTGATGCATCCTCACAAGAAAAGATACAAAGACAAATAGATGTGACACGACCGTCTACTTCTATCTCCGGCCCCTATGACAATTTGACACCCACCGAAACAGCGATTAGGGAGTTGCGTGAAGAATCACAAGAATGGGTGCGTGGTATCCTTGCAGTCACTGACGAAGAACATAAAGCACGAGTTAGGGAGTCAGACGAAATATTCAAGGGGGCTATGTTAGACATCACTGAAGCTGTTAAGTTCGTCTACAATGAAATCACTGATGGCGCATTTAAGTTCTCCTTCGAGTTAGGTGTAGCTCTTAATGCCATAGGTAATGTGGCCTTAAACTTCGTCGATTTCTTCGCGAGAGCAGCGGGTAGTGCAGGGATAGAAAGTTACGATGATTTATCATCTGTCATTGGCGCAGGACGAGCAGGTTATGCTGATGCGACTGCCGACCCTAAAGATCAAGGGGCATTTGGTAAGTCAATAGCAGGTATAGCAACCGCAGCTGGTGTAGGCAGTGCCGCTGGTCCTATAGGTGCAGTCGCAGCAGCTGGTTTGGAAATTGCTACACAGGCAATCGGTCACAATGTCAAAGCATTCGAGGCACACACAGAACTAATTGAGCGACGAAATGATATAGAAAAAGATTTGGTAAACACAATAAGAGAACATGGCAGAAATTCTCGTGAAGCAGTTAGGGCGCAGAATAGGCTAAATGAAACTACAAAAGAGTTAAACCAGATAGACCAAGGCGCAGTTGAGATGGGGGCTGAGATAGTCGCGGGAGGCGAAACTTTGTCTTTAATGCTCGAGGAAATGTATAGATTGTCGAAACCTTTGATTAAAGCTCTCGGCTTCCTCATAGCAGTCGTGCTTGGCGTTATCAATATTTTATTAGTGCTTGTAAATGCTATCCTATGGGTAGTCGACTTAGTTACATTCAACTTGTTAGACCTTTCCGTCTTTCAGTCAGGCGGTTTCACAGGGACAGGGCGCGATAACCAAGTTGCTGGTGTGGTGCACCGTAATGAGTATGTCTTACCTGCATCTACGACGAGTCAATTTATGGCAGGAAGATCAATAAGCCTACATGGCGGAATTGATGAGACACCAGACACACAAGATGGCAATGCCCCGATGGTTAATATAGTTAACGTTGTAGACCCCTCACTTGTTGATGAGTATCTGCAATCACCATCGGGACAAAAACAAGTTATAAACATAATTCGTGCTAACAATCCTGCTGTGAGGTCTGCACTTGCCTAGGTTTACGTCTTACTTACCGACAACTGTTCGAGAACAAGTCGTGTACTTTGTACCCACTAGGGCTACGGAAAGCATTGAATATCGTGAACAATATTTCACAAGTTATGAGTTAGGCAGGACACGATCATTCCTAAGCACAACACCCATAAGACATAGTGTTAAGTATACGTATAGAGATATTGTTGCATCTGATATGCGTATCCTTACGCGTATGATAGGTGACCTAACGGATGTTAGGTATGCGTTACTTGTGCCTGAGTTTGCATTAACTCAGCCCGCTACAGTCACAGCAGCCGGTAAGTTGCAAGCACCATTAGTTGATATAGATGGCAGGAAACAACCTTGGGAGTTCTCCACAAAGACTTATTTCTTCAACCGTAACATTGCTCTAGCAACCGAGACTACAAACATTACCTATGGTGCTTCACACGTCACAGCTGATATTGCATCTGATGTGGATGCGGAAGGCTATTGTTGTCCGTTACGTCTGGCATCAGTCAGCTCTAACATTGTCATCAATAGCTTGTTGTATAAGGCAGTTGAGATAGCGGTTATTTTCAACTTTGAGAATAAGCGAGATTACAGCACTAACCGTGATGGCAACAACAACCCCCAATTTCACCCTGGTAACTTACCAGCTAGATTTGCGAAGGTTGAAGACGCACAGACGACACCAGATGTATTGTTTGTTGGCGAACGTGTAAGGGGAAGACGTAAGGTTAGTGGTGCGGTAAGACGTGATGAGGATTATGTGTCTTTCTACCAGCCAACTTTTCCGAATGAATGGATTATAAAACAAGTTTATGCCGCGGCAATGTCCGGCGTTTCACCTGTGGTGGTTATGCCAACGGAACAGGCGGGTAATTATATTTCGGCCTACTTTTTTGAGCCTAAGTTAGATGTGTCCTACGAAGGAGGGCTAAGGACAAACGCAGTACTTAGGTATCGGAAGCTGGCATGATAACTAACTATCACTTCGAAGATGCCGATGGCACATACCAATACACTTCTCAAACTTCAGCACCGAACTATTTGCCAATAAATTATTCGATGGTTAAGACAGATGGCAATATATTTACGGATGATGTCTCCGTGAATATTGCAGGTGATCGTATAGACGAACAACCTTGGTATAAATGGTCTAGTGGTGTTGACAGTGGCAATGTATCACTAGTCCTACTACAGGGCATAGATGTTGTTTACCGGGGTAACTTAACAGGGGTGGAAGTTAGCTTCAACACCATGGCCTTTAAGTTTGCCAGTCGATTGCGTATTAAGAAAGGTGCGCGAAGACGATACCAACGTAGTTGCAATTACCAATTGTTCGATACAAATACATGTAAAGCACCTCAAACACTCGTAGCTGTTAATGTGGCATCATGGATAGAGACACGCATAACGACTGTGTTGCCTATTCCGAATCATACCAACTATATCAATGGATGGTTGACACATAGGGGCAAGAACTATTGGATTGTAGATATGCCAGATAGGAATACAATTGTGACTAACCATATAGTAGTTGGACTTGGTGTAAACCGAGGATTAGTGATTCGCGCTGGTTGCAACAAAGTTCTAGAAACATGCGCAGCAAGGTTTAGCAATGAGGCTAACTATGGTGGATACCCTCATTACCCCGAAGAGCAACCATTCGGCAAAATCTTCGGCGAAAAGGACGATACATAATGGCGTGGCAAGAAGAAAGTGCTGATTTATTCCCCACAAGGGTAAGACCTAAGGTAAGAATATATGACGATGAGCAAGAGTTTGCAGTAGTCCCAGCTGTCTTTGGTGTAAGAAGAGTACCAGCAGTTGCGTTAGAGCACGCATTCAATAAACGTCTATATTATTGGCGCAGCTCTACATCAACTCAGTTTGACCCAACCCCTACCCAAAGAACAAGCGAATTTGATCCAGAGCCTGTGCGACGTAATCTTGAGAAACTTGAACGGTTGGTCGCAGGATTGATCAAATCGTTTGCTGTGTTAAAAGAGACAGATGAGGATGATTATACAACTGATCGTGATGGGAATACACGAGTATACATCGAACAGTTTGGTTCACCTGTATGGGTTTCTAAGTTTAGGACAGGGTCACTTGTAAGATGGTCTAAACGTATACATACAAATGATGATGATGAGAATAATATTATAGTTCGAAAGCCTGTAGGTGGGTCTTTTGGGAAGGAAGAACAATCAACCATTAACTCAGCGCTATCGGATACTCAGGAGAAAATAAGTGCGTTCCTAAGTGCTTTGATCGATGCTAGACGTGATATAAATCAACTTTGGTATGACATCCATTCAGAGATTGTTGGGAGAGACGTGAGTGATACCCGTCCACCGACAAAAGCCGAACGTGCTATGGTGCTCAATATATTTTGGTATTCTGTTTTTCTTGATATCCCAACACGTATTGAATTTTACATTAAGTATCGAGTTCCAGCTCTTGAGAGATTGGTAGGGCTGTTAAAGAAAGATGGGCTGGACAAGCTATATAAAGTTCCAGCTATAGACGCTGATACTGCTTCAACTTCCGCAGTTATGGCTTCCGAAGCAGCTGTTGCAGCTATCTTCGATGAGATAGATCTAAACAATAGGGAGATAGCTAAGGCATTTGAAGACACGGCACGTGGTATTAATGCGTTAAACCGCACAGTACGGAATGCCATAAGAATTCTCACACCTGTGAATAATAAGACATACGATCGAAAATACTATTCAGGAAGATTTGGTTTCTCGTATGGCGAACTTGATAAGTTTATATCGATCTTTGTAGAAGAAGCTAGGGTGCCACAATCATTTAATTTTGGTGATAATACAGTTATCCACACAAGCCTTCTAGGTGGCGCTATTCAGGAAGGTGGCAATGGTGGTATTGGGAGTCTAGATCGTGTCACTAAGGAAAGACGACCAAGAACACTAGCTTTGTATCCCGGCAGTCAAACACAAGTCATACCAAGATATGGCAGTAAGGATTTGGCGCTTAACTACCGTGGCACATCAGTCATATCTTTCGACTGGTATAACTGGGGCGCTGGTGAATTCCCCTTTGTTGAGGCAATTGTTCAACGCACTAACAAGTTACTTACGGGATTACCACAATGGTATCCCTCTAAGGCTGTAGCTTGTGAAGAGACACTTGACCATGGTGGTGATTACACTGTTATTTTTAGTATAGATGATTCGGCCTCAATGCAGAGAGGTCATCCTATAAGTCGCAGACAGGCTATGCTAAATGCACTAGATTCTGTCTTTAGGCGTATTTATGATCTTATCCAAGATGGTAAGAAGATAAATGCATACATATATGGTTGGTCTGAATTTCTCCCTGAAGGAACAACTCAAGGTTCGAGAAGGTTTTACGCCTCACAGGGTATCACTAATGCCATTAACTTTGCTGGTTTCAGTAGAGCTAGTCCTTGGAGTTACTCAGGCACTGGTGGTTATAACACAACCTCTTCCAATACTGGGGTAGACCAACTTATACTTGCCATCAATGATGCTAGGACTAGATTCCCTGAAGACCGACCTATCTATGCCTTCTACATTACCGATAGTGATTACAGACTTACTGAGGCTTCCGCGAAAGATCTAGCTACGATTAGTGGTTATAGCAATGTTACGGTTCGAGCCTTGTCTATATATCATCCTCTAAGTTCTGGCTCTATGTTGTATCAGGTAGATAGCACTGGCAACCCATTGTATATTTGGGCAAGTGACCAGCGTGATGACACAGCAAATCTATCGCAACAGATACTTAATGCACTTGATAGTATAGTTGCAAATATCTCACATCTTAATCCAGTCCACGCGTTACGCGAGTTGATGACTAATACTGAGATAGGTTTTGGTATTCCTACGGAGTTACTGGACAATGATTCTTTCCGTGTAGCTGCGGATGTATGTGCAGCTGAGTCATTATGTTGTGCTTTCACTCTTGATGACACTAGGGACACGGAACAAATGTTCCAGATCCTCAAGCGACATATGGATTGTGAGGTTTATGAACATCCCATCGAGGGCAAGATAAAGATCAAACTTATCCGCAAGGATTATGATGTAGACAATATTACCAGTATAAACACTGAAGAGATCGGTGATGTAAGTAACTTCACTCAAAAGTATAACCAGAGGGAGATTGGCGGGGTAACAGTCACATATCGCAATGTCGACAACGAATCTAAGGCAGTGACAATTGTTAATCCTATCCTGAGGGAACAGGGACATGAAACAGTTAAGGTTAATTTTGAAGCTTGTCCTACGTATGCTACTGCTTTGCATCTGGCTAAACGCGAACTAGCGTCGCGTTCACAACCTATAAGGTTCTTTTCGGTGACGCTGCCTTCGATTGACCTGTACCCAGGTGATCCTGTTAAGGTCGATTTCACACCGCGGGGTATTCGCAATGTGGTTATGCGGGTTCAGAAACGGGAAGTTGACGAGACTGGCTTTGTAACACTACAATTGGTTGAGGATGTCTTCGATGACGTATTCCAAATGGATGAGCAGCAACTCTTCATCCCAACCACCGTTAGGCGAAGTGGTTGGGGGTATAATTTCGGCAATGTTTGGGGTGATTGATGCCAAGAACGACTGATAGTAGATCGGGTATAACGCATGATTTTGATACGGGTGAGTCTGGCTGGGGAGACGCGGTTAATACCAACTTCCAATCTCTTTCTGAGATCAATTGGCACTTAACTGCAACATCCATTTTCAAGACTCCACCAACCACACCTGAGGCAGGTGAAACACATATTATAGCAACAGGCCCTACGGGTGTTTGGCAGTCACAGACTGCTGATACAGTTGCAGTTTATGATGGTACTGAGTGGCGTTATTACGAACCCCAGATGGGATACCGATGTTACATTATATCTGAACAAGCTCTCTACGCCTACCATACGGCTTCAGGTTGGGGTAAGGTGTCATCTGTCGCGGCTGACACTACTATCTACAAAGGCATATGGTCAGCTGATGTATACACACGTGGTAATGTTGTCTTCCACAATAACAAATTCTACATCGCGAAGAATGATAGATCGGCAAGTGATACAACTGCACCTGCATCAGACCCCGAATGGTTAGATATGGTTGTGTCTGGTGATACAGGCTCTGGCGAAGCTAATGTTCAATCCGATTGGGATGAAACAGACACAGCTAATGATGCCTTCATCCGCAACAAACCCGTTGTTGGCACACTCACAGGTGTATCAGGCACTGCACCTATCTCGGTGGATAATACAACTCCGACTACACCTGTTGTTGAGATAGCAGATAGGGCTATAACAGCTAATAAGATTGCAGAGAACTCACTTACCGCTGGGGAGTTAGCGCCTAATAGTGTCGGCAGTTCTGAAATAGCACCTAATGCTGTGTCCAACACCAAGATAGTTGATGACACAATCAAGGTTGCTAAACTTGATTCGACAAATACACCTACAGACGGACAGTTGCCAACATATGATGCTACCTCAGGTGGTTTAACTTGGCTTAACACTGCGTCTATTTACAAGGGATCTTGGGCTAATCCTGTAGCGTATAAGGCAGGCGAGATAGTCGTATACGATCACAATCACTATATCGCGGTTAAGGATCACACTTCTTCACTATCCAATGCTCCTTTAAGCGGCACTAACAGAAGGCTAACGTGGCGTGTGTTGGATACTACAGATATAGATGCTCTTGCAGCCAATACTATGGGTGCAACGGCAACAGATTCAATCGCAGTTTCAAAAAGTATAAGTTCTCCCGACGTTAAAGTTTCGGTGCAATCGATAATTGATCTAGTGCCATCTGGTGGCCCCGCCAGTCTTACATCTACCCGTGCAGTAAGACTTAAGTATCTTACTAAGGTTGGCCTTACACTCAACCGTGCTGATATGGGCATGGTTGGCGATGGCAATTCAGGCCTTATCTTTGGTGGTTTAGGCGGAGTTAGGACTGAGAGGTTAGGTGGTTTTGTAAGGTATGTGGTTGCCAGTGACTCAGTGACTCTAACAGTAGTCCCCACCACAGGATCCGACATAACTGTAAGACGCGGTATGGGTATGGTCGGCACTGATACTGCTGGCCTTATCTATGGTGGAGACGGGACAGATACAAATAATTTCTTCCAATATGTTTATCGCTCTGCAACTAGTGATATTGCCCTTCTCAAACTACCCCACACAGGGGCAATAACAGACCGAAATGATATGGGGATGGTAGGCAGTAGAACTCAAGGCATGATATTTGGTGGCTATGCCAATGGTGTGCCTTCCAATGATTTCTGGTTTTACACTGTCTCTCAGGGTTCGGTTACCGTTGGCAACCTAGACATTGTAGGGACAATACCTAACCTCTACGACATGGGTATGATAGGCGACCATGAGTCGGGCATTATATTCGGTGGTAATACTGGCACGACTGAGTCTGATAGATTCTTCAGTTATTCTGTGGCCGGGCCTAATGTCACGGTTACAGAGTTAACTAAGTCGGGGGGTATCCCACCACGCAGTGGTCTAGGTATGGTAGGCACAAAGACCGCTGGTATTATATTCGGTGGTGTGGCTGGGCAGACACGATTAAATGATTATTGGAGTTACCTTATCTCAGGGGATAATGTAACTCTCACTCAACTCACCAACATAGGGGATGTGCTATCTGCCCGAACTGATATGGGTATGGTTGGCAGTGCCACAACAGGTTTTGTATTTGGTGGATTCCCCCTAAACAATGATTTCTTCCGATACTCAACCACGACAGTATCAGGTGGGGGCACAGGTGGCATTACAGGTGTTGTTGCTGGTAAAGGATTAGAAGGTGGTGGAACTAGTGGTGCTGTAACTCTTGATGTGGAAAATCCCATAATATGTCTTACTCAAGATGCCTACGATGCCATTAGTGTTAAATCTCCCAAGACTATTTATCTGGTAACTGGTGCGGATTCTGGGGGTGGGAATGGTGGGACAATCCCACCACCTACCTCTGCAATTCCTACGACGATAACCTTTACTACATTAACCCAAAGCGCTGCGCGGGTATCCACTGAGGATTTTGTTGTTGTTGGTGATGTTAATAAAGGTTGGATAGTTGGTGGTAAGAGAAGGGGAACGGAAGGAGAATCGTTCTACACGTATAGTGTTCCCGATGGTTCTACTACCGCGACTATATCTACAATATCGGGCGTTAGTTCTAACGTTGCTTCTTATTCAGCGGCAGGTTCAGGAGATTCTTCTCGCTGTATTTATACAGGTGGTAGACGTAATTCAGGTTGGGATAATAGGGCAACTGTTTTTGATAATTTCAGTAGCCCTACAGCAACTTTGATAACAAATCCTTCGGGTATCCCTCACAGGAACTACCAGACAACTCAAACTGGTTCAGCAACTTCAGGGATTTTCTTTCTAGGAAATGTATCCAGCTCCCAAGTATTTTTCAGGTATGCGGCAACTTCATCTTCGGTTAGTTATACAGGATTGAACGGTACAATATCTCGTAGGGAAGGTGCTTTGTTAGTTGGCAGCGCAACTTCAGGAATTTTCTTTGGAGGTAGGCTGCGATCCTCAGGAGCCAACACTAATCAACTGTACAAGTACGAAGTTTCAGGTTCCAATATAACTCTAACACTTTTGACTATAACAGGTGATAGCCTTCCCGCAACTTCTTATGCAAGGGGGGATGGCAGTGCCACCGAGGGCATTATAGCTATAGGAGGTACATCTCGTAGTTTCTATTACTATAAGGTTGCCGGAAGTGCAGCGACAATAAAACAACTTACTGTATCTGGAACAATACCGGCTGCTGTCTCAGCTAACTTAGCTTGGAACCAAGATGTAGCAGGGACTCATAGTAGCGGCATATATGTAGTTAGTAACAACTTCATGGCTAGATACGTAGTTACTTAGTAGTTGAAAGGATTTAACCATGCCTGCAAAATGTGGTACTGTACCGATAACAAGAATCTATTGTGGAGCTACAGAAGTTATCAAGGTATATTGTGGAGAAAACTTATCATTTAGCCCTGCGTCTGCGGTGGGTCCTACAGCCCCAGTCACTGCACCAACACAAGTAAGGGTAGCGAGACTAACAGGGACAGGTACTCCTAAGTTAGGCGCTACTGTGATTGGAACTTCCGCTTCATTCTATTCGTATGGTGGTCGACATTCTTCTTCTTATCTTTCGAGTCTAGAACAAATATCTATTGCGAACACAACAGCGACTAGAACAGCAAGAACGTTATCTAGGTCAATTGGCTCTAACGCCTACTATGGTGCGGTAGGTGACTTAACCAGTGGAATTATATTCTTTGGGTTTAACGGATCAAATCAATCATCTATCAACAGACTTGATTTTAACACTGCACCAGCAACCGTAACAGCTACACAACTTACACATACAGGTACAGCGCCTGCACAACATGTTCCTATAGTTATAGGTGATTTAACCTCTGGGTTTATGTTCGGTGGACGGAGTGCATGGCCTCCTAATCTTGGTGACTTCTACTGGTATGCTGTCTCAGGCAACAATATCACAACCACAACCATGACTAAGGCAGGCGCAGCTATTCCAATTCTTTCGTCTTGCGCTATTGTAGGTGATAAGACTTCGGGAATCATATTCGGAGGTGCTAACGCTAGTCGTGCGGTTGTAAATACTTTCTACAAATACACAATCTCTGGCAGCACTATCACACTCACTTTATTGACTAGATCGGGGGCTACACCACATGGTGTGTATGCATCATCTATGGTAGGCAATGCTGAGTTTGGCATCATCTTTGGCGGGTCTGTTGACACAAGTAATACCAGTAGCCAGCTCAGCAATCAATTCCGGTACTATAAAGTAGATGGCAATACGATCACTCTTACTGCACTAACTAGACTAGGCACAAACATTACAGGACGAAGATATGCGTCTATGATAGGTGACCCTAACCATCTTGGTGGTATCATATATTCAGGCGACATAGGATCTAACACAGGGTCTAATGACATATATAGGTTTGACGCGGTAATACCAGCGTAGGAGCAACACATGACATATGACGGAAATTGTTTGGATGGCGAATACGATTATGACCAGGTATACGACTGGCGTAACAAGAAATGGGTGGATCTTGATAAGAATACCGAGATCAAATACACGTCTTATACGTGCAAGAAATGTGGAACATACAATCCACCACTAGCACACAAAATAATAGATAAGAGAGGTAACGCCGTTGGCCACACTGAACATACATCCTAAATATCCCAATAGTGCGCCAATATATGGTGCACAGATAACGGCTGAACTCATCGACCTTGAAGGCAATCCTATATGGGGTGTTGCACCAGGTGAATCATTTGCAGGAAGAATAGAAGCAGTTGAATCACCACGCGGTAGTTACACACTAACCCTAGAACCCAACACAGGCACACTCGCGGACACGCGTTATCAAATACGTCTTATGACCGATAGTCGCATCCTATTACAGCTAGTCAAGATACCAGGAGATGCAAGATACAACTTAGAGGATGTGACGGTGCGAAGCACCGTGTCCCCATCACAAAGCGGAGGAAATACAGTGACAAGTGGAGGTGTAGCCTTTACCGAGGCAGATAAAACAAAGTTAGATAGCGTTGCAGCAGGTGCTGAGGTCAACGTACAGGCAAACTGGAACCAGCAAGATGCAACTAGTGACTCATACATAAAGAACAAGCCGCTGATTAACGAACAAGGGGAGATTGTAAGTGTTACTACTACTACTGATTTTACTGGTCACGGCTCTGCTTCTAATCCACTGGGACTAAAGATACCATTCACATCTGCCTATGAAACAAAACTACAAGGCATAGAGGCAGGTGCACAAGTTAATGTGCAATCAGATTGGAATGAGGGGAGTACAACATCCCCCGCATTTATTAAGAACAAGCCGATCATCATCACCCGCGTGCGAACTGATCACACCATCCTCGGCGACGGCGTTAATGATGAGATGGGTGTCACTAACCCCTACACGGATGCCGATGAAGCTAAGGTCGACGGCATCGAAGAAGGAGCACAGGTCAATGTCAAATCAAACTGGAACGAGCACGACCCAACATCCGATGCTTTTATCCAAAACAAACCCGTTATCAATAGTGGCGGACAAGTTACTACCTTACATTTTGACGGGACGATGCGCGGTAATGGTAGCCAGACCATGCCAGCAGGGGTCGCGAATCCATTTACAAGTGCTTACGAGACAAAACTTAACGGAATATCAGCTGGAGCTGAGGTAAATGTACAGTCCGACTGGGACATCACAGACAACACGCAAGATAGTTACGTCAAAAACAAACCAGACATTCAAGCCCTCATCGCGGCAGAAGACAAGAACAGTGCGGTAGATGTTATTGCCTCGCAGGCATTTACACTTGTTTCAGATCCTAACCCAGGCAGTGTAGGGTCAGGTAATCCTGGCGTTGGTATCGTCAATTTAGGTCTAAATTTCACGGTAGGGTCGTCAACTTTCACCATTACATATGTCTTCCACGAAACGGCTGGTCAGAAACAATTTCTTATCACCATTACACCCGGCAATCACAGAAACGATATAAAAAGATACCACATACAAATAGGCACAACACGTCTAGCACTTGGTGATGCTAAGTACGTTGAAGATGCAGCTGGTGATTCTTACTTTTGGGATGGCACTCCCGACATTGGAAATGTAGGTGATACAGTCATTCTATCTGTCTTTGAACCACTGGATAAGGATAACTTTGTCCCCGACAATGGCACTGATGGCGATGTTCTCTTCCGACGAAACTCAAGCCCCACATGGGAAGAGCTAAATGACAGTGACATCAATGGTTTCCCCACCACCGCAGATAAAGTTGCAGCAATTGTGGGGCAAGTATTGCGTCTTAAATCAGACAAAACAGGTTATGAGTTAGCAACTATAACCTCAGGAGGTCATGCCCCGACTAAGGCGGAGGTATACACACAAGCCAAGGACATTGTTGTAGGTGGTAGGGGTATAGATGTTGCTAAGGACGATAGCGCGGATACTCTTACGGTTAAGATAGGCGCTAGCCGCGCCGGCAATACATTTCCACTTGCACCAATGCTTGGCGATCAATTTGATCTGTTAAAGGAAATAACACTAGCGACACACGCGGTCATTACATCAGGTACAGGCAATCACAATACAGGTTACTACCAGTCTGCTGCACCTATTGGCAGCATCGATAAACCTAGCGGTCTAGTCACAGGTATCCTGTGGTATGACAACAACAATGTTAACTACGCGCCTTACAGACGACATCTTGTTATTTTTACCGGCACAGTGCCACAGGCGTTAAGGGATGTAACCATTGGAGGCACAACATATACGTTACGACCTGTTAGTGGTGGCACAACACACATATATGTGTCTACCAATGCAGTCGCGACTAACCCTATCCCTGCCGGTAGCAACTACCAAGTACAGGTAACATTGGCTAACGGTGTCAAGGTATGGCCGGACATTACATACCCACCACATACATATGTGTGGGATGGCAATTACTGGCATACATGGTTTGCACTTACAGCTAACGACATTCTTGGCAGACTACGTACACTTCCCAAACCATGGTTGGATGTGTCTGCCATATCCGGGAACATAAACAATCGCTTCAGCCATCTAATCATGGATGAATACGGGCAGGGTTTGAATGTCACAAGGACAACACATCAAGTAATTAATGCAGTTACCCTCTTCAATCCTGTCTTTGACCTGGATGATGTACAACATGGTGTGTTCACGATCGAAGCTACCCTTGCAATTGGCACAAGATCTACTGGTACACTTGGTTTTACGTCCGACACAACCGATACCTATCGTATTGATGGGACACTATTTGCATCCGCGCTTAAGAATCTAGCCACCTATACAACCGCGGATGTCACAGGAACTGCATTACAGGTCGAGAATGGTGTCGACATATACAATGGCACAACCAAACTAGGGTCTGTGCATCTTCACCTAGCGAAGAATTCATCCAATCAGTTAGGTTACTTCCTCAACTACGTTGTGGCATCCCCAGGAGGGACGCAACAGAACTTTACTGCTACTGTTTTCTTGGGTGTTTCATGGTCGCCAAGCGACGCGCCAACACAAACACGACAATCATGGCAAGGAGCATGGGCAGTTGGTGTTGCGTATGCAGCTGGCGATATGGTTGCCGAGAACACAGGTGGTGTTGATGGTGTTGCTATTTGTATCCTACCCCACACGTCCAGTCCAACAAATGGTCCTTATCTAGCGACTGATTGGCGCACACGTTGGCGAACAATTACCGAGCCAGACATACATGAATTGGCTGCAAGATTACCAGCTGTTGAAATAGCTGGTGATGATCATCTAGCTATATCGGATGAGTCAACTACAGCCGATGAACCGCGTTATGTGACTGTAGATGATTTGTTGTCGCGTGCTCCGCGGATGTTCAAGGGAGTTTGGACAGCAGGTGTGTATTCTATCGCCGATGAGGTGTTGCATAGCAACATATTCTACAAATGTTTGACACCGCGTGTGGCATCTGACACTCAACCACCTAACGTTGATAGTGCTTGGCGAGCATTAACGGGATGATTCAACCTAAGGCTTATGCACCTTTTAGATATATGGGTGGCAAGAATATGTTATTTGATTATCTAGTGCCACCTAATGAGGGATTGCCTTTCACATTTAATAAATACTACGAACCCTTCCTAGGCTCAGGCGCATTCTTTTTCAAACTTGTTCAAAATGACATGATAAACGAGAGGCACCGAATATATCTTAACGACATAAGAAGTGAACTCATTGAAGCTTTTCTTCTCATCAAGAATTACCCTAAATCAATTTCGCGTGAGATGGTTAAATTGTGGAAAACACATTGTCAGAAACAGTTCTACAAGATAAGAAATATACTACATAACCAAGAGAATGAATTGAATGATAAGCAGATAGGCTTGGCTTTTATGTATCTCCAGAGATACAGTATCATGGGGCTAGGTAACCATACTGTAGTTGATTCAACTCGCATTAGGGGGGGGCAGGGATAAACATGCACCCAACTGTGATAATTACCTAGCAGTGAGCAAAGTACTAAATGGATATAATGTAGAATTGAGTTGTAATAGTTTTAGAAAGATTCCAATTACGCAGAAATCATTTTACTACTTTGACCCGCCTTATTGGCGAGCTAGTACACCTTATGGATATAAAAGTGAAAGCAAATCATTTAATCTACAAGACCAATATGACCTAAAAAAAATGTGCGATAAAATCGATAAAGTCGGTTCCAAATTTTTACTATCAAATAGCAACACGGAGATGATGCAGTATTTATTTAAATATTATAACATGTGGACATTCAAAGGGACATCTACTAACTACCACCCACCAGGGAATAAGCCGTCACACAAGTGGAGTGCAGACAGCCACCCCGAATTAATGGTGAGAAATTACTAGACATGGGGAGGGGGGTATTGCATAGCAATATATTTTATAAATGTTTGACACCACCCCACAATCATGGGCCATCGTGGGGTGGTACTGCGTGTCTCCCCAGACACGTCTCGCTAAATATCATTATCCCCCACACAATGCAACCACAACACCATGCGGGGGACCTCAATCAGCTATTCTCTTACATAGCCCCGGAAATATAACCCAAACCTGTGGCAATATCCAGTGGGAAATGATACATGTCGGATTGTCGTTGACAAGGAGGAAGACATGAAAACACCACGCAGCATAATCCATGATAAAATGAAAGAGCTAGGCGTTACAACAACCCCCTACTGGTCGGAGACGATACACTGGGGGGGACGGTGAATTGGCTGCTATCTATGACATCCTTTACAACCTCACTACCGCTTTTGAATATTGGCTTGTGCGTGACGACTTAAAGGCACGGCATGCGGCTGCACTTAGCACACTCGCTCATACGCCTTATAAGGACTTAGAGAAAATGTACGCCAAGAAGAAAGGTAGTGATGCCAAAAACGGGTGAGCTTATTAACTTTTGGGATATAGTAGCTGAAGACATGAAAGATCAGGAGTTCGCTAGGGAATTTTTTCTCAGCGAACGTAAGGAACAGGGCAGTAACCAGAAGGCAATACGTAACACAATTGAATTGATGAACATAAACTGGTTCGTAGCGGCGATAGGCTTACCTTTTACCAAGGAACGTGTTTTCTCCTTTCTCAAAGGACGTGATCTTGACGATGATGAGCTTGCTACGTTTCTTGTTTTCTTGGGTGTCGATACACTAAATTGAGGTGGCAAATGTATGGTCCATATCACGAATATGTTACGAATCGTTGGCCTGATGACTACTCATCCGCATCCCCATGCTCACACCCATGTACACACCCATGCATATGTCCATGGCCTCGTTTACGGCGGGGAGGTGACTGGATTGTAGGAACCCCGTATACAATAGGTGATAACGTCAAATTTTCAAAGGAGCTAGCTGAAATGACTAAGTTGGAAGAGGCAATAATTACAGAACAAAAAAAGACAACGGAGCATGACGTTAAATTAAGTGAGAAGGAGCTAAAGCAAAGAGCATATGATTACGAGCAGAAAGAGTTCAAGGAAGAGCTGAAGAAAATCCTGGAAAAGAAAGTTCCTAAGTGGATGACATACGATTTTCTGTCGGTCAGACACACGCGGGAGGTCGATATGTACGCGAAACATCTACTTACGACCTGTATTGGTTTTGCCGTTTTTCATCTTCCATTTGCCGCTAAGTTCGCAATTGACAAATGTTATGGCAACTGCACGATGAGTTGTCTTGACAATAATAGTTTTGGTAAAGAAGTCGATGGCAAGCTACAGCGAATTGTATCTGGATCACCAGAAGAGTGTGTCGAACGTGCACTACGCTTTACAGCAACCTTGGGGAATCTAGTAGAGGCAGACATCAGACAGAAACATATGTTTGGGTAGCATTAGGATGTCATTTAATAAGGGCTTAGCCCGAATAGGCGTAAACGGTCTTTATGATATCGAATTGTGTGTTAAGGATGAAATGTCGTTTACTGAACGCTTAAATCAATGGATAGTTAAGTATTTACACAAGGGGATGCACTACGAAATCCTAAGGGTGTCAGATAACTTCTGCAAGGATGGTGGTCTGTACTTCATCTTACGTGATTATCCTTATGCGGCGAAATTTGCTATCATCCCCGATCCAAAAGATGGGGTTAACGATAGATGCAAGATCAAGGGAGTTGATATGAATTGGTCTGATCAACGTATGGAACGAAAATACACACACACATTAGAACGGTGTGTCAAACGTGCTGTCAAACATATCGAGAGAATGTCAGATCCTATTCATGGTTGGGGACAACCATAACATTATCCTAACTCGCCAATTCCCACAATATCAGCGTCAGACGCTGGCTGTGGTCTACCTTCCTTAGCCCATTTAGTCTCAACTCGAACAGCCTCAAGGTTGAATATATTCATTGCATCCTCGATGGTTGCCGCAATGTAGCATCGATGTCCTAATCTTGTAAGATATTCCATCATCTTGTGTTGATTTTTGCTTATGTTTGCTTCCCTACCGGGAGCTTTAAGCTCAACCCAGATACATCCCTCATGGGTTGGCATACAGAGATCAGGCACGCCTGATAACATACCCATCAAGTTAGCCTTCCGTGTGTCCCAGGGATTGCGTTGTAGGACACCGTTGAGTGGTGCAAACACATTACGCACTAGTTCGTGATGACTGACGCGGCATAGCGCTATAATCTGCCGCTGTAATCCTGCTTCATCCATTTTTTTCATAGTAACCTCCTCGCGTTTACGTCATACCATATTGGCTGTTGACCTAGCTACCCCATAAGGCTATTGTTGCGTTTTATTGTTGTCCACACACAGGGGTTTTCAATGCCAGAATGGTTAACAACAATCACAGATCATGCAGGCACGTTCATTTTTGAGGGTTACGTATTCGTAGCCCATTTTATTGCGTCTGCGATGTCATCCATCACCAAGTCAGCGAGTGCTAACGGCGGTAGGATAAGTAGGTGGTTTCGCAAGGGTATTGATTTCCTTGCGTTGAACATCGGACATGCTACACCTCAACAAACAGGCGAGGATACATATGTCGAGTTGAGTGAGGCGAAATTGGAGAATGAAAGACTCAGGAAGATTGTTAACCTACACAGACGAGATAACGAAGGACTGCGCGATAGGCAGTTTGAGACTGATACGAAGCATAAAGAAATGATAAATGAGTTGAAGGCAGATCATAGATCAGCGACAGGTAAGTTGAGACGGGAAGCTCAGGAATATCTTGAGAAAATAGATAAGTTAGAACGTGAATTGCGTGGTGGTAAACCGCCAACCCGTAAGACTAGGACACGCAAGAAGGTTATTAAGGACCTACCGCAAATTACTATGTCCGACCTATCTGGCGAAGAAATCAAGGAACTTGATTGATGAGCATTGTTATATCATGTCTACTTGGTCTTGCGGGGTTGTTTGCAGCTTGGTTTGCAAGAGGCAAACAAGTCAAGACACAGACTGAGATGCGTATGCTTAAGGAAGCTATTGATCACGCACGTCGCAAAAATAAGGAGGTAAGAGCAGCACGAAAAAAAGCTAGTCGAGATTTCAATTTGGAAGGTTTAGATGATGATTACAAATTTCTAAGACACGAGGACAAATAGAATGATTAAGGCTACTTTGGTTACTTGTTTGCTGACTATTTCTTCTGCCCTTTACGGGGGGTTAGGTGCTTTTGTAACTAAACATCCGTATGTAGTTATTGCTGCTGGGGCTATCGCGGCTGGTGGTTGTGGTTACTCACTTTATCAGCGTACTAACTATATGACATATGCATATGATGTCATATGTGGCAGCTTTGTCCCTATCAGCGTAAGTAAGAGTGATACTCTAAAAACACTTAAGCAAGTCATCGAATACAATGCTGTATGGGATGAGTTTTGCGGCGAAGATGAGATAGGACATGAAGAACCATTACGATCTATAACCGTAGAGACACCAGATGACCGATAACCAACAATTTCTCCTGCGACATTTAATGGAACTAGGCAATGACCTTGATGATTTTATTGATATGCATCGAGAAGGTTTTGGGCTGATCATCAGCAAGAAACTAACCGACATGAGCAAACGGCTATGGGCAATACGAGAGTCTGTTAGTCAAGCTGTGCGGGAAGGTGAATGATGAATATCGACCTAGGCAGTCTAGCGGAATGGATCGTTATTGCCGGTGGATTGGTAGGTGTATACATCAACTTGCGAATTAAGATAGAATCATACTCCAACTCCTGCATACGTAAAGAGGAGTTGGAGCATGCTATGCAGCACTTTGAGCAGAGGTTTAACGATAAGTTTGATGCTCTAAAGGAACTTATCGAGGAAAAGTTGAAACACATACATGGACATACCTAACCAGCTTAAGGAAGACATCATCAATGCGCTGATCATGTTTCAAATGCGTTCAAAACAAATGCCTACCCCAGCCTATCTATACGAAACATTACAGTCGCAGTATGGTCGTGCGCGGGTAAGGGCGGCATTGAACTCAGGCATCAAAACAAGACGCGGCAAGGTAATGTTTTACGAATACGATCACAAGGTTATGTTTGTGCCGATGAACAAGCGCGAGAGGGCATGTACGATACATCTACGTAACATGCAAGGTGCTGCGCAAGGACAAGAAAATGATCTTGTAAGGTCAAACGGGGGTATCTTCCGTTCCCATGGTGAGAACTTCAGGATCTGACCAAGTTATCTAGGCACTTGACCCCTATGTTCCTTCCTGAATTCAGCTCTAGCTGCTGATACCTTACGACTACGTTCACGATCAGCCATTTCTCTCTCGATCCAATCAGGTACTCCTGGTGTCACGAACTCTGTGTCTGTTTTCTTCGGGGCTTTACACTTGATGACCCCTAGGGCATGATCACGATGGGTTCGTTCAAGTTTCCGCTCAAGAGTACGTTCCGCACAGAGGTCATGCCATCTTTGCTTTTGTTCAGGAGTCAGTTTAGCCAGGATTGTGTCACGGTTGGCTGCGTAGTACTTGCGGGAGTATTTGCGGGAATATTCTCTCACCTTCTCAGGATTTGCTTTTTTCCACTCGCGGTCATATTCTCTCATCTTCTCGTAGTTTTTTGCGTAGTACTCGCTCCGGCATTCTCTCAGCTTATCAAGGTTTGCTTCTCTGTACTTGCGTAGGTATTCTCTATTCTTCTCACGATTTGCTTCTTTGTACTTGCGGTTGCGTTCTCTCTCCTTGGCGCGGTTTTCTGCGTAGTACTCCCTCCGGTTTTCTAGCTTCTTCTCGCGGTTTTTTGCGTAGTATTTGCGGTAGTGTTCTCTCTCCTTCTCAGGATTTGCTTTTCTCCACTTGCGTTTCCATTCTCTCGCCTTCTCAGGGTCTTTGTAGGGCATAGTGGGTTCTCATTACTTGGTTATTGGTGTGTGCAATTTCTCGTTTTTTTTTGAATATACACATATGATACCAAGCGATTCCTCTGGCCGGCATGCTTTAGAGCACTCACCCCTTGTTAATCTTATCCTTCGCCTTTTGGATGCCGCCTTCAACCGACTGCACGATCTCTTCGCGGATTTGGTTTGCTTCACCTACCCTTAGCTCCCCTCCCCATTTCAAATCATGGAAAGATTTATTGATAATACTCGTCATAACGTTCGACAGTGCGGTTAGTTCTTCACACTTCCGATTCCTTTCGGCCAACTTCACGATTTCCTGCACGATTTCTCTAGTCTCCATTCTTGATCTCCTCATAATTATTGTTATTTGGACACAAATCCTTGAGTCTATATTTAATGATCTCCCGCACCTCGGCGAGTGTGACTTGATGCATCATACCAAGTAGGTGCATTACGTCACTGATAGCCTCCTCATAACCGGGCTTACGTGTCTGACTAACATACCAATCACACACAGATTTGATGACTTCACTGGTGTACTTACCTGCGTCTTTGCTCAGGCGGTAGCCTAGGGTGTAACTATGTTCCGCGAGCCTATCGTCTGTACGATCTGTGCTCCGCGTGTTGACGTGTTTACGTTCCATCTGTGCTCCGCGTGTTGTTCGTGGTAATGTCTTATGTTTGACATGTATTTGATCAGACGGTCCGTCCCAATCTATTTGTCGCATGTAGCCTCCTTGCACGACAGTGGTATGTTATATGTTTTGGGGTTGGGGTAGACATGTGGGTAAACGTGGATAGTCACAGCATCCCATATTGGCAGTGGCATTTCATCATCGTCTGCCAAGGCAATAACCATCCCCGCTACTAATTTGACCTGATAAGCCTCGCGTTCCACCGCACTGAGTTTGTGTCCGCGGAAGTCAAATCCCAGTCGTGTAGGTTCGTCAATGACGATGTCAGGTAGGGTCGACACGATCCTGAACCAGTCCTGCTATATTATAGTGGCGCATTGCATGATCCTTCATTTCCTTAGCGAGTGTCTCGATATCACTGTAGGGACCTAGGGATGGTTCGTTCACCTGATCAATTTTTGCACAGTAATATTTGCCTGTGCTGGGGTTGACCCAGACACAGTAGCCACGTCGTAGCAATGCCATGTCAATCAGGGTTGTAATGGGGCCCCCCAGCTAAAGTGTCTGAACCGGGGTATACCCCAGCTGGCACAGGAGTGTCAATGGTACTGGCCAGCTGGTCAGGAAAAAAAATGAGAAAAATGAAAAAAAAGTGACATCAGGGGTTGACAAGCGCATGGAAGAAAAGTATAGTGCAGCCATCGTCATGGTGACGATGATCATTTAACCCTCTCAAGGAGACTCAATCATGCTTTCTTCCACCACCACCACCATCAGCACTTCCTTCCCTTTCAACCGCGGCTTCATCAACGACGCTAAAGCCCTTGGCGGCCGCTGGAACCCTGAGGACAAAACATGGGATTTCCAACGCGCCAACCTCGACGTGGATGCCCTCCACGCCGCCCTCAAGGAGCACTACGGCTACGACCCTGAGGATGAGGCTACTGTAACTGTCACGGCAACCGCTCGTGAGTTCATCAGTCACGATGACCGATCCCTGCTCTTCGGCGCACACAAAATCTGCTTCGTCTACGGCAACCGTGACGATGTCAAATTCGCGCCTGGTGTCAAACTCGTGGCAGGGTACATCCGCAACAGCTGTAGCCGCAAGCGTGCCTGTCTAAGCATTGATGCTGGCACAACGCTACGCATCACTGGCTTCCGCAAATCAGCACTCGACAAAATTGATTCTAGCGACTGGGATATCTCAGTCGCTTAATTAACCCCATTACAAGGAGTCAATCATGTTTACAGCCCCTTTCATCCCTATCCACAACCATGTCGTCGTGTCACGCTACTCCGACGAAATCTCAGTCAAATGTCCCTACAGTGACGAGTTTGCTAGTCTTGTCGACTACTACGACGCGGAATGGGACTCGCGCTTTGGTCGCTGGATTTTCCAACGTGATCATGAGGATGACATCCTGGAGCTTGTCCAGGAATGTTTCAGCGACCGGAACGTCTATCACGTTGATGGCATCACTGGAGAGGTTATCGATGAAAACCAATAAGACATACCGTCAGACAATCGAGCAACGCCACATCCGTGGCGTGCTCCAGAGCATCAGATACAGTTTAGCCCGACAACAACACCACATGCACCTCAATAACATCGATGAGAAAGATGAGTTGGATGGCGTGTGCTTTGTCCTGCACCACGGAGACATAGCCAGGGATTTCAAACTTGAGACCCACTGGGACAGTCGTGGCCTGTGGTATTGTTATTCATTCCGGAAAGGAGGGGACTGGTGTCTGTTGGAGAAATGCCACGATTTTGTTCAAGGAATCAAGACGGTTATGCGTTATGCAGGTAAATTTAACACCACATGCTAAAATTGGGAGGATACCATGGAAACAAGTGAAATCATTACACAAAAACAGCTCCTTAATCGTGCACGTCGCTATAGGAGACGTGTCAACGATGCGTTCCACGCATACAAGGGGAACCACGATAATAGTGGTCTACCCTACATAGTCTATGTTGTCGATGCGTTAAATTGGGATGAGGATACGCCTGCCATCGACACCCGTATCCGCATGCATGGTCATTTTGGCACTTACAGGATAGCTGCGTGCCCCTATTCTGGGTTTATCAAGGTCTTCGGCAAGTTAACACGCACCCTAAAAGGTGCTACATTTATCGATCGTTGTCCTAATACGGCCGAGGCAATCAGGAGTGCTATAGAGGATTTGCACAATCGTAGGTTTCAGGTCCCATCCATCAACCACACAAGGAACGATTATGACCCGCTGGTTAAGGCCTATAATGTCAAGAGTCAGTCATTTTTTCGACAGGTCGAACCAAAAATGGATCGTATGTCACAGCTCCAGAGTTACCCCTACCGTCTAACCTATTGCCCTGTGGACACCGACACCACGGGACCGAGGTGCTATGATGCCTAAGGATGATGCGTTATACGAAGTGGACTTGTATGTCCGCAAGACTGGAAAACATTTTGTGCAGCTAAAAATAACAGCATGCTATCTGCAACAGGTGCTGAAAATGGGATTAACAATCGGTGTGATAAAGGGGGAAGACGATCACAGACTGTCGGGATAATTAAGGAAATTTATGGGTGTGTATGAATGATGATGTAAGCAGACGTAGGGGTCCTGATCATTATCCATACACAACCCGATGTAGGTTACCGTTTTCACCGCTAAGTAAAACGAAACCCCAATATACCACCAGCACATACAAAAAACCACCAGGTTGTCTAGTCTGGTGGTTCTTCGCGAAAATAGTCAAAAATAAATTCTGGAATCCCTTTAGCAAGGGTGCGTTCTGATGACGCTTGCACCTGTTCGACTTCATAGCCATATAGTGTAAGCAAACTTTTCAGCGACAAAATCGTTAAAAAATCACCACCGACATATTGGCGGCCCGTACCAACTCCAATCCCTTACGGGATCAGAGTCAGGCGAGGGCATCTTGCAAATAACACCCTACTGTTACTTGCAAGACTGAAGTTAACATTAGATCAACCATGTGAAATTCCTCCTAAAAAAATTATTAATATGGATTGGTTCTTGTATCACATCCGGCTGTAATGCTACAAGTAGCCTTCAGGCGGGGTATTCTCCCCAACTACTACACATCCCGGAGGTTCATATGTTTAGGTTTTTTTTTAGCCTTTTTCTAGGCATCTCACCCACCTTACTAGGTGCAGCTGGTGGGTCCCCCCTAACCAGAGCACCACGACAGTATTTTCTTTTGTTTCCGAATGTTACAATCAAAGGTGTCACATTCGCGGTCAAGATGATGGAACCAGACACCAAGAATGCCATCGCACGTAAGTTAGGGCGTTTGATGACAGGTAAGGGCAACAATCCTACCACAGAACGCATCCAGGACGCACTAGACAACGTACAAAACATGTTATTGGTCGACGACGAGGGTGAGCTACAACTTGTTGAGCTTATTAAGGAGCTTCAGGAAGCAGGCTTACAGACACAGGAGGCGGTGTTTATTGATGTGTCTGTGCCAGAGTCTGCATTGCTGAAGCGTCCTATAGATGACCAAGCTAAGCAGCCAATCGAATGAGATACAAATTCAAAAAACCTGGCTGCACCTGCGAGTGCTACCAGAAGCCAATGCACAAGTACGAACACGGAGACTATGTGCCACTGTCTGACAGCGAGTTGATGACAACACGTAGGGATGGCTACTTCATCATGACCACAATGATCGTGATCATGCTAGGTCTCTGGGGTGTTTTGTTAGCACGTCATTACTGGGGCATTGGATTGGGGTGCCAGTAGTCAAGGATTACTTGACCACTGATGTTCCTCGCGCGCGCGCGCGTATAGTCTTGATATCCTGGGTTTTTTCCTGTGGATAAGTATATTTTAAGTAATAATAACAGTGACATGTATCAACCCAACTCTCCTGGGTCGATTGGGTTGATTGGGACGATAGAATTATGTATCCACCCAATCAACCCAATCGACCCAGACGCTTGGGTGGATACAACAGTATGATATTACTAGACTTTTTAGCCAATAAGCCCAAAAACCCATATACTCCTCGCGCGCGCGCGAGGGAGTCTGGGTTTATTCGGTGTGATGTTTGGTTATGTCTTGTATTTGTCCCTCAGGGCAGGGACCCTCAGGACCAGATCTTAGACTGTAGGTGTGACTTTTACCCTTCTTCCGGTAGTTAAACAGGCGGTTATCATCCCAGCTACTGCTATTGTTGAAGAGTAGGTTTGATAGGGTCTGCCTAAGTCCATCACGTTGTCCCGATGAAAACAATCGCATGATGTCTCCCTTGGGAAGGTACCCCAGTTGGGTGGTGTATTTCTCTCGACTGGCATACATCCTCTGGCATATCTGCTTTAGTAGTTCTTCCCCGTCAGGTGGTTTACTACCTCCGAAGTTGATCAGTTCATCGAGTGGTAACCCAGTCTCAAGGAGACGACCCCCAGTAACGGCGTGGAAAGTCTCTGTTTCGCCTGTATCGTGTGTTTGTGTGATCTCTTTGAGCCTTAATCCTATCTTGATTTTCACTTGCTTACGGCCGCCACGTCGTTTGACCAGTTCGAACGTCCTATCATTATTGTCAGCTAACAAAACACCGGCATTATCAACCATGTCTACGATACCGCCACTACCACGGATAAAACCTCTGGCATCTACACCGCCTTGTGTTGGACGTTTACGTGTGTGGTGTAGCAGCACTATCAAGGCGTTTGTTTTGCGAGCTAGGGGTTTGAGTGCACCATCAATAAAATCACCCCAAGGATTGCTTGAATTTTCACTCCAATCACGCACACCGAACCATCTGTGGGCAACCATTGCGGGATCTATGATAATCATGGCTACCCCATCTTTTGCTTCAACTGCTAACAGATGACCTATTGTTTCCGCGCTACCGTCGTGGATATGAATGTAGTCAGAGTTAGGCAGTTCACTCATCATTTCTTTAATGACGGATTTATCCTCGTTGGTGATGATAATTGCCCTACCTTGCTGTACCTTGCTACCCATAAAGTCCTTACCTGTGGCTACACAGTGTGCTGCGTATAGTAGTAGTGTCGTTTTTCCAACGCCGCCAAGACCAGCTACAAGTGTCACTTGTTGACGTGTACCGAGGTATCTCGCTACCTCAGGGAGGCGTTTGCTTTGGTCTTGTGTCCCCTTTTCCTTTAGTATGACTTTTGAGTCTCCGGGTTGCGGTAGGATGTATTCGGTGGTTTTGTGCTTGGCTTTTGAGGGGTCATGTTTGACTGATCCTTCCTCATAAGCCCTTTCCACAGTGTACTCAGCTTCAGCCTCAGGCAACCCAGCAGCTATAACCTCTTGTTTTATTTCCTCTTTCCGCTGGGGGTCACGTTTCATCCCCGCTATGTGACCCTCTCTGTTGGCATAGTTATTACGATTACCTTCGTAGACCTGCGAACCGACTTGCGAACCGACCTGCGAACCTCCAGGTTTAGCAATCTGTTTCTCATCTTCATCCAACATATCCTTGAACAGTTTGTCGACAAAATCATCCCCTGTTTTGCTCATCGAGTTTCTCCTTGTGTTTTAATGTGCATATTTCCCATAGTACCGTCGGCAAATCGTGGATAACTATCTGAGATCCTTCACTTAACATCTCCCCGAACTTGGCATGTTTGCGCTTGAACGGGGTCTTGACCGTGAAATAAATGTGATATTTGTGGGGTTTGGATGAGTTGACGACGAAGAAATGTCTGCATTGGCGAGTCAAAGCTCCCTTGGCTTGAGGTAGTTTTTCCCGCCAATCTCGGTCGATATCAATGACCCCCAAGTCCAAAGATGTCAAGACTAACCCCAGTTTACCGCACGTTACTACGTGTCTGGCAAGCACTTCGACCGGTTGTTTCGGCCAATCCTTGAAGGGTATTGGGTTATTATCCTTGCGTTTAGGGCTGTCTAACGGTTGTTTGTAGCGCCCTACACGCAGGAAGTGAGCAGTTGGATGCTCCGCCAAAAAAGCCTGTAATGCTGCTTTGTTAGATAGTTCCGTACTGTCGGGGGGGAGAGAGTTAGACATGTTGTTAACCCCTGGTGTCTAAGTTTTCGTTCAGCGATGGTAGTGATGCGTTGCTTGATTGTCAACACCTATTTTTTTTATTTTTTTCTGTTGACAGGTGAAAACGGAAATTGTTATGTTGCCGGGCGTTGTTGGTTTTTGTTCAATTTTTACAAGGAGTTTAGTTATGGCATCATTTTCAGCAAGGTGGACAAGCGACGGTACATCATCTGTATCACCGGTAGGTGGGGGTGGCAATAGGCTGCCTGATGAGGCTTGTGGACAAAAGTTGCCTGCAAGGATCAAGTCATGTGAGGAAAAGAATAACGACAAGGGGAAAAACTTTCTCGTGGTTGATTTGGATGTTTGGTATTTATCGGAAATGTACCTGGTCAAGCATAACCTCTGGTCATCTGGACAATTTAGTGCACTTGCTACTATAGCCGGGGCACCTAACGGAGCTGTCCCCCACCAATTGTATGGTAAAACTATTTATGTCACATGTGAGATGCGTGATAAGTACATCAATGTTAGCAAGATAGAGGCGCGTGATGCTAATGCACAAGCGACGCCTAATCCTACAGTAGCGGATACTGTGCCATTTTAAGGGAGTTAGTTGGTGGGGAGGGGACCTTATTTATATCCATTTATTAAGGAGGAATTCATGTCAGGTAAAGGTGTTGATTTGCGGACTAGAGATCAAGTCTGGGGTGCTATGGTTAGTTTGTACGATGATTTATTCGAGAGAGTTACCACTCTAAAGCAGACGTGGGCAAAGTTAGATGGGTTGCCAGAGGAAAAAGAGTCTGAAGAGTTACCCAGACCTTATCCTAGTTACGAGTGGTTGCCGGAGGTAGCATACGGAACCCCTCTACGTTCACGTTTTGTCAATACGTATTCTAAAGAGACCCAAAACGGGGGGGACTGGCCTGTTGGTACGTTTAAGGTTGGTCTTGGCAGTGATTTTCAATTTATCGAAACATCGTTATGGCCAGAAAAGACTGCGCGTTTGAATGATATGTTAGGTCGTTCTCCTGACTTATCCGTAACAGACCTTGTGCAAAGGTGGTTTATCATAACATGGGGCAGAGACAGCAAGGGATTCAACATTATTAAGAAGATAAGTACGGAGGCCTCTGATGCAAGCAGATTGGGATGAGCTTAAGAAACAATGGGATGCTGCTGTGCGACAGGTTACGCCGTGGGAGACAGTCAAACGTATGATAAATTTGCGACTAAAAGGGGACAGTGTTGGGTCTATAGCTACGGCTGTGGGTACGTCGCGGCAGGTTGTTTATAAGTGGCTAAAGCGAGCAGGGTTATAATTTTTATTGGAGTTTTTTTACGATGAGTTACCAAGAGAGTCAGTTAGTCAGTTCTAAAAAGTTTGAGACGCTTGTGGAGAACCTTACCTTGGCTATACGGCAGATATTAGATCAGTACAAGGCTACAATGCTGAAGGAAGTTGGGCAGTATGCTAATGACATTCTAAATGCGGATGTTCCTGAGATTTATCCCCAGCCAAGTCGTAGAAGTCAGAAGAGATTTTGGGGGGATTTGTCCGATGTGCAGAAGAGAGAGGCTATTGATCGGATGAAGAAAGGTCATTCTGTACTTAAGATGGCAACCGATTTGAAGGTAAGTTATTCGTCGTTGTTGACTCATTTGAAGAAGTTGCCTAACTACAAACGTCTTGTCTACTCTAAATTTACTGATAAGGACAAGGAATTGGCGAAGCGTCTCTACGAGAAAGGTTTTCATATAAGCCGTATTTCTAGTCATATGCAAATGTCCCCCTATACAGTGCGTAAACATCTTAAGGCTATGGGGGTGCACAAGCCTAAAGGTAGGGGGGCTAAGAATGGAGGGTAAGAAGGAAGAATCTAAGTGGTATTGTGATGGCAAGCTGGTTGAATGGAAAGAAATACCGCCTGAACATCATTACCGATTAGTAGGTGGTAAGGGACAATTCCAAAAAGATAAGGATGATAAGACAGTGTCTGAAGAATTGATAGAACGTTTCTCTGGTTGTCTTAACAAGGCTATTGAAGAGTTTATAGAACAGTATGAAATGTTAATCACGCACCTTTTGGAATGTGAGTGGCACAATTGTGACAGGCAAATGTATCAAGCTTTCAACGGTTCTTTCGGCGTTATTGTCAAGAAGATAAGGGAGTCGTATTCTGTCGGCAAGGACATTTATCAATGGGATGACGGGAGTAGCGATGGCGAGGATTGATCCTGAAGCGGATAGGGCTTACTACAGAGAATACTATCGTCGTCACAAGAAGAAAGTGTTGGGCAGGCGCAAGAAGGAGTATTATGCCGACATTGAGGCTCGTAGAGAGAAAGCCCGCAGGTATTATCATGCTAACAAGGATAAGGCGCGTGAATACAACAGAGCGAACCAAGAAAAACGTCGGGCTTACAACCGTGAATACGCACGTAAGGTACGGTCAGACGCTAAGTTGGTCAAGATGTGTAGAGACATTTCCGAAGGAAAAGGCATAGACGATAATACATCATGGTGTCAGACGTGGGTTGATGCGATGAAACATTGGTTTAAAGGAGTCAAAAAAGATGAGTGACGACAAGGAAGCTAAGTGGAAGTTTAGGCACGGGGATGATCAAGACAAACTTGAGGCGATCAAGGGCTTTCTGAACCGCGAAGACAAAGTGACAATTGTCGATATGCCAGAGGAAGACACCCTAAGATTGCGGTGTCTTACGGTAGGTGAAGTGTTGGTTAAGACAGGTAGAGGTGTAAATCGGATAAGGTTTCGCAAACGTCCTTGGCTGTATTACGCTATCGCTAGGTACAAGGACGATTATTATACCAAGCTTGGCGATAATGTTGTTGAGTGTTTGCCTGATGAGCAAGATCTTAAGAAGATGACAATAAAGTTCAAGAACGAGAAAGAGGCGTTCGACAGTGTAGTCCAATACTACTGCCAACAGGTGCTGAAATGGGGCTAGACATGAAATCAGCTTTGGTTCAGTTTAGATGTGATGCTGGTGCAACTTTCGGTCGTGCTTTTGAGGATTTTGAACACTTGGTCGATGATATTTATGCTAAGACTAACACCATGGAAGAGCGTCACCAAGTTAAGGAATATGTCTATGGTGTACTGGTGGATGTAAGAGCTTACCTACGGCAAAAAAGGTTTCACTACACCAAAAGTTTGCAGGGTAAGGACAAGAAATGACTAGTTGACGCGCCTAGGAGTTTTGTGCGATGCTCTCCCTTGTCGTAAAAAACTCCTTGTTGGCTACCAGTGGGGGTTTGCTTTGGAAACAAGCTATTGACTGACCGTCGGCCCTGCTGGTAGCTTTAAATCTGCTGTGTGTGTATGAATAGCCAGCAGGTTTGAATTTCCTTCTTGTTGGCTATTTTACGCTACTAATGATATACCTGAGTTTGATGTGGTATCTCTTACTTACATTAACCTTAGTTGCACCCCCTATTGTCCCGTACGCATTCGCGTCCGATACCAATCGGTTTAAATCTTGGCTTAACAAACGTAAAGAATTACGTGAATTTACGATCAAAGCTGAGAAGGAAAATGCTGAACGTCTAGCCAAGATACTGCATCAACGACGTATACAAAATAAGATTGGTGATGCAGTAGCAGCACGTATCAAGCGTAGAGGGCATGTGTTCTTTTGGGTGGTCTTAGGTGTAAGTGTGTATGGTGCTAAATATATGTGTGATCGTGGAGGATTAGGATGCCAGAGAAAGAAGCCGGAAAAGGGAAAGTAAGACCTATAAACCCCCAGGTGCAGAATCGTATCGACAGGGTGTTTAAGGAGTTACTTACGGATGTATTTGAATTTACAGAGTTTTCTATCGATCCGGATGATCGGAGACGGTTTCTAGTTACATTAGATGATGCTGTTTCTAAGATCGTCCGTTTGCGCATAGACGATGCAATGGCATCCCAGTTAGCGTTCTTTGATTTGATCGAGGATGGGACTATTGCGTATGATGATTGTTGCACTGAACGTCTTGGATGGCATAGGTGTGATAAGAAGCCATGGCGGAAGAAGACTGAATAACGTTAAGGTCTGAGGTGAATAGACGTATGATTCAAAGCGACAATATAAAGGTAATACAGCGCGATCTGAAGAAGTTGGTTGGTTTCCGAGGCGCTATCGATGGTAGGTACGGACGTGCTACTGATAACGCTGTTGAGCTTGCCGCTGCACGTAACTTTAAGTTGGGCTTTAACTTTGAAATGCCTGAAGCACAACCTGACCCACAACAGGTGTCGATACACAAAGGTGCGAGGGAGGTTTTTGAAAAGGCTAAGTCATATCTAGGAACAGTTGAGATAAAGGGATCGGGATCTAATCCAAACATCTTAAATTTCTGGGCTAACATTCAGCAAGATTGGGTGCATAGTGATAGTGTGCCTTGGTGTGCTGCGTTTGTCGGTAACGTTTTAGTCGAGTGCGGTTACAAGTCGACAAACAGTGGACGTGCCAAGAGTTATCTTGAGTGGGGTGTAAGAGCACCTAACCTTAAATGTCCGCCTATAGGTAGCATTATTGTCTTTCATCGTGGCCCCCCAGGGTCTAGGTTTGGACATGTCGCATTCCTTGCTGCACTGCACAATGGGAGTATTTACGATGATCAAAACAACATTACAGTGCTAGGTGGCAATCAGTCTGATAAGGTTTGCTTCGCTAAGTATGCAGGTTCAAGATTCGTGGATGCACGTGTACATCACAGCTGGGTTGACTTCAAGGCAGCCTGAGTGATAGTAACTATCACATATGTTATGTGATGTTTGCTAGGATTACGATTTGAAAACAATTTCTGACAACATAGATAAGCTTCTGGGACAGCGCAACTGGACATATAGAACATTTGCATATCAGCTAAATGTGCCTTACATGCGTGCATACGATTTGATACGCGGGTACATGGAAGACGACGTGCCAGAAAGTATGTACCAACGTGTTGCGGATGTTTTTGAAATTAGTTTAGATGAGTTGTACAAAGGGACTGTGAGGGAACATGGCGAAGATGCTTAGACTAAATGGTAAGGTAAGTCGTGCTAGGGAAAAGCAAGTCTTTGGCGTAGTCGAACCTACTAAAAAACAATATCTCCGTATGTGGGAGAAAGAAGATAAGCTAAAGATGTTGCAGAAGTATATCCTATCTCTAAACCTTAAGAATCCATTTATGCATCCTAACTTTCTTAAGGCAATGGAGTTGCATAACAAGACAGCTGGAACGTATGCTAAGGTAGCTGAGGAAGATAAGAATGCTAAGACAGATTTGAATATCGTATACATAACCCAAGAAGAGAATGAAAAGAAATGGCTTGAGAAGATCAAGTCACAACAGAAGAATCTTAAGATGCCAACAATAGCTGAAAGTAGAAAGGCTGCTAAGACGGAAGATGAATACGCCGAAGATATGTAACGTCCAACGACAAGAAGATGCCTGTTACAAATGAGTGGAGACCTATACCCAACTCAACACAAGAACTTGCAATTGATACTCGCGTTGATCAAACTCTTTTTTGTGGCACTCGTGGGTGCGGTAAGACAGCCTCACAATTAGCGCTATTCCGCAGCATGGCTGCAAAGTCAGATGATAGATGTGTTGGTATGATTATCGATACCGACTACAAATCACTCGACAACTTAATACAACACGCACATCGTATCTATCGTGGTGCAGGTAGATTCAAATCTTCTCGTGCTGATTATTATTGGTTGTTTCCTAACGGGCCGAGACTTTTGTTTCGTGCGATTCGTGGTGTCGATGGATGTAAGACATATCTTGGTGATGACATTGCATTCTTAGGCTTCAATGAGCTAACTAAGTATCCTAACTTAGATGTATACAATACGATGATGGCTTCTTTGCGTGTTAGTGCAGACGCGGGGATAAAGACAAAGGTCTTTAGCACAACAAATCCTTTTGGCATCGGTAAGCTCGCAGTCAAACGTAAGTTTATTGATCCTGTACCGTATGGTGTGCCTTACATCGACAAGGTCGAGATACCTTGGTTAGACAACAAGGTGCACATAGAGCGTAAGTCTATAATGTCATTGAGAGGTAATTATGCAGAGAATCCTTACTTTACCAAGGCTGATATTGCTAACCTTCTACAGGGTGTTGAGGATGACCCTGCTAAGTATGCTGCTTGGGTTTTGTGTGATTGGGATGCCGCTGGTGGTGACGGCTTGTTCTCCAATTTATGGCAGCGTGACGTACATGTTTTACCGGACTTTCCCATTCCACACGAGTGGTACATTGATCGTGCATTTGATTGGGGTAGTTCTACACCTTTCAGCATAGGTTGGTTTGCGCGATCAAATGGCGATGATGTGCATCATAACGGCGAGACTATATCATTGCCAAGGGGCAGTGTGGTGCAGTTTGCTGAGTGGTATGGATGTCCTAAAGATCGTAATGGTAAGCTTGCAATAGGCACTAACAAAGGACTAGAGCTTACGCCAAGAGGGATTGCACACGGTATTAAGATACGTGAGGGTAAGTGGCTAGAGTCAGGTATGATACGTAAGAGACCGGCAGCAGGAGCAGCAGATACGCAAATAAATCATAAGGTTAGGGCTGATATTGCGACTATCGCTAAGACAATGGGGCAATATGGAGTGCATTGGTTGCCATGTTACAAAGCATCTGGTAGTGTCATACAGGGCATACAGGCGATACGTAATGGTCTTCAAAGTGCTCTTAAGCGGGACCATAATGGCTTCTATGTTCAGCGTAAATGTCAGGCGACAATTGAGACGTTGCCCTTTCTTGAAAAGGAAGACGAAGACATAGCACCTGATCAAGAAGATCATGCGTTTGATATGATAAGATATAGGTTGTTGAAACGTGGCGCTACAAAACCAGCGGACATATCCTTTCCACGGGCTGCTAAATTCGGATATTGAGTCTTTAAGTAATCTTATGGACTTGGATTTGTTGCGTGTCTTGCCTGAGTATAACGAGATACGTGATTGTCTTCTTGGCGAACATCAAGTCAAACGTTGCGGAACGTTGTATCTTCCGCCTCCAACAGACGACCCCGGACAGATAAGTCAGTCGTATACCTATGATCATCTTGCAACTAACATATCAGACTCGCTACCAAGAGGTTACAGCCAGAATGCTGAGGTAAATGCTGAGTATCAAGTATACAAGCAGCGTGCGGTGTTCTGGAACTTTACGCAGCGACACCACCAATCACTTGTTGGACAGATGTTTGTTAATGAACCTAAGATAGAGTTACCGCCTGAGTTAGAGCCACTCGTAGATGACTGTGATGGGGACGGCACGTCCATGGTGCAGTTTAGCAAGGCTGCCTTTGGTTTTCTTACTGCCTACTCTCGATGTGGTTTGTGGACAGATTTCCCTAAGACAACTAAGATAGCAACGTTAGCACAGCCTAAGTTACCTGTGTTAGGGTTATCGTCTCCCTTTAAGCTTCTCGCATGGCAACGTAATGAACAAAACCAGTTGTCATCTATATTAGTCGAGGGGTCATATGATGTGCCTGGCTTATTTACGAGTGCTAAGTTCTTACAGTACAAACATCTTGCCCTCATCAATGGTCGTTATATGCAGGCTATCTATCGTCCTAAAGACCCTATACGTCTTGGGACGTTGCATGAATTGACTTGTATTACGCCTCAGCTTAATACGCTGCCTGAGTTAGAACGTTACCAAGAACCTATGCCTATCTTAGGTGCGAAAGGTCAACCGCTAGAGGAAATAACATTTGAATTCTGTGGCGCTGAAGACAATCGCGAACGTATTGATCCACCGTTATTAGGGCCGCTTGCAGGTGCTAATCTGTCTGATTACCGTACATCGGCAGATCTAGAACAGATGTTATTTCTTAGAGGGCAACCTACTGTATGGGTGTCTACAAACGATCCTACTCTCTTCGAACAGCAGTATCCTGATGGTGTGACACTAGGCAGCAAGACCATCTTACAACTTGGCGAAGGTGGTAATGCAGGTGTTGTGCAGATAGGTGATAGTGATGCACTCACAAACAACATGGACAAGAAGCGTGAACGTATTGCCGACTTAGGTGTGTTGATACACAGTGAAGGTAACAAACAGCAAACTGCAACTGAGATTACGACTAGGTCGTTACTTAATAATAGTGCAGTCGCTTCTGCCGCTAACAATCTTTCCGCAGCAATGACTGCTGTTCTTAAGCATGCAGCTACTTTTATAGGTGCTAATCCTGATAACATAGAATTCCAGATCGATCTTACGAAGTCGGTGCGAGACATATCGATAGAAGAACGTCAACAAAACATGGCTGAGTACGCCGCAGGTATTCTGTCTCGTAGTGAGATACGTGCTCCGTTAGAACGTGCTGGTAAGACTATGTTGTCTGATGCAGCCGCTAAGGCTGAGATAGAGAATGAAGGGTTAGGAGATCTCCCTGTTGAGGAGGTAGCGTAAGATTGCTAAGCGAAAGATCCCCCGTAAAATTCCCGTAGATAAATTTGTCGACATGAACTTCATTTCCCGTATTACGGAGAATGAAGTCATACTACAAGGCGCTCGTGATTGGGCGCATGAAATGTGGGCTGAGATAATCCATTATAGTTATGGTGATTTTATTGGCGCACATATCGCTAAGTCAAAAGAGAGTCGCGATCGCTTACGTGGTGTGGCTATAAAGAATCTCGACACACTCATAGATGTCGGCTTCAAATCATATGAAAAGAATGTCCTAGATCCTTTGGCAAGAGCAGCTGTTAAACAACAGCGAATAAAGAATGGATACTTAGGTGCAGTCCGTCTTAGAGGTGAGAAAGACGAAGCAGAAATTAAGGGGGTAAAGCGCAGTCTTAGGACAGATGAGTTGCGTCGTAACTTTAAGTCTTATGCACGACGTGTCATGATGGATAACGCAAGAGAGACAGCCAAACTCTACGCTAAGATTGATCGGACTAACAACACACCGCGGGTGCGAATTGCTAAGAATGTTGCGTGGAATCTTGGTATTGAGTCACTTCGTATTCAGGTCTTTGGATTCAAGCGCCGTATATTTAACGATGACATAAAACTAGCAGCTGTAGGCTTAGGGTTGGATGACTTCTTACCTAACACTAAGGGTAAGGCTGCTAAGATTCCTATCTTCTCATCAAGTCCTGTGCCATTCATGAAAGTTGAGACACCAGGGTTAGGCACTAAAGTTCCGTTTAGTTCTGATACTACTGGCTATACATCTTACGTAGACGCGGGTTGGGCAGATGATCAAATACAAGCTGCGTCTGACTACACTGCTGCTTTTGTAAAAGATCTTGTCCAAGAGATTGGTGGGTTTACTGCTGATGAGATGGCTAATTTGCCGTTAGGATTGTTGGAAGGTGCAGTCAGACAAATCATTGGCCCAGCGGGGGGCAAGGGTGTTGTTGGTAGGGCATTTGCATATTGGAAGTTCAAGTTGATGTTGCGTGTAGGTATTAACGTTGCATCAGAAACAACAGGAATAGACTTCCGTAAATTTCTCTATGAGACATTGCCTGAGTTCTTCAGGCTAGAGCGTAGTCCCGGGAGAGAATACTCAGGTGAGGAAAGAGCAGCCTTTCGTGAAGCTATTCAATCAATCTTTGCACATTTGCGTCCTTTAAAGGATGAACCGGACAGTGTTGCAGTGTCGCAAGTTCATGGGCTACATTTGGATTGGCTTATCTTTGGGACTTATCACGCTGCGGGAGACATAAAAGGTAAACTTAAGAGGTCTAGATTAGGTAAGTTGTATAGTAGAAGTAGATTGGGTCGTATTATTGGGGTTGCTGAGAGGTTGTGGGACAAGTTTGTAGGTGTTGAAAAGTTGCCTAATCGTCCAGGGCAACCTCTCCCCGGAATGACGTGGATTAAACCTCCACCACCTAAGCGATGGCAACAAGCGTTACGTGGTGCGGGGCCGATAATGGCAGTTTTACAGTTTGTCAAACCTGTTGGTTATATGATTGGGTATCATTCAACTTTAGGTGACGTACAGTCAGATGATTATCTTGTTAGGTTAGCGCGAATCTTAGGTAAGAAGGGGACTCTCGCTAGTCAAAAGTATTATAGGGCTGAGTTAGATGCGTTGATAAGGGAGAAGATAAAACCACAAGACCCAACTGAAGCACAAGCGCTGCAAATTGCTCAGGGTTTTCCTCTGACGAAAGAAGATGAAGAGCTGTTGTGGCTTAAAGCTAGGTATCCTCTGGATATAGAGGAGAGACGTGAAGTCGAAGAACTTGTAGAGAAAACTAGACAAGAGCTGATTGAAAGATACGAAGAAAAAGTTAAGAAGTATTTAGAGAAAGAAAAAAAGGAAGCTTGGGAGAAGAGACGTGAAGAAAAGAAGAAACGTAAGATAGAAGCTCGCAAGAAAGCAATAGAAGATTTAATAGATCCTGCCATTTATTACGACTCTCAGAATTTGGCTGCTTTGATTCTTGGAGGTGAGACAGGAGAAATTGAAGCGGAAGAATTCCTCAAACAGTTTGAGCTTAATGGTGCTATGGTCAAAGACTTAATTGATAAGACAGTTACAGTTATGCGAACTAATGCGCAAGACGATCTTGTGCAAGCTGAGGCAGATGAGAATAGCAGATGGCGGAGTCTTGAACAGATAGAAGCTGGCAACAGATACATAGACATCCAGAGAAGATTCGAAGACGACGAACGTGACGATAGTTGGTGGGATGAAAATGATGAGTTGTGGGATGGTAGTAGTGGCGGAGGTGGTGGTGATGACGATGATGATGAGTTGTTTGTAGGTCAGTACACATATATCGCGGTGATAGACGAGCGGACGACACAACGTTGTCGTAGTCTGCACCAGAAAACCTTTGTGTATGGTGGTGGGCCGTTACCGCCCCAGCATTACAATTGTAGGTCGGAGATTGTTCCGCTCTTGCAGACCGAGGAAGAGAATGCTGAAATGAAAGAGGGTCTGAACATAGGCTACAAGACGTGGCTTAAGAATTTACAGCATGATGTACGACGTGAAATACTAGGCAAAGAAGAAAACAAGCTCTTCGAAAAGGGAGAATACAATCCGCCTGCTGTCTGGAAGTCGAAACGTCGTTACTACACAGATCAAGGCACACTTGATGAGCGTAAGTACGCCGAGACTCTCAACAAGAGATTGCAAGACTTGATAGTTGACTTTGACCCTGACTACCTGTCAAAATGGGGTAGATTGCCTATTGATTAACACATTAAGGAACACAGATGCCAATCAAGAGAGAGTTAAGCTCAGAAGCTTTCGAACAACTTGAAGAGTCAGATAAGGAACTATACGAACAGGCAGGTGATGTCTACAAATTGATAACCGTTAACGTAGGAGCTTTAAAACGTGCCAAAGATCACCAAGCAAATGAAAGGAAAAAAGCCCTCGCAGAACTCCATGAAGCGAGACAAAAACTTAAAGAACTCGAGTCCCAAGAGAGTGAGAGGCAGGAGAAAAAGTTGAAAGAATCAGGTGACTTTAAAGAGTATGAGGCTAAGCTTAAAGCTAAACATGCCAAGGAACTTGAGGCGAAAGAAGCCCTAATCAAAGAGCGTGACCACAAAATACTTGGGAAACATGCGTATGATAAGGCGTATGGTATCGCAAAGGAGATTTCAACTGTCCCTGATTTACTGGCAGACAAGATAGCTATGAGTCTAGGCGCAGAGTATGATAGCGAGGGTGGAGTAGAGGTATACGTTAAGGATGCTCAGGGTAAGAAAAGTGTAGATGGTTACGATGTCTTGACAAAAAAGTTTAGGGAAGATACAAAATATAAAGACATTATCATTCAGACCAAGGCCACAGGCGGTGCCAGCCATGGACTGGGAAGTCAAAGTGATGGAAGTCGCGATGCGTTTCCGAAGTCGATTGCTGGGACGAGCACAGGTGGCAACTTAGATTACACCAAATGTTCCGACCAACAACTTGTTGCGGCAGTTGATGCCGCGTTTGGTAAGGATTAATTTTGGAGGTAAATTATGGCTGGTCTACTCAATAGTGCCATCCAAGTCTTCGACCGCTACACATACAAAGGTCGAACCATAGTTGAGAATCAAGTTATAGATGACTACAACGCTAAGTCCAACGGCGCTATAGTCCTTGAACGAATGGCCCCAGAGGGTGAATTCGAACACATGGCAGGTTGGAACAAAGTTCCTGACCTAATGCGCAACATCGACATTCAGCCTGACATTGGTGATGAAACGCCTGTCAAGTTGACTGAATACGATGAAAAAGCAGTGCAGGTCGTGCATTCTAGTAAGACCGTTTCCTTCGAGGAAATTCAGATTGAGGTTACAAACCGAGATCCTGCAACCGCTGGTTCTGCTTGGGGTAGACAAGTTGGTATTGCTGCCTTGCGTAATAAGTTTAACAACGCCGTTGCGGCTGCTGCTGGGTCTATCTTAAGTGCAGGTCTAACTGGTGGACTTACTCTTGATAAGTCAGGTACAACTGCAAGTGCATCCAATCAAATCAATGCTGATATGCTTCTTGAATGTTCTGGAATCATGGGTGACCATTTCCAAGAGATTCGATCTTGGCTTATGCATAGTCAGGCATTCATTAGGTTTGCGCGTAATAACCTAAAAGATTACCAAAGGCTGTTCCAGTACAAAGGTGTGACTGTCATGGAGGATTTGTTTGGGAAACAATTCTTCATTACAGACGATCCATCTTTGCAGTTCAGCCAGAACTCCCTAGTTAAGTACCGTACATTCGGTCTTCTTGAAGGTGCGATTAAGGTTTATGACCCTGGTTACATGCGTAACAACATTCAGGTTAATAACAAAACACGCATCGAGACAACCCTCAAGACAGAATCTAGGTTTGGTCTTAGGGTGAGAGGATTTGGTTGGAATACACAGAAGTATCCAACTATCTTGCAGGTTGCGACAACTGGTAACTGGACAAGAACAGCTAATACAGACAATGCTGATGGCCCTGGTGTCTGCCTTCTGCATCAAGTGTAATCATGGCTGTCTTCACGGCACCCGCTGTAGGTGCGCCGTGTCTTGATACAACCCTCGGTGGTGATGCTGCAAATTGCTACATTACCGTCGAGGAGTTGACTAACTTCCTGCGTTGCAGGGTAAGTTCGTCTGGGGACACTACGTCTAGTGATAGTCTGCTTAAGCCTTTGTTTGATGCTATTTCAGACAACACAATGCTTGCAGAAGGTCTATTGCTGCGTTCTACTACTTACATAGACCAGCATGCTGATAGGTTTATCGGACGACGTTTAGACGATACACAAGCCCTTGAATGGCCTAGGATTTACGCATATCGCGTGTCTCCACGACGTGTGTATCC
Source organism: uncultured Oligoflexales bacterium (assembly GCA_958296095.1). Lineage (GTDB taxonomy): Bacteria > Bdellovibrionota_B > Oligoflexia > Oligoflexales > JAPPIL01. The sequence goes on from OY282440.1 coordinate 40,858, forward strand.
ATCAACATCTATCCCAGATGACATTAAGGTAGCGCAAGTCTACTTCTGTGCCTACTTACAAGCTAAGGCTGACCCGTTTTCTATCTTACCGTTAGGCATCAATGAGGATGTCACGGCTGAGCCGGGGAGTGTGACGCAGGGGGTTGTGACCCGTGAGGGCACACTTACTGAAGAGTCTTACCTACGTGGTTTATATACAGTTAGGTATTCGCCGCGTGAAGAAAGCTCGACTACGACAACACGAACAAATAAGATAGTGACAGAGACTAAGTCAAACAGTCGTGGTCTTGGCTACAACGATAGGTCGATAGAGCATTATATGTTAGGTGCAGTGGACATTATGCGACCTTTGTTTAGGTCTTTGTACCGCACTGGTAGGAGAATGGTATGACAATGCATATCCCAACAGGTGCGGTTAACTGGCAGGAGATAGCCAATAACATTGCGGTGGCGATAGCCACCGTAGGACATGGCATGGTGCTCTTGTCTTCCGCAAAGAAGGTAGGGCAAAGTGAGTATGTTGCTGTCAACGAAATGTCGCAAGACTTGCGAGATAAAATTCCGCCACTATCTGTTAGGGGTGTCATAGTGGACTACAAGGACTTGATAGAGGAAGATACTAACTTCTCTCGCATGTGCACTTGTTTTCTCCAACCACCTTCAAGTGGTGTGAACTTAGGCGACATCATACAAGACGGAGGACAAGAGTATGTTGTTTTCTGTGTTAAGAAACAAGAAGTAGGCGGTGTAACACTAGTATATGAATTGGAGTTGAAGCAATGACTTCTCTTGAACCAACTTACGAAGCTATCTCAAAAGATCTTCTTGAAACATTGAAAGAGATACTTGCAAGGATGACATCTATGCCAATCATATGGCCGGGACAATTGCCTGCAAGAAACTTTCCCGCGGCTAAGACGTATGGGATAGTCTCAACAACACTGACTAATGAACAAGCAATATCGTTAGGTTCTGAGCCTACATATCAAACTACCGCACAGGTTGTGTTGCGCTTTATGAGCGCATTACAGCCGCAAGAGATACTTACTGTGCGGTCTTTGGCTTACAAAATAAAAGACGCATGGCGAGATGCAATACGCACTGGCGATGTAATTATAGATGGATTTTCGGTGTCGGATGCACCACCTGAACAAGGGAGAATTCCCGTAGATGTGGCGCTAAACTATCGTTACTACACATAGATTAAATGAGGTAAATCATGGCAATTAAATCAGTTGGAACGCGTAAGGTAATCGATAGTAGCTCTGCCGCGATTAGTTACGCGTTCGAAACAGGGCCGGGAGTACTTGCGACCCCCGTGGAATGGAAGGGTATACGAACTATCACACAAGGTGAGTTTGGCCCCTCATTGGAACGTTACACAACAGAAGAGATTTCCCCTACACGGCAGAACCAACTTGGTGATGTTGTGGGTCTCTCAGCTGCTGCTAACTTTGACTTTGTCTTCCGACAACGTAACGCAGAAGACTTTCTCGAAGGCATTTTCTTTGAATCTATTTACAGGTATGGGTATCTTACAGGTGATAAGATTGCCAGTGTCTCAACAACAGCTGTGACAGCTAAGTCTGGTACTAGCCCTATTGACTTAGGCTTTGTAATTCCCACTGGATTTACATTGCTCGTAGAAATGAAAGGCTTCACTAATGCGGCTAATAATGGTCGCAAGACTATCACCGCAACGTCTGCAACAGCCTTAACAACCACAGGTCTTGTCGCAGAGGCAACACCACCTGACACTGCAACAGTGGAAGTTGTAGGTTTTAAGCAAACAGGAACAACCGCAGCCCTAACTTATAATAGTGGTGTTAGTAAGCTAACCGGCATTGACTTGACCAAGACAAAACTACGTAAGGGTTCTTGGATCTACATAGGCGGTGAGGATGATGCGACTAAGCTTAATGCAGCTGGGACACGTCTAGGTGGTGTGGCTAGGGTTGGCGCAATTGAGACAACTGGTGTGACACTGGACATTACGTCCTTTAACGCGGCAGCCGCAACTACCGCGGCAGGTTTTGAAGTCTATCTGCCAACACGTGGTTTCCGTAATGGTACTGGTAGTGATGCCTTTTACTTTCAATTCGAACGCCAACTTGGCATTCATCCTGTGACCAAACAGGCACAGGCTGAGTATGTCGAGGGTTGTATCGCCAATACAATGTCTATCATGATTCCTACAAGGGAGGTTGTTAAGTCTAGCATGTCCTTCGTGGCGGTTGATTCCAAGACTAAGAAAGATGGGCTGAAACCAGGGATTAGACCTGTATATAGGCGTGTGAGAGACTATAATACGTCTAGTGCGCTTAAACACATGAATCTCTACAGGCATGATACAAACTCTACCAAGACGCGATTGTTTTCTTATTTGTCCGATCTTACTTTGGAGATCAACAACAATGTCACAGCAATCCCCGCGATCGGAATCGTTGGAGCCTATGATGTCTCTGCTGGCAACTTTATGGTTACAGGTTCTCTCACAGCTGGTTTCAATGATACTGACGCTATTGATTCTGTCCGTAATAACTCCGATATGGGTCTGTACGTGGCTGGTCAGCGAGCTAATGAAGGGTTTGTCCTTGATGTTCCGCTAATGCGACTTGGTACAGCTGGTGTTAACGTCTCACAGGGTGAGCCATTAACCCTTGCAATTGACAGTGAGGCAGGGGAAAATGATGAAGGTTATACAGTCCTTATGGACTTTTTCGATTACTTGCCGGAGTGAATTTAGTTTATGAATGATTTGTTACGTAATGCATACGGGCTTGACAAAAAGAAGGCAACAGAAGGTGTATGGGTCGTTCCTAGTCTTATGGAGGGGCGCACCGATCCACCTATGTTTAAGATTGCTAGTGCCAGTAAGGTCAACAAAGAATACCACGCAGCTATCACAGCCTACGCTATGCGTAATAGACGTAAGTTTGAGTTGGGAGTTGTGTCTGCAAAAGAACAGTTAGACAAGGCATTAGACTTCTTCGTCAACTATGTCTTACTTGATTGGCGCAATCTACAAGACCCGGATGGCAATGACATTCCGTATAAGCCAGAGTATGCCAAGCGCCTTATGCTTGAATTAGATGACTTATACACCGAGTTGTCACAACGTGCATTTGATCGTAGTACACATGGCGTGGAGCAAGACAAAGAAGATATGGGGAAGTCAGAGAGTGCATAGAATATGCAATAAAGTTTGGTAAAATTGAAAGTCAGATAGCAGATGGCATTTCTGAGTCACGTTATGAAATGTTACCTGAGCAAGTATTAGACCCTCCGACTCTCCCACCTGAACTTGAGATTATTATGATGGCTTTTTTCGAACTTATAAATGACCGCAGCATGTTTATGGGAGGCGTAGGAGGCATGTGGTGGTCATCTATACAAGCATACGTCGATAGACTTGGAGTAGATGAAGATACTAGTGACTTTATTGTTCGCGGCATACGCGTTGCAGATAACGTATACACCACACACATCGCTGAGCAGACCAAGACACAATCGGGGGCAGCCCAAGGTGGTATTAGTGCGTCACGTCTTAAACGTCCACCAAGGAGACGCTGATGGCGAAAGATTTTAGCGAAATTCCAGATACAATACATGATGTGAAAGATGCCTTTATAAGAGGGGTTCTATTCGCAAGACGTAAGTTGGTCGTTAATCTTGTTGTTGATCTTGCACGCAATACACCCGTTGATACGTCAAAAGCTTTGTCTAACTGGGAAGTTGGTGCTACTAGTAGTAAATTTTCATATGGGTCAGCACACGTAAAAGGTAAACGTGGTAGCACTCGTGAAGCGTCTATTGCACTTACCAAAGCTGCCGCTGATAGAGAGTCATCTAGTATACCGCTTAAAGACCCTGTGCACGTTGGTAATGCCGCACCCTATATTCGTCGATTGGATGCTGGTTGGTCGAAACAACGTCCTGAACCCTGGATAGAAAGGACAGCCAGAGAGAGTGTAATTAAGAGTGCCAAAGAATTGGCCGGTGAATTGCGAGTTAGTCTAGAGAGGATAACGTAGATGGTAGGTTTAGTTGGTTCTTTAGCAGGTGCGGCGGCAATTGATTTTATCTTACGTATAACCGTCGAGGATTTCCGCGCCGAGAAACAACTAAAATTACTTGAGCACCAAGCTGCTATCACCACACAAGCGGTAGATAAGTTAGACGCTAAGTTAAGTCAGACAGGCAAACGTGGAGGCGCTTGGACTTATTTTGGCGCGGCTGTTAAGGCAGCTACTATTACTCTAGGACTTTTTACCGCTGCGGTTGCTGCATTAATTTATAAGTTGGGTCCGCCTCTAACTAACGCTCTGCTTAGTTTTACATCTACTATGACCGATGTCCGCAATAGGTTGCGTGCCGCGGGACAAGGTGTAGATGAGATGCGTGCTACTATCTCACTTCTCTTCAAGACATCACGTGCTACGGGTGTCAATGTAGGTGCATTAGCAACTTCATTCTCGCGTTTTCAAGTCGCACTGTCACAAACA